>DDGL01000004.1:0-45586 GCA_002337605.1 Flavobacteriaceae bacterium UBA1903
ATCCAAGCTTCAGTTACATCTAACTCTCCATCATTGTCTGTATCACCACTGTCCGGACCAGGAACGTTTCCTCCTAGTAAAACATCGGTTACTAAAACATTAGACAGGCTAACATTTCCTTGGTTTGTTACTGTGAATGTATACTCGATCACTTCACCTGGTTGGCTACAATCCCCACCGTCGTCATAGCTCGCTTCTTTTACGATAGCGATTGCTGGTGATTGACAAATTTCTGTAACTGTTGGGTCATCTTCGGTAGTTAGACTTTCGTCTGAAAGATCTTCAACCGTTGTTCCATCTTCATCTGTACCTTCTGCAGTTGCCTGGTTTGTAATGGTACCTAAATCGATATCATCCTGTGTCATTGCATAGTCTGCAGTGTACTCCCAAGTTTCGTCTACATCTAATAAGTTATTTCCATTGGTGTCTCCACCCACAAAAGTAATAGCTACCACAGGGTTTGGAGCTTCTAATAAAGGATCAGTTACCAGAATAGTTCCTAAGGCAACATTTCCTTCGTTTGTAACTTCAAAAGTATATCTGATTACTTCTCCTGCATCGGCACACTGGTCGCCATTACCGTCCACAAACACTCCTGACTTCACAATAGCTATTGCTGGTGCTGGGGTTTGTTCGATTAGAATATATACGGTTGCTTGATCGGTTGCAACAGGTGTACCATCATCAAAAATTTCATATACAAACTGATCATTTCCTGTAAAGCCAGCTCCTGGGGTATATTCAAAACTACCATCAGGGTTAATTAACACACTACCATTAGAAGGTCCTGAAACAGGCGTTGTAGCCACATTTAATGTCTGATTATCTAATTCAGGATCATTATCGTTATCTAGCACATTCCCTGCTACTATTGTATCAATTTCTCCATAATAGGCATCATCATTTGCTACTGTAATATTTCCTGGGTCACCAATTACATATATAGTAACAATAGCAGTATCACACAATGAAGGTGTTGCACTGTCACAGATAGTATATTCAAACGTATCTACTCCTTCAAATCCTGGACCAGGTGTATAGGTGTAGTCTCCATTGGGAGCTATTGTAACTGTCCCGTTGGTAGGATCTGTATTTGCTGTTACCGAAATGGTATCACCTGCATCCGGATCGAAATCGTTTACAAGCGCGTTACCCTCTACTGGCACACCTACTTCTGTTATATTCACATCGTTAATTGCAACCGGTGGATCGTTTCCGATAACCGGATCATCTACAACTGTTATCGTAACATTTGCAGTATCACAAGCTACAGGGTTTCCGCCATCACATACCTGATACACAAAGGTATCATCACCTACATAGTCTGTCGCTGGAATATAATCGTATGTTCCATCTGGGTTGAAGGTTAACGTACCGCCTGCAGTTGGACCACTAACTAACGTAAACACTTCAGTTCCTGCCGGACCGTCGTAGTTTTCGTCATTGGTCGCTACGCTACCACTTACTGGTAAGTTTACAAACGTATCGTTGATATCGTCTACAGCTAAGATCTCGTTTCCTGGATCAGCAATAGAAATATATACTGTCGCTGCATCGGTTGCAACAGGTGTTCCGTTGTCGAAAATCTCGTATACAAAACTATCGGTTCCTTCAAAGCCTGCGCCAGGAGTATAGGTAAATGTTCCGTCTGCATTCAAGACCACTGTACCATTACTTGGTCCATTGCTTGGGCTTACTGCTACATCTACTGTCTGGTCGTTTCCTTCAGGATCGGTATCGTTGTCCAATACATTTCCTGTAATGTCTGTATCTGGGAAACCATAGTATGCATCATCCACTGCGGTGGTGATGTTATCTGGACTATCCAATACCTGAATTGTTACCGTTGCCGTATCACATAATGCAGGAGTCTGGTTATCACAGATAGTATACTCAAAGGTATCTTCTCCTGTGAAGCCTGGATCTGGTGTATAGGTGTACGTTCCGTCAGGGTTTACTGTTACAGCTCCATTGGCTGGATCTGTGTTTCCTGTTACCACGATCGGGTCTCCGTCCGGATCAAAATCGTTTGGCACTACGGTTCCGTCTACCGGAGTATCTATTTGAGTACTGTTGGTATCTGCATTAGCTACTGGTGGGTCGTTATCTGGACTACCTAGTGGCTGTACTTCGATATAAACAATCGCTGTATCACAAGCAACTGGGTTACCGCCGTCACATACCTGGTATTCAAAGGTGTCTTCTCCTATAAAATCAGTTCCCGGTGTGTAGGTGTAGGTTCCATCAGGATTAAATACCAGTGTTCCGTTGGTTGGACCGTTTACCAGGGTAAATACTTCTGTTCCAGCTGGACCGTCTTCGTTAAGATCGTTCGTTGCTACGCTACCATCTACTGGTAAGTTCACAAACGTATCGTTGATATCGTCGATGGCAAGGATTTCATTTACACCATTCCCTACAGTAAGGTATACTGTGGCCTGATCTCTTGCAACTATAGGTGTTCCGTTGTCGAAAATTTCATATACAAATTGATCTGTACCTGTAAAGCCTGCTGTTGGAGTGTACGTAAATGTTCCGTCAGGATTTATAACTAAAACTCCATTGGCTGGGCCGCTTATTGGCGTTAGCGCAACATCAACAGTTTGATCATCTCCTTCAGGGTCGGTATCATTATCCAATACATTTCCTGACAGCACTGTATCAATCAATCCATTATACGCATCGTCGTTTGCAACTGTAATATTTCCTTCGTCAGCAATCACTTGTATTGTAACTGTTGTAGTATCACAAAGTGCTGGAGTCTGGTTATCACAGATAGTATATTCAAAGGTATCCTCTCCAATGAATCCTGGACCTGGCGTATAGGTGTAAGTTCCGTTAGCATCGATAGTAACTGTACCATTTATCGGATCGGTATTAGCCGTTACTGAGATAGGGTCTCCATCTGGGTCAAAATCGTTTGGAAGTACTTGGCCGGTTACCGGAGTATCTACTTCAGTAGTATTCGTATCGGCATTGGCTACTGGCGGCTCATTTCCAGTATTTGGAACTGGTAAGATTTCAATATAAACCGTTGCTGTATCACAAGCTACTGGGTTACCTGTATCACAAATCTGATATACGAAGGTATCTTCAGAAATCGAAGGGTCTGTTGGTGGCGTATAGTCGTATGTTCCGTCAGGGTTGAACGTTAACGTTCCTCCTGCTGTTGGACCACTCACTAATGTAAATGTTTCACCTCCAACGGGTCCGTCAAAGTTTTCATCATTTGTTGCTACACTTCCGCTTACTGGTAGTCCTACGTACGTATTATTAATATCGTCTATGGCAAGAACTGTGTTTACACCTACAACAATAATACTCACTGTTGCCTGGTCTCTCGCTTCCGGAGTTCCGTTGTCGAAAATTTCATATACAAAACTATCGTTTCCGAAGAAGTTTGGATCGTTTGGTGTATAGGTGAACGTTCCATCAGGGTTAATGGTAAGTGTACCATTTGTTGGTCCTGAAACCGGTGTAACCGCAACATCTACTGTCTGATCGTCTCCTTCCGGATCGAAATCGTTATCCAGTACATTTCCTGTAATAGTTGCGCCCTGGTTTCCACCGTAGCCATCGTCTACTGCAAACGTGTTATTTACATCTGGATTACCAATCACAGTGATGGTAAGCACAGCTGCATCTGTCGCAGGGTTCACGTTATCATCTACAATCGAGTATTCAAATGTGTCTGTTCCAATAAAACCTGGGTTTGGCGTGTATACAAAAGCTTCCATCTGCATTCAGCACAAGGGTTCCGTTTGCCAGTGTGAAGGTTCCTGTAGTTGTTACCGTTTGCTCGTCTCCTTCGATATCTACATCATTTGTCAATACATTTCCACCAATTGGAACATCAACTTCAGTAAATACTGCATCTGCATTTGCAATTGTTCTGTTTTGACCAATTGGGTTTATAGCGATAAACACTCTTGCTGAATCTGTAGCCTGAGGATTTCCATCATCTTCAATTGAGTAGTCGAAGAAATCGTTTCCAACATAACCTGCCGGTGGTGTATACGTAAATTCTCCAGTGGAAGAAATGTTTACAACAACACCCTGGTTTGTCGTTACAGAAAGGGTTGTCACCGTTTGTGTATCGCCTTCTTCATCTTCATCGTTGGTTAGTACGTTTCCGTCTATAGGCACATTTACTACAGTGTTTCGGAAATCATTTACTGCTATAGTACAATTTTCTAAAATCGTTACGCTTACAGAATCATTACATAAGTTAGCATCAATTACTGAAACAGTATAAGTGCCTGCATCGAGGTTATCAAAAGTGCCTGAAGCTTGTGGAGCGCCACCGTCCAAAGTATAACTATAAGGCGCTGTTCCTCCAGTTGCCTGAACAGTAACAGAACCTGTGCCTTCACAAACAATATCGTCTTGAGAACTAATTGTTATGTCGAGTGCTTTAGAAGGTTGCCCCACTGTAGCCTCGTCGTTTTTCACACATCCATTTGCGTCTGTAATTACTACAGAATAAGTACCTGCAGCCAGGTTGGAAATATCTTCTGTTGTGGCTCCATTACTCCAAAGGAAGCTATAAGGACTTGTTCCGCCACTTACTGTTAGATCTAAAGAACCTGTATTTTCGCCAAAACAAGCAGCGTTTGTTACTGCAATACCCGAAGTAAGTGCTGTTGGTTCATTTACAGTAGTTGAGCTGGTCGCTGTACATTGCGTATCAGCATCTGTTACAGTTACTGTATAAACCCCTGCAGTCAATCCTGAAATTGTCTGAGTAGTTTGTCCTCCAGGACTCCACGAATACGTGAAGTTACCAAGACCTCCAGTAACGTTTACTGTAGCTGTACCATCGCTTCCTCCATTACAAGATACCGGAGTACTTGCTGCAGTTGCTGAAAGATTATTACAATCTCCATCATTTACAGTTACTGTTGTTGTTGCAGAACAGCCATTGGCATCGGTTACGGTAACAGTATAAACACCATCACTTAAACCGGTAATAGTTTGTGTTGTTTCTCCACCAGGACTCCAAAGATAAGTATATGGAGGTATGCCCCCAGATGGGTTTGCCGTTGCAGTACCATCATTTGTAGTGGGTCCTGTTTCGTCTGTTGCTGTTGCCGTCACTGCTACTGCAGTAGAAGGCTCTGTAATAGTAACACTTTCTTCAACAGGAAGACATAATGTACCGTCTATAGTTACACTAACTGTATAAACACCTGCAAATTGATCAGAAATCGTACTTGTGGTTACACCAGCATCTACTTGCTCTGGAGTAGTATTCCAGGTAAAAGTAAAGGTTGCGCCAGGATTGGCAGAAGAACTTGCAGATACCGAAGCACTACCCGTATTTTCTCCTTTACACAAAACATTAGTAACATCAGTAACATTAATTACTGCATCACAATTCTGTACACAGGTAATGATGACACTCTGTTGTTCCTGACAACCATTATCATCGGTTACTACTACTGTATATTGTGTTCCTCCTAATAAGCTCCCTGATAAACCAGTAGCAGTAGCTGTTGTCTGGTTGTTTGGGTCATCCCATTGGTAGGTATAAGGTCCTACTCCTCCTGTAACTGTAGCAGTAGCCGTTCCGTTTTGGCACAGTGCAGTTGCAGAAGCATTGGTTTTAGTTAGTTCAATGTTTAGAGGTTCTGGTTGTATCAGGTTCACCAGAAGTGAATCTGTATTTCCAAGAGAATCGGTTACTACAATATTGTAATTTCCTGCCACTAAATTGTTGAAGGTTGGAGAGCCTTGCGGAGCTCCACCATTTAATGTATAGGTATACGGAGGTACTCCTCCTGAAGTAGTTACCGTAATGGATCCTGTATTGTCTCCATTACAAAGAATATCTGTTTTGGTAACCAGTTCTAAAATAACTTCAAAACCATCTACAAAATCATTTCCACAAGAAGATTCTAAAGAAATAGTTCTTGTAATAAGGTTGTCATTAGCACCATCTACATCTGAAACAGAAATGTATCCAGGAAGGTCATTTTCAAAAATTTCGAATACAACTTCCGTTAAAGGGTTAGGAATTACAACCTCTTTTTTATAGTCTCCATTACTATCTGTTGTAACAGTTTCTGAACTTCCGTCAGATCCTGTAATATCAAGAGTTACATTGGCTAAAGGATTTCCCTGTTCGTCACTTACATTCCCACATATTACTGGATTTGTAATAAATATTGCGTCTGGATCCTCAAAGTCTGCACAACTTACATTAAAAGAATAATAACGATCGCTGTTACCATCAAGCTTACCAATTCTATAGTTTAAAGAAGATTTTGTCTGCCAGTAATTACTAAATGTAAAACGAGGATCTAAAGACACATCATCTCCAGGAGCCACGGTTACCACACTGGATTCCCCTCGGATGTTGGTTGCAGTTTGTGTAATGTCTAATAACGTATTATTACTTACAAAGTAAGCATCTGGAAGGCTCAGTTCTGCATACTCTCTGGTATTCTGGTTATCTCCATCTATATCCAGCGGAGTTCCATAAAATGAAATTTCAACTTCATCACCATAGTTTCCACCAGACTCAACAAACGTCATGCTAAAGAGAACACTTTGATCGTTGCTGTTAGTACTATTAATTCTAGGTTGGAATGCTTCTGGCAAACCTGAAGAAGTCACATCTATTTCTAAAAGAGAAGCACCCCCTGCAAATTCTTCAATTTTTACAAGAGCATCTAAGGTTGTTCCGTGAGGGTTTGTCGGGAACACATTTGCAAAACGATATACCGCTCCTACTTTCAGATCCTGTCCACTAATTAGCTGAGGATTTACAAAGTTTGAATCTTTGTAAAGTGGAGAACAATTACAATCTCTTGGATCTGGGTCCGACACCACATGTATCGTTACAGTTGCAGTATCTGTTTTCTTTAAGTTAGTACACGGGGAAGGATCATCTTCGATAGTATAGGTAAAGAAAGTACTTCCTACAAAACCATTATTTGGTGTAAAAGTAAAACTACCATTACCATTATTTACAAAACTACCGTCCGAAGGCTGTGTATTTGAAATAATACTAAATGGATCCCCATCAGGATCAAAGTCTAGCCCATCTCCATTATCATCTAGCACATTAAAGGTAATCGACTGATTAAGACCTGTAGAAAAATCTTCGCCAAATGCGACAGGAGCTGCATTATCTGCATCGTCTACAGTGTATGAAACTTCACTAATACAATCTGTATTTATATTTTTTACTTTTACAACATACGTCCCTACTCCAATATTATTGAACTGCGTTGATGACTGGAAGTTTCCTCCATCTAATGCATACCTATATTGTGAGCCTAATGGCCCTGTAATACTTAAAACACCGTTATTGGGAGTACTACCACAGGTAAATTGAACCGAAGCATCATCTGGGTTAGGTTCTATCGTAATCGTAACTGTATTGGTATCGGTAATATTTTGGTTTGGAGCTGGAAGTCTCACCTTATAGGTAAAAGTTACATCTCCAACAAAGCCAGGCTGTGGAACATACTGGTAACTTCCGTCTGTGTTTAAGTTAAAACTCGTTCCAGCTGGGTTAGGACCCGACATTACCGTATAGGTAGAACCCGCAGGTACTGTAGTAGAATTATCTATTTGTCCATCAATAGTTTCATTAACACATCCCGTTTCTGTTTGCGGTTGTGCGTAACGTTGTAATACAAAGACCTTACCATCTCCGTGATCTGTACTTGCAGCTATAAAACGTATTCTCGTAATTTTTGATCCAACGGGAGCAACATTATCCAATTGAAATAAACCAATTGCAATAGTTTGGCCATTATCCTGCTCGCGCCCTGAACCCCAATAATCTGAATCGTCATCTGTATTACCCGGGGTATTATTGTTACTAGGTGGAGAAAAGTTCCCTCCTCGTAAATCACCATTGGTTCTTACGAATGTGTCTCCAAGAGGAGTTTCAGTAGTACTTCCAGGTAAAAACCCAAAAAACCGTACGTACAAACAGTTGTTACCTCCTCTTTCTGTAACCGCCAAAACACCGCCTGCATTTGCCGGAAGGGGTGGATCATAAAAAAGTGTTTGAAGTTGAGCATCTGTTTCAGACTGACCATTCATACCATTCGCCTTATCAAAATCCAGACAAATATTTCGACCATTAGGATTTGAGGTGAAATATCGGTTTAGATTTTTTGACTGAAAAGCCGCCTTGGCAGCATCATCCCAGGTGTTAGAATCATTTATATTCTGAGTCGCACTTGAACTATTAAAAGTTGAATAAGACCCGTTATTCACTACCTGATTTGGACCGTGTCCACCAGGCCCTAAACGAGTTAATTGATATCCTGAAGGAACAGCAAAGTTGTTGTACAAATTTCCATCTATAGTAATAGACTTGATACTTGCGGCTCGATTGTTTTCGGTATCATCAATATCCCCATCATTATTAGTATCCTGCTCGTCATCCCATTGGAATGTAACACCAGTTCTAATAGAAGGTGACTGAACGCCTATCTGTGCTTGAATAGAAAAGCCATAGAAAAATAGCACGCACGTAAACAGAACTATTTTTGCAAATGAATTTCTAGATTGAGGTAAAGTAAAATTATGCATATGTCCTTAATTTTATATCTTATAATCAGTCAAAGGATTAGTCTTAAATTTTTCACATCTTTTTTCCCTTGAATAAGACAAAGATATACCAACATACATGTATAATTCTTACACAGTAATCAGTTTTAGCTTAACTGTTGGTTATCTTCGATGAAGTACACAAATTGGTTAAAATTATTGTCTTTTTTTGTAAGAATTTACACTACGTATATATACGTATACTGCTGTGTTACTGAGCTAATAGAGGTATTCTTTGTAGGAATGACAGCGTGATCTTAAAAGTGAAAAGATCAACAAAATACATACGTAATTCATCACATAGTGGTTTTTTTTGATTGTTAAATTCCTACTAAAAATATAAAGTAAAATTCTTAAAAAATAGAAGTCCATATTTTCATTTTTACTCAAAATAATCGTTTAAATACGTTTTAAATAGATAAAAAGCAATTTGTACCTATCTAATATTTCTGATAGATAAGAAAGCTGCTATTTCTTAAAACCTACCCCCTTTCCTTTCACTCTGTCGAAATTTAAAGTACCTATACTTGTGTACACCCATTAATTTGAAATGTATTGGAAGCAGTCCTAAACAGATGAAAAATAAAACAACTCGGAAATTCCGAGCAAAAAAAGCTATAATATCGATAAAGAACAAATTTCATCGGTGAAACTGACTGTCTGTGTGTAGAGTTTTATTTTTTTAAGTAGCTATACGTATGCTAGCTTCAGTATATTAAAACCTTAAAAAAAGTAGGAATATTTTTTTCGTTAAAATTTAACGTCAAAGGATTTTACAGGTGTTATCTTTGTTTTTTTATAAAAAGTATGCTTCAAAAAGAAATAAACAGACGGAAAACCTTTGGTATTATATCTCACCCGGATGCTGGTAAAACAACACTTACCGAAAAACTACTCCTTTTTGGTGGTGCCATCCAAGAAGCTGGTGCTGTTAAGAGTAATAAAATAAAGAAAGGGGCAACCAGTGACTTTATGGAAATTGAACGCCAGCGTGGAATTTCAGTAGCAACCTCTGTACTGGCTTTTGAATATGACGGGACTAAGATTAATATCTTAGACACCCCCGGACACAAGGATTTTGCCGAAGACACCTTTAGAACACTCACTGCGGTAGATAGTGTAATCGTAGTGATTGATGTAGCCAAAGGGGTAGAGGAACAAACCGAAAAACTAGTTGAGGTATGTAGAATGCGAAACATACCCATGATTGTTTTTATCAATAAAATGGATCGTGAGGGTAAGGATGCTTTTGAGCTGCTGGATGAAATTGAACAAAAACTTAAACTACGCGTAACTCCCTTATCCTTTCCTATTGGGATGGGATACGATTTTAAAGGAATTTACAACGTCTGGGAGAAAAATGTAAACCTGTTTAGCGGTGATAGTCGAAAAAATATCGAAGAAACTATTGAGATAGAGGACATAGCAAATCCTGAATTAGACGAATTGGTCGGTGAAAAAGCTGCAGAAGAGTTAAGAGATGAGTTAGAGTTAGTGTATGAAGTGTACCCGGACTTTAACAGAGATGAATATTTGGAAGGAACCCTGCAACCCGTTTTCTTTGGTTCGGCACTTAATAATTTTGGTGTACGGGAGTTATTGGACTGTTTTGTAGAAATAGCCCCGAAACCAAGACCTAAAGAGAGTGATACCCGTCTGGTAAAACCAGAAGAGAAAGAGTTCTCTGGCTTTGTGTTTAAGATTCACGCCAATATGGACCCAAAGCACCGTGATAGGCTGGCCTTTGTAAAAATAGTCTCGGGCACTTTTGAAAGGAACACCCCCTACCTGCATGTACGAAATGGAAAAAAAATGAAATTTTCCAGCCCAAATGCTTTTTTTGCTGAAAAGAAAGAAATCGTGGATGTTTCTTACCCTGGAGACATTGTCGGACTCCATGATACCGGAAATTTTAAAATTGGCGACACCCTTACCCAGGGAGAAGAAATGAATTACAGAGGAATTCCTAGTTTTTCTCCGGAGCATTTTAAATACATTAACAATGCAGACCCAATGAAGAGTAAGCAACTTGAAAAAGGGATTGATCAATTAATGGATGAAGGGGTAGCACAGCTTTTCACTTTAGAACTGAATGGCCGTAAAGTAATTGGAACCGTGGGAGCGCTCCAGTTTGAAGTAATACAATATAGGCTGGAGCATGAATACGGAGCTAAATGTACGTATGAAAACCTGAATGTACACAAAGCATGTTGGGTGGAAGCAAAAGATCCTAAAAGTGCAGAGTTTGCAGATTTTAAAAGAGTAAAGTCTAAGTTTCTTGCCAAAGATAAACGCGGTCAACTAGTCTTTTTTGCTGACAGCGCCTTTACGTTACAGATGACACAAAGTAAATATCCTACGATAAAATTGCATTTTGTGAGTGAGTTTAAAAAAGAGGCATAAACACTCTTCTTTTTATAGATAAATAGCTTGAATATCCAGCCTGTCACCATTTCCAAATTTTACTCTAAAAGCAGCATCGGCTGTTAGGTTCCCACCAAAAACGGCTCCCTGTAAATGAACGCTGTAGGTACCAGGGTCTAAAGCAATGGTCATAGACCTGGAATTATAAATAAAACCTGTAGCCGTATCACAGTTTATATTGGTGTACACCGAGCTGGTCATCCCATACGATTTTGAGGTATCTGCTGTTGTACCATTACCAAGATAAAAGTAATTATGGGCTACTTTTGCTCTCCCATCATCAATTTTTGCAGTGCCGTCGTAAGATTCAAAATCTAAGGCAACGTAATAGGTTATCACAACTAAAGCCCGTTGGGTTAATGTAAAGTTCTTTTTGTATAACTCTGCCGAGTTAAGACCAGCGTTAGCCGTTGTCTGCACAGTAATAGGGCTGGGTATATTAGAGTCTGAAGAAACTTCTCCAGACAGCATACCTAAACCTAAATTTCCATCTTTGTCTGCAACGACGTTATAAGATGAACCACCTCCAAAATTATTGTTATTATTCGAACTGTTTAATCCTTCCACACGCAAGGTACTTCCGCTTCCTGCAATATGAAGTGCTTCTTGTGGACTGGTAGTACCAATTCCAACTTGTGCATGGCTAACAAAAATTGCTAGTACACCTAAAAGACAACATGTAATAGTATTTTTCATAAGTATGTATTTAGTAATTTGATTATAGTATAGTTTCAATTAATTAGTTTTGTAAAGATGGTGCATCTGCATTACCAGAGTCACATTCACAACCTGTACCCGGACCCGACTCGTATGTTATGGTTAAGGTAGATGAGTCACAGGTAGTTGTATTGGGTTCGGGCAAACAAACTGAATACTCGAACACAACATCACCCGTAAACCCAATACTAGGTGTATATGTATAACTTCCATCTGTATTAAAAGTGAAGTCCTCACCAGCGGGGGTTGGGCCACTTACTAACGAAAATGTTGAGCCATCTGGAATTGTACTTCCATCCACCGAACCATTAAAAGGTACATTCATACAGGATTTTTCGGTTTTTGGTACGGCATAGCGTTGTAGTATAAAAAGTTTTCCATCACCGTGGTCTCTGGTAGACGCTAATAAGTCTACTCTGGTTATAACAGATCCAACAGGGGCTAAATCTTCTAATGAAAAAATAGCAATTCCTATGGTTCCATTGTTCTCTAGCACTCTTCCAGAGTTCCAGTAATCGACACCTGCCGGAGGAGCATTAAATAGTGGACCATTCTGCGTTGTATTTGCTCTTACAAATGTGTCACCCAAAAATTGTTCAGGACCACCTCCTGCTGGTGTTCCATACATAGATATGTAATAGCAGTTGTTTGCATTTCTTTCTGAAATTGCAATAACCCCTCCATTGTTAGAAGGTATACCAGGACTATAATGAAGAGATTGAAGTTGTGCATCGGTCGTGGCAACCGCTGTAAAGTCATTACAAATGTCACGTCCGTTTGGATTGGCTACAAAATAATGGTTTAGGTTTTTATCCTGAAAAGATGCAAGAGCATCTGCATCCCAGGTGGCATTAGCGCTACTGTTATTAATGATTGTACCATTTTCATAAATAGTATTCGTTCTATGTCCGTCAGGCCCTAGACGCGCTAGCGTGTAAGCTGAAGGCGCTGCAATAGATTGAAAAACCTCACTATCTATAGTTATAGAACTAATAGTAGCCGGATCGTTATTGTTTGTTTGTGTATCTGCCCATTGAAAGGTAACTCCTGTTCGTACAGAAGGAGCCTGGGTTTGACCCACCATAGAAAAGGTGAACAAAAGGGAGAGTAGAAAAAGGGACACCTTAAATGATATCCATCGCTTAGTAGGTATAAATAGTTCCATAAGTTCAATTTGGGCAGTCTTACAAATTCAACTATCGTTGATTGGGGATCTCTGTAAAGACAATTCAAATATATTATGGATAAATCATTTTCCTACAAGCTATTAGCGCATACTCGTTATAACGTTAAAAATATTCGTTCAAATACAAATTATAGTTTTTTTTTACTACAACTTTTACACTTAATTCCTACATTTTTACCTTATTTCAGATATCAATTTAAAAAAAAAGCACTTTAAAAATATTTAAAATGCTCTTTATTAAGTTATTAAATTTACAATTAAGCTTCTCCAGTAGGTCCAAAATTAATTGGCATGGCAGGCTGTTGGTAGTCTTTTATTTCGCCGTGCTGCTTCTCAAATCTAGATACATTATCGTGCATTGCCTTTAAAAACCGCTTCGCATGTTGCGGTGTTAAAACAATTCTAGACTTTACTTTACTTTTTGGTACTCCTGGCATAATGCTTACAAAATCTACTACAAACTCGCTTTGTGAATGATTAATGATAGCAAGATTACTGTAGGTTCCCTGAGCAACCTCTTGGTCTAATTCTATATTTATTTGTCCTTGTTTAGGCTTTTTATTGTCTTCCATAGTTATTTTTATTGTGGTTGCTTTTACAACAACCTTCGTTCGTATTTGTATTTATAAAACAAAATCCCGTAACAGTGTCACGGGATTTTTGATATTTAAATTAGGTTTCGACTACCAGCCCGAAGGGTTCATTCTGGCGGACGCTCAACCAAGCATTCGGACAAAACCGAACTATTGATTAATTATAGTTTACTTCCTGCTTCTCTTTCGTCATTTCCTCAAACTCTTCCTTAGAGCCTACGATAATACTATCGTAACGTCTCATACCTGTACCGGCTGGAATTCTATGACCTACAATAACATTCTCTTTCAATCCTTCTAAGGTATCTACTTTACCGCTTACCGCAGCTTCGTTTAATACTTTAGTAGTTTCCTGGAATGATGCCGCAGAAATAAACGACTTAGTCTGTAACGATGCTCTCGTAATACCTTGTAAAATTGGTGTTGCCGTTGCATTTACAGCGTCACGAGCTTCAACCAATGTTTTATCGGCACGACGTAGGATAGAATTTTCATCACGTAAATCACGTGGTGGGATAATCTGTCCTTCTTTCAGGTTTTCAGAATCTCCAGCGTTTTCAACTACCTTCATTCCAAAGATCTTATCGTTCTCTTCAATAAAGTCGTATTTGTGTGCTAACTGGTTTTCCAGGAAGGTTGTATCTCCCGGATCTACAATTCGTACTTTACGCATCATTTGTCGTACTACAACTTCAAAGTGCTTATCGTTAATCTTCACCCCTTGCAAACGGTATACTTCCTGAACTTCGTTCACTAAGTATTGTTGTACTGCAGATGGGCCTTTTATACGTAAGATATCTTCTGGTGTGATAGAACCATCAGAAAGTGGCATCCCGGCACGAACGTAATCGTTCTCCTGCACCAAGATCTGGTTACTCAATTTCACCAGGTATTTCTTGATTTCACCAATCTTAGATTCTACAATAATTTCACGGTTACCACGCTTAATTTTTCCGAAAGAAACAACACCATCAATCTCACTTACTACAGCAGGATTAGAAGGGTTACGTGCTTCAAACAATTCGGTTACACGTGGAAGACCTCCTGTAATATCACCCGCTTTTGAAGACTTACGAGGAATTTTAACCAGGACTTTACCGATCCTAATTTTCTCTCCGTCATCTACACTAATCAAAGCTCCTACCGGTAAGTTGTACGAACGAATTACTTCGTCTTTCTTACCAAGGATTTGAAGTGTAGGTATCTTCTTCTTGTCTCTGGACTCTGTAATTACTTTTTCCTGGAAACCTGTTTGTTCATCAATTTCCACTGCAAACGTAACACCCTGTTCGATATTCTCGTACTTGATCTTACCTGCAAATTCTGAAATAATTACACCATTATAGGGATCCCACTGGCAAACTACATCGCCTTTCTTCAGTTTCTCACCATCTTTTACAAAAATGGTTGAACCGTAAGGGATTACATTTGTACTTAGGGTAATTCCTGTTTTTTCATCTACCAACTTCAATTCAGACGTACGGGAAATTACGATATCTACTGTTTTTCCTTCGCTATCTTCACCTTTTACAGTTTTCAAGTCTTCGATTTCAGCTTTACCGTCAAATTTCACGGTAAGTTTATTTTCTTCTGAAATGTTACCTGCAATACCACCCACGTGGAAGGTACGCAATGTTAACTGTGTTCCAGGTTCTCCAATAGACTGTGCTGCAACAACCCCTACAGCTTCACCTCTTTGTACCATTTTATTGGTAGCTAGGTTACGTCCGTAACATTGTGAACAAACACCTTTCTTCGCCTCACACGTTAATGCAGAGCGAACTTCTACTGTTTCTACAGGAGATGCGTTGATCGTTTTTGCAATGGCTTCAGTAATATGATCTCCTGAATTTACCAGCACTTCTTTGGTCAATGGATTTACAACATCGTTTAATGAAGTACGACCTACGATACGAGCACCTAAGCTCTCTACCACTTCTTCGTTCTTCTTTAATGCTGAAACCTCAATACCTCTTAACGTACCACAATCTTCAGTATTAATAATTACATCTTGCGAAACATCTACCAGTCTACGTGTTAAGTAACCTGCATCTGCTGTTTTTAGGGCAGTATCTGCAAGTCCTTTACGCGCACCGTGTGTTGAGATAAAGTATTCTAAAATTGAAAGTCCTTCTTTAAAGTTAGAAAGAATCGGGTTTTCAATAATTTCACCTCCACCACTGTTCGATTTCTTCGGCTTGGCCATCAAACCACGCATACCTGTAAGCTGGCGAATCTGTTCTTTAGATCCACGTGCTCCAGAATCAAGCATCATATATACCGAGTTAAATCCTTGCTGGTCTTCGCGAATACGCTTCATAGAAAGTTCGGTCAATTCAGCATTCGTTGCCGTCCAGATATCAATTACCTGATTGTAACGTTCGTTGTTGGTAATAAGCCCCATATTATAGTTTCCTACAATACCGTCTACTTGTGCATTGGCATCATCGATCATTTGTTGCTTCTCTGGTGGAATGATAATATCCCCTAAGCTAAATGACAATCCGCCTTCGAATGCAAACTTATATCCAAGACTCTTAATTTCATCAAGAAATGCAGCCGTTTGTGGAACGCTGGTTACTGCCAGAATATCACCAATAATATCACGTAACGACTTTTTGGTCAATACCTGGTTAATGTATCCTGCTTCCTCTGGCACTTGTTCATTAAAGATAATACGACCTAAAGTAGTGGTAATGATCTGGTATACCAGCTCCCCCTCTTCGTTAAAATCTTTAGTTCTTATTTTTACTTCAGCATTTAAGTCTACACGCTTCTCATTGTAAGCGATGATAGCCTCTTCTGCCGAATAGAATGTTAAGCCTTCTCCCTTAACTGTGTATTGGTCGTCTGTCTTTCTAAGTTTGGTCATATAATACAGACCCAAAACCATATCCTGAGATGGTACCGCTACCGGGCTACCATTTGCAGGGTTCAAGATGTTGTGCGATGCCAACATTAACAGTTGTGCTTCCAAAATAGCCTCAGGCCCTAACGGAAGGTGTACCGCCATCTGGTCACCATCAAAATCGGCGTTAAATGCCGTACATACCAATGGGTGTAACTGGATCGCTTTTCCTTCAATTAACTTAGGTTGAAATGCCTGAATACCTAAACGGTGAAGCGTAGGAGCACGGTTTAGTAATACCGGATGTCCTTTAAGAACGTTCTCCAGGATATCCCAAACTACGGGCTCTTTTTTATCTATAATTTTCTTTGCAGATTTTACTGTTTTTACAATTCCTCTTTCAATTAATTTTCTAATTACAAAAGGCTTGTACAGTTCTGCTGCCATATCCTTAGGGATACCGCATTCAAATAATTTTAATTCTGGTCCTACAACAATTACCGAACGTGCACTGTAATCCACACGCTTACCTAATAAGTTTTGACGGAAACGACCTTGCTTTCCTTTTAAAGAGTCAGAAAGTGATTTCAACGGACGGTTGCTATCGGTTTTTACTGCTGAAGATTTACGTGTGTTGTCGAACAATGAATCTACAGATTCCTGTAACATACGCTTTTCATTACGCAAGATTACCTCCGGCGCTTTAATTTCCATCAAACGCTTTAGACGGTTGTTACGAATAATAACACGACGGTATAAATCGTTCAAATCTGATGTTGCGAAACGACCTCCATCCAATGGCACCAATGGACGTAATTCTGGTGGAATTACCGGCACCACTTTCATGATCATCCATTCCGGGTTGTTCTCGCGGTTTTTATTTGCATCACGTAGTGCTTCTACAACTTGTAAACGCTTTAATGCTTCGGTTTTACGTTGCTTAGATGTTTCGTTGTTTGCTTTGTGACGTAACTCGAAAGATAAAGTATCTAAGTCGATACGTTGCAGCAATTCAATTAAACACTCAGCTCCCATTTTTGCGATAAACTTGTTAGGATCGCTATCGTCCAGATACAAGTTTTCTTGTGGAAGACTGTCTAAAATAGTAAGGTATTCTTCTTCAGTAAGGAAATCCATTTTTTGAACAGGCTCTCCTTCTTCATTCTTTGCAATACCTGGTTGTATTACTACGTATCTTTCGTAGTAAATAATCATATCAAGCTTCTTAGAAGGCAATCCAAGAAGGTATCCAATTTTGTTTGGTAAACTTCTAAAGTACCAGATGTGCGCTACAGGAACCACCAAGTTGATGTGCCCAACACGGTCACGACGTACTTTTTTCTCGGTTACCTCTACCCCACAACGGTCACAAACGATTCCTTTATAACGGATACGCTTGTACTTTCCACAGGCACACTCATAATCCTTTACAGGACCAAAAATACGCTCACAGAACAAACCGTCACGCTCTGGTTTGTGCGTACGGTAGTTAATTGTTTCTGGTTTTAACACCTCTCCACGAGACTCTGCCAAAATTGATTCTGGCGATGCTAAACCGATAGAAATTTTATTAAATTTCTTTTGTTGTTGTTCGTTATTATTTCTTGCCATAATGCTGTATAATAATCATTGTTGTTGTTGAAATGGTCGAAAACTACGACCTGAAAATAATTTTATAGATCCCCGCTTGCACGGGGATTAAAATTATTCTTCTAATCTAATGTCAAGTCCCAGACCTTTCAATTCGTGCATAAGTACGTTGAATGATTCTGGCAATCCTGGTTCTGGCATAGCTTCCCCTTTTACGATACTCTCGTAGGTTTTTGCTCTCCCAATAACATCATCAGATTTTACCGTCAATATTTCACGTAGAGTACTTGAAGCTCCATAAGCCTCCAGTGCCCATACCTCCATCTCACCAAAACGCTGTCCACCAAACTGGGCTTTACCACCCAATGGTTGTTGTGTAATTAATGAATAAGGACCTATAGAACGTGCGTGCATCTTATCGTCTACCATATGTCCTAGTTTCAACATATAGATAACACCCACGGTTGCTGGCTGGTCAAAACGTTGTCCTGTACCACCATCATATAAATAGGTATGTCCGTAACGTGGAATCTCAGCTTCGTCGGTCAATTCGTTGATCTGGTCTATGGTGGCACCGTCAAAAATTGGGGTAGCATACTTTCTACCCAATTTCTGTCCTGCCCATCCAAGTACCGTTTCATAGATCTGACCAATGTTCATACGCGATGGTACCCCAAGTGGGTTCAACACGATGTCTACCGGAGTTCCATCTTCTAAGAATGGCATATCTTCATCACGAACAAT
This sequence comes from Flavobacteriaceae bacterium UBA1903, assembly GCA_002337605.1. Taxonomy (GTDB): domain Bacteria; phylum Bacteroidota; class Bacteroidia; order Flavobacteriales; family Flavobacteriaceae; genus Marinirhabdus. The sequence goes on from DDGL01000004.1 coordinate 18,677, forward strand.
ACGAGCTACGATACCCTTGTTTCCGTGACGTCCCGCCATTTTATCTCCTACTTTCAACTTACGCTTTTTAGCAACATATACTTTCGCAAGCTTTAAGATACCTGAAGGTAATTCATCTCCTACAGAGATCGTAAATTTCTCACGACGCAAGTTCCCTTGTAAGTCGTTCTCCTTAATACGGTAGTTGTGCATCAGGTCACGAACCATTGTATTGGTTTCGTCATCTGTTGTCCACGTTCCCCCTACTAAGTGAGAATAGTCATCCACAGCGTTCAGCATTTTAAGCGTATATTTCTTTCCTTTCGGAAAAACAACTTCACCTAAATCGTTCGTCACACCTTGTGCCGTTTTTCCACCTACAATAGCGAATAGTTTTTCAACTACCACATCTTTTAAGGCGTCAAACTTAGCATCGTACTGCACTTCTAATGCTGCGATGTCCTCTTTATCTTTTGCTCTCTTGCGCTTATCTTTAATAGCGCGAGCGAATAGTTTCTTGTTAATTACCACACCGCGTAACGATGGAGACGCTTTCAACGAAGCATCTTTTACATCACCTGCTTTGTCACCAAAGATGGCACGTAGTAATTTTTCTTCTGGAGTTGGATCACTTTCTCCTTTTGGAGTAATCTTACCAATTAAGATATCTCCTGGCTTTACTTCAGCACCAACGCGAATCATTCCGTTTTCATCAAGGTCTTTTGTAGCCTCTTCAGAAACGTTAGGAATGTCGTTCGTTAATTCCTCATTACCAAGTTTTGTATCTCTAACTTCCAGTGAATACTCGTCAATATGAATAGACGTAAAGATATCTTCACGTACTACTTTTTCAGAAATCACGATCGCATCCTCAAAGTTATACCCTTTCCAAGGCATAAAGGCTACTTTCATGTTACGTCCCAGCGCCAATTCACCTTTTTCGGTTGCATATCCCTGACATAACACCTGTCCTTTAGCAACTCTGTCGCCTCTGCTTACGATAGGCTTCAGGTTGATAGACGTACTCTGGTTTGTCTTTCTGAATTTTACTAACTGGTATGTTTTTGAGTCTTCATCAAAACTAACCATACGCGCTTCTTCGGTACGGTCGTATTTAATGGTAATCTCGTTTGCATCCACATATTCTACAACACCATCTCCTTCTGCATTGATCAATACACGAGAGTCGCTGGCTACCTGACGTTCCAGACCTGTTCCTACGATTGGCGAATCTGCCAATAATAAAGGTACTGCCTGGCGCATCATATTAGATCCCATCAAAGCACGGTTCGCATCATCGTGTTCCAGGAACGGAATTAACGACGCCGAAATAGACGAAATCTGGTTTGGTGCAACATCGGCATAATTCACAGTAGTAGGATCAACCACCGGGAAGTCACCTTCCATACGTGCAATAACACGGTCTGTATCGATCTTACCATTCTCTGTTAAAGGAATGTTTGCCTGTGCAATTAATTGTCCTTCTTCTTCTTCAGCTGAAAGGTACTGTGCTTCATTTTTGAAGTCAATTTTACCATCTTCAACTTTTCTGTAAGGGGTCTCAATAAATCCTAAGTTATTCACTTTAGCATATACTGAAAGTGAAGAAATAAGACCAATGTTTGGTCCTTCAGGAGTTTCAATAGGACATAATCTTCCGTAGTGTGTATAGTGAACGTCACGAACCTCAAATCCTGCTCTTTCACGGGAAAGTCCACCAGGCCCTAATGCAGAAAGACGACGCTTATGCGTAATTTCTGCCAGCGGGTTGGTCTGGTCCATAAACTGAGACAACTGGTTGGTACCAAAGAACGAGTTAATTACAGAAGACAAGGTCTTCGCGTTAATCAGATCGATCGGGGTAAATACTTCGTTGTCACGAACGTTCATACGCTCACGGATGGTTCTTGCCATACGGGCAAGACCTACGCCAAACTGAGAAGATAGTTGCTCACCAACAGTACGTACACGACGGTTCGATAAGTGATCAATATCATCAATCTCTGCTTTAGAGTTGATCAACTCAATAAGGTATTTTACAATAGTGATGATATCTAATTTGGTCAAGACCTGCTTGTCCATTTCAATATCCAACTGTAACTTTTTGTTCATTCGGTAACGTCCTACTTCACCAAGGTTATATCTCTGGTCTGAGAAGAATAACTTGTTGATGATACCTCGAGCAGTTTCCTCGTCTGGCGGCTCGGCGTTACGTAATTGTCTATAAATATGTTCTACCGCTTCTTTTTCTGAATTGGTAGGATCTTTTTGTAAGGTGTTGTGGATAATTGCATAATCTGCCTGCAAGTTATCTTCTTTGTGTAACAGAATCGTTTTTGAACCTGAGTCCAGAATCTCTTCGATGTGTTCTTTTTCAAGAACAGTGTCACGGTCCAGCACAATTTCGTTACGCTCAATAGATACTACTTCACCAGTATCCTCGTCTACGAAATCTTCGTGCCAAGTCTTTAAGACACGGGCAGCTAGTTTGCGACCCATATACTTTTTAAGTCCTGTTTTGCTTGCTTTTACTTCTTCTGCAAGGTCAAAGATCTCAAGGATATCCTTATCTCTTTCAAACCCAATAGCACGGAAAAGCGTTGTAACAGGTAATTTTTTCTTTCTATCGATATAGGCGTACATTACGCTGTTGATATCGGTAGCAAATTCAATCCATGAACCTTTAAAAGGAATCACACGGGCTGAATATAATTTAGTTCCATTGGCGTGGAACGATTGTCCAAAGAAAACACCAGGTGAACGGTGTAACTGCGAAACTACCACACGTTCTGCACCGTTGATACAGAAAGTTCCAGAAGGTGTCATGTAAGGGATAGTCCCTAAGTACACATCCTGTACGATGGTTTCAAAATCTTCGTGTTCGTCATCTGTACAATATAGTTTTAGACGTGCTTTTAAAGGCACACTATAGGTAAGGCCACGCTCAATACACTCTTGAATAGAGTATCTTGGGGGATCTACGAAATAGTCTAAAAATTCTAATACAAATTGATTACGGGTATCTGTAATCGGGAAATTCTCTAAGAAGGTCTTATATAACCCCTCTTGACCTCTTTCTTCTGACTTGGTTTCCAACTGGAAAAAATCCTGAAAGGATTTAATCTGTATATCCAAAAAGTCCGGGTAATCCGGCTTGTTCTGTACAGAGGAAAAATTCAATCTTTCAGTTTGCGTTGCTGACATCTATGGACGGAATTTTAATTAAAATTATGGTGTGTGCGTATACTCATTTCATGGGCCACCTTTATATACGCAAAATGGTTTAGGTCTATTCCGCCCCGATTAGTATCGGGGGGAAGACCTAAACCTTAAGGTTTGAAGTGATGTTGGCTTACTTAAGCTCAACCTCTGCTCCAGCTTCTTCTAGTTGAGCTTTAAGTGCTTCAGCTTCGTCTTTAGAGACACCTTCTTTAATTGGAGAAGGTGCATTATCAACTAATCCTTTAGCGTCTTTAAGACCAGCACCAGTTAATTCTTTAACTAGTTTTACAACTGCAAGTTTTGCACCTCCAGCGGCTGTAAGGATTACATCAAATTCTGTTTGCTCGTCAGCGGCGTCATCACCACCAGCACCACCAGCAGCAACAGCAACAGCTGCAGCAGCAGGCTCGATACCGTACTCATCTTTTAATATAGTAGCTAATTCATTAACCTCTTTTACGGTTAAGTTAACTAATTGTTCTGCGAAATCTTTCAAATCTGCCATTTTCTATCGTTTTTAAAAAGTGTAATTTATTATTTGTATTTAATTAGTGCTTTGTTTATTCGGGTCTTTCCGAAAGTGTTTTTACAATACCTGCAATGGTACCACCACTACTCTTAAGAGCAGAGATAACATTTTTAGCAGGAGATTGAAGTAATCCAATGATATCTCCAATAAGCTCTTCTCTAGACTTGATGTCTACAAGAGCATCTAATTGATTGTCTCCTACGTAAATTGCTTCTTCAATAAAAGCTCCTTTCAGTAAAGGTTTTTCAGATTTTTTTCTGAATTCTTTAATAACTTTTGCAGGTGCGTTACTCGCCTCTGCTACCATTAATGAAGTGTTTCCTTTAAGCACCTCAGTTAACTCACCAAAGTCTTTATCTGAAGCTTCCATTGCCTTTGCAAGCAATGTATTCTTTACCACATTTAACTTTACACCTGCTTTAAAACAAGCACGACGTAAGTTCGAGGTAGCTCCTGCATCCAAGCCTGAAATATCTGCTAAATAAATAGTTTCATTTTCAGCAAGCTGTGCAGTCAACGTTTCAATTACTTGTGATTTTTCTTCTCTAGTCATATCTTCTATGTTTACTGCTCAGTAAATCTTTTAGTATCAATTTGAACTGAAGGAGACATTGTAGAAGACATATAAATGCTCTGAATGTAAACTCCCTTAGCCGCTTGAGGCTTCAATTTTACCAATGTGGTTAATAATTCTCTTGCGTTTCCTGCAATTTTTTCAGCATCGAAAGATGCTTTTCCAACTGCGGCGTGAATGATACCCGTTTTATCAACTTTAAAGTCAATTTTACCAGCTTTCACATCAGAAACTGCTTTAGCAACGTCCATTGTTACCGTACCAGTCTTTGGGTTAGGCATTAAGCCACGAGGACCTAACACACGTCCTAAAGGACCTAATTTACCCATTACACTTGGCATTGTTACAATTACGTCAACATCTGTCCAACCTCCTTTAATCTTATCGAGGTACTCGTCTAATCCAACGAAATCTGCTCCAGCTTCTTTAGCTTCGGCCTCCTTATCTGGAGTAACCAATGCTAACACCTTTACGTCTTTACCCGTTCCGTGTGGAAGGGTAACAACGCCACGTACCATTTGGTTCGCTTTACGTGGATCCACGTTTAAACGTACCGCAAGGTCTACAGAGGCATCAAAATTTACGGTGGATATCTCTTTTATTAAAGCAGAAGCTTCAGCTACCGTGTAGGCTTTATCCTCCACTTTTAGTACAGCTTCTTTTTGCTTTTTTGTTAATCTTGCCATTTTATAGATTCTTTTTTTGGATTAAAAAGGAGCAGCTCCTTTTACTTTAACTCCCATAGATCTTGCAGTACCAGCTACCATTTTCATAGCAGACTCTACGGTAAACGCATTAAGATCTGGCATTTTGTCTTCTGCAATTGCTTTTACTTGGTCCCAAGTAATAGTTGCTACCTTATTGATGTGTGGTTCACCAGAGCCTTTTTTAGCTTTAGCGGCCTCTAAGATTTGTACTGCAGCAGGTGGGGTCTTAATAACAAAGTCGAAAGACTTATCCTTAAAAACCGTAATCTGTACAGGCAATACTTTTCCTTGTTTATCCTGGGTTCTTCCGTTAAATTGCTTACAGAATTCCATGATATTCACACCGGCAGCACCTAATGCTGGTCCAACTGGTGGAGACGGGTTTGCCGCTCCTCCGCGAACTTGCAGTTTTACTACTTTATCTACTTCTTTTGCCATTGTTTTTGTTTAAAAATTTGATTTCTCTAAAGTGGAAGCCTAAGAAAAATCTATTTATAGCGTGTAACAATTATACTTTTTCTACTTGCATATAGCTTAGTTCTAATGGCGTCTTTCTTCCGAAGATCTTTACCATTACTTCAAGCTTACGCTTTTCTTCATTTATCTTTTCAACCGTTCCATTGAACCCGTTGAAAGGACCGTCGATTACTTTGATAGTTTCACCAATGGTAAAAGGAATGTTTACGTTATCATCCTGAACAGAAAGTTCATCAACCTTTCCTAACATTCTATTTACTTCGGACTGTCTAAGTGGCACAGGCTCTCCTCCTTTGGTTTCACCCAAAAAGCCGATAACACCGTTAATCGATTTAATAATATGAGGCACTTCACCCGCCAAACTCGCTTGGATCATAATATACCCGGGAAAGTAAACACGCTCTTTGTTTGTTTTCTTTCCATTGCGAATCTGGATAACCTTTTCAGTAGGAACAAGAACCTGCTCGATATAATCCTGCAAATCCAGACGTGTAATCTCTCTGTCTATTGCAGTTTTAATCTTGTTTTCCTGTCCGCTAACCGAACGGACTACATACCATTTTTTTGTACTCGTTGTTTCAGTCATACTTACGACTTAATCCAGTTAAAATATTGTTCTATAACACTACTAAACACTTGATCTACGCCAAATACTGCTAAAGCTAAGATCACAGAAAATACAGCGACAATTACTGTAAGTTTTTGCGCCTCACCCATGCTAGTCCACGTTACGTGCTTGGTCAATTCGTTATAAGATTCTTTAATATAGTTTACCATTGTAATTGGTTTTATATTTTCTGAAGTAATAGCTCCAGCTATGCACGGGTTGAGAGACTCGAACTCACGACACCTGGTTTTGGAGACCAGTGCTCTACCAACTGAGCTAAACCCGTATGTTGGGTTTTTTATAGTTTCAACTATGTGTACCCGTTATAAAAGTCAAGGCGTTCCGCTACAAGCGGAACACCTTTACCTTTATATATATACTTAAATTAGTCTAAGATTTCAGTAACCTGACCGGCACCTACTGTTCTACCACCCTCACGGATTGCAAAACGAAGACCAACATTCATTGCGATTGGTTGGATAAGCTCAACGTGAATTGTTAAGTTATCTCCAGGCATTACCATTTCAACTCCATCAGGAAGGCTGATGTTTCCAGTCACGTCAGTTGTACGTACGTAGAACTGTGGACGGTAGTTGTTATGGAATGGAGTGTGACGTCCACCTTCTTCTTTTTTAAGAACGTAAACCTCAGCTTTAAACTTAGCGTGCGGTGTTACAGATCCTGGCTTAGTAATTACCATACCTCTAGAGATTTGAGTTTTCTCAATACCTCTCAAAAGGATACCAGCGTTATCTCCAGCCTCACCTCTATCCAAGATTTGACGGAACATTTCAATACCAGTAATAGTAGAGTTTAATTTCTCAGCTCCCATACCAATGATCTCAACAGGATCTCCAGTATTAGCAACACCAGTTTCGATACGACCTGTAGCTACAGTTCCACGACCCGTAATTGAGAATACATCCTCGATAGGCATTAAGAAAGGCTTGTCTACCTCACGTTGTGGCTCCTCGATCCAAGTATCTACTGCTTCCATCAATTCGATCACAGTATCAACCCACTTTTGCTCACCGTTTAATGCTCCAAGAGCAGAACCAGCGATTACAGGTCCGTTATCACCATCATACTCGTAGAAAGAAAGTAGATCTCTAATTTCCATTTCTACTAGCTCCAATAATTCCTCATCATCAACCATATCTACTTTATTCATAAATACAACGATACGTGGAATACCTACCTGACGTCCTAAAAGGATGTGCTCACGTGTTTGTGGCATTGGACCATCAGTAGCAGCAACTACTAAGATAGCACCATCCATTTGCGCAGCACCAGTTACCATGTTCTTTACGTAATCGGCGTGACCTGGACAGTCAACGTGTGCGTAGTGACGGTTTGCTGTTGCGTACTCAACGTGTGAAGAGTTAATAGTAATACCTCTTTCTTTTTCTTCAGGAGCATTATCAATTTGATCAAAAGCAGAAGCTTTAGAATAACCTGCATCTGCTAACACTTTAGTAATTGCAGCAGTTAAAGTTGTTTTACCGTGATCTACGTGTCCAATTGTACCAACGTTTAAGTGTGGTTTCGACCGATCGTATGTTTCTTTTGCCATTTTGTATTAATTTAAATCTTAGTTATATATTAGTGTTCAATTATATGCTGTGTTGAGCCAATGACGAGAATTGAACTCGTGACCTCTTCCTTACCAAGGAAACGCTCTACCCCTGAGCTACACCGGCGTAAAGTGTTTATTTCTTTAACCCCCAAAAGCCTCGAAGAGGCATTAAACTTAAAAGGAAAAGAACCTGCATTCACAGGAATACTTTAGAGCGGGAGACCAGGTTCGAACTGGCGACATTCAGCTTGGAAGGCTGACGCTCTACCAACTGAGCTACTCCCGCATTTATTACAACCAATCACTTGGCCATAAAAGGTATTCATTATTTCAATTTTTTCAAGATATACCGCTCGAAATCGGGGTGCAAAGGTAGTGAATTGTTTCTTTAAAACATAATGCTCTTTGCAATTTATTTAAATCACCTCCTAATGTCGATGATCCTGTTCGGGTGAACCCGAACAAAGATTTAAAAACATAACTTTACAAAAGCAAGCTTTTTCAAATCTCAAAATATCATTCCACATTCAGAGAACATTTGGATTACCTCCTATCGTCGGTGATCCTGTTCGGGTGAACCCGAACAAAGATTTAAAAACACAACTTTACAAAAGCAAGCTTTTGACAGTTGCTTATTTTAAATCTTTGTGGGGAGAGCAGGATTCGAACCTGCGAAGACGTAGTCAGCAGATTTACAGTCTGCCCTCGTTGGCCGCTTGAGTATCTCCCCGGACCATTCAAAATTCTGAATTTAAGATTCAAAATTTCAAATTAAATTTTCAGTATTTCAAGAGCCGATGGAGGGACTCCCTTCGACTGCGCTCAGGATAAACTTCTCATCCCAATTAAACTTTGTTTTAAACTTAAAACCAAGCTAATTACCTGACACACTTTTCAATTTTTCAAGAGCCGATGGAGGGACTCGAACCCACGACCTGCTGATTACAAATCAGCTGCTCTAGCCAGCTGAGCTACATCGGCTTTTTGACTTTTTCACACCAAAATGTTGACATAAAAAAGTCCGCTATTTCTAACGGACTGCAAAGATATACGAATTATTATTTCCACAAAACTTTTTCTAAAATATTTTCAAGCAAAAGCACGTTGTTTTTGCTTCCGCTTTTTAAGTTGCCGTTCTAGCGACTGCACACATTCGTCAAGCGCAGCCTCAAAAGTTTTAGATTCCTTCTTGCAAATCAGATTACTACCTGGAACACTTAGTAAAATTTCAGTACTCTTATTTTCTTTTTCACTTGTTTTTTGAACTTTCAAAAAAACATCTGCTGCCACAATTTTGTCGTAAAATTGTTCTAATTTCTGTAATCGCTTTTCAATAAAAACCAACAGGTCTTTCTTAACTGCGAAATTTGGAGCTTGCACATTTACCTTCATACATTAGATTTTAAGATTAATACTATTTAGAATTTCTGGGGTGAGCATTCTGGTACACCTGTTTTAATTGCGCAATACTATTGTGCGTATACACCTGGGTAGAAGCCAGACTTGAGTGCCCGAGCAGTTCCTTTACTGCATTTAAATCTGCGCCTTCGTTTAAAAGGTGGGTTGCAAAAGAATGTCTTAGAATATGTGGACTTCTCTTCACCTTCACAGAAGCTTTACTAAAATAATTATTTATAATTCTATACACAAGTGTTTCGTATATTTTATCTCCTTTAGGGGTTAGCAGTAAAAAATCCTTGTCATTTATAGACTCCAATTTGTTTCTTTCAGATATAAACTGCTCCAGAGACTTAGCGACTGGAGACAGCAACGGGATAATTCGTTCTTTGTTTCTTTTACCCAGAACCTTTATTGTTTTCTGAGCACTAGAAATATTATTCACCTTAAGCCCTATAAGTTCTGCTCTCCGCATTCCTGTAGAGTAAAACAGCTCTACTATTAGCTTGTTTCGTATTCCCTCATACCCCTCCTCAGCCTGAAGTAGCTCCAAAACATCTTGTATTTCTTTTTCTGAAAATGGAACTTGTAGTTTTTTTGAAGTTTTTAACGCCTTGTGCTGTGCCAGAGGAGTGACCTCAATTTGCTTCGTTTTCAGCAGAAATTTATAATACGTTTTTAAAGAAGATATTTTACGATTGATACTTCTATTGGCAATTCCCTGATCCACCAAAGAAACAATCCAACTTCTAACAATAGCGTAGTTTACATCAATAATATCTTTATAGTCATACCCCTCTTTTGCAAACTGAAGAAAATCGCTTAAATCCTTTTGATACGCCACCACGGTATGCTGAGAATATTTTTTCTCAAGGGACAAGTAGTCGATAAACTTCTGAAAGGGCATATGAGGAGGTACAGTTTACGAGGTACGGTTCACGAATTGGAGATTAGTCATTAAAGATACATAATATTTTGGATGCTGTGGATACTGCAGATACTGCGGATACCGTGTATAAATTTATGAGTTTTATTAAAAAAAATCAGCTTAACAATAGCGAGAAAACAAAAACGACAATAGCATCAAAAATATCGAGAGCAAAGCAAACAAACAACACTAGAAGTCATAGCACAAAAAAATCCGTTGAACGAAATGCTCAACGGATTTTATAGTATTTCAATACAAAGAAATCTCTAGATTTCTTCTGCATCTCTAAGTCCTTGAATGTACTGTGCTTTCTGGATTTCTTTTCTTCTCACAACCGATGGCTTTGAGAATGCCTGACGTGCACGTAGCTGGCGCATAGTTCCTGTACGATCAAACTTACGCTTGAAACGCTTCAGCGCTCTGTCTATATTTTCTCCGTCTTTAACTGGTATAATTAACATAGTGTCATAACCTCCTCTCTTTTGGACTGCAAAGATAATTTTAATTTTTGATTTACGATATACGAATTACGATTTTTTAATCTTAAAATTCGTACATTTAAAATCCGTACCTTGTCGCTCGTACTTCGAACTTCAGATCATTGTTTAAACAAAGAAGCTCTCGAGCTCAAATCCATAATAAGTTTTTCTTCTTCTTTACTTTCCAGGAGGACGTTGTAGTTTTTCCAGAAGTCTTTGTTATATACACGTGGCGAGAAAATATCTTCATCCCACGAGAGTGAATTTAATTCTTGTTTAACTTCAGTGGGATCCTGGATAATTTCAGTAAAAAGGATTTCTTGAGTTGTATAGTAGAACTGTTCCTCTTGCTCCTCTTTCAGTTTATCTGTTTCCTTGTACAATCTATCTGAAGAGCGATCCCCCACATTTACCAGCTTGGGTGTTTCATAATAGATATAGCTTGGGTACATCTTGTCTTCGTATTCTTTATAAGTGAGCACCAGTTTGTGATTGAGCGTTGTCCCAAAAAGACTCTTGCTACGCTTCTTTTGCACATCTGAAGCTGCGATTAACTCATATTCCACCTTTTTTATGGCGTAGTTGTCCCAGTAAATATAGATCCATCCCTTGGGTGCAAATCCTTCGTTATAGATTCCCGGGGTGTTTAAACCCGCAAAATCTTCTCCTTTATCGATTTCAATTTTATAGATCTTTCTACCATCGTCCACCAACACGGTATCTAATCTAAATTGATGTTTATCCAATACGTTTTTACCAAAAAGCGCTCCTACGTTGTTAGAATTACGAACTAAATTTAATCTGCTTTTAAACAAATTATCAAGCCCGTTAATTCGTTCATCGTTCCACTTAATTGCATTGATCAACGATGCTGTTTGTATGGTATCGCGACGCATCTGGCGCGATTTTAAATTCATGCGTCTTGTGTTCTTTAAATAGGTGTAGTACGAGAATAGACTATCTACATCTCTTAGGTCATAGCTTTTCCGGTTTTCGTCCACATTAATTTTCAGAAATTCTTCAGCTCCGGCTGCATAGCTGGAATCGTATAGTGTAATAGCACTTTCAATAAGCCACTTGTATTCTTTTTTATTTCGTTCTTTATGGCGTAGAAACCCTTTTTGCAAATAGGCTTGCTGGGGAAGATTCTTCTCTAGTTTTTCGAGGGCTCTAACAACAATTTCGTTACCCGTCTTAGGTCTTGTTGAACCCACAATTAAGACTTCATCCAAGGAAGCTACATCTTCTTCAAGGTAAATACTGAAGGTTTCATCAAAATCGTCTATAGGAGTTCTGAAACTTTTATATCCAATAGAAGAAACCACCAAGGTATCACTAACATGCTCGTCTGGAACAGAAAGCAAAAACTTACCATCTGTATTAGTTACCGTACCAATAGTGGTATTTTCAATATACACACTGGCACTTTCAATAGGCATTTGCGTGGTAAAATCTATAACGGTATTGGAGATGTCTTTTTGTGCATTCGCATTAGCAAAGCAACACAAAACACTTACTACAATAAATAATCTAATGGATTGAAATTTCATAAAACTAGTACTTAAATCTGAATGTTTCTTTCACAAATCACGCCAAAGACAAGCTGCTTTTAAGTAGCCGGCTTGTAGTTTTTACCGTCCATCACCATTTTAGCAATTATTTCGCGCAATATCTCCGAAGTTCCGCCACCAATAGGCCCAAGCCTACTGTCACGTAAATTTCTTGCCAGTGGGTATTCTTCCATATAACCGTACCCCCCCAACATTTGCAGGCAATCGTACGCTACCTCATCGGCAACTTTGGTAGAGATTAATTTGGACATTGTAGCCTCTTTTACTACATATTCGCCTTGGTCCAGACGTTGTGTAGTCACATAATTAAATGTTTTACACATCTCAATTTCCGAAGCCATTTGTGCTACTTTGTGACGTAATGCCTGAAACTTCGAAATAGACTTTCCAAAAGCTACACGTTCTTTCATATAAGCAATGGTGTACTCCAGCGCCCATTCACTACGTGCATGAGAGTTAATTCCCATTATTAGACGCTCCAAAGCAAAATGTTGCATAATGTATGGGAAGCCTTTGTTTTCTTCCCCCATTAAATTTTCAGCAGGGATTTCTACATTGTCGAAAGCTATTTCACCTGTATCACTGGCTCTCCAGCCTAATTTATCCAGTTTGGTTGCCGAAATACCCGGAGTATCACGGTCTACCACAAAAATACTGATCCCTTTATTTCCCATCTCCGGAGAAGTTTTAGCTGCTACAATTAAATAGTCACTGTACACCCCGTTGGTAATAAATGTTTTAGAACCATTGATGATGTATTTATCCGCTTTTTTTACGGCTGTGCTTCTCATTCCTGAAACATCACTACCACCAAAAGGCTCTGTAATACACAAACAGCCAATTTTTTCTCCTGTGATACTTGGAGCCAGGTATTTTTCTTTTTGTTCGTGATTTCCTTCTTTGTTTAAATGTGTCATTGCCAAATAGGCGTGTGCCCACATTGCAGCTGCAAATCCGCCAGAATTAATTTTCTGTAATTCTTCCAAAAAGATCACGGTATAAAAAAGATCGAGATCCATACCGCCGTACTGTTCCGGGTAATTGATCCCAAAATAGCCCATTTCTCCAAATTTCTCCCATACAAAACGTTCTATATGACCCGTTTCCTCCCATTTTTCAATATGTGGGACTACTTCCTTCTGAAGGAAATCCTGGAAACTTTTTCTGAAAAAATCGTGCTCTTCGGTAAAATATGTACTCATTGTTTTTTGTTTAGGTTTTGGGGGTTTGATTCAGCAATAAAATGCATCTCGATTGCCAGCCCGAAAGAATTTTTTCAATCTGGCGAACACTCAACCTTACATTGTTAATATTCATTATTCAACAGACAAATATAACTGAAATCGCTCTATTTTCTTAGCTGTGATGCCTTCAATTTTTTCTAGCTCCGCTAACGATTGTATTCCCTCCCGTACTTTAACGAACTCCCATATCTTTTTTCCTAGGTCGAAATTAATACCCGGAATAGTTGAAAGATCTGATGCTGAAGCACTATTAATATTTATTTTATAGATCATTTTCGGGCTTTTTACTGTAAACAAATTTTTGGTTCGCTCCACTACTTGCGGTGACAATCCATATACTTCGTACAACTGCACATCGTCCGAAAAACCTCCTAAGGTATTTCGGTACTTGATGATACGTTCACTTAACGCCTCCCCTATTCCTGAGACTTGTTGTAACTCCAGGGCCGTGGCTTTGTTCAAATCAATTTTTTGTTGAAAAGGTTTCTCTTTATTAAAATCTACAAAATTTGATTTGTTGAATTTTGGCTTCGGATGTGTAACCCAGTCTGGAAATTTAAAGTAAGGCGATATGCTATCCAGCCAGACATCTGAAACTCCTGTTACCCGTTTAAAATCTGAAATACTATTGATCCATTTGTTTTCTTTCCGAAACTGCTGCAATTTATCAAAAGCTTCGGTTGGCATCCCTAGTGTATAAGCCTTGTAATCTGTTATAAAATTTGGATTAAAAGGATAGATTTTCGGTTTTCGGGCTTCCAGTTCAGCAAGACGGAGAGAGTCTAGTTGCTTCTGCTTTAATACTACTTCAGGCGAAGTGGTGTCTAAGGATTTTTCTGAAGAGAAATCTACAAATAAGTAACAACTCAATACTACTACAATCAATACAATAAAAAGTAAAATCCCACCTTGTTCACTTTTGGCAAACAGCAGGTGGGATCTAAAACTATTTTTAAACATAACGCTCCTTTTAAATTTATAAAAGGGGAGTTCGTTTCATAGGTTTTGTGGTTAATCAGTAACCGCTTTTCGTTTCATCTTTATGGCATCCATATACTTTTTGAGCTCCCCTTTCACTTTAGGGGCAAGTAATACAATACCAATCATATTAGGTACCATCATCCCGAAGATCATAGCATCAGAGAAACCAATTACCGAGCTAAGACTTGCTGAAGCTCCTACGATCACGAAAAGACAGAAGATTATTTTATAGGTATATTCTGTTCTTTTTGTTCTTCCAAATAAGTATGCCCAGGATTGGTATCCGTAGTAAGACCAAGAGATCTGTGTACTAAAAGCAAACAATACAACTGCTACTGTCAATACATAAGGGAACCAGCTAATAACAGATTCAAAAGCACCCGACGTCAATAAAATTGCATCGGCATCGTTTAGACCAGCATTTCCAGGATCTACATTTCCAGTGATTATTAAAACCAGAGCTGTCATTGTACAAACCACTACGGTATCAATAAAAGGTTCCAGTAGCGCCACTAATCCTTCAGAGGCTGGATATTTTGTTCGTACCGCTGCGTGTGCGATGGAGGCAGAACCTACACCCGCTTCATTAGAAAATGCGGCACGCCTGAATCCTTGGATTAAAACACCGACGGCACCACCCACAATACCTATTGGAGCGAATGCTCCGTCTATAATTTCACCAAAAGCAGCACCAATCATATCGTACTTTGCAATTAATACAAACAAGGAAGCCGCTACATAAATCACTACCATAAAAGGAACGATCTTATCTGTAACCTTTGCAATTGATTTAATACCACCAATAATAACGATACCTACCAATACAGCCATGATAATTCCGAATACCCATCTATACCCGTACAAGAAGGATTCTGTACCTCCAGTCATATTTTCAAACAGTTGTACCGCCTGGTTTACCTGGAACATATTTCCACCCCCGAAAGATCCTCCAATACACATTACTGCAAAGGCACCTGCCAGGATTTTACCTAGTGGTTTATTTTTAAGTCCTTTGGTGAGGTAATACATAGGACCTCCAAAAATAGTTCCGTCTGGTCCAACATCTCTGTATTTTACCCCTAAGGTACATTCAACAAATTTTGACGCCATTCCCAGAAGTCCTGCAACAATCATCCAAAAGGTTGCACCTGCACCTCCAATAGATACAGCAATAGCTACCCCTGCAATATTACCTAATCCAACAGTTGCCGATAGTGCGGCAGTTAGTGCCTGAAAGTGGCTTACTTCACCATCGCTACTCTCGTCTCGAATGGTATCTGCAATATCTCCATCTATTACTATTTCATCTTTATTTTCTGTAAGGTGTTTGTCAAGATCGTCAACTTTATTCATATCAACTCCGGCAGCGATCCCCTCTTCTCCATAGAGTGTGCTGGCACCATACTTTTCAATATCTTCATACTTTCCACGAACTACTTTTATAGCTGTCCAAATTCCTGTGAAGTTGATTCCCTTAAAATAAATAGTAAAAAATCCCGCACCTAATATAAGGGGGAACAATACCCAATAAATTCTTATATCATCTGTGAAGGGGATCTGATAAAAGATAAAATCTACGAACCACCCCGTAGCATTACCAAAAACCTGATCAATTTTTTGATCCAAGCCAACTGCTTCAGGAGCTATTGTATCTTGTGCATCTTGTGCAATGTTTAAAAATGGTACCATTAGGGCTAATAGTGAAAGAAGAAATTTCTTCATAATGTGGGTTTTGATTGATTTTAAAATTTAAGAACGAGCAAGATGCTAAAAAAAATGGCAGATTTCAAATTTTAGCCGTTAAAAAGTTAACATTCCCTTAAACATTATAAATATTTTTAAGGCTTTCAATTTGTTCGGGACGGCCAATAAGGATAAGTTTAGAGTCTTTTTCTATCACAAGAGAAGGTTCGGGGTTTACCAGATAGTCTCCATTTGGTGCCTTATACCCTATGATGCTGCATCCTGTCTTTCTTCTAATATCTAAAGATGCTATGGCTTGCTCCTTTCCCTGTGGACATACTTTTTCGAAGGGGACTTGTTCCACATTAATACTATCTGCTTGTCCTGAAACCGAAAGGTTGTCTAAGAACTCCACTAAATCTGGTGTTACTACCAAATTGGCCATATGATCTCCTCCAATCTTGTCTGGCAGGATCACGTTATTTGCTCCCGCCAGTTTCAGTTTTTGAAAACTGGTTTCCTCGGTAGCGCGGCTTATTATTTTTAGATCGCTATTCAGCTGTCTTGCTGAGAGCACCACAAAAAGGTTGTCTGCATCGCTTGGGAGTGCACAAATTAAAGTACTTGCTTTTTTAAGCCCCGCTTGCAATAGTATTTCGTCTTCTACAGCATTACCCTCAATAAAAAGTTTTCCGTCTTTTTGCTCTCGGCTTATAATGTCCTCATTCGTTTCTATGACCACATACTCCTTATTATAGGCTTCTAATTTGTGAACGGCTTGCTTTCCATTTCTTCCGTAGCCACAAACAATAATGTGATCTTTTAAACTGTCTATTTTTTGTTGCACTTTCTTTCTTTTAAAATTACCAATGTTGTTTTTGCTAAGAAGGTATTCTGTAATTACACTAATGGCATACCCTACAATAAAAATACTTGAAATAATTAACAGGGAGGTAAATAATTTCTCACTTGGCGATAAATCTCTAACAGTACCATACCCTACTGTAGTAATGGTAATAACCGTCATGTAGAAGGCATCTACCCAGGAATAATCAGATAATATTTTATACCCTAAAACCCCTACCGAAAATATAAACAACAGTAACGATAACGCAAGAGTTAATTTTGAACTATAAATTCTTTTCATCCGTGTAAAAAATTTAATGATACGGAAGATGCCTGCCTGCTTTCCGGACAAAGAATACCTAACTTATTCATATTTCGTACATTTCATAAATCAAAAACTGAGGTACGCTTAGTATATACTAAGTCTTTCAACCTAAGTAAAAAACCAAGGGTTAAATACACAGCAAACCAGACTCCTAACGTAGCAAAAGACACATAGATAAAAAACAGACGCACGCTCTTTACCCGCATTCCAAGCCTATCTGCCAGACGCGATGACACATAAAAGCCATGTTTTTCGAAGTAATGCCGTATTTTATATACCAAGGTAAGCATACCTGCAAAGTAGCAAAATTTTGATAAAGAAGAACTGTTTACGTTCTATTTAAAAGAGAATTGCCTACAGCACAGTCCAAGCACTTTTTTAAATCACAGTATTTATTTTTAAGCTGTATTAACGCTTGGCTGTCCATAGCGTTGTGTGCACTAGGCCGTAAGGTATTAAAGCCATGTACAATGGTATTCTCTTCTTTAGAAACGGAAGCTGCTAGTTGTATTAATTCTTCTGAAATATCTTTATTCTGACTCTGGGCATAGCAAAATTTTATAGGGATTACTGTATTTATAAGCAACAAGTCTATAAAGTTTTTGGTGAGCGTTTTTCCCCTCTTAGACGCAGGTACCCCAAAATTAAAATGCGTATTCCAATACGGGGTAGCCTTTGCATTGAAAATTTCATAAAATTCCTCTTTTGTTTTTGATTCAAGCACAGTTGAAAATAAGTGTTCCTTTTCAGTGTACAATGCAGCCAACTGCGATAATCTTAGGGTAGGAAAATTTGGCGGACGTAGTCTGAAGAACTTAGGTGCAATTACAGAGGTATTGTCAAGTTGAAATTTATGCGTCAGGTAGGTATATTTCAATTGAAGAATTTTGAAATACTCATCGGTTGGTTCTTTTTCAAGTAACCCTGCCTGGCCAAATAACAACGCCTCCAGATCAAATACATTTGTTCTGCATTTTTGGACAATCGAAAAATCTATCGAACTGGCAATGCTGAAAAATGATTCACCATTTACTTTTAACCCGAAGTTTTTCGCAAGCATCTGAAACAACAAGGCTTCCCAATGGTTATTATTTTGAGCTAATTGCTGAAGAATTTGCTCAGATTTCTGTTCTAAGCGTTCAAAATATAGCCGTTCCAACCAGTTTTCCAGTACGAAACCATGGACTGTATGAAACTGACTTTCACAATTAATCCATTTTTGTTCCGTGGAAAAAAGAGTATCGTAGCTTTTTAAAGCAGCTTTCTTTACATAATTTTTAAGCTGAAGGGTATCGTACGTCTCTTGATTTTTATTAAAAACATCGCTGTCGTGCTCCCAGACTACGTGTAGAATAATACTATCGTACGCAATATCTGTCTCATGCCCGTGCGCATACCAATCACTGGACTTTAGATGCAACTCTACATTGCCCGCCCAAAGCTGATCGTTGATCTTTACTTGTGCATTAAAAAAATCTGGCCCCGAATTAAAATTATGTTGTCCCGGATGTATCACCACCACCTCATCTCCTGTTACTGTATGCAACTTTGAAGTACAGAGTTTTTGATACTTCCACACATAATGCAGAAAATCTTCTTTCATCTTACTAAAAAAGCGGGGAGCCGTAACTGAATGAATATCAGTACTTCAAATATAAGGAAAAATATACTAGTTAATTGGTAAATTAGTATATTGGGTAAAAAACTAGTTCACTAATTTACCGATTAACTAATTAACTATTTACAACGCACTAATAATATCGTGCTTCGTAATAATATGGTACTTTCCATCACCTAAGTCTACCAAAACGGCATTATTATTTTTGTGGATTAGCTTCGAAACCTCTTCAATCTTGGTGTCTTTCTGAACAATTGGAAACGCTTCGTGCATTACCTCTTTAATAGGAAGATTTGCGACGTCTTTATTATCCAAATACTTCCGAAGCAAATCGGTTTCGTCCAATGCACCTACGAATCCGTTGGTATCTTCCACAGGAATTTGTGAGATTTTATAGGCTTTCATGCGCTCAATAGCGTGGCTTACCAGTTCTTCAGTACGCACAGTTATTAAAGGTTTGTCGGCATGATTTTTTATTAGATCACTTGCCACAGTTACTTCGTCTTCTACAAAACCGCGTTCGCGCATCCACTCGTCATTATACATTTTACCTACGTATCTGCTGCCGTGATCGTGAAATAAGACTACGACCACATCATCTTTTGTAAAATGGTCTTTTAACTGTAGTAAGCCTTTCATAGCTGCTCCAGCCGAGTTCCCTAAAAACATTCCTTCTTGTTTTGAAAGTTTCTGGGTGTATATAGCCGCGTCTTTGTCGGTTACTTTCGTAAATCCGTCAATGACTGAGAAATCTACATTTTTTGGTAAAATATCTTCTCCAATCCCTTCGGTGATGTACGGGTAGATTTCATTTTCATCAAAAACACCAGTTTCGTGGTATTTTTTAAACACACTACCATAGGTGTCAATCCCCCAGACTTTTACATCAGGGTTTTGTTCTTTCAGGTATTTCCCTACACCGCTAATGGTTCCGCCGGTACCAACGCCTACTACAAAATGAGTTACTTTTCCTTCGGTCTGTTCCCAGATTTCAGGACCTGTGCTTAAATAATGTGCTTTAGCATTACTCGGATTATCATATTGGTTTACATACCAGCTATTAGGAGTTTCTTCTGCCAGTCGTGCCGACGTGGAATAATAACTCCGTGGATCTTCTGGTGCTACGTTTGTTGGACACACAATAACCTTGCTTCCCACAGCTTTCAAAATGTCTATCTTTTCTTTACTCTGCTTGTCGCTAATAACGCATACCATTTTATAGCCTCGTACAATAGCAGCCAGGGCAAGTCCCATTCCTGTATTTCCTGAAGTTCCTTCAATGATAGTCCCGCCAGGCTTTAAGCGACCGTCTGCTTCGGCATCATCTATCATTTGCACGGCCATACGGTCTTTTACCGAGTTGCCCGGATTAAAGGTTTCGTATTTGGCAAGTACTAAAGCTGGAATTTCTTCTGCTAATTTGTTTAGTTGAACCAAAGGTGTATTACCAATAGTTTCTAGAATGTTCTTTGCGTATTTCATAGAGCGCAAAGGTACGATGAAGAAAAAAGAAGTACAAGGATTTTACTCAAACCGTATCGCCTTCACAGGAGAAATTTTAGAAATTATATAACTTGGCAGTAAAAGCATCACCAAACACAACACGAACGTACCTACGTTTAAAGCTAAAATATATCCTGCATCCAGATATACAGGAGCTTCAGTCACGTAATACGTGTCGGGGTTTAGCGGAAAAAGTTTAAAATATTTTTGTGCAAACAGCATTCCCAAACCAATCACATTACCCCAGACAAGTCCCACTACAATTAAATACATGGCGTTGTATAAAAATACTTTCCGCACGCTCCAGTCGTTGCTTCCCATGGCTTTTAAAATACCTATCATTTGAGTGCGCTCTAAAATCAGAACCAACAGCGCAGTGATCATATTAATTCCTGCTACCAGAATCATAATCCCGATGATAAGGTAGGTGTTAAAATCGAACAGGTCTATCCATTCAAAAATAGATCCGTACTTCTGGCGAATGGTCACAGCATCCAGGTCGCTCTTTATGGTTTTATATACTTCTCCTCCAACGGCATCTATATTGTCAAAATCTTCAACAAATACCTCAAAAGAGCCTATCTGGTCCTCTTCCCATTTGTTCAGGCGTTGAATATGGCGTATGTCTGCTATAAGGAATTGTTCATCAAATTGCTGAAAACCGCTGTTGTAAATCCCTACGATATCAAACCCACGTGCACGGGGTTTTTGTGCTGCGCCTTCCTGCATAAAAAAGGTAACTACTTTATCATTTAGTTTTAGACCTAGTCTTTTGGCTATATATTCTGAAATTAATACCTCTTCATTTACATCGGTTTCAGCGTATTCTGGAAGCCTTCCTTCTCGTAAAAATTCTTCAAAATACTGCCAGTTGTAATCGGTACCAACGCCTTTTACGATGACACCTTCAAATTCTGTTGCAGTACGAATCACTGCACCTTTCTGGGCAGTAATTTGTATATGCTTAACTCCTTCAACCTGTGTGAAATTTGGATAAAAATTCTGTTTTTTGCTAATGGGGGTTTGAGACTCGTTACTTTGGTTGGTATCGTAATTGGTAATAATAATATCGCCATTAAATGCAGATACTTTTTCACGTATCTTTTGTTGCAGGCCCATACTCGTGGCTACACTTACCAACATCATAATAATCCCAAGGGCAATTGCAGTGATCGCAATTTTTATTATTGGCCCCGAAATACTACTTTTATAGTCTTTGGCAGCAATGATGCGCCGAGCGATGAAAAATTCGAAATTCACAAACTAAATTATGCGGTTATTACTGTTCAAAAATACCATATTAATCTTATCTCTTGCCGTTTTTTCCTGCGGAAGTACCCACACCGAAACTAATGAAGGTGATGACGGCACCCTAAACGATATCATAAAAGCAGGAGAAGCCATTACCAAAGACGCACAACGTGATAAAGACCGGGCCGAAAAGAAAACAACCACAGAAATGGAAGTTGGATCTCTGGAAGAAGTGGGAAACCCAAATGACAATATTGTCACAGGAGCCGAACAACCGGGTGTCTATTTCCCGCTACTGAGTACTAAAAAGGTTGGAGTAGTCGCAAACCAAACAAGTGTGATCATAGAAAAACTTGCCTCTTTTGACGAAGAGCAACCTGAAACCCAAAAAATCATAAAAACGCATCTGGTAGATTATATGCGCGATAATGCCATAAATGTTACCAAAGTCTTTTCTCCAGAACACGGTTTTAGAGGAACAGCAGACGCCGGGGAAATAATAAAAGATGGCGTGGACACCAAAACAGGGTTGCCTATTATTTCGTTATATGGAACCAATAAAAAACCCTCCAAAACTCAACTGGAAGGGATAGATATACTCGTGTTCGACATTCAGGATGTAGGTGCCCGATTTTACACCTATATTTCCACCTTACATTATGTAATGGAAGCGTGCGCAGAGCAGGGTATTCCTTTGCTTATTTTAGACCGCCCAAACCCCAATGGACACTACATTGACGGCCCCATTTTAGAGCCTGAATACAAAAGTTTTGTAGGCATGCACCCCGTTCCTGTAGTACACGGGATGACCATTGGCGAATACGCCCAAATGATCAATGGAGAAAAATGGTTGGCAAACGGTGTTAGCTGTGACATTACCATAATTAAAAATGAAGGCTATACCCATAAAACAGCCTATTCGCTGCCTGTAAAACCATCGCCCAACTTACCTAACGATGTTGCCATTTCCCTCTACCCCAGCCTGTGTTTTTTTGAAGGGACATTTATAAGTGCTGGTCGTGGAACCAATATGCAGTTTCAAGTATTTGGAGCCCCATCGTTACCGGAGCGTTTTTACGATTTCACATTTACTCCTCAAGCCAACGAAGGTGCCAAGAACCCTAAATTTAAGGGAGAAGTCTGTCGCGGAAAAGACCTCCGCAACTACCCAAAAATGGACAAACTTAATCTGGACTGGCTTATGGAGGCCTATGTTGCCAATGGAAAGAAAAAAGATTTTTTCACTTCGTTTTTCACTACGCTGGCGGGCACTAAAAAATTGCAAGATCAAATTGAAAAGGGCTTTACGGCTCGTGAAATTAGAAAAACATGGCAGGAGGGTCTAAAGAGTTATGAGAAGATGCGAAGCAACTATTTATTGTATGAGTAATTAAATTTGCTCTATTCTGTGGTAGTTGCGATTTACTGAGCTATCCTTCTCTTCATTTCCTCCACAATGTTAAACGCGGCAGGACAAATAGCTACATTCTTCAGGGTTAAATTAGAGATTTGCTGAAATTTCCTTCTATCGGTATGTGGAAATTCGCTACAGGCTTTTGGACGAACATCGTAAATGCTGCAATAATTATCGGCTCCCAGAAAAGCACATGGTACACTTTGTAAGACGTAGTCATTGTCTTCATCTACCCGCAAATAAGTTTCAATAAACTGCTGTGGCTTCATTCTGAAATGTTTCGAAATACGCTCCACGTCTTTATTGGTAAATAGTGGTCCCGTGGTTTTGCAACAATTAGCACAAGTAAGGCAATCTGTACGTTCAAACTCGGCATCGTGGAGTTCCTGCATCAACGAGTCCAGATGTTTGGGCGGCTTTTTCTTCAGCTTTGCAAAAAACTTTTTGTTCTCGTTATGTGTATCTTTGGCCTTTTGAGGGAGCTGTTGAAGGGTTTCTTCCATACTGCAAAAGTAGAAAAACGAAAATTGAAAATTGAAATTAGAACTAAAATTTCACCCTGTTAACCAACTCACCAACACCCCAATTAACTAATGACCGACCTCCTGGGAAAAGCTTTACTGGATTACCACAACGGAAAGTATACCGAAGACCTCATCACTTCAACAAATATAAGTGAAGACGACGAACTACCCCTTCCCTATCTTTTCCGGAATTTTGCTGAAATGCCCAAACTGGAGCAATTCGCCTTAAAAAAATGCCGTGGAACCATTTTGGATGTAGGATGTGGTGCCGGAAGCCATTCGTTGTGGTTACAAGAAAAAGGGTTTCAGGTGAAAGCGATAGATATTTCAGCGGGGGCCATCGAAGTTGCCAGAGCACGTGGGATTCAAAAAACGGAGCAAACCCACATTTTAGCTATTTCAGAAGAAAAATTTGATACGATTTTGCTATTGATGAATGGCACTGGAATTTTTGAAACGGTGGAAAAAACCAATAAGTACCTTCAGCATTTAAAAAGTATTCTAAATCCAAACGGACAAATCCTCATAGACTCCAGTGACCTTCAATATATGTATGACCGAAATGACGATGGTAGTATCTGGGTACCACAGGAGCGCTATTACGGCGAACTGGAATTCACCATGAGTTACAAGGGTGAAACTACCCCAACTTTCCCTTGGCTCTACCTGCACGAAGCCTTATGTAAGCAATTGGCCGAAGCAAACGGATTAACATTCGGAATTTTAAAAAGAGGTGAAAACTTCGATTACCTGGCGAGACTTACCGCCTCAAATAACTAAAAAAGTGAAAGTTTCAGGTGTATTAACCGACTGTAAACGAAATTCAGAAAAAAAGCGTTAAAAATAGGTGGGCTATTTCCATACTACCATATTTACGCTATGTTTGCTAAAATTTCCAAATAAATAGATGAAGACTTACTTTTCCAAATTTCTACTCCTACTTTCTATTCTTGCCATTGTTTCTTCTTGTAAAAAAGATGACGATGTTGCTATAGACGATTCAAAAGCTGAAAATCTGTTAGGGTTGGGCGAATCTGCTGAAGATATTTTATCCGACGATATTTATAAAAGTCTTGTGGTTGAATTAGTATACAGCAATGGCTTTAGACCCGAGCAACGCACAATCGATAACCTCAGACGGTTTTTAAGCGAGCGCGTAAACAAACCTGATGGAATTAGCATTGTAGAAACCGTGATCGCCCCACCTCCCGGAGAACCTTACACTACCCAGGAAATAAGAGACATTGAAGCCGAAAACCGCACCCGATACACTACAGACGACCAAATTGCGATTTACGTATTTTTTGCCAATGGAAATGCACAAGGCGACACAGGTTCCACAGTTACGTTAGGTACAGCGTATAGAAATACTTCTGTAGTAATTTATCAGGAAACGCTGCAGAGTTTAGATGTAGACCGTTTTTTAGTGGAAGCAACCACGTTGAGACATGAATTTGGACATTTATTTGGACTTGTAAACATTCTAAATGACGATATCCATACAGACCATGAAGATCCGGACAACAATAAGCATTGTGTGGTAGAAGATTGCTTAATGTTTTTTGCCAGTACCATTCCCAGCACTCTTCCAGACCCAATGGAATCTGACATTCCACAACTGGATGCGCTTTGCATTGCCGATTTACAGGCGAAAGGGGGGAAATAGATTGGTTGTTGGTTGTCAAAAATTAAATTTTGATCCAACATTAATAAAACACCCTATTCTTTTGCAAACACTTTTTCACCGTTAATAAATGTAGCCACTACTTTTGTCTTTGGAATACTATCTGCGGGGATTGTCATAATATTTCTATCCAGAATGGTAAAATCGGCTGCTTTTCCAACTTCTATAGTTCCTTTTTCATCCTCTTCAAAATTTGAATAGGCTGCCCAACGTGTCATTCCTTTTAAGGTTTCTTCTCGTGTTAAGGCTTCTTCCATTCTAAACCCATCTTCCGGATAATTATTTAAATCTTTACGAGCAACAGCGCTATAAAAAGTATGCATAGGGTTTACCTGCTCTACCGGAAAATCTGTTCCTAATACTACAATTCCTGCTTTGTCCAATAACGTTTTATAAGCATACGCTCCTTTTATACGCTCACCTCCTACCCGGTCTTCGGCCCAGTACATATCGCTGGTAGCATGCGTTGGCTGAATGGAAGGGATAATATTTTTTGAAAATATATCGAAATCCTTAGGGGTCACTATCTGTGCGTGTTCCACTTTCCAGCGTGCGTCCGGGTACCTTTCTAAAGCTTTCTTATAAGCCCGCAATACTGAAACGTTGGCCGAATCACCTATGGCGTGTGTGTTCATTTGATACCCTGCTTTCGCAAGTCTTTCAGCCAATTGGTCCAGCTTGTTGGCAGGGGTGATCATCGCTCCAAAGTGATTTTCCTTATCGCTGTAAGACTCCCGAAGCGCAGCACCTCTGGAACCTAATGCACCATCTGCATATACCTTTACGGAACGTACATTTAACCTGTCTGTTTTTATAATTCCCTTATTCAGATAATAGGACAGGTTGTCTTCTGTAGTACTCACCATAGCGTATACTTTAATTTTTAAGGCATCGGCTTGTTGGAGACTGTCTATTAATTCTATGATATTTCGGCCTAATCCGGCGTCATTTATAGTGGTAAGGCCATTTTCTAAGCAAATTTTTTCAGCATCTTTTAACGCTTGTATGGAAAATTCCCGTGACGGAGCCGGTATAGATTTCCGTACGAGACTCATAGGACTGTCTATTAAAATTCCGGTGAGTTGTCCAAGACTATCCAGCATTACTTCCCCACCTTCCATCTTTGTTTTAGGAGTGATTCCTGCCAGCTCAATGGCTTTGGAATTTACGATCATCGCGTGTCCATCTACTCGGGTGAGTGCAACGGGGGTTTCAGGAAACAAGGTATCCAACTCTTTTCTGGTAGGAAATTCCTTTATATCCCAGTCGTTCTGGTCCCAACCACGGCCTGTAATGTAGCTAGTATTTTTTTCTTGCTGAAAGGCCTTCACACGCTGCAGCACCTCATCATAACTCGTAGCCCCAACCAGATCTACTTGTTGCCTGGTCACTCCCAGATTATACAAATGGGCGTGCGCATCAATCAATCCCGGAACGATGGTAGCTCCCCTGGCGTCGTAGGTTTCTTTGAGGTCGTATTTGAGTTCTAATTCGGGCTTTAACCCTATTTCAAGAATTTTACCCTCTTTAACTACAAAGGCATTTGCTGTTTCAAAAGCATCATTGACCGTATAAACTGTGGCATTCTTAATGAGAAGATCTGCTGAAATTTTTTCGGGGGCGCAGCTGGAAAATAGCACTATGGAACATAGAAATACGAAATACTTCATGGGTGATTGGTTTTTCGTAAAAATAGAACATTTAGAGGAAAGTCCTTCGATAAAATTCCGCAGAAAAAGCGTAAGTGCTCAGGAAGCCTTATAGGGTGAGTCGTGAGTCGTGAGTCGTGA
>DDGL01000004.1:45785-121755 GCA_002337605.1 Flavobacteriaceae bacterium UBA1903
CGTGAGTCGTGAGTCGTGAGTCGAAAAATAAAAATATTCCTAATACAACCTGCCTCTGGACACCATTTTATACATTCCGTAGCCAAAGAAATAACACGCTGCTTGTATGGCAAAGACTAAAAATGAAAGCAGAAAGAATTTAACTGCAACCTGCCAGATGCTTGCGTAGGGTTCTTCACTACCTATCAAAAAGCCCAAAGAGATAAGGGCGATAGCGATTCCGGCAAAAATAAAAAGCATTTTTCTGTGGTTCATACTCTACAGACGCCGCTTCTCTAAAATGGTTGCGCTAAAGTGATACAGATTTCTATGATTTCCACGGGTATTTTTACGTTCCACTCTCCAGGTAGGTTTTAAAAAATTGAATTTCAGAAGCTTAAAAAAAAAGAATACTACTCAAAAATCCTCTATTTTTCCTTGCCACAGTTTTTTTTAAGTTTTAATTCGTCGTTCGTCACTCAAAATTCGTACTCAAAAAACTACCAGTCAAACTTATAGGTCGCTCCCAATAATCCCTGAATTCCCTGTACAGGATAATTAAACCATCTTTCGTAATTGTCGCTTAGCAAGTTACTTCCTTTGGCAAAGATGGAAAGCCGTTCGTCCACACGATATCCTACGTGAACATTTGCATCCAGATAGGCGTCTAACGTCACGGTATTAGGTGGTGTATTTGAAAATATTCCTGTTTTAAAAAACGAATCCTGCCGTTCTCCCACATAAAATAAACTGGCGCCTCCGTAGAACTTTTCAGTGATACTGAAATTTGAAAACAACGTAGCTTTTAATTCAGGTAAGTTCCATGCTTCCTGTTCCACATCGGTGTTATAACTAAAAAATTCAGCATTTACTCCCAGACTGAATTTTTCCGAAACATCTACCTTCAACTCTCCAAAAATTGAAAGGGTATTTATAGCGTCATACACCACCTGAAATGAATTTCCGTAGCCATACCCTTCTGTCATACTTGTATCGCTTTGCACATCCGGGTTATTTTTAAACAGGGCTTTGTTGTCTTCTTTGCCGTAAGAAGCCCGTAGATTATACCCTACGGCATTTGTAATTTTCCCTTTAATCCCTCCAAAACCATTGTATAGTTGACTGGTTGGAGCCACAAATAAAGTTGGCGACACATACGGGTTTTCTTCTTTAAAATCGTAGTAACTATTCTGTGTCAATCCGCCCTCAGCACCTCCGTACACAGTGATAAACTCTTCCACCAAGCGATAGGAAGCATTGATCTGCGGGTAGATAAAAAAATCGGTTTCACTGTTTTCTAAATCCAGACCTGCCATAGCGGTAACTCCCAGGGAAAGCGTAAGGTCTTCCTGCAGGTACACTAAAGACGGGGTAATCCCGGCGTTTAACTGGCTGTAGTTTATTCCTCCCAAGCCTATGTCTATAAATTGTTTTTCAAAACTACCACTCAGGTAGTCAACCTCACCATCTACCTTTAAGGTAAACGACGTTAACGGAAATGAAAACTCTGGCTTCGCTGTAACGTTAAACTCTGAAGAGCCAAAAGCATCGCTCAAAAAACGAACATTGGCAGCAATCTTTTCAAAAAATGAATCGTCCACAGCAATACTTCCGCCTACGTTTCCGCTAAAATACGTCTGCTGAACATCCAGACCTGCTATAAATTCATCGTCGGCAGTATCGTAGGTTTCGTTTAATCCGTACCAGTTAAATAGCTGGTGCTTCACCCCTGCGTCCAGGCGATACGAGACATCCCGCTGGCGACTTGTATAGTTCCCATCCAGTTGGGTATTGTAGTATTTGTTTTCCAGTCTAATACCATCTATGCCCCCTTGTGACGAATTATGTCTGAAAAAGAATCCCGCATTATCGGTTCTGCTGATCTGAAAATTGCTGTACAACTCCCCTAAAATGCTGGTATAATTCCCGAATCCCAGCGTAGCATAATTATCGTATAATTTTATAGGTTTTGCTTTTTCAACAGTAGCAGCTTTTCCTTTTGCTGGTGTAAATGTAGAAGCTACAGGGACCGAGAAGATCTGGTATTGCACGTTCTTTTTTTGTGTGTTTACCGAATCGCTCAGTACTGGCGTTTCTTTTACTTTAAATGCATCGCTAATAGTAGGGGTGTACGGTTTTACAATGTTTACTACTTCGGTACCAATGTTTTCATCTTCCTCCTGGGCAAACCCTGAAAAAGATAGCGTGATTAAAAGCAGGCTTAGTAACCCCTTAGCCCCCTTTAAGAGGTTGTTTTTTGATGTATTTTTTATAAAACGAATCATATAATCTGTCTTAACTTGTTTTGAAATGATGAAATGGGAACTTAGTTTTTATCTGTCTCTACAGACGCATTTGTTTTCGCCTCAGCATTTTTAATGAGAGACAATTCGGCTTTGGCCTCGTTTACAGTTTCCGGGTAGTCCGTGAAATTAGTGATCACGCTTTCTAAAATATACGTGGCCTGGTATGCATCGTCCAACGCATAAAAATTCTTTGCCATTAACAGCAATCCTTTAGCACCGTATTGTTTGTAGCCAGAATAGTCTTTCGCTAGTTTTTGTACTGAAACATTAGAAGCTTCATACTGCTGAGCTTTATTTTTAAAGTAGGCGTCATAATACAGCGCTTCCGCAGCCAGGGTGCCTGTTGCTATTTTTTCAACTTCAGCATAAGCAGTTTTTGCTTTGGCTTCATCTCCAGTTTTGATGGCAGCACGGGCAATAATAATTTGCGCATCACTTTTAATGGTATTGTCTATCTTTTCATTCTGAAGTACTTTTTCAGCAAAATTAACTGCTTCTCCATACCTTTTAAGCTCATAGCTGGCTTTCATACTATTGGTTTGCGCAAATATGATGTTCTGCGGAAAATCGGCTTCAGCTTCTAATCGAGTGAGGTATTTTAGAGCATTCTCATAGTCTTTTTGACCCAGATACAATTCTGAAATCCGCGCCAGCGCTTGTTCTGTAAATTCACTTCGCTCTTTGGAAACCACAAACTCGAAATGTGGAATGGCTTGCGCCGATTTGTCTTCAGCAAAATACAATTGTCCCAGGTAAAAATGTGCTTGCAATGCATGTTGTCCGTTAGGAAACTGCTGTAGATACTCTTCAAATCTGGAACGTGCCTGCCCTGTTTTATTTTCTAAGTAGGGTTGCTCGGCCGCCTGGTAGGTAGCGTCGTCTAATTCTGCATCTTCTACTTGTACATAATCCAGTCCTTGCACCCAGGAAGCATACTCATTTACTTTTCCCTGATCTATATAGATCAGTTTTGCCGAAGACACCGCTTGTAATGCCTCTGGTGTTGATGGAAAGTCCTTGGCCACACGCTTAAAAATAGCCAGGGCTTCGTTACTCTTTCCCGAATTATCATAGATCAATCCTTTTTTCATCAGCGCCTTGGAGGTATAACTACTTTTGGGCATTTCGTTGATGAGCTGGTCGTAGGTTCGCAGAGCTTCCGGTGTTTTTTCCAGGCTCACATAGGTGTTTCCAAGTTCGTAAAGGGCATCATCCCGATACACTGATTTAGGAAAACTCTTTGCAAACTCTTGCAGTCCTTCAATTTTGGATGCTGTTCTGTCTACAAAACCATAACTAATTGCTTTTTGAAACGAAGCATAATCCTTGTCTGGCGTGCCTAACTCAATAGCCTTATTATAATTTTCCATAGCTGGCCAGTACTGGCTGGTCACAAAATAGCTGTCACCCAAACGCACATATGCATCTTTTTTCCGGGCACCATTAGAGGTAGAGGATTCCACATAGCCTTTAAATTGCGTAATGGCTTCGGTGTAATTCTTCAATTTAAACTGGTTGTACGCAAGGTTGTATTTGCTGTTTTCCCACTCGGGAGTTTGTGCTGCAGATGGTAACTGTGCAAATTGCTTATAGCCTAGTAAAGCTTCTTCGAAATTAGAGAGCTGGAAATCACTTTCTGCTTTCCAATAGGTAGCTCTTGCAGTAAATATTGCATTGCGAGGCTCTTGTAAAGATTTATTGAACATTGTAATGGCTTCGCTGTAATTTCCTTCGTTGTACAATTCTATCCCGCGGTAAAAGGCTACTTTTTGATAGGCTAATTTATTTTCGAAATTTTTGTTGTTTTCCAGTAGGTCCATTGCTCCCTTATAATTTCTGGAGGTAATGTAGCTGTCTATCAACAAGTCTTTTAACGCATCGTTATTTGGATTTTTGGGATAGGTTTCCATAAAGCCTAATAGCACTTCGGGAGTACTTTGGTAGCTGTTTCCGATCTCGTAGCTCAGTTTAGCGTAATTTAGGTAAGCATCTTCTTGTATCTCAGCAGAAAAATCAAGTTCTGAAGCATTTTTAAAAGCATTTAATGCCTGTTGTTTTTGTTCCAGTTTCAGATAACTCTCAGCTAAATGGTAGTAGGCATTTTGAGCAACGGAGTCATTTCCATCTATAATTTTATTGAACTCCCCTATCGCATTCTCATAATTACCCTGCTTGTAATAGGCATACCCCAACTGATAATAATCTGTATTGTTCCATTTGCCACGTTTCCCTTTGTATTCCTTTAAATACGGAATGGCTTCGGTGTATTGCCCCAAGTTAAAATAGCTTTCTCCAATGATCTTAGACAGTTCACTTTTTTCCTGTGGACTGCTCTGGTCGTACTGCTCTTTGCCTAAATCTATAGCTTCCTGAAACTTTCCGAGTTTAAAATTCATATCGGCCTGATAGTAGCTCAGTCCTTCGTCGTAGCGGTCATCGCCTTTTACTTCTTCAAACAAGGTGTTGGCTTCGGTATAATCGTCGCCTTCGTAGGCAATAAAGCCAAGATAGTACTTGGCTTGGGAACCATATTTTTCAGAAGTATTTACACGGTTAAAGTATTTCTTAGCTTCCTCGTAACGCTTGTTTTTAAAATAGGCATAGCCATTATTAAAGTAATATTTATCCTGTTCGCTTCGTGGCAAGCTGGCTTCGTCTACTTTATCGTACCATTTACGCGCATAGGCATATTTTCCGTTTTCAAAATAATAGTTAGCTACGTTTATATACGCATCATTTCTTTTAATGCTGGTAGGATACTCTTCTACAAATTCTTCCATTAACTGGTCTGCATCTTGCTGGTTGAGACGCACGGCGCAATTAGCGATGTAGTAGGCACAATCTCCCTCTATTGTAATTTCTGAGGTACGTTCCTTTATGGTGGTGAACAAGGATTGCGCTGCCAGAAACTGATTGTTATCGTACAGTTCAATGGCTTTGTTGTAATCTACAAGATTATTTGTGTAGGTAGCGGTGCGTTGTGCAAATGTAGACGCAGTAACGCATAGCAAAAGTGCTAAAAGTGCGAGGCTTTTGGGCATAGTTATAGAATTTCAGAATTTTTAGAGTAGAAGTGTTGCTAGTGTAGTAACGGTTTTATGACAGGTTAATTATATAGTTTGGGGTATAAATGTTTAACAAAATAAAATTACCTAAATTTAAACCTCACAAAACTGAAATCTCAATTTGTTATGAAGAATATACTGTTAATAGTACTAACCTTAGTTTCAATAAGCTGCGTTGCTCAGCGTGGTGATTACAAGAATATTTCAGAAAAAAACGGAAAGATTGGTATTGGCACCAACAACCCAGATGAGTTGCTTACTGTAAAAGGTAAGATACACACCCAGGAAGTACTCGTAGATTTAAATGGCGCCGTAGCTCCGGATTATGTATTTGAATGGTATGCTGAAGGCACCTCAACCTTAAAACCAACGTATCAATTACTATCGCTTGCTGCTTTAGAGGAGTTTGTAACAAAACACAAGCATTTGCCCAATGTTCCTTCGGCCTCAACCCTTGAAAAAGAAGGGCTATCTCTCAAAGAAATGAACTTACTATTATTGGAAAAAGTAGAAGAATTGACACTCTACACCCTGCAGCAGCAAAAAGAACTGGAGGTACTAAAGGAAAAACTTTCGGAGTTGGAAGAATAGCATTACTTTTGGAACGTTCTATTAAAAACGAATCGCTCAATGTCTGAAAACACCGTACTTTCTTTACAAAATGCTTCTATTTTTCAACGAGAGAATTTAATTCTTTCGGACGTTTCTGTCTCTATTGACAAAGGTGAATTTGTGTACCTAATTGGGAAAACGGGAACGGGAAAAAGTAGTTTTATGAAAACACTGTATGGCGACTTACCTTTGCAAAAAGGCGAAGGGCATATAGTAGGTTATGATTTACCAACCCTGAAAGAAAAAGACATTCCGTTCTTACGCCGAAAACTAGGCGTGGTATTTCAGGATTTTAAATTGTTGAACGATCGCACTGTGAGTGACAACCTTCATTTTGTATTAACAGCAACGGGCTGGAAAGATAAAAACGAAATGAAAGAAAGAACAGAACAGGTTTTAGACAAAGTAGGGATGAAAACCAAAGCGTTTAAATATCCATACCAGCTATCTGGTGGGGAACAACAGCGTGTGGCAATAGCCAGAGCGTTGCTGAACGATCCAGAATTAATCCTGGCTGACGAGCCTACTGGAAATCTGGACCCACAAACCAGCGTGGAAGTTATGCAAGTATTACAGGAAATTAACAAAAACGGCAATACTATTTTAATGGCTACACACGATTATGCATTGCTCTTAAAATACCCTTCCAAAACCCTGAAATGTGATGAGAGTCAGATTTTTGAGGTAGTGCAGAAGACCGTTTAGTTTCAAGACTGCCAATTCATGAAAAACACTAACAGCCACCCAGACATTTCGGTCATTGTACCTATTTACAATGAAGAAAAAAATATTCCGGTGTTGTACAAACGCCTTAAGGATTCGGTTCGTGAAATTTCAGCAAGCTATGAGTTACTATTTATAAATGACGGTAGTAAAGACGCCTCTATTTTTGAACTGATGAAGCTCACCGAACAGGATGCTAATGTTCGGTATATCAACTTCAGCAGAAATTTTGGACACCAAATTGCCGTGACAGCGGGGCTCAATTATTGCCAGGGAGATGCTGTAGTGATTATTGATGGCGACCTGCAGGACCCACCCGAATTGATCCCTGAATTATATGCAAAATTTAAAGAGGGGTTTGAAGTGGTATACGCCAAAAGAAAGAAAAGAAAGGGCGAAAGTTTCTTTAAAAAAGTAACTGCAAAGTTGTTCTACCGAATTCTGAAAAAAATTACAACTACAGATATTCCTTTAGATACCGGAGATTTCAGATTAATAGATAAAAAAGTAGTGCGTTACCTTCGCCTAATGCCAGAGCAGAACAAATTTATTCGTGGACAAATTTCCTGGTTAGGTTTTAACCAAACCTATGTGTTGTATGACAGGGATAGTCGTAAAGAAGGTAAAACAGGGTATTCTGTATCAAAAATGTTCAAATTTGCCATGGATGGTATTACCGGATTTTCTGACAAGCCGTTGTCGTTTGTTACTAAATTAGGGTTTTTCATCTCTTTTCTTTCGTTTCTGGCAATCATCTTTGCCATTTACTCGCACTTTATACTACAAAAAACCATCACAGGCTGGACGTCTCTTATTATAGCTGTTTTATTTATTGGCGGCATTCAACTTATTTCAATTGGAATAATTGGGGCTTACATAAGCAGAATGAACAAAAATTTATTAAACAGACCGCTTTATATTATTGAAAGCTCCAATTTAAAAAACCAGCAGTATGACCATTGAGAATTCTTGGACAGAAAAGCTCTTTAAACTGGTATTCTGGCTCCTTTGCGGTTTTTATATTGTTTTTTATATGCCTTTTGGTTTTGAAGGTACCGATACAGGCTACATATTTGGAACGAGCTGGAATATCTATAACGGGCAGATTCCGCACCGGGACTTTATATATACCAGACCCGCTATTCCTGCGTATTTTCACACCATTTTTCTGTTTATTTCTGAAACGTATGGGTATCTTTTAGACAGGAGTTTCTTTTATGTACAGATTTTTGTGTACTCCTTAGTAGGGGCAAAACTTTTAATGCAGCATTTTACAATAAAAGACAGCGCTTCAGTATATTTTATTGCAGCGGTAGGGGCTTTAATTTCAATTCACAATTACCCGCCAATGAGCTGGAATACAGTCGATGGCGTTTTCTTCTGTATGCTTGGGATGTATTTTTTACTCAGGCAAAACACGAAAGTAGCATATATCTTATTAGGGACTGTGCTTGTTGTATTAGGAGTATTCTCCAAGCAGTCTTTTTATTTTATGCCCATTTTTATTTTTGTGTACCTGCTTATTAAAAAAGACTTTTTTATAGTAAAATATTATACGCTGTTTGGTATTATAGCCGTAGCAGGGTATATATCATTTAAATATTTCAGCAATTCTTTAGAACCGTTTTGGGAACAAACCTTTGTCCGGACTTCGTCTTCAGCACTCAAAGACGCAGGTATAAAGACGTATTATCTGGCATTAAAGTTTAACTGGCTATACATCCTTGCTTTGCTGGTATTAATAGGGCTCTGCTTAAAATATACTTCCAGAGCGATCTCTTTTTTGGTATTGAATGTTGTGATAGCAAGCTGTATACTACTCTTTTTTATTAAAAGTATTGATGGCTGGGAAACGATACCATTTATCTTTCAGATCTGGTGGATAGCAAGCGCTGGATTTTGTCTTGTCATGCTAAGAAAAGACAAGAGATACCTCTTGGTATTACTTTTACTGGCTTTGGGTTGGAGTGCTTCCATAAGCAATGGGTATAGAACCCCCATTCATTTTTCACTCCCTCTGGTATTTGCTACGTTTATTTTCTTTTTTACTGCTGAAAATTTCAAAGGTTCAAAATGGGTCTATGGGGGTGTACTACTAGCATATCTGGCAACTTTTTTTATTGGATACTCTACTATTTACAGGGATTCTCCCAGAAAAGAGTTAACCTACGAAATGGACACTATCTTTCCTCAATTAGCATTTATAAAAAGTGATAAGGAGACGTTCTACAAATACAAGGAGTTGAAGACATTGGCATTAAAATACCCTAATTTTACTGTGATTCCTGCAGCTACGCACGCACACTATCTTACAGGCACCGTTAATCCAATAGGTACAGATTGGGCGCACGATGCAGAAATAAATGAAAATTACAAATCACTTATAAAAAAATTAGAAGAAAAAAATACAGTGGTATTTATTGAAGCTACCGGTTATTCTTCAGAACAATTAAGCCACTATGAGATTTACAGAAGCATTGAGTCTAATTGGAAGTTAATTGACAGCAATGAATATTTCAAAGTGTATACAGCAACTTCAAAAAGCGATTAATCCGGTTTTAAAGTACTATGGAAAAGGGGTTTGAGAAAAAATATCACGAAATTGAGGAAGAGCATTTCTGGTTTAAGTCAAGGAGAAACTATATAAGAAAATTACTTGCGAACTACCCTAAAGATGTCTCTATACTTGATATTGGTTGTTCTTCAGGGATTCTTTTAGACGAATTAAAACAAGATGGTTTTGCCGTTGAAAACCTATACGGTGTCGATATTAGCCCAATTGCCATAGAAAACTGTAAGAAAAATGGAATCGATAATGCCTATGTAATGAATGCGCAACACATCGACTTGCAAAAAAAATTTGATATTGTAATTGCTTCAGATTGTTTAGAGCATCTAGAAGATGATAAAAGTGCGCTTAAAAACTGGAATACCCTACTGGCTACCAACGGAACAATCATGGTGTTTGTTCCAGCATTTATGTCGCTTTGGAGCCATCACGACAAAGTGAATATGCATTACAGGAGGTACACGCTACCTGAACTTAAAACAAAAATGGAGAATACGGGCTTCAGGATAAAGAAGGCCAGTTTCTGGAATTTTTTCCTATTTGTTCCCGTGTATATTTTTAGAAAATTTGAAACTAAAACTAAAGATACTCACCACAATACAGACGGAGATCTAATTGAAAAGCCTTTCGGAAACTACCTCCTTACACAACTTATCAATTTTGAAAACAAACTACTTCAGGTTGTAAACTTTCCTTTCGGGATCAGTGTTTTTTGTATTGCAAAAAAAGGAGCATCTCAAAAAAATAAGGAAGACTATTAACTTATTCCTTTTCTTTTCGAAGCTTTAATTCACATTCCCTGGTTAGCGTAGGGTCAATTTTTAAGTGGATGTTCCCCTTTTTATTGGGGCGCAAAACCGTGTTTGGCCCAATAACAATTTTATTTTTTGCTCTTAGGTTCAAGGTAGCATCCTTTGAAAATTCCTGATTTTTAATCACAACCTCATTAGAATAAGAGGTTAGTTTAAAATCCCATCTTGAAAAATTCTGGTTTTCAATCACTGCAGTTTCGTCTTCAGCATACAGGTCATGAACCATTTTAACCGCTCTGCCAATGTGAAGCATTCCTGCACCATATTTTCCCTCAAAAGGCTTGTTTGCTTTTATATGGTCTATGTTTGTAGCGGTCATTTTAAGAATACTCTCAACCTCATCCACCGCAAGACACGGAGCTAAAGAAAACATCAGGCCAATAGCGCCTGAAACAAAGGGAGAAGCCCCGGAGGTTGTTTGATATTCGTGGTATGCAAACTCCCCGGACAATATATACGTTTCCATTAAAAATATTCCTGTGGTAGGGGCTAAAATATCAACCTCTGTATTTAGTGTTGCCGTTGAAACATGGTAAATAAGTGGATCGCTTAAAGTGTCATTATTTTTAAACCCCATCGTTCTTCCCACAGTGCCTCTTATATTTTCTGCATAATATTTTCCGGTTTTTCCCAGCTGTATATTATCCAACGTATTCTCATGTTTATACATCACTGTAGATACGGAAATTACATTATCATAAGAAGCCGGATAATACAATACCTCCCCTTTTGTTTTGCCCCAGTCGCTGTTCCCAGCAGAAGCTACGACAAGAGTGCCATTTTCAAACATTTCATTCACGGCTTCCTGCCCGTGATTGTAGTAGGTTCTCCCTACCCAACTGCAGTTTATGACCTTTGTCCCTAAGTTTGACAAATCCTTTAAGTGTTGTAAAGAATTTAAATTTCCAAAGGCTGTTCCATATAAACTGCAATCATAACAAATCCCAGGCACACCATAGCCATTATCCCCTTGTCCTGCAGCTTTAACTGCCTGCCCTACTCCGTGACCGTTAGAAAATGAGGATTTTTTAATTTGTTTCGTTTTTCCTTTAAACTCAATGTTGGTAGTATCTAATTGGCCATCCGATATGCCTATAAAAATATCTCTTGAACCTGTAGTGTAATACCAGGCTTGTGGCAACCCCAAAAAATCATAATTGTCCAAATTAACCTGCAACCCAATATTTTCACCAATTGTACTGGTAAGTCCATAATCATTAGGTTCAAAAATCTTTTTTTCTTCTTCCGGGACCAGCGCTCCATATTCAAACAGGTGCTTCGCTTTTCGTAACAAATCGTCCAGTAAATCGGCGCGGTCTGCAATGACAAAAAATGTTTTTTTTAGCGCTTCCTTTTTAGCTCCTTTATAGGTTTTTTTAAAAGTTGAAATTTTATAATCTTCAAGTACCTGCCGCAGCCTGTTGTCATTTCCTGTATAGGTTAGATAGTCCCCGGTTGCATCGAATTGAGGATTAAAAAGAGTATCCTTAGCCCTAAAAAAGAACCATGAGTCTTGCGTTTGACCATACACAAATGTTTGGGCCATCAAGAGAAAAATAAAACCAAACAAACAGTTTTGTAACCCTTTAGCTGTTTTCATACCGTTAAATGTAAACAATACCTTTATAAAAATACAATTCTCATAGAAGAAAGGGTGCTAATATTTGTAATTTAGCCCCATGTACAAAGCCGTAAAAAAATTGGCGCTAACGGTCCTCCCAAAAGGATTTTTAGTTAAAAACGAATTGTTTTTCAGGTCCTTATTTGCACTGCGCTATAAAGGAAAAAATCACGAGTGCACTATTTGTAATCACTCGCTAAAAAAATTTATAACACTCGATGATGGCGACCTGTTATGCCCTTTCTGTGGCAGTAGAGCCCGGACCAGAAGGCTTTTTTATATTTTAAATTCTGAAGAATTAATTAAAGGAAACATATTACATTTTTCTCCGTCAAGAAGCCTGTACAGGGTATTAAAGAACAATAAAACCATACAGTACGCCAGTACCGACTATGAAGACGAGTTTATTGCAGACCACGCATATGATATCACAAATATAGCTTGTGAGGATCATACTTTCGATCTTATTATTTGTTACCACATCCTGGAGCATATTGAAAAAGACCAAAAGGCTATGCAGGAGTTACACAGGGTATTAAAGCCAGGCGGAGTTTGTTTAATTCAAACCCCATTTAAAGAAGGGGAAATTTATGAGGATTTTTCCATTGTTTCTGAAGAAGGCAGGTTACAGGCATTTGGACAAAAAGACCACGTGAGGATCTATTCAGTAAAAGGTTTGAAAGCACGATTAAGTAATTATTTTGCCAGTATAACCAGTAAAGAGTATGCTGCAGACACCCGCAAAGGGTTTACTCCGGAAACAGTGCTCTTCCTTAAAAAAAATGTATCTTAAACATTGTAATGCTTTCCATATTAATTCCAACATACAACCACAATGTCTTTCAACTTGTTACCAGGCTTAACAATGAATTGGAAACAGTAGAGATACCCTATGAGATTTTAGTGTTTGACGACAATTCTTCTGAACCGCTTCCAGATAATGACAGGATAGTTACTTATAAAAAAACACATTTAAAAAAGCTTAGCAAAAATATTGGCAGAAGTGCTATACGGTTGCAGTTGGCCCAGGCGGCTGCATATGACTGGATATTATTTCTGGACGCAGATGTGATGCCGGTAGCTTCAAATTTTATTCAAAAGTATGTGGATGCTTGTTCAAATACTGCTCAGGAAGTACTCTTTGGAGGCATATCCTATGCTGAAGAAAAACCACCCAAAAAGCAACTTTTGCGCTGGGAATACGGCAGAAACCGGGAAGTACAACCCGTAAAAGAGAGACAAAAAAAACCACATTTCGTTATTACACAAAACGTGCTCATTAAAAAGGAAACCTACCTGAGCCTTCCTATTC
Organism: Flavobacteriaceae bacterium UBA1903; assembly: GCA_002337605.1. Taxonomy (GTDB): domain Bacteria; phylum Bacteroidota; class Bacteroidia; order Flavobacteriales; family Flavobacteriaceae; genus Marinirhabdus. The sequence goes on from DDGL01000004.1 coordinate 58,785, forward strand.
CCACTGAAAACTTTTACGGAGATGACCTCGTTTTTTCCCAGGAACTGAAAAGAAAAAACAGCAACGTGCTTCATATAGAGAACCCTGTGCTTCATCTGGGACTGGAATCCTCAGAAAAGTATCTGAAGAAGGCTTTAAGTGCGGTAAAATCTATTGTAATGCTGGAGGAAAATGGAACGCTGGACAACGACTTAACCAAGTTACAACAAACCTATCTTCAACTTAAAAGGTACAGGCTTCTAGGTGTTTTTAAATTGTACTTTTCAGCAAAAAAGAAGAAAATGGAGCAGAATTTACTTTCTTCAACGCCAAACCTGCGGTGGTTTGACCTCTACCGCCTGTTATACTATATCGAATTAAAATCTGAAAAAAATGCCTGAGTTTTCTATCATAATCCCGTTGTATAATAAAGAAAAGGACATTGCCAAAACCCTCAATAGCCTATTCTTGCAAACAGAGACCGATTATGAAATTGTCCTGGTAAACGATGGTTCTACAGATGGCAGTGAAGCAGTTGTACAACAATTTGATGATCCCCGAATAAAGTATTTTACTAAGGAAAATGAGGGTGTTTCTAAAACACGAAATTTTGCAGTCACCAAAGCCTCCAGTGAGCACATTGTATTTCTGGATGCCGATGACTACTGGCATCCCAACCACTTAGAAAACTTGCTAGACCTGATTACTACCTTTCCGGACGCAACATGGTATGCCACTGCTTATGAAAAAAGGCACCATAGAAGCTTTATAACCCCAATGCTTTCTCCGATACTAGAAAAAGGTAAGCATTGGAAGGGACTAGTTCCCAATTATTTTGAAAACAGCCTTATAGATTCACTAGCATGGACGAGTGCTGTGTGCTTTAAAAAAGCTTTTTTCGAAAAACTCCAGGGGTTTGACACAGCGATTACCCACGGTGCCGGAGAGGATACCGATTTATGGATTCGTGCAGCACTACAAGAACCCATTGCATTTACCTGTTTAATTACTGCCAGACATAATCTGGATGGTAGCAACAGAATTTCGCACACCCCTACGCTCATTCGGAAATTTATGGATCTTGATGTGTATGAAGCCGAAGCAAAACATCATCCTGGTCTAAAAAAATATCTTGATCTGAACAGGTTTTCCTTTGCCATGCAACACAAAATGGCTGGAGACCATACTACCTATAAGCACTTTGTTCAAAAAATAGACTTACAGAATCTAACCAAGAAACAGCGCTATATTCTAAAACAACCTAAGCAGCTATTACACTTGATCCTGAAAGGAAAAGCGCTTGTTGAAAAATTAGGTGTACGGCTAACTTCTTTTAATTGATTTAAAATCAGAATAGTCCCTGATGTAATCTTCCTCATCATAGGTTGCGCTAACCAGCGATAAGCAAACTGCTCCGGCTGAAAAATTTTCCAGCTCCCGCCATACCCCACTTGGAATAAGCAAACCTTTGTTGGGTCTATTTAAATGAAACGTTTTTCGTTCTCTCCCGTTATCCAATACGACAGAAAAACTCCCTGCAACGGCAATCAAAAACTGTTGTAGCTCCTTATGGGCATGTCCGCCGCGAATAGAGTCACTAGGAACATCATACAAGTAATAGACGCGTTTGATCTCGTAGGGTAATAATTCTTTTTCTATTACAGAAAGATTACCACGACCGTCTTCGGCTATGATTTTAGGAATTTCTTTTAAAGTAATAGCATCTAGGTTAACGTAGTTCATTGTATACTAATTGGTTCCATTGTTTGGCAATTTCATCTGTAGAAAACTGTGCTACCGAAGCCTTTGCATTTTGTTTACATTTATCTCTTAAGACACCGTCTAAGCTCATGCGTTGCATGCCTTTAGCAAATAAAGATACATTCCTTTTAGCTATGAGCAAGCCGTTTTGTTCGTGTTTAATTATTTCTGAAGGTCCCGAAACAATATCCAAAGATACTGCTGGAATTCCTAAAGAAAGTGACTCTACCAGGACCATTGGAAAGCCTTCAAACTTGCTGGTGAGGGTTACAAATTGAGCGTTTGCAAGTATGTGAAATGGCGATTGGGCCGGTAAAAATACAATCTGAGAGCCAGACGGCAATGTTTTAGCAAACTGCTGTAGTGCTTTTTTATCCTCCCCATCACCCAAAATAACAAGTTGTACCCCTTCTTTCCATAGATTGGAAGCTGTGTAGGAATTCAGTAAAAAAGTAATATCTTTTACAGGCTCGTCTATTCTTCCGTAGGATAATATGTAGTTGCCCGGTGTTAGGCCTTCTGGTAAAACAGTTTCAATTTCCTTCCAGTCAGGATCAAATGCATTGTGAATAGTGGTGGCATTGGTAATACCGAAGGAGGGTAAAATGGTTTCAGAAATATACTTAGAAACCCCAACAGTTGCTGCATTTTTATTGTAGACTTTTGCAAACTCATTGGGCCTGCGGGTTAGGTACAAATCTGGGTTTGAACTATGCACTACATATATTTTTTTAAAGCCTTTATAAAGTACTTTATTGTAAAAAAGCTCCCGATAATACTCGGTTTTTGTGCGGTGGTCTACTACTAGATCGAAAGCATGTTTTTTAAGATACGCTCTCAATTTCAGTAATCTTTTGAATCTTCCGCCAAAATGTTCATCAGGTTTTTTAAGCTTTCCCAGATTAAAGAGAGTGCCTTTGTAAGGGAACTTCACATCGTCTGTTAAAATGGCAATGTGTACTTCATGCCCCTGTGCTGTTAACATTTCAGAAAGTAGAGCACACGACCGCTCTGCCCCTCCTTTTGCGAGACAAATACTAACGATACAAATTTTTTTATGCGTATTTTGCACGGTACAAAGTTAAATTTCAATAGCCAAGTTACATGAAAATCCTATTGGTAGGCGAATATAATTCTTCTCACCATACTTTAAAAGAAGGTTTGGTAGCATTAGGACATCAAGTTACTGTTGTGGGATTGGGTGACGGGTTCAAAAAAAGAAAAGTGGACGTTAATTTTGTCCAGCCGTATACTTCTGGTTTTAAACTATTTTTAAAACGATTTATTTACAAACTATTTAAAAAAGACTTAAACTCGCAAAGCATCAAGAGACAGTTTTTTAGTAATCAAGCTGTTTTTCAAGGGAACGATATTGTGCAACTGGTAAACGAAAATTCCTTTCAAACAGTTCCTGAGACTGAAAAAGAACTCCTGGGTTTTATTTTTAAGAACAATAAGAATGTATTCCTGCTTTCCTGCGGAACAGATCATTTGAGTGTAAAATACGCGATGGAAGAAAAATTTAGCTATTCCATTGCTACCCCGTACCTGGAAAAACGAGGTACTGAAGCGCAGTTCCAACATATGACGCAATACCTAACCCCTGCATTTGTGGACTTACATCATTATGTTTTTAAAAATATACAGGGGGTGATCGCTTCAGATTTCGATTATGACATTCCTTTAAAAGGCCACCCGAAATATCTGGGAATGGTACCAAACCCGGTAAACCTGAGCAACTTTAAATACCAACTTCCAAATATTGAAGGTAAAGTGGTTATTTTTCACGGAATTAATACCAATAATTACTATAAAAAGGGGAATGATATTTTTGAAAAAGCATTGGCACTGGTTGCTGAAACACATTCAGAAAAAATAGAAATAGTGACGGTACGAAGTGTCCCTTATGCAGAATACATCAAACTATTTGACAACTGTCATATCCTCTTAGATCAAGTATTTGCGTATGATCAAGGCTTTAATGCCCTGGAAGCCATGGCAAAGGGAAAAGTAGTTTTTACAGGTGCTGAACAAGAATTTTTGGACTATTACCAGCTTGCCGAAGACCAGGTTGCCATAAACGCCCTTCCTGATGCACAGCAAATTGCCGCTAAATTAACCTGGCTTATTGACAATCCTAAAAAAATTATAGAAATCTCCAGGAATGCACGGGCCTTTGTAGAAAAAGAACACGACCATATATTGGCTGCAAAACGATATTTTGAAAAGTGGACTATGGATGTTGGTTGATGGTTGATGGTTGATGGTTGATGGAAAAAATAAAATTACATACTTCTAAACGCCTCAACTCCTAAACTTCTCAACTCCTCATCTACTTCATCTTCGGGAAACGCAGTTCAATAGAAACCCGTGTGCTGTCACTTCTGTTAACTGCAGCTCCATGGATAAGGAATGGTGAGAACAACAGTGCCTCCCCTTCTTTAGGGTTGGGACGCATCATTTTTAGGTCACCCGCCTTGGTTTTCAATATACACGGTACATAATACGTATTCCCATTAATTTTTGCGCCTTTGCTTTCGGTACGAAGCACTTCGTTTTCTGGCAATAAATGGCTTCCCGGCAACACAGGCAAGGAAGTCTGTGGGGTACACCCTTCTATAGGAATCCAGACATTTACAACATCTTCCCAATAGCTCAGGTAGCCATCTCTGTGTGGCGGATTAATATCTAACGAGCTGGGACGGTTAATCCTGATTTGTATGTGCGATTTTCCCAACTCCTCAACAAAAGAGGTAAGTTTATAGCCAAGGATTTTTCCAAAGCGTTCTGCAAGCATCTCAATATCGAAGTCAAAATCTTCATTAGTTAAATTTCGGGTAATATCGATTACCTGTAAATGTTGTTCGTTGGTGGTCACAACTTTGTGGTAGTCTTTTAGCTGAAAATCTTCAGGATAGTCAATATTATGGTTATCAAACGCTTTGACAATATTTTTTACTATGGACGTTTTTAACGCTTCAAATTCATTATCCTGAAATGCATTTACGACACCAAAACCATCGTTACTCCAAGGCACCTTGGAGATTACATTGTCTTCGGGCTGAAACAGTAATTTGTCTTCTCCCCAAAAGAAATTACCTTCTACTTTAAATTCAAAGGGTTTTTTATCTAAAAAAAGTGTGCAAGTTTCTACAGACATAGTAATGTTAAATGTAAGGTTTTAATCGGTTTTTTGAGCGTTCAATCTTTTATTTCTTCGGTTATTAAAATAGCGCCACAGCAAAAATATCACTAGTAAAAAGTAAAGTGCATACCTGATAAAATGTGCGATCACAATACCTTCTACACCATAATCTGTCACAAAATAATACGATAAACCAAAGAATAGTGCAATAGAGATGATTTCAGAAAAAATATAATTCCGCACCATTTTCTTCGCTAAAAACTGATGTGCTAATACCAGAGATCCTAAACGAATAAAGTCTCCCATAAGTTGCCATTTAAAGAGAGGAGCCATTTCTGTTAATCCGGGATACAATAGCTCTATAAGTACATTCCGCAATAAATAAACAACGAGCATCCCCAGGCCAAATATGGGTAATAACGTTTTATAAATACTAAAAACCTCCTTTTTAAATTCATTTCCGGTATGAATACTCGCAAATTTTGGCAATACGTACAGGGTAAAAATAGAACCTGAAAAAACCATATAATTTTTTGACAACACAGTGACATTGGTCCAGACTCCGGCATCTGTTTCTGAAATCCGTTCAGCGATCATAGAGCGTAAGTCAATTTCTACAAAGGGTAACAGAATTGAAGACACAAAGCTCATAAGCGTAAAAGCCAGTAAACTCTTTGCCATGGGCGTTTTAAAGGACAACTCTTTAAACTGAATGTATTCTTTAAGTACTTTGAAGAAAACCACAAAGATCATCCCCAACTGAATTACAGGCGCCAATGCTATGGCTACCAGTGCTCCATCCAAATTATAAAAATACAAACACGTTAAAGTGAGTATCGTACTTATAATATAACTTACAAACTGGATCTTCGCGTACTGTTTGTACTGCGACAATCCATTTACAACACCATCAAATATGCGTTGCAAAGCAATAGCAGGTGTAAGCACTGCAATAAACTTTAACAAGTACGTAAATTCGGTCGTAGCAAAAAGATATTCACTTAAGTACGATGCGCCAAAAAACAACCCTAAGGCGGCAACCGTTGTCCCAAATACCGAAAAAACAAAAGCAGAAGAAAACAGCTTTTGTAGTTGTGGTTTATCTTCCTTGAATTCGGCAAGATATTTCACTACACCGTTAAAAACACCCATAGAGGTTACCGAAGTAAGTAGTTGTTCTAAACTTCGCAACTGCCCAACTTTATAGAGCCCCTCGGCACCTATAAACTCGTACATAATACGTTGCATACCAAATGCAATTGCCAGCCTAATGCTTACCACCACCGCGTTGAGCGAGGTCATTTTTAAAAGCAGGTTAGCACGTATAAATTCCGGAATTTTCATTTTTAGTTGGTAGTAGGTAGACGTTAGTTAGCAGCCCTTATTGTATTTGCTTTTCTTAAAACTTAATATGTATTCAAAACCTGAATTACTCGGTTCACTTGTGTTTCACTCATCACGGGACTCATAGGCAAACTGATTACTTGTTGATGAATTTTTTCAGTAACTGGAAATGGTACTCCTTCAAATTCTGGCAATGCCTTTTGTTGGTGCGGCGGAATAGGATAATGGATTAAATAGGCTACTTTATTTTTATCCAAATGCATGATGAGATCTGTGCGATCTTTTACTTGAACTACAAACAAATGAAACACGTGATTTTCGGAACCATCCCACTGTGGTACTATAATTTTAGGATTTTTAATTTCAGATAGGTATCGCCTGGCAATACTTCTACGTTGTTCATTATCGGTATCCAGTGAAGGTAGTTTTACACTTAAAAAAGCAGCTTGAATTTCATCCAGCCTCGAATTTACCCCCAATAACTCGTTTACATATTTGCTTGCTGTGCCATAATTACGCAGCTTTTTAATGGCTGCTGCCAACTTAGCGTCATTGGTGGTCACTGCGCCACCATCTCCTAAAGCTCCTAAATTTTTAGAGGGGTAAAAACTAAACCCTGCAGCGTCTCCCAGATTTCCAGCTCGCTTTCCTGCTTTATTTTTTGCTCCGTGTGCCTGGGCGGCATCTTCAATAACAAGTAAGGCATGTTTTTTTGCCACTTCAGAGATCACATTCATAGGAGCAAGCTGACCGTAGAGGTGTACGGGCATAATAGCTTTTGTTTTTATTGAAATTTTAGCTTCTAAATCATTAAGATCAAAATTATATGTTTCGGCTTCTGCTTCTACCAGAACAGGAATGAGTCCCGCTTGTTTTATAGCAATTATTGTTGCGATAAACGTATTTGCTGCTACGAGCACTTCATCACCTTCTTCCAGTTTATGTAGTACTTTATAGCCTTCCAGAATAAGCCGAAGGGCATCCAGACCATTGCCAACACCCATACAATGTTTTGTTCCGCAGTAGTTTGCAAGATCCTGTTCAAAAGATGTTACAGAATTACCCAAAATATAATATCCCGTATCCAGAAACTGCTGAAACTGCTCTTTGAAAGCACCTTCAAAACGGTCGTTAATGGCTTTTAAATCTAAAAATGGAATCATATAAATACGGAATCTAATTTAGTGTGATGGGCGGTGTTTATTTCGTAAAACTCCTGCGCTATACTTCTGGCACCGAAACATTCTTTCCAGTACTGTAATCCTTTGTTGATGTTCTTTCCTTGATTTTCATTAGAAACCCCAAAATCGAAATACTTTTTCTCCCTATAGGTAGAAGTAATTAATTGATGAAACAGAAAGTCCAAACTGCCTAATTGCTGCTTGTCCTCATTTGCCGAAATATACTGCACATGTGCTACAGTATCTGTTATAAACATAGTAGCTCCGGCTACAATTCCTTCATCTTTCAACACATTAAACTGCACAATGTTCTTAGGAAATTTGGCTGCAAGCATTTCAATTTCCTCCAGGGAATGAACGGGCTTGGCATTATGACGTCTCTGCAAATTAGGAATTAAGATCTTATTCCAAAAGGGTTCAAAATCTTTTCCTGCTTCAACATACAATCCTTGTTTCTCGGCCTTCTTTACCCCTTCCATCCTATTTCCCTGAATCTTTGACGCACGTTCATTGTATATAGTAGCAGATACATCTACACGGGTTTGGGTTGCTTCGGTTAAGAATAAAAGATAGTCTATTTCGTCCGCAGGCTGTAAATGGTATATTTTAGGAAGTACCTTCAATTGTAACCGCGTTACCTCTTGTACTTCCAGAAACTTTAGAATTGCTTTAAATGCCAGCGTAGCATCTTCGATCTTAGTCTTTGTAGAAAGTACTAATCCGCCGTAAGACAACCCCTTGTGGGAATAAACAGTATCCCCTTCTCTATTTGCTGGTAAAATACCAACAAGCTTTGTATCCTTAAAAACCAGGAGCGAGGCATCTTCAAAACGATCGCTGTGGTACTCCATAAAATTTCTATGAAATAAGAATGTGGCATTTTTTGCACGCTCTACAAATTGGTTCCACACATTCTTATGTGCAGAATTGTATATTTCAACATTAAAAGTAGGTATTGACTTGCTCAAAGAAAACAGTTGTTGGTTACCGATTGTAAAACTAAAATTATTTTTACTTTTATCGTGACTTCTATAACGCTTAAATAGCATCTAAATTGAGTAAACTTTCAACCTTACTTCCTAAAAATACGCTGGAAAACAGGTTACTGTTCTTAGTTTTTGGTGTTTTTTTCTTGTTTTTTATCGTTCAGCCCCCCCTCTATTCTCCAGATACGTTTAGTTATTTACGGGCCGATATTACACGTTTCCCTGGCTACATTATTTACCTAAGAGGACTTCGGGCCATAGTTGGCAGTAGTTTCGATGTTGTTGCTGTTGCAGGGCATTTGCTAATGGGTTTTCTGGCAGTTGTGGTTATTCTCAAAAATGTAAGCCAGCTTTTTCGATTATCGTGGCTGGCAAAAGGCTTGCTTCTTGGAGTTTTATTGTTCCCATATTTTAAGCCTATAGAAGTTGCTTTAAATTTAACTTCAGAAGGACTTGCATATCCACTATACCTGTTTTTAATCTCTTGTACCATAGATTTTCTTTTTAGAGATCAGTCAAAAAAAATTGTTCACATCGCTATACTCTACTTAGCATTGGTGCTTACGCGCGGGCAGTTTATAATAATTGGTCCTATTATTGGTTTTCTATATGCATTAAAACTGAAGAAAAGAATCTTTAAGCCAAAAGCACTTTTTTTAGTGCTTACTCTTTTTCTATTACCTATACTTTCCTCTTTTGCAGATAAAACCTACCGCTATATTTTTTATGGCTATTTTAAAACGACCCCTTACAGCTATGTGAATGTAGTCGCACTTCCACTCTATGTTTCTGAAGCAACCGACGGCAAAATATTTGAAATCAAGGACATCAAGGCAGTCTACGACCATTCACACCAAAAACTAGACAGCCTCAACCTTCTAAGCACTGAAGTTCAGGGAAGTTATAAAGAAAAGTATATGCGCTTTCATTATAATTTCCCAAAGATTTGCAACCAGAACATTCATGACTTTGGGTTAACATACTACACCAGTCAAGGGTTCACGCCACCCAAAAATGCCTTTGCAATTGAAGATGCCTGCAAAACAATGACACCAAAGCTTATTCAAGCTCATTTTACTGAATTTCTTGCACTCTACTACACAAGCATCGTTCATGGGTTCAAATCGGTTTTTATTCTCTTTTTTGTGATTGCGCTGTCCATACTTAGTCTGGTACGTGTGCTAAAACGTTTTGGCCTCAACGGAGCATTTGTTTTAATGGCAACACTTTTTATTATTTCTAATGCTATGATCGTTGCCATTGCTTCCCATAGCATTATGCGCTATTTATTTTACAATTATTTTCTTGGACTTCTGATTTTAATCATACTTTTGAAAAAATTTATTTCACGCCATGAATCCTGAGCTTTCCGTAGTAATGCCCTGTCTAAACGAAGCTGAAACGCTAGCTATTTGTATACAAAAAGCACAAGGTTTTTTTGAGCGTGAAAACGTGCAAGGTGAAGTGGTTATCGCAGACAACGGCAGTACCGATGGCTCTATAAAGATCGCTGAAGACCTGCAAGCGCGTGTGGTGCACGTTAAAGAAAAAGGCTATGGAAATGCATTAATTGGAGGAATTACCGGAGCAAAAGGCACCTATGTGATGATGGGAGATGCTGATGATAGTTACGATTTTAGTAATATGATGCCGTATTTGGTAAAACTCCGCGAAGGTTATGACCTGGTAATGGGGAATCGGTTTAAAGGCGGGATTGAAAAAGGTGCGATGCCTTTTTTACATAAATACCTAGGCAATCCGGTGCTTTCCTTTATTGGTCGTTTGTTTTTCAAGTCTAAAATTGGCGATTTTCACTGTGGCTTACGAGGGTTTAGCAAAGACGCGTTCCAGCGTATGGAGTTAAAAACCACAGGAATGGAATTTGCCAGTGAAATGATAGTAAAAGCAAGTTTAAAAGATATGAAAATTGCCGAAGTGCCTACCACGCTTTCGGTAGATGGCCGAACGAGACCTCCCCATTTAAACACCTGGAGAGATGGGTGGCGACACCTGAGGTTTCTGGTGCTATACAGCCCAAAATGGTTGTTTTATTATCCAGGATTTTTACTGTTTTTCTTTGGGTTGATCACTTCTGTACTTCTAATATACAACCCCGTACGCATAGGTAGCGTAACATTTGATGTACATACATTGCTGTTCACTTCTGTAAGTTTATTGATTGGTTTTCAGTTTATCTTATTCTATGGACTTACCAAGGTATTTACCGTGGAAAATGGATTGCTTCCAAAGTCTAAAAAATATGACAAACAATTTCAGTTTATCAATTTAGAAAAAGGACTAATTGTAGGGGCTTTACTTATTATTGCAGGTGTGGTTTTAAGTGTTTTAGCCTATAATTACTGGCACGATCTCAATTTTGGAGATATTACAAACTCTAATACGCTTCGCCTTGTCATCCCTGCTATTACCACCATGCTATTAGGGGTACAGGTAATTTTATTCAGTCTATTCTTTAGTATTTTAGGATTAAAAAGATAAATCCTTTATAGGTTTAAAAACAACAGCACCATCCTCATCAATAGTTTGGTAGATACCTTCTTTGGCGCCTTTGTTTATTATTAGATAACTGCCGTTTTCTTCTAAGTGATCTAAATAGGTCTTATCTTCTGAAAGATACGAGAACAAGACTCTAAATAAGTTTACAGAAGATTTCAACTCCGAGTCATACGCAGGAGCTTCAGCAGGCCACGCAATGGCCAGGTTAGCTCCAAAAATACTATATTGAAAATCACGGTCTATATTTTTAGTAAACTTCTCACTCGTAGTGTTCATCCCCACAAAACCACCGTGGTCTGCCATAAAAATAACTAGCGCGTTGGGGTCTTCTTTTTTTATCAAAGTGAAAATCCGCTCCAGAGTTTTATTGGTTTCCTGGAGACGCTCCAGGTAGTTTTCGCGTTCGCTTTCTTTTCTATCCGTAACATTCTTAGCACTTGTTATGTGCCAAGGGTTTAGCATATGAAGAAAAAAGAACTTAGGGACCTCCTCTTTTTCCTGCAAGTACCTTTTAAAAGGAGCTTCAATATCATGCGTACGTTTTGCGCCATTCCGTATGTACTTCATTTCACTGTACGGCAAGCTATTTACATCAAAACCCATAGTAGGGCGGTTGGCAATAAGGTAGGGAGTTTCTGTAACGTAATAGGTTTTATACCCATTATTCTTAAAGGCATCTAAGACTACGTTTTCAGTAAAAATCATATTCCGTCCATTGTAAATCTCATCGTGGCTCAAGGACTTATTGTAGTAATGTTGCTTCATATTAAACATAGCCACATTAGATTCTACTGTGGTGGAATAGTTACTGCGGTACTGAGGATAAAATGTAACATCATGCCCTTTTAGAAACGCTTCAAACTCTGAGTTATTAAAGTTGTAATAGCCTTTGTTGAGTTCAGAAAAATTGGCATAGCCATCTGTTTGAATGAGGTATATGTTTGGTTTTTTAGTAAAGGTAACCTTAGCGATGGCATCTGGTTGTGTGCGCCAGTCTTCCGAAATTGAAGCATATTCCACGATGGTCTGCCCCAACCCAAATAGCGCCAGAACCCCTAACACAAACTGGAATACAATTATTTTCAACACGTGCTTATACAGAAAGTACGCAACCACAACAGCAATAATAAATGCAAGCAGAATTTTGTCTTTCTCAATGCCTGTATAGTAAAAGACCTTCAGTAAATACAGAAATGTAAAAACGTTTAAGAACGTTAGTATGTATTTTTTAAACGGTCTAAAGGGCTTCAGCTTTACAAGGGCATGCGCAATAAAAAACAACGCTATGGGCAGTACTAGAAAATAAGCGACAAAGAACCCTACGTGTTCCCAGGAGTTTATAATTGGAAAATTACGACTGTAGTAAAAAAGAATAAAGTAAATCCCTGGCGCAGTAGCAGCGAGTAGGAGTCGTTTTATAGTGTAGGATGTTTGAGGCATGTAACCTTATAATTTACTGAAAACAACATTTCCCTTACTATCAATAGCCTTGTAAACGCCTTCGGGAGCACCTGAAGATATCTTTAAAAAGCTTGCATCCTCCTGTAAGTTGGTAAGAAATTCTGGTTTTTCAGCTAGGTGAGCGAATAAAACCCGAAACAAATTAACATTGGTTTTCAAGCTGTCCCGGTACATAACAGTGGTACCTTCCGGCCACGATATGGCAAGAAGACTGCTAAATATTGAAATTGTTTTATCGGGATCTTCAGTGTATACATTTCCCTGGAACAGGGATTCAAATCCAACATATCCCCCATGGTCTGCAACCAGTACTACCAGAGCATTCTTGTCATTTTCTTGAATATGCGTAATAATATCCTGAAGGAGCAGATTTGTTTCATTTAAATTTTTCTGGTAGATCTTCCGTTTTTTTTCAGCTAAATTTTCACCTTTTGTACCTCCATCAATATGTTTTGGATTCAGTATTTGAACGAAGAAAAACTTAGGGGTTTTCCCCGGCTGTTCCATAAATTCATAGAGGGCAGGTTTCACTTCTTTTTTCAGCTTAAAGCCTTTACTTAAGTAGGGAATTTCAGTATACGAGTAATTACAGTAATCGTACCCCAGCGCTGGTCTTGTTAACAATAAATATGGGCTTTCAGTAATAAAATGGGTTGTATAGTTATTGTTTTTTAATACAGAAAGTACCGGGTTGGAAGAAACAATGTGCTCCCGGGCGTTATACAGTTCAAAATTTGCTGCATCCCCCTGGTAGTAATGATGTTTCATTGCAAAAAGTGAGCTATTGGAAGACAGCGTAGCATCGTAGTTACTTCTGAAATTTTCATAGATTTCAAAATTGTGAGTCGTCAAAAACGCATTCATTTCTGAAGTATCCATTTCGTAATACCCCCGCTTTAACTGCGATGGATTTACATACCCATCTGGCTGAATTACGTAAATATTGGGTGTTTTAGTAAAAGTTGCCTCTTCGATAGCATCTGGCTGGTCCATCCAATTATGGGTCTGGCTGGCAAACTCATAGAGCTTAGGAACCAGCGCAACCAAGGCAATGACGGATAAAATTAGTTCGAGCATAATTATTTTGACTCTAAATCTTCGAAGCAAATACCCCAACACCAGAGCCACAAGTAAAGACAATCCTATAAATTTAGCTTGTGCCCCTGCGTGCAAAGCCGTTGTAAGTAATGCCAGGAACACAAATAGATTAAATACCAGCAAGAGCACTCCTACAAAATTTTTCTTACTGAAAATTTTATATAAAACCCAGGCAACACACCCCGGGATAACCAACGCTACTGTAGAGAATACCAGCAAATGTTCCCAGGTGCTGATAAGGGTAAGGTTTTTAGAATACAAGAAAATTAGAGGATACAGCCCGGCAATACCCCCAACCAGGAATGCAGGAATTTTTAATGCTTTTTTATGTGATTTGGCTGGTCTCATTTATGTTATTCAATCTTTTCGAAAACTACGTTATAATCTTCGTCAATACATTCATAAAAATGGGCACCAAAAAAACTGTCATACAACGGAATATAACTGGTATTAGGTTCTTTAGTTTCTAAGATAGCATCATTATTGGCAAGTTCTGCAAAAATGGTACGGAACATATTTACGCTGCTTTTAATATTTGTATGTTTTGGTGTATACCCTTCTGGCCATTTTATGTTGAGCATACTGGTAAAAGAAGAGATGGTTTCTACAGAATTAATTTTTCGTGTTTCTACTTCCTGGACATATTGCAGGCCAACATACCCCCCGTGATCTGCAACCAGGATAATCATAGGGTCAGGGTCGTACTTATTTATAATTTCAATAAGACTGGTAAGCCAGTCGTTTGCCTGCTCTAATCTAATAAGGTACGCATCCCTTTCGCCTGCTACGCCGGTTGTATATCCTTTTTCATGAGTGACGTGGCTAGGCAGTGTTTTTTCAATAAACACAAAATTGGCTCCCTGCGGTAGGTTTGCCATAGCTGCGTCAAAATCCGGAATAATATCGGCACCACGAACAGGCCCTGTATCGTATATTTTTACTTGCTTGCGCTCTATGTTACAATGGTCAAACGCAGTTTGTTTTCCATTGATTAAAAAGTAAGAGTTATCTGTTATAAAGTGACTGGTATAGCCGTTGTTCTTTAAGATATTGAGTGTGTTGTTATAGGGTCCTACCACCACTTCCTGTGCCCCCATGGTTTTAAGGTTTCCGGGATATGTATTTTGATAGTAATGATGTTTCATCGAAAACAAAGCAGCGTTAGAAGTAAGTGTGGAATAGTAATTACTTCTATAATTAGGGTGGTTCACAAAGCCCTGATTGCTTAAATAGCTTTCAAATGCTGAGTTATCGTAACTATACGGAGGTTTCGACAAATGACTAAAATTCGCATAGCCATCGGGTTGGATTACATAGATATTTGGTTTTTGCGCTAACTGTACCCCTTGTAATTCTGAAGAAATTTGAGTCCAATCTGCATTGTATTGTATCATAAACCACAGTTTAGGAACCAGCGTGATTACACTAAGTGCAGCCAGTAAAAACTGAATGACAATTATTTTTTTTAGGTATTTATAGACTAAAAAGCTTAGCAAAGCAGCGCAAAATAGTACGACTGCGATAAACTTCTTATTCCCCAAAAAAATAAGCATCGCAATAAGCCCTGAAAACATAACAAGATTAACTCCGGTCATTCTATACTTTTCAAGCTTTTGTAGAAACCCTAACCTAAACACAGGTTTGGAGAGTGCCATTAACATAAAAGGCAACACAAAACAAATGGCTACCAAAAATCCAAGCTGCAACCAGGAGTCGGCCATATCAAAATTACCGTTATAGTAATGCAAAAAAGGGTATAGACCGGCCGCTAAGGCAACTTTTACTTCATATTTTTTTAAGGACATTCCCATAGTTTGTTATCTGTTTCAATGCTTTTGGAATACTACATTGCCATCTCCATCTATACATTTATAAATTCCTTGCGGAGCACCGTCTTTTATAATGGTATAGGAGGCGTCCTCCTGTAAATGGTCAAGGTATTTATTGTTTTCACTTAAGTACGAAAATAATATCCGAAAGGTATTAATACCGCTTTTAAAGTGTTTATCTATTTCCGGGGCTTCACCATTAGGCCACTTTATAGAAAGTTGTGTACTGAAAGCCGAATAGATCCTATCCCTATCCATTGTTTTTTCTCGCACCTCCAGCATATACTCATACCCCAGATAGCCACCGTGGTCTGCCATAATTAAAATAAGACCATTAGGGTCTTTTTCCTGAATCATGCGAATTATTTTTTTAAGTCTTTCGTTGCTTATAGCGAGGTTCTGTTCATATAATTCGGCTTCTTTTTGAGCGCCCATGGTCAAGTTTTTCATGGACTGAACGTGCCCGGGTTTAAAAATTTCGATGAAGAAAAATTTCGATTTGTCTTCATCGATATGTAAGTATTTTTCAATGGGTACCAGAATATCTTCTTCTTTCTGAAAACCATCGGTAATAAAGTCTATGTCGTTATAATCAAAGTTACATACGTCGTAGCCCATTTCTGGAAAATTGGAAAGTATATAAGAACCCTCTGCCAGAAAATGTGTTTTGTATCCATTGTTCTTAAAGGCATTTAATACTGGGTTATCCGAAATAATAATATTCCTGGCATTGGCCATTTCACTAAAGTTAAACCCATTATTGTAAAAGTGATGCTTCATGGTAAATGTAGCACTGTTTGAAACCAACGTCGAGCTATAGTTACTACGAATATCTGAATAGATTTTGAAACCGTTTTCCCGCAGAAAACTCCAGTAGTGTTCATTGTCTATGTTCTTGTAGGGACCCTTACCCATTTCAGAAATATTTACATACCCATCTGGTTGAATGTAATACACATTAGGGCGTTTTTTAAATACTACTGCCTCAATATCGTCTGGCTGATTGGTCCACTCGTTCGAATAGGTCCACTGGTTTTTAATGGTTGGAAACAACCAGAATAATCCTATCAACGCCAAAACCAATTGCAACACCACCACTTTCTTAAAATACTTCCGAAAAAACACAGCAATTAAGGTGGCAACTACAATAATACAAAGGGTAAATACCCATTGTAATTTAGCGTATAAGCAAATTTGAATGAAGCATAAGAAAGCAGTAATGTTTAAAAAAGGAAATGCAACCGGTTTTATTTTTTTTACAAAAGGCAGAAAGCTAAAAAACTGAATTCCCAGAAATAAGCAAATAGGAGCTACCAAAAACAACCCGATGAAGAAGACAAAGTGCTTCCAGGAGTTGATGAGGGAAAAATTGTTGGTGTAGAAAAATATAATGGGATACAAGCCAGCAGCGAGACCATATAAAACTGTTTTCTTAAACTGAGGTATTTTCATAAACAGTGTAAAAATAGCGGTATTTATCGTTTCCTAAAAACAATCTTACCTGTACTATTCATGCATTCATAGACACCTTCGGTAATTATGGTATAGGTTGCATCCTCCTGTAAATTCTCTATATAGCTGTTATTTTCGCTTAGATATGAAAATAAAGCTGGTTGTAACTTTTTGATGGAAGGTAGAAAGCTCATCAACTGAATTCCCAGAAACAAACAAATAGGAGCTATCAAAAACAACCCGATGAAGAAAGTAAAATGCCTCCATGAATTAATAAGGGAGAAATTATTGGTATAGAAAAATATAATGGGGTACAAACCTGCTGCAAGACCATACAAAACTATTTTCTTAAACTGGGATTTTTTCATAAACGCTGTAAAAATAGCAGTAATTATTGTTTCTCAAAGACCGGGGTTCCGTTAGAGTCCAGTACTTTGTAAATTCCTTTTCTAGCTCCTTGTAAAATTGGAAGGTAAGATCCATCTTCCTGCAGGTGTTCAAGTAACGCTGTATCCTCACTTAAATAACTGAATAAAATTCTAAAAAAGTTGACAGTAGATCTTATTTCTTTGGTTGCTGAAGGAACCCCTTCTGGCCAGTATACTGCGAGGTTTGCACCAAACATAGAGTATAATTTATCTCTATTTTCAGTTTTTTGGTATGCCTCATGCATAAATTGTAAGCCCACAAAACCACCGTGATCTGCCAAAATAACAATAATTCCCTTGGGGTCTTCTTGTTTGATAAAGGTTACGGCATCAATTACTTTTTTATTTGTTTCCTCCAGCTTTTCAATCCATTTTTGACGCTCCTTTTCAGGGTCTTCAGCATTTTTTTTATCAACTGCAATGTGGCCTGGCTCAAAAATTTCTACAAAGTAAAAAGCCGGGGTACCGCTGTGTTTTTTTATAAAGGATTTTAAGGGTGCTACCACATCTTTTTTCTCTTTTAAACCC
The DNA here is from genome assembly GCA_002337605.1 of Flavobacteriaceae bacterium UBA1903. Taxonomy (GTDB): domain Bacteria; phylum Bacteroidota; class Bacteroidia; order Flavobacteriales; family Flavobacteriaceae; genus Marinirhabdus. The sequence continues at coordinate 76,494 of DDGL01000004.1, forward strand.
GTTGTAATGTACCCCACATCCTTGTTTACATAATTACTGTTGTGGTAGCCCATCTTCGGCTTATTGGTAAGCAAATAGGGTCTTTCTGCTAAAAAGGTAGTCGTATATCCATTGTTTTTGAAAATAGTGAGCACTGGGTTTTCACCAATAATAATATTTCGTGCATTTAGCATTTCAGTAAACTTAATAGTCCCTAAATAGTAATGGTGCTTCATGGTAAACAGCGAACTGTTTGAAGTAAGCGTTGAGGCATAATTACTTCGGAAATTGGGGTAAAATGTAAAATCCTCTTGCTGAAGAAAGTGCTCCAGTTTGTTATCTTTCACCTTGTAAAACCCTTTTTTTAATTCTGAAAAATTAACGTACCCATCAGGCTGAATGAGATACACGTTGGGCTTCTTTTTAAATTGCACTTCAGTAATCGCATCGGGTTGTTCTATCCATTCTTTGCTGTATATAAACTGGGCATTAATCTCGGGGATTAAATAAAAACAAGCTACTACTGCCAGCAACAACTGGAATACAACTACTTTTAGGAAATACCTGTGGAAGAAGAAAGCGTAAAATAGGGACACAACACCAATCCCAACCACCATCCAAATCTGAAACCCTGCATACAAAGCGGTTTTTATAAAAAACAGGAAAACAAAAAGGTTTAAAAACGGTAACACAAATTTTTCAAATTTTTGAAGGAGAGTACTGCTTGAAATAACTTTCAATACAGAAAAAATTACTACGGGTGCCCCTAGAAAAACACTTATAAAATAGGCTACATGGCTCCACGAATTTACAAGCGTGTAATTGTTTGAAACATAAAAAAGTAGTGGATACAAACCTGCTGCAAGCGCTGCTATGAAAGATATATAGAGCGAATGTTTTACAGAGGGTTTCAAAAAATGTAGTTTAAGTGACTACGCTCCTATTTGCGTTTCATCAAATATAAGACGCGTTTGGTTCCGGGTACGATTTCCTTTTTTTCAATGGTAAAATACTGACTATAACCTGCTTCAAAACCAGTTTCATTATAAAAATCGAAGTGATTTATAAACTCCCGTTTACGCACCAACAAGCTTTCTACCCATGAATCCTCCCGCTTTGGGAATTCAATAATGAGGGTTTCTGAAAATTTTGCAAAAAACTCGGCCGATTTCTCAAAAGGCACATTTCCAGAAAGTGTAATATGGTGAATTAAGGCCAAAGCCATTGTAATATCTGGATTGTAGCCTTTAAGGCGTTCTATTAACGAATTTCTTTCGGTATTATTAAAACCTATTCCTGGTGCAGGTTGTAGTACATCGCACACAAAAGGCAACATATTGGTTTCGCTATTTTCCTGTAGTTGGGTGTAGTTATAATCTACTGCATTGCTATCAATATCTGTAACGATAACGTCTGGCACCTTATCCAGAACCGTTCTGGCAAAGGTTCCATCGTTTCCACCTACGTCGATTAAGCGTTGCGGATTAAGTGGTGTTACCCACTCCCGAATGAGTTTCTTTTTGCCTTCAAAAGCTGCAGTTTCGTAATTGGTCTTATCGTAATAATTACCCCACTCGGAGCTTTCGTTTAACTCTAATTTCTTTATAAAATTGAAAAGACTCTCCAGAATATTGCTCTGTTGTTTTTTTGAAAGCTTGGCAACCTTGGTTTCAGCTTTATAGTCTTCACTGTGTTTACTTTCCATTTTTGCCAACAGGTGAATGTTGGTGTGAATGGTTGCGCTTAACTTGGTTTTCCCGGGCAACATAGAAGATATCAACTTTACCGGAATTCCATCAATATGCGTTTGTAGCATTTTAAAGATCTCAGTCCCGTGGTACTTTGCCAACACCAACGGTCCAAAAAAGTGAGTAATAAATTGTTTGTAAGCGCGCCAGGGAGTTCCTTCTTCATAAAAATCGAAAGACAAAGTGTCTATGAACACAGGTTTCCCTTTATGAAATGTTACATTATAAGCTGAAGCATCCTTCAAAATAAAACCTTTTGAAAGCGCGTATTTCTGAAGTTTCAACGTATGTAAGGCAGCATGCTTAAATTGCTGAAAACTCCACTCATACGGATTGGTAATAAAAGGAATATGCTCTGGAGTGATGACAATTTTATCATCGGCTACCGAAGTTTCGGTATGCGGAATAAGCAGTCCTTGTTTGATAAGCGTCTTAAAAAGACCACTTTCCTTTAACTTATTGTACTGTGGAAAGTATATTGGGTTAATGACACGACGCAAGGTATCCCCATCGTGAAACATATAGCCTGAAGGATCTCTGAACGAGGCTTCGTGCTTGCCTGCCGAAGTGGTAGGTGTATTATTTTTTGTGCTCATCGAGATTAATTTCTGAGTCGTCGTTATCTTCGTCAATGTCTATGGAGTCATAAGCATCGTCATCTTCTTTCAACAAACCGAAAAACGCCTTTACCTTGTACCACGCATTCTTTGAAAACAATAAAACCCCTGCTGCGGCAGCTACTACTGCCTGCACGATCATCGCTCCTAAACCCGGATCGAAATACAAAAAATTCATATAAAATATTTTTAAGAAACGTTGCCGTTACAATTTGGTAACAAATAAACGAAAAAAAGAGCCAAAATATTGAATTTTAGCTCCTAATTCTTACTACAATTCCAATTAAAGTTTGTTACGTTTTCTATCTACTTCTTTCAAGTAAACTTTCCGCAATCTAAGATGGTTGGGCGTTACCTCAACATATTCATCTTTCTGTATATATTCTAGTGCTTCTTCCAGTGAAAACTTGATAGCAGGGACAATTTTTGCTTTGTCATCTGCTCCTGAAGAACGTACGTTACTCAATTTCTTGGTTTTGGTAATATTCACCACCATATCGTCCTGGCGTGTGTTTTCACCAATTACCTGGCCTTCGTAAATATCCTCTCCCGGATCTACAAAGAAACGTCCACGATCCTGTAATTTATCGATAGAATAAGGAATAGCAGAACCATTCTCCATAGAAACCAAACTACCGTTTTGACGCTCTGGAATACCTCCTTTTAAGGGTTGGTATTCTAAGAAACGGTGCGTCATAATTGCTTCCCCAGCCGTAGCCGTTAGCAATTGATTACGCAACCCGATGATTCCGCGGGAAGGAACGATGAATTTACAAATCATACGCTCTCCCTTAGCTTCCATACTGGTCATCTCCCCTTTTCTAATGGTCACCATATCGATGGCACGACCACTTACGTGTTCAGGAAGGTCGATGGTTAATTCTTCAACAGGCTCACATTTTACACCATCAATTTCTTTAATAATTACCTGAGGTTGTCCAATTTGAAGCTCGTATCCCTCACGACGCATGGTTTCAATTAAAACCGAAAGGTGCAATACCCCACGACCAAACACCATAAATTTATCTGCACTACCCGTGTCTTCTACACGAAGTGCTAAGTTTTTCTCTAATTCTTTTGCTAAACGGTCCTTGATATGACGCGACGTCACAAACTTTCCATCTTTTCCGAAGAAAGGAGAATCGTTAATCGTGAATAACATACTCATTGTTGGCTCATCGATAGCAATGGTTTTTAACGCTTCCGGGTTTTCGAAATCTGCAACGGTATCGCCAATTTCAAATCCTTCAATACCTACCAGGGCACATATATCGCCAGCCTGTACTTCTTCCACCTTCATTCTCCCCAGACCTTCAAAAGTATGTACTTCTTTTACACGTGATTTTTTAATGGTTCCATCTCTTTTTACCAAAGAAATAGGCATATTCTCCTTAATGTTACCGCGCAACAAACGCCCAATAGCTATACGTCCTGTAAAGCTTGAATAGTCCAAAGAAGTGATCAACATTTGTGTAGTTCCTTCTTCAATTTTCGGGGCTGGAATGTGCTCCAACACCATATCTAAAAGGGGTTCAATGTTGTCTGTCTCATCTTTCCAGTCGTCGCTCATCCAGTTGTTTTTGGCTGACCCGTATACAGTTGGGAAATCCAGCTGCCATTCTTCGGCACCCAGCTCGAACATAAGATCGAAAACAGCTTCGTGTACTTCGTCTGGAGTACAGTTTTCTTTATCTACTTTATTTACAACCACACAAGGCTTTAACCCAAGGTCGATTGCTTTTTGTAATACGAAGCGGGTTTGTGGCATAGGTCCTTCAAAAGCATCTACTAACAATAACACTCCGTCTGCCATATTCAATACACGCTCTACTTCTCCACCAAAATCGGCGTGACCAGGGGTATCAATAATATTAATCTTTGTCCCTTTATAGGTTACCGATACGTTTTTTGAAGTAATGGTAATACCACGTTCACGTTCCAGATCGTTATTATCCAGGATAAGTTCCCCTGTTTTTTCGTTTTCACGAAACAGGCTACAGTGGTGCATAATTTTATCTACCAGGGTTGTTTTACCGTGGTCAACGTGTGCTATAATAGCAATGTTTTTTATTTCCATTTTTAACGCCCGAATAAACGGGTGACTTTTAATTAATAGCTAGAACTATCTTCGCCCTTTTTTAGGCGGTGCAAAAGTACAGTTAATTAATGAATTTAGAGTTAATTATACCATTTGTTTTATGACCAAAAAACACAGCCTATAAATTTGTATCTTTAGGGCACTGCATCCCCTATTTTAAAATTTCTTATGAAAACACCCTTACTTTTATGCATTGCTTTCTTAAGCGTACTCTCCTTAAAGGCTCAGTTTGGTCCGGAGCAATTAATTTCTCTTGACCATGAGAATGCTTCTATAGCGATACCACACGATTTGGATAACGATGGTTTTGTTGATATCATTTCAGGAGCTTTTGGAGGTAAAATTGTCTGGCATAGAAACTTAGATGGAAATGGAACTTTTGGTAATGAGCAGCTAATCACATCAGGGGCTATTGCTTTGGAAGATATGCAACTTGCAGATTTTGACGGCGATACCGATATGGATATAATTTATAGAACCAATCTCGACAAAGTTGCCTGGTTAGAAAATGAAGATGGAATGGGAGGTTTTGGCACGGAAAAACTCATAGTACAAAATGAATACCCCTATAACATACGAGTGGGTGATCTTGATGGAGATGGTGATATAGATGTGTTAGCAGTACATAACTCTAATTCCTTCCAGGAACAGCTAGTCTGGTATGAGAACATGGATGGAGCAGGAACTTTTAGCGCCGAAAAATTTATAGCATTAGACACATTTAACCGTTTTGGAATTACAGTTAACGATCTGGATGAGGATGGTGATAAAGATATTATTGCTGCTACCTGGGATTTAGCTCCTAGTAAAATCAAGCTCTATAAAAATGATGGAAATGGAAATTTTGAAACAGTAGAAACTCTATATGAATTTGATAGTCTTATTTCAGACAGTTACAAAATTAATGACTTAATAGTTACCGACATAAACAACGATGGAACTAAAGATTTCTTAATTACCACAGATCATGATGAGGCCTTGAACTATGTTGGTTGGTTGAGAGGAGTTGAAGGCTCCTTAACCTTCAATGATCCTGTAAGGGCTTATGTCTACAACGACCCCTTATACCTATATCATATGGAACATATGGATTTAGATAATGACGGCGATCAGGATTTACTTTTAGGGTTTGCAACCGCGACCAATTATGGTAATTTCAGTTATTTAATTAATGGTGGAAGCGGTAATTATAGCAACCCGGTTATTGCTAGTGAAGATATTGAGAGAACCAGCCACGTTACAGGTGCAGATATCGATAATGACAATGATATAGATGCAATTGTGTGTTCTTCCTTTGGGCAAAGATTGGCCTGGTATCCCAATAACGGAAACTTACTTAACATAAACGAAAGTGCTAAAAACACCTCAATTCTCTACCCGAACCCTACACATAACAACGTCTATTTCAACACTTCGGAAACAATTACATCTGTTCGTATTACTACCATTTCAGGAAAAGTAGTAAAGACTGTAGAGCGTCCATCATTTATCACTATTTCTGAATTATCCAAAGGAATGTATTTTTTTACATTAACTTCAGACACCGGAAAAATTTCAGTTGAAAAAATTATTAAAGAATAATATTGGAATTATAGTACAGCTTGATTTTTTTTAAATTTCACTTATGAAAAACACACTTCTATTATTTACTGCTCTCCTAAGCTTTATTTCTTTGAAAGCGCAATTTGGCTCACAGCAAATTATTTCAACCGAAACAGATAAAGCATATCTATCTATTCCTGTAGACATTGACAACGACGGGTTTATAGATGTGCTCTCGGCACAAGCCGAAAACCATGTGCTGGTATGGTTTAAAAACCTGAATGGGTTAGGTAGTTTTGGACCTAAAACTGTAATTTCAACAGATCCTGCTTTGTATTTAAGTGTTGATTATGTAGACATAGACACTGATGGGGATAAGGACATATTATTCATTGAGAACAATCCAAGGCAAATCAGGTGGATTGAACATTTAGACGGGCAAGGAACCTTTGGAGAGGAACATCTTATAGCTAGTATAGAATATATAAAATCGATCCGTACACTAGATTTTGATAATGATGGCGATTTAGATATTATAAGCACTATTACAAACACTTTTTCTGATGGAATTGTTTGGTTTGAAAACGAAAACAGTTTGGGTACTTTTGGAGGACCACAATTGCTTATCAATGGAAACACAGGATTTTACCCACCTATTCTTGAAGACATAGACAACGATGGCGATATAGATATCCTGACATCTCTTGAGAGTTATAACCCATCCACTATTGTTTGGTTTGAAAATAATGGAGATCTATCCTTTTCACTTGAGCATGAAATACTCCAGTTTAATTTTATTATTTCAGATTGGACCAGCGTTGTGGACCTTAAGTATGTTGATATAGATACGGACGGATTAAAAGATATATTTTTTGAAACTTACCAAGAGGATAATGGATCATCTTCGGGCTGGTTAAAGAATATAAATAATACAGGAACCTTTGAGGAGGGAAGTAACATAATTCATCATGTAGGAAGTCGGAAGTTTTACGATTTAGATGATGATGGCGACCTAGACATGCTACTTTTGAATCGTAACGTAAACACTATTTCCTGGATAGAAAACTCTAACGGACTTGGCGTATTTAATCCAATAAGAGTTATTACCACCGAAATTGATTTCCCCAGAGACACTCAGGCTGCCGATATAGACGGCGATGGACTGCTGGATGTAGTATCTGCATCGCTGGGGGACGATAAAGTTGCCTGGTATAAAAATTCAGGCATATTAGGTGTGGAAGAAAGTAAACTTAAACAGGTACTCCTATATCCAAATCCAACTAACGGCACCCTATATCTCAATACTTCAGAAACAATTGTACAGGCTAAGATTACCAGCATTTCTGGAAAACTAATTAAAACTATAGATAGTCCGTCATTTATTGACCTCAAAGAACTTTCCAGTGGAATTTACTTTGTAACGTTAACTTCAGACAACGATCACATTTCAGTAGAAAAAATTATAAAAAAATAAAGAGCTTCTTTATACCTTTAGTCCACTATCGCTCAACTCACTAATAACATCTGCCTCTGGTTGAAAGTTAATGGTATAGTGTACCAAATAGGAAGCTGCTATGAGGTAGAATGTTCTTTCTGCATAGAAAGCGGGTTCATAGCCAAAGAAATACGCTGCCAGGCCTCCTAAGTCTGAAAATATAAACGCCAACACACATAGCAATAAATGCAACGACTGCGTTCCTTCAAAGGATTCGTTGTATAAAAAGGCAAACAGCGCCATAAACAACATAACGGCACTTTGTGTAAAGAATAAAATAAGCTGTGCATCATTATCCAGAGAGGCAATGATGATATCTGACAAGTAAAAGACATTGAAGATATTTAAAACAATAATAACAAGCCCAAAAATAATTATCGTCCTGCTAAATCGAACCATCGGCAATCGTTTGAACGTGAACAAACAAATACCTGTATACACCAGAACCGTACAGAGTAATGAAGCAGTCTTAAACACTGGTATTTCATAAAACAGGACCGCGATATCTCTAACCAGCAAAAAACTAAGCCCAAGTACGAGTAAGTTTTTTTTAAATCCACTTTTAACTAACAAATAGCCAATAAGCGTTATACAAGAACCTAACCTGATGGCTCTAGACACTTCTATATCAAAAAAATATATGACTGCTAGATTAACCAGAATCAGCAAAATTCCTAGATGTAGCAACCCCAAATTGCCAGCAAATGTTGTTTTCCCCATGATGCTTTTAGTATGCTTAGTATGACAAGGTTACGAAATTTCCCACAAAATCGACACCTTTTGTAACATTAATAATTACGTAAGGTTTTAAACTTCGGTTTTAATATTGCGTATCTTTGTGCCCTAAAAGCTTGATCTTACTATGAATTTAGATTTAATTCCACAGTTAAAACACACTACTTCCAATAATTTTTTCTTACTGGCCGGCCCTTGTGCTATTGAAGGGGAAGATATGGCACTGCGTATTGCTGAAAACGTACTTACCATTACAGATAAGCTGGAAATACCCTACATCTTTAAAGGAAGCTTCAGGAAAGCAAACCGAAGCCGTATTGATAGTTTTACAGGAATTGGAGATGAAAAAGCACTGAAAATTCTTCGTAAAGTTTCAGAAACGTTTAAAATTCCGACTGTAACAGATATTCATGAAAGTAGTGATGCGGCACTAGCTGCAGCATATGTTGATGTGCTTCAAATCCCTGCATTCCTGGTTCGACAAACAGATTTAGTTGTTGCTGCAGCAGCAACAGGCAAGGTCGTGAACCTGAAAAAAGGACAGTTTATGAGTCCTGAAAGCATGCAACACGCTGTTAAAAAAGTAACCGATAGTGGCAACAATCAGGTATGTGTTACCGATCGAGGTACTATGTTTGGCTATCAGGATATGATCGTAGATTTTAGAGGGATTCCTACTATGAAACAATACGCTCCCGTAGTCTTGGACGTTACTCATAGTTTGCAACAACCCAACCAGACTGTAGGGGTAACCGGAGGGAGGCCTGAAATGATAAGTACAATAGCCCGGGCAGGAATTGCTACAGGAGCCGATGGTCTTTTTATAGAAACTCATTTTGACCCTGCCAATGCTAAAAGTGACGGCGCTAATATGCTGGACCTTGCCAATCTGGAAAAATTATTAACAGATCTAACGGCTATCAGAAAAACAATTAACCAGCTGTAAAGCCTTTGGTTTTTGTTCGGTAAGCTTCTTCAAGACACTCTATTAAGATCTTCTCATCAATATCTTCTGGTTTGTAATACCGTAACGATTTTACAAGCTTTCGTTTTTCAGAAATGAGCACGTCCAAGTGCACATTAAATTTAGTTCGCGCCCAGAAGCACACATCTACATATCCTTTGGTAACATTCAAATAACAAATAGGACACGCTTCGCTATAATAAATAGGGAGTTTCCATTTGTATTTTAAATCAAAAGCCGGAAGGGTTTGCTCAATATAAACCTGCACCTCCAGAAGTATTGTCCTAAAAGGCTCGGGTTTATTTAAGATGTAGGCTTCAGCTGGGTTCATTTAGAATGGCTAGAGGTTGGTTTTATGCGAACACAAATTAATATGTAAATTTACCAAAAATTGTAGCTACCCATGAAAATTGCTTCTATATGTATTTCCGTTCTGATGTTGGGGATTTTCTTTTCGTGTAAAGATGCGTCTCAAAAATCTTCTGAAAACACTAAAAAAATAGGTAGTAATGAGGTTTCAGGAACAATGCAGATGAAGGATAGCATTCAAAAAATTAAAAGGGCTACAAATTTCAGAAAGCATATCTATGAAAGTGGCGAACGCTTAACGCTGGTAGAAGCCGAGGTAAACACTGCAAAAGCAAATGGCACACTCACGCCAGGCTTATATATAGAATATGGAAAAGTGCTACTGGAAGCAGGCAGGTCACAAGAAGCCATTACCGTATTTGAAACCATTTTAACGAACCTTCCTGAGAACAAAAAAATAACTCCAACAACCAAAGCTCTTCACGAAGCTCTGGCTTTAGGGTATTTAAGACTTGGGGAACAACGCAATTGTCTGGAAAACCACAGTACAGCTTCTTGCTTATTCCCTATTAAAGGTGAAGGAGTACACGTGGATAAAAATGGCTCGCAAAAAGCAATCCAGATTTATCAGAATATTCTGAAGATATTCCCGGAAGATCTGCAGGCAAGATGGCTGCTGAACGTTGCCTATATGACCCTGGGTGAATACCCCGAAAACGTCCCTCCTTCCCTACTTATAGCACCCAACACTTTTGAGCCGGAATATGACATTCCTGTTTTTGAAAACATCTCCATGTTTACCGGAACCGATGTAAACGACCTTGCAGGGGGAGTAATTCTGGACGATTTTAATAGCGACGGGAATATAGATATTATGGTGTCTTCCTGGGGCATGTCCGGCACATTAAATTATTTTTTAAATGAGGGTGCAGGAGGTTTTGTAGCTGCTACCGAAAAATCCGGACTGGCTGCTATTCACGGAGGCTTAAACCTTATTCAGGCAGATTATGACAATGATGGGGATCTGGATTTTTATGTGCAACGTAGCGCCTGGAGTGGTGTAAAGTCTATGGGGATTTTACCCAATTCCCTGGTTACCAACAATGGGGATGGTACTTTTACAGACACTACCATAGCAGCGGGAATGTATGCTGCGTACCCTACACAAGCTGCGGTTTGGTTAGATTTTAATGTAGATGGCTGGTTAGACCTTTTTGTAGGTAACGAAACGCATACTGCCCAAGAACCCCACCCAGCTCAATTATTTCTGAACAATAAAAACGGCACTTTTACAGATGTGGCGCCACAATTAAATTTAAATATTACAAGCTACATTAAAGGCGTTACCGCCGGAGATATAAATAATGATGGACTGCCAGACCTGTATATCTCCAACATTACCTCCGGAAACCTTCTTTACCTAAACAAAGGCGGTACTACCCTCTCCAATTGGCAATTTGAAGAAATATCCCAAAGTGCCAATGTAAAAGAACCCCTGGAAAGTTTCCCCACCTGGTTTTTTGATTACAATAACGACGGACTGGAAGATATATTTGTAAGCTGTTTCGATCTTCCCTCGTTGAAAAGAGCAGCAAATGAAGTGGCCGCAGATTATTTGAACCTAAAACCGAATGCCAGCTATCCAAAATTGTATAAAAATAATGGTGACAATACCTTTACAGATGTTACTAAACAGAGCAATCTGGAACACATACTTCCCACTATGGGGTGCAATTTTGGAGACCTGGATAATGACGGGTATCTGGACTTTTACCTGGGGACTGGAGCGCCGGATTATAGATCCATAATCCCCAACAGAATGTTTAGAAACTCAAAGGGTACGTCTTTTCAGGATGTAACCTATGCGGGAAATTTTGGTCATTTACAAAAAGGACACGGAATTGCTTTTGCCGACTTGGATAATGATGGCGATCAAGATATTTATGCTGTTATGGGGGGGTCTGTTTCTGGGGATGTATTTCAAAATGCATTATTTGAAAACCCACTACGTACCAATGCATCTATTACGATACAACTTGAAGGAACCAAAAGTAACAGAAGCGCTATTGGAGCCCGTATAAAAATTAACACACTACAAAAAGACAACACACAAAAAATAATATACTATACGATTACTTCCGGCGGAAGTTTTGGGGCTAACAGCTTACAGGCCGAAATTGGTTTGGGTGCTGCCACCTCCATAGAACAATTACAAATTGCCTGGCCCAACGGGACAAATACCTACACCGACTATGGAGCGGTTGATTTAAAGAAATATCAAAAGATCTCTATAAAGGAAGGTGAAAACCAACTTAAAAAAGTAGCTACTACTGCTTTTACCTTAAAGAAAGATATGCACATGAACCACTAGCGGTCCTAGAGAAGTAGGAAAATTTATCCCTTAAAAATCTAGCCCGCCTATACTAACTCCCCAATTAGCATTATGACGGGCTTTGTGTTTTTATGGCTAAAAACAATCTTTATTTCTGATATCAAAATTGCAACAATAACAGGTAACCGGCAAGAGGGTTTTTCCTGTTTTTAAAAGGTTTTTACCTCTTTTTGTTAAAGATTTTAAAAATCATGCCTTTAAATTAAATAAAATACACTTACTTTGTTTTTCAAAGTACTTTAAAAATGAGTGAACAAGATTATTTAAAAGACATACACGAGATTAAGAATTTAATGAATAAATCGTCTCGTTTTATATCACTTAGTGGCCTATCGGGTATACTAGCCGGGGTCTATGCTATTTTAGGAGCAGCAATTGCTTATTTCTTTTTATTGCCAAAAGGAGAATTTGTAGTGCTACACAGTTGGAATTTTAAAATGCTTGTAGTTTTATTATTAGCAATCGCAGTTTTAAGTGTCGTGACTGCCTTTTTGCTTACCACAAGAAAAGCCAAACAGCACAACACGAAGATCTGGGATACTACCACCAGGCGGTTGTTACTTAATTTTTTAATTCCGTTGGTCACGGGAGGTATTTATATTTTAATAAAATTAAATAGTCAACACTACGGCCTAACAGCGTCTTTAATGCTCATATTTTATGGCTTGGCTCTCATAAACGCTTCAAAATATACTATTGGTAACGTAAAGTATTTGGGTTATGTTGAAATTATCGCAGGTTTGTTATGTGCTGTGTTTCCTGGCTATGGATTCTGGTTCTGGGTCTTTGGTTTTGGAGTAATGCATATTCTTTATGGAAGTAGTATGCTGGTGAACGAAAAAAAAGCCTAAGTGGGAATTATAGAAAACATAAATAAGGTTTTTGACCATCGTATTCGTCTGGGAATTATGTCTATTCTTATGGTGAATGAAGATGCCGACTTTAACCGTCTAAAGGAATTGCTCGAGGTAACCGACGGGAACCTGGCCAGCCATATAAAAGCGCTTGAAAAAGAAGCTTACATTCTGGTTGAAAAACAATTTATAGGCCGAAAACCAAATACCAGTTACAGCGCAACAAAATTGGGTAAAGCTGAATTTAAAAAACACATTGAAGCCCTTGAAAAATTAATTCAGAAAAAATAGGCTGCCTTCGATACTTTTGAACTTTTAGTCCAATAATTCAGGCACCCTAGCGTATATTGAATACCAACACCGCTCATGTAGAGCAATTTTTTTAACTATTTACTTTGAAATACAAAGTACTTTAAAATCAAAACTATGGAAACAAAAAGAAACAAATTCGGAAACTGGTTACGCAACTCTATCACCGCACGGATGCTGGTCGTAGGCTTTTTACTATTGGTACTTCTAATACCCCTAGAGTATGTACAATCTCTTATAAACGAACGAGCCTTGCGACAAGCTGAAGTAGTCCAGGAAATAAATGAAAAATGGGGAAACGAAGTGGTTCTGTCGGGTCCTATCCTGAAAGTTCCCTATAAAACCTACAAGGAAGAACGCATCTTTATTCAGGAGACAAAAACCTATCAGACCGTCACTGAAACTATTGTAAAAACAGCCTACCTCCTACCCGATGATTTGTTGATAGATGCAGAAGCCAACAGTAAAAAAGAACCTTTAAAACGAGGTATGTACGAGTCTGTAGTATATACAGCTGCTATGGATATTTCAGGAAATTTTCCGGCTATAGACCTGTCTGCAAGCAACATTACCCCCGAAGATATTTTGTGGGATAAAGTTTCAGTACTTATTAAAACATCAAATTTAAAAGGGATTAAAAATACTATGGAAGTGTCCATAGGGTTGGACCGCTTAGAAATGGCACCGAAATTCTCTCAGGACTACCTCAACACGCTGGAAAGTGTTGCAATTACTGAAGAGATTGCAAAGAGTAGCGAAGCCATCCCATTCAACTTTTCTATGAAAGTAAACGGTAGTGCACGTTTACAATTTATTCCTATTGGAAAAGAGACCAAAGTAGCTATGAAAAGCAATTGGCCTTCGCCAAGTTTTAATGGGGAATACCTACCTATGGATGGTTCCAGAGAAATTTCAGAGGACGGGTTTAAAGCACAGTGGGAAGTATATCAGATAAATCGTCAATTTGAGCAGGTATTTCTTGGGAGTTTACCAAATTTAACCGGATTTGCTTTTGGTGTTAACCTTATCATACCTGTAGACGAATATGCAAAAAGCCAGCGAACTGCCAAGTACGGATTTATGGTAATTGGCCTTACCTTGCTAGTTTTTCTACTTATTCAATTAGTGAGTAAACTCTATATACACCCCTTTCAATATGTAATGATCGGGTTAGCACTGGTTATGTTCTACACGCTCCTCATCTCCATTAGCGAGCACAGTAGTTTTTTGAAAGCATACCTTATTGCAGCTGTCTCGGTTTTGGGGCTCATTACCATTTACTCCAGAGCAATACTGAAGGGCTTTAAATTTCCGTTGTTGGTCTGTACATCACTGGCATCCTTATATGGATTTATTTACGTGATTATTCAACTTGAAAACTATGCATTGCTTGTAGGTAGTATTGGATTGTTTGTAATCCTAGCCATAATCATGTTCGCTTCGCGGAAAATTGACTGGGGGAATGAGTCTTAAGATGAACATAGAGCAGGGAACAGAGGTAATAAAACTCTGTTCTCTGTTCTCTAATTTTAGTGATAAATAAATGAAACGAGCTTTACTAATTTTTATACTGCTTCTGGTAACTGAAGTAGCCATAGCATTTTTTTACTTCCACAAGTTTATACGTGGTTTTGTGGGAGATGTATTAGTTATTCCGTTGCTGTTCTATTTGATACGTCTTTTTACAAACTGGCGTACGTTGTATTTGGCATTAACTGTGTTGGGGGTAGCTGTAGTAATTGAGTTTTTGCAACGTATGAATGTGCTAGACCTCCTTCAAATAAATTCACGTTTTTTACAAATAATACTGGGCACCACGTTCGATGTAAAAGATATCCTTGCGTATCTCACAGGGTTTTTACTGGTGCTAGGTATCGAAAAATTTACAACTCATGACTACTATTAAATACCTTATTTTCAAAAATTTTAAAACGGTATCCATCCTTACACTTTGCTGTCTTGTAAGCTTATTTTTATTGATGGTGCGGTTAAAAATAACACATTCATTTTTTCTGCTTTTTCTGGTCTGGAATTTATTTCTGGCTATGCTCCCCTTCTGTATTTCCTTTTACCTTCAACAACAGGAAAACCTTAAGAAGTGGCAACTCCTTGGCTGGAGCTTTTTATGGCTCCTCTTTTTACCTAATGCTCCCTACATCGTGACAGATTTAATCCATCTAAAGTTGAATGACGGGCTTATAGTACTGGTGGATTTTGTGGTCATTACAAGCTTTGCCATTGCCGGGTTGCTTTTTTATTTGACTTCGGTTCGGGATATGGAGGTTTTGTTTCAAAGAAATTTCAGTAAAAAACTAAAGACTATTTTCTTTACCATGCTACCTTTTCTATGTGGCTTCGGAATATATTTAGGCAGGTTTCTACGATTTAATTCCTGGGATATCATACAGGATCCGGCAAGTTTAGTTGTAACAGTGGCAAAAATCATCATCTTTCCAGCTTCTAACTGGTTTGCATGGGCAGTCACGTTGGGATTTGGCTTCTTTTTATGGATATTAATTAAAGGATATAAAAAATGCTCAACCTTAAAAAAAAGTTGAGCATTCCTAACTAGTTTATCTTAAGTTATTCTTTCACAAGCTGTTTGACAACCTGTCCATTTTGAGTTGCTAAAACAACCACATAAGTAGCGCTTTGCAAATTAGAAATATCCATGGTAACCAGCGCATTTGTTTCAGTAATATCCTGATGTTTTACGATCCTTCCACTAACATCATAAATTGAAATAGCTTCTAATGCTACAAACTGGGGATTACTAATGTTTATCTCCTGGCTTGCTGGATTAGGGTACAAGATAAGTGTGTCTATGGAAGCTTGTGGAGTTTCAGTACCTAACACAGTTTCTACGTTAAGCGTAAATTCACACCAGCTTTCAAATCCACTACCGTCTTCAGCAGTAATAGTAATTATATAGGTTCCCTGTTGCAAGGAAGTCCCGGGATTAGGGTATTGAGACGTAATTACAGTGCTTGAACAATTATCAAATGCAAGTGCTTCTCCCATAGCAAAATAATCTGGTAACACATAGAAATCGTTAGCGACTACTGATTGGTCTTCAGGACAAATTACCTCGGGAGAAAGCCCATCTACTACATTTACATAAGCAATACACGTATCTGTTTGTCCGGCAGCGTTATAAACAGTTAATTCAATTGGAATTGGAGCCCCAATATCCTCACAGGTAAACGTATCTCTATTAATACTGAATCCATTAAAACAACGGACTCCCGTAGATCCTGCATCAAAACTTATCGCTTGTACAACTCCCACCCCATCTTCTTGTAAGGGTACAGTTACATTGTGACAAACTGCAACAGGAGCAAACACACCTTCTTCCACCATAATGGTAGTGGTACAGGTAGCCACATTACCGCTTTGATCTATAACCGTAAGTGTCACTTCATTTTCTCCAATATTGGTACAGTTAAATGAGTCTATATCTATTTCACTGCTTACAATAGTACAGTTATCTGTACTGCCACCAAAAATATCGGCAATTTCAATAGTGGCCGAATACTCTTCATCTAGGGTTACAGTTAAATTCTGACAATCTAAAGTTGGGGGAAGTACATCTATTACAGTTACTATTGCATTACAGGTTGCAACATTCCCTTGTGTATCGGTTATAGTGAACACCACTGGATTATCGCCAAGGTTACTACAATCGAAGGTAACAATATCTACTGAAGTAGTAAAATTGATACAATTATCTGAACTTCCTGCATCTAAGTCTTCTGGTGTAATTAGGGCAAAACCATTCGCATCCAACTCTACCGTAATACTTTGACAAATCGCTACAGGCAACTCATTATCCAGAACTGTTACAACGGCTGAACAAGTACCTACATTTCCATGTATGTCAGTAACTGAAAGCGTTACAGTATTTTCACCAAGCATAGAGCAATCGAAATTAGTAACATCAAGTGAATAGCTTACAGCACCACAGTTATCTGTACTTCCTGTGTCAATATCGGCTACAGTAATGTTTGCCTGGTTGTTTGCATCCAGTATCACAGTAATGTCCTGACAGGAAACTACAGGTGCTAGGGTGTCTTCAACGGTTACAAGCACATTACAAGTGCTTGTTAATCCAGCAGCATCAGTTACAGTGAATACCACCGGGTTTTCACCTATATCACTACAGGTAAATGTATTTGTATCTATTGCCATGGTTATAGTTCCGCAGTTATCACTACTTCCTGCGTCAACATCGTTAGGCGTTATGGTAGCCACTCCGGTCGCATCTAATTGTACGGTTATATTTTGACAAACAGCAATAGGTGCTATCTCGTCTGTTACTGTAAGATTGAATGAACAAGTAACCTGGTTAGGGCCATCACTGGCTATTATTTCTACGGAAGTTACTCCTGCTGAAACAACTGTTCCTGCAACAGGGTCTTGCGTTATAGACAGTGTGCTACAATTATCGCTAACTGAAACACTGCTTGTATAATCTGGCACAACAAAAGAACAACTACCATCTACTACTTCAAACTGATCTTCAACACAAAATAGTATCGGAGGGGTAGTGTCTATTACTGTAATTGTTGTTGTACAGCTATCTGTAAAAGCACCATCGTCTATTGTTAACGTAACATTGGTTACTCCTAATGGGTAAGGGCCTTCAGGGGTGATGGTTATGGTCGTTGGCAATCCCTCAGGATCGAAAGAACCTCCATCAAAATCTGAAACTGTCGCTTCTCCTTCACAATTGGCATTTGCATCTACAACTACAGCCTCACAAACTGCTGTAGGTGGTTGGTTACAAACAAATAAAGGATCCTCGACAGTAACTGTAGTTGTACATGAGCTTACAAAGCCGTTGGTATCTTCAACAGTAAGCGTAACAGTATTAGGTCCTAAATCGTCACAGGTAAAGCTTGAAACGTCTATGGATGCATTTAAAATTCCACAGAAATCATTTGAACCTCCATCGACATCGGCTACAGTTATGGTTGCTATTCCTGTTGCATCTAATGAAACCGAAAAGGGAGCAGCACAAACAGCATTAGGCATGGACGTATCTTCCACTAGTATATCAAAAGTGCAGCTTGCTGTATTAGAACCATCACTAGCAGTTAATGTAATAGTGGTCGTTCCTACGCCTACTAAGGTTCCCATAACAGGGTCTTGCGTTACAGTTACTGTATTGCAATTATCTGCCGCAATAGCAAGACCTGTGTAGTCTGGTAAACTGAACATACAGTTATTCGCATTCACTTCTTCTGTTTGCGTTCCCGGGCAGGTAATTGTAGGGGGGATACTATCATTCTGAAGGACCATAAATGTACATGATCCAATATTTCCAGCATTATCTTCAGCAAAAATAGTGATGGTGGTATCTCCTGTAATGACTGTTCCTGCCGGAGGAACCTGACTCATTGTAAAGGGTCCAGCGTAGCAAGCATCGGTTACTGTTGCAAGGCTTGTATAATCTGGCAAAACAAACTGACAATTGGCATCAAAATCTTCGGTTTGATCTGCTGGACAGTTTACAATAGGGGGTCTATCATCTTCTACATTAATTGTAAAAGAACAGGGGGTAGTGTTTGTACCATCACTGGCAGTTATGGTAATAACAGTGATTCCTAATCCCACAATAGTTCCAGGGGCTGGTATTTGTGTAAGGACTGGAATTCCGCAATTATCATTTGCTACGGCATTTGATCTATAATCCGGAATTACAAACATACAATCGGTATTTGCACTTTCATCTCTATCTGCCGGACAAACTATAGTTGGCGGAGTGATGTCGTTTGCAATCACGTCGAAAGTACAGGCGCCTGTATTACCCGCAGTATCTGTAGCAAATAAGAAAATGGTGGTCGTTCCGGAAATTACGGTTCCGGGGGGAGGGTTTTGTGTAATAGGAATACTTCCTGGACTACAAGCGTCTGAAGCACTAGCCAATGACGTATAGTCGGGAAGTACAAATTGACAGTTCGCATCAAAAATTTCAACCTGGTCAATAGGACAGGTCAACGTTGGTGATGTAGTATCAATAACATCAATGTCGAATGTACAACTTGAGGTATTAACTCCATCGTTTGCAGTTAGTGTAATAGTATAGGTACCTAACCCAACAACAGTTCCCATAACTGGGCTCTGTGTAATGGTTGGTGAAGCACAGGCATCAGTGACTGTAGCTAGTCCAGTATAATCTGGAATACTAAATATGCAACTTGGTGTTACAGTTTCAGTTTGGTTCGGGGGGCAAGTAATTGCAATATTGCAGGTTTCAGTATTGTTTTTTAAACTCGTTGTTGCTGTAAAAGGGGCTGCAAGAGAAACGAGGGTTGATAAAGAAAATAGTACTGAACAAATCACATTTACCATGTAGTTTTTTACCATATGATATTTTTAATTCGTTAATTATTAAACAAATAAACTAAAAAAAATCTATGAAATGCAAATAAATCCGATAAAATGCACTTTTTTAAATAATAAACGTAGGTAGGATGCCCTGAAAACATAAAATTTTTCCTCTACAAACTGGCTTGTAAGCACCCTACTTGTTGGACCTGTCTGCTTTTTGAAGTGAAATTTATTTTTTTTACACTTAGAGTGTTAATTTCCAGTATTCAAGCCTCTAAGAGAATAACTTTTCCAGCCGTTCTAAACTAAGCACCAGAACCTAGTTAAGGTACAGTCCTTATATTTTAAATAAAATATCATAGGAATAAACGTCTTTTCTTTTGAGCATACATTTCTGTTCTATAGATTTGTCACCAAAAAATAATTCTATGCGTTTCCTACTATTCTTTCTAATCGGTTTTGTATCATTTGCTTCTTTGGGTCAGGAGAGGGTTACCTCTGTTTTTGGGAGTCCAAGCTCTCTTGAGTTATCAATGAAGACCTACCCCGAAGACAGAGAGGCAGCTGGTGTTGTATTATTTGAATCCGGAAGGAACAGTGTAAAGCTTAAAAACAACAAAATACGTCTTATTAAAGAGGTGTATGTGAAAATGAAAGTGCTGGACGCAAAGAACTTTGAGCACGCTACTGTAGCAATTCCCTATTATACAGGGGGTACCTTTGACGAAAAAGTGGTGGATATTGAAGCCATAACAAATAACAGCGGGTTAAAGTCGTATCTAAAACAGGCAAGCATCTTTACCGAGGATCCTGTAAGGAACTGGGCAGTAAAAAAATTTACGTTTCCTAATGTACAAGACGGCAGTGTTCTAGAATACCGCTACACTATAGAATCGCCTTACTTTGTGTATTTAGGAGGATGGCAGTTCCAGAGCACCATTCCAAAGCTGTATACCGAATTTGAAACTGAAATACCCGGTAATTACGTCTACAGAAGGAGTCTGGTAGGCAACGAAAAGTTATACCTCAACGAAGTATCCCTAAAAGAAGACTGTTTTTGGCTACCTGGCTATGAGGTAAATGCAGACTGTGAAGTAGCGCTCTATGCGATGAAAGACGTACCAGCCTTTAAGAAAGAACAGTATATGCTTTCGGAAAAGAATTATATGGCTCGGGTAATTTATGAGTTAAAAGAGTTTTACGACTTTAAAGGCAACAAAACCGAGTATACCAGAAAATGGAAAGACGTAGATAAAGAGTTCAGATTCGATAAAGACCTTGGACGCCAATTAGGATACAAGAATTTTTTTGAAAAAAACCTGCCGGCATCGGTATTGTCTATGAGTGATCCGCTGAAAAAAGCAAAAGCGATCTACTATTTTATTCAGAGTCATTTTACCTATAACGGCAAGCAAAGAATCCTTAGTGACATTCGTGTTAAAGAAGCTTTTGAAGAAAAAACAGGGAATAGCAGTGAAATAAATATCTCTTTAATTAATGCCCTTGAAGCTGCCGGTCTGGATGCTAAAATTGTACTACTCGCCACAAGAGACCAGGCGTTGCCTACAAAATTATACCCGGTACTTACCGAGTTCAATTATGCCATTGCGCTTTTAAAAATTGGTGAGACCACGTATTTATTGGATGCTACCAGCAAGTTCACTCCATTTGCAGTGCTCCCAACCACAGCTTTAAATAACCAGGGGCGTGTATTAGATATTAAAGAGGGAAGTTATTGGATAGATATTATTCCTACTAAAAAAAATGTAGCATATATTAATGCACAACTACGTTTTACTGAAGAACAAACGTTAACAGGAAAAGTAAGCGAAACCTACGTTGGGTATCCAGCTGTAGAAGAACGCAAAGAAATAGGAACCCGGGGAATTGAAGATTTTAAAAAAGAAAAACAAAAATTTATTAGCGATGCCTTACTTACAGAGTTTGCTGTAGAAAATCAAAATAACGTCGCTGAAAATTTAAAGGAAACCTACAACGTTACCATTACGCCAGAGCTCAATGGAAACAAAGTATACCTTTCCCCTTTCTTCTTACAGACTTTTTATGATGAAAACCCTTTTAAACTGGATACGCGGAGCTATCCTGTAGATTTTGGATTTCCGGTCTCTCAAACGTTTTTAATGAGTCTGGATTTAAACAATCAGTACACCATTGCTGAAGTTCCGCAAAATACCATCGTAAAACTACCTGAAAATGCAGGAGAGTGTTCTGTAGTGTATGGCACCACGGGAGGAAAAATTTCTATTCGGTTTAGTTTGAAATTGAACCAGCATTACTTTACCCCTGAAAAGTACAAAAGCTTAAAAGAGTTTTTTAATGCGGTAGTTACAATGCAGAATAAAGAGTTGATTGTATTGGAAAAAGTTTAATTTCCTGTAACATACTCCTTCAAATAACTAAATCGCTCTGTTAACTTCCCCTCTGCCGTTGTCATTCTGGCGCGTTTTAAGATACCCCGTTCGTCATCGTTAAAAAAGGCTGGGATCACATGCTCAATAAACATCTCTCCAAAACCTTCGCTGGCGTCTTTGGGTAGTTCGCAAGGCAGGTTATCTACTGCCATTACGGCAATACTGTTGGGAGTTCCAAAAGGTACTTCGGTTTCGGTTTTTGGGTCGTAGCCATAAAAAGGGTCTGCAATGGTACTGGGACGGATGGTACTTGCCACGGGACCATCGATATCGCAGGAAATATCGGCTACCAGGTTTATTCTGAAATCTTCTCGTTTGGCATCTTCCCGTGTAAATAAATACGGGGCTTTATTCCCATAAAAATGTCCTGCAATAAAATAATCTGTCTGGGCTGCGTAGGGCATAAAATTGCTTTCATAGCCCGTAGGATCTTTGTAAAAAGCATACTTCTCCCCTACTTTTCCATCTTTTCGTTTGCTGTATTCCAATACGTCTGCCATACAATACACAGGTTCGGTAAATTCTGAAGTTAAGTACAAGGCATCGCTTACTTGTTTAATTTTTAAATAGTCCAGAATTTCCTTGGCTCCTTTGGCTACTTTTCCTGTGCCCGTCAATAAAATTTTAATGGCTGGCAGCGAGATCTTATCAAGTTCTGCCTTAACAGCATTTAAGTCGGCTAACGTTTCCACTTTGGGCAACGTAAACAAGCCGTCACGAATTCCTAAAGCCCTGAATCCGTTATAAGCGCCTACCAGTCCTGCATACCGTCCAAAACCTATCAATCTGGCTCCATTTTGTTTTACAATGGTCTCATGATCGAACATTTCAATATTTTTTTCGAGCATTGCCACCAGTAACTTTCTGTTATAAGGTTGCTTTTTTATGGTATGGCTGAAATAGAAATATTTTTTATTTGGAATCAGCGCATCTACAGGCACTTCTTTAACGCCCAGCATAACATCGGCTTCCGAAACATTTTTCTTAACTTCAAAACCAGCATCTTTATATGCTTGATCCGAAAAAACCCTAATAGCACTGGACTCCACAATAAACCTTGCTTCCGGAAACTTTTGTACAGCATCTTTTAAAGCTGCAGGTGAAAAAACGACACGACGATCTGGCGGGTTTTTACGTTCTTTAATAATAGCAAAGGTTATAGGCATTTGGAATACTTTTTGAATAGTTATATAAGGTCTGCGAAGATACTATTATTCTTGTATCTTTGCCACCCGCGTGAGGGATTGTAGCGACATCCCCCGATAGCTATCGGGGATACAGCGGAAAGCCCGACCCTTGTGGTCACGCCCTCCTCAATACAATACTACAAAAAGGTAGTATCACTCGGAGGCCTTATGTTTAACAACATATTGAATTGTTCTTTGATAAAATTATCAGGTTTTAGTTTTAATACGCTTATTAACAACAGTTTTGTACTGTTTCCTGCGTACGTATTACTGAAAACTGTAAACGGGGCCGACTGGTTTTGACAGCGGGTCTTGTGGTATGGTAAGCATGTAGAGCGCTGGGAAACAGCTCTTAAATCTCATTTTTCACACTTTTTAAACGGCGAGAATAACTACGCCCTAGCAGCATAATCTGAATTATAGTAAGATATGCCTCGGCCCGTAAGACGGGCATGCAGGAAGTCACTCGAAGGCCTTGGTTTACGGCGTTCGATATAGTGGCTTCGTAAAAGTAAACCTATTGGGAATAGTGCCTTGATATTCCTGAGACACTTAAGCGAGGATAAGGAGTGCGTTGGTAGTTTTTGACCGGCAATCTCACGAAAATCTAAACAGAAACTAAACATGTAGAAAGCTGTAACGCAGCACGTTTGGACGAGGGTTCGAATCCCTCCGGCTCCACGACACTAAGAAAACCACGCCGATAGGCGTGGTTTTGTTGTTTTATGGAAATGCTGAGCTTGCTCAAAGCGTTGGAATAAAATAACAAAACCAGAGCGAAGCTCGTGGCTTTCTTTTTGCTACATTTTAAAGGTGGGAACTACAATCCCTCCGGCTCCACGATAACTCACAACTGTAAAGTGGGTTAAAACATAAGAAACCTGACAAGCATTTTCGCTTGATCGGGTTTTGTTGTTTTAAGACATCAGGGCTGCAAGCACTGACAGTTGTAATTGCAGAACTGGACCCAGTAGGGATCACTATTTTATTAATCCCTCCGGCTCCACGACACTCAAAAAGCCACGCCGATAGACGTGGTTTTGTCATTTTATGAAGAAAATGAGCTTGCTCAAGTTTCGGAATGAAATGATAAAAGATGGGCAACGCCCATGGCTTTTTATTTGCAACATTGGAAAGGCGGGAAAGCTAATCCCTCCGGCTCCACTCAAAAATCTACCTTCGGGTGGCTTTTTTCGTTTCACCTTTAGGATTTGAGCGCCAACACTCCAGCTCTAATATCATTCACAACTGTATTATGGGTTGTCATAGAAACCTAATTGCTTACTTCCTCCGCAATTCCCAGAACATTGTATAAACTTGCATTGGCGTTTAAATACTTTACCTGAAGCTCATTAGCTTTCAAGCTGGCTTCAATCAATTTTTGTTCGCGCAGGTTTACCAAAAATAAAGAACTTTCCCCTAATTGAAATTTACGCTCTTCTGCTGCCACTAAGGTTGTATAGTCATTTACGATTTGCGCTGCAAGGTTATTTTGTTGCTGTAATGATACTATCTCAGTAGTAACTGCCAATATTTTATTTTGGAGGTTGAGTGATGTAGTGGCTCTTTCAAATGTAGCGTCTTGTAATTTTAAGGTTGCCAGTTTTAAATCACCACGTTCTTTTCTCAAAAACAAAGGAACGCTTAGATTTAATCCTGCTTTATAATTGGAAGTATTAAAACTATTTAACTGATCGCCATCTGGAGTCAAAAAATTATACTGTAAATTTACCTTGGGCAATAGTTTATTTTGTTTTAAAAACCTATCGACTTCTAGTCCATCTACTTTAGCGTCTATACTTCTTAATTTTGGGTGATTGGTTACCGTAGTTACATCCATTGTAATTCCCTCTAAGAATAAAGAACTTTCTAATACGGTATCATTGGGTAAGACTGGGACTACAGAGGTTTCAATAAGTAACGGCACTTCATTAACCCATAAATAGGTACTGGCTTTTAAAGCTGCTTTTCTTCTATTTAGAGATGCTGCTTCCAGGTTCAACCTTCTGTCCTGCAATGTAATTCTTGCCTCAGTAGTATCTATGGCAGCTTTATCACCTACTTCTACACTTCGCTTTATACCTTTGAAACGTGTTTCAGCATTTCTTAAAAAACTTTTATAAATCTGTTGTTCTGTATAGGCTTCTACCCATTCCAGATAAGCAATACTGGCTTCAAAGATAAGTTGGTTTACCAAAAGGTCTCTTTCAGCACTGGTTTGTTCTACATAATAACGTGCTTTTTTAAGCATTGCCATACGGTCGTTAATGAGGAGACCTTGTGCTAAAGAAAAAGAAACGCCTGCACTATACAGTCCATCTTGTGGAACAGTTAGACTCGGGTCTAAAAAAACACCTGTATTTTCTTCAAAATTAGCTTTAAACTCTATTCCATACCAGGTAGGAACTTTAAATGCTGCATTAAGTTCATCGTAATATTCAGTGCCCTTGAATTTTTTTCGATCGTAATCAATCTCAATTTTTGGATCAAATCCTCCACGAGCTTTTAATAAAGTTGCTTCTCCAACACTTAACTTCAAATTTGCTTGTTTTACCAGAGGATGGTGTTGCTTTACATACCCCAAATATTCTTCGAACGTAAGCACACTGTCCATTTTAAATGCAGGTACCTGGGCTGTAACAATTCCAGTATAGAATAGAATACTTACCCATAAAAAGTTAGTAAATTGTCTTATCATACCCTGTTTTATTTTACAGATTTTTCAGCCGTTGTGGGTGTGTAATAGTTAGGTGGAAATCCGTTTAGTTTTCGCCATATTTCAAACCATATGGGTACATCTTCCAATAACGCAATAGAATAAGCACCAGATCCAACACGTATATTTTCAGGCCATTTTTCAGCATTTTCATCTGGTGCGATTAGGATCCTGAATTTTCCATTTTCACTTATAAACGTTTCTACTGCAACCACCTTACCCCCATACGTACCAAATGAGGCATTTGGCCACCCGCTAAAAAAAATAGCCGGCCATCCGTCAAATTGAATTCGCACCTCTTCTCCCAAATGAATTAATGGTAAATCTATTGGGTTTACATACATCTCGACTGCTAGGTCATAGTCAGATGGCATAATATTAACCAGACGCTCTCCTTCTTTAAAGGTCTCCCCAAGGCCTCCGCGAATGGCCTTATTAATATACCCGTTTTGCGGTGCGGTTATGTAATACATGGCATTTCGCATCTCATAATTGGTAGATTTATTTTCTAGTTTCTGGACTTCTGCGACAGCTTCAAACTGACTAGATTCAGCCGTATAGCGATCGCTACTTACTTTTGCAATTTTATCGGCATATTCTGCAGCGACCCTGCTTATCTCTACCTGTGCGTTAAGAACTTCATTCTTGCTGGCCAAATATTTATTTTCTTGTGATATAAGCTTCGCCTGGGTTTCCTGAGTTTTCAATCTTTTTTCTTCTACATCTACTACAGATTTTAATCCTTCCTGTTGTAGTGTCTGAGTACGACTGAATTGTGTTTTGGCAATATCCAGATTGGTTTTAGCAGCTTCTAAATCTATACTATCACTTTTTACTTTTAATCGTGCTTGCTGTAGTTTATTTTCAGCTTGCTGTAATTTCAATCCTCTTTCCTGATTTAAAGCTCCTATCTGGTTTTTTAATGCTGAAATTTTACCATCATACGATGCTACAGATTGGGTTTTGGCATCCCGCTGTGCTTTCGTGCGATTAACTAATTGTGGATCCTGATATTCTGTTTTTATTTCAGAAATAAACAAAATTGTATCCCCTTTATTCACGAAATCGCCCTCTCTTACATACCATTGTTCTATACGTCCCGGAATTTGAGATTGTATAGTTTGCGGACGTTGATCTGGTGTAAGTGTTGTAACAAAGCCGTTTCCAGTAACGTTTTGTGTCCAAGGTAAAAATAAAATGACAATAGTTATGATTCCAAAAACTACTAAAAACCTATTAAACTTCCAGTAATCTCTCGTTTTAAAAGCCTTTGAAAAGGAGCTATACCCTTCTAATGTTACTTTCTTATTAAGTTGATTATGTGAGATATTAAGCATTTGTGATATCTATTAAGGTTCCGTTGTTCAAGTATATAATTTTAGAGCAGTGTTTCCTCCACAGTGGATTTCGAGAAGAGATCACGATGCTCCATGGGTGGTCAGTATTTGTTAGATATTCTATAATTTTCTGCGCTTCTTCTTGTTCAAAATTTTCGAGTGGATCTTTTAGAACTAATAGCTCTGGATTATGAACAATCGCTCGGGCTAACACGATTTTTTTTGCGATAGAACCAGGTATGTGGTGTCCTTCAGAATATAGTAAGGTTTGAAGACCGTTGGATTGCTTTTTAATAAAAGGCAACAATCCGATTTTTCCCAAAACTTCATTTACTCGATCTCTTGAAATTGAAGGATCTCCTAATGTAATATTTTCCAGAATAGAGCCTTCAAATGGAAGTTGCTCTGGTAACACCTGCCCTACTTTGGCTCGATACTTATTTGGCCAGATTCCCTTTACCGATGTATCGTTAATATACAATGAGCCGCTAGTAGGAAAATGTATTCCGGACAACAGTTTTAAAAGTGTAGATTTTCCAGAGCCCGAAGGCCCGTCTAATAAGATGCACACTTTTGTTTGGATGGAGAAACTTATATCCTTCAAAACCTGTAACCCCTCTGATGTTGTATATCCCACCTTATCCAATTCAACTTTTAAGGGTTGCTGGGTCTCAAAAGGATCGATTCCTTCCTGTAATTCTAGTTCTTTATCAACAACCTGCCCTATTTTTTCTAAAGAAGTAAGCACATCGTAAAAGGTTTCCAGTCCAGTGATTAATTTTTCAACCGAAGCGATCACCAATAGTATAATAATTTCAGCAGCTACAAACTGTCCTATATTCATTTGCTGGTTCAAAACCAATAGGCCTCCAATAAGCAATAAACCAGCTGTAACGAGCACCTTAAAACCAACCATTTGAATAAATTGTAGCAATAAAACCCTAAAATGGCTTTCACGGTCATTCAAATAATTTGTAGTTAATACATCATTACGCTGCATAGCTAGAGTAGTATTACCCGAAAGTTTAAAACTTACAATAGATCTTGCTATCTCCTGGATCCAATGTGCTACTCTGTATTTACTTTTAGACTCTTCCAAACTGGTTTCTAATCCCTTTTTTGCTGTAAATCGAAATACAACATAGATAAGTACCACCAAAAAAACACCATAAATAATAAAGAAAGGATGATAAAAGGAAAGCAACAAGAGCCCGAAAATAATTTGCAATATAGCTGCTGGAAAATCTATTAAAATTTTTGACAATCCTTTTTGAACCGTAAGCGTATCAAAAAAACGATTTGCTAATTCTGGCGGATAATAATTGCGCAATTCACTAGTCTTTATTTTAGGAAACCTGAAAACAAACTCAAAAGAAGAGCGCGTAAAAATTTTTTGCTGAATATTTTCTAAAATTCGAATCTGCATGAGCTGTAAGATCCCCTGAAACGCTACTCCAAGGGTTACCAGAACCACCAATACGATCCACGAAGTAGAAATTTGAGCTCCTTGAATTAAATTAACAATTGCCTGTATTCCTAAGGGTAGCGACAGAGCCACAAGGCCCGCAAAGATGGCGTAATAAATTATTTGCCTAATATCTTTTTTATCCAGCTGCAATAATCCTACAAAGCGTTGCCAGGGTGACATGGGTTGTTTCATTTATATGCAATATTAAGAGAGTTAAAAACCAGGTGTTTATAAAATTCAGTTGGTGTGACTTTCGCACTACAGTCTGTTATCGTTGGAAAATGTTCTTTTAAAAAATATTGGTGCAGTGATCCTTCCACAACAGTACTCGCGAGAGATACAGGATATTTATATTCTGGCTTTACAGATAGTATAGCGTCTTTAACCCTGGAAACAAGACGTTTATAAATTGAAAAATAGCCCTCTTTATTGTCTTCATCTACTTCTTTTGTAAGAAAAGATTTAGAAAATTCATTGATAACAATGGTATTTAGTTTCACCTCATCAATATGAGAAAAATTAGAATCTTCTTTAATAGCCATGGTAATAATTTCGAGCGTGGTTGCTAGTTTTTCTTCAGCACTTGTTATGCTGAAAGTCTTCAACACCAGTTGATACTCTATCCACGCCCAATACCAGGAAGTAAGGTATAATAAGAGTTTATGCTTGTTTTCAAAATAGCGGTATACTGATGCCTCTGGTGATTTTATAAGCGCTCCTAACTTTTTGAATGTAAAGGCTTCAAAACCAATTTCACATATTAAAATAATACTACTCTCTACAATACGTTTTCCCAATTCAGAGGATTCCGGATCTTTCAGATAAATTTTATCATTCACCTTTATCTGTAAGTTTTTTAATAATTCCTGCATTTCATTTAATTTGAAAGCAAATATAATAGTATTACTATCGAATAAATATAGTTTAACTATTTATTATGAAAGTAAAGCCTGACGTCTATAAAAGATAACAGCATTCAAAATTGCGCTTTGGATGAAAATAAAAGAAACCCAATAAGCCTTTTTGCTTGATTGGGTTTTATTATTGTAAGACACCAGGGCTGTAAGCACTTGTGAGTAGCTTCCATTATTTAACTATCGAGCCAAAATAAAAAAAAATTACTGGTAAAGTACCACAAGTGATTACCTCTTAAGCAACGGCTTCAAAGTCTCCCACACTGTATTCGCTATAATTTTATGCCCTTCACTGGTAGGGTGAATACCATCAGTTTGATTTAATGAGGCAACTCCACCAACATCTTTTAAGATGAAAGGGATGAATGCGAGGTTATTTTCTTCGGCCAAGTCTATAAAAAGCTTCCTGAAGCCACTTGTATATTCCTGTCCCATATTTGGTGGTAATTGCATACCGGCGAGAATGATGGTAGTTTCTGGACTTTTTTCACGCACTACGTCAATTATTGCCTGGAGATTAGAACGTGTTTCCGATAATGCCACGCCACGTAAGCCGTCATTGGCACCAAGCTCCAATAAAAAAATATCCACTTGCTGTTGTATTACCCACTCAATTCGGCTTCTGCCTCCGGCTGTTGTTTCACCACTTACGCCAGAGTTGATCACGGTATAATCCAATTCTAACGAATCGATCTTTTCTTGCAATATACCCGGATATGCATCGGTAGTATCGTCCAGACCATAGCCTGCAGTAATACTATCGCCAAAGCATAAAATAGTTTGTGTATCTGTATCGGTTGCTGCAGTATCTTCCGTCTGTTCATCGGCTATTTGATCCTCAGCCGCTTTTTCGGTTTTAACCTCACCACAAGACACCAATAAAAGGACACTAAAAAAATAACTAAACTTTATGAGTTTCAGCCCAGATGACATTGGTAAATTAGAATGAAAATGTTTATTATAGGCCTTGAACATATAGTGTTATTTAAATTAGAATTATGTCAAAGATATTAAAGGTTGCTGGTTTGGAAAAGAGATATTCCAGCGGCAACAAGCAATTAACAGTTTTGCACGACATTGCCTTTGATGTTGAAAAAGGCCAGACCTTTTCCATTGTAGGGCCTTCAGGAAGTGGTAAAACTACTCTATTAGGGCTGTGTGCTGGTTTGGATGCACCAAGCGCGGGTTCAGTAGCCTTATGCGGACAGGATTTAAGTAGCTTAAACGAAGACCAACGTGCCCAACTACGAAATAAAGAAGTAGGGTTTATATTTCAGAATTTTCAGTTGTTACCAACATTAACAGCCCTTGAGAATGTGAGTGTGCCTTTAGAATTGCAAGGTGCTAAAGACGCAATACAAAAAAGTAAAAACTTATTGAAACAGGTAGGTTTGGCAGACCGTCTTCACCACTATCCGTCACAGTTATCTGGCGGAGAGCAACAACGGGTGGCGCTGGCAAGAGCTTTTGCAAATGCACCAACCATTTTATTTGCAGATGAACCTACAGGAAATCTGGATGCTGAAACTGGCGAAAAAGTAATACAGCTATTATTCGATCTGAATAAAGAAAACGGAACAACCCTGATAATAATTACGCACGATGTAGAGTTAGCCAACCGTACGCAACAAATATTGAAGCTAAAGGGTGGAAAGCTAGTAACCAATCAACCTACAGCTGTATCGTGAAAAAAATTAATTCCAACAAATACATACAGCTCCCCTGGCTATTTAAAATGGCGTGGCGTGATGCCAAAGCCAGTAAAGTAAGATTATTACTTTTTATGGCATCCATTGTTTTGGGCATTGCTGCTGTGGTTTCCATACAATTATTCAGTACGAATTTAAAGGATAACATACAGCGCCAATCGAAAACCATGATGGGTGCAGATTTTATTATAGATTCCAGGCAAATACCTACAGAACGTGCAAAAGCAATTATCGATTCGTTGCAGGCTGATGCCTATGAAGTAAATTTTGTATCTATGGTGGCTTTTCCGAAGAACGGCGGCACCAAATTGGTAAAAGTGCGTGGTCTGGAAGGTAACTTTCCCTTTTACGGAACCATAGACACCCAACCTTCTTCTGTAGCAAAAACGTACCAAGAATCAGGAGGTGCTTTGGTAGATGCCACCCTTATGCTTCAGTTTAATTTGGAGCCGGGCGATTCTATAAAAGTTGGCGAACTAACCCTTCCCATTGCTGGTGCCTTACAATCGATTCCGGGAAGCTCGGCAATTTCAACTTCTGTAGCGCCACCGGTAATTATCCCATACCGGTTTATAGAAGCTACAGATTTATTACAGTTTGGAAGTCGAAAAGAGTACCAATATTTCTACAAAGTACAGGATACAGTAAACTTAAAGCAGCTTCAGGATAAACTCGAGCCTGAATTAGATCTGGAAAATGCCGATTTAGACACACACACCAGCACGACCCGACGCCTGGGCAGACGTTATGATAATGTAGGCAAGTTTCTGAATTTGGCGGCATTTATTGCACTACTGCTAGGGTGTATTGGTATTGCCAGCTCGGTTCACATCTACATTAAAGAAAAATTAAGCACCATTGCAATCTTAAAGTGTATGGGTGCCTCCAGACTTCAGAGTTTTCTGATTTTTCTGATACAAATTGCCGGAATTGGGATCATTGGAGGTCTTGTTGGGTCGCTAATTGGCGTTGGTATTCAAGAGTTATTTCCGTATTTACTAAAAGAATTTCTGCCTTTCACTCTTGAAATTACCATCACCCCACAACCTATTATTATTGGGGTGTTGCTTGGGTTATGTATGTCTGTTTTATTTGCGCTACTCCCGCTACTAAGGACCTGGTATGTTTCCCCATTAGATGTATTACGTGTAGATGAAAAAGCCTCCCAGGAGCCTCAAAAAATTCGCTTTCTGGTATTTGGAGCTATTTTAATATTCCTCTTTTTATTTTCATTCTGGCTCATTAAAGATGTGGTATTTGCCTTGCTATTTGTAGGGGGCACCATCATCACGTTTATAGTCTTGGCCAGTGTCGCTTTATTTTTTATCAAGTTAGTGAAACGTTTTTTTCCGAAGCACTGGAGCTTTACGGCGCGCCAAAGCCTGCTCAACCTATTCAGACCAAACAATCAAACCGTTATGTTAGTTGTAGCAATAGGGCTGGGAACTTTTTTAATTAGCACCTTGTATTTTACCAGGGATATTCTATTAGCAAAGACAGAAATAGGACAAACGGCTGAGAATGCTAATATCATCATTTTTGATATTCAACCTAAACAGCGAGATTCAGTGACCCAAAGTATTACCAATAAAGGATTGCCCGTCCTTAGCAGTACTCCTCTCGTAACGATGCGAATGCACAGTATTAAAGGGCGATTGGTTAATGAACTCCACAAAGATACCACTCGCCAGATACGCGGTTGGGTCTTGAACCATGAATTCAGAACCACGTTTCGCGATACACTTACCCCGTCTGAAGAACTTCTGGAAGGCACATGGACCCCACAAAAAAAGGCAGGCGAACCAGTATTTATTTCTATTTCAGATAACCTTGCAGAAGACGCCAAACTAGCTGTTGGTGACCCTGTTGTATTTAACGTACAAGGTGTATTAATGGAAACCATCATTGGCAGTATCCGTCAGGTAGATTGGGCACAAATGCAGCTTAATTTTTCTGTTGTATTTCCTAAAGGAGTACTGGAGCAAGCACCACAGTTTAATGTACTCACAACGCATGTACCAGATAAGGAAGGCTCGGCAACATTGCAACGGGATCTGGTTAGTAAATTTCCGAATGTGACTATTATCGATCTGCGACAGGTATATACTTTGGTAGAAGATATACTCGATCAGGTTTCTTGGGTTATTAACTTTATGGCCTTCTTTAGTATTTTAACAGGAATTATAGTCCTTATTGGCTCTGTAAGAACCAGCAAATACCAACGGATTAAAGAAAGTGTATTGCTTCGCACATTGGGTGCAAAAAATAAGCACATCTTAAAGATCTCAGCTTTAGAATATATCTTTTTAGGCCTGCTGGGTAGTCTGGTCGGAATTATTTTAGCTTTAGTGAGCAGCTTGTGTTTAGCGCTATTTATATTTAAGGAGCCCTTTGTACCATCATCAATTCCATTCTTGTTGTTCGTACCAGGAATTACATTGCTTGTTGTAGCGATTGGTTTAAGTAATATCCAATCTGTACTGCGTAGTTCACCTCTAGAAGTGTTGCGTAGAGAAGGTTAGCTTTGAACCAAAAAGCAGTGAAGTATTGCTGTTTAAAAAATAAAACCACAAAAAAACCCGCCTCTTTCGAAGCGGGTTTTGTAATGTCTAACTGGTGATTAAACCAACTGAACGCGTACGGCTGTTAATCCTTTACGGCCCATTTCTTCTTCGTATTGTACGGTGTCATCTTCTCTAATCTCATCGACTAGGTTAGTTGTGTGTACAAATACATCATCTCCACCATCTGCTGGCTTAATAAATCCGAATCCTTTTGCGTTGTTAAAGAATTTTACTGTTCCTTCTTTCATTTTGGTACTCTTTTAAATTAAATGTTACTAAAATTTTTATTTCAAAATTGAAACAAAAATCGCAATGTACTTTGCTGAAATAGTCAGGCAAAAATTATACATCACTAGCTTTACAAAGCGACATCATACTATACGATTGTGGCTTTTAAAACTTTGGAAAAAAAAGAAAGGAATGGATTAATTACTCTAGAAGGGTACTATATAATACAAGCGAACTCACTTTTTAACAGTGCAAACATACATTAAAAAAATGATTTCGTACTGTTTTTGGCTTTTAATTGGGAAATTATAAAAACCCACTCCATATCTGGAGTGGGCTCGTTTAACTTTTTTAAATTTAATACGTTATGCACTTACTGGCAGGACAGGGTTTTCTTCAACTCTGTTGTAATGGAATAACATTGTTTTATAAAAGCGCATTTGCATTTCTCCGTTTTCCAGACAGCCCTTTAGTGTTTCCTCCAGATTGCTGTAAGATACTTTGGTGGCTACAGCTTCATTAATATCGTACAATCTGTACGCTTCCGGGGTTCTTGGTTTTGAGTTCCACAGAAGAATGGTCTCTTCATCAAAATCAATAGTAACATCTACCGCGCGGAAGTAAAATTTTAAAAGCGATTTCTGAAAACTATAATACTCATTGTCCAAAGTTTCATTAGCCTTACAACTCTTTGTTATGAGTTTTCTCATTTCTTCTTGGATGATCTGCTCTTGATTTTTCATAGGAATATCTGTTTTGATACTTCTAAGATATAAACCACTATGTGAAGTTTTCGTTAATAAGCAGTGCTTTAGCTACAATTTAACTTCAAACAAATCAATGTGTTAAGGAAATTAAGAAGAATTAATTGGCCGTTTCCAGCCCGTCCTCTTCCCAAGCCGTGATGCCTCCGTCCAGGTCATATATTTCAGTGAAGCCCATTTCAGCAAGAATTTTTGCTGCTCTTGCACTTCTTCCACCAGATCTACAATACACGTATACTGGTTTATCTTTATCCAAGGTTTTTACTTTCTCCTGGAAGTCAGCTTCAGTTACACAAATATTCTGAGCGTCTTTTAAATGCGCCACGCCGTATTCTTCTGCAGTACGCACGTCCACTAATTGCAAAGAGGTGTTACTTTTATTGTATACAGCATCATACACATCCTGCGGACTCACAGTCTGGACTTCCTTCTTGGGCTGAGAACAAGAAGTTACAAGGCTAATCGCCAGTAAAAAAATAAATAAGAATTGTTTCATTATAAATTGGCTTTATCACCGGTCCATTCAGAAAATCCGCCTATAAGATTATAGGTGTTTTTAAAACCCATAGATTCCATAATCATACACGCTTGGGCACTTCGTGCTCCGGAACGACAATATACATAATAGTTTTTGGCTTTGTCCAGTTCCTGTACGCCTGCCATAAAAGAAGGAGCATTCTGAATATCTAAATGTTGAGCGTTGGGAATAACACCTTCATCTACCTCGTGTGGTGTACGTACGTCAAGGATAACGCCTGTAGCATCTTCTACTAATTGTTTGTGCCACTGTTCTTGTGTTAGGTCTTGCATAGTTTGTTAAATTTAAGCAAAAATAAAAAATCCGCTACAGATATGTCCTGTAGCGGATTGTTTTGTTACAATTACTTATTCACTATGCCTTCTTCTGCTTTACAGAACAGCCAATTGCTTTTGTTTCTTTAACCGAAACTTCTTTACCAGCCAACAGCTCGTCAATTGCTTTTGCCAGAAACTGATCTTTTACTGCATCTCCATTACGTACATTATCATCAATTGCTCCTATGTATTTTACTACGTTCCCTTTGTCTTCTTTTTTCAATAAATATACATGAGGTGTTTTGGTCGCTCCATAGCTTGCATATACCGAATTTGATGCATCATACAAATAGGGAAATGTAAACCCTTTTTCCTTTGCTTTTGCCTGCATTAATTCAAACGTATCGTCTGGCTGTACTTCCGGATCGTTAGGGTTAATCGCAATTACCGGATAGCCCTTTTCTTTATACTTCTTATCCAGTGCTATAATTCTATCCTCACTCGCAACGGCAAACGGACAGGTATTACAGGTAAATATGACCACAAATCCTTTGGCATCTTTGTAATCACTAAGCGATACCATTTCACCATTTACATCTTTTAGTTTAAAATCTGTGGCTACATCGCCTATCCCATATCCCTTGGTCATGTTTATTTCTTCCTTATCTGCCATTGCAACTTCTTTCACAGTAGTTACTTCGGCTTCAGCAGTTGACTCTTTCTCTTTCGTTTCCTGGCATGCTACAAAAAGCGTTGTAACGGCTGCCAGTGTTGCTAATTTTAAAAAATTTGTTTTCATCTTTAATGCCCGTGTATGCGGGTGATTTTTAGTTATAAAATTGTTTTTAGTTCAGTTTCTAGTTCCTCATAAGTAAACGATTTCTCATAAAATTTTTGAGTTTCCTCTTTTACAAAAATCGTTGCCGGAATAGCACCACTCCATTCCTCACTTACTTTAGGGATCCAAGTATTTGCATCGGGGTCGTCCAAAAGTAGAATCTCACTTTGTAGATTGTGTTTTTTAATAAAAGGAATTACTTGTTTCTCTATATGCTTCGGAAAATCCAGACTTACCAAAACCACTTGTACGTTTTTATCTTTATAGTTCTTCTGAAGATCTTCAAAATAAGGCAGTTCTTTTACACAAGGCTTGCACCAGGTAGCCCAGAAGTTAATGACATAAGTAGTCTCTGCAGCTGGTTTCTGAAGATACCTCGATTCAAATTCAGAAAAATCTACTAATTCTAACTCGTCATATGTAGCAGTTTCGGTTGTTTCAGAGGTGTTGGTTGTTGCCTTTGTAATTGTTTCTACAACAGCATCGGCATCCACATTTTCCGCTTCTTTATTGTTTCCGCAGGATACGAACAGCATAGCCCATAAAATACTTAGTACTACTTTCATACGATAAAAGTATACATTACAACGATTGGCAATCTTGAATCGCTGTTAAAAAAATGATAAAATGAAAACTATACCAAAATTTATATTACATTTGTACATACAAATATTGTAACAACAACTATGAAAATTGAAGAAGCTATAAAAGCCACAGGTGCAATGGATCTATCCGCAAAAACGGTTATAAATATTGCATATACGAGTAGGTCATTAGAAGAGCCTTTTCAAGCTATGCTGAAAGAATACGATCTTTCTGCACAGCAATTTAATGTCCTCCGTATTCTTAGAGGGCAACGAGGCAAACCAGCCAACCTATCTACTTTACAAGAAAGAATGATAGACAAAAACAGTAATACCACACGCTTAGTAGACAAGCTGTTAAAGAAAGGGTGGGTACTGCGTCAAGTATGTGAAAAAAACCGCAGGAAAATTGAAATTTTTATTACCGAAGATGGGCTTCAGCTTTTAAGTACGTTGGATCCAATAGTTACTGAAAGTAATAAAAAGAGCGTTAGCAATCTCACCAATTCAGAATTAGAAACTTTAAATAATTTATTAGATAAACTTAGATCCTAAACCTTAAAAACAAGCATTATGAAAACAATTAAATCTTTACTATTAATCGCTGTAGTGGTAACAGCTTCAGCATTCACAAACCCTATGACTATGAAAAAGAAAATAAACATTACAGAAAGTAACATTGAGTGGAAAGGAAAGAAAATCCTGGGCTCACATACAGGTACCATCCAGTTAAAAGACGGGTATCTGGAAATGGATGGAGAAAATCTAGTAGGTGGTATGTTTACAGTAGACATGACAACCATTACCGTAACAGACCTTGAAGGTGAGAACAAAGGAAAACTGGAAGGACACTTAAAAAGTGCCGACTTCTTTGGAGTTGAAAACCATCCTACCTCAGTGCTGGTAATTAACAGTGCTACCAAAGACGGTAATACGTACGCAGTAAACGCCAACATTACCATTAAAGGACATACAGAACCCATTACTTTTGATCTTGAAATGGGTGCAAGCGCTGCACAAGCAAGCTTTAAAATAGACCGTACAAAATTTGACATTCGGTATGGTTCGGGAAGTTTTGCAGACAACCTTGGCGACAATGCAATTAGCGACAAATTCACATTAGACGTTTTATTGAAATTTTAAGCGTTAGTTGCTTGTAGTTCAAAATTTCATTTCTATATTTGAAACTGAATTATGAAAATTACAAATACACATTCTTGGTGGTGGAACAACTTACGGAAAACGTCGTGAGCAACCCCGAGTATGTAACAACCATATAAAGGCTTATCTTCACGATAAGCCTTTTTTTTTTGCCCCTACCTTTCGACGCTGTTCGGGGTACGAGTACAACTAATAAATTTTCCGCTATGCGGAGCCACTAATGAAATATACGTTAACAACCCATTCAAAAAAACTACTGGCAGATACCCTCACGCCCGTGTCTGTGTATCTGCGATTACGTGATAAATTTCCCAACAGTTTGCTACTGGAAAGCAGCGATTATCACGCTAATGACAATAGTTTCAGCTACATTTGCTGCAACCCAATTGCAACATTTAAGGTTGAAAATGAACTCATTACAACCCAGTTTCCGAATGGAACAACTACAACCTCCAGTACCACTGAAGCCGGTGTCGTAAAATCGCTGGAAGTCTTTACGCAATCCTTTGAGTCTAAATCTGAGAAGAAGTATAAGTTTATCAATAATGGAATTTTTGGATATACAGGATATGATGCTGTACGCTATTTTGAAAATATTGAAGTAGATAAATCTAAAGCCTCTTTAGACATTCCAGACATGTATTACGCTGTCTATCAAAATATCATTGCGATTAACCACTTTAATAATGAAGCCTATATTTTTTCGCACAATTATAAATCTGAAAGTAATATTTCAGAACTAGAGCTACTCTTAAAATCGAAAGATTTTGCCGAGTACCCTTTCCGAAGAAATGGTAATGCCTCAACCAATCTTAAAGATGAAGATTTCAAAGAATTGGTAAAAAAATGTAAACAACACTGCGCTCGGGGTGATGTATTTCAAATTGTGCCCAGCAAACGATTTACGCAAGGATTTACAGGAGATGAATTTAATGTGTACCGGGCGTTGCGAAGTGTAAACCCCTCCCCTTACCTATTTTATTTTGACTACGGAAATTTCAAAATATTTGGGAGTTCGCCAGAAGCACAATTGGTCGTTAAAGAGGGGGTTGCCGAAATACACCCTATTGCGGGAACCTTTAAACGTACCGGAAACGACGAGCAGGATGCTGTCCTGGCCAGGCAATTAGCCGAAGATGACAAAGAAAATAGCGAACACGTTATGTTGGTAGACCTGGCACGAAACGATTTAAGTCGGCATGGAACGGGTGTAAAAGTAGAAACTTACAGGGAGGTGCAGTTTTTCAGTCATGTAATTCATTTGGTAAGCAAAGTAACGGCAAAAATTCATATAGGCACCAGCACCATGCAAGTAGTTGCAGATACGTTTCCCGCAGGAACTCTAAGTGGTGCACCAAAGCACAAAGCAATGCAGTTACTTGAAAAATACGAGAATACCAATCGGGAATTTTATGGTGGTGCTATCGGTTTTATGGATTTTAAAGGCAATTATAACCACGCTATAATCATACGATCGTTTGTGAGTAAAAATCACACCTTGAATTATCAGGCAGGCGCAGGAATTGTTTCCGAAAGCAATCCGGAAAGCGAATTACAGGAAGTATACAACAAACTGGGAGCGCTTACAAAAGCTTTGGAAATAGCTGAAGAAATTTAAATACAATGCTCCCTGTGAGTCACGTAAAAAAATAATACATATTAAAAAAGATACCGCATATTGGGCGGAGCCGAAATATGAAAATACTAGTAATAG
Organism: Flavobacteriaceae bacterium UBA1903; assembly: GCA_002337605.1. Lineage (GTDB taxonomy): Bacteria > Bacteroidota > Bacteroidia > Flavobacteriales > Flavobacteriaceae > Marinirhabdus. The sequence continues at coordinate 116,280 of DDGL01000004.1, forward strand.
ATAACTACGATAGCTTCGTATACAATCTGGTCCATTACCTGGAAGAGCTGGATTGCGAAGTAACGGTTTTGCGTAATGATCAATTTCACCTGGATGAAGTGGCACGCTATGACAAAATTCTCCTCTCCCCAGGTCCTGGAATTCCGGACGAAGCCGGGTTGCTTAAAGATGTTATTAAAACATACGCGGGCAAAAAACCAATTTTTGGGGTTTGTCTGGGCCAGCAAGCTATTGGAGAAGTGTTTGGCGGTTCCCTTATTAATTTAAGTGAAGTGTTTCACGGTGTAGCCACTAAAGCCGAAATTCTAGTAAATGACGAAGCTTTATTTAAGGACCTAGGAAAGGAGATAGAAATAGGTCGTTATCACTCATGGGTGGTTTCCAAAGAAGGATTTCCGGAGAGTCTGGAGGTTACCGCTATTGATGAAAACGGACAAATTATGTCCTTGCGACACCGCGAACTAGATATAAGAGGTGTACAATTTCATCCCGAAAGTGTCCTTACACCCAAAGGAAAACAAATTATTAAAAACTGGGTTGAAATGTAGTGTTTAACTGCTACTAAACTGCACAACACATAAATACCTAAACTTATACTTTTGAAACAAATACTTAACAGACTCATCAATCACGAGCAACTTACCAAAGGGGAAGCGCGTACAGTTCTGGTGAATATTAGCGAAGGCAAATACAACAAGAGCCAGATAGCTGCATTTTTAACCGTGTATATGATGCGGAGCGTTTCTATTGAAGAACTAGAAGGTTTCCGGGATGCACTTTTAGACTTATGCCTGCGGATAGACGTACGTGATTACAACACCATAGATTTATGCGGTACAGGCGGCGATGGTAAAAACACCTTTAATATTTCAACGCTGGCTAGTTTTATCACTGCGGGTGCAGGTGTAAAGGTAACCAAGCACGGAAACTATGGAGTTTCTTCTATTAGCGGTAGTAGTAATGTGATGGAGCAGTTGGGGATCAAATTCAGTAACAATTCCGATTTTTTAATTCGTTGTCTGGAAGAAGCAAATATTTGCATTTTACACGCTCCTCTCTTTCATCCTGCTATGAAAAATGTAGCACCCATTAGGCGAGAGCTAGGCGTAAAAACATTTTTCAATATGTTGGGACCTATGGTAAATCCAGCGTTTCCGAAGAACCAGGTAGTAGGGGTATTTAACCTGGAACTAGCCAGGAAATATGGCTACCTCTATCAGAAAGGATCAAAAAACTACGCTATAGTACACGCTATGGATGGGTATGACGAAATTGCCTTAACAGGGCCCGTAAAAATAATTGCCAATCATACCGAAAGCATCATAACTCCAGAAAGGTTTGGCATTCCTCAAATTACAGCATCTGAAATTTATGGGGGTGAAACGGTAGTAGCCTCAGCAAAAATATTTACTGATATTTTACAAGGGAACGGCACTCAGGCTCAAAATAATGTAGTGTGTGCCAATGCAGCCCTGGCTATTAAAACAGTGGATAACTGCACTATTACGGAAGGTTTTGAAAGAGCCACGGAAAGTTTACAATCCGGAAAAGCATTGAAAAGTTTAGAACTTTTGAGAAAGCTTTCCAAATAACAATTAATATAATTTATACAGCACTTTGACGATCCTAGAAAAAATAACCACCTACAAACAAAAGGAAGTTTCAGCAAAAAAAGAAGCATTCCCTATTTCAGTTTTGGAGCAATCTCAATGGTTTGAAAGAGCGACAACATCGCTGGCAAATGCCTTACAAAATGATTCCGCGGGAATTATCGCAGAGCACAAGCGTAAATCACCCAGCAAACCTGTTATTAACAATAAGGTCCAAGTGCAGGAGGTTGCTTTGGGATATGAATTAGCTGGCGTAAGTGGAATGTCTGTTCTAACAGATACCAACTTTTTTGGAGGTTCGTTGGACGATTTGGCCTTGGCTAGAAAAGCTACTTCGTTCCCCTTGCTCCGGAAAGAGTTTATCATAGACTCGTATCAGATCTATGAAGCCAAAGCCTATGGAGCCGACGCTATTTTGCTCATTGCTGCTTGTTTGACTCAGCATGAGTTAAAGGAATTTTCGAGGGTAGCCAAATCCTTACAGTTAGACGTGCTGTTAGAAGTCCATAACGAAGAAGAACTCAAGAAGTCGTTGCTTCCAAGTGTTGATATGTTAGGTGTGAATAACCGAAACCTAAAAACGTTTGAAACTTCAATTGAGATAAGTAAACAACTTGCCAGCTTGATTCCATCTGACTTCATAAAAGTTTCAGAAAGTGGCATAAGCAATACAAAAGCTATCTCAGAATTAAAAGAATACGGCTATCAAGGATTCTTAATCGGCGAGAGTTTTATGAAAACTGATGACCCTGGCAAGGCTGCCAGAAAATTTATAAACCAACTACCATGAAATTAAAAGTCTGCGGAATGAAATACAACACGGTCGAAGTTGCTGCCCTGCAGCCAGATTATGTAGGCTTTATATTTTATGAAGAGAGTAAGCGAAATTATACCAGTGAAAAGATTCCAGGTATCCAAGGGGTTCAAAAAGCAGGTGTTTTTGTGGATGCCTCGATAGATTTTATAGTTAAGAAAACAACGGATTTTAAATTAGATGCAATCCAGTTACACGGAGATGAAAGTCCTGAATTTTGCAAAAATATAAAAACAGTGCTAGAGAAATTGAAAGAGCCTGCACTGAGCGGAGTCGAAGTGTGGAAAGTCTTCAGCATTAAAGACACTTTTAATTTTTCAAGACTAAAACCTTATGAAACTAGTGTAGATGCCTTTCTTTTCGATACAAAAGGAAAGGAAAAAGGAGGTAACGGCTACACATTTAATTGGGACATTTTAAAAGAGTACCCTTCCAAAAAGCCGTTTATTTTAAGCGGAGGAATTGGTTTGGAGGAAATTTCAGCAGTAAAAGAACTATTAAAAACCAACCTTCCTGTTCTAGCGATAGATGTAAACAGCAAAGTTGAATTAGAGCCTGGGAGAAAAAATATTGAAGACTTAAAAAAATTTATAGCACAAATTAAATAAGGTTTCCGTCTTCATGAAAATAGAACATATGAAATACAACGTAAATGAAAAAGGGTATTATGGCGACTTTGGCGGCGCATACATCCCCGAAATGCTTTATCCCAATGTGGAGGAATTACGACAGAATTACTTAAAAGTAATGGCCGAGGCTTCTTTTCAAGAAGAATTTCAGGAATTACTCAAAGAATATGTAGGTCGTCCTACCCCGCTCTATTTTGCCAAACGTCTTTCAGCAAAATACAACACAAAAATATACCTTAAACGCGAAGACCTTTGTCACACAGGAGCTCATAAAGTAAATAATACCATTGGACAGATCCTTATGGCAAAGCGCCTGGATAAAAACCGAATTATTGCAGAAACTGGCGCAGGGCAACATGGTGTAGCGACAGCAACCGTTTGCGCCCTCATGGGGTTAGAATGCATTGTATACATGGGCGAAATCGATATAAAACGTCAAGCCCCCAACGTAGCCCGAATGAAAATGCTGGGAGCCACTGTAGTTCCGGCAACCAGCGGAAGCAAAACCTTAAAAGATGCGACCAACGAAGCAATTAGAGACTGGATAAACAACCCTACCAACACCCATTATATTATTGGGAGTGTAGTGGGCCCACACCCATACCCAGATATGGTCGCACGATTTCAGAGCGTGATTTCGCAAGAAATTAAAAATCAGTTACAGAAAAAAGAAAACCGGGAAGCGCCGGATTATGTCATCGCTTGTGTAGGAGGCGGGAGTAATGCTGCTGGTGCGTACTATCATTACCTGGACACTCCAGAAGTAGGAATTATTGCCGTAGAAGCTGCTGGAAAGGGCGTGCAAACCGGAGAAAGTGCGGCAACATCGGCTTTGGGAAAAACAGGTATTATCCACGGTAGCAAAACACTATTGATGCAAACTCCTGACGGGCAGATTACAGAACCGTATAGTATTTCGGCAGGGTTGGATTATCCTGGCGTTGGCCCTATGCATGCACATCTATATGCCAGCGGAAGAGGCGAATTTATTTCGGTGACAGATGAGGACGCCATGCAGGCAGGTCTTGAACTTTGTAAACTAGAAGGCATTATTCCCGCTATTGAGACCAGCCATGCTTTAGCTATTTTCAAAACCCGAACGTTTAAACCCGATGCTATTGTGGTAGTTAATTTAAGTGGTCGCGGCGACAAAGATTTAAATACGTATATAGATTATTTTAAATTATAATTTGGGCAAGCCCCTCTCTTACCGCTTTTATGCAGTAAGAGAGGGTCGGGCTTTCGGCAGTCGCTTCCTGATATCAGTTTAGGCATAATCGCAGACTAATCGTAAGGAGAGCTCCAACAAAGCCTCAATCCCTCTTGCAAAAAGAAAAACACATGACCAGAATAGATAAGAAATTACAAGAAAAGAAAACACTACTCTCCATCTACTTTACAGCAGGATACCCAAAGCTAGAAGATACTGTACCTATACTGGAAATGTTAGAAAGCAATGGTGTTGACATGGTTGAGATTGGTTTACCTTTTAGCGATCCCCTGGCAGATGGTTCCACCATTCAAGCCAGCTCCACTCAGGCTTTAAAAAATGGGATGTCCACTCAGAAGCTGTTTGAACAACTGGAAGGTATTCGTGAAAAAATTTCTATGCCACTTATACTCATGGGTTACTTTAATCCTGTGCTACAATATGGGGTAGAAAATTTCTGCAAAAAATGTGAAGAAATTGGTATTGATGGAGTAATCCTTCCCGACCTGCCATTAGCAGAATATCAAGAGCATTATCAAACGATTTTTGAAAAATATGGGTTAGCAAATATTTTTCTTATTACGCCTCAAACTTCAGAAGCGAGGATTAAAGAACTGGATGCAGCCAGCAAAGGTTTTATCTATATGGTAAGCAGTGCCTCTGTTACAGGTTCCAAACAAGGATTTGGAGTGGAGCAAACAAGTTATTTTAACCGGATTGCGGCACTAAAATTAAAAAAACCGCAGCTAGTTGGCTTTGGCATTACGAATAAAGAAACCTTTCAAACTGCTACAAAACACGCAAAAGGCGCTATTATTGGAAGTGCTTTTATTAAAATGCTTACAGAAACAGGTGTTTCCGGAATCTCCAGTTTTGTTAAAGGCATCAGGTAGTTTAACGCTAGTTTAGCAATAGCTTAAGTAAAATTTGCATTATCAAATAGTATCTTTTACAAAATCAAAAAAAGAAAAAGTTATGGAACGTAAATTTGAAAGAAAAAAGAAACAAAATACTCCTACCAATCCCAATCCTAAAACGGATAAGGATACCAACTCTTTTGATATAGATAAGAAAACTATCAAAGAGCAACAAAACAAAAAGTAGGATCTATTTACTATAGTATTAAAAAGCAAAACCCCCTTCCATTGCTGGAAGGGGGTTTCTTTTTGGTTGGTTAAATAATCGAAACGATTATTCTTTAATCAAACGTTTA
>DDGL01000012.1 GCA_002337605.1 Flavobacteriaceae bacterium UBA1903
CTTCACAGTGCATCATTTAAACTGTGAATAAAATGTTCTTTTGCCGTTTACATAATTAAAGTACCTTCTTTAAAGCTCGATTCATTTATTTGAATCTAGTCTTTTTTTTTAATAAACTTAAGAAACACACGAATCAGGTGGCGGCAAAAGATATACTGAGTTGTATGGAAGCTACCCTATCTTCACGATGTATCTTTTAAACTGATACTACATAGCTCTTTTGCCGTTTTACTATTCTAAAAACGCCTTCTTTAAGTCCTGATTCTACAAAGAGTCAGAACTTTTTTTTATGGAATAAACTCAACGCCGTATCCTACTTTACTACGAATACAGTGGCCCGCCCCCAAAAACCGGGTAGATGGTGCAAGCCCTCCAGTAATTTATTAATAGGGTACCCTTCCTACAAAGTACCCTGAAATGCAGCAGAGAAATGTATTTGCGGCGTTGATAATACAAATGCATTCTGTATAAGCTATTTTTTGAAGCACCTATGGGTGATGCTATATACTCTCATAGATATTGTTTGTCTTTTAGGGTCTGTCCAATTATTTTAGTTCTAATTTACTAGTCAATCCTAATTATTCTGTAGTTTTTCTTTACCTTACCCTACTAAATTAGTATGGTACTAATAACAAATCTTTAAAAAAAATACAATGAAAGCAAAAATTACAATTCCATGTTTTTTAACAATTTTACTGGCAATAGTAACTTTTGGGAACTTACAAGCCCAGGAACGAATTCTAGCCTTACAAGAACCTTTTGTGATCCTGATAGACCCTGCCGATGGGACTATTCTGGATCCTGATTTTATAGATTTAACGCCTCAGTCGCAAGGACTGCCCAAAGGAATTATACAAGTTGGAGATGAATTATGGATTTCAGATCAGACGGCCGATGTGATCTATAGATATGACCTTGGCGGAACTTTTATTAGCACCATTACCGGTGGGATGGATAATATAAAAGGGATGGCATTGATAAATAATACTGAAGTATGGGTGACCAATGCTGGTAGCAATAACGGTGCTCCAGGGGATGCTATTGTACGGTTTGATACTGCAGGAAATAACCTGGGCTCTTTTGTTACAAATGGCTCCTCCTTCGATATTATTGATACAGGAACTGAAGTTTATATTTCTTATATAAATGCGCAAACTAAAATTGAAAGGAGAGATTATACGGGGGCTATTTTGGGAAATCTTGTTGAAGAAGGTGTCGTTTCATTTATGCAACAGATGGAACTAAATGCTGCGAATAATTCTGTATATACTGGGGTATTTAGTAATGGAGCTAATCCTCTTGGATTGTATGAATTTTCTCAAACTGATGGGTCCATTCTTAATTATTACGCAGAAGGAGCCTTACGTGGCGTTGCAGCTCTTGACGATGGAAATGTACTGGTTTCAACAGGGAATATCATAAAGTTAGTAAACACTACTACAAGTACAAGTACTACTATTTCTTCTGGAGGTTCTTCACAATATTTTTTACGTGCTACTCTTACACCCTGTACACCTCCAGCCACTCCTACGGGCGATGCAGCACAAACTTTTGATGAAGGAGCAACTCTGGCAGATATTGTTGTGACTCCAGCGGGAGTTACCTGGTATGCTACTGAAATGGATGCATTAAATGGCACTAACCCGCTGGATAACGCAACCTTATTAGTAGATGGAGAAACCTACTATGCTGTCAATTTTGAAGGAGGTTGCCCAAGTGCACCTTTTGCGGTTACAGTGACCGTAAACTGTATTCCACCTGCAACACCTACAGGAGATGCGGTGCAAACTTTTGTTGATGGTGCAACGGTAGGAGATATTGTTGTAGACCCTAGCACTGTGACCTGGTTTGCTACAGAAATGGATGCGTTAAATAATACAAACCCATTGTTACTATCCACACTATTGGAAAATGGTGAAGATTATTTTGCTGTGAATATTGTAAGTGATTGCTTGAGCGAACCTTTTGAAGTTACAGTAGTTGTAGAATGTATTCCTGCAGCAACTCCTACAGGGGATGCGATACAAACGTTTCCTGAAGGCGCTACACTCGCCGATGTTGTAGTTAACCCATCAACAGTATCTTGGTTTGCTACTGAAGCAGATGCGCTTGCATTAATGAATGAGTTACCATTGTCTACAGTTTTAGAAGATGGAGAAAATTATTTTGCAGTTAACGGAGCAACAGATTGCCCAAGCACTCCTTTCGAAGTTACAATTATACTTGATACACTTGGGGTTACAGATTTCACTAATGCATCTATTGCGGTGTATCCTAATCCAGTTAAAAATGAGTTGTCAATTAGTTACATCACAGAAATAGATACCATAACAATAACGAATGTCTTAGGGCAAGTGGTGCTTAACGAGGAGAATAACGGTTCTAATGTAACATTAGACTTATCTGGCTTAAGTAATGGCTTGTATCTAGTTACGGTTACCGCAGGAACTAAAAAGCTTTCGACGAAGTTGATAAAGGAATAAAACTTAAAATGAAATTAAAACATCGATTTAAGAATCAGTTTTATACCGTTAAAGAGTAAATAAATAGTAGCAGCCATCCCAAGTATTGCAAGCGGAAGCAAGTAGTACATTGGGATGGTTTCTTTATTTAAGAAAGTGAAGGTAAAGAGGTAGGTAGTCAATACCAAAAGAGGGAGCGCAAGAGCTAAACGCTTTATACCTTTTAGTAATAATTGTTTGTCGGTATGTTTTTGATCCTGATTAGTCATGTACAGATGCTGTTATGGCTTTGCGAACGCTGCCGTGTTTCTGTAAAAGTTTCGCCGCTTTTTCCTGGTCTATATTTAATTCCTGCATAAGCATTCGCGTACCACGATCTACAAGCTTGTTGTTGCTCAATTGCATATCGACCATTTTGTTTCCTTTCACACGACCTAATTGTACCATAGCCGCAGTAGAAATCATATTTAGCACTAACTTCTGTGCCGTTCCAGCTTTCATTCTGGAACTTCCTGTTACAAACTCGGGACCTACAATTACAACTACAGGAAATTTTGCAGTCTTGTGTAATGGGCTCTCTTCATTACAGGTTATACACCCTGTAGCAATACCCGATGAATTACATTTCTCCAGTGCGCCAATAACGTAAGGAGTAGTTCCGGAAGCGGCAATGCCAATTACCACGTCATTAATACCAATCTGGTGTTCTTTCAAATCGTCCCAGCCTTGCTTTACTGAATCTTCGGCAAATTCTACAGCTTTTCTTATGGCGGTGTCGCCCCCGGCGATAAGACCAATTACCACTCCATGATCCAAACCAAAAGTTGGGGGAATTTCACTGGCATCTACAATACCCAGTCTACCACTCGTGCCAGCGCCCATATAAAATAAACGCCCTCCATCTTTTAGTTTTTTTGAAACTATAGTAGTGAGTTTTTCAATTTGCGGAAGTGCTTTCTCGACAGCTAGTGGGACAGTTTTGTCTTCAGCATTTATGTTTGTGAGCAACTCCTGTATGCTCATCTGTTCCAAATGATTGTAATTTGAATCTGATTCGGTAATTTTATTGAAATCCATACATAGCAAAGTTACAATTTATTCAACAGTATACGTTAAGAGAGATACTTCTGAAACTCTGAAATAACCTAAGGGGAAGTTAGCTTCGTTGGTTTGGTTTACTATGTTTCCACGCACCGTTGCGGGTTGTGTTTCAAAAGGGCCGCCACCCTGATCCCCACTTTGTTGTAATAGGGTGAACATAAAATTGTAAAATTGTTCGTCTACTCCAGACAAATAAAAAGTAACCTGGTCTCCTGCTTCAAGATCGTCTACAGAATAAAATCCAAAAATCTGATTCCCATCAAAAAATTCATCGGTAAGAGCATCAGCTACATATCCTCTGGAGGAAAGTCCTTCAAAAAAATAATAATTTTCTGTGTCCGGCGGGTCTGTGAAAAAAGCTTTCAGTTCAATTTCATCGTTAGAAAATCCTCCTTCATTATCTTGCTCAACAAATTCTAACGGGACTCCTGTTACAAGCATTTCAGTGGCACTGTAAGTTTCTCCGTCTACTGTTATTTCTAACGTATAGGGTACTCCTGATTCTGGTTCAATAGTTGAAAGCGCGTACCGGCCATCTTCAATAAAAGGGACCACTATTGCGTTTTCATTTTCTGGCGTTATGGTTACAACAGCATCGTTTACAAATTCGGGATCCGAATTGAAGAACGGGATAGTTTTACTTAAGGTTACCCTTAATATAAAATCATCAACCCCTATTTGCTTTTCAAAATTAGCTTCAATAACCAATTTAGGTGTGCCTTCATTTAAATCTACTTCCACTACATCTTCACAGGCGCCAAAAGTGGTAGCCAGTATTATTAAAAACAATAACTTTTTCATCAGCATCAAAATTTAAAATTATACGTTACAGAAGGAATAATTCCGAAGATAGATAAACGAACCGCTTCGTTCTGACCAGTATCTGTATTCTCGCTAAAGGACAAAGAGGCTGCATTCTTACGATTGTAAATATTGTACACGCTAAAGACCCATTCCCCTTGCCAGCGCTTTGGATTGTTAGGCTTTGGAGTCCAGGTTGCCGAAATATCTACGTGGTGAAAAGCAGCTAACCTGCTGCTGTTTCTTGCTTCGTATACGGGTACCACAAGGTTACTATATTCATATTGTCCGTTGGGAAATGTACTTGGGCGACCAGTTTGATACACGGCATTTGCACCAAAAGACCACTTGTTGTTAAGTTCGTATTGGGCAGTGATAGAAATGTCATGGGGTTTGTCCCAGGCTGCATTATACCATTGTCCTTCGTTTATGCCAATTTCTTCGGCGGTTCTTCCTGGGGTTCGCTGTTCACTTTTGGAAATGGTGTAGGCGATCCAACCTTGTAGTTTTCCAGTAGTTTTTCTCAGTAAAAGCTCCAAACCGTAAGCTCTGGCTTCTCCTTTCAACAAAATTTGCTCTACAGCATCGTTGGCAATTAAGTCGGCATCGTCCACATAATCCAGGCGGTTATCTACCGTTTTGTAAAATGTTTCGGCTTCTAAAGAGAAATTTTCAAATTTTTTAAAGTACCCGAATGCCACTTGATCTGCGGTTTGTGGCTCTATAAATTTTCCGCTGGGTGCATAAATATCGAACGGAGTAGGAGAGGTGGTATTGCTTATTAAATGAATGTACTGTGCCGTTCGGTTATAACTTGCTTTTATGGAAGAAGTTTCATTTAACTGAAAAGCGGCAGAAATTCTTGGTTCTAAGTTTCCAAAGGATTCAATCACCTCACTTCTTTTGAAAGAAATAGTATCGATGGGCGTCGCTTTTTGATAGATATCCAGGTTTTGATTATACAAAATAGGGTTGTCGTTTTCATACACGTTTAAAGCGTCCTGTCCCAATCTCGCAAATGTTGAAAATCGTAACCCGGCTTGAACAGATAGTTTATCGCTTACTTTTATTTCTGAATCTAAGTAAATAGCATTTTCAGTAGCGTATTTTTTAGTAGTTTTAAAGGGATTTATTCCCGAGGTCTCGGTTGTGGGGTTTATTTCACCAGGATTAAACTGGTAATAAATTCCATTAAAACCATATTGTAGTTTTACCTTTTCTGAAATATAATGGCTGAAATCGTATTTCAGGTTGAAATTTTTAATACCACTGTCAAAATCGAACTCTACAAAGCCCAGCTCCAACCCGTAATAATAATCTGAATAGATCAAGGAAAGGTTGCTGAAAAGCTGGTCGTTAAACAAGTGGTTCCACCGTAAATTAACCGTCGCATTTCCGAAGTTATTACTGAAGCTATCTGCAATTTCAAAAACATCACGTCCAAAATACCCCGAAAGAAAAAGCCGGTTGTCTTTGTTTATGTTGTAACTAATCTTGGTGTTTAAATCGTAGAAATAAGCAATGTTGTCATTATCAAACAGCGGTAAAAATAAATGCGCATAACTACTGCGTCCGCCAATTAAAAACGAAGCAGTATCTTTTTTAATAGGCCCTTCCAGTAATAATCTACTTGCAACTAAACCAATTCCTCCATTGGCTTCAAATTGTTTTATGTTGCCGTCCTTTTGATAAATATCTAAGACTGAAGATATTCGTCCTCCGTAGCGTGCAGGAATACCCCCTTTGTAAAGGGTTAGATCTTTAATGGCATCTGGATTAAACACCGAAAAGAATCCAAACAAGTGCGACGAATTATAAAGGGTTGCTTCATCCAGCAGAATTAAATTCTGGTCTGCGGCACCACCGCGCACGTTAAAACCACTAGCGCCTTCTCCGGCATTGGTAACACCAGGAAGTAATGTAATGGCTTTGATCACATCTTTCTCACCTAACACCACCGGAATTTTTTTGATAGTTCCAGCAGTCAACCTGTTTACGCTCATTTCCGGTTTACGGATGTTCAATGCTTCAATATCTGCTTTTATAACAATTTCGTCTAGCTGCTGGGTGTCCTCGGCTAAATTAATTGCTACTGTTGTATCGGAAGTAAGTTCAATTGTTTTCTGGACTGTTGTAAAACCTATATTGCTGAAATATACTTCATAAGTGCCTTCTGGTAAGGTAATAGAATAAAAACCATATTCATTAGTAACCGTACCCGTTTGCAGGGAAGGGATAATGACGTTTACATTTAGCAAGGTCTCACCAGAGGAAGCTTCAGAAACCACCCCGCTAAGGGTGTATTTCTCTTGAGAGAAAGCCAGAGTGCTTATTAAAAAACACCATAGCAAAAGGATTTTTTTCAATTGTAATTTTTTATAAAAGTACGAATATGAATAGTACTAAAAAAGCCTTCAGAAAATCTGAAGGCTTTATAGTTTATGAAATTTCTGAAAGTATGGCATTGAGAGTTTTACTCGCCCGCATTTCCTCATTTACCCGATTTTCATTTGGATAATAGTAGCCTTCAATACTCACTGGACTGCCTTGTGCCTCCAGCAATTCTTTTAAAATTTTGTCTTCGCTGGCATTCATTTTTTCAGCAATTGGAGTGAATCTCTTTTGTAAGGTTTCATCTTTATCCTGGTTTGCCAGGGCTTCAGCCCAGTATTTTGCCAGATAGAAGTGACTTCCACGGTTGTCAATTTCATTTACTTTTCGTGAAGGTCCCTTTTTGTTTTCCAATAGCTTCTCGGTAGCGTCGTCCAAAGCTTCCCCTAGAACAACAGCGTTGTTGTTGTTATACGTTGCGCCTAAGTGATCCAAAGAGACTGCCAATGCAAGAAATTCTCCTAAAGAGTCCCAACGCAGATGTCCTTCCTCTACAAATTGCTGTACATGCTTAGGAGCAGATCCTCCAGCGCCTGTTTCAAACAATCCGCCGCCATTCATTAACGGGACAATAGACAGCATTTTTGCACTAGTACCTAATTCCAAAATGGGGAAGAGGTCGGTGAGGTAATCACGCAATACATTCCCAGTTACCGAAATAGTGTTTTCGCCATTCTTAACACGCTGCAACGTATATTCTGTTGCCTTTGCTACAGAAAGTATTTTTATTTCTAAACCAGATGTATCGTGGTTTGGTAAGTAGTTGTTTACTTTTTTAATCAACTCAGCATCGTGTGCACGATTTTCATCCAACCAGAACACTGCTGGCCAACCCGTAGCTCTTGCACGACTCACAGCCAATTTTACCCAATCCTGAATAGGTAAGTCTTTTACCTGGCACATACGCCAGATATCCCCTTCGCTCACGTTGTGGGTCATTAAAACGTTCCCATCTTGATCTATAACTTCGACAGTACCTGCATTTTTTATTTCGAAGGTTTTGTCGTGAGATCCATATTCTTCGGCTTTTTGTGCCATCAATCCAACATTAGGCACCGTTCCCATTGTTGTAGGATCGAATGCACCATTTTTCTTGCAAAATTCTATAGTTGCTTCGTACAAATCGGCATAGCTACTATCTGGAATCACGGCTTTTGTATCTTGTTGCTTGCCTTCTGCATTCCACATTTGCCCGGAAGTTCTAATCATTGCTGGCATAGAAGCATCAATAATTACATCACTTGGTACATGTAAATTGGTAATTCCTTTATCACTGTTAACCATCGCCAGGTCTGGGTTATTTTCCAGGGCTTTCTCTATATCTGCTAAAATTTCGTTACGTTTTGCTTCTGGAAGGCCGCCAATATCATTTAAAACATCGCCAAAACCATTGTTTGGATCTACTCCTGCTTCTATAAGTGCTTTGCTGTGCTTATCAAAAACATCGGCAAAAAATACACGAACGGCATGCCCGAAAATAATTGGGTCACTCACTTTCATCATCGTGGCTTTCATATGCAATGAAAACAACACGTTTTTATCTTTGGCGTCCTGTACCTGCTCTTTTAAGAAAGACAATAATGCTTTTTTCTCCAGCACCGAAGCATCAATAATTTCACCTTTTAATACTGAAATGCTATCTTTTAAAACATGTTCAGCACCATCATTTCCTTTCAGTACAATGTTGACGGAACCTTCATTTTCTATGGTAACAGATTGCTCGTTGTGCCTAAAATCGCCTTTACTCATTGTAGCAACGTGGCTCTTGCTGTCTGCACTCCAGGCGCCCATACGATGCGGGTTTTTCTTAGCATAGTTTTTTACAGCTTTAGGCGCGCGACGGTCGCTGTTTCCCTCTCTTAAAACCGGGTTTACAGCACTCCCTTTTACTTTGTCGTAGGCTACCTTTACTTTTTTATCCTCTTCTGTTTTTGGGTTTTCCGGATAGTCCGGAATGTTAAAACCTTTTGCTTGTAATTCTGAAATTGCCGCCACCAGCTGTGGTACCGAAGCACTGATATTCGGTAATTTAATAATGTTGGCTTCTGGTGTTTTTGCCAACTCGCCCAATTCTGCCAGGGCATCAGTTACTTTTTGGTCTTCAGTAAGGTAGTCTGCCATATTTGCTAAAATCCTACCGGCAAGTGAAATATCTCTGGTTTCAATTGCGATAGCTGAAGGTTTTGTAAAGGCTTCCACAATAGGTAAAAACGAATGTGTTGCCAAATATGGAGCTTCGTCTGTTTTGGTGTAGATAATTTTAGCGGTCTTAGTCATATAGAAGAGTGTTTATTTCGGTTGAAAATTGGTTTCGTAATCTTTTACTTACGGCTTGCAAAGATACGGATTTAGAAGGGTCTTTGAAAGGGAAGTAGTACTGTGAGGAGAAAGTTTAGCAGTTTTTTAATATACTGTTGGTCGCTTTTAGTGGGTTGGACGAGGCTTTGCTGATTGTCTTTGAAATAAATGATGCGGACTTTAAACAATAAAAGCCATAACAATGTGCTAAGCACTATGCTATGGCTTCTTGTGAAAACGTGCCGTTACCAGCTCATCTTTATGATGTAATGCAAGTTTATTATACCCCTGCAGCTGTGGCCGTATTTCAAGAAAGAAGTATTACTGTTTTTGTTGTAGGCGATTCAAACAATTTGCATTGCTGAAAGCATCCTTCAAAAACTACTTCCAAACTTTTTAAAAATCTCCAAACTAACCATCCACAAGGAATCGTTAGCGTGTCAAGCAATTTCCAAAAAGAAATAAAGAACGTTACTTTATGTTTACAAAACAATAGTTGTATTGTTCTGATAGTGCTAAAGTAGCACACAATTTGAAATACACAAATTTTGTAAGGTGTTTAATATAAACAAGTTATAAACGAGAGTTTTCAACAATTGTTCACAAACAAAAAGCGACCCCAAACTGGAGTCGCTTTATATTAGTATGCTGGTGAAGCTTACTGACGCTTTTCGCGGATTCTTGCTTTCTTACCAGTAAGACCTCTAAAGTAATAGATACGCTTTCTGCGAACACTACCTTTTTTATTGATCTCAATTTTTTGCAATGCAGGTAAGTTCATTGGGAAGATACGCTCTACACCAACAGTTCCTGACATTTTTCTGATTGTAAAAGTTTGGGTTGTTCCAGTTCCTCTTAACTGA
Organism: Flavobacteriaceae bacterium UBA1903; assembly: GCA_002337605.1. Taxonomy (GTDB): domain Bacteria; phylum Bacteroidota; class Bacteroidia; order Flavobacteriales; family Flavobacteriaceae; genus Marinirhabdus. The sequence goes on from DDGL01000012.1 coordinate 9,917, forward strand.
ATTACAACTCCTCTAAAGAACTGTGTTCTTTTTTTCTCACCTTCACTAATCTCGTAGTACACTGTGATCGTATCTCCAGCAGAGAATTTTGGAAATTCTTTTTTGGTTACGAATTCGTCTTGTACAAATTTTACTAACGCTTCCATTGTTATGGTTTTGATATTGTTATGGTTACAGCAACATTCACGAGTCTCGTCAGAGGTTGGTGTAAATCGAGTGCAAAGATAGTCTTTTTTTGAAATGAACAAACAGATGTGGGAAGAAATTACATCTTATTCTACAACTGAATTTATCCAACTTGAAATATCCACCAGCACATACGGGGCAATGGTTTGTTCAATCCTTCCGTATTCAAAAACAGAACCCGTTACGCTTTCCTGAAACAGGTGGTTTAGTTTTGGATATGCTTTGGTAGTGATGTTTTTCTCAGGATAGGAAAGCTTTAATTGCTTTAAAGCATCTAAATTCTCTTTAGAGGGAACTTGTGTATCATTTGTGCCATTGAGTGCCAGAATGGGACACTTCGTGTTTTGTAGAGCACTGCTGGGATTGTAATTTATAAAGTTATAAAACCAGGGGTTGGTATAGGAGGCTACAAGTGTGTTTGTATACGCTTCGGCTGTCATGCCTCTTGTTTTAACAAACTCGGGATGGTTGTTTAAATACTCCGTGGTGAAATCTTTTAAACTTTCAGAAAGCTTGTCTATAGGTGTTGTGGTAATTATGGGCATTAATTGGGTATCGAACAGGAGTTCTTGTTCAATATACGTTTCGGAAGATCCCATAGACCGAAGCGATAACTCTTTTTGTAATTTCATTAGGGTGTCGCCAGGAATGGTTACGCCAGCCAGCAACACTATAAAGCCAATATCTTCCGGCCTATTACTTGCTACCATAGGGGCAATAACACCTCCTTCACTATGGCCAATTAGCCCAATAGCTTCTTGGTTTATTTCGGGTCTGGTCTTTAAGAAATCTACAGCAGCTTCAACATCCTTGGCAAAATCCTGTGTGAGCGCTTCTGCAAAACTCCCTGTAGATTCAGCAGTACCGCGGTCGTCATATCTTAATACCGCAATGCCTTGTTTGGTGAGAAAATCTGCAAGTACCCAAAAGAGTTTGTGGCCCATGATCTCTTCATTTCTGTTTTGAGCACCGCTACCACTAATTAGCACGGCTGCTGGAAAGTTGCTTCCATCTTTTGGAAACGTAAGCGTTCCGGCTAGGGTCACACTATCTTGTATGTTTTTGAAAGTTACATCTTCAATGTTGTAATAAAATGGAGGGGTGGGAGTTTGCGGTCTGTTTAATGTAGATTGGGATAAACTACTGTAGGATACTAAGAAGGCCAGCAACAATAAACTATAGGTTTTCATACAAGGTTTTTTGATGTAACCAAGATACTAAAACTGATCTATAAATAACTACTCCTCTAATAAATCTGGTCTAAGCTCCTGAGTACGTTTGTAGGCTTGCTCTTCCCGCCATTCTTCAATTTTCGGTGTGTTTCCGCTGGTAAGTATTTCAGGGACTTTCCACCCTTTATAATCTGCAGGGCGGGTGTAAATAGGAGGGGCTAATAGATTATCCTGAAAACTATCTGTTAATGCACTCGTTTCATTTCCTAAAACACCTGGAAGTAATCTAATAACCGCATCACAAACCAGTGCTGCTGCCAATTCGCCACCGCTTAATACAAAATCACCAATGGAAATTTCTCGTGTGATAAATTGATCCCGAACTCGCTGGTCCACCCCTTTGTAATGCCCGCAGAGAATAATAATGTTTTCTTTTAATGAAAGTTCATTGGCGATGCCTTGATTTAAGGTGGTACCGTCTGGGGTCATATAAATGACTTCGTCATACTCCCTTTCTGCTTTTAACTTAGCAATACATTTGTCTATAGGCTCAATCATCATCACCATTCCTGCGCCCCCTCCAAATTGGTAGTCGTCTATCTGGTTGTAGTTATTTGTTGAAAAATCACGAAGGTTATGAGTGTGCACTGCTACCAGGCCTTTTTCTATGGCGCGTTTAAGAATAGACGCTTCAAAAGGACTTTTTAGTAGTTCGGGGAGTACGGTAATGATGTCTATGCGCATTTACATTCGGTTTTTAAAAGGGTTTCTTGCCTTTATTTTTATTGCGTTTGTTGAAATTTTTATCGCCCTTGGTTTTTGCCTTTTTGTATTTCTTTTTAATGGTACGCTTGTAACTACCACCTTGATTGGTTTTACTGTTTTTGTCGCTCTTTTCGTGATAACTAGCTCCCTTTTCTTCGGTGTCTAATTTATGCGGATTCTCACGTTCTACGATTTTTGGTTGTTCTTCCCAGGTAAGTTTTTTTGAAATTTTAACCGTTTCGGGTAGTTCCAGTTGTTCGATCTCAAGGTTCATTAATGCCTCGATTATTTTTTTATGGTCTTGTTCAGCTTCTGTGCTTAGCAGTATTGAAGTTCCTTCAGCCTCAGCACGCCCGGTTCTACCAATTCGGTGCATATAGTTTTCAGGGAAGCGCGGCGTGTCCACATTTATTACGTGGCTTATATTTTCTAGATCGAGACCACGCGCCATAATATCGGTCGTGACTAAAATTCTTGTTTTATTTGCGTTAAAATCTTCAATAGAGCGTATCCGGTAATTTTGTGTTTTATTGGAGTGGATCACGGCTACTTCGCTTCCGAAGAAATCATCTAAAATTTCAAAAACTAAATCGGCACTCTTTTTATTAGGTACAAATACTAAGGCTTTTTTATAGGTTTCAGCATCCTGTAACAGTTCTTTCAGCAGATTTACCTTGGTATAAAAATTAGGAACATTATACGCAAATTGTGAAATATTATCCAACGGTGTTCCGCTTACGGCTACTGAAATAGTAGTGGGGTTTTTAAAAAAGCTCGTGATAAATTCAGCTACATCGTCGGTCATAGTTGCTGAAAACATAATGTTTTGGCGCTGTTCCGGAAGTAGTTCAAAAATGTTAGTGAGCTGAAAACGAAACCCTAAATCCAGCATGATATCTACTTCATCAATCACCAGTTTTTTGATGCTTTTCGGCTTTAGAGCTCTGCTTAATAATAAGTCGTATAGCCTTCCGGGAGTTGCTACAACAATGTCTGCCCCCTGCATGACCAACTCTTTGTGCTGATTAATATTTACACCGCCATACACTCCGGCAACCCGAATGGAGCTGTATTTTCCAAACTTTTCAATCTCGTCCACTACCTGAATTACGAGTTCGCGCGTTGGAACCAGTACTAAAATACGCGGATCGGTCTGTTTCGAGAATTTAAGTCCGTTGATTAACGGAAGCATATAGGCAAAGGTTTTCCCAGTTCCTGTTTGAGCAATTCCCACCACATCGGTCCCAGACATAATAGGAGAGAAGGACTGTGTTTGAATTTCTGTAGGGGTGGTAAAGCCTAAGTCTTCAATTGCGTAATGCAACTGTTTGTTCAGCTTAAAATCTTGAAAAGAATCCATTGTTGGGAAATTTTAAGCAAAACTACAATTTTATTGCTGTTTGCAGCTTTTTTGCATCATATAATGGTTTGGAAAAAAAACTAAAAAGTAAGATCTAGAAAAAGATTTTTAAAACAGATCCTTTTTCGACTTACAACGAGCGATGGAAGATTTTGCACGGTCCAACGTAGCCTGGTCCAGGGTGTTAAGACCTGCGTTTCGATAATTTTCTATGGCCAGATCTAATTTTCCTTGCTGCTCGTACATAATAGCGTATTCGTTATACACCGTTGCTTTGGTTACGCCAGGAATGTTCATGGCCTGGTCTAAGAGTTCTTTTAGCTCGTCCCATTTTTGAAGGGTTGACAGTAATACGGCATAATTATAATAAATCGCGGGGTACATAGGCGATTTTTCCAGACACATTTTATAGAGTGTTTCGCCTTTGTCGAATTCTTTGAATTTCACTTCATACAGATACCCTAAGTGGTTATATGCTTTTCCGAAATTAGGATCTATTTTGATGATCTCTTCCAGTGTGTTCTCGGCTTTTTCGAACTGGCCGTTTTTTATATCGGTATTGGCACTCGAGAGCATTTCTTCCAGGCGGGTAAGGTGGTCCATGGGTTTTAGTTTTAGGATAGAACAATTTCGTCAAGACTAACTTTAGTGCTAAAGGGAAATGATGGAATTGCTCCATACATCAAGATCTATAGGTTAAAAATACAAAATACACCTTTAGACTTCCCAGGTGTAATGGAAAATTTTTGTGTCTTTTTTCCATCCTAATCGTTCGTAAAGCTTTTGGGCGGGATTGTCGTGGTCTGTTTCTAGTGTGATTCCCTTGGCGCCATCGTTTATTGCAAATTGTTTGGCTCGTTCTAGTAGTGCTTCACCCACCCCTTTTTTTCGGTGTTTTGCTGCAACAAATAAGTCATTTAGAATATAGGTTGGTTGTGTAGAAACTGAAGAAAATGAAGGATACAGCTGCGTAAAGCCCATAGCTTCTCCTTCTTCTGAAACTGCCATAAATAACACTGAATCGTTTTTCTGAAATCGTTCGGAAAGAAACTTTTCAGCCCGTACCAGATCTGAAGATTGTTTATAGAAGACCCGGTAGCTGTCAAACAACAGCGTGAGTTTAGCGAGGTGGCTTTCAGAAGCTGTTATAACCTTCATGAGTTGTCATTATTTTTATCCGTACTCTTTTTATTTTCATCGTCTCCCCCAAAAATACCATCGTCGGTTGGGTCTGCTTCTTCGTCTTCGGCACCATCAAAGAGGCGCTTAAAGAAACCATCGGTCGTATCGTTTTTACGTTCTTCCCGACGTTGTTCTCGTCTCTTTTTTCGTAGTTCTTTTTTTTCCTCTTTGGTAAGAGTAGGGTCGTTAAAGGCGTCTTCAAAATCGATATCATCATCAACCGTTCCTTTAAAAGCACTTATCCAGGCATTTTCAAAAATATTAAAGATGGTTGGCCAAACACCAGCTTCGGCGTTATTTAAATCACCTTCAATGGGTACTCTGGTAGCGATAGTGTCGGTTCCCTGATTTTTCAGAATAAATTTAAAAAAGCCTACAAACCCTTCCCATAAAACACCAAGGATACCGTCTTCTTTCCCGATCATTTTAGAATCTTTCAACAAGGGTTTTATGTACCCTTTTAAATAACCATCGGCAATAGCAACTTCGCTATACACGCTAAAATCTCCTTCTTCAAAATCTATTCCTGCGTAGTGACGCGTAAATGGGTTAAGGGCTGTAACGTTTGCATTTTCCAGACTAAAGTTTATGTTCATATCCGGAATTTCTTTTACAATATTTACATTTCCGTCGAGCTTTACTGCGCCACCGCCAATGGAGATTCCAGTTGCGTTTATAGGAGAGGGCAACACGCGTTCTGTCTCCTTTACGTTACGAAGGTTTTTTGCTGTTAGACGTATCTTATCTATCTGTAAATCTATATTTGGATCTGCACCAACTTGTACAAAAGCGAATTTACCATCATACACCTCAAAATTGTTTATTTCAAGAGGGACAATATCGGTTAATGCTTTGGTCCAGTCGTCTATATCTGCTTCCCCTTCAGCAGGGGTGGTGTTCTGGTCTTCCAGGACATAAATAACTTCGGGACTGTACATATCAATTTCAGAGACTATTTCACCGTCAAAAAGGGCAGACCACTCAATAGAAATATCATTTTTCGGGAACTTTAAAAAAGGAACCTGTGTGTCTGCATCTACTTTGTTTAAATACATTCCTTCAATAACATAAGCACCCCGATACAATGCCATATCCACGTCTTCTACTTGTCCATAATATCCAGGAATATCTGCAAGAACTTTATTGATATAATCTTTTACGTAATAGGGGAGGTAAATTCTAGCAACAATGAGCAGTACTAAAATAAGGATAGGAATGGTATATCTTTTTTTCTTGTAGGCCTTGCGCTTTTTCTTGGTTTCGGACATTTATAAAAGTTCAATTTTAACAAATTTCAGTCAAAAGCAGCTGACTTACAGTTAATGATGTCATAAAAAAAGCCCGTCCTTGTTGAGACGGGCTTTAAATTATTTGATTTGTAAACTACTAGTAGTACGTATATCTTCTTACGTTTGCAATGTACTTTGCCAGACGGATTACCTGGTGGCTGTAACCATATTCATTATCATACCATACATACAACACACAGTTTTTTCCATCTTTAGTTACAATGGTGGCGTTACTGTCGTAAATTGAAGGAGCCGAAGACCCAACAATATCGCTGGATACTAGCTCATTGTTGATGCTGTATCTGATTTGTTCTACCAAATCGCCTTCCAATGCATATTTCTTCATAATAGCATTAAGACCATCTACTGAAGTTTTTGCTTCCAACTCTAGTTTTAAAATAGCCAACGAACCATTTGGAACAGGAACTCGAATGGCGTTAGAGGTTAACTTCCCTTCAAAAGAAGGCAATGCTTTACTTACGGCTTGTCCAGCACCCGTTTCGGTAATAACCATATTCAAGGCTGCAGCTCTACCACGACGGTATTTCTTATGCATATTGTCTACCAGATTCTGGTCATTGGTATACGCATGAATGGTCTCTAAATGTCCGTGAACTACTCCTAAACTATCTTCAACAGCTTTTAAAACCGGAGTAATAGCGTTGGTAGTACAAGAAGCTGCAGAGAAAATATCAACTTTTGAAGGATCATGCTCCTTATGGTTTACTCCGTGAACAATGTTAGGGACATTTTTTCCAGGAGCTGTTAATAAAACTTTACTGGCTCCTTTTGGAACCAAGTGACGCGCTAAAGCAACGTCGTCTCTGAAAGCACCTGTATTGTCAATGATTAAAGCATCGTCAATACCATACTCTGTATAATCAATATCCTCTGGAGCATTTGCTGAAATAATATGAACCGTAGTTCCATTAATGATCAACGCTTTGTTTTCAACATCTACACTTACGGTTCCAGGAAAATCTCCGTGAACTGAATCATATTGTAATAAAGAAGCTCTTTTCTCCAATACTGTCTTGTCTACAGCGCCACGAGTTACGATAGCACGTAATCTCATCTGATTTCCTTTCCCGGTACGGGTCATTAGCTCACGCGCCAATAATCTACCAATACGTCCAAAACCATATAGTACAACATCTTTTGGAGTGATGTCCTTAACATCTTTGGCGTCTTTTAGTTTATCTGAAACAAATGCCATTGCATTTGCATATTGGTTATCTTCTAAATGGTATTCGTAGGTTAGTTTCCCAATATCCAACTTTGCCGGAGGAAGGTCCAACTGGCTAATGGCCTGCGCTATTTCAACACTATCAAAAATTGAAATTGGTTTTTGAACAAACTCGCCGGCATATTCGTGTAAATTAAGAATTTCACTTACGTTACGGTCAATTAATTGGTTGCGAAAGAGGACCAGTTCAATAGATTTATCATACCATAAATCGCTTACGGTTTTAATAAATTCTACTGAGGCCTTTCGGCGATCGGTTTGAAAAGACAGTTCTTTTTCATAAACGTCATCAAAACTCATAGTGTGTGTTGTTTAGGGGCCTTTTGTTTCGTTTTAAAAGGCGGGTTAAATTTGGTGCAAAAGTACTCAATTTTAAAATTTCAGGGGGTGAATTTCAGTAAAAATAAACAAGCTTTTAACTTTTTAAAACCTTTGAAGGGGAGTGTCAATTCCACAGCGATACATAGAGGTGATGAAGCTAGACAGATACTACTTACTACTACTGTCTTCTCAAAAAGATAGCCTTTATAAAACAACAGCCTCAAACTTGAAGGTCTGAGGCTGTTGGTAACAGATAGAACTGGGTACGCTTCCTGCTATCTGAAAATGTAAGAGTTTAATTGACCATTGCGATCTACAAATGTGAGCTTTACGGCATCTCCAAAATTACCTGAGTTCACAATTTCTTTTACATCGTCAATATTAGTGACATTCTTGTCGTTCACTTTTACAATTACGGCTCCTTTTAAAGGTGTTAAGTCCTTGATGGTGGCATCAGAAACTACGACGCCATTTGCAACGCCGTAAGCGTCTAGTTGTGCTTTGTTCGCATTCCGAACTTCTAGTCCTGTATCTTCTATGGTAAAGGTTTCCAGCTTAATTAACGTTACGGGAACTGTTTTACTGTTTCCATTTCTATCTACAGTTACCGCTACTGTATCGTCGGGTCTTTTAGAACCTAAATACCCAACCAGGTCTGAAAACTTAGCAATTTTAAAACCATCAATTTGTTTGATGATATCTCCTTGCTTCAGCCCGCCTTTATCGGCACCGCTTCCTTTTTCAATATTTGCAATATATACCCCTTGAGTGATATCGATTCCCTGATGTTGTGCTAATTTTGTACTAATGGTTGAGATTCCTAAAATCCCTCTTTGTACACCGCCAAATTCCATAATATCTTCTACTACTTTACGTGCATTATTACTTGGAACGGCAAAAGAATATCCTACATAACTTCCCGTTTCAGAAGTGATTGCAGTATTAATACCAATTAGTTCGCCACGCGTATTTACGAGAGCTCCCCCACTATTACCACGATTAACTGCAGCATCGGTCTGAATAAACGATTGCGGGTTACGGTCAAATTCATTTAGATCCCGTGCTTTAGCGCTAACAATTCCGGCCGTAACAGTTGAGGTAAGATTAAAAGGGTTACCCACAGCCAGCACCCACTCACCAATCTTTATATTGTTGCTATCTCCAAAAGGAACATAAGGAAACTCTTCATCGCTGTCCAGTTTTATTAAAGCAATGTCGGTTTTTGGATCTGTTCCAATTAGCTCGGCATCATATGTTCTGTTGTCGTTTAAAGTAACCTGTAGTTTTGAAGCGTTTTCAATAACGTGATTGTTGGTTACAATGTATCCGGTAGGTGATATAATAACACCAGAGCCAGAGCCTACTACGGGACGGGCTTGTCCGCCACCATTAAAATATTCCATAATATTGGAAGGCTGGCGGCTCATAGTTGTATTTTTAACGTGTACCACAGCGTGCACTGTTTTTTCGGCAGCTTCAGTAAAATCGGTTTCCATGGCTGTTGCCATGTTTGAAGTGTAACTGGTAGGAATAAAGGAGGTCTCGTCTTGCGTAGTATACGCTACGGTGGTTTCGGGCTCAACAAAATACTTGTACCCCCCTAAGGTAAGCGCTCCTGCTACAAGCGCAACTAAAAATAATTTCGCGGTCTGTTTCATGTTTCTTTCTTTTAAATTATACTTAAGCTAACATTAAATAAGACGATACTATTGTACATTTATTTCGTATTTAACGCACATTTAACAGCTATAAAACTTCAGGACTCGTCTTGGCAATTTGTACATTTGCACTCATGGAACTTCAGTTTTATAAATATCAAGGTACGGGCAACGATTTTATACTTGTAGACAATCGTCCACTACTATTCTCCAAAAACGATACCAAACTGGTTGCTGCATTATGCGACCGAAAATTTGGCATAGGAGCTGATGGGCTTATTCTTTTAGAAGAGCACCCCACCGTAGACTTTACCATGGTGTATTACAATGCCGATGGAAACATAAGTAGCATGTGTGGTAACGGCGGAAGGTGTATTACCCACTTCGCCAACTTCTTAGGAATTATTGATACTACTGCTACTTTTGAAGCTATTGATGGATTGCACGAGACTAAAATTGAAGACGGACTCGTACATTTAAAGATGCAGAATGTTACTGAAATTCAACAGGAAAAAGAGTTTACATTTTTAGATACCGGCTCACCACATCATGTGGAAGTGGTTGAAAAACTATCAGAGTTTGATGTTTTTACAAAGGGCCGAAGTATCCGAAATAACCGCTATGGAAAAACAGGTGCCAATGTGAATTTTGTAGAAGAACTTTCAGAAAACAACTTTGCTGTACGAACGTATGAACGAGGTGTGGAAGATGAAACCTTAAGTTGTGGTACGGGGGTTACTGCTGTAGCCCTGGCAATGCACGCTTCAGGGAGGGTGACTTCAGAAAAAGTGGCGTTGCAACAACCAGGAGGTACGTTACAGATATCGTTTAGTAAGACTGAAGAGGGCTATAAAAATGTTTTTTTAATTGGTCCTGCAACACAGGTTTTTAAAGGAATAATCACGGTATAAGATGCAAACATTAAAAGGAGCCTTAGTTAACTTACGCGCTTTAGAGCCAACCGACTTAGATTTTTTGTACCAGCTTGAAAATGATGAAAATGTCTGGGAGGTGAGTAATACTACAAAGCCTTTTTCTAAGTTTGTGTTGAAGCAGTATCTGGATAACAGTCACAGAGATATCTATGAGGTGAAACAACTCCGATTGGTAATTTGTGCCGTAGAATCAACCAAAACAGTAGGCTTTATAGATTTGTTCGATTTTGAACCTAAACACCAGCGGGTAGGGGTAGGCATCGTGATTTTTGACGCTAAAGATAGAGGGAAAGGCTATGCTGCCGAAGCTTTGAAACTGGTCGAGGACTACGCAAAAGTTCATTTAAAGGTACATCAATTGTACGCAAATATTTCAGCAGATAATAAAAGGAGCGTGGTCTTGTTTGAAAAAGCAGGCTATAAAAAAGCTGGAGAGAAAAAAGACTGGATTGTTTCAGAAGATGGTTTTAAAGATGAATTTTTCTATCAAATAATTTTAAACGCATAAACGTACTTCATACCTTATAATTCGTAATTTGACAACATGTATTTAAAGAAAATTTTAGTGGCAATTTTATTGCTGGGGCTTGTAGGAATGGCTGTTTTTGCGTGGTATGTTTACAATACCGTTTTAGTTCCTAATACGGCTTTTAACAATAAAGAAGCTCATGTTTACATCGCTACCGATGCTACTTTTAATGATGTACTGGAAGAACTCGAGCCACTATTAAAAGACCCAGAAACTTTTACCGCTGTTGCCAATAGAAAAGGATATGTGAACAATGTAAAGCCTGGTCATTACCTTATTGAAAAGGGGATGAATAACAACGATATTATCAATACCGTTAGAAGTAAAAATGTTCCCATTAAAGTGAAGTTCAACAATCAGGAGCGATTAGAAGACCTGGCGGGAGCCATTTCAAATCAAATTGAAGCAGATAGTGTATCGCTTCTAAATGCTTTTAAAGACGAAGCATTTTTAAAGGAACATAAATTAAGTTCAACCACGGCACTAGGATTGTATGTGCCCAATACTTATGAATTTTACTGGAATACTTCTGCGGAAAGTTTCCGGGATAAAATGGTGGGAGAATACAAACGATTTTGGAACGAACAACGACTGGCAAAAGCAAAAAAGCTAAACATGACTCCAATGCAGGTGATTTCATTAGCTGCCATCGTTCAGAAAGAAACAGCCAAGGTAGACGAGCGCCCCAGAGTCGCAGGAGTGTATATAAACAGGTTGCAACGAGGCATGTTGCTCCAGGCAGATCCTACGGTGATTTATGCTAAAAAGCTTTCAGAAAATAATTTCGATCAGATTATTAAACGGGTGCTCTACGTAGATTTAGAAATAGACTCACCCTACAATACCTATAAATATGCCGGGGTGCCACCGGGACCTATTGCTATGCCAGATATTACATCTATAGATGCAGTGCTGAATTATGAAAAGCACGATTATTACTATTTTGTGGCAAATGTGCAGAAGTTTGGCTATCATAAATTTGCCAAAACACTTTCACAGCATAACCAGAATAAAGCCGAATATGTGCGCTGGATCTCCCAGCAAGGGGTGAATAGATAAAATTATGGTAGCAGTTGAGAATTTGGTGTCTCACACGCTGTACCTGTTTTTAAAATTGGCTGTTTATTGCTTTTCTCTTGTTAAACCTTTATTAATCTGTGGGTTAAAGACTGTTAATCGGTCTTCTGCCTGTCTTTATAATCCTATATTGGAGTAGTTGCATGATACGCAACACAAGATATTTAAGTTCTTTGACGTATTAATTTCATAAAGCCTTTTAGCAAGCATAGGTTTGCTAACAACAAGGTTATGTTTGTTTTAGGAATTTCCTCTTTGCACAAAGCATGGAGGCAATAATTATAATTCTAAAATAAATAGAACATGATAAATCGTTTTATGAAATTGTCTGTGCTGCCCCTACTAGCTGCATTTATTGCACTAGGTTTTTCACCTTCTAAAAAGGTGGAACGTAATAGCAGTTCTATATTTATTTCAGAAGTAGTTGGGGAACCAACCTATGTTCCCTATGAATTTGAAGTAAATATGAACCCGAAAATGGATGTTCCATTTCTCGGGAAGTCATACCTTGGGTTTAGTAATGACCTCGGCTTTTCAGAAAGCAGTGGAAATTACAAGGCTGTAAATAGATTAGGTTATGTAGGTAAATATCAGTTTGGCTGGTCTGCCCTTAAATGGGTTGGTATTTCTAGCAAAAGAACATTTTTAAATAGCCCAGAATTGCAAGAAGAAGCTTTGGCAACATTGATTTCTTTAAACAAATGGGTTCTTAAAGATTACATTGTAAAATACCACGGTCAGCATATCGCTGGTGTTCAAGTAACCGAATCTGGTATTATTGCCGCAGCCCATCTGGGAGGTGCCGGAAATGTAATTAAGTTTCTGGAATCTGAAGGCGAAACTATCTTTGCAGATGCTAACAATGTACCCATTACGAAGTACATGAAGCATTTTGGAGGATACGATTTAACTTCTATTATCCCGGATAATAACGCAAGAGTGACACTATAATTATTGAAAAAGCCGGGTAGACAAGCCTGGCTTTTTTCAATTTATGACGTTCATAACTTAGTTAATTGTTTTTTATAGTATTAACAATAAGAAGCGGTTTTCTTTAGTAATATTATAGTGTTTTAACGGAGTGCTTGCATTCTGGTTTTTGTCAAATAAGGCTCTTTAACATATTTTAACATCCTGTATATCAAGTTTGTAAAAAATTGTGTATTTTTGCACGCTGAAATTTAGATAACCTTGCGTTGTCTAGTATTCAACAAATTATGAGATTAAAACTTTTACGAATTGGCGTCCTATTGCTTGGGGTTTTAATAACTGCAACAGGATTTTCTTTTAAGAAAAATAGCACGGTTGTGTCTATGTTTTCTTCGGAAGGATTAGATCTGTATTACTACGTACCGAATTACGATGAGGTCGAAGTAGAAATCCCTGAAGTAGCTGGTAATTACCATTTATTTCTCGGAAAGACATATGTTGGCTTTAAAGAAGCTCTTGGTTTTAAAGAATCCAGAGGTGATTATGCCACTATTAATGAATTTGGATATTTAGGGAAATATCAATTTAATATCAACACATTAAAAATGGTTGGCGTGTATAGTGCAGACCGTTTTATGAAAGACTCTAAGTTGCAAGAAGCGGCTTTTGCGGCCTATACTTCCAGAAATAAATGGATTTTGCGACGTGATATTAAGCGTTATGTAGGAAGAACCGTTGGAGGTGTACATATAACCGAGTCTGGAATTTTAGCAGCAGCACACCTTGCTGGTGCCGGAAATGTAAAGAAATTTCTTAGAAGCGGAGGGGCCATTGGCTTTAGTGATGCTTTTGGTACTTCTATTGGGTATTACCTTAAAAAGTTTTCTGGATACGACACTTCATTTATCCAGGCGAATCAAAAAGCTAAAGTGAAATTTTAAGACTAGTTCTTACTTCTGAATACTAAAAATAGTGGGTCTCTTATTGAGATCCACTTTTGTTTTAGCCCAAACCGAAGCAGGCATTGTCCTGATGTATTCGGTTGGGAGGGTGATGTCACAAGCCACGCAAATTTGAGTCGCAGGCATTACAGTAGTTACAATACTTTCTAACATCTGATTGTTACGGTAGGGTGTTTCAATAAACAATTGCGATTGATGCTGCTCTCCTGAAAGTCGTTCCAGGCGTTTAATCTCTTGCTTACGCTCCCGCTTGTCTATGGGTAGATACCCGTTAAAGGCAAAATTTTGACCGTTAAAACCACTCGCCATTAAAGCCAGTATTATGGAGGATGGCCCAACCAGTGGCACTACTCTTATGCCTTGTCTATGTGCTGCGGCTACAGCGAGTGCTCCGGGATCTGCAACCCCGGGACAGCCAGCATCACTTAAAATCCCCACATCAAAACCCTCGTGGCAGGGGGATAGCATTTCGGGTATTTCTGCTTCGTCTGTAAACTTGTTAATGAGGTTAAAATGCAAACCAGGTTGCGACTTTCTTGGAGAGATACTTTTTATAAAGCGTCTCGCATTTTTTTCATGCTCGACAATATAATAGTCTATCTCTTCAATCGCTTTTTTAACCAATAAGGGCAAAACTTCCAATGGGGGCGTGTCGCCCAATGTGCAAGGAATTAAGTATAGATTTCCTTTTTTTGAATCCATAGCGTTAGTTGACTACAATTTTTTTGATGAAGGTTGTGTTGGTTGTGGTCGTTACTTTTAATAAATAGAAGCCACTTGTTAAGTTGGCTGTGGAAACTCGAGTTCTGGTTGCGTTTAACTCTTCTTCAGCGATTAATACACTGCCCTTCATGTCCATAAGTTCATAGTTCGCTATTGTTCCGTTTTGTATCTCAATGTTTACAATTTCAATAGTAGGGTTAGGGTATACGAGAAGACTGTTGTTTGTTTCAAAGTCGTTAATTCCTAGTGGTGATTCGTCAATAACCCTATAAATAGTACCCTGGGGTTGTCGACTTACTATATAAAGTTCTCCGGAGTTGTCTTCTCCAAATGAAACCCAAGAGCCACTAAAATTACCACGATCAACCAAATTTCCTGCCTGATCTACGGTTCCAATCAAGCCACTGCATACATCTGCAAAGAAGTAAAGCCCGTCAAGATTTGGATACTGTGAACCTCTATATACATTTCCACCTGTGACGGAGCAATTTGAACTGCCTGTAGCAGACGAGTATTCTGCTATAGGAAAGGTTGCATTAGTGACACTAGAACAAACAGCAGACGGCCCATCTGGTGGACCAGTATAAGTTTGCGTGCCTTCAAAGCAATCCCATCCATAATTTAGTCCAGCTTCTGTGCTGCTCACGCGATTGATTTCTTCCAAATCGCCTTGCCCTACATCTCCAATCCACAAATTACCCGTTTCACGATCAAATGAAAACTTCCAAGGATTTCTGAGGCCATACGCCCAAATTTCCGGAGCGTTGGGTGGATCGTTTGCAAAAGGATTATCTGCGGGGATTCCATAATTATTTCCCCCACTAGGGTTGTCTATATCTATACGTAATAATTTACCAAGGAGTAATTCTGTATTCTGTGCTCGGCTCCCAGGATCACCACCAGAGCCGCCATCACCAGAGGAGATGTAAAGAAAACCATCCGGACCAAAGGCCAAACAGCCTCCGTTGTGGTTTCCAAAAGGCTGTGCGTAATCTATTATTGGGAGTTCAGACCCTGGTAACGCAATGTCAGGATTAGCTGGGTCTACCGAAAACCTAGATACTTGGGTGTTCCCGTTATCGTCTATATAATTAACATAAAAGAAACCGTTGGAAGCATAATTAGGATGAAATGCTAATCCCAATAGCCCCTGTTCTCCACAACAGGAAACGTCTGAAGAAATATCCAGGAAAGGCGTTGCATTGGTGGTTCCGTCTGGATTCAGAATTTGAATAACCCCGTTTTGTTCTACAACAAATAAGCGATCATCACCCGCGTTTTGAAGGTTTACCGGGAGGTTAAAATCACTGGCAAATTCCTCGATAGCAATTTCTTGTGCCAGACTCGTAAAAAAGAAGGAAAAGGCCAAAAGGCAACATATACTATTTTTCATGACAAAATGTTTTTTTACTAAGATACTTAAAAGATGCTGAAACAAAAATTAAAGTCGGGCGGCAATTTTTTCACAAGCTTCTTCCAGCATAGTATACACGTTTTCAAATCCTTGATCGCCTCCATAATACGGATCGGGCACATCCAGTTTTTTCCCCGGATGTGTTTCTTCCAAAATGAGTTGCACTTTTTCCTTTTCTGAAGCACTGGTAGCCAGTTTCACCACGTCTCGATAGTTGCTGTTGTCCATCACAAAAATGTGGTCATAAATCTCAAAATCATAAGTGGAAAATTGTTTGCCGCGTTGATTGGTAATATCCAGCCCGTGTTGTTGGGCAACTTCGATGCTGCGCGGGTCCGGAAGTTCGCCTACATGCCAGCCACCTGTGCCTGCTGAGGAAACTTCAATTTTTGAAGTGTCTACTTTCGATTTTAAAATGCCTTCAGCCAAAGGAGAGCGACAAATATTGCCCAGGCAAACCATTAATATTTTTTTCATTGAAAATTATTATTTATTGGAAATGTAAGTTAATAAAAAACAAATAAGCGACATTGCGATCAATGCCTAATAAAAAATCCCGCCAAGAGCGGGATTAATATTAAATAGTCAATTTTTTCTGAAGGTCTTCTACGTACTTTCTAAATTGTTTATCGGTACTGGAGAGGTTGTCTACCGTTTTACAAGCGTGTAAAACCGTTGCGTGGTCACGTTGCCCAATTTGTGAGCCTATAGAGGCTAACGAAGCTTTGGTAAACTTCTTGGCAAAGAACATGGCCAGTTGCCTTGCTTGCACAATGTGGCGCTTTCGTGTTTTAGATTGTAAGGTTTCCACATCCATCTGAAAGTATTCGCTCACCACCTTTTGTATATAGTCTATAGAAACTTCACGCTTGGTGTGTTTTACATAGTTGTCTACAATTTTCTTGGCAAGGTCTATCGTGATGTCTTTCTTATTGAATGAGGAGTGTGCAATTAAAGAGATAATCGCTCCTTCCAACTCACGGATGTTTGTTTTAATATTGTTGGCCAGAAATTCTACGATATCTTCCGGCATTTCTACACCGTCACGGTATAGTTTGTTTTTTATAATGGCTACCCGGGTATCGTAGTCTGGGTGGTTCAATTCGGCAGAAAGTCCCCATTTAAAACGAGATAACAGACGTTGTTCAATATCTATCATATCCACAGGAGCCTTGTCACTGGTTAAGATGACCTGTTTTCCGTTTTGGTGTAAATGATTAAAAATATGGAAGAAAACATCTTGCGTCCCTGCTTTTCCGGATAATAACTGAATATCATCCACGATCAACACATCAATAATCTGGTAAAAGTGAATAAAATCGTTGCGGTTATTCTTTTTTACGCTTTCAATATATTGTTGTGTAAATTTTTCAGCTGAAATATACAGCACTGTTTTTTCAGGATACTTGTCTTTTATTTCAACACCTATAGCGTGCGCTAAGTGTGTTTTTCCCAAACCAACACCGCCAAAAACCAATAAAGGGTTAAAACTGGTCCCGCCAGGTTTGTTCGCTACCGCCATCCCCGCAGAACGAGCTAAACGGTTACTTTCACCTTCCAGAAAATTTTCAAAATTATAGGAAGGATTCAGCTGCGATTCAATTTTAACATTGCGAATACCAGGAATCACAAACGGATTTTTCAACTCCGGATTTTTATTCTTAATAGGCACATCTACTTCTTGAGACTGCATATTGGAACGGTTAGAACTTGGTATTTTTTCGGTAAAAGGTTGTTTGTTGCCGTAGGTGTTTTCCATTCGGATTACATACACCAATTTGGCTTGGGTACCCAATTCTTTCGTTAACGCAACTTTTAAGATCTTTACATAATGCTCTTCAAGCCACTCGTAGAAAAATTTACTGGGTACCTGAATACTCAGTGCATTATCTGTAAGCTTCACCGCTTTTATAGGTTCAAACCAAGTTTTGTACGCTTGCGAAGTGATGTTATCTTCAATAAAGGACAAACAATTGTTCCAAACCGATTGTGCAGTTTTGCTCATAATTTAGTGTCGAAGTATAGTTAGTTAACGATGATTAGTTAAGAGTGAGAAAAGAACTTTTCTAACGATTTCTTAACAGTGCAAATATGTGAACAAAAAAATTAAAAAAAAAACGATAGGGGTATTGAATTTCTAGTTTTTTTTCCTCATACTGTATCTAGTTCAAACATACGAAAAACTTCCCCCTTTTCCTCATTATATTTATGAAAAAAAATATCACAAAATTAAGAGTGCGTTATGCTGAAACCGATCAAATGGGTGTAGTGTATTACGGAAATTATGCACAATATTTAGAACAGGGAAGGACCGAATGGCTCCGTGAATTAGGCTTTTCATACAAGTGGATGGAAGATAACCAGGTCATACTACCCGTGACAAACCTGAGTGTAAACTACAAGTTACCTGCACGTTACGACGATGTTATTTCCATTACAACGAGTCTAAAGAAAATTCCTACTTTTAAGATTGAATTTTATTATGAAATCCATAACCAAGACAACCAACTTTTGGTTACTGCAGAGACTACCTTGGTGTTTATTAATTCAGTCACGAATAAGATTATAAAAGCACCTGATTATTTGTTGGAAAAATTAGTGAAATAGTTAAACAAAAATAGGTTTTTTAAGCAGCCGAAAACTCGTGCAATTTGTTAACTTAGACTTCTTCTTTTTTAAGCGTTACTTTATAGGTGTTCTGAAACAGATCAAAAATGCGCTCGTATTCTTTTTTTCTAACAGAAAGCACAAATTCGCAGGTCAATTCCATTTTTTGGGAGACAATTTTTAAGTTTTCATCTTTTATAATTCGCATTACCGTATTCATTTCTGGATAGTTGAAAGTGATGGTAAGCGTTTCGTCAATGGTGCGTTTTACGATTTTTGAAGCTTCCAATGCTAACTGTGCTGAAGTTTTATAGGCTTGTATCAGACCGCCCACTCCTAACTTAGTACCGCCAAAATAACGTACGGAAACCACTAATACATTTGTTACGTCAAACGCTTGTAATTGCCCGTAAATGGGCATTCCTGCGCTATTGCTAGGCTCTCCGTCGTCATTGGCTCTATAGCTTTCATAGCTTTTGCCCAATTGCCAGGCATAGCAAAAATGGCGTGCTGTATGGTGTTGTTTTTTCAATTCTTCAATACAGTCCTTTACGTCATCTTCAGAAACAACAGGAAAGGCATACCCAAAAAATTTACTGCCCCGGTCTTTAAACAGGGTCTCTTTCCCAGGTTTTAAAATAGTTTTGTAGGTGTCTTTTTCTTCTGAAGTCATATTCATTAGTTCTAACTGGAAGTTTTGGTCTGCCAATTATACAAAGTTAATTGTAAGGATGCTATTGTTTCTAGTGGCCCTATTGGTACTATCGTTTTTATCGTTAGAATTTTATTGAAATGCTATTCACGGAAAATATTCCTCAAAAAAATAGGTATTCTTTTCATAGCATCCATAGCGACTACAGTAATTTTTCCAAAGCTATTAAAAAGATACCCAGTACTGCAAGTCCAATACCCAACCAGTTTTTAGGCAGTAACCGTTCTTTAAAGAATAAAATTCCCACGAACGTTGAAAGTATGACAATAGCTACATTGTTTACCGTAAAAATCCCCGAGCTTTCAAATAGATCACTGCGCAGTGCTTTTACCACAAAATAGATAGAAAAATAATTGGGAATGCCCAAAGCAATTCCTCCCAGGATGTTTTTCCACTCAAACTGAAATTTTCCGCGGAGCTTTTGAACCAGTAAAACCAAAACACCTAGTGTAAATGCTGTAAAAAAAATAGTTGCCGAAAACAAAGGAACATCAGCTTCTGCTACAAAAGAATCTTCCAGGTATTTAATGCTGGTGTCTATAATCCCGCTACCCAGAAACACTAAAACGGGGAAAATAAGGTTCTTTGGTTTAATTTTAAGCCCGTCTTTTTTCTTTACAGAAGCCAAATAAACTGCTATTAAAGCTAATAAAATTCCAATTGCCTTATAAATTCCCAGACTGTCCTTATAATATAGGAGTCCAAAAACCACCGGAATTACCACGCTCATCTTTGTTGCTACCGATACTACTGAGAGTCCGCTGCGCTGGGTAGTAATGGCCATTAAGTTAAACACGAGTATAAACAAGGCGCCTAGCCCAAGGGTGTAGTAAAACCAGTCGTACTTTGGTATTTCGGTACTGGTTATAGTTCCGTTATAGGCAATAATCCCACTTGCACATGCAACAAAATAATTCACAACAATGGCGTGCAGAGTATTGATCTTAAACTTGCTGAAGAGTTTAAAAACTACAAAAATCAGGGTGGAAGCAAGGATGCTAAGAAGGAGGTATATCAATGAGATGTGTTTTTATAATGATACAAGATGTTGTCTGCAATGTTGTTTTGTTTAAGCAAAGTACCATTAAAAACAGGAGCTTTCACGCCTTCTCTGAAAATTGATTTCCCTTCAAAAACAAATGCTTCGTCCCAAAGGTTGGCGTCAATAAATGTTTGCAGGGTTTTAGTGCCACCTTCAACAACTAAGCTCTGTATGCTTTTTCTGTAGAGAACGTCACAAATACTGGAGGCAAGGTGCTGGTCAAAAACGATAGTCTCAAAAGAGGTGCCTTCAAAATCTTTACCTGGCTGTTCAGTAAGGAGCAAGGTGTCGCTTCTTTTATTGAATACAGCAAAATCCTTATCGAGAATGTTTTTTCGGTCTAAAATAATACGAAGTGGGTGGTTGCCCTGCCAGTCCCGTGTTGTTAAACTTGGATTGTCCTCCTTTACAGTATTGGTTCCTACCAAAATTGCCTGTTCTTCGGCGCGTAGTTTGTGTGCCAACTGTCTTGAAAATTCATTCGTGATCCATACCGGTTTTTGCGCATTTCTGGTTTTGGGAGCTATAAAGCCGTCGGCTGTTTCTGCCCATTTCAGTATTAGGTAAGGTCGTTGTTTTTGCTGAAATGTAAAAAACCGTTTATTGAGTTCATTGCATTCAGATTCCAGTATACCTACCGCCACATCACACCCGGCCTCCATCAATTTTTTGATGCCTTGTCCAGCTACTTTTGGATTGGGATCTGTCGTACCTATCATTACCTTTTTTATGCCTTTTTCTATGATTAAATCGGCGCAGGGAGGTGTTTTTCCAAAGTGACTACAGGGTTCCAGGCTTACATAGATGGTGGCATCAGAAAGTTGCGAG
Source organism: Flavobacteriaceae bacterium UBA1903 (assembly GCA_002337605.1). Taxonomy (GTDB): domain Bacteria; phylum Bacteroidota; class Bacteroidia; order Flavobacteriales; family Flavobacteriaceae; genus Marinirhabdus. The sequence continues at coordinate 30,855 of DDGL01000012.1, forward strand.
GTATCCTGAACGCTATGTACGGCATTTACCTCTGCGTGAGGGTGCCCCGCTTTATAGTGCCATCCTTCGCCAATAATGGTATTGTTGTGTACAATAACGCTTCCCACCAGCGGATTGGGGTAGGTGGTGCCCAGCCCATTTTTGGCCAGTTGTATGCAACGCTTCATGTATTTTTCGTGTATCTTCACACCTTCAAGTAAAACCTCAAAAATACAAGGAATAAGTGAGATGAAAGAACCTATTATTCGTCCTATTGAGAAAAAGGATAATTTAAAAGTTGCAGCAATGATTCGTGCTGTTTTAGTAGAGTTTGATGTTCCCAAAACAGGAACCGTTTTTGAAGACACCGCCCTGGATTGTATGTTTGAAACCTATGATAAATCGAAAGCAACCTATTTTGTGGTAGAAGAAAACGGCCAGCTAATTGGCGGTGCTGGAATTGCCCAATTAGACAATTATGAAGGTAACGTATGTGAGCTTCAAAAAATGTATTACCTGCCTGAAACCAGAGGACGTGGCATAGGTTCGAAAATGATGGGAACCTGTCTGAAGAAAGCAAAAGAGTTTGGCTACGATGCTTGTTATCTAGAAACCATGCCGTATATGAATGCAGCTCAAAAGCTATACGCTCGTAGCGGATTTGAATATATAGAAGGCCCGATGGGAGATACAGGGCATTTTTCCTGTCCTGTGCATATGCTTAAAAAATTATAATAAAAATCGGATGTCACACTAAATACAGCCGAAGTATAACGTGCTGGTTGAACTACAATGAATCTAAATCAACTTAAATCTAATTTTACAGAGGATCTTTCGGGTTTTTTTCCTCCGGAAGAAATACAGTCGTTTTTCAATTGGTTGGCCGAAAGTTACCTGGGGTATTCACGGTTTGAAGTGTCAGTACATAGCGAAGAGAAAATTTCAGCAGCTACTAAAGCGAAATTTTCTGAAGCATTACAAAGACTCCAGCGCCATGAGCCCATACAGTACATTATAGGCGAAACGGAGTTTTATGGCCTTCCCTTTAAAGTAACGCCAGCAACCTTAGTCCCAAGACCCGAAACCGAAGAGCTTGTGGATTGGATACTTTCAGACGTAAGACTAGAAAACACCAAACAAGACAATCCATCAACACCTCACACTCTGCTGGATATAGGAACCGGATCTGGCTGTATCGCTGTTTCATTAGCAAAAAACGTAGTAAACACTCAGGTTTCAGCCCTGGATATTTCAACCGAAGCTTTAAAGATCGCCACCAAAAATGCTTTATTAAATGAAGTAGAAGTAAATTTCTTTCAAACAGATATTTTAAAAACCGAAACCCTTCCTCAGCAATACACTATTATTGTGAGCAACCCTCCATACGTTCGTGAAATGGAAAAAAAGCAAATGCAAGGTAACGTTTTGAAACACGAGCCAGAGACCGCATTGTTTGTTTCCAATGAAGATCCATTGTTGTTTTATCGCGCCATTGCAATCCTTGCAAAGAACCACTTAACACCCAATGGGACGCTCTACTTCGAAATTAATGAGTATCTTAGTAAGGAAATGCAGCAGCTGGTGGAGCAATTGGGTTTTACTGAAGTAGAACTAAAAAAGGATGTATTTGGTAAGTTCAGGATGCTAAAATGCAGGCAGCAAATCTCCGTATAGCGCTTTGTTTCTCTGCGAACCTCTGTGTAACAACAAAGATGAAAAATCTAAAAAAAATATGTGTCTTCTGCGGAAGTAGCGACGGAAACGATTCCAAAATCACCGATGCTGCTATTCAAGTAGGAAAGGTTTTTGCCCAGAAGGAGATCACGCTCGTGTATGGTGCTGCTAAAATAGGCGTGATGGGTACTATAGCCAAAACAATGCTTGACAACAACGGAGAGGTCATAGGCATTATCCCACAGTTCCTGAAAAAAAAAGAAGTAGTTCATCTTGGGCTTACTGAACTCATTACCACCCAAAATATGCATGAGCGCAAATTGCAAATGCAGGAAGTAAGCGATGGCTTTATCGCACTCCCTGGCGGGTTTGGTACTTTAGAAGAATTGTTTGAAATTATTACCTGGCTACAATTAGGATTGCATACAAAACCTATTGGTCTTTTAAATGTCAATGGATTTTATGACGATTTATTAAGGTTGCTCGAAACCATGGTGCGCAAAGGGTTTCTTTCCATGAAAAATTATGAGATGCTTTTGGTAGCTACTACTATAGAAAACCTACTTCAAAAAATGGAAAACTTTAGAAGGCCAAAAGTTCCACAGTGGTTAAAGCCGGAACGAACTTAGTGTTAGTATTCAGTAAGTAGTATTCAGTACGCAGTAATTAGTGGTAGTGTTTAGAAAAATATCACAATGTCTTCGTGAACCCCTGCCCAACGGAGTCGCAACAGGAGGGCGTAACTCTGCGTAACAAAATTAACAACTCAGGTTTCTAAGTGATTCCGTTTTTCTACGGAATTTTATCGATGGATAAATTCACCAACTACCAATTCACAAATTAACCAGTTCACTATATTTGTGAACATGAACGCCAAAGAAAAAATTAGCCAACTACGTTCACAACTCCGTGAGCATAATTATAACTACTATATACTAGATAATCCCACTGTTTCAGATTACGATTTTGACGTATTGCTGAAGGAACTTCAGACCTTAGAAACAGCGCATCCGGAATTTGACGATCCTAACTCGCCTACACATAGAGTGGGAGGGCAGGTAACGAAAAATTTTGAAACGGTAGCGCACGAATTCAGAATGTATTCTCTGGACAACAGCTACTCCAAAGAAGACCTGGAAGACTGGGAAAAACGTGTTAAAAAAATGGTGGATGGCGAAGTACAGTATACGTGCGAACTTAAATACGACGGTGCTTCCATGAGTTTGACGTATGAAAACGGGATGTTGCTAAGAGCAGTAACACGTGGCGACGGATTTCAAGGTGATAACGTGACTACCAATGTAAAAACGATCAACTCGGTGCCTTTAAAGCTGAAAGGTGATTTCCCTCCGAAATTTGAAATACGGGGCGAAATTGTCCTTCCGTTTGAAGGGTTTACAAAGATGAATGCCGAACGCGTGGCCAATGGCGAAGAACCCTATCGCAACCCACGAAATACAGCTTCCGGGAGCTTAAAATTACAAGACAGTGCTGAGGTGGCCAAACGCCCGCTAGAGTGCTTGCTCTATAGTTTAAAAGCAAATAAACTGCCGGTTACAACGCAGTTTGAAGGGCTGGAAAAAGCTCGCCAATGGGGTTTTAAGGTGCCTGAAGTGGCAAAGCTTGCCAAAAGTATTGATGAAGTTCTGGAGTTTGTAAATTACTGGGACGTGCACCGTCACGAACTACCGTATGAAACTGATGGTGTGGTAATTAAAGTGAATAACCTGCAACAACAAGAAGAACTAGGGTATACTGCAAAAGCTCCCAGATGGGCCATGGCCTATAAATTTAAAGCCGAGCAGGTTTCTACAAAATTAGAGCAAATTACTTATCAGGTAGGAAGAACTGGAGCTATTACACCAGTAGCAAACTTACAGGCAGTGGAACTGGCTGGAACTATTGTAAAGCGCGCTTCCCTGCACAATGCAGACCAGATCGAAAAACTAGATATTCGAGAAGGCGATACCGTGTATGTTGAAAAAGGAGGCGAAATTATACCTAAAATTATTGGAGTCAATTTTGCTGAAAGAGATCCCAATTCGCAACCAACGCAATACATTACAGCCTGTCCAGAATGTGACACGCCATTAACACGCACCGAAGGCGATGCAAAGCATTTTTGCCCTAACGAAGAGGGGTGCCCGCCGCAAATTATTGGACGGATTCAGCATTATATTTCACGAAAAGCCATGGATATTGAAGGCTTGGGAGGTGAAACGGTAGCGTTGCTGGTAACTAATGGATTGATACATAATTACGCAGATCTTTATACATTGACAACCGGGCAAGTTGTGCCGTTGGAACGTATGGCAGAAAAGAGTGCCGAGAATCTGGTGGCAGGCGTGGAAGCTTCTAAAACGATACCGTTTGAGCGGGTGTTGTTTGCACTGGGGATTCGGTATGTGGGTGAAACGGTGGCAAAGAAACTGGCGAAGCATTTTAAAAGTATAGATGCATTAATGGCTGCTTCGTTTGAAGAACTGATAGCTGTAGATGAAATAGGGGAAAGAATTGCCGAAAGCGTCATTACATTTTTTGCTTCCGAAGAAAGTAGAGAAACCATCAAAAGGTTAAAAGATTATGGTGTACAACTGAAGCTGAGTGAAGAAGCACTTGCCAGTCAAACCGATACCCTGGCAGGAAATACGTTTGTAGTCTCTGGCGTCTTTCATAAAGTCACCAGAACCGAATTGAAAAAGCTTATTGAAGATAATGGTGGAAAGGTTTCCTCTTCAATTTCAGCAAAAACTACCTATGTGGTTGCGGGCGACAAAATGGGCCCCAGCAAACGTACCAAAGCAGAGGGACTTGGAATTGCGATTATTTCGGAAGATGATTTTTTAGGAATGTTGTAATCGGCTTAAAACGAATAGCTTTATCTGTGCTTCCTGAAAATTGATGGCATTTTCAGGAAAAATATTTAGAGAACAGCTATTTTTGTAATAGCTTACTACGATTATGATTTTCAAAAAACTGAAACAAAAATCCCTTAGAAAAAGGGTAGAAGCACATCTAAAAAAGCGTGATACTTCGAGTGTGAATTCCGAAGTGAGAACCATTGGATTTTTGGTAGATGAGGCACGTGATCAGGATTTTGAAAAATTCTATGATATCTTTAAAGACCTTAGCTTGCAACCTAAAGATGTAAAGGTATTCTCGTTTGTAGAAAGTAAAAAGAAGCTTCCCAGCTTACGACAGAATCAGGTGCAGAACAAAGATTTTGACTGGAAAGGGAACTTACATAATCAAAACGCGCAAGAATTTTTAGACAAGCAGTTTGATGTTCTGGTAGGCTATTATCCCAAACCACATGAAATTTTAGATGTGCTTGTAGCGTCAAGTAAGGCAACGTTTAAAGTAGGGGTTCGTGGTGCAGATGAACGCTTGTTCGATTTGTTGCTGGATGTTCCTCTTCACGATTTCAACCTTTTTAAAGGTGAATTGAAAAAGTATTTAGGAGTATTCGGGAAATTGTCTAAAAAAAACGCCTAGTAGGATGCATACTCCTTTAAATGTTCAGGTAAAAAAAGTAGACAAAGGCATCCGGCTTACCAACTACCTTGTTGATCAGGTAGTAATTATATTGCTTTGGTTGTTGGTTTCTTTTTTTCAGGGAGGTACTTATTACAGCACAGAATCTTTTTACATAATTATGTTTCTGTATTACCTTATTCTGGAGGCAATCTTTCAGAAAACGTTAGGAAAAGTTGTAACAAAAACGGTGATAATGGACAAATATGGTACAAAACCAGGCTTTTTAAAAGTGCTAATACGCTCATTTCTAAGGCTTGTTCCCATAGATGGAATATCGTATCTTTTTGGGACAGAAATGGGTTTTCATGACGTAGGGTCGTCTACCAGACTTTTTAGAGACGCTACGTAGTTTTTCAACTTCACTATAAAATAAATGCCGGGAGAAGGGCACATATTGGCTATGATTCAATCCCTACGCTACAACAGGAGTTTGTTGCGGAGAAAAGGAATGTACCCCAGAGAAAAACAGTTTTTAAATTTAAAAAAGGAATCGCTAAGGGCTAGGAATGGCACAATTGAATCCAAAAAAGTTTCGAAAGAGGTATTGCTGCGTATCAGAAAAAAAATGGCTAAACAACGTAAGAAAGAGAACCTGCTTTTAGTATGCATAGCTCTTGTTTTAGTGTGCATCGTTATGTTTTATGGTTTTAAATTTGTTGCGCATCAATCCAGCACAGTAGACACTTTTCAGCTAGAAAAGGAAACTGAAAAGAACAACCAATATTTGTTTTATATAGTTGATGGGGATGCCTGGTTTTCAAAACGAAAATGGCACAACGCTGTTTTTCAGTACAAAAAAGCACTGGCACTTTACCCCGGGGATTATGATGCTATGTTTAGGTTAACTCGTGCCATGAGCTACCATTGTCAGGAAAAAGGGAAAGATTGTGCTGCAGGTAAAAAATACTATGACCAATTAAAGGGTTTTAACCCTAATGACTCGCAGTTAGTTGGTTTAAAAGAGCGCTTTCAGTAAAACCTGTTGCGGAACTTCTTACCGGAAACTTTTAAGAAAATCATAGCATTTCAAAATCTTTCAAACCTAGAATCCTAGTATCTTTGTGGTCTAGTACTCAGAAAAAAACGTAATTATAGAATTATGAAAGAACTTATAGGAACGGGTGTAGCGTTAGTAACACCTTTTACAACTGAAGGCGAAGTTGATGTTCACGGACTTCAAAATGTCGTAACGTTTCAAATAGAAAACGGGATTGATTATCTGGTGGTGTTAGGGACCACAGGAGAAAGTGTTACCCTTACCAAGGCTGAAAAACAACTGGTCATAGACACTATTGTTGAAACCAATGCAGGAAGACTACCATTAGTTTTAGGAATTGGAGGGAATGATACTGCACAGGTTGTTGAAGAAATGCAAACTCGTGACGTAAGTGCTTTTACGGCTATTCTTTCTGTGTCACCATCCTATAATAAACCCACGCAAGAAGGGATTTATCAACATTTTGCTGCCCTGGCAAGAGTGGCACCAAAGCCTATAATTTTATACAATGTGCCTGGTCGTACCGCTAGTAATATGTCGCCTGAAACAGTGGCAAGGTTGGCAACCGATTTTGACACTATTGTTGCTGTAAAAGAAGCAGCTGGAGACCTGGTGCAGGCAATGAAAATGATTGACAGCTCGCCAGAGGGCTTCTTGGTAATTAGTGGTGACGATATGATTGCCTTGCCAATGACCTTAGCGGGTGGTGCAGGAGTGATTTCGGTAATTGGGGAAGGCTTTCCAAAGGATTTCTCTGCAATGATTCGCTTAGGACTAGAGCGTAGGGTAGACGAGGCTTATTCGTTGCATTATAAAATTGCGCCTTGTATCGATTATATTTTTGCCGAAGGAAATCCTGCAGGAATCAAAGCCGTTTTTAATAAACTGAATATTTGCGGGGATACCGTACGACTTCCGTTAGTAGGTGTTGGTAAGCAATTACGTGACAAAATTGATGCTTTTGTAACCGCTTATTAAATTTTGAAACAATTACAGAAATAAAACGTCCTTCTTCTGTACAAATGAGGCAATATTTAGTACGATAATAAGTTTTGTAATCACGTATAATTCACTACTTTTGCACGATGTTTTTGAAATACTTTAAAATCACTTTTCTTAGTTTGCTGGCAGCTGTGGCTTTGGCCTCTTGTAGCGACTATCAGAAATTATTAAAATCTGAAGATACCGCAGCCAAATATGCTGGGGCAGATTCATTATACAACGCAGGGAAATATAAGAAGGCTCTTAAGTTGATGGAACAAATAGTGCCATCCTACAGAGGGAAGCCACAGGCAGAGCGCCTTATGTTTATCTATGCCAATACTTTTTATAAACTGGAAGATTTCTATTTAGCAGGATATCAGTTTGATCGTTTTGAAACATCATTCCCACAAAGTGACAGCGTAGAAGTTGCTGCGTATAAGTCTGCAAAGAGCTATTACCATTTATCTCCTCGCTATTCTCTGGATCAAAAGGATACCAGAATGGGCTTAGAGAAGTTACAAAAGTATATCAATAACTATCCGGATTCTGAGTACCGTACCGAAACCAATGCTTTGGTAAAAGAACTTCGCGAAAAGCTGGAGAAAAAAGATTTTGAAGTTGCTATGCAATACTTAGATATTGCAGATTATTTAGGATCTTATATCCCGGCAATGGAGGCTTTTGAAAACTTTATTGTAGATCATCCAGGATCTGCTTACAAGAAAGAAGCATACTACGGCAGGCTGGAGGCAGCTTATAAAAGAGCGATCACAGGTGTGCCTGGTTTGGTACAGGAGCGCTTAGTTACTGCTCAGGGATTCTATAAATCGTTTCAGAAATATTACAAAAACGATACTTCTGAAATAAAATTAAAAGCAGACGAGATTGCTCAAGAAATTGAAGCAAGAATGATTACTACAACCGAAGAAGAACCTACACGTTAATATACACCGATTATGAGCGATATTAAAAATTCTGAAGCGCCTATCAACACTACAACGATAGACAAAAACAAAATAGATGCCCCGACCGGGAATATCTATGAAGCTATTTCAATTATTGCAAAAAGAGCAAACCAGATTAATGGAGACATTAAAAAGGAGCTTTTGGAAAAACTGGATGAGTTTGCTACCTACAATGATAGTTTAGAGGAAATTTTTGAAAACAAAGAGCAAATCGAAGTTTCAAAATATTACGAGAAACTACCTAAGCCACACGCACTGGCAGTGCAGGAATGGTTAGACGAAAAAATCTACCACCGTAACACTGCAGACGAAGCTTTAGAAGAGTAATATGTCTGTGTTAAGCGGTAAAAATATAGTACTTGGCGTTACCGCCGGTATCGCCGCTTACAAAACAACATATTTGGTAAGGTTGTTTGTAAAAGCGGGCGCCGAGGTAAAAGTTGTCATGACGCCTTCGGCAAAAGATTTTGTTACGCCGCTTACACTTTCAACCCTTTCTAAAAACGAAGTACACTCCTCGTTTACCAACGAAGAAGATGATAATGCCCAATGGAACAACCACGTGGAGTTGGCCCTTTGGGCAGACTTATTTGTAATAGCTCCAGCTACGGCAAATACACTTTCCAAAATGGCTCATGGTGCCAGCGATAATTTGCTGCTGGCTGTGTATCTTTCGGCAAAATGTCCTGTGTATTACGCGCCAGCGATGGATCTGGATATGTACCAGCATCCAACTACCAAAGCTACTTTTGAAAAGTTAGCATCCTTTGGAAATATCCAGATACCAGCAACCCATGGCGAATTGGCAAGCGGTCTGGTAGGGCAAGGCCGTATGGCAGAACCCGAGGAAATTGTTTCATTTATTGAAGATGAAATTGCCAAGAAACTTCCGCTAAGAGGAAAAAAAGTAGTGATTACTGCTGGCCCCACGTATGAAGCTATAGATCCGGTGCGATTTATAGGAAATCACAGTAGCGGAAAGATGGGCTATGCCATTGCAGAGGAAGCTGCCAGCCTAGGTGCTGAGGTGATTTTAGTTTCAGGACCCTCCCATGTTGTTTTAAAAAATACGAGGGTTACTAAAATTTCGGTTACTTCGGCAAAGGAGATGTATGAAGCAGTTCACCAACATTTTAATACCTGCGATGTAGCTGTGTTAAGTGCTGCTGTGGCAGATTATAGACCCGCGACAATTGCTTCAGAAAAGATTAAAAAGAAGACAGGTGCGCTTACACTTCAGCTGGAAAAGACAGAGGATATTTTAGCTTCTATAGGTAAAATTAAAACAAAACAGTTCTTAGTAGGATTTGCCTTAGAGACTCAAAACGAGCTTGAAAACGCAAAAAGTAAACTTGAAAAAAAGAATTTAGACTTAATTGTATTAAATTCGCTAAAAGATAAAGGAGCGGGTTTTAAAGGAGATACAAATAAAGTAACCTTCGTGACAAAAGACAATAAAGTGATCCCTTTTTCAGTTAAACCCAAAACAGAAGTCGCCAAAGACATTTTACACTATATTTTACAACAGATTCATGCATAAGATCTTACTTTCCATATTCGTAGTATTTGCTGGCCTTACCGCTAGTGCACAAGAGTTAAATGCCAGTATTACCATAGACGCAGAGCAAACAGGGCAGCCCAATCAGCAAGTTTTCAGAACCTTGAAAAATCAGTTGACGGACTTTATTAATAACACCCAGTGGACCAATAAGAAGTATTTAAACCAGGAGCGTATAGATTGCAATTTCACCCTTATTTTAAATTCGTACGAAGGAGATTCTTTTGGAGGAACGTTGCAAGTTCAGGCCTCACGTCCAATTTATGGTTCTACTTATGACAGTCCGATCTATAATTACAACGACAAGCAGTTTTCGTTTGATTATGTAGAATTTCAGCCACTTACCTTTAATATTAATTCTTTTGACTCTAATTTAATGTCGGTTTTGGCGTATCACATCTATACGGTTATTGGCTTAGATGCAGATACTTTTGAATTAAACGGAGGGGCGCCTTATTTTGAAACGGCCAAACAAATTGTAAACACAGCTGCCTCCAGTAATTTTGCTGGATGGAAGTCTACAGATGGGATTCAATCCAGGTTCAGATATAACGATGCGTTATTGAGTAATGTGTACCAGGAGTTTCATGAAGCAATGTATATTTACCATCTTGCAGGAATGGATGTAATGTATAGCGACCCGAAAACCTCTAAGGTTAAGGTGCAGGAAGCAATAAAAAGCTTAAAAAGTATCAACGACCGTAGACCAAACTCTTTCATTCTCCGTACATTTTTTGATGCTAAGAGTGATGAGATAGCGGCTATCTTTAGCGGAGGTCCCAAGGTGAACATCACTCAGTTTATAGAAAATTTAAACCGCATGGCGCCTACAAGAAGAAGTACGTGGGCAGATATTAAGTTCTAGGATTTCGACCGTCTTTGCTATTGAAATATAGAAACTTCTGCTATCTTAGTAGCACAAAACAAACGTGCATTGCTAACCCAACTTTCCATAAAAAACTATGCCTTAATAGACGATATTAAGGTGAATTTTTCTTCAGGCCTTACCACGATTACAGGTGAAACAGGAGCCGGAAAATCTATTTTGTTAGGTGCGTTGTCCTTGCTTTTAGGAAAACGGGCAGATATAAGTAGTGTTAAAGATCCTGCAAAAAAGTGTATCATAGAAGGCGATTTTACCATCGCTGTTTACAAGCTAAAAGAGTTGTTTGAAACACTAGACCTGGATTATGAAGAGCATACCATTATACGTCGTGAGATATTGCCAAGTGGAAAGTCCCGTGCCTTTGTGAATGACACTCCTGTTACCTTACAGCAATTACAGCAGTTAGGGGAGCGGCTGGTAGATATTCATAGTCAGCACGAAACAAGATCGCTATTGTCCGAAAAAAACCAGTTAGAGGTATTGGATGCCGTGGCTGGAAATGATGCGCTACTTATGCAATATGCTGAAGGGTTAGAAGATTTTAAAAAGCTTCAAAAAGAACTGCAAAATCTTATCAATGAAAAGGAAACAAGCGCTAAAGAATTAGACTATCATACGTTTTTGTACAACGAGTTGCAGGAAGCAAAACTTTCAAAAATTGACCAAGTACAACTGGAAGAAGACTACGAAAAGCTGAACAATGCGGAAACCATTCAGGAAGGTTTGACAACGGTTTCAAAGCTGTTACAGGAAGAGCATGTAGGGGTTTTAGAAATGGCAAAAGAGGCGCGTTTACAATTAGGAAAAATAAGATCTTTTTCTTCGGAATACGAAACGCTTTGGGAACGTTTAAACAGCGTACTCATAGAGTTGGAGGATATAGACGAAGAAGTAGCAAGCCAGGCTGAAACTCTGGAAGCAGACCCTTCGGCTTTATTTCAATTACAGACTACGTTGCAGACGGTGTATAAATTACAACAAAAACATACCGTAGCAACAGTTGAAGAGTTGCTGGAAATTGAAAGTGATCTGGCTTCAAAAATTGATGCTACAGCCAATGTGGATTCCCGTATTGCGATGCTGGAAGCTTCGGTACAGACCTCAAAAGATAATTTGCTGGAGATTTCAGGAACGTTACATAAAGCGCGCTTAGAAGTGATCCCTAGTCTAAAAGACCAACTAGAACATCTCTTAAAAAAGTTGGGCCTACCTCATGCGCAGTTTCAATTTTCACTAGAGGAAGTTTCAGAATTTAAAGAACTGGGAACCGATTCGCTAGAATTACTTTTTACTGCTAACAAAGGCGCACAATTCGGGACGCTTAAAAAAGTAGCCTCAGGAGGAGAGTTAAGTCGGATTATGCTATCTATTAAGGCAGTTTTGGCAAGCTATAAAAATTTGCCTACTCTAATTTTTGATGAAATAGATACTGGGGTTTCGGGTGAAATCGCACAACAAATGGCAGCTATTATGGAGCAAATGAGTGGTACCATGCAAGTGTGTAGTATTACGCATTTACCGCAAATTGCAGCAAAGGGAAATCAGCAGCTAAAAGTATACAAAGAAGACATTAATAACGTAACTACAACGCAACTAAAACAGCTAACAGAGGAAGAACGCATTGTAGAAATTGCTCAAATGATTGGGGGGCATACGTTGACAGATTCGGCTCTGGCGCACGCCAAACAATTGCGCAATTAGCTGTATATTTGCGTACCAACAAAAAATAACACTAAACTATCATACACATGGCATATAATCTACTAAAAGGAAAAAGAGGAATTATTTTTGGAGCATTAGATGAGCATTCTATCGCTTGGAAAACCGCAGAGCGCATTCACGAAGAAGGAGGAACTTTTGTGCTTACCAACGCACCAATTGCGATGCGTATGGGGCAGATTAAAACGCTGGCTGAAAAAACAGGCTCTGAAATTATTCCGGCAGATGCTACCAGCCTGGAAGATCTTGAAAACCTAGTAACGCAGGCTATGGAGATTTTGGGTGGTAAATTAGATTTTGTATTACACTCTATAGGGATGTCTGTAAACGTACGGAAAGGCAAGCATTATACAGATCAGAATTACGATTGGACTCACAAAGGCTGGGATGTTTCAGCAGGGTCTTTCCATAAAACCATGCAAACACTGTACAAAAATGACGCGATGAATGAGTGGGGAAGCATTGTAGCATTAACCTATATGGCTGCGCAACGCGTGTTTCCGGATTACAATGATATGGCAGACAACAAAGCGTATCTGGAGTCTATAGCCAGGAGCTTTGGATATTTCTTTGGAAAAGATAAGAAGGTACGTGTGAACACGATTTCACAATCGCCTACACCAACCACTGCGGGGCAAGGGGTAAAGGGCTTTGATGGCTTTATAGCCTACGCTGAAAAAATGTCGCCACTTGGAAATGCAACTGCCGAAGATTGTGCCAATTATACCGTTGCTATGTTTAGTGACCTCACTAAGCGTGTCACGCTCCAGAATTTATTTAACGACGGAGGCTTTAGCAACATGGGCGTAAGCGATCTGGTTATGGAAAAATTTGTTGAAAATGAGTAAATAACACTTGAAAATAATTGAAAATCCGCCAGATACAATCTTGGCGGATTTTTTTTGGTGTTCATCGGACATACATTCTTTTTGTCGAATATTTATTGTTATTATGATTAATTTTAGATACTTTTAATAATCGTTAACTAAATATTTAAATTAATTATGAAAAAAATTACAATTTTAGCGGCTTTGCTTTTTAGTGCCATTGGCATTGGGCAGAACCTTTCTCAAGAAACCGTCCAACCTTACAATGGACAACAAGTACGGACAACGTCCGTTACGACACCAGTAGATCTTACGACTCCTAGTTTAGGGTTGTCTCCAGCATCTTCAAGAACTTTTAATGGAACTTCGTATAATAATCCAGGAGGTGACCGTATGATGCCAGTTTTGGCCTATACTTCTGGTCCTTATTTCAGTGTGCCAGGTACACCAGATGTAAGTCTTTTAGAGGACACTACATTAGGTATGGGTACTTATGGAGCAGGTGTTCAAATTTCTGCAGGCAATAGAATAGCCGAAGATATTATCTTAGCAGACGACTACGATATTACTTCTATGGATTTCTTTGCGTACCAGTCTTTTACGCCAACAGCACCTCCAACTATTGATGCGATTAATGTACAGATTTGGGATGGAGATCCTAGCTTAGGTACCAGTTCAGTAATTTATGGAGATGCTACCACTAATGTATTAACTTCAGTAGTGTGGAGTGGTGCTTACCGTCAATTAGAAAGTAGCCCTAATACAGATCGTGCTATTCACAGAATAACAGTAGAGACACCAGGGCTATCTTTGGCAGCTGGAACGTACTGGGTAGATTGGCAAATAGGAGGTACAGCGGCTTCAGGTCCTTGGCAACCCCCTGTTGCAATTTTAGGACAGACAACTACTGGAAATGCAATGCAATCTATTGGAGGTGTATGGGCTCCATTGGAAGATGGAGGAACTTTTACACCACAAGGAGCACCTATTGAAGTGAATGGAGATTGTACCAGTTGCGGTGGTGGCGGTGGAGCTACAGACTTTTTTGTAAAAGATGGCTTCCCTACTGATAATTTTGGAACTATGCCTATTGCAGGTCCTTATAATATTGCAACTATAGCTCCTATTCCACAAAATTTATTTGCAGACGATGTTGCCTCTGATGGTAACCTTTATGCAGCAGATTTTGATAATGGTAATATATATACAGTAGATACAGGTACTGGAGCAATAACCCTTGTTTCAACAGCAGTGGGTCTTGGGCCAAATGACGCTATAACAGGTTTGGCATTCGACTTTCAAACAGATACCATGTTTGCGTTGGTAGCTAACTTATTAGACCTTTCCAATCAGTTATACACTATAGATTTAACTACGGGTGTACTTACAGCTGTAGGTGCAGGAGCAGCATATGACGGAGGTATTTGGATAGAAATAACCAACGACGGAGTTGGATATATTGGTTCCATTACAGATGATAGCCTTTGGACAGTAGACCTTGCAACGGGAGCTGCAACATTAGTTGGGCCATTTGGTATCAACCTTAACTTTGCGCAAGACGCTGCCTTCGATGTAGACACGGAAATTTTATACGGGGCTATGTATGATGGGGCTGTATCAAATATTAGTACAATAGACTTGAACACCGGAGCAGCTACCATTTTAGGTACTGGGAATTATGAGGCAGTTATGTTATCATTAGAAGGTGTGTTTTTAACGAACGATGTTTGTAGTAATGCAATAGCAATGGATTGTGGTGATGTAGAAACAGGAGATACTTCAACAAATACAAATACAGGAGGTTTTAATGATTCCCCAGATGCTTGGTATTCATATACAGGCACAGGTACTCAGGAGTTAGTAACATTTTCACTTTGTGATGGAGGAACATCTTTTGACTCAAGGTTAACAGTTTATGACGCTTGTGGAGGAACACAGGTTGCTAATAACGATGATTCCTGTGGATTACAATCCGAGGTGTCTTTCCCCTCAGATGGTACTACTACTTACTATGTTGCTGTTGAAGGTTTTGGGACTGGAGACGTAGGTGCATTCAGCCTAGAAGTTAGCTGTAGTCCTATTGCTGACAATGATCTTTGTGATAATGCAGCTCCAATTACATGTGGAGAAACTATTCTAGGGTCTACTTTATTTGGAACACCAGATGCTGGATCTCCCGATTGTGGAGCAGGTAATAATTCTCCAGGGGTATGGTATCAAATAGATGATACATCTGGATTAGTTACAGATTACACGGTATCTCTATGTGATGGGGGGACTAGTTATGACAGTAAACTGGTAATCTATTCTGGAGATGATTGTGGGACTTTAGTTTGTGTTGCAGAGAATGATGATTCTTGTGGACTTCAGTCTGAAGTTTCTTTCCAAGGAGACGGTAATTCTACTTATTACGTATTAGTAAATGGATTTGGAAGTGGAAATTCTGGTGATTTCTCATTAAATTTAACTTGTGCTCCTATCCCACCATTTAACGATCCTATTGTAAACTCTATCGATGTAGATGAAGCAGGACTTCCTTATACCGATCCGGCAGTACCAATGCCAGCAGCAACCACAGAAGCAGGAGGAACTCCAGCTGAATGTGATAATGCAGGTGTATTAGGAGTATGGTATAACTTTGTCCCAGAGATAAATGGTACAGCTACCGCAACGGTAGTATCTCCAGCAGGATATACTTCTGTAACGTTCTATACAGCTCCATCGGAAGATGCTGTTGAAACAGAGCTTACTTTGGTAGATTGGTTCGATAACCAATGTGTACCTGGAGTTACCACTTCAATTCCGGTTGAGGCAGGACAGGCGTACTATGTGTATGTTGCAAATCACGAAGGAATTACGGATATTGTTATAGACGGAGATTTCTTGTTAGGTGCAGGCGATGCTATTGTAGAAGGATTTACATACTTCCCTAACCCAGCTAGCGATGCGTTGAATCTGGATGCAGGAACACGCAGTATAGACAGTGCAACTATCTACAACATTTTAGGGCAAACAGTAGTGAGCCAGGATGTTGGAACAAGCAGTACACGACTTGATGTAGCTAACTTAAGTGTTGGTACCTACATAATGAAAGTAGTTGTGGAAGGAGAAGTTGGTATTTACAAGATTGTAAAGAAATAACCTCTTACACACTGTAATTCAAAAGAGTAGAGCCCCCTCACCATTATTGGATGAGGGGGCTTTGTTGTTTTGTAATTGAGCCCCCTAGCATTAGGTATTCACATAAAAATCAGCTATTTTTAACCTAATTTAACTAAATATCAAAATAATTATGAAAAAAATTACACTTTTATGGGGTGTTGTGTTGTGCTGTATGTTTACACTGCAGGCCCAGATTTCAGAACCAAATAGCGCTAGAAATAGCCAGCCAAACCAGACACCTCCTATTTCTTTGGAGGAGGTATTAGACCGATATAATAACCTTGATGCACGAGCTGGTCTCGTGACAGATGAATTTTCTGCTGCTGAAATACAACTTCTAAGAGGGTATTTCAATACAAATTCTAACGATAGAAGGGCAGTGTTGCTAACAGAAGATTTTGATGACATTACCACACTTCCAGGTGCGGGTTACGATTTAATTAATGTAAGTGATGCTCCTGGGACAACAGATTGGTTTCAGGGAAACCCTGCATCATTTCCATCTCAAGCTGGTGCGCCAGACTCCTATATTGGAGCAAACTTCAATAATACTGGAGGTTCTGTAATTAATAATTTTATGATCACACCTCCTCTCGATCTGGAAAACGGAGACGAAATAATATTTTGGAGCAGGTCGTCAACAACGACTCCTGGTTTTGATTTTCCAGATAGATTGGAAGTACGTATAGACCCAACGGGTGCAGATACAGACCCTGCAAACTCTACAGATGTAGGTTCGTATACAGAACTTTTATTAGAGATCAACCCAACGTTAGCTTCTATGGGCTATCCAGAAGTATGGACGCAGTTTACCGCAACCGTTACAGGACTTACAGGAACCGTAAATACGCGTGTAGCATTTAGATACTGGGTGACAGATGCTGGGCCAACGGGTAATAACTCAGACTTTATAGGTATAGATTCGATGATTATTCAAGAAGCTGGAACACCACCACCGCCACCTGCAGACGATTCTATCGCATACGGTCACGAAGCTTTTGCACTGGATATGTATGGTAATTTTGATACTGCCGCTCCTGGTGTTTTCAACTCGGTAAGTACAGGTGCTAATGGGGCAGGATTTGAACCAGCAGGAGATATTGATCCTACCAACAACACAACAGCTTATGTGAATGACGCAGATGCTGGTGGAGGCACAGGGTACTACAGTGTGGATATTGCTTCCGGAGTTTATACATTAATTGGGCCTTCTTCCCAATCATACAACGGTTTTTCTTTTAATCCTGTTGATGGTGTGTTGTACGGTATTGATGGTACAAACTTATATACGGTCGATAAAGCAACTGGTGCTGGGACACTCGTAGGAGCTTTTGGAATTGGAGGAGAAATAATGATTGATATTGCAATTGATGGTGCGGGAAATGCTTACGCTCATGACATTGTTACAGACTCAATTTATACTATAGATTTAACCACAGGTGCTGCTACATTATTGGGGGGCACAGGGTTTGATGCAAACTTTGCACAGGGAATGACTTGGGATCCAAATACAGATACCGTATACCTTGCAGCATTTAACAACGGCGCTTTCTTAGGTGAACTTCGTTCTGTAAACACTACAACTGGAGCAACAACAGTAGTGGGCGCTTTTAACGGCGGTGCTACTGCTGAGGTTACCTGGATGGCTGTGCAGGCGTTAGTGACGAACGACGAATGTTCAGGTGCAATCGCTATGTCTTGTGGCGATACTGAGACAGGAGATACAAATAATTATACAGACACAGGAGGAGGTTCTGCTTCGCCTGATGCTTGGTATTCTTTTACCGGAACCGGAGATGCAGAGATTGTTACGGCAAGTTTATGTACAAATACAGATTTTGACACCTTTATTCGTGTGTATGAAGACTGTACTTTAGCAAATGAAATTGCAGCCAACGATGACTTCTGTAGTCTTTTCGGACCTTCACAGGTGTCGTTTTTATCTGATGGTACGTCCACTTATTACATAGTTGTAGAAGGGTTTGGTGCTGCAGATGTTGGTAACTTCGAATTGACAATTAGCTGTAATGAACTTGCAGAGAATGATCTTTGTGATGATGCAATTGCTGTAGGTTGTGACTCAGTTACCGCTGGTAGTACTTCATTTGCAACAATAGATACAGGTGTAGCGCAAGACTGTGAGAACACAGGTGGAGGTGCACCGGGAACTGTAGCAATTACTGCTCCAGGGGTTTGGTATACGTATACAGAAGCTATTCCTGGATTAGTTTCAGACATTACGCTTTCTACGTGTGACGATGCAGATTTCGATACAAAGATTTCAGTATACGAAGGAGACTGTGGTACTTTAACGTGTGTTGCAGCCAACGATGATGGTGACGGATGTTCAGGTTTCTCTTCAGAAGTAACATTCCAGAGTGATGGAGTATCTACGTATTACATTTTGGTTCACGGATTTGGAGCAGCAACAGGAGATTTCAACTTAAGTGTTAGTTGTGCCCCTATCCCACCATTTAACGATCCTATTGTAAACTCTATCGATGTAGATGAAGCAGGACTTCCTTATACCGATCCGGCAGTACCTATGCCAGCAGCAACCACAGAAGCAGGAGGAACTCCAGCCGAATGTGATAATGCAGGTGTATTAGGAGTATGGTATAACTTTGTTCCTGAGATGAATGGTACAGCTACCGCAACGGTAGTATCTCCAGCAGGATATACTTCTGTAACGTTCTACACGGCTCCATCGGAAGATGCTGTTGAAACAGAACTTACTTTGGTAGATTGGTTCGATAACCAATGTGTACCTGGAGTTACCACTTCAATTCCGGTTGAGGCAGGACAGGCGTACTATGTGTATGTTGCGAACCACGAAGGCGTTACGGATATTGTTATAGACGGAGATTTCTTCTTAGGTGTAGGCGATGCTATTGTAGAAGGATTTACATACTTCCCTAACCCAGCCAGCGATGCGTTGAATCTGGATGCAGGAACACGCAGTATAGACAGTGCAACTATCTACAACATTTTAGGGCAAACAGTAGTGAGCCAGGATGTTGGGACAAGCAGTACACGACTTGATGTAGCTAACTTAAGTGTTGGAACCTACATAATGAAAGTAGTTGTGGAAGGAGAAGTTGGTATTTACAAGATTGTAAAGCAGTAATTTTTTCATATAATCAACCTAAAGTCGCCTCAGTAATACTGGGGCGGCTTTTTTTATTCTGTATCTTTGCCACACAATGAAACGATCCTACTCGTTTATTATCCCAGTATACAATAGGCCTCAAGAAATTAAAGAACTCTTGGAAAGCTTTCTGGTACTTTCCTACAACGACTCTTTTGAGATTGTTATCGTGGAAGATGGAAGCTCCGAAAGTGCTGAAGAACTAGTAAAAAATTTTTCGGAAAAACTCTCTATCTCCTATTACTATAAACAAAACTCCGGCCCTGGTGACTCAAGAAACTTTGGAATGAGAAAGGCCAAAGGGAATTACTATATTATCTTAGATTCAGACTGTTTGGTTCCTCCTCATTACTTGGAAACTGTAGACTACTTCTTAGAGCATACTTATGTAGATTGCTATGGTGGCGCAGATGCAGCTCATATTAACTTTACGCCTTTACAAAAAGCCATAAACTATGTAATGACATCTTTCTTAACCACAGGTGGCATTCGAGGAAGTAAAAAAAGTGTAAACACCTTTGAACCCAGAAGTTTTAATATGGGAATTTCAGAAACTGCTTTCAAAAGTACTGGAGGATTTGCAAAAATACACCCCGGAGAAGACCCGGATTTGTCACAACGAATTGTAAAATCTGGTTTCAAAACTGTTTTTATTCCAGATGCTTATGTTTTTCATAAAAGAAGGATTTCCTGGTCAAAGTTCCATACACAGGTAAAAAAGTTTGGTATGGTACGCCCTATATTAAATAAGTGGCACCCCAATGCAGCAAAAATAACTTTTTGGTTTCCTACACTATTTGTATTGTTTACAATAGTCTCTGTTGTTTTCGGGATACTGTTTTCACCACTTTTCTTAGCGCCCTTACTACTATACCTAGGAATCCTCTTCATAGATGCTAGTGTTAAAAATAAAAGTCTGAGGATAGGCTGTATGGTTATTTGGGCTGTTTTTATTCAGTTTTTTGGGTACGGACTAGCTTTTTTAAAAGCTACGTTCTATATTTCATGGCTGGGAAGAACACCCGAAAAACAATTTCCTCACTTATTCTTTAAATAACCTATAGTAAACATTCATGGCAGTTTCAAAAAAATCATTTAGAAGCATAAAAATTAATATGTTCTTTTTCTTTCTGCTATTGGCTATCATTTTTTGGGCACTTACTAAGTTTTCAAAAGAAAACTCTGCAAAAATTGAAGCTAACCTGGTGTATACCAACTTGCCGGAGAACTACTTATTAGGCGATGAAAATATAAATGCTCTGACGTTTGATATCACTTCCAATGGGTTTGATTTCTTAATATATAAAATGAAGCAACCTACCGTAACCGTAGATGTCTCGAAGTATTTTAATGACACAAACAAAAATGCAATACTTCCAAATGAAAATTTAAAAGAAGAAATTGCTGAACAAATAAATTATTCGGGCGCTATCAGAAATCTTTCAAAAACTGAACTGAATATAGATTTACAAGGGGTACAGTCTAAGAAAATTCCAGTGATTGTGAATGCTGTGATCACCTATAAGCAGGGATTTAAAAAAGTGGACTCATTAGTTGCTATTCCGGACTCTATTAGCGTAGCAGGACCTAAGAAACTATTAGACTCTCTAACGGGTATTGCCACAAAGGAGTTGGTGTTACAAAATGTAGGTAAAGATATTTCAAGCAAAATTTCACTGGAAGGGCTACCGTATACTGAACTGTTTTCTAAAACGAAACAAGTAACCGTAAAGCAAACCGTAAAAGAATTTGCTCAGAAAAAACTGGTGCTTCCCATAAAACTTATAAATGTACCTACTGAAAGCACCTTAAAAATAATCCCAGAGCGGCTAGAAATAACCTTTATTGTTCCTATCGAAAAATTTTCAGCCATTTCCGCACAGGATTTTGAAATAGTTTGTGATTATAAAGAACGAAATAGCGAAGAAAACTTTTTGACTCCCACACTTACTAAGGCACCAAAAGAAGCAAAGAATATAGAGATGCTGACAAAAAAAATAGATTTTTTAATTTTTAAATAAATCAATTCGTGAAAATTGTTGGACTTACAGGGGGCATAGGAAGTGGGAAAACTACCGTTGCAACTATGTTTAAAAACCTAGGAGTACCGGTTTACATAGCCGATGTAGAGGCAAAAAAGCTCACGAACTCCTCCAAGGTAATCAGAAGAAAGCTTATAGAACTTCTGGGAGAAGAAGCCTATAGTGACACAGGTTTAAACAGGTCTTTTGTAGCGGATCGTATCTTTCAGGATGTCGAACTTTTACAGCGCGTTAACCAAATTATTCATCCAAAAGTTAAAGCCCATTTTAAGCGCTGGCTAAAAAAACAAGAGGGAGTATATTGTATTAAAGAGGTTGCCATTCTTTTTGAAAATGGAGGCTATAAGGAGTGTGACTACACTATTTTAGTTACGGCTCCAAAATCACTTAAAATTGAAAGACTCCTGCAACGGGATGCTACAACCAAGGAAGCCATAGCTGCACGAATGAAAAATCAGTGGAGTGATACAAAAAAAATAAAATTGGCACATACGGTGATTGAAAATATTGAATTGGAGGAAACACAAAAGTCTGTCTTAAAGCTACACAAGAAACTCTTAAAATCCCAGTAATAGCGTTCGCTACATAGTGTTAACATTTGGTTAAACCATCCCAAGGCTAAATGTTAAAATCTTACTTTTGGAGCATGAACAAAAAGTTATTCATCTCCCTTATTTTATTGATGAGCCTATCCCTTCTGGGGATAATTTTTGTTCAAGGGTATTGGATCTCTAATTCCTATAAAACAAAAGACGAACAGTTTAGCTCTACCGTAAAAAACTCATTACTTAATGTGTCAAGAACGATTCAGGAACGAGAACTAGACGAGTATTACTTTCTATATAGTGATCTGGTGGATAGTCTTGGGAATCCAGATAAAATAACAGTTAACGAATTACTGTACGCAACAAGAGATGACCGGAATCAGGAAAAAAGTGTTTTTTATAACAGTATTTTAGCTGAGGATTTTAAACTTTCAACCACTATTCTGGATACTGAAATAGACAGTATAAAGTTTAAAAGAATTACCAACCGCAGAGAAGAAATAAAGGTAAAAGATGCTGTTGATGGTGTTGAAGTTCCTGCTGAAAGTTTTGAAACCCTGAGTAGATTAACTGATTTTGAAAAAAAACAATTTGAATCTGCTTTTAAAAATATTTCAGAAAGAAAACCAATTCACCAACGAATTAGCAAGGATGAGATTGAGAAAAATCTACAAAACGAGTTAAAGGAGCGCGGAATTGTCTCTCCGTTTGAATATGCGGTTTTCAGTAAAAGCCTTGCAACCAAAGTACAGTCAGAAAACTTTGAATTAGATCCTGACAACACCTACAGTACCCCCTTATTTGTAAACGAAGATCTTAAAACACAGTACCAGTTGTTTGTAAGCTTTCCGGATAAAAAGCAAGAAGTACTCAATTCCATTTTAGGAATGGCAGTACTGTCGCTAATTTTTACTGGAGTAATTGTACTGGCGTATAGCAGTGCATTATCACAGTTATTTAAGCAAAGACAAATTTCGCAGATCAAGAGTGACTTCATTAATAATATGACGCACGAATTTAAAACGCCTATAGCCACTATTAATTTGGCATTGGATGCATTAAATAACCCAAAGGTTAAGGATAATAAAGAGTTTCTGGCCAGGTATCTTAAAATGATTCGTGATGAAAACCGTAGAATGCACGCCCAGGTTGAAAATGTTTTGCGTATTTCAAAATTAGAAAAAAACGAACTGGACTTACCAAAGGAACGCTTAAAACTACACGACATTATAGAAAATGCTGTATCTCATGTAGGGCTTATTGTTGAAGATAGAGGCGGATATGTAAAGACGCATTTTGGCGCCTTAAAATCGTCAGTCCTTGCGAACGATTCACACCTTACCAATGTGGTCGTGAATATCTTAGATAACGGAATAAAATACTCTGAAGACGCCCCTAAAATTGATGTGTATACAGAAAATGTAAAGAACAGCATCATCCTGAAAATTAGAGATCAGGGAATGGGAATGACAAAAGCCGTTCAGAAAAAAATATTTGAAAAATTTTACCGGGAACATACCGGAGACATACATAACGTAAAAGGACACGGGTTGGGATTAGCCTATGTAAAACGTATTTTAGATGATCACGATGCCGAAATTTACGTGGAAAGCGAAAAAGACAAAGGAAGTACCTTCATTATTAAATTACACTTAATATCATAACTTATGGAAACTGAAAACAAGAAAATTCTACTAGTAGAAGACGATCCAAACTTTGGAACCGTATTAAAAGATTACCTCGCCATGAACGACTACGATGTAGTTCACGCCAAAAATGGTATGGAAGGGTTCGAAAAATTTAAAAAAGACGATTACGATCTATGTATTTTGGACGTAATGATGCCCTATAAAGATGGCTTCACATTAGCTAAAGAAATAAGGGAGAAAAATGAAGATGTACCTATTATTTTCTTAACAGCAAAAGCGATGAAAGAAGATGTTTTAAAGGGGTACAAAGTAGGTGCAGACGATTACCTTAATAAGCCTTTTGACAGTGAAGTATTGCTTATGAAAATTAAAGCAATTATCCAGCGCAAAGCAACAGATTCTATTGCCGATAGTAAGCAATTTGAGTTTGAGATTGGTAATTTCCACCTTAACTCAAAGCTACGTTTCCTAACCTATAAAAAGGAAGATCCAAGCAAATTGTCTCCTAAAGAAAACGAGTTGTTACGTTTGCTTGCCTTGCATAAAAACGATCTTATGCCACGTGAACTGGCGTTAACCAAGATCTGGAGAGACGACAACTACTTTACTTCTCGTAGTATGGACGTTTACATTGCAAAGCTACGTAAATACTTAAGCACAGACGATGGTGTTGAAATTATCAACATTCATGGTGAAGGGTTCCGTTTGGTTGTTAAAGACGAGGTAGACCAGTAAAAATTTGTGATAACAAGTGTCATAAACGCCACCTGATTTACTTCGGGCTGGCGTTTTTGCGTTCAATAAAAGCAGTGATCTCTGAAATAGGAGTAAGGTAATTGAACCACTCAATAGCTTTGTTTTTCCGAAACCAGGTGCCCTGCCGTTTGGCAAAGCGTCGGGTATTCTTTTTTATTTCTGAAATAGCTTCCTCTTTAGAAATAGTGCCATCAAAATATTGAAACAGTTCACGATACCCAACCGTTTGCAATGCGTTAAGATCCTTGTTAGGATATAAAGTTTTTGCCTCTTCCAACAATCCGTTTTCCATCATTAGGTCCACACGAAGGTTAATACGTTCGTACACCAGGGGTCTTTCAGCGGTTAGCCCAATATATATAGTATTGAAATTTCTTTGGGCAGCACCTTGATTTAGATACGATGAAAATGGATTTCCTGTTCCGCGAATAATTTCCAAAGCACGAATTACTCGGTGGTGGTTGTCAATATCAACCGTTTTAAAGTAAGTAGGGTCTTGGGTTTTTAATTCTTGTTGAAGAGCATGCAGCCCTCGCTCTTCAAACTCTTTATTAAGTTGCTGTCTAATTGTTTCAGGAACGTTCGGGAACGTGTCCAGGCCTTTTACTACAGCATCAACGTACAGTCCAGAGCCTCCTACCAGTACCACTACATCGTTTTGTTTGAAAAGAACCTTTAGCGTATCAAGTGCCTCTTTTTCAAAATCACCTACATTGTATGCATCAAAAATACTTCGGTCTTGAATAAAATGATGTGGAACTGCTGCTAATTCTTCCGCAGAAGGTACAGCGGTACCTATAGTCATTTCCTTAAAAAACTGACGTGAATCTGCTGAAATAATTTCAGTAGAAAAATGCCTGGCAAGTGCAATGCCTAAAGCAGTTTTTCCAATGGCAGTAGGGCCTACCACACAAATGAGTAGGGGAGTATTCATTTAGTTTAGAATATCTTCATCATGTAATTCTGTTCCGCAGCGATGGCAAAAATCTGCATCGTCCCTGTGTTTTGTTGTATTACAGTTGCGACACGTTTGAGAATTTACGTGTACGTAATCTTTATCGCCTATTTTAGGGGTACCCATATTTTTAGTGTATTCGGCGCTCACAATCCCTGTTGGGACAGCAATGATGCCATAACCCATAATCATAATTATAGCAGCAATTAGCTGGCCTAAAGGCGTTACGGGTGCAATATCACCGAAGCCAACGGTTGTTAACGTAACAATACACCAGTATACACTTACAGGAATGCTAACAAAACCACTTTGCTCACCTTCCACAAGGTACATAAGTGTCCCGGCAATAATGGAAATAATAAGGACAGCAAATAAGAAAACCAGAATTTTTGGTCTGCTGTCCATCAATGCTTTCCGTAGCTTGTTAGACTCCCCAATGTAGCGCGTAATTTTCAGGATTCTGAAAACCCGTAATAAACGTAATGCACGAACGGCCAATAAAACATTAGTTCCGGCCAGGATAAACGAAATATAAAGAGGAATGGTAGATAGAAGATCTATAATCCCATAGAAGCTGAAAATATACCTGGAAGGACGTTTAATTGTAACAATACGGGCAACATACTCAAACGTAAAAAAAATTGTAATCACCCATTCACCGTAGTACAGATAGTCGTATACATACTCTGGCCAACCCCGTACACTTTCTAACATGACAAAAATTACACTCACCAAAATAAGAATGAGCAACACCACGTCAAACAGTTTGCCCATAGGGGTGTCTGCTTCATAAATGATAGTGTGCAGATCTCGTCGCCAGGTACTTTTTTTAGTGGGTTCCAAAGAAGAGGAATTTTTGTTTGCTATAAATGTAAGTAAGTTTCTTTAATTTGATGGTTCCGGAGCCAACGGAATAACTTTTAATACCCGTCGCTTTTTAAGATAGGTTTGTATAATATGCTGGACATCCCTATTGTTGGACATAGGAGTGATAATAGACTTTAAGATATCCGGGTTGGTGATCTGATAATTTAAATTATAAAAACCAAAACCTTTATACACACCATTTTCGATTAAAATTACAGAACGCTCATCTACGTCACGTCCTCGGTCTATCACTAACATATGCTGGTTGGCATAGCTATATTCATCTAAAAATAGTTGTACGCGTATGTTATAGTCTTTAGCGCTTTCTTCTTTTATACAAGCCCCTTCACAATCTTTTACCGTATAATTAAAGCAATGGGACTGGGTTTTATAGAGTCCTGTTAACTTTTGACATAGATTGTATTTTTCTGTAATAGAAAACAATGAAGACTTTGCCTGTTGGTGATTGCTAAAGGTTGTGATGGCTTTTTTCTTAGCATCTGCCTTTTCAATTTTTAGGTTTATATACCCATTCTCATCTTCAAAAGAGCCTAGCTGGTACTGAAATAGTGTTCTACGAAGCGCTCGATTATATTTTGGCTTTTTACGTTTTATCTCTTCACATTCTTTTAAAAGAGCAATAAGCTCATTCCCTGTAAGTTCATGCGAAATAGCTGAGACCTCCAGCTGAATTCTCTTGGACTTTCTGTTGTCACTTGTGAAATGCTGTGTGAGGCGTTTTTTTATGTTTTTACTTTTTCCAATATAGATAATCTCACCCGCTTCATTATGCATATAATAGACACCGGTTTCTGAAGGCGCTTCAGCAATAAGGTCTAGCAATTTGGTATCCAGTTGCCGCTTAGGATCTTTACGCACCGAAGCCTGAATAATTTCCTTATTCAGATCTTTTTGAAGTAGCATTTTAAAGAGCTCTACCGTTGCTTTTGCATCGCCTTGCGCGCGGTGTCTGTCGGTTATAGGAATCCCCAGTGAGCGCACCAGTTTCCCCAGGCTATACGAGGGCATATCTGGGATAAGCTCTTTACTAAGTTCTACAGTGCAAAGCGTGTTTTTGTTAAACTCATACCCCAAACGATCAAATTCTGTAGTAAGAATCCGGTTGTCAAATTTTGCGTTATGGGCAACTACTACTGCCCCGTCTGTAATTTCAATTATACGCTTGGCTACTTCGTAAAATTTCGGAGCACTGCGCAACATATCGTTATTAATGCCCGTAAGATTTACAACAAAAGGCTGTATTTTTCGCTCGGGATTTACCAAACTTGCAAATTGGTCTACAATTTTATGACCATCAAAACGGTAAATAGCAATTTCAGTAATGCCTTCTTCGTTGTACTTTCCGCCTGTGGTTTCTATGTCTAGTATTGCGTAGATAATAAAGTGTCTAAAGTTAAATGTGCACTAGAGTGCCCGATGTTTTTCTGATATACGTATATACGATTTTATCCATAGTTTCTTTCTCCAAAGATAGCACTTCCCACGCGTATCATCGTACTTCCTTCTTCCACGGCAATTTTATAATCCCCACTCATTCCCATGCTCACAACACTGAAATTTTTCTGGGTTTTACTGAAATCGTCATAAATGCGTTTCAGCTTTTTAAATTCGTTTCTTATCTGGGCTTCATCCTCAGTAAAAGTAGCCATTCCCATAAGACCTACCACCAAAATGTTTTTATAATTTTTAAATGCTTCTGATGTCAATAACTCTTTCGCATCAGCTTCGCTCATTCCAAATTTACTGTCTTCTTCGGCAATTTTAATTTGCAAGAGGCATTCTATGGTTCGCTCGTTATTTTTTGCTTGTTTATTTATTTCTTTCAGCAGTCTTGGGCTGTCCACTGCTTCAATTAAACTTACAAAAGGTGCCATATATTTCACCTTGTTGCGCTGTACATGCCCAATCATATGCCATTTAATATCTTTGGGCAGTTCTTTCCACTTGGCTTCCATTTCCTGCACTTTATTCTCACCAAAAATGCGCTGTCCAGCTTCGTAAGCTTCTTGCACATCACCTATTGGTTTTGTTTTGGAAACTGCAACCAACGTAACATGTTGAGGCAATTCTTCTTTATATTTTTGAATGTTTTCTGAAATATTCATACCCTGCAAAAGTACACAATTAGTAACAGGGTTTAAAAGATACCATAAGGGGGAGCGTGATAAGGTTCTTAAAACTCATAAATAGTAACGCCGCTCCTTAGTTTAGGCTCAATATACGTGCTTTTTGGAGGCATGGTTAAGCCTTCGTCTGCAATTTGTTTCATCTCGGCGACACTCACTGGAAGTAAGCCGAAGCCCACAGTAAAGTTGTTTTTATCTATTTCTCCTTTTACAAAAACCAGGTCTTTTTTCCCATCGGCATACTCCAGACGGGTATCGTTACGTACATCGTTAATTCCCAGAATTGGTTTTAAGATGGTCGTATATAAAATTTGAGTGTCCAGACCGTCCAGCGCGTTTTTTATCTTATAATTATTTTTTCTAAGATACAAGGAGTAAAATTCCCCGTCTAAGTACATGCTAAAGTGATGCTTTTTTGAAGGTTTGTAATATGCAATTCCTCGATTTTCTATACGGTACTTGGCATCAAGCTTTATTAAAAATTCTTCTTTACTCAGTCCGTTTAGATCTTTTACCAACCTGTTAAATTCATAGATTTTAAGATCACTTTCAGGAATCAAGAAACTCATAAAGTAATTGTAGGGCTCGTCTCCTGTATGCTTTTTGTTTTTTTCCTTTAAATCTTTTGCCAATAAAGCGGAAGAGGACGAGCGGTGATGTCCATCTGCGATGTACACGGCATCCATTTCGGCAAAATACTGTTCCATTTTTTTTAGAAATGCTTCATCGTCAATGTTCCAAACGTAATGCGTGTCTCTATAGGTAGTGGTAAACTCGTATTCGGCTCGTGTTTCCATTACTTTGTTGATCATTTTTTCAATTTCTGAATGATCCGGATAGGTAAGGAGCACTGCTTCAGCATTAAACCCTACTGTTTTTAAGTATTCTTTAAAGGTGTTTTCCCGGTATTCAATGGTGGCTTCATGCTTTTTTATAAGATTGTTTTCATAATCTTCGGCACTTGCTGCAGCTACTAAGCCATTAAACTCCAGACCATCGCGGTTTACTATTTTATAGATATAATAGCTGGAATTTTGGTCCTGTGTAAAAATTTCATCTTCCTTGAACTCCTGATACCTGTTGCGCACTAATTGATACCGTCGTTTTCCTGAAATTTCCTTCTGATATTTAAAACCTGGATTTAAAATCTGCAAAAAAGAAAACGGATTATCCCGCAACCGGGACTCCCGTTCTTCGGGCGTATAACTTTCATATGAGCGTGACGCCAGCAGACTTACCTTGTCTCTGGTTGGGCGAACGGCTTTAAATGGAAGGATTTTAGGCAAATTTTTAAGTTTAGGGATTGATGAGTTTAGAAGTTGAGGAGTAAAAATAAACGCTTTAACCCTAAACTTCTCTACTTATTTTATGCAAACATTTTCGCAACCGTTTCAGCTTTTCTGCTTTCTGAATAATCATAGAAACCTTCACCACTTTTTACACCCATTTTACCTGCCATCACCATATTTACCAATAACGGACAGGGTGCATATTTTGGATTCTTGAAACCGTCGTACATAACATTCAGTATAGAAAGACATACGTCCAGACCAATAAAATCTGCTAGTTGTAAGGGACCCATGGGGTGTGCCATTCCCAGCTTCATCACGGTGTCTATTTCTTCCACACCAGCTACGTTGTTGTATAGCGTTTCAATCGCCTCATTGATCATAGGCATTAAAATACGGTTGGCAACAAAGCCTGGGTAATCGTTTACTTCGACAGGTACTTTCCTTAGTTTTTTTGAAATTTCAGCAACAGTATCATAGGTTTCCTGGCTTGTACTATATCCTTTTATAATTTCTACCAGCTTCATAATAGGTACTGGATTCATAAAGTGCATCCCAATTACCATTTCCGGGCGGGAGGTAGCCGCAGCGATCTTAGTGATAGAAATAGAAGAGGTGTTACTCGCCAGAATAGTGTCCTCCGGGCAAAATTTATCTAAATCCTCAAAAATTTTCAGCTTAAGGTTTACATTTTCAGTAGCCGCTTCTACTACCAAACCAGCATATTCTACACCTTCTTCAAGGCTGGTATAGGTGGTGATATTTTTTAACGTACGTTGTTTGTCATCCTCGGTAATACGCTCTTTGGCAACCATTCTGTCCAGATTTTTGGTGATGGTAGCGATACCTCTATCGAGCGACGCTTGTGAAACATCTATAAGTTGTACTTTATAATCGGTTTGCGCAAACGTGTGGGCTATTCCGTTTCCCATTGTTCCTGCGCCTATTACTGCTACGTTTTTCATATATATATCCCGCCCAGGCGGGTGCTTTTAAAATTATACTTGTTATTTTTTATAACTTCCTAAAATTTTCAATTACCTGCATCGCCACTGTCAATGCCTGTGCGCCTTGTGCTAAACTTACTACAGGAGTCGTATTGTTGTTAATGGCATCGGCAAAGGCTTCCAGTTCATCCAGAATAGCATTGTTAGCGTGAATGTCCGGATTGTCAAAATAAATTTGCTTTTTAATCCCTTCGGCATTGGTGAGGATCATGGCGAAATCGTCCGGGTTTTGAGGGGCGTCTTTCATTTTTACCACTTCTACTTTCTTTTCCAGAAAATCTACCGAAATATATGCATCCCGCTGAAAGAAACGTGCCTTCCGCATTTTCTTCATCGAAATTCTACTGGCGGTTAAATTTGCCACACAGCCGTTTTCAAATTCAATACGGGCATTGGCAATATCCGGGGTTTCTGAAATTACCGAAACACCACTGGCATTCACACTTTTTACAGGCGATTGTACCACACTCAAAATAGCATCGATATCATGAATCATTAAATCCAGTACCACCGAGACATCGGTTCCGCGTGGGTTAAACTCTGCCAGACGGTGCGCTTCAATAAACATAGGATTGTCCATCATATCTTTCACGCTCATAAACGCAGGGTTAAAGCGTTCTACGTGTCCTACCTGACCTTTTATGGCGTGTTTTTTAGACAATTGTAAGAGCTTTTCAGCTTCTTCAACGGTATGAGTGATGGGTTTCTCTATAAAAAGATGTTTTCCGGCTTTTACTACCTTTTCAGCACAAAAGTAATGGTGTATGGTTGGGGTCACAACATCTACCACGTCGCAGGCATTGATTAAAGCCTCCATTGACTGGAAACTTTTATACCCGAATTCTTCTTCAATTTTTCGGGAAGCTTTGGTGTCTGCATCGTAAAAGCCCACCAGATTATATTTAGAAGACTGATTGAGTAATTTTAAATGAATTTTCCCGAGGTGGCCAGCACCTAGAACTCCAGCGTTTAGCATGCGAATTGATTTTTAACAAAGATAAGGATTTGATTAACGATTGCAGATTGTGGATTGGAGATTTTTGATTTCAAGTTTCAAAGTAGAAATAAGAAAGTAGAAAAACGAAATAGGGACAGTTTTTACCTAAAAATAGGAGCCTTTTTCTCTGCATCCTCTGTGCCTTTGCGGTGAATTTTATATCAGTCAAGCTTTTAACGAAAAACGTTATTAGGAAATACTACAACACTTTCGTGCCCATTCGCCCCAACGGCAGCCACCCCAAAGAAATAATTATCTATCACAATGCCATCCAGCGTAAATTCTGAAACGTCACCTACATACCTGCTATGGTCCCAAGTAGGGGAAGTGGTGTCCCGCCAATAGATCTTATAGCCAACAGCGCCTTCTACTTTGTCCCACTTAAATTTTGCTGAAGGTTCCACAATACCACCAATGGCGACCTTTTGAGGTGCAGGTGGTGCCCAGGCCAGGCTGGCCATTGTAATGGCATTTACGGCAGTTAGTTTTTTTGCATAGTCGAAGTTAACAAACTTCAGTTTATCACCATACTCAATACCATTTTCGGTACGGATGTCCTGGTGCTGCTGAGTGTAATTTTCGTGGGCTTCCATAATTCTAATTCCGGCGTAGCCCAGGTCGTTAAACGGACGGTGATGTCCGCCACGACCAAAACGGTCTAAACGGTAAATCATCATGGGGTTCATTTCAGGCATATAGGTTTGTGTGGTTTTATGGACGTAGCGTGCCAGTTGCCTGGAGATTCCGTCTACTTCGCCACCATAGAAGCGTCTTCTTGCACGTTCTTGTTCTGTTTCGGTAGGAGGGACGGGTTCAGAGAAAATCCGAAAGTCTACATTGCTTATCACGCCATCCACCCCTTTAATGTTTCCAATCATATCGTTATTGAGTACTCCAATAATGTCCCAGCCTTTTTCTTTGGCATAGGCAGCAAACCCTGCGCCACCAAACAAGCCTTGCTCTTCTCCACTTAACCCTAAATAGACAATACTACTTTCAAACGAGTACTTGGAAAGCACTCTTGCTGCTTCTATGGCACCTGCCATGCCGCTGGCGTTATCGTTAGCTCCCGGGGCGTCTTTGGTAAAATCGCTTCCATCGCTGTTTCGGGAATCGATGTCGCCACTCATAATAATGTAGCGATTGGGGTATTTGGTGCCTTTTTGAACAGCAGCCACATTTACGATCCAGGTATCCTGAGGAACACGGCGATTGCCTTCGGCTTCTACAAAGTCTTTCTGGTAGAAAACGTCCAGACAATTACTACAGTTTTCTGATATTGATTCAAACTCCTTTTTAATCCAACGCCTCGCAGCACCTATACCACGAGTATTGCTTACAGTATCGCTAAAAGTGTTTCTAGTGCCAAAACCAGCTAAGGTTGTAATGTCTGCTTCAATTCTTTCTGCAGAAACGGCGTTTATAATATCGTATATTTTAGGATTGGTTTGTGCTGAAAGGGATACAGAAATGGTCAAAAGAAAGACCGTAAGGAGCATTTTCATAAGTTCAAATTTTTCTTAAAAATAATGAAAAGAAAAGGTTTTGGCAATGTTTCAAACAGTTGCTATCTTAGAAATGTCACTTTCGAAATTTTACCATTAGCGATTTCATAAATTGCCACTGCGCTAAATTGCTTTCCATTGACAGTAATACGTTCTTCATCTATTACAATGTTACCAATCACCATTCTTTTGGGGACGGTATAATTTAAATCCGGGGTGTTTTCAAAAAACTGGGCATAGCCGGTTTTCATTTGTTCTTTTCCTTTAGTGCTTAGTTGGTTTGGGTAGTTGTAGAGCTGGATATCTTCTGCATAGGCATCCATAAAAGCATTTAGATCACGGTTGTTGTAGGCTTCCATTTGGGCTAGAACTGGTGGCAGGGGGTCGCTGGATTTTTTATCGCCAATAAACGTCATCGATTGTATGAGTCCGTTTTTGGTTTCGTAAATAGTTACCTGTCTGGTTGGTTTTCCATTAACGGTGGCTATTTCTTCGTCTATTACCTGATTGCCTAGTACGATTCGGTTTTTTACCTCCACGTTCCAGCTCTTGTTATTTTTGAAGAAACGAGCGTAGTTTTCTTTCAGTTTTTCTCTGCCTACATACATGGTGTTCGCAGGAAAGTGGCTAACAACAGCATCTTCAGCAAATGCGCCTGCAAATCCCTCCAGGTCTGCATTGTTGAAAGGAGCAATATGTGCATCTACAATTTCAGCAGGGGATAGCTTTGTTTCTTCTGCAGCAAATGCAATGCGTTTGCCGTCTGGACTCATTGTAATACGTGTAATATTCTTAATCTTTTCTGCTGAAAGATCTGCTACTTCCACCCACTCGCCAGGGCCAAACATGTCGTACCTATATAACTTTGAACCACTCCCCAGCAATAGGGTAGTACTGTCTATCCACGTATGGTCCTGAATCCCCACAGGGAGCTGGCACACAAAATAAGTGTCTTCAGCCTTGTTAACGTCCACTACAAAAATATCCAGGTTTTTTTCTTCGTTTACAATCGTATAGCTTACGGTTGAAGTGTTTGGAACTTTATGAATAGAGCGCCCTACATTTTCGGTATACAAGACTGCTTCGTCTCTCGGAATATTTGCAAGTACAAGATCTAACTGGCCTCCGGAAAGTACCGAAGCCACCAGGTTGTTTTCATCATAAAAAGCAAAATAAGCAACCTCTAATTCGCTTAAAAGCACCTCGGAATTACCCCTGTTGGAATCTGTAAAATCGTATTGATACAGCCGTTGCAATCCGGTAGTGTCCAGCCTCACCGCAGCCACGTGTTTGCCATCTGGCATAAGGGTCGGAGAGTATTCACCTCCTGAAGTTGTAGTATTCACCTGGCGGTGTGTGTTCTCTGAAAGAGAATATAATTGAATGTCCGTCTGTCCATTTTCACTGCCTGCATATACTATCCTGTTGTTGTCTATGAAAGACGGCTGATTATCATACCCATTGTTATTGGAAACATTTTTAAAGTTGGAAATAGTAAAGGTGCTATCTGTTTTCATTAGTTCCATCACGTACACATCGGTGTTGGGTTGGGCGGTAACCAAAGTAGAAAATAGAAAAATGAAATAAGGGAAAAGTCTCATATCTTAATTTTGAAATTGAAAGGTACGAAGATTGTGCCATAACAAGTTACTCCCTTTTAAAGTATACCAGAATTTAAGGTGTATTGTTAATCTAGTTTAATTACTATCCTTACTTTTGAAAACGCATAAAATTAAGATTTAAAAAAGTACGATAGATGTTTAAAAAAATATTTGGAGCAAAGGATACCAACGTTATACCTAATGCTGAAGTTGAGAAAAAAATGACTACCGTAGACGGTGAAAAATTGGGTGAATCTGAAGAGATGCTTCTGTATGGAGGATTTCAGGAGTTAAATGACTATTACTTTTTTGAAGCGTTATTTATAAGTATTCCTGCTATAAAAAGTAAAAAAGGGGCAACCATCACTTTTAAAAGTAAACGAGGCGATGTTACATTACAAGCTTCTATGCTGGAGTTTGAGAGTGAATATGCAAAACCACTACAGCGAAACGCAACTCAAATTAGCTTTGATATTGAAAAAAACCAAATCAGAAAAATACAACAAGGAGCGTATGAGGAGATTGAACTTAAGCTAAAGAAAAAGGTGTTTACACTCTCAAAACACTGATTGTGATCTTTATAAAAAAAACCGTCCCCTTTTGAGAACGGCTTTCTTTACTAACCATATTTAAATTTAACTAAACTAAAATTTTAGAACGGATAGGTGTTCTCTGCAGAAACTTTTTCTGCAATTAACTTACGCATCGCACCTATATTTGGCATGTTCTGGTATTTTGTGAAACGCTTTAAGCCCATCAACATCATACGTTGCTCGTCGCCTTCGGCAAAGGAGATAATAGATTCTTTTGCTTTTACCGAAATAATATCTACTGCGTGATACAAGTATAATTTAGACATAGCAATCTGTACTTTCTGCTCAGCTTCACTGGTACGTTTTGCATTCTTTTCAGTACGTAGGATGGTACTTTCAGCCATATAGATCTCAATTAAGATATCTGCAGCAGCCATCAGCATTTGCTGGTGTTCTTCAAGCTCTGGTCCAAATTTTTGAACCGCAGCTCCTGCTACCATTAAGAACACTTTTTTCAGTTTTTTGATCATATCTTTTTCTTCCGCAAACAACTCAGAAAAATCCGGTGTTTCAAAAGAAGGGATAGAGGTAAGCTCTTTGGCTACTTCCTGTGCAGGATTTAATAGATCCACGTGCCCTTTCATTGCTTTTTTTACAAGCATTCCAACGGCCAGCATTCGGTTAATTTCGTTAGTTCCCTCGTAGATACGGGCAATACGGGCATCACGCCATGCAGCTTCCATTGGGGCGTCTTCACTAAAGCCCATCCCACCAAAGATCTGTATACCTTCATCGGAGCAGTTTTGTATGTCTTCAGAAACGGCTACTTTTAAAATAGAGCATTCTATAGCATATTCTTCTACACCTTTCAATTCGGCTTCCTGATGGCTGTTCCCCTCGGCAATACGAATGTTAATTCGGTCTTCAATGTTTTTTGCTGCTCTGTAAGTAGCACTTTCGCCAGCATAAGCGGCTGTGGACATTTCGGCTAACTTCAATTTAATAGCACCAAAATTTGCGATGGGTGTTTTAAACTGCTTACGTTCGTTTGCATATTGAATCGCAGTACTTGTTACTCTACGTTGTGAATCCAAACATGCAGCAGCCAATTTAATACGCCCTACATTTAAAGCATTCATTGCAATTTTAAAACCTTCACCACGTCCTGCAAGCATATTTTCTATAGGAACTTTGGTGTCGTTAAAAAATACCTGACGCGTAGAGGAAGCTCTAATTCCTAGCTTGTGTTCTTCCTCACCCATTGAAATTCCGTTGTCTTTATCATTCTCTACGATAAAGCCAGTTATATTTTTATCATCTTCAATACGCGCAAACACGATCATTACATCGCAAAAGCCAGCATTTGAGATCCACATTTTTTGACCGCTAATGAGGTAATGTTTACCATCCTCACTTAGAACAGCTTTGGTTTTTCCTGAATTGGCATCACTACCAGCTCCTGGTTCTGTAAGGGCGTAGGCTCCAAACCATTCGCCTGTGGCTAATTTTGGAACGTATTTTTTCTTCTGCTCTTCGTTTCCATAGAGGGTAATAGGCATGGTTCCAATTCCTGTATGAGCTCCAAAAGCTGTAGAAAAAGATCCTGTACCACTGGAAATATAATCGCAGGTAAGTACGGTAGAGACAAAGCCCATTCCCATACCACCGTATTCTTCAGGTACGGCCACGCTTAAAAACCCTAGCTCTCCGGCTTTGCGCATTACTTCTTCAGTAAGGGCGTAATCTTTTGCCTCGAATCTATCGCGGTTTGCAACGATTTCACGATCGTTAAACTCCATAACCGCCTCCTTCATCATGCGTTGTTCTTCGTTAAAATCTTCCGGAGTGAAAATGTCTTCGCAAGGGGTTTCTTTTACCAGGAATTGCCCACCGCGGAGTATGTCTTTGCTTGTTGTTTCTGTTGCC
Source organism: Flavobacteriaceae bacterium UBA1903 (assembly GCA_002337605.1). Taxonomy (GTDB): domain Bacteria; phylum Bacteroidota; class Bacteroidia; order Flavobacteriales; family Flavobacteriaceae; genus Marinirhabdus. Next base: position 68,110 of record DDGL01000012.1, read on the forward strand.
ATTTTATTTTGAATATAGAGGGTTGAGTGTAGAATATGGACTACTCGTTCTCTAGTGTTGTTTTACTATTTTAAAAGAAATGAAGTCCATATTCTATACTTCACATTCTCTTTGTCTTTTTTATTTAAGGAACTCAAAGATCCCTGCAGCTCCTTGTCCGGTACCTACGCACATTGTAACCATTCCGTATTGTCCCTGCATATCTCGTTTACGCATCTCATCGAATAATTGTACCGAAAGTTTCGCTCCCGTACAGCCTAATGGGTGGCCTAAGGCAATTGCGCCTCCGTTTACATTTACGATGTCTTTGTCTAATCCAAGTTCACGTACTACGGCTAAACTTTGAGAAGCAAAAGCTTCGTTTAATTCTATCAGTTTTATGTCTTCCTGTTTAAGTCCGGCTTGCTTTAATGCCTTCGGAATTGCTTTTACAGGGCCTATCCCCATAATACGAGGTTCAACACCCATAGCTGCGTAATTGACCATTCTGGCAATAGGCTCTAGATTTAATTCTTTTACCATTTCTTCGCTCATGACCATTACAAAAGCTGCTCCGTCACTCATTTGAGAAGAGTTTCCGGCGGTTACACTTCCGCCTTCAGCGAATACGGGGCGTAATTTTGCCAGTGCTTCCAGACTCGTTCCTTTTCGGGGCCCTTCGTCTTTAGTTACCGTATATTTTTTTGTTGCTTTTTTACCGTTGTCGTCTACGTAGGTTTGTTCCACTTCAATAGGAACGATCTGGTCCTGAAAACGATCTTCAGCCAAAGCTTTTAGAGCCTTCATATGGCTGTTGTAAGCAAACTCATCCTGATCTTCCCGAGATACCTTATACTGGTTTGCTACCGCCTCTGCAGTATTTCCCATGCCCCAGTAATAATCTTCATGCCCCTTCTTTACGATGTCGTAATTTAATTCTGGCTTGTAACCAGACATAGGGACACTACTCATACTTTCAGCACCCCCTGCAATGATACAATCTGCCATTCCTGACTGGATTTTTGCTGCTGCCAGTGCAATTGTTTCCACTCCTGAAGAACAAAAGCGGTTCACGGTCATCCCGGGAACGTCTACAATGTCCAGTCCCATCAAGGAGATGAGTCTTCCAAAATTTAATCCTTGCGATCCTTCTGGCATAGCATTACCTACGATCACATCGTCAATTCGTTTTTTGTCTAGGCCAGGCAGCTCCTTCATCATGTATTGAATGGTTTCTGCTGCCAGATCATCGGCTCTCTTAAATCTGAACACGCCTCGAGGTGCTTTTCCTACGGCTGTTCTGTATGCTTTTACTATATATGCTGTTTTCATTTTTTTTGCTTTAGGCTTTAAGCTGTATGCTTTAAGCGATTTAATATTTGCCTATAGCTTATTGCTTAAGGCGTAGAGCAGAAACGTTAGTTTCTAAGTGGCTTCCCTTTCTGTATCATATGCTGTAAACGTTCCAAAGTCTTGCGTTCTCCTGTTAAACTTAGGAAAGCTTCCCTTTCAAGGTCTAGCAAGTATTGCTCGCTTACTTCCGTTGGTTCGCTTAAGTCACCTCCCGCCATTACATAGGCTAGTTTGTCTGCTATTTTCTGGTCGTGTTCACTAATGTACTTACTGGCTTGCATGCTGTCTGTTCCTACGTAGAACATACCCAATGCTTGCTTCCCTAGTACTTTTACATCGGTTCGCATTGGGGGTTTTGTGTAGCCCATATCTGCCATTTGTCTCGCTACAGCTTTTGCCGTGGCTAGTTGTCTGGCAGTATTTACTACTACAATATCTTTTCCGTGTTTTAGTATGTCCAGATCGTATGCTTCGTGTGCCGAGGTAGATACTTTTGCCATGGCTACCGTTAAGAAATGCTGTCTTAACCTGTTCAATTCTACATCATCTTTTTTAAAGGTATCACCCGCTCTTAGCGCCATTTCTTTAGAACCTCCACCGCCAGGAATTACTCCAACGCCAAATTCAACCAAACCAATATAACTCTCGGCTGCAGCTACTACGCGATCTGCGTGTAATGTTAGTTCGCAACCACCTCCTAAGGTCATTCCGTGGGGAGCCATTACGGTTGGAATTGAAGAATACCGCAGTCGCATTACCGTATCCTGGAAATATTTTACAGCAGCATTCAATTCGTCATATTCCTGTTCTGCAGCCATCATAAAGATCATTCCGATGTTGGCGCCTACTGAAAAGTTTTGTCCCTGGTTTCCTATTACTAATCCGTCGTACTTTTCTTCGGCCAGGTCTATTGCTTTGTTAATTCCTGAAAGCACATCGCCACCAATGCTGTTCATCTTACTTCGGAACTCTACATTTAAGATTCCGTCACCCAGATCTTGTACTGAAACGCCACTATTACTGAAAACTTCTTTGTTCTCACGAATGTTATCCAAAATGATAAAGGCGTCCTGTCCCGGTACTTTTTTGTGAGACTTTGAAGGAATATCATAGAAATAGGTATTACCTTCATTTACACTGTAGAATGAACTTACTCCTGCATCCAGCATTTCCTGAACCCATTCGTCTACTTCTTTTCCAGCTTCTTTAATAAGCTCCAGTCCTTTTTCAACACCCACAGCATCCCAGATCTCAAACGGGCCGTGTTGCCAGCCAAAACCAGCTTTCATAGCATCGTCGATCTTGTACAACTCGTCGGTTATTTCTGGAATTCTATGCGAAACGTATGCGAACATTGCTCCAAAGTTTCTACGGTAAAACTCACCTGCTTTGTCTTTTCCTTTTATAAGGATAGGGAAGCGGTCTGCTACATTATCAACAGACTTAGTCAACTCCAGCGTGGCAAATTTTGCTTTTTTAGCCGAACGGTATTCCAACGAATCCAGGTCGAGTCCCAGGATTTCAGTTTTGCCATCGGCATCCTTAGTTTTTTTGTAGAATCCTTGTCCGCTCTTACTTCCCAACCATTTGTTGTCCATCATTGTTTGGATAAACTCTGGAAGTTTGAACATTTCGTGCTCTTCGTCGTCTGGTACGTTGTCGTAAATACCGTTGGCAACGTGTACCAAAGTGTCCAGTCCAACTACATCTACCGTACGGAAGGTGGCCGATTTTGGACGTCCAATTACAGGTCCTGTTAATTTATCTACTTCTTCCACGGTCAGCCCCATGTCTTTTACCAGATGGAACATGGCTTGAATGCCGTAGATTCCAATTCGGTTTCCAATAAAGGCCGGGGTGTCTTTTGCTATTACGGTTGTTTTTCCGAGAAACTTTTCACCGTAACTGTTTAAGAATTCTAAGATCTCAGGATCTGTTTTTGGTCCTGGGATGATCTCGAATAATTTTAAGTAGCGTGGTGGGTTAAAAAAGTGTGTTCCACAGAAGTGCTTCTGGAAATCTTCACTTCGGCCTTCGCTCATGAACTTAATAGGAATACCAGAGGTGTTTGAAGTAATTAAAGTTCCCGGTGTTCTGTGCTTTTCAAGGTTTTCAAATACTTGTTTCTTAATGTCTAAGCGCTCCACAACTACTTCTATGATCCAGTCTGCATCTTTTACCTTAGCGATATCATCTTCCAGATTTCCTGTAGTGATACGTTGGGCAAAACTTTCGTGGTAGAGGGGTGCTGGTTTTGACTTAATGGAAGACTGCAATGCTTCATTCACCAAACGATTGCGGACTTCTTTATTCTCTAAGGTCAACCCTTTTGCTTTCTCTTTATCGGTAAGTTCTCTTGGGACAATGTCCAATAAAAGGACTTCTACACCAATATTGGCAAAATGGCACGCAATACCGCTTCCCATAATTCCGGAACCAATGACTGCTACTTTATTTATTCTTCTTTTTGACATGTTTTTTCAAGTTATGAGTGAGGAGTTTTAAGTGAGGATTCAAAAGAATATTCTGAACTCTCAACTCTGCACTGTAGTTTTGTAAATTCTCTTATTATTGATAAGCTCCATAATAGTGTGAGCCACCTTATTAAATGTTTTTAATTCTTCATCTGAAATATTATCCTTCACTGCTTCATCAAACTGAAGCACGACTCCTTTGGAAAAAGTTCTCATTTCTTTCCCAAAAGGTGTTAAGTGAATAAGCACGCCACGACCATCCTCCGGGTTGGGCTTTCGTTCAATAAGTCCTTTTTTTTCCATTGCTTTTAAGGTGCGGGAAAGAGACGTTGCTTCCATTCCCATTTTTGGACCTAAGGCAGTAGAGGGAGTGCCTTCTTCCGGGTCTATGCTAATTAATGCAAAGCCAGTAGCCATGGTACTGTCTTTACGACCGGCTTCTTCATTGTACATTTTTTGTACCGCCATCCAGGTACTCCTTAATATATAATCTATTGTTTTTTCTTTCATACTTCGACTCCGCTCAGTATGCCAGCGGAAAAGTTTTTTACGCTTCGCGTTACATTAAACCGCATGCTGTGCGGAGTCGAAGCCAAGCCAAATATACAAAAATTTACTATGCGTGCATAATAAATGTGTTTAAATTTTTGTGAGTGGAGGGGGTGTATTTGATTTAGTGTGTTCTTGCAAACATAATTAGCTGTAGTTACTAAATATTTCTGCTGAAATCGTTGCATTTTATGCCAAGGCGAAGTGTTTTTCAGGACTATAAATTTCCTACTTAATTTATTATCATATCTTTAGAGGAACTAACCAACCCGATTTCCACCTTCGTGGGAATTAATTATATGATTAAATTCTTCCGTCGCATTCGGCAGCGTCTTGTTGTTGAAAACAGATTCAGTAAATACCTGCTTTATGCCATTGGCGAAATTGTACTGGTGGTGATTGGTATCCTCATTGCATTACAGATAAATACTTGGAATGAGTCCAGAAAACAAGCTACAACTGAAACAGAATTTATAACCAGTTTACAAAACGATTTACAACAAGACAAAGCTTTTATACAGCTTATACTAGAATTTACAGAACCGAGAATAGAGGTTTATAAAATCTTAAATAGTGACTTACAAAACCTGTATCGTGATGACAGAAGTTCTTTAGATTCCATCTTTAAAATTTATTTTAAAAGTCAGCGAACATTTTACCCTATTTCCGGCTCTTACGAATCGGCTATATCAGGAAATCAAATTACTGTATTTCGTAATAAAGAATTAGTTCAGAAAGTAATCAAATTATATAATTCCACCTATGATAGATTGATTGATAACGGTCAGATTTTGGACGAAAGATGGGCTTTTTTAAGTGAAAAATATAGCTATGAAAGAAGAACAGGACACTTTCGCGACATGAAACCGGAACAATTGACTGAATTTCTAGATGACTTATATCACCATTATATACAAATGGAATGGTATGTAAATCAGTTAAGGTTTGCTGTGGCTGAAATTGATACCATTATTACTGAAAAATAAAAAAAAGCACAACACCAGATATACTGTCTAAAACTCTTTTGCTACAGCTATTTTAAACTACTCACCAACACATTCCAATTAGTCTCAAAGTCTTTATTAAAGCGTACTTTTTTACCGATCTGGTTTATATTGTCCAGCCACTTTTTTTGAGAAGGACTTAAGTAGCTTTCAGCAGATTTCCTGTTGCCCAGGGCACTATTAATTTTGGTGCGCTGTAAGCGGGTAAGTGGGATGTATTTGTAGTTGGAGTGCTGTAAGTAATAATCTTCATCTTTACTGGAGGCGCGGTAGCTGTTGTCTTGTTGAATTGGTGACATTTTGTTTTGTTGGGCAAAACTGGTTAAGGTTTTATCGCTTACGATTTCTGTATTGTAGGTTACTTTTACTACCTCTCGCCCGTTCATAAAACCGGCTTCGGTGTTTAATACACCTTCATTACTTCCCAACTGTTTTTCACCCGTCCAGAAACAATACATACTGTAATAAGTTTCCCGGGTAGCACCATATTTATTTCCTTTTAATTCCTGTCCTAACAGCGTAAGGTATTTTGGGATTTCCTTACCTTCTTTTTGTAATACCTCTGTAATAGCATTATATACAGCTAGGGCAGAGTAATCGCCTGCAATACGGTTGGTAAGGTTGTTACCTGCATTGTCTACAATACGTACTACGGGGTTGTTCCAGGTAGGTTCGTTATATTTTTGAAGAACTTGTTTGTCCTTTCCGCCTTTGTTATTAAAAATAGCGAGGGGGATAAATTCGTTCTCAATGACTTCTACCAAGAGCGGATTGCTCATTACATTATGTCCATAAGTACGGCAGGTCATACAACCAGGTACTTCCTGAAACAAAATAAATACGGGTTTGTTCTCTTTTGCTGAAAGCAACACAGCCTGATCATAATCTCTATACCAGGCTACTTTTCCCAATTCTTCATCTTGATTTTTTGGGTTGGTCTTTTGTTGTGCATTCATTGAAAATAGTAGAGTGCAAAGGAACGCAGTAGTTATATATTTTATAGATTTCATAGGGATCTGCTTTTTGGCGTAGTCGGGGAAGCACTCAATATCTTACAAGAGCGTATAAAAAAAGGAGCCTTTTTGAAGCTCCTTGTTTTTTAAAAATGCGATGGATTATCTTCCGTACAATCCTTCGTATAGGTCTTTGTACATTTCTTTAATCACTTTTCGTTTAGCTTTCATAGTAGGGGTAAGTTGCCCACCTTCTATGGTCCAGGTGTCTGGTGTTAAGGCAAAGGTTTTCACTTTTTCCCATTTACCGAAACGCTCATTATGCTTATCAACTTCTTTTTGAATTCGTGCAATGAGTTTTTCGTTTGTAGCTGCTTCTTTTGGGTTTTCTGAAATGCTATGCCCTTTTTTCTTACTCCAGTCTGCTATCCATTCCCAATTGGGTTGAATGAGCGCTGCAGGCATTTTTTCACCTTCTCCCACTACAAGAATTTGCTCTATGAAATTGGATTGTTTCATGGCATTTTCTATAAGTTGAGGGGCTACATATTTACCACCGCTGGTTTTGAACATCGATTTTTTACGATCGGTTATTTTTAAGAATCCATCGCTGTCTATTTCACCAATATCGCCTGTATGGAAATAACCATTTTTCAGGACTTCGTCGGTTTGTTCCTGGTCTTTGTAGTAGCCTTGCATTACTTGTGGTCCTTTGATAAGGATTTCGCCATCTTCGGCTATTTTTACCTCGGTATCTGGGAGTGGCTTCCCAACAGTTCCAATTTTAAATCCGTTGTTACGCATATCGTTTACCGAAACTACGGGCGATGTTTCTGTTAGACCATAGCCCTCCATAACAGGGCATCCGGCAGCGTTAAACACCCGCGCCAGTCTTGGTTGTAAAGCAGCACTTCCGGAGGCAATTGCCTTTAAGTTTCCGCCAAGGGCTTCCTGCCATTTGCTGAAGATAAGCTTACGTGCAATACCTAATTTTGTTTCATACCACCAACCGTTTTGTCCGTAGGGTTCCCATTTTAGTCCAAGCTCAACTGCCCAGAAAAACAATTTTTTCTTTGCCCCGGTGAGGTCAGTTCCTTTAGCGATGATTTTATCATACACTTTTTCCAGCAGACGCGGTACCGCTGTCATTACTTCGGGGTGTACTTCTTTTAGGTTATCGCTTATGGTTTCTAAACTTTCAGCAAAATGAATGCTTACACCACAATACTGGTACATATATAGTAACATTCGCTCATAAATATGGCATACAGGCAGAAAGCTCAACGCTTTACTTTTCCCCATTTCAATAGGGAGACGGCCTTCACTGTGTTTAGCATTGCTGGCAATATTTTTATGGCTCAACATCACACCTTTAGGTCTTCCTGTAGTTCCTGAAGTATATATTAAGGTGGCAAGATCGTCTTCATTGATGGCCTCTTTGCGCTTATCTACTTCTTCCTGGAGATTCTTATTTTCATCTCCCAATGCAATTACTTCCATCCAGTTTGGACAGCTGTCTATGGTGTCAAAACAATACACTCCTTTGAGGGAAGGTACGTTTTGTTTGATCTTGTTGATCTTCTCCAGTACTTCAATACAGGAAACAAATACGTATGAAGATTCTGAATGATTTAAAACATACTCATAGTCTTCTTCTGAAATGGTCGGATAAATAGGTACATCTTGTGCTCCAGTTTGCAAAATACCTATATCGCAAATGTTCCACTCGGTACGATTGGTCATGGAGATAATGGCAACTTTATCGTTGGGTTTAACACCTAGCTTTATTAGTCCGCGACTAATGGCGTTTGCTTTATCTATATATTCCTGGGTTGAGGTTTTTATCCACTCTCCATTTACTTTGCTCACTAAGGCACCTTCTTGTGGGTATTTAGCGAGTTGATAATACGGAAAGTCGAAAAGTCTTTTAGGATCGGTCATAGGTACTTTTATTGTAGGTATGCAAAATAGGGAAAATTATTTAGTTTTTACTATAAAAAAAAGAGCTCCATTTAGAGCTCTTTTCTTAAAATCTGTTTTTGCCTGTTCTTTACTGTTTTACAATTTTAACCGTTTGAGAGGTATCTTGCGAGATTAATCGCATTACATAAATGCCAGTAGAAAAGTTGCTGTAATTTACCGTGGTGTTGTTTGAGTTATGCTCCGATCTAAAGACCCTTTGCCCTTGAATGTTATAAACCTCCACTGTATAGTTATGAATGCTGGTTTTAATAGTAAGGATATCCTTTACTGGGTTAGGGTAGAGGGTAAAAGCATCTATAGGGGCATTCTCAACATTCAATACTGTTTCATCAACAATACTTATGGTGAGATCGTCAAAATAGAAGCCATCCCTACGTTCGGCACCATCTGAAGCAAACTGAAAACGCACCAGAATAGTTTCTCCTAAGTAATCGCTTAAGTCAATTTCTTCCAGCACCCAGTCATCCTGGACGCCATCGTATAAGGGCTCTCCTTCTGGCTGAAACCCATTACTACTCCCTGCGTTTGTATACATTCCACACTGTGGCTCCCATGAGCCGCCATTATTTGTACTCACTTCAACTTGTGTGTAATCCCAATTGTTTTCAATGTTCCATTTTGCAAAGAAAGAGAGACTTGCTCCTGTTGCAGTGGTTAGATCGATTGGGCTTGAAAGAGCTATGGTTTTGTTGTCGTCGTTTTGATAGTTTCCGTTTGGAGAATCTGTAATAGAACTGGACGGAGATACAAACGTACTCCCTGTTGTACCCCAGCCATTGTTGGTGAAATTGTTAGTTGCGCTATCTCCAGCGTCTTCAAAAACAGGAGTGAGGCTCCCAAACTTTTTAGTGACTACCGTTTTTGTTTCATAACTACCGTTATTTACAACTAGTTCGTATACAATGTCATCTCCTGCGGCAGTTCCTCCTGCAAGGGTTAGGTTCACATCTCCAGAGGCTGTTTCCAGAATTTCCATTCCAGAAAAGGTGTCGCCCCCACCTACAAAAACAATGTTTGAAGATACTGGGTGTACGCTAACGGTAAAATTTCCTGTTCCCGCTACTCCTAATCGCTTAATGTCATACGTAGCAGAAATTGTTGCATTGTTTCCTACATACTGAGACCCCGTACTAGCTACCGAAGCATAGTTATTCACCATTTTTGCAGCAGTAAGATTAAGGTACATCATCCCTTTGGAAATAGGAATAATTTGACTGGACGGAGGCCAAAAGGACGGACCAATCTCTGGCGTATACGCATAGATCTTATCGTGCGTTCCTACGGTGCCATACATAAAATCATCACTATCCCCAGCTGCTGCATATAACTCTGACGAAAGGATATTGTTGAAGCCATTTTTAGAGACTAATTCCTGACCTATCGAGTTAAGTAAAACTTCCTCTGGGGAAGGGGTGTTAATTGCATATCCATAAGGTCTTAACAATAAATCCCCATGAGAATGGTTGTTAAAGGCCATCACAAAATCGTGTTGCTCTACAAACCATTTCATTGCCTGATTTTCAACTTCAGAAAAAGGTGCGGTGCCACGGTATATTTCACTACCCGTATTTCCAGAACTACCATCGCCACCCCACATGCCATTGGTAGGATCACCATTTATAAAATATTCATAATTACGGTTATTGTCTACCCCATGTCCGTTTTTTCTATTTTTTCTCCAAAAACCTCCTCCGTTGGGGTCGGTTTTTTCGTTGTATAAGTAACCATCGGGATTTACTACGGGAATAAAATAAAGTTCGGTATTGTCTACAATACTTTTTACTTCTGGATTGGTATCGTAATTTTCTAGCAAATACCACATATAGAATATAAGTTGCGAAAGGGATGCCGGCTCACGTGCGTGGTGAATAGCCGAATATAAAATTTGTGGTTCGCCTTCAGCAGTGCTTGGGTTGTCACTTATTTTAACCCACTTAATACCATTTCCACCAATAGAAGGAGAAACCGAATTGTCCGGTTGCCCTTCGGTTAAAAAATTGCTTATGTTTTCCTTGGCTGTAATTAGATTGGGGTAGAGTGCCTTCATCTGGTCCAACTCGTCCAGCATTTCCTGATAGGTCAGGTACCCGCCCATACTCCCTAAATTGAAATTTACAGGAGTTTCATAATCATTACCAGCTTCGGCACAGCTTGGGTTACGTGTTGGGATAGGATTTCGGTTTTGCTGAAGAAAAAGAGCTTTGGAGTCTTCTACTAAAATTTCAACCTGAAAACCTGCAGCCCGTGCTTTATCTAATTCTGAAACAGAAAACTCTGAAATTAAAAAATGCCCTTTTTTATGAATCCCGTGTTCTACGGCCAACCCTAACGATTCCATAATTTCTAAACTGTTGGAAGCCGAGTAGGAAATTTTGGCCTTTTGATAGTTCTCCTGAACAGGTTGTGCTACTACTATAATTGAAAGTAAAAAGCTGCAAAGTAGGAAAGCGTATTTCATAATTGGGGTTTAAGGTTAAGTACTACTAGTCCATAAATACGCAAACTCCTTACAGTAGAAACGAGGGGTCTCTGTATTTGAGACACTTTAAAAAATAAATAATCCGATCCTCTTGATTAGCGAACAGTTTCCAGCCACTTACGTGCGTTTACAAATCCTTCCAGCCATGGGGATACTTCATCATTGCGATCGCCCGGGTAGTTTGCCCAGTTCCAGGAAAATGTGGAGCGTTCTAGGTGTGGCATCATTACCAAATGCCTTCCCGTGGTATCGGTCATCATAGCAGTATTGTAATCGCTGCCATTTGGATTGCTAGGAAAAGCATCGTAGCCATATTTTCCAACAATGTTGTAATGACTTTCTTCTTTTGGAAAGCTAAATTTCCCTTCCCCGTGTGCTGCCCAGATACCCAGAGTACTTCCCGCTAAGCTCGAAAGCATCACCGAGTTGTTTTCCTGGATGGTAACCGAAGTAAAGTTACACTCAAACTTCCCTGTTTCGTTATGGAGCATTTTAGGTTTTTCATTGTCATTGGGAGTCATAAGACCCAATTCAATAAACAATTGGCAACCGTTACAGACCCCCAGCGAAAGGGTGTCTTCGCGATTAAAGAAATCTTTTAAGGCTTTATTTGCTTTCTCATTGTACAAAAAGGCACCCGCCCAGCCTTTGGCGCTTCCCAGTACATCACTGTTGGAGAATCCTCCCACGGCAGCAATAAACTGAATGTCTTCTAGTGTTTCACGACCAGAGATGAGGTCGGTCATATGGACATCTTTTACGTCAAATCCAGCGAGGTACATGGCGTTTGCCATTTCGCGTTCGCTATTACTACCTTTTTCACGAATTACAGCAGCTTTTATTCGGTTTGCACTTCGACTGCGCTCAGTGTGAAATTGTGCTAATGTGTTTATATATTTCTTCGGGAATGTAAACTGAAGGGGTTGTTTTTTATAATTGTTGAAACGTGCTAAGGCCAATGTGTCCCCACTCTGTTTTTTGTCCAGCAAATACGAAGTTTTATACCACGTATCGCGCATTTCAGGAATTGAAAAAGTTTCAGTTTCTGAATGATTTGTAATTTCAAGGGTCTCAGTTTCGGTTACAGAACCAATCTTGACAAAATCCACATTGTTTTCAGCAAGCATTTTCTCTACTGCGGTATCATCTTGTGCCTGAATCACCACAGCACAATTTTCAGCAAACAGCAATTTCACGGTATCTTCTTCACCCAATGCTGAAAGGTCCAATCTTGCACCCAGATCTAAATCTGCAAAACACATTTCTAACAGGGTAGTAATGAGTCCGCCCGAAGCTACATCATGACCTGCGGCTATCTCTTCTTCACTAATTAACGTCTGTAATGTATTGAAAACTGTTTTTACATACGTAGCACTTTTCACCGTTGGGGCTTCATTTCCAATTGTATTTAGGGTTTGTGCAAAGGAAGAGCCACCCAGTTTAAAACTATCCTGTGAAAATGAAATATAATACAAACTACCCGCATCTTTTTGCAGCACAGGTTCTACCACTTTTGAAATAGCATTACAGTGCCCTGCAGCCGAAATAATTACAGTTCCGGGAGAGATCACCTCTTCGTTTTTGTATTTCTGTTTCATAGAAAGCGAATCTTTTCCGGTAGGTACATTGATGCCTAAATCGATTGAAAATTCACTTACTGCTTCCACGGCTTTGTACAAACGGGCATCTTCGCCTTCGTTATTACAAGGCCACATCCAGTTAGCAGACAGGGAGATACTCTTTAATTGGTCTTCTAAAGGAGCCCAGACTATATTGGTTAAGGACTCGGTAATAGAGTTTCTGGCACCTGCCACGGGATCTATCAATCCTGAAATAGGAGAGTGCCCAATGCTGGTAGCCACTCCGTTTTTACCGTTATAGTCCAGCGCCATTACACCACAATTGTTAAGTGGTAATTGCAAAGGCCCGGCACATTGTTGTTTCGCTACGCGCCCAGTAACACAACGGTCTGCTTTGTTGGTGAGCCAGTCTTTACATGCAACGGCTTCCAATTGTAATACTTGCGAAACGTAGTCTTTTATTTTTGAAGTTTCGTAAGATGAATTTTTATAGTTTCTTTGAATTGAAACATCTTTCATAATAGTTTTTGGCGAGCTGCCAAACATATCGGCCAATTCAAAATCCATGGGTTTTGCACCTGTGGTTTTACTCTCAAAAACAAACTTGTAATCGCCAGTCACTTCGCCTACCTTATACATTGGAGAACGTTCACGGTCTGCAATACGTTGTAGCTTATCCAGGTGTTGTTCGCCAATGACCAAGCCCATACGTTCCTGGCTTTCGTTGCCAATTATTTCTTTAGCAGAAAGGGTTGGGTCTCCTACTGGTAATTTGTCCAGATCAATTTTTCCGCCAGTTTCTTCAACCAGTTCGCTCAAACAATTAAGATGCCCTCCAGCACCGTGATCGTGGATGGAAATAATTTCGTTATGGTCGCTTTCTACCATACCGCGTACGGCATTTGCAGCGCGTTTTTGCATTTCAGGGTTAGAGCGCTGGATTGCGTTTAGTTCGATCCCGCTGGAAAACTCACCAGTATCAGCACTGGAAACAGCAGCGCCTCCCATTCCAATCCGGTAATTTTCACCACCTAAGATGACCACTTTATCACCTTTAGCAGGAATGTCCTTTAAAGCCTGGTCTGCTTTTCCGTAGCCAATACCTCCGGCAAGCATAATAACTTTATCAAAGCCAAGTTTACGGGCATGTTCCTGGTGTTCGAATGTTAACACAGAACCAGCAATTAGGGGTTGTCCAAATTTATTTCCAAAGTCTGAAGCTCCGTTACTTGCTTTAATTAAAATGTCCAATGGTGTCTGGTACAGCCAATCGCGTGCGGGCATTGCCTGTTCCCAGGGTCGGTTTTCTTCCAGACGGGAATACGATGTCATGTAAACAGCGGTTCCTGCAAGGGGAAGCGATCCTTTTCCACCTGCCAGGCGGTCTCGTATTTCACCACCACTTCCTGTTGCAGCCCCGTTAAAAGGCTCTACGGTTGTTGGGAAGTTATGTGTTTCGGCTTTTAAGGAAATAACACTTTCAAAGTCTTTGGTTTCATAAAATTCCGGAATGTCTGGCGCTTTGGGAGCAAACTGGGTTGCTTTAGGACCTTTTACAAAGGCTACATTGTCTTTATAGGCTGAAACAATGCCATTGGGGTGTGCTTCCGATGTTTTTTTTATCAGTTTGAAAAGCGATGAAGGCATTTCTTCTCCATCGATAATAAAAGTTCCGTTGAATATTTTATGACGGCAATGCTCGCTATTTGCCTGACTAAAACCGAATACTTCACTATCGGTTAATTTTCTACCTAATTTTGTGGCTAAATTTTCAAGGTACACGACCTCTTCATCACTTAGGGCTAACCCTTCCGTTTTGTTGTAATCCCCAATGTTACTAATTTCCTTAATGCCTTCGGGTTGTATAGCGATGTTGAAAATATCCTGATCTAATGCAGGATATTTTTGTGATAACATAGGGTCGAAATCTGTAAATTTTTCACTTACGTTTTTAAATTCTTCAATTCTAATAATACCTTCAATACCCATATTCTGGGTAATTTCAACAGCATTAGTACTCCAGGGAGTTATCATGGCAGCGCGTGGACCAATAAAAAAATCCGCTATTGCGGACTGTTCTATCTTAGGTTGGTTTCCAAAAAGCCACACCAATTTTTGACTGTTTTCTGAAGTAATTTCCCCTTGGGTTTGTACAGCAAAAATGTTGTTTTTTGCATTTCCGAAGAAGTGGATCATCCGCTTAGAATTTTAGGGCCCAAGTTGAATACACTCAGGCAAGTTTTTGAAGTTGCAAAGATAGTGAATTTGAAATTATTTTTTTGTATTTGAAACCTAAATACCGAAGCGGTAAATTATCTCTAAAGACATTTTTTTTAATTGACCTGTTTTGTCGTAAATTGCTCCCTCATTTTTGGGTGTAAGGTAGTGATGCTAAAGCGACTTACTTCAAATGTTAATCAATTTAAAATAAAATTATGAAAAAGAACTTTTTACTCACTCTTGTAGCTGTTTGTGTTGGTGCACTCACGTTTGCGCAAGATACGTTCCCGCCTGTATTAGTTACGCAAGGTACCTTTTTAGGAGAAACGGCGGCATTAAGAGACGCACCCATTGCTCCTTTATTTACTGAGGACATAACCGATGAGTTTAGAATTGACCAGAGGTTTACCTATACGGGAGGAATGACAGACGGTGGTTCACCAGACGGGTTTGACCCATTGGTGCAAACGGAAGCTCCACTCCACGCTGCTCGAAACCTGGATCAAAATTTTGATGGTATCACCGTAGCTGAAGCCGGAGGTGCTATTCCCCCGGATCCTTCGGGAGCTGTGGGTCCAGATCACTACGTAACTGCTGTGAATTTAGCTATAAAAATATTTGACAAGCAAGGGAATGTTTTGGCAGGCCCTACTAACTTAAGCTCATTTTTTGGATTTGTAGGTCAAGGAGACCCTATTGTAATGTACGACCAGCTTGCAGATCGCTATTTTGTAAGTCAATTCCGTACTTCAAATAACGCATTATTGATTGCTGTTTCTACAACTGCAGACCCAACAGGAACATATTATGTGTATCAATACCCCTTGAGTTCATTTCCAGATTATCCACATTACAGTGTATGGCCTACCGCTTACTTTTTAACAGCGAACAAAGGAGGTCAAACTACATATGCGTTTGACAGAGAGGTTATGTTAAGAGGTGGCAATGCGCCTTCCTTAGTTGGTTTTAATCTTCCGGGAGTTGTTAGAAACCCTAATACAGTATTTAGTCCAGAACCAGCTAATTTATTGGGAAGAATTTCTCCTGCAGACGTGCCGGGGTATATTGTTTACCTTCAGGATGATGCCTGGAGTGGGGTGTCTGTAGACCATTTAAAAATTTGGACAATAGAGGTAGACTTTGATGGTACTAGTACTATTTCGGCTCCCGATGAAATCCCGGTACAGCCTTTTGATAGTTTCTTCCGACCCTTTGGTTCTGGAGATTTTAACCAACCAGGAACTTCGCAACGAATAGATGGAATTGGTGGGGTAATATCTTATATGGCCAACTATAGAAGTTATGATACACATAATTCATTACTAGTAAACTTTAACTCGGACATTGGTTCGCAAAAAGGGGCAATTAGATGGATAGAGCTTAGAAATGTAGGCAACGGTCCCTTTGTTGTTTTTCAAGAAGGAACCTATTCAATCGCAGACGATGTAAACCGTTTTATGGGAAGCACAACAATGGATAAGGATGGTAATATAGGACTGGCTTATAATGTTTCAGGGAATACTACATTTCCGGGGATACGCTATACAGGTAGACTAGCAACAGACCCCTTAGGAACCATGACGTTTCCGGAAACAACTATTATCGATGGAGAAGGGGGTGTAGGAACTTTTAACAGATTTGGAGATTACGCTCAAATGACCATGGATATTGACAACCTTACCTATTGGTATACAGGAGAATATATGGGGCCTTCCAATAATTTCTGGAAAACAAGAGTGGCTTCATTTACACTTGGGGCTCCAGAAACAAATGATGTAGGGGTGTATGCATTTGCAAACCCATTGTATGAAGGACCGTTTACAAATGCTGAAACTATTGAAGCAGAAATAGCCAATTTTGGAACAAACAGTCAAACGGGTTTTGATGTTGAATTACGATTAAACGGTACATTAGTTACTACCGATACTTTCTCAGGAACATTGGCTCCTGGAGAAAGGGCTACACACGTATTTAGCGAAACGTTAGATCTTTCTGTTCCAGGAGACTTTTTAGTGTCTGGAACAGCAGTATTGGCCGGAGATACCTACAATGCAAACGATGAGTTTGTTTTTAAGTATGTTCAAGAAGATGAATTAGGAATTAGCAATCAATCGTTCCTGGATAGAAACTTATTAATTTATCCAACGACAGACAGAACCTATGAAATTTTCCTTTCCACTGCGGCAGACTATGGTGATGTGAATTTTACTTTATTTGACTATACAGGGAAGCAAATTTTCAATGGTCCCTTAAGTCAGGATAGTACTGGATATAAAGCTCAGGTAAATATGAGTACGAAAGCTGCTGGAGTCTACATAGTTCAGATACAAAATAGTGTTACTACTATGAGTAAGAAGATTTTAGTAAAGTAGAATAGCTAGAAACGCTTTACCTAAAAAAAGGCATCCATTTTAATGGATGCTTTTTTTTTCGCAATTTCGGGGAGCAATAACTACTGCGTTTTTTAGGGAAGGGATAAGGAGGCTTTTTAGAATAAGACTCTCAGAATTAGAAGAACAAGGAGTAGATTTCTCTTTTTTTGACTTCCTTATTTTTTAATCTGAGTTTAGAATACCTGAACACTTACCCCTGAGGCTTAGTCTATTCCTGCAGTAAACTAATTTCTAGTAGCTTACTAGGCTATACTGTCTCAAAATTCACTATCTTGGGGCTTCTTAAAAAACACACAAAATGAAAAAAAAATTCTATGTACTGGCCTTAGGCCTGTTTGTAACCACAATGATGTTTGCGCAAGAAACGTTCGGTCCCACTGAGATACTTACCGGAACATACTTAGGGGAAACCATACCTCTTCGTGAGTATGCGTTGAACCAGGTTCAGGAGCGTAATAATCCTGATACTGAAGTTATGGTTCCAAACGAATCTAACACTCCCTTCGATTTTGTAGAAACCACTACAGTAATTCCAAACCTTCAAACTGAAGAAGGAAAAATTATCACCCAACCCATCGAACAAAATTTTGTTGGATCCGGATCTTTCGAATCAGGTTTTTTTCCGCCAGACCCAACGGGTGCTGTAGGGCCTGATCATTATGTACACTCGGTAAATTCACTAGTAAAGATTTTTGATAAAACAGGAGTTCTTGAAGTAGGTCCTGTAAGTTTAGGCGCTTTTTTAGGGATTCCTTCCAATAGTGGTGACCCTATTGTAAAATACGATCAATTGGCAGATCGCTGGGTGGTTAGTGAGTTTGGCTCATTAAACAATTCACTAGCGATTGGTGTATCTACTACAAACGATCCTGCTGGAACCTACAACGTATATCAATATCAATTTAATGGCTTTCCGGATTATCCTAAATACGGACTATGGCACGATGGATATTACGGAACTGTAAACCTTAACGGACAAACAACACAAGGCTTTGTAATGGAACGGGATGAAATGTTAGTGGGAGGTGCCTCACCTCAAATACTAATATTTAACTTACCAGACATTGTGGTAAATCCTAATCAGGTAAAAAGTCCAGAACCTGCAAGTTTGTTAGGTACTACCTTTGACCCTTCTGCACCAGGATATATAACATATTTACAGGATGATGGCTGGACAGGGGCTATTTCTTTTGACCATTTAAAAGTTTGGGAAATTTCTGTAGATTGGAACGATATTAATAATTCTACGATCTCAACTCCATTAGAAATTGCAACAGACCCTTTTGATGCAGGTGAATTATTTGGTAATGGAAATGGAGCTATAAGACAGCCCGGAACAAGTCAGCGCTTAGCTGGGCACGGAGGAATTGTTTCCTTTCCTGCTTACTACAGACAATTTGGAACGCATAACTCGTGGCTAATTACATTCAACACCTTTATAGATGCTAATGAAACTGGCGGAATACGTTGGATTGAATTACGTAATGACGATGTTAATGATTGGAGTATTTTCCAGGAGGGAACTTATTCTATAGCCGATGGTCATGATCGATTAATGAGCAGTGCTGCTATGGATGCACAAGGTAATATTGCAATGGGATACACTACTGCAAGTGAAAATTTACCTGTTTCATTACGCTACACTGGAAGATTTAATGGAGATCCATTAGGACAAATGACTGTTGCTGAAACTATAATTATTGATGGCCCAGGCATACGAAATAATAGCAACCGTTATGGTGACTATTCTCATATAACTATGGACCCTAATGATTTCACTTTTTGGTTTACCTCAGATTATTTTAGTAGTACCAACCAATGGAGAACCCAAGTTGCTTCCTTCTCTCTTAGCTCTGGATTTGTTTCAGATGTTGGGGCAGTAGATATTTTGCAACCTGAAAGTGGTTTGCTAACAAATGCTGAAACAGTTGAAATTAATGTAAGAAATTTTGGCTCAGCTACACAAAGCAATATTCCGGTAGAATTGCGTGTAGATGGAAACCTTATAGCTTCTGAAATAGTTCCGGGACCTATTGCTTCCAATGATATAGAAAGCTACACCTTTACACAAACTATCGATTTGTCAACTTTTGGTCAAGTATATGATGTAGAAGTAACAACAGGGCTTGTTGGAGACCAGTTTGAAGCTAATAACTCTTTCAACAAAGATGTTAAACATTTATTCACAGATGATGTTGGAGCACTTGCAATAACTTCTCCAGTTACTGGTCCAGGATTAGGTATGGCAGATGTTTCTATCGTTGTAAGGAATTTTGGTGTCGATACTCAAACCAACTTCGATGTGCAATATTCTATTAATGGAGGTACTCCTGTTGTTGAGACATTTACAGGTTCATTAGCCTCAGAACAAGAACAAACATATACTTTTTCGACCCAAGGAGATTTTAGCGCCTTGGGTACTTATACAATTGTAGCGTCTACATCGCTACCTGCAGATGATGATACTTCTAACGATGAAGCAACAATAACTATAGAAAATGTTTTGTGTATGCCAGCATTGGATTGTAGTGAAGGAGACGGTTTTCAAGAGGTGCAAATTGCTGAAATCAATAATATGTCAGGGTGTGAAGGCTACGGAGATTTCCGTACTCAAATTGCCAATCTAGGAGCAGGTAGCTCAAACGATATTACTTTAACCACTGGTTTTGGAGACCAGCACGTACGTGTTTGGATCGATTTTAATGATGACTTCAATTTTACTAATGATGAGACCGTGATTTTAGATTACGTTATCGCTCCGGGTGAAGGTTCGGGTAGTTATACTGAAACTACAACCTTGGATATTCCAAATGATGCTCCTGCCGGGGAACACGTGATGAGAATTAAGAGTAACAGAGGTGCTGTTGTAATTAATGACCCTTGTGCTGATTCAACTCGCGGAGAGACTGAAGACTATACTGTAAACATAGGGGTGCTTGGCGTAAACGATTTCCAGATTTCAAATGGAGACTTTATCATCACAACTCTTCCAAATAATCAGTTTGAGATCAGCTTAACTACAGATTATAGTGGTGGGGTTTATCTTGGAGTGTTTAATGTGTTAGGACAGGAAGTTGCTTTTAAGAAAAATGTTGGAAACGAAGGAAATACGTACTCTGCAACATTAGACATGTCTAATATGTCTAGTGGCGTTTATCTTGTACGAATGGGTGGGCAAACCACAACTTCGACCAAAGTAGGTAGGATTATTGTAAAATAATCTTTTCTATATAAAAACTAAAAGAGCGGGCTTAACACCCGCTCTTTTTTTAATTATAATAGTTGTAAATACTATTTTTTCTGAAGTAATGCAATGTAAAAGCCATCAAACCCAGACGTATGGGCATAAATGTTTTCTTCAGAGACTAGCGTAAAATCTTTTCCTTCCTCTCTTTTTAAGAAGGCTTTTACCTGTTCTGTATTTTCTGAAGGTAAAATAGAACACGTTGCATATACCAATTGCCCGCCATCCTTCACCATTCTGGAATACGAATCTAATAACTCCCTTTGTGTGTCTTTAATATTCTGAATGTTCTCAGGATTTAATTTCCACTTACTATCTGGGTTTCTTTTTAAAACACCCAGACCAGAACACGGTGCATCTATTAATACCTTGTCACCTTTGCCAAGTAGTTTTTTAATTGCTTTGGTAGATTCTATTAAACGGGTTTCGATGTTGTGAATACCGTTTCTTCGGGCTCTGCGCTTTAGTTCGGTTAATTTGCTTTGGTAGATATCCAGCGACACTACTTGTCCCTTATTTTCCATTAGTGAGGCAATGTGTAAACTTTTACCTCCGGCACCTGCACACGCATCTATAATGCGCATTCCTGGCTCTGGGTTTAAAATTTCTGCTACGCGTTGCGAGGAGGCATCCTGTACTTCAAACCAGCCATTTTTAAATGCTTCGGTTGTAAATACATTAGATCGTTCTTTTAACTGCAAGGCGTGAGGATACCCTTTTAACGTAGCCGTTTCTACATCTGCATCAAACAGCGAGTTCTGTAGCTCTTTCACTGTTGTTTTTAATACGTTTGTTCTAAGAATAACGGCCGCTTGGTTATTAAGGGCAGCGATTTCCTTATCCCATAGTTTCCCTAATTCTTTTTCTCCCATCTCGTCTAACCAATCCGGAATAGACTCCCGAAGCGCACGCGTTTTAATAGCTTCGTCAAACCTTCCTTTAATACGTCGTGTTGGAGTGTCTTCAAATTGTGGCCAATCCGGGATTTTAATTCCGTTCAGGGTGGCCCACACTGTAAAAAGTCTAAATAAATTTGGACGGCTATACGGCATCTTCACTTCGGCAATTTCAGCATACAAGCGCCTCCAGCGTACTATGTCGTAGGTGGTTTCAGCAATAAAAGCACGATCACGAGCACCCCAACGCTTATCACGTTTTAGTGTATTTCGCAATACCTTATCTGCCTGTTTGTTTTCATTGAAAATTAAGTCAAGCGAATCTATCGTAGCAAATACAAGGTTTCTGTGTAATTTCATCTTTAAAAAAATTGAATGATTCAAAAGCAAAATGCTTTAGAATACGGAGGTGCAAAGGTACTAGATTCACTTGGTTTTAATTACTTTTGAAAAAACCTTTTTAGCATGCGAATTTTAGCACTCCTGTTAGTTATACTATTGACAATCTCTTGTTCTTCAGAAACCGAAAAAACGTTTACTTCTGTAGAAATTACTCCAGTTTTTACAGATAGCTTAAGCATACGGGCCATTACACCCCTAGATGAAAATGCAGTTTGGTTTGCTGCAAATCATGGTAGAGTAGGACTTATAGATGGTGCAACCCCTAAACTGGCTACCATTCAATATGAAGATTCCATCCTGGCATTCCGATCGATTGCTAAAACCAAAAAAGCTGTTTTTGTATTGAGTATTGCAAACCCCGCAGTATTGTATAAAATTGGGGTGAACAACAGGGAGGCTACGAATATTGAAGAGGTGTATGTAGAAGAAGCTGAAACCGTTTTTTACGATGCTATGGCATTCTGGAATGACAAGGAAGGTATTGCTATGGGAGACCCTACCGATGGTTGTCTTTCTGTAATTATAACCAGAAATGGTGGGAACACTTGGACTAAAATTCCCTGCGATAAGCTTCCAGAAACTGACAAAGGCGAAGCTGCATTTGCTGCAAGCAACTCAAATATTGCACTACACGGGAACCATGCCTGGATTGTGTCTGGAGGCAAGCGTGCCCGTATTTTTCATTCCGCCGATAAAGGAGAAACCTGGGAGGTTTTTGAAACCCCTATTATTCAGGGTAAAGCAATGACAGGAATTTATAGTGTAGATTTCTTGGATGATAAAACGGGGGTTATTTTTGGTGGTAACTGGGAAGCCCAAGAATTTAACGAAGGCAACAAAGCCATTACTAAAGACGGCGGAAAAACCTGGAAGTTAGTAAGTAACGGAAAAGGTCCTGGGTACAGATCTTCTGTGCGTTTTGTTCCCGGTACAAAAGGAAAAGGCATTGTAGCCGTTGGTTCACCAGGTATTTCGTATAGCCCAGATCAGGGAGAAACTTGGGAAGAACTGGCTACCGAAGGTTTTTATGCACTGGAATTTGTAAACGATACAGTAGCATTTGCCAGCGGACGCAATAAAATTTCAAAGCTACTTTTCAAATAAGCTTATTTTTTTTCTTTTTTCTTTCGGAACCGCTCCAGTAGCTGTCGTTTAAAATCTTCCTCAGCTTTGCGTAATAGAATGATTTTCTTTGGAGGAATTACCCCTTTTAGATTGGTTACTAACTCCCTGTAAGCTTTTAGTTCTTTTTCTTTAATAGTGATGCTTTTTTCAACGAGAGCACTTGCCTCGGCATCTGTGAGCGATTCAAAGTTGTCCTTAACCTTCTTCATGATCTCATTACGCTCCATTTTTCTAAGTGCGTACATTTTTTCTTCGCTGGCATTGTAAATAGGCCAGAATTCTTCAGCTTCTTTAGTGGTTAAATTAAGTTGCTCTGTGATATGGGCAACTTTTAGGGCCTTTATTTTTTCATGTCTTCCCTGGGCAACAAGCGCCGTGGTAAAACAGAGGGTCAAGAGTATAAGTGCTTTTTTCATCTTTAGGGCCCGCATTGGCGGGTAGGTTTTATTCAAATAATAGTGTGTTAGTATCTATGTTGTTTAATAAGTAATCGCTTAGGCTTTCTTCTGAAATTTCTTCGGAAGAAAACATCAGTGCATCAAAATCTTCATCTTGAAGGTACATTGCAAAGTCTTCTGTCGTTACATCCAGCTCACCATCTTGAATATAGGCTGAAACCGCAGTGGTATTAATTTCATCAAATGTGAAGGAGTTGCTATTTCCAAAGGGATACAGTGTTAAGATTAGTGCCAGTATAGCTGCAATCCCTGCAAAGGCATATAAAACTGCTTTTCTATTAGGATTAGTTTTTTCAGACTTTTTAGTACGAAATACCTTCCAGTTTGAAGTTGTTTCGGTTTGCAACAATTTTTCTTCAACTTGTTCAAAATAGCCTTCGGGAACGGTAAATCCTGAATCTTTAGGAAGCTGTTCCTCTTTCAGTTTTTCTAACATACGTGTGTCAAATTCTTCGAAGTATCCTTCGGGAACTTTAAAGCCAGTAGTGTATTTGTTCTTTTTCATCGTATTTATATGACTTTCATTTTATAAAATGGTTTCATTGCTTTGTAAATATGCTGTAATTTTTTTTACTGCAATGTGGTAGTTGCTTTTTAGTCCGCCTACCGATGTTTCTAATATCTCTGAGAGTTCTTCGTACGTATGGTCGTCAAAATATTTCATATTGAAGACCAATTGCTGCTTTTCCGGTAAGGTAGCAATTGCCTTTTGTAACTTAAGTTGTATCGCATCACCTTCAAAGTATACATCGGTTTGTAGCTTTTCTAAGGCATGTTGTTGTAGTTCAGAAGTGGCGGTATGTTGTCTTTTGGCTCTCTTATTTATAAAGGTAATCGCTTCGTTTGTTGCAATCCGATATAACCAGGTGTACAATTTACTGTCGCCTTTAAACTTGTGTATATTTCTAAAAACCTTTACAAAGGTATTCTGCAAAACATCGTCTGCATCTTCGTGAGACTTTACAATATTTCTAATATGCCAATAGAGCCTCTCTTTGTAAGTAGCGACCAATACACTATACGCCTCATCCTTTTGAGAAGAGGACTGTAATAACCCCACAAGTTCTTGTTCCTGAACCACCAGCTAGTTTGTTTAAATATAAGACTTCTGTAACTGAAAAAGGTTTAATGAATTTAGAATTAATCAATCAAAACCGATTAAATGCAAAAAAAATCGACAAAAAACATATTTTCTTTGTTTTGTAGGAAAAAAGGACTACATTTACGTCATACTTCTTATGTATTGTTCGTCATTATTAGCCCCAAGCGTAATGCGAACGCACTAAAGACGGGTCTTAGCGGGGGCTGACCCGTTTTTTTTATGTTCTATCTCCTATTTTTTATTTTGTAGGAATTTTTATTTATAAAAATGTAAAAAATCGATTAAGTGTAATTTAATTACGATTAAACGCATTTTTAATTTGGAATATTCAAAAATACGTTTATCTTTACCAAAGAAAATATTACTTATGTAATCATAGTGTCGCGAGCCCCAAATGTGGCACTATGAAATTAAAAAGAGAGCGAAGCCCCAAATCGCTCTTTTTTTTATGCCTAATTTTTTTATTTAAAGGATTTTGAAAGGAAGTCTTAAGCAAAAGATTGCATTTCTACCAGGCTATGATACACCCCTTGTTTTTTAAGTAGCTCTTCATGCTTCCCTTGTTCTACGATTTCGCCTTTACTTAAAACAACAATAGTGTCTGCATTTTGTATGGTAGAGAGTCTATGTGCTATCACTACAGAAGTACGGTGTTGCATCATTTTTTCCAGTGCATCCTGTACCAGGCGTTCGCTCTCGGTATCCAGTGCTGAGGTGGCTTCATCCAGAATCATAATAGGTGGATTCTTTAACACTGCTCTGGCAATACTTAGGCGCTGTTTTTGTCCGCCACTTAATTTGTTTCCGCTATCCCCTACATTGGTATTAATGCCGCCAGGGAGGGTTTCTACAAACTCCCATGCATTGGCAATTTTTAAAGCCTCTATAATTTCTGTATCAGTAGCTTCGGGTTTTGCTACCAGTAAGTTTCCTTTTACGGTATCGTTAAAAAGAATAGAATCTTGTGTAACCAGGCCTAATAGATCACGCAATGATTTCTGCGTTATGTCTTTAATATCCTCTCCGTCAATTTTAATAGCGCCTTCGTTTACATCATAAAAGCGGGTGATTAAGTTTGCGATGGTACTTTTTCCACTTCCGCTTTGACCCACTAGAGCAACGGTGTGGCCTTTCGGAACAGTAAGGTTAAAGTTTTTTAACACATAATCCTCTTCGTATTTAAAAGAGATGTTTTCTATTGTAAGTTGCTTAGTAAAATCATTTTTAACTAAAGCATCAGGTTTATCCTGGATGGCGCTTTCAGTTTCTAAAATATCTAAAACCCGCTCTGCAGCTGCATTCCCTTTTTTTACACTGTAACTTGCTTTACTTATGGCTTTGGCTGGTGTTAAAATTTGATATGCCAATGCCATGTAAACAATAAACATTTCTGCCTTTAGCGTGCCTTCTACTAAAACCATATGACCTCCATACCAGAGAAGAATTGCAATGGTTACAATTCCTAGAAATTCACTCGTGGGAGAGGCTAGGTTCTGCCGGTTTAAGAGGGTGTTCGAAAATTTAAAAAGTCGGGAGGTAGACTCCTTAAATTTACTATAGAAAATATTTTCAGCATTAAAGCCTTTAATAATTTTAAGTCCGCCTAATGTTTCATCTAAAATAGAAAGGAAAAATCCTTGCTCCTGTTGAACACGTTCCGACTGGCTTTTTAAACTTTTTCCAATCCATGAAATTATGGCGCCAGAAATAGGAATAAAAATAAACACAAATATGGTGAGCTTTACACTTATTAAAAGCATTGCAATAATTGCAAAAATTATAGTCAGTGGTTCGCGTACAATTAACTCCAGTAGTGATAAGAATGAATGCTGAATCTCCAATACATCCGCAGTGATTCTTGAAATAGTATCTCCTTTTCTTTTTTCTGAATAATAAGAAACAGGCAGGTCTATGGTTTTTTTGTAAAGATCGTTACGAAGATCTTTTAGCACCCCGTTTCTTAGAAATGTAATAAAGAACATTGCTAAATAACCAAATAGGTTTTTTAGTAAAAACATAGTAATTACCAGAATTACCATAAACAGCAGTACTACTTCTGGTCCGGCGTCTGCTTTCTGGGTCACAAAAAAGTTTAAGTACTGTTCTGCATACTCTTTTGCATTACTTAAGCCAGTCCATTCTGGCTTCACACGTAGTTGCTTTGTTTTATCAAACAGAACCGTGAGCATTGGAAATAGAGAAACCATTGCCAATGTCCCGAACAAAGCGTAAAATATGTTAGAAATTATATTAAGCCAGGCATACGTTTTATAAGGCAGCGCGTAGCGGATTATTTTTTTAAAGTACTTCATGAATCTACAGCCAATTGCTGTTGTATGTTTTTAATTTTTTGCTGAAGGATTTCTTCAGCATTTTCGGTGCCAGGTTTGCTGTGGACACTCATGTAAAATTTTATCTTAGGTTCTGTTCCACTGGGTCTTGCAGCTATTTTACTTCCGTCTTCGGTGTAATAAATGAGTACGTTAGACCTTGGAATTTCAATTAGTTCTTCTGAATTTGTCGTCAAATCTTTTGAGGTACCTGCGGCATAATCTTTTAAACAGATTACCGGGCTTCCGGAGATTTCATTAAAAGGTGTTTCCCGTAATTTCTTCATCATGGTCACAATTTCTTCAGCACCTTTTTTTCCTTTCTTAACAATAGAAATTAAGGCTTCCTGATACATCCCGTAAGTGTCGTATAATTCTGAAAGATATGTGTATAAGGTACCTTTCTCTTCTTTTCGTTGCGCAGCCATTTCGCAGGCCAGTAAGGTAGCAGTTACAGCGTCTTTATCACGTACAAAATCGCCTACCATAAAACCAAAACTTTCTTCACCACCACCAATAAACTGAAGCTCAGGAAAGTCTTTTACCATCTTGGCAATCCACTTAAACCCAGTAAGTCCTTCTTTGTACTGCACACCAAAATCTTCAGCAATTGCTCGTACCATAGGTGTTGAAACTATCGTAGAAGCCACAAACTGATTGCCATTCAGTTTTCCTGCATTTTTCCATTGGGTAAGGAGGAAATGGGTCATCAATACCATGGCTTGATTTCCATTAAGGATGGTCATGGTACCTTCATTATTTCGAACGGCGATTCCTAAGCGGTCACAATCCGGATCGGTACCAATTACAATATCGGCTCCTGTAGCGTCGGCCAATTGTATTGCCATTTCCAGAGCTTCTGGCTCTTCGGGGTTTGGGGAAGCTACCGTCGGGAAATCTCCATCGGGTGTGGCTTGTGCTGTTACCACAGAAACATTTTTGTAACCAGCTTGCTCCAAAACCTTCGGAATCATGGTGATGGAGGTTCCGTGCAAAGAGGTGAAGACTATTTTTAAGTTCTCTTTTGCTTCTGTTGAAGTTTTAAAACTTCCGTTTTTTATAGAAGCTATGGCAAATGCTTCGTCTACTTCGGAATCTATTAAGGTTATTAAATCTGAATTTCCTTCAAATTGAATAGCACC
The DNA here is from genome assembly GCA_002337605.1 of Flavobacteriaceae bacterium UBA1903. Lineage (GTDB taxonomy): Bacteria > Bacteroidota > Bacteroidia > Flavobacteriales > Flavobacteriaceae > Marinirhabdus. The sequence goes on from DDGL01000012.1 coordinate 95,776, forward strand.
GTAGGCGAGCGAATTAATTTCAGCAATGATCTCCTCGTCTTGTGGGGGTACTAATTGCCCGCCATCTTCCCAGTATACTTTGTAACCGTTGTATTCTGGTGGATTATGGCTTGCCGTGAGTACAATCCCGCATTGGCAACCCAAATGTTTTACGGCAAAAGACAGCTCCGGGGTTGGGCGTAAGTCAGAAAACAGAAAAACTTCAATACCATTCGCGGCAAAAACTTCTGCCACCACCTGTGCAAGCTCTTTACTATTATGACGGCAATCGTAAGCAATTGCTACTTTGCATTGTTTATCAGGAAACTGTTTCTGAAGATAATTTGAAATCCCTTGCGTGTTTTTTCCCAGCGTATACTTGTTAATACGGTTATCGCCAACACCCATCACACCTCGCATTCCGCCAGTTCCAAATTCCAAACTCTTATAAAAACTATCTTCCAGCCCTTCCGGATCGTGGGCAATCATCTCTTTAATCGTTTGTTGGGTAGTGGCATCAAAAGTAAGGGTGAGCCAATTATTTACGCGTTCTAATATTTCTGGAGCTACGTATATCATGAATGTTTTCTCTTGCTTATAAAACGGTGCAAAAATACGGAAATGAATTTTGTTAATTGGTGGATTAGGGAATTAGTGAGTTGGGTCTTCGATACAATCCCGATTGCTTTCGCATCGGGATCACTCAGCTACCTTATATTCTAAGCTTAAAATGAATGCAAAATCTAAAGTTCCTTTCTCAAGTGGCTACGAAATTTTAAATAGAATTACCGGTTAATTTCCCACATTTGGGGGAAGGTGGATTTCGGGACACGGTTTTAATAAAACGTTCAAGGATTTAACTCAATTCGGAAGGGGACTTTTTGTTCTTAAAATTAAACAACATTCCGTTGCTCTTTGATTAGGTAATTCTGAGAATCTTTTTTATTCCGAAGTATCAATTCGCCTATAAAACCTGCTAAAAAAAGCTGACTTCCCAAAATCATTGCAGTTAGGGAAATAAAGAATTCAGGGCGTTCGGTTAACAATCTTCCTGTTGTATGGATGAATAGTTTGTCAATTCCCAAATACAGCGCAAAACAAAAACCTACAGCCAGCATAATAGCCCCCCAAGCTCCAAACAAGTGCATAGGGCGTTTGCCGAAGCGGGATAAAAACCAGATGGTAATTAGATCTAAAAACCCGCGTACAAAGCGTTCTGCACCAAATTTGGTAGTACCATATTTCCGGGCTTGGTGTTGTACTACTTTTTCACCAATCTTATTAAACCCTGCGTTTTTTGCCAGTACAGGAATGTAGCGGTGCATATCTCCCGTAACTTCAATGGTTTTTACCACATCTTTTTTGTAGGCTTTGAGTCCGCAATTGAAGTCGTTTAATTGTACGCCAGAGGTCTTACGGGCAGCAAAATTGAACAATTTAGAAGGTAGGTTCTTCGCTACAACCGAATCAAACCGTTTCTTTTTCCAGCCCGAAACCAGATCGAAACCATCCTGGGTGATCATCTTATAGAGTTCAGGGATTTCCTCCGGATTGTCTTGCAAATCGGCATCCATTGTAATTACTACATCGCCTTTAGCTACAGAAAAACCTGCGTGCAAGGCTTGTGATTTTCCGAAATTCTTTAAAAACCGGATGGCTTTTACCTCGGGATGTTGAGAGGCAAGGTGGTCTATCAATTTCCAGGAACCATCGGTACTGCCGTCGTCTATAAAGATGAGTTCATACAAAAAACCATTGGATTGCATGGTGTTTGCAATCCAATGGTATAGTTCTGTAAGTGATTCTTCCTCGTTAAGAAGGGGAATGACAATAGATAGGTTCATTCGGCAAATATACTACATATGTGCGGGTCTGTTCACTTTCATGACCAAACCTGTGATAAGCGAAATAATAAAGCCGAAGAACAGCGTCATTATCATAGACATTGCAGAGATAATGAGAGGGCTCATCATGGTTTCAGAAATTCCCATGGCCATATCAATTTGCTCCTGGGTCATATTAGGGTTTTGCTCCAGCATATTATCCTCAGTAGCAGCAAGCATATTTGCGGCAAAATCAGGCTCAATTATATTTCCGAAAATCAACATATAGATAACACCAAATATGCCGGCAATTAGAGATATTCCCAATCCCACTTTTAAAGCTTCCCCTAGGCTTAAAAAACCACCATTATCTTTTTTAAAGGTTTTTATTCCTATAATGATACAAATAATCATTGCAATGAAACCCAAAGCTCCTTGCCACCAAGGCTGTTCATAGGTGAGATTCATTACATAAACAATAACACTAAGTAGTACCGTAATAAGTCCTAAGACTGCACCATACGGTAGCGCAATTTTTTTTACTGAAGCTTTTTGAGTTTCCATGAGTTTTTTGGTTTTTTTAGTTTTTGTCCTGCCAGCTAAACGCGCGACAGGTAGGTTTGAAATGTTAGTAATCAAAAGTACTGAAATGTTACATACCATCAACAAAAGTGTATTTTTACAGCAAAATTATACGATTCTATAAAATTTTATTTTTTTGTATTGCTGCATTTGGAAAATTCCTTACATTTGCACACTCAAAATCGGAGAATTAAAGTTAAGACGATGAAAAAAGATATACATCCAGCAAATTATAGAGTAGTAGCATTTAAAGACATGTCTAATGACGAAGTGTTTTTAACGAAGTCTACTGCAGACACTAAAGAAACATTAGAAGTTGATGGTGTGGAGTACCCATTGGTAAAAATGGAAATTTCAAGAACATCTCACCCATTCTATACTGGGAAGTCTAAACTTATTGATACTGCAGGACGTATTGACAAGTTTAAGAACAAGTACGCAAAATTCAAGAAACCTGCTAAGCAGGAAGAAGAAGCTAAAGATAGCGAGTAAGCCAACTCCCTACTTAGTTATATAGTATTAGTGAGCCTTCGAGAAATCGAAGGCTTTTTTGCTTCGATACTATTTTAACAAGTCAAAAGCTTGTGTAAAATCACTCAGCAACCTTCGCCTGCGCATATTCTTATAATGAAGTGGTCTATTTTCTTTCAGCAAAGCGGTCTTTCTTCTTTGCTCTTTTTTCTCTATTCTGTTTCAGGAAATAACATCACTTACCAAATACGAAATCGCTTTTCCCACTTGCCCTGCAAACAGCTCCCGATTAGGTGCACCTTCACAAATATGAATATAGGTACAGTGTTGTTTTGCTGAAAAATACTGAAGAAACTGCCTGCACTCCTCTAAACTGAACCCGCTTGGAGTCATCGCACTGCTGCCCATATTGGCAACAGCATCCAGGTCTATTTCTAAGCCGAAGGGTTCATGGGAGCAAAAGTTTCCGGCTTCCTTAAGTGCTTCGGAAAAAATCTTGTTGTTTTTTACTGAAATATCCTCAAAAAATGAAAATTGAACTTTTGATGAACGTTTTGTCAGGGTATCAAAAACAGCTTGCGACGTATAATTACGATGTAATCCGAAAATGAAGTACTTATCCAGAAAGTTTTCTTCAGCAGCATAGCTAAAACCATTTCCGCTATGGCGATGCTCTAATGCCCGAAAGTCTGTATGAGCGTCGAAATTAATGCAGTTTATTGGAAATTCCAATCCTTTGGAAGCACCTTTTAAATTTCCAAAACTGTTGTTATGGCCTCCACCTATAATCAATGGGATTTTTCCCTGTGCGATTATTTGTTCAACAACTTGAGCCACCAAATGGTCTACCTGCTTTACCAACTCGCCCAGTTTTTCAGCATAGTGCGCATCATTAGTATCCAGTATTTCGGCTTGTTGCATTTGTTTCGAGCAATCTATTTCACCCAAAATAAGCATGTTGTCTGCCTTACAATACAGTGTCTGCTGGATATTACAAAGCGAGGTCAATGCCGCTTTCCAGGCTTGTGCAGCCCCTGGCTTGCCATAATTGGCGCGTACTCCAATATCTTCGGGAATACCTAGTAATACATAGTGTTGCGGTTTTTCTTTTAGCTCGTCCAAAGAACTTACGGTATTGGCGACTTGACCAAACTTAAGCTCGCCTTTACGAATGTTGGTAAGAGCTGTTAAGGTTTCTCTGGTATAAAATTTCAGCATTTAATCTATTGTTTGTCCGTTGATAATTACGGTTTCAATATTGTTGTTTCCAAAATCATAGGGTAAAAACCCGTAACTGGGAATTTCCTTTGTAATGAGTACGCTTGCACTTTTTCCTTTGGTAATACTTCCGTGGGTTTCACTCAGCCCCATGGCGTAGGCACCATTTATGGTTGCTGCGTTGATGGCCTCTTCGGGTGTGAGCTTCATCTTTATGCAGGCTGTGGAGATCACAAAATTCATATTTCCGCTTGGTGTGGATCCAGGGTTGTAGTCGGTTGCCAGCGCCAATGGTAGTCCGGCATCCAGCAATCTTCTTCCGGGAGTATAGGGAATACTCAGAAAATACGAGCAGGAGGGGAGTGCTACAGGCATAGTATCGCTGCCTTGTAACACCGAAATATCTTCTTCGGTAACTATTTCTAAGTGATCTACACTTAGTGCATCGTGTACCACGCCGGCCTGTACGCCGCCAATAGCATTAAACTGGTTTACATGTATTTTTGGAGTAAGACCATAGCTATTGCCAGCCGTTAAGATTTTATGGGTGTCCTCCACAGAAAAATAGCCTTCTTCACAAAAAATATCTATGTAGTCTGCTAAGTTTTCCTGGGCTATTTTTGGCAGCATTTCGGTTATTAATTTGTTGAGGTATCCGCCTTTATCTCCTTTAAATTCGGTAGGTACGGCGTGGGCTCCTAAAAATGTAGTTTTTACCGTAACGGGATACTTTTCTCCTAACTTCTTAGCGACGCGAAGCATTTTCATTTCAGCTTCGGTAGTGAGGCCGTATCCGCTTTTAATTTCAATAGCGCCTGTACCAAGCTGCATGACTTGCTCTAGCCGTTTTGCCGATTGCTGGTATAAATCTTCTTCTGAAGTGCTTTGTAATTTTTTCGCGCTGTTTAAGATCCCGCCGCCTTTTTCGGCAATTTCCTGGTAGCTTAAACCTTTAATTCGGTCCACAAACTCTTGTTCCCGGTTCCCTGCGTACACAATATGTGTGTGACTATCGCACCAGGTGGGAAGCACCATTTTTCCTGTACAATCAATCGTTTTATCGGCGGAAGTTCCGGCTAGGGTATCCATGGTTCCGAAGTCTTTAATCACTTCATTTTCCAATAATAACCATGCGTTTTTTATGCTTGGAAGTTCACTCATAGCCTTACCAGCTACTTTTTGCAATCCCGGCTCTCTTATCTGGAGAAGTTCTTTTATGTTCTTTAACAATAATTTCATGGGTTAAAGATAGCAAACCTGCATAGGAATTAATACCTTAGAGCTTTAAAAATTTAGGATGGAAAATTCAAAAAAGATGGGTGTTAATACGATTTGCGCCCACGTAGGAGAGGTAAAAGACGAGCAGTTTAAAGGAGCTATTTCTCCTTTATACATGAGCAGTTCGTACGCGTATGAAAACGTGGATATTAAAAGATATCCAAGGTATTTTAACACACCAAATCAAGAGGCATTAGGAAAGAAAATAGCAGCCTTAGAGTATACCGAGGCTGGGATGATTTTTGGTAGCGGGATGGCTGCTGTGAGTCATTGTTTATTGGCTTTTCTTCAAAAAGGAGACCATATAGTATTGCCAAAAACGCTATACGGAGGTACGTATAATTTTATAGTTGAAGAGTTCGGGAAGTTTGGAATAGAATATACGTTTGCCGATGGGTTCCGGGAAGAGGATTTCAGAAAAGCACTCCAAAAAAACACCAAAGTACTATACGTGGAGACACCCAGCAATCCGTTGATGCGTATTACAGACCTGGAAATGATTGCGAACCTGGCCAAAGAACACAGTTTGGTGTCTATGATTGATAATACATTTGCGTCCCCTATAAACCAGAACCCAGCCATTTTTGGCATAGATATCATGATTCACAGCGCGACCAAATATATGGGAGGACACAGTGATATTTGCGCAGGGGCCGTTGCCGCAAGTGAGGAGCATATGTTACGGATCTGGAATCTTTCAAAAAATATTGGTGGGAGTTTAAGTGACTATACTGTGTGGTTGTTAGAGCGTAGTTTAAAAACTATGGCATTGCGGGTTAAAGCCCAAAACCGAAATGCAAAACGAATGGCAAAGTGGTTACAAAAACAGCCCTTAGTTAAAAGGGTGTATTATCCGGGGTTGAAAGACCACCCGGATTACCATTTGGCAAAAAAACAAATGAAAGGCTATAGTGGAATGCTTTCTTTTGAATTAATCCCCTCTATAGATGCAGAAGCTTTTATGGAAGCCTTGCAACTCATTAAGCAATCTATGAGTCTGGCGGGGGTTGAATCGACCATTTTATCACCTGCAAAAACCAGTCATGCTTTACTGTCTGCTGAAGAAAGGGAACATCAAGGGATTGGCGATGGGTTGCTGCGATTTTCAGTAGGAATTGAAGAAAAGAAAGATTTGATAGCCGATATTGAACAAGCCTTTGAAGCTGTTGCAAAGAAAGAATTGGTATAATTAGAATAGGGTTTTACCCTGAGCATGTCGAAAGATAAACCTCGTAACGATTAAACTTCTCAACGTATTATGAAACTAGATATTTTAGCCATAGGCGCCCATCCAGACGATGTAGAAATGAGCTGCGGAGGCACTCTGGCAAAAGAAATAGCCAATGGAAAAAAAGCGGGCATCCTGGATTTAACAAGAGGAGAACTAGGTACCCGTGGATCTGCAGAAATAAGAGATGAAGAAGCTAAAAAAGCTGCTGAAATTTTAGGAGTCTCCGTTAGAGAGAATTTGGGTTTTGGAGATGGTTTTTTTGTAAATAATAAAGCTACACAATTGGAGGTGGTTAAAATTATACGAAAATACAGACCAGAAATTATTTTATGCAACGCTGTGGACGACCGCCATATAGACCATGGTAAAGCAAGTACATTGGTGAGTGACGCTTGTTTTTTAAGCGGATTGGTAAAAATTGAAACGATTCACCAGGGCAACAATCAGCACCCCTGGCGCCCTACAGCTGTCTATCATTATATACAATGGAAAGAGCTTACCCCGGACGTTGTAGTGGATATTACAGGTTTTGAAGACAAGAAGATGGAAGCTGTTTTTGCGTATCGGAGTCAGTTTTTCGATGAAACATCCAAAGAACCTAACACGCCTATCTCCTCTAAAAATGCTACAGACAGTATGTTGTACCGCAATAGAAATTTAGGAAGACTCATTGGAACGGAAGCTGCTGAAGGATTTACGGTAGAGCGATTGCCTGCAGTAGCTTCAATTTTCGATTTGATATAAAATATTTTTGGGTTAAGTATTGCCAATACTTGGCGAATGCTTTATATTTGCATCCGCTTAAGCGATATTCGTTTTAGTGAATATGCTAACTCTTGAAAGAGAGCGCTACATGGTGGTTGTAGCTCAGCTGGTTAGAGCGCTGGTTTGTGGTACCAGAAGTCGCCGGTTCGAACCCGGTCTTCCACCCAGAAAGAGTCTTCATGAACGTGAAGGCTCTTTTTTTTTGTCATGAATTTTGTTTGAAATAGGTAGGGTGAGAAGTTTATACTGAGTACGCGACTCAAGGAGCACATCGAAGTAAACCCGGTCTTCCACCCAGAAAGAGTTTTCATGAACGTGAAGGCCCTTTTTTTAATTTTTTCCAGTTTTAAAACCAGTTTTTTTGTTTCTGCTATCTTAGCATCTTTAGTATTCTAAAGAGTTACTTTAAATTTCAGCAAAAAATACCAGGACACTTTCGTTTTGCTTATTTTGCCTTCAAATTCTTGTTATGCCCAAATACTTATATTTTCTTGTTTTTTTAGTTGTCAGTACTACAGTTTGTTTTTCTCAGGAACGACCAAATTATAAATTACTCTGGGAAGTAACAAAAAGGGACGAGCCCTCCTTAAAATCGTATGTTTTTGGAACGATGCATGTTCAGGATGAGCGTGTTTTTAAATTTTCAGACTCTGTAATCCCAGCTATCCAAAATACCGATGTTTTTGCGTTGGAAATAGACCCAACCATTGTAGGCGATGCCGTAAGTGAGAAACTTCTTGAAGTAAAAGGCGATACCAACATATACAAAGAAATTTTATCTGAAGAGGAGTACACACGCCTGAGCGACAAATTCTATGAAATAAACGGCTATTCCTTTGAAGATTTTTCGTTGTCGCACCCTATGATGATAGAATCTATGTTAACTCCCAGCATAAAGAAAAAGAATGACAAACGTACTTTTTTGGATGTGCACCTCTATGGTGTTGCTAATTATTTTGATAGAGAAATAACAGGGCTAGAAGATGTGGAAGATCAATTTCCTGAAATAGATGCTATCCCTAAAGAAGAGCTTAGAGAAGCTATTCTGGAGTTGCTGGATTTAGATGCTGAGATAGCAGAAAAATACCACGAACGACTTGTGGAAATATACTATAGTGGTAGTATCGAGAAAATGTATTATTTAATGAATGGCTTGTATCCTATTGATGCCGTTATGAAAAAACGAAATCAGAAAATGGTGAAGAGTTTTGATTCCATCATGCAGCACAAAACTATTTTCGCTGCGGTGGGAGCTGCTCATTTACCTGGGAATGATGGTGTTTTAGATCTACTAAAGAAAAAAGGATATACAGTAAAGGCTGTTCCACCAACGTTTAACGATCCCGAGTTTCAATACGAGCTCATCCCTAAAATGGAAACCTGGAAAACCAATACGTATAAAGAGGCTGGGTATGGTGTGCAAACCCCGAAAATGGTTGTAGAAGTGCCCATAGGACCTGGAATTCAATCGTATACCGTGGCCGATCTTTATTCTGGGAGTAGCTTTAATTATTTTCATATAGATTATGGGAAAACTGGACAGCCAAACAATGAAGAAGTGATTGATAAGGTGATCGAAAATCAATTGGTTGACGAGGACAGTGAGTTGATTGAAAGGAGTAAAATTGAGCATTTAGGAGTACAAGGCACCGAGGTTGTCCTGCAGGTGAAAGGGACTTATATCAGAGCTCAATACTTTAACAGGGATGCTGTTCTATATGCTTTTTTAGTGGAAAGTAAGTTTAATGAAGTCAGATCGAAATATTCTGATGCATTTTTTAATTCGGTACAGTTTTTCACCGTAGAAAAGCCTGTAGCTGTATGGAAAAAGCGAGAAGATGTGCAAGGGGCTTATTCTGTAAACATCAAAGGGGAGGTTTCAGATCTGTCCAGAATTACACCAAGCCCGGAAAATCCAGCAATAGAATATGAAATATACTTATACGCCTCCAGAGATGACGAAAACAAGACATTGGGTCTCGTGCGGTACAACGATCAACCGTTGGGGTATTACATTAATGATATGTCCGTGTTTGATGCCCAAGTAAAGAATATATTGAATAGTAGAGGAGAAGTGTTAGGCGAATCGCAACCTATAACTCGTGATGGTATTGAAGGAAAAGTATACGATGTTCTGTTTTCAAGTAATCTTAATGCCCGTGCAGAGGTTTATTTCAGAGGGAATAGATTATATATGATCCTGGCTCAAAAATTAACTCCAGAAGAAAAAATTTCAGCCGAAGATCCTTTTATGAGTTCCTTTAAATTTGAGCCTTACAAGGAATTAAAGCTGGATTCCCTCGTTACACTTAACGAAAGCTTTCAGGTTAAGTTACCCCAAAGAGCCACTAAAACTGAAGACGTCCAGTTTGAATCTTACGAAGCGTATGAATATAATGAAGGTTTCAACGCAACAGACCTTGTAACGGGTGGGAGTTATCTGGTTCAATATATTAAAGTGAAACCCTATACAAAAGCTGCTTCTCTTGAAAAATTTTATGATGACTACAGCCAGCAACTTCTGGAATACAACGACACTATTATAAGCTCCAAAAATAGCATGATAGGTGGGTTGCCCTCACGACAAATAATTATGCATAATAAGAATACGCATATTAGACAAAAGATGGAGTTGTTACTAGACGGACAGGACCTTATTTTGTTGCTGGCGTATGTAGGTGATGAAGAGCTGGATCGAGTTGATGCTTATTTTAAGACCTTCAAAAAAATTAACAATAAAGCTACCTTCAAGCTTTCTGAGTCAAAAATGGATTTAATCGCAACTCACTTAAGGTCTGGAGATTCACTTCAGTTTGAGGCCGCTAAAGGAGCATTTAATTACTATGAATTTGATAAGAAAGACGAAAAGACACTCGCAAAGCTTTTAAAATACTCCTATCCGGATGATGGCGAAGAGTATAATGTGAAAAATAGTATCGTGAATGCAATTGTGAGCTTAGAGGGATCAAAAGCTGTGAAAATACTCTCTTCGTTTTACAAGTCGGGTAAAGCACCTAACAGTACTAAGGTGGAAATTTTACGAATACTACCCTCGCTTGAAACTGATAAGGCGTATAAAACCTTCTTTGAGTTATTAGAAAAAGAGGCACCGTTGCGTGAAAAAGGAGCATCCTATGGGGTATTCAATGGATTAAATAACAGACCTAAAGTTGTACTGGATCATATAGAGCAATTAAATACATTTTTAGCACAGGATACGTACAGGGATAAGATTCTGGATACGTATACCTACATCCAGAGGTATGACTCTATTCATGGCCCTAAGCTCAATGCTTATAAAAATACAATGCTTTCTTATTTTGAAGAGGATGCCAGACGGTATACCGACACACTGGAACGAAAGAAATCCAGACACCTTACCTATGGCTTAATTTCAGATTACCTGTATTTAGTTACTACGGAAGAGACGCTTACTACAGGTGTTAGAAATGCGTTGGTTACCCTTGCAAACGATGTGAGCACCAACTCATGGTTAAATATTAGAGCACTACGAATGTCGATAGAAAATAATATTGAGATTGCTAAAAGTGCTTTAACAAAAAGACTGGAGGATAAATACTCCAGGTTTGAGGTTATGGAAACATTGCTGGAAAACAATCAGAAAGAACGCATTCCGGAAAGCTATTTTGAGAAGGTAAATTTTGCTGAACTTTCTTTATACAACCACATTGGGATCGACTATGATGAGTATTACCCAAAGCAAATAAACTACCTGGGAGCATTCACCCATGAAGATACCCCTTATTTAGTTTTTACATTTATGTATGACGAAGAAGACGGAGCATACCTGGGGGTAGTTGAAGACCAGGAATTAAACTTTGAATCGTTTAAGCAACACACCGTTCATGTAAACTGGAACGCATACGATATAGAAAGTGACTGGCAGGAAGAAGCTATTAAAATTTTAAAGGAAGAATAAAAAAGCCCTCTGAGTTACAGAGGGCTTCAATTATGGTTAGTTACTTGCGTTGAAGATTAATTTCCTTTTTTATAGTCTGCTAAAAACTTCTCCAAACCTATATCTGTTAGTGGGTGTTTCAGTAATCCTTCAATAGAGGATAGTGGCCCCGTCATTACATCGCTACCAATTTTTGCGCATTCCAATACATGCATCGTATGACGTACAGAAGCAGCCAGAATTTGTGTTTCAAAACCGTAGTTATCGTAAATTAAGCGTATTTCGGCAATGAGATTGAGACCATCTGTTGAGATGTCATCCAACCTTCCAATAAATGGTGACACATACGTAGCCCCAGCTTTAGCAGCCAATAACGCTTGTCCTGCTGAAAAAACTAATGTGCAGTTTGTTCTAATTCCGTTGTCGCTAAAATATTTAATGGCTTTAATCCCTTCTTTTATCATTGGGATTTTCACAACGATTTGTTCGTGCAGTTCGGCTAGTTGTTCGCCTTCTTTCACCATACCATCAAAATCTGTTGCAATTACCTCTGCAGAAACATCGCCATCCACAATATTGCAGATATCTACATAGTGTTTCAGGATATTGTTGCGTCCCGTAATACCTTCTTTGGCCATTAACGACGGATTGGTAGTAACGCCATCCAAAACACCCAGATCCTGAGCTTCGCGTATTTGATCTAGATTGGCAGTATCGATGAAAAATTTCATAGGAATGTTTTTAAGTTTCAGTAAAAATAAGAAGAATTATAGTGTTTGTTTGAAATGTTCTAGAGTTTTAATTTTTAGCAGTAGTAGTAGTACTAATTAATCTGAAATTTGAAACTAGAAACTAGAAACTAGAAACTAGAAACTAGAAACCAGGAATTAAATCTAATAGAATACATTAGAAATAACTTCTGTGGGGTTTTTGATTTGTTTCTTTGAAATTTTACAACTTGTAATGTTTCATCACCATACGCTCATACGTTCTATCTGGCAGCACGCGCTTCAGGACAATGGAGAACTTCTGTAAAAAGGCACCCACTTTATAGTGAATCTTAGGATGCTTTGTTTCTATAATTTGCTCCACTGCTTTTGCCATGTCACTAGGATCGTTTCCGGCGTCTACATGAGTGTTCATCATTTCCAATGTGGCTCCGTAAGCATTTTTATAAGGAGAATTGTCCAATACAGGGGCGTGATAACGACCAGAAGCAATATTAGTAGCGAAATCGCCAGGAGCAATGTTGGTCATTTTTATTCCAAATTGCTGGGTCTCCATCCGGTACGCTTCTGTTGTGATTTCCAGGGCCGCTTTGGTAGCACTGTAAATACCTCGGTAGGGTAAACCCATATATCCAGCGATGGAGGTTACATTAATAATATGACCGCTTTGCTGTTGCCGCATTTGGGGTAGCACGGCTTTAATAACGTGTAGCGGACCATAGAAATTGGTTTCAAAGGCACTTCTGATTTCGTCTGTAGGAGTTTCTTCAATGGGGCCTGTAATGCCAACGCCTGCATTGTTTACTAGAACATCTAGTTGGCCAGCCTGGGAGATTATTTGGGAGACAGCTTCTTTAATGGTCTCAGGTTTTGTTACATCCAGTTGCAGCAAAGAAAAAGGAACGTTGTCTTTGTAGCTGTGCGGATTTCTACTTGTGCCAAAAACGGTATATCCTTTATCATGCAAGTGCAGTGCAATGGCTTTGCCAATTCCCGACGAGGCTCCTGTAATAAAAACAACTTTTGGCATAGGTGTGTAATGAATGGCAAAGATGCACAGTTGCGGGAAGTATTCCAAGAAAAAATGACTGGTTCTTTGATGCGATTTCGCAAAAAACAAACTGAATTACTCAAAAACCTTTGCTGCTTCTTAAAAATTGAAACGTACTACTGAAGAGAGTTGTGATTGCTCAGGAATGAGAACTGAGAGTTTCGGGTACAAAAAATGGCAAGCTACCTACATCACACCGCTACGACCGTTTACCCTTGCTGCGTTCCCGCCCTGGGGGATTCCACAGGAGCTGGTTGTGTAGGACTTGCCGATGCAAAGATAAGATACTTTTTAGGCTTCAGCAAGCATTTTTGTCATCAATTATTTTGGCTATCTTGCGTCAAAAATTAATACTATTATGAAAATTTATAAGGCCGTCATCTTCATGTTTTTAGCTTCAGTTCTCATAAGCTGTGAGGACGAAATAAAAAATGCAAACGACTACTTTTCAATTGAAATTGAAGAAGGAAAGAACGTATTTACAACTTCTGAAAGCGTATCGGTACTACTCACCAATAAGAAAAACGTTGAGGTAAGAAACACAACCTTTATTTTTGATACTACAGAAGTGATAGGAGGTTCTATCCCGCTTGCACAACAAAGAATGGGAAAACATACCATCGAAGCTGTTGTAGATGTAGATGGTAATGAATATTCGGTAAGCAAGGACATTGTAGTAGTTGCCTCCAAAAAACCAGAAATTTACGGATATAACATTCTTGAGACCTACCCGCACGATTCAAAAGCTTATACACAAGGACTGGAGTTTAACAACGATACCTTGTATGAAAGTACTGGACAGTTCAAGCAATCTACCATAAGAAAAATAGAATATACTACGGGGGAAGTACTTCAGCAAATGGCCATTGGAGATCAATATTTTGGGGAAGGGCTAACCGTTCTGGGTGACAAGATATTTCAGCTAACCTGGAAAAGCGGTAACGGATTTATTTACAATAAAGATACTTTTAAGAAAACAGGAACTTTTGTGTATGGAAAAAGCAAAGAAGGCTGGGGATTGTGTAACGATGGTGAAAACATCTATAAAAGTGACGGTACTGAAAGAATATGGACACTGGACAAAGAAACACTAGCAGAGCAAAAATTTATTGAAGTATATACCAACAAAAGTAAGATTGATACCATTAACGAGCTGGAATGGGTAGACAATAAAATTTACGCCAATATTTATCGTAAAGATGCTATTGCAATTGTAAACCCAAAATCTGGTGCTGTAGAAGCTGTTATAAACTTAAAAGGGTTAAAAGATCAAGTCTCTCAAACGGCAGAATTAGACGTCTTAAACGGAATTGCCTACAAAGGCGAGCCCAACATTCTCTACGTAACCGGTAAAAACTGGGATAAGCTTTTTAAGATTGAAGTTTTAAAAAAATAACTGTACGCTGTTAGTTTGCTTAAATTTAGAGTGTAAACAATATTCACACGCTAAAAAAGTTATATTTTTACCTAAAATTACACTTAATGAAGTATTTGTACGGATTGGCACTTCTGGCCAGCGTTGTCTTGTGGAGTTCTTGCCGAAACGATTTTGAAACAGTCGCAAGTTCTGGAAATCTTGAATTTTCCAGAGACACAGTTTTTTTAGATACTATTTTTAGCACTATTGGTTCCAGCACCTACAATTTAAAGGTCTATAACCGAAGCGATGAAGATATTAGTATTCCTACCGTTGGATTGGCACAAGGTGAAACCTCCAGATACCGTTTAAATGTTGATGGGTTGCCGGGAAAGGAATTCCAAAACGTAACGGTGTTAGCCAAGGACAGTATCTTTATTTTTATTGAAACCACACTCGATATTAACAATGAGACAAACGACAATGAATTTCTGTATACAGATCAACTAGTATTTGACGGGGGAGGGAATCAGCAACAAGTAGAGTTGGTTACTCTGGTAAAAGATGCTGTATTTTTATTTCCTGACGATCTGGGCAATGGAATGGTAGAAACCCTGACCATCGGAGAGGGAGAAAATGCTTTTCAAATTGAGGGCTTCTTTTTAGAAGACGATGAACTGAATTTTACAAACGAAAAACCTTACGTTATTTATGGATTTGCTGCAGTTCCCGGAGGTAGAACCCTAACGGTAGACCCTGGCGCACGTATTCATTTTCATGCCAACAGCGGTATTTTGGTAGCTGGTGAAGGATCTATGAAAGTAAATGGAGCGGCCAGTTCAGATCCAGAAGCGTTGGAAAATGAAGTAATTTTCGAAGGTGACCGTCTGGAACCATCCTTTAGCGATGTTCCTGGACAATGGGGCTTTATCTGGCTTACAGAAGGAAGTACTAATAACGAATTTAGCTACACTACTATTAAAAATGGTCTTGTAGGCATACGCATGGACAGTAACGATGGAGACAGAACACTTACCTTAAGTAACGTACAGATTTATAACAGCGCTGTAAATGGCCTTTTAAGCTTAACTGGCGATATTTACGGGGAAAATGTAGTGATAAACAATAGCGGGCAATCTTCCTTAGCATTGTCGCTTGGAGGGCGTTATAATTTCAACCATTGCACGTTTGCCAATTACTGGACCAATAGTTTTAGAGATGCGCCAAGTGTGAGTATTTCTAATGTAATAGCTTCTGCAGATGGAGGGGTTGTTGCAGATTTAGTTGAGGCCAACTTCACGAACTGTATTATCTACGGAAATGAGCAACGGGAATTAGGGTTCACAAATGAACCATCGGCAGCTTTCAATGTTAATTTTGCCAATACTTTAATTCGTTTTGAAGATCCTAATGGCGACTTTAACAACATACCAGAATACAACTTCAATAACAGCGCCTTGTACACCAACTCAGTTTTAAATATGGAACCTGTTTTTCAGAATACCAATTTAAACAATTTCAATATTGAGCAGGGAACTTCTGGCGCCGAAGGGATTGGCCTTGGAGGCGTAGCACCGTCAACAGACCTAAACGGAACCACACGCGATACCAGTACCCCAGATGCCGGAGCCTATGAGACCACGGTATTTCCAGATCCGGATGGCGATTAATCGCAGCCTAGGTCTATTCGGGATTGAGGGTCGTTATTAGGAATACAATTCCCAGACAATACCGAGTCTGGAGCGTATCGTTCTATATTTGGATCATACAACCCGTTTACCAGAAAATCTACAAGGTTTGTAACTTCTTCTTCGGTTAGATTGAGAGCGCCAAACTGTGTTGCTAATTGTTCGTCCGGAACACCCACATTCTGTTTTACACCATTATTTTTATACTCCACAACATCACGAATGCTAGTTAAAGAACCTCCGTGCCCGTAAAACTTATTCATTTTTAAATTATACAGGGTGGGTACTTTAAACTTATAATCGTCTTCTGCACGGCCCGTAATTTCACCTCTCCCTCTTTGGGTTTCAATATTGAAAGATTTTCTTGTGCCCGCAAAAATGATAGTTTCTTCAGGATTAAAATCCTGCAATCCCCATGCGTGAAATTCATTTGACTTTAATGCAGGTCCTGTATGGCATTCAAAGCATTTTCCTTTATCAAAAAATACCATCGCTCCTTTTTTCTGGTCTTCGGTCAGTGCGTCTGTACTTCCGCGTAACCATTCCTGCCATGGTGCCTGGTTGGCTAAGATAGTTCGGTTAAAAGCAGCTATGGCCAGAGCTCCATTTATAGCACCGTACCGTTCTTCTACAGGAGAGGAAGGAAATGCTGCGTCGAAATAACTTTTATAGCCAAACTCTTCAGCAAACTCAGCATCAATTTTTAAACGATGTGCTTTTTGTCCGGCAATACCT
This sequence comes from Flavobacteriaceae bacterium UBA1903, assembly GCA_002337605.1. GTDB lineage: Bacteria > Bacteroidota > Bacteroidia > Flavobacteriales > Flavobacteriaceae > Marinirhabdus. Next base: position 112,601 of record DDGL01000012.1, read on the forward strand.
TGTGTTTCTAGTCCTTGAAAGCCAAATAAATTTTCAGGAACTACATCAGCGTTTTGCTGTACATACGGAGCATTAATTCCTTGCGCACCCAAAGCACCATTCCAAAGAGCGACCTCCTGATAGGCTACATTTATAAGTGTGGGAGGTTTAATAGGTTGCACATCTATACTATCGCGCGGCATACTTCCTTCGTTCATAGGAACCCGTCCTTCGCCTGCAAACCCGAAGCCTATACCACCTTCACCAATTCCCTGCCGTATTCCAGCCGAAAATCCTGAAGCTGCAGGGTGACAACTTGCACAGGCATACATATGTTTATTACCAGGCATTTTAGGATTTCCACCTGTAGCAGTTTCGTGTACTAATAAGCGACCCAGGCGTACTTTTTCACTCGTAATTGGATTTAAAGGATCCTGTGGGATACTCGCATAATCGGTTTCATTGGGAAGTATAAAAAATGAAAGGCCCTGATCCTGGGAACGCTCGTTTAGAAGTAATGTTAAATCTTTGTCTAAAGACGTTGGGTTGTCCGTATACTCGTCAGATTGACACCCTATTAAAAGGATAGCCAACAGCGGTATTATTGCTCTATAATGTCTCATAATTCAATCAGTTAGAACATAAATTTAAGAAAACATTAAGAAACAAATATCACTTATTTTACCTTTTAGATAAAGTGTAGGAAAACATCTACAAATCGCTTAATTTCTTTCAATTCTTTGCTTTATAAATGGCTAAATTACTTGAGAGCACGTCTCTTAAATATCTGGTAAGAGGGTAGTTACAGGTAATAGTTGTTTTAAGTAAAGCTTTAGTTTTTTTAAATTCAAAGTATCTTTTTAGGCTTAAAAAAGTAGTTTACCTATAAAATTTACACGTAGAACTTAAGAACTCCTATGGTTTTTCAATTAAAAAATTACCATCAATCCTTGTATCTTTGTTATATCTTACGAACTAGTTAACTAGTTGTAATAAGATGTAACTTCGGTAAGAACACTTCAAAAAAAACTCCATGAATTATATACTTTTTGACGGCGGTGTACGCGACCAACTCCTCCCATTTACCTTTACACGTCCTGTGGCAGATATTAGGGTTGGGATTCTCACGATAAGAGAAAAATGGGAAAAATATTTAGGGTACACCACTTCAACAGTTACTGAAGATTACTTGTCGGATAAATGGCCTTTGGTAGAACTGGAGCAGAATATTTTAATAAATGCCTCTTTTATTCCTTCTGAAACTTTAGTCAACCTGATTAAAAATCTAACGAAGAATCAAGCTATTTTTTTGAATGATGAACCCATTGCCTTTTATACTACCGAAGGGCAGGAGGTAGATTTTGATACGTTTGACATCTTAGAATACACCCAGGATGATGTGTTTAGAATTGAGCACACCTGGGATATTTTTTCAAAGAATCACGAAGCCATTCAAAGAGATTTCGATCTGGTGACAAAAGGAAGAACATCACAACCCATTCCTGAAATGGCCGTCGCTTTTAACAAAGAAAATATCTTTATTGAAGAAGGCGCAAAGCTCCCTTTGTGTTCCCTAAACGCAGCCGAAGGCCCTATCTACATTGGCAAGGATGCTGAGGTGATGGAGGGAAGTATGATTCGCGGTCCCTTTGCCCTCTGTGAAGGCGCTACGGTGAAAATGAATGCCAAAATTTATACGGGTTGTACTATTGGTCCACATAGTAAAGTAGGAGGGGAACTTAATAATAGTGTATTAATGGGCTACTCCAATAAAGGGCACGATGGCTTTTTGGGCAACGCTGTTATAGGCGAATGGTGTAATCTGGGAGCCGATACCAATAATAGCAACCTTAAAAATAACTACGCCGAAGTACGCCTTTGGGATTACGAAACCCAGGGATTTGCCCGAACAGGCTTGCAGTTTTGTGGTTTAATGATGGGAGACCATAGTAAATGTGGTATCAACACTATGTTTAATACAGGAACCGTAGTAGGGGTAAGCGCAAATATTTTTGGCAGCGGATTCCCAAGAAACTTTATCCCTAGTTTTAGCTGGGGAGGTAGTGGCGGCATGACCACATATAAAACCGACAAAGCCTTTGAAGTAGCAAAAATAGTGATGGACAGACGAGGCATTACTTTTACTGAAGACGACGCAAAAATCCTGGAACACGTTTTTGAGGAGACAGCGCAGTGGAGGAGAAAGTAGTTAAGTTAAAGAAGGTCATAAATTGGTTGCAACCAGTATCTTTACCGATCATTTAACCCTTTCCCGCTAAAAATTTTTGCAGTACACTTTTCAATTCTCGATTCACGGGTTTTCGATTGTTTGGCACCTGAAAAATACAAGAGATATCCTCTTTGCCGGCCGGGTGTTAATGCTTTGAATGCCTTCTTAAAATCTGAATTTTCTTTAAATACTTTTTCTAATTCTTCTGGCACTTCATAATCTGAGGTCTTTTTCATTGCTACTGCTACCCCTGCTTTTTCAACTTCAATAGCTTCGAAGGTATAGGCTTTAATGGTTTTTTCCTGGTCTTTAATTTCCTGAACACCTTTAAACCGAAGTTGACGTGCTGCCTGTACATTTTTAGTTTGTTGCACCAATAGGTCTGAAGAATCTTTTAACAAAGCTCCCTTATGAAACAACAAAGCGCAATAGTCCTTAAAACCGTGCATTAATACAACATTTTTGCCCTGAAAGGTATAGCAAGGCTTTCCCCATTTAAACTCCTCTTCCAGGCCTGTAGTATTTAGTATGTTGCGAAGCAACTTATATTCTTGTTGCCAGGCACTGTTGTCTTCAAAAAACTCTTTGATATTTTTTTTCATTGCCAGAACAAACTCTTTTTACGTGAAGCCTAGTTATTTTCTACTTTTCTTTTTCTAAGTACTGCTATGACTAAAATAAGCAATAGTAAACAAATAACAATAAAGGTATCTCCAATCATGGAATATAGGGTCCTGGTTCCTTTTGTGGGTAGTTGTGTTATGAGCACTTTGTTATCACTCGTAAAATGGTCCATTTCACTAAGTACTTGTCCGGTATAATCTGTGCCAATGGAGCGTCCAAAACTGGTTTGACGAATAAAATTGAAACCTTGTTCAATCGCTCTGAATTTTGACATATCGGTATGGATTGGATCAATTTCTTTCCAGTCATTACTTGGAGCTAACACAATGTCTGAACCGCTGGCATCTTTTAAATACTTCGGAAAGTCTAAATCAAAGCATATAACTCCTGCAATAGTACCGTATTCAGTATCTATTTTTTGAATTCCAGTAGCTTTATTGTTGCTAACTTCAGCTTCCTGGCCAGGTACTGAAATGCCTTTCCAGTAATCAATAACTTTTTGTCCTTTTTTGTTGAACAAGACAAACTTATTTTCGAGGTATTTACTGTTTGAAGGGTCAATTACTGCGACGCCTACTCCTAAATAAATGCTGTGCGCTAAGGTTACCGCACTTGCTTTTTTATAAAGTTCTTTTTCATCTTCTTTGAGGATGACACCATTGCCTTCTGCCCAGAAAATTATTTCTGCTCCAGCTTGTGCTTCTTTGATACTTCTGTCAAATAAATTTTGATTTAGTTTCGATGTATTCTTTCTGGTTTCAATTGTAACTTTATTTTCGGTTTCTGAATTTTGCAACCCTTGCAAATCGATCATAACCTTAAGACTATCTAAAGCAGAAATGGAAGCTACTCGAATCGTTTCAGAATCTGATTTTTGAAATTGCACACGAAAGCTTCCGTAGGTTATGGTAAATCCAAAAACAAGGCCGTAGATAAGGATTGCTTTTCTTAAGTTCTTCCATTCATTTCGTTGTTCATAGATCCAGTTGCTAACAGAAGCAAACCAGGCAATTAAAAATGTGATATACCCTAACCCAAAAACAGAAATGGATTGTAATAAAATTAGTTGAGATTGCTGGGTATAAGCAAAATGCCCAAACGTACCGTATTGATTCAATTGATGGTACAGGTATTCAATTAAAACAACCGAACACGGAAACAGTAAGGTGCTTAGAAAGGAGGTACGCTTTTTTGAAAAATAGGAGTCGATTACATACGGGACTGAAGAAAGTAAACTAAAAACTACGGTAACAATAATGGGAATATATAATGGTAAAAAAGGAACAAAATCAAAACCAATATAATAGCCAATACCTATACATAGAAATGCCAAGAGAAAACCCTGCCATCTGGATAGTTTTCTAACTGCAAACAGGAGCAGTGCTGTAAAGATCCAGATGGCAAAAAACACTGCATATTGCCCATTTGAGAAAACAGCGAGTAGTAATAAGATTAATAGAAAGGATACTCTGGTAAGGATTGTAGTTTTCATCTTTATATTAGTTGGTACTACAAAAGTGCAAATTTAAGATGTGGAGTACCTGACACCTATGTGACAAAATTATTTTTTAGCGAGTTTACTTCGAATTCTGCTCAAAGACTGTCTTTCAATGCCTAAATATGAAGCTAAATGAGTTAAACTGATTCTATTGCTGATGTCTTTATTTTGTTCCATAAAAGTAAGGTACCGATCTTGGGCACTATCAAATAAAAGACTTTCTACTCTGTCTGTTTCCCTTGTTAAAACATGTTCGGCGACTAACCTTCCAAACATTTCATTGTCTTTAAATTTCTGGTATGCTTCCTGTAATTTTGTATAGGGTATATTTACGATAATTGTGGGTTCAAGGCACTGTATATGATATTTGGAGGGTTTTTGCCGTAAGAAAGAAGGATAGTCCGTAGCAAAGCCACCTTCGCTTATAAACCCTGTAATTATTTCACTTCCTTTTTCGTTTACATAATATTTTCTTAAAAGTCCTTCGCATACAAAACCAACTTCTTTTTGTGTTTCGCCACTTTTATATATGAATTCTCTTTTCTTATACTCATTCAGTGTTAAAAAGGAACGGCTGAATTTTTTTAAGGCTGTGTTTGAAGTAGGAATTTTATCCAAAAATAAATTAAAGTAATATTCTTCATTACGATTGCTTTCCGTCATTTTTAAAATAATTCGAGTTTTTCTTTGGTTGTTTTAAACGAGCTTGCATTTGATACTATGAGTTTTGCTGTGTCGCCTAGTATTGAAGGTGCAACGTGCGAATAAGCCACCTGTCTCCAATGTGCTTTTTCTGCAAGCGGAAGACACTAGCATCGCCACTACGAGGTTATCCTCGTGACTAATTTACAATTATTTGTAGGAAATACAATTCATTTTACCATCTGACCCGCTGTATTATATGCGTTGTTGTGCAACGTTTATTCTTTCAGTCAGCTTGTCCATTTCTGATTTTACTAATGGCTTTAATTCATAATCCTTCAGTTTACTCAGATATTCTTTCGCCGACGAAAATTCAGTGCGCTCATATTCAATGTCGGCTAAATTAAGCAATACAATCGAAGTGTCATTTTTAGTTCGAAGTCCAATTTCCAGAGCTTTAATTAATTCAGATTTTGCAAAGTCCAATTCATTTTTTTCAGATGCTATTATTCCCGTTGTGAAGTGATAATAACTTTTTTGCTGTTTGGATAAATTGTTTGGGTTTTTAATTTTGGAAATTAATTTTTCCGCTTTGTCAAAATTTTCTTTTTTGAGTTGTTGGAATGCAGCGAAAATAGTTCCATATTTAAAATATCCATATCCGAAAAGTCCAGCTACTAAAACTGTTAAGCCCGCATTAATATAATCTTCTCTTAAATAAAATAGAATTGACATACCTAAACAGGCGATGATAAGTACAATTCTAATAAAGGGTGTAAACATAAATTTTCATTGGTTTTTCAAATGTTGCACAACTAATAATATAATGTGTTTTACAGTTGTTACCCGTAAAGATACCTAATTTCAGTGTTCAGGAATGGTAACCATAAATCACCTGTGATGATAGGGTTCATTTCTTAAAATAGTAAAGCCGCGATAGAGCTGTTCTACTACAAACAAACGTACCATCTGGTGAGAGAACGTCATGGAGGATAAGGAAACTTTTCCCTGGGTGCGTTCATAGAGTTCGGGGCTGAATCCGTAGGGGCCACCAATCACAAAAATGAGGTTTTTTAAGCCGCCGTTCATTTTCTTTTGCAGGAAAGTGGCAAAGCTTTCAGATGTATAGGTTTTTCCCTTTTCATCCAGCAAGATAAGGTGGTCGCTGGTCTGGGTTCGTTTTAATATTTCAACACCTTCCAGTTGTTTTTGCTGGGCCTCGCTTAGGTTCTTCGCTTTTTTGATGTCCGGGATCACCTCCAGTGAAAAGGGAACATAATGTCCCAAACGGTTGGAGTACATTTTTATAAGCGTCTCCAGGTTTTTATTATCTGTTTTGCCAATGGCCAGCAGGGTGATTTTCATAAGGTAACAATTGGTGTTAAAAAAAGTTATTCCAGCACCGGTTTTTTCCTGAACTTGTTGGCAAGGTCTACTTCGGCCGCTATATAGCCAAACGAGGCCCAGTCACTCCCCGCAACTATGGTTCTGAAAATTTCTTCGGCAGCGCCGCTATCTCCTTCGCATAATAAATAGTTGCCTAAGCCATACAACAAAGCGCTGTTAGTGGCAGTGTCGTTAGATTGTACCTGAATTTCGGAAGGTTGCAGGTCGCCTTTGTAAAGTAAACAGGCTTTTAGGTAAGGTTCATTTTCTATCACCTCCAAATCGCTGGAGATCCCTTTTACATAGTTAAATCCTGTGCTTTTACGGCCCATCTGGCAGTTAATGGTATAGATCCAGTGCGTGGCAGAGACCACATTGTCTGCATTGGACGAGGTACGCAGGCACTCTTTATAGGCTTCAACGGCTTTGGTGTCGTTATTTCTTAGGTAATGCGCCAGGCCAAGATGGTAGTAAATATTCCCGTGCATTGTACTTACAGGAATGTTTTGCGCATTCGGCATCCCGTCTTCTTCTACTTTATTTTCTTTCCCTTGAATAAGTGTTGCGGCTTTTTCCAGATCTTGAATGGCTTTGTCAAAATCCCGTACGGTAATATAGCGATGGCCACGGTGGCGTAACAACCTACTCTCATCTGGGAATTTTTCAAGCCCATCGGTATAAATTTGTATGGCTCCTCTGTAATTTCCTGTATATGCGGTAAAACGCCCATACCAAATGGTATTCTCCAGATCGGGTTGTTCTTCAAAAGCTTTTTTCCTGGCTTCGTATTGCGCCATTATTTTTTCTGAAGGCGGCTTGCTGTAGAGGGTATCTCCAAATTTAGAGATTGCCTGGTACGAATGCTTCCATCCGGGAACAGTGTTTGTGTCCCTCTTTTTTTCTTCCGAAGAATTACACCCAATGCATAGGAGTACACCGAGAATAAGTACATATTTCATCATATCCGAAACTTTAGATTAGAGGTACAATTTATATAAAATATAGCTGTTTTGGATTCAGCATACCCTACAATTTTACACAAATTTTGCTGGGTTAAAATTAGGAGATTAGTACCTTTTCAGTTTTATAAGACGGTTACAAATTTGTATTTTTGCCGCCCAAATTATAAGGACAGCCACTAAAGGCATAAAACTAATTTGTTTTGAAATACGCCAGACTCACAAAAGAGCAGTTAGAAGAATTGCATCCGGAATTTATAAATTTCTTGGCCACCCAGTCCATTACTGGAGAAGAGTGGGCAAAGATCAAAGCCGAACAACCCGAAGTAGCCGAAGAAGAACTCGATATTTTTAGCGATCTGGTTTGGGAAGGCGTGCTCCAACAAGCGAACTTTCTTGAAAATATTGCCCCTCAGCAACTCTTTCTTTTTAAAATAGAAGAAACAGAAATGCATCTTATTTCTTTAAAAATTCTAAAAGAAGGAATAGACATTACCACTGTTGAAGGCTACCAGTGGCTCCAACAAAACTTTGCAGAAGATACTGTTGAGTTTTATACGGCGTCCAAGGCGTTTTCAGCTAATAAAACGGAAGACATCTTTGCGCTCATTAAACAGGGAGCTAATATTACCAAAGGAGAGTTGTATGGCTTCTTTGAAAAAATGGTAAAATAGCTTACTTGCTAAAGCGGTGCAAGGTAAAGGTCATCGCTGCCAACAGGAAAAAGGCTACCACCTGGTGTAAAACACCTAAAACTACAGGTACTTGTAAGATGAGTGTAAATACTCCAAGTACAAACTGAAGCAGTACCAGTCCAACCAGCAGGTGCATTGCTTTTTGTTGAAGGATTGTAAGAGTCATACTTCTGGACTTCCACCAGATAAGTCCGATCGCGGCTACCACAACATACGCCAAATAGCGGTGCACAAACTGAACACCACTTTTTCCCTCTACAAAGTTTCTCCACACAGGATTTTGCTCTATGGTTACCGTTTCATGAATTAATTTTCCATCACTCATCAAGGGCCAGTGATTGTGAATCCAGCCGGCATCCAGTCCTGCGACAAAAGCACCCCAGATAATTTGAACGATTAAAATCCCCAACCCAAAACGGATGAGATTCCGGAATTTGGTGTTCACTTCTTTTGTATCGGGATACCATAGATCTAATGCTACCCATAAGGTATAGGCAAAGGTAATAAAAGCAGTAGTTAAGTGCATGGCAAGGCGGTAGTGGCTCACATCGGGACGATCTACCAACCCGCTTTTTACCATATACCAGCCTAAAAAGCCCTGGAATCCGCCCAGAAAAAGCAGAACCACACATTTCTTAATGGTGGAGCGGCTAAGTTGTTTCTTCAGTAAAAAATAGAAAAACGGAATGATAAACACAACGCCAATAAAACGTCCGATCACCCGATGGATCCACTCCCAGAAATAGATGTCTTTAAAGTCCTCAAGGGAGAAGTGCTGATTCAATTTCTGGTATTCAGGATACTGTTTATAGAGGTCGAAGGCGGCTTGCCATTCGGTATCATTCATAGGGGGGATAGTTCCAGAAATAAGTTTGTAGTTTGAAATGGAAAGTCCCGAGTGGGTTAACCGGGTAATACCGCCTACCACTACCATAATAAAGATCAGGACACACCCTGTAAGCAGCCAGTAAATTACTTTTTTATTGTCTTTCATAGTCCTTTTTTGTTAAACGGTACCAAAGTACGGGGTCTGTTTCGTTAGGGTAGGGCGCGGTTTTTTCAAACTGAAAATTTAATTTTTTCAATACGTTACTGGAAGCTGGATTTTCTGGATTTACAAAAGCTATTACCTTAGATAATTGCAACGTTTCGAAAGCGTATGCTAAAATAGCTTTACAGGATTCGGTTGCAATGCCTTTGCCCCAGTATGCTGGTAAAAACCTGTAGCCCAGATCGGTTTCGTTGGCTTCTTTCAGGAACTTTACCCCACAAAAGCCAATAATTTTTTTATCCTCTTTGTGAACTACAGCAAACCTTCCGTAGCCATATGTTTTATAATCGGAAAGCCACACATCAGCAATTAGTTGTTTTACACCCTTCATGGTTGTAATAACAGGATCTCCCGTGTATTTGTTAATGATAGGATTACTGCTAAACGTAAAAACCTCGGCTTCATCTCCAAATCGGAATGGGCGTAATAGCAGTCGTTCTGTTTCTAGTTGCAGTGTGTTCATTTCACGGGCGTTAGTCCTAAATCGATTCCTTTTTTTAACATAAAGGTATGTGCTGCTTCATATTCATTAGGAATATCTCCTTCCAGAATAGCTTCCTTTATAGCATCTTTTATCATCCCAATCTCTCGTGAAGGTTTTAAATTGAAGGTTTTCATGATCTCTTCTCCACTTACAGGTGGCTGAAAATTCCTGATATGATCGCGCTCTTCAACTTCCACAATCTTATCCCGCACTTTCTGAAAGTTATTGTGATACTTCCTGAATTTTTTAGGATTCTTGGTTGTAATATCTGCCTCGCAAAGGGTCATAAGATCTTCCACATAATCTCCGGCGTCAAACACCAATCTGCGCACAGCACTATCGGTTACATCACTCGCTAACACAATGGGGCGGGAGCTCATTAATACCATCTTCTGAACAAATTTCATCTTGTCATTTAAAGGCATTTTTAAGCGCTTAAATAATTTGAAAACCATTTTACTACCTACAAATTCGTGGGCATGAAACGTCCAGCCTATTTTTTTATCGAATCGCTTTGTTGGCGCTTTTCCAATATCGTGTAACAAAGCAGCCCAGCGTAACCACGGGTTATCGGTAGTTTCTGCAATATTGTCTACCACTTCCAGCGTATGCCAGAAGTTGTCTTTGTGGCGTTGCCCTTCTTTTTCTTCAATGCCTTGTAATGCCACAAGCTCTGGGAAAATATGCTGCAACAAATTGGTTTTATGCAACAATGCAAATCCTTTAGAAGGCACGGGAGCCATCAATATTTTATTGATTTCGTCTACGATTCGTTCTTTTGAAATAATTTTTATGCGGTCTGCGTTGCGGGTGATAGAAGCCAACGATTCCTTTTCAATTACAAAATCCAGTTGCGTTGCAAACCGAATGGCTCGTAACATGCGTAAAGGGTCGTCGCTATAGGTAATATCCGGATCTAAAGGTGTTCTGATTATTTTATCCTGGAGATCCTGTATCCCGTCAAACGGATCCAGTAAATCACCAAAAGAAGCATCATTTAAGCTTAATGCAAGTGCGTTTATGGTAAAATCACGCCTATTTTGATCGTCCTGCAAGGTGCCATTTTCTACCGCTGGATTACGGCTGTTTTCGGCATAGGATTCTTTTCTGGCGCCTACAAACTCCAGCTCAATACCTCCTGTTTTTAACATGGCAGTTCCATAGGTTTTAAACACAGAAACTTTAGGAGTTCCGGGAAGAAGTTCAGATACTTTTTTAGCAAGGGCAATACCACTTCCTACGGCAACTACGTCAATGTCTTTTGCATTTCCGCGTTGTAAGATGTGATCCCGAACATAGCCTCCAATTACATAGGTTTCTAGTTGTAGCTGTTCTGCTGCTTTAGAAATTACCCTAAAAACTGGATGTTCAAGTGCCGATTTATGATTGGATTGCATGCTGTATTTTTGCTCGTGCAAAGGTACGACATAGCTGTTTGAGGAACAACTTAGATTGTAATCAAAACAGCAGTATCTAATTATTTTGAAAGGATAGCACACATAGTTTTTCCTTTCTCATCAAAAACCAGGGTCTTTGGGTTAAACAAGGATTTTAGCTTAAGCCATTTTCTTTTGGCCGCAGCTTTCTTTTGCTGAACCTCTTCAGGAATGTTGTCCGGAGTATAGTCACTTTTGGAACGTAAGTTCCCTTTTTCATCTAAAATTGGAGCTCTTTCAATTTTTTTTCTTCTTTTCTTCAGCTTATAGGCTTCGGGATGGTTGTAGTAATACTCTGAAAAATTTATAAAACTAATATCCAGATCCAGCGTGGAAGCCATATACTGTAGAGATGTTTCACTAAACCACCAGTGATGCACGGGAGGTGCTTCTGTATCCCAGACAATGTCTGATGGGATAAGCGTTTTATCTGGCGTTGTAATGATGATGTGTCCATCCTTCTTTAGTAGTTTAAGAATGGATTCAATAAAACCTACGGGGGCTTCAATATGCTCTATGACCTCAGTTAAGATAACAATATCGTAGGCATTTGGCTTCTCGAGGGCGTAATCATGCAGGTCTCTGCAAACATAAAAATCTCCAAAACTCTTTTTTGCCTGGGCTACAGCTTCATTCGAAATATCTAATCCTGTACTGTCATATCCTTCTTCTTTAAGTGCGTAGGTAAGATACCCAAGGCCACTTCCCAGTTCAAGGATTCTGGAGTTGGTTTTGTTGGGTACCAGTTGTTGTAATGCTTGCTGAATTCCCCAAAACGCTTCTTCTGAATTTGCCAAAAACGCTAAAGGTTTTTCAGCTGTTTTCACTTCATTCATGTAACTCCAGTACCTATTATAGCCAGGAACGTTTTTTCCGTTACTGTAAATAGCATCGTATATGAGGCTGGTATCTGCCCGGGGCATCGAGAAGGATGTGTCACAGGCATCACACGCATAAATATTGAATTTCATTCCTAGCTGATAGCCTTGAAAACCCTTATACTTTAGTTGCGAAGGGTTTCCACATAATTCGCATTCAATTTGCTGTTTTATATCCAGACGATCCATGGTCACTCTATTTTTTTAGAGGCAGCTCTTATATATTTGTTTTAATTAACGATAAAATTATAAAATAAGCGTTAGGTAAGCAAACAGAATTTTTATTCACGGATTACCTTCACCATCCCATCCAGGGTAAGTTTTATGATAGCAGAAGGGGTTCCACGTTTTGCCTTTTGGTTGTGGTTTACCACGTAGTCTACTCCGTTTTTGATGTCTTCTGAAATTTCAGCAAAAGAATGTGGTGTTGCTTTTCCACTTAAGTTGGCTGAGGTAGAAACAATTGGTTTTCTGAACTTACGAAGCAACGTTTTACAAAAATCATCTTTCACTACCCGAAAGGCTAACGAATTGTCTTCAGCAATAATATTGGTGGCAATTCTAATAGGATCATCGTAAATAATAGTGGTAGGTTTTGCCGCATACTTTAGGATGTCGTAGGCTACTTCAGGAATTTCTTCTACATACTGATTCAGCATTTTAAAATCGTGAACCAGACAAATCATCGACTTGTTTTCGGCACGTTTTTTCAGCGCGTAAATTTTATCAATGGCATCTGCGTTGGTGGCATCACAGCCAATACCCCACACCGTATCGGTTGGATAGAGTATAAGTCCGCCGCGTTTAAGGACGGCTAATGCATTTTCAATTTCAGTCTTCATAAAAGCGTACTTTTTGTTGTTGTTTAAGGGAATGTGTCATAGGGTTGCAATCGAGTACCGTTGAAAGTAAAAACCATTTTTTAGGCTTCACCAATAGTGCAAACGTTAAATACAACCGTATAAGCCACCATTTTAATAATCCGAAGTTTTTTCGGATCACATACAAATAGGAAATATAACTCTCGGTGCTGACTACTTTTGAAGTTCCGGTGCTCACACCTTGATAGTGCAATACTTTTGCCTCTGGAACGAGCATACTTGTGTACCCAATTTCACGCAAACGATGGCATACATCCATTTCTTCCCAATATAGAAATATGTTGGTGTCGAACCCGCCAATTTTTTCAAAAGCAGGGGTTCTAAAAAACAGAAAGGCTCCGTTTACCCAATCTGCCTCTATAGGATGGGTATATGCTTGCTTTCGCATTGGATAGCGTGACGGATTGTTTTTCTCTAAAAAACCACGTCCGAAGAGTAACCGTCGCACCCCCTTGTTATGGTCAAAAGAAGGGACAAAGTTAGTGTGCTCATCATAGTTTTGAGCGGTGCAAACGCCTACTTCTGGTTGCACATCCATATATTTGGTTAATAGTAGCAGGCAGTCATTCAAAAGCATGGCATCGTTATTTAAAAACAACAAATAACGAGCGTAGGCATAGGGTACTCCCAGCATATTTCCACCGCCAAATCCTGTGTTAATAGGGCTTCTGTGTAAGGTGAAATTGTCTTTTTTTGGAAAATTTGAAGCAAGGTGTTTATAATCGGCTAGTTCCGAATTGTTATCCACCACAATAATTTGGTAGCTGGTACCACCTTTTGTATGTGCCACTACAGCATCCATACATTCTAAGGTGTATCTGGCAGTGTTATAATTTACAATTATGATGGCAACGTCAAACATACTGCAAACTTAGCGTAAAATTGTATGATATACGTCCAGATACTGCTTTGCCGTCGCTTCCCAGTTAAAGCTTTTGGCACGGGCAATGTACCATGTTTCATAATCGTGCTGGTGTTCGTAAAAGGTATTCATTCCCCGTGTAAGTACATGTGCCATATATTCAGGATCATATTGTTCCCAGTAAAAACTTTGCTCTCCGCCAATTTCGGGTAGCGAAGTGTTGTTGGAAAGAAACACCGGTTTGCCAAAGCGCATGGCTTCAATAGGAGGAATGCCAAAACCTTCTCGTAGCGATGGAAATACAAATGCTTCGCAATTTTTCAGGTAAAACTTTTTTTCGGTATCGGCTATTTTCCCAGGTAAGAAAACACGTTCTTCCAGGTTGTATTCTGAAACCATAGTTCGTAAACGATCGCCGTACAAAGACCTGTTGTTTCCTGCCAGCACTAAATTGTATTCCGGCAAAAACTGAAGCATTGCTACCAGGCTTATAAAATTTTTACGCTCGCTAAAATCTCCAATCGAAAATAGATACGGTTGTTTAGGTTGCACAATAGGGTTGAAATTTTTCGGAACCGAAGTATCTGTAATGGTATTGCCGTTATAAATTACATATTCTGGCACGTTTGGGACTTCAAAATTTGCGTGGGTGTCTTTTTTTGCAAATTCTGAAATATACGTAATGGCTGTGGCGCGTTTTAGTTTTTTTTCAAATTGGGCTCGGAGCTTGGCCTGTAGCCCTTCAGAACCTTCTGTTACAAAATGAATATCGTGTACCGTCAATAAATACGGGGTTTTATAAAAAGGTTCTACCTTAATATTCTGATTCAAACAATGCCATAGATCGTATCTTTTCTTAATACGGAAAGGTTTGTGACGCGTAATACTCTTGTATTTTTTATAACGGAAGGTACTGCCAAATTCAGCTTTTAAAGCTTTTAAATCGCTTACATTCAGCGTAATTTTTAAGTTGCTTACATCTTGCGTTGCCATCCCTTTTATAAGATGGTAGTTGAACTGTCCGAAGCCGGAAAACTTGTTCTTTAGATTATGTGCTTCTAGAAAAACCCGCTTCATATTAGTCTATTTTTCGGTACAATAACCATAAATTCACATAGCGCTTAAACACCGAAAAAGCACTCACATACGCTAAGATAAAACCCTCTTTTCCATCTAAAACCCCTAGCCGAAAAATAAACTGGTGCCAGAATCTGTAGTAGGGTCTAAATAGAAAATGGTACAATGTAGGTTTCTTTTTTTTCTCGTACAGCATTTTTGCCTGTAGCGCACTGTATTTATGCATTTTTCCCGTATAATCGTCAAAATCTTTATAGGTGTGGTGGGGAAGGGTTTGCTTTAGTTTGGCTGTTTCTCCATTGGCCTCCAGCGTTTCGTGCACGAGATTATCGTTGTAGTTACAGTACTGCTTATGAAACATTCTAATGACCCAATCGTTCTGTAACCCACTGTATTTAATACGTTTTCCCATAAAATAGAAGTCGCGCTTCACAAAATAGGCAATGGCAGAAGGATTTTTCAACGTTGTCGTGATCTCTTCAGCAAGCTGGGGTGTAACCTCTTCGTCCAGATCAAAAAACACCACCCAGTCATTCGTAGCTTTTGAGATAGCAAAGTTTTTTTGAGCTGAAAAATTATCGAATGTCCGCTCGAACACGGTTACATTTTTATGTTTACGAGCTTTAGCTACAGTTTCGTCGTTGCTAAAAGAGTCTACGATAATAATCTCGTCTGCAAACGAAAGCCTTTGTACAAAGCCGTCCACGTTGTCTGCTTCGTTTAAAGTAATCGCAAGTGCCGAAATTTTTACGGTATGCTCCAAGAGTTGGTGATAGTTTAGGTAAAAGTACTAATTTTACAGAAGTACTACACCCAGAAACGTTGGCAAAACTACCTATTTTAATGTACCACGACATCTCTGCCGAAAGCGGAAAGGGGTTGCGTGTGAGTGTTTCCGGTTTTGAAGCGCATTGCAAACACCTGGCATCTAATGAGTATACCACGCATCATTTTGCTGAAATTTTAAAACCTGAGACCAGTTTAAAAGGAAAAAACTGCATCCTGACATTTGACGATGGCTATGTGAATCAGTTGGAGTTCGCAGTGCCTATCCTACAAAAATATGGCTTGAAAGCTACTTTTTTTATTCCGCTGGCCTACCTTGGGAAAAGTGATGCATGGAATGAGGGCGCCAACCCAATTATGACGGCTGGGCAATTACGATCGCTGCCTTCAGAAACGATAGAGCTGGCGTACCATAGCTTTCAGCACAGAAAATATGATGGTTTGTCAAAAGAAGAAATTGAAGAAGATTCGCAGCAATGTTTTAAGGTTGTTTCAGAAGAAAGACTTGATTTTACTAAAGTGGTAGCGTATCCTTACGGTAAATTCCCTCGTAAGAACCCTGAGAAAAAACATTTTTTTAAGCAATTAAAAGAAAACGGATTTCAACTAGGGCTTCGAATTGGAAACAGAATAGAGAAATATCCTTTTAGCAACACATTTGAACTAAACCGAATAGATATAAAGGGAGAGTGGTCTCTACTAAAGTTTAAAAGAAAATTGAGGATCGGGAAACTTTTTTAAATTTTAAGAACAGAGAACAGAGAACAGA
>DDGL01000006.1 GCA_002337605.1 Flavobacteriaceae bacterium UBA1903
GTCCTGATCGTTGTCGCAAACAATTAAATCGGTAACAGGGTCGGTGACAGGAGGACTGTTATTTACCTGAAGATCCAAAGGAACTATATTGAAACAGTCCGGACTGTTTACATTTTCAGCTCTAGCCCAAACTCTATCAACACCCTGTACCATATTAATATAGGTGGTAGGGTTTGGAATTTCAGCAATATCATTTTGTGCATCATTAAAAGTCTCGTAATACTTAACAATCGCATCTGGATTTGACCCGGTAATTTCATTATCCTTTGTCGTTAAATCAAATTCAGCAAAGCCATCATTGGGAATTTCATCACAAACTTCCAACACTGTAGGTTCTACTACCGGAGGAGCGACAAAAAATTCAACAACAAAACTATCAGTCGCGTAACAACTTCCTGGAGGACTGTCATTACTCTCTACTCTTACAAAGATGGTTTCTGGCGATGTAGTTACATCATAAGGATTTGGATGCGGGTTTGTATTTGCATCTGCATCTCCCTGAGTAGGGTGGTAACTTATAGTAAAATCTGCAGGGTCCTGGCCATTTAAGGCCTCAGCATTTTTCAGCACAACTAAATTTAATCGCACTACTCCATCAGAATCTTGATCACATAGGGCGTCAATATCGGTCATTGGACCAGCCATTACAGGTCCGAATTCAATCTCAAATTCATCAGTGGCGAAACACGATCCATCTAAATTTTCAATTCGAACAAAAATGGGCTCAACAGGTGGGGTAGCAATTAAATAAACTGTAGGTGTTGGAATAGGGTTCATACCAGTGTCTGCTTCTCCCTGACTATTGTGATACGTAATATTATAGTCTGCAGGGTTTTGCCCTCCTAGAATTATAGGGGTATTCACGGTAAGGTCAAAAAAGCCAGTGTTAGTTCCATCATCGCACTGAAATAAATCAATGGCAGGTTCTGCAATGACTGGTTGGTCTAAAAATGTTACTTCAATCGAATCGCTAATAACGCAAGTAGGGTCTACCGGGTCAAAAACATCTACAGAATAGGTACCCGAATTAGGGAAGTTAGCTGTAAAGGTACTATCATCTATTGTTGGCGGGCCTTGAGAAACCCCTCCGTAAAACCACTCAAAAGAAAGTCCTGGTCTGCTCGGGTTAGCGTCAAGAATAACCGGATCGTCATCACACGTGTCAATATCCGGACCTAAATCTATAGTAAATGTTGCCGCTTGTGAAACCTCTACGGTATCTTCTAATACTACCACTTCTCCGTTACATGTATTGGTATAGGTAACACGGGCTGTGAACACTTCAGTACCAGAGGCCACACAAACATTAATTGTTGGGGTAGTTCCTATCACAGCTCCGGTATCGTCTAGCCATTCAAAAACATAGGTTGGCGGTCCAACAGGGCTAAAGCTCCAGGCTTCATTTGTAGCAGTCCATGGAGAGTCACTTGTATTTCTGCCAGGTGGCACAAACGCAGCGGTTCCAGCATCATTTTGAATCCCCATTGCTGCATTACCATCGTTCCAACCCGGACAGGAAGGTTTATCCTGAACATACATTTCAATTACATTCGAAAACTCGTAAAATACCGCCATGTGCGTTGCGATTTCCGTATTACAATCGAACAGGGCAACCTCAAAATATGACACAACTAACACTCTATTTGGAAAGGTTCCTAATACTTCATACCCAATTTGATTGAGGGGGTTTACACCAGGATGAATATCATGAACTGGTGTAAAAACATTTGCTTCCGCAAGTGCTTCTTCTACATTATTTGGTAGGTCTGCATCAAAATTCCAACCGTTAAAGGTATCTGCAGGATCAACATCAAAACGAATAACACCATTTGAACCTACTTGAAAATCTTGTTCTAGGTTTCCAAAAAAACAGAACTCAAAAGGGAGTGTATCTACTGGTGACCAAACATCATCAGTCGATATATTAATTGAATTCGCCAATCCATCAAACGCGAAAGGAGGCGTATATGGAATTGGGTCTACAGAATAATTTTGCCCAGAAGTATCGAACGTCTCCAGGAAAGTGGCTGTAAGATTTGTACAAGGGTCTGCACAAGTAGTCATTTGATCGGGTCCAGCATCTACAAATAAGGATCCAGGGCCCTGTGAAAGCGCTGAAAATGAGATAAACAGGAATAAAAACAACGTATAAGTGTAACTTGTGGGGTAATACTTTTTCATAGGGAATATAATAATTTGCGAAAATTAAGAAAATTTTATGAAACTTACAGGAGACATTGGCAAAAACTACTTCGAAATACTCGGTTACAAATTTTTAACACCACTATTGAAATACGTATCTTTGCGCATTGTATTATAAAATACGCAATAACAGCACTCATGGATTTGGAAAAACAGCTTTCAGATATAGATAATATTGGTAACGACCACGTTGGTTCGTCCACCAAAACCCCATTACGGAATGATGCTTTCGATTTAAGCGATATTGAAAAGATTGCAAGCATTAAAAAAGATGTACAGAACATCATGCAAACGCTTGGGCTGGACCTAACAGACGACAGCCTTAGGGGGACTCCAAACAGAGTAGCCAAAATGTTTGTGCAGGAAATTTTTGGAGGATTGCATCCTGAAAGAAAACCAAAAGCATCAACCTTTGAAAACAAATATAAGTACGGAGAAATGCTCGTTGAGAAAAACATTACCCTCTACTCTACCTGCGAGCACCATTTATTACCCATCGTCGGGAAGGCTCACATTGCCTACATCTCCAACGGTACTGTGGTGGGTCTGTCTAAAATGAACCGCATTGTAGATTATTACGCCAAACGCCCGCAAGTACAAGAACGCCTTACCATGCAAATTGTAAAAGAATTGCAAGGGGTTCTTAAAACCGACGACGTAGCCTGTGTGATCGATGCAAAACACTTATGTGTAAACTCCAGAGGAATTCGCGACATAGACAGCAGCACTGTGACCAGTGAATATGGCGGGAAATTTAAAGATGCCGAAACACGACGTGATTTCTTAGATTATATTCAACTGAATACCGACTTTGAAGGAGTTTAATTTGTAGTCAGAAGTCAGAAAATAGCAAATACATACTAATGAGCCTGTATAAAGATCAAAAGATAAAAATTTATAATTCCCTAACAAAGGAGAAAGAGACGTTTACCCCAATTCACGAAGGTGCAATAGGTATGTACGTTTGTGGACCTACCGTGTACAGTAATGTGCATATGGGGAATTGCCGTACATTTTTATCGTTCGACTTGGTTTTCAGATATTTAAAACACCTTGGCTATAAAGTTCGCTATGTTCGTAATATTACCGACGCAGGTCACCTTGAAAATGATGGCGAAAGTGGTGACGATCCTATTCTAAAAAAAGCACGCATAGAGCAACTGGAACCCATGGAAGTGGTCCAAAAGTACACAGTAGATTTTCATGACACTATGGCGAAGTTTAATGCCTTGCCACCAAGTATTGAGCCTACAGCTACCGGACATATTTACGAGCAAATTGCCATAGTTGAAAATTTGATTGCTGAAGGACACGCTTACGAGAAAAATGGTTCTGTCTATTTTGATGTTATAAAATTTAATGAAACTCACGCTTACGGAAAATTAAGTGGCCGAAAGCTGGAAGACATGATCACCAACACCCGTGAACTGGCAGCCCAAAGCGAAAAAAAGAATCCGCAGGATTTTGCCCTCTGGAAAAAAGCCGAACCGCAACACATTATGCGCTGGCCGTCTCCCTGGAGCGACGGTTTTCCAGGATGGCATCTGGAGTGTACTGCTATGAGCACCAAATATCTAGGTGAAAATTTCGATATTCACGGGGGCGGAATGGATCTTAAATTTCCACACCATGAATGCGAAATTGCACAAGCGGAAGCCAGCAACCATAAAAGCCCTGTAAATTATTGGATGCACACCAATATGCTTACTTTAAACGGTAAGAAAATGTCGAAATCTACCGGGAATAGTATTTTACCTGGCGAATTATTTTCAGGAAAGAACAATGTTTTAGGAAGAACATTTGCCCCTTCCGTCGCTAAATTTTTTATGTTTCAGGCGCATTACCGAAGCATACTCGATTTTTCAAATGAAGCGCTGGAAGCATCAGAAAAAGGTTTTAACAGGTTGCTGGATGCATACCATAGTTTGGGAGCTATTGAAACTTCAGACAAGAGCAGTATGTCCATTTCAACATGGAAACAATCCTGTTACGATGCGATGAACGACGATTTTAACAGCCCTATTTTAATTGCCCAACTCTTTGAAGCCAGCAAGTTTATTAACGGGCTTAAGGACGGTAATGCAACCATCACAAAAGCTGATTTAGAAGAACTTTCAGCAACAATGAAAGCATTCCTTTTTGATGTTTTAGGACTGGAAGACACTTCGGTTTCTGGTGACGAATCTGCTGAAAAACTAGACGGAGCTATTGGTTTGTTAATTGAACTTAGAAACCAGGCACGTGCTAATAAAGATTTTGCTACCAGTGATAAAATTAGGGATGAGCTTCGGGAAGTTGGCGTACAGCTGAAGGATGGCAAAGAAGGGACTACGTATTCACTTTCTTGAAAAAAATACTTACATATCCTTTTATTTTTTTAATTCGTGTGTACCAACGGGCTATCTCTCCTATATTCCCTTCTACGTGCCGGTACCAACCCACCTGTTCACATTACGGTGTAGAAGCATTACAAAAACACGGACTTTTCAAAGGCGGGTGGCTTACTGTAAAACGTATTGGTAGTTGTCATCCCTGGGGAGGTTCCGGCTATGATCCGGTTCCGGAAAAGGATGACAACTAGGCCTGCGCGCCAGCTCGCCTGTTCACTGAAAATGTTCATTGTACATTTTCGTAACGCTCCAGCGCCCTGGGGAGGTTCCGGCTATGATCCTGTACCACCAACTCACAAAGAAAAATAGCAACCAGCCTCTTTTTACCGCTTTCAATTTTCCTATCTTTACGGTCATAAATTTATGCTATGCTTCAATTTTTAAGTGTCTGGAACCCTAGCGAAGGGCTCGACCTGGGTTTTTTCATGATTCGGTATTACAGCCTTACCTACGTTATTGCGTTTGTACTAGGCTGGTTTATAATGAAACGTTTTTACACCAAGGACAACGTTTCTATGGAAAAGCTGGATAGTCTTTTTATTTACATGGTTTTAGCTATTCTCATTGGAGCCAGGCTGGGACATGTTATTTTTTATGAAACTGAATTGATATGGAACGACCCACTTTCGGTAATACTTCCCTTTAAAACAGTCCCTGAATTTGAATTTACAGGGTTTAGAGGCCTCGCAAGTCACGGTGCCGCTATTGCTATTGTTATTGCACTTATTATGTACAATCGTAAAATTCTCAAAAAACCTGTGCTATGGATTTTTGACCGCGTGGTAATTACTGTTGCAATAGGTGGCGCTTTTATACGTCTGGGGAATTTTATGAATTCTGAAATTGTAGGGAAAGTTTCTGGCGATTATCCGCTAGGAATTAAAATGCTTCGTCACGATATTTATCCCTCCGAAGCAGTAAGGGCAACAGGTATTAAAAATGTAACTAAAGCGTATGATGCTATAGCCAACAATCCTCAGTTTGCTGAAATCTTAGCTACCGTACCAGATCGACACCCCACCCAATTATACGAAGCCTTAGGATATGTAATTACCTTTTTAGCCTGCTGGTTTATTTATTGGAAAACACCTAACAAGAAATATGTAGGATATATTTTCGGATGGTTTTTGATCCTTCTTTTTATGACCCGATTTGTCGTTGAGTTCTATAAGATTGCTCAGGTGGAAGAACGTGCAGAGTTATTCTTAAACACAGGACAGCTATTAAGTATTCCATTTATACTAGCTGGGTTCTATATCTTATGGCGCTCCAAAAAAACTGTTTATACCGAAGACAACACTTTAGCTTCCTAAAATTCTTACAAATGAAAAAAATACGCTACGCAATTGTAATTTTTACATTGGTTCTTTTCACTGAAAGCTGTAAAGAAAATTCTGAAACCGATAGCAAGGTTTTAACCAAGGAAATATCCTTTACCAAAGAAGCCAGCGGTACATTAAAGAAAGCTGAAACCGACAGCATTATTGCTACCCTAGAACTGGAAATTGCCGAAGGTGATTACGAAACACAAACCGGGTTGATGTATCGTAAAAGCATGCAAGCCAACAGAGGAATGCTCTTTATTTTTCCCAATGAGATCCGTCGCAGTTTTTATATGAAAAATACAGAGTTTGCACTGGATATTATTTACCTCAACTCCAAAAACGAAGTGGTGAGCATTCAAAAGAATGCAAAACCTTTAGACCCTACCTCCCTACCCTCGGACGGGCCCACACGCTATGTACTGGAAGTAAATGCTGGTTTGAGCGACCAATGGGGCTTAGAGACTGGTGATGTTTTGAATTGGGAGAAAATCTAGCTTTTCAATAGTACTTTATCATATTACTAACTGCCAACGCAAAAGAGAGCACCCAAAGCGACAAATAACTTTTCCTTTATCCCATAGATAGCGTCACCTCGACGCAGAAGAGGTCACACCAGCTGTTCTTCTAGAGAGGTATCAACTCTCCATTATCATAGAAGTTTATTCGAGAGTAGCTATCCATATCTATTTGTTTCAAGTCAATTACCAATTCCACTCACTCCAATGTGATTTCTCCTATCACCGAAATGACATAAAAAAGCCCGCTCTTCAAACAAGAGCGGGCTTTTAATAGTTAGAGTTTCAGATGAATTAAGCGATTAGCGCTTCGTCTTCCTCTTCGTCTTTCTTATCGGTTAAATCAATTCCTCTTTTCTTCACGGTGTCAAAGAACACAGGTGTTGCGATGAACAGAGACGAATAAGTACCTACTAGTACCCCCACGATTAATGCGAAAATCAATCCGCGGATAGATTCGGCTCCTATAAAGAAGATACACAATAACACGATCAACGTTGTGATAGAGGTGTTCAACGTACGGCTCAACGTGCTGTTTAAGGCACTGTTAATGATATTGTTCATTTTCCAACCGGCATGTTCGTTAAAGAACTCTCGAATCCGGTCAAACACAACCACGGTATCATTCAGCGAGTATCCAATTACCGTCAGGATTGCTGCAATAAAACTCTGGTCAATCTCCATACTAAATGGCATAAACTGGTGTGTTAACGAAAAGATACCCAACACGATCAATACATCGTGGAATACCGCCGCTACGGCACCTAAACTAAACTGCCATCTTCTAAATCGAAGTAAAATGTACAAGAATACCACTACAAGGGATCCCAATACTGCCCAGAAAGATGATTTCTTAATATCATCGGCAATCGTAGGACTTACTTTATAGTACTCCATACGCCCTGCAACCTTGTTATCGTCGTCTGCCTTAAACTGCTCCAGCGTCATTGAAGCTGGAAGATTCGGTTTTAAAGCTTCGAATAAAGAAGCTTCTACCTCATTATCAACTTCAGCGCTAGTTTCGTCTACTTTATATTTAGTTGTGATCTTAAGCTGGTTGTCTGATCCGTATGTTTTTGCTTCGGCACTTTCGAACACAGCAATTAAGTCACTTTCAACTTCAGAAGGATTAACATCTTTATCAAAACGAACAGTGTACGTTCTACCTCCTACAAAATCAACTCCCTGGTTAAGTCCGTTGGTAAATAGAGAACCTATACTAATAAGGATTAAAATTCCAGAAATTATGTATGCAACTTTACGTTTTCCTAAGAAATTAATATTAACATTCTTAAACAAGTTTTTGGTCATAGGCGTAGAACACGGTAATGGTTTTCCATTCTTCGTGTAACGGTCTATAAACAATCTTGTAATAAAGATAGCGGTGAATAATGACGTTACGATACCTATCAATAAAGTAGTTGCGAATCCTTGAATTGGCCCTGTACCGAATACTAATAAAATAAGACCCGTAAGTCCTGTGGTAATGTTCGCATCCAGAATTGAAGACAATGCGTTTCTGAAACCATCATTAATGGCATCACGCTGTGCTTTTCCTTTGGCGAGCTCTTCCCGTATCCTTTCAAAAATAAGTACGTTCGCATCGACCGAAATACCAATAGTTAATACAATACCAGCAATACCAGGAAGCGTTAATACGGCTCCAAGACCTGCTAATATTCCAAAAATAAACAAGATGTTTACTACTAAGGCAACATCGGCAAAGGCTCCTGCTTTTCCATAGTAGAAAATCATCCAAAGTAATACAAATGCCAAGGCAATACCAAACGAAATCATACCGCTGTCAATAGCTTCCTGACCTAGTGTTGGCCCTACTACTTCTGCCTGAATAATATCTGCAGAGGCAGGAAGTTTACCTGCACGTAGAACGTTTGCTAAATCCTGACCTTCGGCAATCGTAAAATCTCCTGTAATCTCGCTACGTCCTCCTGCAATAGGCCCAGAAGTTACTCCAGGTGCAGAGTATACTACATCATCCAATACAATAGCGATCTGGCTTTTGTTCGTAAAAGCCTCTCCTGTCATTTCTTCCCACTTCTTGGCTCCTGTACCGTTCATTTGCATACTAACTGCAACACGTCCTACTTGATCGTAAGTTTGTACTGCATCTGTAACCACACCTCCACTTAAAGGCGCTTCGTTTTCACGATTTCCTACTAAGGCGTATAAATCTACATACTCGATGTTTTCAGTTTCCCCTTCAATAGTTACTTCTCTTGCTGTTGGCAAGCCCCACACAAATTTTGTATAGCGCATTTCAGCAGGTAACAACTGGCGAATTTGCGGGTTGTTAAGGTATTCTTTTACTGTTTCAACATCCTTGTTTTCAATTGAAGCGATAACCGGGGAACCTGGTGACCCAAACTGAATTTTAGACAACAACGGATTGTTTACCGCTGGATCATCACTTACATCTGCTGCAGTATCTTCACCTAGTAAACTTTCAAGGTCGTCTTCGTCCTGTACATCATCTCCTGCTATTGCAGTGGTATCGTTTGCTATTGTGGTGGTGTCCTGTGTAGCTTCAACTCCTTCTGCAACTTCATCGGTTGCCTCTCCATCTGTTTCAGCATCTGGAGAAATCATTGTTTTTAACTTTGCGTCTGCTTCAAATAAAAAGCTCTGGAAGGCTTCTGCTTTGTAAGCAGTCCAGAACTCCAATTGTGCTGTACTCTGTAAAAGAGTTTTGGTACGCTCAATATCCTTTGCGCCTGGTAGTTCTACTAAGATACGCCCAGAGTTTCCTAATCGTTGTAAGTTAGGCTGTGTTACCCCAAACTTATCGATACGCTTACGCAATACCTCAAAAGCAGAAGCGATAGATTCGTCAATTTTTCTCGTAATAATTGGCTCCACTTCGTCATTGGTCATAGAGCTGTTAATCTGGTCTTCAAGATTCTTATTGAAGAAAATATTTGGAGAGGCTAATTGATTGTCTCCAGGCAAATCGTTAAAAGCTCTAAAGAAAGACTCTGCATATGTTTCCTGAGAATCTTTTTGCAGCTCATCTGCAGCAGCTAACGCCTGATTAAAAGCAGGGTCTTTTGTTTTATTTGCCAATCCAGACAAGATATCTTTTACAGAAACCTGTAAGATTACGTTGATTCCTCCTTTAAGGTCAAGACCTTTGTTTAACTCTTTTTCCTTTGCCGTTTTATAATCTATCCCGAGCATTTGTGGCTCGTTGGTAGCATCCAGCAAGTACTGTGCTTCTGCTTTTTGTCTTTCGGCCGGCTCCGTTTCCGGAAAATTACTTTGCGCATATTCCTTTGCGTCTGTTTCTACCTTATTTGCGATGTAGGTGTACGATAACTGGTACAAACTCACAATCCCGAAAAGGATAGCAAATACGGTAATTAGTCCTTTATTTTGCATTTTATTTGTTGTTTAGAAGTTGAATTTTTAATTCCGAATAATTTTCGGACGGGCAACTATATAGGTTACCCTTTTATTCAACAATTAATACTGTTGTTTAATAATAAGCTGTTATATCTTTTGAAAAGCTACCTACTGAACTAGTAGCTATTTGTTCTTCGGAAATGTAAGCTGAACATGAGTGCAGCACGCTGTACTTCTTATAAGAACAAGAATTTGAAGATGAGGATATTCTCTGAAAGTGTGTTACTTCTGAAAAACTATTCAGAAGAATTGAACGACAGACATCCTTTTAAGACAAGGGGCCTGCGCGGACTTCGGGTATTTTATATGAAGTAGTGTCTATACCCAGCGCTATAGCTCCGTAAAGCGTGTACGCTACATTTTCAATCGTCTTTTGTATGTTGAAATCTACATGGGGATTCCCAAAGTAAAGAACGGGATTTACATACCATTCGTTGCCGGACTTTACATCCACCAGTACGCCATTTAGCCCCATATCGGCATCGGTTGCCGTCTGGATTTCACTTACGTTAAGCTGGTAGTTAGCCGTGTCGCTATCGAAAGGCTGATGAGGAGCATTTTCATTGTCAGGTAAAGAAGCACCCCCAACCAGTATATTTGCTTGTCTGGAGAACAAATCTTTTACAACTGCTACATCTATGGCACTAAAATAGGTGATTTTTAAACTTCCATCCAGTGTCTGTGTAGTCTGAACACCTTCCACACCAATGGATTGTAGTTGTCTGGTAACAATAGAGATGGCATCTTCAGCTTCAGTAGCACTCACGGCATCTAAATGAAACTGAACTACGATTTCCTGATTAGGCAATACTGTTTGCTCCGAGCTTATTCCTAAGAAAGCCAGGGCAACGACTAGTAAGCCTATGTACCATTTCGAGTTCATGCGCCAAATATAAAAAAATAAAGACTGTATTGCTACAGTCTTTATAGATATTATTTATTTGAAAACGTTTCGTTTACAATTCTAACAAGCCGTTAGTTTTACTAACTCCTTCGGCACTTTCCTTCATGTGTGCTTTTTCGGCGTCGTTTAATTCTATTTCTACAATTTTTTCAATTCCATTGCTACCTAAGATCACAGGCGCTCCAATACAAAGATCGTTTAATCCGTATTCTCCTTCCAAGAGTACAGAGCAAGGGAACATTTTTTTCTGATCGCAGGCGATCGCTTGTACCAATCCGCTTACTGCAGCTCCTGGTGCATACCACGCAGAAGTTCCTAATAGTTTAGTTAAGGTTGCCCCACCTACTTTAGTATCTTCTTTTACCTGGTTCAGTCTATCATCACTTAAAAAAGCAGAAACCGGCACACTGTTTCTGGTAGCCAAACGTGTTAAAGGCACCATTCCTGTATCGCTGTGACCTCCTAATACCATTCCGTCTACATCACTAATAGGTGCTTCTAACGCTTCGGCCAAACGGTATTTGAAACGTGCGCTGTCTAAAGCTCCTCCCATACCAATGATTCGATTTTTAGGAAGCCCTGTGGTTTTATGAACCAAATACGTCATCGTATCCATTGGGTTACTCACCACAATAATGATGGTATCCGGAGAATGCTTGATCAAGTCTGAAGAAACAGATTTTACAATACCAGCATTAATACCAATAAGCTCTTCACGGGTCATTCCAGGTTTTCTGGGAATTCCTGAAGTAATAACACAAATATCACTGTTGGCAGTTTTACTATAGTCGCTGGTAGAACCTGTAATTTTGGTATCGAACCCATTTAAAGAAGCAGTTTGCATTAAGTCCATGGCTTTCCCTTCGGCATACCCTTCTTTAATGTCTAACAATACTACTTCGCTTGCAAAATTTTTAATGGCAATGTACTCGGCACAACTTGCACCTACCGCACCTGCCCCTACTACAGTTACTTTCATTTGTGGTTTTTTTTATGATTATTTAAATTGGTTTTCTGCTCCTTTTAAAACAGGGCACAAAAGTACGATTCTCGTCGTAAATAATATGATAACAAAGGGTTAAATTCCGAAATGCGTACCAACAGTTACGGTGCTATATTCTGAAAGATTATAATCTGCATGCAAGCCAAAGAAACCTAACTGCAATTTTGCACCCAAAGTAGCGCGTACTCCCGAAATTTTATTTTCTACTGAAAACGGGTCTGTAAACTCGTTAGTGGTTTCAAACAATGGAATCCCACCACGCACTCGATACGTTCCCAACACGTCAAAATCTGATTTCCCTGTCACATACCCCAAACCACCATATACATTAAAAACCGGTAATTTGGTAGAGGCCTGGACCTGAAACACCCATGTACTTAATTTTAAATCGAATTGCTGATTTTCACCTTCTACGATATCGTCATCTGTAAAATCGTAATTTGCGTCTAAGTTATTGTAGGTGATCAAACCTGAGATAGCTATTGGAAATACGCTTTCGGCTGGCAACCATTCTGTGAATTCATGTTGAATCCCTACACCAAGTAATCCAGTTTTCACATCTTCCCGTTCAATCTTTGGGAAATAACGCAATTTTATTTCGGTAGCTTTAAAAACCCCAATTCTACCTTGTAAAAAGGCAGTGGGCAACACATTTATATTTACAGAGGCTAAACCCTGCGGTAGTTCAAATTCAACCTCTTCCATAAAAGGACCGTTTTGTACTTCGGCAAAAACTAAAATAGCTGGATTATTTTCTCCAAAACCCGTGGCCACTTGTTTTGAGGAGCTCCCATCCCTAAATTGAAGGTTGTTATACTCATTGGTATTTAAAAGAAAGGTTTTGTTATCATCCTTGATAAAAGTGGCATTTCCAATGATAGAAATTTCAAATTTCAAAGGTTTTTTCACCTCGGCAGATTGCGCCCAACTATTGGACAGATTGTACATCATACCTTCTGTAGCTGGTGAAATATAGCCTGCCGAAAATCGTTGTGCATCTTCAATTCCAGCTGCTAATAAGTCTTCTAAATTCTCTTGCGCTATTGCTGGAAGAATGGAAAAAAATAAAAATAGGGTTGTTGCAATGTATTTCATAGCGTCTAATTTTAAACCAAAGTAAAAAATCCTACGGCCGAGACCATAGGATTTTAGGTAAGTTTAACGTATACTATTCGCTAGCTACTACTACGCGTCTATATTTGCATACACTGCATTCTTCTCAATAAACTCTCTACGCGGGGGTACTTCGTCTCCCATAAGCATAGAGAAAATTCTATCGGCTTCGGTACCATTGTCTATGGTTACCTGGCGAAGCGTTCTAAAATCAGGGTTCATGGTAGTGTCCCACAATTGCTCGGCATTCATCTCCCCAAGACCCTTATAACGCTGGATTCCTGCGCTACCTCCAAATTGCTCATTTAAAGCATCACGTTCTTTGTCATTCCAGGCGTATTCTTTCTTTTGTCCTTTTTTCACCAGGTACAATGGTGGGGTTGCAATGTAAACGTGTCCCGCTTCTACAAGGTCTTTCATATACCTGAAGAAGAAGGTTAATATTAAGGTAGAAATGTGACTACCATCTACATCGGCATCACACATGATCACTATTTTGTGATATCTTAATTTTGAAAGATTCAGCGCTTTGCTGTCTTCTTCAGTACCAATGGTCACCCCCAATGCGGTGAATATATTTC
This sequence comes from Flavobacteriaceae bacterium UBA1903, assembly GCA_002337605.1. Taxonomy (GTDB): domain Bacteria; phylum Bacteroidota; class Bacteroidia; order Flavobacteriales; family Flavobacteriaceae; genus Marinirhabdus. Next base: position 13,454 of record DDGL01000006.1, read on the forward strand.
GTATTTCTTCGTTCTCAAAAACTTTGTGCTGCATCGCTTTTTCCACGTTTAAAATCTTACCACGTAAGGGTAAAATTGCCTGGAAGTTACGGTCACGACCTTGTTTGGCCGTTCCGCCTGCCGAATCTCCCTCGACAAGGAATACTTCACATTTTTCCGGATCTTGTTCCGAACAATCTGAAAGCTTCCCTGGCAATCCGCCACCACTCATCACAGTTTTACGCTGCACCATTTCACGTGCTTTACGTGCTGCGTGACGTGCTGTTGCGGCTAAGATTACTTTTTGAACGATAATTTTTGCATCGTTCGGGTTTTCTTCCAGATAGTTTTCAAGCATTTCAGAAACCGACTGGCTTACTGCACTCGTTACCTCTCTATTTCCTAATTTGGTCTTTGTTTGCCCTTCAAATTGTGGCTCCTGTACTTTTACTGAAACAATTGCTGTTAATCCCTCACGGAAATCATCTCCGGCAATTTCAAATTTCAGTTTATCTAACATTCCTGAAGCATCAGCATACTTCTTTAGGGTTGTTGTTAACCCACGTCTAAAACCACTTAAGTGTGTACCACCTTCATGGGTATTGATATTGTTTACGTAGGAGTGTAAATTTTCACTATACGAAGTGTTATACACCATTGCTACTTCAACAGGCACACCATTCTTCTCACCTTCCATGGCAATAACGCCTGCAATTAACGGCTCGCGGTTTCCGTCTAAAAAACGAATAAACTCAGGAAGCCCTTCGTCACTATGAAACGTTTCTCCTATATATTCACCTTTCTCATCGGTTTCGCGTTTGTCGATAAGGGTTATGGTGATTCCTTTATTTAGAAAAGCCAATTCCCGTAAACGACTAGCCAGGGTGTCATAATTATAGTCGCGTGTTTGTGTAAAGATATCTCCGTCTGGCTTAAAAGTTACTATAGTACCTCTTTTTTCAGTATCGCCTATAGGCTTTACAGGATAGAGGGGTTTTCCTCTTTCGTATTCCTGCTGATAAATCTTTCCATCACGATGTACGGTTGCCGTTAAATGCTCTGACAAGGCATTTACACAACTTACCCCTACTCCGTGCAGACCTCCGGAAACCTTATAGGAATCTTTGTCGAATTTACCACCAGCACCAATTTTGGTCATTACTACCTGAAGTGCAGATACTCCTTCTTTCTTATGAATATCTACCGGGATACCACGCCCATTATCTGTAGTGGTGATAGAATTATCTTCGTTAATAATAACATCAATAGCATCACAATGTCCCGCCAGGGCCTCATCGATAGAGTTGTCTACTACCTCATACACCAAATGGTGCAATCCTCTTACTCCTACATCTCCAATGTACATGGAAGGGCGCATACGCACGTGCTCCATTCCCTCCAACGCCTGAATATTATCGGCACCGTAATTATTTTTATTTTGTTCTTCGCTCATATAAAAATGGGTTAGTTCTATTCAAATTTTCGATAACGAACAAATATAACCAAACCACCAATAAAATAGGCGGTTTTCACGTTTTTAAAGGGGTAAGTTATTAACAAAATATTGTGGAAAAAACACAAGTTTCCAAGCAGTACGTGTTCGTTACTTATCTACTGAAATTTTATTCAAAAGTCAATCCGTATCTGGCCAGTAAAACTGCATGTTAGTTCTTTGAGTCTCTCTCGACCAAAGCGGCATTACTTTTGCTTTTTGTTAACGCAAATACCGAAGTACAACAAGTATCTTTAACACTCTAAAACAAATAAACCCAATGAAAAACAAATTCCTTACAACCGCACTATTCGCAGCAGCCATTCTATGTACAGCACAAGTGGATGCTCAAAAATTTGACGATCTTGACAAAAGCCCCATGGACGTGGCCGCATATCCAGCAAGCCATCAAGAGAGTAACAAACTTGTAAAAATAACCTACAGCAGGCCCCAGTTAAAAGGACGCCCACTAGCCAAACTTACTCCAGAAGGAAAAGTATGGAGAACAGGCGCTAACGAAGCGGCTGAAATCACTTTGTACCAACCCATGAAAGTTGGTGATAAAATAGTTAAAGCAGGAACGTATTCTTTGTTTACTATTCCAGGTGCCGATACCTGGACCATCATTTTAAGTTCAGACAAAAATGTCTGGGGTTCTTACAGTTATAACGAGTCAAACGACGTGGTGCGAACCACAGCAAACGTAACTAAAGGCGACGACGAACTGGAAGCCTTTAGCATTGCTTTTGAAGAAGCAGATGGTGGCGTACACATGCATCTTGGCTGGGGAACTACACGAGTTGCAGTTCCTTTTATGTCGGTTGCAATGTAGAAGCCCCCTAACCCCCGAATGGGGAACACACTTGTATAATTAAAAAGCCAGATAAAACTTAGTTTTACCTGGCTTTTTTACTCCCCTTTGGGCTAGGAGTTTAAGGTATATTAAGATATTTATGTGTTTGGAGAGAGACGAGCCATTTTGGATTGTTCATTACATACTCCACGATGGCAGGAATAACTTTATCGCGTTTGCTCCACTCAGGTTGCAGGTACAACTTACAGTCTTTGCTAACTTTAGCAGCCTGTTCTTCAGCAAAACGGAAATCATCATTGTTATAAATTATCACCTTTAGCTCATTAGCCGCCAAATAAACATTTGTAGTTGGAAGCTTCAATTTTTTAGGCGATAGGCATATCCAGTCCCAGGTTCCTGTTAATTCGTACGCTCCTGAAGTTTCAATATGAGTATCCATTCCCTTTTCTTTTAGCAAAGAAGTTAAAGGCCCCATATCCCACGTTAAGGGTTCTCCACCCGTAATTACAATTGTTTTGGAGTATTTTGCAGCATTTTCAGCTATGGAACTAATGTTGGTTGGCGGATGGATATCTGGATTCCAACTCTCTTTTACATCGCACCAGTGACACCCAACATCGCACCCCCCTACCCGTATAAAATAAGCAGCAGTTCCTTTGTGGTATCCTTCTCCCTGAATGGTATAGAATTCTTCCATTAATGGCAACATTGTGCCTTTTTCAACCCGTTCTTGTACTTCAGTTTTCATTGGGGCAAAGATAAGGATTTCAGTATGCAGAACGCAGGAATAAGTATGCAGTTTCGTGTGGCAGTTGGCAGCAAGTTTTAGAAAGCACTTTACCCCTATGCATTTAAACTGTAAACTGCTACTGCTAACTATTTAAAAGCTATTACTTCAATTTCAATCTTAGCACCTTTTGCCAGTGCTTCGGCAGCAAATGTGGTTCGGGCGGGTTTTTGCGGAAAATACTGAGTGTATAGTTCATTAAATGCTGAAAAATCTTCAATACTGTCTAGAATTACAGTTGCTTTCACCACGTCCTCCATTTCAAGTTCATGGTGTGCCAAAACTGCTTTAATATTTTCCAGTGCCTGTTTTGTTTCAGCTTTAATGCCGCCTTCCACCAATTCCCGACTGGAGTGATCCATCCCAATTTGTCCGGATAGGTAGAATGTATTTCCCACCTGTACGGCATCACTAAATGGAGCACCTTGTTTTTTTGGTTCGTGGGAGGGATAAAAAACAGGGGTTTCAGGTGTTTCAAGCTTTACTTTAGAAATAATTTCCTTTGTATCTTCTTTAGAGGTATCACAACTTGTAAGACCACAAAGTACACAAGCGATTATCATAAGGTTGACTACTTTCATAAGGTTGTATTAAAATTTCAATTAAAATACGGAATATTTCAGAAGCTACCGTACAATGCGTATTTTTATGCCCAAATTTTCAACCCTATGGCAGACCAGCAGGAATTTTTCGATCATATCACTAATGGCTACACCACCAAAGGCGATTCCATTACCCTGGGAGCTGCCATGCTGGGAGGTGAAACCATAACAAACGCCCTGGTTAAAGTCCCTTTAAAAACTTTAAACCGCCATGGATTGATCGCTGGTGCCACAGGTACAGGAAAAACAAAAACACTGCAAGTGTTAGCTGAGAACCTTTCCGAAAAAGGAATTCCTGTGTTGTTGATGGACATGAAAGGAGATCTCTCCGGAATTGCGCAACCCAGTCCCGGGCACGCTAAAATTGATGAGCGCCACGAGAAAATTGGAATTCCTTTTAATGCACAAAAGTTTCCTGTCGAAATTTTAACGCTTTCGGAACAACAAGGAGTTCGTTTACGCGCTACGGTAAGTGAGTTTGGACCAGTTCTTATTTCAAGAATTCTGAATGTATCTGAAACCCAAGCCGGGATTATTTCAGTATTATTCAAATATTGTGACGATAACAAGCTACCGTTACTCGACCTAAAAGATTTTAAAAAAATATTACAGTTTTCCACAGGCGATGGAAAAGCAGAAATAGCCGAACAATACGGCCGTATTTCTCCTGCCTCTTCAGGTGCCATACTTCGGAAGATCGTAGAGTTAGAACAACAGGGAGGCGATCTGTTCTTTGGTGAAAAGTCCTTTGACACAGACGATCTGTTGCGTGTAAACGACAATGGAATGGGGTATATCAATATTGTTCGTTTAACTGATATTCAGGACCGTCCAAAATTATTTTCAACCTTTATGTTGTGCATGCTGGCTGAAATATACAGCACCTTCCCCGAACAAGGCGATAGTGGCAGACCCGAGTTAGTGATTTTTATAGATGAGGCCCACCTTATTTTTAAAGAAGCCAGTGATGCGCTTTTGGACCAGATTGAAAGTATTGTAAAACTGATCCGTTCGAAAGGAGTAGGACTTTATTTTGTGACTCAAAATCCAACCGATGTACCCGACGCAGTATTGAGCCAGTTAGGGTTAAAAATTCAGCATGCTTTACGCGCTTTTACAGCCAAGGACAGAAAAGCAATAAAATTAACTGCGGAAAATTATCCTATTTCAGAATACTACAAAACCGATGAGGTCCTAACATCTCTAGGAATTGGAGAGGCTCTGGTGAGTGTCTTAAACGAAAAAGGAATTCCAACACCCCTGGCGGCAACACTGCTTCGCGCTCCCATGAGCCGGATGGATATATTGACAGATGACGAGCTTAAAGATTTGCTGGCAGATTCAAAATTAATAAAGGAATACAACGAAGCAATAGACCGCGAAAGTGCTTATGAACTGCTGAACAAAAAAATAGAAATCGCCCATAAAGAAGAAGCAAAAGAGAAAGCTGAAAAAGAAAAAGCAGCAACCAAACGGGCATCCTCTCGAAGAAGTACATCGAGTCGTAGTAGAAGTTCTGGTAAAAGCGCCTTGGAAAAGGTACTTTCAAGCCCTACTGTTATTAGAAGCGTCCTTGGTATATTGAGCAAATTAATAAAGTAAATGCACCCTTTCCGTTTTGGAAAAGACCCGGAATGCAACAATTCAACTAAATAAATAAAAGACAAAAACTATAAAAATGAAAAAGACCCTATTATTTGCCGCCATAGCAACGCTATTTTTTGTGCAGTGTAAAGAAGAAAAAGACCCATTTGCTATTAATGATGGAGCCATTGGCCCATTGACCAAAAAAACGCAAATGAAACAATTAGACTCTATCTACGCTCAGGATAGTATTGTGAAGCTAAACCCTGTTACAGGTGCTATTGAAACACAAGGCGAAGTAGAAATATATGACAAAGATGGAACAAAGCTGTTGTTACTTTCTCCGTTTGACGAAAGCGACCCAACTTCAAAAATTGCAAACATCCAGATTTTTGATGCACGCTACAAAACCGACAAAGGGTTAACCAACGCAAGTACTTTTAAAGATGTAAAAGCCAATTATGAGATTGAGGCTATCCAAAATGCCATCAACTCCGTCGTAGTATTTTTAAAAGGTACCGACTTATACTTAACCATCGACAAAAAGGAGTTACCTGAAGAAGTACGTTACAATTTTAATCAAAAAGTGGAAGCTACTCAAATTCCGGATACAGCCAAGTTTAAATACTTTATGATGGGCTGGGACGCTGGTGAGGCGATTGAAATTCAGGAAGGGGATATTTAGAGATATCTTAAACACCAATCATAAAAGAAGCTGCGAAATCGGCTTCTTTTTTTTTGTGAAAAACTCAACAGCCAGCTCCTAACATTTTGTTAAGCAAAGAGCGACTTTAAAGTATTTCAAGTAATTTTATTCAAACAACCAATAAAAACCATATAACATGATTAAGATTTTAGGATTAATTCTTACCATTGCTGGTGCTATAGCCTTGGTACTAGGGGTTCTTGGTATATTTGGAAGTATGAGTACGGGCATTAGTCCTTGGGCACTGGCAATTCTTGGAATTGTTTTCTTTTTTGCCGGAATAGGCATTCTTAAAAGAAAAAAGGATACAGACGAAACCTAAAGTTACTATTACTATGGACAGACCCAGCATTAAAAACGAAGACCAATACGACGCGCTGCGTGACAAAGGCTATAGCCAGGAAAAGGCTGCGCGTATTGCCAATACTCCTAATTCAGGAAAAAAAGGAGGTAAAGCGAGTCCCTATGAAGAATGGAGCAAAGATGAACTCTACCAACAAGCCAAAAATGTAGGCATAGAGGGGCGTTCCAAAATGAAAAAAAGTGAACTCATTAAAGCACTAAGAAACAACTGATGAAACTACTACTCACCTTTCTTTTTATAACTACGCTTGCAACAGCGCAAAACTCCTACGAGTATGCGGCAGGTCCTTCGCAACCTTTTGGCAAGTTAAACCCTTCGGCTCCGGCTGAAACAGCAGATTACGCGCCACTTATAGGAATGTGCAACTGTACCTCTACCGCACGAAAGCCAGATCAGACCTGGGCCGAACCTCAGCAAATGACGTGGACGTTCAAATACATCATGAACGGGTTTGCCGTGCAGGATGAAACCTTAAAAGAGGATGGCAGTCACTCGGGAAGTATCCGCCAGTTTGTGGCAGACAGCACCAGATGGTATGTACATTATTATTCAAACGCTGCACCAACCCCGGTACTTTCAGCCTGGGAAGGAGGCAAACGTGGTGATAGTATTGTATTATATCGCAAGCAGAAAGCTCCTAATGGAACCGATGGGTTTTATCGAATCACGTTTAACAATATTTCTGAAAAAGGATTTAACTGGCTAGGCGAATGGATAGATACTACAGAAACCTTTACGTTTCCTACCTGGAAAATTGTATGCACCAAAACAGAAGACGATTAAGATGAGTACCCTATCACCTTTTCATTTAGCCATTCCCGTTACTTCTCTTGAGCCCAGTCGCACTTTTTACCGGGAGACCTTAGGCTGTGAAGAAGGGAGAAGCAGTGATCACTGGGTTGACTTCAATTTTTTTGGACATCAATTGGTGTTACACGTAAAAGAAGCTTCCCGGGAAACTTCAGAAAAAACCAACCCTGTAGATGGCAAAGATGTTCCAATTCCTCATTTTGGAGTTGTGCTAACTATGAAACAGTTTGAATCGTTTGCCAATCGCATTAAAGAAAAAGGTGTTACTTTTATTATCGAGCCATATATTCGGTTTCAAGGAAAAACAGGGGAACAGGCTACCATGTTTTTTAAGGATCCTTCGGGCAACGCATTAGAATTTAAAGCCTTTAAAAATAGAGATCAACTTTTCGCAAGCTAACCTAATGACTAACTCCATAAACCCAAAAATAGTACGACAAATTTTCATTCTCCTACTCATCCTGTTAATGGGTACGTTAATTTTCCGTGAAATGATTCCGTATTTATCAGGTGTTCTCGGGGCAATTACCATTTACGTACTTCTTAGAAGCTGGATGAAAAAACTAGTACGAAAAGGCTGGAAACCAGAACTAGCAGCCGGGTTGCTTATGTTGCTTTCTTTCGTGGGGATTTTAGTCCCTGTTGCTGGAATTGTACTCATGCTAGGCAACAAGATTGGCCAGGCCGTTCAAAATTCTGAAAAAGTTACCGAAGCAGTTAAAGTACAGCTTGGAGAAGTAGAAGAAAAAATTGGATACGACTTAAGCTCACAAATAGACGTAGGAGCTGTGTCGGGCTGGCTCTCGGACAACTTACAAAGTTTTGCCGGAGGAACTTTTAATATATTTATAGCTATTGGTTTAATGTACTTTATGCTGTATTACATGCTAACCAATAGACGTGAGCTCAAGGATTCCTTATTTGAGTATATTCCGATAAGCAAAAAGAATCTTAAGAAAATTGGTGACGAGTCCCACGCCATGGTGCGTTCTAACGCCCTTGGGATTCCTATGGTGGCATTTGCACAAGGAATTATTGCCCTTATTGGCTTTTTAATTTTTGGTATAGAAGACCCCTTCTTTTGGTTCGTAATAGTAACCATTGGCTCAATGATTCCCTTTGTGGGTACCCTGGTGGGTATTTTACCTGTGTTTATTCTAACACTTTCCAGCGGAAGCACTTTTCAGGCATGGGGAATTTTAATTTATGGCTTTGTAGTTGTGGGCTCTACTGACAATGTAATACGGTTGTATGTTCTTAAAAAACTGGATAATGTACATCCGTTAGTCACTTTAATTGGTGTTATTGTAGGGGTGCCACTTTTCGGATTTATCGGTTTAATCTTTGGACCGTTACTTATTAGTTTGTTTATGATTGTTATGCGCATTTACAAGCGCGAATATGGAAAAGAACGACCAAATGATGATCCTGATTTATAAGTATGTTTCAGAAATTTAACTTCACTAAATTTCCCCCAGAAGACAAGCCAATCTTGGTATGGGATGGGGAGTGTGGTTTCTGCAAGTACTGGGTTACCCGATGGAAGGAGATTACAGGAGACAAGATCACTTTTGAAACCTATCAGGAAGTTGCGTACAATTTTCCTGATATTCCAGTTAAAGAATTTAAAAAAGCATCTCGCTTGATCACCCTGGAAGGAACTGTACATAGCGGACCAGACTCAGCGTATATGAGTTATTATATCGCAAACAATGCATCCCCCTGGCATCGCTGGTATCGTGATTTTAAATGGTTTCAGAAACTAAGCGATCATAGCTATAATTACATTGCTAAAAACCGAAGCGTCTTTTTTAAGATTACAAAAGCAATGCTAGGCTCTAACCCCCTTTCGTTTACGCACTACTGGATTTTGTATGGCTGCGGAACGGTTTTGCTACTATTTTTACTCCTGAAAATTTTATAACAAAACTTTAAAACAGAAACCGAACAACAAATCTTATCTTTAATAAAAATTTATACTGGATGTTTTTCAACAAGAAAAAAGAAGAAGATAAAAATATAGTCGAAAAGAAAATTGACGACGTTTACATGGAAGATAAAGTAACCGAAGTTAATGACGGTGATGTTGAAATTCTGTTAGACAACGAAGAGCAGATAGAGAAAAAATTAGCCGGTGCCAATTCTTTTAGTAAGTATGTTGAAATAGGGAAAATAATGATGGGAATGGTAAAAGACATGAAACGTGGTGCCTACACCAGCGTGCCCTGGTTTGTCATTGCCACGATTGTTATGGCATTACTTTATATATTAAATCCGCTGGATGTAGTACCAGATTTTATCCCAGGAGTAGGGTATATAGATGACCTGGCTGTACTTTCACTGGGAATGGGCTGGATTGAGACCGATATCCATAAATACCTGGACTGGAAACTTTCAGAACAAAACAGCTAAAAGCGCTATTCTGCACGTTGTTCTCTTGCCAACAAGGTATTCTTTAACAACATAGCAATAGTCATAGGCCCAACTCCACCAGGAACGGGAGTAATAAAACTGGCTTTTTTACTTACATTTTCAAAATCTACATCGCCTACAATTCTATAGCCTTTTGGAGCGTCCTCGTCTTCTACACGCGTAATCCCTACATCTATCACAACAACATCATCACGTACCATTTCTGCTTTTAAGAAATTAGGTACCCCTAATGCTGAAATCACGATATCTGCCTGAGAGATGATTTGTGTAATATTTTTAGTATTACTGTGGGTAAGCGTTACCGTACTATTTCCCGGCCAACCTCTACGGCTCATTAAAATACTCATGGGACGGCCTACAATATGGCTACGGCCAATAACAACAGTGTGTTTTCCTTTGGTGTCTACATCATACCGCTCCAGTAACTCTAAAATTCCAAAAGGGGTTGCAGGAATAAATGTACTCATATCCAGTGCCATTCTCCCAAAGTTTTCGGGGTGAAAACCATCTACATCTTTACTAGGATCTACGGCCATCAACACCTTTTGAGTGTTTATTTGCGGTGGTAATGGTAGCTGAATGATAAACCCGTCTATGTCGTCATTCTCATTCAACTCTTTTATTTTATGTAACAGCTCTATTTCAGACGTAGTGTGTTTTAGACGTACCATGGTACTTTCAAAACCTACCCGCTCACAAGCACGTACTTTACTGCCAACATAGGTTAAACTAGCTCCGTCATCCCCTACAATTACAGCTGCCAAATGCGGTACTTTCTCGCCATTGGCTTTCATTTTATCGACTTCGACCTTTATTTCGTCTTTAATGTCGTTGCTTATTTTTTTGCCATCCAACAAAACCATACTACCTACTTATTTTTTGATTAGTATTTAAATTGGCCATAAACCTAGAAGGTTTCCAATGCTATATCCACTTGAAACCTTGCAGGTTTTTTCATGGTTTTTTATTCGTACTTCAATTTACTTCATTTTCCCCATCATTTGCATCATCTTACGGCCACCACCGCCTTGCATCATCTTCATCATTTTGCTCATCTGGTCAAACTGTTTCATCAATTGATTCACTTCTTGAACCGAAGTTCCACTTCCTTTTGCTATTCGTTTCTTTCGGCTCCCATTAATTACAGCCGGAGAACTTCTCTCTTCGGGGGTCATACTTTGAATAATGGCTTCAATCCCTTTAAAGGCATCATCATCAATATCCACATCTTTCAGGGCTTTTCCGGCACCAGGGATCATCCCAATCAGGTCCTTCATACTACCCATTTTCTTTACTTGCTGTATCTGTTTGATGAAATCGTCAAAACCGAACTGGTTCTTTGCAATTTTTTTCTGTAATTTTCTTGCTTCTTCTTCATCAAACTGTTCTTGTGCTCTTTCCACAAGGGAAACAACGTCTCCCATCCCCAAAATACGATCTGCCATACGTGCTGGGTGGAATACATCAATAGCATCCATTTTCTCGCCCGTACCAATAAATTTTATAGGTTTATTGACAACACTCTTAATAGAAATAGCGGCACCACCACGGGTATCTCCATCTAATTTTGTTAGGACAACCCCATCAAAATTCAATCGCTCATTAAAGGCTTTTGCTGTGTTCACAGCATCCTGACCCGTCATAGAATCTACCACAAACAGGGTTTCATCCGGTGTAATGGCTTTGTGAACATTGGCAATTTCGGTCATCATTTGCTCGTCTACTGCCAATCGACCCGCCGTATCCACGATCACTACATTATGACCGTTTTGTTTTGCATGGGCAATTGCATTGGTAGCAATGGCAACAGGATCCATATTTCCCTCTTCACTATACACATCTACCTTTATCTGTTCTCCTACTACGTGTAGCTGATTGATTGCCGCTGGACGATAGACATCACAGGCAACGAGTAAAGGTTTTTTAGTTTTTTTTGTTTTAAGGAAGTTGGCCAGTTTACCTGAGAAAGTAGTTTTACCACTACCCTGCAAACCAGACATTAAAATAACACTTGGCGAGCTTTTAAGCGTGATACCCACCGTATCACCCCCCATTAGCTGGGTAAGTTCATCCTTAACAATTTTCACCATTAACTGTCCAGGCTGCAGGGTAGTTAATACATCTTGTCCCAGCGCTTTTTCTTTTACGCGATTGGTAAACTCTTTTGCAGTTTTAAAGTTAACATCGGCATCCAGTAAGGCGCGGCGTACTTCTTTTAAAGTTTCAGCTACGTTTACTTCGGTAATACTTCCGTGCCCTTTTAATACGTGAAGGGCTTTGTCTAGTTTATCGCTAAGATTATTGAACATGGTCTTGTGTCATTTTTAGAGATGGCAAAGATACAAATTGAAGGGTTTGTAGCAAAGTGGACAACCCACTATTATAACCCTTTTCACAATGCAGGTTATCTTTTGTTTCCTCTTGAATTACGTCTATTTCCACCAGACTTTTTCTTTCCAGAATTTTGTCTCCCACGCTGGTTTGCAGCTTTATTAGCCGCTTTTTTCTCTTTTACTTCTTTCAGGGTTTCGGTTACTTCAAAACCTGGAATAGTTTCCTGATCCAACGTTTCACCTAAAAGTTTTTCAATACCCCGCACGTATTCAAATTCATCTACACTTACAATAGAAATGGCCTCTCCACTTGCTCCGGCTCTACCCGTTCTACCTATACGGTGTACGTAATCTTCCGGAATGTTCGGAAGTTCATAGTTTATTACATGGGGTAATAATGGAATGTCTAAACCGCGTGCTGCTATATCTGTAGCTACCAATACACGTACTCGTCCGCTTTTAAAATTTGCCAACGCTTTGGTTCTTGCACCCTGACTTTTATTCCCGTGTATAGCTGCCGAAGAAATCTTCGCTTTATCCAGCTTTTGCGCCAATCGGTTGGCACCGTGTTTTGTTCTTGTAAATATTAAAACCTGTTGCCAGTCACCTTCAGAAATAAGTTTAATGACCAGGTCTGTCTTTTTGGATTTATCGGTCTTATATACCCATTGATCAACTTTTTCTGCTGTTGTATTTTCCGGAGCAGCTTCCACCATTACAGGTTGGTATAGAAAACTGTTCGCCAGTTTCTTTATCTCTTTTGAAAAAGTTGCCGAAAACAATAGATTCTGTCGCTTTTTTGGAAGGAGTGCCAAAATTTTATTAATGTCTCGCGCAAATCCCATATCCAGCATTCTATCGGCTTCATCCAGGACCAGAAATTCTACATTTTTTAAACTGAAAACGCCTTGCCCGTGTAAATCCAAGAGTCTTCCTGGTGTTGCAACCAGAATATCCACACCCTGGCGAAGCGTTCTAATTTGCGGATTGGCATTTACACCCCCGAAAATAACCGTGGAGCGAATGTCCACAAATTTAGAATAGGTTTTTACATCGTCCAGAACCTGTGCGGCCAGTTCTCTTGTTGGGGTTAGTACCAAAGCCCGAACGGGTCTTTTATGTAAAGGTTTTGTACTAACTAATTTCTGAAGCATTGGCAAGGTAAATCCTGCTGTTTTTCCCGTTCCTGTTTGCGCTGAAGCCAGCACATCTTTACCTTCTAATATTTCTGGAATGGCTTTTTGTTGAATAGGTGTTGGGGTATCGTATCCTTTTTGGCTAATTGCTTTTAGCAGGGCATCGGACAGCCCAAGATTTTTAAATAACATACATTGAATTTAAGAAGCTTGTGAAGTTTTTTGTTTCGCTTCTTTATGAATTGCAAAGGTACGCTTAATTTATTTGGGATATATATCACAAAGAATACCCGAATAATATTCCGCCGTTTATTCGGGTGTTTGGAGTTTACTTGGTTTAGTTTTTCTTCATCTTTCTTCTTACAAAAAATACAACCAAAGCAATTATAATAAGTAATGGCCAAATGTGAATTAGCCCCACTACTAGGGTTTCAATCAAATTCCAACCAAAACTAAATCCGTTTCCTACCTTATCAAAAAAACTCTTCGTATAGCTTTCCGGTTCTTCTTTGTATTCAACACGTTCAAATAGATCTACTTGTACAGTGCTGTACGAAACTTTATTACTTAAATAATTCAATCTTCCCTGGGCCGCTTCGATTTCTTCCTGAAGTACACGTAATTTTTCTTCGGTGGCGAGAATGTCCTCTACAGTTTTGGCGTTTTTCCGAAGTATTTCTTCGTAGCGGGATTTTACCTCTTTTTTAGTTGCCAATCGGTTTTCGAGGTCTAAGTATTCTTCGGTTATATCCTGGGTGGTGATGGTTTCATATTCAGTAAAAATGGCTACGCTTGCAATGCTGTCCAGCAGCGCATCAAAATTTGTATTGGGTACTTTTATGGTAAATCGGTTCTGCTTTTCGTATAAATTATTTTCAAATCGAAGGTCACTTATATACCCATTGTACCTTTGCGCCATTGCTTTTACCTGCTCCGTAGCCATTTTTACATTTGTCACCTTGTAACGTGCCGAAGCCGATTTAATAATTTTAAGCTGTACTGGCGCTTTAGTAGCTATTCCCGGAGTTTTAGTTTCTTCCAGCGCTTGATAGTCTTCTGTAATATCTACAGATTCCATGGCAAAATCTTCTTTATAAGAAGCGTTTTGACAACTTACCAAAAGCGAAAAGAATACGCTTACCGCAACTAATTTTAAACTGAACTTTGTGCTGGGTGTCTTCATAATTTTATATTTTTAAAGATTAAGAATCAAACCTACCGCAGTGCGATGAGAAGCTGCTGTAAAACACTTGTAACGCCTTTGTAAATTAGTTTTTAATTTACAAATAACTGATTTTTAGACTTATACAAAACAAGTTGACCGAAACCAACCTGCACCATTTTAGTCTGTTAAAAGCAAAAGTTGCTGAAACTTTTCTGGAAGAACATCATGCACCTAAGAATATTTCAGATTGGAAAGGGGAAGAGATCGTAGCTTTTCAGGAAGATCTGTTTAGCAAGACTCAGGGGCGTATTTCAGAAAAGTCGTTTTATAATTACTTTAAAAACGAACCAAAAAACCTTCCACGGATAGATGCACTTAATTTATTGAGTCAATACACCGGGAGTGAAAACTGGCAGGATTTTAAAGCTGGGAATATTGGTTTGGTGGAAGAGAAGAAAGACAAAAAGAAAAAAGGCTTTCCGCCTATACTCTGGGTAGCTATTAGCATTCCTATTCTTGCCGTTTTTATCATTCAGATCCTTTCAGAAAACACTTTTACCTTCTGCATGATAGACGAAGATAAAAACGAAGCCATAACCGAAACGGTAGCTATTAAAATCCTGCTACCTGGCCAATCGCCCGTATATTTAAAAACCAACAGTAAAGGGTGTTTTACCTATGAAACTGATCTGGAAAAAATATCTTTTATCGTACAATCTCCCTATCACAAGACCGATACCATAACCCGTAGCATCAAGGGGATCGAAAATAGTACTGTAACACTAAGTGTAGACAACTACGCCTTAATGCTGAAATATTTCAGCACCGGAAACTTTAAAGATGTTGAAAAAAGACAAGCACAACTACAGAAATTGATAGCAAACCATGCACAAATTTACCAGGTATATCCAAACAACACTGGAATTGAACTCTATTCTAAAGCAGATTTTATTCAAAAACTAACACTTCCTACCAGTACCTTGAAGAACATACAGATCCTGAGTAAAAGCTATGAAAACGGAAAGCTTGTAAAACTTAAATTTTTAGTAAAATGAAAAAGCTGGTCTCTATTTTATGTACAGTCTTTTTAATAGGATGCGCCAACGTTTCTGAAGAAAAACAGTTCGCCACAAGCGATATGACCGAACGTGAAGCTACCGAGGAGGTTGCTCCATTAGAAGTTGAAGAAGCGTTTCCGTTCGCGACCGTTACAGAACAGAAATTACAGGAATATTTTGATTTGCTCGTGCTTAAAAATAAACATCCTGAATTAAAAGAAACCATTGTAACGCAACTTAAGCAACTAACTACAGATTCTATTACATTTCCAAAAGGACAAGACGCTGTGGATGTAAAAAACCTTTCACCATTGGGACCCCTGGTGAAAATTAACGATACCCTGCAAGAACAATCATTCCTATATACCATCGCTTCAAAAAGTATTTTAAAAACCGATACACTTACCGTACAGATAAGTAGCAAACCTATACAAATAGACGGTATTGAAACGCTGGCGACAAAAGTAGTATTTAGAAAAAACTAAATATAATTTAAAAGAGGACCAAGCAAATTGTATCTTTCAACCTTAAACTAACATTATGAAACACCTCCTAGCCTTTATTTTTGCAATCGCCTGTACTGCAATATACGCTCAAACCGATAAAGAAAAAGCAGAAAAAACTGTCACCAAATCAAAAATTGAAGGACATATTTATTTCCTGGCAGACGACCTGTTAAAAGGCCGGGAAACGGGAACCCCCGAAAATAAAATTGCTGCCGCCTATCTTGCCAACACCCTTAGAAGTTATGGAGTGAAGCCAAATCCTAAAACAGGAACGTACTATCAGCCTGTTTCTTTAGAAAAGGTAAGTCCGCCGTCACAACAAGAATTGATGGTGAATAAAAAAGTTCTTAAAGATTTTGTCGCTATGGATGTTGCTGCACTGACATATACTAAATCGGCTGTTTTTGTAGGCTACGGATTAGAGGAAGATTATAAAGGAAAAGATGTAAAAGGGAAGATTGTATTGCTCGAGGCAGGAAGCAACAAGACTAAAGATACACGAGCTTCATTCCGATTGATGTCTCAAAAAAGAGAGGCTGCTAAAAAAGCTGGCGCTATTG
Organism: Flavobacteriaceae bacterium UBA1903; assembly: GCA_002337605.1. Taxonomy (GTDB): domain Bacteria; phylum Bacteroidota; class Bacteroidia; order Flavobacteriales; family Flavobacteriaceae; genus Marinirhabdus. The sequence continues at coordinate 29,783 of DDGL01000006.1, forward strand.
GTATGATAGAATTTGTGGATGCTCAGGAACAGATATGGAGTTTTATAGACCATAATTTTAACGCTCCTTCCTTAAAAATAGCTACTGAAGAAACTTTAACAGATCAAGCAACACTACCTTATATATGGGTAAAGGATACCAATGGAACGCTACTGAATGAATTAGAGAAAAATGCTACAAATGAGGTAAACTTAGCTCTTGGTAATTCAGAAAGAACTAAAGTAATTTCACAAAACGTGATTGGCGTAGTAGAGGGAACCGATCCAAACCTTAAAAAGGAATACATCATCTATTCTGCGCACTACGACCACGTAGGTGTTGGCACTCCAGACGAAACGGGAGATACTATTTACAACGGAGCGCGGGACAATGCTGTGGGAACTACCACTGTGTTAAGTATGGCAGAGAACCTGGCTATGTATCCTACAAAACGATCTGCTTTGTTTATTTTATTTACTGGCGAAGAAAAAGGACTTCTGGGAAGCGAATATTATGTAGAAAACCCTGTATTGCCTCTTAACCAAATGGTGTATTGCTTTAATAGTGATAACGGGGGGTATAACGATATTACCAAAGCTACAATCATAGGACTTCCAAGAACAACAGCAGAAAACCAGATTAAAAAAGCTGCGACAAGTTTTGGACTTACTGCTATAGACGATCCTGCGCCAGAACAGGGTTTGTTTGACCGTAGTGACAATGTTCATTTTGCTGCAAAAGGGATTCCTGCCCCTACTTTTTCAATGGGCTTTAATTCTTTTGATGGTGAGGTAACAAAGTATTACCACCGTCCGGGCGACCATGCAGACAGTATGGATTATGATTATTTATTGAAATTTTTCCGTGCCTATGTACTTGCAGGTCGAAATATTGCAAACGATCCAATAACTCCTTTTTGGACCGCAGGAGATAAGTATGAAGAGGCAGGTAGAAAATTGTACCACTCTAAAGTACCCAAGAAGTAAAGTAGCTAGTTATTGTTTTGAATATGAAGTTTTATAGTTTTCTCCTCTGTTTTATATTTTTCTTCGGAATAAATTGCGGAGCGCAAAAAGAGACACCTATGAAAGTAAACTACACCGACCAGAATAACAACAGGTATCTCATAACGGAAACCAGCTTTACGTATATTCCTATTACTGAAAAGGAAAGCTCTTCAGGAACATACCATGGTGGAAATCCTGTTTCAAAAAGTATTACAAAAGCAGAATTTATAACCCTACAGCAATTAGCCGAAGAACTAATAGCTACTGCCTCTAAAGATGTGAAACGTGAAATGATGACTTCCGTTTTAAGCATTCCAAAAAATGGCTCTATCGAAAGAGTAACTTTGCGAAAGAGCGCTAAAAGAAATGAATTTGAAGCATTACTAAAATCCTTAAAGTCTACTTCAGAATAACATTGTACTTTTTAAAATTCTACTTCAATATTCGGTAAAGTTCTATGCAGTACAGAAATCATAGATATTACTTTACTCCTAGATTTCTTTGATAGTCAACTAACTGTATCAACTTAGATTTGTGATGTACTTTAAAAACCACATCATGAAAACTGTATCTCTCTTAATTGTATTCTTCAGTCTTACCTTTAGTTTATACGCACAGGAATGTAGTGAAGACTTTAAACAAATTGAAGGGCTGTGGGAAAATCTCTCCCTTGAAAACGCACTCAACGATCCTGAGTCAATAACATCAGGATTTGACTCAGTAAAAGGAAGTCTTACAAAATCGCTAGGAGGGTTAAGCTTTAAAAGCAATACGCCTAAATTACTTTCTACAAAGGGAAAACCAAAAAACGGAACCATAAAAAAGAATAAAAAGAAAACGTATGTGACGTATATGGCTCCTAAAGAAACTATGGAAATAGTTATACAAAGTGCTGAAAATCTAGCGGGCCTGGAAGTAGTTATCTGTTCTCATACAAAAACAAACATGACCGAAAATCTAGATAGCTACACTCTGGCAGCAGGCGATTCTTCAAAAAGTTTTGTTCTGGAAAATGTAAAAGGAAAAGTCTTAAGTATTTCACTAAAAAACGGGGGTGAAAAAGCACAATTCTCTATTGCTGCCAAGTAGGTTTTAAAGCCCCTTTTATAACAAATTCAGAAGCACATCTCAACCTTTGGGATGTGCTTTTTATTGTATATAAAATACTATATATCAGACCTATATATGAATTAAGGGAGCGCTAAGGGAATTCATATATTTTCAACTTCTCACCGTTTTCTTTGATACCCAGACAAGTATCTCAACGTAGTTTAGCAGTATCAAAAAAGTACTAATCTCAATAACAATTAAAATTTCAAATCATGAAAAATTACATCAACAACACAACAAAAATGTTGCTACTGGCAATCGCTATTGTAGCCTTTGGATTTAGCAGTGCAGCACAAACCTGTACTTCAACTATTAAATCGCGCTCAGGAACAGTAATGGCTGGGGGACCCGCAAAAATTGAATTTAGAGCCACCGCAAATTCAGTTAAAATTGAAGTAAATAAAACAGACGGGAAAGCAAAAACTACTGTTAACATTTATGCCAACGGTACATTTAAGGACAGAATAATTTTTGAAAATGGGCGTGACACTCCTAAGAAAAGTAAAACAATTTCTGGAGTAGACGGGAAAAATATTAGAGTAGACATTGTAAACCAGTCGGTTGCAAACAAATTTAAGTACTCTTTTAAAGCAATAGCATCTTCTCAATCTATCACAACCAATGGCGGGAAATTGCGCGGAACACTCATGGGGCAACAAAACAAAACCCTGTATACAAGTGGTTCTTGTACTTCGAAAACACAAATTTTAATATGGAGAGAAGGGGGAAGAGCAGCTGCCAATGTAAGAGTCTATGAAAAAATAGGAAACCAATGGAGACGCTTAAGCCAATATGACAAGTTGTTTGCAAAAACAGCAAGAGATAATCATTTCACTGTAAACACTAACAGAGAATTAAAAGTAGAGCTTCGAAATGTTTCTATAGGAAACACACTCAAGTACTCTATGGATGCACGACCAAAAAACTAAAACAAGTAAACCAAATTTTAAACAATAGAAATCATGAAAAAAGTAATCTTATTATTCAGTATCGCATTATTCGCTTTCACATTTACTGCGGAAGCTCAGAATTGTAATCAGGGATCCAAATTAGCGAAAGCTACCTGGCAAAAATATGGTCCCTGGAAACCAAACATTACGCTTAACCCTTTTAAAGCTTCCATCAGACCTATTAAAAAAGGATGGAACTGGATTGCCTCAAATGGCGGAGCAAACATTGGTCCTCGATACCTGGAAATTGACGGAGGTAATGAAAACGGCAGTATTACGGGGCAAACAAAAAGAACATTTGTAACGCATCCTTCGTTTAACAACAATGTAAAACTTACCATTAACAAATATGATGGAAGGGCAAAAACAGGAGTCGTGATTTGTGTACAAGGAAAAGACGGAGTGACTACAGAAAAAACATCCTATATTTTCCCGAACGATAGAAACGGAAAGGTAAAAACGTTCAACCTTAGAAATGTAAAAGGGAAAATTATCATTGTTTCCATGAAAAACCAATCGGTTGGAAACAAGTTCAAGTACCGAATTACTGCTAAATAAGCCAACTAATTAGAAACCAAAGGGCTGTGGAAACACCTCAGCCCTTTTATAAAAACCTTTAAAACCAGTACTCATGAAATATATACTCACACTTTTACTGATCGCACCGTTGTTCCATATGATAGCACAACCTAAAGTAAACGAAATACAACCAAAGCCAAATGGCGAAGTTACCTATACGGCAAACTTAAATGAAGGAGTTATCCTAAAAGACCTTTCCTGGGCCTGGAGCAGTCAGAATGCTTGTTTTCCAGAAACTCAAAAGAACAAATTCACTGGAAAACACGTTTTTTTTACTGGAATAATCCCTAAGTACAGCGAGATGGAAGTGACGGTTATCCCAAAAGATAAAAGTAAAAATTTCAGTATTTATGCTTACGAAATCGGGGTAGACAATATGCGTTTAGTTCCAAACCTTGATAGATGTATTCGTTGTGAAGCAGGCCACAAATGGGATCGTCCGGTACGTGGTAAAACACAAGACCATACTAGAAAAGTTACAAACTTAGTGGCCATAAACAGGCCTTACAGGGTTGTAATAGGAGTTACCGGAGCGGACGGTTTAAGCGAAGGAGATTTTACGTTGCAGGTAACTATGAAAACGCGCTAAGGTTCACTTCAAAATAAATACCTATCTTTTCTTTGTGAAAATACAATTGAAACATAGCTTTTTACTAATTGGGTTGACATTCCTATTTGTGTGTCAGCCCAAATTTTTATTGGCTCAAAACTTCGGAAAAGAAAAAATAGACTCCATCCTTGAGAGGGTTAAAAGTACATCTCAAAAAGAACAACGCACTCTATATTTTAAGCTGGGAGATAGTATTGTTTTAAAAAATACTCCTGAAAAGGCGACGCCATTATTTGAATATGCATTCAAGAAAGACACTTCTCAATACGCCAAGCTTATTATGTATGAGGCTTATTCAAGAAACTTATCGAGAAGTGGGTTTTTAGATGAAGCCATAGCACTAAAAAAGAAAGGCATAGAATTAGCAAGAAAATTTAAAGATGAAAAGCGATACATCTTCTATAGCTTCTCTCTGGGTTACACCTTCGATCAAAAAAACCAGCCAGATCTTGCTCTTAAGCACCTCAACCAGGTAGAGGAATTAGTTCTGAAAGAAGAGCATCAAGAAATGTTGGCAAACTTCTACGATGCAAAAGCAGCTGTCTACAACACTCTTAAAGACTATGACACCCAAGAAAAATACCTTTTAAAGGTGTATGATCTTGTAAAAGATGGACCCAACGTGCCACAGAAGCGGTTTCATTTGTATATGATTCTTGATTTTTATACACAAATGAACAATCCTGAGCAACTGGCAAAATTCACGCAAATTCTTTCTGAACATTATGAAGAAGCTCACGCCAACACCCCGGCAGGGCATATGCCTATTGAGGCGCTCTTTAAAAAACGTATGAGCAAAGAGAATATACCCCTGCTTCAAAAAGCCATTGCTATAAGTGATAGTTTAAATAGCATGAACTCGTATGCCTCCACAAGTATCGCCCTGGCCAATATTTATACCGCAAACGGAACACCAGAAAAGGGAATTCCGTATTTAAAAAATGCAGTTGCTAAACTTAAAACTGTAGAAAAACCATCGCATTTAATTGACATGTATATTTCGCTTGCTAAAATAAGTGCTGCTGTAAATAATTATAAGGATGCTTACGATTATAAGATTCTTCAAGGATCGTTACAGGATAGTGTAACTTCAGAAAAAATGAAGCACAACATTGCCGAACTCGAAATTGAATTTGAAACTGAAAAAAAAGAACGGAAAATCCTATCACAGCAATTGGAGTTAGAGAAACAAACTCGCATCAAGAATCAAACACGATATGGCTTAATTGCGTTAGGAATATTGGCGTTGCTATTATTCTTTTTTTTTAGATATAGACTCTCATCACAAAAAACCATTGCCTCACAAACACAGGCGATTCAGCAACAAAAAATTACTGAATTACAACAAAAAAACAAATTACTCGCTCTTAATAGTATGATAGAAGGTCAGGAGGCCGAGCGACTTCGCATAGCGAAAGACTTACACGATAGCCTGGGTGGTTTGCTAAGTACCGTAAAAGCACATTTTACTACCATTCAAAATGAATTTAAGCAGATCGAAAAAATAAACCTGGCCGATAGAACCAATAAACTCATAGACGAAGCTGTTGTTGAGGTACGAAGAATTTCCCACAACATGATGCCGCAAGCTCTTAGTATTTCTGGTCTCAAAGGGGCTGTAGAAGATCTTGGATTACAACTGCAACAGGAAGGATATGAAACCAATGTAGCCCTTGTAAGTTTTCCGGAATCCTTAGAGTCTACGAAAGAAGTAATGATTTATAGGTTACTACAAGAGCTACTTTCTAATATTCGTAAGCATTCCAACGCAAAACAAGTTACCATACAATTAATTGGTCACGAAAATGAAGTAACTATTCTGGTAGAAGATGATGGTGACGGGTTTAATTATGAAGAAGAATTAAAAAACAGAGGGCTTGGACTTAAAAATATTAACAGCCGTGTTCAGTTTTTAGACGGTACCATACACTGGGATTCTGCAAGAGGGGACGGTACTACGGTTCTTGTGAAGCTGCCTGTTGTATAAATTGTAGGAATTTTACCTCTATGAATTCATATAGATTTTAGCAGTGGTAGAAATCATATACGTTTTCTAAAAATACACCCGTACTTTCGAATTAACCAATCAACCTTCCACAAAGTACGTGAAACTAACCACTTATAACTTACTTTTATTCACGTGCTTTGCGCTGTGTTTTTGTAGGCTTGCTTACGGACAACGCCAACCCATAAACCAGGAAAAGGTGGATTCTATTCTTCAGGTTGTGGACAGGATGGAAAAAGACATGAGTGCCATCAAGATCCTGACTTCCAATTCTGGGCAAAACAGATATATAAAACCCACTAAAAAACTTATTGATAATGCTATAACTATTTCTAAAGAACAGGACGATGCCGAGATGTTGGCAAACTCATATTATTCTTTAGGAAACTATTACTTTTTTAATGCCCAGTTAGATTCTGCCAGCATCTATTTAAACAAATCGCTTACCTACATACCCAAAGATAAATTTCCTTTTGTGCGTTCTGGTATTCTGGCTACTAAGGGGGGTATTGCCAGTCAAAAGGATGCCGTTTCTCAATCTATCGTATATACCATGCAAGCCCGGGAAATTTTAGATAAGATAGACACAACGGCATTATCAGAAGCAGAAAAGACAAAGCAAAAAGGACAAAATTTTGTCCTTGCAAATTCACTTGCCAATTTATACAACAAGATCGAAGACTTTGAAACCTCGCTGGTATATTACAACATAGCAAACGAAGCCGCCCTGGCAATGGGAGATACAAGGGCCGCTGGTGTAATTACTAGCAATAAAGGGAATTTGTTATTAAAAATGAGTCGTGAAAAAGATGCATTGGAAGCTTTTAAAGAAGGAAAAGCGTTAAAATTAAAAGGCGGGGCTTCTCCTATTTCGGTAGCTTTTTCAGACCTGAATATTGGTACCGCATTTGTAAAATTGAACGAAGACAACAAGGCCATGACCAGTCTAAATGATGCCCTTACTACATTTGAAGAAAAAGGATATCAATCTGGTATTGCTGAAACACTTCCTGAGCGGGGGATTCTTTACATTAAACAAGGAAAGTATGATCTTGCCATAGCAGATTGTGAAAAAGCCAAAAAACTTATAGACATAATTAAAGTGCCGGACTTAATGTCTAAAGCCTGCGAATGTTTGTACGACGCTTATAAACGAAACGGGAATTTTGAAAAAGCGCTGGACAATTTCGAACTGTATACTATAGCAAGAGATTCTGTTATCAATGAAAAGACCATCAAGCGTCTTACACAAATTGAAATGCAGTACGATTTCAACAAAAAACAGGAAGAGCAGGAGGAAATACTTCAGAAAGAGAAGAGGTTAAAACGAAATATCCTTATTAGTTTAATCACTTTGGCAATTTTTTCAATTGTTATTATCTTGTTCTTGCGTAAGCGAATGCAGTATAAGAACAAATTGGCTATGCAAACCGAAGCCCTTCAACAACAAAAAATTACTGAACTACAACAAAAAAATAAATTACTGGCTATGAATAGTATGATTGAAGGACAGGAAGCAGAACGCTTGCGTATTGCTAAAGATTTACACGATAGTCTAGGCGGACTCCTAAGTACCGTAAAAGCTCATTTTACCACCATACAAAATGAAATTGAGCAACTAAGCTCCTTAAATCTTACCGAAAAGACCAATAACTTAATTGATGAAGCCTGTATAGAAGTACGCAGGATTTCTCACAATATGATGCCCCACGCACTTAGTCTTTCTGGATTAGAAGGAGCTATTGAAGATCTTGCAGCACACCTTAAAGAACAAGGTTATGGGGTAACGCTGGAACTAACAAACCTTCCTAAAGGTATTGAACCTACCAAAGAAATAATGATGTATCGGTTACTACAGGAAATCATATCAAACATCCGTAAACATGCCGAGGCAAAAAATATTTTAATCCAATTAGTAGGACACCAACAGGAAATTAACTTACTCGTAGAGGATGATGGAAAAGGCTTTAACTTTGAAGAAGCTGTTGCTAAAGGAGGACTTGGACTAAAAAGTATTGCTAGTAGAGTTGCGTACCTGGACGGTACTATAGACTGGGACACACAACCTAACAACGGAACTTCATTAACCATTAATATCCCGACAATATGATACACGTATTTATAGTAGACGACCACAAAATGGTAATAGATGGGATGCAGTTACTGCTGAAAGATGAAACAGATATTACCGTAGTTGGCACAGCCTTAACAGGAGAGGAAAGTATTGTAGAAATCCCAAAACAACAAGTAGATGTTGTTTTATTAGATATTAATATGCCTGGAATTAATGGCATTGAAACCTGCAAAAAATTACTTAAAGATAATACAGACTTAAAGATTGTCGCTATAAGCATGCACAAAGAAAGCAGCCTTATAAAGTTAATGCTGAATAATGGAGCCAAGGGGTACGTACTGAAAAATGCCGGACAAGACGAAGTGATTGACGCTATAAAAACAGTACACCAAAACAAAATGTACCTGGATGATACTGTAAATGAAATTGTTTTAAACAGCGTCCTGAAAAACGGAAGTGAAAAAATTACCAGCCCCTTCCCTACCTTATCGAGGCGGGAAAAAGATGTGCTAAGACTTATACTGGACGAATGCACCACTCAGGAAATTGCAGATAAACTTTTTATAAGTTTTGGAACCGTAGAAACCCACCGCCGCAACATGCTCATTAAAACAGGGGTAAGAAATACCGCTGGGCTGGTTCGTACGGCACTGGAATACAATCTAACCAAATAACCCATAGTATGAAATATATTATTACAACCCTAGGAATACTAGCACTACTATCCTGTGCTTCTGAAACCGAAAAAAAAGTATTAGATGACATTGCTGAAGTGTATAACGGCGATGTATCCTATTCAAAAAGTTTTGTTTCCAACGAAAGTGAAAAACGCACCAGTTTTAATGTGGTCATAAAAAATAGTGCTATGATAGATACCCTTGCTCCAACGGTAACGACATCCAATACAGCACTCTTAGTCTACAACGCACTTACAGAAGATGAAAAAGATGCGTATACCGATATAGAAGTAAACCTCATAAATTCTAAAAAGGATACTGTTTCTTACTATTACGGTATGGATATTCTTGCTCCTATAAATCACAAAGCAAAGGTGTTCAGAGACTTTTCACAACGTATTATCGACAAGGACTTTGACATGCTTGACGAGCTAAAGAACAATACCAACATTCCAAAATCCATGGCAGTAAATATTAGAAACGGAATAGCTGCCAAAGAAAAAAAACACGGTAGCGTAAAAGGCTACTACCCTTTTGGTATTGCCGAAGAAAGAGATGAAATTGGAAAAATATATCAATTTCAAAGTTACCTGGAATTTACAGATGGGTATAAACTTAGCTACTTACTTGTTGTAGATGCTACGGAAGGGAAAGATAAAATAATCGGGTATCGGTTTTTCGATTAAACTTCAGCACCATAAAAAAGCCCGTCCACAACATAAGTTGCAACACGGGCTTTCACATTAACCAACCGAATTCTTTTCATAGCAATTCAGTTTCCTTTGTTCCATAAACCTGAAACAAATTCGAATAAGGACAGCTAGTTCTAAAAACTGATCCTTACTAGTATAACAGCTAAGAGTGAAAATTACTACCTGATTTTTATATTTAATTTTTTCTATAAGTTTACAGCTAACTATGGAAGAAAAAAAACACGTTTGCGAGGAACGCACCTACGACTCTATTTATAAAGAGTACGCTCAGGCCATTCGAAATTTTATTTATTTTAAATGTGGCGATAAGGACAAAGCGTATGATATGGCCCAAGAGGCCTTTATTAAGTTATGGGAAAATTGTAAAAAAGTTCCCCCGCAGAAGGCAAAATCGTATTTGTATACCGTAGCCAATAATACATTCTTAAATACTGTCGCTCATAAAAAGGTAGTCCTGAAATATGTTGAGCACCACCAGCCCAAAGTGGAGAAGCATTCTCCACAGTTTTTGCTGGAAGAAAAAGAGTATGGAGAAAAGCTACAACAAGCCATTGCCAATTTAACCGAACTACAACGAGAAGCCTTCCTGTTAAGCCGAGTGGAAGGAAAAAAATACAGAGAGATTGCCGAGATCCTCGGTATTTCAGACAAAGCAGTAAGCAAAAGAATACACGATGCCCTGGAAGCATTACGGAAAACGGTAGAAAAAATTTAATCTACAGGTAGTAAAAAGAGGAGATAACTGTTTAACAACTAGAAGCAAGCAACTATGAACACGCAATTACTGGACAAATGGCTTAACGGCACACATACCGCCGAGGATCTGGCTGCTCTGGAAACCTATCCGGAATTTGCCGCCTACCAAAAAATTGATGCGTATGCACAGCACATTGAAATCCCAGCATTTAATACAGAAGCTGGTTTAAAAGATGTAAAAGAAAAACTAAAAGTAAAAACTCAGAAAGCTCCAAAAGTAAGAACCTTACCAAGGATCTTAAAAGTTGCTGCCGTTCTCGCTTTACTTGTTGCTTCGTATGTATTTATAAATTCCTTACCCACTACTGTTACTACACAGCTGGCTGAAACTAAAACGATAGCTTTGCCAGATAGCTCAGAGGTATTACTAAACGCAACTTCTGAACTGTCCTATAAAGAAAACACCTGGGAGAATTCAAGAGACTTGAACCTGTCTGGGGAAGCTTATTTTAAAGTTGCCAAAGGAAAAACATTTACGGTACACACCCCACAGGGACAGGTTGAAGTTCTTGGAACTCAATTTAATGTTTTAGGAAATGACAAAGATTTTAGCATTACTTGTTTTGAAGGCTTGGTAGCCGTGACGTATAATAATAAAACAATTGAGTTAGCCAGAGGCAAAAGTGCCTCTTTAAAAAATGGTAATTTGCAAGTAACTGAAACGTTTGTCAACAAACCTACATGGGTTGGTAATGAAAGTAGCTATGACGACGCGCTCATTACAAACGTGCTTCAGGATTTTGAAACCACATACCAGACTACGGTGACAACTAAAAATATTGATGTAACTTTACGTTATACAGGTAGCTATACACATAAAGATATGGAAGCTGCGTTGCAGACTATTACCATTCCTTTAGGATTAAATTATACTATTGAAAACGAAACAAGTATCATTATTTCACCTAAAAACACTTCAGAATAAGCACTTATTTTGTTGGGTATTCCTGCTGCTTTTTTCAACCCTTTCAGTGGTGTCCCAGACTCCAACTGAAAAATTTTCTCTCCTAAAAATCCTGCGACAGACTGAAAAGTCCTTCGATGTAAAGTTTTCATACCTTAGAAAAGACCTCAAAAATATTGAAGTTGCCAAACCTGATGCTTCTTTAAACCTTCAGCAGACCTTACAGGAACTCTCTGTTTCCGGGAATCTCGAGTTTACACAGGTTAACGATCGTTATATTGCAGTACAGGTTAAGCAGGCTACAAAGATCTCAGTTTGTGGGATCTTAATAGACGCCGAAAGCAGTTACCCTATAGCAAATGCCGAGCTTGTTACCACAACTAAAACCACCACCAGTGATAGTGGAGGAAATTTTAACCTGGATGCTATTTCTGAAAATGAAATTATAAGCATTCTCATCAATGGATTTTTAGCGCGTACCATCAATGCACAGGAGGTAGCACTTCAGAATACGTGCCCGTTTATATATGTATCACAATCGTACACCTATTTACCAGAAGTTGTGTTGAGTGATTTTATTACCAAAGGTATCTCCAGAAATGTGGAAGGCGCTACAACGATCTCCAATAAAAATTTTGACATCTTACCAAGCCTTATTGAACCTGATGTACTACAAATTGCACAAGCGTTACCCGGTATTGACAGTGCCGACGAAACTGCTGCTAACCTTAACGTTCGGGGTGGTACTTCGGACGAGTTTTTAATACTTTGGGACGATATTAGAATGTACCAGACAGGGCATTTCTTTGGGCTTATTTCAGCCTTTAACCCTAACCTCACAAAGAATGTTACCATATACAAAAATGGAACGAGTCCTCGCTATGGAGAAGGCGTATCTGGAGTTATTGCACTGGAATCCAACAATACGATTCCGGAAAATTTCCAGGGCGGGTTGGGAATTAACTTAACGAGTGCGAACGGCTATGGAGAGGTTCCGCTTTCTGAAAAGTTTTTACTCACTGTTTCCGGAAGAACATCCATAAACACTGGAATTGGAAACCCGGTATACAACGAATTTTTCAGTAAAGTTTTTCAAAATACGGTAGTGACCAACCTTCAAAATAACAGCTCCGATGGTGTACGTTCTACAGATGAAGCCTTCAATTTTTTTGATGTTTCTGTAAAAGCACTATGGAAAATTACACCACGTGACGAAGTGAGTTATCATTTTCTTGCCATAGACAATACATTGCAATTTACCGAGCGCTTTATAGGTTCACAAAATTCTTCGGTATTAGAGAGCGAACTGGAGCAACAAAACACTACAAATGGATTTTCATGGCAGCGTACTTGGGGCGGAAAACTTCCTATTACTTCAAAAGTAGTACTGTACCAAAGTAATTACAGCCGGAGTGAGTTTACAAATAATGTAGACCTTGCCTTATTGGCTTCCAACCAGAACAAAGTCACTGAAAAAGGGCTGAAAGCAGATATTTCCTATAAAGTGAATGAACAAATTACGTTCACTGGCGGCTACCAATATACCGATACTGAAATCGTGGATGCTGCAACAAACAGCAACAGTTCAACTATAGAAACGCAGGAAAACAGCTTATTTTCAAATGCTTTTTTTGCAGGTAGTAATCTTCGTTTTTTTAATGGAGCAACCACTGTTTCTTCTGGACTTCGGTTTACAGAATATGCTTCTATTTCAGAAAACTTTATAGAGCCTCGCTTTCATATTGACCAAAAATTGAATGCCAAATGGCGTGCTACTCTATCTGGTGAACTAAAGCACCAGACTGTATATCAAACCGTAAACATTCGTGACAATTTATTAGGAGTCGAGACCCGTGATTGGTTGTTAGCAGACTCGGAAGACAACAAAATTCTGAACAGCAAACAATTGGGAGTAGGCTTAAATTACGCCCAGGACAACTGGATTATAGCGACAGAATTCTTCCTGAAAAATGTAGAAAATATTAATACTGCAAATCTCGGCTTTAGAAATCAGTTGCAAGAGTCCAGTTTTCATGGAGAATACAATGTAAAAGGAGTCGAAATTTCTGGCAACAAAAAATTAAAGGATGCTAACCTCTGGCTTAGCTACACTTATCAGGACAACACCTATACTTTTCCTGAAGTGCAACCTGAAACCTTCAGAAACAATCTGGATAGCACTCACTCTATCACCTTAGCAGGAAGTTATGATTATAAGGACTTTAGTTTTTCATTAGGAAATACGTTTAAGTCCGGATTGCCTTATACCTCGCCTTTAGCCACTAATTCTGTCTCAACCGAAGCTGGAGTTTCAACAATAAATTTTAACAGTCCAAACAATGAAACACTCCCGAGTTATTTCAGGAGTGATTTTTCAGCGTCGTATAACGTAAAACTGGACGCTACTTTTAGCGGGAAAATAAATCTCGCAGTGCTTAATATTTTCAACAGAAGCAACTCCCTGAACAGGTATTATATTCTGGAAGATGTGGAAGGTGTTCCCTCCATTCGTAGAGTAGATGAATTCTCTCTTGGGCTAACGCCTAATATTTCGTTGCAGTTGTTATTTTAACTACATCTTATCCGGCACCTGTATTCCGAGTAGAGAAAATGCAGTTTTAATCACCTTCCCAACAGCATCACACAGCGAAACTCTAAAAGCGATTTCAGAAGTATCTTCAGCTCCAAAAATAGGGACGTTCTGGTAAAACGAATTAAATTCTTTTACTAAGTCGTACGTATAATTTGCCACCAATGCAGGACTGTAATTACCAGCTGCCAATTGAATGACCTCTGGAAACTGTTGCAAGATCTTTAGAAGTTCCTTTTCTTTTGGTTGTAATGTAATGTTGAGTGCCGTTGAAGTCTCTTGTTCTATTTCAGCCTTGCGAAGAATAGACTGAATCCGTGCATAGGTATATTGAATAAACGGCCCCGTATTTCCTTGAAAATCGACACTTTCTTCTGGATTGAAGAGGATTCGTTTTTTAGGGTCTACTTTCAGGATATAATATTTTAGAGCCCCTAAACCAATGGTTTTGTACAACTCCGCTTTCTCTTCTGCTGAAAAATCGTCAATCTTGCCCAATTCTTCTGAAATTTCCTTGGCTGTTGCCGCCATATCGTCTATTAAGTCGTCTGCATCTACAACGGTTCCTTCCCGACTTTTCATTTTTCCGCTTGGTAAATCTACCATTCCGTAACTTAAATGGTATAAATTTTCAGCCCAGCTAAAACCGAGTTTCTGGAGGATTAAAAACAACACCTGAAAATGATACTCCTGTTCGTTTCCTACGGTATAGATCATTCCGTTTACATCGGGAAAATCTTTTACACGCTGGATTGCAGTTCCAATATCCTGTGTCATATACACAGCAGTTCCATCGCTACGCAATACAATTTTTCTATCCAGGCCTTCTGCGGTTAGGTCGCACCAGACAGAGCCATCAGGGTCTTTTTCAAACACGCCTTTTTCCAGTCCGGCCTGTATAAAATCTTTTCCCAGCAAATACGTTTCGCTTTCGTAGTAATTTTTGTCAAAGTCAACCCCAATGTTTTCATAGGTTGCATCAAAGCCCTCGTATACCCAACCGTTCATTTTTTCCCATAGTGCCACAACTTTAGGATCTCCAGCCTCCCATTTACGGAGCATTTCCTGGGCTTCTACTAAAATAGGAGCTTCTGCTTTGGCCTCTTTTTCTGTAGCTCCCTCTTCAATCAGGTTGCTAATTTCTTTTTTGTATTCCTGGTCGAATTTTACGTAATAGTTTCCAACCAACTTGTCACCTTTTAATCCAGAAGACTGTGGTGTTTCTTCGTCTCCGTAGCGTTGCCATGCCAGCATACTCTTACAAATATGAATGCCACGGTCGTTAATTATTTGGGTTTTATAGACCTTTTTACCTGAAGCTTTTAGAATTTCAGCAACCGAATAACCCAACAACACATTACGTATGTGCCCTAAATGCAAGGGTTTATTTGTGTTTGGAGAGGCGTACTCTACCATCATAGCTTCGTTGGAGGCAGGAACGGTTCCGTAGGTAGAAAAATCCTGAATAGTCTGGAAAAAATCCAGGTAATAAGCATCGCTTAACACCAGATTTAAAAAGCCTTTGACAACATTAAATTTTGTAACTTCAGGTACATTTTTCACCAGATAGTCACCAATAGTTTCACCAATTTGAACAGGGTTTCCCTTTACTGAACGCAACATAGAAAATATAACCACGGTTACATCGCCTTCAAAATCCTTACGGGTCGCTTGAAATTCTACATGTTCTATAGTGACTCCGTAGGTTTCGGTAACGGCTTTTTTAATGTGTTGTGCTAAATTTTTCTGCAAATTCATGGTGTTGATTTATGGGTGCAAAGATAGGTATATTCTAAAATAATGGCGGTATGGATCGGGTTTTCAATAAAAAATCAACAGTATGTTAATCTCACTTGTATAATAGCATGGTGGTTGTATCTTTCAGCAATAAAAATAACTATGAAACCAAGTCCAGCCCTTATTTGCATTCCTGATATTAGCGGTTTTACCGAATTTATGCGCTCTGTAGATATTGATGTAAGTTCTCAGGTGATTCCTGCATTGCTCAACGAAATCATTTATAGCAACGAGATAGACCTGAAAGTTTCAGAAATTGAAGGCGATGCTGTTCTCTTTTTCAAAAAAGGAGAACTTCCCCCCTTTCAGGACTTAGTAGACCAGTGCAAATTATTTTACACTCAGTTTTATGAAAAAATGGAGGGGTTGCTAAAAAAGTTTAAAGACAAAAATAAAGATATTGACTTCCCGGAAATTTTAGGGCTCAAAATAATCCTTCATTACGGTGCTGAAATTGGTATGGTGCAAATTGGAAACCACATAAAATTAATGGGAGAAGATGTTATTACTGCACACAGACTCTTAAAAAATAACGTGCCTATAGATGAATATTTACTTGTATCAGATTCACTTTTGAATCAGTATAAAGAAAAAGCAGTTGAGCAAAATTTTGACTGGGCAAAGCTCAACTCCAAAGAATTAGAAATAGAACATTTGGGGACTATCAAGTATCATTATATAAACCTGAAGCCACTAAATGGTCATTAAAATCCCTAAGAATGCTCGTAAATGTTTCTTACAACAATAAGCAAATAAGCCAGAAGATTGATGCAGAAGTAGGCAAGCCTTTTCCCCTTTCCACACGAATTAAAATGCGTGGTATAGGGTCTTCAAAGTTAATTATAACGGAAACGAGCGTACAAATAAGCAACCTGTTACTGCTAGACAACAACCGCAACCAATGTAATATTGAAATGCGCCCCAACGGAATTATTGTAGGATTCAGAAGTTTATTGGAAAGTTATGCGCTGGTAATTCCGTACTACAGACTAGTGCTCTACAAAGGCAAGTCTGAAGAATACAGCATCTACCGGGACAATTATTTTATAAAAATTGAAGCCAGGTCTAAAGACAAAGCAACCCACACCTTTATGAATAAAGTCCTGGCAGCAAAAGCAGAAGCTACACCCACCAGACTGGAGGATCTTTAGAGTTAAGCAGCTAGGTATGAAGCAGGAAGGATTTATGATAAAAAAGTATTGTTCTAAATGATGTATACAACATAAAGCAAAAAGAGTGTGCCACTCTAACCTAAAAGCAAAGCGACCTCAAGCCTCATCTTACCTTTTTCTCATAAACGCGCCAGCTATAAGTGCCAAAACGCCTAATCCAATCATTGCCAGTGTCTGGTTACTCAACCCTTCTTTCGCTGAAACTTCCAAGGGCCCTACATCCAACACTTCTTGTGGAATAAAAGCGTTGTAGAGTCCAAAGCCAATAAGTACGATACCCACCACAATTAAAACAGATTTTAATATTTTCATAAAAGCTTATTAAGTTTTATAAAGATACTAAACTTACCTATCCATTTAAAGTTTTTATAAAGTCAACGCTTGTTTAGCAATTGCTCTGTATCTTTAAACAAATTAACACCCATTGAAAATTTTACTCACCGGAGCCAACGGTTATATTGGCATGCGATTACTCCCCTTACTTTTGGAAGAAGGACACGAGGTTGTATGCTCCGTTCGGAATGCCAACCGACTTTCTATATCTGAAGATCTGCGTAAGAAAGTTGAAGTTGTTGAAATCGATTTCCTCGAAGAAGTACAGCCTGAAAAGCTACCCAAAGATATAGATGTCGCCTATTATCTAATACACTCCATGTCTGCCTCCACAGACGATTTTGATGAAAAGGAGGAGGTTTCAGCCAAAAGTTTTAATGCATACTTAGAACACACCCAATGTAAGCAAGTAATTTATCTAAGTGGGATTGTAAATGAAACAAGTCTTAGCAAGCATCTTACCTCACGAAAAAATGTTGAAGATATTTTAGGGGATGGCGTGACAGACCTTACGGTACTTCGTGCTGCCATTATAGTTGGAAGCGGAAGCGCATCTTTTGAAATTATAAGAGACCTCTGTGAAAAACTCCCGTTAATGATTACTCCTAAGTGGGTAAAAACACGTTGTCAACCTATTGCCATTCGGGATGTGTTAACCTATTTAACCGGTGTCCTGGGAAATGAAGCTGCCTACAACGATAGCTTTGATATTGGAGGACCCGATATTCTATCTTACAAAGAAATGATGCTGGGGTATGGAAAATGCCGAAACCTGCATATGACCATCATTGACGTCCCTTTTATGTCACCCAAACTGTCTTCGTACTGGCTCTATTTTGTTACCTCTACCTCGTATAAACTAGCTTTAAACTTAGTAGACAGTATGCGTGTTGAAGTAATTACTAAAGATACACGTTTACAGGAAATGCTGAACGTATCTCCTGTCTCCTATACTGAAGCCATTGATCTGGCTTTTAAAAAGATAAAACAAAATCAGGTAGTGTCCAGTTGGAAAGATAGTATGGTGAGCGGGCGTTTTAGAAGTGATCTGAAAAAATATGTAGAGGTCCCAGACCAGGGGTGTCTCAAGGATGCCCAAACCATTGAATTAAAAGATCCTGAAAAGGCATTGGAAAACATCTGGAGTATTGGCGGCAAACGTGGCTGGTATTATGGCAACTGGTTATGGAAAATTCGCGGGTATCTGGACAAGGTCTTTGGCGGGGTAGGCTTACGTCGTGGTCGTACTAATCCCAATAAAATTTATGAAGGAGACAGTCTCGATTTCTGGCGTGTAATTCTGGCCGATAAAAAAGAAAAAAGGCTTTTACTTTTTGCTGAAATGCGAGTTCCTGGCGAAGCGTGGTTAGAGTTTAAAATAGACAAAGACAACATCTTACATCAAACGGCAACATTTAGACCCAGAGGTTTATGGGGAAGACTCTATTGGTATACTATGCTCCCTTTTCATTATTTTATATTTAATGGAATGATTCACAGAATAGCCAATTCCTGAAAATGAAGTCGAAACCGAAAAATATAAACCGGGGTGGTGAAATTTTAAAAATGAATAAATTGCTCAGCAATCATTTTTAAAATTTTGGCGGCAATCTTTCAAGGTATACTACACTAACTTTTCACTATTCTATAGTTGCGGGGATGATTTTAGAATTGCTATAAAGTTTTGATTTCACCTCTAAGCAACACTGTTTATTCAAGCTACTATAAAATTTACTCTTTTTTCGGAAGAAAAACCTCCGCCATCATGCAACGGGCACTTCCACCCCCACAGGTTTCAATGGTAGTAAGGTCACTGCTCAAAATTTTAGTGTGTTTTTGAATAGCTCTTACCTGATCTGGTGTTAGACTAGATCTGGCAGCCTCACTCATTACCATATAGGTGTGGTCTTTACCTTTTACCTGAAGCATATTTCCTGCAAATTGATGCATTTGCGCTTCAGAAATAGTGATCACTTCCTTTTTAGACTCTTTTAAGTGTTTAAGCACATTTTTCTTTTCATATTTGTCGTCTATGGTATCTAAACAGATAATGGCAAAATTTTCAGCAAGCGCCATCATTACATTGGTATGGTAAATAGGCATACGTTGGTTATGCACCGTTTGGTTCGCTGTAAAAACCACGGGATCATATTCGAAATCTTCGCAAAATTCGATAAACAACCCTTCATCTGCCCTTGGAGATAATGCGCAATAGGCTTTATTGTGCACCCTGTCCAGCAAGAGACTTCCAGTTCCCTCCAAGAAAAAGCCTTCATCTTCGGCAGGTGTGTAATCCATAAAACCTTCTACATGAAAACCTTCATTCTCCAAACGAGTTATAATTTCTTCTCTTCTTTCACGACGTCTGTTTTCAGCGAACATTGGGTACAAACCAACTGTTCCATCGGCATGAAAACTAACCCAATTGTTAGGAAAGATAGAATCTGGTGTATCCATGCTAAGATCGTCGTGCTCTACAATAACCTGCACACCAACAGCTCTTAATTTGGCTACAAATGCATCAAACTCTTGCTGTGCCTTGGAATTAATATCCAAGGTTTTAGCTTTAATATCTTCTTGAAAATAATTATTTACAGCAGTTTCCTCATTCATACGGAAGGCTACCGGGCGAATCATTAAAATGGTATTGGTGATTTGTGACATGTAGTTATATTTCAGAAAACAAAATTAAGAAAATAGAGTCTCAATATAACTTCTTGTTGAAGTATTAATCAGAATTTATTTGGTAACTCACTCCCAATCCATACGCAGCACCCAGAAACGTATTCCTTCCTTCAAAAATGTATGAAACTGAAACATATGCCCCTAAAGTGGACGAAAACGGCTTGAATAAGGTCCCGCCAACTTTATGAAAGTCTACTCCAAACTCTCGGAAATTTTGTGGAAATGGTGTCCCACGGTAGTCGATACCTCCAAATGAATGCTGGTAGTCGTAATACACATCGTAATACCAGGTTGATGTCGCTTTTCCTACTTTTAAGGTTGCTGGTAAACTATTTGGAACCTCCTCGAGTTTAAATGAAAAACCGCTCTGAAGTGTGGCAAACCAAGAAGATTTGCTCATAAAATGCACCATGGCACGTGTTTCAACAATGGTTGCTTGTTGTCCAATATCATTCAGCCCTCCAATAGTATAATCTGAAAGAGGTGTAGAAAATCCAGCTGCTGTACTAACTTCAAATATACCGGGTTCTGAATTAAACTGAAGAAGCTTGTACTTCAACATAAGAGAAAGGTCCTGTAAATTGCTTTCAGTAGTACTGGAAATATAGGGAACTGAAAGATTTACATCTAAGTTATCTGTAATTCCGTACGCGGTAAAAAGTGAAACATAATATGTACTCCTTTCCAGGTCTAACTTGTTATCGCCAGCAAGATATTTTTTTGAATCTTCAAATCCGCCCCCTAAAACTATAGCACCTTGATGTGTTCCCTGGTAAAAACCATCGATCTTACCTTGCCCCAGAGCAGGAAAGGCTACAATCATAAAAAACAGGAGTAAAAAAAAGTTATATCGCATAGTATAGCTACGTAATAACTATGAAGTAAGATTTATCTTTCTACCAGCAATCTTTTACTTACTGCACCCCTTGAGGTTTGAAGCTTCACAATATACAGTCCGTTCTCCAAAGTTTGAATAGCAAAAGAAGGTTGTACTTCATTTTTATTATTTTGAAACGATTGTACCTTTCTTGAAGCTGTATCAAACACTTCAATAGTCTCAATGGTAAGCGAGGCTGGATGTGCTATTTGCACTGTATTTTTTGCTGGATTAGGGTATAAAACCAGCTCACTTAGAAGACTAGTATCTTCAACGCCCAGAATTTCACCATTAAAATAGGCTTCTGCAAGATTAAAAGCTCCCAGACCAATTTGTTCGCCTAATATTCTCCCAGGCACATCGTCAACCGGTGGGTGTATTCCGCCCCAGATACGAGAAAGACTTGTCTGGTCTGATGCATCACGATAGGTTGCCCACTGAAGGGAAAACGGTTCTGAGGGGCCTTTTTCGAAAAACAAAAAGGTGTCCTGTTCAATTTCAAAAGTTCCCATTCCTCCTGGGAAAAAAGCATCTCCGGTGGTAAACGTAAGCACTTCGGCAGCAGCTCTTGAAAACGTAGAATGTCCAGAAACATATCCTGCAAACGGCGGAGTTACAAAGGTACCCCGCTGGTAGGGCCACCATCGCTTTGCCAAAATCCAGTCTACTCCGGCAATGTCTACTGTAGGATCTTCAATAAAATCGGGTCCTCTCCAGGCAAGTACCTTTAGTTCCCCTACATTTTCATTATCCGCTCCTGCCAAGGGATCTCCTTCTTCAATCAATTCAATTAATGTATCGATAAGTGGAAGGCCGTGTGGGTCGAAATTGGGTAGCGCGGGGTCTGTACTCTGCCCTTTTGCAGCCATATAGCGTATGGTTGAAATAGGTCGTGTATAATCATAAAATCCTTTAATTCCCCAGGTAGTGACAGCTGCGTCATGCATTGCACCTCCCAAGGTTAAATACAATTTTACGTCCCACTCTAGGTCTGACAAAATGGGACCTTCTCCTTTAAATCGTTTTTCCAACAACGGATGATCAGATACATAATTCAAGATTACAAACCAATGTCCTGGTGGTGTTTCAGAGTCTGGGCCATCTGCCCAGAACTCAGCGAGTACGCGCGCATAATCACTTAATTTCACCATTTGTGGCTCATAAGGCATTCCCGTTACCGGGTTTACGTCGTGCCCATTGCTTGTAGCTCCGCCATTGGTAAAGTCGTAAAAGTCTTTATATTCAGTAAAAGTTTCCGGAAACAGCGCACTATCATAATTGCCTAAGTTGGCTGGTGAAATATCTATTTCGGTTAAAATTTCCGGGTCTAAGTGAGATGACCAGGAAAGTACTAAAGAGAAGTTCCACTTGTACGGGTCGTCAATACCATTAGCATTTGAGTTCTGTATATAGGGTGGGTCGCCAGGATTATTGTAGACATAACTGTTGATACTTCCATTATTTAAAATTTCCAAATCTTCTTCTTGTAAGGCGAAAGGACTTACGGCTCCCCATTCCGGGCTTAAAAAATTGGGGATTCCTCCGGGGATTATATTACCACTTTGATCTATATATGACTCAAATGCAAGCGGTTGCCAATGGTCAGGATTTATGTGTATGTTATCTTCATATTCCTCCAATATTAATGGCGGGTTTACAGGGGCATAAAACTGATTGGCATAATCATTTATCTCATTGGAATTATCCTGAAGCCCAAATTGGATCATCATTCTGGCTAAGTAATTTCCCAATGCTGCGTAAGACCCATCACTATAGTTTGTTGTGTTTATAGAAGTGTCGTACCCATAGGAATCCATCAACAAGTCTATAGAAGTAAAAATTTCTTCTACTCCAGGTGAGTTCTGGAATCGATGGCTCATAAGCCTGTACATCGCATAACTCATTACTTCTTGTGTTGCTTCGTCTGCATTTGCAGGAACTGGCAAACTACTATAAGGGGTGCTTACGCCTTGAAATGTGTTTCCTAACAAAACCGGAGAAGCAGGCGGGTTGAAAATTGCCCAGGCATCGTACATTACCACACTGGCGTGAAAAAGATTACGTGCGTGTACTGTGGGTCTTGCAAAATCGTTTCTAATGGCATGCAACATTTCTTCATTCCAGTCTCTAGCAGGAGAATGCTGGGAAAAACCAGTTACAAAAGAGAGCATTGCAAGCGTAAAAAGTACTTTTAATCTCATAACAATGGGGATACTTGTCCTATAATCTCACAATAGTACAAAAAAATAGGCTAATCCTTTAAAATTTAACGAAGTGAGGAGTAGCTCCTACACCCGTACTAACGGCATGGTAGTACAACGTAATAATCCCTCCTGTTTAGCAATTTCAGAATAGGGAACTTCTTCTACCGTAAACCCTTCAGTCCGCAACCAGGTATTTAATCTTGTGAAGCTTTTGTCTGAAATAATAACATCTTCTGAAATCGAAAAAATATTACTATTCATATGGTACATTTCTCTCTTGTCTATATGAAAACAGTTGTCTTTTCCAAAGAAATCTATGAGCCATTGATATTCTTCTTCTTCCAAAAAGCCTTCTTTATGTATAATACACTTACCCATTCCTATTGGTTGAAAACAACAGTCTAAATGAAGTGCGTTATCTTCGGCAACTGTGTTGCTTTTTCGCAGGCTGAATGGTTTTATTTTTTTATGCGGAAAGAGAGATTGTAAATGCTTAACCGCTTTCATGTTTGTTCTTGCTGTAATAAAACTTTTATAATCCTCGCCATAATAAGTACCTACAAAAATATAGTCTCCATGAGGCATCACATCCCCACCTTCTATGTGCGCGTTTTCTGGAAATTCAATAATTTTTGAAGGATCTATTTTTGAAATTACATGATCCAGTGCTTCAATTTCACGGGAGCGATCGTCCAGAATATTTGCTTTTATAAATTTATCTTCAATCACAAAAGCGATGTCCCGTGAAAATATCTGGTTGTAATCTTCAATTGTAGTGGGACGGTATACTTTTACTCCGTATTTTTCAAAAACAGCTGCTACAGCGTCCATCTGGGGCACCATATCTTTTTCTAATGGATACGTCCCGGCTTTTATGTGTTCAGCAGATTTGGGATCGTATGCGTCTTCTAGCGCCGGGGTTGGGCCGTTGCTTTTTGCAGTGCCTAATACAACTGTTTTTAAGGTAGAAAATTCGTTAGTAACGTTTAATTGAATCATAATTTCAAATATAAAAAAAGCACCTCATTGCTGAAGTGCTTTCTGAAAATTTTTAATGTAGCTTATCTTTTATCTAATGGCTTAAAACTTCTTAAGTTCTCACCAATATATACTTGACGCGGACGTCCAATTGGTTCTTTGCGCAAACGCATTTCTCTCCATTGTGCAATCCAGCCTGGCAATCTACCTAATGCAAACATTGGGGTAAACATTTCAATAGGGATGCCCATGGCGCGGTAAATAATACCTGAGTAGAAGTCTACATTGGGATACAATTTCCTGTCTACAAAGTAGCTGTCTTCCAGGGCTTCCTTTTCTAATCCTTTTGCAATATCTAACACAGGATCCTGAACACCTAAAGCGCCTAAAACATCGTCTGCAGATTTCTTAATGATTCTTGCGCGAGGGTCAAAGTTTTTATACACTCTGTGTCCAAAGCCCATTAAACGGAAAGGATCATCTTTGTCCTTGGCCTTTTTCATAAATTTATGCGTATCGCCTCCATCTACTTTAATAGCTTCCAGCATTTCAATCACAGCCTGGTTAGCACCACCGTGTAAGGGTCCCCAAAGTGCGTTAATTCCTGCCGAAAGTGACGCAAATAACCCTGCATGAGAAGAACCTACTATACGCACTGTAGACGTTGAACAGTTTTGCTCGTGGTCTGCATGTAAAATCAATAGCTTGTCCAATGCATCCACAACGATCTTATCTGATGTATACTCCCCATTAGGTTTTTTAAACATCATTTTCAGGAAATTATCTACATATCCTAAAGAATCGTCTCCATAGTCTAATGGTAATCCTGCTCGTTTGCGGTATGCCCACGCTGTAAGCACCGGGAATTTACCCATAATACGTACAATGGCATTATACATTTCTTCCTCACTATCGACATTTACCGAGGTAGGGTTAAAAGCAACCAAAGCCGAAGTTAATGCAGACATCACTCCCATAGGGTGTGCAGACTTAGGAAAACCATCTAAAATTTTCTTTACATCTTCATCAACATGGGACTGCGCTTTAATATCGTTATGAAATTTATTCAACTGTTCTTGAGTAGGCAGTTCTCCAAAAATCAATAAGTACGCAACTTCTAAGAAATCTGCTTTTTCAGCAAGTTCTTCGATAGAATACCCGCGGTATCTTAGAACGCCTTCTTCACCATTCAAAAAGGTGATGGCACTCTCACAAGAACCTGTATTTTTATATCCTGGATCCAGGGTGGTAACACCTCCAGTAGCTCCACGGAGTGACTTAATATCTATGGCAACTTCATTTTCGGTACCAACAACTACAGGGAATTCATATGATTTACCGTCAATTGTTAGTGTGGCTATTTTAGACATATATGCTTTTTGGTTTTTTATTAAAATTTTTAGAATGCTGCTTGCTTACCTTTGCAAACAAAGAAGATGCTAATTTACGAAATATCGCACTAATTTTTAAGCAATTCGCACAGTTTGTAGGTTAAATAATCCTTAAAACTGAAATAGGAGCAAGTCAAGAATAGTATATACCAAAAAACCTCTTATGGTTGAAACACAAGAGGTTTAGAATTTATAGTTGAAGTATCTTAAATCTTAAATGCTTTTCTACCCGGATAATAGGCTACTTCGGCCAATTCTTCCTCAATTCTAAGCAACTGATTGTACTTTGCCATACGGTCACTACGAGATGCTGAACCCGTTTTAATTTGTCCGCAGTTAAGGGCAACAGCCAGGTCTGCAATAGTGTTATCCTCGGTCTCCCCACTCCTGTGGCTCATTACCGAAGTATACCCTGCATTGTGTGCCATATTCACAGCTGCAATCGTTTCGGTGAGGGTACCTATCTGGTTCACTTTTATTAAAATTGAATTGGCTATATCTTCATCTATTCCTCTAGCCAATCTTTCTACGTTCGTAACAAACAAATCGTCACCCACCAACTGAACGTTAGCCCCCACTTTTTCGGTTAGAGATTTCCATCCGTCCCAGTCGTTTTCGTCCATTCCATCTTCTATGGAAATTATTGGATATTTCTCACATAATTCAGCTAAATAACTTGCCTGCTCTTCGCTGGTTCTTACCTTTCCACTATCGCCTTCAAATTTTGTGTAGTCATAGTTGCCGTTTACATAAAATTCGGCTGCAGCACAATCCAAGGCAATCATAATATCGTCTCCCAACGTATAGCCCGCATTTTTTACTGCTTTTGCTATAGTGTCTAACGCATCTTCGGTTCCATCCAGTGTTGGAGCAAACCCTCCTTCGTCTCCTACGGCTGTACTTAAATTTCTATCGTGCAAAACTTTTTTAAGGTTGTGGAAAATTTCAGACCCCATTTGCATGGCTTCTGTGAAATTTTTTGCCTTTACAGGCATTACCATAAATTCCTGAAAAGCAATAGGCGCATCACTGTGCGATCCGCCATTAATAATATTCATCATAGGCACAGGCAGTGTTTTTGCACTTACACCACCTACATAGCGATATAAGGGTTGTCCCAACTCTGCCGCAGCAGCTTTCGCACAGGCCAGGGAAACACCCAGTATGGCATTTGCACCTAGTTTAGATTTATTAGGAGTTCCGTCCAGGTCTATCATAATCTTATCGATCTGTGCTTGCTCAAACACTGAAACACCCAAAAGTGTTCCTGCAATCTTTCCATTTACATTTTCAACCGCTTTTAACACTCCTTTGCCCATATAGTCAGTACCTCCATCACGTAGTTCTACGGCTTCATGTTCTCCGGTTGAAGCTCCCGAAGGAACTGCAGCACGCCCTAAATAGCCGTGTTCTGTAATTACATCTACTTCTACAGTAGGGTTTCCTCTTGAGTCAAAAATTTGTCTTGCGTGAATGTCTATGATGATGCTCATATTAGTGAGAAATTTACTTCGATACAATTTTGCAAACTATATCTTGTTTAGTTTATTAATGAATTTCCGCAAAATCACTCAGTAACCTTGCAGCAAATTGGTCTTAACTATTATGTTATTTAGATTTTTTTATATGCTCCACAAACTCATCAAACAAATAGCTTGCATCGTGTGGTCCTGGACTGGCTTCAGGGTGGTATTGCACTGAAAAAACGGGTTTGTTTTTCATTCTGATTCCTGCCGCTGTCTGATCGTTTAAATGTACGTGAGTAATTTCAATTGCTTCGTTAGCTTCAGCTTCTTCTCTATTAATAGCAAAACCGTGATTCTGTGAGGTAATTTCTCCTTTCCCGGTAATTAGATTTAAGATTGGGTGGTTAATTCCTCTATGTCCGTGATGCATTTTATAGGTGGA
The DNA here is from genome assembly GCA_002337605.1 of Flavobacteriaceae bacterium UBA1903. Taxonomy (GTDB): domain Bacteria; phylum Bacteroidota; class Bacteroidia; order Flavobacteriales; family Flavobacteriaceae; genus Marinirhabdus. The sequence continues at coordinate 57,082 of DDGL01000006.1, forward strand.
AATTCCATTTGCCAAGGCTAATATCTGGTGCCCTAAACATATTCCGAATAAAGGCTTTTCAGATTCGATGATCTTTCTGGTAGTTTCTATAGCTTCAGTTAACGGTTCTGGATCTCCAGGACCATTGCTTAAGAAAAAACCATCCGGAGTAAAGCTATTCAAATCTTCAAAAGAAGCGTTATAGGGAAATACTTTAATGTAGCAATCTCTTTCAGCCAGGTTTCGAAGGATGTTTTTCTTGATACCAATATCCAATGCTGAAATTTTATAGGTGGCGTTTTTGTCTCCAAAAAAATAAGGCTCCTTGGTCGAAACTTTACTTGCCAGTTCCAGACCGTTCATATCTGGCACTTCTGCCAGTTGCTTTTTTAGCCCGTCTACATTGTCAACCTCTGTAGAAATTACTGCGTTCATAGCACCATTATCTCTAATATAGCTTACCAGCGCTCTGGTATCTACATCGCTAATGGCCAGAAGGTTGTTTTCATTTAAAAATTCTTCTAGGGAGCTATCGGCTTCAGGTCTTGAGTAGTGGTAACTAAAATTTCTACAAATAAGTCCTGCGATCTTAATTCCTTCGCTTTCTACTTCATCCTTTGCAGTTCCGTAGTTTCCAATATGGGCGTTGGTCGTTACCATTAATTGGCCAAAATAAGAAGGGTCTGTAAAAATTTCCTGATATCCCGTCATTCCGGTATTAAAACAAACTTCACCAAAGGAAGAACCTTCTTTACCTCCCACGGCTTTTCCGTGAAAAATGGTTCCATCTGCTAATAAAATAAGGGCGGGTTTTCTAGTTTGGTATTTCATCTTAAAAAAGTGTTTTGCAAAAATACTTTAATTGAATTTGTTATTAAAATGGTGTTTCTATAAGTTTTGAACATTTTGAATTGCAAATCTGCCTGTTGTGTTCAAATTAGATAGGGCTATAGAGGTGCAAAAATTAATTCAAAAAAAAGGGACAAACATTTAACTGTTTATCCCTTTTAAAATATCTATTGAAGAATGTTCATTTATTCCTCTTCTTTTTTAGCTTCGGTTGCTTTTGCCGGAGCAGCAGCTGGCTTAGAACTTCCACGACGGCTACGACGTGTAGATTTCTTTTTCGTTGCTTTTCCTGCGTTGTACAACTCGTTGTAATCTACAAGCTCAATCATTGCCATATCTGCAGCATCTCCCAGACGACTTCCTAATTTGATGATACGTGTGTATCCTCCAGGACGGTCACCAACTTTTACAGCAACATCGCGGAACAATTCAATTACAGCATCTTTTTGACGTATTCTCGACATAACGATACGACGGTTGTGCGTAGTATCTTCTTTAGACTTTGTAATAATGGGTTCTACAAATTGCTTAAGCGCTTTTGCTTTTGCTACAGTAGTGTTAATTCTCTTGTGTTCGATAAGGGAACAAGCCATATTGGCCAACATTGCTTTTCTGTGTGCAGTTTGTCTCCCTAAGTGATTTACTTTTTTTCCGTGTCTCATGACATTTGTTTTATCATCTTGCTACCAAACCCGTTTTTAGCGAGGAGCAAAATATGATTAATTAATCTTTATCTAATTTGTATTTTGAAAGATCCATCCCGAAGTTCAGTCCTTTTACATTTACAAGCTCTTCCAGCTCAGTCAATGATTTTTTACCGAAGTTCCTGAATTTCATCAAGTCATTCTTATTGTAAGACACCAAGTCTCCAAGGGTATCTACTTCTGCAGCCTTTAAACAGTTTAAGGCACGTACTGAAAGATCCATATCTACTAATTTGGTCTTTAGCAACTGACGCATGTGTAATGATTCCTCATCGTATGTTTCAGTTTGTGCAATCTCGTCTGCTTCCAACGTAATGCGCTCATCACTGAACAACATAAAGTGGTGGATTAAGGTTTTAGCAGCTTCAGTCAAGGCATCTTTTGGATGAATTGATCCGTCTGTCTGGATTTCGAAAACTAATTTTTCGTAATCTGTTTTCTGCTCTACACGGAAGTTTTCAATACTGTACTTCACGTTTTTTATTGGAGTATAAATAGAATCTGTAAAGATAGTTCCAAGAGGCGCATTTGCTTTCTTGTTTTCTTCAGCAGGAACATACCCACGACCTTTCTCGATAGTAATCTCGAAGTTCATGTTTACTTTCTTCTCCATGTTACAGATCACCAATTCCGGGTTCAATACCTGGAAACCTGAAATGTACTTTTGGAAATCTCCTGCAGTTAACTGGTCATTTCCACTTACTGAAATGGTTACAGTTTCATTATCTATTTCATCTATTTGACGCTTAAAACGTACTTGTTTTAAGTTCAAAATTATTTCGGTTACATCTTCCACAACGCCTGCAATCGTAGAAAACTCGTGATCTACACCTTCGATACGTACCGAAGTAATTGCAAAACCTTCCAGAGAAGATAGCAAAACCCTTCTAAGTGCATTACCAACTGTTAATCCGTAACCAGGTTCCAAAGGACGAAATTCGAATTTCCCCTCGAAATCTGTAGAGTTGATCATGATTACCTTATCGGGCTTCTGAAAACTAAATACTGCCATTTTTTTCTTCGTTTTAATTGTTATTTGGTTGCGCGATTTAAAAGTTTGAAGAAATACTTATGAATCCTTTGGCCAAATACCAATATGATTAATTTATTATTTTGAATATAATTCGACGATAGACTGAACATTGATGTTCTCTGGAATCTGGATCATTTGTGGAACAGAAACATAGGTTCCTTCCATTTTTTCACCGTTCCAGGTAATCCACTCGTATACGTGACGTGCATTGTCTAACGAAGATGTAATAGCCTGTAGAGACTTAGATTTTTCTCTAACTCCTACAACATCACCAGCTTTTAATTGGTAAGAAGGAATGTTAACTTTTTCACCGTTTACTGTAATGTGTCTGTGACTCACTAATTGACGTGCACCACTACGTGTAGGAGCAATTCCCATACGGAATACAACGTTGTCTAAGCGAGATTCAGCTAATTGCAACAATACCTCACCTGTAATTCCAGGAGCTGCAGTTGCTCTTTTAAACATGTTTCTAAATTGACGCTCCAAAATACCGTAGGTATATTTTGCTTTTTGCTTTTCAGCCAGCTGGATTGCATATTCAGATTTTTTTCCACGACGACGGTTATTTCCGTGTTGCCCTGGAGGGTAGTTTCTTTTTTCGAAGGCTTTGTCGTCTCCGAAGATAGCCTCACCAAATTTACGGGCTATTTTAGATTTTGGACCAGTATATCTTGCCATTTCTAGTTGTTTTTGAAGGAGAAACTAAATTAAGGTCTTACGTTAATCCTCTAGTTTCCTAACCCTTCGGTTGATATTTATTAAAATTTTCAGTTTGCAAATATACGACGTACAATGCTATAAAATACTTTTATGCACTGTATATCGTATCTGCTTAAAAAAGTGTTATACTCTTCTACGTTTTGCCGGACGACATCCGTTGTGTGGCATTGGAGTTACATCAATGATTTCAGTAACTTCAATTCCTGCATTGTGGATAGAACGAATAGCAGATTCCCTACCATTTCCTGGTCCTTTTACGTATACTTTACACTTGCGCATTCCAGCTTCTGTTGCAACACCTGCTGCATCTTCTGCTGCTAATTGTGCAGCGTAAGGAGTGTTTTTCTTAGATCCTCTAAAGCCCATTTTACCGGCAGAAGACCAAGAGATTACATCTCCGTTCTTATTTGTCAACGAAATGATAATGTTGTTGAAGGATGCTGTGATGTGTGCTTCACCCACAGAGTCCACATTAACTTTACGTTTTTTTGTGCTTTTAGCTTTTGGATTTGACTTTGCCATATCTCTAGTGATTATTTAGTTGCTTTTTTCTTGTTAGCAACTGTTTTACGTTTTCCTTTTCTGGTTCTTGAGTTGTTCTTGGTACGTTGTCCACGTAACGGAAGACCCGCTCTGTGGCGAATACCTCTGTAACAACCAATGTCCATTAAGCGTTTAATGCTTAATTGCACTTCACTACGTAACTCACCTTCGATTTTGAAAGACCCAACAGCATCACGAATAGCACCGATTTCATCATCGTTCCACTCGTTTACTTTTTTGTCTTCGCTAACTCCGGCTTTTTCCAATATATCCTTCGCGCGGCTATTGCCAATTCCGAAGATATACGTTAACGCGATTACACCCCTTTTTTGCTTTGGGATATCTACACCTGCGATTCTTGCCATAACTTATCCTTGTCTTTGTTTGAACCTAGGGTTCTTTTTATTAATTACATATAATCTGCCTTTTCTGCGAACAATCTTGCAGTCGGCACTTCTCTTTTTAACTGATGCTCTAACTTTCATAATAGCTTAGTATCTGTATGTGATTCGAGCCTTTGTTAAATCGTAAGGGCTCATTTCTAATTTTACTTTGTCTCCAGGTAACAATTTAATATAGTGCATACGCATCTTACCTGAAATATGCGCTGTAACAACGTGACCGTTTTCTAATTCCACTCTAAACATTGCGTTAGACAATGCTTCGATTATAGTTCCATCTTGTTCTATTGCGGGTTGTTTGGCCATAATTATGCTACTGCTTTTCTGTTTTTACCGCTCTTCATTAATCCATCGTAATGACGGTTGAGCAGGTATGAATTAATTTGTTGCATTGTATCTATTGCTACACCTACCATAATTAATAGTGAGGTTCCTCCAAAGAACAATGCCCATCCTTGTTGTACTCCCATAAGCTTTACTACAAAAGCCGGGAAGATAGCTACCAAAGCCAGGAATATAGATCCAGGCAAGGTAATTTGCGACATGATCCTATCCAAGAATTCGGCCGTATCGGTTCCTGGTTTAATACCCGGAATAAAACCACCACTTCTCTTCAAGTCATCTGCCATTTTGTTGGTTGGTACCGTAATAGCTGTGTAGAAATATGTGAAAATAATGATCAACGCTGCAAACACAACATTATACCACAATCCAAAAATATCACTAAACGTCGCTAACATACTTTGTCCCCACTCGGTATCCTTAATGGATCCTAAGTTTGCCAAAGCAGTTGGTACAAACATTAATGCTTGTGCAAAGATAATTGGCATAACTCCAGATGCATTCAACTTTAAAGGAATGAACTGGCGTGCACCAAATATATTCTTTTCGTATCCACCACTAGCGGTACGTCTTGCATACTGGACCGGGATCTTTCGGACCGCCATGACCAGCATTACACAGGCGAGAATAATTACAAACCAGATTACCAATTCAATCAACACAAACATAATGCTACTTGAAGCAATTTCCTGTGCAAAAGACTGTGGTAATGTTGCAATAATACCTACCATAATTAAGATAGAGATACCATTTCCAATACCTTTATCTGTAATTTTTTCACCAAGCCACATCGCAAAGATACAACCAGTTACTAAGATGATCGTAGAAGATACAAAGAACATAGGCGTTTTACCTAAGATGAATGCGTCGGTAGGAACTCCAAGAGCTTCCAGACCAAACAAATAACTAGGCGCCTGAACCAAACAAATACCAATGGTTAACCAACGGGTAATTTGAGTGATCTTTTTTCTACCACTTTCTCCTTCTTTCTGTAATTTCTGAAGATACGGAACTGCAATTTGCATTAACTGAACCACAATGGAAGCAGAAATATATGGCATAATACCCAACGCAAAAACAGAAGCATTTGCAAAAGCACCTCCTGTAAAAGCATTTAATAATCCACCAATTCCACCAGCATCAAAGTTGCCAGCAAATCCGCCCAATTTTGAAGCATCAATTCCCGGTAATACTACTTGTGCACCAAAACGGTATACTAATAATAGCCCAAGAGTAACCATAATACGGTTACGAAGCTCCTCTATTTTCCAGACATTTTTTAAGTTCTCGATAAATTTCATCCGTATATCTGTATTACAATGTTATTGCTTCACCTCCGGCAGCTTCAATAGCTTGCTTCGCTGAGGCAGTAAACTTGTGTGCAGATACTTTTAATCCAGCTTTCAATTCTCCTCTACCTAAAATCTTCACCATTTCGTTCTTTCCGGCCAAACGAAGACTTACCATTGTATCGAAGTCTACTGTATCCTTTATTTTCTTGTCATCAACCAGTTTCTGAAGCGTATCAAGATTTACACCCTGGTACTCTTTACGGTTAATGTTCGTGAACCCAAACTTAGGCACACGGCGTTGTAAAGGCATTTGACCTCCTTCAAAACCAACTTTTTTAGAGTATCCCGAACGTGACTTCGCACCTTTGTGTCCACGGCCCGATGTTCCAGCTTTACCAGAACCTTGACCTCGCCCTAATCGTTTTCCCTCTCTATGGGTAGCACCTTTTGCAGGTTTTAAGTTACTTAAATCCATGTTGTATATCTTAAACAGTTTCTACTGAAACCAAGTGTTTAACTTTATTTACCATACCAAGAATATTTGGCGTGTCTTCATGCTCTATAGTCTGTCCGATCTTTTTAAGACCCAACGCTTCAAGCGTTCTCTTTTGGTTCTGTGTGCGGTTGATGGCACTCTTCACCTTAGTTACTTTAATTTTTGCCATTTCTCTAGTATTTATCCTTTATATAATTTTTCCAAAGTAATACCACGTTGTTTTGCAACGGTCTCTGCACTACGCAATTGTAACAAAGCATCAAATGTTGCTTTTACTACGTTGTGTGGGTTTGATGACCCCTGAGACTTAGATAATACATCGTGAACTCCTACTGATTCTAATACCGCACGTACCGCACCACCAGCGATTAGACCGGTACCAGGCGCTGCTGGTAAAAGATTTACTCGTGCTCCACCATACTTACCTTTTTGCTCGTGTGGTAAAGAAGCTCTGTTTAAAGGAATACGAACCAAGTTTTTCTTAGCGTCTTCAATAGCTTTGGCAATGGCACTGGCAACGTCCTTAGACTTACCTAACCCTTGTCCAACTACTCCGTTCTCGTCTCCTACAACTACAATAGCTGAAAATCCGAAAGCACGACCACCTTTGGTTACCTTAGTAACACGTTGTACACCCACCAAACGGTCTTTTAATTCAAGACCTCCTGGTTTTACTGTTTCTACGTTTTTATAATCTTGATACATATTTCTTAGAATTTAAGGCCGCCTTCGCGAGCTCCTTCAGCTAATGATTTAACTCTCCCGTGGTAAAGGTATCCACCTCTGTCAAAACTTACAGTTTCAACACCGGCTTTGGTTGCTTTTTCAGCAATCGCCTTTCCAACTAATTTTGCAGCTTCAACTTTATTTACTTTTGAAGCGTCTATGTCTTTATCTCTTGAAGATGCAGCAGTAATGGTTTTTCCACTTACATCGTCAATAAGTTGCGCATAAATCTCTTTGTTGCTTCTGAAAACAGCCAAACGAGGTCGTTGCTCTGTTCCGGAAACCGTTTTGCGTATTCTGAAACGCAAACGTTGTCTTCTATCTTCTTTTGATAATGCCATAACGTTATTTCTTATGCAGATTTACCTGCTTTTCTTCTAATGATTTCACCAACAAACTTAATACCTTTTCCTTTGTAAGGTTCTGGTCTACGGAAGTTACGGATCTTTGCCGCTACCTGTCCTACCAGTTGCTTGTCATACGATGTTAATATTACAATCGGGTTTTTCCCTTTTTCGCTAACAGTCTCAACTTTTACTTCCGGAGCTATGTCCAAAACTATGTTGTGAGAGAAACCAATGGCCAAATCTAATTTTTGCCCCTGATTACTTGCTCTGTATCCTACTCCTACTAACTCTAATTTCTTGGTCCATCCATTAGATACACCTTCGATCATATTGTTAACAAGGGCACGGTACAGACCGTGTTTTGCTCTGTGATCCTTCGCATCGCTAGGACGCTCCAAAACTACATTACCTTCTTCAATTTTTACGCTAACATCAGAAAAATTCTGAGTTAACTCGCCTAATTTCCCTTTTACAGTTACAGTGTTGTCTTTAACATCTACTGTTACTCCTTCAGGAATCGCTACCGGGTTTTTACCTATTCTTGACATTCTTTTTTGTCTTTAAATTTTTAGTAAACGTAACACAATACTTCACCACCTACATTTTGATTGGCAGCTTGCTTTCCTGTCATTACTCCTGCTGAAGTAGAAACGATAGCAATACCTAAACCGTTCAAGATACGTGGCATTTCTGAAGCACCTGCATACTTACGTAAACCGGGTGTACTTATTCTTTGTAATCTTTTGATGACTGGGTCTTTTGTAAGCTTGTCATACTTTAAAGCGATTTTAATAGTCCCTTGTGGACCATTATCGTCTTCAAACTTGTAGCTTAACACAAAACCTTGGTCAAACAAAATTTTTGTAATCTCTTTTTTGAGATTTGAAGCTGGCACCTCTACTACACGGTGTCCTGCTTTCACTGCATTTCTAACTCTCGTTAGATAATCTGCGATTGGATCTGTTGTCATTCGTTGTTTATTGCGGAAGTGGTTTTTTATACTGAAATTTTCAGGACAAAACCTTCAACCAGTTTATACTCTTACCAAGAAGCTTTTCTAACTCCTGGAATTAATCCTTGATTTGCCATTTCACGGAACATTACACGTGAAATACCGAATACTCTCATATATCCTTTTGGACGTCCTGTTAATTTACAACGGTTGTGTTGACGAACAGGAGAAGCATTCTTTGGCAATTTCTGAAGACCTTCGTAGTCGCCAGCTTCTTTCAAAGCCTTACGCTTTTCAGCATATTTTGCTACCATCTTCGCTCTTTTGCGCTCACGCGCTTTCATTGATTCTTTAGCCATCTCTTAGTTCTTTTTAAAAGGTAATCCTAATTCGGTTAATAATGATTTTGCTTCTTTATCGGTATCTGCAGAAGTTACGAACGTGATGTTCATCCCTTCAATTTTCTTTACCTTATCAATATTGATTTCAGGAAAGATAATCTGCTCTTCGATTCCCATACTGTAGTTTCCTCTACCGTCAAAACCAGTTACGTTAATACCGGTAAAATCACGTACGTTTGGCAACGAACTTGTAATAAGTCTATCTAAAAACTCATACATACGCTCCCCACGTAGTGTTACTTTGGCTCCAATTGGCATCCCTTTACGTAATTTAAAGGTTGCAACATCCTTCTTAGAGATGGTTGCAATTGCACGCTGTCCTGCGATAATTGTTAATTCTTCAACAGAATTATCAATTAGCTTCTTGTCAGCTACTGCAGCTCCAACGCCACGAGACAATACAATACGCTCTAGTTTTGGAACTTGCATTACATTGGTGTAACCAAATTCTTCTGTAAGAGCACCTGTTACTCTGCTCTTGTATTCTTCCTTAAGTCTTGGTGTATATGCCATAACTATAATACTTGATTCGATTTTTTAGAAAATCGTACTTTTTTACCATCTTCCATTCTATACCCTACACGTGTCGCTTCTCCAGATTTTGGATCTACTAACGATAGGTTAGAAATATGAATAGGAGCTTCTTTTTCTGTAATACCACCTTGAGGACTTGCCGCACTTGGCTTCTCATGTTTCTTTACAGTGTTTACTCCTTCTACTATTGCTTTGTTCTTTACAGCGTCTACACGAAGTACTTTACCTTCAGAACCTTTGTTAGCTCCTGCAGTAACCACTACGGTATCTCCTGTTTTTATTTTAAGCTTTCCCATTTCGTTATCTATTAAAGCACTTCAGGTGCCAATGATACTATTTTCATAAATTGTTTGTCACGAAGCTCACGAGCAACTGGTCCAAATACACGGGTTCCTCTCATTTCGCCCTGTGGGTTTAACAACACACATGCATTGTCGTCGAAACGAATATAAGATCCGTCTGGTCTTCTAACCTCCTTTACAGTACGTACTACCACTGCGGTAGAAACGGTACCTTTTTTTACAGTTCCGTTAGGCGTTGCTTCTTTTACAGTAACAACAATCTTGTCACCAATTGATGCGTAACGTTTCTTCGTTCCGCCCAATACACGGATGGTAAGCACCTCTTTGGCGCCTGTGTTATCCGCCACTCTAAGTCTTGATTCTTGTTGTAACATAATTACTTCGCTCTTTCAATTATTTCTACTAGTCTCCAAGTTTTGGTTTTACTCATAGGTCGTGTTTCCATGATCTTAACAGTATCACCTTCGTTGCAGTCGTTTTTCTCGTCGTGTGCTACGTATTTTTTCGTCTTTAAAACGAATTTTCCATACATAGGGTGTTTTACTTTTTTCACCTCGGCAACAACAATAGATTTCTCCATTTTGCTACTGGTTACTACACCTATACGCTCTTTTCTTAAGTTTCTTTTTACTTCCATCTTTCAGCTTCGTACTATTGTACTTCTCTTTTAGTTAGTTCTGTCGCAATTCTAGCTATAGCTCTTCTGTGAGATCTTAACTGAATTGGATTGTCCAACGGTGAAATGGTGTGAGCCATTTTAAGGTTTGCGAACGCTTGTCTGTTTTCAGTCAATGCTTCTTGCAAATCCGCTGTTGATGCTTCTTTTATTTCTGATTGTTTCATCTTTGTAAAATTAAGCTTGATAATCTCTAGACATGATAAACTTAGTTTTCACCGGTAATTTCTGAGCAGCTAATCGAAGGGCTTCCTTAGCAGTTTCTAACGGTACTCCTGAAACTTCGAATAATACTCTACCTGGCTTCACAACAGCTGCCCAATATTCTACGGCACCTTTACCTTTACCCATACGTACCTCGAGAGGCTTCTTAGTGATTGGCTTGTCTGGAAAAATCATAATCCAGATAGACCCTTCCCTTTTCATAAAACGGGTAGCGGCAATACGCGCTGCTTCTATTTGACGTGCTGTCAAGAAATTTGAATCTAAAGATTTAATACCAAAAGTTCCATAGGCTAGCTGATTTCCTCTACCAGCATTTCCTTTCATGCGGCCCTTTTGTTGTTTACGGTATTTTGTTCTTTTGGGTTGTAACATCTTTTCTTTTCTTTAAAAAATTACTTTCTGTTACGACGTGATTTGTTACCACCTCGACCAGAACCGCCTTTTCCACCTTTTTTGTCTAAACCGACCAATGGAGAAAGCTCTCTTTTACCATATACTTCGCCTTTCATGATCCATACTTTCACACCCAGTCTACCATAGGTAGTGTGTGCTTCAACTAAAGCATAGTCAATATCAGCTCTAAATGTACTCAAAGGAATACGTCCGTCTTTGTACGCTTCACTACGTGCCATTTCAGCACCGTTTAAACGTCCAGAGATCTGGATCTTAATTCCCTCAGCATTCATACGCATTGCAGCCGCAATTGCCATCTTAATTGCACGACGGTACGAGATTCTATTCTCAATTTGTCTTGCAACACTGCTTCCAACTAGAAATGCATCTAATTCTGGTCGCTTGATTTCGTGAATGTTGATTTGTACTTCTTTTCCAGTAATCTTTTTAAGCTCTTCTTTTAGCTTGTCTACTTCCTGACCACCTTTCCCGATAATGATACCAGGTCTTGCAGTAGTAATAGTAACGGTTACAAGCTTAAGCGTACGCTCAATAATTACTCTAGACACACTTGCTTTACTTAAACGAGCATGGATGTATTTTCTAATCTTGTCGTCTTCGGCCAATTTATCGCCGTAGTCGTTCCCTCCGTACCAGTTGGATTCCCATCCTCTAATGATACCTAAGCGGTTTCCGATTGGATTTGTCTTCTGTCCCATTTAAATTTAGCTTTGTGTGTTATCGTTAGCTCCTAAAACCAGTGTTACGTGGTTGGAACGTTTTCTAATTCTGTGTGCGCGACCCTGTGGTGCTGGACGTAGTCTTTTCAACATAGTTCCACCATCTACACGAATCTCCTTAATAAAAAGATCTGCATCTTCTATAGAGGCTTCTTCATTTTTTGCTTGCCAGTTTGCAATGGCAGACAATAACAGTTTTTCCAAACGGTTAGAAGCTTCTTTTTTGCTGAATCTTAAAATATTAAGCGCTGTGTCTATCTTTTCTCCACGAACCAAGTCTGCAACTAATCGCATTTTTCTTGGTGACGTAGGGCAATTATTCAATTTAGCGAAGTATTGTGTCTTCTTCGCCTCCTTGATTGCTTCTGCTCTTTCTCTTTTACGAACTCCCATGGCCTATTATTTTTTTCCTTTGTTTTTAGCACCTGCGTGACCACGGAATGATCTTGTAGGTGAAAATTCGCCTAATTTATGTCCTACCATGTTCTCAGTTACATACACAGGAACAAATTGTTTCCCGTTGTGCACTGCGATGGTTTGTCCTACAAAATCCGGAGTAATCATAGAAGCTCTTGACCAGGTTTTGATCACAGTCTTCTTATTTGTCTCAACATTTTGCTGTACTTTCTTATCTAACTTGAAGTGAACGTACGGTCCTTTTTTTAACGATCTTGCCATAGCTTATTTCTTTCTACGTTCGATTATATACTTATTACTTGACTTCGTTCTAGAACGGGTTTTGTACCCTTTAGAAGGAACTCCGTTTCTTGAACGTGGGTGACCTCCTGAAGATTTCCCTTCACCACCACCCATTGGGTGATCTACCGGGTTCATCACCACAGGTCTTGTTCTTGGACGACGTCCTAACCATCTAGATCTACCAGCTTTACCACCAACCAATAACTGGTGATCACTGTTACTTACAGCTCCAATAGTAGCCATACAGGTAACAAGTACCATTCTGGTTTCACCTGAAGGTAATTTTACAGTAGCATATTTTCCGTCACGCGCCATAAGCTGTGCAAATGCACCAGCACTTCGAGCCATAACAGCTCCTTGACCTGGACGTAATTCTATACAAGAAATAATAGTACCCAGTGGAATATTTGCAAGAGTCATTGCATTTCCAATTTCCGGAGTAGTTTGTTCACCAGAAACTATATTTTGCCCAACCTGAAGTCCATTTTGAGCAATCACGTATCTCTTTTCTCCATCCTGGTAATTTACCAAGGCGATAAAAGCCGTACGGTTTGGATCGTATTCGATTGTAGCAACTGTAGCCGGAACTCCGTGCTTGTCACGCTTAAAATCGATTATTCTGTAACGTTGTTTATGACCACCACCTATGTAGCGCATGGTCATTCTTCCTTGACTGTTTCTACCACCAGAACGTTTTTTCGGAGCTAATAAACTTTTCTCCGGCTTATCAGTTGTAATGGCGTCATAACCATTTACAACTCTAAAACGCTGTCCTGGGGTGATAGGTTTTAATTTTCTTACTGACATCTTTTGTCTAATTTATTGCAAGCTTAGCTTACAAATTGTTGTAAAAATCTATTGTATCACCTTCCGCCACCTGTACAATTGCTTTTTTAACTGCATTTGTTTTACCAGTTTGAACCCCCGTCTTCGTATAACGAGTACGACGATCTGGGCGGACATTCATTGTGCGAACTTTTTCAACAGAAACTCCGTAAGTGGTCTCGACCGCTTTCTTGATTTCTACCTTATTCGCCTTAGGGTTTACCTCGAAACCATATCGGTTATTTAAATCCGCATCGGCCGTGGCTTTTTCCGTAATTATAGGTTTTATTAAGATATTCATCTTGCTTCTATTTACTTAAATTCGTGTTAATTCCTTCCAAAGAACCTTCAAGCAACACTACGCTGCCTGCATTCATAATTTTGTAAGTACTTAATTCTGAGTTGTTTACAACCTCTGTACCTTTCAAATTGCGAGACGACAAATATACGTTATTATTTGACTCTCCCAACACAAACAAAGATTTTTTGTTTTCAAGCCCTAAATTCTTTAAAACTGAAGTAAAATTCTTCGTTTTAGGAGCATCAAAATTTAAATCTTCTATCACAACAATTGCCTTGTCATTTGCCTTTACAGTAAGGGCAGATTTACGAGCTAATCGCTTCAGGTTTTTGTTCAATTTGAATGAATAACTTCTTGGTCTAGGTCCGAACATACGTCCACCACCTTTAAACAAACCAGACTTAATACTACCCGCACGAGCAGTACCGGTTCCTTTTTGTTTCTTTATCTTTCTGGTTGAACCAGTGATTTCAGCACGCTCCTTAGCTTTGTGAGTTCCTTGACGTTGGTTTGCCAGGTATTGCTTCACATCTAGGTACATTGCGTGATTATTAGGCTCAATACCGAACACATCTTTAGAAAGTTCAACCTTTCTACCTGTGTCTTTTCCGTTTATATCTAATACAGCTACCTTCATTACTTTTGGATCATTACATAAGCGTTCTTGTGTCCTGGCACACACCCCTTCACTACAAGAAGGTTTTTGTCTGCTACAACTTTAAGAACTCTTAAATTTTCAACTTTCACCTTTTCGTTCCCCATTTGGCCAGCCATTTTCATTCCTTTGAATACTCTCGCAGGATACGATGCCGCTCCAATAGAACCTGGTGCTCTTAAACGGTTATGCTGTCCGTGAGTAGCTTGACCTACACCACCAAAACCGTGACGCTTTACTACCCCTTGGAATCCTTTACCTTTACTCGTTCCGGAAATATCCACAAACTCGCCTTCAATAAAGTGTTCTACCGTGATAGTATCACCTAATTTGTAATCTTCTTCAAATCCTTGGAACTCGGCGACTTTGCGTTTTGCAACAGTTCCTGCTTTCTTGGCGTGGCCTTCAGCAGCTTTTGTTGCAGTCTTCTTGTCATCGAAACCAAGTTGAAGAGCTTCGTACCCGTCAACCTCAGAGGTTCTGACTTGGGTAACAACACAGGGCCCACACTCTATAACGGTACACGGCATATTCTTTCCGTTCTCGTCAAAGATGCTGGTCATCCCTATCTTTCTTCCAATTAACCCAGACATATTTATCTATTTATTTATTAGTATTTCGCCGATTTTCGGCATTATTATGTTTCAAAACAAACGGGGTCAAAATAAATTCGACCCCGAATGTTATCTTGTTTTCCGTTTTTCCCTAACCATCGTCAAGGACATTTTTATCTTTACGAGCTCCCGAAGCAAGTTCGGGATGTAAATTAAAGCTTATAACTAAACCTTAATTTCCACTTCTACTCCACTTGGCAACTCTAACTTCATTAGAGCGTCAATTGTTTTTGAAGAAGAACTGTAGATATCCAATAATCTCTTGTAAGAGCTTAATTGAAATTGTTCTCTACTCTTCTTGTTTACGTGTGGCGAACGTAGTACTGTAAAGATTTTCTTGTGCGTTGGCAATGGGATTGGTCCCGTTACTACTGCACCTGTACTTTTTACGGTCTTTACGATTTTTTCAGCAGATTTGTCCACTAAATTATGATCGTAAGATTTTAATTTAATTCTTATTTTTTGACTCATTGCTGAAATATTAAGCGTTAGCGGTTCCTCTTGCTGCAGCGATCACTTCTTCTGAAATATTAGAAGGAGTTTCTGCATAATGTGAAAATTCCATTGTTGATGTTGCACGACCAGATGAAAGGGTACGCAACGTGGTTACATATCCGAACATTTCAGAAAGTGGTACGGTAGCTTTTACTGTTTTTGCACCAGCTCTATCTCCCATATCACTAACCTGGCCACGACGACGGTTTAAATCTCCTACAATGTCACCCATATTTTCTTCAGGTGTAATCACCTCAAGTTTCATAATAGGTTCCATAATTACTGCTTTCGCAGCTTTTGCAGCAGCTTTAAATCCTAATTTCGCAGCAAGCTCAAACGAAAGTTGATCTGAATCGACATCGTGGTACGAACCATCAGTCAAAGTAACTTTCATAGAATCTACTTCGTATCCTGCAAGCGGTCCATTAACCATTGCCATTTTAAATCCTTTTTCTACTGAAGGGACAAATTCCTTAGGAACGTTACCACCCTTAATAGTAGATTCAAAAATTAATCCTTCTGCACCTTCTTCGGCTGGCTCGATTGTAAATACGATATCGGCAAATTTACCACGACCACCAGATTGCTTTTTGTAAACTTCTCTGTGTTCCGCTTTTCTTGTAATTGCTTCTTTGTACTCTACCTGTGGTTGTCCCTGGTTTACTTCAACCTTGAACTCACGTCGTAGACGATCTACAATAATATCTAAGTGAAGCTCACCCATTCCAGAAATAATAGTCTGTCCTGACGCTTCATCAGTACGCACTGTAAATGTTGGATCTTCTTCAGCCAATTTTGCCAAAGACATTCCTAATTTATCTACATCTGCTTTTGTCTTAGGCTCTACCGCAATACCAATTACCGGATCCGGGAAGTCCATAGACTCTAACACGATGGGGTGTTTTTCATCAGACATAGTATCACCAGTCTTAATGTCTTTAAACCCTACCGCTGCTCCAATATCTCCTGCTTCGATAAAATCGATAGCGTTTTGCTTATTAGAGTGCATCTGGTAAATACGAGAAATACGCTCTTTTTTACCTGAACGGTTGTTCAAGATATAAGAACCTGCATCCAGACGTCCAGAATAGGCACGGAAGAATGCCAAACGACCTACGAAAGGATCGGTAGCGATCTTAAATGCTAATGCTGCAAACGGCTCATCTACGTGAGGCTTTCTAAGCTCTTCTTTTTCTGTTTCTGGATTTACACCCACAATACCATCCTTATCTACTGGAGAAGGTAAGTAACGACAAACAGCGTCCAATAAGAACTGAACCCCTTTGTTTTTAAATGCAGATCCACAGATCATTGGAATGATTGCCATATCCATTACCGCAGCACGAAGCGCAGCATGCACTTCCTCTTCTGTAATAGAATCTTCGTCTTCCATAAATTTTTCGAGAAGGTTTTCGTCGTAACTAGCAACCTCTTCTATAAGTAAAGCTCTGTATTTACGAGCTTCTGCTTTCATTTCTTCAGGAATATCAATCACATCAAATGTAGCTCCTTGTGTTTCGTCGTGCCATACAATTGCACGGTTCTTCACAAGGTCGATAATACCTTTAAAGTCCATCTCATCACCAATGTTCAATACAATTGGCACTGCGTTAGACTTCAACATATCCTTCACCTGTTGGCAAACACCTAAGAAGTTAGATCCCTGACGGTCCATTTTATTAACGAAACCGATACGAGGCACTTTATAGTTATCTGCTAGTCTCCAGTTTGTTTCAGATTGTGGCTCTACACCATCTACTGCACTAAAAAGGAATACCAACCCGTCCAATACACGTAATGAACGATTCACCTCTACGGTAAAATCTACGTGACCAGGAGTATCGATAATATTAAAGTTGTAATCCTTAGTGTCTGGAGTTGGTTCTGCATTTTCCAATGGAAACTTCCAGGTACATGTAGTTGCAGCAGAAGTAATAGTAATACCTCTTTCCTGCTCCTGCTCCATCCAGTCCATCGTAGCAGCACCATCGTGTACTTCACCAATCTTGTGACTTACACCCGTATAGTAAAGAATACGCTCTGTAGTTGTGGTTTTACCGGCATCAATATGCGCAGCAATCCCTATATTTCTTGTAAATTTTAAATCTCTTTGTGCCATTTTTTAGAATCTGAAATGTGAGAATGCTTTATTTGCTTCGGCCATTTTATGTGTATCTGTACGTTTCTTTACAGCTGCACCTTCTTCTTTAGCTGCAGCAAGAATTTCTGAAGCTAATTTTTGGGCCATAGATTTTTCGTTACGCTTTCTTGCATACCCGATCAACCACTTCATAGCGGTAGATATTTTACGGTCTGCACGAATTTGCATAGGTATCTGGAATGTAGCTCCACCTACTCGGCGGCTACGCACTTCCACGTGAGGCATTACATTAGAAAGGGCATCTTTCCAAAGCTCTAAGCCTGTTTTCTCTTCGTCTGTTTTTTTCTCTTCTACGATATCGATTGCATCGTAAAATACTTTAAAAGCCACCGACTTTTTTCCGTCCCACATCATGTTATTTACAAAACGTGTCACCAATTGGTCATTAAACCTTGGATCCGGCAAAAGCGGTCTTTTCTTGGCTGCTCTTTTTCTCATTTCTTCGTTTTAAAACTTGTTAAAATTACTTCTTAGGGCGTTTTGCACCGTATTTAGACCTACGTTGTGTTCTTCCTGCAACACCAGCGGTGTCTAAGGCTCCACGAACGATGTGGTATCTAACTCCCGGTAAATCTTTTACCCTTCCGCCTCTAACCAATACTATCGAGTGCTCTTGTAGGTTGTGTCCTTCACCTCCGATGTATGCGTTTACCTCTTTCCCATTCGTCAAACGTACACGCGCTACTTTACGCATTGCAGAGTTTGGTTTTTTAGGAGTAGTGGTATATACACGCGTACACACACCGCGGCGTTGCGGGCACGAATCTAAAGCAGCCGATTTACTCTTCTTGGTTATTTTGGCTCTTCCTTTACGTACTAATTGTGAAATAGTTGGCATAAAATCCTGTTATACTTAAAATTAATGATATAATTTCCCCACTATTAGGGCGTGCAAAGGTAGAACTATTATTTGATTATTCAAACCCCATTTCAATAATTTTACAAACCTTTTTAATAAACGTTCCTTTCCTATATGAAAACTCCTTCTGAAACGTTAGATTTACGCCATAAACACCCCTCTATTTGAAACAGGTTTTCTACATTTTTTTATACCTTAATATATATACTCTTCTGTATCAAGGAGTATTTGCACAGCAGTTGCATCTAAAAATTGAGGCTGAAAAAACTATTTCAGAAACACTGAAAGACAGCTTACTTCCACAACAGAACTTTAAAGATTATCTTTCTTTAAAATCTGAAGCAGACTCTCTTGTTCATAAGTTATACCGCCTTGGTTTTATAAATGCACAGCAGAAATCGCTGGAAAAGAAAAACGACACCAGCTATGTAGCCCACTATTTTTTTGGACCGAAATACAAACAGGTGAAAGTCTTTTATGCAGATTCCAGTTTCAGCAAAAAACAGTTGAGACAAATTTCGGAAGAAGTTGAAGACGACTATTTTATTTTAAACTTCGAAACTGCCGAAAGATCCCTTCAAAAACTAAACAACTTACAAACCGAAACCGGAAACACCTTCGCTCGTTTAAAACTAACAAACATTGAAACCAGAGCTAATACGGTGACAGCTAAACTTGGTACTCAAGGAAAAAGTTTCAGAACACTAGACTCGATTGTTGTTAAAGGATATGACAAATTCCCCAGATCCTTTTTAAAATATTATGCCGGAGTAAGAACTGGCAAGACCTTTAACAGGAAAAAACTGGTACAGCAAAATTCAGTAATCGACAATTTAGGATTTGCAAATACCGTAAAAGCACCCGAAGTACTTTTCAGAAAAGAAAGCACCACCGCCTATTTTTACATCGAAAAACAAAACAACAATCTTTTTGACGGAATCCTGGGGTTTGCTACAGACGAAGAAACACAGCGACTTCAGCTAAACGGATACCTAAACCTTGAGCTGAATAATAATTTGAATTTCGGGGAACAGCTTCTCATTAATTACAAGGCAGATGGCAACGAGCAGGTGAACTTTCGTGCCAGAGCAAAAATGCCCTACCTGCTTAAGACTCCTTTTGGCATCAGTCTGGAGTTGAATATTTTTAAAAGAGACAGCACATTTGTGACTACCCAGCAAGAAGCCCAATTATCGTATCAGGTTAACCCTATATCCTCGGTCTACGTTGGCTACAAAGGATATGAAAGCAGCAACCTTCTGGACGAAGCCCTAGCAGGGGAGGCTGTCGAAGATTATAACAGTACTTTTTTGACAACAGGAGGCCTTATAGTCATTCCCCAAAACTCAAGACTTTTTCCAAAGAAAACCGAGTTACAGCTAGGAGCTGAGTTTGGCAAAAGAGAAAGCAAAGGAAAACAGGAAGACCAGACCCGGCTCTCTGCCCTCGCCAACCATATTTTTGATCTGGGCAACAATAACGCTGTCTACCTTCAGAACAGCACCAGTGTTTTGTTTAGCGAAACCTATTTTACCAATGAGCTATTCCGTTTTGGAGGCATAAACAGTATACGCGGTTTTAACGAGAACAGTATAGACGCTTCTCTGTTCTCAGTATTAAACACAGAGTATCGCTATGTACTCAACCCTGGCTTATACATACACAGCATCATAGACCTAGGTTATTTTGAAAACAATCCTATGGAACTAAAGCAGAAATTATATAGCTTTGGTTTTGGGTTAGGACTACAGACAAAGGGAGGCGTATTGCGATTTAACATTGCAAATGGTACTTCTGAGAATCAATCATTTAGATTTTCAAACACTAAAATACACCTTAGTCTTTCCTCACAATTTTAAATAAAGCTAACAATAGCTTAACAATCAGATTAAAAAAAAACCAAATTTTAAGTTTAAAAAGTTGTGTAATTAACTTTTTATTGTGATTTTTGGCATTGGCTAATTCAAATAATTTATAAAATGAGAACAAAGTTTAGTGGAATTTTGACGCTATTGCTAGCGTTAGTAGTGCAACTCACGTTCGCACAAGAAAAAACAATCTCCGGTACGGTGACCGACAATAGCGGTTTACCACTACCAGGAGTTAATATCCTCGTAAAAGGTACGACGGTTGGAACCCAATCTGATTTTGATGGTAATTACTCCATCGCTGCAAGTGCGGGACAAACAATCGTATACAGCTACGTAGGATTCAAAACTACAGAGCGTCCGGTAGCGGCCGCTACAAGTAGCATTAACGTCCAAATGGAGGAAGATGCACAAGCGCTTGATGAAGTAGTTGTAACTGGTTACGGTATACCTAGAGAGAAAAAAGCACTAGGTTATGCTGTAAGTACCTTAGAAGCAGAAGCGGTTGAAAACAAACCAGAATCTGATGTGGTGAGAACATTAAACGGTAAAGTTGCCGGTGTTCAAGTTACAGGTACGGGTGGTGCTACAGGATCAGGTACTAACTTCATTATTCGTTCTAAGAGTTCGATAAACGGTAGTAACCAACCTTTATTTATTGTTGATGGTGTGCCATTTGATGGTGGAACAAATCAACAAGCTGGTTTTGGTGGTGGTAACTCTGTAACAAGTAGCCGTTTCTTGGATTTAGACCCTAACAACATTGAGAGCATTAGTATCCTTAAAGGATTAAGTGCTGCTGTATTGTACGGACAACAAGGTAGAAATGGTGTTGTATTGATTACTACTAAAAACGGTAGTAAGAAAAGCTTAAACAAAAAGTTTGAGGTAACACTTTCTCAGTCTGTGTACGTTACAGAAATATCTAACTTACCAGATTACCAAAATACATACGGACAAGGTTCAGACAACACTCCTAACCCAGGATTTGTTGGTAACTGGGGTGGTCTTCTTGACACAGGGTTAACTATTCTTCACCCGTACGCTACTGATTTTGGTGGTACTATTGAAGATCCAGGTGTATTTCCACAGTTTGCAGAATTAATGATTCCTTATACTGCTGCAGAGAACAATGTAAAGGATTTCTTTAGAACTGGTCTTGGTAACACGACTTCTGTAAATGTTTCTGGAGCTCCTAATGGCGATAGCCGTTATAACATTAACTTTGGATACACTTCTGAAGATGGATATATTAGAAATAACGGATTAACTCGTTACAATATTGGTATGGGTGGATCTACTAAATTGTCTAACAAATTTAGTTTTGACGGTACTGCTAACTTTAGTAGCCTACGTGTAAACACTCCTCCTATTGCAGCAAACAATGCAGCGAATTCGATTTCTGTATTTACACGTACGTTGTTTATTCCTCGTAACCTGGATCTAAACAACTTACCGTTCCAAAACCCTAACGACAATTCTAACGTATACTACCGTAGTGACCAAGATAACCCGTACTGGTTATTAAACTATGCTGGTACAGAGCAAATCACAAACCGTTTTTACGGTAAACTTGCTACTTCTTATGAGATATCAGACAATATTCTGGCTTCTTACCGTTTTGGTCTTGATACCTATAACGAAAAGCAAGAATTTAGAGTAGCTAAAGGATCTTCTACAGCTCCTTATGATTCTGCAGGTTTAAATGGTTTCTTAAGAACAACATCTGGAACAAACTTTATTTTTGACCATAACTTAAACTTTAGTTTTAACAACATTCAGTTAGCCGAAGATTTCGACTTAACTGCACAATTAGGTTTTAACGCTAGACGTGATGAGTATGAGCAATTTGGTATTACAAGTTCAAACCAGATTGTATTTGGTTTCTTTAATCACAGAAACTTTACAAATCAAAATAACATTGACCCATCTATAACTGGTGGAAGAAACTTAGATTTCAGAACTGAAAGAAATATCTTAGGTGCCTATGGTGAAGCATCTTTTGATTATGGAAACTACGTTTTCTTAACCCTTTCTGGTAGAAATGACTGGGGTTCAAACGTAGAGCGCGAGAATAGATCTATTTTCTATCCTGGAGCTTCTATCTCTTTCATCCCTACTTCATTAGATGGATTTAATAACAGTGGTGCCTTAAACTTCTTAAAGTTTAGAGCTGGTTACGGTACATCTGCTCGTTTCCCTGGATTATACGGAACACGTGCAACCTTAAGTACTAACCCGAATGCGTTTGTACGTCCTGACGGAACTGCAACAACAATTAACTCGTTACCAACTACGAGTCCAAATCCAAATCTAAAGCCTGAGCTTCAGAAGGAATTTGAACTTGGTGTTGAAGCAGAATTCTTTAACCGTAGATTAACACTTGATGGTACTGTATACAAGAGAACAATTGAAGATCAAATCGTAAACAGACCTGTGAACCCATCTACAGGATTTAGCTTTATCAATGACAACATTGCAGAAAGTGAAATTAGAGGTGTGGAAGTAGGATTAGACTTCATCCCTCTTCAAACTGAGAACTTTACTTGGTCTGTTAGAAATAACTTCACTGCTTATGAAAACGAAGTAGTAAGTTTAGGAGGTCTTGAAGCCTTTCCATTTGCTGGTTTTATTGGATTGGGTAACTATGCCTCTGAAGGTGAAGCTTTAGGTGTAATTAAAGGTAGTTTTGCTGCTCGTTACGACCCGGCAAATATTTCACCAGAGAACCCAGCAGGTGTTGGAGTTAATGGACAGTTATTAATTGATCCAACGAATGGTAAAATTATCGATAGTGCTACGTTACCACTTGCAACACAAAACCAAACGGTTGGTGATCCAAACCCAGACTGGAATGCAACTACAATCAACACATTCACTTATAAAGGATTGTCTGTGTCTGCTCAATTAGAGTACCAACACGGAGGAGATATTTACTCTCAAACTGCATCTCAGTACTACAGACGTGGTGTTACCACTGTAAATGTTGACAACAGAGAAGGTAGTTATGTTATTCCTGGTATTTTAGCTAACCCTAATACAGGACAACCACTACTTGATGCTGGCGGTAACTTTATCGACAACACTATTCAAATTGGTGCGAACGACGTTTTCTTTATCAACTTAGTTGATCCAGTTGGTCAGGGTATCTATGATGCATCTCACTTTAGAGTTAGAGATATATCTGTTGCTTATAGCTTAAATGAGAAAATGCTAGACAGAACTCCATTTGGAAATGTTACCTTCTCTTTATCTGGACAGAACTTATATGTTAAGACCTATAATATCCCGGATGCTTTCAACTTCGATCCTGAAGCTTTAAGTACTGGTGTTGGTAACGGACAAGGTTTGGATTTCCAAACTGGACCATCTAACAAAAGATATTCATTTAGCGTAAAAGCAACATTCTAAAAAAAAAGTACACAATCGAGGTAGTAAAATCCTGCCTCGATTGTTTTAATAATGTACTTAAATCCTATATAAAATATTATGAAAAATTTATTAAAAATAACATTACTTTCCGCAGTAGTAGCATTTTTTACTAGTTGCGAAACGTCAGAATTAGAGCTTTTAGTGAGTCCTAATGACGTTACTGTAGATAATGCAGACCCTAACTTCGTGTTAAACGACATTCAACTTACTTTTAATGGTGTTGTTGGTACGTATAGTGGGGCTTCTAGAGCTATTACCAGACAGGTAAACCAATTCAGTACGTATAACAGTACTGTAACCAATAATACATTGAATAGTGCTTGGTCAAACTCGTACCAAATGTTTTCTAACATCGACCTATTAATAGGTATTGATGAAGCACAAGCTGAAACGGGTGGTATTCCATATCACGTAGGTGTGAGTCAAGTTATTGAAGCATACGCATACATGCTACTGGTAGACTACTTAGATCAAGTACCTTTTACTGAAGCTGTTCAACCAAGTGAATTCCCTAACCCTAATGTTGACTCTGGTGCTTCCATTTATGCTGCACAATTAGAGTTATTAGACGAGGCAATTGCAAACTTAAACCTTGGAAACTCTACATCAGCTAGAAGCCCAGAAGATTTATTTTTTGGAGACTTTAATGCTACCAATTGGATTGCTTTAGCTAATACACTAAAGATTAGAGCTAACTTAAACCTAGGAAATGCTGCAGGTATTAATGCTGCTGCTGCTGGGAACATCATTGACGAGAACTCTGAAGATTTCCAGTTTGGATACTCAACGGTTACAGACCCTTCAAGTATACACCCTTTCTTTAGTTCTAGTTATGGTGCTTCAGGAGCTGGTGCACGTATGAGCAACCAGTTATTAGACTTTATGAACGTTGGTACTCCTGACGGCATATTCCCTGAAACTAATCCTAACGTTGATCCTCGCGCTAGATACTATTTCTACCGTCAAGATACTTCAGATCCATCTGGATCTAACTTACCTTGTCTTGGAAACAACACATATGACTATTGCTACGTAGGTAATGGGTATTGGGGTAGAGATCACGCAGATGACGAAGGTCTTCCTAACGATGGTTTAGCAAGAACTGCTTACGGTGTTTATCCAGGTGGTGGAGCTTTTGATGCTGATCAAAATATGCCAACTCCAGCTGTAGCTTCCTCACCAGAAAGTCTAAGTGGTGCAGGTATCCGTCCTATTTATCTTGCTTCTTTTACTCACTTTGCGTTAGCTGAAGGTGCATTAACCGTAGGATCTAACGGTAACCCTAGAGCTCTTCTTGAACTAGGAATAAGAAGAAGTATGAATAAAGTTCGTGACTTTGCAGGTAGTACCGATAGTGGTGAGTTTGCAATGACAGACGGAGATATTAATACTTATGTAGGTAATGTACTAGCTGAGTATGATGCTGCTAATGCTGATGGAAAATTAGCTGTTGTTGCCAGAGAGCACTTTATAGCTGCTTGGGGTAACGGTACAGAGCCTTATAACCTTTACAGAAGAACTGGCTTACCAGACCTTCAAGACCCTATCATTCCTGCTGGAGCATTTCCAAGGTCTTTCCAGTATCCTGAAACTGAAGTAGACGGAAATCCTAATATTCAGCAGAGATCAGTATCATCAAAAGTATTCTGGGATACTACAGGAAGCTTGGACTAATCAATTAAACAAATTCTATTATGAAAAATTTTAAATATATAACATTAGCTTTTATCGCAGTAGTTGGTCTAACGACACTTACTAGCTGTGAGGATGAGGATAAATCACCTATACCTCCATTAGGAAATGGTGGGTTTGTAAAATTTGTTGAGTTACCAGAATTTAATGCTGGTGCAGATCCAACAAGCGCAAGCTTTAATGCAATGACCGAGGACCCTAACGGGAACCTTGCATCTTACGAATTAAGAGTAGTTGGCGATTTTACTGATGCTCCTGAAGATACGTTAGCGTTTAGAAGCACAACCACATTCCCTTTTGATGTAAGCTTTACAGCTTCAGATATGGCTGCTCTTTTTGGAGTGGACGTAACCACATTTGAAACAGGAGATAGTTTTGAATTTCTAGGTTCTGCAACAACTGTAGACGGCTTAGTTTATGACTATACAACTCCAGGTTGTGACTGCCCTACACCAGAAGACGGTGAACTTGTTGTTGAAGATCCAGGAACTTACAATGGTGGTACTACAGATGCTGTACTTATAAATGCAGCTGGTTTATTACAAGCATTCAACTATGAAGTTGAATTTAATGATCCACCAGTTGAAGATTAATTAAATTTTAATTATTTAATATATAAAAACCATCACGTATTCGTGATGGTTTTTTACTTTTACATCATGGCGAAAGAAAATAAAATATTCGGTATCTATCCAGTTCTTGAAGCTCTAAAAGCAGCTGTAGTAATTGATAAGCTATATGTTCAAAAGGATATTCAAAACCCAAAAATTCAATCTATTATAAAGGATGCTGAAAAGGTTGGTGCAACTATCAATAGCGTCCCTGTTGAAAAATTAAACCGGTTAACGAACGGTAATCATCAGGGTGTTGTAGCTGTAACTTCTCCTATAGACTTCCCTTCACTAGAAGAAACGGTTGAAACTATCCTTAAAACAAAAGAAGCCCCTTTATTTATTATACTAGATCAAATTAGTGACGTACGTAACTTTGGAGCAATTTTACGCACGGCAGAATGCACAGGTGTAGATGCTGTAATTATTCAGAAAAAAGGCGGGGCTCCAGTGAGTGGAGATACAGTTAAAACCTCTGCAGGAGCTATTTTTAATATTCCAATTTGTAAGGTGGACCACATAAAAGACGCCATTTTCTACCTACAGGGCTCTGGTATTACAACCATTGCAGCAACCGAAAAAAGTGAAGAAACACTCTACTCGAAGGATTTTAAGAGGCCTATAGCTTTAATTATGGGTTCTGAAGGGAAAGGAGTATCAAAATCTGTCTTATCGCTCGTAGATGAAGCCGCCTCCCTCCCACTTATCGGAACTATTAATTCATTAAATGTTTCTGTAGCTTGTGGCGCGTTTTTATATGAAATCTTAAGACAGCGATCTTTATAATTCATCATCTGTGTCGCTCGATTCTTTATACGAATACGTCACTGTAACCCTACCATCATTATCGCCATCTTCAAGTAACGGCTTTATAGTTTTTTGTTTCTCAACTTCTGGAGATACTTCAATAAAATTACCTTCGTCATCGAAGTAGGTTATAAATACATCTTCTTCTTCGTTATACGAATCTTTCTTCTATTCAAGCTTTTTAATTTCTACTGGATTCTTTCTAAATAAAAGCGCCAACAGTCTCAAACTATCAGACAAAAATATTGATATATGTTTATTGATAGTGACTAAGGTTTTTAACCTCCAACATACAACATAACACACTGATATGCTGTGCACAACGTAATAGATTCACAACACTATTGAAATCTAAAAAACAAACAATTGGTAAGTTTTTTAAGATATGTGAGCATAGCTTCAGACTTCTTAGAAATTGGAGAGGAAACTACTATATGTTCAAAAAACAGAAACACTACACACCGTAGTAAAATTGTAACTGGGTTGTTTTATTAGTATTGCTAATCAATAAAAAACACTATGAAAAATCTATTAAAAACAATTACACTTGCTGCACTAGTTGTATGTAGTACAGGTTGCGAAACCGATGAAATGGAGCTTTTAGATAATCCAACCGAGGAGACTATCAATATCTCGGATGCAGATTTCATAATAAATGATATCCAACGCACCTTTAATGATGTAATTGGAGGATATAACCACCCTTCTAGACGTATTATACGACAAGTAAATCAATTTGACTCTTATACCCGCCAAATAGACAATAATTATCCACAGCATTATCCAAATACCTCCTGGTCAAATGCCTATCAGTTATTTGCTAGTGTTGATGAATTACAAGATATAGACGAAGCCACAGCAACAGAAGGGGGTATTCCATACCATGTAGGCATGGCTCAAGTATTGGAAGCATACTCCTATATGTTGCTTGTAGATTATTTAGGGGAAGTTCCCTTTTCTCAAGCATTACAACCCAACGAATTTCCAAATCCAGTTTTAGATGCTGGTGCTTCTATCTACGCCGCTCAATTAACCTTATTAGACGAGGCCATTGCCAACCTAAACGAAGGGGACACAAATCAGGCACTGGTTCCT
>DDGL01000008.1:0-197104 GCA_002337605.1 Flavobacteriaceae bacterium UBA1903
GTCCTGATCGTTGTCGCAAACAACTAAATCGGTGACAGGGTCGGTGACCTCAGGGCTCTCATTAACCTGAAGGTCTAATGAAATGACATTAAAACAATCTATACTGTTTATATTATCAGCTCTAGCAAAAATGGTTTGAACAAATATGTTAGTATTCACAAACATCGTGGGATCTACTATTGGATTCACACCATTTTGAGCATCATCAAAATCTTCATAATAGGTGACAACTGCTTCTGGATTTGATCCAGTAATCTCATCATCTTTTGTCGTTAAATCAAATTCAGTAAAACCATCGTTAGGAGGCACATCACAAGCCTGTAACGTAGTGGGCTGTGTTAACACTGGTGCGGCGAAGAATTCAATTACAAAATTACTCGTAGCAGCACAGGTTCCTGGTGGGCTGTCGTTGTTCTCAACGCGAACAAAAACAGTCTCAGGCGATGCCGTTATATTGTAAGGGTTTGGATGCGGGTTAGTACCTGCATCTGCGTCTGCCTGGGTAGGGTGGTAACTCACAGTAAAATCTGCAGGATCCTGGCCGTTTAGCGCCTCAGCGTTTTTCAAGGCAACGAGATCAACCACTACGCTTCCATTAGAATCGGGATCGCATAGGTCATCAATATCGGTCATTGGACCAGCTCTTACCATATCGAACTGGATAAAGAACTCATCGGTATCAGAACAGGTTCCAGTTAGGTCTTCTATTCTAACGAATATTGGTTGAACAGGTGGAGTAATAATTTGATATGCAGGAGCTGTAATAATTGGGTTGGCTCCGGTATCTGCCTCATTTTGACTTAAGTGATAGCTAATGTTAAATTCTGTGGGATCTTGTCCCCCCAGTACTAACGGATCATTTTGAGTTAAATTGAAAAACCCATTATCCCCATTTGCATCACACTGAAATAAATCGATTGCTGGATTTGCTACGGGTTGCGGGTTAAAAAACACATTAATATTATCGATTGCAGTACAAACCCCTTCAGTAACTATGGCTGTATACGTACCTTCCACTGTAACATCTAGTGTAGGATCATTCTCTCCAGGAATTAAAACTCCGTTAAAAAGCCATTGAAAAGAAAATGCAGGATCGGTAACACCGGTGTCCAGAGTTACTGTTAAACCAATACAGCTTTGTATATCATCTCCTAAAAACTGAATCGCTTCATTCAGGTCTACAGGTAAAGTAAATTCATTGTTACTCTCGTCGGTTTCGGCCACAATTCCTGTTCCGTCTCCAATGTCATCCACTACAGCTTTTAAATCGAACATTGGAGGGGTTCCCAATGGCAGGTTCAGGGTAATCGTTCCGCTTTCCGAGCCATCGATAGGAATATCGGCTACCGTTTGTGATTGCCCCACCAGAACATTATCCACGTAGAAAGCAATTGGGGTGTTTGCAGGTAAAAAGGCAGTACTATTTACATTATATACGGTATAATCTACATTTATATCGCGGTTTTGACATAAGACCCCAAGGTTATCAATTTCGATAGTAGCATCAGGAATTTCGGAATTTACACTTGTGATCAAATTGTTGACCATCACAAAATCCTGACTGGAAGTAAGGTTTATAGTTATTTCTGTAGAACCCGGCATCACAATCCCTGTAAGGTCATACACATCGAGATCCATGTTGTATAATTGGTTTGATCCCGTATAGGAATTTGTACCATTAAAGGCGTTGTCACCAGGGTTTAAAGGCGGATTATCTATTAAAGTTCCTTCAATAAGCAGGGTTTCATTATTAGCAAGACCTTGGTCTCCTTCCCAGGCTAAGAAACCAATCTTTGCCAGGTTATCTGTGGAGATGTCAATATTCTGTAAAACTATTTCTAAGCTTTGATTGGTTGCAGAAACGAACTCCAGTCCATCAAATAAGCTTATCTGGTTAAGGGTTAACGAAGGATCCTGATAGATAACCACAATACTCCAGCCTCCGTAATTAGTTCCTCCGGCACAATAAGCTGGAATAACTCCTGTTAAATCTAATTCAGACAACGTAAAATTTCCTGCACCACCTCCAACGATAGCACTCACGTCTGCATAGGCAGCAAAATATTCTAAACCTGTACCAGCTATAAGGCTAAATGTCCTTTGTGCACTAACCGGGGTACCATTTAATTCGACATCAAAATCTCCAGCCCCAGGTCCGGACCAGTAAAGATGGGCCGATACGAATGTTTGACCAGGAAGTAAAGCGAAGGGTGCGCTACTTTGAGTTAAAATAGTACACGGGCCGCCAGCACCATTTTCGGCGGTGTTCAAAGTATTTCCAAATGCAGTAAAATCTAAACGACCATTGAATTGTTGAAACACATCAATTTGTTGAGATAAGAGTAATGCAGGAGTAAGAAGCAGAAGAAGTAGAAGTTTTTTCATAAAAAATCCTGTTAAGTGTCAAATATATTGAATACAACGGTTTTGTTTCATAGTTTTGCAAAAAAAAAGTACTAAATGTCTCAATTTAACATATCTATACAACCTACGAATAACGAAAATATTGTAAAGTTTGTTGCTAACAGCTTCATTTCCCGAAACAATAGTTATGAATTCAAGAATATTGATGAAGCGAGCCCAAGTCCCTTAGCTCAAGAATTATTTCACCTTCCTTTCGTGAAAACGGTATATATTTCTCAAAATTTCATTGCTATTGAAAAGTACAATATAGTAGCCTGGGAAACAGTACAGCAGGATGTTTCAGAAGCTATTACAACGTATTTGAATAGCGGTAAAGAAGTAATAACCGAAACAGCTTCAACAAAAAAAATACCTGTTACAGTATATGCTGAAAGCACCCCAAATCCTACGGTAGTTAAATTTGTAGCCAATAAGCCCCTGGCAGATGGCACCTTCGAATTTAAAAATATAGACGATGCTTCTGAAGCACCCCTTGCGACAGCATTATTTGGTTTCCCATTTGTAAAAGAAGTGTTTATTAGCGCTAATTATGTTTCCATTATGAAATATAATGTAGTAGAATGGCAGGAAATTACCATGGAGCTCAGAGAGTTTATCACAAACTATATTGCTGAAGGCAAGGTTGTTTTAAACGATGCTATTCTTCAGCAAAAAACCGAACAGACCACCGCTTCAGCTGAAGTAACTGCAAAGGAATTAAGTGATTTTGACAAAGAAATTATTGCCATATTAGACGAATACGTAAAACCAGCAGTTGCAAGCGATGGTGGTAACATAGCGTTCGATTCGTTTAACAAAGACACCAAAACGGTAAAAGTAATCCTGCAAGGCGCTTGTAGTGGTTGCCCTTCCTCTACCGTGACCCTTAAAAATGGAATTGAAACTATGCTAAAGGAAATGTTGCAAGGAAAAGTAATGGCGGTTGAAGCCATTAATGGGTAGTTTCTAAAGTAGATTGCCAATATTTGCAATTTGAATTGAAGTATTAACGTAATTTTCAGAAAAACGGCCTAGCTTTATTGTACCTTAAATTTCTAACTTAAAAAAAAGAAATTATGGCAGTATTAAAAGTAATTGAAGTAATGGCAAACAGCACCGAAAGTTTTGAGGACGCTGTTAGAAATGCAGTAAAACATGCTGGAAAAAGCGTGAAAAACATACGCTCTGCATACATCAATGAACAGAGTGTAAACGTAAACGGAGATAGTGTTACCGAATTTCGTGTAAATGTAAAAATTTCATTTGAAGTACAGTAAGCTGTAATCCTATTAAAAATACGCTTTTAAATCCTTCAAAAGCGTATTTTTGCTTTTCTAAATTTTTAAGATGTTTAAGTCCGTATCCATTCTTCTCGTTTTACTCACCTTTATCTCTTGTAACTCTCCAAAAAAAGAATCTGTGACTACCCACAAATACACCAACGCTTTAGCGACTGAAACCAGTCCATACCTTTTACAGCATGCGCACAACCCTGTAAACTGGAACCCATGGAATGAGGAAGTACTCCATAAAGCCAAGGAGGAACAAAAGCTGATTATTGTAAGTATTGGCTACGCAGCATGCCATTGGTGCCACGTAATGGAAAAAGAAAGTTTTGAGGACTCTACCGTAGCAGCGGTTATGAACAAAAACTTTATAAACATTAAAGTAGACCGGGAAGAAAGACCCGATATAGACCAGGTGTATATAAATGCAGTACAATTAATGACAGGAAGCGCTGGCTGGCCGTTAAATGTGATCACGCTTCCCGATGGAAGACCTGTATGGGGTGGTACTTATTTCAAAAAAAATGACTGGATTAACAGCATAGAACAAATCCAGGAACTTTACAAAACCGATCCTGACAAACTAATAGCCTACGCAACAAGACTAGAAGAAGGCATTAAAAGCATGGATCTGATAACCCGCAACACTGATGATGCAGCTATCAGAAACTTTAATACTGCTGCAGCTCTGGATAGCTTACAGCATTCTTTTGACCCTGAGTATGGAGGCACCAAAAGGGCTCCTAAGTTTATGATGCCAAACAGCCTGGAGTATTTACTTAGGAAGGGAGTACGTACAAACGACACCTCTTTAATCTCCCACGTGACCAACACATTAGACAAAATGGCTTATGGCGGTCTGTATGATGCTATTGGCGGTGGCTTTGCCCGATATAGCGTGGATGAAAAATGGCATGTCCCCCATTTTGAAAAAATGTTATACGACAATGCACAACTCGTGAGCCTGTATAGTAAGGCTTATGTTTTAACTAAGAATCCATTATATAAAGATGTAGTCACCGAAACACTTACGTATATAGACAGAGAAATGACCTCAGAAGAAGGAGCTTTTTACTCTTCTCTTGATGCCGATAGTACAACTGAAAGTGGCACGCTGGAAGAGGGCGCCTACTATATTTACACAAAAGAAGAACTACAACAAGTTCTTGCTTCAGATTTTGATCTTTTTGCAGCTTATTATAATGTAAACGACTTTGGTAAGTGGGAGGATCACTATGTGCTCATTCGAACCGATAGCGACAGTACCATTGCAAAAGAACATAACATTTCAGTAGACCAGCTACAAGAAAAAAAATCCAGCTGGCGTAAGACACTTTTAGCGCACCGGAATAAACGCCCTAAACCGCGACTGGACGACAAAACTCTCACCTCCTGGAACGCACTCATGCTGAAAGGGTATGTCGATGCTTATAAAGCACTACAGAATAAGTCCTATCTGAATGCTGCGCTAAAAAATGCCAACTTTATAAAAGACAAACAACTTCAAAGTGACAATGCATTATTCCACAGTTATAAAGATGGCGCCAGTTCTATAAATGGGTACTTAGAAGATTATGCCAGCGTAATAGAAGCTTATATCTCATTATATGAAGTAACCATGGACGAGCAGTGGCTTGATATATCAAAACAACTGGCAGCGTATACTTTTGAGCACTTTTATGATGAAGAAAAAGGGATGTTTTACTTCACCTCTAACAAAGACACAAAGCTTGTTACGCGAACCATAGAGTATCGGGATAATGTTATTTCTTCTTCCAACTCCATTATGGCAAAAAACCTGTTTAAGCTCTCTCATTATTTTGATGCCCCTACCTACCGTGAAACAAGTGACCAAATGCTAATGAATGTTTTACCCGATGCATCAAAACATCCTAGTGTGTTTCCAAACTGGCTCGATCTTCTGGAAAACCACCAGTTTAACTACTACGAAATAGTTGTATCCGGAAAAAACGCATCAGAGAAATTAGCAGAAATAAATCAGCTCTATCTTCCCAATGCTCTAGTAGCAGGCTCGGAAAAAGAAAGTGACAGTTATTTACTGGAAGGAAGATATCCAGACAACGAAACCTTAATATATGTGTGTGTAAACAATGCATGCAGACTACCTGTTACAACGGTAGAAAAAGCTTTAGAAACCCTTAAAATTTCAGAAGAATAGATGGAATCATTTAAAGACATAGAAACAGTATTAGACAAGTATGGACAAAAACTAATAGACTACCTTCCCAACATAGCATTAGCTATAGTTCTACTTATTTTTGGGCTTTGGATTATAAAGTTTATAAACCGTCTGGTAGCTAAGTTTTTTATTAAAAAAGACTACGATGTAACCCTGGAAAAATTTATTCAGAGCTTAATTAACTGGGGGTTAAAAATTGTCTTATTTGTTTTAGTAATAACACAACTGGGGGTAGAATCAGCCTCATTGGTTGCTATAATTGGTGCTGCTGGTTTGGCTATAGGTTTAGCACTGCAAGGATCTTTGGCAAATTTTGCAGGAGGTGTCCTTATCTTATTGTTAAAACCATTTAAAGTGGGAGATTTTATAGCTGCACAAGGAATTGAAGGTACTGTAAAAGAGATTTCAATTTTTAATACCAGACTAAACACTTTTGGAAACCAACTGGCAATCCTTCCTAATGGTAAATTAAGCAACGAAAATATTATAAACTATACCGAAGAAGAACTTCGCCGCGAGAATTTAACCTTTGGAATAAGTTACAGCTGCGATATTAAACTTGCCAAAGAGATTTTAATGGACTTGGTAAATGAACAAGAGACAGTAATACAACTTGAAGGAAAAATGCCTCAAGTAGTTGTGGTTGCACTGGCCGATAGTTCTGTAAATATTTCAGTTAGATACTGGGCTAACATCGCAGATTTCTGGAATCTTCGCTTTCTAATTCTGGAAGAAGGTAAAAAGCGTCTAGAAGCAGCTGGCATTGTAATTCCATTCCCACAGCGTGATGTTCATGTTTTCAACGAAACAAACTCCATTACGAAATAATCAATAATAAAGATTATTTAACCTCATTTTAACAAGATTGTTTGCATTTCGACTATATTTTTGCTTTTCTGTCAAGATTTTTTATTCTTCAAGACCTGCCAAAAGTCGTCATTTATAAAAACAGACTGGTTTTTGGCATTTTTATTGCAACATATTTGTTGAACTTGAACTTAGTAAATACTTTTGAAACATCTTTTCAGAGTAAATTAATTTAAACTCTAATATTTTCCAACATGAAAAACCTTTTTACAGCGCTTAGCTTAGTATTCATTTTTAGTGCAACCGCTCAAAATGCCGTAGATACTCCTACCACAAATGATTATCTAACCAATAAAAGCATTCGCATTACTAATAATATCAACTACGTTGGGACACCCTATGCTGAAGAAAATTTTCAAGCAGGAAATATTTATAAAAATGGCCAATTAGTAGCTAGTAATGTAGCACTACGCTACAACGTTTTAAGAGATGAGCTGGAAGTAAAATCTGGCATGGCTGCAGCAGATGCACAGGCAAAGATTTTGAAGAGAGATAAAGATATTTATGTGCGCATTTTAAATGACGTATACGTATACATGAAATCTTCTACGGAAGAGATGGCAAGTGGTTATTTTAAAGTTTTATACGAAGGTGAAAAATTTCACTTATACCAAAAACTTACTAAAGAATTTATTGAAGGAAAAAAAGCAATTAACAGCGTAGCTCAGGACGTTCCGCCAACCTATAAAGGTGATGAAGAACTCTACCTGGTTCCAGTTAATGGCACCCCTATCGAGCTTTCCGGTTCAAGAAACAGAAAGTTAAAGGCGTTTCCTTCACACAATAAGCAATTGAAGAAATACGTAAAAGAAAACAAATTAAACATCAACAAAGATTACAGTTTGGAAAAACTGGTGGCATATTACAATACATTAAAATAAATTATTATGAAACAGAATTCAATTTTCACATTACTAGCCGTTTTATTTTTTGGCGGAAGCTTGATCGCACAAACTGGTTACGACAACAGAGCCTTTACCAGTGGTCTTTTTCAGGTAGACGAACACATTAAAAGACAAAATAAGGATATTGACTTCTTAGATACGGACAGCTATACTGGAACACCTTACAATCACCCAAATTATTTATTGGGTAATGTATACCAGAACAACGAGTTGCTAGCTACTAAGGTTGCGCTGCGTTACAACGCTGTTGCAGATGAGATGGAAATTAAAGAATCTCTTGGTTCTCCGGATGAAGAAGCCAAAGTGCTTACCAAGTCGCCAGAGATTTTTGTTAAAATAATGGGAGACATCTACATCTTTGCCCCTTACAAAGGCGGTGTTGAAGGTGGTGGATACTTTCAAGTCCTTCACGAAGGAACCGGGGTAGATCTTTATAAGAAAATGGAAAAAGATTTTAAACCAGAACGTAAAGCAACAAGCTCTATTACAACTGGAACTCCAGCTAGCTTTTCTGATGAAATTACTTACTATTTAGCTACTAAAGATGGTAAGTTCTATGAAATGCCTAAATCAAGAAAGAAAAAATTGAAAGTCTTTGGAAGTCAAAAAGACGCAATTAAAGACTACGTTAAAGACAATAGATTAGATCTTAACGATGAAAAAGATCTTTTGAAAGCTGTAAAGTATTACGATGGAACTATGTAGTTTGAAACTGCAATAAGCACTAAAAAAAGGCTGTCTATCAAAGGCAGCCTTTTTTTTAGTTTAATGGATCTGGTCGTAAACGGTAAAGGAGGGGTTTAATTGGAGGGCACATGTCTATTCCTATTCCCAAGCAGTCTGGTTTTACACACTCTTTAAAACGGTTCCGGTTCTAAAATAAAGCCAACGGTTCACCCCTTACTTTGAAGCCATAAAAAGGGTGCTTAAATTAGTTGTAGACACCTTCCTTTATCAGTCCTCTTTTTGTTCCAGCTGTTTGATGTAATACGAAGGATAAATACCGTTCTTCTTATAAAAGGCTTTAGAGAAGGACTCTGCACTTTTAAAACCACACTCTCCGGCAATCGCTTTAATGGTATATTTTCTAAAAACCGGATTTGTCTTCAGCTCATTAAAGGAATACTGAACTCTAAGCTCGTTTATATACGTAGAGAAGTTCTTGCCCTTTTTTAGGTTAATAACCTTAGAAAGGTAGGTAGAATTAGTATTACAAGCCTTTGCAAGACCTGTTAATTTTATTTTACTGGAAAGGAACTGTTTTTCCTGCTCGAAACTGTCTAATTCCTTCATAATATCCACTACTATTTCCTCTGAAATATCCAACCCTTGCGATGAGGCTTCAGCTTCATTTGCCGTGGGAGCTTGCACCTTTGTTTCAGCTTCTTCCTGCTGCTCCATCAACTTTTGAAAGCGTCTTTTAAACACGCGTTGTCTTCTTACATAATACAACAAGGCGAGTAAGCTTACCACTAGTACCCCTGCAATACTCCAAACGGTTTTTCTTGAGGTCGCATTTGTTTTTTCTAATTGGATAATAAGTTCGTTTTTCTCTTCCAACAAAAGAGGTATTTCGTATTCTTCGGCTATCTTATTTTTTACATTTACACGTTTAGCATCGATTTGCTTTACCACATCCACGAGTTTTTGCATATATAAAAGCTGAGTTTTTTGATCTCCCTTAGCTTTATAATACCCTACCAGCTTATCGTACACTTCTGGCAATTCTGGATATAGAATATTTTTAGCCATATAGATTGAATCTACTTTTTTGAAGTGATCTATGCCCAGATCCGAATTACTTTCAGCCAGGCAGATGGTCCCCATATAGTAATTATACTGGGTTTCATAGCTATTAATAAAATACGCTTTGTAGGCATGTGCTTTCTGAAGGCTGTCTTTTGCAGCACTATAATTTCCTTTTACTGCCAAGGCATTTCCACTTTTAGAAACAAAAGCGTGGTAGGTTATGGTATCGTTACTTTTAAGCGCTTCAACAATCCCTTTTTTATAGTAAGCCAATGCAGAGTCCGGTTTGCGTAAGCGTACAAAACAATTTCCTATCCCTTCAAGAGAGGCCAGGTAATTTTCTGCAAAGAGTTCAGATTTTTTATGCTGAAATAATAGGTCTTTGGTCACTAATTCAGTTTCTAGCGCTTTCTCATAATCACCCCATAATTCATTTACTCCATTAATCTGATGCAAGGCTGTAATCTGCTGATCTACATTGTCTTTCTTTTTAGCATATTGGTATGCCGTGACAGCATTTTGAAGGCTCTCCTCATATTTCTCCAATATGTACAGGTAATACGATTTGAACAAGTAACCAATAGCAGGAAAATTGGGATGGGTGCTATTCTTAGACAACGAAATGGTGGTATCTAAATAGACGACAGCTTCTTCAATTTCTGATACAAAAGCCATACGTTGGTATCCACGAGCCATTTTTGTTTTATCGTTAACAGCTGTTGCTTTTTGTATGTACGCTCGTGCAATTGCTTTGGCATTTAAAGTGTCTGCTACATTTTCATCAAACAAATCGATAAGATCCTCATAGGAGTTTTGTTGAAGTCTCATTACATCCATGGTCTGAGCCCCAGCAATATAAGTACTGAAAAAGAACAGGAATGTAATAGGTATTCTATAAAACATACAGTTGGTGCGCTAATTTCATAGTAGCTATAAGCATCTTTGGGTTGCTTATATTATGTAAGAATAAAGGTACTTTTTTATACCACAGGGTAAAAGAAAATCACCAGCCTCTCTCCAATAATAATTACAAATAGCTGTTTATCAAATATTTAACTTGATTTTTGTAGGTCGTAATTTATAAAAGTCGTGAGGCATCCCACATTTAAAAGGTTTAAATTTTGTTGAAACGATTAGAGTCGCTTATTTTTACTCCAACCAGCTACAATTAGATGTGTTAACCTGAGTTTCAGATATGAAAAAATGCATTATTTTACTTATTCTATTTTCCATAGGCAGTAGTGGTTTAAAGGCACAAGAAACCGAAACACGCAGGTTTGTTAACAGTCTTTATCAACTGGATGAATTTATAAAAAGACAAGATAAGTTTGTAGACTATACAGATACTGAAAGCTATACGGGCACTCCGTATAACAATCCCTCTTTTTTACCCGGAAATATTTACGAAAAGAAGAAACTTCTCGCTAGTAATGTTGCGTTGCGCTACAATGCTATTGCAGACGAAATTGAAGTAAAGGAATCCTTGGAGACCCCAATAAGTAAAGCAAGGCCACTTCCAAAATCTCCAGATGTCTTTGTAAAAATAGTAAATGATATTTTCGTTTTCGCTCCCTACCGTGGCGGTATTGAAGGCGGAGGGTATTTTCAGGTTTTATACGAAGGAAACCAGATTAGTGTCTTTAAAAAACTGACTAAAAAGTTTTACCCTGCAAAACCTGCAAAAACCTCAATCACAAGGGATATCCTGGCAAATTTTGAAGATAAACCAGTGTATTACCTGGTGTCTAAAAATGGTAAGTTTTATGAATTACCTAGCTCCAGAAGTAAGAAACTTAAGGTTTTCGGGAAAAACCAAGAGATTATTAAAGCATTTGTATCTAAAAACAAATTAAATCTCAATACTGAAAAAGATCTTATAGCGACTATAATCTATTTTAATTCTTTAGAAAAAATAGAGTTGTAATCGCTATCCCACTTTAAAGTCTTTTAAATAGTAGGGCTCAAAATACGCCACATCTTCAAAATCTTTGTCACTAAATTTTTTCTCTGCTAAACCCGCTATTTCTTTGGCTGAAGGCAATTTATCTAGTATAAATTCAGCATTTGGATGGTTACAGGTAGTTTTAAATTTTTCAACCCCGCTACCTATAAAAAAAGTCTTACCTGCAGAAAGGTATTCAGCAAATGACGTATCAGTTAAAATTTCAGCACGCGTTTCACGAACTTCTGTTCCTTTAGCATATGCAGCGGCATACACTTCCATTCGTCTGGCATCTAACATAGGTATAACAGTTTCTGTACGTTCAACCTTAGCTGCCAGAACCTGTAGGGTTGGAACTGCTATTAAAGGAATATCCAGGGCATAGCAAAGTCCTTTTGCAGCAGAAACACCAATACGCAGTCCTGTATAACTCCCCGGACCTTTACTTACAGCAATGGCGTCCAAGCTGGCTTTTTCTATACTGGCTTCTGCTAAAACTTTCTCAATAAAAACATGTAATTGTTCTGCATGGCTGTAATTTTTATCGGGGTCTTCTCTAAAAGCAGTAACGCTTCCGTTTACCGAAAGCGCTACAGAACAGTTTGTTGTGGCTGTCTCTATACAAAGCAATACTGCCATTACTCTTCTTCTTTTATAGTTTCTTTTTTCTCCTCCAACACGGTTACCCTATCTCCCGGGTCTAACGTCTTGGTTACAGTATTATAAGGCCCTGTGATTACTTCGTCACCCTCTTCCAGGCCGCTTAAAATTTCAATATTTGTATCGTTTTGAATTCCTGTTGTCACAACCCGCAATTTAGCCTCATCACCTTTCTTTACAAAGACACATTCAAATTTTTCTTCAATTACAGTGTTTTGTCCTCTCGGTTTTTTCTTTCCAGTGGTATCGGTTTTTATCACAATAGCGCTAATTGGCACTCCTACAATATTTTTTCGCTTGTTGGTAATGATATCTACCGTAGCGGTCATTCCAGGACGAAATGGGGAATAACTCTCTGGCTTCCCTTCGGTTAAATCGCTATAGGATTCTGGCACAATACGTACCTTTACTTTAAAATTGGTTACCTGGTCTGCCGTCAAAGTGCTTTGCGCAGAGTTTGCAATTTCGGTAACAACTCCTTTAAATTCTCTTTTTAAATAGGCATCTACCTCAACAATGGTACTGTCGCCCACAGCTACTTTTACAATATCGTTCTCGTTTACGTCCACTTCCACCTCCATATTGCTAAGGTTTGCAACCCGCAAAATTTCGGTACCTGCCATTTGTGCTGTTCCTACGACACGTTCTCCTAATTCTGCTGCCAAAAGCGAAATAGTACCGCTCATAGGAGCATAAATACTGGTTCTGGATAAATTGTCACGAGATTGCTTTACGTTTGCAGCAGCACTCTGCACATTGTAATACATAGACTGTACATTGGCCTGTGCCCCTTCATATTCTGCAATTGACTGGTCCCACTGTGATTTTGAAATAACACCTTTATCAAAAAGTGCTTTGTTCCTTTCATAGTTGGCTTTGCTGTTTTTTAAGGAAGCTTCGGCTTGGTTTAATTGTGCCCGCATGTTTTGTAATCCGGCTTGTGACTGGCTTACAGCTGCCTGAATCAGGTCTGGATTTACTTTAACCAATAAATCTCCTTTCGCTACCTGCTGACCTTCTTTTATAGGAAGTTCAATAATTTCTCCTGAAACTTCAGACGAAATTTTAACTTCTACTTCCGGCTGTATTTTCCCTGTTGCTGCAACTGTTTCTGTAATATCCATGGGTTCAATCGTGGAAACTTCTACCTCCGTCATATCGCCTCCTTCACCAAAAAGTCCCATTTTTTTTCCTGCAACTAGTAAAATAACTAAGGCAACAGCAATAACAGCAATCCAAATTAGTGTTTTTTTCATCTGTATAAAATATTTAATACATAGGAAGATGGAACGCCCGAATTTTCATCTTCAATTGGTTAGTATTCTTTAGCGGACGCTTCATTTTTTTTAAAATCTAAGCTCTGTTGGTTCTACACCAAAATATAGTTCTAATACTTTCAGTTTAAAAATATAATCGTATTTAGCCTGGTTTAAAGCAATAGTGGCATTATCGAAACGCACCTTGCTTTGGCTAAAATCGAAGGCGTTTGTTAGTCCAACGTCATATCTGTCTTTAGCATATTGATACGCCAATTCCTGACTTTCTAATGCTTTTTTTGCCGCTTCGTATGCTTTTAAAGATCCTTTTGCATCTACATACGCCTGGTACACGTTACTTTCAAGATCTAGTTTTGCCTGCTCCAGTTGAAATTTTGTACGCTCCACATTTACTTTACTTCGCATCACATTGCTTCTTACCGAGAATCCGTTAAAAACCGGAATGTTAAGTTGCAATCCGTACGAAATACCATCATTAAGGTAAATTTGTTCCGAAAAAGGCAACGCGCCTACTACTCTGGCAACTGTATTTGGGAACTCTCCTACAACCACTTGTCCGGTCTCCTGAACTACACCTATAGGCTCCACAGAAGTAGGATTGTCTGGGTCTACAAACTGTTCAAAAGAAGTTGCATCTGTATAGCGTGTGTTGTATCCAAAAAATGCTGAAAGCGTTGGATAAAACCCTCCTTTTGCAATCTGAAGGTCTTTTTCTGCCAGTTCTACATTCTTTTCGGCAATTTTTACTTCACTTCGGTTTTCTTCTGCAGAAGCAATGATTTCTGAAACTGGTTTTTCAGCAATTTCGTTTAACACAACGTCGTATCCTTCATCTACAATATCGAAAGTCTGATAATCTTTTATTAATAAGAGTTGCGCAAGGCTAATTCTTGAGATGGTCACTGCATTTTCCAGGGTAGCTATATTCTGAAGCTCACTGGCATTGGTCGCTTCAATTTCTAACAAATCACCACGAGGCAATGTTCCAGCATCTACCAGGGCGTTGGTTCTTTCAATTTGCTCTATAGTTACTAAATTTTGTGATCTGGCAGATT
Organism: Flavobacteriaceae bacterium UBA1903; assembly: GCA_002337605.1. Classification (GTDB taxonomy): domain Bacteria; phylum Bacteroidota; class Bacteroidia; order Flavobacteriales; family Flavobacteriaceae; genus Marinirhabdus. The sequence continues at coordinate 14,345 of DDGL01000008.1, forward strand.
CTAAATTGGCTTTATTATTCAACACTGTGAGATAAGCATTGGCCACAAAAAGTGCAATATCGTCTTTCATTTTATCCAGTCTGTATTCTGCTGAAAGTTTAGAAAGCTTCGCACGCTGCAACTGGCGTACATTTCGCAATCCATCAAATAAAGTATAGCCTACATTTATATTCCCTGTAACAGATAAAAACGTGGTGGTTTGTGCATTGTTGGTCACCGGGTTAAAGCTTAATCCCGTATTTTCTGAAACACTCGTTCCGGCATTTAAACTTGGCAGGAAATTTCCGGTTGCCTGAAGTTTATCTGCTTCGGTAACCTGAAGGTCTAACTCGCTTTGTTTAATAGAAATATTATTTTCTAAAGCGTGTTGTACACATTCCTTAAGCGTCCATTTTTTATCTTGAGCCTGGGTTGAAATTCCCAAAAACAATAGTGTTATTAAAAATGCAAATTTTTTCATAGTTGATTGAAGTTGAAACATAAGTCTTTTGATTGTTAAAAGTGTTACAAAAACGAACAGAAATTATCTGCCACCAAATTGTGGTGCTGCCTTTAATTGGTTCCAAACCTTGATGTTATCGTCCTTGGTAATACCGCTTTTCACTTCTACAATAATACCATCACTAATACCCGTTTCTATATCACGACGTTCAAATTCCTGCTCACCCACAGCTACTTCTACAAATGGTTTTTTTGTCTTTGGGTCGTATTGTACAAGCGCTTCCCGAATGGCCAGAACGTTTTCAGCTTTTGCCAGAATAATGGAGGCATTTGCACTTAACCCTGCACGAATAAAGGTAGTTGAATCCTGTTTTTTCAGGGTCCCTTTTATTTCAAACTGAATGGCTCCATTCTCGTCAACACCCTTTGGTGCAATATAATCGAGCTCTGCGTCAAACTTTTTATCCTCAATGGCTCCTACCGTAATTTCCAACGGAAGATTTTCGGTGATCTTACCTACCTCACTTTCATCTACTTTTCCTTCAAAGATCATTTTGTCTACGTCTGCAAGAGTGGCAATGGTGGTTCCATCGTTAAAATTGTTCGCTTCAATTACCTGATTCCCTGTTTTTACGGGAACATCAAGCACCATCCCTGCTACGGTAGCTCTAATTTCTGTATTTGCCGAAGCTCCCAGGCCACTGGTAGTTCCTGTTTTAATAATATCGAAATTTTGACGAGCCCCTGTGAGGTTTACTTTTTCTTGATTGTAGCGCTGTTGAGCCTGGTCATAAGACAGTTGTGCCTGATCAAACTCATTAGCAGAGATCACTCCTTTTTCAAACAATTCCTTCTGGCGCTTATAAATATTTTCCTGGCTTTCTAATGCCAGACGAGCCGTTTCAACTTGTGTGTTGGCACTGTTTATAGTGTTTTTTGCACTGGTTAATGAAGAAACATTAGGCACTACTTTTACCTTAGCAATAAGGTCACCTCTTTGTATCACGTCTCCGGCTTCTACAAAAATTTCGTCTATAATTCCTGAAATATTCGGCTTAATGAGTACTTCCTCTTTAGGAACAATACTACCTGTAGCCACTGTCTTCCTTACAATAGTTTGTATGGAGGGTGTTTCCGTTTCATAGGTGATTGGGTCTTCAGCATTTTTTTGCCATAACCAGAACATAGAGATTGAGAAGAAAACCGCAATGGCGATTAAAATAATTACTGTAACAGATTTTTTCATTTTAGTTGAAGTTCTAAATATTCATAATTGGATTAGTCGGTTCTTAAAGCATCTACAGGCTTAATTTTTATGGCGTTTTGAGCAGGAATTAATCCTGCCAGCAATCCTGAAACAATTAAAATGGTCAAGGCAATAAGCACTACACCAATATTTACACTTGGGTTTAAGAACATCATTTCTGACGTATCCATTCCCTCCATTGCATAATTTACCAGCGCTAATAAAGCTGATGCCAGCGCAATACCCGCCATCCCCGAAATAATAGTCAGGAAAATAGATTCTAATAAAATCTGGGCTCGAATGCTCCAGGGAGTTGCTCCCAAGGCACGACGTATCCCTATTTCTTTGGTACGTTCTTTAACTACGATAAGCATAATGTTACTAATCCCAATAATTCCTGAAAGCAATACCAATACTCCTACAAAGTAAGCCACAAAATTTAAGGCAACAAACAACCCATTTATCTTACTGAATTCTTCGAACAAATCGAAATGCCCAATAGCGCGGTCATCTTCGGGATGAATGGAATGTCTGTTTTTAATAACATCAAAAACCTGTGGTTTTAGCTGGGTAATAGAAGCGTTATCTTGGGCAGTAACAGCCATCCAGCCTACGTTATCGGCCATGTTAAACGCTTGCGAAAAAGCCGTAAAAGGAACAAAGATCTCCTTCATAGCCTCTTCTGCATCCCCGCCGTTATTAGACTTTTTCTTATAGGTGCCAATCACCATAAAATTTACACCATTAATTTTTATATACGTTCCTAAAACCTCTTCTTCAGAATCGTACAACCCAATTCTTACCGACTCACCAATTACAGCGACCTTACGCTTTTCGTTAATATCTGAATAATTTAAAAATCGTCCGGAAGTGATATCCATAGGCTGTTGCTGGATAATTTCAGGATAATCACCATACACATTGTAGGCGCCTGTTTTTAAGCCACGCGTTACATTGTTAGCACCTCTAAAACCTCCCAACTGGTTGCGAGGGGAAACAAACCGTAGGTTTGGGACATTTTGTTTTATTGCTGCAACATCATCAACTTTAAACCTGTACCTCCTGCCTTTAGGCAATCCTTTATAAGGCTTGGAAGCTGTTTGAGACCACATAAACATAGAGTTGGTAGCCATTCCATCAAAACCTTGTTTTACGCCGTTCTCCAAACCATTGCCGGCTGCTAGTAAAATTACCAGGATAAAAATACCCCAAAGCACACCAAAGGCAGTGAGCAAGGTTCTAAACCAATTGCTACTTAATGCCTCAATAATTTCGGCCCAACTATCTCTACTGAATATTTTACTCATCTCTCAAGGCTACTATGGGTTTAATTTTTGCGGCTCTCCGGGCAGGGAAAAAACCGGCTAAAGTTCCTGCGATAATTAAAATAAAAACTGTGGTGATGGCTACCCCAAAATCAACTGAAGGGTTCCGTATATAATCGGTTTCAATTAGGGGGCCTACAAACTCTAGTAAGAGCAAACTAAAAATAAGCCCTACAAATCCTGCTATGGCAGTTACAAAAACAGATTCATGCAAGATCATTCCTATAATTGAAAGAGGTTGTGCGCCAATGGCTTTTCGGATTCCTATTTCTTTTGTACGCTCTTTTACTATAATAAGCATAATGTTGCTCACACCAACCACTCCGGCAATAATGGTACATATCCCTACTCCCCAAAAGAACCAGCGTATCATATTCATTAGGTCGAAAAAGCGTTTTGCATTTTCAAGTGAGTTATTAATATTTACAGCACGCTCATCTGTAGGAGAAATACTGTAGCGGGTTTTCAGATCATTTTCAAGCTCGGCACTAAAAGCTTCGGAAGCTGCCAGTGCCTGGTCAAAATTATCTTCTGGTTTTAAGGTAAATACAAGGCTTCTTAAGTCGTTCCCTGCATTGTAAATACGTTGCGAGGTAGTTAATGGAATAAAGACTCTGGTTTCTTCTCGTTCTCCGCCCGGATCTGTGTACACCCCAATAACTTTAAATTGAATTCCCGTGATCTTTATATATTCCCCAATGGCATTTTTCTGTTTGAAAAGATCCTGATATACCCTATTACCAATTACAACTACTTTTTCATAATTGTTAAGATCGTTATTATTGATAAATCTACCCGTTACCATAGAAGCATTTTCCAGAAACTGATAATCGCCCCGAACACCTTCTACTCTGTAACTACCACTTTCATTTCCGTAGGAAATTAAACCACCCCAAAGGCTGTAGACCCCCGATTTATATTCCAACTGATCTATGTTTTTTGCTTCTGCAGTTTCATAGTCACGGTTGTCCATTTGTATTCTACGACCCGGGTTTAACCCTTTATAACTTTCAGAAGTAACGCCCGTCCACACACTTATCCGGTTGGCTGCATCATTTTCAAACTCTTTGGCAACACCATTTTGCATTCCCTGGCCAATAGCCAGGAGAATTACAAGTATAAAAATTCCCGATGCTACAGAAAGACCTGTAAGGAAGGTTCGTAATTTATTTTTACGAATAGTTTCAAATATTTCCTGCCATCGTTCTACGTTAAACATGTTGCATGGCTTTTTTGTAGGCGGTTTCGGCTCGTACTTGAGTTACTTTACTATCGTCTATAATCACTCCATCTTTAAGGTTAACAATGCGTTTACACATATGAGCGATATCATCTTCGTGTGTAACACATAAAATTGTTTTTCCTTCATCGTTAATACCCTGAATTAACTCCATAACCTCATACGATGTTTTTGAGTCTAGTGCTCCCGTGGGTTCATCTGCCAACAAGACTTTAGGGTCACTAGCCAAGGCGCGGGCAATTGCAACACGTTGCTTTTGTCCTCCGGAAAGCTCGTTAGGGTGGTGTCCAGCCCAGTTGGCCAAGCCAACTTTTTCAAGGTAATGCATAGCCTTCTCTATACGGATATTTCGTTTTACACCTTGGTAATATAAAGGCATCGCAACATTATCGAGCGCTGTTTTGTAGTTTATTAAATTAAACGACTGAAAAATAAAACCAAGAAACTGGTTTCGGTATTTGGCAGCAATCTTTTCGTTTAGGTTTTTAATGGGTTTACCATCCAGATGATAGGTACCTTCGTCTGCTTCGTCGAGCATCCCGAGGATATTCAGCAACGTAGATTTGCCAGAACCCGAAGACCCCATAATAGAAACCATTTCACCTTCGGCTACCTCAAAATTTATTCCTTTTAAAACGTGAAGCGAGTTGCTCCCCATCTTATAGGATTTATGCAAATCTTTTATTGTTATCATCTTTTATAAAGTATACGTACAAAATAACCGTCTTTTAGACAGTATTTTGCAAAATTCTTGTTAAGACTTTTAGGGAATTGATTGATTAAGTCTTGTTTACATAAGACTTACAACACAATAGATTGTTACACTTGATGTGTGAAGATTTTGTTAATTATCGTCTCCTTTGCCTCTTCGGAATAGCTTATAAATAGCAAAGCCAATTCCTCCGATTAAGAGGTATGGGAAAATCATTAAATACACAATCCCATTATTAATTCCTTTTGCCGCCGCTCCGCTTTCTTCACTCTCCAAAACAGCCCGACACATAGCGCACTGAGCTTCAACAGGTATAACTGCTAAGAGAAGGAATGAAAATAGTATGTAATGCTTTTTTTTCAAAATTTGAATTCACATTAAGCTTTAGGGTTTTAACCCCCTCCGTCTAAAAAAAATCCTTTCGGTTTTTTTTAGACACCTCCCCTTTGAAAGGAAAGGAACGGTTTTGCACAGTATAATTAATAATAAGGCGAAATCATCAGGTACACGATCACCCCTGTTACTGCTACATACAACCATAACGGAAATGTAATACGTGCTATTTTCTTATGTTGCGGAAAATTTCCACTAATAGCCCGTACGTATGTAATTAGCACAAAAGGAATGATAATGATAGACAGCAAGATATGACTTATTAATATAAAGAAATACACATAACGCATTGTACCTTCCCCTCCATACGAAGTAGAATCTGATGTCATGTGGTAGGCTACGTACATTAACAAAAACAGCACTGAAAGTACGATACAGGTTTTCATGAGTGCTTCATGTATTTTTATTTTCCCCTGTTTGATCATTATAAATGCTACCACCAGTAAAAAAGCTGTTAATGCATTAATACTTGCATAAATAGGAGGCAAAAAACCTAGGCGTTCTACACCCGGAATACGAATGGTAAACAATACTGCCACCGCAACAGGAATTACAATAGATAGTACCCAGATCCAAACGTTGTATTTTTTTGTTATTTCGTTCATTACTTTAATAGTATTTGTATGTCTTTAATCAGCATTTGGACACCCTCGTCTTTTAGCCCGTCATAGTAAACAATAGGATTGCCGTTTTCGTCAATTCTTGAACGTATGTTTCCTTCCTGATCAATTAAGGCAAAGAACCCGGAATGTTGAAAATCATCTTCTTCGTCCATTGCTTCGGCTGCGTATAAGTTAAACCCTACGTTTGAAAGTTTAAAAATTTCTTCTTTATCGCCGGTTAAAAAATTCCAGCTTGGGTGGTCAATTTCGTAAGCCTCGGCATATGCTTTTAAAACTTCAGGGGTATCGTAAGTTGGGTCTATACTGAAAGAAGCAATGCCTACTTTATCTCCCTCCGGATAGGCTTCGGCAACTTTTTTCATATTCTGATTCATTATAGGACAAATATCCTGGCAGGTGCTGAAGAAAAATTCAACAACATACACTTTTCCAATATAATCTGCATTGGAAACAGTATCATTATCTTGATTTATAAAACTGAAGGAAGGTACTTGTTTATTTCCAACAAAAGCGAGGGTGTCACTTTTCTGTGAGGTAGTTCGTTCCAGATTATGACGGTCGTTATCCACAACATCATTATTGCTTATACGATTGATAATTTTAGGAATGAAAATAATTCCAAACACCAAAATCACCAGCGAAATCCCTATGTATGCATTTTTATTTTTCTTCATAGTCACTTGCAGGTATCTCCGAAGAGGAGAACTAGAGTTGTATTAAATTTCTCTTTCGGTTTTATATTTTTTGAGTGCCAAGCGGTATTCAGCCAGCACTACTTTTAAATCGTCACTCATTTTATTGTTTATTTCGGCATAATTGGATGCGTCGTAGCCGTATAACACTCCGTAATCTTCATCGTCTGTTCTGCCTCGCAGGTTTCTTTCTTTATCTATAATGTACACGTAATTGGTACTAAGATTATTGTTTAAAGCTCCTTTTGTCTGTAAAGAGTAAAACACTTCTTCTATAGCTTCAGCACTTCCAACGGCAAATTTCCAGTTCTTGGGGTCTTCAATTTCTGAAAGTTTATTTTTCAGGTCTTTTGCAACTTCTAGTTGATCTTCTGTAATAAGCGTTACAAACTGAAATTCTTCAAACTGATAGTTCTTCTTATAGATTTTATGAGCCAGGTTAAAGGCGTTTGCTTCTTTATTTTCGGTATGTGTTCCGAAGAACAGTAAAACGGTAATTTTATCTTCCAGCACAACCTCTTCTCCTTCTAGATTTTCAAAACCTGAAAGCTCCGATACGTTTTCAGTAATCACAGGTAATTTTACAAAATTATTAACTCCAGAGGCGAAGAAAAGATATACCGAAATAGGCAATAAAAAGAGGACAACAAGAATAAAATATTTCTTCATATTTCTAAATAGACTGAGGTGTTATTGCACTACAAAATTGCTGTTTCGTAACACGTTGCAAAAATACGACCTAGCGGATGCCTGACCAACTTTTACTCATAAAAAAACCCAACACAGGATAGGTGTTGGGTTTGTTATTTTATAGTAGGAAAAATTTAAAAATCGAACTTAATAAAGTTGTTTTTATATACTTCAAAAATATAGTCTCCTTCAATTAACAGAATTAAAATCAGGTAGCATATTAAAAATACTCCTGTCCATACAACTGCACGTCGCAGTCCGCTTTTTTCATCACGCATGTGCATAAAGTCCCAGGTGATATAGTATGCTTTTACCAAAGTAAGAATAATAAAGACCCAGTTAAGGAGTTTCATTGCCAGGAACCTTGTTTCGGTTAAAAACTCTGGCTTTATGATACCCAGGGCTACTTCAATGATAGTTACGATAGACAAGAATACAAATACACCCCAAATCTTGGCGATGTTGCTCTTGAACTTAAGCGTTCCTCTAAAAATTGCTAATTTATGTTCGTGTGCCATTTTTCAGTCTAATTCTATAATTATACAAGGTAAAAGAAGGTGAATACGAATACCCATACTAAATCTACAAAGTGCCAATACAGCCCTACTTTTTCTACCATTTCATAACTCCCTCTTCGCTCATACGTACCAATAACCACATTAAAGAAAATAATGATATTGATAAGAACTCCTGTAAGTACGTGGAATCCGTGAAACCCTGTGATAAAGAAAAAGAAATCTGCAAACAATGGATGGCCGTACTCGTTGTGTCTTAAGTTGGCCCCTTCTACAACTAGCTTCCCGTCGTTTAAAATTTTAGCTACAGATTCTTCTCTTGTTAATACGGTTGGTTCTCCGTTGTCATCATAATACTGTGTACGTACCAGCAAATTTTCATTTGCTAAGAAACCTGCCTTCACTTCTTCATATGAATAGGTAGTAACAGTTGGCTCGGCTTCATACCAGACACCATTCTGTTCAACGTGAATATCTCTGGTTGTTGGTAATTTTTCAGAAAACTCTGCAAGGGCAACACGGTTTCCGTCTGTATCCAGAAACTGAAGGATTTTACCTCCTTTGGTTTCAACTGCACCATAATCTCCTTTAATAAAGGTTGCCCATTCCCAGGCTTGTGAGCCTACGAAAATAGCACCTCCAATAATGGTAAAGAACATATACCAGATCACTTTTCGCTGCTGCATTTTATGTCCTGCATCTACGGCAAGAACCATCGTTACAGAAGAGAAAATAAGTATAAAGGTCATAAACGCAACGTAATACATGGGCGCAGGCACCCCGTGTAAGAACGGAACGTGCGTAAATACTTCGTCGGCAATTGGCCAAGCGTCTATAAATTTAAATCTTGAAAAACCGTAAGCGGCAATAAACCCTGAGAAGGTAAGAGCATCTGAAACGATGAAAAACCACATCATTAACTTACCGTAGCTGGCGTTGAGCGGTCTGTTACCTCCGCCCCAAGTTTTCCCTTCGGTTCCTGTTTTTGCAACAGTCGTGTCCATAGAAAGTAGTTGGTGTTAAATTGGTGTCAAAAATACAATTTATATTTATTTATCGAAACATCATGTCTCAATTTATACTCATCCTAAAAAAGCATGCGCTAATTTACAGTGAGCAAGTCTTATTTTGTTGAAAATCAGTTACACAATGTAAAAGAACAACAACAGATAAATCCATAAAATATCTACATAGTGCCAAAATGTGGTGGCAAGCTCTACGCCTAAGGTCTTTCCGTTGGCATATTTCTTTCTGGAATGATTAAAAATCACTACCAAAAGACACACCAGACCCGCAACAACATGCGCAAGGTGTACCACAGCGATTAAAAATATAAATGTATAGGTAATATTACTTGTGGGACCCGTTGGGTTGTATCCAAAAATCCCAATAATTTCCTGAAAGCCCATGAACTGAAACCAAATAAATGCAAGCCCCAGTATAAATGTAGCTGTCAATAATATCATTCCGGTCTTATGATCTTCTTTCTGAATGTGTTTTTTTGCGAAATGCAGTGTAAGACTACTAATAAGGATAATAACCAGACTTATTATAAATGCTGAAGGAATTTGCAGGTTCTCAACCCAGTCCGGACGCTCTTTACTTACCACATAGGCGCTGGTCCATCCAGCAAAACTCATAGAAAGGCTAATAATACCAAACCATAGCATCATTTTTTTTGCCCTGCGTAGCTTGTATTCTTCAGTTCCTTTTGTATAATCTGCCATCTTCTTTTTTCTGTATTAAATCTTTAGCCTTGTATTGCCTCAAGGATATATTTATCTGCCACGTAGATAATCTGCAGCAATGTAATGTAGCTCACACTCACTAACATTAATTGTTTGGCGGCTTTATCGGTTTGTTGTTTGTATAATCTTACGGCGTAGTAAATTAACCAAACTCCAATCCCACCTATTAAAACAGCCGAGACAGGAGATAAATACAATTTACCCGTTACACCTACTGCCGGAATAAGCGACGCCAACACCGTCCAGATGCTATATAAAATTACCTGTATAGCCGTTCCTTTATCCCGTCTACCGTTGGGAAGCATAAAAAAGCCACCTTTTTTATAATCATCGAACAAGAACCAGCCAATAGCCCAAAAATGCGGGAATTGCCAGAAAAACTGAATCATAAACAAGGTTCCTGGCTCTATTCCAAAGTTATCTGTGGCCGCTACCCACCCTAACATAAAAGGGATCGCTCCCGGAAAAGCTCCAACAAAAACAGAAAGCGGTGTACGCGTTTTTAAAGGAGTGTATAAACTCACATACAAGAATATGGAAATAGCCCCAAACATAGCTGTTTGCGGATTAATGGTATACAAGACAAAAATACCTACCAGGGTAAGAATACTGGCAAGTATAAATGCAGGGGTTACACCTAAACGTCCGGCTGGAATAGGTCTGTTCTTGGTCCTGTCCATTTTAGCATCTAAATCCCGTTCTATTATCTGGTTAAAGACGTTGCTGGCACCCACCATACAATACCCTCCAACACAAAGGAGCAATAAAATATAAAAATCGAGAGATTCTGCCCCCAGTAAATATCCTGCAACCGAAGAAAACACTACACTTACAGAAAGTCGCATTTTAGTAATTTCAGTAAAATTCCTGAAAATAGAAGCTGGTAAAGATGTGGACTGTGTTACCGCCAAGACGTGTTGGTTTTTAGAGCGGTGCAAAGATACGGGACATACCTATTTTTTACAATATAAAAAGACAATACTTCTGTGGTCAAAAGTTTTTTTTTATTACTTTGACACTTCATTTAAACAAACAGACATGACCAAAGCAATTATTTTTTCCTTAATCATATTAGTTACAGGCTTTGCAGGAATTGCACAAGATAAAAACGGAAGAGATCAAAATAGTAAGAAAGACGATAAAACGGCAGACAACTATAAGAACAAACCTTCAGTAATAGATGTTACTGATAATATTTTCATGCTTAAAGGCATGGGAGGTAATATCGCTGTACAAGACGGAATTGACGGAATCCTGATGGTAGACACCCAGTTTGAAAATGTTTCAGATTTTATAGAAAATATTATTAAAAACAAAACCGACAAAGAGGTAGAGTTTATCATAAACACTCACTTACACGGGGATCATATTGGTGGTAATAAAAATTTCAGCAGAAAAGGTGCTACAGTGATCGCTCATGAAAATGTTCGCAACACCCTTAGAAATAACATAAGAAACAAGTCAAAAGAAAAGATCCAGACAAGAATTGAAGCTCAAATTGAAGAGGCAGAGAAAGCGGGAAATGCAAGTGGTAAAGTTGAGCAAATGAAAGAAGGGCTGGAAAAAAGAATTGAAAATCTTACTAATGAAACAGAGCAGGACATTGACTTCGAAGCACTACCGGCTATCTCTTTTGAGAATGACCTCTTATTTCATTATAACGACGAAGACACACGGCTTATTCACCTAGCCAGAGCCCACACAAATAGCGATATAGTCGTTTATTTCCCAAAAAGCAATGTGCTCCACACTGGAGATGCCTTTGTAAGTAAAATGTATCCCTATCTAGACACAAAAAATGGTGGAAGCTACGACGGGTATTTAAATGGCCTTAAAAGAATTGTACAGTTGTGTAATAAAGACACAAAGATTATTCCTGGCCATGGTGAACTTGCCTCGGTAATCGATGTGCAAGAAACAATCAGAATGCTAGAGCTCTACTATTCGAAACTTAAGATTGCCTTTTTACAAGATAAAACTGAAGATCAGGTTGCCAGCATGCGCGATTTTACACAATTTTATGATGCTAAGGGCTATGGTGATGGTTTTATAACTACAGAAAAGTTCTTACGGGCACTTTACAATGAAGTAGAAAGGATTGAAGGCCCCTACAAACGCAGAAACGAAGCGAAGCAAAAAAAATACGAAGCAGATCAAAAGAAAAAAGGGAACTAGTTTTTTTAGAAGTCGTAGTACCAGTTAAATAAATCGGTTCTAACACCAAAATTCACCCAAGTTGTTTGGTTTTCGAACACAGTCGCTGTGTTTTCCAGAGGTTTAAAGTCTCTGAAAATAACACTGCCATATACTTTTAGGTTTGTAGCTGGATTAATTAAATAGCCTGCTTGTAGTTCAGTATGGAAGAAATCTGTTGTATTTCCCTGGCCTACCTCTACACCTGTTTCAAAAGGCCTGTTGTCTTCATCTCCGTAAATACTACCTCCAAAATAGTCTACGTCTTCAGCTGGAGGTTGAAATTCCAATCCGCGCTTGGCAATGATAACTTTTGCATCGCCAAACCAGCGTCCTTTTTGATATCTGGCAATACTGATAAATTCTGAAATATTAGCACCCAAGGTATGCGCCAGCGATTGATTGTTATGCCCGTAATTAAGCACAACGGTGTTGTGAGAATACGTATAAGGACGAATGCGGTTATATTCAGCCTGCAGGTACAGTCCTTTTAAGCCAAAAGCATCATAGTACTTTGCCCCTATTTGATACCCCAATTTATTTTTCCAGCTTTTATCCCCTCCAAAAACATCGCTTGTAGAAAATTCGTCAATAATTACTTGTGAATAGGCATTTATCCTATCTGTAAATTTATATTTCCCAGTAAGACCAATTAAAGCATTCCCGGTACGTGAACCTGTTGAAAACTCTATAGCTCTATAAAATATTACTGGATTTACATAATTGAAATCGAAGCCACGATCATTCCGGTTATCCCAGATTACACTCTCGAACAAACCAATATTTAAACGCTTGGTAACATTATAGCTTAAATAGTGATTTGCCACAAACTTGGTTCTAAAAGTACGGTCTTCTGTAGCCTCGGGCCTAACATCTCTAAGGCTCATCCACGTATTTGTATACTTGAGCTTCCATATATTGGTGTTTATTTTGAAAAACGGGTACGGTGTTGCATTATCACTTAACAATAAGGATCTGTAGCCATCTCCCAGGAACATTTTACCATGCCCCAATTGAAAGTTAAACCATTTACTGGGCGAATACGATATATGTCCAGTTGCCACTGGATAATCGTAAGAGTCTTCTTTAAATCGTTTTGCAATACCACGTCCCGGGATAATCGCAGGGTTTCCGCCGTCTGGCATTCGGGCTTCGGCAAACCTGTTGTAATAGTCTGCAAACCTTCCCTGGCTTTCATACACCACGGCAAAAAAACTAAAGTCCTTTCCAATTCCACCTTGCGCGTACACCAGACGTGTATTGTTGTAGGTATCAATAGCTGCATCGGTATCTTTTCCTATTTGAAGATCTACTCCCGGGTCCAGCGTGAACCAGAAATCTTTTGTTTTTAATTGCACCATATGTTCATTCCAGAACTTTCGGCCAAACCACGAGCTCTTGTTTTTCAGCAATTTGGCATTCTCAGTTTCAAAATTGTAATACCTGTTCACTTCAGAATAAACATAGGGTTTCTGCGCCGTATGATTGTTTTGCCCTACCCTGTTTAAAGCAGGGTCGAAAAGACTATAGTTATGATGTGACAATGGAATATTTATATTGCTTACATATTCTTCGTTGGCATAAGACAGTTTTTCTATGTTGTCATACTCATTTTTTAAGGTTGTTATTGTGTTATCTGGAGCTGATGTTTTAGGATCTTCTGCAGTTTTAATACTACTTGTACCTGGTGCCTTTAAGGGTATTGCAATTGGCAAGGTAAACTGAACATAGGTTGGCTTCCCATTATAGGTAGCGGGCGTTATTTTTGGAAGCGTTTCAAAAACACGTTGCGCCTCTTCTTTTAGTTCTTTATAGATAGCATCTGAGTACAGTAACTTAAAAACCCCTTCTTTATCCACTTCAAAAAAGATAGTCATGGAGCCGTTGTAGTTTTCTTCTGAAACTATAGTTGGCACTTTAAAGTTATCAAATATGTATTGCTGAAAGGTAGTATTAAAACAATTTTCGAGTCCTTCAATTTCTACAGTAGCACATTCAGGGAACACAGGGTATTTCTCAAAGCTATTGGATTGTTGGGCATGTAGGTTTAGGTAAGCGAGCAAAACCAGAAGGAAAACAACGTTCTTCATTGGGCAACGGTTTAATGAAGCCGAAAGATACGCTTTTTTTAAAATGCCCAAAAAAAGAAACCCGCCTTTGAAAGGCGGGCTTATTAATATTTAGTTACTTACTTGAAATCGTATGGGCACAGCATACGTTACATTTACCGGGGTATCTCCTTGACGACCCGGCTGCATTAGAGGCAATCTGGAAATAACTTTTTTAGCTTCTGCTTCTAGTTTTTCATCTTTTGCACTGGCTTTAATTTCAACAATAGCTCCGTTGGAGTCTATCGTAAAAAAAGCACGAATGGTTTGCACACTCCCTGGTTCAAAATGATTGAACTTACCAGTATCAAAACGTTTCCCTATAAAGGCTCTGATTTTGGAAGACATACAATCTATCTTAGCTTCATTACCTATTGCACGTTCGCAGCCGGGAAAAACCGGGACGTGCTCTACTCCCATAATAGTTGTTGTTACCGGAGGTGTTACTTCTGTACCCGTAGAAACTACCGGAGGAGCAACCACAGGGTTTTCGGTATCGGCCATTGTACCCTCTACTATATCTGCGTCGTTTTCTATCGGAACAAAATTCTGTGCCGAAACAGGCGTCGTCACTTTTACAATTTCTCTGATAAGTTCCTTTTTAGGTTGCTCTTTCGGAGGTTCCACAACATCTTTTAAAACGGTATACTCAATGTTTGGGATTTCCTCCCATAGTATATCTTTTGAGGCTACGGTCGCATTGGGAGTCATACCAATTTCCAGTTCCATTACAAAGAACGTAGCCAAAAGGCTTGCAATAAGACCTACCTGAAAGAAGACCCTAGAGTTCCAGCTAATGTTAATTTGCTTTTTTATAGCTCTTTTACTTGGTACTTTTGTAGTGGTACCACACACATTACTTGATGGTTTCATAATAATATATTTAGAAGTTATATTATGTATGAAACAAGTGTTGTGCCAAAAAAAATCCCGCTTCGTTTGAAGCGGGATTTGATATATTAAAAAAGGAGTTTTTTAATTTTCTACCTGGAACAAAATTGGTAGTGCATAAATCACACCTACTGCTTTTCCTCTTTGTTTTCCCGGGGTCATTTTAGGTAGCGACTGTACTACACTAATTGCCTCAGACTCCAGCTTAGGGTGCGGTGCTCTGGCACGAACATCAACCACGTTTCCTTTGTTGTCTATCTTAAACTGAACAGAAATACGCTGTCTCCCGTCTAGTCCCAAATCACTTGCTAAATCTGTGTCAAATTTTTTCTGAACAAATTTTTGGATTTTTTCAGACATACATCTTTTCTTTGCATCGTTGTTTCCTGCACTTTCACATCCGGGGTAGACTGGTACATTTTCAATAATAGCAAAAGGTACATCTTCAATTACTTCTTCTACTACTTCTTCAATTTCTTCAATCTCAACAATTTCTTCTTCCTGATCTGTTTCAGTAGACTCAATAATAGTTTCTTCTACTTCTTCATCATCTTCTACCACTTCAATAACTTCTGGAGCTGGTGGTGGCGGAGGCGGTGGTGGTGGTGGTGTTAACTGTTGTGTAATTGGAATATCTTCTTCAAGTTGATCTCCAAGGTTTAACTGGTCTGAAGCCAGGTTATCGTTATCATACGTTTTCCATTCTATTGCTTGCCAAGCCACAAAAAGCATAAATGCCAGACCGAATAACAAGAAGACAGAACTCCATTGTTTCATGTCTGCTTTTGGGTTTTTCTTTTGTTCCATAATCGAAGTATTTAATTGTTGCTAATTTAAAGAAATAATCCTGTACTTTAAAAGGAAAAATCATTTTTGATTTTTTAAATACGCTATAACCTTGTAAAATACAATGCCTCCTAAGAGAAGTCCTACAGCATTTGCCACCAAATCAAGCACGTCTGAATGTCTTAGCGCAACAAATGCCTCTTGTAAAGCTTCAATTATTATGCCATAAAGCAAACAGAAAATAGCCACTAAACTAAAGGTCTTAGTAGCTATTGTGTTTTTTTGTTTTCGGAAAAAGTACAACGCCCAGATAAACAACAACCCTGCGTGTATGCTTACATGCACAAATTTATCTATTGGCAGTTCCGTTGAGGGCATGGAGCGCCCTGGAACTAAAAAAGCAATACTAATTAACAGCGTATAAGATAACGCTAGTAACAGTAACGTTTTAGGCGCCAATAAGTTCTTTGTAGGCTGCATCGTCTAGGAGGTCTGCAATTTCATCTGGATTAGAAATTTTAATCTTTACCATCCATCCTTCTCCGTAAGGGTCTGAATTTACTTTCTCAGGCTCCGATTCCAGAGCGTCGTTAAATGCTACTATTTCTCCAGACAAAGGCAGGAAAAGGTCTGAAACGGTTTTTACAGCTTCAACTGTTCCAAATACTTCATCTTTATCCAGTGTTTCATCTAGTGTTTCAACTTCGACATAGACAATATCGCCCAGCTCTCCTTGTGCGAAATCTGTAACGCCCACAGTGGCCACATCGCCATCTATGCTAATCCATTCGTGGTCTTTAGTATATTTTAGGTTGGAAGGTACATTCATAATATTCTTAAATTTTATGCTTCTTGTTGTTGGTGATTAATTTCCGAAATTATATCGCAGTGTAAAGCCAGAACGAATTGTTGTCTGCGGGAATGCTGTGGAAATAGCATATTCTGAAAACGAATAATCGAAATAGAACAAAGCGGTTAGGTTTTTACTCAACGCATAATCCGTCAAGAAATTTAAACCGTAAATAGTTTGTCCGGCAGTTGTCTGGTTATTGTTAATATCTAAATATCTGATGATTGTTTTGTTGTCTCTTCTGGAAACATCTATCTTAAAGTTAAGATCGCTCTTCAGTATTTTCTTTTTACCTCCAAAATTGGTGGCAATACGCAAGTCCTTTACACGGTATCCTAACCCAAGAATAATCTCGTTTCCTTGGATCTCAGTTAAAAGATTGTTGGCAAAACTTAAAGAAAGCGCTCTGTCCTTTCGGTACTCTGCCAGTATTTTTACAGAGTTTTTCATTTCAAAGTCCACTCGAATAAGGGGTGAGAATTGCTCGGTAAGGTTCACGTTCGTTAAAATTATTCTGCTCTTAAAATCTCCCGCCTGATCTGTTGCTGTTGGGTTGTTAATATCGTAATCCAGGTTTGTCTGAAACTGATTCACCGTGTAACTAGCTCTGTAACCGTGTTGTAAAGAAAAACGCTTAAATCGTTGTTTAAACCAGGCAAGGTTCATTAAACCTGTATACTTAACATCCCAGTTTGGAAGTGGAATATCTCTTAAGATTCCCTTTTTTTCACTGGCTACATCAGTACCTCTATATGCTGAAATAAAGGACGGCAGCAATACTTCCTGACTATTAGGCCCAAACCCAACTGGATATCCTGTTTCTTCATCTACAGGGAAACTTGAGGTTCCATAAAACTCTGTCGCCAACTCTCTCGCTACTACCAGACGGTTAGATCTGAAGTCGTCAAACGCAACCGATGAATTTTCATCACTCTGGCTAAATGCTGTTTTAATCAGTAATGTTGAAATATTAAAGTTTCCGAAAGTATTAGGCGTTAACGACCTATAGATATCATCTTCAATGATATAATTCTCGGCATAGTTTTCAGAATAAATTCTACTACCGTTAATGTCTATTTTAAGATCCTCCAAAGGCTCTAAGTTTATCTGTGCATCTAATTGACGGCTTTCAACTTCGGTATACTGCTCATTGAATTCCGGATATAGCGTTAGCCAGCCCATTCGAGCAGCTCTATCTCTAATTTCGGCCTGGCTACCAAATGTAAAACCAGCCGAGGGTTTTAGAGTTCCAATAAAACCAATGGAAGGCGTATAACCAGGCAAGAAAATACCTTGATTCTCTTGGTAGTTAAACTGAATCTTCTTGATGCTTGTTGCTAAGCCAATAAGTGTATTTGCCGCCTTTGCTCCAGCACCAAGAGAGCTACTTCCTGCCCCTCCTGACACAACACCACCAGCTGCAGTAGTTCCAACTGCACCTTTTGAATTACCACCTTTGGACGCAGCCTGCTCTTCTTCACCTCCGCCTCTCGCATTTTTTCCACCTGAATCGCCGCCTTTAACCGAACCTCCTTTAGTATTTCCACGACCACCAGAAGCACCTCCGGTATTATTTGCAGCTCTCGACTTTTTAATTTTTGTAAGGCCTACGTAGCGATAGAAGGCGTTCATGTCTAAAGATGAGTTAATTCTATGCGTCTGTGCATTCTGGATAGAATTTCCTAAGTTGAATGTTTCTACCGTACCATCAGACAAAGGTATTTCAATACTATTGAAAAGGTCACTACCGTCTTGCCATTGGAAATCTCCAGTATAAGAATAGGTAGCTCTAATAAACTTCAGGAAAGGAAACTTATCAAATGGTAAATCGTAATTTACCTGAAGTGACTGGAAATGCTGATTAGGATCTCCAATATCGAAAAAGCCATCCCAAACACCTATAGTATTGTCTGCAAAACCTTCGTCATCAATATAGTTTGTTACAATTCTGTTATTGGATGTTGTAAAGTTAGCCCGCAGCGAATTGGTTAGGTTATAATTAACCGTATACTGCCAATCGAACAAGAAGTTACGCTGGTACAATGTTGGCAAGCCAATGTTGCCCGGGATAAGGTTTAATTCTCTAAACTTTTGCTCATTATATTGTCTGGTAATATTAGAGCTTACCGCTAAACTGGTTGGCAAATAATTTACGTTCAAATCTTTAAGAAACTGCCAGTATTTTCCAGTAAACAGTGAGTCATTTTTCTTGAAAGGCTCGTACGCTTTTTGGTTGAATGAATAGTTATAGGTTGCTCCTAACCGCACGTTTTGCTCCAAAGCATCTTCAATTTCGAAATCATGGTGATCTTCTTGATTGTATGTTGCTGAAAATGTTAAGTTTTCTACATCCCAGGGCTTTGGTTTTTTATCTCCGGTTCGGTCTTTTCGCACCCCAATAAAATTGACACTCTGCCGCTTGGTATAATCTACAGATTGCTCTCTAATTTGATCTTTTTCGGCTTGACTCTCGGTATTGTCTATCCTTGCGTCTAGTTCAATATCCTGAAATTCCGGATCGTATTGTGGTGTAATTAATTCTTCAGATCTACCATAATTAAATGGCAATTGTATACCCCAGTTTTGAGGCAACATTTGTCCCAGATTTAGGTTTGTAACTACATCATACTGTTGCAGATCTTCACGACTTCTCTGGTTGGGTCCTTGTTCAATAGAACCAAAACCAATCGTACTTCTTCTCCCTGTTGCGCTAACGGTTGCAAAATCTGCTACGTTGGCATCCATACTAGCAACTGCAGCCCAGCCTCCTTCATTTTTTAATTCTGAAAGACGCAGTTCGTTAAACCAAGCTTCTCCACAAATTTCTTGTCCAGAATCGTTTTTTAACCCTAACATGATAATACGCACATTTCCAAAACTTGGGTTTCCTTTTATACCTAACAATAGTTCATTTTCGGACCCAATGGTACTTGCATCAAGTTCGGACTGTGGGATAAAGGTAACTTCAGTTGGGTCTATATTTGGATCTCCCAACACACGTGTTTTTAACTCCTGAAGCAATTGTAACGGAAGTCGCAAGCGGTTTTCTATAGGCCAAACCTGTTCCGGAGAAGAGGCACCAAAAGAGGTAGGATTCAACGGAATTTGAATTTCGTAGAAGTTCTGTGTTAAATCGTTTCCTAAACGGATAAAAGCTGTCATATCACCATCTGAGAGTGGCGACTGATTTTCCAGCGATTCTGCGTGAATAAACATCTCCAGGTTTTCATATTGACGCATATCCACATTAAAATTCTTGTACACACCACGACCGTCGTTGTTTTCTAAACCACAAACCCGCAACGCTAAGGATTGTTCGTTTTGACGAATTAGGTTATTGTTATTGTTTAACTCTTCCCGGATAACCCCTGGAGGTAATACATAAGGAATTGGTGATCTTTGGTCATTCTCTTCAATGTTTACTGCTTCATTTTCAAAAATGGTATCGTCCAGCTCTGGATCTTCATTTGTAATGTCTAATGTTTCAGTAAATCTTCTGTAATCACCTCTTACCAGTTCTAATGTCCCTAAACGAAGTACTGTATTTTGCGTAAACTGAGACATATACATACGCATAAAACGAATAGATCTAAAATCTGAAATCCCATTTACTGCTTCATCTGGCTGGCTAATTGGCACTTTAAATTGTACCCAGCGAACCGGGATTGTATTGTTATCTTGTGTCGTTATATCAATCTCACGAACATCTGTAATGAAATCCTGCTCTCCTCCATTAAGACTGGTGTTATTTTCTACACTCATCCCGCGATAAATTGGCACTCTGTACTCATAGTAGCTATCTACCGTGTTCATGGTATTATCACGGTTAATATCTTCTACGTCTGGTTGCGCAGTGCTCCCTCGGTTTGTATCAGTTACTTGTTCTGGCGAGTTTCCTTCTGTACCGTTATACTGTAAATATCGATTCAGGATATCTCCCTGGGCTTGTAAGAAATACTGATAGTTATCCCCTGCAGGATCTGCCAGTCCTGCAAAAGTAGGGAACATAGCTCCTTCTGTGACATCAGCAATTCCATCCAGTCCAATATCTTGATTTGTTCTTTCCTGTCCCTGCGTATTGAAGGTATATACTAACGATTGATTTGTAGGTACTTTACCCCAGGCGGTTGGTGTGGTATTTAAGGTTCCCCCATCTTCTGGAAGTCCATTTTCATATTGCTTCCTACCATCTTTCAAAATATCTTCGGAGATGTTACCTAAGTTAAAGGTTAAAAACCCGTCATCATTAATAGTGTCATCGTGTACGTAAGGGTCCATAACCCAGAACTGGATAAACTCTACATTAGAACGCTCAAAATCTGTAGTAGTAAGCTGTCTTGTAATACCCGCCCATCTTGTTTCAGGGTTAGGTAATGTATTTCCTCCTGCCGCTTCCGGGTTAAAGTTATATTGACCACGCTGACCAGGATAGTATGCCATATCCAAAGAGAATATAGCTTGTGTTTGCCCTTGAATTAAATCTTGATTCGGGAAAATTTCATCTCTGAAAATACGACGTGTAAACGGGGAAGAAAGGTCTTCGTCATTAATTCCCTCCGGGCGTTGGCTGCTATAGAAAACAGGGTCAATAGTATACCATGCTAATTTTGCACGGTTGTAGTTATACTGTAAATTTCCATTCGCAAATTCACCTCCAAAACCTACAGGGGTACTTCCTAAGAACCACGTAAGTGGTGAGCTTATATCAATCCCTGTTTGAGAAGCTTCAAAATCGTCTACATAAGAAGTTGCCTTCCCGTCAAAGTCTGAAACCTTAGGCGCTCCAGGCAAGAGGTATGCAAATTCACCTCGTAGTGATATGTTGGAAGCAACATCAGTATCTATATTAGGTAAATTATTCACCAAGCGGGTTAGGAAGGGAACTTCAGTAGAGTAATTTGCATTTAGGCCAAAAATACTATTGTTAATTGGCTCTGCATTAAAAGATGACTTTTGCGTTAAGGGCCTTTCGTTTAAGTTCAAATAGGTGGCGCCAATCTGAAATTTATCATTAAACCTATGTTCTACGTTTAATCCCGTAAAGCGTTTTGTCTGTTGCCCAAAAAGTGTGTTATTCTCTGTGGTAATATTAATAGGAGTATTGGAGTTTTGAAGCGCTGGATCAATAATTTGAACACGTCCTAATTGGTAATTTACGGTATAATCCACTCCTTCAACCAACGTTCTTCCACCTGCCGTTACCGTTACTGAGCCTTGTGGAATATTAAACGCACCAATTGGAATTCCATCTGCACCCGTAGACTTATAGCTACCCTTTAACTGAAATTTATTTTTATCACTATCCTCTTGTTCTGCTTGTGTTTTGGTAGTGTTATAAAGGGATCGGAAAACGTATTGGTTCTGGTTGGCGTTATAGGTAAGCTCATTGTTATAGTCCCCAGGTCCCTGGTTATCATTATCCAGCTTATCAAAGAGGTATTCTCCAAACGGTTCAACACTTGTAAAGATAATTTGTCCGTTTTGAGTATCTACCGTGATCCCCGGAAGGAAATCGAAGAAACCATCCCCTCCTTGTTGCGGATCCCCATTAAAATTTAACCTGTCCAGATTGAAAACGCGCAATAAGACATTGTCTTCAACATCTTCCGGAAGTGGCGTAGCTGGAAATTCGGATGTTCCCGGCGCCGCGGTAATATAGTTCAGCGGAGAAGGATCAGTATACAAAATGTTTAACCTGAAATCTTCCTGCTCCAGCTGAAAAGCACCTAAAGGGTAGATATTTTTCATCATTAAGTCCCAAATTGGCTCATCTACATTTGTAATATTACTCTTAAGAAGTTTTACTACTAAGTTTTGTGGCAAACCTTGTGGGTCCTCATTTGGATCTGGATCTGGATTTGGGTTGTTCGGGTCTCCCCCTGTAGGAGTTATAGCCCCCGTTGCATTCACACCATCGTTAGAAAACTCTCCAACCTGAAATACACGGCCGTTTACTGTAAACTGAAAAGCGACAGCTAATACTTCATCGTTGCTCAAACGTTGGTTTAACGATATATACCCTAACTGGTTGTTTAACCTGTATTCGTTAGGATTCAACCTTCTTGCGTTTTCAAGGGTTACATAGTCCACACCATCACTTACGCGCACACCACCAAATCCCTGTCCAACAGTTGCCACATCTCGGATGGCATCGTTTAAAATACTAGGCACTGAAGGATCGTCAATTCCAAAGGGGTTAAAATCGTTATTACCATTATCCGGAAAAGAGTTTCTTGGTCTGTTTATAAAACCACCAGGAACAAAAGGCAACCCAACATTTGTTGGATCTGCCTCTCCAAGATCTTGCAAGGCAACAATGTTTCTAACATTCTGGGTATTTGCCGCACGATTGGTAATCCAAACTTCAGATCTTGTAATCTGTACATTCGAATTTATAAATGGGTACTGTCTTAAAATCCTATCGTAATTATCTCTAAAGTAATGTGACAGGAAAAAGTGACGATTTTCGTCGTAATCCAGTGCAAACAACTCAAAATCTGTGATGGTTGCGCCACCTTCTGCTACCACACTTCTGGTTTCAGACTTTTGTTCAGAAAACACCCCTGTAATGGTTGTTTTTCCAAACTGTAACTGTGCTTTCACCCCAAATAAACTCTGGGCTCCCTGAATTAACGTACTGTTAAGTGGCATACTTACGTTACCCACTTCAATTTTGCGAATAATGTCGTCTTCCGTTGGCGTGTATTCCAGTTTTATCTGGTTCTGAAAATCGAAGGTAGATTGTGTATCGTAATTGGCGGTAATCTGAAGACGTTCTCCAACTTTACCCAACAAACTTAAGCTGATACGCTGGTCAAAATCGAAAGAAAGATTGCTTCGGTTTCTTGGTGAAAAGGCTGGGTTATCCTGTTTGGTATACAAAAGTCCAATATCCATCTCTACCGTTCCCTGCGGAATCACCTCAATAGTATTCCCTCCAAATACACTTTCAAAAAAGTTAGAGTTTACGTAGAAGGTAGGCAGTAAGTTTTTCTGAAGTTCTTCAGACCCTTCTTTTCTTCCGTCAACAGCATCAATTTTATCTTTGAAATACTGCTTCATTTGCTCTTCCAGAATTAGATCCTGATACTCTTCTGGAGTAAGAATAAGCGGGTATGAAATATTGAAATTTCCTAGGGTTTGTGTGTACACATATCTTTCAGTAACCGGATCGTACGTGTATAAATCTTGAATGCTCGGTGGGTTTGGAAGATCCATTCTCCCCATTTCCGAACCTGTTGCGGTGGAATCCTGAGCCGTTGCTGTGTGAGTCCCTCCTAGTAAAACTCCTAAAACCAAGAAAAGTCCAAAAAGAACTTTTGTATAATCGTAATTTTTTGCGCCCAAAGTCTACAAATTTTTTAAAGCTAATTTTATTATCGTTTCTGCACTTGCCCCTGGGTCTTGCTGTACAATTTTATCACAAACTTTTTCAGCTTGCTTTCTTGCAAAACCTAACGTCTCCAATGCAGATAACGCTTCATTTTTATTAGTATTGCTTGATATTTCAGAAATAGTAGACAAGCCGTATACTTTTAGTATTTTATCTTTCAAATCCAGGATAACTCGTTGTGCTGTTTTTGCTCCAATTCCTTTTACAGATTGAATAGTTGCAACGCCTTCATTAACAATAGCATCTTTAACCTGATCCGGCGAAAGTGAAGACAGCATTGTTCTGGCCGTGCTTGCACCAACCCCTGAAACCGAGATTAATAATTTGAAAATTTCCCGTTCTTCTATTTCCGCAAAACCAAACAAGGTGTGCGAATCTTCTTTAACCAGTAAATACGTGTATAGTTTTACACTTTCAGTTGTAGGGAGTTTCGAAAATGTATGCAATGAAATATGGACTAAATAGCCTATGCCATTACAATCTATGACTACATCGGTTGGATTTTTTTCTATAAGCCTTCCCTGTAAATGGGTAATCATAATGTTAACGTAAGGTTAAAGCGCCAAATATAGCATAATTATTTGCATTGGCACAGCCCATATTTGCTAAAATAAATGGCATTTAGTCTGAAGTTTCCATCCCTTTAGCTCTTTTCTCTTTTTGTTGCGCATCTACCACTGCTACAGCAGCCATATGCACAATCTCTTCCACACTTGCCCCCAGCTGAAGGATGTGTACGGGTTTTTTCATACCAAGCATAATTGGGCCAATAGACTCAACATTATTTAACTCTTTCAACAGTTTATAATTACTGTTTGCTGAATCTAAATTAGGAAAGATAAGGGCATTCACTTTTTTACCAGCCAACTTTGAAAACGGGAACTTTTTCTGAAGCATTTGAGAGTTTAGTGCAAAATCTGTTTGCAGTTCACCATCTACAAGCATATCAGGATTACTGCGATGCAAATATGCAACAGCCTCACGCACCTTGACGGCATGCGGGTCTTTGGAAGAACCAAAGTTGGCGTAGCTAATCATTGCAATTACAGGGGTTAATCCAAACATTTTCATAGTATGGTTGGTCATTTGGGCAATCTTGGCCAGCTCCTTGGCAGTAGGATCTATATTGATAGAAGTGTCTGAAATAAACATAGGCCCGCGCTTGGTCAACATCAAGTTGGTGGTCGCTACTTTATCCACGCCCTCAAACCTTCCTACGGTTTCCAGCACTGGACGCACCACAGTTGGATAGGCACGGGAGTACCCGGAAATCATACAATCCACATCGCCCTCATTCAGCATCATGGCTGCAAAATAATTCCTTTCACGCATTAAGCCTTGTGCATCATACAACGTTATTCCGCTGCGACGACGGTTCTTCCAGTGCATTTCGGCATAGTAATTTCGTTTATCGGCCTGCTCGTCACTTTTTGGGTCTATTATCTCCACTTCGGCATCAAACTCTAGTTGCTCCATGAGCTCCAGAATTATTTCTTTTCTCCCTAAAAGAACAGGAATACCAATACCTTCATCGTTTACTATTTGCGCAGCTTTTAAAACATCCAGCTGGTCCGCTTCAGCAAAAACAATACGTTTGGGGTCTAGTTTTGCACGATTTAACAACAAACGAATAATTTTATTATCACTCCCCAGACGGTCGTATAATTCGTCCTGGTATTTTTCCCAGTCTGTAATAGGTTCTGTAGCCACACCACTTTCCATCGCTGCCTTTGCAACTGCAGGAGGCACGGTAGCAATCAATCTAGGGTCAAAGGGTTTAGGGATTATGTAGTCCCGTCCAAAATTGAGTTTGGTTTCTCCGTATGCAATGTTCACTTGTTCTGGCACGGGTTCTTTTGCAAGGGATGCCAATGCTTCTACTGCTGCCATTTTCATCTCCTCGTTTATTTTGGAAGCCCGAACGTCCAGGGCGCCTCTAAAGATAAAAGGGAAGCCAAGAACATTATTTACCTGGTTAGGGTGATCGCTACGTCCCGTTGCCATGATAATATCTTCCCGTGTGGCAATTGCCAGGTCATACTCAATTTCCGGGTCTGGATTGGCCATGGCAAAGACAATAGGATTGCTTGCCATACTTTTTAACATATCCGGGGTCACGATATTGGCAATGGAAAGCCCCACAAAAATATCAGCATCTACAAGTGCTTCGTCCAAGGTGTCTATTTTCCGGTGTGTGGCAAACTCTGCTTTTTCTTCGGAAAGAGAATCCCGGTCATCCCGAATAACTCCTTTACTGTCCAGCATCACAATATTTGCAGCTGTTGCCCCAAAAGCTTTGTACAACCTGGTACATGAAACTGCCGCAGCTCCAGCACCGCTAATCACAATTCTAACTTCTGAAATATCCTTATCGGCCAACTCTAATGCATTCAACAAAGCAGCTGCCGAAATGATAGCGGTACCATGCTGGTCGTCATGCATCACAGGAATATCCAGTTCTGCTTTTAACCTTCGTTCAATTTCAAAAGCTTCTGGTGCTTTAATATCTTCCAGATTAATACCGCCAAAAGTAGGTGCGATATTTTTTACGGTTTCTATAAAGGTGTCTATATCTTCGGTGTTTACCTCAATATCGAACACATCAATATCTGCAAATATTTTAAAGAGCAAACCCTTTCCTTCCATCACAGGTTTGGAGGCTTCCGGACCAATATTTCCTAGTCCTAGTACCGCAGTTCCATTAGAGATTACAGCGACAAGATTTCCTTTATTGGTGTATTTGTAAACGTTATTTACTTCCTTTTCAATCTCCAGACATGGCTCTGCCACCCCTGGCGAATAGGCCAATGAAAGATCTCTTTGTGAAGCATATTTTTTGGTGGGCACCACCTGGATTTTCCCCGGGCGTGGCTTGGCGTGGTACAACAAGGCTTCTCTACGTCTACTTTGTTTGCTCATAAGTCTAAAGTTGATGAATAACAAAGGTACGGGAGTTGGTTTGAAATTGAAACCGAAATTGAAGATGAAATTTGAATATATTACTCCTTTTTCAAAAATTGAATGTTCCGTTTTAACCCCTCAAATTTGGTACGTTTAACAGCACTTTTTCTGAAAATTTCATTGAAGACCTCCTTTGTGATTTCTTCCCACTCTTTTTTACTATTAGAAAGCAATTCGGGATGCGGATTAAACAATGGCTCTCTATGAGGTTTGCTAAAACGATTCCAAGGGCAAACATCCTGACATATATCGCAGCCAAACATCCAATCGTCCATCTTATTGCTAAAACTATCGGGGATTTGATCTTTCAGTTCTATGGTAGCATAACTAATGCATTTACTGCCATCCACCACATACGGTCCTACGATGGCTTGGGTAGGGCATGCGTCAATACAGGCAGTACAGCTACCACAGTGATCGCTCACGGGGGTATCGTAGTCTAACTCCAGATCCACAATCAATTCTGCTATAAAGTAAAAGGACCCTACTTTTTGTGTAAGCAAATTACTATGCTTACCTATCCAGCCCAGACCACTTTTAGCTGCCCAGGCTTTATCCAACACCGGAGCCGAATCTACAAAGGCGCGGCCGTATACATCGCCAATTTCAGTTTGAATGAACTGAAGCAATTCTTTAAGTTTATCTTTTATGACGAAGTGATAATCTGTTCCGTAGGCATATTTGGAAATTTTATAGGTGCCTTCACCTTGAGTTTCAGCAGGAAAATAATTCAGTAATAATGAAATTACACTTTTGGAACCTTCTACTAGTTTTGTAGGATCCAGCCGCTTGTCGAAATGATTTTCCATATACCCCATTTCACCATGCATATTCTGGTTGAGCCATTTTTCCAGCCGTGGGGCTTCTTCTTCGAGAAAACTTGCTTTGCTAACACCACAAGACATGAAGCCCAAGCGTTTTGCTTCGGCTTTAATACATTGTGTATTCTCCTCTTTAGCCTTCAAAGTTTATTTCCTTATAATCCACTTATCCTGTGGATACCAATCTCCCTGTACCGGCACTTCTATATGCTCCAGAATTTCCACATCATTAAACAAGTGTTTCATGAACGATTGTGGTTGAAATGCGGAATATATTCTATGCCCCTCAATAGCCTGTCCACGTACCACTAGTGTTCCTTTTTCGTATTCCTCTAATTCAGCTTTGGTAAGTTTTGGCTTGTAGGCATCGCCTTGAGTAGAAAGCAACATAATTCCACCAGGTTTTAAAACCCTGTGTAGTTCTTTAAACCAGGCATAATGCATGGCTTCAGAAAGATGTGTGAAAATGGATAAGCCATAAATTACCGTAAAAGAATTGTCTTCGTACGGTAAAGACGCTGTTAATTCGTTTTTATTAAAGTTTATTTCTGGTAAGTTTTCAGCACACCACGCAATAGATTTTTCATTATAGTCTGTTCCGTAATACGAACAACCCTTTCCAATAACTTCGGGTAAATGCCTTATAATTCTTCCCGGACCACAACCCCAATCCAAAATTGCTACGTCTTGAAGTGTTACGTACTTTTTAAACAAACTCGTAAAATATTCGGCATCTTTTTTTCCGTTGTAAAAATAACTATCGTAACTAATGTTGTGCGATTCGTAAATTAAATAATCGGGTGGCAATGCAACTTCAGGGTGCTTTTTCAAGAAGGCTTCATTCGCTTTTTTATTTTTTGCCTGCTCTACTTTATACCTAAGCTTATCGGCTGGATGCAACAGGTTAAACTTTCGAAGAAGGGATGAAATCTTTATTTTATTCATAAGGTTTAGGGTCTTTTTTTAAACTGTAATATAGCATTTTTAGGCTTTAAAGTAATCAAGGGGTTGATCTCAATGGCGTCATGCTTCGTGTTTATACTGAAATTTTCACAAAGTGTTGCTACGGTAAGCACCATTTCATACATCGCAAAATTGTTGCCTATACACATACGCGGCCCCGCCCCAAACGGGTAATAAAAAGAAGCATATTCACTATAATTTCGATTGGCAAAACGATTGGGGTTAAACTGTAGTGGAGTGTCCCAATGGGTTTCGCTTTTATGAATTTCATGAACAGCAAAAAGTAAGCTTGTCTTTTTTTCAAATCGCATTCCGTTGAATTCATCTGCTTCTATATTAACACGATCTATAAAATAAGCTGGCGGATACAACCGTAACGATTCCTCAACTACGTTGGTAGTGACGGGAACATGCCGCAATAACTCCATCAAGTCTTTGGTCTCTTTTTTTGCTTGCTGAATTTCCTGAAACACCTGCTCTTGGTATTCGGGATGCTTGGCAAGGAGTTGCGTAGTAAACGTAAGTGCATTACTGGTGGTTTCGTGCCCTGCTGTAAAAAGAATCAAAATTTCATCAATTAACTGTTCTTCATCCATGGCATTTCCATCTTCATATCGGGCGTCCAGTAACATATCCAGCAAATCATTTTCACGAACACCGCTTTGCTTCCTGTCGTTTACTAATTTTTTTAGAATATCACGAGCCTCCAGAGTAAGGTTTAAATGCTTTTTAAGTGTTCCGCTTACCCTAAACCACCACCCTAAATAAGGTTGCCGCAACTCGCGCACCAACATTTTTTGGGCTTCTTCTGTAATGTGCTGTAATCTTTTTACTTGTGCTTCGGAAACGCCCCCACTGAATAATGATTTCGCAACCACCTGAAACGCCAGGTCGTTATACACCGAAAAAATTGGAAAAGGCCTCTCCGGTTCAATTTTATGAAGCTCTTCGGCAATGGTTTTATGCATGGTCTCCAACAGATTTGCCAATTGCTTTTTATGGAATGCAGGCTGAATAAGCTTCCGTTGTTGTTTCCACAACGCGCCTTCTGAAGTTAACAAACCCTTTCCAACGTACTTTGCCAGATCTTCGGTCTGTATTTTAGATTTGGTATAATTCCGCTGATTCTTCTGAAGCACATATTGTAAAAAAGCGGCGTCCCGGGAAAAAACCACCGATTGTTTTAAGCCAATTTTTAATCTGAAGGTATCACCTAACTTTTCAAAATTTTTGTGATGAAAGGGTAAGGGATTTTTTAGGATTTCCAGAGAATGTTTTAAAAACCTGGTGAGGGGAACTGTTGGAATTTTATTTTCTTCAGGTTTCATAGGCAGATAAAGCGAATTTTTAATAAAACAAAAAAATGGTAATACATTTTATTTTGGCGCTTCATTTGGATTTGATTTTAGATTATCCTGAGCATATTAAAGGGCTTCACCTGACATAAGAATTCAAAGTTCAACTTACAATGTCACACTCAGCACAATCGAAGTATAATATTCGTACAAATTACTATTCTTTATTCGGATTGTATTTAAAATGTGTAGCGTTTCTGCATTCGGACAACATCTGGAGCCGAAATTCATCTTGATTAATTAAAGCTTCTTTTTTTGTTCTTGTCCACCCTTTTATTTTTTTTTCAAAGTAAATTGCCTGTAAAACATCGTTAAATTCTTGCTGAAAAATCAATTCCAAAGGTCTTCTTCTAAATGTATAGCAGTTTCTATACTTACCTATATCATGTTCATCAAATCTTTTTGAAAGATTACTTGTTATTCCTGTGTAAAAAGAATCGTCTTCGCATTTTAATATATAGACATAATATTGATAGTACATTTTTATAGTATTAATATCATTAGGCTTCGACTGCGCTCAACCTGACATTTGGCTTAAACAGCTTGTGTTAGGCGTCTTCAAGATTATTGACATTATTTTTCAAATAATACTCAGCCTGACAAAAGGATTGAAATTTGAATTTACAATGTCACACTGAGCGCAGTCGAAGTGTAACGTCACTCTAAATTAGGAGTTCAAGCCTAAAACAGTCCGCCTTGTTTAGGGCCTTTCAATTTACCCAAATGTTTGTATGCCGCTTCGGTTACTTCACGCCCTCTTGGGGTACGCATTATAAAACCCTGCTGAATGAGGAACGGTTCGTACACTTCTTCAATGGTTTCGGAACTTTCAGAAACAGCGGTAGCCAGGGTCGTGATCCCTACAGGACCTCCTTTAAACTTATCGATAATGGTAGTAAGGATCTTATTGTCC
This sequence comes from Flavobacteriaceae bacterium UBA1903, assembly GCA_002337605.1. Taxonomy (GTDB): domain Bacteria; phylum Bacteroidota; class Bacteroidia; order Flavobacteriales; family Flavobacteriaceae; genus Marinirhabdus. The sequence continues at coordinate 45,204 of DDGL01000008.1, forward strand.
ATTTCATCCAGCCCATGGGCATCTACATTTAATTGCTGTAGCGCGTACCTGGCAATTTTAATATCTATATTTCCATCGCCTTTGATCTGTGCAAAATCCCGAACCCTTCGTAGCAATGCATTTGCAATCCGTGGAGTCCCTCTGCTTCTCCCCGCAATTTCTATAGCTGCTTCCATGGTAATGGGCATATCTAAAATACTTGCACTTCGCTGGACGATCGTAGTGAGCAAGTCTGTGGTGTAGTATTGCAGCCTGGAAGCAATTCCAAAACGGGCTCGCATAGGTGCCGTAAGCAATCCAGATCGTGTGGTTGCGCCGACCAGTGTAAAAGGCGCCAGATTGATCTGAACCGTCCTTGCATTGGGGCCTGACTCGATCATAATATCGATTTTGTAATCTTCCATCGCAGAATACAGGTACTCTTCCACAATAGGGCTTAAGCGATGTATTTCATCAATGAACAGCACATCCCGTTCTTCGAGGTTAGTTAACAAACCCGCCAGGTCCCCAGGTTTATCGAGGACAGGGCCAGATGTTACGCGTATGTTTACATCCAGTTCTTTGGCAAGAATATGTGCCAAAGTAGTTTTTCCTAATCCCGGAGGACCGTGAAACAAGGTATGGTCCAACGCTTCTTCGCGCAGATTGGCAGCTTGCACAAAAACCTGTAAATTTTCCAGTGCTTGGTCCTGTCCTGTAAAATCGTCAAACGATAACGGACGCAACTTTTTTTCTAAGTCTAAGTCTTGCGGAGAGAAGTTTTCGCCAGTAGCATCCAGATGTTCATTCATAACACAAATATACTTGAAATTTAAACGCATAGGAAAGCGCAAATGTAATTCCATTTCATTTCAAATGAATTTTCTTTAGGACCAGGGTACTGTAGTTGGAACATCTATTTTTTAAAACTCTTTAACAAGAGATTACAGTTCCTTTGGCAGAAGTATCGGTACCCAACTCGTATCTTTAAAGTAAAATTATACATTATGATTACACCAACTCACAAAGTACCCAACCTTACCCTTGACCTTATAAACGACACCCAATGGGAATTGCACAACCAACGTCCTGAAAAATATACCTTATTGGTTTTTTACAGAGGACTTCATTGCCCAAAGTGCAAACAACAATTGGAAAATTTAAAAGAAAAACTTCCCGGGTTTACCAAACGTGGTATTAACGTGATTGGTATTAGTATGGACTCTGAAAAACGTGCTAAGAAAACAGGAGAAGAGTGGGACATCGAATCTATACCCATTGGATATGGATTGTCTGAAAAAGAAGCAAAAGACTGGGGGCTGTTTCTATCTACGAGTATTTCGGAAAGTGAGCCTGAAGTATTTTCAGAACCCGGATTATTTTTGATAAAGCCAGACAATACGCTTTACTTATCTTCTATCCAGACCATGCCCTTTGCACGGCCTCATTTTGAAGACCTATTAAAAGCAATAGACTTTATTGAGGATAAAGGATATCCTGCACGAGGAACAAAGTAAAAAAATCCTTGCAACCATAAAGTTGCAAGGATTTACAAATGTAAGTAACTCCTCAAATTACTTAGTACATTCTATTGCACTACGAAAATAGTACAACTTATTTAGTGCCACTATACCCAATACCGGGTAAAAAAAGAGCCGATATGCACTGCAATCGGCTCTATGAACCAACGGCTCCCCAGCCGTTTAGTTCCTAGTATATGAAGTACTAAGATACAACAGCGGTAAGAGTTACGTAATACGTGAATACACGTATTTTTTTAGATTTTGCTCTAATATTCGTACACAATAGGGTTGTCGGGGAAATCTTGTAAAATTATTTCTATTGAGTTAGTGCTGTTATCTTGTAAAGAAGTGAGGTCGAAAGAATATTCTTTTGATAAAAGAGCTTCGCAATTATCTTCATCTACAAAGATTACTCTAGCATTTCTTTGAAGAACGTTACTATTTCCACCATCACCTAAAACTAATGTGGCGTCTATCTCTCCACAACCGCCACCATAACGCAACAATATAACTAAACAATCATTAGTTACTGAAGCTTCTAAAATTTCAAATTCATCTGTAATACCATTATTAAATAAGTCGCTATTAATTTCTATGGCATTACAAGTTGATTCCACCATATCATCATCGTTCGATCTACAACTCGCAGCAATAAATACTGCCAAAATAAGTAATGCCTTTATATTCATATACGAATGTAACGGAAAAACCCTCCCCAAAAGTATTTTTGGGAAGGGTTTTTAGTGTTTTGAAAATTGATAAGGTTTCGACCTCGGCTTGTCTTGAGCTTGTTGAAGGGCTCAACCTGACCATGTAAAAAAATTAGTGATCTAACTCTTCTTCGTTGTCTTGTAACGGAATGTGTTGTGGGATATAATCCTGTCCTGGGATTACGTAATCTGTTTCATCCTTGTTCAACTTACTGTAGTCGTAAGACCAACGGTATACGTGTGGGATAGGTCCATCCCAGTTTCCGTGAATGTGTTTTACTTCAGCAGTCCATTCTAATGTTGTAGCTTTCCAAGGGTTTTTAGGGCCTCTTTTTCCGTGGAACATAGAGTGAATAAAGTTATATAAGAACACTAACTGTGCTGCTGCTGTAATGATAGCAAAGATGGTAATTACCACGTTTACATCGGTTAAATCGTCAAAGTACGGGAACGCCGTGTTGGTATAGTAACGTCTTGGCAGTCCTGCCATTCCAATAAAGTGCATAGGGAAGAATACACCGTAGGCACCAATGACGGTTACCCAGAAGTGAACGTATCCTAAGTTTTTATTGAGCATACGCCCCTGGAACATTTTCGGGAACCAGTGGTACACCCCTGCAAAAAGACCATACAGTGCCGAAATACCCATTACCAAGTGGAAATGCGCTACTACAAAGTACGTATCGTGTACGTTAATATCTAACGCACTATCTCCTAAGATAATTCCTGTTAATCCACCCGTAATAAAGGTAGATACAAATCCTATGGAAAAGAGCATCCCTGTGTTCATTTGCAGGTTACCCCGCCAAATGGTCGTGATCCAGTTAAATGATTTTACTGCGGAAGGAATTGCAATTAATAAGGTTGTAAAAGTAAATACCGATCCCAAGAATGGATTCATTCCTGAAATAAACATATGGTGCCCCCATACAATGGTTGAAAGGAATGCAATTGCTAAGATGGAAGCAACCATCGCTCTATATCCAAAAATAGGTTTTCGGGCATTGGTAGCCATAATTTCAGACACCATTCCCATGGCTGGTAAGATCACAATATATACTTCCGGGTGTCCTAAGAACCAGAATAAGTGTTCAAACAAAACCGGAGACCCTCCCTGGTTGTGTAATACTTCACCTGCTATGTAAATATCGGACAAGAAGAAGGACGTACCAAAACTTCTATCCATTATCAACATTAATGCTGCTGAGAATAATACCGGAAATGAAACCACACCAATAATAGCCGTTACAAAGAACGCCCAGATTGTTAATGGAAGTCTGGTCATAGACATTCCTTTGGTACGTAAATTTAATACGGTAACGATGTAGTTAAGAGATCCTAATAAAGAGGATGCGATAAAAATAGCCATAGACACCAGCCAAAGCGTCATCCCTGCACCAGAGCCTGGAATGGCTTGTGGTAAGGCACTTAAGGGTGGGTAAATAGTCCATCCTGCTGATGCTGGTCCAGCTTCTACAAAAAGAGATAGTACCATGATCACACTAGAGATAAAAAACAACCAATAGGAGATCATATTTAAAAATCCTGAGGCCATATCCCGCGCACCAATTTGCAATGGAATTAATAAGTTACTAAATGTACCACTTAGACCTGCAGTTAATACAAAGAATACCATAATGGTACCGTGTATAGTCACCAACGCTAAGTAAACGTTAGGGTCCATAACGCCACCTTCACCCCATTTTCCTAATAATACTTCATAAATGGTAAATTCTACATCTGGCCAGGCTAGTTGAAGTCTGAACAAAATAGACATAGCAATACCAATAATCCCCATAAACAAACCTGTAATAAGGTATTGTTTAGAAATCATTTTGTGGTCCTGACTAAAAATATATTTAGTCACAAACGTTTCTTTATGATGATGCCCGTGATCGTCGTGATGATCTTCTACGTGGTCTATTGCGTGTGCTGACATATCTTCTAAACTATTTTTTTATTATTTTTTTAAGGCTTCGGCTAGGGTAGGTTGTTCTTTTATCCAAGCTTCGTATTCTTCAGGAGTGTCTACTACAATCTTCATCTGCATATTGTAGTGACTGGCTCCACAAATCTTGTTACAAAGTAGCATATAATCGAACTCGTATGGCTCTAAAGGCTCATCGCCATTTGCTACTAACGCCTTGCTGTTTTCTTGTCTTATCTTGTTAATCTTACGAACTTTAGCAACCATCTCATCATTCATTCGCATCTCTTCGGTTGTGATAGTTGGTGTAAATGAGAATTGAGTGATCATCCCAGGAACACAGTTCATTTGTGCTCTAAAGTGAGGCATATATGCCGAGTGCAACACGTCCTGAGAACGCATTTTAAAGATAATCTTTCTTCCTACCGGCAAGTGCAATTCGTTTACAACGATATCGTCCTGCGCATTTGGGTCTGAAGCATCTACTCCTAACTGATTAACCCCTTCAATTAAACGAACATTGGCTTCCCCAAGTGTATTGTCTTCTCCACTGTAACGAGCTCTCCAGTCGAACTGATAGGCATACAATTCAACAATCATAGGATCGTCTTCATCGTTTACGTTCATGATATCGGTCCAGGTGAATAGTCCGTAGATGATTAAACCAGCCAAAACAATTACCGGGATGATGGTCCAGATAAATTCCAGCTTATCATTGTCTGCAAAGAACGTAGCTCTCTGGCCTTCTCTTCCTCTGTATTTCAGGGAGAAAGATCCTAATAGCCACAGGGTGAAAAATCCTACGACAAAGATAAGTACCATAGACACGTACATAAGACTGTCTATTTCAGATCCGTGTTCTGAAGCGGCTTCAGGAAGTAATACATCCCACCATTTCCAAAAACAAATTACCAGTAATAGATACGTAAAGATGGTAAAGCCCATCATGAGCCAACCGTTTACATTATTGTCCTTATCATTAGCTATTTCGGAACTATCTGTTTGCTTGGGTTGAGACAATTGAAATATCTTGCTCATCTGCCAAATAGCAACTCCAAAAAGTATGATTACTAATACAACTAAAAATGCGGTCATCGTTATCTGTCTTCTTTAATTTTTATTAATAGTGAAAGTGCTTACTTTCTTTAATGAATGGGTTGCGTTTCGCCAGTAATGGTGCTTTTGTAAGTGCTGTAAATACAACCAGTACAAAAAGACCAAAGAAGAAAAGCATCGCTCCAATTTCAGGTAAACCAATAAACCATTGGGTTCCTACGGTCGCTGGCATTACCATATTGAATACATCCACATAGTGTCCTAAAAGGATTACAATCCCTGTTAAGATCACAAACCAATTTACACGTTTGTAATCGCTATTCATTAACAATAGCACCGGGAAGATAAAGTTCATCGCTACCATTCCAAAGAAAGGCAGGTTATAGTCTTCTATTCTTGTAACAAAATAGGTTACCTCTTCCGGGATGTTTGCGTACCAGATTAGCATAAACTGAGAGAACCACAGGTAGGTCCAGAAAATACTAAAGGCAAACATAAACTTCGCTAAATCGTGTATATGGCTATCGTTTACATATTCTAAATATCCCTGGCTTTTCAATACAATGGTTACCATTGCGATTACAGTGATAGCACATACCATCATTCCTGCAAACACGTACCATCCAAATAAGGTAGAGAACCAGTGTGGATCAAAACTCATAATCCAGTCCCAGGACATCATAGATTCTGTATAAATAAAGAATACTAAGAATCCTGCTGCTAGTTTAAAGTTCTTTTTAAACCAACGGTTATCTTCAGCATCGTCCTGATTTAAAGTCCATTTTCTTGAGAAGTAACGGTACAGGTTAAAACCTAAAAGGTAAATGCAAGCTCTAATGATAAACCACGTTGGGTTTAACCAGCTGCTTTTTCCAGCAATTAGTTTATCATACTTAGGACTTTCAGGGTTTATAAGGTCTCCGTCCATCCAGTGAAAAATATGATTTACGTGGAACACGGAAAGCAATAGTAATATTATGATAATTACAGAGGCCCAGGGCAAATATGCCGTAATACCTTCCATAACACGGAATAACACTGGAGACCAACCGGCCTGTGCCGCGTGTTGAATGGCATAAAAGGCTAAGGTTCCCAATGCAATCATAAAGAAAAAGAACGAAGCAATATACAATGCAGACCAGGGTCTGTTTTGCAATTGGTGCAATACGTGTGTTAAATGTGCTTCTTCACTGTCGTGTGCCACATCATCATGAGCAACATCTTGATCCTCTATAACCAAATCGTGACCTGCGGTTTTACCGTGAGTTCCCTCAAGACCACTGGCGTTGTCGTGAGAAACAGTTTCCCCGTGATCGCCTCCGTGACCATCACCGTGCGCTGCCATCATTTCTTTAACTTCGGCAGTTGTACTTGGTGCTGATAGGAAACCTGCCAACATTCCAAGGGCACCAACCACCATAAAAATGATCGCAAATAACTTTAATTTACTGGGTAGCGTGTACATATCTTTACCTATTCTCTTTTGTTCTTAGTTAGTTTCTTCTAAAGTTTCCAGCTCCATTGGAGTTTCTTCTTCAGTAATATTTTCATTTAACACTTCAACCATATCGGTTAAGGAATCGTTCTTTTTAGGCTCTAATTTAGGCTCTCCGCTCAATTCAGCTTTCAAATTCATTACGTGCTGGGTAATTTGCCAACGTTCTAATTCGTTGGTTTGTGAAGCATAAGAACCCATTGAGTTTAACCCATACATCTGTACGTGATATACACCTCCTTCAGTTATCACCCTACCTTCGGCTGCATAACTAGGAATTCCTAAAAACTTCTCACGCTGCATTAATATTCCTTGCCCATCCCCTTTATCTCCGTGACATACTGCACAATAAATTGTATACAACTGTGCCCCGGCTGCTAAATTTTCTTCCGTTACTGCTAACGGGTTTTTCAATTCAACTTTAGCTAGTTCAAGACCTTCTGGTGTGTTCTCATAATCGTATGGAGACCATCCGCGGGGGATAGAACCTTCGGCAGGTAACATAGCTTCCTGTTGCCCTTCAAAAATATCGTACTCACCATAGGTTTCATACCCTACCGGCTCATACATGTTAGGCATGTATTGAAAGTTTGGGCTATTTTCATCTGCGCAAGAGAATACCGAAAGGCAAACTAATGCTACTAATGATATGTTCCGTATTTTTTTCATATTAATGGTCATCGTCATTTTCAATTAAACTAATTTCCAATGCTCCTGTATCGTACAAAAACTTACTTAATTTCTCTACATCGTGGTGGCCAGCATCTATCGCCATTAAAAAATGGTCATCTGTTGTTCTTACATCCGGGTTTTCAGCTTTCTTAAAAGGCCATAACTTACTTCTCATATAAAAAGTAATTACCATTAAGTGAGCGGCAAAGAATACTGTTAATTCGAACATAATAGGTACAAACGCCGGCATGTTCTGAATGTAACTGAAACTTGGTTTTCCTCCAATATCCTGTGGCCAGTCTTCGATCATAATAAAGTTCATCATTACGATCGCTACTGAAAGTCCTACCAACCCATACAAGAATGAGCAAATAGCGATTCTTGTTGGTGCAAGTCCCATCACTTTGTCCAGCCCGTGAACCGGGAATGGGGTATACACCTCTTCAATGTGGTAACGCTCTTCACGTACCTGCTTGACAGCTTGCATCAAGATGTCATCGTCCGTATAAATTGCGTGAATGTGTTTTGCTGCCATCTTACGCGTTGTTTTTTAGTTGTGTGGCTTGTCCTGCCCAGTCATCACGTTTTGCACGTCCAGGGAATTCGCCAATAATTTCGTCTAACAGGTCGTAATCTTCATCTGTCATTTTACTTACCTGATCAAAAGTGTAAATACCTAATTGATGTAACTTCTGTTCCATCACCGGTCCTACACCACTTATTTTCTTAAGATCGTCTGCTTTTTGTGTCGCTGGGTCGAAAGTTCCCAGTTTTTCCAGCATAGCGTCCAACTGATCTTTCTGGTATTCTGAAGTCACTAACGCATCTGCATTCACAGTTTTGTTGTGATCATCTCCAGTGTTTGTTGTATCAATATGTGTTGTATTAGCTGCAGGCTCCCGAACAATTGGGTCGTAATGCTTCACATCGTCTCCGTGTTCTGCTCTTAATTTTTTATACTTACTTCCCGATCCTTTCAGGATAGACTTAATCTCAGCCTGTGCTACTACCGGGAATGTTCTTGCATACAATAAGAAAAGTACAAAGAAGAAACCAATAGTTCCAATAAAGATACCAATATCTACAAAGGTTGGCGAGAACATTGTCCAGGAAGATGGCAGGTAATCACGGTGCAACGAAGTCACAATAATTACAAAACGCTCAAACCACATTCCTATGTTTACCACGATCGAAATAAAGAAAGAGAACATAATACTACGTCTCAATTTAGGGAACCACATAAATTGTGGTGAGAAAACATTACACGTCATCATCGCCCAGTAAGCCCACCAGTAAGGTCCAGTAGCACGGTTTAAGAATGCATATTGCTCATATTCTACTCCAGAATACCACGCAATGAACAACTCTGTAATATACGCTACCCCTACAATAGAACCCGTTAACATAATAACGATGTTCATTAATTCGATATGCTGAATGGTAATGTAATCTTCCAAATTAGAGACCTTTCTCATAATAATAAGCAAGGTATTTACCATCGCAAATCCAGAGAAAATCGCTCCTGCAACAAAGTAGGGAGGGAAAATAGTGGTGTGCCATCCCGGAATTACCGACGTAGCAAAGTCAAAAGATACAATGGTGTGTACTGAAAGTACCAATGGTGTTGCCAAACCTGCCAATACCAGAGAAACCTCTTCGAAACGTTGCCAGTCTTTTGCACGACCAGACCATCCAAAAGATAAAATACTGTATACTCTTTTTGTAAAAGGTGTAACTGCTCTATCGCGAATCATCGCAAAATCCGGAAGTAATCCTGTCCACCAGAATACCAACGATACCGAAAGGTACGTTGAAATTGCAAATACATCCCAAAGGAGTGGTGAGTTAAAGTTTACCCATAGCGAACCAAATTGGTTAGGAATAGGCAATACCCAGTATGCCAGCCAAGGACGTCCCATGTGAATAATAGGGAACAATCCTGCCTGTATTACCGAGAAGATGGTCATCGCTTCTGCAGAACGGTTAATCGCCATTCTCCATTTTTGACGGAACAATAACAGTACGGCAGAAATCAACGTTCCTGCGTGACCAATACCTACCCACCAAACGAAGTTGGTAATATCCCAAGCCCAGTTTACGGTTCGGTTTAATCCCCAAACCCCAATTCCTGTTGAAATGGTGTAGATAATACAACCCAGTCCCCATAGGAATGCGATTAAGGAAATGGTGAATACAATCCACCAGGATTTATTGGCTTTACCTTCCACAGGAGCAGCCACATCCACAGTAACATCGTGGTAGTTTTTATCTCCTATAACTAAGGGTCTTCTAATAGGTGCTTCGTAATGCGACGCCATATCTATATAATCTATTTCTTAGTTAGTTATGCTTCATTTGTATTTCTCACCTTTGTCTGGTAGAACACGTTAGGCTTTGTCCCTACGGCTTCCAACAAGTGGTACATACGTTTATTCTCTTTTAATTCGTGAATCTCACTCTTTTCAGCATTAATGTCACCAAAAGCAATTGCTCCGGTTTCACAAGCTGCTGAACATGCTGTTTTAAATTCACCTTCTTTTACTTTTCTTCCGTCACGTTTGGCATCAAGAATGGTTTTCTGTGTCATTTGAATACACATAGAACACTTCTCCATTACACCTCGACTTCTTACTACTACATCCGGGTTTAACACCATACGACCTAAATCGTTATTCATATGGTAATCAAACTCATCGTTTTCAGCATATAAGAACCAGTTAAATCGACGTACTTTATAAGGACAGTTGTTTGCACAGTATCTAGTACCCACACAACGGTTGTACGCCATATGGTTTTGTCCCTGACGACCGTGACTTGTAGCAGCTACCGGACAAACCGTCTCACAAGGAGCATGGTTACAGTGCTGGCACATTACCGGCTGGAAGGCTACCTGCGGATTTGCAGACGGGTCTTCCATTTCGCCATATTCTGAAAGGGAACTTCCCAATCCTGAAATATTTTCTTTTTTCTCTAAATCGGCTTCAAAAGAACCTTCTGAAGAGTAATACCTGTCAATACGCAACCAGTGCATATCTCTACTCTTACGCATTTCAGCCTTTCCTACAACAGGAACATTGTTCTCTGCGTGACAAGCTACCACACACGCACCACAACCGGTACATGCATTTAAGTCTATAGATAAGTTGAAGTGATGCCCCACAGAACGATCAAAACTCGTCCAAAGATCGGCATCTGGCGATGTTACCGGAATTTCCTCGTGATCTTTTGAAACTTTTGGAATTGGGTTCCAGTCATACTCACCTTCGTGATTTCTCTTAGCTGTATTAAAGATTTCAAGGGTCGTTTCCTTAATAATATCACGCCCCATCATCGTGTTGTGCAACTGTACACAAGCAAACTCGTGAACTCCTGAAGATTTTTCAATAGACACCCCTATTTGTACAGACTTAAAATTGCTGTACAACTGGTAGGCGTTTACACCCGTTTGCATTTCTTCTTGCAAGCCTTCTTTACGTCCATACCCAAGCGCAAGACCTACAGATCCTTTTGCCTGTCCTGGTTGGATTAACGCAGGAACGTTTTCGATCGTTACACCATTTACGGTAACATTTACGTAGCTTCCGTTTAACCCGCCATCGGCAACGTTAAAGTTCTCTATGCCCATAGCTTCTGCATCGGCTTTAGAAACAGTTACGTAATTATCCCAGGTTGTTCTGGTAATAGGGTCTGGCAATTCTTGTAACCAAGGGTTATTAGCCTGACTCCCATTTCCTAAACCAGTCTTTGTATATAAAGTAAGCTCCATCCCTCCGCTTTGTGAAGCATTGGATAACGCTCCGTTTGAGGTGGATGATTCTAATTCTAAGCTATTGCTTTCTGTTGTATCTGCATCTGTATTTACATTGGCAGTACTTTCAAATACCCCATCGTGTACAGCTTGGTTCCAGGAACTCGTCCCTAAGACCGAACCTACCATAAACTCTTTAAGGTAGTCGTAATAAGTTACATCGCCTTGTCCTGTCCAGGCTAACAGACACTCCTGAAATTGTCTGGTGTTAAACAAAGGCTTGATAGTAGGCTGCATAATACTGAAGGTTCCTTTCTTCAATTGAAGATCACCCCAGGACTCTAAATAGTGAGGCGTTGCAGCAACCAATTTTGCAGCAGAGGCAGTAGCGTCTGGTTTCATTGAAAATGCCAACGACATTTCTAAGCTTTTATACGCTTCTGCAAATTTCTTGTTTGGGAAGGAATACACCGGGTCTACACCAACAGTTATTAATCCTTTTACAGTTCCTAAAACAACACCGTTCATCACCTTCATCACTTCCTGGGTGTTCCCCATAGCCGTCAGTTTAGGTTTTGTGCTGTCCATAACCACGCCATTGGCATTATAATCCAACACCATGGCCTGTGCTTGTACATCTGGTAAATTAGTAATTACAACTCCTCTACTTCCTGCTTTTTGTAGGTGCGCTTTTGCTTTTGCTACCGCTGCAGCTACGTTATCTGGTAATCCAGAAGCGCTACCACCGGTTAAAGCTTTTACAATTTGTAATTGTTGGGTTGGCGTTACAGGAACACGAACATCTGCATTGGCACCTGCTAAGCTCATATTGGCCTCAAACTGGTAGTGCTTGCTCATTTTTCCGTTCTTAGGGATACGCCCTTTCGCATACCCTGCTTCGTAACCCCCACCTTGCCAGTCACCAATAAAATCGGCACCTACTGAAACAATAACCTCCGCCTTACTGAAATCGTAATCTGCTAAAGCTCTTGTTCCATATTTATTCTGAAAAGCATCCAACGCTTCCGAAGAAGAAACCGCATCGTAAATTACGTGGCGTACGTTCGAATATTTTGCTGTAAATTCTTTGATCAATTTTGAAGTAGACGGACTCGCAAATGTTTGTGTTAACAACACAACCTCTTTGCCTTTCATCTCATTCATCTTTTGCGCTACTTTCGCATCAAAATCGCTCCAGGTAGCATCTTTCCCATCAATTAACGGGTTTTGGACACGGTTTTTGTCGTACATAGACAATACCGAAGCATGTACACGTGCATTAACACTTCCGCCATTCTTGGCAAGATCGTTTCGTTCTATCTTAATAGGACGACCTTCTCGTGTCTTTACCAGTACATTAGCAAAATCGAACCCATCTGCCATGGTTGTAGCGTAGTAGTTTGCAACTCCTGGAACAATCTCGTCCGGAGCAACTACGTAAGGGATCGATTTAATTACAGGACCCTCACAGGAAGCCAAAGAAGCGGCTGCTGTAGAGAATCCTACATATTTTAAGAAATCGCGACGTGTTGTTGATGAAGCTTCCAGCGTCTCCTTGTCTCCTAGAAAGTCGTCTGTAGGAATAGGCTCCACAAACTCGTTTTGCTTCAACGTTTCAACAATAGAGCTATTATCGTCTAGCTCTTCAACACTTTTCCAGTATTTCTTGTTTGATGCCATATTATTCATTTACGATTTTAGAGGTACGATTTTCGATTGCTTGATTTCCATTCGTAAATCGCACATCGTATATCTAAAATTTTTGCATTTACTATTTACTTCTATAATTTTTAACACCAACTAAAGTTTCAGTAAAACCCGTTGACATTAATAGTGGCACTTACCACATTCCAGTCCACCCATTTGTGCAGCTGTTAACTGATCTACACCATACTTTTTCGAAAGCTGTTCATGGATTTCTTTATAATATTCGTTGCCTGCAACATTTACATTGGTCTCTCGGTGACAATTAATACACCACCCCATAGTAAGTGGCGAATGTTGCTCCATGATCTCCATTTCCTCCACCGGACCGTGACAGGTCTGGCAATCTACACCAGCTACTGTTACGTGTTGCGAGTGATTGAAATATGCAAAATCCGGCAAGTTGTGGATACGCACCCATTTAACTGGTTCTGTTTCTCCGGTGTATGCCTGATTGGCTGCATCCCAACCTACTGCTTTGTATAATTTCTGAATTTCTTTATTGTAATCTACTCCGTATTCCTCTTGCCCCATTGCGTAGGTATCATCAGATACTTCAGAAATGTTTTTGTGGCAGTTCATACACACATTTAAAGAAGGAATTCCAGAATGCTTACTTTTTCTGGCCGAAGAGTGACAGTACTTACAATCTATCTGGTTGTCGCCCGCATGGATTCTGTGTGAATAATGAATAGGCTGCACCGGAGCATACCCCTGGTCTACCCCTACCTGCATAAAGTACCCGTACATAAAATAGGCAGCAGATAATAACAAGAAGATAGAAGTAACCATGACTAAAAACTGGTTTTCGGCAAACACTCTCCATAAGGGAGCACGCTTTTCTTTTTCTTCATACACCACCCCATTGGCTGCTGCAATTTTCTTTAAGGTCTTGTTTACCAATACCAGCATTACTACCAGCAATAAGAACACTAAAGCTAACGCTCCAAGGATGATGTTGTTTGAAACGCCACTGCCACTTTCTCCTGTATCAGCAGTTCCACCGCCAGTTGCAACTGTTGGCTCAGGCTTAGGAGTATCGGTATACGCTAAAATATTATCAATGTCCGTAGTGCTTAATCCAGGAAATGCCGTCATAGGCGATTTGTTGTACTCCTCGTAGATCTTTATTGCCTGTGCATCTCCAGAGGCAATTAAGGCTGCACTATTATTAATCCATTTATACAACCATTCACGGTCGTATTTTTTAGAAACCTCGAAAAGAGCAGGTCCAACTGCTTTCTTATACAACTTATGACAAGCCGCACAATTCGCCTTAAACAATGCTTCTCCAGCTTCTGCATCCCCCACACCTTCTGCTGCAGGAGTTGCTGCTTCAGCAACAGCAGTAGAATCTGCTTGCGCGGAAATATTGTTAGAAAACGTTAGCAGGACTGCCAACAGTAAGAGAGATACTATTGAGGGTATACTTGTAAACTTCACCTTTTGCATACTAATGGTTAATTATTGGCAATACTTTGGCACATAATTAGTTATTGCTATTCCTATAGTTAACGTGTCATTAAGTGCCTTAAATAACTGTGCAAAAGTACGTGTTTCTGTTTATTTTCTAAATCCAAATAAACTGTTAAGACGTAATTTATACTAATTCTAAATAATAAAATTGAAGGCAAAATGGTTATTAGGTTTTACCTTTGTATTCACAAAACAGCATTATGAAAAAATCATATCTATTCAAAATATTCATAGTCAGCATTTTAATCGCTATTTCTACTGAAATCTCATTCGCTCAACAAGCTACGGTAACCGTAAACCAGGATGACAAAATACCCGAACTGTTAACTTTAAAAAAAGAATTAGAGAAAGATAACAAGCTGGGCGATGGATTTACAATTCAATTATATTACGGGGAATTAAATCAAGCCAACGCCATATTAAACAAATACAAGGCAAACTATAGTGCCTGGCCCGCTTCTTTGGAATATGAAACCCCAAACTATAAAATCTGGGTGGGCGATTTTGAGTCACGTCTGGAAGCAGACAAAGCCTTATTGGAAATTAGAAAAAAATTTCCTGATGCTTTTCCCCTGAAACCATCGAAATAAGTGGTGAGGGGTGCGGGTGCTTCGCTTTAAGGCATTAGGCATTAGGCATTAGGCATTAGGCATTAGGCAAAAATTAGAAATCCTTTTGGAACCAAAGTTTCAAAAGGATTTTTTACATTTCACTGTGTACTGAATCACTGATCTACTCAACTACGGCGCGGGGTTGGGAATTTGCTCGTGTACGCTTTGAATTTCTTTCAAAATTTCTTCAGAAAGCGTCACGTCTATACTTCCTATATTTTCTGAAAGTTGTTCTATGCTTGTGGCACCAATAATATTTGAAGTCACAAACGATTGTTGATTCACAAATGCCAATGCCATTTGTGTAAGGCTTAGCCCATGTTTCTGGGCAATTTCCAGATACGCTGCTGTAGCTTTCTGAGAACTTTCTGAGCTATACCTTGAGTAGTTAGGATACAAGGTAACCCTAGCCTTCGCAGGTTTTTGTCCGTTTAAGTACTTACCCGTCAACACTCCGAAGCCTAATGGAGAATACGGTAAATACCCAATGTTTTCTAGCTGTAGCACTTCAGTTAGCCCTACTTCGTCTCTTCGTTGTAATAAATTGTATGCATTTTGTATTGAAACCATTTTCAGTTTTCCCTTCCGGTGTGCTTCCATATAACGCATCACTCCGAAAGGTGTTTCATTACTCAATCCAATATGTCTGATTTTCCCTTCTTTTACAAAAGCCTCTAATCGCTCTAAAATTTCAGCAAGATTATCTTTCCAACGTTCGTTTTCAGCATGCTTGTAATCCCTCACACCAAATATATTCACCGCACGTTCCGGCCAGTGTAATTGATACAAGTCCAGATAGTCGGTCTGCAGACGTTGTAAACTATTATGCAATGCATCTTCAAGAGATTTTTTGCTGAAATCTAACGCTTCCCTAATATGCGTCATCCCACGGGAAGGCCCTGTTATTTTAGACGCCAGGACCACATCCTTCCGCTTTCCAGATCTTGACAACCAGGAACCAATATATTTTTCAGTAAGCCCTTGTGTGTTGGGATCTGCGGGTACGGCATACATCTCGGCAGTATCTATAAAATTGACGCCTTTTTCTATAGCAAAATCCAGTTGTTGGTGCGCTTCTTCTTCAGTATTCTGATTTCCAAAGGTCATCGTTCCCAGACAAATCTTGCTTACCTTCAGTTGGGTGTTGGGGAGGTTGGTGTATTTCATATTTTGGTTTAGTTCATCCTGAGCGTTGTCGAAGGGCTCAATACGCGGAAATATTTTTTTATTCTTTATTACGATCGCTTGCGCAATCTTTATTTTGATGCTCTATAGCAAAAAAGAAACCTGACAAGTCTGAGCTTACATTAAATATCATTCAGTAATTTATTGATTTCATCCAGTTTTGGAGTTAAGATCACTTCAATTCTTCTGTTTTTGGCTTTTCCTGCAGCTGTGGAATTAGGAGCCACGGGCGCATATTCCCCTCTTCCAGCTGCAGTTAGATTTTCTTTTGGGATGTTATTATTTTCAGTAAGGATGGTTACAATGGCTGTGGCACGTTTTGTGGAAAGATCCCAATTATCTTTCATAGTACCGTTACCGCCATACGGCACATTGTCTGTGTGGCCTTCAATAAGCACTGCTATTTCCGGGTTTTTCGCCAGTACCTGCCCCAGTTGTTCAACAGCTTGTCTTCCACGAGCGTTTACTGCCCAGCTTCCACTTTCAAACAATAATTTATTTTCCATAGAGACATATACTTTTCCATCACGTTGTTCTACGGTGAGACCATTACCTTCAAAATTTGTAAGCGCTGCAGATATTGCATCTTTCAACACACGCATTTTAGCATCTTTAGCAGCAATTATACCTTCCAGTTCTTCAACACGCTGGGATCTGTCTTTTAGTTTTTTCTCTAGCAGTTGTAGCCGTGCTTCTTCCTTGGCGAGGGCTTTTTCTTTGGCTTCGAGTTGTTGTAGTAGTTTTCTATTACGCGCCAGATTTTCGGTTAAAGCTTCAGAACTATTTGCTTCCAGGGCATCATACGAAGCCTGCAAGGTTGCCATATTTACGTTTACAGCAGCAAGTTCCATAGCCAGGCGGGTTTTTTCAGCTGTAAGATCTGCCAGTTCTTTTTGAAGATTTGCTACCGTATACACATCGGTATTGGAGTTACCGGAGCCATCCAACCGAGCCATGAGCGCTTCGTTTTCGGTTCGCAGAGATTCGTTTTTGTCTTTTAGATCTTCGTAGACCTGGGAAGAGACGCAGGAGGCCATTAGGAAAACTGTTAGGATTATGCAGGCTAATTTTTTCATAGATGTAAGGTAAATTTATTTGGACCAGACACACCCCTACCCCTCTCTAGAGGGGAAGAAACACATCTGAACATTAGTTAAACGTTAGTTCCACCAACAGCGGACAATGATCGCTATGGTATGCATTAGGTAGTATAACGGCTCTACTTAAGTTTTCTTGTAAGGGTTGCGCCACCATATTATAATCTATACGCCAGCCTTTGTTGTTGGCCCGGGAATTGGCACGGTAACTCCACCAGGTGTAATGTTCTGGTTCTTTGTTGAAATGGCGAAAACTATCTATAAATCCGCTGTCAATAAAATTACCGATCCACTCACGTTCGACGGGTAAAAATCCTGAAACATTTTTATTCCGCACAGGGTCGTGAATGTCTATGGCCTTGTGACAAATATTATAATCGCCGCAAATAACCAAGTTGGGAACTTCCTTTTTTAAGTTGTTAATATAGTGTTGAAACAAATCCATAAACTCAAGCTTATGCTCTAAACGAGCAATATTGGTTCCGCTTGGCAAGTATAAGCTCATCACCGAAACATCGTCATAATCTACCCGTATGTTTCGGCCTTCAAAGTCCATGCTGGCTATACCTGTACCGTATTCCACGTGATTGGGTTCAGTTTTGCAGAAAATAGCTACACCACTATACCCTTTTTTTTGTGCGCTGAACCAATAATGAAACGGATAGCCTGCAGCTTCAATTTCGGCAACATCTACTTGGTCTTTGTTAGCTTTTGTTTCCTGTATGCAAATTACATCCGGGTTAGCGGTTTGTAGCCATGCTGTAAATCCTTTGCGCATTGCAGCACGGATTCCATTTACGTTGTAAGAGATTATTTTCATAAGATATATATTTCCTGAGAGACGCTTTGGTTCTCTATGAAACTCTGCATAATAGCTCTTACACGGAGCTAAGCAAAGGATTAAGGCACGAAAATAAATAACATCGTATTTTTACCGCGCTACTTTGCTGAAAGGTTTTCAAAAAACAATCAACAAAATTAAAGTTTCAGCGTTACGTTTGTAGGCTTATGAAGTATTTGTTATTTATTCTGTGTTTGTGTACCGTTACCATTGGTGTGGCGCAGGAAACAACTACTACGTATCGAAGCAAGAAAATAGCAGTTCGGGACACCATTAAGGTAGATACTGTAAGTATTAACCCCAGTTTTTTTGAAGTTTTTGATGCATCAGGCAAAAAAATTGACAGTACTGCCTACTCCGTTGACTATAAAACAGGGACTTTATTTTTTGCTGAAAGAACCACCCCAACCGATTCTATCACCATTAATTATTTAAAATACCCTCAATTCCTCACACGCGATTATTACACCTTCGATCCCAAACTAATTATAGAAAATACGGGCGCTATTGACAGACTGTATTCGTTGGAGCAAGGTAATGATACCAGAACCTTTAAACCCTTTGATGGTCTGAACACTGTAGGAAGCATCTCTCGAGGTGTTACCGTTGGGAACAACCAGAATGCTGTAGTAAGCAGTGAACTGGATTTACAAATTACAGGAAAATTAAACGACAAGGTTTCCATTCGCGCTTCTATACAAGATGCAAACATTCCTACTCAGCAAGGTGGCTATTCGCAAAGCCTGGACGAGTTTGACCAAATTTTTATAGAACTGTACAGCGACAACTGGAACATACGTGCTGGAGATGTAGATCTTGAAAATAATAACAGTTACTTTGGGCGGTTTATAAAAAAGGTGCAGGGTATATCTTTAGGCGGCAGATTACAGCATACAGAAGACTCCCAAACAACTGCTTTTGCTGCAGGTGCATTGGTGAGAGGTGTTTTTCAACGAAGTCAGTTTACGGGACAGGAAGGAAACCAAGGACCCTATAAACTGGTAGGGCCTAATGGCGAGTTATTTATTTTAATAGTCTCGGGTAGTGAACGGGTATATGTAAACGGGCTGCTGTTAGAACGTGGTGAAAATGCCGATTATGTAATTGATTATAATGCGGGAGAAATAAAATTTAATTCTACATACCCTATTACATCCAATATGCGAATTACGGTAGAGTATCAGTTCACCGACAGAAATTATACTCGTTTTATAGGGTACGGCGGAGGGAATTATACCAGCGAAAAGCTAGACCTGGGGGTGTATGTGTATTCTGAAAATGATGCTAAAAATCAGCCACTTCAGCAAAATTTATCTGAAGAACAAGTAGCCATCTTACAAGCTGCGGGTGATGATATGGATGCCATGGTAGCCCCATCTGCAGTAGAGGACACGTTTTCTGAGAATAAACTTTTATACAAAAAAGACATCGCAATAAACGGGGATGAAATTTTTGTGTTCTCCAACGATCCCGAAGACGAATTATTTAGCGTTCGGTTTTCGCTCGTAGGTGATAACTTGGGAAACTATATTATTAGCGACCAGGGTGCCATTAGCCGAATATTTGAATATACACCTCCTATAGGCGGTGTGCCTCAGGGTAATTACGAACCCATTATCCAACTGAATGCTCCAACTAAATTACAAGTAGGAGGCTTAAATGGAAGGTACCGTCCTACCGAAAAAACGACCCTAAATTTTGAAGTTGCCGGGAGCCAGAACGACCTTAACTTATTTTCAGATCTGGACGATGAGAATAATGATGGATTTGCGGGACGGCTGGATGCACGACAAAATTTATTCACAACTGCGGACACCTTAAAGGTTGATGCCATTGGCTCGTTGGATTATATAAACAAAGATTTCAGAACTATTGAGCGGTTGTATAACATTGAATTTAATCGTGACTGGAATTTAATAGATCCCGAAGGGGATCAACGTTTTGCCATTGGTGGCTTTGAATTGAATTCACCTAAACTGGGAAGTGCACAATATACATTTCAGAATTTAGACTTTTCTGAGAATTTTTCAGGGACGCGGCACGTACTGAATGGGAACTTACGTTTCGGGAAGTTAAGAACCCATACACATGGAAGTGTTTTAGATAGTGAGAGTGATAGCTTGCAGTCCAAGTTCTATCGCTTGCACCACACTTCAGTCTACGGATTTGAAAAGGCCTGGGTAGGCGGAAAGCTTAGCACCGAAGACAACCAGGTAACCGAAACCCGAAATGATAGCTTAAGCTTTGTGAGCCAGCGCTTTTCAGAATACGAAGCGTTTGTAGGAGTTGGAGATAGCACGAAAGTGTATGTTGAAGTTGGGTATAGAAACAGAGTGACAGATAGCGTTCAGTTTAATCAACTACTGAAAGTGAACACTGCAAACACCTATTTTTTAAAATCGAAATTACTGAATACGGCAAACACACAACTTTCGGTCTTTGCCAATTACCGGGAACTAAAGTCATTTAACAACCCAACTACTGAAGCCACCGAAAAATCCTTAAACTCCAGAATTCTTTACACTCAGAATATTTTAAAGAATGGGATACGCTTTAACACTGTTCTGGAAGCAAATAACGGGGTGCTCCCACAACAGGAATTTACTTATACCCAGGTAGATCCCGGACAGGGTATTTTTACCTGGATTGACTATAATAATAACGGTATACAGGAACTGGATGAGTTTGAGGTGGCACAGTTTCAGGACCAGGCAGATTATGTACGTATTCTATTGCCAAATCAGGTTTTTATTAAAATCAGAGAAAATAGGTTTAGCCAGATCATTACCCTGGACCCTCAGGCCTGGGCAAACAAAGAAGGCTTTTTAAAGGTGCTTTCCAAATTTTATAACCAAACCTCTTACGTATTAAACAGAAGAGTGAGAAGGAACAATGACGGATTTAACCTTAACCCGTTTCTGGATGGCAACGAAGACCAACTGGGCTTAAACCTTAACTTCAGGAACGCGCTTTTCTTTAATCGGGGAAAACAAAAGTATACCACCAGCTATACGTATGTTTCCACCCAGGCAGACAACTTACTTTCGGTTGGTTTGCAATCCAGCGATCTGGAAAGTCATCAGTTTAATTTCAACCATAAGTTCTGGGAATCCTGGCTGTTAACCATGCGCGGAGCGCTGGGCACCAATGAAAGTACTTCGGAGAGTTTCCCCGGGCGTAATTTTTTTCTAGACACCTATGAAGTAAATCCCAAGGTTTCCTATCTACTAAACCGCTCTACCAGATTTGATGTGTTCTATCAGTTTATGAATGAAGAAAATTCTCTGGGTGCTATGGAGCAACTGAATCAGCAAAAAATAGGGACTTCTTTTAGTTATACCAATGCTCAAAAAATTTCAGTAAATGGTGAGTTTACCTATATAGACAATGCGTTTACCGGAAGTGCGTTCTCACCTGTTGCATACCAGATGCTGGAAGGCTTACAACCTGGAACCAATTTTACATGGAGCCTGTTACTACAAAAGCGCATTACCAAATACCTGGACGCTAATCTTTCGTACTTTGGCAGAAAAAGTAAGGAGACAAAAACAGTACATACCGGCAGTGTACAATTGAGAGCTTATTTTTAATTCTTCGATACTATTTTACAAAAAAAAGGCCACCCAAACGGGCAGCCTTTTTATTTAATTTGAAAAAGTTACGCTTATTTCACAATAATACGCTGTACTTTATTCAATTTGTCATTTCCTAATTTTACAAAGTAAACACCAGAAGAAACATAAGACATGTCTAACGTCTTAGTGTATCCATTACCTGTATGCTCCAACGTGTAAAAAGCCAGATTCTGACCTAATGTGTTGTAGATATGCAGGGGTAAGTCCTTTGTATATTCAGTTGTGTTGAACGACAATTCAAACTGATTGTTTGGTTGCGTGGTAACAATAAACTCTGCATCTGCAAAAGATACATTGTCTATTCCTAATAGTTCACCGCTAATGTTAGCTGTATAGTCATTTGTTCGACCAAAAGCTAGATCATCACAAGGGTCTAATACATCACCCGCTTGATCTTCGTCTTCACCTCTCAACCTCATAAGGTGCATTCCAGGGGTTACACCAGGAATATCACTAAAGTCAACTGTAAAAGTAAAGTCGGTATCTGCAGTTGCAACTTGTTCGCTAGAAATTAATTCTGAAGGCTCAAATGTAAAGTTATCATTAAAGTCTATCCATAATGCATAAATTGAATTTGCAAAGCCCATTTGAAGTGTTCCTTCAAAAGGATTGTCTTCAAGTACAAAATTAAAGACTATTGACGTATCATCACTATATCCAGTTGCAGTACAATTTGTTATAAGGTCCTGGTCTGCTAGAGCAAACTCAGTTACACCATCGTTAAATCCTTCACAATCAGATTCTGGCATACAGATAAAGTTCGAAACAGTTTCAGCGATATCATCATTTGAGGTATCTACATCGCCTGCTAGTTCAGTACCTGCTACGAAATCGTAGTCTCCCAACGCAGATAAATCTGCTGTTACGGTAAAGGTATAAGTATCTGTCATTCCAGAAGGAATAGACCCTGTATAGGTTTCCTGTACCGGAGTTCCACCATCAATACTATAAAATACAGGGATGCTTGTTTGCTCCGCTGCACCAAAGTTCTCAATGGTAATGGTCACGTCTTCAGTAGCCGTTAAACCACTTCCTGAAGTTGGAGCATCTAAGGAGATAACCCCTGTATCTGCTGCTTCTAAGTGTGTTACATCTTTAGAGAAACAATCGTTTGAAGCAACTTCATCACCTGGTAAAGCCGTACACGACTGTATGGTGTAGGTTGTTCCAACCGTGCTTAAATCTGCTGTTGCAGTAAAAGTATAGTTCACATTAGATGCTGGAGGAATTGGCCCAACTACAACCTCGGTAATGGTAGCACCACCGTCTACAGTAAAGTTAACAGGCACGTTAGATTGTGGGTCACTACCAAAGTTACGTACAATCACTTCAATTGTTTCTGTAGCTGTTAGTTCACCGTCTACGGGTTGAATAATATCAATAACTCCTGTGTCGTCAACTGCATCTGGAGCAATTTTAAACACCCCTACTACGTTCGCACGTCTTACCGGAGGTCCAGGTGTCATATATTCATTGTCAAACCAGAATGTTGCATCGTCGTTAGGGTCAATGTCTATCTTACTATAATCCCCATATCTTCCGGCTCCACCAGGAATACTGGCAGCACCTTCAGCGATTAACATTTCAGTAACTGTCATAGTTCCCGATGGGTCTGTTGAAAATCTACCCGTATAGTAGGAGCTAGCATTGGTATCACCAGCGCCACTCGCATTACTCATACCGGTATATCCCATACCAATATTTCCTTGACCATCCATCATGATACTTGCATTCCAGGCGTGTTTATCTCCTGGTGCAACATACGTACCTTCCTGTTCCAATACCCATGGAGCTCCTGTGGTGGGTTGACGGAATTCATACCATCGTATACCTGCCAGTTTACCTCCACTCGGGTCTGTATCTACCACAAAGTTAAAAACGGCAGAGTTGTATCCAGGGAACTGTCTAAACTGTGCCTGGTTCATCACAATACCTTGTAAAGCGTCTAGTAAAGCTCCTCCATTGGGTTGTGGCAAATTGTTAAAACTAGCTCCATCAAAAATAGAGGTAAAGGCGGTTACTCCAATTTCCTGTGGAGGATCGATCACAGAGTTTGCTGGCGTGTCAAAATCTACGTTTGCATTCCAGAACTTAATGTGGTCGAAGCCTGCTGGAACACCACCGTACGCATCATCCTGGAACATCACGATAGGTGCATTTCCAGCAGCTGGCATGTTACCATCTGTAACGTTTAAGATCTGTGGACTCGCAAAGCCAAAGTTTGCAAAGTTAGGCAAAGAGAAACCCTGAATACTCGGGCTAGGATCTCCAGCCAACATCGCATCTCTTTCTAAAGCAAAAACACGGTTAGGTCCTGGTTGGTTAGACACATAGTATCCATCGCTCCATACAGAAAGCTTGTTGTAATCCTGTACACCTGGTACATTGTACGTAAACCATCCTGCAGTTGTAGGATCTGGTCCATCTGAAACAGCAATTTGTGCACCCCCTCCTAAGAAAGAAAGTACCCAACGGTCTGCATCGTTATCGTAGGAAACGGTAAGGTCACAACATCCACCACTTGGAAAAATAGATGGGTTTGGTGCGGCAGGACCTACCAATATATTTCCTGACTTATCATAAATAGCAAACCCTGTATTGAACACTACCATCACGTGATTAGGTCCTACTGCCAAAGCAGGATCTGTAGGTTGTGAGTTAGAAAAAGCAGCATCAAAAACTAAAGAAGGTGCTCTTCCAGGTATTTTGTTTCGTAATGGGTGCGGGTTTTCTGCAAGCTTGTCTCCCGTAGAACCTTTCCCAGGAATCACATTGTACTTTGCAGATCTACCATCCATCATTTGTTCATCCTTAACTTTTGCCGGTGGCAACTCGTTAATTCTGGACATTAGGGACGGCGTATGTCCTGTTAGGGTTAAGTTCCCAACAAAGCTGGGACCCTCTTGTTGCGCGAACCCAGTGAGGGTACAGGCAAAAAGTAGCAATAAAAGTGAAATTTTCAATTTCATAAATTAGATTTTAGTTAAACTTAAGTAAATATTTAGCCTATAAAGTTACCAACAAATCTTTAGATTTCCTTAACATTTTTGTTCTTTTTCAAGAAATTAATAGTTTGATTTTAAATGTTTTAAAAGATCATTCTCCTAGCAATTACATAGGCTTTAGCCCGTAAGAAAACTTCTTTTAAGAAGAAAACCAATCAACAAACGAGCAAACGGCACATATTTTGTATTTTAACCCACTAGAACTTAAAAAACAAACCAATGAAAATTTTAAAAACATCCTTTGTACTATGCATCCTGCTAGCAACATCTTGCTGTACTTCCAGTAAAACCTCTAAAAACGATATGAGCACCGAATCCAATGAAACGATGGCAAATTCCAAAAAAATGATGGCCGATGGCTTTACCTTGGGAACTGTTGTAGCCTCTACTGTTGAAGGTGACTGTCCGTATGTAATTTCTTCTGAAATAGACGGGAACAAGGTACTTTACGACCCGATCAACCTTGACGACACCTATAAAAAAGACGGCATGAAGGTTTGGTATAAATACAATGGCTTACGAATGATGAACCGTTGTGAAAAAGCAAACCCGGTGAGTCTTTCCGAAATACAGGAGATGAAATAATACATCTAAGGCTACAAAAAAAAGCGGCTGTCCAGATCTGGACAGCCGCTTTTTTAATAGGTGAATTTTATTGCCTTAGTTAACAATAATCTTCTCACTTAATTTGGTCTTGGCATTTCCTATAGAAACAATATACACTCCAGAAGCTGCATCGGAAAGGTTGAGCGTTGCGCTATATTGGTTATGTCCTCCCTTTTCAACTTGCTCATAACGAATTCGCTTTCCTGTGACATCGTATACCGAAAGCCTTAAAATATCGCTTGTTGTTTCTGTAGTAAGTACTACATTAAAAATTTTCTGATCGGTTGAAGAAATGATTAAGTCTGAGGCAGTTGTATCTAGCTCGTCTACCGAAAGAATAATATCGTCTATTGTGAAGGATGATATTCTATTTTTTCTTGGCTGCCCTGAATATTCAGCAGTATACCAAAACGTTAGATCGTCGCTAGGATCTCTTACCAGCTGGGCATAATCTCCATATCGTGAATTTGAATTAACCGAAGTTACCCCTTCCACAATAAGTCCTGGCCCCAAGGTCATAACTCCTAGATCGTCCCCATCTTTACGCCCCGTAAAATAAAGTGACGGATGGGTTGTAGCACCTGTTTTTATATATCCCATTGCAATATTACCTAATTGATCCATCGCAATACCGCCCATAAAAACACTTTCACCATCCTGTTGGTCCACAAAGGTTCCTTCCTGAAACAGGGTCCAGTCTCCCGCACCAACTTTTCTGAGCTCTCCCCAACGCAATCCCGAAATTTTAGAATTGTTAACAGGCTCTACTACAAAATTATATACTATAGATTGGTGTGTCCCAAAATCGTACCGATGTGTCTGGAAGTTTAGCACTTGTACCAACGCATCTATACGCTGGGTAGTTCCTGGTTGTTCCAGATTTGCAAAAGCATCACCACCGGTTCCGGCAATAAACGAGTCGAAAGCACCCAGACTTATTTCTAAGGGAGCCGAAACACTTGCGCCACCAGGATTAGACCAGTCTACTGTAAAGTCCCAGACTTTCATATGGTCGTTACTTACTCCTGACCATGCATTGTCCTGAAACCAAAGAATAGGCACGGGTCCCGATGCAATTCCTGCGCCTTCCGAATGTGCTGGTTGTGGTGCGTTAAAGATTGTTCCGCTGCTGTAGGAAGGCAACGAAAGACTTACCATTTCGGCACTAGCATCGCCTGTAATCATTTTTTCACGGTTCAGTGCATACATTCTTCCGGTAGGTGAAAAATTACCAGTGATTACATAACTATTTCCGTAAATACCGAAATGTGGATAATCTATACTACCGTTCGGGTTAAACGAAAACACATTGTAAGAACCCGTTGGATCGGGTGTGGTAGAAATAGCGACCAAAAATCTACTTCCTGAGGGACTAAAAGGATCTTTAAATTGACTGATCAAAAACCGGTCTGCTTCTCTATCGTATAGAACAATAGGGTCTCCATTTCCTGTACCCAATGGGTCGTTAATACTCTTTGGAAAACCTGAAGCTATGTTTCCGGATTTATCAAAAACGCCCCATACCGAATTTGTCATTTCAACAATATGGTTAGGCCCCACTGCTCCAGAGGGATCTGGTGGTGAAACATTGGAAACCACCCCGTCGAAACTTACCTGTGGCGGATTCGCATTTCTGGTAAATCCTGCTTCTTGAATTAAGGGGTCTACATTTGTAGGGCTCTCCCCAGCCTGGTTTAAATAATCGGCTTTCTTTTTTCGTTTTGTGCTTAACATTCCTCCACGCTGGAATTCCTTGTCTGGAATCGTAGACGGATCAATCTCGGGATAGTAAGACATCACCTCTGTTGTGTAAAAATCTACTGCTGTAGCTACCTGCACTTCTTGTTGTGCAAATACAGTAGTTCCAAGTGCAAAAAAAGAAGCAAAAAGGATGTATTTAGTTAGTTTCATAATGTATACATTTAATAGGTTAGCCCTTTTCAGGTTGCTAAAAATACTAAAATTGCTTCTCTTAATGATGATAGGGTTCAGTTTATAGCCAATTTTTATAAGAAATTGTATTCTGAAGTTTTGCTGATATGTCAGTAATGTGGATACGTTCCTGATCCATCGTATCCCTATCTCTAAGGGTTACTGTCTGGTCCTCTTTAGTCTGGTGGTCTACTGTGATACAAAAAGGTGTTCCAGCTGCATCCTGCCTTCTATAACGTCTTCCTACTGCATCCTTTTCATCGTACACTACATTATAATCCCATTTCAGATCATCAATTATTTCCTGAGCTATCTCCTGCAACCCATCTTTTTTCACCAAGGGCAATACAGCTGCTTTTACAGGTGCCAGTATGGAAGGTAATTTAAGAACTGTTCTTACGCTTCCATCCTCCAGTGTTTCATCCAGCAAGGAATTACTTAATACAGCCAGGAACATTCTATCTAACCCAATAGAGGTTTCTACCACATACGGCGTATAATTCTTACCTAATTCCGGATCGAAAAACTGCAGTTTCTTTCCACTGTGCTCTTCATGGGCTTTTAAATCGAAATCTGTTCTGGAGTGAATTCCCTCCAGTTCTTTAAATCCGAAAGGGAAGTCAAATTCAATATCTGCCGCGGCATTGGCATAATGCGCTAGTTTTTCGTGATCGTGAAAACGGTAGTTCTCTTTCCCCATTCCTAAGGAAAGGTGCCAGTTAAGGCGAGTTTCTTTCCAGTACTCGTACCATTTCATCTCTTCGCCCGGACGTACAAAGAATTGCATTTCCATTTGTTCAAACTCACGCATTCTAAAAATAAACTGTCTTGCAACGATTTCGTTTCTAAATGCTTTCCCGGTTTGTGCAATACCAAATGGAATTTTCATCCTACCTGTTTTTTGCACATTTAAAAAGTTTACGAAGATACCTTGTGCTGTTTCCGGACGCAGGTATAAATCTGTAGCACTTTCGGCAGAGGCACCTAGTTTAGTCCCGAACATGAGGTTAAACTGCTTCACATCTGTCCAGTTTCTTGAACCCGTTTCAGGATCGGCAATTTCTAATTCTTCTATGAGTGCTTTTACATCGGCAAGGTCTTCAGCATCTAAAGAAGTTGCCATCCTACTCAGAATTTCCTTTTGTTGTTCGCGGTATCTAACCACTCTTGGATGGGTTGCAACAAATTGATCTTCGTCAAAAGCATCACCGAAACGCTTTTTAGCTTTCGTAATTTCCTTTTGTGCTTTTTGCTCTAGTTTTTCGCAGTAGTCTTCCAATAAAACATCTGCTCTATATCTTTTTTTGGAATCTTTATTATCTATAAGAGGGTCGGTAAACGCATCGACGTGACCCGAAGCTTTCCAGGTAGTTGGATGCATTAGTATTGAAGCATCTATTCCTACGATATTCTGGTGCATATACACCATACTTCGCCACCAGTATTCGCGAATATTATTTTTTAGCTCTACCCCATTCTGGGCGTAATCATAAACAGCACTTAAACCGTCGTAAATTTCACTGGAGCTAAATACGTAGCCGTACTCCTTTGCGTGCGACACTACTTTCTTAAATTGATCTTCGTTTGCCATGTCGCAAAAATAGGAAAAAGCCTTTTTACAATGTAATTCGGTGCTTACTTTTTGAAAATAAAAAAACCGCACATTGCTGTGCGGTTTTTTAAAACTGATTTCCTGTATTACCTGAGCTCCATAGTGGTTGTCGCTATTTGTCTACCTCCATCATATACATTTATAATATACCTTCCCTCAATTAAATCTTCTTCCCTGGCATCTACCATAGCGCAAACATCAAGTTCTTCGTTTTCATAAAATACATTTACTGAGGTACTGTAGTTAAGCACACCATTTTCGTAGTTGTGAATTCCTTTTTCTCCCAATACGTTGTTCTTTGGATTTATAACCTGTACAAAGAAGGTTCTATCACCCGCTTCTGCCACAGCGTTTGGCGCTAACTGAAAACACGCTCTTACCTTATCGGCACGACTACTGCGTCTTGTATCTACAACTTTTCCGCTGTTTCTAACAATTACCGCTTCCCCGCGTAAATCTGTTGCTTTTACAATGGCAGCTCTTTTTACTGTTTCTGAAAGGGCTTCGTTCTCCATGTTCACAGAATCCACCACCTTAATGGTTTCATTTAAAACAGAACTGGTACTATCTCTTTCTACAACCAATCTATTATTAGCTGCAATCAGGCTATCGGCTTTTCTGAACAAGGCTTTCCGCTCGCTCTTCAACCTACCTACTTCAACCTTATAACGTTGAATCAGGGCTACATTGGCTTCAGAATCTTTTACGGAGTCTAATAAGATTTCTATACGCTCTCTCGCCGCCAGCAGGTCATTGTCTTTTAATTCATTATCTTCAATGACCTCATCGTAGTTTGCGATAAGTTCTTCCAATTCGGTTTCAATTTCAATTTTTTGTTGCTCTAGGTTTGATACTGTATCTTTACTATCGTTGTAGAGTATAACAGTATAAACGGCAAGTCCTATCAACAAAACGGACAGGACGCCTACCAAGACTTTAAATTTCGAACTATTCGTTTCTGTACTCATGGTATTTGGGTTTGTTTAATTGGCTAAAGTACAGAGGTAATTCCACACACATTGTTTACGAAATGGTAAAAATTCTTAAATTATGTTAAATGTACTATTCCCAAAAGTATGTGGAGGCTGTGCTAATAAGCTACTGAAAGGGGAAAACATCTTATGTGCATCTTGTATACACTCGCTACCAATTGTAGGCCACCATTTGACCAATAGCCCTGCTATGTCCGCCATTTTTTACGGAAGAGTCCCAATAGAACAAGCCACTGCTTTACTAAAGTTTAATAAAAAGGGAATTACTCAGGAACTATTGCACAACCTGAAATACAGAGGGCGAGAAAACATTAGTGTGTTCTTTGGGAAGTGGCTTGGAACTGAAATAGCAGAAATTGAAAGTTATACAGCTATAGATTGTGTGGTTCCTGTACCTATCCACAAACTGAAGAAAAGAAAACGAGGGTACAACCAGGTAACAGGTTTTGGGATGGAGATTGCTGCAGCCCTTCAAAAACCAATGGTAGAAGACGTACTGCTTAAAACCAATAAAACCAGATCCCAGGTCTTTAAGCAACGCTTTACACGTTTTGAAAACCCGGAAGTTTTTAGCATACACAATACAGAAAAAATTAAAGGGAAGCATGTTTTACTAGTGGACGACATTGTAACTACCGGGGCAACCCTGGAAAACTGTGCCAATCAATTATTAACGGGCGGTGCCTCCAAGATTAGCTTAGCAACCATTGCAATTGCATAGACAAACTTTTGTTAATCATAAAATACCCTGAAAAATCTTGCTATTTTTACCGTCTTGAAAAAGTTAATCGAAATACTACACCCTGTTAAACATAGACTGCTCTATATTCCTATTGGGGTCTTGTTTGCACTGTCTTTTGTAGATTGCGCTAAACGTGGAAGTCCTTCAGGAGGATCAAAAGATACCCTCGCCCCCGTTATTGTTAAAAGCACTCCGGAAAACTACTCCACTAACTTTGAAGGCAACGAAATACGTATCTATTTTGATGAATACATAAAACTGGTAGACGTTCAAAAAAATCTGATTGTTTCTCCTCCGTTGGAATACCAACCTGTAATTACGCCCTTAAACACCTCGAAACAACTTCGGATAAAAATTTTGGATACCTTACGGGAAAACACCACCTATTCCTTCAATTTTGGAACCAGCATTGTAGACAATAATGAAGGAATTGAGTTTCCTTACTTTAAATATGTGTTTTCTACGGGAAGTTATATAGATAGTCTTCAACTCAATGGAACTATTAAAGATGCGCTCCTTCCCAAAGTCGAAAGTCCCGCAAGTATTTTGCTGTATGAATTGAACGAGACATTTACAGACTCTGTTATTTTCAACAAAAAGCCTATGTACATTACTACAACCAGGGATAGTACAGGCAATTTCCAGCTTACCAATTTAAAAGCCGGCAAGTACATATTGGTTGGACTGAAAGAAACTAATAACGATTACATCTTTCAGCCAAAACTTGATAAAATCGCTTTTTCACAGGATACCATTACGCTTCCTACGGACAGTACATACACCCTCACACTGTTCAAGGAAACGTTAGACTACACTATGACCCGACCAGCCCACGTGAGTAAAAATGAAATTATTTTTGGCTATGAAGGCACGATAGATAGTTTAGTTTTAGAGACAATTTCAACAGTCCCTGAAGGTTTTGAGTCTGTTACCTATCGTGATGCTGAGAAAGACACCTTACATTATTGGCATAAACCAGCTTTTGACAGTGAAGCAACAGACTCTTTGTTGTTTCTCGCAAAAAACAGAGGGGCTATAGACACGTTAAACGTACGAATAAAAAGCTTGTTTGCAGATTCGCTTAAAGTAAGCATTGTTAAAGGAGGAACACTCACGCCAAGAGACACCTTTCAGCTTCAGTTTAACACGCCTCTGATTGTTATAGATGAAACCCGTATCTCTGTTTTAAATAAAGACTCTCTAGCGGTTCCTGTAGCGGCTCAAAGAGAAACACTTTACAACAGAGCTCAGATCATGTTCGAAAAACAACCGGATCAGCGCTACAACATTACTGCGCTTCCCGGTGCATTTACCGATTTTTTTGAAGCAACCAACGATACTTTAAAGTACTCGATAAAAACAAAATCTGAAGACGATTATGGCGACATTACCCTGCCACTGGACAATGCAACCCCTTATCCCTTGCTGGTTGAGTTGGTAGATTCAAAATTTAAATTAGTACAATCGAAACTGTTGGTAGATAAAAAATCCGTTTCGTTTCAATATATAGAACCTGGCGTATATTCTATTCGAATAAGCATAGACGAAAACAGAAATGGCGTATGGGACACAGGAAGTTTCTTATCAAAAAAGCAACCTGAACGGGTTATATATTACCCCCAGACTCTGGAGGTTAATGCCAACTGGAGTTTACAGCAAGGTCTTTTTAAAGTAGAGTAAACGTATCCCTGTCGTTTAAAAACTGAAGGTGTTTTCGGTTACTTTCTATGTGCTCTTTGGTAAGGGTGATGGTTTCCACAAATTCCGTTTCAAAATCCAGGGTTGAAATTTGCTTACCTAAGACATCGTAGGCGGCGCTATGACCACTATAGTTGTGCCCATTTCCATCCAGTCCTATACGATTTACACCCACGCAATAACTCATATTTTCAATGGCACGCGCTTTTAAAAGTGCATCCCAGGCCGAAACACGTTTTTCGGGCCAATTGGCTACATACAAAAGTAAATCGTAGTCTTCCGTATTCCGTGCCCAGACCGGGAAACGTAAATCGTAACAAATAAGCGGACAAATACGCCAGCCTTTGTAGGTAACTATTATTCTGTTCTGCCCGGCCTTATAGGTCTTGTGCTCGCCTGCCAGCGTGAAGGTGTGTTTTTTATTATACGTTTTAACAGTTCCATTGGCAGTTACAAAGTAGAGCCTGTTATAAAACAAGTCGTTATCCTTTACGATAATACTCCCTGTAAGGGCGCAGTTTTTTTCTTTTGCAAGTTGTTTTAGCCATACTAATGTAGTACCGTCTTTGCCTTCAGCATTGGATTCGGCATTCATAGTGAAGCCCGTAGTGAACATTTCGGGTAAGAGTATAAGGTCTGTTTGGTCTTTAATTGCCCTTATCTTTTCCTCAAACATTGTTCTATTTGCCTTGGGGTTTTCCCAATGTAAATGTGTTTGTAGTATCGTTATGTTCAGGTTTTGTTTTTCCAAGTGAGTTGTTTTAATTCTTTAATATAGTTTTTAAAAACTAAATTCCAATACAACTATTCTTTTGTGAAAATAATTATTGAAATCAGGGTCCATAGACAAAATACCATTGACAAAAAATTCATTGCTAATAATTCCAGCTGCAGCACGAGTATCCCAATATTTTTTAAGTAAAGAATCAGAATCTTTTACAGCAGAAAGCGCTTGCATATATTTTCCAGTACCGTTAACTTCTAGTCCTCTTCTTGAATCTTTAACATAAATCTCATTCCTCAAACCACTTTGGTTGAACAGAGTATTGGTTGCTTCTTTTTGAAATTTAAATTTTTCCCAATCCGTTGTAGATTCAGAAATCATATCGGTTAAATAGTTCCTGTATTGCTTTTCTATTGGCAATTCTGGATACATGTAGTTTAAATTAATTTCAAAATCTGAGACGAGTAAATTCAACGCTTGCGTTTCGTTTTCACCCAGTATAGTTTCGAATTTTGCTATTTCCTTATCGGCTTTACTTAAAGTACAACTAAATAGAAAAAAGAAAATTAGAATGTACTTCCACATAAAATTAATCTTTACAAAGTTTGCTTACTCGGGTGCGATTTCTCCTATCCTCTAAACGGCTGATCTTATCACCTCGACCAAAGGAGAGGTCACACATCATGCTATGTAAAATGTGGTTATTAAATTCATTCATTTTGGACTCCTCCTCTTGCCTCGTTTGGAATGACTATTTTTCCAACAATTCAATCACCTCGGTAGCCCCTTGCATTTTTGCGTGGTCTAGCGCACTATTCCCACGATCATCTTTAACAGTGGTGTCTGCACCGTGTTCTAACAGCATTTTTATAATAGCAACTTGTTTAAATGTTGAAGCAAAGATCAACGCGGTAGCACCATTAAAATTTGTAGTATTTACATCGGCTTTATGATTTAGGAGTAAGGCAGCAAGGCTGTCATATCCTTTAAAACAAACACCCATAAGTGCTGTATTTCCGCTGGCATCCTGCGCATTGATGTTTTGAGGATATTTAAGAATTTCCCTGGCTATTTCTTCGAAGCCATAATAGGTAGCTAATAGCAACGGGGTACTTCCACGGGCGTCTTTTTCGTTCACCCAGAACGGATTCTCTTTCAGCAAACGGCTTACTGTGCTTACTTCTTCGTTTCTTACAGCATTAAATAATTCTGAAATTTCCATACGTTTTTAGGTTGTCATAAATATAAAACAAAGCAACATGTAATATGTCGCTTTGTTATAATTTTCAATATAATTCTAGTTCAGCTGAAAGCTTACTTTAGATCAAAACGATCTAAATTCATTACTTTATGCCAGGCGGTGACAAAGTCCTTTACAAATTTGTCATTGGCGTCTTCACATCCGTACACCTCGGCTACGGCTCGTAATTCACTATTAGAACCAAAAATTAAATCGGCTCTTGTTCCAGTCCATGTTACGTCACCCGTTTTTCTATCACGACCAGCAAATACCTGATCATCATCTGACGTTGCCTTCCAGGTAATTCCTAGATCCAATAGATTCTTAAAGAAATCGTTGGTTAAAGCACCTTTATTTTTGGTGAAAACTCCATAAGAAGAACCATCATAATTTGCTCCCATTACACGCATTCCTCCTAATAGCACTGTCATTTCCGGCACTGTGAGCGTCATTAAGTTTGCTCTATCGACTAGCAATTCCTCTGCCGAAATTTCCTGATTATCCTTTAAGTAATTTCTAAAACCATCTGCAACAGGCTCTAAATGCTTAAAAGAATCTGTATCGGTTTGTTCTTGCGTAGCGTCTCCTCTTCCAGAATTAAAAGGTACGGTTAGGTTTTGACCCGCCTTTTTCGCAGCGTGCTCTACCCCAACATTACCAGCAAGCACGATAACATCTGCTAGTGATACTTTTGATTTGTTATTTTTGTTGAAATCCTGCTGTATTCTTTCCAAAACATCCAACGTATCTGAAAGTCCTGTATTTACACTCCAGCTTTTCATAGGTTCCAAACGAATACGTGCGCCGTTAGCTCCACCACGCATATCGCTGTTTCGGTACGTAGAAGCCGAAGCCCAGGCAGTAGTTACTAATTCTGAAACCGAAAGTCCGGCATCTGCAATACTTTTCTTCAGCGTAGCCACATCGCTTTCTCCTATTGTAGAAACACTGGTTTCTGTAATTGGATCTTGCCATAACAACTCCTCCTTTGGAATTTCAGGCCCGAGATATCTCGAGACGGGTCCCATATCACGATGTGTTAGTTTGTACCACGCACGTGCGAAAGCATCTTCAAAAGCGGCATGATCTTTATGGAATCGTTTTGAAATTTCTAAGTAGGCTGGATCTGTCTTTAGCGCTATATCTGCCGTAGACATCATTAAGTCTTGTGTTTTTGACGGATCGTGTGCCTTGGGTGCTTTTCTGGCATTGGAAGCATCGGTAGGTCTCCACTGGTGTGCTCCTGCTGGGCTCTTTGTCAACTCCCAATCGTAGTTTAAGAGCACGTCAAAATAATCGTGATCCCACTGTGTAGGATTAGGCGTCCAAGCCCCTTCCAGTCCACTTGTAATTGTATCGTCTCCGCGGCCTGTTCCCATAGTGTTTATCCACCCTTGACCTTGATGTTCAATTCCAGCACCTTCCGGCTCAACTCCTACGTATTTTTCAGCATCTCCGGCCCCGTGGGCTTTTCCAAAAGTGTGCCCCCCGGCAACCAATGCTACAGTTTCTTCATCATTCATAGCCATACGGCCAAAGGTTTCTCTAATATCATGTGCAGAACCCATTGGGTCTGGCTTACCATTGGGGCCTTCCGGATTCACGTAAATTAACCCCATGTGTGCAGCAGCTAAGGGTTTTTCAAGATCCCCTTCTTCGTAACGAGCCTCATTCCCCATCCATTCGGTTTCAGACCCCCAATAAATATCCTGCTCTGGTTCCCAGACATCTTCTCTACCTCCGGCAAAACCGAACGTTTTAAAGCCCATAGACTCTAATGCACAGTTTCCGGTTAAAATCATTAAGTCTGCCCAGGAAATTTTCTTCCCGTATTTTTGTTTGATAGGCCATAACAACAGGCGTGCTTTATCTAAATTTCCATTATCCGGCCAACTATTTAAAGGTGCAAAACGTTGGTTTCCGGTATTTCCACCACCACGACCATCGGTCACTCTGTATGTTCCCGCACTGTGCCAAGCCATTCTAATAAACAATCCGCCGTAGTGCCCGTAATCTGCAGGCCACCATTCCTGGGAATCAGTCATTAGGTTAATTAGATCTTGTTTTAACGCCGCAAAATCCAGACTTTCAAATTCTTTGGCATAGTCAAAATCAGTTCCCATAGGATCAGATTTTCTATCGTTTTGCCTTAGTATATTTAGCTTTAATTTATTGGGCCACCATTCTTGATTGGACGTCCCACTTCCTGCAGATTGTCCTTGAATGTTTCCAAAATAAGGACACTTACTTGCATCGCCGTCGTTTATTTCCCAAGCTTCACCTTTCGTATTCATATAACTTTGTTTTTAATGATTTTTAGATTGTACTGAACACTAAAAATACAAATTAAAAACAGCAATACATTTAATTGCCATCGGTAGTCTTCATTTTAGAATTGACAAAACTTATAGTACACCCACGGTAGAATAATAAATTTAGATTGAATTTAAAATAGCTGCAGCAGCCTTGAGCGTTTCTTCCTTTTTGGCGAAGCATACGCGTAATTGTTTAAAGTCTTGTTTTTCGGTATTAAAAACTGACGTGGGAATGGTTGCTATACTGTAATCTTTGGTTAGTCTTTCAGCAAAGGCAACATCCTGCTCATCGGTAATTTCAGAAAAATCCAACAACTGAAAATAGGTGCCTTTGGATGGAATAATTTTAAACCTTGAATTTTTCAGTAGCGTAGTAAAGTAATCTCTTTTTTGTTGGTAGAAACCTGATAATTCAAGATAATGCGCAGGTTTTTCCAAATAGGTTGCCAGCGCCTTTTGCATGGGGTGATTAACACAAAACACATTGTATTGGTGCACTTTTTTAAATTCGGTCATTAGTATTTCCGGAGCAACGCAATACCCTAACTTCCAACCGGTATTATGAAAGGTTTTTCCAAAAGATGCTGTAATAAACGTTCGTGCTGCCAGAGCATTAAATTTAGCAGCGCTTTGATGTACTTCCCCATCAAAGATAATATGTTCGTATACTTCGTCACTAAGCACCAGCAGGTTGTTTTCTTCGGCAATCGTTTGTAATTGAAGCATAGCATCTTCAGTAAATAGCATTCCGCTTGGATTGTGCGGACTGTTGATGAGAATCATTTTGGTCCTTTTCGAGATCTTAGATTGTACAACATCCCAATCCGGTTTGTAGAAAGGGGGCATTAATTGCACAGGAACAACTTTTCCACCAAACAATTCTACCGAAGGTTTGTAACAATCGTAAGCAGGTGTAAATAGCAGCACCTCATCACCCTGTTGGATGGTTGCAGCAATTGCCGTAAAGATAGCCTGGGTCGCTCCTGCTGTAATGGTTATTTCGGTATCTGGGTTATAGCGTTTGCCATGAAGGGTTTCTATTTTTTCAGAAATACGCTCACGCAACAACATATCTCCGGGCATTGGAGCATATTGATTGTAACCGTCTTTCATCGCCTTTGAAACCAATTCAATTATGTTGGGATCACTTTCAAAGTTTGGGAATCCCTGAGAAAGATTAATGGCGTTAAAATCGGCCGCCATCTTGCTCATTATACTAAAAATACTTGTGGAAGCGTTGGGTAATTTACTTGTTAGCATATACTTTAATGTTGTTAAAATTATTTATGTGTGCGGGAACTCTTACAGATATTATTCAAAATTAGTATCTTGCGACTCCCAAACCTACTTAAATTATTGATGGAGAAACAACTCTTTTTCTTCTTTGTACTATGGTGCCAGCTTTTTGCAGTCTCTTTAACTGCACAGGAAGACAGTATACAAAATTCTGAACAGCTCAAGCTACAACAATTAATAGATTCTTCTGAAACCTATTACCATTCCGGGAATTTTAAAAAGTCCATGGAGGTTAATGTGAAGATTTTGAACAAAGCTTTCGAACTAAACGACCCTACCTTAATACACAAAGGGTATCGTTTTTTAGGGTACGACTTTATGGCGCTGGAGGACCTTCAAATGGCAAAAGACAATTTTAAAAAGTCCGAAAGTTACGCTATTGAGTCTAAAAACGATACTGCCATTGCAATTACGTATATGGATTTGGCTAACCTCTATTCTTATGAAGAAGCTGGTTTTGAGAAAGCCATGCGGTATCACAAAAAATCGATTAAAGGATTTAAAAAGATAAACGATTCTGCCAGTCTGGCAAAAGCACATTACAACACTGTCATGACAGCTTTTGAAGCTGAAAAATACAAGCGGGGTCTGTATCATTTACTCAAAGCAGATGAATTAAAAGAAAAAGATGGTAGTGTTTCTTTTGAAGCAGGAATTGAAAACCTTTACGGAACATTTTATGCTCAAAAAGGCGCGTATGACAAAGCAGAAAAACGTTATCTAAAAGCGATTGAAATTGGCGAAGCTAATGAGTTGTTTACTGAACTGGAAGATTCGTATTACCAGTACAGTACTGTTCTATACAAAACAGATAGATTTAAGGAAGCGTATGAAATTCGAAAAAAATATGAAGAATACTTATTAAAAAACCGAGA
This sequence comes from Flavobacteriaceae bacterium UBA1903, assembly GCA_002337605.1. GTDB lineage: Bacteria > Bacteroidota > Bacteroidia > Flavobacteriales > Flavobacteriaceae > Marinirhabdus. The sequence continues at coordinate 83,900 of DDGL01000008.1, forward strand.
AATTGCCACATCTGCTGTTTCCGGAACTGCCTCTTCAAAATTTAAAGTTGCCGAATATCAAAAGATGGCCGAAGATGCCCGGTTAAAGAATGAACTACAGGCAGAACTTATGCAAACCAAAAGCCAAACCAACAATATTCTATGGATTATTTCTGGAATTGGTCTTGTAGGAGTGCTTTATCTATGGTATGCCTATCGCCGAAGAAAACAGTTGGTAAGAAAGCTACAAATAAAGAACAGAGAGTACTTACTTGCTAAAGAAAAAAGTGACAAACTAACAAAGGCGAAGGCGAAGTTCTTTTCTACCGTAAGCCACGAGCTTCGAACTCCGCTGTATGGAGTTATTGGCCTAAGTACTATTCTCCTGGAGAATAAAGAATTAAAAAAGCATGAAAAGGACTTAAAATCGCTTAAGTTTTCCGCAGATTACCTGCTTGCCCTTATCAATGATGTGCTTCAAATGAACAAATTTGAAAGCGATACCTTTAATGATGATGCCACCGCATTTAATTTGCACGAACTCATAGGCACAATCGTTTCCTCTTTTGAGTATATGAGAGTGCAACACCACAACGAAATTGAGGTGCATATTGCAGATGATATTCCAGAGTTATTAAAAGGGAGCTCCGTTCGCCTTTCTCAAGTACTCATGAACCTTATTGGGAACGCCTGCAAGTTTACTGAAAATGGAACCATAGAAGTACTTGCGACCATTGCCAATGCCAGCGAAAAAACAGTCCTTATTACATTTACTGTTAAAGACACGGGAGCTGGTATTGCAAAGAGTCAATTAGACAGTATTTTTGACGAATTTTCACAAATAGAATCTGGGAACCGAGATTTTCAGGGAACAGGACTTGGTCTTCCTATTGTGAAAAAGCTTTTAGAGCAGTCCAATAGTGATATTCAGGTAGAAAGTGAATTAGGCAAGGGAACTACGTTCAATTTCAACTTATTATTTGATGTTCTCCAACAAGGTGCTACAGATGAGATTTCTCCCCTAGTGGACACTTCCAGATTATCTGAAAAATCAATTTTAATTGTTGAAGACAATCACATTAACCAGATGGTAACCAGGAAAATACTGGAAAAAGAAGGTGTCACATGTGAGATTGCTGAAAACGGTGAAGAAGCAGTTTCTATGGCTAAAACAAGTTCCTACGACCTCATTTTAATGGATATTAACATGCCTGTTAAGAATGGTATTGAAGCCACTCAGGAAATTAGAGCTTTCAACACTATCATCCCCATTATAGCGCTTACTGCAGTTGAAGTAGACGAAATACGTTACCGTATTTTTGAATGTGGAATGAACGATATTATTGTAAAGCCCTACGACGTAGCTGTATTTAGACAGACCATTGCAAAAAACTTACTGACCGATGCATCTCAAAACAACATAAAGCTAAAGGCAATTTAAAAAAGCAGGCTGTAACTAATAGTAGGGACTATTTCTGCTAATCATACCTCAACATTTTCTAAAAATGCAAAATCCCGGGATTTAGTAAAAACCCGGGATTTTGTTCGTAGTATATAAAGTTGTTATCCTTTCAATGAAGCTGAAAGGTATTCTCTGTTCATTCTGGCGATGTTCTCTAAAGATATACCTTTAGGACACTCTACTTCACAAGCACCTGTGTTGGTACAATTTCCGAAGCCTTCTTTATCCATTTGCTCTACCATATTCAACACACGGGTAGTAGCTTCTACCTGGCCCTGTGGCAGCAAAGCATATTGACTCACTTTTGCTGAGGTAAACAACATCGCACTTGCATTTTTACACGCGGCTACACACGCTCCACAACCAATACAGGTTGCTGCATAGAACGAATCGTCTGCGTTTTCTTTTTCAACAGGGATCGCATTGGCATCTATCGTATTTCCAGAGGTGTTTACTGAAATATACCCACCTGCCTGCTGAATCCTGTCAAAAGAACTACGGTCTACCATTAAATCTTTGATCACCGGAAATGCTTTGGCACGGAAGGGCTCAATGACAATCGTATCACCGTCGTTAAACATACGCATATGCAATTGGCAAGTAGTTACCAAGCGATCTGGCCCGTGGGGTTCGCCGTTAATTTGTAAAGAACAACTTCCGCAGATTCCTTCTCGGCAATCATGGTCAAAAACTACAGGGTCATCCCCTTTGTTAATGAGTTCTTCATTTAACACGTCCAGCATTTCCAAAAAAGACATATCTTCTTCTACCCCATCTATGGGGTAAGTTACCATGTGTCCTTTGGCCGTTGCGTTTTGCTGTCTCCAGATTTTTAGTGTTAACTTCATATTGTTATATGTTAACTGTTATAAGTTGATCGTTGTTTAGTCTGCGCTTTAAATAGTTGATATATCCATTTAAAATTGCTAAACAATTATTTACTTGTTTTTTATAATTTTCTAAAGCTTCTTCTGAAATATATTTTTCATCGAAAGCAGTAATTAATTGGTCTTTCAACTCGTGTAATGAACCTCTTGAGATTCTACAATACTGCATGTTTTCTCTATGATGAAAGCGACCATAGCCTTCAGCAATATTATGAGTAACAGATCTTAAAGCTCTACGCATTTGAGAAATTAAATCATATTTCTCAAAATCTGGAAAGGTTTTAATTAAATCTTTAACATCGTTGCGAAGTATTCTTGCTTCTTGCCAACATTTAAGATCCTCAAAACTTTCAATTTTACTCATAATTTCAAATTGCATAAAAATCTACGTTTAACTTTTAACGTATTTCCTTACTTATAAGAACGTGTCTTCAATTCAATATTCTCAAATACTAGGTCTTCCTTATGCAACACTGCATCTTTCGGTTCTCCTTTATATTCCCATGCGGCTACGTATTTAAAATTTTCATCGTCTCTCAAAGCCTCTCCTTTTTGCTCTCCGCTGGTCTCTACACTTTCCTCACGGTAATGCCCTCCGGCAGATTCGTTACGGTGCAATGCATCTTTAGCAAACAATTCTCCTAATTCTAAGAAGTCTGCTACACGGCCTGCTTTTTCCAGTTCCGGATTCATTCCTTCTGCTGTTCCCGGAATTTTTACATTCGCCCAGAAATCTTTTCTTAGCTCGGCAATTTCGGTAATGGCTTCAGCTAGGTCTTTTGCGTTACGGGACATACCGCATTTGTTCCACATAATCTTCCCGAGCTTCTTGTGGTAGTAATCTACACTGTGCTGTCCAGAACCGCTCATTAATTTATGGATACTATCACGCACATCTTTTTCAACCGCATCAAATTCTGGGGTGTCGGTTGGAATGGCTCCAGTTCTAATGTCCTTACTAAGGTAGTCCCCTATGGTGTATGGCAACACAAAATAACCATCTGCCAGACCTTGCATTAAGGCGCTTGCTCCCAGTCTGTTTGCTCCGTGGTCGCTAAAATTAGCTTCTCCCGTCGCATACAATCCTTCTACGGTAGTCATTAAGTTATAATCTACCCAAATTCCTCCCATGGTGTAATGTACCGCAGGATAAATCATCATTGGGGTTTTGTATGGGTTCTGATCTACGATCTTTTCATACATCTGAAACAGGTTTCCGTATTTATTTTCTACAACGGCTGCTCCAAGTTTATATATTTCTTCTTCAGAAGGATTCTTTATCCCCTGTGTCAATGCCTCTTCTTTTCCATAGCGCTCAAAGGCACTGGCAAAATCCAAATATACAGCTTCGCCTGTTTTATTAACTCCAAAACCAGCATCACAACGTTCTTTGGCCGCTCTGGATGCTACATCACGTGGTACCAGGTTACCAAAGGCAGGGTAGCGACGCTCCAGGTAGTAATCCCGCTCTTCTTCTTTAAGATCGGTTGGTTTCTTTTTTCCAGCTCTAATGGCTTCGGCATCTTCTTTTTTCTTCGGTACCCAGATGCGTCCATCGTTACGTAAACTTTCGGACATCAACGTCAATTTAGACTGGTGATCTCCCGAAACCGGAATGCAGGTTGGGTGAATTTGTGTGTAACAAGGGTTTGCAAAAAAAGCACCTCTTCTGTGTGCTTTCCAGGCTGCCGTCACGTTACTTCCCATTGCATTGGTAGACAAAAAGAATACATTTCCGTAGCCACCACTAGCCAATACAACGGCATGGGCGCTATGTCTTTCAATTGCTCCTGTTACTAGATTTCTGGCAATAATACCACGGGCTTTTCCGTCTACCTTGACAATGTCCAGCATTTCGTGACGATTGTAAGGCTTAATTTTCCCACGGTTAATCTGGCGGTTCATGGCGCTGTAGGCACCTAATAACAACTGCTGTCCCGTTTGTCCTTTTGCATAGAATGTTCTTGAAACTAACACCCCACCAAAAGATCGGTTGTCCAGCAAGCCACCATATTCACGTGCAAAAGGAACTCCTTGTGCTACGCACTGGTCAATAATATTTGCTGAAACTTCAGCCAGACGGTATACGTTGGATTCTCGAGAGCGGTAATCGCCTCCTTTTACTGTATCGTAGAATAAGCGGTAGTTACTATCGCCATCTCCTTGATAATTTTTTGCTGCATTAATCCCCCCTTGTGCTGCAATAGAGTGCGCACGACGCGGAGAATCCTGATAGCAGAATGTTTTTACGTTGTACCCTAATTCAGCAAGTGTTGCTGCGGCACTACCTCCTGCCAGTCCTGTACCAATTACAATCACGTCTATATTACGCTTGTTGGCCGGATTTACAAGATTAATGTTGTTTTTATGATTGGTCCACTTTTCGGCTAAGGGTCCTTCAGGTATTTTAGCATCTAATATTGACATAGCGGAATTTTTTAATGTGGAAGTTGATTTAAATGAAGGTACAATGCAATAAAAATGAAACCAACTGGAATCACAATTGCATATACCTTAGCAAACTTGGTCAGTGCTTTTGAGTATTTATTGTTAAACCCAACACTCTGGAAAGACGAAGCAAAGCCGTGCCATAGGTGAACTGCAAGCAAAACAAATGCTAAACAGTAAATCCCTACTCGAATAGGACTTTCAAATTTATGAACCAATTCTTCATAGTATCTAAAGCCTGAATTCACGTTGTCCGGATCTAAGAGGCCACTCATATCTCCTTTAAAATATTTGATATTCATTTCCGGCGCCCAAAAATCGTAAAAATGCAACCCTAAAAATGCTAAAATTACGAGTCCTGAAATGATCATGTTTCTGGAAGCCCAGGTTGAATTAGTATTTCCTTTATACGATTGATACTTAATGGCTCTGGCATTTCGGTTTCTAATTTCTAAAATGAAACCCATTATAAAGTGGAAAATAACCCCAAATATCAGGATAGGCTGCAATACAGCCTGCACCAGTATATTGGTGCCCATAAAGTGGGACCACTCATTAAATGTGTCCGGATCAATGACCGAAGTTAAATTGATAGTAAAATGCTGTCCTAAAAAGAAAACTAAGAACAAGCCTGAAAGTGCCATGGCAACTTTTCGGGCGATGGAAGAGGATATTATTCCCATTATGGTTGTGTTTTCAAAATTTTGAGTTACAAAAATACGGCTCAGGATGGATTCTTACAAACATTGTGAGCCGTAATATGATAATTTAGAACCAATATGAACTTAAATTTTGTTTAAAGTTAAGTTATTTTAGTTAAACAAACAGATTCAAAAAACATTTTTATTTTAACTCAAACGGTTGTTGGGTCTCTTTGCCATTCATCATCACTTTTATTTCATACATTCCTTTCGGAAGATAAGAAACCCCATTAGCCGCTTCATTAACTTTTACATCTTTCTTTTCAAGTGCCTTTTTTCCTTTTGCTGAAAGACTTACGTCGTATTCAATCGTATTTACTCCTTTTTCAACATCGGTTTTCCAGGAATTCACAACGGTTCCGTCTTCAGTTAAAACGGAAATTTCAGCAGTACCGTTTGAAGGTGAATAAACCTGAAGCGATACAGAAGGCTCGTTCATAAAATCCCCAAAGGCATTAAAACCAGAAGTTCCCCAGCGTCTCGAAGCTCTCATTGACGGCACTTCAGCAAACACCAGCTCGTTCATAGTACCGGAAGACAATTGCTGTAGCAACGAAATATCTGCCACATAAATAGACCGCCCATGCGTACCTACCACCAGATCTTTTTCTCGTTTTTGAATAGCAAGGTCATGAACAGCAACGCTTGGTAACCCTTCCGCAAAAGGCTCCCAGGAAGCTCCCTGATTAAAGGAAACATACGCTCCGTTATCGGTTCCTATATAAAGTACCTCCTCGTTTTCAGGATCTTCGCGAATTACATTTACGGGTGACGTAGGGAGGTTGTTGGATATGTTTTTCCACGTAGCCCCGTAATTTTCACTCATATATACGTACGGTTTAAAATCGTCCCAGCGATACCCATTTAAAGTTACGTACACTCTGCTCTGGCTGTGCTCTGAAGCAACAACACGGCTCACCCATAAGTCTTTCGGGAAACTGCCTGATATATTTTGCCACGACGCTCCTGCATCTTTAGAAACCTGCACCAATCCATCGTCGCTTCCCGTGTACAATAACCCAAACAGGTATGGAGATTCTGAAATTGTGGTTAGGGTCCCGTACGCTACATTTCCTTTTTTACCTCCTGTGGTTAGGTCCGGCGAAATAGCCTGCCAATCGTTTCCTTGATTCATGGAACGCATTAATTTGTTTCCACCCAGGTACAAAATATCCTGATTGTGCGAGCTTAATAAAATAGGGGTCTGCCAGTTAAAACGATACGGATTTTCACCGAGTTCATGTTTCGGCTGGATGTATGTGTTTTCATTAGTTTTTCGGTTTAACCTGAAATAGTTCCCAAACTGAAATCCTGTATATACAATGTCACTATTGCGATTGTCGATCTGGATTTGCATTCCGTCACCTCCCATTATAAACTCATACGGATATTTTCCATCCTGCATCCAACCAGGGTTTTCTTCAACAGTATGAGGACCAACCCAGACCCCATTATCCTGCAGCCCTCCGTAGACATTATACGGCTCTTCATTGTCTACATTAATTGCGTAAAACTGCCCAACAGCTGGCTGATTGTTTTTTATCCAGTTTTCACCATCGTCATAACTAATATTTACACCGCCGTCATTACCATTAATAAGGTGGCCAGGCATTTTGGGATTTATCCACAAGGCGTGGTGGTCTGCATGCACATTGGGGGCCGAAATTGATGTAAATGTCTTCCCGCCATCTTTCGATTTTAAGATAGGAACTCCGTAGATATAAATTCCATCTTTGTTAGAAGGGTCTACGTGTATCTTCCCGAAGTAATAGCCGTAACTGTAATACAACCCGTCCAAATAGTCATCGTGAGTTTTTTTCCAGGACATTCCACCGTCTGTACTTTTGTATACCTCAGCACCAATAACTGGTGTGTCAAACAACATACTGTTAGCATCCTCCAGGTATTTTGCTAAATCTGCAGGCTTTACAGTACCGCCGCGCACCATGTTTTTTACATTATCGGCTCTGTATTTTTCCTGGAAACCGTTGTTTCGCAAATAAGCGTTTAGTTTTTTATCGTCCAGCGCAAGGAACTGTGAAGACGTCATCGTTTTAAACTGCTCTTTAGAAAGGTCGTCGCTGTCTTTTTCTTCAGACGCTTCTTCTCTTCTTGCCTGATTATCGTGAATAGCATACACCGTATTGGCATCGTATACTGCCAGACCAATTCTACCTACACCATCCCCTGTTGGAAATCCACTGTTTGGTGTAGAAACTTTTGTCCACGAGCTGCCTCCATCTGTACTTTTGTAAATACCGCTTCCAGTTCCACTTCCTCTGAAATCCCAAGCTTTACGGTCTTTATCCCATGATGAAGCATACATTAAATTGAAGTTGTTAGGGTCTGCGTCCATTTCGATAATACCGCTTTGGTCATTTACAAACAGGGTTTGTTTCCATGTACTACCTCCATCGGTTGTTTTATAAACACCTCGCTCGGTATTGGTAGAATATAAATGCCCCACTGCCGAGACGACTACTTCGTTTGGGTTGTTTGGATTAATTATAATTTTTGAAATATGGTGGCTATCCTGCAGCCCAACGGTTGACCAGGACTCACCATTGTTGGCAGATTTTAGCAACCCAATCCCGGCATAGCTTGAGCGGGATGCGTTTACCTCACCAGTTCCTACCCAGATCATATTGTTTTCCCAATCTACCGCTAAGCTACCTACGTTCTGTGTATGACTTGTATCGAGAATTGGAGTGAATGTGGTTCCATTATTTTTGGTGTACCACACCCCACCACTTGCATACCCCACGTAAAATTCGGTTGGATTGTCTGGGTTTACCGCCAGATCTACCACACGCCCACTCATAATGGTTGGACCAATATTTTTAAACGGTACGTTTTTAACTAAGGAATTTTTATGAAGTTGTGATTTTTGTTGTAAGCCTTGTTCTACATCATTTGCCGAAGTTGCAGGCTGTTGCGCAAAAGTTAAGGCACTAAAAAGTACTACAAATAGAAAGAGGAGTTTGTGTTTCATGGTTGAGTTTTTAAGAAGGTACAAAATAGTGAAATTATAAAGTTTCAGCAATAAAGAAAACAGGATACCTCTTAAAACGTTGCCATCCAATTTATTTTTCAGCCTGTAGCGCTTTAATCGTACTAACAAGATGGTCTACAAAATTAGTTTCTGCTGTATTGAAACCAATATGTACCATTCTAATGTACCCTTTTTTATCTACTATAACAAGACATGGAAGTCCGGTACTCCCTAGTTGCAGTGATTTCAGAAATTGAGTAGTATCATCGTATGCATACTTAAAATTATACGATGTTTTTGCTATAAAATTTTCAAATTTTTCGGGGGTGTCTCCACCCAGATCTGCATTCACAACATAAAAGACTACATCAGGTTCATTTTTAAAAACATGCTGGACTTTATCCAATTCTTTTAATTCTTGTTTACATGGCTTACACCAAGTTCCAAAAAAGTCAAAAACGACAACATTCCCTTCAATAGAATTTTCAGAAACATGCCCTCCATTCATCTCTTTAATAACAAAAGACGGAAGGGGCTTATTAATTTGTTGTGTTAAACTACTGGTTAAATCGGCAGGAATCACTTTCCAGTTTAAAGCAGCAACCAACATAATTAAAGCTATACTTCCTACCAAGCTCATCTTTCTGTTCTTTTTAAAATACAATCCCAGAAGGCAGGCTATGATAAAAATTAAGGTGATATAATAAAGTTTGGGAATTTCTGTAAGTACCAGCACGGTAAATAAAACTGTAAAGCTCCAGGTAATCCCCAGCAGCAAAAACAATAGCTTATTTTTGTTTTCAGCATGGACTCGCCCCCCAATATAAAACAAGCAGGCACCTACCCAAAGTACATATTGAAAGTTCATAGTTAGAAACAGCATGAACAAAGTAAGTACTACTGTTATTCCAATTCCAGTTGCAAGAGGCTTCCATATATTTTTCATAATTCTTCTCATAAGGTAAGAACTACAAATTTGGAATACTCATCTGTTTGAAAAGTGAAAGTACCTGTACCCATACCTAGTTTTTGTGTTCTTTTCTAAATTGTGAAGGTGTACAGCCTGTATTTTTTTTGAAAAAAGTATTGAAGGTAGCCTTGTTTGAAAAACCACTATCGAACATGATTTCCTTTATCTGTTTATTGGTTTTTAAAAGTTGTTGTTTTGAAACCTCTAACCGGTACCCATTTACAAACTCATAAAAATTAACATTGTACTCTTTGTTTATTATGTATGAAAGATTTCTTGTAGAAATTTCCAAATGCCTTGAGAAGTCTGAGAGTGAGATATCGAAGTCCAGGTAAGGCTTTTCGGCTGCAACATATTGTTTCAGCTTTATAAGATATTGCTCATATGTTTGAGCTTCCAAGCTATATTCACCAGCAGGCTTACTGGGTAGATCTTCATCTTTAAACCCTTTAAATAGTTCAACATGCTTTATCCCTAAATAGTAAAAACAATGCAATAGGATTAAAACCAATATATACACTGCAATAACAAGTATGTGAGATTGAACAGCAGATCTAATAAACCCCTCTGCCAAAGCAATAACAATGGCTGCTCCTTGAATATAAATAATAACTTCAAGCCATTGGAGGTTAATTTCTTGGTATGTAGATTGTGTTTTTTTAAGCTTTTTTCTGTACCGAAACAACACCACTAAAACAGTTCCTAGGTAAGCAACAAAATGTCCTGTAACCCCTACAGAGAAAAAATCTATATACAAAAGCAAATTCTCCGTGTAAAATATAAGTACTAAAAGCATACAAAGAGCAGGAATGTAATGCAGCAAAGCTTTGGGTTTGGAAATTTTCTTTAACATTAAACTTTTAGAAAAGTGTAAGTACAAAGGGCCGTAAAGAAGTCCGAAAAAAGGACCAAAAAATGTAGCACTCCCAAAGATACTCTCTCGCCATACCATAAAGCTAAAATGAGTAGCTATTACAGTGCAGATAAGCGCCAGCATTTTTATAAAAAAAGGCTTCGATTTCTGATTGAAGAGTAAGAAAACAACAAAGAGAAGACATTGGTAGACAATTAAAAAACCGATCACTTGTATTGTATCAAAACTCATTACAGAATATTTTAAACGCAAGGTACATATTAATAGAAAGGGTAGGTTTCTCTACGCGTATATATACTATTTAGTAATGTACATTCAGGAAATTGCATACGCTTCTGTTAAAAATTTGTCTAAATTTCTTTTACTTTTGAATTTCAAAGGAATTCAATAAAATAATGACCCGCCCCAGCGGAAGAAATAAACACTATGAAATATCACCCAATCTCTTCAGACCTCTACATTAAAAACCGTAAAAACTTCATGGCAAAAATGAAGCCGTCCAGCCTTGCCGTTTTTAACAGTAACGATATTTATCCTATTAGTGCAGACAGCACCATGCCATTTCAGCAGGCAAGGGATATATTGTACTTAAGCGGTGTAGACCAAGAAGAGAGTATTCTGGTGTTGTTTCCAGATGCACCAGATCCAAAGCACAGAGAGATTTTATTTCTAAAAGAAACTAATGAGCATATTGCCGTTTGGGAAGGCGAAAAGCTTACCAAAGAAAAAGCATTAGAGACCAGCGGAATTGAAACCGTGTATTGGTTAAAAGAATTTGATAAGGTGTTCTTTGAAATAATGACCCAATGTGACATCATATATTTTAATACCAATGAACATTACCGCGCTAATGTAGAAACTGAAACCCGTGAGGCACGTTTTATTAAAACCGTAAAGAATAAATTCCCTGCCCACAGTTGGGCAAAGAGCAACCCTATACTGCAACGGTTACGCTCTGTAAAAGATCAGATTGAGCTCGATATCATGCAACACGCTTGTAATATTACTGAAAAAGGTTTCCGTCGTGTGCTGGATTTTGTAAAGCCCGGGGTTATGGAATATGAGATTGAAGCAGAATTTATGCACGAGTTTTTACGCAACCGTTCTAAAGGATTCTCCTATACACCTATCATTGCCAGCGGAAACAATGCCAATGTATTGCATTATATTGAAAACAACCAGGAATGTAAAGATGGTGACCTTATTTTAATAGATGCTGGTGCAGAATACGCTAACTATAGTAGCGATTTAAGCCGCACCATTCCTGTAAACGGAAAATTTACGAAGCGCCAGCGCGAAGTGTATGATGCTGTAAACCGCGTGAAAAATGAAGCTACAAATATGTTGGTTCCAGGAGCACTCTGGAAAGAGTACCACGTTGAAGTTGGTAATTTAATGACCAGCGAATTGCTAGGTTTAGGTTTACTAGACAAAGCCGATGTGCAAAACGAAAACCCGGACTGGCCTGCCTATAAAAAATACTTTATGCATGGCACCTCACACCATATAGGCTTAGACACCCACGACTACGGAATTTTATGGGAGCCTATGACCGCAGATATGGTCTTTACTGTAGAACCGGGAATTTACATCCCGGAAGAAGGGTTTGGAATTCGATTAGAAGATGATGTCGTAATTCAGGAAAGTGGCTCGCCATTTAATTTAATGCAAAACATCCCGATTGAGGCAGAAGAAATTGAAGAACTTATGAATTCTTAATTTGTTGCACGTCACCTCGATACTTCGGCAAGCTCAGTACAGGCTCATAGGAGAGGTCACACAACCAGCTAAGCCGAATACACAGTAGGACTTTTCACTTAGATTTGATTTCCCTGTCGTTCCTGTCCCTATATAACGTTGAAATATTTAATAACACAAAAGTTAGCAACGACGGCAGTACCCAGCCCATGCTATAATTCGATAATGGAATGGACGTTTTTAAAACATCCAGAGCTCCTTCGGTTATAAAAAAGCTCAGAAAATCTGGAATACTAAAAAGAAAGGTTACTAAGGCAACAAATTTAAAAACCAAAGGGGATGCAAATCTTTCAGGAAGGGTGTTTAACAAAATTAATACTATGGTAATTGGGTAAATGAACATTAAAGCCGGCAGGGCTACGTCTATAATATAGCTCACATCGAATTGGCCAATGGCTACCCCAAAAACACAGCCCAGTACTGCGGTACTAGTATATGCAGCTTGCGAATTTTTACACAACCCTTTTACAAAATCTGAGGTCCCTGTAATAATACCAACCGCCGTGGTAAAGCAAGCCAGTGCAACCAAGACAGCTAAAAATGCTGTTCCTATGCTGCCTAATGTACTTGTGCTAAGCAATTGTAGTAACTCGGTTCGGTTTTCTATTTGTACCGCGCTACTGTAATAAGCGCCCAGGGCAATGAGTCCGCCGTAGATAATAAAGAGTCCTGTTCCCGCCAGGAATCCGGACCTGGCAATCATTTTCTTTTTTTCCTCGTAATTATAGGTTCTCTGTAAGGCCAGCGAAATTACGATAACCCCTCCCACTACAACACCCCCAATGGCATCAAATGTTTGGTAGCCCTCCAAAATTCCTGCAGAGAGGCCATTTTCAAAAATAGAGGTCCGCATCGCTTCAGTTTCAGCAAAAAGACCAATCCCAATGATACAAATCAATAAAACAATAATTAAAGGGGTAAGAAACTTACCAATAAGGCTAATAATCTTGGTTCGGTTTAAAACAAACACAAGCACTAAGGCAAAATAAATAGTACTTAGCCACAGTGAGGAAAGTTCAAAATACGGTTGCACGGCCATTTCGTAGGTTACTGAAGCCGTCCTGGGCGCAGGTAGTGCTACCGAAATTGCATACACAATCAAACAATACACTAACGCTACCGCAGGAGAAATCTTTTTCGCAAAATCCAGCATGGTTCCCTGTAACCTGGCATAGCCATAAATCGCCATAATAGGAATGATCACCGCTGAAATCCCAAAGCCCAACAAAACCCAAAACCAATCTTCGCCTGCATTGTATCCCAAAAAAGGTGGAAGTATTAAGTTGCCTGCTCCAAAAAATAACGAGAATAAGGCAAAAGCAGTTAAATAGGTTTGTTTGTTAAAGTCCATATAAAGTTTCGCTGAAAATTAGTCTCGCTGTAAGTTAAGCTCCATTTTTGTAGAGTATAAATGTCTCCGAAGATATAAAAATGATTTTCCACCACAACAACTCCGCAATTAATTATAACGTGCAAGGCTCCGGTCCAGCACTTTTGCTACTGCACGGGTTTTTAGAAAGCAGCACTATGTGGGCCGAAATTGCCCAAAAATTTCAGGAAAGCCACACTGTACTAACTCTGGATTTCCCGGGTCATGGTAGCAGTACCGTAAATGCAGATGAGCACCCCATGGAACTATTTGCCGAAATTACCAGTGCACTTCTAGAACACCTAAGCATAGAACACTGCACCGTTTTAGGACACTCTATGGGTGGCTATGTAGCAATGGCGATGGTAGAACTAGTTCCGCAAAAAGTTGAAAAATTAATTTTATTGAATTCAACCCCAGCAGAAGATTCCCAGGAACGAAAACAAAACAGAGCGCGTGCTTTAAAATTAGTCCCCAACGCAAAAGATGCTTTTGTGAGTATGGCAATCACAAATTTGTTTCCTGAAACGACGCGTACAAGATTTCATACTGAAATTGAAAACCTCAAATCTGAAGCGCTACAGATGACTTCCAAAGGTATCACAGCAGCAATTAAAGGCATGAAAAACCGAAAAGACAGAACCGCTGTATTAAAAGAATATCCAAAGCCAAAATTTATGATTTGTGGCAGCCAGGACCCAATTCTGCCCGTTAAGGAGTGTAAAATCATTGCCAATGACACTAATACCAGGCTTTTTGAGCTTGAGGGCGGTCATATGAGCCACATAGAAAATGTTAACGAAATTGTTAAAATTGTGCATTTCATCGAAAATAACTGCATTTCATCGTGATTTATTCAAAATAAAGTTTACATTTATGCCATAACAACAAACAAAACTTATAGTATTATGGAAAAACATTCCACTTCTCCATTCTCATTGTTGAGCATTATTTGCGCAACATTTGGTCATGACTACGTTGTAAGCCGAAAGGTAACGGACCATATTAATGAGTATACTTGCTCACATTGCGGAAAAGAAGTTGCCGACAATATGCAAGGCAGTGTTGAAATTTTAACGCTAAAAATTCGTAATGCGAATAATGCACTCGCATCGTTCTACGCAAAGAAAACGCAAAAGATTCCTGCATAAATTTTATGAAACTTTTTTCCTGTAAATTTACTGGACATACCCTGAGAGAGATCTCTTCGGACTCACTTTACATGAAAGAATTTGAGTGCTGTAAATGCAAGCAGCAGTATACCACAAACGGCTATGGAAAACTTGTAAGGCTTACAAAATACTGGAAAGAGAACAACCAATACTTTGCTTCTTTTTTCGAAAACAAATCTAAGGTTACGCTGTAGTTTCCTCTTCATCTAAGGCATTCCATCCCCGAGCTATCAATTCAATTTTGGTATTGGCTCTGGTAATTAGATGCATTCCTTCATTTTCTTTTGTGATATGACCAATTACCGACAGGTGCGGATTGGCTTGAATTTTTGGAAAATCCTCGGTCGCTACGGTGAACAAGAGTTCATAATCTTCCCCGCCACTTAAAGCAATGGTTGTACTATCCATGTTAAATTCTTCACAGGTTGAGATTACCTGCGGGTCCAACGGTATTTTATCTTCATATAGATTACACCCAACATTAGAGCTTTTACAAATATGAATAATTTCGCTGGAGAGTCCATCGCTAATATCTATCATTGCTGTAGGCTGCACGTCTAGCTCGGCGAGCAACACCGGAATGTCTTTTCTGGCTTCAGGTTTTAATTGTCTTTCAATTAAATAAGTATAGTTTTCTAGATCAGGCTGTGCGTTTGGGTTTACTTTAAAAACCTGTCGCTCGCGTTCCAACACCTGAAGACCCAGATACGCAGCTCCCAGATCTCCCGAAACCACCAGCAAGTCATTCTCTTTTGCGCCGCTTCGGTACGTAATTTTATCTGAAGCCACCTCACCAATTGCTGTAATACTTATAATTAATCCAGCTGTTGAAGATGTAGTATCACCTCCTATTACATCAATTTTATACAACTCGGCTGCAGTTTGTATCCCAGCGTATAATTCTTCCATAGCTTCTACCGGAAAGCGATTAGATACCGCCACGGAAACGGTAATTTGTTTTGCCGTTGCGTTCATAGCAAATACATCGGACAAGTTTACCATGACAGCTTTATATCCCAAATGTTTTAAAGGCATGTAAGAAAGGTCGAAATGCACGCCTTCCACCAACATATCTGTAGTAACCACCAGTTGTTTGTTCTCTTCTGAAGTAATCACAGCAGCATCGTCACCAATACCTTTAATAGTGGTTTCGTGTTGTATGCTGAAATGTTTGGTAAGATGATCAATGAGTCCAAATTCACCTAAAGAGGAAATGGGTGTAGTGCTAGTATCTTTATTGTCGAACATAGTTACAGTTTTGGGTGTTTGAATGCAAAAATACGGCTTCATTTATAAACCACGACTGCTATTGGTTGTATTTTAAGATTACTAGGAGTACATTAGACCTCCATTAATTATTTAAATCACAGGTTATGAAAAAAATTATTTTACTACTCGGTATCGTTTTTTGTTTTACTATGTGTAGTGATGACGATTCTCTCATAGCAGAAGATCCCGGTGATATAGAAAATGGCCCTATGGATGATGACCCTATGGATGGAGACCCACCACCAGCAGAATTTATACTTCCAGCTCCTTGCGATGGGGGTTTGGCTGGCGGTGTTTACCCATGTAACAATATAGATTTAATATACAGATTTAGTCTTAGCGACCTAGATGCTTCCAGAGGAAATGATTGCTGGGGCTGGACAGACCCTTCAAACGGGAACGAATATGCGCTCATAGGGGTAGATAACGGTACAGCATTCATAGACATTTCAGATCCTACAGCTCCTGTTTACTTAGGTAAATTAGAAACTGAAACTTCTGCTAGTAACTGGAGAGATATTAAAGTATATCTAAACCACGCATTTATTGTAAGTGAAGCAGCGGGTCATGGTATGCAGGTGTTTGACCTTACTAAATTAAGAGATGTTCCAAATCCCCCAGACAGTTTTAGAACAGATGCTGTTTACACTGGATTTGGGAATGCACACAACCTTGTTATTAATGAAGATACGGGGTATGCATATGCCGTAGGAACCTCCACTTTTAATGGTGGTCCACATTTTATAAACATACAAAACCCTACAAACCCTGTTGCTGCAGGCGGTTATAGTATGGGAGACTACAGTCACGATGCTCAGGTAGTCACCTACAATGGGCCAGACACAGAACACCAGGGAAAGGAAATTTTAATTGGAAGTAATGCCAATAAGATTGTAATCGTAGATATCACAGATAAATCGAACCCGCTGGAGATTGCTTCCATAACCTACCCTCAAACAGGCTATACACATCAAGGATGGTTTACAGAGGACCAAAAATATTTTATCCTGGGAGACGAACTGGATGAACTGGATTTTGGTTTAAACTCCAGAACTTTGGTTTTTGATTTTTCAGACCTGGAAAACCCGACCCTGTTTATGCAATATGCAGGGCCTACACCAGCTATAGACCATAATGGGTATGTACTTGGTAATTCCTATTATTTATCCAACTACACAGCCGGACTACGCATTTTAAGTATCGCCGATGGAACTTTAAGTGAAACGGCTTTTTTCGACACCTTCCCAGGCAACAACAATGCATCTTTTAACGGAGCCTGGAGTGTCTTTCCTTATTTTGAAAGTGGCCATATTATAATAAGTGATATTGATACTGGATTTTATTTAGTGAAGCCGAATTAATGCTATATTTGCAAAAGTTTGCAATAAATTGATATAGATTTTACGAAAAGTTTAACGTTTTTTAAATTTTTCAACACAATTTATATTTTTTTCTTACGTTTCAAAATCTTAAACATAACCTTATTTATCTACTTATGAAGCATTTTTTACTTTCAAGTTTTTTACTTTTCACCGTTATTTCAATTGCTCAAACACCTTGTTCGGGCGGATCTGCAGGTCCATATCCTTGCAATGGGTATGACCTTCAAAGTGCCATCAATCTTGGAACTATGAGTGCTAATGCAGGAAATGATTCATGGGGCTGGACGGACCCTGCCAATGGTAATGAATATGCGTTAGTAGGATTAGACAATGGAACCGCATTTATTAATATAAGCAACCCTACCAGTCCTGTTTACTTAGGAAAACTTCCTACACATACCAGCTCAAGTACCTGGAGAGATATTAAAGTATACAACAACCATGCGTTTGTTGTAAGTGAAGCAGGGGGTCACGGAATGCAGGTTTTTGACCTTACACGCCTTCGAACTGTAACCTCTCCTCCGGTTACATTTACTGAGGATGCACATTTCGGCGGTTTTGGAAGTGCTCATAATATTGTTATAAATGAAGAAACAGGATATGCGTATCCAGTTGGAGCAAACGATTTTAACGGTGGTCCTATCTTTATTAATATCCAAAACCCATTAAATCCTGTTCAGGAAGGTGGTTATGGTATGGATAGCTATAGTCACGATGCGCAAATTGTAACCTATTGTGGTCCTGACCCAGACTACAACGGTAGAGAAATTTTAATTGGTAGTAATGAAGACGAAGTAATTATAGCTGATATTACCGATAAATCCAACCCGGTTGGTATTTCTTCCATTACCTATCCAAATACGTCCTATACGCACCAAGGATGGTTTACTGAAGACCAGAGCTTCTTTATTCTTGGAGATGAAATAGATGAACTGGACAATGGTTTTAATACACGTAATATTGTTTTCGACTTAACAGACTTAGACAATCCATCGTTAAGCTTTGAATATACCGGCCCCACTGAAGCCATAGACCACAATGGATATACAAGAGGAACAAAATTTTATATGGCAAATTATCGTGCCGGACTTCGTGTAATTGACATTACAGACATTGCAAACGGAACTATGACTGAAGAAGGTTTTTTCGACTCCTATCCAAACAACAACAACGCCAGCTTTAGTGGCGCCTGGAGTGTATATCCTTATTTCGAAAGTGGAAATATTGTGATTAGCGATATTAATAGAGGTTTTCTTCTTGTAAAATCTTCCTCGTATGAAAACACACCTCCCACAGCTGTTTGTGGCACTACTACCATTTCTTTAGATGCCAATGGAGTTGGAACATTAAACCCAGAAGATCTGGACGGAGGTTCTACAGATAACGCTGGAGAGGTTTATTTCTTGGCTTGCGACAAGTTTTTTGATTGTTCAGACCTTGGAGATGTTTCCGTAGAACTTGAGGTGTATGACGATTTCGGAAATCGTGCTTTTTGTACAGGAACAGTCACTGTTGTTGACGAGATAGCCCCTTCTCTTTCGTGTCCTGCAGATGAAATCGTTATGTTTGACGCTGGTGAGAATTTCTATACGCTACCAGATTATGTAGCAGCTGGAGATGTGACAGTCACAGATAACTGCTCAACAGGTCTTACAATTACTCAGGATTTAGCAGCTGGAACGCAATTAGGAGCAGGGAATTATTTTATTACTTTTGAAAGTACAGACGCTTCTGGCAACATAGGATCTTGCACCTTCCAACTTGCTGTGGAAGTGCCTTTAGGGGTTGAAGAAAATGATTTGAATAGTGGATTGGTTTTATTTCCTAATCCAGCAAGCGATAGGATTACCATTTCTTCTGAAAACACTCCAATTACATCCCTACACGTAGTAGATATGTTAGGAAAACAACTATGGATGGTAGAAAACTTGGAAGTACAAAGCATGAACATTGATGTTTCTCAATTTTCAAATGGAATTTACTTTGTCGTAGTAAACAACCAGGTGTCTAAGAAAATCATTAAAAAATAGTAAGCAGCACCGTATAATTTCGACGTATAAATAATTGTAGTGCTAATTGCTTTGTGAACACATAACAATTAGCACTTTTTAATTACTTTTAAGGCTCTAACAATCATCTGTTATGAAAAAAATTATTTTCCTTATTTTATGCAGTATCACCACCATGTTTTATGCCCAAACTCCCTGTATAGGAAATCTGGCAGATGGATTTCCGTGTGACAATTACGATTTACAATCCCGTATAACCCCGGGACAAATGAGTGCAGAATTTGCAAATGATTCGTGGGGGTGGGTAGACCCAGAGAATGGCACTGAATATGCCCTTATAGGATTAAGTAACGGAACTGCTTTTATTGACATATCAGACCCTGTGAACCCTGTATATCTTGGTAAACTCCCTACACATACCAGCTCAAGTACCTGGAGAGATGTTAAAGTTTATAATAACCATGCGTTTGTTGTAAGTGAAGCAGGGGGACACGGAATGCAGGTTTTTGACCTAACCAGACTAAGAAATGTAGCAAACCCGCCAGAAACATTTACCGAAGATGCGCATTTTGATGGTTTTGGAAGTGCCCATAACATAGTAATTAATGAAGAAACTGGCTATGCATACGGTGTTGGAGCCACTACTTTTAGTGGTGGAATACACTTTGTAAATATTCAGGACCCAACCAATCCTATTGACGCGGGAGGATATGCAGCAGATGGATATACTCATGATGCACAAGTGGTTATTTATGATGGCCCCGATACTGAGCATACAGGAAAAGAGATCTTTCTTGGAAGTAATGGAGATTTTGGACCTAACAACAAAATTGTAGTTATAGATATTTCAGATAAAAATAACCCACAACACATTTCAGAAATGACGTATCCAGATATGGTTTACGCACATCAGGGATGGTTTACAGAAGACAAAAATTATTTTCTATTAGGAGACGAAGCCGATGAAAGTGATTCTGGCTTTAATACCAGAACTGTTATATTTGATGTCTCAGACCTTGATAACCCTACACTTCATTTTGAATTTTTTGGGACAACTGCCGCAATAGACCACAATGGGTATGTAGTAGGCGATAAATTTTTTATGGCAGCCTACAATGCAGGAATTAGAGTTTTAGACATTAGTGATATTGCCAATCAAAACATCTCAGAATACGGGTATTTTGACACATTCCCAAGCAACAATCAAGCTGGTTTTAGCGGCGCGTGGAATGTTTATCCTTTTTTCTCAAGTAGAAATATAGTGATTAGTGGCGATGCCGGATTTACATTAGTAAAAGATCCCAATGAACTGTCTGTAGAAGAACAAAATACAGAAAATTTCGTTCTGTATCCTAATCCAGCAGACCAAAGCTTTAGCATACAAGCTGCAGGGAATACAATAACTTCTCTTAGAATTTTTAATGTTCTGGGACAACAAGTGCTACAACAAAACATAAACGACCTTCCTAGCATTACTGTTTCAATAAACCAGTTAACCCCTGGAATATATGTCGTTAACATTAACAATACAACAAGTCATAAATTAATAGTTAAGTAATTATGCTTTCATTAAAAAAAATTATACTTCCTCTTTTCTTTCTTTCATTTTTTGCGTTTGTCGCCTGTAGTGAAGATGAGGCTCCTGTGGAAGAAACCCAGGAAGATGATGGCGAAGATGAAGAAAATCCTGTTGAACTTACTCTAAATATTGCTTTTGCAAAAAACCTGGGAGGAAGTGATCTCGATGATGGAGCTGCTATTTTACAAGCATCCGATGGAGGTTTTGTTATGGTAGGTTCTACAAAAAGTACAGATGGAGATATTACCGACAAGACAGCCGATGATACAGATGTCTGGATTTTAAAAACCGATGCCCAGGGCACTACACAGTGGAGCAAAACCTATGGAGGGTCCGGAGACGACGAAGGTACGAGCATTAAAAAAACAAATGACGGCGGGTATGTAATCTCGGCAGTTACCCGAAGTAACGATGGAGATATTATGTCTGGAAATGCTGGCTTTAATGATATGTGGGTTTTCAAAATTTCCAGTTCAGGAACATTACTATGGGAAAAGACCTATGGCTATTCCGGTAACGAGGTTGCCTACAATGTGATAACAACTTCAGACGGCGGCTATTTGCTTCTGGGTGTTCTGGATGTAACAGCAAGCGGTGGGGAAGGCAACGTAGGACGCTCCAGCAACAGCCATGCAGGAGGGGATTACTGGGTTCTTAAACTGGATAGCGAAGGAGAAAGAATATGGAGTCGCTACTATGGAGGAACCTTCACAGACACGGCTTACGATGCTGTAGAAACACCTTCAGGTGGGTTTATTATTACGGGAACTTCAGACAGCCAGGATGTAGACATTAGCTCAAACATTGGAGAATATGATTACTGGATTCTTAATATTAATGCAAATGGAGATATTATCTGGAAGAAAAATTTTGGAGGTAGCGAAATAGATTTAGTGTACGCTATGACTAAAACACTGGATGGAAATTATTTGCTGGTTGGAGACACCAGAAGTAATGACGTAAACATTCAAAATTTAATTGGAAACGCAGACGTTTGGGCAGTGAAGTTTAACGAGGCTGGCTCCATCCTATGGGCTAAGACCTATGGCGGCACTCAATTTGAGTCTGCGAGAGATGTGGTCGCACTTTCAGACGGTTCTTTTGCAATAGTTTCTTCAAGCCGAAGTAGCGATGTAGATGTATCCGATAATTACGGAGTAAACGATGCCTGGCTATTACTAATTGATGAAGATGGTGAAATTTTAGGACAAAAAAATCTAGGAGGAAGTGCCTTAGACTTTGGCGAAGGAATTACACAAACTACAGACGGCACTCTGGTGATGACCGGAAGTACCGAAAGTGCCGACGGAGATTTTACCTCCAATAAAGGAAATAAAGATTTATTTTTAATAAAAGTTGAATAAAAACGAATGAAAAAGATTGTCCTATTAGTATTTGCAGCGACCGTACTATTTGCTTGCAGTAATGACGATAACACACAAGCTGTTGCAGAAGCAGATCCGGTAACCGTAGACTTTACATTTACACAAAACTGGGATGGAGCGGAAATTACCAATGCAGATTACCAGAACACTACCTATATTAACGCTAACAATACGCATTTAGAACTATCCAAATTAGTGTATTTAATCTCTGATGTTACTTTTACTGCACAAGATGGAACTGTCTATGATGCTGGAGATTACAACCTTATTGACGCACGTAACGGAACAAACATTAATTTTACACCTGGAATTGAAATCCTAGAGGGAGATTACAATGTCTCTTTCACCTTTGGATTTGACGATGAGGATAATGACAAAGCTGGCGGATATCCAGATTTAAACTCTTCAGATGGGTCCTGGTCTGTTCCAATGCCATTGGGTGGAGGTTACCACTATATGCGTATGGAAGGAACTTTTATGAATGAAATTGCCCAGACTGAAACATTCCAATACCACACTATTAGAGCTAATAAACACACCACACTACCTCCTGGCCCTGGCACACTGGAGTTTACTCAGGATACTTCGTTTGTTGTAGATTTGGGAACTATCACAGTGGGAAATACTACTTCAATTGAAGTACAAATGAACGTTGCCGAATGGTTTAAAAACCCGAACACATGGGATCTTGACATCAACAACTCTGTAATGATGCCAAATTTTGAACTTCAACTGGATATGAATGAAAATGGATCTAACAGCGTATTTAGCCTGGGAACCGTTTCACAGTAAAAAATTAATGAAAAAGCTCGGAATTTTTAGTGGTTTGCTTACAGTATTGTTCTTAACCTCATGTAAGGATAGTGATGATAGTGTGCAATATGTTGCGACTCCAGCCCCATTAGAAATCCCTGCTATTTTTGAAGGTCAAATCCTACCTCCTGTAATTCCCGAAGATAATCCACAGACTGTGGAAGGGATTGCTCTAGGTAAAAAACTATTTTTTGACACCCGCCTCTCTGCAGACAATACCTTAGCGTGTGCCTCCTGTCACATGCAACAAGAAGGTTTTTCAGATTCCCGCCAGTTTAGTGTTGGGATTACAGGAGAGCAAGGGTTCAGAAATTCTATGCCTTTACAGAACCTGGCGTTTAATTATGGAGAAAAATTTAATTGGGATGGAAGTGCAAACTCTTTGGAAGATCAGATGTTTGAGCCTGTTGTAAACCCAATAGAAATGGCCAATACCTGGCCTGCTGTAGAAACAATGCTGCAAGATTCTAACGAGTATCCTGTGCTTTTCGAAGAAGCCTTTGGCACTCAAACCATAGATTCTACGTTAGTGACAAAAGCAATGGCTCAGTTTGTAAGAACGCTGGTTTCTGCAAACTCACGGTTTGATCAAGCACAATTAGGGCTTATTGAGTTAACTCCCCAGGAACAAAACGGACTGAATGTATTTTTGGATGAGAGTCGCGGCGATTGTTTTCATTGCCACGGCCTGCCTGCCAATCCGTTATGGACAGATAATGCCTTTCACAACAATGGTTTAGATTCTGAATTTGACGATCTGGGACTTGGCAACGTAACTGGAGACCCAAGAGAGTTTGGTCTTTTTAGAAGTCCGTCCCTCCGTAATTTAAAATTTACAGCGCCCTATATGCACGACGGACGTTTTGCCACGCTGGATGAAGTAATTGACCATTACAGTGAGGGCCTTGTATTCTCTGAAACGATAGACCCCCTTATGAAAGCCATTAGCGAGGGTGGCGTACAACTTACCGACGAAGACAAAGCAGATCTTAAAGCCTTTCTCTTATCACTTTCGGACGACTCTTTTATAAACAACCCGGATTTTAGAGAGTAATATTTTCATCCCTTTTCTTCAGCTATAAAATTTCAGTCGGGCGCATTGATAACACCTATGAGCCTATAAGATTATTTAAATCTTCAGCTATGGTAAAACGCTGTATTTAGCGTATATTTGCACTCTAATTTAGAATAATTCTAAGGCATGATAAAAGTTAGCGATACCGCAAAAACCAAGCTGGAGCAATTAATGAGCGAAGAAGGCTTTAACGCAACCAACGACTATGTGCGCGTAGGCGTTAAAAGTGGTGGTTGCTCCGGACTTTCCTATGAACTTAATTTTGACAAAAGCCTGGGAGAGAACGACAAGCTTTTTGAAGACAATCTTGTAAAAATAGCCGTCGATAAAAAGAGCTTTTTATACCTGGTGGGCACAACGCTGGAATACAGCGGAGGACTTAACGGAAAAGGATTTGTTTTTAACAACCCAAATGCCAATAGAACTTGTGGCTGTGGAGAATCATTCTCCTTGTAGAATTTAAAGTAAAAGTTCTAATTTCAGAATTCAAAAGGAACCTATGAGTAAGTATACTGAAGACGATTTAAAGAAAGAACTCGAAACGAAAGAGTACGAATACGGATTTTATACCGATATAGAATCTGACACGTTCCCTGTAGGTTTGAACGAGGATATTGTACGCGCCATTTCTCACAAGAAAGAAGAGCCGGCGTGGATGACAGAGTGGCGACTGGAAGCTTTCCGTTATTGGCAGGAAATGACCGAGCCAGACTGGGCCAATGTCCATTATGAAAAACCTAATTTTCAGGACATTTCCTATTACTCGGCACCTAATAAAAAACCGAAGTACGAAAGTCTGGACGAAGTAGATCCAGAATTACTGGAAACTTTTTCTAAACTTGGTATTTCTCTGGATGAGCAAAAGAAATTGGCAGGGGTTGCAGTAGATATCGTGATGGACTCTGTTTCGGTAGCTACCACATTTAAAGATACCCTTGCGGAAAAAGGAATTATTTTCTGCTCTATTTCTGAAGCCATTAAAGAACACCCAGAACTTGTAAAAAAATACATTGGTAGTGTTGTACCACAACGGGATAACTTTTATGCAGCTTTAAATAGCGCTGTGTTTAGTGATGGTTCCTTCTGTTACATTCCAAAAGGCGTACGTTGCCCTATGGAGCTTTCTACCTATTTTAGAATAAACCAGGCAGGAACAGGGCAATTTGAAAGAACACTCGTTATTGCAGACGAAGGCAGTTACGTAAGCTACCTGGAAGGGTGTACAGCACCTAGTCGTGACGAAAACCAATTACACGCTGCAGTGGTGGAATTGATAGCTTTGGACGATGCTGAAATAAAATACTCTACCGTTCAAAACTGGTTTCCTGGAAATAAAGAAGGAAAAGGAGGCGTTTTTAACTTTGTGACTAAAAGAGGAATTTGCGAAAAAAATGCAAAGATCTCTTGGACACAGGTTGAAACCGGAAGTGCAGTAACCTGGAAATATCCAAGCTGCATTCTTAAAGGCGATAATAGTATTGGTGAGTTTTACTCGATTGCTGTGACCAATAACTTTCAGCAGGCAGATACAGGCACAAAAATGGTGCACCTGGGTAAAAACACACGAAGCACCATTATTAGTAAGGGAATTTCAGCGGGAAAATCACAGAACAGCTACCGTGGTCTAGTGCAGATTAACTCACGTGCCGAAAATGCCAGAAACTTTTCACAGTGTGATTCGCTTTTAATGGGGAACGAATGTGGCGCACACACCTTCCCATATATTGAAGCTAAAAACAAAAGCGCTAAAGTTGAACACGAAGCAACTACCAGTAAAATTGGTGAAGACCAGATCTTTTACTGTAACCAGCGTGGAATAGACACCGAAAAAGCTATTGCACTTATTGTGAATGGCTTTAGCAAAGAAGTACTCAATAAACTCCCTATGGAGTTTGCTGTAGAAGCACAAAAATTATTGGAGATTTCCCTGGAAGGCTCTGTAGGATAAAACAACAATCAATAACCTTAAATTTTGTAGTATAATGAAAAACATATTCTTGCTTTTAGCAGTTACGCTGAGTGTAATTGCGTGTACTGATAGTCCTGGAGACAGAAAAAGTGACGACCCTCAATACGACGGAGAATTTATATATGTTGATGGTGGTGCAGTGCTTAAAGGAGATACTTTTATTTATGGAGTCACTCTGGACGAAATGTCTGAATATCTTAAAGAGAAAGTAGCTCCTATCAAGAAAGATAATTTTGATATGGTTCCTGTAACCGTAAAAGGAACACTTAGTAAAAAAGCTGAAGAAGCCGAAGGTTGGGACGAAATTCTTACCATTACTGAAATTGTAAGTATAAGCGACACTCCTTCTGAAGCAGACATTAAAATACAAGACAACAAGGAGGCAGAGACAACCAACTAAGAATACTGAAAGTCAAAAAGTAATACAACAGATTTTCATTAACGATAGAGAATAAAGACTATGTTACAAATAAAAAACCTGTACGCAGGAATTGAAGAAAAAGAAATACTAAAAGGAATAGATCTGGAAGTAAACCCAGGCGAAGTACACGCTATTATGGGGCCTAACGGCTCAGGTAAAAGCACACTGGCTTCTGTAATTGCCGGGAAGGAAGAGTTTGAATTTTTAAAAGGTAACATCATCTTTGAAGGCGAAGACATTTCTGAATTAGACCCGGAAGAGCGCGCACACAAAGGACTGTTTCTCTCTTTTCAATACCCAGTTGAAATCCCTGGCGTATCGGTTACCAACTTTATTAAAACGGCTATCAACGAGAATCGTAAAGCCAAAGGTGAAAAAGATATGCCTGCTGGCGAAATGCTGAAGAAGATAAAAGAGAAGGCCGAATTACTGGAAATTGACCGTAAGTTTTTATCACGTTCTCTAAACGAAGGTTTTTCGGGAGGTGAGAAAAAGCGGAACGAGATTTTTCAACTGGCTATGCTGGAACCTAAATTAGCCATTCTTGACGAAACCGATTCTGGACTGGACATTGACGCTTTAAAAGTTGTTGCCAATGGTGTAAATAAATTAAAAAGCAAAGACAATGCTGTCATTGTAATTACACATTACCAACGTTTGTTAGATTACATCATCCCGGATTTTGTTCATGTATTAATGGACGGTAAGATTGTAAAGTCTGGCACTAAAGAACTGGCAAAAGAGCTGGAAGCAAAGGGCTACGACTGGATTAAAGAAGAACTAGTAAAATAAATTCAACGTGTATAGTGCAAAGTTCTAAATTGAATTTTGCCTCCTTAACGTTGAATCTTGAATTAAAACCATGAGTTTAAAAGATAAATTAGTATCATCATACATCGCTTTTGAAGACCATTTAGAAGACGACTCTCCTATTCATGACCTTCGCAACGATGCGATAAAGGTTTTTGAGGAACAAGGGTTTCCTTCTAAAAAGGAAGAGGCCTGGAAATACACGTCGTTAAATGCATTGCTCAAACACGATTATAACATTTTTCCAAAGAACGAGCGTACGATCGAGTTAAAAGAAGTACGTAAATATTTCTTACACGATATAGACACGTATAAACTGGTGTTTGTAGATGGTGTGTACAACTCTTTTCTTTCAGACACTACCCACGATTCTATAGATGTTTGTTTGTTGTCTTCGGCACTAAATAAAGCTAAGTACAAAGCTGTAATTGAAGCCTATTTCAACAAAACTGCTGTTAAAGACAGTTTAACTTCTTTAAATACTGCATTTGCGAAAGAAGGCGCCTACATCCACATTCCAAAGCATAAAGAAGTTGAAAAGCCTATTGAGATCATTAACTTTTCTACAGGAAATGAGGCGGCGATGTTGCTACAACCCAGAAATCTGGTTGTTGTTGGCGAGAATGCACACGTACAAATTATTGAGCGCCACCAAAGCCTTTCTAAAAATCAGGTGCTAACCAACAGCGTGACCGAGATTTTTGCTGAAAAGCGAGCCTATGTAGACTACTATAAAATTCAGAATGACGCACGTACAGCTTCGTTAATAGACAGCACATACGTATCACAAGAACAGGAGAGTCACTGCCGTGTACATACCTTTTCTTTTGGTGGAAAGCTTGTACGAAACAACCTCAACTTTTACCAAAAAGGAGAGCGTTGTGACAGCACTCTGAATGGTATTACCATTATTGAAGGCAAGCAACACGTAGATCACAACACGTTAGTTCACCATATTGCTCCTAACTGCGAAAGTCACCAGGACTATAAAGGCATTTTTGCCGATAGCTCCACAGGTGTTTTCAACGGAAAAGTATATGTTGAAAAAGATGCTCAAAAGCTCGATGCTTTTCAGCAAAATAACAATATTTTGGTGGATGATAAAGCGAGTATCAACTCTAAACCTCAATTAGAAATTTTTGCAGACGATGTACGTTGTTCGCACGGATGTACAATTGGACAGCTTGATGAAGATGCTATGTTCTATCTGCAATCCAGAGGAATTGGTAAAAAAGAAGCACGTGCTTTATTAATGTACGCCTTTGCCAATAACGTTTTAGAAAGCGTAAAGATTCCAGAGTTAAAAGCCCGTATCAACAAACTTATCGCCAATAAAATTGGAGTGAGTTTAGGGTTTGAGTTATAGGAATTTTCAACGCACAATAAGAACACCTGCCTGAACGCAGTCGAAAACATTTATACGTCGGGATTTTAATCGATTTCGACTGAAATTTATCCTGAGCCTGTCAAAAGGCTCTATCTGACATTTTCAACTAGTTTTATGTTTAATACCACCTCCATTCGAGCAGATTTTCCCATACTTCAGCGTAAAGTAAATGGCAAGCCTTTGGTGTATTTAGACAATGCTGCTACATCACAAAAACCTCAGGTAGTGATCGATGCTATTGTGGAGTATTATTCTAATTACAACGCCAACATACATCGGGGCGTACACGCTTTGTCGCAAGAAGCAACCGATAAGTACGAGGAAGCCCGTCAAAAAATACAGCAGCATTTTAATATTACTAAAGCACACGAGGTAATTTTTACATCAGGTACCACCCACGCTATTAACATGGTGGCAAACGGATTTGCATCACTCTTACGAAAAGGAGATGAAGTTATCGTTTCAGCATTAGAACACCACAGTAATATTGTGCCGTGGCAAATGCTATGTGAAAAAACGGGGGCTAAATTACTGGTAATCCCAATGACTCAGGAAGGTACACTGGATATGAAAGCGTATGCCGAAATGCTATCGGACAAAACGAAATTAGTTTTTGTAAATCATATTTCAAATGCACTGGGAACAATCAACCCTATTGAGACTATTATTTCTAAAGCACATCAAGTAGACGCAGCTGTATTAATAGACGGAGCGCAGGCTTGTTCACATATAAAACCAGATTTACAGGCATTAAACGTAGATTTTTACGTGACTTCAGCGCATAAAATGTGTGGCCCTACAGGTGTTGGAATGTTGTATGGTAAAGAGGAATGGCTCAAAAAGCTTCCACCCTATCAAGGTGGTGGTGAGATGATTGCTGAAGTAACCTTCGAGAAAACTACCTACGCAGACCTTCCCCATAAATTTGAAGCAGGAACGCCCAACATTTGTGGCGGAATTGCTTTTGGAGTGGCTATAGACTATCTTAACCACATAGGTTTTAAAGCTATTGAAGCACATGAGCACGAGTTGTTAACGTATGCTACCAAAGAACTTTTGAAAATACCGGGAACTAGAATTTATGGAACTGGTAAAGAAAAAACATCGGTTATTTCGTTCAATTTAGAAAATATCCACTCATACGATGTAGGTACTATTTTAGACAAATTAGGTATTGCTGTGCGGACAGGGCATCACTGTGCACAACCTATTATGAACTACTTTAACATCCCGGGCACCGTTCGCGCCTCTTTTGCATTTTACAATACTAAAGAAGAAGTAGATGTTTTAATTTCAGGGATAAAGAAAGCCAAACAAATGCTTAGTTAACATTCCTTTAAAGGCTTCTGGTATAGATTTGTAGTATCTTGCACCTAACAAACAAAAACTAAAAATCATGAGAATTATAGTAAGCTTAGTACTGGCAACCTTATTGTTTACAAGTTGTGAGGAAACAAAAAGAGTAATAGACACTGCCGGGAGAGTGCAACTTTCAGGCACCTATAACATTACTAGGGCAGGGACTCAAAATGTGACTGGAAACAGTACCAATATTACTTTTGCAGCCTTGGACAAATCGGTTAGAGGTACTGCGGGCTGTAATGAGTTTTTCGGAAATTACACCCTGGACTTGTACGCCCTTAACTTTGGCCAAATAGCAGCTACAGAGCAATATTGTGATGAAGATGTAATGCAAGGAGAAAGAGCTATTTTAAATGCGCTGAGAGACACAGGGTCATACACTCTCGAAAACGATATACTTACCTTGCTTTCTAAAAACGATCGAAGCGTACTTCTAAAAGCAAGTAAAGTAAAAAACGAAAATTAGATTGAAGGATATACAAAACATACAACAAGATTTAATTGAAGAGTTCAGCCTTTTTGACGACTGGATGGAGCGATACGAGCATATGATCTCGCTAGGAAAATCCCTCCCTTTAATAGACCCGTCACTTAAGACTGAAGATAAGCTCATTAAAGGCTGTCAAAGCAAAGTGTGGCTGCATAGTGAAATGGAGGACGGAAAGGTCTTGTTTACGGCAGACAGTGACGCTATTATCACCAAAGGAATTGTGGCCATTTTAGTTCGGGTTTTTTCTAACCAATCGCCCGAAGCTATTGTAAAAGCAGACACCGATTTTATAGATGAAATCGGTTTAAAGGAGCATTTGTCTCCTACCCGTGCCAACGGACTTGTCTCTATGCTGAAACAGATGAAACTATACGCCGTGGCCTATCAAGCACAACTAAACCAATAAAAAATGAGTACTACTGAAATAGACACTACCGAATTAGGAGAGAAAATCGTAAAAGTGATTAAAACCATATACGACCCTGAAATCCCTGTAGATATATACGAGCTCGGGCTTATTTACGATGTTTTTGTAAATGAAGACTACGAGGTGAAGATCTTAATGACGCTCACCACTCCCAACTGCCCCGTAGCAGAAACACTCCCTGTAGAAGTTGAAGACAAGGTGAAGAGCTTAAAACTAGTAAAAGATGCTGAGGTAGAAATAACTTTTGACCCCCCATGGACTCAGGAGTTAATGTCTGAGGAAGCAAAGCTAGAACTGGGGATGTTATAAGGTCCAATAGAACAAGAAAAAAACGTCCATGGTGTCCTTGGTGGCTCACTTTTAATTTTTTTGTAGCTTTTTCAGCACAAAATAAATAAATTTGAGACAGGCGCTTAAAAAATTGCCCGAAGAAGTAACGTTGAAGTATGGAAAATGAAATTATAAACAGAGTTGCCAATAGTAAGTTGGTCACTTTTAATCTGGAAGAACACTATCCAGAAGGAAAACGTGTGCTTCTTGATATTTCGCAATGGTTACTGGAAGGGATTGTTCTGAAAGAAAGTGATTTCAGAACTTCGGTGAAAGAACACAACTGGTCTCAGTACCAGGACGCCTACGTAGCTTTACATTGCAGTACAGATGCCATTATTCCAGGCTGGGCGTATTTATTGCTCTCGCTTCAGTTGGCGCCGTATACTAAAAAAACAGTTGTGGGTTCACTAGACACGCTGGAGAGCATTCTTTTTACTGAAATTATACCTCAATTAGATCTTTCAGCATTACAAGACAAGCCTGTTATTATTAAGGGGTGCGCTCACAAACCTATTCCACAGAACGCTTATGTACTTTTAGCTGATAAATTACAACCCATTGCCAAAAGTATCATGTATGGAGAAGCCTGCTCTTCGGTGCCACTCTTTAAAAAAAGCCGTAAGTAGTCGGTTTTCTATAGCACTAAATCGAAAAACCACACCATTTTATCCTTTTCACTTTTCATAACCTAAAAAGTTGGTTTACATTTGTACGATCAAACCTTAACATTATGAAAAAAATACTTTTTATTTCAGCACTTTTTGCGCTACCTTTTTTAGCAGTGGCACAAGATGAGGAGCCTGAACCACCAAAGGACGGCTGGACAAAATCCGGGAATGCCACATTACTTTTTAACCAAGCTGCTTTCAACGCAGAATGGACCGGTGGTGGAACTTCCAATTATGCCGCCAATGGTGCACTAACGTACGATGCAAACTACCGTAAAGGAAAATTAACGTGGGATAACCGCCTTATGGCAGAGTATGGTATCACCAAAACCCGGGACCAGGAATTTACGCGTAAGACAAACGATCGTTTCGAACTAAATTCAATTGTAGGTCGCCAGATCAAAGAAACCAAATGGTACTATTCCTGGTTTGCAAATTTTAGAACACAATTAAGTAACGGATATGAATTCATAGAAGATGAAACTACTGGTGAAGAAACTCGTGTAGTAACTACTAAATTCCTATCCCCTGCGTATTTTCAAACAGGCCCTGGGCTTTTATGGAAAGAAAGCGATAACCTGAAAGTAAATATTTCACCTGCTACCTTACGTTTAATTATTGTGGATGATCAATTTACAACTGTCCCAAATAACCAAGCAGCGATTGACGCCTATAATGAAGCAGGACCTTATTTTGGTGTAGACGCAAACGAAACCATACGGTACGAGTTAGGTGCATCCATAAATGCCTACGCAAAGTTTGAAATTATGGACAATGTAACTGCTGAAAATGTACTACAACTATACTCAAACTATCTTGAAGACCCACAAAATGTAGATGTAGATTATACCTTGAATTTATTGCTAAAAGTAAACGAGTGGATCACCGCCAACTTTACCTTCCAGGCTATTTATGACGATAATGCTGTGAAAGGATTTCAGATTAGAGAAACCTTGGGTATTGGGGTAGGATATAAGTTCTAGCCGATGTATGATGTACGATGTACGATGTACGATGTATAAAACTAAACAAACCGTTCACATTGTGAGCGGTTTATTGCTTTAAATAGGTGCGGTAAAGCAAGCCCGTTTTCAAAAACTCATCACTTAAAGCAAAGCGTTCTCACTACTCATCGCTAAAAGCAACGCGTCCTACCAACCACAAACTATCTGTTACTCCACATACTCCTCCGGATACAAAAAATTATTATAAGGGAACCGCGTCACATGAATATCCCTTACCTTATCGTACACCGTTTTTCTAAACTCCTCCAGATTTTCTTTATTCAATGCTGAAATAAAAATGGCATCGGTATTTTCACGTTGCATCCAGGTTTGCTTCCATTCTTTTAAGCTGAAATGTGCTTTTGTTTTTTCGGTCACAAGGTCATCTTCCTCGATTACTTCGGGCTCGTAGGCGTCAATTTTATTGAAAACCATGAGTGTGGGCTTGTCGGCACTCTTAATTTCGTCGAGGATCTGGTTCACCGAGGCAATATGATCTTCAAAAGAAGCATGGCTTATATCTACCACGTGCAGTAATAAATCTGCTTCTCGTACTTCGTCCAACGTACTTTTAAAACTTTCTACCAATTGTGTAGGGAGCTTCCGGATAAATCCTACGGTGTCACTCAACAAAAACGGTAAATTACCAATCACTACTTTCCGAACGGTGGTGTCGAGGGTTGCAAACAGCTTGTTTTCAGCAAAAACTTCACTCTTGCTTATTACATTCATTAGTGTGCTTTTTCCTACGTTGGTATATCCCACAAGTGCAACACGAACCAAAGAGCCACGATTACCTCGCTGCACCTCCATTTGTTTATCTATTTTTTTTATTTTCTTTTTCAGCAGAGAAATTCTATCCCGTACGATACGACGGTCTGTTTCAATTTCCGTTTCCCCAGGACCACGCATTCCTATTCCCCCACGCTGACGCTCCAGGTGAGTCCAAAGTCCCATTAATCGCGGAAGGAGGTATTCGTATTGTGCCAGTTCTACCTGTGTTCTTGCGTAGCTCGTCTGAGCACGTTGGGCGAAAATATCAAGGATAAGATACGTCCTGTCTATTACTTTACACTTTAAGATTTTTTCAATATTTTTTTGTTGTGCCGGAGAAAGCTCATCATCGAAAATGGCTGTTCCTACATCATTTGCTTCCACAAATTCGCGCACCATTTCCATTTTTCCAGAGCCAATAAAGGTCTTAGCATCTGGTTTATCCATTTTTTGTGTAAAGCGTTTCAACACTTCTCCTCCAGCTGTATAGGCTAAGAATTCCAGTTCGTCTAGGTATTCTTCAGACTTCTCTTCATCTTGTTGCTGTGTGATAAGACCTATTAAAACGGCTTTTTCGTATTCTATTGTAGTTTGTTCTAACATATTCTGAATTTAGAGGTACAAAGTACAAGCCACGATGTTATAGTACTTTATTTATAAAAGGTGGCTGAGTGATCCCGATAATACGTCGGGACTGTATCGAAGTCCAAATGTACAAAACCTTTTCGCCTATTATTTTGTAATTTACAAGGCTTTAACACCTATTTCTATGAGCGCTTCGAAAGAACGACACTAAAACTTTGCATTTTACAACCTTGAAAATCTATTTGACACCAAAGATGACCCTACTATTTTAGACGATGATTTTACCGAAACTTCGGATAGGAAGTGGACTAAAAAGCGCTTCAGAAAGAAAATAAAAAAGCTGGGGAGTGTTATTCAGCAAATTGGGTATGAGGATATTGGTTTTCCACCGGTATTAGTTGGGGTTGCTGAAGTGGAAAACAAATATGTACTGGAGCAGTTAGTAGCTTCAAAATTTCTTCAGAAAAAAAATTACGGGGTTATACATTTTGACTCCCAGGACGAACGCGGAATAGACACGGGACTACTCTACCGAAAAGAGTACGTCAAGGTGTTGGAAAAACAAACACATCAGGTTCTTCTTAAAAATGAACACGGTGGGCGTGACTATACCCGGGATATTTTAAGCACACATCTTGAAATACAAGGTCGGTCTTTTTATGTATTAGTTAATCACTGGCCATCCCGAAGGGCAGGTGCAGAACTTACGGCACCAAAGAGAATGCTTGTGTCCCAAAGAAATTTAGAGATTGTTGATGAAATTAAAACAGCAAATCCCGAAGCGAAAATAGTGATCATGGGCGATTTTAACGACGACCCAAAGAGTAAGAGTATTCAGCACTTGGTTGCCAATGGGTTTTATAATCCTATGGAGCTGTTATTAACCCATGAAAGTGGTAGTTTAAAGTATCGAGGCGCCTGGAATTTGTTTGACCAAATTCTGGTATCTCACAATTGTATGCAACAATATGACAATGACTTTCAATTTTCTGAAGCTACTGTTTTCAACATGAAGCACTTAACCGAATATAAAGGGAAATACAAGGGAAATCCCTTTAGAACTTACTTAGGCAAACGCTATGCAGGAGGCTTTAGTGATCACTTTCCTGTATATGGAAAATTTTTGTTGAAATCATAAAATTCTGTAATTTGCCGAACCTTTTATCGGTATTTTCTTACGCATTATCTAAGAAATTATAAGACGTGGCGTTAAGAAAATTTTTTACTTACTTTAGCATTCTTTAACACCAACAAAATACAACAAAATGGATAAAAAATTACTCTCAACTTCCATCACGGCCTATTATAAAAAGAAATCAAAACTGGTAGTTTTACTGGTTGCCGTTTTTGCCTGTGTCGTTGCAAACGCACAAGGACCTGGTTCTCTTTTTGTGGATGCAGGGCCCGATCAAACAATTGATTGTGGCGGAACTGGATGTGTAGATTTAACAGCTACTTTTTTAGAAACATTTGACACCTCAGGTCAAATGTACGACGTCAATTCAATTCCTTACACCCCTCCCTTTGCATTTGATGGTTTGGCTAATTCATTAAATCCGAATATTGACGATGCCTGGTCTGGAGTAGATAATTTACCATTTGAGTTTTGCTTTTTTGGAAATTTAGAGCAGGAGTTTCAAGTAGGGTCCAATGGTGTAATTCGTTTTGACGTTGACCCAGGTGACACCTCAAATGGCTGGAGTTTTGACGAAAATTTACCAAATAATTCTAATCCAACCTTGGGAGAGGCAAACGTTTTTACCCCTGTCCACGATATAGATCCAACTCAATCAAATACTGAAGAAATAGGGTATGAAGTACTTGGTACTTTTCCCAATCGAGTTTTAGTAGTTTCATATTATGAGGTACCTATGTTCTCTGGAACCTGTAATGCACTTTTAGCGACTCATATGGCTGTTTTTTACGAGTTTTCTAATGTTATTGAAATTTACATTCAAGACAAGCCATCCTGTCCTTCCTGGAACGATGGTAATGCTGCTGTAGGAATTCAAAACGATGCAGGAAATGTTGCTTTTGTACCCCCTGGACGTAATACCAGTGATTCTCCTTGGACGGCCACAAATGAAGCTTGGAGCTTTGAGCCTGTGGGCGATGAGACGTATGTTTTTGAATGGTTGGATTCAACGGGAACTGTTATTGGAACAGACCCTACCATAAATGTATGTCCTACGCAAACTACAGAAGTATATACCGCTCGTATTACCTATACAAACACATGTAATGGAGACGTTGTAGTTTTAACAGACGACGTGGAAGTAACATTAGACGGCACGAGCGATCTTACACTAGAGCTTGGAGAAGACCTCACCTTTTGTGACCAGACATCTTACGAAATTATTCCTGAAATTACAGGAGATCCAACGGGAGCTACGTACCTGTGGAGTCCTAATGGAGAAACTACTCCAACAATTACAGTAACTGACACAGACACCTATGGGCTGGAAATTACTTTAGACGGTTGTACTATTTCAGACAGCGTAGATATTACCTTCTTAACGAGTCCTAACTGTACGGTCCCATCGGTTTGTGACACGTTAGATTTTAACGAAGATTTTGGCTCTGGTACAGGTCGTATTTGTATTGATCCTGCTACGGCAACAACAACGTACCTATGCGACACTACAGGGATGGTGGATGATGGTGAATATTCAGTCACCAATACATCTAATGGACTAAACACAGGTTGGCACCCCAATATGGAAGATCATACTCCCGGGGATGTGAATGGCCGTGCATTCTTTGTAAATGCCGATTTCACAGTTGGTGAATTTTATAGAAGAACCATAACGTTAGATCCAGCAACAGATTACAGCTTTGGCGCCTGGATTACTACTGTGTATGATACCGACACTGGCATTTGTGGAGGTACCAGTATCCCTTCCAATGTAATCTTTAGAATTGAAGACCCAGCCGGAACATTAATTGCTGAAACAAATACAGGAGATATTCCTAATGGACCAGAACCCAATTGGCAGGAATTCTTCATTTCTTTTAATAGCGGAGCAAATACAGATATTCAATTAGTACTTATTAACAATTCTATTGGAGGTTGTGGAAATGATCTTGCTATAGACGACATTACATTAGAATTTTCATCTGCAGAACCCATTATTGTAACTCCTCCAGACCTATCAGCCTGTGATATAGACAATGATGACACCGAACTATTTGATCTAACCACACAAATTCCTACTATTTTAGACGGTGCAAATCCAGCTGAATTCAACGTGAGTTTCCACCAGAATTTATTCGATGCAGAAGCAGGTCAACTTGCCATTGCAGACCCTGCAAACTATCCTAACGAAGCAAACCCTGAGGCGATCTTTGTAAGAGTAGAACGTGTGAGTCAAGAAACATGTTATGCGATCGTAGAATTTGATTTAATACTAGATCCAATAATAATTCTTACCACAGACCTTCCAGACGAAGTGAATATTTGTGATACAGAAACCATACCCACACTAGATGCAACCGCCACAAACACAAACATAGATATCACGATGGTAACGTATGAGTGGACGGACGATACCGGGACTGTTGTTTCAACAGACCCTACCTTCACCCCAACAACTAGTGGTACCTATACCGTTGTATTAACTTTTGCTCCCTGTAGTGAAAACGCTTTTGTGGTTGTTGTAGACATTACAGAATCTGCAACACTAGACCTTGGTGAAGACCAGACACTTTGTAATGGGGAAACCTATGAAATAGTTCCTGCCATTGCTGGAAATACAAATGGTATAACCTACGAGTGGAGCACTGGAGAAACAACCCCAACTATTGTTGTAAGCGAAACTGGAACATACAGCCTAACTATTACAGTAGGAAACTGTACTGCGACAGATAGCGTTATGGTGACGATCCTAGACCCACTAGACATTGACCTTGGTGAAGACCTTGAAACATGTTTTAGTGATGCCACAGAATTAACAGTTACCAGTTCAGATTTTGACATCGCAAATGCTACCATCCAATGGTTTTTAAATGGTGATGAAATTATTGGAGAAACCATGCCTTCCCTGCCTATTTCAGAAGTAGGAACTTACAGTGTTATTGTAACGTTTGAAAATTGTACAGGTACAGACGAAATCGTTGTAACCCAACGAGAAGATGTTGCTGTTACCATTGTAGAGCAGGACTTTAAAACCTGTCCGGAAGAAACCAATACATTAACCGCAGTAACAGATGATGAAGACGTCACCTATCAATGGTTTAAAAATGGTGACCTTATTACAGGAGAAACCAATGCTACTTTAGAATTTGCATTAACTCCGGACGATAGTGGATTGCAAACCTTTAGTGTAGAGATTTCAGTAGGAGATTGTACTGCAGAAGATGATATAACTTTAGAATTATACGATGTAGACAACTGTACTATCTCTCAAGGTATTTCGCCTAATAATGATGGTTTTAACGATACCCTTGATCTAGAATTTCTGAATGACAGAACAGGAATTATAAAGCTTCAAATATTTAACAGACTGGGAGCTTTAGTCTATGAAAAAACAAACTATATAAACGAATGGCAAGGCCAGACAACCGATAGCGAAGAGCTTCCAACGGGGACCTATTACTATGTACTGGATCTTCAAGGAGAAGACCCTGTATTTGGTCCACAAGCTTCGGGATGGATCTACTTAAATAGAGAAGCCAATTAATTAGGTTATTAAACGTAGCGTTAAAACCCTTAACTAATCAGAAAACACTTTATTAAAAATGAAAAAAATATTCATAGTTACCTTAATAGCCTCGCTCTTTTGGACAACACAATCACTGGCACAACAGGACCCACAGTATACGCAGTATATGTATAATATGAACGTGGTGAATCCTGCCTATGCTGGTAGCAAAGAGAGTCTTTCACTTACTGCCCTCTACCGTAAACAATGGTCGGGACTGGATGGAGCACCAGAAACATTTACATTTTCTGCCCACACGCCTATTAGCGACAAGGTTGGTCTGGGACTTTCGGCAATTAAAGACGAATTAGGACCTGTAAGTGAAACAAATGTGTATGCAGATTTCTCATATACCCTTCAGGTAGGAGAAAACACAAAGCTTGCGTTAGGACTTAAAGCCGGAGCCACATTTCACGACGTAGGGCTGGTTGGTCTGGACCTTCAGGACGAGGGAGATCCCTTCTTTTCTCAGGATATTAACAATACCTACCCAAATATTGGAGCGGGTGCTTTTTTGTATGGAGAGAACTACTATGTAGGATTATCGGTTCCTAATTTATTAAACTCGGTTCACTTGGACGAAAACGGTTTAATGTACGGTAATGAAACCAATCATTATTTTGCAACAGCGGGCTATGTGTTCCAGGTAAGCGAAAATTTCAAACTGAAACCATCGGTCTTGGTTAAATCTGCATTTGACGCGCCGTTGTCTTTCGACGGAAATTTAAACGCCCTATTTTATGACAAATTCGAAATTGGAGCAAGTTATAGGCTAGACGATTCCTTCAGTGGTTTGGTTGGCTTTCAGGTAACAGACAACATAAGGGTTGGATATGCCTATGATAGAGTGATTTCAGATATCCAAGCAGTAGCCAGCTCTTCACACGAAGTAATACTCACTTTTGATGTATTCTTCAAGAAAAGAACCCTACGCTCACCTAGATACTTCTAATAACCAACAATAATTTCATTCAAAATGAATAAAATATATACAATCTTAGTTCTTTTAGTATTCAGTACAACCATTAGTACTGCCCAAAACAAAGACACAAAAAAAGCAGACGATCTCTATAAACGCCTTCAGTATACAGATGCAGCAGAGGCGTATCAGAAACTTCTTAAAAAAGGAAAAGGCGACAGGTATGTGTTTGAACAGCTTGGTAACAGTTATTTTTATATTAACGATACCAAAAAAGCTGAAACGTATTACAAACGTGTTGTAAAAGGTAACAACGTAAAATCTGAAACCGTATACAACTATGCCCAGTCCTTAAAAGCCAATGGTAAGTTTAGTGACTACAACACTGCTATGAAGCAATTTGCAGAATTAGCTCCTAACGATTCGCGGGCAAAGGAGTTTATGAAAAACCCGAATTACGTTCCTAAATTGATGGAGAAACAACCTAAGTTCTCTGCTACCAATATGAAGGACATTAATACCGAATATTCAGAGTTTGGAGGTATTATGGTTGGAAATGATTTCTACTTTTCTTCTGCAAGAAACACCACACGAAGAAAATATGGTTGGAACGAAGAACCCTACTTAGATATTTATGTAGCTGAAAACGTAGGAGGCACTATAAAAAATGCTGAATTACTTAAAAACAAAGAAGTAAATACCAAATATCATGAAGGGAACATGGCAATTACTGCAGATGGTAAGCGCATGTATTTTGACCGTAATGATTATTACAGAGGGAAGTATGACAAAAGTGAAGAAGGAGTGAACCAGATTAACCTGTATTATGCAGA
Organism: Flavobacteriaceae bacterium UBA1903; assembly: GCA_002337605.1. Lineage (GTDB taxonomy): Bacteria > Bacteroidota > Bacteroidia > Flavobacteriales > Flavobacteriaceae > Marinirhabdus. The sequence goes on from DDGL01000008.1 coordinate 124,706, forward strand.
CTGGGTTGTAGGTGAATGGAAAGATGTACAATCTGTAGCATTTAACAGTGATGAATATTCTGTGGGTCATCCTGCGCTAAGTCCAGACGGCAACACACTTTATTTTGTAAGTGACATGCCAGGCGGAAAAGGGCATAGCGATATTTACAAAGTTTCAGTAAGCAAAGAGGGTATCTTAGGAACTCCTGAACGATTAGGAGATCATATTAACACCGAAGGGAAAGAAGTATTTCCCTATATAGATTCCAACGGAGATTTATACTTTTCGAGCACAGGGCACATGGGATTAGGAGGCTTAGACGTCTTTTATGCACCTGCAGAAGGAACTGGATTTGGTGCCCCAAAAAATGTCGGCCTGGGGATTAACAGCTCAGACGATGATTTTGCATTTATATACGACTCTGCTACGGAAGAGGGCTTTGTATCTTCAAACCGTGCAGGAGGTAAAGGAAGTGACGATATTTATACTACCAAGAAACTAGAGCCACTTTGTGAAGTTGAACTGATCGTTCAGGTTGTAAACGAATATACAAAAGCGCCAATCGCTGGAGCAAGAGTAGACTTATATGACAAACTAGGAAACAAGTTAGGCACTAAAACAACGGGAGACGATGGTAATGTAACTCTTATTGCAGAGTGTGAAAAAGAACACGAAGTACAGGCAGTTGCCACCAACTTTGAAAGTAATGCAATTGATGTAGAAATGGCCAGTGATGTAACCTTAAACAAAACCATCTCCCTGCGTCCAATAGAAGACATTATTGTAGATGATAAGGTAGTATTAAACCCCATCTATTTTGATCTGGATAAGAGCAATATTAAGCCTAAAGCTGCTTTTGAACTAGACAATCTGGTGGCGCTTATGAAAAAGTATCCAAATATGGTTATTAAAGTTGAAAGCCATACAGATATCAGAGCAACTCCAGAGTACAACATGGCGTTATCGAACCGTCGGGCGCAAAGCACAGTGCAATATGTAATTTCGAAAGGAATTGACAAGGCAAGAATTTCTGGTGAAGGCTTTGGAGAAAGTCGTCCAGAGGTAGCTTGTGGATCCAATTGTACAGAGGCACAACATCAAAAAAATAGAAGATCTGAGTTTATTATCGTAGAGAGATAATACTCCTAATTAACCAAGCAACCTTAAAAAACCCGTTACAATTTGTAACGGGTTTTTTTATGCCATACAAAGGCTCTATGAATTCTGGTAATTCTGAAACTCTATGATTTCATATACCGCATATTCGACTGAATGACATACTTTTACGTAATACGTTTTCAACATTATGAAATTTGAAAATCCTATTGAGTATTGTACCCTTTTTAATTTAAAAAAAAATTCAACAAAAGATGTGTTGCACTAATTTTTGGGGATTGTAGCCCTTGTTTTGTTTGAGTTTAACTAAGGTTCATACTACTAGAAAAAGACCGCTTTGAGGAGAGCGGTCTTTCTTGTTTAACTACTATAAAAGTTTTAGTTATTGTGAAAAAACCTTCTCGCCACTCGCCTCTTGTGCTTTAAACTTCTGTACTAACTCCAACGCATCTGGCACCACATCGCTACATAAAATAATGAGCGAGCCTTTTTTTGCATTGTTTATTGCATGTGTTATTGCCTCTCTTTCTGAAGGGATAATGGTGGTTTTCATGGTAGGATGGTTCATTTTTATACCATCATCCAGCATTTTAATAAGCTCTTCTTCGGTTTTACCGCGGAGTCGCTTGTCCTGACGAATAATAATTTCATCGGACATATCCGCTGCAATGTCGCCTATCATATTATTATCTTCTTCACGCCTGTCACCTATGCCTGCAATTATACACACTTTATGAGTGGCTTCTAGATTGTCTGCGAACTGTTTTAAGGCACGCATTCCAGCTGGATTATGGGCATAATCCAGTAAAATCGTGAAATTTTCAAATTCAAAAAGATTTAAACGTCCTGGTGTTTGTGCTGCACTTGGAATAAAAGTTTCCAACGCCACCTTCATATCTTCAATACGAATACCTTGTACGTTGGCTGCCAAGACAGCGGCCAATACATTCTGTATCATAAAAGCGGCTTTCCCTCCATACGTCAATGGGATATCCACAGCGCGCATTACACGCATTTTCCATTCTCCTTTGCAAATAGTTACAAATCCGTTTTCGTACACTGCAGTAATGCCCCCTCTGCGTTGTAAGGCTTTAATGCGTGTATTATTTTCGTCCATAGAGAAAAGGGCAAGATTACAGTTAATGCTTCGGCGCATTTCGTAAACCAGATCATCGTCTGCATTTAAAATAGCATAACCGTCTGGCAATACTGTTTCCGGAACCACTCCTTTAACACGTGCTAACTGATCAATAGTATGTATCCCTTTTAGCCCTAAATGGTCTGCAGCAACATTGGTCACCACAGCAACATCACAGTTTTTAAACCCAAGACCTGCTCTAAGCAATCCGCCACGAGCACATTCTAATACAGCAAAATTTACAGTAGGGTCGCGTAATACAAATTCTGCACTCGCGGGACCTGTACAGTCCCCGGTCATAAGTAATCTATTTTGAATATACACCCCATCACTTGTAGTATATCCAACTCTATAACCTCTCATTTTTGCCATATGGGCAATCAATCTACTGGTGGTAGTTTTACCATTCGTTCCTGTAATAGCTGTAATAGGAATACGCCCGGTATCTCCTTGTTTTGGGAATAATTTATCTATTACCGGAGCAGCTACATTTCTAGGGAGTCCTGTCGTGGGCGCTAAATGCATTCTAAAACCTGGGCCTGCATTTACCTCAAGTATTGCACCTCCAGTTTCTGAAAGGGGTTGCGAAATATCGGTCGTCATAATATCAATTCCACAGATATCTAAGTCAATTATTTTTGAGATCCGTTCTGCCATACTTACGTTGGCAGGATGAATAATATCTGTAATGTCTTCGGCAGTTCCTCCTGTGCTTAGGTTGGCAGTATCTTTCAGTAACAATACCTCACCCTCTTCTAAAACCGACTCTAACGTTTTACCAGCGTCTTTAATTATAGTTTTGGTTAGGTCGTTTACCGTAATTTGAGTCAATACTTTTTCATGGCCATAGCCACGTCGCGGATCTTTATTGGTTTCGTCTATCAATTCCTGCACGGTAGCGGTTCCATTCCCAACCACGTGGGCAGGGGTTCTTTTGGCGCCTGCTACTAACTCGTTGTTAATTACCAGCAATCTATAGTCTTCTCCCGTGATGTATTTTTCTACAATAACTCTTCGGCTTACCTCTTTGGCGGCATGAAAGGCTACGACAGCATCTTCATAATTCTGAATATCTACTGTAATTCCACGTCCATGATTCCCGTCAATAGGCTTAATAACCAGTGGATACCCTACATACCTGCACGCGTCTTCCAGACTACTTTCACGGCTAATAATATCACCTCTTGGTACGTCAACTTCAGCTTGCTCTAGTAAATATTTGGTATCTTCCTTATCGCATGCCAATTCTACACCAATAGAAGAGGTTTCGGAGGTAACCGTAGCCTGAATTCGCTTTTGATTTGCTCCGTATCCTAACTGGCATAACGAATATTGGTTTAACCGTATCCACGGAATTCCTCTACTCTCGGCTTCTTCCACAATACTTCCTGTACTTGGCCCTAATCTGGAAGATTCACGTAACTCCCTCATTTTCTGAATATCCGGTTCCAGGTCGTACGCTTCGGCAGCAATTAAAGCTTCGCAAATTTTAACAGAAGCTTCAGCCGCATAACGCCCTACATTTTCTTCCATATAGCTAAACACTACATTATAAACGCCCCGCTCTCCATAGTCGCGGGTTCTTCCAAAGCCTGTGTCCATACCAGCGAGCGTCTGAATTTCTAACGCGATATGCTCAATAATATGGCCCATCCAGGTTCCTTCTTCCACACGCTGAAAAAAACCACCAGCTTCTCCCACACTGCATCTATGTGAATACATAGTTGGAAACATAGCTTGTAAGCGCTCTGAAAACCCTGAAATTTTATCTGAAGGGTATTCCTCCATCTTTTCAAGGTCTAATACCATTACAATAAGTTTATGGCGTCGTACAGACCAGTAGTTAGGACCACGCATGGCGTTTATTTCACGTATTTTCATATGGAAATTATTTTTGGTTGGATGAATCTATTCTCTTGAGGGTGTTCTTAAAGGAACATTTGCTAAATATATCAATTTCCTATTTGAAATGACGTACTTTTGCAATCTTATAACAAATTATCATGCAAGCAAAAGGAACCTTAATTCCTATAGGAGGTAACGAAGACAAAGGAATTGAAGAAAACGAAATCTACCATCTTGAATTTATAGAAGAAGGTATTTTATCCCGCGTAGTAAAAGAAAGCGGTGGCGTGGATGCAACTATCATTATTATTCCTACCGCATCCAGTATACCCGATGAAGTAGGTGAAAATTACTTAGACGCCTTTGGGAAATTAGGATGCAAAAACCTGCACGTAATGAATATCCGCGACCGGGATCAATCTGAAACACCGGGTAATATTGAATTAATGAAGAAGGCAGACTGTGTCATGTTTTCTGGCGGTAACCAATCTAATATAACAAGAAAGATTGGAGGCACCACACTTCACAAAATTATGATGGAGCGTTACGAAAAGGAACATTTTGTAATTGCCGGAACCAGCGCAGGTGCTATGTGTATGAGTGAAGAAATGATCTCTGGAGGAAGTAGCCAGGAATCGTTTATAAAAGGGGCTGTAAAAATGAAGGAAGGAATGGCTTTTATGCCCGAATTGATCATAGACTCCCATTTTATCCGCCGCGGACGTTTTGGCAGAATGGCTGAAGCAGTAGCAAAATTTCCTAAATTAATTGGTGTAGGTCTTGCCGAAGATACTGGTCTTATCATAAAAGAAGGCGTGTTTGAAGTAATTGGGTCTGGAATGGTTATTCTTTTTAATGCAAGAAAAGCAAAACACAACAACCATCATTTACTGGAAGAAGGAACGCCCATGTCTTTAACCAATCTAAAAACACATATTCTGGCAAATGGGGATCGTTTTCACATTAAAAAGAAAAAGGTAGACGTGAGTCCGCTAGCATTGCCTGTAGTTGAAGGTTAGTCACATAAATGTTTAAAGTCCAACCAAAACTCCCTCTCAATGGGAGAGGGTTGGGATGAGGGAATAATAGATAAAAATTTATTTATTGCTTATAAATCATAATACCACCCTCCTCGGTAGATTTTCTGAACCCGCGATACATTCCTTCAGTATTAAAGGGCATGGCAATGTTGCCTTGAGCATCCACTGCAATTAAACCACCATCACCGCCTAATTTTAAGATCCTATGCTGAATTACTTCTGAAGCAGCTTCAGCTAACGAAAGCCCTTTGTACTCCATTAAACAAGAAACATCGTACGCCACAACGCCGCGAATAAAAAACTCGCCACTACCTGTACAACTCACCGCGCAGGTTTTGTTATTAGCATAATTACCAGCGCCAATCATTGGGCTATCCCCAACACGGCCCCATTTTTTATTGGTCATCCCTCCGGTTGAAGTTGCAGCAGCAATGGTTCCAAAGGCATCACACGCCACAGCACCCACGGTACCAAATTTAGAATCTTTCTTTACCGAGTGATCTAATTGAAATGCATCGCTTCCCTTCAAATCCTGCCATTGCTGATAGCGCAATTCATCATAAAAATATTCTGAAGGCTCAATTTTATAGGTATTCTGTTCAGCAAACCGCATCGCTCCTTCTCCTGCCAAAAACACGTGCTCGCTTTTTTCGAGCACATCACGTGCCAGACTCACAGGGTTTTTAATTCCTGTGATCAAAGAAACGGCGCCAGCTTTTAATTCTTTCCCCTCCATAATAGCAGCATCCATTTCGTGAGTGCCTTCAGCAGTAAAAACACTTCCTTTTCCAGCATTAAACAAGGGAGAGTCTTCCAGCACCTTTACAGCGGTTTCAACAGCGTCTATTGAAGACCCTTTTTCTGCTAACACTGCATACCCAGCATCCAAAGCATCTTGCAATGCACTTTTATAGGCCGCTTCCTTTTCAGCAGTCATTTGCCCTTTCAACAAAGTGCCAGCACCTCCGTGTATAGCAATAGAAAATGTTTTCATCTGTATGGTTTTAAATTTTGGGGGAAATTACAAATCCCAAAACTATTTCGTAACGAAGAAGTAAGATTTCCTTTAAGTTATTTCTTTTGTTCTGGGTTACTTTTACACAGATGTATGCATATAATCAAAATCGTTGGGGGATAATTCAACGTAAAGTTAAACCGCTTTGAGGAGAGCGGTTTTTCTTTTTCAACAAAATTCTATTTTCTGATGGGTTCTTGCTATTTTTGAAGAAAGACCAAAAGACAATGTCAGAACAAAAAAAACGCCTTTTCCTGGTAGATGCCTATGCACTTATTTTCCGTGGGTACTATGCCTTTATAAAAAATCCCAGAATTAATTCCAAAGGGCAAAACACCAGCGCCATTATGGGGTTTATGAACTCCTTAATTGACGTGGTAAAAAGGGAACGCCCGGATCACCTTGCGGTATGTTTTGACAAAGGCGGTAGTGTAGACAGAAAAGAAATGTTTGAAGAATACAAAGCCAATCGCGATGAAACTCCAGACGATATCCGCTCTGCAATTCCAATTATCTGTGACATTTTAGAAGCGATGAAAATACCAATCATGGTAAAAGAAGGCTTCGAAGCAGACGATGTGATAGGAACTCTTGCAAAAAAAGCCGAGAAAGAAGGCTACACTACTTTTATGGTGACACCCGATAAAGATTTTGCGCAGTTGGTTTCTGAAAACATCTTTATGTACCGCCCCAAATCTTTTGGGGGTGGTTATGAAACCTGGGGAATTCCTGAAGTTCAGAAAAAATTTGAAGTAGAGCGTCCTGAACAGGTGATTGATTACCTTGGGATGATGGGGGATGCCAGTGACAACATTCCAGGATTGCCAGGGGTTGGGGATAAAACAGCAAAAAAATTCCTTAAACAATTTGGCTCTATGGAAGGCTTGCTGGAAAGCACAGACCAACTTAAGGGTAAGATGAAAGAAAAGGTTGAAGCCAATGCAGCGCTCGGGTTACTCTCAAAAAAGCTTGCTGCTATTATGCTGGACGTACCTTTAGAATTCAATTATGAAGATTTTGAAATGTGCCCGCCAGACACCCAGAAAGTAATGGATATTTTTGATGAGCTGGAATTTAGAAGATTGAAAGATAATTTTCTGAAAGCCTTCTCTGTAGAAGGAATGGCGAGCGTTGGTACAGAACATCAAAAAGAGGATTCAAAAGCACCCGCCCCTATATCAAAAAGCGAAAATAAGCCCCAAGCTGAGCGTAGTCGAAGCGCTGGCCAGGGACAGTTCTCTCTTTTTGGAGGAGATGGTGATGCAACTCCAGATGCAAAAGATTTCAGCAGTAGAAAAACAATTAAAGATACCGAGCATTTTTACCAGACCGTGCAACCCGGGATGGGAACCAAGTTGTTTATTCAGAATTTAATGAAACAGACTTCGGTGTGTTTTGATACCGAAACTACAGGATTGGACCCCTTAACAGCTGAGTTGGTTGGAATTGCTTTTTCCTGGGAAACCGGAAAAGGATTTTACCTGCCGTTTCCTGAAGGTAAAAAAGAAGCCCAGGAAATCATCGAACAGTTACGCCCATTTTTTGAGTCGGAATCGATTGAAAAGATTGGTCAGAATTTAAAGTATGACATTAAAGTACTTCATAAATATAATATTTCAGTACAAGGAAAATTGTTCGACACTATGTTAGCGCACTACCTTATTAATCCGGATATGCGTCACAATATGGATGTGCTGGCCGAAACCTACCTCAACTACACTCCTGTTTCCATTACTGAATTGATTGGTAAAAAAGGGAAAAACCAAAAATCGATGCGGGATGTTTCCATAGCAGAACAAACCGAATATGCGGTGGAAGATGCCGACATAACCCTTCAGCTAAAAGAACATTTTGAAAAAGAACTGGGAGAAGCCAATACACAGAAATTATTTGATGAAATTGAATTGCCACTGCTTCGTGTGTTAGCCGACATGGAATTGGAAGGCATTAATCTGGATGAAGATTTTCTGAAAAGTTTGTCCTCAGAATTAGAAAATGATATTGCAAACCTGGAAAAAGCCATTTATGAAGAAGCGGGTGAAGAATTCAATATTGCCTCGCCCAAACAACTGGGTGAGATTCTCTTCGGAAAGCTGAAACTTATAGACAAGCCAAAAAAAACCAAAACGGGTCAATATTCTACAGCAGAAGACGTATTAAGCTACCTAGCTAAAGATCATAAAATAATCGCCGATGTACTGGAATACCGTGGTCTGGCTAAACTGAAAAGCACCTATGTAGATGCCCTTCCCGAACAGGTAGAACCAACTACCCAGCGCGTGCATACCGATTATATGCAAACAGTTGCTGCCACAGGACGTTTAAGCAGCAACAACCCTAACTTACAGAACATTCCTATTAGGACAGAGCGCGGGAGGCAAGTTCGCAAAGCATTTATTCCTCGCAGCGAAGAATATGTCTTGTTAGCCGCAGATTATTCGCAAATTGAATTGCGTATTATTGCTGCATTGAGCCAGGAAGACACCATGATAGATGCCTTTAAAAACGGGGAAGATATTCACGCTTCAACGGCGGCTAAAGTGTTTAATGTTGCCCTAGAAGACGTAACCCGCGAGCAACGTGGAAACGCCAAAACAGTAAACTTCGGTATTATTTACGGTGTTTCAGCCTTTGGATTGAGCAATCAGACCGATTTGTCCAGAACTGAATCTAAAGAATTGATCGATGCGTATTACAAAACCTATCCGAAGCTTAGAAATTATATGAGCGAGTTGGTAGATTTTGCACGTGAAAACGGCTATGTAGAAACCGTGATGGGCCGTCGCAGGTACTTAAACGGGATAAACGGCAGCAACCAGGTGGTGCGTGGTGCCGCCGAAAGAAATGCTGTAAACGCCCCAATTCAAGGGAGTGCAGCAGATATTATTAAAATTGCAATGATTAACATTCATCGTAAACTTTCAGAAGGAAATTACAAAACTAAAATGCTCCTACAAGTGCATGATGAATTGGTTTTTGACGTTTACAAGCCAGAACTGGAAGAAATGAAATCGCTCATTAAAACCGAAATGGAAAACGCTTATAAAATGGACGTTCCCTTAGATGTAGAAATTGGTCTTGGTAAAGACTGGCTGGAAGCCCACTAGTTATTGTATGTAGAGGCATTGAGTAGTCTAATTAAATTGCGCTAAAATTATAAGTTGCTGAAATTTGATATTTATGTATCTTACGTACTGATAAAATTTTTGTAGATGAAAAAAACATACATTGTATTAGTACTCTTTTTAGCAGTTCTAATAACTTCCACCACTACAGTCTTTGCACAATGCGAAGATGTCACCGTTGCTACTCTAACAAATCCAGGACCGTTTGAAACTGCTACTCTTACCGAAGCAGATGGAATTAGGAATGGGCCAGACTATGCTGGCGCAACCATATACTATCCAACAAATGCCACTCCCCCTTATAGCAGTATCGCTATTGTTCCTGGTTTCACAGCAGCCCCGTCGAGCGTTGAAGAATGGGGTCCTTTTTATGCTTCGCATGGAATTGTAGCAATTATCATTGGGACGAACTCCCCATTCGATTTTCCTGAGGCCAGGGCAGAAGCATTACTGGATGCTTTAGAAACACTACGGCAAGAAAACACAAGAACTTCATCTCCCCTAGAAGGAGGTTTGGATATAGATAAGTTTGCGGTAAGTGGTTGGTCTATGGGAGGCGGTGGAGCACAACGTGCAGCTGTTCTTGATAATACTATTAAAAGCGTGGTTGCTTTATGTCCCTGGTTGCCTAATCCTACTTTAGATCATGATGCCCCAGTCTTAATTTTAAGTGGTGAAAATGATCCTACAGCACCTCCCGCACAACATGCAGATATACATTATAACGTAACCCCAAAAACAACTGACAAGTTACTTTTTGAGGTTGAAAATGGAAATCACTCCGTCGCAAATACTCCCAGTGGAGCCAACGGACTTGTAGGCCAAATTGCGCTTTCATGGCTTAGGTTGCATATGGAGGAAAACGATTGTTATTGCCCTTTGCTTACAGAGTCTTTATTAGATAACCCAGCAGAAGCATCCAACATTCAAACAAATATTGAATGTGCACCTGTATTGAATATTCAGGAAAACAGCTTTAGTACAAGTGTGTATCCTAACCCTACACGAGATAGGGTGTATGTAAATACAACTGCTAACGTTTCCTTTGAAGTTTACTCAACCACGGGAAAACAGTTATTAAAGGGGGAGCTTAGGGGAGCTAATAAGCAAATTAACTTGTCGGGTTTTTCTGAAGGCATGTATTATTTACGAATTAATGACGAAACTATTAAGATTTTAAAAAATTAATTTCGGCCTAGAAAACACATGATTGGATAGAAATTATCTTTAAACAAAATAAGCCAATGCTTTGCTTGCATTGGCTTATTTTTTTCATTGCATAAGTAGGTATGTTTTACAACGAAGGTTACTTTAAAATTTTAATAGCGATAGGCTTTGTAAATAATGACCAACTGATTGTTGTTGGTAGCCGCAGCACCAGGCAAGAACCTGTCGAAATTAAGGGTAAATCCATCAGTATCAAACGACTGCAATGAGGCTCTCACCAATCCTTCTTCGGCATCAGCACCACCAGTAGCTGTCCCATTGTCATGTATCGGTTCACCATTATTATTTACATAGAATGCTGCAATACAGTGACTAGAAGAACTATAGGCACCTATATTGTTGAGACTGGAACCACTAAATCCACTAGCAATAGCTTGTTGTTCTATAGAAGCACCATCATCTCTAGCGTACCCTGTAGTAAAGCCACCTGCCATTCGTAAATCATTTGAATTATTGGTACCACTTCTGTAAGCACCACTGTTGTAGTTCTCAATTCTATTGATTGCAATAAACTCTACCGTAATAGGCCTAAAACCTACTCCAGTAACACTTAAGGTCCCTGCCGATGTAACACGAGCCCTTCCTATATGCATTTGTTTCTGGTTGCTGCTCAATAGCATATTCCATTGGCTATTCTCCCAGTAATAAAACCCAGCTTCAGTGAGACCAGCAGCACCCGTATTATAAACCAGTGTGCTTTCTACCAAAGAAGCAGCATTTGGACTCTCCACGGTAGTAACATCGGTTGTAGAGGTAAGAGCAACTCTTGGGATAAGCACCCCATTATTACTTGACGAAACGTCTAAGGCACTTTGAGGCAACACATTACCAATTCCCACTTGAGAATAGCTATTTAGTGCAAATAAGAATAAGAATGATAGAGACAAAATTCGGGACATGGTCTGTATATTATATTTAAACGCGAAACTATAATATATAACGATGTTTTCCACGCTTTGGATGTTTCCAAGATCCTTTTTTCGATAAAATCTAAGTTATTTTCGACCAAAGGCATGTCTAGTTTAACGAACCATTATTTTTATAGAATAGTAAGAAAATTAAAATTGAATTCATATAAACTATCTTGACAAGATATCCGTATTTTTAGAGTATGAAAAAAACGCTCCAGATTGCAAATAGTATTGCTTTTCTTATAACTATTTACATCAATTATGCCTCCAGTACCGGTGCTTTTAACGGTACTACACAAGCTGAGATGAGTGCTACATACCAGACCCTCTTTACTCCTGCCGGATACGCCTTTGCTATTTGGGGAGTTATTTATTTGTTACTATTTGGTTTTATCTTTTATCAAGCCAGAAGCCTTTTTGTAAAAGTCAGAGACGATAGCTTTGTATTAAAAACCGGATGGTGGTTTGTAATAAGTTGTGTTGCCAACAGTTTATGGTGCTATCTCTTTGTATCGGATTATGTGTTGCTTTCGGTAGTTACTATATTCGTTTTGTTGTTCTGTTTACTGAAAATTGTGTTGAAGAATAGAATGGAACTTGACGACAAGCCCATCTCAGTGATCGCTTTTGTATGGTGGCCTTTTGTAATCTATAGCGGCTGGGTTACTGTAGCGTGTATTGCAAATGTTGCCACGTATCTGGTTAAAATAGATTGGAACGGATTTGGTTTTACACCAGAAACGTGGACACTCTTTATGATTGGCATTGCCACTTCAGTGAATCTTATTGTTACGTGGTCCCGAAACATGCGTGAGTTTGGCCTGGTTGGCGCCTGGGCTCTCATTGCTATAGCCGTAGCCAATTGGGAAACGGTAGAGGTTATTAAAATTTCAGCCTTAATAGCGGCCGGGCTTTTAGTTTTAAACAGCAGTATTCACGCGATCAAAAATCACAAAACCAATCCAGTCAAGAAATGTTTAGAGTACTTCAAAAAAGCGTAAATTAGATGTATGCAAAATCAAAAGCACCTCTTCAATCTTGAAGAAAACATCACCTATCTCAACGGCGCATATATGTCGCCACAATTAAAGTCGGTAGAAACCATTGGACTGGAATGTCTTCAGAAAAAAAGCAAGCCCTATTTAATTTCAGAAAACGATTTTTTTGCTGAAAAAATCACCTTAAAAAAACGCTTTGCACAATTAATTGAAACTCCCGATTTTGAATCCATTGCTATCATCCCTTCGGTTTCTTACGGAATTGCCATTACAGTAAACAACATTCCTTTTGAAAAAGGTGATGAAATTATTGTTTTAGAAGAACAGTTTCCAAGTAATTATTATGCCTGGAAAGCTTTAGAGACTGAAAAAGGTATAAAAATTATAACAATTACAGCTCCTGAAATTAAGCCAGGAAGAGGCGCAGCCTGGAATGAAAAAATTCTAGCAGCCATCAACCCAAAAACGAAATGTCTTGCGCTTCCACATTGCCATTGGGCAGATGGGACACTTTTCAACTTAAAAGCAATTCGGGAACGAAGCAACGATGTGGATGCATTTTTAGTGATAGACGGCACTCAAAGTGTGGGTGCATTCCCTTTTTCAGTTGCTGAAATACAACCCGACGCCTTAGTATGTGGCGGTTATAAGTGGCTGTTAGGCCCTTATAGTTTAGGGGTGGCCTATTTTGGCGAACGTTTCCATCACGGAAAACCACTTGAAAATAACTGGATGAATCATATAGGGTCTGAAAATTTTTCAAAGCTGGTACATTACAACCACGCATTAAAACCCAAAGCAACCCGATACGATGTTGGCGAAAGCAGTAATTTTATTCTCACGCCTATGCTTTCGGAATCCATTAGACAGTTAAACGAATGGAAGCCTCAAAATATTCAGCAGTATTGTAAGCGTATTTCAGAAACAACGGTTTCAAAATTAAGAGGAACTGGTTTCTTTATAGAAGAAGATGCATTCCGAAGTCACCACCTTTTTGGATTGTGTCCTGAAGATCCCTCTAGAATTGAACTGCTAAAAGAAATTCTTTTAAAAGAACAGATCTATGTTTCCTACCGAGGAACATCTATTCGAATTTCGCCAAATGTGTATAATTCTGAAAAGGATCTAGAGCGATTGACACATTACTTGTAAATTCGTTGTTCGTTGTTCGTTGTTCGTTGTTTGTAGCTCTAAACTCATACCTCCCTACACAATTCAATTGAGAAGAGGACGCAAAGTTTCGGAAAAAACGAAAAGAAAAAAGTTTCATTTTTCTTGAAACAACCACCCACATCACGTGGGTAAATAAATCATTAAGTCAAACATCGTTCGCACCTCTAAATTCATACCTGCCTACACCATTCCCTTAATATCATTCCCCCATGTGGGATACGCAAAAATCATTGCTTTTAGATTGTCCGGAGTAAGTTTCCCACACATAGCGAGCACAAAAAGATTGATCATTTCTCCTGCGCCACCACCAATAATATGGGCACCAAGAATTAGGTTTCGTTTTTTATCTACTATAGTTTTATAGGCATAGACGTCTTCTGCCATACGCTTGGCATTAAACCAATGTGGCACGCTTTTATGTTCTACCACAATATCGTAGCCTTGATCTTTAGCTTGTTTTTCGGTTAAGCCTATTGCCGCTACCTGCGGAAGTGTAAATACTACCGAAGGTACGGGTGGAAAATCCATTTTTTCAGAATTTTTCTTTCGAATATTAATAGAAACAACTCTGGATTCCTGAGAAGAAGTAGGCGTTAGTGGTAAGGAGCCACTTGCTGAAACATCACCACAGGCATAGACATTTGTATTTGTAGTATTTTGAAGGTATTCGTTAACTGAAATTCCGTTTTTCTCGAATGCTACATTGCCTTTTTCCAAATCCAGTTCGTCAATCGATGGTACTCTTCCTGCGGTATTAAAAACTGCTTTGGCTTTCACAGACGCTGTCTTGCCATTCTTTTTATAGGATACCCTAAAATTGGTTCTTAATTTCTCTAGGGCTGAAGCTTCCGCATTAAAAATAAAATTGATTCCCAAATCTTCAGAAGCCCGGGTGAGATAATGTACAATGTCTTCTTCAAAAGGGGCTAAAGGGCGTTCTGCAAATTCAATGACTGTTACTTTTGCACCGCAACGAGCAGCGATATGTGCAAACTCCATCCCAATATACCCGGCGCCAATAAAAATTATTTCATCTGGTAGCTCAGCTTGATGTAAGAAATCTTCGCTCGTTAACAGATGTTCTCTTCCAGGGATCTTTAGTTCCATTGGTTTTTGCCCTGTAGCAATTACAATCTTGTCTGCCGTTACTGTTTTTCCTTCTACAGAAAGGGTGTTTTGATCCAAAAATTTAGGGGATTGATGATACAATTCAATGTCTAATTTCTTTAAATCCTTTTCAGTCGCAGCGGGAATTGCATCGGTAAATGTAGCCTTGAATTTTTGAAGATCCTTCCAGTTAACATTGGGAATTTCTACAATTCCTTTTCCTTTCAAATTAGTTGCTATTTGTATAGCTTCGGTGATGCCAACCAGAACTTTTTTTGGATCGCAACCCCGGTTTGGGCAGACACCTCCATACATTCGGTTATCTGCAATGGCTACTTTCAATCCAGCTTTTGCACAGTCTTTCGCAACCCCTTTTCCAGCGGTTCCAGTTCCAATTACAAATACATCGTAGTGTTTAAATCCCATATTCATTTCCCGCAAAAGCGGGAATATTTTTAATTATTTCTATCTATTTAAAACCATCTACTGTGGCCCTACTTTTTCCATCAATGGCAATTGCATTATGTTCCAGGTTTTTAATGAGCAGAAAAAAGAAAATTGCATACACCATTAAATTACCAACACCTCCCCAGTCTTCCTGCATTGCCATTCCAAAAAGCAATACTGCGATTAACAGACCACTTGCAACAGACGCAAATTTAGTCTTCCAGCCCAGCACCAATAAAATTCCTAAAGTCAATTCTATAAAAGGCAGAACATGGGCAAAAGGAGCAACAAGAATTTCTGGCAGATAGGTTTCTGAAAATTTCTTGGTTAATCCTTCAGCAAACTTGGAAAGTTTCGGAATGCGCACCAAGCCGTGCACCAACATGTTAATTCCAATGGTAATTCGGGCTACAAAAAAAGCCCATTGGTCGTTGGTCAATTTTTTCATAGCCTAAATGTAGTGGATAGCTTGTGCTTGCTGTGTTATCAAAATGATAAAGTTAAACTAAAACCCCTCTCAGGTTTTGAAAACCTAAAAGGTTTGGACTACTTTTGCACATTCGATGAGTAAACCAATCGTTCGTTCTCTCTTTAAACAGTCTTCCGCACTTGGAAAACTGGCTCTTCGGCTCCGCTCCGGAACCAGGGAGAATTGCGTTGTGTCGGGTTTGGTTGGCAGTGCAACATCACTTGTAATAGCCGATGCATTTAAAACTTCTGAAAAGCCATTTCTTTTAATCCTGAATGATAAAGAAGAAGCTGCATATCATTTAAACGATTTAGAAAATATTTTAGGGGAAGACGCTGTATTATTCTACCCTGGAAGCTACCGGAGACCGTATCAAATTGATGAAACCGACAACGCAAACGTCTTATTGCGCAGCGAAGTGCTAAACCGGATCAATTCACGAAGAAAACCCGCCCTTATCGTTACCTATCCTGAAGCACTGTTTGAAAAAGTAGTGACCAAAAAGGAATTAGAAAAAAACACCCTGAAACTTTCTTTAAACGACACCGTTTCAATCGATTTTGTAAACGAAGTGCTCTTTGAATATAAATTTAAAAGAACCGATTTTGTTACCGAACCAGGTGAGTTTTCAGTCCGTGGAGGAATTTTGGATGTGTTTAGTTTCAGCAATGATGAACCCTATAGAATTGAATTTTTTGGTGACGATGTAGACAGTATACGTACGTTTGATGTTGAGACACAACTCTCTTTAGAGCAGTTGAAGAAAATTTCGATTATTCCCAACGTAGAGAATAAAATGCTGGATGAAAACCGTGAAAGTTTTCTGAAATATGTTTCCTCTAAAACAGTGGTCTGTTTAAAAAATGAAGAACTGCTTAGCGGCGCCATAGATAAACTTTTCCGTAAAGCAACAGAAGCTTATAACCAACAACAAGGCGAAGTAAAAATGAGCGCACCAGCTGAATTGTTTTGTACTTCGAGATTATTAAAGGAGCAGTTGGATGGGTTTACGACCGTAACATTATCTTCGACTCCGAATGGAGCCGAGGAGATTTCATTTAATACCGTTCCGCAGCCTTCGTTCAATAAGCAATTTAATTTACTTATTGAAAACCTGAACCAAAATACAGCCGACGGTTACACCAATTATATTTTTTGTAGCAGCGAGTCGCAAGCCAAACGCTTCCATGATATTTTTGACGATGCCCAGGGGCATGTAGAACAATACGAAACGATTGTTTTTTCACTATTTCAAGGCTTTATTGACCATGAAAACCGGAATGTTTGCTATACAGATCATCAGATTTTTGAACGGTACCACAAGTTCAGTTTAAAGAATGGCTACGCCAAGAAGCAAGCCATTACATTAAAAGAACTTACCAATCTTGAAGTGGGTGATTATGTAACACACATAGATCATGGGATTGGAAGATTTGGCGGTCTTCAGAAAATTGACGTGGAAGGCAAACAACAGGAAGCTATTAAACTAATTTATGGGGAACGTGATATTTTATACCTCAGCATTCATTCGCTTCATAAAATTTCAAAGTACAACGGAAAAGACGGCACCACCCCAAAAATCTACAAGCTAGGAAGTGCTGCCTGGAAAAAATTAAAGCAAAAAACAAAGAAAAGAGTTAAAGAGATTGCCTTCAATTTAATTGAACTGTATGCAAAAAGAAGGCTCCAAAAAGGATTTCAGTACGATCCCGACAGTTATTTACAACACGAGCTGGAGTCCAGTTTTATGTATGAAGACACCCCAGATCAAGGGACCGCCACAGCCGATGTAAAAGGCGATATGGAAAGCGAGCGCCCCATGGACCGTTTGGTATGCGGTGACGTAGGTTTCGGAAAAACTGAAGTTGCGGTGAGAGCAGCTTTTAAAGCCGTGGACAACGGCAAACAAGTGGCTATTTTAGTACCTACTACGATTCTTGCTTTTCAACATTTTAAAACCTTTAGTGAGCGCTTGGCAGGAATGCCCGTAAACGTAGATTACCTCAACCGATTCAGAACTGCAAAAGAGCGAAAAACCGTTCTGGAAGGTTTGACAAACGGCACATTAGACATTGTAATTGGCACCCATCAATTGGTGAGCAAATCGGTAACGTTCAAAGACCTTGGCTTACTTATAATTGACGAAGAGCAAAAGTTCGGTGTTTCCGTAAAAGATAAGTTGAAAACCATTAAAGAAAATGTAGACACACTTACCTTAACAGCAACGCCTATCCCGCGAACATTACAATTTAGTTTAATGGCAGCACGGGATCTAAGTGTCATTACCACGCCACCACCCAATCGATATCCCGTAGAAACCCACGTAATCCGGTTTGGGGAAGAGACCATTCGCGATGCGGTTAGATATGAGATTTCCCGTGGCGGACAAGTATTTTTTGTACATAACCGTATTGAAAACATTAAAGAAGTTGCTGGCTTAATTCAGCGCTTGGTGCCAGATGCCAAGATCGGGATTGGTCACGGACAAATGGAAGGCAAAAAACTTGAAGATCTTATGCTTCGGTTTATGGACAATAAGTTTGATGTTTTAGTATCAACCACTATTATCGAAAGTGGTCTGGATGTGCCCAATGCCAATACAATTTTTATAAATAATGCGAACAATTTTGGCTTATCAGATTTGCACCAAATGCGAGGGCGTGTAGGGCGTAGCAATAAAAAGGCGTTCTGTTACTTTATCACGCCCCCTTATTCTGCGATGACCGATGATGCCAGAAAACGTATTACGGCCTTGGAGCAATTTAGTGAATTGGGTAGCGGATTGAACATTGCGATGAAGGATTTAGAAATTCGGGGTGCAGGCGATTTGTTAGGCGGCGAACAAAGTGGCTTTATAAACGAAATTGGTTTTGAGACCTACCAGAAAATTCTAGCTGAAGCCATTGAAGAGCTAAAAGAAAAAGAGTTTAAAGATCTTTATACTGAAACCGATAAAGAATTCAAAAACCGAAAATTTGTCAAAGAAGTTGTAATTGACACCGACTTTGAGCTACTATTCCCAGACGATTATGTAAATAATATTACGGAAAGATTAAACCTCTATACCAAGTTAAATGAGCTGAAAACCGAGCCAGAACTTCAGAAATTTGAAAAAGAATTGTTGGATCGTTTCGGAGAACTCCCCGAGGAAGTAGAAGATCTACTCAACAGCGTACGTATAAAATGGATGGCAATTGCTATGGGGCTGGAGCGTGTTGTGATGAAAAAAGGCAGGTTTATCGGCTATTTTATTAGTGATCAACAAAGCGATTTTTACCAGAGTCCGGCTTTCAGCAAAATGCTTCAGTTTGTGCAAACACATTCTCAAACCGTAAAAATGAAAGAAAAACAAACCCGAAACGGTCTCAGGTTGTTGTTGACAATTGAAAAAGTGACTTCGGTGAGACGCGTTTTAGATGTTTTATTAAAATTTCAACAATAGACAGAAATCCTCTTAGCACTTATCATCACTATAATGACGGGTAAATGTCGGGTGAATTTCAATTAAAATACTAGTTCTAATTTTTAAACCATCGTATTCTTGTGGAAACAACTAAAAACATATTTACGATGAAACAACCTGCACTCGGGCAACATATTTTAGCCTTACGACAAGAAAAAGGATTCACCCAGGAAGATTTGGTCGCTCAATGCAACATAAGCGTGCGAACCATTCAACGTATTGAAGCAGGAGAAGTAGTCCCAAGATCCTATACTGTAAAGACTATTTTAGCGGCCCTTGGTGAAGACTTCGAATCTTTTACCGAAAGCACTGTTGAAAGTGGCCTTAAAAAAGCATTCTTTCTGAAGATTGATGATACCCAACAAGCTAATTTCCTCACAAAGCATTTAAAAATAGCCTGGATTGCGGGTATTGTCTATTTCGTTTTAGGCTTTGCTGAAGTGCCAGCAGATATGTATAGAATGTTCGAAAAAGGAGCATTATATCCGGATTATATTTACATTCCACTGAAATTAATTGTGCTAACATCAATTCTGTTTTTCTACCGAGGTTTTATTTTAAGTGGAAATATTCTCAACAATTACCTTCTAAAAATTGTAGTATTTATCATGCTTATTCTTAGTGTGGTATTTTACGGAATGGATATTATTTCCCTCTATTTTGAGCCTTTTAATCAAGCTGAAATAATGATTGGTCAATCTATCTCTATTGGAATTGTTGGAGTTTTAATGGGTATTGCAATGCTTCGTTTTCAAAAGGCCCTGGGGAATTTGGCAGTTATTACAGGTATTTTTGAAATCGTTACCTACGCCTGTTTTTTAACAGTTATTTTTGCTATGGGCGGTGGTTTATTACTACTTCCCACTACAATTTTGGAGATTATCATTTTGTACAAAGTGGCGCAGTTAGTGAAGGAGAAAATGAATTCCTGAAAACGAAGAGTTAAAAATGATAAAAAGCATTCTCAAAATGCTCCAGGTGCTCTTCTTTACTGTTTTTAAGCACGGCAATTATATCGAAACGGGCTTCTTGTGGAAGCTCGTTTGAAATTAAATATTCATTCGCTGCTTTTACGAGGAGTTTAATTTTCGCGGCGGTCACAAAGCTCTGCGGGTCGCCAAAAAAAGCACTGTTTCTGGTTTTTACTTCTACAAATACAATAGTGTCTTCTTCTTTTTGAGCGACAATGTCCAACTCAGCCTTTTGGAAGGTCCAATTGCGTTCTAGAATGGTATAGCCTTCCCTGAGCAGGAATTGCGTTGCGAGCTCTTCGCCAAGTTCACCAAGTTCGTTATGGGTTGCCATACATATTCATTTCGTAAGAGGCACGACTAAGAAATCACAGTACGCTTCGTTAGGTTTGTTTACAATTTGGCTTAGCTCTAATGTGAACTCTCCTATCGTCGAGGTGACAAGGTACAAAAAACGTTTTGGGATTCGGATTTTATCTATTTCAAAATAACCTGAGCATCAGTAACTTTCAGGGTGGTTTTCTTCCCAATAATTAGCGCTCTATTGTCCTCTACGTGCCCTGCAGGAAAGTTGAAACACACTGGATAGTTGTATTCTTTTACCGCTTCAAAAATTATTTCTTCGGCAGACTTACCAAAGGGGATGGTGTTGTCGTTCATCTCGCTCATGCCACCTATAATCAATCCTTTTAATTGAGATAGAAGTCCGCTTCGCTTTAAATTCTGAATCATTCGGTCTATATGGTATAGATATTCATCAAGATCTTCCAAAAAGAGGATCTTACCTTTAGTTTCAATGGCTGAAGGACTTCCTAAAAGTGAAAAGAAAACCGAAAGATTTCCGCCCACCAGTTGTCCCGTAGCCTCTCCCACTCGGTTAAATTTATATTCCGAAGCATATTCTATTGAATATTTATTTCCGAAAAGTGCATCATACAACGTCTGTCTTGTAGCTTCGGTTTTTTGTTCAATATTGAAGGCTATTTGCGCATGAAGACTTGCAATTCCATACGCATGGAGGGTGTTGTGCAATACGGTCATATCGCTATACCCAATGACCCATTTAGGATTCTTTTTGAAATTTGAAAAATCTAAAGCATCTATCATTCGTACCGTTCCGTAGCCACCACGTGCACACCATATGGCTTTTACAGCAGGATTGTCCATCATTTCCTGAAAATCCTGAGTACGTACCACATCACTTCCAGCAAACTGGTTTTCTACAGCGCCAATAGTTTTTCCCAAAAGAGGTTGTAGTTGCCATGCATTCAGCAAGGAAAGGAAGGGCTGTAGTTCGGTTTCTGTTATTTTTCTGGCGGTAGAAACGATGCCTACGGTGTCACCAGGTTTCAGGTTTGAGGGGAGCGTCATCTGTTCGTTTTAAGTCAATAAAGATAGTAAATTGACCCAAGACCATGCTGTTTTCACAGCAGTGCAGGAACCAAGAATCAAGACCGGCTGGTAACCGTCTTGTTTCTTAGCTCCTGTAGCGAAGCGGTTCTTTTTCGTTTTTACAACACAAACCGATAGGTAGCTTTCAGCAAAAAGGTGTTTTGTGGTTTTTGACTTAGTAATTGATTATCTACAATATTACTAAAGCTGTTGGCAGGATCTCCAATACCTGTAACCCCCTGGCTCCATACCAGGAAAATTTCAGACCCTGGAATGTACTCCCAGCGTACGACCAGGTTACTTCGGAATTGTACAAATGCAAAATCCGGATCTCCAAAACTATAGTCTATGTCGCCGTCGCGGTTTTCATCTACCCGGTATTCGCCATTTTCTAAACGAATCTGGTCTGTCGTGTAGTTCGTAATCCTATCATTTAAATCCTCTGCAGTTGCATCATTTACATAGTTAAAGTCTGAAAAGTCTGCAGTAAAGATGAAGGGTTGCCCGTAATATTGAATCGTTAGATTCGGGTTAATATTATAGTTCACCCGTAACGTAGCACTTAGTGTTTCCTGGTCAATAGCACCTAAAATATAGCGGGGTGTCCCGTTAAAATCTCCCTGAGAAACATACTGTGTCTTGCTGGGGCTTTCTTCGTAATTTACACCTAGCGATAAACTTAAACTATTTAAAGGCTGGTATCTTGTATTAACTTCATAGCGGTATACGCTAAAATTATCCTGGGTAGCTCTGGACTGTACCGTCCCACCACTAAAGCTTAGCTTTTTACGTTGATCTGTCCCCGAAAACAGAAAGATATAATTTTCTTCATTGTAGCTCCAGCGCGGACCTCCTCTTAAAAACGTATTGGTAAATATCCTGGGTTTGTGTGCTCCGCCTATTTCGCTCCACCAGTTGTTTTTCCAGTTTACATAGCCACCAATTTCATACTGAACACGATTGTAATTTCCCTCAAAATCGAAGGCTGTGGATAGTTCTGCCCAGGTATTTGCACGACGGTACCAACTCGTGGGTTTATTGAAAAGTCTTCGCAATACAGCATATTGCCTAATATCATCTGCTTGACGTAAAAACCCTAAGTCATTCAACTCTAGTTCCGGAGATTTAAAATTTCCGCCAATGGCATACCGCCAGTTACCACCGCCCCCTTTTCCAAATTCAAATCGGCCCCCGGTTCCCGTAAGTTGTGTTCTTGTCGGGTCCACTTCTACGTGGTCTGCATCTACTCTCTGAAACAAATGTGTAATTGCAGTTTGGGAGCGTAATATGGATTCGACACTTCCTCGAACATTACTTAGCACAGCACTTCCTTCTACGTAATACGTTCTTTCTTTCCAGTTATGCTTAAAATCAAGTCCTCCAGAATAGGCGTGGGAGTGTAAAAAAGACACGTTTTCGTCCATATTTCGTATAGCACTTGTAAAGATACCTCCTACATAACTGTTGTTGTCATTAAAATCCTGCTGGACTCTTCCTACCAGATAATTGGTCAAAGGCTCTACCAGTTCTTCAGATTCCGAACCGTCTTCATCAATAACATCTGCAAATTCTTTCGCAGTTACGCTCTCTAAAACACCAACCGTTAGCCCATCTTTTGTTTTTCCACTAAACTTTGCTGCACCTAAAATAGTCGTATTGTTTGGCTGGTCAATAAAAGCTGTAGTGGGTCCAAAAGCTGAACCTTGGGGACTACGGCCAATTCGTCTTGAAAAAAAGAGGTTGTCTGCACCCCCACCAATCTGAAAATCGAAGACACTTTTATTCTCCACAAAAAACGGACGACGTTCCTGAAAGAAAATTTCAAACCCATCTAATGCAACGGCACCAGGATCTGCATCTACTTGTCCAAAATCTGGGTTTATAGTAACGTCCAGTGTTAGATCGTTAGTGACGCCTATCTTAGCATCCAGACCTCCTGTTAATCGCGCATCACTTCCATCACGGAAGGGGTTCCCTTCTTCTTCTTCGTACGTATCCAATTGAGCCACGGTATAGGGTTGGATCTCCAATTGTTTTTGAGGTTTTATACCCTTAATCCCTCGCAATTCTCCAAACTCACTTACCCAGCCTGGCGGATTAGGAGGCAAGGATTGCCACGTTGAGCGTTCTTCATTATTAAAATAACGGCGGGTAGATTGAATGCCCCACACTTGTTCATCGGCATTACTGAAACGTAACTGGCTTAATGGTATGCGCATTTCGGCAGTCCAGCCATCGGTGTCTATTTTGGTAGCAAGGTACCAGATGGGGTTCCAGCTTCCATCAAAATTACCGTTGTTGCTTATAAATTCATCTCCTTTTACACCAGAAGCTGATGCTGTAAATGAAAATCCCGTACGGTCATCACCGTAACTATCAATATTAATTTCTACCCAATCGCCTGGAAAATCGTCACGACGCCCCATTCTGCGTTCAATAGTTGCTGGGTCTTTTTGATAACACTTAAAGGCTACATACAAATTCTTTTCATCGTAGAGAATCTTCATTTTTGTTTGCTCGGTAGGCGCTGTGGCATTATCTGGTTCAAACTCTACGTAGTCTGAAGTCCATTCCACCAGATCCCAGGCAGCTTCGGTAAGCTCACCATCTATTTTAGGAGATGCTGTAGTACCCACCGAGGTCGTAGTATAACTGCGTTTAATGTTTGATTTTGTGGTAGTTTCTGCTTTCTGGGCTTCCGTTATTCCGAAGAAAAAAATAAATGGGAGCCAAGCAAATTTGATGAGATCTTGCATAATGACTGGTTAGCTGATTTTTGATTGATACATAAAGGACTGTAAAACAATTGAATTGTGACAGTTTTTGGTTTTTATTAAGACAACTTTAACAAATTACCCAACTATCAAGGAACCGTATAAAACTCCGTATCTTTAGCATTCCGAAGCCACACTATGAAAAAATTAATTTCCAAAAAGAAGCCTGCGTATCCCATATCTGAACAACTTTCAGCATACTTGACCAAATACGCGCGCAATATAAAAATTCCGATTTATTACGATGATTTGCTACGTTTTCAGGGCTCGGTGACTGTTTTTGACGCACATGGAAATGACACGCTTTGGATACAAGTGTATTATTCTGAATTCGAAACTCAGGAAATTGAAGAGAGTTTAAAGCGCATGTACTCCATCCTGCATTCTGACGGATCTGATGCATTGCTCCCTTATTTAAATATTGACAGTATTGATTTTTGCACCTTCGGAAACTCGAAACCTTTCCGTATAAAAGTGCGAAATATTTTAAACGACAACTACATCTTTCTTTACATTAAAAAAGCGGATGCCTCGCGTATTTATGGATTGGAGTTAGAACATTTACTGTCTCCAAACCACATTAATTTTCTGGTACACGGAAATACACTTATCGAGGAACATATTTCAGGCATTCCTGGCGACGACTTTATTACACACCATTTGGACCTTTGTTCTGAACAGGACAAACGGGAAATTGCAAAAGAGTTTGTAAAGTTCAATGAGCGCTGTTTTGTACGACTATTGGGCGATATGCGTTCGTATAACTACGTGATGGTGCTCACTAACGATTTTGACAGAATCCAATACCGAATCCGCGCGATAGACTTTGACCAGCAATCGTACGAAGGCAACCAAAAAGTGTACAAACCCCAGTTTTTAAAAGAAAATAACATCCTCGTACAATTAACCGCCAGAGTGCTGGAAGATGCTTCCATTGAGCAATACAAACGGGAAGAGCGGTCCTTGCTGGCAAAACGCGCCACAAGTGAAAAAGATCGCCTGGAAGAATTGTTGGTGTGTATGAAAAACGACACCCTTTCTCCTCCCGAAAAAATGAAACAACTGCGCAAGGGATTACTGGAATTAACAGGGGATATCAATTTTAAAAAGTCCAAAAATATGGGTGAAATTCTGGAAAGTGCACTCGATTTTATTGTACGGAATTATGAGACGGAGAATCCTTTTTTGTAAAACATATATAAAGTGCTATTTAAAATTCTTTATAAAATTTACTATGCACGCATAACAAATTTTGTACCTTTAGAACATCTTAAATTAGTATCATGAAAATTAAAAAAGTCCTTGTTGCCAATCGTGGCGAAATAGCCATCCGTGTATTTCGGGCATGCACCGAAATCAACTTGCAAACCGTTGCTGTTTATACGTTCGAAGATCGCTATTCTCAACACCGCTACAAGGCAGACGAGGCCTACCAGATTGGCACTAACGACCAACCCCTTAAACCGTATTTAGATAGTGATGCTATTATTGCTTTGGCAAAGTCTAAAAACGTAGATGCCATCCACCCTGGGTATGGGTTTCTTTCGGAAAATTCAGAATTTGCTCGTAAATGTGCTGAAAATGATATCATTTTTATAGGTCCCGATCCTGAAGTGATGGATGCTTTGGGCGATAAGATTACGGCAAAAAAGATTGCTAAAAAGTGCAAGGTTCCCATCATTCAAAGTAACACCAAAAAACTTAGCAGTTTAAAAATAGCCCTTTCAGAAGCTGAAACGATTGGCTATCCGGTAATGCTAAAAGCCGCTTCTGGCGGGGGTGGTCGTGGGATGCGTATCATTCGTTCTGCGGAAGAACTTTCTAATAATTTTACTTCAGCAAAAAGCGAATCCTTAAATGCCTTTGGGGACGACACAATGTTTTTAGAAAAATATGTAGAAGACCCAAAGCATCTGGAAATTCAGATCGTGGCAGATAACCACGGAAACATTCGCCATTTGTACGAGCGGGATTGTTCGGTACAACGCCGCCATCAAAAAGTGGTGGAAATGGCCCCTTCGTATAATGTTTCAGCTAAAGTGAAGGAACAACTATACAAATACGCCGTTGCCATTGCCGAAGAAGTAAACTACAACAACGTTGGTACTGTAGAGTTTTTAGTAGATAAAAGTGATGAAGTCTATTTTATCGAGGTAAATCCGCGAATCCAGGTAGAGCACACGGTTACTGAAATGGTCACAGGAATAGACCTTATTAAAACACAGATTTTTGTTGCGGGGGGTTACAAGTTAAACGATAAACAGATTAAAATTTATGATCAGGACTCTCTCCAGACCTACGGATTTGCCATACAATGCAGGTTAACGACTGAAGATCCCGCCAATAATTTTACACCAGATTACGGGACCATCACTACCTATAGAAGTGCTTCAGGGATGGGAATTCGATTGGATGCCGGGAGTATTTACCAGTCGTATAGCATTAGTCCGTTTTTCGATTCAATGCTGGTGAAAGTTTCGGCACACGGCCGTACGCTGGACGGAGCGGTTCGCAAAATGACGCGGGCCTTAAAGGAATTCAGGATTCGTGGGGTGAAGACCAATATTCATTTTCTTCAGAATGTAATTCAGCATGACACCTTTAAGGAGGGAAAAGCATCGGTGAATTTTATTGGAAATACGCCTGCGCTCTTCAACATAAAATTGCCACAGGACCGTACCACAAAGATCACCAATTATCTGGGGGAAGTGATCGTGAATGGAAATCCGGATGTGAAATTTGTCGATGAAAACAAAAAATTCAGAACCCCAATAGTTCCCGCTTTCGACCCAAATGCAGCATTCCCTAAGGGAACCAAAGACCTTTTAACAGAACTAGGCCCTGATAAGTTTGTCCAATGGCTAAAGAAGGAAAAGAAGATTCATTTTACCGACACGACCATGCGTGACGCGCACCAATCGTTATTAGCAACAAGAATGCGAACCTACGATCTGGTAAATGTGGCCGAAAGTTTTGCGAAAAACCACCCCAACACCTTCAGTATTGAAATGTGGGGCGGTGCTACGTTCGATGTATGTCTTCGGTTTTTGAATGAAAGTCCGTGGACACGACTACGAGAACTTCGAAAATTAATGCCCAATATTTTATTCCAGATGTTATTGCGAGGCAGTAACGGTGTGGGATATAAAGCGTATCCGGATAATTTAATTGAAAAGTTTATTGAAACCTCTTGGGAAAACGGGATTGATATTTTCCGAATTTTCGACTCGCTGAACTGGGTAAAAGCTATGGAACCAAGTATAAACTACGTACGAAACAAAACTGGCGGACTCGCCGAAGCTGCCATAAGCTATACAGGGGATATTCTGGATCCTAACGAAACCAAATACACTTTACAATATTATACGCAATTAGCCAAAGACCTGGAGAATGCCGGGGCGCACATTATTGCCATTAAAGATATGGCTGGCTTGCTGAAGCCATATGCAGCGACCGAACTGGTTGGCGCCTTAAAAGACACAGTGAATATTCCGTTGCATTTGCATACGCATGACACCTCTTCCATACAATCTGCCACCTATTTAAAGGCCATTGAAGCAGGTGTTGATGTGGTGGATGTAGCTTTGGGCGGACTTTCAGGATTGACTTCACAACCAAACTTTAACTCGGTAGTGGAGATGATGAAGCGCCACGAGCGTGCCAACGAGTTTGACATGAAAAAGCTGAATCAGTTTTCGAATTACTGGGAAGATATCCGCGAGTATTATTATCCGTTTGAATCTGATTTAAAAGCGGGAACTGCAGAGGTATATCAGCATGAAATTCCTGGGGGGCAGTATTCAAATTTACGCCCGCAAGCTGAAGCGTTGGGCTTAGGCGACCGTTTCAGTGAAGTAAAAAAAATGTACGAGCAGGTGAATGCGCTC
Source organism: Flavobacteriaceae bacterium UBA1903 (assembly GCA_002337605.1). Lineage (GTDB taxonomy): Bacteria > Bacteroidota > Bacteroidia > Flavobacteriales > Flavobacteriaceae > Marinirhabdus. Next base: position 152,784 of record DDGL01000008.1, read on the forward strand.
TTCGGAAACCTGGTAAAAGTAACGCCCAGTAGTAAAGTGGTAGGTGATATGGCCATTTTTATGGTTACTAATAATGTAACGCCAGCCGATGTCATGGAACGCGGAGAGACGATTTCCTTTCCAGAATCTGTGATTAATTTCTTTAAGGGCGATTTAGGACAACCGTTGGGTGGATTTCCAAAAAAACTTCAGAAGATCATTTTAAAAAGCAACAAACCGTATACCGATAGACCAAATGCGCACTTAACCCCCATTGATTTTGAGGAAGAGTTTAAAGCCTTTAAAAAGAAGTTTCAGAAAGGGTTCAGCAGACCCATTGAATTTGAGGACTTCCTGAGTTACAGTTTGTATCCGCGTGTTTTTGAAGCGGCTCATGAGAAGTATAAGTTGTTTGGGAGTACAGCAATCCTTTCCACCAAAAATTTCTTCTATCCTATGAAGCTTAGGGAAGAAACGATGATAGAACTGGAGCCAGGTAAAACTATTGCTGTGAAATTACTTTCGGTAGGGATCCCGAATGACGAAGGGTATAGAATTGTGTTCTTCTCTGTTAATGGAGAGAATCGTTTTGTAGAAATAAAAGATACTTCCGTAGATGTAAAGAACGTACAAAATGTAAAAGCCGATACCGAAGATGAAAAGCAGTACGGAGCGCCGTTACAGGGGATGCTTTACAAAATACTGGTAAAGAAAGGGCAGGAAGTGAAAGAGAACGATCCGCTCTTTGTTTTAGAGGCTATGAAAATGGAGAGTACTGTACTGGCATTAAGTAGCGGAAAAGTAAAGTCTATTGCACTACAGGAAGGAACTTTAGTAATGCAGGATGATCTGATTATCACACTTGGTTAATTTCAGTCAAAAATACTTGTCCACAGCTTGTTATTCAAATAAATAGTACTACATTTGCACCCCTCAAAAAGCGGAAAAATTCTGTCTTGGACGGGTGAAAACAATGAATTATTAACTATTTACACAAAGAACTAAATGGACACATTAAGTTACAAAACAGTATCTGCCAATAAGGCAACCGTGACTAAAGAATGGTTGGTGGTAGATGCGGACGGGCAAACATTGGGTCGTCTTGCAAGCGAAGTTGCTAAATTACTTCGCGGAAAACACAAACCAAGTTTTACTCCACACGTAGATTGTGGCGACAACGTAATTGTTACGAATGCTGCCAAGATCCAGTTATCGGGAAACAAATGGGAAAGTAAAGAATACATCCGCCACACAGGTTATCCTGGTGGACAGCGTTCTTTAATGGCTAAAGAATTGTTTGGTAAAGATCCTGCCAGACTTATAGAAAAATCTGTAAAAGGAATGTTACCTAAGAATAAATTAGGAGCTGCTATTTTCAGAAATCTAAAAGTTTACAATGATGAGAATCACGGGCAAGAAGCACAAAAACCCAAAGTAATTAACCTTAACGACAAGAAGTAATGGAGACAATTCACAAAATTGGTAGAAGAAAGACTGCTGTTGCACGGGTGTACCTTTCAGAAGGAAAAGGGAACATTACCATTAACAAGCGTGATCTTGACAATTATTTTACAACCTCTACTTTACAATACAAAGTAAAGCAGCCTTTAATGTTAACTGAAAACGAAACAACATTCGATATTTCTGTAAACGTTTTTGGAGGAGGAATTACAGGACAAGCAGAAGCAATTCGCCTGGCAATTTCTCGTGCTATGTGCACGTTGAATGATGAGAACAGAGGCATTTTGAAGCCAGAAGGATTACTTACCAGAGACCCACGTATGGTTGAACGTAAGAAATTCGGTCAGAAGAAAGCACGTAAGAAGTTTCAATTCTCTAAGCGTTAGACTTCGACTTCGCTCAGCCTGCGTTGCTTTGCAGCACTGGTTGGCGATTTATACAAGTTCATACAAATACAATTATTAATAAGCTGTTAGTCCCGCTCTTTGCCGGGCGGGACAATTAGTTTAGCATCTAAATCATAGAGTTCAGTACTACTGAAGGAAAGATTGCTATCTAAACTTACAGAACGTAAACTAAAAACAAAATGGCAGACAACAAGCAAGTTAAGGAACTCCTTGACGCAGGTGTACACTTTGGACACCTTACCAGAAAATGGAACCCGAACATGGCACCGTATATCTATATGGAGCGTAACGGTATCCATATTATCAACCTTTATAAGACTACTGCAAAACTTGAAGAAGCGAATCAGGCTTTGGCTAAGATCGCTGCTAGCGGACGTAAAATTCTTTTCGTAGCTACTAAAAAGCAAGCAAAAGACATCGTTGCAGAAAAAGTGAAGAACGTAAACATGCCTTTCATCACAGAAAGATGGCCAGGGGGTATGTTAACCAACTTTGTAACTATTAGAAAAGCCGTTAAGAAAATGGCTTCTATCGATAGAATGAAGCAGGATGGTACTTTCAACACACTTTCTAAGAAAGAGCGTTTGGCAGTAGACCGTTTAAGAGCAAAATTAGAAAAGAACTTAGGTTCAATTTCTGATATGAGCCGTCTTCCAGGTGCATTGTTCATCGTAGATACTACACGTGAGCACATTGCTGTAAAAGAAGCACAAAAATTAAACATCCCAATCTTCGCTATGGTAGATACCAATAGCGACCCACGTGAGATTGAATATGCTATCCCATCTAACGATGATGCATCTAAATCTATCGAGAAGATCATCACAAGTGTAACCGATGCTATTGCAGGTGGCCTTGCTGAAAGAAAATCCGGAAAAGAAGGGGACGATTCTAAAGAAGCTTCAAAAAAGAAGAAAGAAACTAAAAAAGAGGAAAAAGCAGACAAGCCTAAAAGAAAAAAGGTAGCTGCTAAAGCTTCTAAAGAAGAAGAATAATTTTCTATACTGAATTCAGCAGAAAATTAATCTTTTCATACAATTTAAAAAGTCGTCAGGTTCATTTCTTAAACTGAAATTTGCGACGGCTTTTTTTCAATTAACACTAATAAATAAAGCGAGTGCAAAGCAATCGCAATAAAAAATAAAATACGATGGTAAAAGTAACCGCCGCAGAAGTAAACGAATTAAGAAAAAAGACCGGAGCTGGTATGATGGACTGTAAAAAGGCATTGGTAGAGGCAGAAGGTAATATGGAAGAAGCAATTAACATCCTAAGAAAAAAAGGGCAAAAAATTGCTGAAAAAAGAGCAGACCGTGACTCTAGTGAAGGGGCTGTTGTTTCAAAAATTAACGATGCGAACACAAGAGGTGTTGTAGTATCTGTAAACTGTGAAACAGATTTCGTAGCAAAAAACGATTCTTATAAAGAATTGGCACAACAAATTGCCGATGTAGCTATTAATGTAAACTCTACAGAAGAGTTGTTAAAAGCAGATTTCAACGGAATGACCGTTGAAGAAAAATTGATCGAGCAAACTGGAGTAATTGGTGAGAAAATCGAGATCGGTGGTTTTGAAATTCTGGAAGCTCCTTTCGTAGGAACTTACATCCACGGAAATAAAATTGGTGCATTAACAGGTCTTTCAAAGGCAATTGATAATGCTGAAGAGGTAGCAAAAAATGTATCTATGCAAGTAGCTTCTATGGGAGCCACTACACTATCTTACAAAGATTTTGATCCTGCGTATGTTTCTTCTGAAACAGAAGCAAGAATTGCAGCTATTGAAAAAGATAATATTGAATTAGGACGTTTAGGAAAAACTCTTAAAAATGTACCTCAATTCATATCAAAAGCACAATTAACAGATGAAGCCATGGCAAAAGCTGAAGCAGATGCTAAAGAGCAATTAAAAGCCGAAGGAAAGCCAGAACAGATCTGGGATAAAATCCTTCCTGGGAAAATGGAGCGTTACGTGAGTGACAATACCACATTAGACCAGGAACAAGCATTATTGGATCAAAACTACATTATGGACGACAAGAAAAAGGTTTCAGAATATGTAGCAGACCAGAATGTTGAAGTAGTTGGCTTTAAAAGAGTTTCGTTAGCATAGTTTCGATACAATTTTAATAGTGCTAGCACTTTATTAAAACCACTCAACTACCTTAGTTGGGTTCATAAATTAAACTATATAGTAGCCAGTTGCTGTTTGCAGTGGCCACAAAATATAAAATCCGTTTTCAGATGTACTGAAAACGGATTTTTTCTTGTTATAATTTGGTATAAATCGTAGCTGGGTGGTTGTTTAGCCTCTATTGGGGTTCATTTTTAATCTAGCTGATGAAATAAGAGCACCATCTTCATTGTACACATTCGTGCGATACGTACCCAAATCATAAAAATTAAAATCAAAATACACCTTGGCCGATGTGCTATCTAAAGTAACAGTTAGACTTTTATATTTATAATATTTGTAATCGCTTGTATTTAATTTATCTACAAGAACAATAAATTTTTTAGTTTTAAGAGCTTTATAGCCATTATCTACACAAATCGATATTTTCCCTCTATTAAGCCCAGTACCTGTTTTGAGTGTCGTAAGTCCAAAGGTACCTGTAGCAAATTTTTCATAAAGTCCATTCTTCTTTATTGCATAATATACTTTTGCATTTTTGTAATATTCCTCCATTGCTTTAATCCTAGCGGCTTTTTCTTCTGCCAGTCTTTTTTCAATTAAAGCATTGGCCTGTGCGGTAGTTTTTATAAGCTGCCTGTCGCCACGGGTAGAATTTATAGATGCAGACCGCTTTGGTAGCGTGAGTCCATTTTCGATTAACTGTGTGTGCGCTTTACTGTCTATGGCAGAGATATAATACATCCCGTTAATACCTCCAACCAAGCCTATACCCGTGGTAATACTTTTGGCGGTAGCAATACCCACTACCTTATTTTCTTCGCTAAAAACGGGACCACCACTGTTTCCTGGGTGTATTTCGGCATCTGTTTTTAAATAGCCATAATCTTTATTAAACACATAATCATACCCACTCATAATTCCAAGACTAATAGTACTTAAATCCTTTAACATTAAGCCTGCAGATCCTGTAAACTGTGCAGGATATCCATAAACACATAGATTTTCACCCTGTGCCACATTATCTGAATTGCCAATAGGCACAGTTTTAAACTTTTTACGAACCGGATTACCATCGGCGTCACTAGTAATTTTTAACATTGCCCCATCGTACGTACCAGCACCAATGGAAACAACTTCGGCATAGTACAATTTATAATCGTTTTCACCAGGACCATCATACACTTGTACGATTGGAATACTATGTCCCGTACGGTTTACTTTGGTAAGTGTCTTGTTTTCTAATATTTCTTCAGAATATAGCCCTAGCATATTCATTTCTTTTTCACCGTCAAGATAATTATAGTCCATAAACCCTTTTACACACATTTCTACTACGTGTTTATTGGTAAATAAGTAACCGTCTTCAGTCACAATAAAACCAGAACCTCTTCCCATATATCCCTTTCCTGGCTCAATCTTCTCCAATTCTGGATCCATGACCAAAATTTTAACAACTCCTTGATAATATTTTGATGCTATTAGTTTGGTGTCCAACCCTTTTTCCTTGCAAGAAAACAGACTAAAAAACACTAAAAAACAAGCAACAGCTTTATACTTCATACTCAAAAATTTAGGAATGGTTAGCTAACTATTTGATACTCCTAAAAATAGCAATTGTTTATGAAATCATGCCTAGCAATTTCATTATTTTAAAAATGAAGTGAAAAGTCAATAGAAAATATGCCTTATGAATGTGTTTGTCAATTAAAGAATCATCAAGGTATCTTAAGGTTCGAATACAATAGTTAAAAGCTAAATAGTTTACTGCCCTCTATTGTTTCACCACTTTTTTAACTAGCTTTTTCCCTTCCGAAGTAATAATTGCCAGATACACTCCGCTGCTCACTGTTGAAAGGTCAAGTTCGACTTTCGAGTTTCCTGGCACTATTTCCAAGACCTTTCTTCCGGCAAGATCTACCAGCGTAATTATTTCAAGGGTCGTTGTACCCTCCACAATTAGTTTTTCTTGTACTGGATTTGGGTAGATCGTAATGCTATTTACAGAAATATCATCAATGCCCAATGAGGTATTTATTCCAAATCTGGTTTCATAAACCGTACCTCCAAAAGTGGCAGTAACTTCGTACACACCATCTACCCAGGAAGTGTCGGTGGGATATACCCACTCTGCATAAGCTGCCTCATAGTTTTGCCAAGGTGAGGTAAATACATAATCATACACTATGGCTCCATTAGGATCTGTAACAACAATATGTGTATCGCTATTGGTTTGAATATCCCTATAAAAGATTCGTAATATCACATCGTCTCCCGGTAAAAAATCCAACGCCTCATAGGTGTTTTCAACCTCACCACAGGTATCGTCAAAATTTGTTGAGTAATGCGTAGAAATTTTGTTGATAGCAGGCACAAGATAATCTGGCTGGCTGGCCCACCAGCTGACTGCATTTAAAGTATTGCAAGGACCTTCATACGGGTCTATTAGGTTATTGTTCATGTCATATATTTCAAAGTGCAAATGCGGGATGGAGCTACTGCCTGAGCTTCCTGCAGCACCTAAATACTCTCCTTCTTCAACAGTATCGCCAATATTTTTTGTAGTAATAGCTCCGTCTTTAAAATGCCAGTACCAGGCTTGCGATCCATCGGGATGCTCTACAATAATACCATTCCAGTTCGGGTTGCCTGAATTGTCACAATTTAAATCAAAATTACCATCTCTTTTATCAATAATAGTACCTGGTGCTGCCGCTACTATCTGCATAACTTCTTCCTGCATATGCTTCCATGGGTAAGGCCAGAGAACATAGTCTGTTCCTTCGTGGTTTCCTGTTGCCCAGTCATACGTACGTTCGTTACATTCATAGTCTGTTAAACTTCCATTGGGAATAGGATTATGGTCTACTTGAAAATTAACGATGTAATACCCAGGGTCGTCAAAGCCAACTTTTGGCTTAATGGGGAAAATAAATAAGGGAGAACCTCCTTCACGCGTAAAGGCATCCGGCTTACTTTTTTCTATTTCTTTTTTATTAATCAAAAGCTGTTCCCGCACCTGTTGTCTTTGTGCATCGGTGATACATTCAGACTTCTCAAAGGGTACCGGATGAAAAGTTGCCTGTGATGGTGGTGGGTTGTCCGTAGAGTTTTGAGCAAATAATGCTGATGTTACAGCCAAGAAAGCTAAACGTAGTGTTGTTTTCATAGTGCGAAGTTTAAGGGTTAATTGTGTGTTTCATATCATTACATCGCACTACTTTTAATATGTCATCACATTTTTTTGCTTTTTTACCTCTCACTTCTCGTTTGGTAAAAAAACTATAAGCGAACCATCCTACTCACTACCAACTACCGACTTTTTTCCCTATTTTTGCCCAACAAAATCCAGCTATGCACTACAAAAGAATCCTCCTTAAACTAAGCGGAGAAGCCTTAATGGGAAACCGTCAATACGGTATCGATCCAGATCGCTTAAAAGAATATGCCGAAGAAATTAAAGAGATCACTAATCTTGGTGTTCAGGTAGCTATCGTGATAGGTGGCGGAAATATTTTCAGAGGCCTGGCAGGTGCCAGCAAAGGAATGGATCGTGTTCAGGGAGACCATATGGGAATGCTTGCAACGGTTATTAATGGTCTGGCACTACAAGGTGCTCTAGAGGACGAAGATATTCCAACACGTTTACAAAGTGCCATAAAAATAAATGAAGTAGCAGAGCCGTTTATTCGCCGTAAAGCAATAAGGCACTTAGAAAAAGGCCGTGTAGTAATTTTTGGTGGTGGAACAGGAAACCCATACTTTACTACAGATAGTGCTGCAGTACTACGTGCTATTGAAATTCAAGCCGATGTTATTTTGAAAGGAACCCGCGTAGATGGAATTTACACCAGTGATCCTGAAAAAGACACCACAGCAACAAAATTCGATTTTATAAGTTTTGATGATGTACTGAAAAAGGGGTTGAAAGTTATGGATACAACTGCTTTTACCCTAAGCCAGGAAAATCAATTGCCCATTATTGTTTTCGATATGAATACCAAAGGTAATTTAATGAAGGTGGTAACAGGTGAAACGATTGGTACTAAAGTGAATTTATAGCAGAATAAGGAGGAAAGTTCGTTGCACTGAAAGAAGAAAGACTTTTTTGTTGCGCAGAAGATTTTTAGATTTTTATTTATAAAATTACTATTTTTGGATTAGTATGATTTTTGAATCATGACCAAAAAGTTGAAATAAACCCTACATTTCGCTGTAGCGAAATTTAAAAAATACTCCGTGACATGTTGAGCGGAGTCAAAACATGGAAGACGAAATAAAATTTATTATAGACGAAACAAAAGAGGCAATGGATAAAGCCATTACCCATCTTGAAAAACAGCTCGTAAATATTCGTGCGGGGAAAGCTTCTCCCTCTATGGTAGGTAGCGTTAAAGTAGATTATTACGGCACCCCTACACCTTTAAGCCAGGTGGCGAACGTAAGCACCCCAGATGGAATGACCATCTCTATACAACCCTGGGAAAAAAGTTTGATTCCTGAAATTGAAAGAGGGATTCAAATGGCAAATATTGGCTTTAACCCTATGAATAATGGTGAAAGTGTAATTATTAATGTCCCACCACTAACCGAAGAGCGTCGCTCCGATCTGGCAAAACAAGCAAAAGCTGAAGCTGAAGAAGCAAAAATTGGAGTACGTAATGATCGTAAAAATGCCAATAACGAAATTAAAAAATTAGATGTTTCTGAAGATATGAAAGCTAATTTAGAAATAGACGTTCAGAAAATGACCGATACACATATTGCTAAAATAGACCAGATTTTTGAAAAGAAAGAAAAAGAGATCATGACGGTATAAAAGCCCGTATACGTTAAACAAAACACAAACAAGCGGCCTTAGAGCCGCTTTCTTTTTAATTTCGCATCCTATAACTTCCTCATACGTATGCGCGGTTACTTACTGCTTTTTTTACTACTTTTTCCTATTGCAATTCTTGCACAGGAGCCTGCTATAAAAACTGAGAAAGATACTACTGCAACAAAAGCTGAAGAACGAAGCAACCCTTTTAATACAGGTTTTTACCCGGTAGGTTTTTTTGATATAGATCTTCGGTACCTTATAAAGTTTAATAACTACGAAGGATTACGTCTTGGAATAGGTGGCGTAACTAATGACAGGCTTTCAGACAGGTTTAAGATTGGCGGGTATTTTGCCAGAGGATTTAAGGATCGTGATATTAAATTTGGAGTGGGCGGTAGTATACGTTTGGACAAGGAATATAAAACCTGGTTTAACCTGTATTACAAAGATGATATTCAGGAAATAGGAAGATTTAATTTCTTGACAGACGACAGGGTATACTCCGTTTTTGAGCCACGCCTGGTAAACGTAACTCAGTTTTATAAAGAACGAACCTGGCAAGCCAATGTGCAAGCAGAATTTTTAGAAAAAATTCTAGCCGAAGTACGCGTTTCCAGAAGCCGGATTGACCAAATAGAAAGCTATCAATTTTTCAATGAAGGCACCTTTTACAGTAATTATGAGTTAGCTGAAGTCACAGCTTCTTTTCGTATAAGTCCAAAAACAGACTTTATTACCACAGAAGATGGCCGTGTGGAATATTTTGACGGCTTCCCAAAAATAAGTGCCCAAATAACCCAGGGCATAAAAGGCATTACCGAGAGTGATTTTAACTACACTAAGTTTGGCTTAAAATTAGATTACTATATTAAAAGAACAGACCTTTCCTCTACCAACTTTTTACTAGAAGGAGATTATGCTCTTGGAGATGTACCCTTAACACATTTATACCACGCCTACCCGAACAGTCCAACCAAAGATGAAATTTTACAACGTTTCTCGGTAGCGGGTCGGCGTAGTTTTGAGACCATGTATTTTGGAGAATTTTTCTCAGACCAGTTAGTTACCCTTCAGGTAAAGCATAGTTTAAGACGATTTTACTTTTCAGAACGTTTTAAGCCAGAACTGGTTATCATCACGCGTCATGCGTTGGGGGATTTCAAAAATCCTGAAAATCACTTCGGACTCCCTTTTAATACACTAAACCAGGTATATAACGAGTCTGGTTTTGAGCTTAACAAACTAATCTTTGGTTTTGGATTAAGCGCAGCTTATCGATATGGTTTCTACAACCTCCCGGATTTTGAGGATAACATAAGCGTTAAGTTTACGTTTTATGCGAAGTTTTAACTTCTAAAACTTCCCCTACCCAACCTTGGGGATAACCCACACCTATTCACTACCTTTGCCGCGATTGTAAACCTAACTACTTGAACAAACTTTTCAGCATTGGTTTTTGGAGTGCCGTCGCACGGTTTATCCTTAGGAACAGAACATTACTACTTATTGTAATTGCTGCCATTACCGTGTTTATGGTATCGCAGTGGCAATACATGCGCTTTACCTACACGGAGGCCAACTTACTCCCCGACGACCACGAGGTAAATGTAGAATACAACAAATTTCTGGATACGTTTGGCGAAGAGGGCAACCTTATTATTATGGGGGTGAAAGATTCTACCCTTTTTACACCTAAGAATTTTAAAGCCTGGACAGCTCTTTCAGCTAAACTAAAAACCTTCGAAGCGGTAGATCTTACCCTGTCAGTTGGCGATTTACAAAAATTGAAAAAAATTCAGGATTCTACCAGCTTTGCGCTCGTACCGTTTATACAGGACAGCATCCTTTCTGAAGAAACTTTAAAAAACTACCAGTACGAGCTTTTCAACAAGCTTCCATTTTACAAAGGATTGGTATATAGTCCCAACAAACAAGGCGTTCGCTCGGCTATTTACCTTAAAAAGGATATTGTAAACACCGCCTTGCGTCGCGATTTTATTGTAGAAGACCTCATTCCTGCTATTGAAAATTTTGAAGAGGACACAGGAATTAATGTGCATACCTCTGGGATGCCTTACATTCGCACGCTCAATTCACAAAACATCATTGATGAAATAGGCATGTTTATTGGCGCCGCATTATTGGTGACATCCCTTATTTTCTTCTTTTTCTTCAGAAGTTTCAGAGCTACGTTTATCTCTATGATCACTGTGATCATTGGGGTTATCTGGGCATTCGGGATTCTTGGGCTACTGAAATATGAGATCACTGTACTTACGGCACTTATCCCACCCCTCATTATTGTTATTGGAATTCCCAATTGTATTTTTCTTATCAATAAATACCAGCAGGAAATTAAACTGCATGGGAATCAGGCAAAATCTTTACAACGGGTTATTGCCAAAGTAGGGAATGCCACGTTAATGACCAACGTAACTACTGCCTCGGGTTTTGCTACGTTTATTTTGACCAATAGTAAATTGTTAAGTGAGTTCGGAATTGTTGCTTCCATCAACATTATCTGTATTTTTCTATTGAGCTTGTTCATCATTCCTATTATTTACAGTTATATGAGCGTGCCCAAAACCAAGCACCTCAAACATTTAAACAAGCGCTGGATAGGGGCCTTTGTAGACTGGACGGAGCGCATGGTTCGCGAACACCGAATTGCTATTTTTATTATGGCAATTCTAATGCTCTGTGGCAGTATTATTGGAATGTTCCAAATTAAAATTTCAGGAAGTATTATTGAAGATATGCCCAAGGGGAAAGCTTTCTTCGAGGACATAAAATTCTTTGAAAAAGAATATGAAGGTATCATGCCATTCGAAATTTTAGTCGATACCAAAAGAAAAAAAGGGGTCATGAAACTGGCAACTTTAAAACGCATGGACGAGCTGCAAGAGTATCTTGAAGACATCCCAGAATTTTCTAAACCGCTCTCCGTAGTAGACCTAGTAAAATATAGCAAGCAAGCCTATTACAATGGCAACCCGGAATACTACCAATTACCCAACAGTCAAGAACGAACGTTTATTCTTTCTTACGCAAAAAACAGCGCACAAAACACCAATTTACTTTCCAGTTATGTTGATACCACAGGCCAGTACGCCCGTATGACAGTGTTTATGAAGGATACAGAAACCGAACGTTACGACAGGCTGGAAGAAGATATAAAAACTAAAATAGATAAAATATTTCCCAGCGACCGGTACGAAGTTACTATGACCGGAAAAGCGCTTGTCTTCCAGAAGGGAACCAAGTACTTAGTGACCAATCTTGTGATTTCGCTTACATTGGCCATTTTACTCATTGCGTTATTTATGGCATGGATGTTCCGCAGTTTTAAAATGATCCTGGTGTCACTCTTACCCAATTTATTACCCCTCATTATCACCGCAGGATTGATGGGCTTTCTGGGCGTTCCTATAAAACCTTCTACTATTTTGGTATTTAGCATTGCCTTTGGTATTTCAGTAGACGACACCATTCACTTTTTGGCCAAATACAGGCAGGAGCTTATTGCAAACAATTGGAGAATCAAAAAATCGGTATATGCGGCACTTCGGGAGACCGGGGTGAGTATGTTCTACACATCCATTGTGTTGTTTTTTGGGTTTTCAGTATTTACCATCTCTAGTTTTGGCGGGACGGTTGCCTTAGGGGCGCTGGTTTCTGTAACCCTTGTTTTTGCTATGCTCTCGAATTTATTGCTGTTACCAGCGTTATTACTTTCATTAGAAAAAGAAATTGCCAACAAGAAAACCTTCAAAAAACCGGCATTACAGATTTTAGAAGCAGAGGAAGTTCCAGATTCTGAAGAAGAGAAATAAAATTTCACGTTACCTCGAAGCAGGAGAGGGTACACAATTTGTTAAGCATAATTGCAATTAGGACATTCTTACTCGAATGTGATTTTTCCTAAGGTTGAAATGACTGGTACGTCACCTCGACGCAGAAGAGGTCACACCCCCTTTTAAAATAATTCCAAAATAACCTTGCCCATTCTCATGGGCACACTCGAATGTGATTTCTCAGTCGTGTCTCCTTCGAAATGACTCGTAGTTTCGATTTCATTTTCAGAATTAACAATTATATTTGCCCTTCAACATACCAACGACTATGAAAGCAACAGATATAGCCCATTTATTACAACAAGAACCTTCCTTAACCGAAGTTACCACCCGGGGTTGGGTGCGTGCCTTTAGAAGCAATCGTTTTATCGCCTTAAACGACGGTTCTACCATTAATAACATACAATGCGTTGTAAATTTTGAAAACTTTGACGAAGATGTATTGAAAGACATTACCGTGGGCGCGGCTATTGAAGTAAAAGGAACTCTGGTAGAAAGCCAAGGGCAAGGACAAAAGGTAGAGATACAGGTTTCAGCTGTTGAGGTTTTAGGAAAAGCAGACCCTGAAGAGGTAAAACTAACCATCCTTTCACCCAAACGCCACTCCCTCGAAAAACTTCGAGAACAGGCACATTTACGGGTACGCACCAATACATTTGGAGCCATTATGCGCGTGCGTTCTAAATTGTCTTTTGCTATTCACGAATATTTTCAGAAGAATGGTTTTAACTATATGCACACCCCAATCATCACTGGAAGCGATGCCGAAGGTGCCGGGGAAATGTTTAAAGTGACCAATCTTGATATTAAAAACACCCCGTTACACGAAGACGGAACTGTTAACTATAAAGAAGATTTCTTCGAAAAAGAAACCAATCTTACCGTAAGCGGGCAATTAGAAGCCGAAACGTTTGCCATGGGATTAGGAAAAGTATACACCTTTGGCCCCACCTTCAGAGCCGAAAACAGTAACACCAGCCGTCACTTAGCCGAATTCTGGATGATAGAGCCTGAAGTTGCCTTTAACGATCTGGCAGACAACATGGATCTGGCTGAAGATTTTATAAAATACGTGTTGAACTATGCATTGGAACATTGTGCAGACGATCTGGAGTTTCTGGAAAATCGTTTGTTACAGGAAGAAAAGAGCAAACCACAAGCCGAAAGAAGTGAAATGGCCTTACGCGATAAGCTGAAATTCGTCTTAGAAAACAACTTTAAACGCGTAAGCTATACCGAAGCCATCGATATTTTAAAACGTAGCAAACCGAACCAAAAGAAAAAGTTTAAATACTTGATCGAAGAATGGGGCGCCGATTTGCAAAGTGAGCACGAACGTTTCTTAGTTGAAAAGCATTTTAAATGTCCGGTGATATTGTTTGACTATCCGGCAAAAATCAAGGCGTTCTATATGCGCTTAAACGACGATGGCAAGACCGTACGTGCTATGGACGTATTATTCCCAGGTATTGGAGAGATCGTAGGTGGAAGTCAGCGTGAGGAGCGTTACGATGTCTTAAAAGAGAAAATGGCCGCGATGGATATTAGTGAAGAAGAACTACACTGGTATCTAGATTTGAGAAAATTCGGGACCTGTGTTCATAGTGGTTTCGGGCTTGGTTTTGAGCGTTTGGTGCTATTTGCAACAGGAATGGGGAATATAAGAGATGTAATTCCTTATCCAAGAACTCCCGGAAATGCTTCTTTTTAAATATTAAAAAGGGAGCTCTTGAGCTCCCCTTTTTTAGTTACAATACCTACTTCAGCTTATGAGTCACTAAGGCAAATAATGCGATCTGTAGATACAGTTCTCCCTACATATGCACTATGGCGAATGGTCTTTTGTGTAGCACTAAGTATTACTTTTCCACAATTTTTGCTGGGGTCTGTAGCGATCTCGAATGTACCGCTTCCTTCTACATTTCCTGTTTGACCCAAACCTGAGCCCGTAGCACTATAAGTTCCCGCAGACGAACTTAGACTATAAACTTCCAGATAATCTTCGGTAACAGAAAAATTACCTATAACTGTATCTCCTTTGGTATAATGGCTACAATCACCTCCGTCATCTATAAAAAGATCGAGATTAGTAGGCGAATTGTCCATTTGTATGATTTGGCTATCCTGTGTACCATCTGCATGCTCTATGGTAACCAGTAAGCGATCGTTAGTACCTGGAGTAAACCGTGCCAACACACTACTTATGTTATTATGATATGGTTGATATTCATAATCGTTACCTACTGGGTACAAATCAGGGTGCGTTACCACACCAGTCACGGGGTTATAGCCTAACAGATCTAATTTACTATTCAAGTAATAACTGGCTCCTGTTGCTAAGTTTGTAATTTTAACTTTGTATTTCTGTCCCGCAAAAGGTGAAGAAACTCCTTGCACAACGATTACTCCTCCAAATGGACTATCGTCATAAGTAGGTTTATGATTTATTTCAATTTTAGCACCTGGAAGTGTGAGTCCGCTTACACTATCAATAAAATCTGTTGAGACACCTCCTACTGTGATCAGTTTTGGGCTTTCACCATTCCAATCAGTTTGGGGTTTTAATTGTATGTAAGATTCTATAACATTACCCCAGGTTTCGCAACTTTTACCTTCGGGAGGCTGGTTCCAGGATAGCACAGCACACACTTTTAGTACCACTGGTGTATCACACGATTTTTTAAATGCTGAAAAGTCGTATGGTAAAATCACTGAATAAGCTAGTCCCCCATCGGGAATTTCGGCTATGTCGTGTACATTTACAAAAGTAGTCCCAGCGTGAATCCATTCACAATCGTTGGTTTCGTCTTGAATCCAGAATGAAATATATTCCTTACTACCTTCTTTACACAAATCGCCACTATAGCCGTTGGGACGTTTTATTTTTAACGTACCCACAAGCGCTTCTCTACTATAATCTGCACCTACGCAAAATAATTCTTCATAGTCCTTATTACAATCTGTCTCCAACATTTTGGTAAGGTTCTCTGCCAGAGAAAAATTCTGCGCTGCGAATATATCCTGGATGTTGCTTACAATTTTAGGGTCGTTGGTTTGTTGTACTTTTTTTAGTAAAGAAAGTCCAAATCTGAATGGCTCCACTTTTTTTGATTTATACAAGCCTGCCAAATTTGGAAAATCTAACGGCTGGAGCTTCAATCCTTGTTGTGCTTCTTTTATACCGTTGAGACCATCTGGAGTAAACTGCGCCAAACTGTTTAATGATACATTGGGATTTAGCACTGCTTTTTCCAATAGAGGTCCAATTGTAAAAGGTAGATCTGGAATAAATAATTTTAGCGGTTCAATTTGTATGTAGGACTCTTTCATATCGCTCCAGGTGTAAGTACCTGCAAGCATTTCTGGATCGTCTGTTGCTGGCACTTCATTCCAAGCGAGGATAGCACGTACTTTGGGTGTATTTGCTTTGGTACAAAAAAAGCGCTTTGGGCTTATTTGCAAACGCACTACATAATCTACGGGTAATTCTTCTTCTCCATCACAATCTTTTTGAGTAGGGATATCGTGTACATTTACGGCTACTACCCCCATATCATGCCAACCATCACCATCTTCATAATCCATATAAAAACGCACATATTCATTCGATCCCTGTGTACAAAGCGATCCAGAGTAGCCACTAGCCCGCTTAATTCTTACTGTTGCCGTAAGCTCACTAAAAGAAGGGTTATAGCCCACACAAGCCAATTCTTCAAAAGACGTGTTCATTTTCTGTTTAAAAAATGCAATGTTTGTTTTTAATTTTGCTTTTTTAAGGTCATTTTCATCTACAGCCATAAAGTTTCTAAAATCTTTACGTGCCACCATTAATTGCTTGTCTGTCATTTTCATGATAATTAAATTTAGTGCCTACTCTGTACAAGGATTTTCGGCATTACTCCTTAGATGACAAAATTGCAACAAAAGAGATTCTATTTCACAAGCTATAAAACTGATTTTAAACACTTTAAATCCTCCTTTTTATACACTGTATTTAACGGTACATGCTCAGGTAAAACACTGTGAGTTCTAGGGGTAATACTCCCTTTCCTAATATGACCAAAGTTTTTATATCATAACCTTTTATTAAAAACCCTTCGGCATCGTTTGATGTGAAGGGTTTTTTCTATTTTTATAGTTCAGTTACATACTATGCTTAAACAACAGTTAAATTTTAAACTTTCTCAGAAACTTTCGCCTCAGCAAATACAGTTGATGAAGTTGATACAATTGCCTACACAGGCTTTTGAGCAGCGGATCTCGCAGGAAATGAATGAGAATCCAGCACTGGAAGGTGGTAAGGAAGACACAGATAAACTGGACGATGAGTTTAATAACGAAGATGAGTATGAAAATGATAGCGATGTAATTGAAACGGAAATAAACGTAGACGACTATTTAAGCGACGATGAAACGCCAAGTTATAAGCTTTCGGCAAACAACTACAGCGCAGACGACGAGGATAAGCAAACACCGTATGCTTCGGGGACTTCCTTTAATCAATTTTTATTGACGCAATTAAATACCTTCCGATTTGACGAGGAAGAGGAAGAAATTGCCAAATTTCTGGTAGGAAGTGTAGACGAAAGTGGCTATATACGCCGCGAAATAGCCGATATTTTAGACGATCTTGCTTTTACACAAAACGTATATACCACCGAGGAGAAAATTGAAAAGGTGTTGGAAATAGTTCAAGGCCTGGACCCTGCAGGTGTTGGCGCACGCAATTTACAGGAATGCTTGTTGCTTCAGTTATACCGAAGAAATCCTTCCAGTTCAGTTTCCCTGGCAATTGAAGTGATAGATGATGCTTTCGATCATTTTATAAAAAAGCACTACAGCAAGCTAATTCAGAAATTCGACATTACTGAAGACGAACTGCGGGAAGCCATTCACGAAATAGAAAGTTTAAACCCGAAACCAGGGGGTGCCTATGCAGGAAATACGAGAATGGTAGAACACGTTGTACCGGACTTTGCCATTAAGATCGTAGATGGGAAGTTAGATCTAACGTTAAATGGTAGAAATGCTCCGGAGCTACACGTATCCCGGGAATATTCTAATATGCTGAAGGGCTACAAAGCCTCCAAAGAAAAATCGAAGTCTCAGAAGGATGCCGTTATGTTCATTAAGCAGAAACTGGACGCAGCAAAATGGTTTATAGATGCTATAAAGCAACGCCAGCAAACACTGTTTGTGACAATGAATTCTATTATGCATCATCAACAAGAATACTTCCTGACAGGAGATGAGCGTAATTTAAAACCCATGATTTTAAAGGACATTGCCGATAAAATTAATATGGATGTTTCAACTGTTTCCCGTGTTGCCAACAGCAAATATGTAGACACGCCCTACGGAACCAAACTCATTAAGGAGTTTTTTAGTGAGTCCATGAAAAATGATCAGGGAGAGGATGTTTCAACAAGAGAGATTAAAAAAATCTTAGAAATAACCATTAGTGAGGAACCCAAGAAAAAACCACTAACCGATGATAAATTAGCTAAGATTTTAAAAGAAAAAGGGTATCCTATTGCAAGAAGAACCGTTGCAAAATACAGGGAGCAATTAGATATTCCAGTCGCTAGACTCCGAAAAGAAATTTAATGAACTACTTTTTACGCATTGGTGCTTACCTACTCCACCCATTGCTTATGCCCTTATTGGGCACACTTTTATATTTTGTAGTAACCCCACGTTATATTGAACCTGGGTTATTACAGTCCAGACTCATAGCCGTTGCGATTATAACCATATGCATTCCGATAGTCACCTTTTTTTTATTGCGAAATTTAGGAACTATCAGTTCTATTCACCTTGAAGAAGTAGGAGAGCGAAAGGTTCCCCTAGCACTTCAATGCATACTCTTGTTGCTTATTATAAAGTTTGTTTTTGACCCCATCGTCAGTCCAGAAATGTACTACTTTTTTGTGGGTGTTTTATTTTCAGGGATGAGTGCCTTTCTATTAGCGTTCTTAAAATTTAAAATCAGTCTTCACCAAATGGGGATTGCTGGTGTCACTATGTTTTTGATTGTTCTGAGTGTACATTTTAAAATTAATATGCTGGTATGGCTCTGTATATTTTTTATAGGAAACGGCTGGGTAGCATCGTCCAGACTGCACACCAATTCACACACCTATCCTGAGCTTATTGGTGGATTTTTTATAGGCCTGATGCCTCAATTATTGCTGGTTACTTTCTGGTTATAATATATAAAAGATGATTCCCAACTTAATGGTTCTAAAATCAACCGTTTCCTGAGTATTCGTAGTTACTGCTCCATCAAAGAAAGGATTTATACTATAGTATGCAAAAAAGTTTACTTTATTATAGCCAAAACTTAAGGTAGCTGCCAGGCGTGTTTGATTAAATTCCGGGATATCGGTTTGTGTAACTTCATTTCCTTCCTGTTTAAACCTTGCCTGGTACCAATAGGCATACCCAACTCTAAATCCAGCGTATACTCTCCAGAAGCCATATTTGGTAGGCGTAGAGCTTCTCCAACGAAACTCAATGGGTGCTTCCACAACAGCCGTACTAAATCTATTAAAATTAAAACTATAGTCGTCATTCGTAAGAATCGTGAAGATACTCTCCTCTTGTGGGGTTTCTCCTATAAATAAGGTGTTTCCATAGGCATCAAAGCTTAATCCGGCTCCAATAGCTATAGCCAGGCTCCGTCGTTTATTTACAGGCATATCCCGAAGAAACCCGAAATGAACACCCCCTGAAAGCCCTCTAAGATTCACAGCTGAAGGAACGCTAGACAAAAGGTTATAAGTAACCCCTAGGTAAAACTGATCTTCTCTATACTTAAGATCTCCAATAGTGTCATTTTTCTTTGTTGTGTCTGCGCCAGATTGAGGAAACGTATTGTCATTGCTGGGAATAGTATCTGTTTCCTGTGCTATCAGGAGTAGGGTTCCTCCAATGAAGAAGATTGAAAGTAATACAAGTTTTTTAATTCCATGCATAGGTCTAAAGATACTTTTATTTCAAAATATAACATAGAACTCATCTTTACTTTTTCCCTTACCTACAAAATAATCATTCAGTACCCCGATTACGTTAGTATTCTCAGCTACAAAAAAGTAAAATTACGTTCATAAAAAAACGCCTTGAAGTGTTTCAAGGCGTTTATAAAATTATGTTTGGAAAATTACTTTGGGTCCAGCTGGCTCCCAGGAGCTGCTATGTAAATAATCTTTACCATATTAAGTTCTCTTAATTCTTCTTTAATGTCGGTAACTAACCCGGTGTTGGTCTCTTTATCTACCTTAAGGGCAACTACGACATAATCCTGTAATTCAGGACGTAGTTTTTCACGAGCTTCAGTTAAGGCAAATTGAAGGTTGGAAACATCGGTAAATTTATCACCAATTTGAATCTTTCCTTCGGTACCAAATTTGTCCTGGTAATTTGGACTTGGCTTTCCTGCAAAAATGAATACGGAACGATCTTTTTTTAGTTTCTCAACTTCGTCTGCCTTAGGCAACTCGTTTTTGATCATTAATTCATTGTTCCGGAGAACCGTTACAACCATGAAGAAGAATAGTAACATAAACACAATATCTGGTAACGATGCTGTATTTACTGGTGGCAAATCGCCGCCTTTTTTCTTTTTAAATTTTGACATATGCTGTAAAGTTTTATTCGCCTCGTTTCTTCGGTTCTGCTTCAGATAGTTTTAAAGGAAACAATTCCTGTATTTGCTTTAACTTTTCTTCTGCCGCATCAACGTTTCCTTGATATTTACCTTCGTTGATAGCATTTTTAACCTCTGTGTATACAAAATCTGGTCCGAATAAACGTACAGATTCTCTATTACGAAGATGGTTATAAGCACCTACCAGTTCGTTTTGAACGGCGATATACATCTGGTAGGATGTTAAACGGTCGTTCTGAACTGAAATAACTGCTTTCACTGGATTATCTGAAGAACTTGGGTCACCTTTCCCTTTACAATGGCTGCAATACTCTGGGCTTCCTGAAGGTGCTCCTCCATTATCCAGAAAATCGATAGCTGCCTGTTTCAGGTCTTTTAGCTCCATAAGTTCTTCTTCAACCAATAGCTGATCACTCTGGTTCACACTCACTATAAAGATATTCTTCTGTTTTAGTGGTGGTGGCGGCACATCATCTTCTTGCTTAGGGGGTAGCTGACGCGCAATTCCTTTATCCTTTTCAATGGTAGTTGTAACCAGGAAAAAGATAAGCAATAGGAATGCAATGTCTGCCATAGACCCAGCATTAACTTCTGGTGTTGCTCTTCTTGCCATTATCTGTTTGTTATTTTTTTGAATCCGCTAAATACCATTAATCCAACAGCAACTATTGCCAGGATATAAAACGTATAAAGACCAGTCCCTACCCACTTCGAACCAGATTCTGAGGTCATCCCTCCGTCATCTGGAAGTTCCATTGGGGTACTGTCTGCGAGCACATAAGATACGATGATAACTGCAGCGAATACGCCAAGCGAAATCAATGTTTTCTTAATGTCACCTTCAAAAACTCCTTTGAGGACGAACAATAGTACCATTACTATCGTTACAGCCAAAACAATGTACCCAACGTAGATTAACCAATCCTGGGCAGACTCGTTTCCAGACAATAGCATTGCCATACAAACAACCCCTAGAAGTCCTAGAACGATTCCTATGATTTTAAAAATTTTATGTAAAGCCATAATTATATGGTGTGTTTTAAATTATTTTCTGTTTTTGTAATCAACTAACATATCTATTAATGTAATAGACGCGTCTTCCATACTGTTTACAATACGGTCAATTTTTGCAATAATGTAGTTGTAGAAAATCTGAAGGATAATAGCTACGATCAAACCAAATACGGTTGTTAAAAGTGCTACTTTAATACCTCCTGCTACCAGCGAAGGGTTCATATCACCTGCAGCTGCAATTTTATCGAATGCTAAGATCATCCCGATTACCGTACCCATGAAACCAAGCATTGGTGCCAAGGCGATAAACAATGAAATCCAGGATACGTTTTTCTCTAGTTGTCCCATTTGTACTCCTCCGTACGCAACAACTGCTTTCTCTGCAGCATCGATGCTTTCGTCTGCACGATCAAGTCCTTGATAGTAAATAGAGGCAACAGGTCCTTTTGTATTTCTACAAACTTCCTTTGCAGCTTCAACACCACCACTATTAAGGGCGTCTTCAACTTCTTGAGCCAGTTTTTGTGTGTTGGTTGTAGAAAGGTTAAGGTATATAATTCTTTCGATAGCAATGGCTAGTCCTAGAATTAAACAAAGAAGTACAATCCCCATAAATTCCGGACCTCCTTCTACAAAACGCTCTTTTAATTTTTGATGCCACCCACGGTCATCTGTGTCTGCGGCTGTATCATCTTCCTGAACGAAGGTTACTGTAGCTGCTGTTGTAAGTTGTTGCACGCCGGTTGGTGTAGTATTAGCTACAGTTGCGTTTGCATTTAACGATCCCGCAAAAACTAGTGCGGCAATTGCCATAATTGAAAATAATTTTTTCATTGCTATCGACTTAAAGTTTGTTTTTAGTTAAAGGTTTAAAGATATAAAATTATTATGGTATTCTGCAACATAAAATTTGCCTGTCGCTAATAAACACTTGTATTTCAGCGATTATGATTTTACGATTTCAGAATATATGTCCTTATTATAGTCCGAATGACTTTCAAATGAAGTTTTAAAAGTAAAACAGATTGGAAAAATACTGCTTTTATAAGTGCCCGCCAAAAAATTAAGTATCATTATATATATTTTAGGATAATAGCATGAAAAATATATCAAGTATAAGTACTAGTTAAAAGTGCTGCTACTGTAGAGCACACTGAATACTGTTTGTAAGCTACACATAACTTTATCTAGATTGCTGACCTCAACCCATGATTTTGACTAGTATTGATACCAAGGTATAACTCCCGAACAACTTTAGAAACCAACAAGCTCCAGAAAAAGCGACTTGTTTTTTTTTCTGTAATAAAAACTATAGGGTTAAAATTAGGATGAGTTTCCATACCCTTTTTAATGTGAGACAATCAAGTAATAACCTGCTCCTGCTAATACTAGTATTTGATAGCGCTATGTAAATGCATTTTCAGGAAAACCGAGACATAATATAAAGGTTTCTTTAAATTCCTTTACCTGCTTCAAAAACATCTAATTCAAGCCCATTTATTGGAGTTACAGTTGGCTAAGAATTTTTTTTATTCTGTTTGTTGTATTTATACAACTATGCGCTTTTGTATAGAATTAGTTCTTCTATATTTTTGAAATCTTTTAAACCAGGAACGTGTTTAGAGCCTTCCAGTAAAACAACTTCTTCCAAAGAAGGAAAAATATCTTCAGCCCGTTTTATCATTTTTTTCCCAGGGAACATGATGTCTTTTTCTGCTGCGAAAACGCTGATTGGTGTTTTTATATTTTTAGCTGAATTCTTATAAATTACCGGTAATGGTGAGAAATCCATGTTGCAGTGCTGAAATGTATGTGACATATAATTTAAGGCAAAATCATCGTATTCAGTAAAAAGGACGCCCATTACTTTTTTAATGTGCTTTTGGTTATTAGTTTTAATAAACTTTTTTAATGGAATGAACATTTTGAACAAACCTACAAGCGGATTACCATTTACGATATAGACAGGGGCAATTAAGAAAACCTGTCTAATTGGTGTTTCGTTAAACTCTAGTGCTTTTAAGCTAATGAAACCCCCGAAGGAAAAGCCAACTAATGTCACGTCTTTCAGTCTTAGTTTTATGACTACTTCAATAAGCCATTTTCCATATTCTAGCGATTTCATGTCTAATCTATTCTCTGCACTTTTATTGGGTTGTGCTAGTACATCTACCGCATAGACACAGTATTTTGAGGTTAGATTGGGGAAAGAATCTAGAATTTGTGGTGCACATCCTCCTGTTCCGTGAATCAAAACTAATGGAGGGTTTTTTGCATCACCAGTAATAATAACATTAGTGACTCCAAACTTTGTTTCTACCAATTTTTCTAAATATTCAATATTCAGCTCCTTTAACTTTTGATTGTAAAGGCTTATGATTTTTTCTTTTCCTTCTTTTGATTTGAAAAACATTTGCTGTTCTTTTTTTGATGCTTCGACTAGGCTCAGCACGAGTTGATGATTTTTGAATTGATATACTATTTAGCCCAGCTAAATGGTGATGACTACATTTCCTCTTTTATGTCCCATCTCTACATATGTATGAGCTTCGGCAATTTCCTCTAAAGGATATATGCTATCAATAACAGGTGTAATTTTTCCTTGTTCAGCTAAAGCTTTTAAATTGAAAAAAGCTTCTTTTGGGGTTAAGGGAATTCCATGATCGATGGATATATATTTGCCATTCGAATTCAATGCTTTTTTACTCTTTTCTTTTAGTTTCGATGTTTTTGAATTGCCTACAGCATCAATCACATATTTATACGTTTCTAATTGAATTTCAGCATTTTCTAAGGTGTAGTCAATCATCTTATCACTTCCTAAAGATTTTACTAAATCGAAATTTCTACCACTGCAAACACTAGTAACATGAGCACCTAAATTCTTCGCCAATTGTATCGCCATGGTACCTATACTTCCTGACGCTCCATAAATTAAAACCCTGTCGCCCCTATTTATACTTGTCTTTTTTAATAAATGAGAAGCCAGCAATCCACCATATGGAATCGCTGCAGCTTCCTCAAAACTAAGATTCAAAGGTTTTAGTGCCAGATTCCAATCTTCGGGTAAACAAATATATTCTGCATAAGAACCAAAACGACGTTTGGTAGATGAAATAGAACCGTAGGCAAAAACCTCATCCCCTATTTCAAACATTGACACATCTTTACCTATACTCTCTACAATTCCAGCTGTTACCATCCCCAATATAGGATTTCTCGGACGTCCAAAACCAAATATGAGTTGAAGTATAAATCTGGGGATCAAAGGTTCATTCATTCTCCGAATAAGAACATCACTTGTAGTTACTGAAGTAGCACAGGTTTTTATAAGTACTTCATTATCTTTTGGTGTTGGTTTTTTTACATTACTTAGCATCAGGTTTTCTGCCTCCCCATATTTTAGACATTCTATTGCTTTCATAATTGTTTTTGTTAACAGCAAAATTGGTTGAAATGTGGGGTACAAAAGTTCGTATTTTAAAATTGGAACAAACCTTTGCTTTTCATTATTCCTTTTTAAGAGCATAGATAACTTTTGCATCTACCCAAAAAATATCTACATTTTCAAAATCGTCTGAACCTACATTTCTGCTAAAGAAAAGGTATTTGCCATCTGGTGTTATACTAGCAGAAGCTTCCCAAGCGTTAGTGTTTATTTTGTCGCCTAAATTAATTGCGTTACCCCAAGTACCGTCTTTTTGTTTAAAACTGATATAAATATCAGATTCACCAAAACCGTCTTCCCTTTCTGCATCAAATAACAAATACGATTCATCTGGCGCTATAAAAGGATGACTTAAAAAAGTTCCTGTGTTTATTGCTTTTGGTAATGCCTTGGGTTCTTCATGTTTACCGTTAATTAAACGTGAGTAACGAATTGGAAACGTTGAATCATTCTCTTTATAGGTGTCAAAATAGTACGTCCCA
Organism: Flavobacteriaceae bacterium UBA1903; assembly: GCA_002337605.1. Classification (GTDB taxonomy): domain Bacteria; phylum Bacteroidota; class Bacteroidia; order Flavobacteriales; family Flavobacteriaceae; genus Marinirhabdus. The sequence goes on from DDGL01000008.1 coordinate 178,054, forward strand.
TTTGAAGATGATGAGAGACGCATAATATACATAGAATCATTACTTACAGTAGGAGGTTCTAGTTTTTGTAATTCTGACCATCCAGCTTCCGTTTTTTCTAAATAACGGTCACCTAAATGCATGGTTTGTCCGTCTGGAGATATTACAGGTCTTCCTATCCATGGAGATGCTATTTCTGATTTTTTCCATTCCCCATTAATTTCGTTGTATTTGTATTCATAAAAAGCTGATGTTTTATGTTCCTCTCCTCTTCTAATAAAATAAAACGCTTTCATATCTGGGGTGAACGCACCATCATATTCATAAATTTCTGTAGACACAAGACCTGGAGCAAATGGTATAGGCGTTAATCCTGGTGGTTTTTGTCCAAGATAAAATTCTTCTAATTTTTTTTCCTTATTACCTTTTGATTTATGTTCTACATTGTTACACGCATTCATAGCTAATGCTGTCACAAAGAGTATTAAGTAATGTGTTATTTTCATATTTTATTTTTTAAGATTAACTTCTTTAATTAAAACCAAGATTACAAATGCTAATTCGCCCAGTGTGGTTAACATATAAAGCTTGTTTTTTGATTGAGTTAGTTATCTCAGTTCATGGTTACTAACTGTATTAAATTTACTACATCACCTGCCAATACTTATACAAAATGTTAGCCTTAGTTATTTTCTTTTAAGTTCCTCGATTCTTTTCTTATAGAGATCGTTTCCACTCAATTCAAAAGCTTTAGTTACCTGTTTAATTGCATTAGCAAAGTCCCCTTGTGCTTCATAGTAATCGGCCATTGAATTATAAACATTTGCGCTTTCAGGATAATACTCAGTAGCAAGTTCAAAGTACATTTTCGCCTTTTCAGGTTGCCCCATTTCTAAATTCATATAACCATAGCCACTAAACATTTCCTCAATCATTGGTGGGAAGGGATAACCGAAATGCGTTGAATAGATTTCTTCTTGTTTTTCCAATTGCGCAGCCAAATCTTCTACTTTCGTTTCAGGATTATTATATTTTTGCGGAGATTTAAATTGGTACCATTTAAAAAGAAAAATCAAACCATCTCTCATCGTTGGGAGCGGAACGGTACCATGTAAATCTTCATTGTACACCTTCCATGAGAAATTTAATCCACTCTGTTTTTGAGAGGTCGCAAAAGTTGAAAAGTCAATGATTGAACGTGCAAACAAAGTGAATTCTGAAGCGTCGTCCATAATATTCTCCATGGTTATTTCTTCCTCCCACATATGTAGCTGTTCTGCTGCTAGAGAAACGAAAAGTGATTTGCCTTCATAACTTTCTGTACTCAGCTTTTCTTTTGCCTCCTTAAATAATTTTTGGTCGTCCCAATCCAAACTTGGATCTATGGCTATATAATTTTGGAAGAGATGCTTATGATTAATCAGCATATTTATCGTAAACAGTCCTGCATATGAATGGCCAATTAATGTACGGTAGGTCATGGTTGGATACTTACTATCAATATATGGGATGAGTTCCTCTTCCATAAATTTAGTAAAGGTTTCTGCACCTCCAGTTTCATAATCAAATGCACTACCGCGTCTCATTTTTATCTGCGAAGTAGTTAAGTCTCTTGTTCGGTTCTTGCGATTAGAAACCCCAACAAGTATCATATGTGGTAGGTAATGCCCCCAATAATTATCATAAACAGCTTCCAAAGTGCTTTCTAGTGAAAATCCATCCATTAGATAAATCACGGCATATTTTTCATCATTATCTGGCTGAAAATTATCTGGTAATCTTACCCAAAAGTCACGACTTTCACTTAAAGTTTTAGAAAATATGGAATCCACTATTCGATTTTGAAATTGCTCTGTTTGGGACTCAGTTGATTGTGCAACTGCGTTTTGATTTACGATCAAAATAGATCCAATCAGTAAAAATAATAAAGTGTAATTTTTCATCTTTGTAATTTGAATTAATATGTAAATACATACGTTAAAATAAAAATTTATATTGGTTGTTAGTTGTTTATAACGAAGGCTAACGATCTCGGCTATGAGTAGTTTCGTGAATAAGCACTTAACGTTGCAAGTACAAACCAAACTGAAAATCTGCGAGGATTTTCAGAAGTAGGAGAGAAAAGCAATTACTTATAGCCACTGTTGTGTTCCATTTTAATTTAATTTTACTTATAGCTAGGTCTTATGCCAAAAATTAGTAAATAACCTATCATCCAAAATTCTCCAATGGTTGCAGGTAGCGTAAGAAATTTATTGAAGCTAAAATCAATTCCTGCGTAGTGTATAACTGTAGAAATTAGATAGCCTATACCACCTAAAATAATTATTCTTCCTAACCAGACAGGGAACCTTTTAGATTTGATAACTATGTATCCCATTGGAAATAGCCATAACCCGAAAAATAGGCCACCAATACCCCAAGCATTCGAAATAATATTTTGAAAAACCTGAATTAGTAAAACTTTGTCTTCCATAGCACTTATTTCAGAATTTGCAATACCTATTGCTGAGGCGATTGAAATTGCACTTATCAGAATGGCTAAAGCATTTACCATTCCCCATATACCTAGCGTCCAAGCTTCCCATTCATAATTATCTTTAAATAATTTGAAAAACCAAACTGCGGTAAGTGCCTGAGAAATTACGATACCGAATTCTAATAGCAACCTAATTCTTGCTGTAGATTCTAATTCTACTAAATTTGTTAGCGTTTGTTCAGGATTACCAGACACAAATATTTGAGAATGAAAGACCATAAACCCTAGAATTCCTGTAATAGCCATCATTAAATACCATAAACCAGTTATTCTAGCGGTCTTAATTAACTTTTTCTGTTCTGTATTTGCAATCATAGATTGTTTATTATTTTATACTAATTCTGACTCTGTAAAAGCGTAATTGTTACAGTTTTGCCCTAATGGCACCCAACGTGTTTGTATATGGTTTGTTGCGTGTTTTAAGCAACTAATTACCGACCAAGAAAGTCCGCAAGGACTTTCGCAAGTAGGCAAAAAGCCAGCAATAAATTATATACGGTGTTACCAAACGTATTTTTTGATATTACCAGCTTCGAAATCATTCCTCTTGATTAATATATTTTAACCCTTCGTATAGAGCTACTAATGGTACAGAACGATGGTTTTCTTTTTCAAAATATTCTATTTCGATATTTAGAGGTTTATCCGATTTCTTTGTTATTAAAGTATAGAGAGAGTCGTGTCTTTGTTTATTCATTTCGTAATTAGCCTCTCCTTGATTGGCAGTAGCGATATAAAGTTTTTTATCTAATGATATTGAGGAAGTAGAATCAACTTTGTTTTTCATCATCTCCTCATTCCACCAAATACTTGGGTCTATAGAAATGTAAGCATTGAATACGCTATTTTCATCCATATAGGAATTTAGTGTAAGTAGTCCTCCTAAAGAGTGCCCAACAAGAGTTCTAAACGGTTCTGTCTTATACTTTTTATCAATATAAGGTACTAGTTCTTTCTCAATGAAATTCAAAAAAATCCTTCCACCTCCCATATTATTCGGTCGTTTAGTCTTAATTTTTGTAACTGTAAAATCTCGTTCTCGGTCAACATTCTCTATGGCTATAATAATACTTTCAGGCATTAAATTGTTTCGATTCCTATTAGAACTCATAAAATGTACTATTCCAGATGCTGTTTTAAAATGAGTATATCCATCCAATAATATGATAACTGGATATTTTTTATCAACTTCAGATGAATTATTGTATGAATCAGGAAGACTTATTAAACAGGTTCTTTTTTCATCTAAAATATTAGATTTAATAACGAACTTACTTCCTACTATAATATCATCTGTTTCATTCTGTCCAAATGTGGTTTGTACTCCTGAATGAAGAATATATAAAATTACAAATGTCAAATTTTTCATAGTTTGCTTTATATTGTTGGTAACAATAGAATATATGCAATAGATAAATTTTTATAACCAACTAAACCCTAATCCTACATTAAAGAGTACTGCATCTCTTTTTACATCACCATCTAAAGAAGCACGACCAAGCACTAATTTAGACTGAACATTAAGCGCAAAGTTTTTCTTTTTGTAAATTTCATAACCTGTACTTGCCATTACTGCGCAACCAAAGTTCCAATCATCATTTACATCATCTTTAATATCATATAATGCAGGCGAATCTATTGCTAAACCAATTCCGCCATGAATCCACCAACGATCTTTTACCCAATATTGTACAGAGGGTATAAAACCTCCAAAATTCCTGTCATTATCTTGAAATTCGTATATATTTCCTGGCATAGCAGCAGTAATAGCGAGTTTGTCATTCAACATATAGCCCAACTTTAGATCTGGAAAAACAAACGTTCCTTGAGATTTATCGAACGTTTGAATACCTTCACTATCTTCTAAACTGATTAGACCTCCCCCTACTGAAAATTCAATAATAAAGCCATCTCGCTGCGTTGTTGTTTCAGAATCTGCGTTCTGTGCATATGTTATACTTGATACGAAAGCAAAGGCTGCACAAGCCATTCTTGATAAAATTTGTTTTTTGATTGTTTTCATTTTAATTGATTTCATGATTGTTCGTTTTTTGATTAATGATTTATTTTGTAATCTCAGTCGTTACATTAAGATTTTTTTGAGTATTCTAACGCAGCACCAATGGCAATTCCAATAGGAAGCCATAAAGCTATATTTGAGGTTAGCAAGCCTACTAATACTCCTGAAACTATGCCTATTGCAAGTCTAATTCCCTTTTTACTTTTAATTAATCTCATAATTGTTCGTTTTATTGATTATTAAAATTGATGTTTACTATTATTTGAAACAAAATTGAGAATATTATAGGGGCTAAAAGTTCGTGTTTGGAAATTAGAACCTATTATATAGCGACGTAATGCGTACTATTCGTTAGTTGTATCCATTTTTAATTCACCTACAGTTTCAAAAAGGTCCGTGATGATATCTTGTTGATGATCTGGTGTAACCTCTTTGAAATAGTCCAATACGTCTTGACTTGTTGGATACCTATTTGTAGTTAGTTTTAGTTTACCATTTATAGTATTCCAATCTTCAAGAAACCGCTTTAACGCTGTATTTACCTTTTTTGCTCCTATAGCTTCCTGTAGCTTATACATATTTATGGCACCTTTTGCATAGTAGATATAGTCCTGATTGTCTACTAATGCTAGCGTTGGTTCTACTCCAGATTCTCTTAGTTTCCCTTCTTCGTATTTCTCTAATTGCAACTCTAAAAATTGCTGAACCTTTTCTTTTGGGTAGTGCTCTTTTAAAACCATCATTGCCGCATATTGAGAAAGCGTTTCCAAAATAAAATATTGCCCTTTTACATTTGCTGCTTCTACTTGCATGGCAAACCATTGGTGGGCAATTTCGTGTGCAGTCACATAAAATACCATATCTACATCGGTTTCATCGTCAATATCTAGAACAAATCCTATAGACTCTGAGAATGGGACAGTTCCCGGAAATGATTGGGCAAATTGCGCATAACGCGGAAACTCCATAATACGTAAGTGCTCATACTGATACGGACTAAAATTTTTACTGTAATAAGTAAGTGATTCTTTCATGGACCTCATCATTCTATCAATATTATAATCATGTGCTTTATGATAATAAATTTCAAGATCAACAGGTTTAGCAAGAGCAACCTCACTAGGCATCCAGGTGTCTTTTTTTATTTCATATGCTGCTGAAACCATAGCGTAAAAATTAATCATTGGAATTTCCATTTTATAATGAAAATAATTACGATTATTTTCTGTCCATTCCCGCAATAAATTTCCTGGGGCTACGGCTGTTTGATCTTTTGATGTGCCAATGGTCATTTCAAAATTAATACCGTCAGAATCACTACCAGATCTTGCATTCATTAATTCTTTAGTATCATTTCTATTAGCTCTATTTGTTCTTTCCGGTAAGTTATATGTGAAACGTTCATCAGAATCACTCAACTCATATTTTCTGTTATAGCCTAATGTGGGAAAGTCATTATTGTTAAAGAATGTTCCATTTTCTACAATATTAGCATTTGAATTACCTGCTTCAAACCCAACAGTGGTGAATGATTGCTTAAAATTCATTTTAATAGAATCTCCAGGGTTCAACGTATTATTCAACTTATAGATAGTATAATGATAGGACGCGTATATATTAACTTCCGTAGCGCCTCCCTCAAAAGTGATCGTGTCTATTGTTACGTTCTCTTCAATGCGTTTTTGAATATGAATCTCGTTAATGGATTGCTTATTGGTGTTTTTCAATGTGTAATACCCTTCTGCAGTATAGTCTCTTGATGAAGGATACAATTCCACTTTTAAATTTACATCGACTATTTTGGGTTGTGGTATATATTCAAACTGTTTGAGTTCATTTTCATAAGCCACTCTAAATTCGGTAGCTTCAGAGTCGGTCCAATAGGTGTTTAAAATATTAGTGTTGTAAAAAATAAAACTTCCTAAAGCTACAAATGCTATAAAAATTATACTCGTTACTTTAAAGAGTGGCTTGCTTAATCTGTGTTTCCCTGCTTTAATACGCTTAACTAAGTTTGTTTCGGTGCCTCTAACGTTGACTAAAGATCCAATAATTAGTAATAGTATTCCGAAGAGAAACCAGTAGGATTTAATCACTAAATAAGGTTTTAAAAAGTGTCCATACCCATTCATATCTGAATACGTTCCTAAAGCGCTTCCTCCGAAAAAATATAGATCGTAATCAAACCCGAATAATCCCATAGCTATATTGCCCATAAAGAATATAATCATCAGCATGATGCCTACAAACTTGTGGTTCACCACAGATTGAATAAAAAATGCAGTAAACGTATACAGTGCTAAAAACGGTAATATCTCTAAGAAGAAACCATAAAAATAGACTTGGAATTCGTATTTGTAATACCCGCTTAATGTTTGAAATAGAATTCCTGAACCAATTAATGCGAGCATTAATACCACATACACTAAGTTTAATCCAATATACTTGCCCATTAGCTTTATAAAACTGGACATTGGTGTTGCGTCATAAATTAAATCTAGTTTAGCACTTCGCTCTTTCCATACCAATTCTCCTGAATAAAACACTAGAATGATAATGAAGAAATAAATAGATGTTTCTTTAAGCTCTTCAACAATAAAATAGGTTGCTGGATAGCTATCAACTCCATACACAGTTCCAAGATTTACGGAATTAATGAGAATGATAATCATCCCGCAGATAACAATTCCCCAAAATGCTGCCTGTTTGCAAATACTGATAAAGTAAAACCAGGAAAATTCTTTTAGCTGAATTATTTTTGAAAGGAAACCAAAATGCTTTTGAGAAGTAGGTATTTCTACTTCATTTATCGAATAAGCAACATCATTTTTAAAGACTTGCTGTTTTTTTCTTCTGGTTCGCTTTTCTTTAACGATGTTAAAATTGAATTTTTTGTAGCCACAGATGAGTGCTATAACCCCCAAAGAAATCCAAAACAGTTTGTTGTAAAGAAACGCACCTGTAAATGGAAGCTCTACTATGCTCTTTTCTAAAGGCGACCAAGATTTTGTGGCAAAGGTGGAGGTTGTAAGCGAAAATGGATCTAAAATGGCTTGCCAAAATTCATTAGAGATCGCTTTGGTCAACATAAAAACCACAAATAAAATTATCCCCTGTGTATATACTACTACTAGATTTCTGCTTAAAGCACCTGTAATAAAAAACAGCGAAGCCCCAAAAAATAATGTGGGCAATGTTACCATTAAGAATGTCTTCAAATAAATAAAGGCATTAAACTCTAATAGATCCTCTGGGTTCGTCCAAGGCATAAATTCGCCTAGCATCATACCGAATACTACCCCGGTAAATGCAAAAAGTAAAACAGCAAACGACCCTAAAAATCTGCCTAACAGATAATCCTTTTTTTGGATGGGTGCAGAAAACACTAATGCTTCTATGTTATACTCAAAATCCCTCAATACAGAAACACCCATAATCATTGAGGCCAAGATCATAAAGATACCCGTGATAACTCCCATTGTTTTTGCAATGACTAAGGGTGAGTTTTTTTTCAGAAGCCCCATCTCTGAACCCTGAAAAATAAAATCTACACCTACAATAGAAAATAGAAACAGAAATAAGAAGAACACATAGGTATCTGGTCGCTTAACTCGATATAGTATTTCGAACTTAAAAATATGATACCACATAACTACTTAGATTTAGGATTAGTATTGTTGAAGATTTCTGAGAAATACACATCTTCTAATTCAGCATTAATTAGCGAAAAACCATCTCCTGGGTTTGTATCACTCACGATATGGATGGTTGGTTTCCCAAGAAATAATCGTTCACTGATGACCTGATAATTTTCCTTATAACCGTTTAATTCAGCCTTATCAATTGTTTTTCTATAGACCTTATCTTTTAAACCCTCTAATATTTGCAATGGATTCCCTTGTAGGCATACTTGGCCTTGATTAATAATGGCCATATTTGTGCAGAGTTCTTTAACATCATCAACTATATGTGTAGATAAGATTACAACTGTATGTTCTCCTAATTCGCTTAACACATTGTAAAACCTATTGCGCTCAACAGGGTCCAACCCTGCTGTTGGTTCATCTACAATAAGTAACTTTGGGTTGTTAAGTAGCGCTTGTGCAATCCCAAAACGCTGTTTCATCCCTCCAGAGAATCCTTTCAGGTTTTGTTTTCGCACATCATATAAATTGGTTTTATGCAATAATGCATCTACCAGGTCTTTGCGTTCCCCTTTATTCGTAATTCCTTTGAGAACCGCAAAATGGTTAAGTAAAACTTCCGCAGATATTTTAGGGTACAAACCAAATTGCTGCGGCAAATACCCTAATACCTGCCGCAACTCATTTTTTTGCTTTAATACATCGATGTTGCCAAGAAAAATAGAACCAGAATCGGCTTCCTGTAGCGTTGCAATGGTTCGCATTAAAGTAGATTTTCCGGCACCATTTGGTCCTAATAGGCCAAACATTCCATTTGGTATTTCTAGTGAAATGTTTTGTAAAGCTTTAACTCCGTTTGAATACGTCTTTGATAGCTTGTCAATTTTAAGTTCCATACTGTTCGTTTTTTGATTGATATGGAACAAACATAAAAGCGTATTTATCCTTTAAAAAAGGTTAGTGACACAAATACATCTAGTAGTGACAAACACTCTTTTTTAAGGTATAAAGTCACCTCAAAACACTTTTACAACTGTTTGTCACGTATTACACGCCGTTTGTCAACTTATTTGTAAGCCGTGTTTTAATTACTTAATATTGATTTATGAATGTTAAAATATCGGATAGAAAGAAGAAATTTATAAAGCGCTTTTATACCATAGCTCTTATATGTGTAGGTGTGATTATTGTCGTTTTTAATGATTCTCTTGGCAAATTGGAAGGGTTTGTAGAATTTATTGCCCTGTACTTCATCCTAATATTTGTCTCCATTGCATATTGGCTCTTTAAGCAAATCAAATCGCTTATCCGATTAAAGAACGAAAAATCAAAAACAGAATTAATGCATTTAAAAAGTCAAGTGAATCCACATTTCTTTTTTAATATGCTCAACAACCTTTATGGTTTGGTAGATAAGGATGCTAAGAAGGCGCAAGAGTTGATCTTAAAGCTTTCTGATATGATGCGATATAGTATCTATGATGGGGAAAAAGACACCGTTTTATTGTCTGAAGAAATCACCTATCTCGAGAATTATATCGAACTTCATAAAATGCGTTATCATAAAGCAATTGATATACAATTCAATATTGATACAAATGACACCGATTATGAAATAATGCCACTTCTATTTATTATTCTTTTAGAAAATGCCTTTAAGCATGGTGTAGAAAATTTAAGAGAATATGCGTATGTGCATATCAATTTAATGGCGAACAACAATCGAGTGACCTTTGAAATAGAAAATAATTTTGATGAAACACAAGATGCTCCTAATGCAGGAATCGGGATAAAAAACCTAAAACGAAGATTAGAATTGGTGTACCCAAAAAATCATACGTTGACCTTGTCTAAAACAGATACCATTTATAACGCTACATTAACTATTACTGGCTTATGATTTCATATATCATTATAGACGACGAACCTATTGCACACGATATTATAAAAGGCTATTGTGATATGCTGCCTAATTTAGAATTTAAAGCAGATTGTTATGATGCTATAGAAGCTATCGACTACTTAAGCAAGAATGATATAGATCTCATTTTTTTAGATTTGAATATGCCTAAATTAAAAGGATTTCAATTTTTGAAAACGCTCACATCTCCTCCTAAGGTGATCGTAACGACTGCCTATAGTGAATTCGCGATTGAAGGCTATGAATTAAACGTTGTAGATTACTTATTAAAGCCGTTTAGTTTTGAGCGTTTTTTAAGTGCTATCAATAAAGTGACCTCTTCTGACACTAATCCAGAAAGTAAAGAGACTATAAAACCTGAAGGACAACATATCTTTTTAAAACAGAATAATAGTCATATTCAGGTAGCTATAGATTCTATTTTATTTATTGAAGCTTCTGGCAATTATACCAAAGTTGTTACTAATGATAAGACAATCAGTATTCGTGAAAAAATATCGGATACCATAAAATTACTTTCCGACAATGATTTCATACAAGTTCATAAGTCATTTGCAGTTGCAAAAAAGCACATCATTCGTGTAGAGGGTAATAGAATATATATTGGAGATCATATGGTGCCAATAGGAAAACTATACAAAGTAAATATCAATCAACTTTTTAAATAAGCTTGAATTGAACATACCTATTTCATTCCAGGCACATTACTCATGCGATACTATTTTAACGGAATTCGTTAAGTTCACTTTGCTAGATTTCTACTCCTCTCCTAACCCCTTAACAGAAAACGCGAGCGGGATTCAAAGCAGTATCGTACAATGCATTTTTAGCAATTCGCCTAATTATAGTATTAGTAGTTAGCTGATTACTTTAAGCAAGAATATCCCACCCTGTAAAACCAATAACAGTATAAAATAAATTGCTCAAGACATGTATTAGAATGGCCATTTTTAAAGATCCTGTTTTTACATAAATCCAACCCCAAGTTATGCTAAAGAGAAAATACATGGGCCATAAAATCATAGGGCTATGGCCTACGGTAAAAATCACCGACGTAAGTATGATGGCTGCCCAAGCAGGGATGCGCTTTGCCAGTGATGATTGTAAATAGCCCCTAAAAACAACCTCTTCCATGATAGGACCCACAATGAGCGCCAATAGTAAAAAACCGCTCATTTCTAGTACGCCGCCGTTTTCCTGAATAAAACGAAACATTTTAGAACCACCACCTAGAATGCCTCCTTGGTCAAAGCTTGGTAAAATAACCGACCTATATATCCAGGCTAAAAAATGTGTTGATACCAATGCTGCTATGACTAATAAAACTGCTTTGTTATTTTTGATCTTACTAGCTTGCAGTCCTATCTGTGGATAAAATGATTTGCCAGACCTTTTTAGATCCCACCAGAATAGAAACAATATCATAATACCGCTTAACAAGGCAGACGATACTCCAATCACCTCAATAGGAACCGTCTTTGACGGAGCAAATAACTTAAAAGCATAAGAGGTTATAATTCCTGCTGTAAGCTGACATACGTACATACAAACAATGGCAAGAATTCCCCTTTTTATTGTCAATTGTGTGTTTTTTTCGTCACTCATATTGATTCATTTGAAAAGTTAGAAGTACTAGTATGTATTATTTTTTATTTGGATTTACGTACTTAATCAACTCTTCACTATACAAAAAGCCGTCTTGAGTTTGGGTCATTTTAATAAAGTTCTTTATTTCTGGTGCATACAACCAAACTTCATCCGTTTGTGCGTTATATCCTCTCGAATTTGAAACCGTTCCTTTGTATTCTATGGTGTACGCCATAAAGGTTCCAGCGTCTACTGTTTCTTCTTGATATGATAATATTTTTGCATCTTGACTTTGTGTTCCTGTGGTACCATCTTGACTTGTCCAGTTTTTTTCATAAGTCCATGTTTTACCAACTTCTAAAGGCCATTTGTATCTTGGCGTTTTACTTTCTTCTGGTTTTACAATGTCTGAAACTGGAATCGTATCTTTTGAAATGACCATACCTAAACCATCAGCTATATTAACTATTTCTCTTGTGTCTTCGCCTTCTGAACGTACTTCGCCTTCAGTAGTTACGCCTTTATATTTCCAAGTCCATTGTTCTCCAACGTTATAATCAGATAAGGTGGGTTGCTCTGCTACTGAAACAGTGTTTTCATTACAGGATATCAACAATGAAACCAGCACTAGACATACGATTTTTACTATTTCAAATACTACTTTTAAATACTTCATAATAAGAGTTTTAAAATTAATTATAGCACAAAGTAAAGGTGTGTATTTCTTTCAAAAAAGGAAAAGTACATGAGCGTAAATAAAAGTCAATGAACGTTAGAAAACTTAGCGATCTTCTCTTTATAAACTATTCCAGTTTTTAAACTTAACGGACTGCCTGCTAGACACTTCTACTTTTTCACCAGTGGTTAATATAATTTGTAATTTATTATTGAAGTAGGGGTGAATCTCTTTGATGTAGTGTATGTTAATCATTTGACTTCGATTCACACGAAAAAAGACTTTAGGATCTAATTTCTCAGCTAGTAAATTTAAAGAACGCTTTATCATCGCTTTATCTGAACCAAAATACAGCCGTGCATAATTTTCTAACGATTCAATAAAATGAATCTGTGTGAGCGGAATAAAATGACATTTTTCACCATCTTTAATAAATATCTTGTGATGCATGGGTAAGGTTGTAGGCTCAAGTTTTGTTCTATTTGATAATTCTTCCTTTACCTTTTCCAAAGTTTTAGAAAAACGTTCCTCTCTCAACGGTTTTACTAAATAATCTAAAGCATTCATCTCAAAAGCTTTTACAGCATATTGATCATAGGCTGTTGTAAAAACAACGTCAGGTACATTGGTTAACTCTTCCAATAAGTCAAAACCAGATTTACCTGGCATGTGAATATCTAAAAACAATAAGTCTGGTTGTAAGTCTTCAATGAGAGTTATGGCCTCATCCACATGACTGGCTTCACCAATAATTTCAAACTCTTGATGTTTTTGTAAAGCGCGTTTTACTTCTTCTCTCGCTAAACGTTCATCATCAATTATTATGGTTTTAAATTTATTCATTGTCAATATGCATTGGAATTATTATTGTAGCACAGACCTGGTTATTTTCATGCTGTGTTAAACTAAAACTAGCCTTTCCTTTATATTGAATTTCTAGGCGCTTTTTCAAATTTTTTAGACCTAAACCAACCTTGTTTTCTTGATTAATGACTCCAGGATTCTCAACAGTAATGTGAATATGGTTATCTTCTTTTTTAACTTTCAAGACCACAACACCACCATCAACTTTTAAGTCTATTCCGTGTTTAATGGCGTTTTCTACTAACAACTGAATACTAAAGGCAGGAATCCTATAATCAATAAGGCTTTTATCAGTACTAGTTTTGAGCTGAAGCCGTTCTTCAAAACGCATTTTTTCTAATTCAATATAATCATAAACTAGAGCCAGCTCGTTTTTAATAGGTATTAAATCTTTGTCTTTTTCATATAACGATGAACGTAACAAATCTGATAATAAATCAATAGCTCTTCTTGCTGTATCTGGGCTCTCAATTACTAAAGATTTAATAGAATTTAAGGAGTTAAATAAGAAATGTGGATTTAATTGTGCTGATAAATTATCTAATTGTGCTTGTTTTGCTATTATAGACAGTTGTGCAATTTCCCTTGTTGTATCAACTTCTTTTTGATAGTAATGATATAAGTGATAAGCGAGCAGCCAAATGGTCATATGCCTCAAACCTGTAATTAAAACAGGGTTCCAAACAAAAAGTGGATTCCAAACAAAAAGCTTGCTTAAAGAATCACTTTGACTATTTACAAAATAAATATAGGCAGCCGTTTTAAGATTCATCAATACCATGAATACAACCGAAAGTGAAAGGAGCGCAGGAATTACTTTCCAAATCAATTTTTTTAAACTTAGTTCATTCCACTTTCGTTGTATAGCAAGGGTTCGATACGCATGTGTTATTGCTATACATATCGCCACGTCAAAAAAGTAGTTAATAATGGCGTGAGATATTTGAAAGTTATCTCTGAACAAGGCTATATAAAGCCAAAAAAGAGAAACTAGTCCCCAACCTATTAATTGACACTTCCAATAAAGCGATATGCTAGTATGACTCGTATTTGTGTGTTTTTTCCTATACATGTTTGAGCAAAGCAACGAAATACTTTTTAAAGCGAGAAGTAAAAGTACAGGAACGCAAGATATGAGGTTTGAGTGTTATTAAAAAAACACCATACAATGGTTAATCCATTCTTAAAACGTACTACTGAAACCGAACGAATTAATTTATATGCTCTAAAATCCAACCCGAAATCTCTATTCATGCTATTGGAGAAAATGTGTGTTCAGTTTTGTGATACTCATGCATCTTTCCTGTTTCACATTCTTGGAAGAAGTGGTTTAGGTTTTCTAAATCTATAATTATATAATCTTGATTACCTCATCCAATCAAAGCTTGATGTATTCCGAGCATTCTATTGTTGCGATTTTAAATAAGCATTGGGTGTTATTCCTTCTATTTTTTTAAAAAATGTATTAAACACTGTTTTAGAATTAAACCCGCTATCATAAGCTACAGCCATAATGGTTAATCCTTTGTTCTCTTCCTGAAGAACCCGCTCTTTAAATTCGTTCACTCTAAAGGTATTCACATATTCAGAGAAGTTTTTTTGAAATCCCAGGTTTAATAATTGCGAGACATAATTGGCAGGAAGTTCCAAATAAGAAGCTAAATCTTTTAAAGATAGATCTGGGTTTAAATACAGTTTATAGTCTATCATGATTTGTTCTAGTTCCGTTCTATACTTTTTGATTTCCGTGGAATCCAGTAAAGCCTGTTTATACTTCTTTTTTTGTT
Organism: Flavobacteriaceae bacterium UBA1903; assembly: GCA_002337605.1. Classification (GTDB taxonomy): domain Bacteria; phylum Bacteroidota; class Bacteroidia; order Flavobacteriales; family Flavobacteriaceae; genus Marinirhabdus. The sequence continues at coordinate 193,071 of DDGL01000008.1, forward strand.
TGTAGTTTACATTATCGGGAATAGCTTTTAGCATGATGTCTTTAAACCTTTTTTGATTTTTTACAGGTTTAAGAATTGGGGACGGATTTAATAATAAAATTAAAGGCAAACGGTTTTGGTATGCTTGTGCTACTAAATCAATTACCTTTTCAGTATTACCTAACAACGCATTAACCAATATTAAAAATGTAAATGCCTTATCTACCAGTGCTGTTGTTAAATAGGTTTCTAACTGGTTTATTCCCTCAGTGCATTTTTCTGTATCGTTAAGCTTTGCATAACACATGGTTTCACCTCCTAATTTGGTGAGGTCTTTCACAGAAACACCTTTGAGTGAACCGAAATATGTCAACGCTTCATTTGGTTTGCCTGACATCAATAAACTTATTCCTACGTAGATAGGTGGAAAAGGTAATTTAGGATCTAAATCCAATGCCTTTTCTAGATACGGTATTGCAGTGGTGTAATCTTCCTGCAAGTAATATAAAAACCCTCTATAATGATGATTGATGGCAGCATAAGGGTCTAGCTGTAACGCTTTGTCAAGATAATTATGTGCTGCATCTAATTTTCCTTCTACTGTCAAAAAATTAGAAATAGTTAAGTAAATATCGTCTGCTTGTTGAATTTCTAAGGCTTTGTTGGCGTGTTCATACGCTTTCTTAAGGTTCCAGTTTTGCCAGCATTCTATCCAAGCCAAATTCAATTGTGATCTTGATGAGTTTGGGTCTAGCTCTAATGCCTTTAACAAATAAGGCTGGGCTTTTTCATAGGCTTCAAATGCAGGTAAAAGCCCCATGGTTCCCATGTTAACATAGGCTAAATTAATATCTAGATAAGGATTGGAAAAATTGGGTGATTTATGAATTACTTCTTTTAAGATATGGATACCCTTTATAGCATTTTTATAATCCAACTTCATGATATAATACCTCCCTTTCAGGTACTCTCTATAAATAGCTACAGGTACATCAATAGGCGCTACTAGCTTATCTTCTATCTCTATATGACCTATATGCTCACGTAATTTTTCAGCAATAAACAGACTAATTTCATCTTGAATTTCAAAAATGTTGTCCGGGTTTCTATCGAAGGTTTCTGACCAGAAATGATAATCGTCTGCAGTATCAATCATTTGCACCGTGATGCGCATTTTGTTTTTTGAAGCTCTTACACTGCCTTCAATAAAGGTAGCTACCTTTAACTTATCTCGTATAACTTTAGCTGTTACTTTTTTGTTTTTGAAATAAAACGAGGACGTTCGAGAAGTAACTGAAAGTTGATTGATTTTTGCTAATGCATTAATGATTTCTTCTGTCAATCCATCGCAGAAATATTCGTTTTCAATATTATTACTCATATTGACGAATGGAAGTACCGCTATGGATTTTTGACTGATCAAACGTTCACGCTGTGACACAAATGTAGACAATAAAAGATGAAAGTCATTCTAGTACCCATTATGAATTCCCCAAGTGAACTGTAGTGTCCATTGCACTATGCTAGTGCTTTTCATAGGATATGTTGTTAGGCGCTGTGTTTTATATTTACAATTTTTCTTTAATCGCTTTTCTCCAAAAGTATATTCCAAAAACGCAAGTCACAATTGCAAACATAATTCCGTTTTCACCAAGCCAATGTTCCGTTCCTTCATTTTTAATGGTTAACTCAGGTAATATTTTTTGAATATATACATTGCTTACTGCGTGAAAAATTACTGCTGGCCATAGGCTTTTAGATTTAAACGTGTAATACGATATAATGAATGACATAGAAACAATTACGATAGTGAATGTTGTAAATTCTAAAAGAACATTGTTACTATAGTACACTAGCAATGGCCAATGCCAAAATGACCATATCAATCCACTAAAAATTGATACACCAGTGAAAGAAAGAACTTTTTTTAATTCATAAATGAAAAATCCTCGCCATCCAATTTCTTCCCCTAAAGTTGTTGCAGCTGCTCTTATGACTTCAATAGTTCCTAATAAAATGATAGCTATGATTGCAATCGATGTTGGATTTAAAGTTCCAATTCCAATCAAACCAAGTTCTTTTCCCCATTCTGTAATGGCTTCGCTATTGGATAAATTTCCAAAACCGAAAATCCAAATAAGCACATAAGTGATTAAACCGTATAAGGCAGGAACAACATAAGACCATCGGATATATTTCCAATTTCCCCAATTCCAATGTAGCGATGAAATTTTACGTCCTTTAATTTTTAATGTAATAAATGCAGCTATTGCAGGACACCACATGATAGCTCCAACATATATTCGCGAAGGATATAAATTTACTATGGCGTAATGGAAAGGCGAAGTAAGAACAAGAACTAATACAAGAAACAAAACTATTGTTTTCCACGCTTCTTTTCGTTCCGATATATTTTCTAACATAATGGTTTTAATGATTGTTTTGTTTATGGAAGACGAAGACACAGTGGTTTTGTTACATTGCGCCTAACGGTTTTGTATATGATTTGTGGCGGTTTAACTTGCTAGGGTGGCTCAATGAGCCTTTCTCTTCAAAAACACCCTAAACTGCTTTTTCTAGAGCGAATTGGACGTCGTGCGCTTGTTTTAGCCGAGAATTTTAGTACGCCGAGTTTAAAAGCGCCAAGTCAGCAGGCAAGCTTCGCCATTATTATCCGAGTGACAAGTTACTCTTTTTGTAGGAAAAAAAATTCCCTTACCCATTTGGGACATGTATTATATACGTTGCTAGTTACAGTATTAATTCACAAAATACATTTCCAATTTTCCTTTTCCCTTTGCATGAATCTTTCCACGAGAAAGGCATGCAAATTCATTTTTAATCAGTTTATAGGTGGATGAAGATATATTGATTTTACCTACTTCACCAGCGGATTCTATCCTGCTGGCGGTATTTATCGTGTCTCCAAAAAGGTCGTATGCAAACTTCTTTTTGCCTACAACACCTGCTACTACAGTTCCTGAATGTATCCCAACCCTCATTCTCCATTTTATTTCATGCCTTTTATTTCTCTCCTCAAGGTAGGATTGCATCATTTGTGCTGCTCTAATGCAGTTAGCAGCATGATTTGTCATTTCTTTTTCAAGGCCACATGCTGCCATATATGCATCACCAATTGTTTCAATCTTTTCAACTTCCGCTTCTTCCATTATTTCATCGAATCGACCAAAAATGTCATTGAGTTCATTGACCAAAGTAATTGCTGATATGGATGCTACAAGTTCTGTAAATCCTTCAAAGTCAGTAAATAGGATAGTGACATCCTTATGCCTTTTAGGAATTGTCTTACCGCTTTCTTTTAAGTCCCTGATTATGTTTGCTGGTAGAATATTGTGTAGAAGATCATCTGATTTTTTCTGTTCAGCCATTAAAGATTCCTCTGATTTATCAATTAGAATAGACATACTTGCTATGAGTATGAGGCAAATGAATCCAGTAATGCTGATATTAACTATTTGTGATATGTATGGATCTAATCCTCCAAAATGAGATGTTATATTTGATTGAAATATTACAGTAACAATCAAAGTCAGGCAAGCTAGAATACTAAAGACATGGGCTATATTCCTTGCCTTTCGGGGGAAAGTCATGTATGGTAGGATAATAATTAGGAAACAAACAACTGCAACCCCTGAGGAATATCCCAACAAATAAAGAAACAAGAGAACAGACATATAAGATGCTAGAATAAGCCATACGGAAGACAAGACTCGCCACCCTTTCCTGTTGAATAGTAACGCCATTACAAACATTAATCCCAAGAAAGTATTGCTCCCGTAAATCACTAGGGCGTCTGTGAATAATAATGCAATCAGCATCCAAGTTACATTATAAATTACTCCTAAAACGGATGCAATATTCGTTACACGCAAATATCTTATTTCAGTTATTGAAGAGTTATAATCAGCGCCAATGTCAACCATTCTTTGAAAGAATCTAGACTTATTTTTATCATAAGTTGACATAAGTGCTTCTCAATTTCTATGGATTACTAACTTCTTTTCTATTGTAGCTAACGGTTTTGCATATGATAC
>DDGL01000008.1:197320-197965 GCA_002337605.1 Flavobacteriaceae bacterium UBA1903
CCGCCACTACGTATTTATCCGCTGTACCAAATTTTTGATAAAGTTAGGAAATTTAATTAAAGACAAATGTAACCGCTGTATTATATGCGTTGTTGTGAGCAGTATTTAGAAGGTAATTTCATCCCTTTTACAGTACCAATTTGGTTCGCAATCAGTTACCAAGCATCCAAGATTATAAGATTCCTTAATGGAAAAACCTAATCCATATGTCGTTGGAATTACTTTATTAGTCTTGTAACAAATAGGACAAGTTTTGTTGTTTATGGATTTATCGTATTGGCAGAAATAGGAAATTGGTAGTTCAATTTTTTTAGTTTCATTATTACTAAAGCTAATATTATAAGTTGATTTCCTTAAACTTCCAGGTACTATCAAGGTTACTGAGTCCGATTCAATGCTATCAATAACAAATGATAAATCAGATTGAACTTCGATTAACCTGTTTTTCTTCTCGCTAAGTTTTAAAAATACAAATTCGATATTTTCTATAATTTCATAACCTGAAGAATCTGTTGGAACTAATTTTCCTTCAATTCTGTTATTCTGAGTAAACCCAGAATGGATCCCAAGTAGTATAATAAAAAATGTAAATATTGTTTTTGTCATATTGCTCACAACGGGTTTGCATATGATACGGCGGGTCTT
>DDGL01000003.1:0-799 GCA_002337605.1 Flavobacteriaceae bacterium UBA1903
GAGTCGTGAGTCGTGAGTCGTGAAAGATTGAAAAAAATGCTTCACACTACACCCCTCAACACCTAAACTTCTCAACAATTTTTGGCTAGTATCGTATAATCAATACTTCCTTCTGGCTGTATACCCTGCCTCCAAGGTTGGTACGTTTAGAAGCAGTTTTTTACAGGGTTACGGAAATCCGTAGTATCGCTTACCAAAGAAGTAGTATGTTTATAGTTTAGTAATTTAACAACACTTTACTACCAAAAGGGGTACGTAGTTATACCTATTGTAGGAACCCCTTGTTTTGTATAGCTTTACATTTGGAAAAAATACATTTTAATACGTTTATCCGCTATGTTGCTACTGCTAAACGTAGTAGATTGTTAACATATTAGGTGTTGTACACAAGCTCAAAAAACATCTGCTAAAACAAAAATCAAACAAATTATAGAATAAAATGGGATATAAGAATGTTTGCTTTGATTGTAGAAAAGCGTTTAATCAAGGAACTGATTATGAAAACTTCCGAAAGACTAAATGCCCGAAATGTGGGATTATAATGAAAGAAGTTTCACAATTATTTAGACCGCCTAAACATAATGATATCAAGAAATGGGAAGTAGCCAAATATTTAATGGAGAATGGATTTCTTTATCAACACGTTTTCGAGAAAATTTACAAAACTGAAAAAGCTATCGTATTTGAAGATTATGCCACTTATCCTGAAAATATGAGAGATGCAAAAGAATTTGTTGAAAAATATAAAAATCGTAGTATTTTGGATTAAAGCCAGTGTACAACAACGCATATAATACAG
>DDGL01000003.1:1062-271536 GCA_002337605.1 Flavobacteriaceae bacterium UBA1903
TATCATATGCAAAACCGTTGTGTAGAATTTAAAGAAAAAAACATATTATGATAAAAATCAGAACTGCACTATTAATTTTTGGATTAATTTTCTTTAGTACCACTTCATTTTCGCAGGAAGTAACTCCCTATTTAAGTTATGACCTTAAAACAGAATACAATGTTAAAGTAGCTGCTAGTGATACTTCAGATGATGGAACTACTTTTGAAAAAATTGTTATCGACGGATTTGATTCAAGAGTTCCATTCTATGTTATAAGGCCTGGAATTAATAAAACAAACAAATTTGTTGTACTACTTCACGGCATAACTGGAAGTAAAGAAAATTGGGTTAATCCAACATCAAGCCTGTCTAAAAAATATGTGAAATTAAAAGATTCACTATTATCAATCGGATACAACGTCATAATACCTGATGCTAAATATCACGGAGAAAGAAGTTATGAAGCCGATTTTGTATCTCCAATTGCATTTTACTCAACACAAGATGTACTAAAAATACAAAACCTTTGGACAACTACTGTTAAGGATATCAGAGTAATAATTGACTATATGCAATCACTTCCGAATGAGGAACCAATTACTTTTGATGTAGTTGGGTACAGTATGGGTGCATTAATGGCTATTTATTTAAACTCGGTTGATGACAGATTGAATCAAATAGTTGCTTGTGTAGCACCTTTGGGCAGTGCTCTCAAGGCTAGTATGAGTTTAGGGCTCAATGAAGATAACGCTAAAAAGATGGAGGAAATCTTTTCAAGTGAAATATATGCACCATTACAAAAAGCGCCTATTACTTTACTAATGGGAACAAAAGATAATTGGTATACTGAAAAGGAGGCACAAGATTTTTATGATAATATCGCGATTAAAAGCAAAGCATTGAAATTCTACGAATCAGGACATTATTTACCTGAAGAATTTATTTCAGATGTGATTAAATCATTAAACAAAAAGTAAAAAACTCTACACAACAATGGCTATAAGTAATTGCTTGTTCTGGCCTACTTTGGAAATTCCTGCGGAATTTCCAACTTGGTGCGTACTTGCAAAGTAAAGTGCTAAACCACGCAACTACTCATAGCCGAGACCGTTGGCAACTATTATGAAAAACAACCATAAATCATTTTATTATGAAAACAATAGGTTCTTTAATCTGTCTATTTCTGACCTTAAGCTCTTTTAGCCAAACTGATATTTTAAAAGAGCCTTGGACAAATGATAATAATCAAATAATTATCGATTCATATGGTTTGAATACTATTGATTTTGAAAAACTGGCAACTGATAAAAGGGTCGTTGGGTTAATTCATAAAGCAACAGAAGGTAGTACTTTTAACGATAGAAAATTTAAGGCAAGAAGAGAAGCATCTAAAAAGAATGACCTTCTTTTTGGCTCTTATCATTTAGGACTTGCCGGGAACCCGATAAAGCAAGCCAAATTTTATCTTAAAACTATCGGTAATCACGAAAACGAAATTTTAGCATTAGCTATTGAAGGAGTTGACTCAAAGTTTATGTCTTTAGCCGAAGCTGAAGAATTTATTAAATACATTTTCAATGAAACAGGCAAGTATCCGTTACTTTACATAAATCACATAGTCTACAAAGAAATCAACTCTAAATATGATGACAATAGTGTATTTAGTAAATGTCTATTATGGTACGCACGATTTAGAAAAAACATACCAGAAGAACAGTTTGATAGTACCATTTGGGATTCATACTTCCTGTGGCAATTCAGCTCAGAATTAAATTGTAAAAAAACAGGAAAATGTTTATACAATGTTCCAGGAACAAAATATGATATGGACATTAACGTCTTTAATGGTAGCAGACAAGAGTTATTGAAGTTATGGAGCAGCGAAGAATTACCAATTGAAACTTTTGCAACCGAAAGATTACCAATTGAAACTTTTGAAAGCGAAAAATTAATTCCATCAAGCGGTTTTTACGAAAATGAGGAAGTTTCAAATACATCATTTTATTCAAATAGGCTTTTAAAAGATTATGGAGTTAAATTTATATATATGAAAGTAAATGAATCAGAAAATCCACGTTGTGTTTTTAATTTTCATTCAGAAAATGAGGAATATTCTAATAGTTATGAGTTAGAGTTAAATGAGTATTACCCTCATACAATATATTCATCAGACCAAAAGTATTTAATAAAAATCAAGTTCGATCGTTTCATAAAAAACCCAAAAAATCTTATTAATTCGGAGGCAATTTTAAGTTTCGAGATCTACGTGAATAATTAACATTTATCAACAATTCATATAACTCACAGCCAATCAGTTTCTTAGTAGAAGTTAAGGCATATTTGGAAAGTCACCAAATTTTTAAAGTTGATACAAACAAGAATGATCAAAAAATTTTTACCACTACTTTTTATTGCTCTTTATTTAAATAGTTACGCCCAAGAAGAAAACGTAGAGAGTTATTACCCATTAACCAAAGGAATAAGCAAAACCTTAACCTGGTACCATGGGAAATACCGTGAAATTATAGGCGACACTATCAATTTGGAAGGGAAGACCTATACTGAAATCAGACAAGTGTTTCCTCCTGATAATGAAATTGCTATATATGTTCGAAGATCTAATGATACAGTTTACTTTTTCAATGAAAAATCTAGAAAAGAAAAAGTGTTTTTTGGTGTTTCACCTAACAAAGGACAACGAATTGGTGATGGAACAATTATTAAGACCAATGCTAATTTAAGAACACCTGCTGGAAAATTAACCGACTTATTGGTTGTTAAAATGGAGTATTCCAATGAGCTTAGTGACACAAGGTATTACAAGAGAGGTTTAGGTTTGGTTGCTGTTAAAAACAATAACAAACTAATCTGTTATTATATTCCAAACTAAAGTAAACACAACCAAGAACTGCGCTAACAAACATCCTTTAATTTCAGCAACCTCCCCAACTCCATTACAATGAATTATATTAAAATTAGCCTCCTAAGTCTCACACTGTTAACGCTATCTTCCTGCTTTACCAACAAACTAATACCCACAGAGGAAGCCTATGTGATCGATGAAGCAGCCTATACCATCACCCTTATTAATGTGGCTCAAAACAATATGATGAACAGCAGTATGGGGCCCGGGTATTACAATAGGGTTAAAAATACAGCCACCAAGGAGCCTGGTAAATTTTTTAAAGCAACCATCGTCATAAAAAATAACACCGACCAGACAAAAGAAATCGATCTAAGAGAAGTATTACTCTGCGGGGAAGACAAAACCTGTTTACAGGCCTACGAATACCATATGAAATCTATCATTGACGGGTATGTAGATGCCGTTCTGGACTTAAAAGGCGGTAAAGAAAAAGGCAGGGAGTTGTACTATATGGGTTCAAAATCGTTTGTTCCTAAGTATTTAATAAACCAGGTCTCCGGGAAATTTGTTGAATTTAGTTATGAGCAATAAGTTTGTATCGCCGTGCTCGCTAATTCGGTAGGGTCCTCTGGGCTTGTTAAACCTTCTTAAAAATTTAAAGGTTCTGCGTTAAAGAGCGTTAAGCCATGGGAGTTCCCTCCGCTTCTTTACTATATTTATGTATGGAAAAGATATTAGTAGCAGGTGCCACCGGTACCACAGGAAAAAAAGTAGTTCAATTACTAAAAGAGTCTGGAACGTACCAACCCGTAGCCATGATCCGTAAAGAAGACCAAAAATCTCAATTTGAGAACGATGGAATTGAAACGGTGATGGGAGACCTAACCCAGGATGTTTCCAATACCACCAAAGGCATTCAGAAAGTAATTTTTGCAGCAGGTTCTGGCGGGAAAGACGTACACAACGTAGACCAGGAAGGTGCTAAAAGATTGATAGACGCTTCCAAAAAAAAACGCATCGACAAATTTGTCATGCTAAGTTCTATGGGAGCCGATAATCCGCAGGGTGAATTAAAAGAATACTTACAGGCAAAACAAAATGCCGATCAGTACCTGGACATTAGCGGACTTACCTTCAGTATTGTAAGACCCGGTGCATTAACCAATAACGAAGGGCTGGGGAAAATTAAACTACAACACAAGCTAAACGAGCAAGGCGAGATCCCACGTTGGGACGTAGCACGAACGCTGGTAAAAAGTCTCGATACCAACGTAGCTAAAAATCAGGCGTTCGAGATCCTCACAGGAGACACCCAGATCGAAGAAGCAGTGCAGGAGTTTCAGGTTGTATAGTTCGTAGCTAAAATTTAAAATAGTAGGCTTTCTAAAAAGTAAATCAGAATGTCAAACTGAGCGCAGTCGAAGTTAATTAACCTGACAGTTACTATAGGTTTCGACTGCGCTCAACCAGACACTCCAAAGTTTATTATTTTTAAAAAGCCTTTTTTATGTCTTAATCTCTTCGCACGGGTATTGGTGCTGGTTTCATTTTTATAATGCCTACTGCATTCAGTACGCGCATGATCTGGTAGGTAATGTCTACTTCGTGCCAGCGTACACCGCCAAAATTGGAACGGCTTGCGTATTTATGGTGGTTGTTATGATACCCCTCGCCCATCATTAAAAAATCGAACGGCAATAAGTTCTTAGAGGTGTCTTTCGATTTAAAGTTTACATATCCGTAAATATGTGCATACCAGTTAATGATTACCCCGTGAATGGGTGCCATAAACAATGCTATGGGTAAAAATAACCATTGCCACCACGCTGTTGCAAAAGCCAGAAAGAACCCTACATACGCAGCGCCCCAGGCAACTCGGGATACCCACGAACTAGCAAAGGCATCAAACCGTTTCCATTGGGGCACGTTTTTGGTGAATTTTGGTTCTACAAATATCTTTTGTTTGTTAATATCGCTGTAGATAGTTTTGGTGCGCCACATCATAGAGAAGACACTGGCATCGTATTTTGGAGAATGGGGATCTTCTTCGGTGTCGGCGTAGGCGTGGTGCATGCGGTGCATGACTCCGTAACCGTAGGCACTTAAATAATTGGAACCCTGAAAGAACCAGGTAAGGATAAAGGTAATTTTTTCGGCAACCTTAGACATCGTAAATGTCTGGTGCGCTGCATACCGGTGTAAAAAGAAGGTTTGAAAAAACAAACCACCATACCACAGTATGATAATAAAGAGGATAATTGTCATGCGAACTTTTTTTACAAAGTTAGATGCAAAAATGCCGCCAAACAATGAACCTGGGTTAAGTAATTCGCTTTCTGATTCGGCTAAGTGCCTGTGGAGTCACCCCTATATAGGAACTCACATATTTTAAAGGAATGACATTTATTAATTCCGGGCGTTCCTTAAATAGATTTAAATACCGTTGCTCCGGGGTTTCGTTTAAAAGCGATTGCTCACGCTTCGATTTTATGTAGAATAAACGTTCAGCGGTGAGTCTTCCAATTAAGTTTCCTATTTCTGTGGTCTTATAAACCTCTTGTAAATCCTTATGTGAAATACTGTATAAGGTTGTATCTGCCAGGGTTTCCAGTTCGTATAACGAAGGTTTCTGCGTTAAAAATGAATCGTAGGCACTTACAAACTGGTTTTTAAAACAAAATCCGAAGGTGACCTCCTGTTCCTTAAACTCCTTTGGAATATAAAACCGGATCACCCCTTTTTGTACAAAGCTGATGTGTTTTTCAGTTTCTCCAATAGATAAAAAAACGGTCTTCTTTTTGAAGTCTCTTTTCAGTAAGCGAGCCGAAAAGTTCTCCCAGTCGGTATCGGAAATATGAGCTATTTCTTCAATATATTCTCTAATAAACTGCAACTCTGATGTCATGAAAACAACTAACTTTTTGGAACCTTGAACAACAAAATTAAGCTAGTCTGCACATAAAAACCCACAGAATAACCATTTCTTAACAAAACTTAAGCATGTGTTTTGTTTGAGTAGTTTGAATCCTTAATCATTTTAAGATTATATGATAAAACTCCTCTCTTCGGCCTATCGAAAATTTATCGTAAAATTTGAAATGAGCGTGCCGTAAAAATTTTAGGCTGTTTGAACGTGCCGAGTTTTTAACCTAAGGTGAATCTTTAAAGCGAGTTCCTAAAATTTAGGCTCCGAATGATAAATTTAGATAAGTTTCGTCAGCCTAGACTTTTTTGTTTCTTTTTTGGGCAATGCAAAAAAGAAAAAACCTACAAAATTATAGAAGATACAAGGCTTTTGAATTTTTATCAGAAACACTATTCTTAAAAACTCCTCAATTCAAAATTATTTCATAAACCCTTGCTATTCCTTGTTAAACATACCTAAAAATGAACTTGGGTTTAAACGGTTTTAAGTATTTTGAGGACACAACAAATTAGCATAGCAAACATACAATGAGCACTACTGCCGTGAGCAAGGAACTACAACCAAAATTAAAAGAGATCATTCCCGAATTGAAAGAAGGGAATAGAACGGTTACAGAGTTACCCCACGGGGGCTATTTGTTTCTGGAACACGAGGTACCTTCCTTACTTATATATCGTGAACAACCAAACGATCTGGCCACAAGGCGCCTGGTACGTGGTGGAGCTTCTTATCTTGTGGTAGGAACTTCAGATTTTGACTATTATAAACAGTTTATTTATGATCTTACTGCGTTAATGTCGGAGAAATTCGGGTCTTTTATTGTGGTGGAGATATACAGCGGCCCGCAAGACAGTACCGAATTTAAAATAAAAGGACCTTCCCATAAACTTCCGGTTTCGCTAGATATTCTGAAAAAACAACTGCTGAAAATAAACAGCCGGGATTTTAATGTAAAGCTTACAGCCAGTATCGAGCAAACCAAAAAGCGCGAATCTGAAGAAAAAGAGCCTATTTTCAATATAGAAAACATTAAAGAACAAGGGGGAACCTTACTGGGGCTTGAAGTTCCTCCTGTGTATATGGATGAAAACAACCAGGTGTATCCAGTCTATTTCCGGAGTTTTCGGGATCAATTCATCAAAGCATTACAACGTGCCATTTTTGAATTTGTTCGGGTACAAACTACCTCCAGTATTGGCAATTACAACGCCCTGGGAAAACGTGATATCCACAAAGAAGTATTTAAAATTGACAAGCAGCTCACCAAAATTGAGTCCAGTTACCAGTTTTTATTACTGGTGGCCCCCGTGAATATCCAAGGATTGCGGGAGCAGTTTTTCAATTCACATTTTAAAAAATTAGATCGGTACCATTACCGTTTGCTTCCGGTAGACCCTGACATTCTGAAACGTAAACTCTACAACCTGCGTATCGATGAAATTGACGACCCTGCCATCTCCTATCTGTTTGATGAAAAACGGGAAGAAATAGACCATGAGCTTACCATGCTAAAAGAACGTGGGTCCAGAAACTTTTTTTACAGCAGTGTACGCTTGTACAAAGGCCTGGAAAAAAACGTACTTGCTGAAGCTGAATTGATCCTTCAGAATATAAAAGAAGATCACAACGAAGAAAATGAAGTACAGCTGAACACAGAAGAATTTGGCAAACTGGCTCACAAAGAGTTTCAATACTTACAGGGGCAGGATGAAAATTTTAAATGTAAAGTTCACATCCGGGAAGATGTAAATGTGATGATGGTATCCAAAGGAGAGTTGTATTTACCTTCAGACTACACCATGACAAAAAAGGGTGCAAAAGCACTTATACAACACGAAATTGGCACCCACGCCCTCACCTACTATAATGGTTCGCAACAACCACTGAGTCAGTTAGCCTCCGGGCTTGCAAATTATGATGCCTTACAGGAAGGGATTGCGGTGCTTTCAGAATATTTATGTGGAGGACTGTCAGGAAACCGTCTTCGGATTTTAGCCGGGCGTGTAGTTGCCGGAGCCGCCGTACTGGATGGAGCCGATTTCCACGAGACCTTTTTTAAGCTGTATTCCAAATACGATTTTACCAAGGAACGCGCTTTCAATATTACCTCAAGAATGTTTCAGGGAGGTGGATTCTTAAAGGATATTATTTACTTAAAAGGACTCGTAAAACTAAGAGATTACCTGGCCGATGGAGGCGAATTAGAGCCATTACTCGCCGGGAAGTTCGCATTAAAGCACGTAGGGGTAATTAAAGACCTTACAGACCGTGGTCTGGTAAAACCTGCCAGATTACGTCCAAGATACCTGGAAAATAAAAATTTTGACAAACGATTAAACAAACTCAGAAAAGGCCTTGCCCTTTCAAAAATGATATAATATGAAAATATGCTTTGTAATAAGTGACATTGCCACAGAGCCCGTAGGTACTTCTGTAGTATTAATGAAAAAAGCCCATGAGCGTGGGCACACCTTGTATGTAATGGGCGTGGGCGACTTTGTGTTTCACCATGACGCGCCCATGAGTATGCGCTGTAAGCAGGTGAAGAAAAACCTGGAATACACGACTGCTGAAGAATTCTGGACACAAGTACAGGAAGATACGCGAAAGAGAAAAGTTATTACCAGTGAAGACCTGGATGTATTATTTTTAAGAAACAACCCCACCGAAGAAACCGATGACAGACATTGGGCAGAACACAGTGGTATTGCCTTCGCACGCATGATTCAGCAGCAAGGGGTATTGGTACTTAACGATGCCTTTGCCATGTCACACGCGTTTATTGACAAGCTTTACTTTGAAGAATTACCTTCAACCATTAAACCAAACAGCCTCGTAACCAGAAGTATGGAAGATCTTATTAAGTTCTGGGAGGCTTCAGGAAAGAAGATGGTGTTAAAGCCTTTAGAAGGCTCTGGCGGCCAAAACGTGTACTTGATTGATAAGGACAGGAAAAACCTGAATCAGATCTTTGAGACCATTTCAGAAAAAGGCTATGTGATCGCTCAGGAATTTCTACCGGAAGTATCCAAAGGCGATGTGCGCATTATCCTAATGAATGGAAAGGTACTGGAAGAAGACGGGCAGAAAGCCGTGATACGTCGTGTAAACAGTGATAAAACAGAGTTCAGAAGTAACCTTGCCTTGGGAGCCAAGGCCAAAAAAGCAAAACTCACCAAAGAGATGGAGCGCATTGTAGAAGTTACGGCCCCTAAACTTATCGCAGACGGACTTTTCTTTGTAGGGCTGGATGTGGTAGACGATAAACTTATTGAAATAAACGTGTTAAGTCCTGGCGGTCTGGATTACTGTGAATCCATTGGACTCCCAAATTTTACTACCACAGTAGTTAAGGCCATTGAGCGTAAAGTAGCATATAAGAAATTATACGGCAACACGCTGACGAATAAAGAATTAGCTACAATGGATTAAACTGAAGGTTGAAAAAAAAATGAAAGAAACTAATAGAATTTTAGGAAGTTATACAAGTAATAAAGAAGGCCCCTTGCTCTTCGTTACGGCAGCAGTTCATGGAAATGAACCCAGTGGCGTTCATGCATTAAAGCGCATATTTAAAGTATTAAATGCTGAAAAACCGCTGATACATGGAACTCTAGTTGGCGTGGTTGGAAATGTGCCGGCACTTCAAAAAGAGGTTCGGTTTATTGATGAAGATCTTAACAGAACATGGACAAAGGAAAATTTACAGCAAGAGGATAAAAGCTCGAATGAAAAACAGCAGATGTTTGAAATTATTGAAACACTTCAACAGTTTTCTGCAGCGCACGAGCAACGCTATTTTATAGATTGTCACACCACCTCCTCTTCCAGCCTGCCTTATATTTCTGCCCAGGATGTTGGGAAGAACGATGCATTTGCACATCGGTTCCCTATTCATGTGATTCGGGGGTTCTCAGACATTGTAGACGGAACTATTGATGGCTATTTAAGCAAGCAAGGTATTACTGGTTTTACAGTTGAAGCCGGACAACACGAAAGCAGAGACAGCGAAGCCTATCACGAAGGAGTTATTTGGATCGCATTGCAGGAAGCATGTGGCCTCGATTTTGACACACTGGAAGACATTCCCCCGGCCGTTTTAAAAACTAGAAATGGAACTCCGCCTCAAAAAACATTTAAAATTATACACAGATTCGGATTACAAGAAGAGGATTCTTTTGAAATGCAACCCGGATTTGAAAATTTTCAACCTATACAAAAAGAAGAAAACCTGGCTACATTAAATGGCACGCAAATTAACAGTGTCTGGGATGCCTATATCTTTATGCCTCTGTACCAGTCGCAAGGCAATGATGGTTTCTTTGTGGTTGAAGAAGCAGACTAATCATTTCTAGCCAAAAACGTTCATTTCTGAAGGAGCAACAGAAAAAAACCATTACATTCTTGTGTTGCATATATATATTTTATCTTGCAAACTTTGGCTTCAGAAAATACTAATCACAAATTATAGTAGATGGATTTTACAAACCCGTTAGTTTACGGCGTACCTTGTTTTTTAGCGTTTATTGCGCTCGAACTCACCTATAGTAAGGTTTTTGACGACAAAAAACTTTACAAATGGAAAGATCTTGTGGCCAGCGTTTCACTAGGTATTGGCTCGGTAATTTTGGGAGCTTTACTTAAAACGGTTTCCTTTATTGTGGTTTTTACCTTTGCTTACGAGCTGTTTAATCCTCTTGTAGACGGGGTGCGTACAAATATCATGGGCTGGGAGTCTTTTGGCTATGCCTGGTATGTCTGGATTATTTGTATGCTGCTGGACGATTTCACCTATTACTGGTTTCACCGTCAAAATCACATGGTACGCTTTCTCTGGGCGGCACACATCGTGCACCATTCTTCAGATAATTTCAATCTGGGTACGGCGGTACGCAATGGGTGGTTTACATTATTCTACAAACCATTTTTTTATGTGTGGATCGTTATTATTGGTTTTCCGCCAGAAATGCTGGTTGTTTGTTTAGGAATTGAAGCATTGTGGCAATTTCAGCTGCATACCCAATACATTAAAAAACTGGGATTTATTGAAAAGTTTGTCAATACCCACACCATGCACCAGGTACACCACGCTTGCAATCTGGAGTATATGGATAAGAACCACGGTGGATTCTTAAATGCATTCGATAAAATTTTCGGAACGTGGAAAGAGCTGGACGATGACATTGAGATCCAATACGGGGTAACCTCTCCCCCTAATTCCTACAACCTGTATACCATCCTCATGCACGAATACCAGAATATCTGGCAGGATATGAAAAAATCCAAAAACTGGTACCACAAATTTATGTACTGTTTTGGTCCTCCGGGGTGGAGCCACGATGGCAGCACATTGACCATAAAACAAATACGAAAGCAACTTGCTGAAGAAAAACTGGAAGAGGCAGAGAATGAGGAAAAAGAAGCGTTAAAGGTTGCGTAACCTTTAACACCAAAACCCTCGCACCAAGCCTAAAAGAAGGTTTTCGAATACTCCATTTTCATTTTTCTAAGTTCTACTTTGGACTACGGCAACCATTTCTTATCAAAATCGGGTTTACGTTTCTCTAAAAAGGCATCACGGCCTTCTTTGGCTTCATCGGTCATATAGGCTAGTCGGGTTGCTTCGCCGGCAAATACTTGTTGGCCAACCATTCCATCATCGGTTAGATTCATAGCAAATTTCAGCATTTTAATGCTTGTCGGGCTTTTTCCCAGTACTTCCTGTGCCCAGTCGAAGGCAGTTTGCTCTAAGTCTTTATGCGGAATCACAGCATTTACCATGCCCATTTCATACGCTTCTTGCGCGGAGTAATTTCTTCCGAGGAAAAAGATCTCTCGGGCTCTTTTTTGCCCTACCATTTTAGCCAGATATGCGCTTCCGTAACCACCATCAAAGCTGGTTACATCTGCATCGGTTTGTTTAAAAATGGCATGTTCTTTACTGGCTAGCGTCATATCACATACTACATGCAAGCTGTGCCCACCTCCTACTGCCCAGCCTGGCACCACACAAATAACCGCTTTTGGCATAAACCGGATCATTCGCTGCGCATCCAGGATATTTAATCTATGGTAGCCATCGTCCCCCACATAGCCTTGATGTCCGCGTGCTTTCTGGTCGCCCCCGCTACAGAAACTCCAGATACCGTCTTTGCCAGAAGGACCTTCAGCAGATAACAGCACTACGCCAATACTGGTATCTTCCTGTGCATCGTGCAGGGCGTCTAATAATTCGGCAGTAGTTTTAGGTCTGAATGCATTACGTACATCAGGTCTGTTAAAAGCGATCCGCGCCACGTTGTGCGACTTTTTATAGGTGATATCTGTATATTCTTTGGCAGTTTTCCAGTTGGGAGTCAACATAATTGTTATTTTTACGTCAAAGATAAAAAATGTTTATGGTTTGGGGTTACTGAAACTATAAACCAGCGACTACAAACTATAAACCACAAGTGATCCATGCGTATTCTTTCAGTTTTCATCGGAATTTTATTCATTTCAGCAACTGTTTCGGCACAAGAAGCCTACAAATTCACCCCGCAAATAGATCTGGAGACAACTCCTGTAATATCACAGGGAAGAACAGGAACGTGCTGGAGTTTCAGCAGCACTTCTTTTTTAGAGTCTGAAATCATTCGGCTTACGGGTAAAAAAGTTGACCTGTCTGAGATGTATACGGTACGAAATACCTACCCTAAAAAACTGGAGAACTTTGTGATGCGCCAGGGAAAAGCACAGTTTAGTGAGGGCGGACTGGCACATGATGTAATGAATAGTGTTGCCGATTACGGAATTGTACCTAACGAAGCCTACAGCGGGTTATTTAAAAATGAAACAGGACACAACCATGCAGAGCTGGTAGCCGTATTGAAAGCCATGGCCGAAACTTATATTGACAACCCTGCAAGAAAATTGAGCAAAAAATGGAAACCTGCGACCGAAGCAGTTTTAGACACCTATCTGGGAGAAAATTTAACGCAGTTTACCTATGAAGGTAAGCAATATACCCCCGCTAGTTTCCGGGAGGCTATGAAAATTGTTCCTCAGGATTATGTAACAATCACTTCCTTTTCGCACGCTCCTTTCTATTCTGAATTTATTCTGAATATCCCTGATAACTGGAGCTACGGAAGTTTTTACAATGTGCCACTGGACGAATTTATAACAAGCATAGACCATGCACTTTCCAAAGGTTTTACGGTAGAATTGGATTGCGATGTAAGCGAAAGAACCTTCAGCAGTAAAGACGGGGTCGCTGTAATTCCGAAAGACGAAGAAAACAACATAAAAGCCTTGCAAGGGGTGTATCCGGAAATGACTATCTCTCAGGAGTACCGTCAGGATGAGTTTGAGAACTTTACTACAACCGACGATCACTTAATGCACATTACGGGAACGCTGGTAGACCAGAACGGCACCAAATACTACAAAGTAAAGAACAGTTGGGGAACCGACGAAGCGAGAAATGCAAACGGCGGGTATGTATACTTTAGCGAAGCCTATATGCGTTTAAAAGCTATAAGTATTACCGTTCACAAAGATGCAGTACCAAAAAATACTGCCAAAAAACTAAATTTATAAATGGTGCGGTTCTTGCAAACTAGTTGTATATGAAAAAGCTACTCCTTTTATTATTTCTATGCCCTCTATTTTGTCTGGGGCAAAATGATTTTGAAAGCAGGTACTTTACCCTTGCAGCAACCATTGAGACCGAATTACCTACCCCAGCCCTATCTGCTTTTGAGAAAAAAGTCCAGACTTCTATTTACAAACAGTCGTTGTTTTCCGATTTTACTAATCAGCAGGTGACCGCGCAAAACTACTGGCAGTCTGTAGACATGGTCGCCACGAGTGAAGACAAGAGACCAAATGGAAGGGTGTCTTTAGAACGTTTACAATCGGGTTTTGGAACTAAGAAAACGTACGGCTATCAAACCGACGGGAAGACCCGTACACGTAACGAAGTATATCTAGACCAACAATACTACTCTCCTATTTACAATCCCTACGGCTCCTATTACCGAAACAATCTATACAGCCCTTATAGCTACCCTACGGGACGAAGAAGAGCTGTTTTTACCATTGGGAGGGACAATTAGACACTCGCTTTTTATTTATAGTAAATGCCAGACCACAACCAAGACCCTACACACAGTAACAAAAATAATCTACAGGTACTCTACGAGGACAATCATTTGTTGGTAGTAAACAAACGCGCAGGCGACCTGGTACAAGGCGATAAAACAGGAGACAAGCCTCTTTCCGAAGTCGTAAAAAGCTATATAGCCGAAAAGTATAACAAACCCGGTGCCGTCTATCTAGGCGTAGTACACAGACTGGACAGGCCTACGAGTGGCGTGGTAGCTTTTGCAAGAACGTCGAAAGCATTGAGTCGTCTCAACAAATTATTTGCAGCACGGGAAACCCAGAAAACCTATTGGGCCGTAGTGAAAAATATGCCTCCAAAGACTTCAGAGAGACTGGTTCATTTTTTAAAGAGAAATCCTAAACAAAACAAATCCTACGCGCATACAAAAGAAGTTCCCGACAGCAAACGCGCAGTATTAACCTATACAGTTCTAAAAGAATTAACTAATTATTACCTTCTGGAAATCGAGCTGGAAACGGGGCGTCACCATCAAATACGATCACAACTGGCTGCTATTGGTTGCCCTATTAAAGGAGATTTAAAATACGGTTTTGACCGAAGCAACAAAGATGGGAGCATTCACTTGCATGCAAGACACCTTACATTTGTCCATCCAGTTCAGAAAAAAGAAATTACCATCACTGCGCCACCCCCCGAAGATGCTATCTGGAACGCTTGTTTATAGTTTCAGGTTTCATGTGAAACCTTAGGCCTCATACGCAACGCTACACCTCGACCAGATCGTTTTTAATTGCAAAAAGCACCAACCCTACCCTGTTTTTAAGGTTGTAGCGCTTAAAGACATCTTGTCTGTACCCATCTATAGTTTTTGGGCTCAGGTTCATTTCTGCAGCTATTTCTTTATAGGTGCGTTCGGTTGCGGCCAGTTTAACAAATTGGAGTTCGGTATCTTTGAGACCCAGCTCAGAGGCAACAGGTCCTTTTTGAAAGGCCTGCACCAATGTATTTGCAACCAGATCGGAGTGATAAAAACCATTACTCATTATTTCTTCAATGGCTAGTTTAAGGGTATCTGGCGGGGAATCTTTAAGCAAATACCCTTTAGCACCTTTATGGATCATTTTTATAATAGAGGACTCATCATCTTCCATAGAAAGCGTTAATACTTTTATGTAAGGATGATTTTCTTTTATCCAAAGAGCTGTTTCAAAACCATCCATGACGGGCATGTTAATGTCCAACAATACAATATCTGGCTTCTCTACATGATTAACCAGGTTTTGCTGAAAGTCTTTTCCATTTTTAGAAATGTGCAACACTCTACAGTTTCCAAAAGAAACAATAAGTTGCTCCAATGACGATGCCAGTAGGGTATGATCATCTACAATAGCTATTTTATAAGATTGTTGCATTAATTTTGTATGGGTAAATTAGTTCCAAGGTTGTTCCTTCTCCCGGTATCGATGTTAAGCTATATGCAGCTCCAATAAGGGCCGCCCTGCTTTTCATCGTTTCCATACCTGAATTTGAAGATGTGGTTTTAGTACAAAATCCAACACCGTTATCTTGTAATTTTATGTATACATCTTTTTCTTTATATTCCAGAGTGACTTTCAAGGCATCTGCTTTTGCATGCTTTAAGACATTGGTAAAAAACTCCTGAACCATTCTAAAGATAATAATTTCATCAGAACTATCAAGTTCTTTTATGACGCCTTGCAGCGTAAAGGTTCCTTTTAAAAAGTTGAGACGGTTAAAACGCTCCAGTTCAATCTGTATGGAAGCCGCTAATCCATTCTTTAAAATCACATCATTGTTGAGTGTTTTAGAAAGAGAACGGATTTCCTGGATAGCCTGGCCAATAACTTGTTTAGTTTCAGTAAAACGCTCGCTTACTGGCGCTGGCACTTCTTTTTCTAGCATATTGAGGTGAATATTGGCTACCGACAGTAACTGCCCGACATTATCGTGTAGCTCCCACCCTATATTTTTCAGAGTGTTTTCTTTTATTTCAATTTGAGACTTCGCTAATTCTTTTTCAAACTGTTGCTTCTCTTCTAATTGTCTTACGAGTAAAATATTCTTTCTTTTCAGGAAAAAAAGGACAAACAACACCGTAAATGCACATACAAATAGTACGATAATCAATACATAAACAACGAGTGTTATTTCTTCTTTTTGGAGCATACTATAAACGCAAAAGTAAAGGTTAGGTAAAGCAAGATATTTAAAATGAGTAAGGTATACACTCTAAAAGACACAAATAAATGATTGCCCGTTGAGGTTTTAAAATAATTGGATAAGTAATCTAAAGGTGAAATACACAACGTATAAATCAAAATAATTACAGAAATATAAAATGAAAGATCATACCGGAGTGCTAATAGTTTTTCTGAAGCTAAAAGCTCTAAGTAAAACAAAAGGATTGTTGAAAGCACTAATAAACTCCCGAAGATCGTGGAAACACGTGAGATTTCAGTATAAAAATCACTAGAGGCAAAATCTATTAAAACAGCTAGGATCATAATAACAGACACCCCTGCAATACTATTTTTTGCCCATTTATTTTTAAGTTTTGTCCCAAAGAAATAAATGTACACCAGGTTGTTTAGCAATATGTAAATATTACTTAACCAGTAATTATTTCTGAAAGGGGTTTCTTTTACAAACCCAAATACAGTATAGTTTGAAAAATAAGCAAACCCGGAGTAACTTCCCAGGATTTCAAAAAAAACGGTGATCCACAAAAAAGCGACAAACACCTTTTCACTTCCGGTTGCTTTTACTTTTTTTAAATAAAAAATTCCTGCACTTGCAGCCAGAATTTCCAGTAATAAGGTGGGAATAATATTTAATAAGAAGTCACTGTATTCCACACTCTAATAATTGTTAGGAGGCCATCCAGTCGTACTTCTGTCCATAGGTTCAATATCGTAATTTACAGGAGCATTTGCAGTAGTCCCCTTTGTTGGAGCCAGTATTACAGTAGCTTTGTTAGACTCATCGTTGTCATACGCAGCAAAATGGATTCGTACACCAGGGTCGCTAATACCTTGCTCTTCCGACTTGCTTTTTACATAAGCAAGAAACTCCTCAAGCTCTGATACACTGTACATAAAATCGCAGGCATCCTGTGCTCCCGAAGACTGTTCCAGCACACTGGCTCTTGTTTTTACCCAATTGTTACAAAGTTCTTTTGCTTCGGCTACAGAAATACATTTAGCAGGTTTTGACATAATTAAAAAAGTTAGTTAGTTCTTAATCTGAAAAGTAACTAAAAAATACTTTTGAAAAAAATCCGTCTGTTAAAAACAGGAAAAAACCTTACCCATACAGGTAAAACCCTATTATTAAATCGAACACACCTACTTCTGCTCAACTTTTCTGATTCAAAGTACCAATGAAAAGCTGAAAGACTACTCAGTAATATTGATAAAAACAACCCGAAAATCAGAATGAAAATTCCTTTAGAAGTAACAGAAAAAACAGCGTGTAAATCGTGCAGAATTTTAAACACATTTACACGATTATTCAGCTTGAAATTAGCAGTTAAATTTTTCTTTAGTACACAAAAAATTACGCGTCAAAAAGTCACACTACAGAGCTTTTAAAAAAATTAGTTTATAGAATTTTAGAGCGCTTGAAAAGGCACTAAATTTCTTCTAAAAAGCACGTAATTACAGAGAAAAAATGTATCGATACGCTGTTGATTATAGAAAAAGTACTAGAAAAAAATATACTGTAAGAAAAAGTTTAATTAAAGTAAAATA
The DNA here is from genome assembly GCA_002337605.1 of Flavobacteriaceae bacterium UBA1903. Lineage (GTDB taxonomy): Bacteria > Bacteroidota > Bacteroidia > Flavobacteriales > Flavobacteriaceae > Marinirhabdus. Next base: position 18,717 of record DDGL01000003.1, read on the forward strand.
AACTATTGATTATTAATATTTTACAAATATTCTTTATAAATTTTTAGATTAGCCTAAATCGATATTTTAGCTGTATTTTAACTAGAGTCAAATCATAAAAATAAAGTAAAGCGCAACAATACAAGACTCCCCTATTCTGTATCCGGAATTATAAATATAGAGAAAAAAAAGGCTAGAAACCAAATGAAAATCTGTTTAAAAAAAATGCAAAATGCACTGGTCTATACGCGAAATTTTCATTCAAAATATTTACTTTTTTAGGGATAAAATTGAGGGTCATTTTAGGGGTAATTTTTAACTAATAGTTCCGGTGAAAACAGTAAAAAATTACAAATACTGAATTGAGAAAAGTCGTCTTTAAAATTACTTAAGAGAAGGGTTCCGTTGTAAAAAAATCTTGTGTACGTTTTTTTTGTAATGATAGCTAAACAGCAATTCAGGAAAGAGAGTTGTCCAGGTGTAAAGTAACATGGGTGCCACTTCGTTTTTGAGCCAGTATGTTGATACTTTCTTCCGTAAGCTGAAAGATACGAGCGTATCCCCCTGTCACTTGTGCATCCCGCATTAAAACAATTACTTTTCCTGAGGGTGTTAGTTGCACCGTGCCCGGCTGTACGGGAGCCGTAGGGATTTCTTTAGCTGAAATTTTAACGCTACACTCTAAAACAGTAGCCATTCTATTACTCTGTGTTGAAATGGTAAACTTCTGCTCCAGAAGCCCTTGTTGCTCAAAAATAGTAAGGGATGCATACTCCGGACCAGGATACGCCATCAACGTATTCACTTCAGGGGTTATGTTCTCTACTGAAAGGGTTTCGTCGCGTAAAATTTCCGGCAACCTCTGTATGGGTAGCTTATCTCCCTTTTCCAGCTTTATTTTTTGGGTGATACCAGCATAAAAGCTTCGGCTATTTAGCACTGATGGGGTTTGCAAACCGCCCGCAACAGCCAGATAACAGTACATTCCTCTTGTTGCTTTCCCTACCGTGAGCACATCATTTTTCTGGATCGAAACAGGACGGTTTACAGGTACTTCAGTAGCATTCAGTAAGACTTCAAACGGAGCTCCTGCTATAGCAATGGTGGTATTTTCATGAAATTTGAGCGTAGGGCCTACCATGATACTTTCTAATACAGCGCTATTGTTTTCATTCCCCAGAAGCGAATTTGCCTGTTTAGCTGAAACACTATCCATAGCTCCACTTACCGGGACCCCCACATTTCTATGGCCAAACCTTCCTGCATCCTGTACTGTTGTATATAAACCCGGGGTTATAACTTCTATCATATTATTTCAGTTTTTACCTGATAAACTCCCGAAGCAACTTCCAGAGAAATTTGTTCGAACTCAGATTTTGAAATAGGTTGAAATTGTAAGCTATCACCTGCTGTTAACAAGGAAGGCGACGCTCTTTCGGTTGAAAAAAATTGTAATGGGGACCGACCTATAATTTGCCAGCCTCCAGGAGAAACACCAGGATATACGCCGGTTTGCGCTCCTCCTATCCCTACACTTCCTTTGGCTAAACTCGTTCTGGGAGTTTCTTTTCTTGGGGTATGTAGTTTTTCTGAAAGCCCAGTTAAATAAGGAAAACCAGGGAGAAACCCTATAAAGGAGACGTTGTAAAGGGGCTGAGAATGAAGCTGTACCACTTCTTCTTCTGAAATTTTATGATACGCTGCAACTTCAGCCAGGTCTAATGCATATGGTGCTTCATAGCAAACAGGGATCGTGACTAAGGTTGCTGACTTTTCGGGCATCGCGTTCTTAGCAGTATTCAACAACATCTTTAGTTTTTCTTCAAATGCTGAAGGATTCTTTGTTGTTTTCCAGTAAATAGCCAATTCGTTATAGGCTAGTGTCATTTCTGAAATTTCTTCTGAAAAATGATGAAGCATCAGCTGTTCAGTTTGCTGAAGGACTTGCTGGGCTTCTTCCGATATCACAGGCTGCCATTGCAACAAGGTAGTTTTTGGGGAAAGCTTAAAGATCTTTGGAAACTTCATCTCGATATCTCAGAATTGTTCGCTTTAAGTTGCGAATGAATGTATTTTAAAATTTCAACCGAATTACCATGATCCCCATGAATACAGTACGTAGTTGCCACTATGGGAATTTCTACTCCAGAAATCGTAGCTATTGTTTGTTGTTCCACCATTTTCTGAAGCTGTTGCCAAGCTGCTTCTTTATCGTGAATAATAGCCCCTTCTTCCCCTCTTGACACCAAAGAACCATCACTGTTATACCTTCTGTCAAGAAACGCTTCAAACTGAAGAGGGAGCAGGTTTTCTGCTTTTCTATGCAATACTGAATTGTGGAGTACATACACTACAGGACGGATCTTTGTCGCTATAATCGCTTCCACAACTGCATCTGCAGTTGGAGCGTCTTTAGCGGCATAATTGTATAAAGCCCCGTGCAATTTGATATGATGTACAGTTGCCTCTTCGGTTTCTGCAATCGCATAAAAGGCCAGTAACTGATGGTAGATACTTTCAGACAATTCACTTTTGGTCATAGTGAGGTGTTTCCTTCCAAAATTGTCTTTGTCTGGAAAGGAAGGATGTGCTCCAATGTTCACTTTGTGTTTTTTAGCAAGCTGTATGGTATTTCGCATAGAAATAGCATCTCCTGCATGACCTCCGCAGGCTATATTACACGAAGAGATTAAAGGTAGTATCTGTAAATCATTTCCTACCCCTTCGCCAACATCGGCGTTTATGTCTATTGTTCTTACCATTAGCTAAAAAATACTTTATACAAACTCCTGGCGCCCAAAGCTACGGTAGCCATCACTATTATGAGTCCGATTATGGTCTGCCAGGTGTTATTCCGATTCGTCCCTAAAACAGCCTTTTTGGTTACTATCCATAGTAAAAAGCCAGCGATAATAGGTAATAACAATCCATTAGCCACTTGTGCAAACTGAATGATTTCAATAGATGTAAAACCAATAGAAGAAAATACAACACCCAGTACCAGAATAAACATCCACACTGCTCTAAAGGCAACCGATTTCAACTCTTTTTTCCACCCAAAACAATCGCGTGCTACGTACGCTGCAGCCAACGGAGCTGTAATAGCAGAAGTAATCCCTGCTGCAAACAGGCCTAGGCTCAACACATACTTTGAAACCGATCCATACAACGGTTCTAACCCTTTAGCAAGATCGGCCGCGTTGTTTACATCACCTTGTTGTATTCCTGCCGCGCAAATAATGATCGCCATAGAAACCAGTCCTCCCAGAATTATAGAAACATACAAGTCTTTACGGGCAGCCCTTAATTGTCCTGCTCCGCTCCATTTTTCCTGTACCAAAGAAGCATGAAGAAATAAATTATAAGGCACCACCGTAGTTCCCACCAGGGCTATCACCATTAAAATACTTTCTGAAGGCAAGCTTGGTGTAACTACTCCTTTTAAAACTGAAATCCAATCAGGGCTTGTAAGCATAGCAGCAATTAAAAAAGACAGGCTCATTATAATCACCAAAGTGACTAAACTCCGCTCAATCACCTTGTAATTTCCTATAAAAAGCAACACAAAAGCTATGAGCCCAATTAGCAAACTCAGGTAATTTAGTTCAAAATTTCCAAGAGTGAGGGAAGCATCTTTAAAAATGGTTTGCAATCCCAAAACGCCTCCGCTGATGTTTCCGGCTTCGTAAGCCGCATTTCCAATAAGGATAGCAGAAACAATTAAAACTATCGCAGCTACTCTTAGTAAGGGAGTAGGTAACTGTTCTTTTACATTGGCCGCTAAGCCTTTTCCCGTTACCAACCCCAGACGTGCTGCCATTTCCTGTAATACAATGGTTGCCAGAATAGAAAGTGCCATAGCCCACAATAACTCAAACCCAAATTTCACACCTGCCAACGTACATACTGTAACGGTTCCCGGGCCAATAAAAGCAGCAGCTACGAGAGTTCCAGGACCTATATTCTTTAAAGGGTTTTTCATAATTATTCCAATTCAAGCTGTAGCAATGCATAAATAGCAAAGCTTCCCAGCCAATGCCCGCCTTCATAACTATCTCCTACTAAATTAGGATACGAATACGCTACGTGCTCATTGGCTACATTTTCTAAATGCTTAAATTCCGGATATTGACTGGCAAGGCCATACAGTACCCACGCCCTACTAAAATTAAGCCCATCCAGATGCACCAATTTGCCATCGGTTCTATCGCTTACTTTTCCTGGCTCTAACTTAAAATCGTTGTTCGCCATTTCGGGCATAAAATCTTTTAGCCAGCTTTTAAATTCAGTTTCGGGAAGTATTCTTCTCATAATATCTATTTCCTCCAGACAGGGAGATAAAAAATCATACCCACTGGGCTCCCAGTGTAAAGGGCAGTCCTTATCATTTAAATAAAAGTCTCTAGCTCTGTCTTCTATAGCAGTTTTTAGTGCATTATCCTCCAGCGTTTCAGCATAATCGTATGCAAATGTAAGTCCGAAGGCAGTATTGGTATGTTCTCCTACTCTAATAGGATAGACCAGTTTTGGTAAGAATTCAATATATTTTTCAGCAATGAGCGTGGTCAAGGGTTGTAAGTTGGCTTCCAGTTGTGCTGCCAGCGGGTCTTCCCAGGTGTGGATGGCTTCTGCCAATTTTAGCAGCCATGCCCAGCCGTAGGTTCTTTCGTACGATTTATTCAATTCTTTTTGAAAATAGGCAACTTCCTGCTCTATATTCTCTTTGGTGATATTTTGTTTTAAAATGTTACGCACCTCTTCTGCCTTTTCCAACTCAGGAAACTCTTTAAGCAAGGTAACCATAGACCAGTAGCCGTGTACGGCACTGTGCCAGTCGAAACAGCCATAGAACGTGGGATGTAACTCTCGTGGCGGTTGCAGGTCTGAGTCACCACCAATGGTTTGGCCTAACTTGTTCGGGTATTCTGTAGTAACACAGTGTAACGGAAGCTCAATGAGTTTGTTGGCTTCCGCAATAGTAAATACAGGTTTTGGGAATTGTTGTATTGCTGAAGTTGTTTCGGCTACCCCCTCAGGTTTTTGTTCTTTTTCTTTGGTTTCAGTACAACTGCTAAAGGCGATTGCGACAGCGAAAAGGACTATGTATTTCTTCAAAATAAGTGTTGGATTGATTTTCAGATTTAAAGGTATTGAATTTTATTGAAGTGTATCGTACCCCTTCTCTACAATTGAGTGCTAATTGTGCGTCACTTCTAAGCAGGAGAGGTCACATTGGAGTGAGCTAGGTTTCATTTTTAATTGGGAAAGAGTTCGTTTTGTGATTTCTCCTATCGTCGACATGACTGTTGCGTCACCTCGAAGCAGGAGAGGTAACATTGGAGTGAGTTACGTTTCATTTTTAATTTGGAATATATTTGTTGTGTGATGTCTCCTATCGTTGACATGACTGTTGCGTCACCTCGACGCAAGAGAGGTCACATTTGAGTGAGCCAAGTTTCATTTTTAATTGGGAATATGTTTGTTGTGTGATGTCTCCTATCGTCGACATGACTGTTGCGTCACCTCGACGCAGGAGAGGTCACATTGGAGTGAGCCAAGGTTCATTTCTAATTAGGAATATGTTTGTTGTGTGATGTCTCCTATCGTTGACATGACTGAGATAGCACTTAATAAACAACCCTAAAATCAGATTACCTGATTATTTAATGATTCCCACTTCGGATTAAGTTTTGAGATGAGTTTATTTTTCTTTTCTCTTCGCCATTTTTTAAGTTCCCTTTCACGAGCAATTGCGGCCGAAGCATTGTCAAAACCTTCGTAATACACCAAATAATAACAATTATATTTTCCCGCAAAAGACTTCTTTAAATTTTGACTATCAAAATAATGCTGGGAAATTCTACGCTGAATATTATTGGTGATCCCAATATAGATGGTCGTCCTATATTCATTGGCTACTATATAAACGAAGTGAGAATAAAGCATATTTAAAGATACTCATTTTGATGAAACAGTTACTTCGACACAGCAGTCACCTACACTCTGGAGAGGTACATTGGAGTGAGCTACGTTTTATTATAATTGGGAAAAATTTAGCAGTGTGATGTATTACTGCGTTTCGACGGGAGTGTTGCGTCACCTCGACGCAGAGGAGATCACATTTGAGTGAGCCAAGTTTCATTTCTAATTAAGAATATGTTCGTTGTGTGATGTCTCCTATCGTCGACATGACTGTTGCGTCACCTCGACGCAGGAGAGGTCACATTGGAGTGAGCTACGTTTCATTTTTAATTGGGAATATGTTTGTTGTGTGATGTCTCCTATCGTCGACATGACTGTTGCATCACCTCGACGCAGGAGAGGTAACATTGGAGTGAGCTACGTTTTATTTTTAATTTGGAAAGAGTTCGTTGTGTGATGTCTCCTATCGTCGACATGACTGTTGCGTCACCTAGATTCTGGAGAGATCACAAAACTGGGACAGCCAAAACCTAAATGAAACTAAGGTATTTGAGTGTGGTGTCTCACTGCATTTCAAAATGACTTGATCTTTGATATCGAATTATAAAAAAAGGGACACCAAATTGGTATCCCTTTTTATCATTGTTAGCTTCTCGATACAATCCCGAAAGCTTTCGGGACACTCGAGATGACGATTACGATTTATTGCTTTACGTCTTCCAGCTTTACTTCTTCTGCATTTTTGTCCAGCAACTTCACTTCATCAAAGCCCATTTTCTTGAACTGGTTGAACTGTGTTGCTGCATCCCCTACTACCAGATACGCCATCTTAGACTCATCCAGGTATTTATTGGCCAACTCTTTGTGTTGCTCCAACGTCATATTTTTAACGGTTGCTTCTTCGTTTTCAATATAGTTAGGGTCCAGGTCGTAGCTACTCATTTCCTGTAGCATTCCCAATAAAGAGAATTGCGTTTCAAAACGACGTGCGTTCGACTTGATCAATGCATTTTTGGTGAATTCCAGATCTTCTTCAGCAATACCATCTTTATATTTTGCGATCTGGTCTTTAAAGATCTGTACAGATTCTCCTGTGGTATTTGTTCTCACACTTGAAGATGCTGTAAACGTTCCCGGGATCTTACTTCCGCTAAAACCTGTACGTGCTCCGTAGGTGTATCCTTTTTCTTCACGTAACACCAAATTCACATTTCCGCTGAAAGATCCTCCCAACTTGTAGTTCATTACTTCAGCTGGATAAAAATCCTTATCGGTTCTTGGTAAGGCAATGTAGCCGATGTTTATAACAGATTGCTTCGCATCTGGAATATCTACAAAATACAAACTTGCTTTATCTCTGTTTTCAGCAATAGGGTATTCCGGAATCGTCACTTCTTTTGCTTCCCACCCTTCTTCCAGGTCTTCTAAAGCTGATAGAGTCTTACTCTTATCTATCTTCCCAACGATGTGAAAACGGCTTACAGAAGGTGAAAAATTATTGTTATAAAAGGCTTTTAAGTCTTCTATCGTAATAGCATTCACAGATTCTTCCGTACCACTAGTAGGATAGCTGAAAATATGATCGTCTCCGTACAACACTTTGTTGTAAACATTTCTTGCCACCACATTAGGATTCGCCTCACTACGTTTTATTCCGTTGATGGTTGCAGTTTTAATACGAGCAAATTCTTCTTCGTCCCAACGTGGTTGTAGTAAAATTTCTTCTACCAGATCCATTGTGGCATCAAAGTTACGGGTCAAGGTGTTTCCTCTAAGCACAATAGATTCGTTCGCTGTGTACATATTAATATTTGCTCCTAACAACTCAATGGCTTCCTCCAACTGCTCTGGCGTTTTGTTGGCGGTTCCTTCCATCATAATATCTGTCATTAAATTAGCCACACCATTTTTGTTGATGTCGTCTAATAAATGGCCTCCTTCAATTACAAGGCTAAAGTTTACTGTTGGGATCTCATCCTGTGAGATTCCGTATACTTCCATTCCGTTAGAAAGATCTGAATTCCAGCTTTTTGGAATATTTAAGCTCGGGCTTTCGCCTGCTTCCGGCTCTATACTTCTGTCAAAGTTTGAAGGTGTTTTTGCGATTTCCACATCAGCATCTTCTACTGTTTTGGTTACATTCTCTTTAATTTCTTCTTCAACAACTTCGGCTTTTTCTGAATTTTCAGCAATCAGGTCCAGTTTTCCTTTCGGTACAAAGCTGGTTAGCACAAATGGCTTTCCTTTAATGTACTTATTGTACACAGCCATGACATCTTCCTTGGTTACCTCTTTAATATTGGCAATATCCTGCTCAATAAATGCAGGGTCTCCTGTGAAGGTATTGTAGCTCGCTAACTGAAAAGACTTACTCAACACACTGCTAATTCCGTTGTAAAACCCTGTTTCTAAACCGGCTTTAATACGCTCCACATCTTTTTCGGTCACACCTTCTGTTTCAAAAAGCTGCATTGCTTCGGTAATTCCAGCTTCAACCTGATCCAGGTCTACACCATCGTTTGCTGTGATGATAATATGAAATTCTCCAGCCAGCTCCTGCGAATTGTTATACGCCGTAGTTCTTGACGTTAGTTCTTTATCTTTCACCAACACTTTATATAAAGGTGCTTTTTTACCTTGAGATAAAATTTCAGCAAGGAAATCCAAGGCATAGGCATCTTCAGTATACTGCTGTACCGTTGGCCACACCATATTTAATTGAGGTGCGGTTGCAAAGTTATCTTCGTGGTATAATCTTTTAGTTTCTGAAATAGTCACAGGGCGTGGCTCCAGTTTAGCAACTTCCTGACGCTTTTTAATTTCACCGAAATATTTTTCGATCAATTCTTTAGCATTTTCTTTTTCAAAATCTCCAGCCAATACTAAGGTCGCGTTGTTAGGGCCGTAAAAACGATCGTAAAATTCACGAACATCTTCTACAGTAGCACTTTGCAAATCTTCCAACTCACCAATTACCTGCCAGTTGTATGGGTGGTCTGCCGGGTAGATGTTTTTGTCCAACACCCAACTTGTATGTCCGTAAGGATTGTTGTCTACACGCTGGCGCTTTTCGTTTTGTACTACCTCCTGCTGATTTGCAAACGCTGAAGCTGTTACGGTATTAATAAAGAAGCCCATACGGTCGCTCTCCAGCCATAATATTTTCTCCAGTGCATTCGAAGGAACGATTTCATAATATACAGTACCATCTTTCCAGGTACCTCCATTTAAAGTTCCACCGGCATCCTGAATTTTTTTGAAGAATTGATCCTGTGCTACGTTTTCAGACTCCTGAAATAACATGTGCTCAAATAGGTGGGCAAATCCAGTACGTCCTTCTTTTTCACGATTAGATCCTACACCATATTGTATAGCAACCGAAACGATTGGATCACTTTTGTCCTGATGCAGGATTACATCCAGGCCATTTTCAAGTTCGTATTTTTCAAATTCTATTGAAAAATTGGTGTCTTCGGTTGTAGCAGTTTCTTCAGTTTTTTTGTCACAAGAAACAAAGCAGAAACTCACTGCTAAAAGTAAGGCGCACGAGCCTTTGTAAAGATTGTTAAAAGTCATTTTTTTGATTCTATTTATTTGAAAATCAAAGATACAATCAAGGAAAAATGATACTGTTAAAGTAGTGTTAATACATTTTAGCGTGTCGTTGAAAAAAAATGATGGGTTTTAATCAATTACTGTAAGTTCCTTTTTAACTGAAATCGGGACACCAAACTGCGTAAATCCCTCAATTAAAACCACATACTCCCCTGTTACATCGGAGGTATAAAAAGAAAAAGGAGTATTGGATGTAGTTATCCCTACCGAAGGTTCCCAGACCAGCAGGTGTCTATAATCTGGGATAGTACTGAACACTTTTGTACTGTTTCCTTCATACTTTTGTTTGTAATAATTTTTTCTGGGTTGCGCTGTAAATAATGAAATCTCGTGGTAGGGAGCGTTGTTTTTATTTTTCCCAAAAGAAGCATCTATTGTTTCTAACAAGATTACTCCCTGGTACTCGGTTGCTCCAAACTGATAGTCTCTTTGTACCAGAGTAATCGTTTGAATAGTTTTTACATCCACAGCCAGAAAGTCTGAATGATCATACACAAAAACCCCATCGATAAAAAGCAAAGGTAGGTAGTCTGTCTCTGCACTTAAGTCGCGTTGAAATGCCTTTAATACACGTTTCCCATTTTTATTTCGGGCGGGTGAAATAAGAGTAACATATTCAGTAATGGTTTCTTGCAAACTTGGAAACCGGGTATAATCGTCAAGGGTATAGCTTATTTTCTCTTCAAAATGCACAAAAGATTTGGGAGAAATCATTGCTTTTATGGTGTCTGGTTTTACGCTGTAGTAAGCGTTTTCTATCTGGTTGTACACACTTCTGCTTTGTATCATCTCCTGCAACGATGCATCCATTATAAAGTGATTGAATTCTAAGCGATCGTACGGAACCCCTGTTTCCGGATGCAAGGTAAACGTAAAGTGTTCCGGAGCGTCATCCAGAACCTGCAAAATAGCATTCTCTGCAGCAATCGTAGGGTCTAGCACAAAACTAAAGTTACCTGCAGCATCGGTTGTTGTTACTTTAAAAACAAAATCTTTACCGGGAATGGAAAGCGCGATATCTTTCCCTGATTGAGGTAGGTTTGATTGAACACTTATCAAACTTCCCTGCACAACAGTTCCTTTATTAGATGTTTTTCTGATTGTATTTTTAGAAGTAGCATCTATCGTAACTTCAGAAGAAAAAGAGGTTGCTCTGGAAATTTCAGGTGCAGGGATTTCTTCCTTTTTAACTACCGAAACAGAATAATTTCCAACACCTGCTTCGGCACTGTTATTTTTCAGATTAAAAGCAACACGTTCTCTTGTGCCGAATGTTGTTTTATGTAAATCAATTTCTAGCATTTGAAATGAATTGGGATTTCCTGACTCCCTATTTGGTATTCTTTTAGTTTTTGCAGCTAGTGATCCATCTTCAGTTTTAGAGAGAATCGCACTTTGATCTGCCTGGTAGGGATTAATAATAGCGATATCGGTTTGAAAATACTGCTTTTTTATACCGTCAACCATGGCTGGGGTATATGCCAATACTTTATAATTGCCGGAGACTACAGAATTCGGAATAAAGAAATCACTAAACCCTTTTCCATCCTCTAACCGGATTTTATGTCTGAAAACCACCGTTAAGTCTTCAGCAACTAACTCTACAAAAGCAATGTCACTACTAGTTGAATAGGACTTTTTTGACGTATTTATTACATACGCTTTATAAAAAAGATACTCGCCTGTTAAGAATACCGAATTAGTAAGATGTACAAATAACTGCTCCTGCTGAGAGGTGTTTTTATTGGTAGTTTGAGCCGAAAGTGAAACGGCTGCTACATACATACACAGAAAAAAAATGATTTTATATTTCATAATTTATAGTTTTTTATTCAACCCAAAATTCCGGAACTTCATTACTGCCAACAACCGTACAATAGCCACAAGCTCTTAGTGCTACTATGTAAGGTCCTGTAGATAATGGAAACTCTCCCAAATGGGGTCTTACATACGAATAGGAGTCTATGTTTGTTACCAAAGGTCCACACCTGTCTTCTAAAATAGCTTCTGGTGCTCTTAACTCACAATCTACTATGTAGGGTGGAAAAGGTTCGGTAGGAAAGAAATCCCGAAAATTGAAGAAGATACGTTCTTCTGCTACAGAGGAAACTCCAAAGTATCCTACTACCTTCTCTTCCTCGCTTTGCATAGCCTGAATGTTCCCTGCAATAAAACCAGCCTGGACTTGTGAAAATAAATTTGTATCACTGGAAAAACTATTGATGACTTTAAAGTAATTATACGCCTGTTCTGTTTGTACCAATTGGCGCACCAGCACACTATACCTGTATCCAATTTTATAGCTGGTTACAGGCAAAAAATTTACCTGAAACCGTTCCAGTGTGTTCTGTGTTAAATCTGACGTAGCTGCTAAGGGAATATCCCTGGAAACCTCGGTACGGTAACACGTAATTTCATCGGTGGAACGCGGACGTAGATCGACAATACAATTTGGAAAATTATTTTCAACTACATATGCTTCTTCGGTTCTCCATAAAGGAGCGTCCAGTCTAAAGGTTTCAATATATTCGTACCTGTAATAAGAGCCCCCACTTTGTGAACCCGTACTGTTTATAAGGATTGAAACACCATCGCTCCCCTCACTTACTTCCCTTTCACCATACAAGTTGTCTATAGAAGCGGGTGGTGTAAGTTGCTCGACACTGGATTGGTATTGCTTTCCATTTGCAAGTGTAATTTGCAATCTATAAGCTACATCAGGCAAGGCACTAAAGCTAGTTGCAGCTTGATACGTTCCTGGTTCAATTTCTTCAAAAGTAAGGGTGCTGCCATTGGCGTCTACTGTTACGGTTGCTCCTTGCAGTGGGTTCTCGTTATCATTACCAAAAGGAAAAGTTTCGCTGAGCTTAATCCTATGAAACTTATCTTCATTTGTGAGGGTAGCATCTACGACCAACAATTTTTCAAAAGTCTCATTTTCAAACATGAATTCTTCCACGCAACTACCCAATAAGAAAGGAAGTAACATTATTGAAACAAGTGTTTTTATTTTATTCATACCTTAAAATTTTATTCAACCCAAAAATCTGGAGGAGTAGTGTTTCCCAATGCTTCACAATCACCACAAGCGGTAGGTATCATTACATAAGGACCACCCCGCGGAAACTCACCTGTATTATCTTTTAAATATACCATTGATCTATTTCTAATAACAGCCATAATACTACCACATTTGTAATTATGTGAAATATCAAATAAATCTGGCGCCGATTCTGTACACTGTATTTTAAAGGGGGGCAAGGGTTCACCAGCATAAAAATCTGTATAATTAAAAAATAATCGTTTACTACTTGTAGCTGAAACTTCAAAAAAGCCAATTACCTTTTCATCAGGATTAGAGACGGAAGTTATATTTCCGGAAACAAAACCACCTTGTACTTGAGAAAACAGACTTCTTTCTTCTACAAAACTATTCATAGTGTTCCAGAAGGCATAAGCCTGTTCTGTAATAACATATTGCCGCACCAAAATGCTATACCGGTGTGAAATTTTATAATCCTGATTAGTTAAGAAGTTAACAGGATGCTTTTGCACCCTATCTTCGGTAAAGGCCAGGGTATTTGTTATATTAATAACGGGAGACGTTTCAGTTCTATAACAAACTTTCACATCTTCAGAACGTGGCTCTAATGCTACAATACAATCAGGATAATTATCTGATACTATATAGGCATCTTCGTCTACCCAGCGTGGGGCTATCACCTTAAAGGTTTCGTCAAACTCATACCTGTAATACTTTGATGTGTTTGAAGGGTCAAAACTATCTACATACAGCACCACCCCATCATTACCATTATCATTAGCTTCTCTGAAAGCATACAAATTATCTATGGTTGTTTTTGTAGTTAATTGATTCGTGTCTGAGGCATAGTTAGTACCGTTTTTTGTAGTAATTTCGAGATGGTAAGCCATGTTTGGTTGTGCAGAAAAGGAATCTAAAGAGACATACGTCCCAGATACCTTTTCCTCGAATAAATATGTTGTATGATTACCTATAATTTTAACAGTGGCTCCTGTCACCTTATTGGGTTCTTGCGTTTCAAATTTGTGGGCTCGGTTTATGTAAATCTCGTGGTGCTTTACCTCGTCCGTAAGGGTAGCATCCACTACAAGCAAGTATTCAAACGTTTCATTTTCAAAATTGAACTCTTCCACGCAACTTGCTAAAAGAAGTCCCGACAACACAAGCATACATATGATCTTAATATATTTCATTCGTATAGAATTTCAGTTATTTTAAAACTTCAGATTATAGCTTACCGTAGGAATAGGCACCGAAAATATTGAGGTCTGGAACGCTTTTACATTTCCATCTTCGGCCACAAAAAATACAGAGTACGGGTTATTTCTTCCCAGCACATTGTATACTGAAATATTCCAGAAACTATGCGCCAGTTTATTCCTTTTATGATTTCCTTCCACATTAAAACTTAAATCTAAACGGTAGTAATCCGGAATTCTAAATTCATTTCGATCGCTAAAAACCACCAACTCTGCATTGTTCACCACAACATTACCAATGGGTACCGTTACAGGGCGTCCCGTTTGGTATACAAAATTGCCTGAAAAACTAAATCGCCTCGTAATTTTATAATTAGCCACCAGACTAAAGTCGTGCGGTTTATCGTAATTGGAAGGAAAAAACTCACCGTTATTTACCCGCTCTTCCGAAAACTCGCTATCCAGTTTTAGCATCGATCTGGAATAGGTATACCCTACCCAGCCGTTTAAACTTCCTTTGTTCTTTTTCAGTAAAAATTCTACTCCATAAGACCTCCCTTCCCCTTGCAGCACATCCTGTTCCAGGGTTTCGTTTAGCAACACCTCTGCTCCTACTTTATAGTCAAGGATATCTGTAGCTGTTTTGTAATATCCTTCCACACTTGCTTCATACATTCCCTCTTTAAAGTTCTTAAAAACTCCTAACGAATATTGAAGTCCGCGTTGGGGCGCTATGTTTATATTGGATAGTTTATACGTATCTACCGGAGACGCAGTAGTATTGGTGGTTAATTTATGTATATACTGTGCCTGCCTGTTGAGGCTCCCTTTTAGAGCCAGATCCGGCATGATAAGGTACCTAAGTGCCAATCGGTATTCTGGCGTGGTATACGTCTCAACAATTTCATTACTCCCAAATTCTCTTTGCTCGATCAAGGTCCCATTGCTTCTTGGCACACCTTCTACATAAATATTTTGCACACTTTCTCCCAAAGCAGCAAAAAACGAAAACCTGAGTCCGGCTTCTGCCGTAAGACGGTCGGTAATATTAAAAATATCAGAAATATGAAGTGCTGCTTCCAGGGCTCGTTCCCGCGGAATGCGTGTCGCTGTAATTATAGAGTTATTCCCGTTGGGAGAGCGATCTCCCGGATTGTTCGCATACAGTTTTGTAGACAAACCATAGCCAAGGGTGTGTTTTTCGCTTATTTTATTTACAAAGCCTGCCTGGATATTGGTTTCGTTAAGACGGTACTGTAGGTCGAAATTATTGTTAGCCTGGCCCTCAAAATTTAAATCGAAGTCGTACCCGGTATTTGAAAAAGTAAATTTTGCTTTATGTGTATCCTCAAACTTGTGCTCCCACTGTAGGGAAACCATTCGGTTTTTATATTTAAACAATGAATCTGAAGTGATACTGAACGCATCTCTGCTGTAGTATCCTGTTGCCGAGATCTTATTCTTTTCATTAAGCTCATGGTTGTATTTTACCACCACATCATAAAAGGAGGCTTCACTATTACGCAATTCTTCTTCGTCCAGGTTTCGTAAAATAATATCGGTAAAGGTGGTTCTTCCACCAACCAGAATAGCTACTTTGTCCTTTACGATAGGGGTTTCCAATACCAGATTACTTGTCACGGGGCCAATAGAGGCTTCACCCGAAAACTTTTCTACGTTAGCATCTTTGGTCTTAATATCGAATACCGAAGCCAACCGCCCCCCGTATTTGGCTGGAATGTGGCCTTTATAGACCGTGACTTCGTTGGATGTAAACGGGTTGATAGCAGAGAAAATTCCGAAGAAATGAACTGGGTTGTATAGTACCCCATCGTCCAACAAAATTAAATTCTGATCTTCCTTTCCGCCACGCACATTATAGCCCGAAGCGCCTTCTCCTGCCGATGCAATCCCTGGCAAGGTTGCAGCTGCCTTAAATACATCCCGCTCGCCTAACACCAACGGGATGTTTTTTATGTTTTCTACATCTACCTGGGTAGTCCCTACATTGGTGTCTTCTATGTTTTTATTTACATTCCCTATAAGAACCACTTCATCCAGCCCTTCTAAGGATTCTATGATACCAAAATCTAATGTACCATTATTGTAAAGCACTACACGTTTTTTAGTGCCCGCAAATCCTAATAAGTTCACTGAAATAATCCGTACCCCAGCCGATAACTCTAAGCTGTAGTTTCCCTGGGCATCTGTAACCGTTCCTAAGTTAGAATTGTCTATGGTAACAGCCACATTCTCTAACGGACTCCCATTTTCTGAGTTTCTAATTTGCCCGCGAAGGATATATTTTTGTTGGGTAGTGGTGGTGTTTACCTTACCAATTCTAAACGTTTCAATAGTGGTAGGGGTTGGAGTTTTGGCTTCGTTATAAAATACTGGTGCGTTTATGGAAGTTTCGGGTGTATCTGGAGTAGTAGTGGTTTCAGTTTCTTTTTTTCCGAAGAAATTCCTGGGAAGCTCTTCATAGACTATTGTATTTTGAAGAAGGATAATACGGTTGTCTTCAGTAGTATAAAAGTTTAGCACCGTATCCTCCAGTATATCTTCTATGATAGTTGCAACAGTTTTATCCTGATAGTTTCCTGAAACATTGGTATTGGCCACCCAATCATCAATATAATAAAAAGTATAGTCTGTTTGTTGTTCCAGTAGTTCGAACACCGAAGGCAGCGGACTGTTTTCAAAAGAGATGGTAATTCGCTTTTCCTTTGTTTGTGAAAACCCGGTTTGCACGGTCAGTAAAAATAATATGAGATAGCATTTTCGCATGGGTCGATGGTTGGTTAAAACGTCACTACTTGCGTCGTATTTTCTATCTAAAGGTAGGGGCAGTTTTTGGTTCTAACAAGCCATTATGGTCGTGGTTTATAAATATTGGGGTAGTTTTGCTGAAACTTTAAAAAACAAAGAAACCAACTAACAAAGGGGTTTTGGGAAGAAATTAGTCTTGGTTTATGAATTTTGGGTGGATTCTTCAATTTAAGAAGGAGTTGAATATAAAGTAGTCAAATATCTTATTTCTATATAAAACAGAAGTCAATATCTTAGCTACCGCTTCACCATCTGCTCCGTAACCTGCAAACCACTTTTAGTAGTAATTTTCACAAAATACAATCCGGAAGATAGTGTCGTAACATCCAGAACGGTTTGCTTTGTAGCTTCCTTCTGAAACAATAATTTTCCTGTATTGTTGTAAACTGATAGTTTAAAATCGCCCAGATTGGTTTCAATCATTGTAGAAGTTGTTACAGGATTAGGGAACATAGAAACGAAAGGTGTTGTGCTTTGTTTAGCAATACCCAGGGTACCGCCAATTATTTCAATAGAACCGTCCGGGTCAAAAGGATTGGACCATTTTTCGTTTGTATAGATATCCTGCCCTGTTAATGTTTCTAAAAAGGCTACGAGTTCTAGTTTTTCAGTTTCGGTAAGGTTCAGTTGCTGGGGGTTGCCATCGGAGTCTGTTAACCTTGTATCTAAATTGGTATTCGCAGGGTTATTGGGAATAGCGTTATAATGATTTACAACTTCTAAAAGACTTGTAAAACTACCATCATGCATTAACGGGCCGTTTAGAGTTCCATCGGGGTTCACAAGATCTCTAAGAGATGGCGGATGGGTAACGGTGAGATCTATTTCACCGGGCATTCCAGCCACAGTAATTACCCCGTTATTTTGGGAATGTATCGTGATGGAAAACTCGGGAGGAATATGGCAATTAACGCAACCACTGCTTATGAACAAATCCTTACCTCTATTTTCCTGTGTTGTAAAATTTGGAAAGGGTTCACCCGAATGATTTACCTGCTCCAAACCTTCATCAAACCTGGAATCGAAAGATTGTATGCTTCTTATAAATTGCGCCAGGGCCAATTGCATACGCGTTTCAGTAATTTCAGAATCCCCGAAAGCAAAATTAAAAAGTGTGTTGTAATAGGCTGTGTTTTCTAAATTATCAATAAGATCCTCTATGCCTGGGCTTCCATTCGTGCCCGAAAATCCCATTTCTACGTGATCCTGTATAGGCAGTGTAGTTTGTGCTTCGAGTGTTGCAGCTCGTTCATCCCAGAAGAAATGTCCTTCGCGTGTAAATCTTGGATTTACAAGTCGCATTGCGTGTCGTGGCGTGATCCCGTTCACACCGATACTCTGTACATTTGGATCTCCAAAAGCACGGGATTGTAAATGGCAGCTTGCGCAGGCTATAGTGCCATCGCTGGATAGGTTTTTATCATAAAATAACACTCTACCTAAAGTTGCTGCTTTATCTGTTATAGGGTTTCCGTTTGTATTGTCATTTGAAATATAGTCCGGAATATCCTGGTTCGCATAATTAAACAAATTATCCAGATCTACCGTAGCGCTCATGAGTATCCAACCAAAAGCGATAATGACCATTATGTTTAGTAATTTATTTTTCATAAGAAGATTTCCCCGGATAAAAAGACGATTTCAATATAGCACTTTTAATACAGCTATAAAATAAAAGTATGTTTAAGGTAACCTGCCTGGCATAAGTACTCATAACAGGGGTAATAAGAAACCTTTATCTGAACAAAGCATCTCAACCTCCTTGGATATAAACCTCAAAATAAGTGGAACAGTCAAAAGCCTTCTACCCAAACCATCCATCCCGATCCAGAGAGCGATACTGAATCGCTTCTGAAATATGATTCCCTGTAATGTGTTCCGAAGCATCCAGATCTGCTATCGTTCTGGATACTTTTAAAATACGGTCGTAGGCTCTTGCTGAAAGATGTAAACGTTCCATCGCAGTCTTTAATAGTTGTAGTGAGGCTTCCTCTAATTTACAATACTTCCGAATTTGCCGAACACCCATTTGTGCATTGTAGTGGATATTTTCAAAATCCGTAAAGCGATCAGTTTGTCTCTTGCGGGCTTTGGTAACACGTTCGCGTATCACAATACTCGATTCGCCTTTACGGTCTTCACTTAGTTTATCGAAGGGTACTGGAGTGACTTCTATGTGAATGTCTATCCTATCCAGTAACGGTCCTGAAACCTTGCCTAAATAACGTTGCATTTCGGCCGGAGAGGAGGTCATAGGTGCATCAGGGTCATTAAAATAGCCGCTGGGGCTCGGGTTCATACTAGCGACCAGCATAAAACTACTGGGGTAGGTTACTGTAAACCTGGCACGAGAAATGGTCACATTCCTGTCTTCTAAAGGCTGCCGCATGACTTCGAGTACGCCTCGTTTAAATTCCGGGAGTTCATCCAGAAATAAAACCCCGTTATGTGCCAAGGATATTTCGCCGGGTTGTGGGTATTGACCCCCTCCAACGAGTGCAACATCGCTAATTGTGTGATGCGGACTTCTAAACGGGCGTGCTGTCATGATACCACTCCCTCTGTCTTTGGTTCTTCCTGCTACACTGTGAATTTTTGTAGTTTCCAAGGCTTCCGATAAACTTAGTGGCGGCAGGATACTTGGCAAACGTTTGGCCAGCATGGTTTTTCCACTTCCTGGCGGACCTATTAAAATAATATTATGCCCCCCTGCTGCGGCAATTTCCATGCAACGTTTAATGCTTTCCTGCCCTTTCACATCACTAAAATCAAATTCCGGATTTTGAAGGTGTTCATAGAATTCGGCTTCCATGTCTACTTTAGTTGTTTCCAGTGGAATTTCAGCATTAAAAAAATCGATCACTTGTTTCATATTTGAAACTCCAAATACTTCCAAACCTTCTACGATGGCAGCTTCTTTGGCATTTTGTTCCGGCAGTATAAACCCTTTAAAGCCTTCTTCTTTAGCATTAATGGCAATAGGCAAGGCACCCCGAATGGGTTGCAGCGAACCGTCCAGAGAAAGTTCGCCCATAATAATATATTCGGAAAGAGGTTGTTGTTCTTTAATCTGTCCTGTAGAAACAAGAATTCCCATAGCCAGCGTAAGATCGTACGCAGATCCTTCCTTTCGCATATCGGCCGGAGCCATGTTTAAGGTAATTTTTTTACCCGGAATTTTATAGCCATTATTTTGTAATGCAGCGGCAATCCTGTAATTACTTTCCTTAATAGCGTTGTCTGGTAAACCTACTAAGTGGTAGCCAACACCTATATCTGTATTTACCTCTACTGTGATGGTGGTTGCTTCCACACCAAATACAGCACTCCCATATACTTTTGTAAGCATAGTACTGAAATTTTAAAATGTAAAGGGAGTTGTGTTATGTAGGGAAAGATACGAAAAATTAAAATTCCTTATTTCAGATTTCTGGTTTCTGGTTTTTTGTTAATAACTGTAAACCAAAATGAGTAAAACATATTTTCGTTTCTCTACTTTCGTATTTCTACCTTTTACTTTCTTGTTCCTATTCTCTAATTAGTTTTATTAAAATTAGAAACCTATTATTCCACCTCAAAAGGAGGAACCAATCCATTTTGAAGGGCAAATATTACCAGGCCAGCAATGTTTTTAACTCCTGTTTTCATCAAAATATTCTTTCGATGTACTTCTACGGTCCGTGGACTAATGTGTAAGCTGTCGGCAATCTCAGAAGTAATGTATTGCTTGCAAATAAGAGTAAGCACTTCGGACTCCCGGTCGGTTAGGAAGTCGGCATCGTATGCAGTTTTATTGCCATCGGGAGTGAGGTTTTTTTTGTTCAGAATTTCCATAACGTGGTTATCATAATAAAAACCATTATGGAATACTTGTTTTACGGTATGTAACATTTGTGAAGGTGCCGAATTTTTTACCAAATAAGCACTCGCTCCCACGCTAATCATATTTCGGATAAAGGGCTTTGTGTTATACGTGGTTAAGGCGATCACACCAATTTCAGGATACAACTTCCGTAACACTTTGGTCACCTCTACCCCATTGAGCTCCGGCATTTTAATATCGGTCACTACAATGTCTGGCATTGTTTTCTTGTTTTCAAGATAGTCCAGTAATTGTTGTCCGTTTTCTGCCTGGTAAATAATTTCAATTTCTGGATCACGGGAGAGGATAAGTGCAATTCCGGCGCGAAAAAGCTCTTCATCATCTGCCAGGACAACTTTTATAGTCAAAATAGTAGTTTTTGGTTAGTTTAATTGTTTTACCAGGTCTAAGGACATTCCGTTTTGCGGCTGGGATTGTAGTGTCATGGTGGCACCTATAATGGCGGCACGGTTTTCTACACCCCCCAATCCTAATCCTTTGGCTTTCTTACCTTCGGCCAGTTCAAAACCATTTCCATCGTCTTGGTACTGTAAATGTACGGTGTTTTGAGTAGACTCCAAGGAGAGGGTTACAGTTTTAGCATCTGCATATTTTACAGTATTATTCAAAAGCTCCTGCACGATCCTGAAAAGGTGCAACTCGTGATCTTTGGGCAGGGTCTCTTCCTCATAGTTAAACGACGCCTGCACTTGAAATTTTCTGGTAGCCTCTACCTGATCACATAACTCTTCCAGGGCTGCTTCCAAACCAAATTTCTCCAAAGAAGGCGGCAACAAATCATGTGCAATACGGCGAGAACTTTCCAGTACCGTGGTTGTAATATCCACAATTTTTTTTCCCAAGGCATTGGCCTCTGCTACACTAATATGTTCTTCTTTTACTAAGCTCGCATTAAGTGAAACAATATTGAGCTTACTGCTTATATCGTCATGCAGATCCTGAGCAATACGTTTACGCTCCGCCTCTTGGGTTAGCAAGGACGTTTGCAACATTTCTTTTTGATGCTGAATTTGTAAGGTTGCTTTTTCGAGTTCTGTTTTTACAATTTTTTTACGGGAAAGGTAGAAAAACAGAATGATAGCAGCACTCATTAAAACCAATAAGGAAATTCCTATAAGAATAATAGGGATGATTTGGATTTCGTCGGCCAGGTTGTTTTGCATTGAGACGAAGATAGTAATTTATGCATTGCTGACAGTATCCCTAGGTAATCTATAATTTTTGTACCATTCAATAAAAATTAAAATTTCAAATATAAAATATAATGTTTGATGCAACCTATAAATATAGTCTTCCAATTTTCTATCGAAGTCCCATTCAAGAAAAAAATTAAAAGATGCGAAGTATAATATACTGGTAATTAAATAAAAAAGTATTCCTGTATTAATGTAGAGAAACGCTCCTTGATACGTCAAGGATTTATAAAAATATAATAATGCATAAATGACCAAAATGGTCTGGGTAGTACTCATCCCATAGGTGTTGAAAACAAAAAACATCTCTGGGTTAACTATATATTGTAGAGTTAAGCCTATCAAAGTCGCTCCTAATATCCAGAGAATCCATTTCTTTTGTAAAAGGGTATAATAAAATAAGGATAAAAAGATAAATTGACCAATAAAATAAAAATGAGACAAGAATAAATTGTTCCATTTATAAGTAGCGTACCAAGACATCCAAATCTGGATTATTGCTACCAATACGAGATAGCTCGCAAAGAATTTATATGCTTTTCCTCTTTGTTTAAAATAGCGCATATACAAGACAGCCAATACTACAGATAAGACAATTAACAATTTTGAAAAAATATCCCCTACGCTCATGGTTCAGAACTTATGCAACAGTAAAAAGAAATGTTATTGATTTTTATAAGGTTGTGACCGATAATTACGGTACCACTCTACAAATATTAAAATCATAAAAATTAAATAGAGAAATTCATTTACCAAACCAATATTTCTATGAGTTTCCTTTGGAAGGTTTAAGCTTAACAATAGATTCCCAGATGCAAAAAATAATATACTGGCTAAGAAATAAAGAAGAACTCCCGTGTTTACAAGTAGAAATATAGAATTACCAGATAATGACTTATAATAGTAAAAAACTGCATAAATTACAATGATACTCTGGGTAATACTAACTCCTAAGCTATTAAAATTTGTGAAACTCGAAGGACTATAAATATATTGGAGCAATAGCCCAAGTAGGGTAAGTGCAGTAGTTATCCAAATCCATTTAGCTTTCAGCAAACTAATATAAAATGCAGACATAAATATGAACTGTCCTATAAAGTAATATGAAAATAAAAAAAGATTGTTAATCTTATAAAAAGCATGTACAGATAAAATAATCTGAATAATTGCAATATACGTTAAATAGAGAGTGAATATTTTATAGGCTTTACTCTCACGAATAAAACCTATAAAATAAATACACGGTAGTATAATCGCAATAACTACGAGTACATTATCTAAGTATGGTAAAAACTCCAAATAAATTAATTTAATTCACTAGAATCATCACATTTTGGAGGGCATCGTTTCGTAAAATCCCAAATACTATTAGTATTTCCTTCTGCATCATCAGCATTTTCAGGGAGCATGTCCCGATACACACCACTTTTATCTTTTTGGGTTCCTACAAGTATTAATTTTTCTTCATTCGTATCTGCATTCACGCCTAAATAAGCTCGTACACAGGCATCGTCTCCTGGGTTAGCACCCATCTCTTCCAATACGCCCTGTAGGTCCTGTATTGGTATTAAGAAGGCGTTTAGCTCATTGTGTTTATTATAGTCACTCTCTACAGAACGCCATTCCTGGGTCCATATTTGCGCAGTTGCTAAGCTAATTTTTTTGTCTTGTTCACTCATAATTGTTTGTTATTTATGGTTAATTAGTTAAAAGGATTCCTGGTTTTTTTACTTCCTGGTTCCCGTAGTACTGAATTTTTAAAAATAGAAAAACCTTCGCGTTGAGCGAAGGTTTTTCGGTTAAATTATGATCGTAAACTTATTTTTTCACTATCTGTATTACAGCGGTAGCGTTTTCAGATTGAACACGAATAAAATAGTTTCCTGCAGCTAAGGCAGAAAGGTCTACTTGTGTTTGTGAAGCACCTACCTCCTGGCTAAGCAACGTTTGTCCAAGGATGTTTACTACATCTAAGGAAACCATTTGTGTTGCCGCAGTAACGTTTAACACGTTTGAGGTTGGATTAGGATATACAACTAAACCGTCTAAGGTGTTTTCGTTTATACCTAAAACCTCATCTCTTGTTGTGAAGCTAAAAACATCAGAGTTTTCACCTTCTCCACATACGTTAGTTCCTCTCACTCTCCAGAAATACTCAGTTGCAAAGCCTAAACCATTTACAACTGTACTTGTGTTTTCGGTAGTTGCTGTTTCTACAATAGTACCAAAAGCTTCATCTGTTGCGAGTTCAAATACATATTCAATAGAAGGCTCTAAAAGCGCTTCCCAGTCAAAACCTCTATCAATGTTTATATCGGTTGCTTCATCTACAGGTGAAACTAGAGTTACCGGGTCTAGATCTATTGAAATAATTTCTAAGCCAAGCGTTATAGCGTTTGTAGCTGTTGCTGAAGTACCCGTAACTGTCATAAAGTATTCTCCTGGTGCAGCATTGTCAAGTCCTGTAAGATTAAGGGTAATTTGTCCATCATCATCCAATGTAGTTGGAGTAACGGTCCCAACAGCTCCAGTCGGAACACCTGACACAGTAAATGTTACCGTTTCAGAAAATGTATCAATAAATTCTACATCCATAGCGTAACTAGCAGTAGTTTCATCATTACAAATTTCCTGATTGTTTTCGTTTGTTGTAATGGTAAAGTCGTTTACAATACCAGTAACAATTAATGAAAATGATTGTACCGCATTCGTTAAAGTACCTTTGTGAGTTACCTCAATTAAGTAATTTCCTGTGGCACCACCTACTTCAATCTTTTCAATATTATCTACAATATTGTCTCCTGTGGTTGCAGCAGCATTAAAGTCTGAAGGATCCAGCTTCCAAGGCATAAATGTAGTTCCACCTCCTACTTCAGTAACACGAAGGTCCAGGTCGTTAACTAATGCTGGAATAAAAGCATCTTCTACACCTGCCGGAGGAACAGTACCTGCAGGGTCTGTCCACGTAATAGAAGTTATTAAGTCGTTGATATCATCTGATTTTACCTCAAGGGTGTACGTTTCACCTTGTGCAAGTACGATGTCTCTCATTTCAGACTGATTGCCTCTATCGGTGATTACCTGTGCAGCTCTTTCAGTATTTAATAATCCCCAACCAAAACGGTAATCTGGTCCCGGGTTATTTCCAGCTTCATCAACAGTGTGTAATGCCAAGCCTCTTAACATAGAGCTTAACATAAAAACACCATTCAAATCATTATAGTGTTGCTGTAGTAAGATAAGGCTTCCAGATGTGTTTGGTGTAGCCATAGAAGTACCACTAAAGTTAGCATACGATGAATTGTTCCCTCCAGTAGAAGAAAGCATGTTAACTCCTTTTGCCGAAATATCTGGCTTTACTCTACCATCATCTGTAGGTCCCCAGCTACTAAAGCTAGACATAACCACACTTGATGGTCCTGTATAATTTAATACTTCGTTTACAGCAGCACAAATTAGTGTGTTTTTAGCAACACTCTTATCTGTTAAATAGTCATATCCACCATCCCCTGTATTTGCTCCGGACTGGCGATCGTTTCCAGCTGAACAAACGGGTAAATAATGTGGTGCATTATACACTATCTCATCCATATCTCTGGCATTCGAGTCATAATACCCTAGGTACCATAGTGGTACTCCGTCTGCTGGTATTCCATAGGAGTGGTTTGAAACCAACAAGCCTGTAGCTGCTGCTGCAGTCATTTCGGCTTCATCATTACTAAAACTATGAGCTAACAATGTAGCCATTGGCGCCATTCCTTTTGCATTACCTGAAAAAACATCGCCAGTACCAATCATGGTACCTGCTACGTGTGTTGAGTGGCTACTAATATCAGTAGCGCCGTCTACCTGAGTAGCACGACCTCCAATAAGCTCGTGAGTTTCACGAACACGGCCACCATCCCAGACACCACCAACCATATCTTCACCGTTAAGGTCTAGACCAGCACCACCGCCGGTATGTACTTTATCTGTACGGGTAGTGATCGCTCCTTGTGGGTTTTCTGTAGCGTAATAGATAGGCTCTCCAGAAGGAAATACGCCAACTAATTCTGCCTGGCCACCATTTTCTATCTCAATAAATTCTTCCCATCCATTGATACTTGCCAACACCAGAGCTTCCTCTTTTTCAGCAGCAAATTGAGCAGCAAATTGAGTTTCTAATTGTCTTAGCGCATCTAAGTCGTAATTACTTGTAATTTTAGCTCGCTCAGCATCTGTTTGCGCAAACCCGAAGGCAACGAAAAACAGGAAAAGAAGCGACAATACGTTATTTTTCTTCATAATCTTTTTTTTAAATAAAGTGAATTACAATAATATTAAAGAAATCCTACTTTTGAAAGTAAAATCCTGTATTTTTATCAAATAATCAGTACTTTAAGACCTATATTTTAGATTTGTGATAAATTGTGTTGCATGTTCTCCATTTAAAAGCTTTGAATTCTCTAAAATTGCCGAGGCAACTTCCTTTCCTAACTGCACACCCCATTGGTCATAACTGAAGATATTCCAAACCACTCCCTGCACATATATTTTATGCTCATACAAGGCTATTAAGCTTCCCAGATTTTCGGGTGTTAATTCTTGAATAAAAAGTGTTGTAGATGGCTTATTACCAGTAAAGGTGTTATACGGTTCTTTTGCATTAAATGGTTTTCCCGTTGCCAAAGCCTCTGTTTGTGCTAAACAATTGGCCAGTAACATATCATGAAGCTCCAGATTAGAACTTAGTGGATTAGTAAAACAAATAAAGTCTGTTGGGATAATTTTGGTGCCCTGGTGCAATAGTTGAAAAAATGCATGCTGTGCATTGGTTCCGGTAGCCCCCCAGACAATGCCTCCAGTTTGATATGTTATCGCAGTTCCCGTACGGTCTACACCTTTACCGTTACTTTCCATAACTGCCTGTTGTAAATAAGGAACTAATTTGTGTAAGGCTTCACAATAAGGAATAACAGCTTCTGTTTCACTGGTGTAAAAGTTAGCATACCAAATAGAAATAAGTCCCAACATTACAGGAATATTTTCTGAAAAAGGAGCTGTTTCAAAATGTTGATCCATTTGATGCGCTCCCTTTAAGAGTTTTTCAAAATTCTGGTATCCTATCGCACAACAAACCGAAAGTCCTGCAGCACTCCAAAGTGAAAACCTGCCGCCTACCCAATCCCACATGGGAAATGTTTTTTCTTCTGAAATTCCAAAAGCAGCAACTTGAGTTGCATTTGTTGAAACCGCAATAAAATGGGTCGCAACAGCTTCCGCAGAGAGTTTTGAACTAAACCATTTTTTTACAAATTGAGCATTTGCAAGTGTTTCCTTGGTGGTAAAACTTTTTGAAACTACAACAAACAAGGTGGTTTCCGGGTCCAATATATCCAGGGTAGCCTGTAGGGCATCACCATCTATATTAGATATAAAATAAAGCTCTACGCCTTTTCTATAATGCTTTAGTGCTTCATACACCATTTCCGGTCCCAAATGGCTCCCACCAATACCAATATTTACAATCGTATCAATACGTTTTCCCGTTACACCTTTGTAATCCCCATTGTTTACCTGCTCTGAAAACTCCTTCATTTTCTGAAGACATTGAGCGATCTCAGGTTTCATGGTACTGAAATCCCGCAATGCTGTATGGAGCACTGCCCTATCCTCAGTCTCATTGATTTTTTCTCCTGAAAACTGAGCTTTTATCGCTTTTTCTAACTGAACTTCCTCAGCCAGCTGCAGTAATAACTCTCGTGTTTTAGATGTAATCCTGTTTTTTGAAATATCGACAAAAAAATCATTCCAGGAAATACTGAACTCTTTAGTCCTATGGACATCTTCAGCAAATAATTGGGTAAGGTGAAGGCTTTTAGTGTCCTCATAATGTGCCTGTAATGCCTGCCAGGCTTTGGTTTTGGTTGGGTTTATTTTTGGCAACGAAGACATAGTGAGGTGCGAATTACGAGTTGAAATTTATAAGTTACGAAAGTAGAAAAACGAAATTAGATATACCATAAAACAGAAACAGAATAACAAAAACAAAAGTACAATCCCTTACATCGTAAAGCTTCTCTCCTATTCATAGGTTTTTTTTATTGTATTCTGATAGTACGCAACCAACCCATCCATAGGGCGTTGTACTATAGTTCCTAATTGTAAGTTATGTTTGGCAAAACACTGTTCAATAATTGCTTTGCTGAAATGAGCAATACTCCCAATAAAGTGAATTGGCACCTCACGGGCTTCTGTAAAAGTTAAAATTCTGGCATTGATAAAATTTTCAATTCCTTCTTCGATCACCGATTTAAAATACGGTTCTGTAATTTCTCCCGCAAATATAAATTGGGCAAAAGAGGCTAAATAGGCATTAGGATTAGACTTTTGATACAGGCTGTCTTTTATACTGTCTGGACTTACCTCAAAGGTATTTTCAAACTTTTCAGCTAAGTGCTCAGGCATCTTACCATAAAAAAAGTCTCGTAGCAATTGTTTCCCATAATAATTTCCGCTTGCCTCGTCCATGATACTATAGCCCAACGCAGGAATAGGCGCATGGATGGTTGAGCCGTCAAAATAACAACTATTAGAGCCTGTTCCTAGAATACACACTATTCCAGCTGTGGTGGTTACGGCATAAACTGCGGCGGCCAAATCTTCTCGCACAGTGACCTGAGCATTTACAAACAAGAGCTCTAAAACTTGCTGCAACCGGCCTCTAGGAGTTTTAGTCCCACATCCCGCTCCATAAAAATCTACCTGGGTTGCATCCATCATTACCTCACGCAGCTCTGGGTTGTAAAGGATTCGGTTTTCCAGTTCCTCTTTTGGTACGACAGTTGGATTAAGTCCAAGTGTTTGTGTTTGGAGTATTTTTTTTCCTTCGGAATTTAAAAGTACCCAGTCACATTTTGTTGAACCTCCGTCTGTGAAAAGAATCATATTACAAGTTTGCTGCGTAGGTTGTTAATTCTACTAGTTTTGATGCATACGCATACTCATTATCATACCAGGCAATGAGTTTAAAAAAGGTATCGTTTAAGGCTATCCCCGCTTCTGCATCAAAATTACAGGTGTGCGGATTGCTTACAAAATCCTGAGAAACTACAGCTTTTTCAGTATAACTTACCACTCCCTTATAACTTCCTTCCGAAGCCTTTTTAAAGAGCTTTTTAACCTCCTCATAGCTTGCCGGTTTTTTAGTACGTACCGTTAAATCTACCACCGAAACATCTACCGTTGGTACTCTAAAAGCCATTCCTGTAAGTTTACCTTCCAGGGCTGGAATAACTTTGGTCACTGCAACCGCTGCACCTGTAGTGGTTGGAATTATATTTGCCAGAGCACTACGACCAATTCTATAATTTTTCCGGGAAGGCTGGTCTACCGTGTTTTGTGTAGCCGTTACCGAATGTACAGTTGTCATTAATCCTTCTACAATTCCTAATTCGTCATCAATAATTTTTGCCAAGGGTGCCAGACAATTTGTAGTACAAGAAGCGTTGGAGATTATGGTATCACTTGCCTTTAGTTCGGTATGATTAACGCCCATTACAAACATAGGAGCTGTTTTGGAAGGTGCTGAAATCACAACTTTTTTAGCTCCTGCCTTTAAGTGAGCATCAGCTGTATCCAGTTCTTTAAACACTCCAGTACAGTCTAGTACCATTGTTGCTCCAACTGTATCCCAGGCAAGTTGTCCTGGATCTTTTTCAGCAGTTACGCGTATTGTTTTTCCGTTAACCACTAAGTTTCCATCTTTTACTGAAACTTCTCCAGGAAATTTCCCGTGTACCGAATCGAACTCCAGTAAATATGCTAAGTGATCTACATCCAGTAAATCGTTTACCGCAACTACTTCAACATCATCGCTCTGGGAGGCAATTCTAAAAGCTAGTCTACCTATTCTCCCAAAGCCGTTTATTCCTATTGTGTTCATGTTTTTTCTTTTATAACGAGGTAATATCTGCTACCCGTATTAAATCTTTATCTAATTCATTTTTACCAGCTAAGGTTTCAGCAAAAGGCACTGCAACAACTTTTCCGTGCCGAATACCAATCATAACATCGCGTTTCCCTTCCAGAAGTGCATCTACGGCTGCGACCCCTAGTCTGCTTGCCAAAACCCGGTCGTAACAGCTAGGGGCTCCGCCCCGTTGTACATGCCCCAGAACGGTTACTTTTACTTCGTATTCATCCAGATTTTCACGGATGTATTCTGCCAGCCCTAAAATATTTTTTCCTATTTGGTCACCTTCTGAAACCACTACAATACTAGACGACTTTCCTGCTTTTTTACTTCGTTTTAAAGAGGCTACTAACCTGTCTTTCCCTAGATCTTCTTCAGGGATTAATATTTCTTCAGCTCCTGCTCCAATTCCGGCATTTAAGGCTATATCTCCAGCATTTCTCCCCATTACTTCTACCAAAAACAGGCGGTTATGAGAATTCGCAGTATCTCTTATTTTATCAATAGCTTCTACCACCGTATTTAATGCCGTGTCATACCCTATGGTAAAATCGGTTCCATTTATATCATTATCAATGGTGCCAGGTAAACCAATAATAGGAAAGTTAAATTCCTCATTAAAAATCTTGGCCCCTGTAAAGGTGCCATCGCCACCAATGACAACGAGGGCATCGATAGCTGCATTCTTCAAATTCTGGTGCGCTTTTTCTCTTCCTTCCTTCGTTCTGAACTCGTTAGATCGGGCCGATTTCAAAAAAGTGCCTCCTCTATTAATGATGTTTTTTACACTTCTAGGCCCTAATGGCGTAAAGTCATTTTCAATTAAACCTTGTAAACCACGATATACGCCCACACACTCCAAGTTGTGAGATGTACAACAACGTACTACAGCCCTAATAGCTGCATTCATTCCCGGGGCGTCGCCACCGCTGGTTAGTACTGCAATTTTCTTAATAGCTCTTGTCATTCGTGTAAAACTACTCTATTTATGCATTTCGTACAACTTCCATTTTACTACTTTACTAAAAGTTAAAAGACAAAAATACGTGTATATACGTATATGCCATTTGGAAATCTCTAGCTATATTTGAAGTGAATTAGTGAATTGTACAACACTACTCTTTTTGTGGGGATAAAAAGTTTAGTCTGTACAGCTTAAAATAATCACTAAGTTAGGTTTGTTATGAGCGTCTCTTCATGAGGCGCTTTTTTTTTGGCCTCACCCAGAATTGCTGAAAAGCAATTCTGACCTCTCCAGAGGAGAGGTAGTTTGTATGTTTTTAAACTGAAGGATTACTCCCCTTCTCTTTTTAAGCCTTATAGAAATAGCATACCGTTATAAGAAGGCTTCTGAAACGCATCTCACATTATTTTCCTGGGGTAGCTTCTTCTCCTTTAGCACCTAAAAAGAGTATTTCTAATTAGGAAGTATTGTAAATTCAATAGAGGAATCGTTGAAGACTTTATGTGTTTGCTTCTTAAAATCGGTTTCTTCAGCTTTAAAGATATTGTCCACATAGGTCTGCGGATTTAAATCTATATACGGAAACCAGGTACTTTGCACCTGTATTTGGATTTTGTGTCCCTTTTTAAATGTGTGATGAACATCCTGTAGCTTTATGTTAACTGAAGTTTTTTCATTCGCTATAAAAGGCTCTGGTTTGCTGAAACTGTTTCGGTATCTTCCCCGTATTACTTCGCTACGAACCATCATGTGGTAGTTACTCATTTTAAGGTGGTCCTGAGTTTCCTCGGTGTCTTTCGCATCTGCAGGATAAACATCAATTACCTTTACTACCCAGTCTGCATCGGTTCCTGTGGTGGCTACTTTCAGCTTCGCATTAATAGCTCCTGCCAGCGTCATATCTTCTGTCAATACAGGGGTTTCAAACACCAAAACATCCGGACGTCTCGCTGCAAATCGCTGATCGTCTGTCATAAATTTTCTTGGAGTGAAGACCATTTTAATATCTTCGGAATACGGAACAGGCTTTTTAGGGTCACTTACAAATTCTTCAAAAGTGTAGCTCCTTTCAGCAACAGGATTGAGACGCTGATTGTTTTGCAGCCAAAACGTTTTTTTAGTCGAATTTTTTGGGGGCCATTCAGTATACTCTTTCCAGGCTAAACTCCCTGAGTCGAACATATAGGCTTCAGGTAAATTTGGTGCTCCTTTGCCATTATTTTTCAGGAAATGATTAAAGAACTTCGTTTCAATATTTTTTTGGTAATCAGTTGAAATATTATCTCCAAAATAGACATTCCCAATGGCTTGTCGTCCTTTGTTTCTAGCCCAATCTCCGTGACTCCAGGGACCAAAAACCATCGTGTTATAGGTATCACTCCTTTCTTCAATGTTTTTATAGGTTTCAAAAGGACCGTATAGGTCTTCTGCATCAAACAACCCCCCTACTACCATTACTGCTGGCTTTATATCCTCTAAATGTTGAATAATACCACGTTTCTGCCAGAACGCATCATAATCCGGATGCTCTTTTAGCTGCGTCCAGAAAACGTTATCCTTTTTATAGTATTCATCTAAGTTTGAAAGCGGGCCCGCATCTAAGAAAAATTGATATTGATCTTCAGTTCCTAATTCCGGAAAGCTGTACCAGGCTTCTTTGGTAGGTTTTGTCTTTTCATAACCAAATACCGAAGTCGCTCTCCAATAGCTCAACAAATACGCCCCGTTGTGATGAAAGTCGTCAAAATAGAAGTCGCCAATACAGGCTTGCGGTGATACCGCTTTTAAAGCGGGGTGTGCATCCAGTAAAGAATAGGTTGCATAAAAACCAGGGTACGAAATTCCCCAGGTTCCTACGTTTCCGTTGTTATTCGGAATATTCTTTACCAGCCAGTCTATAGAATCGTACGTATCGCTAGCCTCGTCAAATTCTTTTCCTTTTTTATTAGGAATATACGCACGCATATTATCGTAGGTTCCCTCACTCATCCAGCGTCCACGAACATCCTGATAGACTACAATGTAGCCTTCCTTCATCATAAACTCATTAGGGCCAATTTTTGACTTAAACTGGTCTTCGCCATACGGTCTGCAGCTGTAAGGAGTTCTTAATAACATGATAGGATATTCCTGCGAAGTATCCTTAGGGGCATACACAGATGTGAACAGTTTAGTGCCATCGCGCATGGTAATATACATTTCAGACTTGTTGAAATTATCTTTTACATAATTTTCATCTTGAGCGAACGTAACTCCAAAGAATAGTAGTGCCAGTAAACCAAAAATTGTTTGTTTCATAATTTCTATATTATTGATTTTTAAAAGCCTCTACTCCACTCTTCAACCAGTTTTCATAGGCTTCGGCATCTGGATTGTAGTCTTCTGGCTTTACAAGGTTTTTTTCATTGTGATCCATTAAAACGTAATAAGGCTGTGCGTTTGTCTGGTATTTTTTAATCTGAAAATCGCTCCATTTATTTCCGATGGTTTTGATTTTCTTGCCTGTTTCAGGACTTACATATTGCTCATCTTCGGGTAATTTACGCTTTTCATCTACATATAGTGAGATGAGCACAACATCGTTTTTTAAAATTCGCAACACGCCAGGTTCTGGCCAGACGTTCTGTTCCATTTTACGACAATTTACACATGCCCAGCCTGTAAAATCTATCATTACAGGTTTATTCACTTCTTTGGCATATTTCAACCCCTTGTCATAGTCGAAAAAATGTAAAATATCGTGTGGTGCCATTAAATGTCCCCCATCCGGAAGTTCTTCTCCTCCAAGGGCAGCTGTACCACCACCTAATTTTGAAAACCCCACCCCATACGGCGACTCGCTATATTCTAAAGGGGGTGGGAATGCGCTTATAAGCTTCAAGGGCGCACCCCAAAGTCCTGGAACCATATACACCACAAAGGACAATGTTAACAGCCCCAGTAAAAGCCTACCGACTGAAATATGTGTAAGAGGACCATCATGGGGTAATCTTATTTTTCCCAGAAGGTATAGTGCCAGGGCTCCAAAAACAGCGATCCAGATAGCGATAAATACTTCTCTTTCCAGTAAGTGTAGTTGTAGTACCAGATCTGCTTGTGATAAAAACTTAAAAGCAAATGCAAGCTCCAGGAATCCTAATACTACTTTTACAGTATTTAACCAACCACCACTTTTGGGAAGTGAGTTTAACCAGCCTGGGAAGATGGCAAATAAAGTAAATGGTAAAGCTATTGCGAGTGAGAACCCTAACATCCCAATTATGGGTGCCATTCCTCCTTTTGAGGCTGCTTCTACCAGCAATCCACCTACAATGGGTCCTGTACACGAAAAGGAAACAATTGCAAGTGCTAAAGCCATAAAAAAGATTCCCAATATGCCACCTTTATTTGCTTTGTCATCTACTTTATTAGCCCAGGATTGTGGTAGTGTAATCTCAAAGGCTCCTAAGAATGAAATAGCAAACACTACTAATAAAAGAAAGAATACTACATTAAACCAAACGGAGGTAGATAACTCGTTGAGTACGTCGGACCCAAATATTGCAGTGACCAATGAGCCTAATAACACATAGATTACAATGATAAAAATTCCATACAACACTGCATTTTTAATTCCTACGGCTTTGTTTTTACTTTGTTTTGTAAAGAAACTTACAGTTAAAGGAATCATGGGGAATACACATGGCGTCAACAAGGCTGCAAAACCTGAGAAAAATGCTAAAAAGAAAATAGCCCATAATCCCCGGTCGCTCTCATCCTCATCTGTATCTTCTGCATTTCCAGTATCCTTTTTATCTGCAGAAGCATTTGTTCCTTTGGGAAGATCAAAAGATAGATCTGCCATCTCAAAAATACATTTCTCATCATCACACGATTGAAAATCTACGCTAGCCGTAATATTTGTTAGCGATCCATTTAAGCGTTTTATCTTTTGAGTAAACGTTGCCTCTTTTGTAAAGGTGGTCAATTCCATCTCAAAGACGTTGTCAAACTTTGTTTTACCGGTACTTTCAATTGTTTCACCAATTAATTCAAAGTCTCCGTTCTCATTTTCAAAAGTAAACGCTGTTGGGATGGGCCCGCCCTCAGGCACAGCTTGTGAGTATAAATACCAACCATCATCTATAACGGCGTTCATGATCAAGTTAAAAGTTCCATCGCCTAAATCTTCAACTTCGGTGTTCCATTTAACGGGTTCAAAAATTTGTGAAAAACTCGCAGTACTTATTAGTAGTGAAATAGTAAGTGTAAGTAGAGAAAATACCTTCTTCATAAATTAGTAGGTTTGTAAGTAATCCTTAAAATATTTTTTGTTAGCTGGGTAATCTTATAACGGTCGTCCAACCGATGACCAATTATCCAAACAATTTTGGTATCACTACAAAGTAGCCACACTTTTTGTTTGGCGACCAAAGATACCTTTTCATCTTTAAAAAACTTACTCAATTTCTTCTTTCCTTTCATCCCGAAGGGTTGAAAAACATCGCCTTCCTGCCATTTTCTAAGTTGCAAAGGATAGTTTAGTTTGTCTGCATCTACGTAAACGGTAGTATTATCAATATGCCCCATTTTTTCGGTAGGATTTAGCCGAAGCACAATAGGATTGTTGATTTCTTTTTGATTTTTTTTTATCAAAAACTCATTTTTTTCTGAATTTTCATCAATTTCAGTCAAAATAAGTTCATTTCTGTTGCGAAGTAAGTGATGAGAAGCAGATAAAACAGCTTTTCCTGTTTGTGCTTTTAAAAGATTAAAAACATTATCCCACTCTGTAAAGCCAAACGGATGTAGTAGCTCGTATAACAAAGCATCGGTGTTAGGTAGTTCAGAAATTTTAGCAATGTTTATACTGTACCCCCCATCAATTTCTGTAACAGCCAGATTGTACACCAGTGCCATATAATCTTCAACCAAGGCCTGAGATGCCTGTAAATGTTCCTGTGTTTTTCTGAAATTCTGAAGTGCTTTTTCTGAAATTTCCTTAAACTGAGGCAAAACCTCTAACCGGAGTTCATTGCGTACATAGTCGGTTTTAGCATTACTGCTGTCCTCACGCCAATACAGGTTGTTACGTTTGGCGAACTCTAAAATGTCTTCCCTGGAAACGTTGAGCAAGGGTCTTACCACTTTTTCATTTTGCTTTGGAATTCCCGTCAGTCCTCGTAACCCCGTTCCCCTGGAGAGATTGATAAAGAAGGTTTCCATATCGTCATCGGCATGATGAGCGGTAAGAATATAATCATAGTTGAAACTTTCAGCAACCTCATCAAACCATCTGTACCGTAATTCCCTGGCCGCCATCTGGGTAGAACACTTGTGGTCTTTTGCATAAGATCTGGTATTAAAAGTTTCAGAATAAAATGGGATTTGAAGTTTTTCAGCTAAGTTTTCAGCAAAAAGAGCATCTTCATCACTTTCTTTTCCACGTAATGAAAAGTTACAATGGGCAATTGCTATGGTATAGTTCAGCTGGTGTAAGAGATGCGTTAACACAACACTATCCAGTCCCCCACTACAAGCAACGAGTACTTTGGAGTTTTTCAGGAATGAAAAATTTGCTGAAATATGTTTTTTAAATTCTGAAAGCATGAGCCCTAGATTGCTCCCGCTAAAATACCCAAAACTACGGCAATACCAAAGCTTAGCATGGTACCAATGAGGACGTATTCGGTTTTTAGTGTATCGGTGTCTTTGTACCGCAACACAGATTTGGCCGCAAGTAAGAATCCAACCGCCTGGTATTGTCCAATTAATATAAATGTAAGTGCTAAAATACGCTCTAATACACCTATAAGCTTTCCGGCATTGGGTAATTCCTCCATACCGTCCAGCGTTTCAGCTTTTTCTTTCTCTGCCACAGCAACATCTATCTGGGAGGATCTAAACACTTCTTTTATTATAATATTGGCAGGCTTTAAGCAAAGTAAATACGCTGTGACAATAGCTACGAAAGTTACTGTAACGGGTAGTTCAAATAGCGGTTCAAGGCCATGATATTTTTCAAAAAAGAATGCTACTGCTACCAGTGCAGTCACATGCAATATCTGATCTATAAAAAAAGCGTATTTCCATAGCTTGGGGTGCTTATTGGCCTTTGCCTTGAACCCATCTATGATGTAATGAATAATAGCAATAATTCCTGCCCCTACAAAAAATTCTATTTGAAACGACAGAACCCAGGAACATACAAACACAATCAATATGTGCATGGGCAACAACCTGCTTTTAAATCCCAGGCTATTTTTTTCATTCGCCATTTTTTGAGTTTGCAAAAAGAAGTCGGCCAGCACGTGGGCTAAGAATTGTAATACTAAAAAAGTTGTGGTTTCCATAGTTACGTGGATAGCGATTCGTTAAAGTAAGTTACTGCTGTTTCTATGGCATTCCAGCCTACGTTTGTAGAGTGGCGATTTACAACAGATTGGTCTATTCCCAGTTTTTTAGCAATAACATCTTCAGTATTGCCCATAAGTTTTAAATAAACAACTTCGCACTGGCGCTCTGTTGCTTTGGTAAAAAGCACGTCTAACAACTCCAGTATGGCTGTCCATTTTTTATTCATGGCTTCGTTTTTAGACATAAAAAACAAGGTGTTTTTAATGACAACCCGTTCCTTATTGTGGGTAGATTTACTATTTATTTTACGACCAGAATAGTAAATAGCCTCTCCGTCCATCACTCCTTTTATAGGATCGTACCTGTCTAACTTCCCATAACCAATGGCCAAGCGTACCCCATACTCTTTAAACAACCTGGCTCGGTTTTTATCCTTTTTAAGCGATGTTTCTGAAATAGGAATGGTTTTTACATAACTCTTTATGGCTAAACACGCCTGTAGTGCCTCTGCTGCATTAGGGATTACACATTCTAAATAATCGCCCTTAAGCACACGCCCATAGCTCTTGAAATGTTCTTCTAAAGCTTTCAATAGCGTTTGAAGATGTTCTTCCAAAATAATCCTGTCCTCACTCCCTAAACTGGTTGAAGATATAATATCACCTGAAATAACCGAATAGTTCACTAAATTACTTTTTTACAAATATACTAAATTATGTTGTTCAGAGTACATAAATGTTATTTATGTTGCCTAGGATGCATAAAACACTTTTATGTTGTGTATAGAACATAAAAATAAGTGTTTAAGAAATTATTCCAAAACACTACGCATAGCCTTGGCCTTCAGCAAACACTCTTCATATTCGGCTTCTATTGTAGATTTGGCAGTGATAGCTCCCCCAACCGAAAAACTTACATATTCTTTTGCATCATTGTATAGAATACTACGAATTATCACATTAAAATCGAAATCGCCCTTAGGAGTAAAGTAGCCTACTGCTCCACTGTAAACGCCCCTTTTGGTATCCTCCAGTTGCTCTATAATTTTCATAGCACTAACCTTGGGAGCCCCTGTCATACTCCCCATCGGGTAGGTGTTTTTAATAATTTGTACTGGTGAAAATTCACTTTCAGCTTCACAGGAAATAGTTGAAATCATTTGGTGTACCTGTTCAAAGGTATAGATAGCGCAAAGTTCTTCTACAGTAACGGTCCCCTTTTTTGCAATGCGAGAAAGGTCGTTACGCACCAGATCTGTAATCATAATATTCTCGCTACGCTCCTTAGGGTCCTTAGCTAATGCCAATGCCATTTCTTTATCTTCAATTGCATTTTGTAATCGCCTGGCAGTTCCTTTAATAGGTTGTGAAACAATAGTACTCCCCTCCTTTTTTAAATAGCGCTCCGGAGAGGCTGAAAGAACATAGTGCGTATCCAACTTCAAATAGGTAGCAAATGGAGGTTTGGATATGGTGTTTAAAGACAGGAAGACCTGCTCGGGATTTATTTTAGTGTTTTCAGCATAAAACTCCTGGCAAAAATTAGCTTCATAAATATCCCCTCTTTCAATATGCTGAAGCATACAGCTAATTTTTTCAGCATAGCTGTCTTTCGAGGTACGTAGTTTTATTTTAATTTCTTCAAAAGAGGTTGAAGTTGCTACAGGTTCAGTATTCAAAATAGCTTGCCAATCGCTTTCTAACTCATCGTCTACCATAGCCAGATAGTGTAACTCAACTTCTGTTTCAGAAAAAAGAAACACTTTCTTAGGTTGAAAAAAATACAGATCCGGAAAACTCAGACCATCAAAATTAGTAGAAGTAAGGCGTTCCACATCATTTTTAAGATCATAGCTTACGTAACCAAATAACCAGTCTTTGGTCAATTGCTGGTACTCATCCAGCTTTTCAAAACCATTGTGGTAATCTGTTTTTATGGCTGTGAAGGCATCTACAGCTAAAATAGCCTGGTAGGAGCCATGGGTTTGTTGGTAGGCATTGCTATCCAGCCAGGCCACTTCTTCAAATTGGTTTGCCCAGGAGAGTATTTTTTCTCTCAGGGAGTTGTTTAACTTAAAAGGTATTTTT
Organism: Flavobacteriaceae bacterium UBA1903; assembly: GCA_002337605.1. Taxonomy (GTDB): domain Bacteria; phylum Bacteroidota; class Bacteroidia; order Flavobacteriales; family Flavobacteriaceae; genus Marinirhabdus. Next base: position 57,721 of record DDGL01000003.1, read on the forward strand.
TTTAATGTTCTCAAGTATTCAAAAATACCACAATGCTTTCTTTCTGAAAAGAATTTCTCACTAACTAAAAGGTCACAACAATAAAAACAGGTTAACAGTTTTAAAAAGCATTTGATCGTATTTTCAAATATTTTATGTAGGAATTTCTTACTTAAAATATGTATTTCATCGATGAAACAAAACGAGATATCGAATACTTCTGAAAATCAATATCTTATATTTTGACTGCACTTTAAAAAGTTCTACTATTGTACAGCTAAACCCCCAAATCTAGCAATCTTATGAAAAAAATTACCCTCATTAAAGCTACTGTTATTCTACTACTTTGTTCGTTTACATTACATGCGCAAGTAGGTATAGGAAACACTTCACCGAAAAGTACTTTGGACATTGCTGCCTCTAGTGCTAGCAGTCCCACAAATAAAGATGGAATTCTAATACCTAGAGTTAATGCTTTTCCGGAATTAAATCCTGGCGCTGAGCAAAATGGAATGATGGTATTCTTAAATACGGCTGTAGGAACAAACGACGTTGGATTTTACTATTGGAGCAACCCAGATACCAGATGGGTTGGAATTGGTGCGGAAGAATGGAAAGCCGGCACCAATGAAAGTGGAGATAATTTAATTTATGCCACAAGAGCAAAATTAACGGGTACTGATATGGTGATTACAGATGATGGCAGAATTGGTTTTGGAACCAGCGACCCCGTAGAACGTTTTGAATTTCGTGGCCCGGGCGATAATGATTTCCAGATCACAAGTGCCAATACCAATCCTCCAAATTATATTTTATACAATACAGGAGGCACTTTAGAAACGCCAGGACCTCTGGCTACTGATGGAGAAATTGGCTCTTTTATAGTTAAAACACATGATGGAAATGGCATTGTAGAAACGGGCGGTTTTCGTTTCTTTATGGACGGAGTAGCAACTCCCGGAAGTGCCCCTTCCCGATTTGTAATAAATACTACTCCAGCAGGTTCTACAAGTCAGGTAGAGCGTATTGTAGTGAGAAATACCGGAAATGTAGGTATTGGAACCGACGAGCCCAGTGAACGTATGGATATTAACGGTAATCTGCGTGTAAGAAATCTATCCGAGGGAACTGTAGTAAGTGATTCCAATGGTAATTTAAAAATTGGACCTAGTGTTGTGGCTGCTGGAAAAGTAAGCGCTGCTGGAGTTGCATCAAAGATTACTGGAGCTACAATTACTAAAGGGACTGCAGGTGTTTACAACGTAGCATTTACAGCTCCAAGATCAAGCGCTAACTATATTATCCAACTTACGGTAAAAAGATGTGCGAGCTGCGGAGCTACAGACGATAGTTTTACTGCTTATTATACCAACCAAACAACAACTGGTTTTACTGTTAACACCGGTTATAACGATAATGGAACAACTGCATTGGGGCTTACAAATATAGAGTTTATGTTTACCGTCATAGATTTCTAATGTGACTTAAAATAAGAAGTATACTAAATAAAAAATCCCGCTTCGAGCGGGATTTTTTTTAATTCCATTTACTTTAGATATGTATGGGTCTGCTGTCCGTTGCAGCAAGGGCTGCTTCTTTTACGGCTTCAGCATAGGTTGGGTGTGCGTGACTCATACGTGCAATATCTTCTGCACTGGCTCTGTATTCCATAGCAACCACAGCTTCAGCAATTAGATCGGCAACACGAGCTCCTACCATGTGAACTCCTAAAACTTCATCTGTATTTTTATCGCTCAATATTTTTACAAATCCGTCGGTATCGCCACTGGCACGGCTTCTTCCTAAAGCGCGCATTGGAAACTGACCACTTTTATATTCCGTTTTTGCTTCTTTTAATTGTTCTTCAGTTTTCCCTACACTGGCAACTTCCGGCCATGTATAGACTACTCCTGGAATTAAATTATAATCGATATGAGGCTTTTGTCCTGCAATTATTTCAGCTACTAAAGAACCCTCTTCACTTGCTTTGTGAGCCAGCATGGCACCGCGAACCACATCACCAATAGCGTAAATATTCTTTACGTTGGTTTGTAAATGGTCGTTCACATCTATCTGGCCGCGTTCTGTAATTTTCACACCAGCATTTTCAGCTTTCAAACCGTCTGTATACGCTTTTCTTCCTACTGAAACCAAACAATAATCCCCTGTAAAGGTTACTTCTTTGTCTTTTTTATCGGTAGCTGTTACGGTAACTTCTTTTCCTTTTTTGGCTACTGCTGAAACTTTATGAGATAGATAAAACTTCACTCCTTGTTTCTTCATCACCTTTGTAAGTTCCTTACTTTGGGCACTGTCCATTGTGGGAATGATACGGTCCATATATTCAACCACTGAAACCTCTGCCCCTAATCTACGGTACACCTGACCCAATTCCAGGCCAATTACCCCTCCGCCTATTACAATCATATGCTTTGGAATTTCCTTAAGACTCAATGCTTCTGTAGACGTAATAATGCGGTCCTTGTCCAGTTTAATAAAAGGTAAGCTAGCTGGTTTACTTCCTGTAGCAATAATGGTGTTTTTTGCTTCGATGGTTTGCTTCTTCTCACCGTCAATTTCAATATGGGTTGCATCTTTAAAGCTACCCATTCCTGTAAACACATCGATTTTATTTTTGTTCATTAAGAAATCGATCCCTTTGGTAGTTTGGTCTACCACGGCAGCCTTGCGGTCAATCATCTTCTTAAAGTTGATTTTTACCTCCCCTGGAATTTCAATCCCATGTTCCTCAAAATGTTTGATGGCTTCTTCGTAATGGTGCGAAGAATCCAACAGTGCTTTACTTGGAATACAGCCTACATTAAGGCATGTACCTCCCAACGTATTATATTTTTCGATGATAGCGGTTTTCATACCCAGCTGTGCGCAACGAATGGCTGCTACATATCCACCAGGTCCGGAACCTATTACTGCAACGTCATATTTAGACATACTAAATGCTTTTTTGAATTGAAATGCAAAGGTACTATTTTGATTGTAGATTTACGATATTAGATTTTGGATTTGAGAATTAATGGTGCTAAGAGGTAAGTTTTCAATAAATAGCTACGCTGCCTTTCGTATCCACGTAAAGGTTGAAACCAGTTTCCATTCACTCGCTTCAGGGTCAAAATCGTAACTTAAGGATTTCATTGTATCCTTAGAACTAAAGGTATGGGTATCTTTATGTTTTTGGTATTCACCTCCAACATAATAAAAGGACATTTCACAATAGCGCTCGTTGGGTGTCATAGTAGCCTCTCCCACAGCGTAGTACTGACCATCTATGGAACGTTGGTAAAAGATATTTTTCTTTACATGAGGCGCGTAAAATTCAGAAAACGTCCAGAAATCAAGTGTATCTCCTTTGGTGTTGACCCCTTGAATTTCAGCATTAATTTTTAAAGCGTCCTCTTGTTTTACTTTCAAGATGAACTCCTTAAAATCGTCGTCCTTAGCAGCATCATACGCAGGATTCTCTGCTGCCCAGATCCCTCCATTGGCTGCAAGTTTAGTGAAAAATTGTTCATGGTTTTTCTGAATGGTATCTGTAGTTTGCCCGGATACCAAAGTACTACAACAGAAGAAAGCAATTATAACTATGTTAAGGTTTCTCATCGTAAAAATTTAATTGAAAGATACGGTATTTACGCTTCCATTCCGGGAAACCCCAGCATCCCTCCCATTCCAACTGTAAATAACCAATTGCCATACACGGCGTGTTCTATACTTACTGCGGTAGTGCTCCGGAATTTCAGGTAGGTAAACCCAAAAATGATTCCCCCAATAAACGTTAATACAAGTACCAGCGTATTTCTGAAGAATAAGTGTGCCAGAGAAAATACTAGGGCGTTTATGAATATAAAAAGGGTTTTATTCTCAAAAAGCGCTTCGTAACGCTCAAAAAAGAACGTGCGGTAAATGATTTCCTGCGGCCAGACAGAAAGGAAGGTATAGATAAAAAGTATCGCAACGTATAGCTTTGGTTTGTTTATAGGAACATAAAACAAAGCTTCTTTATCCTGAAACCACACATAGGCAGTTGTAGCAACAGTAACAAGTACAAATGTGACCAAAATTCGACGTCCTAAGTATTTCCAGTTTATGTTCTTCTTTATCTGAAAGTTAATGTTTTCAGCCTTTTTCAGAACAATGAGAATGTAAACAAACCCGATTAACACCATTCCTACTTTTACCCAGATATTGAATGGTATTGCTAAACTTACAGGAAGTAAGATAAAGAGTATGAAAAATTCTGACAGTAATTTTAGTTTTAATGGGTTCATAACTCAATAGCCGTTGTATTTTTTACCTGATTTATAGTGAACGAACTCGTAGTGCTTCCCACATGCTCCATGCTTGTTAATTTGCTTACCATAAATTCCCTGAAATGCTCCATATCTTTCACCAGTACTTTCAGCAAATAATCGTAATCGCCACTCACGTGAAAACATTCCATTACTTCGGGAATCTGGCGTACAGTAGTTTCAAAAGTAGTGATATTTTCTTCACTGTGTTTTACCAGCTTAATATGGCAAAATACGGTAAACCCTAATGAAAGTTGCTTGCTATCCAACAAAGCTACGTACCGTTTAATAATTCCGGCTCTTTCCAGTTTTTTTATACGTTCATAAATAGCAGTAACCGAAAGATTCAGCTTTAAGGAAAGCTCCTTATTAGTCTGTTTTGCGTTTTCCTGTAAGTGATGTAGCAACTGCTTGTCAATGCTATCAAGATTCATTTTTTTGATTTTTTTTCTGAAAGTGTTTACAAAAGAGCCACCATACAGAATAATTTTCGGTAAAAATAATAAATAATAATTTTTAAAATTGAATTAGCTCACTACTATTGACATAAATTCTACTACTAGCTATTTTTGACTAAAATTAAAACTATTATGAGCAAGCACGAATTTAAACCAGCAAACAGCATACAAGATCTTCAGTATTTTGGTGAATTTGGAGGTGTAAACCCTTCCATTTCCGACTCTTCAACCTATACCTTTCTTTCAGCAAAAACAATGTTTGATACTTTTGAAGGGAATGCAGACGGGTGTTATTTGTATTCAAGACACTCCACGCCTTCAAACTTATATTTAGGGGAAGCACTTGCTGCCATGGAAGGTACCGAAACTGCCAATGTAGCTGCCAGTGGGATGGGTGCTATTACGCCAACGCTGCTTCAGTTTTGCCAGGCAGGAGATCATATTGTTTCCAGCCGGACCATTTACGGCGGGACCTATGCGTTCTTAAAGAATTTTGCACCAAGAATGGATATTCAAACAAGCTTTGTGGACATTACAAAACTGGAAGCTGTTGAAGCAGCAATTACTCCAGAGACAAAAGTTATTTTTTGTGAATGTGTTTCCAATCCGTTATTGGAAATAGCAGATATTCAGGGCTTATCAGAAATTGCTAAAAGACATAATGTACAGTTACTGGTAGACAATACATTTTCACCATTAAGTATTTCTCCGGCAACATTAGGGGCCGATGTGGTAATGCATAGCTTAACAAAATTTATCAATGGGGCAAGTGACACTATGGGCGGTGTCGTTTGTGGATCTCAAGAATTAATAGATACCCTTCGAAATGTAAACGATGGAGCGTGTATGTTGTTAGGAGCATCTATGGATAGTTTACGAGCAGCTTCAATTTTGAAAAATTTGCGAACCTTGCATATACGTATGCAACAACACAGTAAAAATGCACAATTTTTAGCCGAAAAATTTGAAGCAGATGGCTTAAGAACGGTCTATCCAGGACTAAAAAGTCATCCTGGCCACAAATTGATGAAACAACAAATGAATCCGCAATATGGCTTTGGTGGGATGCTTACCATAGATGTTGGCTCCCTAGACAAAGCAAATGAATTGATGGAGTTGATGCAAGAACGAAATCTTGGGTATCTTGCTGTTAGTTTAGGGTTTTATAAAACACTCTTTAGTGCTCCGGGAAGCTCAACTTCTTCAGAAATTCCTGAAGAAGAGCAAGCCGAAATGGGACTTACAGATGGATTGATACGTTTCTCCATTGGTTTGGATGCCGATATTGAGCGTACATATGCAATGATGCGAGAATGTATGAAAGAAATAGGAGTCTTATAATGTATGTACCAAATAAGAAAGCCTCCGGATACTGTCCAGAGGCTTTCTTGTTTGGTTACGCTTTTTTCTAATCTGCTTTTATAAGCTCAATATTTAAATGAGTACCATCTGCAAGGGTCTGTACATTTGATCCATTAGAGGCATCTGTAAAAATATAAAGCTGGTCATACGCATTTAAATGCACCATTTTGGTAAGCGTTGCTGTAGCTTTATCTCCATTCCCTACAAAGACATATGAGGCAGAACCAGGAACAAAACTAGAGTTCCATGCTTTTGCAAGTTGAAACTTTACATTCACATCACTACCATTTGTTTTTTTCACAGATACTGAATATGCTACACGATAAACACCCGCTACTGTGATTTGTATGTTATTACTATTCACATTAATATTCTCTGAAACGGTAGTTGCGCCAAAGCTAATGGGCTGCCAGGCACTTAAGGTCTGACTGCTAGTTGCATATATATCTGCATAAGCAGCATCACTAAGTTGAGGATATGATGTCCAGGTAGCATTTCCGCTTGCGTCTGATGTTAATATTTTACCGGTCCCTTCGGTCCCGTCAGCTATTTTAAGAGAACCGTTTTGAAGCTTTAATGTACCATCTACCTTTATGTTTCCTTTTACTTCAAGTTTTTCAGTAGGATTGCTTGTTCCAATACCTACTTTGGTAGCATTCCAGTCTGAGGTAGTTAAGTTATTCCCTAAAATTAAAGTATTAGGGTTGTTAGCTACGGACCCATTTCCAACCGCAACTGCATTTTGAGCACTCGCAGTTGAATTATATCCTATAGCTGAACTATTCTCGCCAGTAGCCTCACTGTTTGTTCCTACAGCAAGCGTATTATTACTTGTGGTAGCGTTAGAGTTTACACCAATTGCGGTAGCTTGAAAACTAGACGCCGTAGATGATTTCCCAAGTGCCAGAGTACTATTACTGTTTATCGCTCTTGCGTTATAGCCCAAAGCAGCAGATTGAAAACCAGACGCAACTGAAGATGCGCCTACAGCTGTAGCCTGATTACTATTTGAAGCATTAGCATCTGTACCAATAGCAACAGAGTTTTCAGCATTTGCAACTGCACCATCTCCTATTGCCAACCCCCCATTTGGATGAAATAGCCCAAATTGAGTGTTGTTTACTTTCAGTTTTAGAGAAGCATAATTGGTAGTTCCTAAAAATTGTGTGTTATCTACTGAGTTACCACTTAATGACCATTTATCACCCCCAGTTCCTGTTCCAGTGGAGCCATTAGATAGTGTATCCCACCCGGCACCACTCCAGAAATAAAACCCCGGAGTAAGTCCGCCAGAAGTAGATGTATTATACACCATCAAGCTAATCGCGGGATTAGAAATTGTACTCGTATCAGAAGCGCCAGATAATGCTACACGAGGAAATAACACCCCTTTATCTGTAGCTGAAATATCCAATATACTTGATGCATCTGGAGTTGATGTATTAATTCCAACTTGAGAGAAACTACAAAAGGAGACAAGAAAAAGCAGGCTGAAGATGTAATTTTTTTTCATAATTAAATTTGATTTGGGATTGCAAACGTAATGTAGCTTCGTAAACCTACCATAGCAAGAAATACGATTTTCGACATGTGACTTTATAAAATCGATGAAATACAAAAAATTCCTACATTTTAACTTTTTAGCTAAGTGATTTCTTACAAAATTTCTATGTTTCAAGGCTTTAAAATGTCCTGTCAGTATTTGTAGTTGCTTTTAACTTGCACAACTTTTTACAAAATCGTAACATTACATTTCAATTCAACCAGGCAACTATGCAAGAAAAAGACAACCTCTCCGAAATAGACATTGAACAACAACACATTATGGACAATAAGGAGCTCTCTATCTGGGAAGCACTTGTCCCTGTTGTGATTTTAATGGCCTTGTTGGCTTACAACATTTTCTTACAAGACGGAGCATGGCTGGGTGACTATTCTAACCAGTATATCCTGCTTATAGGAGGTGTTGCAGCAGCTGTAGTTGGGTTTTTAAACAAAGTATCTTTAGGTGTTATGCTACTAGAGGTATGGGGAAATCTTAAAAGTGTATTTGTTCCTATTATGATCTTACTATTGGTTGGAGCCCTGGCAGGAACATGGCTTATTAGTGGAGTAATTCCCGCCATGGTGTATTACGGACTCCAGGTATTAAGCCCCGAAATTTTCTTACCCGCCTCTGTAATTATCGCTGCTATTATATCGATTGCCACTGGAAGTTCATGGACTACCTCAGCGACAGTAGGAATTGCCTTGGTAGGTATTGGAACGGCACTAGGAATTAACCCGGGAATGATCGCAGGAGCTGTGATCTCAGGGGCCTATTTTGGTGATAAAATGTCTCCGTTAAGCGATACGACCAACTTAGCTCCAGCCATGGCAGGGACCGATCTCTTTACGCATATAAAATATATGGCTTGGACCACTGTGCCCACAATTATAGTTACCCTGATTGTATTCGGAATTCTTAGTTTTACAATTGATTCTACAGGTAGTTCCGATACAACATTTATTCTTGGGACGATTGATAAATATTTTAATATAAATCCATGGTTATTTCTTGTGCCTATTGCAGTTATTGGTCTTATTCTAGTTAAAGCTAAACCATTGGTTGCCCTTGCTTCGGGAGTCATTTTAGCTGCAGTTTTCGCTGTAATATTTCAACCTCAACTAGTAGAAACAATAACCGAATCAACTACTAAAACTATCACTAATGCGGTTCTAACAGATACCAATATAGAAATAGAAAATAAGGAATATATAGCTGCTTTATCAGAGAGTGACTTAGAAAAAATCAATAGCGATGAAAAGCTTCAAAATCTCTTTACAGATGATGATTTAAAAGGTATTTACACAACTGAAATATTAAGAAGTTTTTTTGCTACTGAATATCAAAATGAAGATGTTATTCAAAATAAAGCAGATAACTTAGATAAGTTAATAACAATAAAAAGACTAAAAAAACTATTTAGTTCTGGAGGAGTAAATGGGATGCTCTGGACCATTTTCCTGATCATTTGTGCTATGGTCTTTGGTGGTATTATGGATGGTATTGGCGCGTTGGCTCGAATTACAAAATCCCTACTTTCTATGGCCAGTAGCATTTTTGGTTTGTTCGCCAGTACGGTAGTGAGCTGTCTTGGATTAAATATCATTGCTTCCGATCAATATCTGGCCATTGTAATTCCTGGTAAAATGTTCAAAAAAGCATACGAAGATAGAGGCTTGGCGCCTCAAAACCTTTCCAGAACGCTGGAGGATAGTGGTACGGTTACTTCGGTATTGATACCGTGGAATACCTGTGGCGCCTATCAAAGCGGGGTGTTAGGGGTAAGTGTGGCAGAATATTTCTTCTTCGCCATCTTTAACTGGTTAAGCCCGTTTATGACCTTGATTTTTGCTGCCTTCCGTATAAAAATTAAGATGCTGCGACAGCCAAAAACTGCTTAAGAAACGTTACGTATTTCATTACCAAATGCTTCAGAAAATATTCTTTTTTGAAGCATTTTTTTTAACGGAACTTTATAAAATTTGGGGTTCGATTTTCTTTCTTGTTGAAGTTTGAATACTTACTTTTGCACCCGCTAAACGGGGGTCATTAATTGATTCCTTTTTTTCAGAAATAAAACAAACATTTAAAATTACATTTTATGGCCTTTGTAGGTAAAAAATTTCCAAATCTAAACGTAGACGCAACCGATAAAACGGGAGTTACTCGTAAGATCAATATTCTTGAAACTGCTCAAAAAGAAAACAAAAAAGTAATTCTTTTCTGGTATCCAAAAGATTTCACTTTTGTTTGCCCAACAGAGTTGCACGCGTTTCAGGCAGCAATAGAAGAATTTGAAAAAAGAAATACAATTGTTATTGGTGCTTCCTGTGACACTCCAGAGGTACATTTTGCCTGGTTAAGTACTCCAAAAAACCACGGTGGTATTGAAGGGATTACGTATCCTCTTCTGGCAGATACCAATCGCAATCTTGCAAACCAGTTGGATATTTTAGACATTACAAACGAGCGTTACAATGAGGAATCTGGAACAGTATTGGTAGACGGAGACAACGTTACATATCGTGCTACGTACCTCATTGACGAGGAAGGAACTGTATTTCACGAAAGTGTAAACCATATGCCACTAGGTAGAAACACATCAGAATTTTTAAGATTAATCGATGCGTATACCCACGTTCAAAAAAATGGTGAAGTGTGCCCGGCCAACTGGCAGGAAGGTGCTACAGCTATGAATGCAGACCGTGAAGGTGTTGCCGATTATCTATCACAGCATTTAAACTAATTCGTGCCAAGATATTAGTTTATTTATTTAAGTAAGTTAGGTTAAACATAGCCCGCTTTCAGCAATGAGAGCGGGTTTTTTGTTGCTCTTAAAGCGCAGGCGGCGAAAAGTAAATACTACCCAAACGGGTACTACCGTTTCAACAAAAAAATGATTACTATTTCAAAGTAGCAGAACAGCTGGTAACCAACTGATATTCAGCAATTATTTGTACATTTAGAACACTAACCAATTTACGTATGAAGAAGCTAGTTGTTTCTTTTCTTCTATTCTTTCTTTTTTCTGAAATTTCAGCACAAAGCCAGTATAAATTTCAGCATTACGGGATAAGTGATGGATTGTCTCAAGTACGGGTTGATGATATTGGTATAGATAAAGCAGGACATATTTGGGCTGCCACTTTAAAGGGACTCAATAGGTTTGATGGCAGGAATTTCAAAATATTCCAAAGTTCGTTAGACACCTTAAAAAATGGTCTTGTTTTCAACGAAGTTTTTCATACAATTGAAGACAAGGAAGACATGGTATGGATTGCCACACGCAACGGACTTTCAAAATACAATCCTATATCTGAACAGTTTACAAATTTCTCAAAAGTTGGTAATTGCAACCAGTGTCTTATTAGGGCTCATATCTCCTATTTAAAAGAACACGGACCTTATATTTATATAGCTACCACGGGGGGGTTGTCCCGTATTCACAAGCAGACTCATATAACTACTTCCTGGCCGTATGAAAAAGGAAAAGAAAAGGGATCAAAAAAAATATCAATTAGAGAGTTGGAGGTTTTAGAGGATGGTAGGTTGGTATTGATTACACAGATAGGAATTTCAATTTTTAACCCGGAAAATGAAACTTTCAAACACCTAAGCACAGCAGACGGATTACCAGAAGACAAATTACAGTCTGTTTTTAGAGATAGTAAAAACCGCTATTGGATAGGCTGTGAAACTCAAGGCTTGGTTTTGTTAACGGGTACGTGGGACAATCCTACGTTTAAACATTATCCTCCTGGACAAAATAAGGGACCTTCTCACGGCTTTATTTATGAAATTACCGAAGACCAACACGGTACACTCTGGCTAGCCACCTTTAAGGGAATTACCTTACTCCAACCAGAGACAGAAACCTTCAGCTATCTATATCATAACCCAAATGATGTAACTTCTATAAGTTCCAATCAGGTATTCAGTATTCAGCGGGATGCTCATAACAGAATGTGGGCAGGCACAATGTCTGGATTAGATGTGTACGATCCGTACCTACATCAGTTTGGTGTGTTAACTTATGAAAAAGACAATCCAAAAAGCCTAGCAAGTGATATGACATTTTCAATTTTTAAAGATTCTAAAGGCTTTCTCTGGATAGGAAATTATGAAAATGGAATCACTGTAATTTCACCAGAAGACACTGCCGAGCAATACATTCATATATCCAGCGGTGTAGGATCTCAAAAACTCTCTGGACCACAAGTGTTAGGAATTGAAGAAGATGATCTAGGAAGACTTTGGCTGGCCACATTTAACGGAATAAATATTATTGACTGGCCCGACAGGAAATCAAATAAGTACACTATTTCGCAAGTAGATTTAAGCTCGGTAGCTAACAATCCGCATTTAAGCCAATACGCCTATTTTATAAAAAAAGGAAAAAACGGGGCTATGTATGTGGGTACCCATGGGGCTGGGCTCATTAAGATTGAAGCGGATGGCACTCTTAAACAATTCAGCCTTAAAGACACTCCAAACGGCATCCTTGAAAACGTGATTATTTCTATGGAAATAGACCAAAAGAACAGGATATGGCTTGGAACTTCAATAGTAGGTTTCGGGATGATAGAAAACGATACTTCGCAAAATTATTTTACACGCATCCCAGGCAATGTTACTATGGGTTCGTATGGTGTACATAGCATTTTTTGTAAAGATAAAAATGAACTTATCATGACAACAGGAGCTGGGGTTTTTCAATTTGAAGATAAAGAAGCATTATTTAAAACCCAAAACCCTAAAGTTACCAGATGGACCGAAGAAAATGGTTTAAGTGATAATGTAGTATATTCTATTGTTGAAACAGCCCCAAACAACTATTGGCTAAGTACTGGAAACGGCTTAACAAAGTGGAATAGTGAAACAAATACGTTTACGCCCTACACTAGAACGTTAGGTAACAAAAACATAGATTTTAATTTAGGCGCTTCATTGCGGGATAAAGACGGAGTGGTTTACTTTGGCAGCACCTCTGGCGTGGTCTACTTTAATCCCAGCTCCATCTATAAAAATACAGCAGCTCCAACGATATATTATTCAGATTTACGGATTTTAAATGAACCTGTAGGGATTTCAGAAGCAAAAGAAGAAGTATTTACGCTCCCCAAAGCACTTAAATATCTTGACAAAATTACATTGAAACCGCAGCATAGAATATTTTCAATAAACCTTGCCAGCATAAATCACACCCTACCTCAGGAAACAACCTATGCCTATAAACTAAAAGGTTTTGATGCTGGTTGGGTTAAGACTGAAAACCCCTTAATCACCCGCTCCAATCTGAACCCCGGCAGTTACACATTAGTAGCTAAAGCTTCCAATAATGATGGCGTTTGGAGCGATCCTGTTTCCTTAAAAATTGAAATGCTTCCACCATGGTACCGTACCTGGTGGGCAATCATACTATTCGTTTTGTTAGCAGTTGGACTTATCTATATACTACTGAAACTTCGTTTGCAACAAGAACGTCGTGTAGAACTGGCCCGGGCTCAGGAACGGGATATTTTCAGAAAGAGAAGTTCTCGCGATTTCCATGACGAAGCAGGAACAAAAATTACACGCATTTCGTTGATCACCGAATTGGTTCGGTTAGAAAATAAAAACAATAAAACATTACAAGACCATTTACATCAGATTGAAGAAAATGTACAGGACCTCAACAGCGGGATGCGCGACTTTATCTGGACTCTGGATCCCACAAAAGATAATGCCTATGACACGCTAAACCGCTATATTGAGTTCGCTGGAAAATTTTGTGAATATGCAAATATTCAGTTTCAGCCAGGACCTATTTCTGAAGAGTTGAAAAACAAAGAGCTTAACATGGCAGAACGTCGTCATTTATTGATGATTTTAAAAGAAGCCACCAATAATTGTGTAAAACACGGTAATCCCTCTCTGTTAAAATTTAGTGTACTCCACAAACCAGGTTTGTTAAAGCTCACCCTGAAAGATAATGGCAATGGTTTTGATCCCTTGGAAAACACAAACGGAAACGGCCTTAGCAATATGCACGAACGTGCTGAAGCTCTTGGAGGCGCCTTAAAAATAGATTCCAAAACCAATGGCGGAACTACACTAACCCTTACTTTAGAAACTACCCGACTGGGTAACTGATAGTTATAAGATAAAACGTATCTTGTTAATCCCTCATGGAGAAACTACACAACATAAAAATCTGCATTGTTGAAGACGACGCGCTTATATTAAAATCGCTGCAACAAGTATTAAATAATGCGGAAGGATACACTGTGACAGGTACATTTTTTTCAGCAGAAGCTGCACTCGAGAATTTAATAGACCACCATCCGCATGTCTTATTACTAGATATAGACCTTCCTGGAATTAGCGGCATTGAAGCAATTCCTAAACTTCGAAAGATACAGCCTGAGCTCAACATTGTAATGTTAACTGTTCATGAAGAATCCCAGTTGGTATTTTCAGCATTACGTGAAGGTGCGGTAGGCTATCTGGTAAAAGGAAGTAATTCAAAATTCTTACTGGAGGGCATCCGTGATGTTTTTGAAGGAGGCGCTCCTATGAGTCCAAGCATTGCAAGACAAGTGATAGCATCCTTCAAACCAGAGAAGAAATCGGTGTTAAGTGAGCGCGAAACTGAAGTACTCATTAAACTAAGCAACGGAAATAATAACAAACAAATTGCAGAAGATCTTTTTGTATCCCCCAACACCATTAAAGCACACATTAAAAATATCTATAAAAAATTACACGTAAACTCTCGTGCCGAAGCCGTTAGCAAAGCCATGAAAAAGGGTTGGATATAAAAATTCGAATTACGAAATACACGTTATAATTTAGGACTAAAAATGTTGAAACTTTAAATTCTCTGAGCGTTTTAGTCCACTTAATACAAAAAATATGAAATTCAATATTCTACTATTCACAGTATTATTTTCAGCAATTGCCTGTGCGCAGTCTTTTACTGGAAGCTTCGATCTAATTACAGCACAGATAAACTCCAATGGAAATGTTAGGAGTGATACCATCTCCTATTTTTTTACTGAAGATAAAACAGCCATCATCATGCATGCTGGAGGCAATCAACCCGATATGCGCCTGGTGTTCACTCCGGCAGACTCTACCATAGTAGGACTTTTTGAAATGAAAGGTAAAAAAAGTGGTTATATTTTAAATATGAACGACAAGCAATGGCCAGGAATGCATTATGCACTTCAGGAGTATGGCACGGGACCTCGAATTCAACTTAATTACACAGGGAATAAAAAGGAAATAAATGGCTACAGTTGTGTTGAAACTACTTGTGAAAATGAGAAATTTGATATCAGTTTTTGGTTTGCAGAGAATATTGAAATTTCTCTAACGCAGGCATTTGCCTATCAGACTGTGGGCAGTGGTGGAGAAATGGAACCTATTGAGATGCTTTCTAAATGTGGTGTGCAAGCGCTTTCTTTGGAAACTTTATTAAAAGGTAAAGAAGGGAACCCAACCATTAACATTACTGTAGAGAATTTTTCAGAAGAGATCATAGACACCGCTGTTTTTAGTTCCAAAGGACACAAAGTTACCGATATGCGGAAAGTACAATAACAATCATATCGGTTCGATTTCAATTTCAGCTTAATAAAATCGGGAGTTTTCAATCTAAACATTGAAGACTCCCGATTTTTTATAAACACTAAAATTACTCATACACACAATCCATAGCGTGCACACCATCAAGCCCCGGCATTTGTTGCTCGGTTAACTGGGGTATACTTGCTTGTGGAAATCCTTTTAAGCGAAGCCCTTTCACTGTTACATTTCCTCCGTTCACAATTTTAATCGCATGTTCCCTCACGGTCACTTCTACACTGGCCGAAGTAAGATTGACTCCTCCTGGGTTTACCATAAATAACTGTGGGCTGTACATATATGCGTTAGAACTATTTCTAAGGTCACCCCCTTGTTGATGTTGTAACTGTTTCCCGTTTACCAGCAATGCAGGAACTGAAGTATTCATTGGGTTGCTATAATTGGCAGCATTGAATATCGGTTTTTGATCTGGATGTAACGTTCCCTTATTTGTCATATATAAATTCTCAACTTGACTTTGCCAATCAGGGTTCACCGTGATAGGCTCCGAGCCTATAAAAATAGCTTGGTGGGGTGTTTCGGCTTCGATCACTAGCGGTGGGAGGTTTCCGCCACTTGCACTCACAGAAGCCTCCTGACGGTAGGTTCCATTTTTAACTACAATTTTTACGGGTTTGCCTTGCGATCGTTTCCCTTGTGCCACGGTCAAAGCCTTTTGCATAGTGGCAAATGGACTGGATGTAGCACCAGAGTTAGCATCACTTCCGTTGGTAGCTATGTAAATTAGTTCATTTGTTTCATCTCCGGAAGTGTCGTCGTTTCCAGTTCCAGAACCTGTTCCAGTCCCTATACCTATAGTATCTAAGATGGGATCATCTGCATCTATTACATCAGCTTCTCCACAGAAACACAGTTCATCTATAAAAACTTCGCTTCCATCTGTACTTGGATATTTCTGGACTAATTCGAGAGCTCCCATGCCATAAGGAGGCGTTACCGGAAAGCCACTTCCTACCATTTGCATCTGGATTAGTGCTTTTACGGGGGTCCTGTCAGGGAGCATTCTAAGCGGAATTCTAAAAGCGGTCCAGTCATTTGTACTTTTTGTAATGACCGAGGCAGTTTCCCCCGGCATCACACCCCCTGCAGACATATCGTTTTCAATGGCCAGGTACGGAAATATCCATAATTTATCTCCTTCTTTT
Organism: Flavobacteriaceae bacterium UBA1903; assembly: GCA_002337605.1. Lineage (GTDB taxonomy): Bacteria > Bacteroidota > Bacteroidia > Flavobacteriales > Flavobacteriaceae > Marinirhabdus. The sequence continues at coordinate 74,147 of DDGL01000003.1, forward strand.
AAATTAGCTTTATAATACCCACAAAGGGCTCCCGGCGCTTTTTCTACTGGAAAGAACATATTTTTACGCATAAAAATTTCATTCTCAGATAATGTTGCATTTTCGCAATCACCCTGACATGTAAACAAGGATCCACTAAATGAGCTTTTGCGAAGTTGTTCTTTTATAGAGGCAGGAAGTTTTGCAAATTCTTCCGGCTTTTCCTTTTTAATCAATTCTAGAACCGATGCATTTTTTATGCGAACCCCATGTCCAAATTTTCCAGGAGTTTTAAAGACATTACGCATATCAAATCCAACTGTGGGTGTCCCGTACTTATCGCCCATATTGGTAGTAAGCCAATTCACTGGGTCATCATTTCCTGACCAATTTTGAAAATTCCCGTTCGGAATTGGAATACAATCATCCTGAGCCTGTAAGCTCATAGGAATTCCTCCAGAAAGTACAAAGAAGATGCATAAAAGTAATGTTAATAGTGTCTGTCGTGTTTTCATTCTTTTGCTATTTAATATGAGGTTAACTGTTTAAACAAAGCTAAACAACACCTAACTTCCTGTCAATTACCCAGTTGGGTAGTTTTCACAACTAGCATATGCATAAAAAAAACCACGTAACGGATAAGGTGTTCAACTATTTTTTTACTAAAACACAGTATCGTTTTATGAAATTTTTACCACACCATTTTATTTTGAATGCTTATTTTTGAAATACAACGATATACCAACAACTATGGCACAAATCACATTAGGAGGTACTCCTACCGAAACTTCAGGAAATCTACCGAAACAGCACTCAACACTTTCAAATTTCAATCTTGTTGCAAATGACCTTTCTACCAAACAACTCAGCAATTACGATGGTTACAGAAAAGTTTTAAACATCTTCCCTAGTGTAGATACAGGTGTTTGTGCAGCTTCCTCAAGAAAATTTAATGAAGAAGCCTCTGCTCTCAACAATACAAAGGTGCTTTGTATTTCACGAGATTTACCTTTTGCTCAAGCGCGTTTTTGTGCTGCCGAAGGACTGGAAAACGTAGAAATGCTAAGCGACTTTAAAGATGGAACCTTCGGGAAGGATAATGGCCTTGAAATTACCAGGGGTGCTTTTGAAGGATTACACTCCCGTGTTGTGATGGTGCTCGATGAAGATAATAAGATACTACATACCGAGCAAGTACCAGAGATTGGGGAGGAACCGGACTATGCTTCAGCTTTAAAAGCATTACAGTAATGTGGAATACATTTTTAGGGAAGCGCCTTATGGGCTTTAAATATGCTGCTAAAGGAGCTTTTATGCTGTTAAAAAATGAAGCCAGCATACAAGTTCAGTCTGTTATAGCGCTTATTATGATAGCCGCAGGGTTTTACTTTGAAATTTCTGCAACCGAATGGTTAGCACAGATGTTGGCTATTGGTCTCGTCCTTAGCATCGAGGGTTTAAACACTGCCGCAGAAGAGATCGCTAATTTTGTACACCCGGATTTCCACAATAAAATTGGGTATATCAAAGACGTAGCCGCCGGAGCAGTTTTTTTTGCTGCTGGGGTAGCGGTAATTATAGGTTGTATTATATATATTCCGAAATTTTAAAAGAAGTTTATTAAAATCTACAAGGTTGCCACCACACCTTCCAATTAAAACCTTGACGGGTACAATTGTGATTCTTACAGTTCTATCTTCGTTTTTCTACTTTATACTTTTTATTTCCTCAGCGTTTGTCGCTTAAAACGTTCCATCACAAAAACTACCCAACCGGGTAATTGACACGCTAACTCATTGGTTGTAAGTTTATTCCTAATTAACTTTTTGTTGTAACTTGAAGTTTAGTTACCGCAACTAATACCCATTCAGATGAAAAAGCTATTCCTTTTTGCAGGTGTACTTTTAGGTACGCTTTCAATTTTCGCACAGACCAGACAAGCTCCGGAAGTCCCCTCCCCTATTATTTTTATTTATGACGCCAGTGGCTCTATGTGGGGCCAACTAGAGGGAAAAACCAAAATGGAAATCGCCTCCTCGGTACTTTCAACCTCTATAAACGATTTTGCTGAAAATCAAAAAATAAGCTTAGTTGCCTACGGACACCGTAAAAAAGGCGATTGTCGCGATGTGGAAACGTTGGTACCTATTTCAAATACTTCCAAAAGTAAGGTGGCATCTGCAGTAAAGAGCATTAAACCATTAGGGATGACGCCATTGGCATATTCGGCAGAAACTGTTATTTCACAATTACGCACTTCAAAAGAAAAAGCAACCATTGTCCTTATTACAGATGGTATTGAATCATGTGATGGGGATATCTGTAAGGTAGTTTCAGCAGCCAAAAAAGAAGGAATTGATTTCAAACTACACATTGTAGGTTTCGGCTTAAAAGAAAGCGAAACTGAACAGTTAAAATGTGCGGCAAAAGCAGGCGATGGCAACTATTATGACGCAGCAGATGCCAGTGGACTGGGGGATGCGATGACTCTGGTAGCGTCAGAAACTGTGGACAAACCCGATGGTAATCACGGAGTGTATGCTACTATGAACGGTGAGCCTATTGATGCCTATGTAAGGGTCTATAAGGCGGGTACCGATAACGAAGCCGGATATAGCAGAACATATAGAGATACATCCTATATATACCTACCACAGGAATCCTATGACATCGTGGTAAGGCCACTAGAAAACTCTAAGGTGGAACCAATTACACTTAAGGGAGTTACCACTTCCAATGACAAGCAAACCTATAGTATTGTTAGTTTCGATGGTGGGACATTTGCTGTTACCACCACCAACAATGGCGAAGGATGGGATAGCACATTAAAAATCAGGGATGCCAACGGCAAGGTGGTGAACGGTGCACGTACCTACGGAAAAACCAAGGAAATTGAATTAAACGCCGGAACCTATAGCATAGATATCCAGGCCCTTGTGATGAAAGGGTTACATACCACCACCACTATAAAAGATCAAGTGATTGTTGGAGGGCAAACAACAAGTGTAGCGTATAACTTTGAAACGGGTAAAGCAAGTATTGCAGGTACCTATAATGGTGAGCAATTTGACGTTAGCGTAAAGATTAAAGATGCTGCAACTGACGAACTTGTTTATGGAGGAAGAACCTATAAGAAATACAGGGATGTGATTTTAAATCCTGGTACGTATAACGTGACCCTGGTAGAGGTTGGCGTGTACAACAGTTCTGCAAAAAGTGCTCAGTTTACTATGGAGGTTAAAAAAGGTGAAACAGTAACTGTATCAAAAGAAATCAAGTGATGAGGCTCCCTAGAAATAACCTCATAGGCATCCTTAGTTTTCTAGTGTACTTTGGAGTGCAAACTATGTTTGCACAGGAAAGCCAGTTAGGTGAAGGTTTTTTTTCTCCCAAAACAGACGAGCTAGAAACCCTCTACCTCTATGATGTTCCTAATAGTAGAGTTGGCAGCCAGGAGCAACCTACAGACAGTATCACATTTATAAAGCGCCACGCAACTCATGTAGATGGGATTGGATATGCTCCAGAAGGTTTTGCTCCTTTTGCTGAAAAACTGGATTATGGAGTATTCATCCTTAAAGTAAAACGTCTGGGAAGGGACTACCATGAAATTGTTATAAACGAAGACACTGGGGAAACTGCTTATGTGAGTCAATGGCAAGGAGATTTTATGACGTGGAGCGAGTTTTTCTTGAATTGCCACTCCGTTGAATTTATAGACATAAACCAAAAAGTATTCGATCACCCAATGATAAAATCGGCTGGACGGATTGTAGATCCTGCCAATTTCAGACCTCGTTATATCATGGGCGATTGGATGGAAGTTGAAATCCTGGCAAGCGATTATAGTACGGTAAAAGGAAAAGGCTGGATTCGCTGGAAAAAAGACGGGAAACTACTCATAAATTATAATCTGTTTTCCTGAGAAACTAGTGTGGAGCCTAAAGAATCCGTAATAAAAAAAATAAACAAGTTCACCCTAATGCCTAATGCCTAATGCCTAATGCCTAATGCCTAATGCCTAATGCCTAATGCCTAAAAATTATGAAAAACTTCTTTAAACCCGCCCGAATTGGATTTTACCTACTCATGCTCATTAGCTTTTTTCTAATTGGCTTGCACTTTGCCGGTTTCATAGATGCAGGAAAAGGACAAGGATTGGCAGGAGGTGCTATTGTGTTAGGATATGGTATTATGTTTGCCGGCATTGCATTTGTGGCGTCATTTTTTATTGCTCATTTCCTGGAAATTTCAAAGATTAAAATTATTAACTGGGTACTATTACTATTAGTTCTAGGCATCTTGGGGTATACATATTATGAATTTAAAAAACAGGATACGTTACAGAAAGAAAGAAATGCTCCATATCAGAATAAAAATACCACGCCTACGGAAACTACGGAACCGGTTTCAGCTAATTTAATACTGCGTCTTAACAATAATAAAACTCCTGAAAATAGTGTTGAAAACTCTTCAGCAGCGGATCACCCATTAGGTATAGGCTTCTTTAAGCATAATTTTTTTGAGTACCCTACCCTTCATTTCTACGGCGGAATAACCCTGGAAAAAGGAGTTATGGAGCACCTGCCACAAGATAGTCTGGTGATGGGCAGGGATCAGTTTGGCGACTTTTCCTCTACTTATGCTCCCCCCTATCTACTTCCAGAATATATGAAACTGGATTATGGAATTTTTTACTTTAAAGCGCTAGGAATAAGTCACGATTTTATAAAAGTTGAAGTTAACAAACAAAACGGTCAGGCTGCCTATCTCAATACCAACCAAGGGGAATTACTACATTGGCCAGCATTTCTACTAACTGTAAATACGGTTAAACTTATAGAAAACACTGAACAAACCGTAAAAATTAAACCCCTGGATAACGCGGGAGAAGTAACTCAAAAATACACCTTTTTAAAACCCATTCTAGTACAAGAGCAATGGATGCAGGTGTTACTAACAGATCAGAGCTTTAAAACAATTGGTAAAGGGTGGATACGATGGCAACGTGATGGAAAGCTACTTATCTCCTTCTCCTACCTTAGTTAGCAAATTATTGTTACATTTAGAGAACCAATGTTAGCTATGAAAAAATGGTTTCTTGCTTTATCTGTTTCTTTTTGCCTGAGCAGTTGCTCCTATCTTACCAACTTTTATATTTTTAATACTACGGAAGAAGCTATTACCATCACCTACAAAGCGAAAAATACTGAAGTATATACTCCTTTTGTTACCGCTCCCAAGATTTTTAATTTTAAAAATTTAAAGACTATTCAAGAAAAAGAACTCCCGAACGCTTTTATAAAAGTTAAAGATTCTTTTACAATTGTTGCTATCCTGCAACCAAAACAAGCCCTGTGGATTGGGCTGGACAGAAGCTTTATACTGAAAAATGATCGCCACAAGCTCAAACAGAATTTAAACTATGTATCAATTACTGGAAACCTGCCCCCCAAACACTATACGGCAGAAGAGATTTTACCTGAGTTTAAAGAAATCACCTATAAAATTGTTGGAATAGAAGTTGAATAACTTCTCCAAAATTTCAATACGATCAATTTATCCCTTCCAAAATTTTTATGTAGTTTGTAACGTTGTATTTTTGCACAACGACACTAGCATTTATGGCCAAAAAGAAAAAAAAATCCACTAAAAAAACGACCACCCCGCGTAAAAAGATATCGCTTACGCTCTCTAAGCAACAAAAAATCGTGTTAGGAAGTTTTTTGACAATACTGGGTCTTGCGCTTCTTATCTCTTTCGCTTCTTATTTTTTTACATGGCAAGCAGACCAAAGTGATATTGGTATCCTGGACCGGGATGCCGAAACTAAAAACTGGCTTAATAAGTTTGGCAGTAATGTAGGACACTTTTTTATATACCAGGGGTTTGGCATTGCTTCATTTATTCTTGCTTTCTTAATCACACTCACTGGTGTCTATTATTTTTTAGACTATACAAAAAAACAATTGCAACGCTTTTGGTTCTGGGGTATATTGGTAATGATCTGGATTGCTGTATTCTTCGGGTTTTTTAGTGAAACCTCTTCTATTTTAAGTGGAGTGATTGGGTATGAAACGAATGATTACCTTCAAGACTACCTGGGATTAACGGGTACTATTCTGGTGATGACGTTTTTGGCGATCGTATATTTTGTGATTCGTTTAAAGGTGACTCCCGATAAAATTTCAGCAGCATTTCAGAAAACAAAAAGTGAGCTTAAAGAAGATTTTGACTCAGAGTCTGAAGAAGTAAACCAGACAGACTATGAAAAAGATGTGGTTGAAATCTTAGCTTCTGAAGATAGTACAGCAACATCGACCATGGAAGTCGTGACACCTCCCGAAGAAAAAGTTGAAGAACCCATTCTTAAAACCCAGGTTCAGCAAGAAACAGTTCAGGAAAGCGATGTGGAAATGGAAGTGGAAACCGCTGCAGAAGAAGACGAAGTAGAAGAAAATTTAAGTAAGAAGTTAGTTGAAGATTTTGGTGAGTTTGACCCGAAGCTGGAGCTTAGCAACTATAAATTCCCCACCATTGAATTACTGAAAGACTACACCGCTGGTAAGGGAATTACTATAAACCAGGAGGAACTGGAAGAAAATAAAAACCGTATTGTAGAAACGCTTCAGAACTATAAAATTGGTATCTCCAACATTAAAGCAACTGTGGGCCCAACGGTAACACTCTATGAAATCGTACCCGAAGCCGGTATTAGAATTTCAAAGATTAAGAACTTAGAAGACGATATTGCGTTGTCGCTTTCTGCCCTAGGGATTCGTATTATTGCCCCTATTCCCGGGCGTGGGACTATTGGTATTGAGGTTCCTAATAAAAACCCACGAATTGTATCAATGCGTTCTGCCATTGCATCGCCAAAATTTCAGAATGCTGAAATGGAACTTCCGTTAACCCTCGGAAAAACCATCAGCAACGAAACATTTGTGGTAGATCTTGCCAAAATGCCTCACCTGTTAATGGCAGGTGCTACAGGCCAAGGTAAGTCGGTTGGATTAAACGCCATCCTCACTTCCCTGCTTTACAAAAAACACCCCGCTGAAGTAAAATTTGTATTGGTAGATCCAAAGAAGGTGGAATTGACGCTTTTCAACAAAATTGAAAGACATTACCTCGCAAAACTTCCGGATACTGAAGAAGCTATAATTACAGACACAAATAAGGTAATAAATACGTTAAACTCACTCTGTATAGAGATGGACGATCGTTACAACCTGCTTAAAGATGCGATGTGTCGTAACATCAAGGAATATAATACCAAGTTCAAAAACCGAAAGTTAAACCCGAATGAAGGACATCATTTTCTACCATACATCGTGCTGGTAATTGATGAGTTTGCAGACTTGATCATGACGGCCGGAAAAGAAGTTGAAACCCCAATTGCCAGATTGGCACAGTTGGCACGTGCTATTGGGATACATTTAATTGTTGCCACGCAAAGGCCTTCAGTAAATGTAATTACGGGTATAATTAAAGCGAACTTCCCAGCCAGAATTGCTTTTAGAGTAACCAGTAAGATTGATTCCAGAACTATTTTAGATTCTGGTGGTGCAGACCAGTTAATAGGACGTGGAGACATGCTCTACACACAAGGAAACGATTTAACACGTGTGCAATGTGCGTTTGTAGACACCCCTGAGGTTGCAGATATTACCGACTTTATTGGTAGCCAAAAAGCCTATCCAGATGCTCATATGCTTCCGGAATACGTAGGGGAAGAAGGTGGCACAACAATTGATAATAACATAGAGGAACGCGATAAATTGTTCCGTGATGCTGCCGAAGTACTGGTCATTGCACAACAAGGATCGGCTTCTTTATTACAAAGAAAACTGAAGTTAGGATACAACCGCGCAGGACGTATTATAGACCAGTTAGAAGCCGCTGGGGTTGTAGGACCTTTTGAAGGCAGCAAAGCAAGACAAGTAAACGTTCCCACTATTGACGCATTAAATCAACTGTTAGATAACGAAAATGAAAACAATTAAAATGAAAAATCTAGTACTAGTTTTAGTAGCCATCTGTACATTCGGGTTTGCCCAGGCGCAGGACCCAAAAAAATTATTGAGTGAGGTTTCAGCAAAAGCAAAAGGCTACGATAATATTAAAATAGACTTTAAGTACAACCTAAGCAACGCAAAGGAAGGCATTAATCAAGATACCCGTGGCGATGTAACAATTAACGGCGATAAGTATGTTTTACATATGCTTGGGACAACCACTATGTTTGATGGTACCAAGATATATACTGTTGTTCCAGAGGATGAAGAGGTAACAATTTCAAAATACAACCCTGCTGAAGACAAGCAGATTACCCCAAGTAAGATGCTTACGTTTTACGAAAAAGGATACAAGTATAAAATGGACATTACCCAAAATATCAAGGGGCGTAAAATTCAGTTTGTAAAACTAATTCCTATAGACAGTAATGCTGAAATAAAAGATATTTTGTTGGGGATCGACGCACAAACTAAGCACATTTATAAGTTGATCCAAACAGACGCTAATGGTACAAAATATACCCTTACTGTAAATTCTTTTAAAACCAATCAACCCATTAGCAAAGCAATGTTTACTTTTGATGAAGCCAGATATAAAAAGGATGGCTATTACATCAATAAACTAGACTAAGCAACTTCGACTAGTGAAAATACTAGACCGGTACATATTAACTACTTATCTGAAGACGTTTACGAGCGTCTTCGTTATTTTGATGTTTATTTTTGTGCTGCAAAGTATTTGGCTTTACATTTCAGAACTGGCCGGTAAAGATCTTGCTGTGTCTGTTATTCTGAAATTCCTATGGTTTTTCTCTCCAAAGCTCATACCCATGGTGTTACCACTTACTATTCTGGTAGCATCCCTCATGGTTTTTGGGAATTTTGCTGAAAAATATGAGTTTGCTGCCATGAAATCTACGGGCATCTCATTGCAACGCGCCATGCGTAGTTTAATGATCTTTATCATTGCTCTGGCAGGAGTTGCGTTTCTTTTTACAAACAATGTAATCCCCTGGTCCGAATATAAATGGCAGAACCTGCGGCGTAACATTGCACAGTTAAGTCCGTCCATGGTAATTTCTGAAGGACAGTTTAGTCAGGTAGGTGACGATTTCAACATAAAAGTAGATAAAAAACACGGTGACCGCGATCAATTTCTGGACAATGTGGTGATCCATAAAAAGAACCCGAAAAGCCCCAATAACAATAACATTGTTATGGTTGCTGAAGAGGGCGAACTTATTGGTGAGGAAAACAGTAATACCCTTACACTACTGCTTAAAAATGTGAATTACTATGAGGACGTTGTAACCAATAAAAGAGAAGACAAGGAGCGGCTTCCTTTCGCTAAAAGTTATCTCGAAGAATATGCTATAAATCTGGATCTCACAAAGTTTAATGACGTAGATGTAGACAAAGAAAATGAGCTGAACAGCCATAACATGTATCAGGTACAGGAGCTGGTAAAAGAAATAGATACACTATCTAAGGCATACTCTGGCGATATTTCTGCGTTTGGAGACGATATGTACTTCCGTACGGGAATTGTAAAATTTAACGACGAAAATGTAGGAGACTCAATTGCGGTTGAAAACCCGGTGGACGTTCTGGATATCGTAAACTCAAATAGAAAGCTTGAAATAATTTCAATGGCCTTAAACAATGTGAAGGGAACCATACAATCTGTAGCTGCTAAAAAAAATGAGTTTAAAATAAAAGTAAAGCGTATTAATAAACACGAAATTGCTTTTCACGAAAAATTTGCACTAACAATTGCCTGTATTATCCTCTTTTTTGTGGGTGCACCCTTAGGAGCTATTATTAGAAAAGGCGGGATGGGACTGCCTATGGTGATTGCAATTTTATTGTTTCTCACCTATCACTTTATTGGAATTTTTGCAAAAAACAGTGCCGAAGATGGTACCATGCATCCTTTTATAGCTACCTGGTTAAGCACCGCTATTATGTTGCCGCTAAGTATCTGGCTTACCTATAGAGCTACTACAGACCAAGGGGTTTTTGATATGGATACCTTTTTTCAACGTATTGGCAGACTCTTCGGAAAAAAAGCAACCGATGCGGCTATTGTGGATGGAGAGCAGGCCGTATTACTTACACAATCTGAAAAAGCTTTAGTATTATCCCGAACCGATCAACAACTTATTGCCATCGTTAAAAACACAAAAGGAGAATCGTACTCTGATGAAGTAATTCAAGCTGCTAAGCAACAATTAGTACAGAAAGGATATGATTTGGAAAATTTATAAGCTTTACCTAAAACCTATATTGTTAGAATTTATTCTGCCAACTACAAGCACAGTTTCTATTGGCTAATAGCTAGCTAACTATTCCGTATCTTTGCACTTTAAAATTTTGCTATGATTACTACTGAAAACGGCGCACAAATTAAACTGAATACCATACAAGAAGCTATTGAAGACATTCGTCAAGGCAAGGTGATTATTGTGGTAGATGATGAAAACCGTGAAAACGAAGGCGATTTTGTGGCAGCGGCAGAACTGGTAACCCCGGAAACCATCAACTTTATGGCTACCCACGGACGCGGACTTATTTGCGCCCCGATTACCGAAACCCATTGTAAGGAATTACATCTGGAAATGATGACGGGTAATAATACCGATCCCATGGAGACTGCCTTTACAATTTCCGTGGATCTTAAAGGACATGGGGTGACTACAGGGATTTCAGCTAGTGATAGAGCTAAAACAGTAAAAGCACTTATAGATCCAGATACCAAACCTCATGATTTAAGCAAACCCGGGCATATTTTTCCTTTGAAAGCGAAAGATGGCGGGGTACTTCGTAGAACTGGACATACCGAAGCTGCTATAGACTTTGCAAGACTTGCCGGGCTGCAACCTGCTGGCGTCATCGTAGAGATCATGAATGAAGACGGAACCATGGCACGTCTCCCTCATTTGGTGGAAGTTGCAAAACGTTTTGATTTAAAATTGGTTTCCATAGAAGCGTTGGTGGCGTACCGAATGGAACACGATTCTTTAATTGAAAAGAAAGAAGATTTCAGTTTGAATACCAAGTTTGGTGCCTTTAGATTGAGAGCGTACAAACAAACCACTAACGACCAGGTACACATTGCCCTTACCAAAGGAAGCTGGAAAGAAAATGAGCCTGTGATGGTGCGTGTAAATTCTACCTTGGTGAATAACGATATACTAGGAACGCTCACCAACAACGCCGATAAAAAACTGGACGACATGTTCAGCGCTATTACTACTGAAGGAAAAGGCGCTATTGTTTTTATCAATCAGCAGAGTCAATCCTTTAATCTCTTAAGTCGTTTAAAAGTTTTAAAAGAATCTCAAAAAGAAAACGAAGTAGTGAAAGCACTAAATATTGCTATGGACAGCAAAGATTTTGGTATTGGCGCACAAATTTTACACGATCTGGGGATTCACAAAATAAAATTACTGTCCAACAGCGAGCAGACCAAACGTGTTGGGATGATTGGATATGGGTTGGAGATTACCGAGTATGTTTCGTATTAATCTTTAATTTCAAACTCTTTTAAAAGACCTTTTTCTTGTGCATTCGGCACTTCTGAGATGAGTGCGTATTTTCCGGGTTTTAAATCGGCATAAAAATAACCTGTTCTCCCAGCTGGCATATCGTTTACACCTCCTAAAAAAGTAACTCCACTTGGAGCTGGTGTAATCAACCCTCGTGGGTCTGACCAATCCATCCATTTTTCAAGCGTCTCAAGATCGGCATTTGCATCCAGCCTCACCAAATTCACATCGTGTTGCATAAAGTTTTCATGATGTTTTTGATCTTTATAAAATACTGAGAATACTTGTTGTCCTTTAGTAATGGGTTTGTCGTATACAATTCCATCCGCATTAGAGACGGTAATATTAACAGTAGGTTCTGGTGGTGTATTTCCACTATCTTCCTGAGTCACAATAATAGGCTTAGCCATTCCCATAGAAGTGTGAAACATGCCGTTAGGCATTTTTACATAACATTCCATAATATAATAGCCGGGCTCTAAATGAATGGTTGTAATGGCAGTCTTTTTTGGGCTAACGAGTCCGGAGCCGCCAGAAAAAACAATGTCTCCAAACCATTCTGGCAAAGCTCCAAATGCTGCAAATCCTTCTTTGGGGTTCCCTCGGTTAATAAGTTGCATCCCTTTTTCAAATATTGGAGCGATCTCCTTAATGGTATGCGTAATGTTTTTACCTTCCGGATATTTATCCATTAGGAAAAAATGAGTTTCATTAGATAAGTTTTTATACCTGAAAGTATTCCACCCAGATGGAATCGTGTCTACAGATTTAAATTCCATACTTTCCGTTAAAATTTCAACGAAACGAGGGGTCGAAACAACTGCTGTCGATTCACTTTTGTGAATTTGTATGGGTTTGTTTTTTTCTTTAGTATCATTTTTACAGCTAAAACACAGCGCCATTACCATGAATACTAGAAATAAAGGGCTACTATTGATTTTCATATCTATAATTTTTAAGAATAGTACTAGGTACTGTAAATTAGAAAGTTACAGTTAAATATATGGATTATCTTAATTATTTAGTGTTCTAAAAAAATAATTCGCATCACGTGGGATTTCAGAAATCACTGTGTGTTCATGTTTTTTAAACCAGGATGCATTCAGGCCACGTTCGTGTTCTAAGTTATATTTCCCAATTACCTCCGTTTTTACGAGGTTCCAACCTGGTTTATAGTCAAGATCGTATATTACTGTATTTTCAGCTTCGATTGGGTTTGTTCCATCCCTGCGAACGGTATTCGTTGTTTCTTCAGTTCCTTTCATACTTGCCGGACCATCTACATACACCCACCATATGAGATACCCTTCATCGCCCATGGTTAAAGTACTTTGATTGGTAAGGTTATAGGTTACCTGTACTGAATTCCCTAAAGTCATATTCCCGATCACAGTTCCGTTTTTCACAACCTGCATCGTTGTCTTCCCGAAGTAACCCGTCTCAGGATTATGGGAACGCAGCGAAGTCATAACCTGAATATCGTAAAAGACCAGATTTGCAATATTGCCAACTTTTGTTTCTGTTTGAATGGTTTCAGGTAAGTTCAGTTGTAGGATTCCATCATTACTAATACTACCCACTTCAAGGGTTTCCGGATTGTTTTGAGTGTATCGATACACCATCACTAAATCTACTGTTCCATGTTCCCAGTTTTTAAAGCTATTGTTGGTGCTCATCTGTGTGTTTTTCCAATACCAGTCATCTTGGTCATTAGTATCAGTAGATTCTTTTATTTCAGTTTTTTCTGAGATTTCAGTAACATTAGTTTCAGAAGCTACTTCATTGGTTTGAGAGTTCGTTTTTTCATTACAACTTAAACAAACCAGTATTCCGAAAATTAATACAAGGTGTTTCATCTTTTTAGAATTTTTTCAGTTCACTTAAATCGAGTTCTTTGACAACTTCTTCTAAGCTGTCTTCTGAAAAGTCATGTAGTTCAATATCTACCGCAAACCGGTCTGCATAGAACATAGAAAGACTGTACATTCCACTTGTTTTTACATAGCTTTTTTTAGCTTTTACGCCATCAATTACTACGGTTTTTGTAGAGCCCCACTCGTCTTTAGAATCGTAGTCCATTTTACTAGACATACGGTAAGGACCTACACCACCAGCTCCTCTTTCACCAGCACCATCTATGATCATGACCCGTATTCTTTTGTTCCCAATACTATAGGATGCACTACAGGAGCCCAATCCGGGCATAAAATTTATCTGTGAGGAGGTACGTGGCATTTGGAGTACTGTTTCTGGCAACCAGGATTCCCACTGTTCTTTGGTCAAGTGCTCTTTTGTACGCAATTGCTGAATATTTTTTTCCATCTCTGAAGCTCCCTCTGTAACCTTTTTAGCATTTTTCACGGTCTGAGAGGTATTTTCTATTTCAGATTTCACCTTATTGGTCTCGTTGCCGCAGGAAATTAAGATAGTAACAAGAAATAGGATTGCTGTTGTGTGTTTTAAATACTTCATATTTTTATTTTAAGGGTTAAATTAAGCACAAGGTAAACCCTTACGAAGGGCCTCAATTTGCTGTACTCTTAATGACATAAATTCAGGTGACAGATAGTAACTGAAGTAATCGATGACTTTATAGAAATCCAAACCTTCCTTTTCTGACGATTGCTTATTAGAATAGCCATGAAATCCAGCAGCTGTAAGGAGGTTCTGAATGTCATTCGGATTTCCGAATTTTTCTTCGGCATATTTGAACTTTAGTATTATTCTTAATTTCTTTTCAAGTGCAGCATCTGATTCTTCTGCGTCTCCGTACATATCTCTTAGAATTTCATCAACACGTTCCTGATATGGCCTATCGCTATTATCTTCTCTATATTTAATCATAAACTCTTTTATGTCCTGAATCACAGGATTAAAGTATTCTAGAATCTCAAAACTATACCGCTCTCTGTCGCTATTAAATTCTTCAGGGCAATACATTATGGTTCCGCCCGATAGCACTAATAATGTCTGCGCTTCTAACAAATCTTTTTTAGTTGTACAATCTCCCGTTTCTTCAATGAGCGTCTGCTCTTTAGCCAATGAAAAGGCATGACTTCCCATAATTTCAAGACACCTCCCCACCATAGGCTCATTGCTTAGTTCTAGTAAAGGCCTGGAAAATTCTTCTAGCCCCCTTTGAAAATCCTCCATATCCTGGGCATCTTCTGCTGCATCATCGGCTTCACCTTTTGCCTTTTTCTGAGCTTCATTTGTAACTTCAAAAACACTCCCACCTATTTGCGCATAGAACGTCGTAGGCATCATTAGCCATAAAAAAATTAATAGTGTATATGTTGTTTTCATACTTTTTTATTTACATGGCAGTGCTTTAATTTCCTTTTCAATTTCATTTGCACGTTTCACCATAAATTCTGGCGAGAGGTAGTAAGTAAAATAATCTATTAGCGCCTTAAGTGCTAACTGATAATCATCTCCTTGTTCGTTAGCAATGTCGTACCATATATCTTCATTTTCAGCAAATCCAGAATCCTCCAGGTCTTCAAAATACTCTCGCAACCCGTCGCGTAGCATTTCCAGATTAGTTCTGTACGGATTATTAAAGTAATCTCCAGTGAGTTGATGTCGTCTCATTAATTCGTGGGCCACATCAGATTGTCTTAAACGCTTTGAGGGATCTTTATGATAGAAATCTGGAAAAATAAATAGGGTAATCTCTTCACTGTATTTCACGATATCACTGTATAGTTCATCGGGACAAAAAAACTTCGTTCCAGCAGATAACAGATGTAATGCTTGCGCCTCAAGCAATTCCTTTTTCACCTTGCACTCTTCAGCCCTTACGACAAGACCTTGATGCCTAAATAATTGATAACCATGATTTACCATGATACTGAGACAGTTCTCGATCATGGGCTTGTCACTTACTTTTATTAGCTCTTCTGAGAAAACACTCAACCCTTTTTCAAAATTTTCCAGATCTTCAGCCTCTTGAGCTTCATCGGCTGCATTATCAGCTTCTCCTTTTGCCTCATTTTGCGCTTTCTTTACAGTTTCAAAAACACTGCCTCCAACTTGCGCATTGGCAAAAAAGGGCGCTGTAAAGCATAGGAATGCTACTATATATAAATGTTTCATCGTTTTTGTATAATAAGGATAATACATATTATTAATAATCGGCTTTGTTAATGGAAAATTTCTTTTCTTCCAGGTTGGTACAAATCATATGGACGTTATCGCGTTTGCGTTTGTTAGAGATGTACTCCATTTCCATCATCATAGAATTTTCGTCAAAAGGAATAGTGGCATTGTATCCCGACTTGGGCATTTGCTCGATACTGGAGAATACGCCCACAAAACTCACGGGCGTCTCATTGGTGATGTAAAACTTACTTACCCCGTCTTCTTGTGTAATTTGGTAGCCCTTACAGTTGTATCCTAAAATTGTTTTGCTGGGTAGCGGTGTAATGTCCACATCTTCCTGGTTGGTATCGTTTTTTGACATTTCCTGTAGGGCTGCTTCGTCAAAAGGCATGCGGGTTTTCATCGCCATTTTCTGTTGGCCGTTGTCCATAAACGTAACCATGGCTTGGTTTTCCATATCGTATACAATTACACTATTGGCCTTGTCATCGGTAATGGCATTTCCAAAGTAACTCGCATCAGGTTGTATGTAATATTTCATGTCCATGACATCCTTTTTGGTTGTCAATTTCATATCCATGACGTACTGAAACTCGTACGAATCTGGTATGCCTTCAAACCCCCTCCAAATATGGACATCACGCTTTTTTCGGCTGCTGCTTTTTCTTCGTCCGTAGGTTCTTCTTTTTCTTTTTTCTTGTCTCCTTTAATGACACCGTCTATGGTCTTATCGGTTTCTTTAGAGACTTCTCGGTCTGTTTTATTGAGTACCGTTTGCTCTACGGCGTTTTCGGCTTTTTTCTTTAGTTTTTTAAAAAATTGCGCGTTGGCATGTGTTCCTATTAAAAGTAGCGTTAAAAGAAGAAATGTGTGTTTCGTTTTCATAATAAGTTTTTTATTTCATTTTTTATTTTAAATAGTATAAAGCTCTAAAACAACGATTATTAGCGTATAACATATGTAACAACGTATAGCAACTATGTACGAAAGGGTACCAGAGCAACACTGCTGTCAAAAAGATAGTTTGCTTAACGCTATTTCCGCTGATTTCAATATCTTTAAATATAGTTCTGGAAGAAGTATTTCGATTGTATAAAACGGACATACAAACATTACCTAATCAAAAAAGAAAAAAATGATCAAAGATTTTGCGAATAGACTGGATTATAACATCCCTAGTCATCTTAAGAGAATGGTTATGGGAATACTAACTGGAGAAACAAAAGAACCTATATCATTATCCGGACAACCTATGTATGCCACGGGGTTCCCACTGTTAGTATACTCTCAGGGTGAAGTACCCCATTTTAGGGTGAACGATACACCCCTTATTCCTGAATCGAATTTAAATGTCGCTGGGCAAATTGGAAATATCCCTATAACTTTCAGTTTGAAAGGTATTTTTGGGTTAACAGGTATTATACTTCATCCCACTGCTGCTTACTATTTATTTCATAAACCTGGAATACATTTTTTAAACACCTGGGAGTCGCATGAAAAAGCATCGCCCATCGATAGCCAACCTTTGTACAATAATTTATCACAAACCAATGAAGTTAACACTCGGGTAGCTCTTTTGTTAGATTTTATAACTGAGCTTCAGAAGAACCAATTACCCGCTATACCATGGTTAGATCGTGCTCTTGACAAGATTTTTGAAACTGGAGGTATTATTGAACAATCTAAAATAGCTGAACAAGCTGGTGTAAGTCTTCGTCACTTTAGACGCGTATTTAAGAAAGTGGTAGGGCTATCTCCTAAGTATTATTGTAAAGTGATACAGCTTAATACAGTCTTCGAACTATTAAATACCTCTAACACCGAAAAGTTACATCATTTGGCTTTAGATTGTGGATATTACGACCAGTCTCATTTTATACGAGACTTTAATAATTTTATAAAAACAAGCCCCGAAAATTTCCTAAACGGAAAATATTCTTACTTAAAAACGTATTTAGGACGCCATACATAACATTTATTTGCTACTATGAAAGAGTAGATTTAATGGCATCCACCATCATTTTGGCTCTAGCCCGAGTCTCTGCTTCACTCCAGCCAATTTTCACCAGCGAAGAAACCGTACGTCCCATCCAGGCGTCACTTTTACTGAAATCGGTATTATTTAAATCCTGCATTTGCGCTTTTACTTCGGAAGAAAGAGTTCCTAAACTTTTCAGATCACGAAGGTGCTCCCAGCCATTAATGTAATGCCAGTTATTTTTAAACCAGTAAAAACAAGCATCCACTCCATTTGCTGAAAGTGCTTTATGCGCTTTTTCGGCTAATTCCTGTGTTGGCAAAAAGAAGTTTACAAAGCTGTAATTTTCTACACCGCCTTCAGGAACACGTCTAAAAGTAACCCCTTCTATAGTGGCTAACGCCTCCCTCATAATCCTGTAGTTTCGTTCCTGAGTTTTAAGGATTCCGTCTAATTTATCCAACTGCGCTAGCCCTACCGCAGCATTTAATTCAGAAATTCTAAAATTATATCCTAAGAATGGGTGTGTTTCTGCCCCGCGGTCATTCCCTACATGGTCGTGCCCATGGTCATGATAATGGTCTGCATTCAGTTTATATGTTTTAGAATTGGTAATGATCCCACCGCCTTCACCACAGGTAATGGTCTTTACATAATCGAACGAAAAACAGCCCAGATCGCCAAAACTTCCTAGAGGTTTTCCTTCGTAAGAACCACCAATAGCCTGACAAGCGTCTTCTAACAACAGCAAATTATGCTTGTCGCAAATGGCTTTTAAAGCACCTAAGTCTGCCATAGAGCCACACATATGAACGGGCATGATGCATTTGGTCTTTGGTGTAATCGCAGCTTCCACTGCAGCTGGATCTAAGGTTAAGGTATCGTCAATATCTACTAACACTGGAACTGCTCCTAACATCATAATGCTTTCAAAACTAGCTACAAATGTGAAGGTGGGCATAATCACTTCATCCCCGGCACCTATTCCTGCGGCGGCCAGAGCGATTGTTAAGGCAGAAGTACCGCTGGATACTAATTGACAATGCGCACTTTGCATACGCTCTGCAAAAGCAATTTCAAACTCCCTTGCTTTCCAGTGGTTGTTGCGCATACCATCAAAGCCATACCGCATAAGTACTCCGGTTTCCAATACATCGTTTACTTGTTTGCGCTCTTCTGAGCCAAAAATTTCAAATCCAGGCATAATTTTCTAAAATTCCAAATTAATAAATACCAATTCCTAAGCGAAAGCGGTTCTTATTATAAGATACTGGCAAAGGTAAAGGTTGCGCTTTGGGTATGCAATACTAAAATTAGATGTATAAGGTATGAACAACGAATGAAAGGCAGATAAGTATTCAATGCTACTTTAACAAGGTTACTTCTACATTTTCCGTTTCAATTTTAGAAAGCAATTCCAGTTTGTTGTTCTGAAACAGGGAGTCTAAATCGGTTAGCGGGGTTTCGAGACTAGTTGGTTTGTAATTGTTATAATCTACAAACCGAATTCCTTCCACAACTCTTGGATTGTAAGCCTCTCTAAACCGTATACCACCGCCATTTACAGCATAGCTATAGGCAAGATAATCTACATGAAAAGTGCTTTTATCTACCCAATACACAAAGGTGTCCTCAAAATCGGTGCCGCCTCCTTCTTCGCTAAAGGTCACCCCTATTTCATAATATTCTTTGTCTTTAATTACTGCTTCTCCAAGCAGTTCTTTATTTGCTGCAGCAGCGTTTAACCCATATGGTAATTGTGCAAAATAATGAACCGAGTTTACACTTTCAGCATATTTATTGGCGGTAGTATCTGCAAGTTGCTGAAGCGAATCGTTTATAAAACGTGAAAATCCTTTATTGTTTATAACATCCCGCACACTCCCTGTAGAATCTATAAAATTTCTTTCGTATTGAAAGTTACCACCTTGCCGGGTACTTTTATACTTTACTTTTCTGAAAACAAACTCAATTGCTGCATCATCGCAATTACCTTTACACGCTTCTGCAATTGCTTTATCAATAATACCATTGGCGGTTATTGCTTCTCTTTCATTACAAGCAACAAAAAGGATTGACAGCAGTAAAATGTAATAAATTTTCATACGTTATATTTGTAACAAAGGTACGCAATAGGTCACTTATTTTCTGTGAACCTTTCAAAATAAGTTATGATGAAAAAAATAGTTTTACTGATTTTACTTACTGTTATTTCAGCGTCGGTTTTTGCTCAAAACAAAAAAAATGTGCTGGCACTCACCAAGCTTCAGGATTATTACAATGCAGGTAAAAACGATTCTATCCATGGCATGCTTAGCGAGTCTTTTCAGCAAAAAGTAAGCCCTGCGGCAATGCATCAATTGCTTTCAACGTTTCAGAAAAACTTCGGAAACTTTACCTCTTTTAGTTTTGTAGAAGGTCAGGATGGTAGAGATACTTTTATAGGAACTTTTGAGAATGGACGACAAAACATAGCTGTTTATGTAAATGAACATAATAAAGTGGCCGGATTACTTTTTAAACCTATTGAAAGTGATGAACCCGCCAAATTTGAAAGAAACAGCACAAAACTACAACTTCCCTTTGATGGTGAATGGATGACCTATTGGGGAGGTACCGAAAAAAGACAAAACTACCACGTCACCACAAGAGTGCAACAAGGTGCTTTCGACTTCCTTAAATTAGGGAAAAATAATCGCTCCTACCAACGCAGTGGAACAAGAAACGAAGATTATTACGCTTTTGGACAACCGCTGTACGCAGTTTGTGATGCTGTAGTGCATGAAGTAAACACTGGGGTTGAAGACAACCGACCCGCAATAATGAACCCATCTCAGCCTCTTGGAAACAGTATTATGCTTAAGACTGCAAATAACGAATACATTGTCTATGCACATCTGGAACAAGGAACTATAGCCGTTAAAGCCGGCGATACAGTAACAAAAGGACAATACCTGGGCAACTGTGGTAATTCAGGGAACTCCAGTGAGGCGCATTTGCATTTACACATCCAGGATGGCCCCAACCTAATGACAGCCGCAGGAGCCAGATGCTTTTTTGAAGAAGTGATGGTGAATGGTGAGTTAAAGCAGGACTACAGTCCTGTGAAGTATGACAGGGTTTCGGCACCTGAAAATTAAAAAACCCATTAAGTCTTTCATCCCCTGCCCTTCTCCTGCTGATAAGAGAGTCCTAAATTTAAAGCACACCATTCGTACTTCATACATCTAAAATTGTACTTTTGTAAGCTTATGAGTCTTCAGAAAAACGTTAAAATAAAAAATAAGAAAGCTAAGTTTACCTACGAGCTGTTAGATACCTATACAGCTGGGATTGTTCTGGCAGGTACAGAGATTAAAGCCATAAGGGAAGGAAAAGCCAGCATTGCCGAAAGTTTTTGTGAGTTTAATGATCATGGAGAATTATTCGTAATTAATATGACGGTACAGGAATACTCCCACGCCACGCACTTTAACCACAACCCAAAGAGCGAACGTAAATTACTCCTCAATAAAAATGAGCTAAAAAAACTGGAGAAAGAAGTCCGAAACAGTGGATTGACTATTGTTCCCTTGTTGCTTTTTACAAACGATAGAGGGCTGGCAAAATTAAAAATCTCCTTAGCCCGCGGTAAAAAACAATTCGACAAAAGGGAAGCCATTAAAGACCGTGACAGCAAGCGAAACCTAAGCCGAATTAAAAAAGCATTTAACAATTAGATGCTAGCTATATTATGTAAGGTAGATGAATCAAACGATTTTTCAAATCAGCAAAATGGATTGCCCTTCGGAAGAAAACTTAATCCGAATAAAACTAGAGGGCATTGCCAGCATTGCACATCTGGAATTTGATATTCCCAACCGTACACTAGCAGTATTTCATAAAGGGGAAACCCAGGAGATTGAAAACGCCATACACGATCTGAAGTTAGACGGTAAAAAAATCACCACAGAAAAAGCCACCCAGACACATTTTAAAGAAGACACCAACCAAAAAAAATTACTCTGGGCTGTCCTGATTATAAATTTTAGTTTTTTTATTATTGAAATGACTACTGGAATCATTTCAAAATCTATGGGGTTAGTGGCAGACAGTCTGGATATGCTCGCCGACAGCTTTGTGTATGGAATTAGTTTAATCGCCGTTGGTGGAACTATAGTAAAAAAGAAGAAAGTTGCGAAAATTGCGGGCTATTTTCAATTACTACTAGCGTGTATTGGTTTTATAGAAGTTTTACGACGATTTTTTGGAGCAGAAAAAATACCGGATTTTTCAACTATGATTATCGTTTCATTTTTTGCATTAATAGCAAACGGGCTGTGTTTATATCTGCTTCAAAAATCTAAACGAAAGGAAGATGCGCATATAAAAGCAAGCATGATATTTACTTCCAATGACGTTATAATAAATCTGGGGATAATAATTGCAGGAGTTTTGGTGCACTGGTTGCATTCCAGCACACCCGATTTAATAATTGGAAGTATTGTTTTTGTGCTGGTTGTGCAAGGTGCCATCAGGATCTTAAAATTGAGTTCTTAACTAAAACTGAGTGAAATTTAAATAATAAAGTAACAGACACAATTAACCTTCGTCTCTATTCAAAACTACTAACAGGTATGAACAAATTTTTCCTCCTTCTCCTTTTTTTGACAAGCGCAGTTTCACAAGCCCAGATCGTTGGTAAAATAACCGATACCAAAGGTGAGCCACTGGCCTTTGTAAATATTTATCTGGAGGAAAGCTATGTGGGGACAACCTCTAACGATGAAGGAAATTACGAACTTAACGTTACTGAATCTGGCGACTATACTATAATCTATCAGTTTTTAGGTTTTAAAACGGTTAAGAAAGAAGTTTCCATTAGCTCTTTTCCACATATTATGAATGTTTCTTTAGCTGAAGAATCTGTTAGCCTGGATGAGGTGGTGATAGATGCTTCCGAAGACCCTGCATACCGGATTATTAGAGAAGCCATTGCAAAGCGAAAAATTAACCTCGATAAAATTTCAGAATACAAAGCAGATTTTTACTCAAGAGGGCTGTGGCGTGTAGAAGACCTACCCGAAAAAATTCTTGGGCAGGAAGTAGGCGACCTCGACGGACAACTGGATTCAACAAGAACCGGAATTATTTATCTCTCTGAAACTATAAGTGAAATTGCTTTTCAAAAACCAGACGATTTCAAAGAAAAAATTATTGCAAGTAAAGTGAGTGGAAATGATAATGGTTTCAGCTTTAATAGTGCGCAGGATGCTAATTTTTCATTTTATGAAAACACTACGGACATAAATGCCTCTATAGTTTCTCCCATTGCTGAAAGTGCGCTTTCTTATTACCGCTACAAACTGGACGGTGTTTTTTATGAAGGGTCTAAACTCATCAATAAAATTAAAGTAACTCCCAAGCGTCCTAAAGACCGGGTATGGGAAGGTTTTATCTATATTGTAGAAGACGACTGGCAGCTTTATGGGGTAGAGCTTACTACAACGGGAGCCGCGATACAGGTACCTATGGTAACGCAACTACTCTTTAAACAAAACTTTAAGTACGACCCGGAAAAAGATTTCTGGGTAAAGCTATCGCAAACCATCGATTTTGGGTTTAGCTTTATTGGTTTTAAAGGGGACGGTAGGTTTATTGCCGTATACAGTAACTACGACTTTAATCCAGATTTTGATAAAAAATCCTTTACCAATGAGGTCCTTTCTTTTGAGCCAGAAGCCAACAAAAAAGACAGCCTGTTCTGGAGAGGTACCCGCCCTGTCCCGCTAACCGATGAGGAACTCAATGATTACATTAAAAAAGACAGCATTCAGATCCTTCGGAAATCTGAAACCTATTTAGATTCTATTGATGGAGTGAGCAATGCATTTAAAATTTTAGACCCCATTACAGGCTACACCTATAAAAACAGCTACGATACATGGCAACTAAGTTATAACGGTCCTTTTCCAAAAGTAAATTTTAATACTGTACAAGGCTGGAATGGTGGAGCGGGTCTCTCCTATTTCAGCTGGAAAGATGACAATCGTACCAATTGGTTTTCGGCAAACTTAAATGCCAATTATGGTATAGCCGAAGACCGACTTAGATTTGTAGGGAGCCTCACCAGAAATTTTAACCGTACCAACCGTTTGCGATTGGGCGTTTATGGCGGAAGTAGGGTACAGCAGTTTAACGGGGCACAGCCAATTTCAGAATTAGTGAATACGGTATCTTCCCTCTTTTTTGAACGGAATTATATGAAAGTGTACGACCTCACATTTGCGGGTGCGACGTATAGTCAAGAATTATTTAACGGATTGCGATTGTTTACAAATTTCAGTTACCAGGAACGAAAACCATTATTTAATAACACAGACTATGTAACGCTCCCTAATGATGATGTAGACTATACCTCCAACAACCCGCTAGATGCACAGGACTTTACAAATGCTGGGGTGGTGGAACATTCTATTTTTAAAAGTTCGATAACGGCAGATATCACCTTCGGCCAAAAATATATGACCTATCCCGATGGAAAATATAATTTAGGAAACGAAAAATATCCTGCGCTTTCGGTAACTTTTGAAAATGGCTTGGGTGGCTCCATAGACGGATACGACTATAGCCAGTTAAGTGCACGGCTCTCACAGCGTGTAAATACAGGTAATAAAGGGGAGTTTGTATACAATTTAAAAGGTGGAACTTTTTTTAACGGAGATGATATTAGCTTTGTAGATTACCAGCATTTTAATGGTAACCAGACACGCATTGGGACGTCAGGAAACTATACCAATGTATTCAATTTACTGCCTTATTACGATCTAAGCACCAATCAGAGTTATTTTGAAGGACATCTGGAACATGATTTTAAAGGCTGGATCTTAGGAAAGATACCAGGAATCAATCAGTTAAATTTCAACCTGGTTGCTGGTGCACATCTTTTAAGCATTGATGGCAATAAGCCGTATCAGGAAGTTTCGATTGGAATAGATAATCTGGGTTGGGGGAAATTCAGGTTTCTTCGGTTAGACTATGTGAAATCGTTTTACAACGGCGGAACCGATGGCGCGTTCGTGTTTGGGCTGAAATTTCTGAATTTTATTGATTAGAAAAGAGAAGAAAGAGAAAAGATTAATTTTTCTTTAATTCTTATCTTCCAACAAAGGTACAAACCTGAATTCGCCGAACTCTTCTTTTTCAAAGTTGGTAGGAGATGTTCTTGTAAAAACAGTCATTATTTGAACTTTTTCTCCTACAGGAATTACCAGCTTGCCTCCTACTTTCAATTGAGACAGTAAAGGTTTGGGAACAAAAGGAGCTCCTGCAGTAACAATAATTCCGTCAAACGGAGCAGCTTCTGGCAAGCCTTTATAGCCATCTCCAAAGATTAGTTTTTTTGGCCGGTAGCCCAATTTTGGAAGAAATCGTTTCGTAATTTTAAACAGTTCGTTTTGTCGTTCAATAGAATACACCTGGGTTCCCATTTCCAGCAAAACAGCAGTTTGATAGCCACTTCCCGTACCAATTTCCAAGACGGTGTCCCCTTTCTTAACATTCAGTAATTCGGTCTGTCTGGCTACGGTGTAGGGTTGCGAGATGGTTTGATCTGCTGCAATGGGAAACGCTTTGTCTACATAGGCGTGATCCAGAAAGCTGGAGTCCATAAATAAATGCCTTGGGATTTTATTTACAGCTGCCAACACTTCTGTATTCACTATTCCCTTTTTTTGAAGAGTTTTTACCAGCTTTTTACGAAGTCCCTGATGTATAAAAGTGTCTTTCATTATCACAAATTACGGAAACAAAAATGCAACTCGCAAGAACTGTTTTTTTAAATTCATTTGAGTCTGGTATGACTTTGGCGTTGTTCAAAATCTAAGTATCTTTCAACGCTATATTTTTACCTATGAAATCTGTTTTTCTTCTTCTTTTTGCCTTCAGTTTTGGTGTATGCCAGTCACAGGAATTTACCCGTGCGGACACCCTTCGCGGAAGTATTACCCCAGAACGCGCCTGGTGGGATGTGTTGTATTATGACCTTGATGTGGAGGTTTCACCCGAAGATAAATTTATAAAAGGAAGTACTACCATTACTTACAAAGTTTTGGACAAGCCACAGCGAATGCAGCTAGATTTACAAGCGCCCATGACAATTGATAAAATTGTTCAGGATGGGGAAGAAGTATCGTTTACATCAGAAGGAGCTGTTCATTTTGTTACCCTTCAGCAAAAACAGAAAAAAGGAAAAGAACGTGCTGTTACCATTTATTTTTCAGGAAAACCACGAGAAGCCAAAAACGCACCCTGGGATGGTGGCTGGTCCTGGAAAAAAGATGACAACGACACCCATTTTATAGCTACCAGTAACCAAGGGATTGGTGCCAGTATCTGGTGGCCCAATAAAGACCATGCGTATGACGAACCCGACAACGGAGCTACAGTTAAAATTACAGCACCAAAAGAGTTGGTTTCTGTCGCTAACGGACGTATGACCAAGCGCATTGAAAACGAAGAAACCACTACCTACGAGTGGAAGGTTGTGAATCCAATTAATAATTATGGGATCAATATTAATATTGGAGACTATGTAAACTTCAATGAAAAATACGAAGGGTTACAAGGTTCTCTGGACCTGGATTACTGGGTACTTCGTGATAATCTTGAAAAAGCAAAAGAGCAGTTTAAACAAGCTCCAAAAATGATGCAGGCGTTCGAACATTGGTTTGGTCCCTACCCTTTTTATGAAGATAGTTTTAAGCTTGTGGAAGTGCCGTATCTGGGAATGGAGCACCAAAGCAGCGTTACCTATGGTAACAAGTATGAAAACGGCTATTTAGGTCGTGATCTAAGTGGGACCGGCTGGGGACTGAAATTTGACTTTATTATTATTCACGAAGCGGGACACGAGTGGTTTGCCAACAACATTACCCATAAGGACGTTGCTGATATGTGGATACACGAAGGGTTTACTGCGTATTCTGAAAGTTTGTATCTAGACTATCACTTTGGAAAAGAAGCCGCAGCAGACTATGTAATTGGCACCAGAAGAAGTATTCAAAATGATCGCCCGCTCATTGGAATCTATAATGTACACCAGGAAGGAAGCAGCGATATGTATTACAAGGGGGCAAATATTTTGCACACCCTTCGAACCTGGATCGACGATGATAAAAAATGGCGTGAAATTTTAACAGGATTAAACACACATTTTCGCCATCAAACCATTACCAGCAATCAACTGGAGAACTACATTGCTAAGCAATCCGGATTAGATCTAAAAGCATTCTGGGAGCAGTATTTACGAACCACCAAAGTCCCGAAATTAGTATACAAAGTGAATGGAAACTCAATGGAATACAGGTATGAAAATGTTGTTGAAGGGTTTAGTATGCCGCTTACAGTTGTAGTAAACGGTGAAAAACAACAATTAAAACCAACAACTATTTGGCAAACAGTTTCTACTACTACTCCAATAAATAATGTTTCCTTGCAGAGAGATTTTTATGTAGAAGCGGTAAAAAAGAACTAGCCTTATAGTTTCTTAGCCTCATTCCAATACACATCCATCTCAGCAAGGGTCATATCTTTCATAGCTTTTCCTTGCTCTTTTGCTTTGCCTTCTAAATACTGAAAGCGTTTGATAAACTTTTTATTGGTACGTTCCAGGGCATTTTCAGGATCTACTTTCAGGAAACGGGCGTAGTTGATCATAGAGAACAGCACATCACCGAATTCTTGTTCTATTTTTTCCTGGTTATTTTCGGAAACCTCGTGTTGTAGTTCAGCAAGTTCTTCCTGTAGTTTTTCAAAAACTTGTTGAGGCTCTTCCCAATCAAATCCCACTCCTGCTACTTTGTCCTGTATTCTATTCGCTTTTACCAACGCCGGCAATGATCTTGGGACTCCTTCCAACACACTTTTTTTGCCTTCTTTCAGCTTTAAGTTTTCCCAGTTTTGCTTTACTTCTTCTTCGTCAGCCACCTCAACATCGCCATAAATATGCGGGTGGCGGGAAATAAGTTTGTCGCAGATTTCATTGGCAACATCGGCCATATCGAAGTCGTTGGTTTCACTCCCTATTTTGGCATAAAAAACAATATGGAGCAGTAAATCCCCCAGTTCTTTTTTAACTTCATCCAGGTCATTTTCAAGAATAGCGTCCCCCAGCTCATAAGTTTCTTCTATGGTTAAATGCCGGAGTGTTTCCATAGTTTGCTTACGGTCCCATGGGCATTGTTCGCGGAGTTCATCCATAATAGTAAGGAGACGGTCGTATGCGGCGAGTTGTTTTTTTCTTGAATTCATATAGGGTAAAAATAAAAATTCATCTGCTACGATGTAACAAATGAATTTTTAGTTATGAAAATTGTATTAACTAAAGACTACTCTTCTTCAGAAGATGTAGCTTCTTTATCATTAGTTTCTTCTTCAGAAAAATCTGTCACCCCGTTTTTTTGAAGTAGGTTATACCATTGCACTACTTTTTTAATGTCGCTTGGGTATACTCTGTCTTCATCGTAATCCGGAAGCACTTCGAAGAAAAATTCTTCTAGTTCTACTTTGGGTACCTTATGATTAATGGTTTGCCCACCGTTTTCCTTTTCTGAAATTTTCTTAAAAACTTCTCGTAGTGGTAACTCTTCAGTCAAGGTATAAATGGCGATTTCGCTCAACAAACTCACATTGTCACGAGCA
Source organism: Flavobacteriaceae bacterium UBA1903 (assembly GCA_002337605.1). Lineage (GTDB taxonomy): Bacteria > Bacteroidota > Bacteroidia > Flavobacteriales > Flavobacteriaceae > Marinirhabdus. Next base: position 102,454 of record DDGL01000003.1, read on the forward strand.
CCAACGCTTATCTTTTTCCCGTCTATAAGTGACTCGGCTAAGAAGCCGTTACGGGTTTGCGTTTTTAATTTGTATAGTCCTGGCTTGCCAGAAATTGAAAGGATTTTTTCTAAACTCATAAATCTTGGTATGCTATTTTTTTATGTAAGGTTGCAAAGATGCAGGGTTTGGACTTTTTGTGCAAGAATGTTAACGTTTCTTTTTTGCCATCGGAAATTTCATACGATAAGCGACATCTGTTTTTCCTTTTGAAATATTTGTCAACTTGCTTTTAAGTAAACGCTTTTTTAGTACTGAAAGTTTATCGGTAAATAAAATTCCTTCAATATGATCGTATTCGTGTTGGATGATGCGCGCTATAAGTCCGCCGTATGTTTCAGTTTGTTTCTCCAGATTTTCATCCTGATACTCAATCGTAATTTTCGGTTTTCTGAAAACGTCTTCATTAATATTTGGGATACTTAAACACCCCTCATTAAAAACCCATTCGTCACCTTCTTCCTCAACGATCTTCGCATTAATAAACACTTTTTTAAAATTGGCGCAAGCTTCGCGTTCTTCTTCGGTAAGCTCTTCATCGTCTCCAAACGGAGAAGCATCCACTATAAATAAACGAATAGCCAAGCCAACCTGTGGTGCCGCTAAGCCTATACCCCGCGCACCATACATTGTTTCAAACATATTTTCAATAAGCGCATCCAGCTTAGGATAATCTTCACTAATGGCAGTTGCTTTTTTTCTTAACACGGGATCGCCGTAGGCTACAATTGGGAGTATCATTTAAAATTTTTAAGATTTAAGGTATTATTAAAATTATTTATTACCTCGATTTAGGTTTTTTTCTGTTGTTTTTCTTGATGTGATAAAGATTTTGGTAAATTTCATTAAATACCTAATCCTACTTATAAAGTTCAAGGCTGTGTCTAATCAAATTAAACATTATGCCTTAAAACCTTACGCATTATAAAGATATTGTTGAAGAATAATCGTTGCACTAATTTCATCCAGCAGTGCTTTATTCCTTCGTTGTTTCTTATTTAGACCGCTGTCTATCATGGTCTGAAAGGCCATTTTACTTGTATACCGTTCGTCTACACGTTTTACGGGCATGGCAGGAAATTCTTTTGTAAATACCTCTAAAAATTTCTTGATCTCAGTTTCTACACCGCTTGCTGCTCCGTCTTTTTGTGTGGGTTCTCCAACTAAAACAAGTTCCACCTTTTCGTTTTCAAAATACTTTTTCAAATAATCGATTAACGTTGGTGTCGCCACTGTGTCCAACCCTGAAGCTATTAACTGCAACTCGTCTGTTACAGCGATACCCGTTCGCTTGGTTCCAAAGTCAATTGCTAAGATGCGTGCCATATTCGGGTGCAAAAATAAGGGTTTTATTTTAGAATAAAGACCCGCCGGTACCGAAAAGGCACGTTCGGGCAGGCCGCTGCACTCAAATAGGAAAGACCCATTGCTGAAAGCAATAATTATAAAAAATGAAGTTTCACAAGGAAAGGTAGCTGCATATTTTATTGAATATTGTGGCAAACAAATTTTAAATAAAATGTATCGAAGCTATTTGTATTTCTGAAGCACCTGTAATACGTCTCCGCGCTTTATTTTTCCAGTTTCGGTATACGCAAAACGAGAAAGGCGGTATACTTTTCTGGGGCGTTCGTAAGGCTCTAAAATTTTAAAAGCCTGTTTAAAATCCGGGGTGTCATTTTCACTGCCTTCGTAAATTAAAATGATTCGTTCTCCGAATTGCTCGTCCTTTTCTGAAGCTATAATGAAGGGCAATTGAATAGCATCTGAAAGCTTCGCTTCCACATGTTCGGGAAACAGTTTTACACCCCCGCTGTTAATCACATTGTCCCACCTGCCCTGCCATACAAAAGAGCTAGGCGATTTTAACTCGACCAGATCATTTGTCACGACAATTTCTTCTGAAATTTTAGGCGCGTGAATGAGCAAGCAACCGCGATCGTCCTGCGAAAATTTCACATCCGGCAAGGCGCTGTACGCTTCGCTTTTGGCAAAGCCATTTATGCGTCTTACCGCAATATGAGTAATGGTTTCTGTCATTCCGTAGGTAGCAAAAGCCTCTACATCTATGTCCTGTAATTGAGCTTCTAGCGTTGTTGAAATTGCCCCTCCACCAATGATCACCTTTTTTACCTTAGGTAATGCAGCTAAGGAATGTGCTACCTGATAGGGCACCATCGCCACAAAATCATAGTCGTTATCATATTCTACCAAAGCATCTTTCGCAGGTTGTACTACGTGTAAATCCCACCCTAAAACCATTGCCCGCACCACCATCATTTTTCCCGCGATAAAATCGGCCGGAATACATAATAAGGCTTTGGTACCGCTTCCTGTTTTAAAATAGGCTCCGGTTGCTTTGGCGCTGTTTACCATTTGCTGTTTCGTAAGCACTATTTTTTTTGGCTTTCCTGTAGAGCCTGAAGTTTTTACAACTACCTCTTCGGTAAAATCCAACCACTTTTCAATAAATTGGGCAACGCTCACTTCTTGTTCGTTTCCTTCATGTAAAAGGTCATCGGTAAAGTTCAATACTTCTTCAGGGGAAGAAAAATCGAGGCCGTTGAGCTTGAAGGCAGGATGAAGTGTGAGTGAGGTTGGTTTCAAAATACGTTTGTTTAGTTCAATTCTGCGGGTGCTTCTGGAGGGGGTGTCACGGTTCCGAAGAGCTTCTCACCCCAGCCCGTCCATTTATAACGCCACGCCATGATTCCTAAAAATATGGGATACATTACAACTACAGGTAGCAAAATATCGAACCCTGCAGTGGGTTCTGAAACATCTTTTAAAATAGAGTTCGTCTGGAATACGGTCCAGTCTGCCGTAACCAATAATGCACCTACCAGATTGTTTCCTGCGTGAAAACCTAAGGCAAGTTCCATCCCTTCGTCCATTAAAGTCATAATGCCTAATAAGAAACCTGTCCCAATGTAATAGACCATTATCAAAGGGCCAATCTTGGTCACCTCAGGATTTAAAAAATGCATTGATCCAAATATTACTGAAGTGACAATTAAGGGCATCCATTTATTCTTAGCCATGACCCCAATACCCTGCATTAAATAACCACGGAATAAATATTCTTCAAAACTTGTTTGAAAAGGTATAAAGACAATACAAATTAAAGCCAGAATTAAAAATGGAGTTGCTTCAAATTGAAGTACATAATCTTGCGGATTGTAATAATAATCTAAAGAAACAGAACCTATTAGAAATACTGAAATAAGTCCAAATCCGAAAAAGAATCTCCCCCAATCTACTTTTTTTCTGGAGGTGGTAACCGTTTTAATTGGTTGTTGGTGGACAAATTTAATCCACAGAAAGAGTAATCCTAGAAAAATGGCAAATGGAAATAAATTTTCAAAGAAAAACTGATTAGAGCTCTTCTGTTCTAATTGATCTTTCATGAATTCATTCACATCAATTCCCAGTAATTCTATAACCAGATAATTAGCCATCATAAGACCTAAAAATCCAAGTAATGGAAGCATATAACGCCACCAGTCATGTAAGTAATTGAACGCTTGTTTTATGTACATAGGTTGGGGTAAATAGTAAATTAGTTGTAAAGAAAAGTATTAATTAGTACTGGGAGGGAATTTACAAAAGTTCTTTTAGATGGGCGGTGTCCCAGTTTTGGTTTTTGTTATAACGAAGGGTTCCATCGATAACCTGCAAAGGTGATACCACATTATTTGTAAATAAACTTCCTGTTCCAAGTCCTTGTGGTACTATACACTTTTTAGTCGCTGTGTACTGTGCTATAGCATTTAATCCAATGTTGCTCTCTAGTGCCGAAGTGACCCACCAGCCAACTCCTTGCGATGTCGCCAATCTTATCCACTCATCACTACCCTGAAAACCCCCTACCAGCGTAGGTTTTAGAATTATAAATTGTGGTTGTATAGTATCTAAGAGCTTTCTTTTTTCTTCTGGAGTACCTATACCTATGAGTTCTTCGTCTAACGCAATAGGCAGAGGGGTTTCTTCGCAGAGTTGAGCCATTTCCTGCCATTGCCCTTTTCTAATGGGTTGCTCTATAGAATGTAATTGTAAATCTGAAAGGGTTTTTAATTTTTCCAAAGCCTCAGAGGACGTAAACGCTCCGTTCGCATCTACCCGAAGCTCAATTTCTGAAGGGGAGAATTCTTTGCGGATACTTTTCAGTAAAGAAATTTCAGTTTGAAAATCAATAGCACCAATTTTCATCTTAATACAACTGAAGCCAGCTTTAAGTTTTTCTGAAATTTGCTGCTTCATAAAAGTTTTATCGCCCATCCATACTAAACCATTAATGGGTATTGCTGTTGTTCCTTGAAAAAATTCTGAGGGAAAAATCTGAAACGGGTCTTCAGCATAAAACGATTTAAAAGCGGTTTCTATTCCAATTTTTAAGGCGGGAAATTCGGTTAATGCATTCAGAAGCACTTCTTCTCCCAACTGAATATTATCGCAAACCCATTGAAGTTTTTCTTCAAAATCTGGTCTGTCATCAACGCTTAAACCACGAAACATGCCACATTCACCTATGCCCCATTTTTCATCTTTTTCAATTCTCAAAAACCATGTTTCTTTTGTTTGTAGGGTTCCGCGGGAAGTTCCCGCAGGTTTTTTGAACGTAAGGGTGTGCTTTTTAAAGGTTGCTTTCATGGAGTTTTAAATGTACAGCAAAAGAAATTACAATTCCACCCTCAAAGGTTCTCGTTAAAATACAGAACTAGCTCTAATGGGCACTAACGTTTCTTATAATTCTATGCTTTCGCCAATATTTAGTAACATTAAGTCTTTTTCGGCTGCGTAAAATTTCTTTTTGGCGTCGTCATGGTCAATTTCAATATACCCAAACGTATCGTAATGAACACCTAATACTTTATCACACTCTATAAAATCGCATGCGATAATGGCGTCATCCACACCCATGGTAAAATTATCGCCAATGGGAAGAATGGCAAGGTCCAGTTTTGTATGGAGAGGAATTAGTTTCATGTCCATAGTGAGTGCTGTGTCTCCAGCAATGTAAATGTTCTTATGTTCCCCTTCAATTACAAATCCGCCAGGTTGCCCGCCGTAACTACCGTCTGGAAAAGAACTTGTGTGTATAGCATTTACATACTTTACCTTACCAAAATCGAAATCCCAGGATCCTCCGTGGTTCATTGGATGTACTTCAATTCCTTTAGCTTCGTAGTGGTTGGCAATCTCATAATTGCTCACTATGGTAGCTCCTGTGTTTTTAGCAATGGCTTCAGCATCTAAGATATGATCCTGATGTGCATGTGTAAGCAGAATATAATCTGCTTTTAAATCCATAATATCAACTTTGTCTTTTGAGAGTTCATTGCCGGTTATAAAGGGGTCTACAATTATATGTTTTCCTCCTATTTGAAGTGCGAGTGAATTTTGCCCGTAGAATGTAATTTTCATTGTATATAGTTTTCTTTAAAAATAGGATTCCTATTACTTTTTTCTGTTAAAGAAATTAAAAATTACACTGCATACAGTTCCACCACAAAAAACAACACAGCAAATAAGAAGGTGCTCAATGCAACTTTCTTAAGTTCTGGATCTAATAAGGGTGGCGACTGATTCCTGAATACCATCATCACATTAAGGAACAAAGGAATAAAAGCTGCCAAAGGCAGATAGTGTTGCCATGAAGTCCCTTTAAAAAAAGAGTATCCCAAAGCGCATACAAATGCAACAATAATAAGTATGGCATGGTACAATTTTACAGGTTTTTCTCCAAGAACAACTGCTAATGTATTTTTATTCACTTTTGCGTCGGCTAGGCGATCCCTCATATTATTTAAATTCAAAACAGCTGCACTTAATAGGCCAATGGTAGTTGCGGGTAAGATTATTAATTCTGAAAGCTGTTGCGTAAACAGGAAATAACATCCCATAACGCCCACCAACCCAAAAAACAGAAAAACAAAAACATCGCCCATCGCCCGGTAGCCATAGGCTCTTTTACCTACGGTATAGGTGACTGCAGCAACAACAGCAGCAATTCCTAAATTAAAGAAAATGACAGAAAGTATAAAGTTCTTATTTCCAAAGGCTATAAAAATGAGCAGGCTTGCCAGAAACAATGTAAGGATCGTGGTTACGATCATCCCGTATTTTAATTCTTTAGCAGTAAGCAGGCCACTTTGCATGGCTCGTGCAGGCCCAACTCTATCGGCATTATCGGTTCCTTTTACGCCATCGCCATAGTCATTGGCAAAATTTGATAAAACCTGAAAGCCTAGAGTTGTCAATAAAGCTAGTACCAGTATTGGGACAGAAAAGGCTCCAGCTTTAGCGGCAGCTCCACCAGCTACCAATATTCCAGAAATGGAAAGTGGAAGTGTTCGCAAACGAGCTGCAGAAATCCAGGCGCGGACTTTAGTCATACAAGGGTTGTTTTAACAGCCCAAAAGTACATTAAAAAAGAAAAAGCCACCTAAAAAAGATGGCTTTAAAGATTCCTAATTTTTGTAAATCTCTATTTAACAATGAGTCTTTTCGCTACTCCATCCTCATTGGAAACCACATAAATACCTGCTGTAAAACCTTGTACTGAAAGACTTGCTGCATTATTATATTCTTGGATCACCCTCCCTGTAACATCGTAGATAGTATAATTTCCTGGTTTACTTACATAAACAGTTGCACTCGCAGGATTAGGATACATACTGAAATTACCATTCCCGGCAACTTCAAAGTCCGCTACACCCAATAAAATATCATTATCAAGAGCATAGATACTTAGTGTTCCACTTACTTCATTTGCAACAATAATAAGACCTGTTTCGGTTGGACTGTCCTCAAAAGGCACATATACAAGTCCTTCTGGTCCCAGATCACCAGCTTCATCTCCCCCGGCAATAGCATCCCGGTTATTCAAATATTGCAAAAATACCGGATGTACTGGGTCTGAAATATTATACACCATCACCCCTCCTATTCTCTCTAATAAGATAAATGCATACTGTTCTCCGTTAATTTCCTGAACCAATACACCCTCTGGCTCTGGTCCTTTATTGTCACTTCGGTTTTTAAAGCTGTTGTTGCTGTTACTTGCATTAAAAATAGAACCGTAAGTAGAATCGTTTGCGGTGATTACTTCAAAATCATTACCACTATCATATACCAGTACTCCTGTTGCTGCTTCAAAAATTGAAAAAGAACGGCCACCGAACACATGGATTTCATCAAAATCTCCGTCCCCATCTATATCTCCCGATGCATTTGTAGTGGCAATTTGAGAAAGATTGCTGTCCAATTCTAAAATATCAATGTTTGAAAATACTGATGGATCGAGGATGTAATCGCTATCATCAATTTTTCTCTCCTCTTCCAGACCACCATATTCTCTGGCATCACCTTCATTTGCAGTAACAATATAATCTGTTCCGTTTACTGAATAAAAACTAATAGCATCTGGCATGTACATCCCTTTAATGGGCCAGGTAGCGTCAAAAATAAAATCGGTTTCGTCACTTGCATCCAGTGAATTTCTAGCTAAGCTATGGTCTTTTAAACCGAAAGGAATAACTTCGGTAATTTCAGCATTTACAATATCAATAATTGCATAGGCATTATTTTCCTGCAAGGTAACATACGCCATTTGGGAATCTGCCGAAACTGCTATATACTCAGGCTCTAAGTCTTCAGAAACGGAAGATCCCGGACCAAAGATTCTAACTCCTGCCGCCATTAACGCAGCTTGTTGCGCATCGAAAGCATTAAAGTTTAAGGTAGTAACACTTGCTTGTGAAATTGAAGCCAATCCGCCGCTTACATCTATAATAGAAACACTTCCTTCCGGATCTACAGCATAATCGTCACTTGGTTGTCCTTCATTAGCTACCAATACCAGGTTTCCGTCCGGAGTAAAGGTTAGCATATCTGGTAAAGAACCTACTTCTACAATAACCTGGTTAGCTCCTGCAGCATCACTAAAAACTACAAATCCATTGTCGGTTGCAGGATCTGCGGCAACTGCGGCTACTACTATTCCATTCTTTACAGCAATACTCTGTACACCGGTAGTTCCCGCAGGTAATGGTACCGTTGCAAGACTTGTAATGTTTGACGGATCTGAAAAATCCAATACTTCTACTTTGTCTGCATTGGTTACAAATAATTGCTGTGACTCCGGATCATAGGTTACAATTTCGGCTGTACCATCGGCATCTACTGTATAGCTTGTAAGGTAATTCATATCTAATTCAGAAGCATTTGCAGTGGGCACAACTGTGTCATCATCTAATATATAGACTGAAAACAAGTTATTTTCACCAATTACCAAGGAAGATGCATTTTCTAACTGAAGCACAAAGAATTTATCTGCTTCATCTTCAGTATTATTTGTAACAGCAATTGTAATTTCTTGGGAGGTTGCACTTCCTGCTGAAAAAGTTACTGGTACAGTAGTAGCAAAGGTAAAATCTGTGCCTGCAACAGCTGTCCCTCCAGAGGCTAGTGCTACATTTACGGTGCCGTCTGTATCTGGTATACCAGATAGTGATACGGTAATTGTTACTTCACTACCATCTTCAGAAACTGAAGTGAACGCCCCATCAAAAGCTACTTCAATATTTTCATTCGGAATTACATTTCCTGGAGAACCAATATTCGGAACATCACTAGCATCTCCTCCTAAATCTATAGTTGCTACGGCTCCGCTAGCATTGCCAACAAAGCTAAAAGCTCCTAATTCAATATCATACGATTCTCCATCGTTAGCTGCTGTATCTGGATAGGAGCCTATAGAAACAGGCATTGTAGTAGTAGGATCTCCCATCCACAACGTAACACTATCACCACCAGCGCCAAGGCCAGAGCCGTCTGTAAAACCTACTTCGATTGCGCTCAGGTCTACTACATCGCTCCAGACATTGGTAAAGGTTGTCACTTCGCCTCCTGTATTATCGGTTACCAGGACAATTACGTATTCTCCAGGCTGAATGTCTGTAATTCCTTCAATAAGGTCTGCTGTGCTCCCATCTGCGGAATCATCGTCATAAAATAGGTCTGGGTCTACTCCAGATACCCAGGCTACCTGGCCATTATTTTTAATCTCGAACCAGTCTGCGGTTAAGTCTGTTCCTGCTTGTCCTGAAAAAATTTCAGTAATACTAAGTTCTGCCAATAACGGTACATTTCCTGGAGAAGCAACATTTGGCACGTCGCCTGCTGCACCCCCTTGTGCAATTGTTTCAACTGCATTGTTTGTATTGCCAACAGTACTAAACTCCAATAAGCTCGTATCGTAACTCTGCCCATCGTTTGCTGCTGTATCCGGATATGATTCGGTATCTACAGGTGCCGTAGTTGTAGGATCTCCTGCCCAGAGATTTACAGCATCGCCCCCGGCACCAAGTCCTGCGCCATCGGAAAAACCTATTTGAATACCTGCTAAATTTACAACAGGGCTCCAAACATCAGTAAATTGGGTTAGTTCTCCCCCTGTATTATCGGTTACCAAAACAATAACGTATTCCCCAACCTGAATATCTGTAATTCCCTGTATGAGGTCTGCTGTCGTTCCGTCTGCTGATTCATCATCATAAAATAAATCCGGATCTATGCCGGATACCCACGGAGCTGTTCCGTCGTTCTTAATCTCGAACCAGTCTGCTGTTAAGTCGTCGCCTTCTTGTCCTGAGAAAATTTCAGTAATCTGAAGATCATACGTAGTGCCTTCTCCAGAAGTTGTAGGTTGTAAAATGTTCTGGGAAATTCCTGTCAATCCTAGTAAAAGAAACAAGAGTGTGGTAGTTTTTTTTATCATCTTAGTAGTAGTTTTTAATTTTTTGCTAAACTACAATGGTAATGTACCCTCTATCTTACTTAAATATTAAGATAACTTCAACTTAATCGCACTCAATATGTTATAGCTTATTCTAAATTTAATTCTATGTAAACTTTACTATTTCAAATTGTAAACTCAATAATTTTTATACTTTTAACCAACCCAAAAAACAAATCATGAAACGAAATTACGACCTTGGCCTACTTGTTTTACGAATAGGAATTTCAGTCCTTATGCTAACGCACGGAATCCCGAAATTTTTAGCTTTTATTGGTGGCGATCTCTCTGTAGTAGGAGACCCCATTGGTATTGGAGCGCTGCTCTCCACCGTATTAGTTCTTATAGGAGAGCTCATTGCTCCAGTCCTTGTTATTATAGGTATTAAAACCAGGTTTGCAGCAGTAGCAAGTGCTATCACTATGGCTGTCGCTGCATTTATGGTTCATGGAGCAGACCCGCTGGCTAAAAAAGAATTAGCACTGCTTTATTTAATAGGCTTTGTAGCTGTTGCATTTATGGGAGCTGGAAGTATTTCAGTAGATAAAAAGTAGTAGCTGTTTAATGCTTTAAGTTTTTAACAACGTCTTTGTTCTAACATTACTCTTCAGCTAAAAAACCTTTGTTCTTCTTGGCATTTTGTACCCTAAGGATACCATTTCCTCTACGATAACGGAACATAAAAACCAGACGGTCACAGTTAAACAGATGCAAGTTTAAAGAGGTTTATACTTGTAGGCTTTAACGGGTGTGACGGGTTCGATTCCCAGCCGTCTTCTTAGCTTTGTATTACTTAAAAATTGAAGTGAGTAATTCTTTGTACAAGTCGGCAGGGGTCATATTTGCAGCTCCTACCCCTTTGCCTTTAATATCTATTTCCCGTATACTTGCTATAATTCCACTTACTTCTTTCATCGAATAATTTCGAGCTGCTGTTTGGTAGTCTTTAATAAAATAAGGGTTTACACCCAGCATTTTCGGGGCTTCGGCTTTATTGGTAATGGCATGGTATTTCAGCAGTTTTGAAAAGAAACTATACAATAACGCCACCGTCATTACCAGCGGATGATTTTTGGGATTTTGTGCAAAGTACTGAACAATGGCGAACGCTTTTTTTATATTCTTTTCACCAATAGCATTTTGTAATTCAAAATTATTAAAATCCTTACTTATTCCAATATTCTGCTCTACCAGCTGTGGGGTAATTTGTTGTTCTGGTTTAATAATAAGTTGCAGTTTTTCCAGCTCATTATTTATTTTACTTAAATCGTTTCCTAAAAACTCGGTAAGCATCTGGGCAGCTTTTGGAGTGATGGAATATCCCTTTCCACTCAGTACCTGAATGATCCATCCAGGAACTTTATCATCATACATTTTCTTGCTTTCAAAGACTACAGCGGTGCTTTTTTTCAGCGCTTTTGAGAGCTTTTTACGCGCATCCAACTTTTTATATTTATAACAAAATACCAAAACAGTAGTTGGTTGTGGATTTTCAGCATACGGAACTAAATTTTCAATAGTACGAGATAAATCCTGCGCCTCTTTTACAATCACCACTTGTTTTTCGGCCATCATAGGATAGCGTTTGGCATTGCTTACCACTTCGTCTATGGTTACATCTCTTCCGTAGAGAACCATCTGGTTAAAGCCTTTTTCTTCCTCTGTGAGAACGGTTTGTTCAATATAGTTGGAAATACCATCAATATAGTAGGCCTCTTCCCCCATAAGAAAATAGATAGGAGCTAAAGTTCCTTTTTTTATATCGGTAATAATGGCTTTGGCTTTGTCTAGAGGCATTGAGAGTGGAGGTTGATGATTTTGAGAATTAAATTGTTTTGTAATTTAGATGAAAACTAAAATTATAAAACAGCAAAAATAGTACCTTGCGCTATGCTGCAATTAGAGTTCCCTAACTATTCGTTCCGCTTCAAAAGTAAGGAAAACAAACGTCTGATTTTTGATGAAATCCGAAAAAAATTTGTCATCCTCACTCCTGAAGAATGGGTGCGTCAGCATGTGGTTCAGTATTTAATTACAGAAAAAAAATACGCTCAATCCCATATAAACGTTGAAAAACAACTACTCCTTAACGGCACTAAAAAAAGGTATGACGTAGTAGTTTTTAACACAAATGGAACCATTCATCTAATTGTGGAGTGTAAGGCGCCTTCCGTAAAAATAACGCAAGATACCTTCGATCAGATCGCACGGTATAATTTAGTGACAGATGCCACCTACTTAATGGTTACCAACGGATTGCAACATTATTACTGCCAGCTGGATTACGTGAACGAACGGTATCAGTTTTTAAAAGAACTACCAGAATTTAAAACATAAAAAACGCTCTCAAGTTTGAGAGCGTTTTTATAATGTGTCAGAAAGAGCAACTTACATCGCTCCCCATTCTTTCAAACTTTTAGTATTTAAAGCTACATAATCGTCGTTACCTGCCTTCTGGGCAAGCTCTAAAGATTTCTTAGCTGCATTTACAGCACCTTTTTTATCTCCGGACTTCGCATAGATCAAAGACTGTTGTCTGTGAAACCAAAATGCTGGTTGCTCGCGCATTTCAATAGCTTTATCGATCCACATTTTAGCTTTGTTGATGTCCTGACCAGATTCTAAGTAATATACAGCAGCCTGGTAGTAATCGTTAGACGAAGGTCCCGACATTACTTTATCAATATTTGCCGAAACCATTTTACTTGTCATAAACTTAATAGGTAAAGAAACATAGCTCTTTTCCCAAAGCATTCCAAGATTTGCCGAATCACTAGTGACATCATCAAATGTAAGTGTAAATGTTTCAATATCCATTGGCATTGGGTATGCCTGTGCTTTCACAGTAGCAACTACTTTACTGTCGTCCCATTTTTCTGGTGTTCCCCAGTTGTTACTATCCGAATACAACATAATGTCCCAGCTTTGTAAGCCTGGTTTTGTATAAATTGCATACGTTCCTGCTTTCACTTCATTTCCACCTACCATAACGTTATCGCTAAAAGTAATCTTGGTGTTTGCATTTGCTCCTGTACGCCAAATTTTATCGTAAGGTACCAAATCGCCAAAAATGGTACGTCCTCTCATAGAAGGTCTCGAATACTCAACTGTTACGTCGGTAAGTCCAACAGTTTGCTCAATTTTTTGAGATGGACTGGGTGCAGGTGTTTTAAGTTGTGCATTCACGGCAACTGTAGTAGCTACAGCAAATACAAAAAGGATAATTTTTTTCATGATAATAGTAAGTGTTTTTAAGGTTTATGCGAAGTTACAATGCAGGCTTTCTAAAACCGTTAACAAAACCTTAAAAAACCAGATGGAAGTCTATTTATTTACAGCAGAGATCAACTGCGTAACGTTCAAATTTACAGGCAGTTCCACTTTTAGTAGTAAGTAATACAGTTTGTACTTCTAATTGTTTATACAAGGGGATTAGGCAACTACTCTCTTAGCACTTCCATTCTGTTTTATATACTAAAAATAGTATTGAATTTTAAACAAACACTTGCATCCCTTACATAGAACAATTAATCCAATTCAGGGTAGTACGCATAAATTTAGCTAGAATGAACTAGTATTTTAAGGATTTAATATGTTCTAGATTAAAACAATTTTATGCCTAAATAGGAATTCCGATTATCGGTTACATAATAACGGTAATGAGTTGTAGCTTATTAAAAAGTTGCGCCATTTTTATAAAGATTGCTAAATAACTGTTAATCTTTTATTTGCCTATTGTTTCGTAGTATTTTTCTGTCGTATATTTAGTACAAAAGAAAGAGGCTATGATACATATATTTCGAAAATTACTGAGACTTAATCGCACAGAGAAACCCAAGACCAATGTAAATTTGTACCGTTTATTACGTATGAATCGTCGTATGGTTTCGCCGCGTAAATAAAAACATACTAAACTAAGTTTATCATCCTTTGGAGGTGTCTCAATGACATCTTCAAAGGATTTTTTGTTCTTAAAATAGCAGTTCCTGCCAACAAGCATTATAAGTATACAAGAATTTAAAACAACTGCTATTTCAAATTCAAGATCAATACTTTCGTGGAACATTTAAGTCAATATGTTAATCTTTGTTTAATCTTATGTGATTTTTTTTAAACAAAATGTATTTTTATACAAATTAAAATACTTTGAAAATTTATACGCTTCATTCCAAACAAAACCTTCCCATATCAAAAGCTGAAGCCTGGAAATTTCTTTCAGACCCCAAGAACTTAAAAGTTATTACGCCCGATTATATGGGGTTTCATATCCTTTCAGGGGCCGATAAACCCATGTTTGCTGGTCAAATTATTCAATATATTGTTACCCCTGTACTAGGTATTAAAACAAAGTGGGTCACAGAGATTACACACGTAAAAGACCAGGATTACTTTGTAGATGAGCAACGTTTCGGGCCCTATGCACTCTGGCATCACAAGCACTTTATAAAAGAGATCGAAGGGGGTGTTGAAATGGAAGATATCATAGATTATAAGGTTCCATTTGGCTGGTTGGGGCAACTGATTCACCCTATTCTAGTAAAACCGAAACTGAATGAAATCTTTACCTACAGAAGAAAAAAACTAGTTGAACTTTTCGGAGAAATTTAAAATTACAATCATGAAAAATATATTACTTATTGGTGGTTCCTACGGAATTGGCCTTGAAATAGCTAAACAACTGAGTGAACATCACAAAATAATTGTTGCCTCAAGAACCAAAGAAAATTTACCCTCCAACATAAAACACATCACATTTGATGTTTCAAAAGACGCTATTACAGAAGTAGAACTGCCCGACACTCTGGACGGATTGGTATATTGCCCTGGAAGTATTAATTTAAAACCCTTTAAAATGTTATCTTCTGAAGCGTTTCAAAAGGATATGGACATCAATTTCATGGCATTGGTCACTACGGTTCATGGCTTACTACCTAAACTAAAAAACGCTGAGCAAGCCAGTCTTGTCTTTTTTAGTACCGTCGCGGTAAAAATTGGAATGCCTTTTCACACAAGCATTGCTGCGGCAAAAGGAGCTCTGGAAGGTTTTGCTAAAGCACTAGCTGCAGAATACGCCCCCAACTTTCGTGTAAATGTGATAGCCCCTTCTTTAACCGATACACAACTAGCCGAAAAACTATTAAATAACGAAGATAAAAAAGAAAAGATGGGCAATCGGCACCCGCTTAAACGGGTAGGAAATACCAAGGATATTGCTAACTTAGCTACATTTCTGCTTAGCGAAAAATCCTCTTGGATGACAGGACAGATACTAGGTGTAGATGGCGGAATGTCCTCCTTAAACATAAATTAAATGGCAGACCCTGTAAATATATTTTGGTTTAGACGGGACCTTCGGTTAGATGACAATATAGGTTTCTATAAAGCACTTCATGGAAAAAACCCCGTAGTACCGGTTTTTATATTTGATGAAAACATTCTGAATGAGCTTCCCGAAAATGATGCTCGCATAAGTTTCATCTTTGACGAACTACAAAAAATGCGAGAGGAACTTCAGGAAAATGGCAGTAGCCTTGCTATTTACTATGGGAAACCAGAAAAAATTTTTACGGAATTAATTTCAGAATTCAACGTACAAAACGTTATCACCAATCACGATTACGAACCTTACGCAACAGAACGTGATTCGAAAATTTCAAAGTTACTGGAGAAGGAGAATATTGGTTTTCACACCTATAAAGACCAGGTTATTTTCGAAAAGGACGAAATTGTTAAAGACGATGGTGATCCCTACGTTGTCTACACTCCTTATATGAATAAGTGGAAAGCAACCTTTAAAGAAGACAAACATTTAAAAATTTACTACACCTCACAAGTACTGGATAACCTCTTGCAGCATTCCAGATTGCCTAACGTAAGCTTATCGGATATTGGTTTTAAGCGTTCTACTATTAAAGTTCCTGCATACGACGTTACTCCAACTACCATTCAGGAATATGAAAAGACAAGAAATTTCCCTTCACAGGAAGGCACCTCGAGGCTAGGGCCACATTTGCGATTTGGCACAGTGAGTGTTCGAAAAATGATCAAAAAAGCCATTGCCGAAAAAAATGAAACTTTTTGGCAGGAACTTATCTGGCGTGAATTTTTTATGCAGATTCTGTGGCATTTTCCGGAAACTGTTGATAATGCATTCCGAAAAAAATACGACCGCGTTCCATGGCGAAAGGCAGAAGCAGATTTTAAAAAATGGAAAACAGGAAAAACGGGTTATCCGTTAGTGGATGCCGGAATGCGCCAACTTAATAAAACGGGTTATATGCACAATCGTGTACGGATGGTAGTGGCGAGCTTCTTATGTAAGCACTTACTTATAGATTGGCGGTGGGGTGAAGCATATTTTGCTAAAAAGTTATTAGATTATGAATTATCAAGCAATGTGGGTAACTGGCAATGGGCTGCGGGAAGCGGCGTGGATGCCGCACCCTACTTCAGAATATTTAATCCCACCACACAGATCGAAAAATTTGATAAAGATCATAGCTATATAAAAGAATGGGTGGAAGAATTTGAAACTGACGACTACCCAGAAAAAATGGTAGCCCACAAAGAGGCTCGGGAACGAGCGCTGGAGACCTACAAAAACGCTATAAATTAACATTTTATTGTAAGATTTTTCTCTAATAGTGCATTTTATCGGATATTTTTATATATTTATCGGATAAACAAGGCATTGCCCCCCAAATCCAGCCTATGGAATCTTTCAAAAACGAATTCACTAACGGTGAAATTACTGTTACCTATGAACCGCAAAAATGTATTCATGCAGATACTTGTGCTAAAGGACTTTCTGAAGTATTCAGGACAACGGTAATCCCTTGGATAGATCTGGATGCTGCAGCGACAGAAAAAGTAGTCGCTCAGGTGAAAAAATGTCCTTCTGGAGCACTTTCCTATTGTTACAACCATAAAAGCGTAGTTGTTAAATAAATGGTAATTCATCCATATTTTTGGGATGTTTAGCACAATTTTTCTACTCTTGCGCTGTTATCCATTTCATAACAAACCCAACAAAACTCTAATGAATAAATTTACACTCACCGTGGTAGCCGTATTTTTGTGTATATCCCTAACCTTTGCACAGGATACTACGCAAGAAAATTCCCCGAACACTATTGAAAACCAATTTGTAGACGTCGTAGATGGCTCCAACAGCTATCAAGAATTTAAGGTCATTAAAAAGACCGAAATAAACAAATTACGCGCGAATATTTTGGATACCCTTGGAACGTTTGAAAGTAAGATTTCAGCATTGAATACTGAAATTGATACTCAAAAAAATGAAATTGCTTCACTTTCTCAAAACCTTAGCAAAACCAAAGAAGAGTTGGCGCTAAGCCAAAAGAAAGAAAATGGAATTGAAATTTTAGGACTCCTTACTCAAAAAGCAACCTACAATACTATTATGTGGTCTATTATTGGGGCCCTGCTTTTAGCCCTTATCTTCTTTATCTACAAGTTCAAAAACAGTCATTCGGTAACGAGAGAAGCACAGTTAAAACTTGCTGAAACCGAAATAGAATTTGAAAAACACCGCCAGACAAGAATTGAAGAGCAACAACAACTTCGTCGTAAACTACAGGACGAGATTAATAAAAACAGAAAGTTGCAAGGATAATTTAAGTACGATTGTAGCGGTACAGTTGTAGAATTACAAAGTACGAAATACTCATACATAAAAAAAGCGTTCAACTTTAAATTGAACGCTTTTTTATCTTATACTTCTTAATGTTAATCCAACCTGGTAATCTTTGCACCAATAGCGCGCAAGCGTTCGTCAATATTTTCATACCCACGGTCTATTTGTTCAATATTATGAATGGTACTGGTTCCTTTGGCTGAAAGCGCGGCAATTAGCAACGAGATACCTGCTCTAATATCTGGCGAAACCATGGTGGTGGCTTTTAGTTGCGAATCGAAATTATGTCCCATTACCGTAGCGCGGTGCGGGTCGCATAAGATAATCCGTGCGCCCATATCAATAAGCTTATCGACAAAGAACAAACGACTCTCAAACATTTTTTGATGAATGAGTACATTTCCTTTGGCTTGTGTACACACTACCAGTACAATACTTAACAAGTCTGGTGTAAATCCAGGCCAGGGTGCATCTGCAACAGTTAGTGTAGAACCGTCGATATATCCTTGAATTTCATATCCGTTATCGTGAGCTGGAATGTAAATATCGTCTCCTTTCTTTTCTAACGTAATACCAAGTTTTCTGAAGGTATCAGGAATTAATCCTAAGTCTTTCCAGCTTACATCTTTTATGGTGATTTCACTCTTTGTCATAGCTGCTAGCCCAATCCAGCTACCAATTTCAATCATATCCGGCAGCACGCGATGGTGACAACCTCCCAAATTCTCTACGCCCTCAATAGTAAGTAAGTTGGAGCCTACGCCTGTAATTTTTGCCCCCATACTATTCAACATGTTACACAGTTGCTGTAAATAAGGTTCACAAGCTGCATTGTAAATAGTTGTGGTTCCTTTAGCAAAAACAGCAGCCAGTACAATATTTGCTGTTCCGGTTACTGAGGCCTGATCCAATAACATATCAGTGCCTGTAAGTCCGTCTGGAGCTTCCACCCCATAAAAACGTTCTTCGCGGTTGTATCTAAAAGTAGCTCCTAGATTTATAAATCCTTCAAAGTGGGTATCCAACCTGCGTCTTCCAATTTTATCACCTCCTGGACGCGGAATGTATCCTTTCCCGAAACGTCCCAGTAAAGGGCCCACGATCATAATAGAACCTCGAAGTGAACTTCCTTCTTTTTTGAATAATTCAGATTCTAAATACTCTAGTTTTAAGTCGTCTGCGACAAAAGAATATTTTCCCTTTCCGAGTTTTTGAATTTTAACCCCCAGATTTCCAAGGATTTCAATAAGTTTATTCACATCCCGAATGTCTGGAATGTTTTCAATGATTACTTCTTCTGAAGTTGCTAATACGGCACAAAGTATCTGCAGAGCTTCATTTTTAGCGCCTTGCGGACGGATTTCACCTTTAAGTTTGTGACCGCCTTCAATTTGAAAAGTTCCCATAAAATACTAGAAGAGATTAGTAGCGCTTACGGCCACGATTGCTGTTTTTGTGATTTTTCTTACTATTGCTGTTGGTGTTGAAGCGTTTTTTACTCTTCATCAACTTTTGAGCATCACGTAGATCTTCATCGCTGTTTTTCAAGTTAATTTTACCACCAGAAAGTTCGTATAGATGATTGAAAATCACTTCATCTTCTACAGTGTCTTTGTTCCAGTTCAGGAAACATTTTTTCATATGGTTAGCGATGGTAAGAATCAATCCTTCTTTTTTTTCGCTTTCTTCCCAGCTGTTAGCCACATCTATCATGCGTTTAATATTGTTTCCGTAGAAACGATATTTAGGATAATTTTGTGGATAAGACAAGGGTTCCGGACGTGCATATAGCTCTTCTGGTGTAGGCTTAGGGTAGGGAGATTCTACATCCAGTTGAAATTTTGAAATAATAAATAATTGATCCCAGATCATATGCTGAAAGTCTGGTACGTCGCGTAGGTGTGGGTTTAAATTACCCATCACAGCAATGATGCTTTTAGCTTGTTTGTTTCTTTTAACCGGGTCTTCTTCGGCAACGGCTTGGTCTACCATTTTCTGAATATGACGACCATATTCAGGTATAATCAGATGCGGGCGCTCTGTATTGTATTCTATAGCTTCTATCAAAATAATAGGTTTAGGAAATGTAATCTGGTTGAAGTAATAACGCTTGCAAAATACTAAAAATTATAGCGATATTACACCTTCCACCTCTGAAACTTGCAAATATTTCTCAATTACAGCATCTGGTGACTCCATAGTTACTTTTATTGAAACGCTTGTATAGGTTCCTTTTGAAGAGTCACGTGTTTGTATTTGAGCTCCCATTCTATCAAAAATAGCTTCAATTTCAGCAATTTTCTCGTTGCTGGCCGGAACAATAAATTTGTACAAATACGGCGCGGGCCATTCGGTATCGCCTTCCAGTTGTTCGCGCAGGCGGGAGTAGAACGCTTCAGATTTTTTATCGGTACTCATGCAATTTCATTTTCAACAAAGATACGGATTCTTGTAGCAAGTAATTATCGTGGGATTTGTACTTTTGAAATTAGTATTAATTTTAGAATGCCAGTCTAAGCGCAGTCAAAGACTATGTATAATCCGAAGTTTAATTCGCATTGGCAGCGCTCAATGGATCATCGCAACATGTATGAATTTACATCATAAAACCCCCAAACGAATCGCCATTATAGGAGGACCGGGAACCGGCAAAAGTACTTTAATTCATGCCTTGGAAGCTGATGGGCACTCCTGCATGCACGAAATTTCCCGGGATATTATTCTGGAAGCTCAAAAAGAAGGAATTGAGCAGCTTTTTTTAAGCGACCCAATTCTGTTCAGCCAAAAATTATTAGAAGGGCGGCTACAACAGTTTCAGGATGCTTCCGTATACAAAACCAATCATTTATTTTATGACCGAGGCCTTCCCGATGTGCCCATCTATATGGACTATTTAGGAACCGAATATCCAAATCATTTTACTGAAACGTGTCGTGATAACAAATATGATATGGTATTTTTATTGCCACCCTGGCAGGAAATTTATCAGCAGGACAACGAGCGCTATGAAAGTTTTGAAATTGCGACAAAACTGTATACCTATTTAAAAGAGGGGTATAAAAAATTTGGATATGCAGTTATTGAAGTTCCCATTGGAACCGTTGTAAAACGCAAACAATTCATTTTAGAAACCCTACAAAAAAACAGGTGACCGAACCACTTCAAATATTAGAAAAATACTGGGGGTTTACTTCTTTTAGACCCCTACAGGAAGAAATCATTCAATCGGTCCTGGATGGGCAAGATACGGTTGCATTGCTACCCACCAGTGGCGGCAAGTCTATTTGTTTTCAAGTACCTGCACTTGCCCAGGACGGTATTTGCATTGTCGTTTCCCCCTTAGTGGCGTTAATGGCAGATCAGGTAAATGCCTTAAAAGAAAAAGGGATCAAAGCGTTACAGATTTCTGGCGGAATTTCATTTAATGATTTACAAACATTACTTGACAACGCCAAATATGGAACTTATAAATTTTTATACCTCTCTCCGGAGCGCTTACAACAAGAGCTGGTTCAAAATGCCATCAAACAAATGCCGGTAAACTTAATTGCTGTAGATGAAGCGCATTGTATTTCACAATGGGGAAACGATTTTAGACCTGCCTACAAAAACACTACGGTATTACGGGAAATGCATCCTCTGGTGCCTGCTATTGCACTTACAGCTACCGCTACACCCAAAGTACTTAAAGACACTGTAAACGAATTAAAACTGGAGCTTCCCAACATCTTTCAGGCTTCTTTTGCTCGAGAGAACATCAGCTATCAGGTTTCCAACGTTGAAGATAAGATCTATCGTATTCAGCAATTACTAAAAAACGTAGCCGGCAAATCAATTATTTATGTCCGTAGCCGGAATTCTTGTATCGAAATAAGCAATCAGTTAAATTCTCTGGGAATTGCAAGTACTTTTTATCACGGGGGAATTTCTTCAGAAGAGAAAACCCTAAAGATGAATTCCTGGCAAAACGGAAACACCCCCAACATAGTTGCCACAAATGCCTTTGGAATGGGAATTGATGAACCGAATGTACGCCTGGTAGTTCACGTGCAACTTCCCGATAGCCTGGAAGCTTATTTTCAGGAAGCGGGACGTGCGGGAAGGGATGGAGAATTTGCCAAAGCAGTTATTTTGTGGAGCGATTATGACAAGCAATTAGTGCATCGGCAATTCGTAGCCTCCTACCCTACTACAAAAGATATAAAGTATCTCTACAAAAAGCTCAACAACTATTTTCAGGTTCCCTATGGCGAAGGTGAATTTACATCACATCCGTTCAACTTTTCAGACTTTTGTAAAACCTACGAGCTCAGCACACTATTGGCTTTTAATAGTCTACAAATTCTAGACAGACTGGGAGTTTTACAACTTTCCAAAAGCTTCGGCAGGAAATCTATTGTACACTTTGTGGCAACTTCACAGGTGGTCTTGGAGTATTTTAAAAAAGATGTACTGGCCTCAGTGATCGGGAAGACAATTTTACGCTTGTACGGCGGGGTTTTTGAAACTCCCACCAGTATTAACCTACACTATGTTGCAACCAAATCCGGACAATCTGTTGCTACCATCATTAAGGTGCTTGAACAAATGGAACGGGATGCCTTGCTTACCCTTCAGTTACAAGTAACCGATGCTGTTTTAACGTTTGTGCTCCCCAGGGAAGATGAGAAAACCATTAATCCGTTGAGCAAGGAAATTGCGCTTCAGAAAGAAAAAAAAGAGATTCAGGTAAAAGCAGTAGTAGATTATATTGACAATACAAAAGAGTGCAGAAGTGTGCAATTGGTTCGGTATTTTGGGGAGGAACATGGTGAGAGATGTGGAATTTGCTCGGTTTGCACCTCTGAATTTCAGAAAATTTCAGCTGAAGAACGAAAAACACTTTCAGAAAAAATACTGTTGTTGCTGGAAGAAACACCACAAAGCTCACGGGAACTTTCAGAAAAACTTACTTTTGCAGAAACCGACATCGTGTCCACACTTCGTTTGTTATTGGATAGTAAAAAAGTAACACTGGGAGTTCGGAATCGATTTCATTTGAAATAAAATTGACACAAGAAACAAGATGGCAAGCTACACTTGCTAAAGAAACAGGACAGTTATATAACTTACAAAAGTTACCGTCAGTGTTCTTAATTCAAAGAGAGAGCATTGCGAACGTAGTCTCGGGTCTAAAGCCTACTAACAAAAAAATAAAGACAACTTGAAAGACATAAGAATAATATTTATGGGCACACCAGACTTTGCTGTAGGTGTGTTGCAACACTTGGTTGAAAATAAAAAAAATATAGTCGCAGTACTAACTGCACCAGACAGACCTGCCGGACGTGGACGGAAATTACAAGCATCTGCTGTAAAACAATATGCCGAAACACAAGGAATTCCGGTTTTACAGCCCACCAATCTTAAAGATGAAGACTTTCTAAGCAATCTAAAGTCGTTCAAAGCCAATCTTCAAATTGTGGTGGCCTTTAGAATGTTACCCAAAGTGGTCTGGCAACTACCTGAATACGGCACCTTCAATTTACATGCCTCTTTACTGCCTCAGTATCGTGGTGCTGCTCCCATAAACTGGGCTATTATTAATGGGGAAGACAAGACAGGCGTCACTACTTTTTTTATAGATGAAAAAATTGATACAGGTGCCATTATTTTCAAAGAAGAAGTCACCATTGCTGAAAGAGAAACTGTAGGTACTCTGCACGATACCTTACTAGAGGTTGGCAGTACATTAGTTTTAAAAACGGTAGATGCTATTGCCCAGGAAACAGTAATCCCCCAGTCGCAACCCAAAACCGAGGTCTTTAAAGAAGCCCCAAAGCTCACCCAGGAGAACACCAAAATAGACTGGTCACAACCCGTGGAGCAGATTGATGCGTTCATACGTGGGCTTTCACCTTACCCTGTTGCCTGGTGCTATTTAGAACAAGATAATGAACAATTAAAGGTAAAGATCTATACAACTGAATTTGAACTCGTGCAACCGCTCGAAAACACTGGCACCATCATCACCACAAAAAAAACAATAAAAGTTGCCTGTAAAAATGGTTACCTATATATAAAAGAGTTACAACTCCCGGGTAAACGAAAAATGGATTCGGCATCGCTTTTAAATGGATTTTCGTTTCAAAATGAAGCAAAGCTCACGTAAGCCCCGTGGTTGCTCAACTTGCTAATTTTAAGATAAAAAGGGGTTTGGTTATCAACAAACCGTCGAAGTTATCAACAAATACCCCTATTTACCCCGTCATTCCTTGCGTGAACCGATAATCCGTTTAAATTTGTAGAGACAATTAAAAATAAGTTTAACCAACAATTTAATTTAATACTTAAACTATGAACAAATCAGATTTAATCGATGGAATGGCAGCAGATGCCGGAATTACAAAAGCAGCAGCAAAAAAAGCATTAGAGTCTTTTTTAGGAAATGTTGAAAAATCACTTAAAAAAGGAAACCGTGTTTCTCTAGTAGGATTCGGATCTTGGTCAGTATCTAGAAGAGCTGCAAGAGATGGAAGAAACCCACAAACTGGAAAAACTATCAAAATTGCTGCTAAGAATGTAGTAAAGTTTAAAGCAGGATCTGATCTTTCTAGCGCTGTAAACTAATTACGTCCTTCGTAATAAAATTTTATCCCGCCTTTTGGCGGGATTTTTTGTTTAAAATATTCTTTGTATACTATTTTAATTGCTTTTTAAAAAAAAATGTTTAGTTTTAGTACAAGAAACTAACTAAAATGATAAGTTTAAAACCAACCAAAGGGGTACTGCTTGTTGCAGAACCCTCTATTATTGGCGATGTATCCTTTAATCGCTCTGTGGTTCTTTTAGCAGAATACAATGCTGAGGGCTCGGTAGGTTTTATCCTAAACAAGCCTTTGGAATATACCCTTAAAGATTTTATTCCCGAAATTAACAGTGACCTTACCGTGTATAACGGTGGGCCTGTAGAACAGGATAATTTATATTTTATTCATAAAATACCAGACCTAGTTCCTGGTAGTATTGAAATTTCCAACGGAATTTATTGGGGTGGTGATTTTGCTGCCATTGCAGGGTTGTTAAAGAATAACGAACTAAAAGAAGACCAGATCAGATTCTTTTTGGGCTATTCTGGTTGGGAACACGAGCAGTTAGAGCAAGAGCTTGAGCTTAATAGCTGGGTGGTAACTCCTAATGAGTACAAAAATAGTATTATTGGAAAATCCTATTTCGATTTCTGGAAAGAAAAAATGATAGAGTTTGGTGGCGATTACCTTCTTTGGTCCAACGCTCCGGAAAACCCAAACTACAACTAGCCTAATCTAGCTTTCACATTTAATTTTTGCAATAGCTCTTTAGCAACAGTAGTACCGTATTCTTTTTTACGATACTTTGTTACAGGCTGAATCCCTACAATTGTATTGGTAAAAAAGATTTCGTCAGCTTTCTGTAATTCAAACGGAGAAACCGATGTTTCTTCCAGGATGTAATCCGGTACCTGCCCAAGAACCTTAATGATTTGCTTGCGTAGAATTCCATTCAGGCAACCATCTGTAATAGGAGGGGTTTTTATCTTGTAGCCGTTTACCAAAAAAATATTTCCATTTAATGCCTCAACCACTTGTTTTTTTTCATTGAGCAGCAAACAGTTGGCATAGTCATTCTCTTGGGCATAAATGCTTCCCAGTACATTTATAATTCTGTTATTCGATTTTAATGTGGAAAGTAAACCAGAAGTAACGTAGTGGTCTTTAAATAGTTCAACTTCATAAGCACTATCACTTATAGTATAGAATGAATTTTCAAGTACTTCAGTAGTTATCAAAAAACTCACATCTTTCGCCGTTGGGGTATATTTCCCTCCTTCATTTCTCCATACCAGTAGTTTTACACGATAGGTTTTGTTCTTTTCATCTATAGTTGCTACCGTTTTTAAAATTTCAGCTTCTAGAAACTCCGGAGTAAACGTCATAGGAATTCCCATTCGCATGATACGCATAGAAGCCATTAATCTGAAATAGTGATCTTCCCAGAACAAGACCTTTCCAGCTGAAACACGAATAGTTTCAAACACAGCGTCCCCATAATTAAGCCCGCGATTAGTGAAAGAAATAGTAGTTTCGGTTTTTGAAAGTAACTGTCCGTTGTGATTAATCATAAAAAAAGCCGTTCCTTTTATGGAACGGCGCAAAGATATTATTAATCTTTCCCAATGAAAAGTAGATTAGGTAGAACCTAAAATTTGTTTTAATTCAGAAACCATATTTTCCCACAGCATTTTTCCCTCGTCAACTTCATCCTCTTCGGCATAGTCGGTGATCATTAAGGAAACGTCTTTGGTAATTTCGTCAACTTGTATGCGGAGTTCAAAGAAATACTCACTTCCTTCGTCTACCATCCAGCGGAATTTTATACGCTCATTGGTCTTTTTTCCAAGTAGTTTGGCTTTTTCTTCGCTGCCATCCCATATAAAAGTGAAAAACTCACCCCGGGAATTAACGTTGTCTGCATACCACTCACTCATTCCCGAAGGTGTAGATATATATGTATATAACAAAGATGGTGACACCTTTATTGGGAATTCCATTTCGTATTTAACTTTTTCTTCCATAGTGCTTGTTAGTTACTGCCCAATATATAGATTAATTTTAAAACGGAGGGGCAAAAATAATTTTTTTAAAGACAAATTTGAAGGCAATATTTTCCTTGAAAGAATTTAGGTATAAAAACAAAAAAATCCCTCCAATGATTGAAGGGATTTTGTAGCGAGAACGAGACTTGAACTCGTGACCTCCGGGTTATGAATCCGACGCTCTAACCACCTGAGCTACCTCGCCGTTTTTGCGGTGGCAAATATAGAAACAATTAATTGCTGGTGCAAAGATAAATTTACATTATTTGAGTTTTAAAAGTAACCCATCTGCAGAAACAGTTTCCTGCTCCCCACTCTTCATATTTTTAAGGGTGTATCGCTCTTCGTTTATTTCACTTTCACCCGCCAACACCACAAAAGGAATATCGCGTTTATCTGCATAGCCCATTTGCTTGCCCATTTTGGCATTGTCTGGATACAGTTCAGCATTAACACCTGCTTTTCGCAGTTTGGAAATGGCCTGCATCGCATACAACGCTTCTTTTTCTCCGAAATTTATAAAAAGTACTTTGGTGCTTGCCGTAACGGTTTCCGGAAATAAATTGAGCTCTTCCAATACCAGATAAATCCTATCCAGTCCAAAACTAATCCCCACCCCACTCATATCTTTCATCCCGAAAATTCCTGTAAGGTCATCGTAACGGCCTCCCCCGCCAATGCTTCCCATAGCAACTCCATCCGGAGCGGCCACTTCAAAGATAGCGCCTGTGTAATAGTTAAGCCCGCGAGCCAGGGTCACGTCTATTTCTAGTTTTGCTGAAGAAAGTTCCAACGTTTCCATTGCGTTTATAATAAACTCCAGTTCTGAAATCCCTTCCATTCCTATTGCTGAAACAGCCAATAAATCCTTTAACGTAGCTAACTTTTCTGAAGCAGTTCCAGCAACCGAAAACAGCGGCTGCAATTTTTCAATAGCTGTTTGTGAAATACCTTTGTCAAGCATTTCAGTCTTTACTTTTTCCTCCCCTATTTTATCGAGTTTGTCCAGCGCTACCGTAAAATCGATGAGTTTGTCTTCGGCACCTATCATTTCGGCAATACCGCTTAAGATCTTACGATTGTTCATCTTTATAGTAACGCCGTCGAGTTTCAGTTTGCTGAAAACCGTATCGTACAATTGTACCAATTCTACTTCCTGCCACAACGAGGTACTTCCCACCACATCAGCATCACATTGAAAAAACTCTCTAAACCGTCCTTTTTGAGGTCTGTCTGCCCGCCAAACCGGCTGTATCTGGTAGCGCTTAAAAGGAAAGGTGATCTCGTTCTGGTGTTGTACTACGTAGCGTGCAAAAGGAACTGTGAGGTCGTATCGAAGGGCTTTTTCGGAGATACTTGAGGTAATCTTTCCACTATCCTTTTCAGCATAGGTTGTAGCATCTACCTTGCGAAGAAAATCCCCACTGTTCAAAATCTTAAAAATCAAACGATCTCCTTCTTCCCCATACTTCCCCATCAAGGTGTCGCTGTTTTCAAAACTTGGGGTTTCTATGGGCTGGAACCCAAAATTGTTGAACACTCCCCTAATCGTATCCATAATATAATGACGACGGGTAACTTCAACAGGAGAAAAATCGCGGGTGCCTTTTGGGATGCTGGGTTTTTTCAATTTTATGTATTTTAATAGGTCAGTTTGAGCGCAGTCGAAAACTATCTATTTATAGAATTTCAATCACTTCAACTGCGCTCAGTGTGACAGTTATGTGTGAATCAAGATGCAAATATCCTAATTTCTGCTGTAATTTGTAACTTTATGCACGGTTAATAGTCTTATTAAAAACCTTAGTCACCAACCTATGTTTTCACTCTTCCGAGAAAATATCCGTATTGCGTTAGATAGTATAAAAAGTCAGCTATTGCGAACCATTCTTACCATCATCATTATTGGTATTGGTATTTGGGCGCTCGTAGGTATTTTAAGTGCTGTAAAGGCATTAGAAAACACCATTTCTGGTGATTTTGCTTCTATGGGAGCCAATACATTTAACATTCAGCGGTATGAATTTCAGGTAAACAGTAACCGTGGGAGTGAAAAAAGGAAGGTAAATCCTATTATTAGTTACGATAACATCAGGGAGTTTGTAGATGTATATGAGTATCCCTTTTCACAAATATCGGTTTCATTTTTAGGCACCAATGCCGCCGAGGTAAAATTTGAAAGTGAAAAAACCGATCCTGAAGCACAAGTATACGGGGTAAATGAAAACTACCTTGAAAACACAGGAACCAAAATAGACCGCGGAAGAAATTTCACTATATTCGATATACAGAACAACGCCAAGGTATGTATCCTGGGATCAGATTTCTCGAAAGGTCTTTTTAAGAACGACAATCCCATTAATAGTACTATTAGTATTCGGGGAGTAAAGTTTAAAGTGATTGGTTTGCTGGAATCTAAGGGAAGTACTTTTGGCAACAACCAGGACCTAAAGGTACTTATTCCCATACAGGTAGCCCGCGGCATTTACACTACTCCCAATATAAATTATAACATAAGTGTGCGGGTAGACGACAAGGAAATGCTGCAAGGCGCGCAAGATGCTGCCATAGTAAATTTTAGAAACGTACGTGGTCTAAGTCCTATTGAAGAAAATAACTTCGGGATAGAGCGTAGCGACGACCTTATAAATCGTATTGGCAGCATTACTGGAGCACTTTCTATCGCCGCCTGGATCATTAGTATCATCACCATCTTAGGTTCTTCTATCGCGTTAATGAATATTATGTTGGTATCGGTCACAGAACGTACCCGGGAAATTGGAGTCCGCAAAGCCTTAGGCGCTAAACGTAAAACCATTTCTACCCAGTTTTTTATGGAAACCATTGTTATAGGGCAGTTAGGGAGTGTGTTAGGTATTATTTTAGGGCTTATTACTGGTTGGCTGTTTGCGTATTTTACAGGATTCGATTTTAGTTTGCCATGGACTGCATTGATTGGTGCTACCATTATTTCGTTTGTAACTGCAGTCATTGCGGGGTCTTACCCTGCCACTAAGGCAGCAAAACTAGATCCTATTGAGAGTTTGCGGTACGAGTAAATTAATGGTAAGTAATAAGGGCTACGTCTCTTTTTGCTCTCTTCTAAAAAAGGTTTATCAATTTGAGTAGATTGTACTCTGAAATTTGAAATCTGAAACAGCTATTTCAAAAGCAAACCCGTATCTTTGCACTCCAAAATTTTAGGAGATGATTTACAGATTTAGAGCCATTCTAGACACCCACGAAGATGTATTTAGAGATATTGAAATTGAAGCTTCCAGTACTATGGAAGACTTCCACAATGCGATAACGCAAGCCTTTGGTTTTGAAGGACAGGAAATGGCGTCATTTTACGTGAGTAATGAAATCTGGGAACAAGGTGAGGAAATTGCCCTTTTTGATATGGGCGAAGGGGAAGATACCGTTCGTACGATGAGCGAAACCATTCTGGAAGACGCCGTTTGGGCAGAACAGCCGCGATTATTATACGTATACGATTTTTTAAGTATGTGGACGTTTATGGTAGAGCTGGCTGAAATTACCGACCCGGAACCAGGAATGCCCTACCCTAACTTAATGTACTCGCACGGTGAAATACCAGCGCAAGCTCCAGAAAAAGAATTTATTGCTGAAAAAATTGACGACGATGGAAATTTTGAAGAGGATGAAGACTTCGATGCCAACGATTACGAAGACCTGGATTTTGATGAAAACTGGAACTGATTTTAAGTAAATCAGTATTACATTCGCAGTAATTCAATAAGCGGTGGTGAGAGTATAACATTGCTTTTACCACCACCCCAATAGCAACCAATTTACCAATTCACTATTTAACCAGTTCACAAATTCACTAATGATCAATCTATACAACACCCATATTGCATCCCTTTCTATCCACCGTGTTGGGAACAAAAGCCGTAACGAAGGTATTTTACTTTCGGCTTCTCCTTATGAAATGGATGATGAGTTAACTCCTTTATTGAAAGAGTTTTTCTTGAAACCCTTCCGTGATAAAGAAGAAAATTATTTCAACTTTCAGAATGAAGCAGATCTTGAATTCCACGAATTATACAACCTGGTTTCTGAAGGGTTTGCCAACCCAGATAGCATTCATGAGCAGAGCAAGAAAATAGCAAAACACTTATTCGATCAGGCTACACACCCACATATTAAAAGCGGTGAGGTGTATATTGCCTATATGGAAAACCTGCAACTGGACAACGAAAAGGTAAACGCCATCGGTATTTTTAAATCTGAATTAAAACAGGATTTTCTTCAGTTTCGTGAAGGAGAGCATCAACTGGACGCAGTGTTACAAGAGGGTGTTAACCTAAATAAACTGGACAAAGGGGCTATCATCTTCGACGTAAAAAAAGAAGAAG
This sequence comes from Flavobacteriaceae bacterium UBA1903, assembly GCA_002337605.1. GTDB lineage: Bacteria > Bacteroidota > Bacteroidia > Flavobacteriales > Flavobacteriaceae > Marinirhabdus. Next base: position 132,945 of record DDGL01000003.1, read on the forward strand.
GTTATAAAATACTTTCCGTAGACAGTAATCGCTATGACGCACGGTATTGGCTAGAGAGTTTTTTAGGAGTTGAAGCCTTGGCAGACGATAATTTTTACACAAAAAAGTACTTGAAATTCTGTCAGGATTTTGCGAAAGACGTAGTATTACCTGCTGAAGACAAACAACAAGAAGTGATGTTTATGAATCGTGCGGTAAACCACTTTGCCAAAAACGATACGTTTGAAGAGACCTCTTTTATGAATGAAGTTATGGACAATCCGGACCTCATTCCAGAGTTCAAACACTATAAAACCGAGCAAGCACCTAAATATAAAATTGAAGACGTCACCAACTTCCCTATTGCCAATACAGCAGTAACTGCCGCACGCAAAAAAATTAAAAACGTAATTAATCTGGACACCAACATCCAGATCAAACTGGATTTTATAAACCCGGAAAGTGCCGACAAGTTTGTAGAAAAAGGCTGGGACGAAGAAAAGCAGATGTATTATTACCTGGTGTATTTTAACAAAGAACAGAAGAGCTAACGTTCTAAGATCTTAGAATAACAAATCCCAAATTCCAATGACAGTTAGTTTTTGGAACTTGGGATTTACTTTTTGGATTTGTTTTTTCTACGTTTGTAACAAAATCACTCCCTATTCGTCATATGGGTAGCTAATCTCCAAAAACCAATCTCTTGGAAACAATTCTTACGATTAACAATCTCACCAAAAAGTTTGGTCCCATTACAGCTGTAAACGACCTCTCCTTCAGTATTGAAAAAGGAAACGTTTATGGAATTTTAGGCCCCAACGGAAGTGGAAAATCTACTACCCTTGGCATTGTCTTAAATGTTGTAAACAAAACCAGTGGCGATTATAACTGGTTTAACGGAACCCAATCTACACACGAAGCCTTAAAAAAAGTAGGCGCCATTATAGAGCGTCCCAACTTTTACCCGTATATGACGGCAGCACAAAACCTGGAGCTGGTGTGTAAAATTAAAGGAGTAGATACGTCAAAAATAGATGAGAAGCTTGAGGTAGTAGAATTGCACGAGCGAAAACACAGCAAGTTCAGTACTTTCTCTTTGGGAATGAAACAACGTCTGGCAATTGCTTCGGCATTGTTAAACGATCCTGAGATCTTAATTCTGGATGAGCCTACCAACGGGTTAGATCCGCAGGGGATTCATCAAATCCGGGGCATTATAAAGCAAATAGCCAGCGAGGGAACTACCATTTTACTAGCGTCTCACTTATTGGACGAAGTAGAAAAAGTATGTACGCACGTTGTAATTTTACGAAAAGGAGTAAGCTTGTACAGCGGCAGTGTAGAAGGCATGAATGCCAGCCACGGGTTCTTTGTAGTAAGCGCTGCAAACAAAGCACAACTGCAAGCCGAACTAGCCAGCAACCCGGCCTTTGGCACCGTAAAAGAAGAAGGCGAAACGCTTATTGCGTACTTAAACGAACCTATGGATGCTTCTGCATTTAACTCACAAATGCACGCGAAGGGAATTACACTTTCACACCTGGTGAAACGTAAAGAAAGCCTTGAAGAACAATTCCTGGAAATTACCAAAAACCTCAACTAACCGCTATGCTACGACTCCTTTCTATAGAATTACAAAAACTGAAATACAACCGTTCTGCAAAGGTTATTTCTATTATTTACTTTGTACTCATTACGTTTATAGCGCTTATTGCTTCGATAGAATTTAATATCGGCAAAGTGAATTTCAGAGTAGCAGATCAGGGGATTTTCAACTTTCCTTTCATCTGGCACTTTAATACCTATATGGCGGCCATTTTAAAGATCTTCTTTGCCATTGTCATCGTATCCATGATGAGTAACGAATACAGCTACCGAACCCTAAAACAAAACCTGATAGATGGATTGAGCAAGCGCGAATTTGTGCTTTCAAAGTTTCTCACGGTTATTGGTTTTGCCATTATTTCAACAATATTTGTCTTTGTTGTTTCTATGATCCTGGGGCTTAGCTTCTCAGATTATAAAGAATTCGGAATCATTTTCAGTGATATGGAATACCTTCTGGCCTACTTTATTAAGCTGGTAGGATTCTTTGCCTTCTGTCTTTTCTTAGGGGTCTGGGTAAAACGCTCGGCTTTTGCCATTGGATTTTTAGTGGTCTGGTGGATCGCTGAAAGTATTATCTATGGCTTGCTGAAATGGCAACTTTTTAAAGGAACAGACATCGCTGAAAATATATCACAGTTCTTTCCGCTCTCAGCAATGAGCAATCTTATTAAAGAGCCTTTTACACGTTTAGGCGGGGTGCAATCTGCTGCAAACCAATTAGGGGAAGAGTTTACCAAAACCTACGATGTAGAGCTGGTACCCGTCCTTATTGTTTCGGTGTGGACCTTCCTTTTTATCTATTGGAGTTACGCCTTACTAAAGCGTCGTGATTTATAAATAACCACCACCTGTAAGTTTTCCAGTGTAGCAGGTACTAAATATTCCTTATATTTAGCTACCAATCTCATACTATGCAAAATCGTTACCTTTTTTTTCTTTTAGTAGTTATAACCAGTTTCAGCCAGGCACAGCAAATAGGGCAATTTGTTCAATATAATGGGCGGTTTGACTATACAGGCGTAGGAAACACCTTAAATCTTTCCGAAAATAACGGAAATGCCACGTGTGAGATTCTAACCGAAAGCAGCGCAGATTTACTGTTACAACCAGGGCAAACTGTCGTTGCGGCTGCACTCTACTGGGCAGGTTCCGGCGATGGAGATTTTGATGTGGAACTTAATGGAACCCCTGTTTCTTCTTCAAGAGAATTTAACTATGAGTTTGACAATGGCGGGACTGTATTCAATTATTTTGCTGCGTATGCCGATGTCACTTCCATTGTAAATGCAACCTTGAACGGCACCTATACCCTTTCGGAATTAGACCTCACCGAAGCTATTTTACCCTATTGTACAGCAAATAATGGTACCGGAACTAATTTTGGAGGATGGGCCATGTATGTTATTTATGAAGACACTACCTTACCACTGAATCAAATTATTTTGTTTGATGGACTGGAAGGCGTTTCAGCAGCTAACCCCGAAATAAACATCCTTTTAGAAAACTTAAATGTTCTGGATAACACAGGCGCTAAAATTGGTTTCCTGGCCTGGGAAGGCGACCAGGGAATCGCGGTTAATGAAACACTTTCTATCAACGGAAATATCTTAAGCAACGCCCCTTTAAATCCGGAAAACAATCAGTTTAATGGGACCAATTCTTTTACAGGATCGGATGAGTTATTTAATATGGATCTAGATTTTTATAGTATTGAAAATAACATAAACCCTGGTGATAACACAGCAGCCATACAAGTAACCTCAGGGCAGGATCTGGTGATGCTAAATAATATAATCACGGTCCTGAACGTAGAACTCCCGGATGCTACTATTGTTATAGACGATGCCTTTGGAGCAGATACGTGTGGCGATCGTGATATCACGGTAGAATACACCGTTTTTAATGTGAACAGCACAGGCGAACTCCCTGCAAATGTACCCATTGCATTTTATGCCGGGGGAACGTTGACGGGTCAGACAGCAACCACAATGGTGCTGCCTATTGACGGCTCAGAAAGTGGATCTATAGACCTTTCGATTCCTGCAGGTGTACCAGCCGATTTCCAGTTAGTAGCTTCGGTAGACGATGCTGGTGGCGGGGTAAGCACTGTAAATGAACTAGACGAAAACAATAACCTTTTCACTATCGATTTCAGCTTACAGGTATTTCCGGATGTTACCACAAATGTTGAGGATCTCGAACTATGCGATGTTTTTGGTACTGAAACTTTTAATCTGAATGACGCGACAGAAGATGTGACCGATGCCGATACCATTACATTTCACCTTACCGAAGAAAACGCACAAGATGATGTAAATCCCATCCCAAATCCTGAGGCTTATGAAAACATAGACAACCCACAAACTATCTGGGTACGTGCTTCCAATCCAAACTGTTTCAGCATCGATAGTTTTATGATTGAGGTGGTTGTTTGTCCGTTACCCGATGCGACCATTGCCATTACGAATGACCTGAATGCCTGCCGACTTAGAGATTTACCCATTATGTACACGGTATTTAATACCAACGGTACTGCCCCACTCCCGGCCAATACTCCAATTGCATTTTACCTGGACGGCACTTTAGTAGCACAGGCAGATACTCAAAATACCATACCTGCTGGCGGAAGTGAACCCGGTGTTTTAGTACTTACTTTGGCCGACACTGTGCCGAATACTTTTACCCTGCTTTTAGTGGTAGACGATGACGGTACTGGCAACGGCTTTGTTTTTGAACTGAACGACACCAACAACGAATTTGAAATTAAAGTGGTATTTGGCAGCATACCTCCCATTGGTCCCCTACCCGATCTTGAATATTGTGACGAAGGTTTTGATATGGCTACGTTTAACTTAGTCGACGAACTAAACGACCTTATCTCCCCGAACTCAGGAGACACGATTACCTATTTCGTAACTGAAGAAGATGCGATCGCAAACACCAACTCGATTGAAGACCCAGAGCGGTTTGTAAATTCCAGCGACCCTCAAGAGGTCTTTGTAAGACTGGAAAATGAGATCTGTTTTACTACGGCTTCGTTTATAGTGCGTACCAGGAATTGCGAACCAGAAATCCCGCAAGGAATATCACCCAACGGGGACGGCTTAAATGATGTCTTTAAAATTGAAACCATCTTAAATGTATTTACAGATTTTAACCTAAAAATCTATAGTAGAGAAGGAAATTTGATCTACGAAGGGGGTAATGACGAAGGCCTTTGGGACGCGATCCCGAACACTGGCATCTTACAGCAAAATACGGTGGTACCAGTTGGAACCTATTATTATGTACTCCAGCTAAACGACCCTGAATACCCTGAAGCGTATCTGGGATATGTGTATGTAAATTATTAATTATCGAGATTTACCAAGCGGCACACTCTTTTGGAAATAGTATAACCATATAAACACTTAATTTTTTTTAAACGTTTGTATACATTTATAAGTATTTAAAACGCCTATTAGATGCTTATAGCTTAAAAGTGTCTTCTATACACTACTTTAGTTGAATAAGAGGCTATTGACTCTATAAAGAATTAGCACTAATTTGAATAACAATGAACCGATTAGCTAGAATTCTAGAAAAGAACATTTCTGGAAAAAAAGTATTAGGCCTTTTTATCTTGACCAATGTTGTTTACCTATTTATGTTATTGGTAACTATTCCAAAAACAATGGGATTCTCAAACGGAATGAAGTTGTTGGATATGTTGCCAACAGGGTATGATTGGAATTATGTTAATGAATTATTTAGTACTCTTGGAGAAAATGGACGTAAAACCTATCTAACTAAACAGATACCTGTGGATATGATTTATCCACTACTTTTTGGGCTGACCTATTCTTTGCTTTTTGCATATTTTCTAAAAAAATTAAACAAACTTAAATCCCCTTTTACCTATCTTTCTCTATTACCTATAATTGCCGGAATTGCGGATTATCTGGAGAATTTTGGGATTATCACTATGTTGAACAACTATCCAGAATTGACAGAGGCTACAGTTAGTGTAACCAATACTTTTTCAGTTATAAAAAGCATTACAACCAGCATATTTTTTATTGCTTTGTTTGTAATCTTAATAATACTTGGAGTTAAATCCGTAAAAAAAATCAAACTTAGGAAGAACTGAGGTAAAAATCAATAGCAAAAAGTATAGTTAAGGTCTAAAAATAAGTTTTAGATATTCGTTCTAAAGACCTGTAAGCAAATCTTCTACACGTTAAACCTAAAATGCATCACATCGCCATCCTTTACGATGTACTCTTTTCCTTCAACTCCCATTTTCCCTGCTTCCTTTACTTTGGCTTCGCTGCCATAGTGCACGTAATCATCGTATTTAATTACTTCAGCACGTATAAATCCTTTTTCGAAATCGGTGTGGATCACGCCTGCTGCTTGTGGCGCAGTAGACCCAATTGGAATGGTCCACGCACGAACTTCCTTCACTCCTGCCGTAAAGTAGGTTTGTAGGTTTAATAAGTTGTAAGCCCCACGAATAAGCTTGGCAGAGCCTGGTTCTTCCAGTCCAAGGTCTTCCAGGAACATCTGGCGTTCTTCATAGGTTTCTAATTCGGTGATGTCTGCTTCGGTTCCAACGGCCAGAATGATCACTTCGGCGTTTTCATTGGCTACAGCCTCTTTTACTTTGTCTACGTAGGCATTTCCATTGGCTGCGGCGTTTTCATCTACATTACACACATACATAACTGGTTTGTCTGTGATAAACTGTAAGGGTTTTACAAACTCCTCTCTGTCGTCTTCAGAAATTTCAATAGCTCTTACTGAAATTCCCTGGTCCAGACCTTCTTTTATTTTCAAAAGAATTGCTTCTTCTTTCTGTGCCTCTTTGTTACCGGTTCTTGAAGCACGCTTTACCTTTTCCAGTTTTTTTTCAGTTGTATCAAGGTCTTTTAACTGTAGTTCAATATCTATTGTTTCTTTATCACGAATAGGATCTACACTCCCATCTACGTGTACAATATTATCGTTGTCAAAACAACGTAACACGTGCAGAATAGCGTCGGTTTCGCGAATATTTCCTAAAAACTGATTTCCTAATCCTTCCCCTTTGCTCGCTCCTTTTACAAGTCCTGCAATATCCACGATTTCTACAGTAGCGGGCAATACACGTTCTGGGTTCACCAGTTCTTCCAGCTTTACCAGACGGCTATCCGGAACATTTACTACCCCTATATTGGGTTCGATCGTACAAAACGGGAAATTTGCGCTTTGTGCCTTGGCATTAGACAAACAATTAAAAAGGGTGGATTTTCCAACATTGGGTAATCCTACAATACCTGCTTTCATGACTTCTATTCTTTTCTTGTAGCGACCTCGCTATTTTAGCCGGCAAATATACGGTATAGTTCCTATAAACACCTATAATTTAGAAGGTGATATATGTAAAAAATAGGAAAAATTTGAGGGGGCGTTGGCAGTACTTTAACATATCATACAGTACATTTGGATTACATAAAACAGTAAAACCAATACATTATGAAAACGATACTTAGCTTACTTTGTGTAGCACTACTCTCGACAGTAGCTGTAAATGCACAAGTTCAAAAAGACACGCAGAAAAAAACAACCACCAAAAAAGTGCGTGTAACAGACGATAAAGCAATTACTACAAAAGTAGTTGAAGACACAGATGAAGAAATTGACGTGATTGAAGTGGAAGATAACAATATGGAAGATCAGGCAAAAAAAATAAAGAAAATAGACGCCGACAGAACTGAAGTTATAGGTGAAAACACCGCTGAAAATGCTTCCAATAAAATGAAGGTTGCTCAGAAAATGAAAGCGCAGCAAAGTGAGCTGGAAAGATCTAAGCAAATGCAACTGGAAAAAGCAGAAAAGGAAAAAATGGCTTTACTAAAAATGAAAGAGCAAAGGATGGCGGAGCTTGAAAAAAGAAAGCAAGAATTACAATCGCGTCCAAAAGGGATGGCAAAATTGAAAAAAGATCCAGATGGTGACGGAATAAATTAAGACCATCGACAAACACTAAAAAAACCCACCAGTTCTGGTGGGTTTTTTTAGTGCTTTTTTTTTAATACCCCAGTTCCCCGTGAAGTGAAATAGCAAATTCCTGATAGGTCGATAGATTGTTGTGTTTTCCACCTTTTATCGTAATCATTTTCCTGGTTTCTTCGGGAAATACCTGATATAACTTTTCTCCAGATTGAAAAGGGACAACACCATCCTCGGTCCCGTGGAAAATTGTTACTCTTGAGGCCACATTATTTGCATAGGTTCCGGTGTTAAAATTATATTTTAAAAGTTTTTCGGCTGGCAAAAAAGGGTATCGTGTTTTTACAACATCGGTTAAACTATAAAACGGTGCCTCCAGGAGTAACTTTCTGGGATTCTTTTTAGAGGCAACATAGGTTGCAAATGTACTTCCTAGTGACCTTCCATAGAGCGTTAATTGGGATTCCGGGAAGAATTCATTTGCCTTTTCATAAAAAGCAAGCGCATCCTGATACATTTTTTTTTCGGTACGGTTTCCTGTACTTTTCCCATACCCCCGGTAGTCCATCATGATCACGTTGAAATTATGCTGGGTAAACTGAGAGGCTATCGTGCCCCATTTTGATAAATTGTGTGCATTTCCGTGAAAATACACCACCAGGCCATTTGGCTTATTCACCTTAAAGTAAAGCGCATTGAGACGAGCTCCGTCTTCGGTGTCGATAAATAGTTCTTCAAAGCTTACGTTATCCTCTAGTGACGGGAAACTATAGGTATAGTCCTGGTCTAAATCTTTAGGAAGAAAGATAAACTTCTCCTGAAATGTGTAAATACCTCCAACAGCAAGTAAAACCACAATAAGGAGGGCGAGTAGAAATTTTAAAACTCTTTTCATTTCTTATAACTAGTGTGCTTTTTTTGCAGAATGTTTTACCCTAAAACTAGTGGTAGACAAATCTATTTTTTCGTCCTCAAAATTAATAATCTGTTTTAACATGTCGTGATACGATTCAAAATTATTTAAATTTTTGTGACCGCCATCTATAACTGGCCAGAGTCGTGTACGGGAGGGATTAATTTTAGAGAGTTTTACACTACTTTTAAAGGGAATGAGTTTATCATTGGTTCCATGGATAATATGTATGGGACAGGTTACATACTGTAGCCATTTGTAGGTAGGCATTGGATATTTCAGCAAAATTGAAAGTGGCATAAATGCCATATAACGCCCTGTTACTTTCAGTAAACTATAGTAGGGAGCATCCAGAATGAGCATTTTAGGATGGTTCATAGAAGCTAACTTGGTGGCAAAACCAGACCCCAAAGACCTCCCGTACAAAACTATATAGTGTTCTGGAACCCGTTCTTTTATTTTATCATAAACATATTGCAGGTCTTTTTTTAAATTTTCCTGAGTTCGTTTACCAATGCTTTTACCAAACCCTCTGTAATCTACCATGATCACATCGTATCCGTGACGTGTAAAATCTACTGCAAACTTCCCCCAGCCTTTCATACTCTTACTGTTCCCTTTTAGATAGAGAACAACGCCACGCGGTTTGTTGGACTTAAAGTGAAGCCCGTTAATTACTGCCCCATCCTTAGTTTCGAGGTTATACTCTTCAACTTCCTGGTTTTCATAGTGAAAAATAAAGTCTTTAGGGAGCTTCTCAGGCTTAAACAAGAAATAGTCCTGCAGGTAGTACAACACTATACTTATGGAAAGATAAACCGCAAGCACCCAGATAATAATATGTCCCCAGTATGGCATGTTACTAAGGTACAAAAATTATAGTGTAGACTATTTTAAGTTAAATTATATTAAAACTCTCCGAAGAACTTACATTTTAATAAAGACTTAGTACTGCTTTGGCACGAGTTAACAATTCTCTCATGTACTTTTATTTCACTATTAATTACAAAATGAAAAGACCATGAAAAAGATAATGATACTAGCTGCTTTGGCAATTTTCTCAACAGGAATTGCACAAAACACTAACGAAAAAGAAGTTAAAACCACCAAGAAAACTGTTGTGACCGACAGTGAAGGCGTTGACGTTAAAACCAAAACCGTTAAAACTGAAACAAACACAGATATAGCGTTAGGTAAAAGAACCTCAAGCCAGAATTTTAATACGGTTATGCGTCCAACCACAGTTAGTACCGACGTAGATTACAATTATGACGGTATTAGTTATAGATTTACTCCCTATGGTAAAGGATACTATTTGGTAGATAGTACCAAAGACAACGCTAAAGTTGCAAGATTGTATCCAACCTCTCAAAAAGGATATTATATCTATACGCAGGACGGAAAAAATTCTTTCGGATATTTTAATGCAGAAGGAGATTTTGTAGTAGAAAGTTACGATCCTGATAACGATGGAGTAGTGAACTACATTTACAAAATTGACGTAGATAAGAATATGAAAAAGAAGATGAAGAAGGACAAAATGAAGATGAAAAAAGATAAAATGAAATAATCTTTTGTCCCCCGCACCATGTGCTATTCAGAGATGTCATTTATTGGCTTAGAGTAGCACACAAAATAAAAACACCCGCAAGTTTGCGGGTGTTTTTTTATGTAGTTTTTGGTATGTACGTACGCTATTCGTGGTGCATAAAGGCTTGTTTGCCTAACAACACCTCTTCACTTTCCACATTATCCTCGTCCGGGACACAGCAGTCTACAGGACACACCGCAGCACATTGTGGCTCTTCGTGAAATCCTTTACATTCGGTACATTTATCTGCTACTATGTAATAGATTTCATCGCTAACGGGCTCCTGGGTTTCATTGGCATCCACGGCTTTCCCGCTTGGCAACACAATGCTACCATCAAGATCGGTTCCATCTGCATAGCGCCAATCGTCTGCGCCTTCATAAATTGCGGTGTTTGGGCACTCTGGCTCACATGCGCCGCAGTTAATACATTCGTCTGTTATTATAATTGCCATAGGGAATTTCTTTTTCTAACTTTGCGCAAATTTAATGCCTAACACTCGCAACTCCAAACAATGATGCAATTACAACAAAGAATTAACGCGTTTGTTCAGTTAGGAGCGTTTTTATCCCAGTTTGCTGAAGACACTCCAACAGAAAATCCTTCGGTACCTCAAAACGATCCTTTTTTTGCTGATATGCAACACACTTGGCAACTAGCAAAATCACAAAACAGCTGGTTTACGGACGAAAACCTTCAGTATGCCTGTAAAAGCTGGGGCGAGGCATTAACAGCTTCAAATATTTTAGCATGGCTTTCAGACTACAAGATACCTGATGCTACTTCAGAAAAGAGAATTGCTGTTGTAATGGCGGGAAACATTCCGTTGGTTGGGTTTCACGATTTTATGTGTGTGCTACTCTCAGGACACTCGGTTCTGGGAAAATTGTCCTCCAATGACAAAGTACTCTTACCCTTTTTGAGTAGCTACCTGCTAGCTGTTGAACCTGGCTTTGCAGATACCATTAAACTCACTACTAAAAAACTGGAAGATTTCGATGCCGTTATTGCCACTGGAAGCGACAATACCGCTTTGTATTTTGAGCATTACTTCGGAAAATATCCCAACATTATCCGGAAAAACCGAAACAGCGTCGCCATCCTTACAGGAAAGGAAACCCCGCAACAAATGGAAGCGCTGGCCGATGATATTTTTAGGTACTTCGGATTAGGCTGCCGGAATGTTTCAAAAATTTACGTGCCTGAAACCTACGACTGGGATCACTTTTTCAACGGAATGTTTGCCTGGAAAGACGTAATTAACAACCACAAATACATAAATAATTACGATTATAACAAAGCGGTGTACCTTATGAGTTTGGAAAAACTATTGGACAATGAATTTATGATACTGAAGGAAGACACAGGCTTCTCCTCCCCTATTTCGGTAGTTTTTTATGAAAAGTATGATTCTATAGACACGCTAACTTCCACATTAAATGCTGCACGGGAAAAGATTCAATGTATTGTTTCAGAAAAACACATTCCATTTGGGGAAGCACAGGAACCAAAACTTTCAGACTATGCAGATGGGGTGGATACCATGAAGTTTTTGTTAGACTTATAGCATACAAAGCTTTTCCCTAAGTAAAAATACAAGAACGTTATATTAAAGAAGCCTTTAAATAACGCGCCGGCACATTAGTCCCTTAAAAAGCCAACCCAATGCTTAAGTCATAAAACTAACTAACCAATTAACTAATTCACAAATCCCCTATTAAAACTGGCACATCGTAACTCTATTAAACTTATCAATTATTTAACGCCCAATCCCCTACCTTTTTTTAATCTTTGCAATTCCTTAAAACAGCCACTATGAAAAAACATAATTTTAGCGCAGGTCCTTGTATTTTGCCTCCTTCGGTATTTGAGAATGCTGCCGGGGCAGTAAAAAACTTCGATAACCTTGATCTTTCCCTTCTGGAAATTTCTCACCGAAGCAAATCTTTTGTAAACGTAATGGATCGTGCCAGAGAATTGGCACTACAACACCTTGGGTTGCAAAACAAAGGATATCAAGCCTTATTTTTACAGGGGGGAGCTAGTCTGGAGTTTTTAATGATTGCTTACAATTTATTAGAAAAAAAGGCAGCATACCTCAATACAGGAACGTGGTCTAGTAAAGCCATTAAAGAAGCAAAGCTCTTTGGCGAAGTGGTTGAAGTAGGTTCTTCTAAAGATGCAAATTTCAACTATATTCCAAAAAACTACACAATACCTAACGATGTAGATTATTTTCACTGTACCAGTAACAATACGATCTTCGGAACACAATTAAAATCGTTTCCAGAAGTTTCGGCACCCCTGGTTTGTGATATGAGTAGCGATATTTTTTCTCGGGTACTGGATTTTTCGAAATTCGATGTAATCTATGCTGGGGCACAAAAAAATATGGGGCCAGCTGGAACAACCCTGGTGGTTGTAAAAGAGGAAATTTTAGGTAAAGTTTCCAGACAAATTCCTTCTATGCTGGATTATAGAGTTCATATAAGTAAGGACAGTATGTTTAATACGCCGGCAGTATTTTCAGTATATGTTTCTATGCTTACATTGGATTGGTTACAGGAAATAGGAGGCGTTTCAGCAATTGAAAAACTGAATAACGAAAAAGCCGAACTTATCTATAATGAAATTGACAGAAATCCACTCTTTACAGGTTTTGTAGCCAACAAGGAAGACCGTTCCAACATGAATGCTACCTTCAACTTAGTTGATGATGCACACAAAGAAAATTTTGATCTTCTGTGGAATAAAGCAGGAATTAATGGTCTTAATGGTCACCGAAGCGTTGGTGGCTATAGAGCTTCCATGTACAATGCCCTGCCTATTGAAAGTGTCCAGGTACTGGTAGATGTCATGCAGGAATTGGAGAAGAATGGGTAAGCTAATTACAGCGTTTAGAGAAAATAAATAACAAAAATAGAATCCGCATTGGCGGACGAAATAAGTACAATATGAAGGTTTTAGCAAACGACGGAATATCACAAAGTGGAATAGATGCCTTAGAAGAAGAAGGTTTTGAAGTAATTACCACCAAAGTAGCACAAGAGCAACTTATTAATTTTATCAATGAAAATAGCGTAGATGTACTCCTGGTGCGCAGTGCAACCACCGTAAGAAAAGAGATGATTGATGCATGCCCCAGTCTTAAAATAATAGGGCGTGGTGGCGTAGGAATGGATAATATTGATGTGGAATATGCCCGTGAAAAAGGATTGCACGTAATTAACACCCCTGCAGCTTCATCTGCTTCGGTAGCAGAATTGGTATTTGCACATTTGTTTAGCGGGGTGCGTTTTTTACACGACGCCAACAGAAACATGCCTTTAGATGGTGACTCAAAATTTAAAGACCTTAAAAAAAGCTACGCTAAGGGAAGTGAGTTACGTGGAAAAACACTAGGAATTATTGGTTTTGGACGTATTGGTCGTGAAGTAGCAAAAATTGCTTTGGGATGCGGGATGAAGGTAATCGCCAGCGACAAGTTTGTAGGTGAGGCAGATATCACGTTAGATTTTTACGATGGCCAGCAAGTAACCTTAAAAATTAAGACGGAACCTGTTGAAGAGCTTATTCAGCATAGCGATTATATAACCTTACACGTTCCGGCGCAGAAAGAATATGTAATTGGAAAAGCACAAATAGAAAAAATGAAAAACGGTGCAGCGATCATTAACGCAGCTCGTGGTGGTGTGGTAGATGAAGCAGCACTAATAGATGCCCTTGACAATAAAAAAATCTCGTTCGCAGGACTTGATACTTTTGAAAACGAACCATCGCCCGCCATTAAGGTTTTGATGAATGGAAAAGTATCTTTAAGCCCACATATTGGAGCTGCAACCAACGAAGCACAGGATAGAATTGGCACCGAGCTGGCAGAACAGATTATAAGCATCTTAAAACCTGTCTCATAGGTAGAATTTTGTACCTTACACTATAATTCATAAAATATAAAGAAATGTCAGGAATATTAGATTTACTCAACAGCGATTTAGGAAAACAAATTATTGGTGGTGTAAGCCAGGAAACCAATCAGCCAGCCGATAAAACTGCTTCTGTGGTCTCTATGGCAATGCCACTACTCATGGGGGCTATGAAACGTAATGCCAACTCTCAAGAAGGAGCTCAGGGATTAATGAACGCTTTAAACAATAAACACGATGGAAGTCTACTAGACAACTTAGGCGGCTTTTTTGGAGGCGGTGTAAATGAAGATGCCAAGCAGGATGGCTTAGGTATTTTAGGTCATGTGTTAGGTGGTTCCCAAAACAATGTTGTAGGAGCTTTGTCTAACAAATCAGGGATGGATACAGACAGTGTCATGAAGGTTTTAACAGTGGTAGCTCCTATTGTATTGGGGTATCTTGGCAAGCAAAAAAAGCAACAGAATGTTTCTTCTGAAAGTGGAATTGGCAGTTTATTAGGGGGTCTTATGGGCGGAGGAAATGAAGAGCCAAAACAACAATCCCTTATTGAATCCATCCTGGATGGCGATAATGATGGAAGTGTTATTGATGATATCGCAGGAATGGTCCTGGGAGGCAACAAAGGAGGTGGAGGTCTTTTAGGAGGTCTTTTCGGGAAGTAGGTCTTCATAAAATAGAAAGAGATGCTCCAGATCTAATGACCTGGAGCATTTTGTTAATAGAAGTTAAAAACCAGCATGTAGCCTGTCTAATTCGTATCTTTATCGATTATGAAAAAGGCAGCATTTTTGGTAGTTTTTCTTGCAGCTCTAATAGGTTGCACCACATCCAAGACCTCAACCATGGGGTCTGAGGTTAACGGTGACAAGTATGAAGAAAAGCCAATTAGAATTGCCAACGATAGTTTAGAATACGAAATTACTATTACCGATATAGGGTTTCCGCGATTCTTAAACACCCAACCGCCAGAAGACTATTACAGCCTCGAATATTTAGAACGCAGAAATAATTTTTTTGTAGCTGAATACAATCGTCGCGTGCTGGATATACGCTATTCCCGAGAATTGTACCCACAACGAATTGAGTATGATCTCTCGGTACAGTATGGCAAAGAAGTTAATTATCTCTTGTTTCAGTATTTTAGATATTTTTCAAGAGAATACAATCAAAAATTCCCCGGACTAAGAAATTGAAAAAACTAAAACAACGATGGAACATCACCTCCAATTGGCAACTTACAGTAATATTTATAGTATTTGCATTAACAGGAAGTACCTCGGCTAAATTTGCAGGTCCTTTAACTGAAGCTATTGGTCTTACAAAAGAAGTTGGATGGTATATTTATTGGCCCGTACGGATTTTAATAATTTTTCCTATTTATCAAGTGCTTTTAGTATTTTTTGGCTGGCTCTTTGGAGAATATACCTTTTTTTGGAATTTTGAAAAAAAAATGTTGCGAAGCATGAGATTAGGCTTTTTGCTTAAAGAATAAGATACTTGTTACCGCAGAAACCATACATGAAACAAACGAAACACATACTTACAAATATCCTGGCACATCTTCTGGTGCTGGCTGTTGTGTTTCCTGCCGTCGTTCAGTTTACCCATATTTTCGAAAATCACGAACACACTTTTTGTGGTGATTATAAAACACACCTACACGAACAAAATCTAGATTGTGAATTCACAAAATTCATTTCTACTGTTTTTCACTATGAAAGTGAATACCCCGAACTAACAATAACAAACACATTACTCCCTACCCCCTGTTTTAACTATTCTTCTATAATTAGCAAGAGACAATCGCAGTCTAATCCTCTTAGGGGGCCTCCTCTTTTTCAACAGTATTGTTAATCCAATTATTTGTTGAATAATCTATTAGTATGAAAATTTATTTAAGCGTGGCGCTTGCTGTTTTGGCTTGCGCAACCTCTATTGCACAAAACTGTGAGCTCACCTTACAGGGAACTGTTATTGATATACACGATGGTACTCCGTTAGCTGGAGCCACAGTGGTACTTGCAGGTTCTGAAGCAGCCAGAGTAACCGATTTCGATGGGAATTTTAAGTTTACAGATCTGTGTGAAGATTTGTACAACGTACAAATATCCCATCCGGAGTGTACTACAAAAGCTTTTGCAGTGCAACTGCAGAACGATACCGATAAAACCTTTAAACTAGAGCACCATTTAGAAGAATTAAATGAAATCCTGATTAAAGGCAGTACCTATTACACAAAAGCTGAAAGCGTTCTTGAGAATCGAATATCATTAGAAACCCTAGAGGATTACAGTAGTGGTTCTTTAGGCGACGCCTTAAAAACTGTGAGTGGTGTTTCCTCTCTCAATACAGGCAATACTGTGGTGAAACCCGTAATTAATGGTTTGCATAGTAGCAGAGTTACAATCATAAATAACGGCGTGCGACAGCAGGACCAGGAATGGGGCGCAGAACACGCACCAAATATCGATTTAAATACTGCCAGTAGTATTACAGTGCTGAAGGGTGCTGCAGCACTTCAGTTTAGTGGAGATGCTGTTGGAGGTGTTGTAGTAGCAGAACCTGCTCCTGTAACACTTAAGGACTCTTTGTATGGAAAAACAATACTTTCTGGACAGACCAATGGAAAAGGAGGCGCCTTAACTACGACCCTTACTAAAAGTTATGAAAATGGCTGGTTTGCCCGTTTTCAGGGAACTGCAAAGCGTTATGGCGATTTCGAAGCTCCGGATTACGAGCTTAGCAACACGGGTCTATCTGAGCAAGATTTCTCTGTAAATACCGGATTGAACAGGATTACCTATGGTTTTGATGCCTACTATTCTTTGTTTAAAAACAAGATCGGGATTTTACGCGCTTCCCATTTGGGAGGTGCTCAGGATCAGGTAGCAGCCATCGGCAGTGACAGACCCCTTATTCTAAGAGATTTCACGTACGATATTGATACTCCTAGGCAGGAGGTGACGCATCATCTTGGAAAGGTTTCCGCTTTTTACAAATCTAATTCCCTTGGAATGTTTCGTCTTACGTATGATGTACAACAAAACAACCGGTTGGAGTTTGATGTTAGACGTGGCGATGACGATGGAAAGCCTTCTGTAGATCTGGAATTAGTGACTCACAACCTGTCATTTTCGTTGGAAAGTGACGTGAGTGATGAAATTTCATTAAAAACCGGGCTGGTTGGTAATTTTCAGGAAAACTTTGCAGACCCTTCCACAGGTGTGCGACGGTTAATTCCAGATTATAAGCAGTATAAATTTGCTGTGTATGGAATAGCAGATTTTCAACTATCTGAAAAGTTTATAGCCGAGTTTGGCGGAAGGTTTGATTACACCTTTATGGACGTGTTCAAATTTTACCGAACCTCCTTCTGGGAGTCTCGCGGCTACGACACCCAATTTCCAGAACTTATTGTTGAGGATTTTGGCAACCAGCTACTCACCAACCCGGAACTGGAATTTAATAACGCTTCGGCAACGGTTGGTTTTTCCTATACGTTTGATGAAGACTATGTTTTATTTTCCAACTATTCTTTAGCTTCCCGTGCACCCAACGCTTCCGAATTATTTAGTGAAGGATTGCACCATAGCGCATCCAGAATAGAGTTAGGCGACCTGCGTTTTAATTCTGAAATTTCACAGAAAATTACTGTGACGGCACAAAAGAAGGGAGATAGGTTTTCATTTGCCATTAATCCGTATGCAACCTTTGTAAAAGATTTTATAGTGATTGAGCCTACAGGGGTACAACAAACAGTACGTGGGAATTTTCAGGTTTGGGAGTACAGGCAGACCAATGCAAGATTACTTGGTTTAGACACAGATGCAATGTTTAACATTACAGATGCGTTAGCATTCAACAACCAGTTTTCTATTGTAAAAGGCCAGGACACTTCAAAAGAGCAAGCACTTATAAATATGCCCCCTGCGAGTATTACCAATGGTTTACAATACCAGTTACCCTTAAAACAACAAGTAAATTTAGGAATAGAAAGCAACTATGTTTTTCGACAAAATGAATTTCCAAATAATAATTTTGAAGTCTTTCTGCCAGAAACAGAATCCTTCGAAACAGTAGATATAAGTACCCCACCAGCGGCTTACCATCTAGTAAACCTAAACGCTGGTACAACATTTAATTTTTCTGGTATAGCTACTGTAAATTTAAATGTAAAAGTTACCAACGTATTGAAGACTTCCTATAGAGATTATTTAAATAGACTGCGATACTATGCTGACAATCTTGGAAGAAATATGTTATTACAAATAAAAATTAATTATTAAAACCTAAAATTTAAGTACATATGAAAACTTTAAAATTTATAATACCAACCTTACTTTTCTCACTTTTCATCATTGGATGTAGCGGAGATGACGATACACCCGAAGTAGTAAACGAGGAAGAGATTATTACTTCTGTGATCGCCACATTGGTAGGTGATACCGGCACAGTAACCTTATCCTCAAGAGATTTGGACGGGGACGGCCCTAACCCTCCTACAATAGTTGTATCTGGTAATTTAAAAACAAACACCACCTATGCAGGCTCCGTTCAGTTTTTAAACGAATCCGAAACTCCTGCTGAAGATATTACAGAAGAAGTAGAAGAAGAGGCAGAAGAGCACCAGGTATTTCTTATCCCTGGCGGAGGACTTGATGTAACGGTAACCTCTGAAAACTCAGATGGTAACGGAAACCCGTTAGGGACCCAATTTACGTTAGAAACCACTACGGTAACCAACGGTACGTTAAACATTACACTACGCCACGAACCCAAAAAGCCTAACGACGGTACACTAGCAGATGCAGGTGGAGAAACCGACGTAACGGTTACTTTTGATGTAACAGTAGAACAATAAACCCAAAGTAACTAGTATAAAAAATGCCTTCAGAAATTATTCCTGAAGGCATTTTTAACTAGTATCAAATTAGTATTACTCTACCACTTCCACCTCGATAGTTTGAGGAACGGGGTCTTTTTTACCCTGCCAAACGTAGGTGTACAACCACATAAGTGTAAATGTTGGTATAAAGTCGGAAATGGGTAATATCTCTTCAATAAATACAACCACCGAAGCTATTTTCCCTTGCTCCCCTGAGTACATATCACTCATCTTTTTTGCAGCAAAGGGTGCCCAAAGTATATCGAGAAAAGGACCCACTACCGGAATTGCCATGGATACCATTCCAATAGCGTCAAAGAGTAATCCTTTTTTAAAGTTAGAAATTTTTGTATTTTTCATTATAGGTGTGTTATTATTTCTACAAACAATAACGCAAGAAAGGTGCCAGAAATTGTTGTGTCAGTTAAGACAAATCACTCGTAATCAACTTTAAAAATTCATTACGGGTTTCAATTTTTTCAAACTGTCCCCTGAAACCAGATGTAGTAGTAACGCTATTCTGTTTTTGTACTCCACGCATCATCATACACATATGGCTGGCTTCGATGACTACCGCAACTCCTTTTGGTTGTAACGTATTGTTGATGCACTCCAGGATATCATGAGTTAAGCGCTCCTGCACTTGTAAGCGTCTTGCAAATACATCTACCACCCGTGGAATTTTACTAAGTCCTACAATGTGCCCATTCGGGATGTAAGCTATGTGCGCTTTTCCGAAAAACGGTAAGATATGGTGTTCGCAGAGGGAATACAATTCAATATCCTTTACAACGACCATATCGTTATAATCCTCGGCAAACATAGCTGCCTTTAAGATTTTAGCAGGATCCTGACAATGTCCTGAAGTAAGAAACTGCATGGCCTTTGCGGCACGTTCAGGAGTTCTTACGATTCCTTCTCTTTCAACATCCTCTCCTACCCCTTTCAGGATTTCTAAATAATTAGTGGCTAGATTTTCTGTGGTTTCAGTGTTGTAGTCTTCTGTATTTTTATAGCTTCCCATTTATGTCTGTTTCAATTTATCTGAATAGTATTTATTTATTTTGTTCACCTTAGGGTCAATGATAAATTGACAGTAGGGATGGCTTTTGTTATTGTTGTAATATTCGTGATGATCTACTTCTGCAATATAAAAAACATCCAGTTCTTTTACTTCAGTTACAATATCATTTTCAAACACATTCTCTTTGTCAAGCAGCGTTATCATCTTTTCTGACGCTTGTTTTTGAGTTTCAGTAGTATAAAAAATAGCGCTTCGGTATTGAGTACCTTTATCGTTTCCCTGCTGGTTAAGCGTGGTTGGATCGTGCGTAGCAAAGTAAATTTCCAATAATTCTTCAATACTAACCACTAAGGGGTTGTAGGTAACCTCCACACCCTCAGCATGCCCTGTGCGGCCTTGACAAACCTCCCGATACGCAGGGTTTTTAATCGCTCCGCCGGTATATCCGGGCACTACCTTTTCAACGCCTTTAATACGTTGAAAAACCGCTTCAGTACACCAGAAACAGCCCGCAGCAAATATAATTTTTTCAATATTCTCATTCATAAATACAAAGGTATAGTTTAACAATAGCGTCTACTAAACTTAGCTCTTTTTAACTTTTTGTTAGGAAGTCCAGAGATAGCAGAAGGTTAGCTTTGTGCATTCATCACAAGTTTCCCGTGGCAAATCAATCAACATAACAGTATAGTCTCTAATGGGTAGGTTTTATTACACACTTCTATTTTTATTTTTTGGAATTTCCTTCAGCTCCGCACAAGAAACCCTTACTCCAAATAACAAACCAAGAAAAATTTTGAATGCGCAACGCATCAGTACTCCTCCTGTAATAGATGGAAACTTACGTGAAGCAATCTGGCAGAACATTACACCTTCAGGAGATTTTAATATGTATCAACCAGGGAATGAAGGTCTTATTCCTGCCGAATTTCAAAGTGAAGTGAAAATGGCTTACACCGATAAAGCGGTGTATATTGCTGCCTACTTATACGATCCGGAACCCGAAAAGATCCTAAAACAATTTTCACAACGGGACGATGTGTTTGCACAGGCCGATAGGCTGGCAGTAGCAATCAACACCTACAACGATGGTATAAACGAAACCCGGTTTTACGTAACAAGCGCCGGAACCATAGGAGATTCCCGAGTGAGCAGTAACAATCAGGACTTTGGTTATAATGTTGTTTTTTCCTGTCAGATCTCCTACGATGAAAATGGCTGGTATGCCGAGTTTGAAATACCTTACAACGCCTTACGTTTTCCGGAAAAGGAAGTGCAAAATTGGAGTATTAATTTTTACCGGGAAATAAAGAACAGAAATGAAACACATACCTGGAGCTTCATCAACAATAGTATTGGTAAAGAAACACAATACAATGGCCAGGTAGCTGGCGTAAGAAATATAGACCCTCCTGTAAGACTTACCATGTTTCCTTTCGCACAAGGAACTGTAACAAGCTTTGATGATGAAACTGAAACAAGCCTAACCGCTGGTCTGGATATAAAATACGGCTTGAGCGATAGCTTTACACTGGATGCTACGCTTATTCCGGATTTTGGACAAGCTGCTTTTGACAACGTAACCCTTAACCTGGGTCCTTTTGAACAAACTTTTGGCGAAAACAGACAGTTTTTTTCTGAAGGAACCGAACTTTTTAATAAAGGTGGAATTTTCTTCTCCCGTAGGATTGGAAACGCGCCCTCAGGAAGCCTGGAACTTGCAGATGAAGAGAAAGCACTTGAAAACCCAAGGCGTGTAAAGTTGCTAAACGCCATAAAAGTTTCGGGCCGTACCGAAAATAATCTTGGAATTGGTGTATTAAATACCATAACTGGAGAAACCAAAGCAGTTATCCAGGATACATTAACTGGTACTTTACGTGAAGTCCTTATAGAACCCGTCGCAAATTATAATGTGGCTGTTTTGGATCAACAATTTAACGACAACTCCTCTATTTCGCTTATAAATACAAATGTTACTAGAGATGGAAGCTTTAGAGACGCTAACGTTTCTGCAATCGCATTTGATGTGGCTGACAAAGGAAACAGGTTTCGTACTTCGGGACGCGGTATTGTAAGTACTGTAAACCAAAGTGATGGTTTTAAAACCGGTTTCAGAAGCGAATTGGATTTTTTTAGAATTAAAGGTCAATTCAGATATCGGGTTGGACACGATTTTGCTAATAAAACGTTTGACATTAATGATTTGGGTATTAACAACACCAATAATTATAACAATTTTGTGGCGGGCGTCTCTTATGAAATATTTGAGCCCACTGAAATTTTCAATCGGTATAGATTCTCTCTTACAGCAAGGCATAGAAGGCTGTATAAACCAGACATAAAAACCCGAAACGACTACAGCTTCGACACCTTCTTTTTTACTGTACAACGCTTTGCCTTTGGTGTTAACGGCAGTTATTTTACCGAAGATAAAAACTTTTTTGAACCAAGAGTAAATGGAAAGTTTGTTATTTTCCCTGCGACGCTTGGAGGACGGGCATTTGTCTCATCAGATTTTAGAAAGAAATTTGCCTACGATCTTGGCGTGAGTAGCAGGAAAGCCTTTGAAAACCCAAGAGAGTTTTATGCTATAGATTTTTCACCGCGCTATCGGTTTTCAAATAGATTTGCCATGATCTTAAGCTCTGAGTTTGCTGTTGATAATGATACCTTTGGGTACATTGACAATACAGAAGATGATGTGTTTTTTGGGCAACGGGACATTAGACGTATTGAAAATGCTATAACTGCAAGCTATAATTTTGATCCATTTAAAGCTATTGATTTGCGCTTCCGGAATTTCTGGAGTACCGCAGACTACAGCGATGATATCTTTTTTATTCTGAATGAGGACGGAACAA
Source organism: Flavobacteriaceae bacterium UBA1903 (assembly GCA_002337605.1). Lineage (GTDB taxonomy): Bacteria > Bacteroidota > Bacteroidia > Flavobacteriales > Flavobacteriaceae > Marinirhabdus. Next base: position 155,708 of record DDGL01000003.1, read on the forward strand.
AAGACACTACAGCTTACGATATTTCAGAAAATGATCCGAATACCAACTTTAATATCTGGAATCTGGATTTGAGTTTTAGATGGCGTTTTGCCCCTGGTAGCGAAGCTTCCCTGCTGTATCGAAATAAAATATTTAACGTAACCGACATGGCGCAACTGGAGTATGGCGAAAGTTTGCAGGAACTTTTCGATCAGGATCAACAGCATACCGTATCACTTCGAGTGACTTATTTTGTAGACTACAACAACGTAAAAGGGCTCTTCCATAAAAAAGCTTAGGATGCTTTTACTATAAATACGTACTTTCGTAAAAACTGAAACCGAGTGATTACTGCACAAAATATCCATAAGTATTACGACGACCTGCACGTGTTGAAGGGCGTAGATCTACATATTAAAAAATCTGAAATTGTCTCCATCGTAGGTGCCTCAGGAGCGGGAAAGACAACACTACTTCAAATACTGGGGACGCTCGATCATTTTTCTGAAGGCGAGTTGCAATTAAATAATACCGCTATTTCAAAACTAAACCGAAAGGAACTGGCAGCGTTCAGAAATGCTTCGCTAGGGTTTATTTTTCAGTTTCATCAATTGTTACCTGAGTTTACAGCTCTGGAAAATATTTGTATTCCAGCCTTTATCAAAAAAACACCAAAAGCCGAAGCAGAGAAAAGAGCTAAAGAATTACTGAAGTTTTTAGGCCTTTCTCATCGGGAAACACACAAGCCCAACGAGCTTTCTGGAGGAGAACAACAACGTGTTGCTGTAGCGAGAGCGCTCATTAACAATCCGGATATTGTACTCGCGGACGAACCCAGCGGAAATTTGGATACAGAAAGTGCCGAGAACCTTCACAACCTTTTCTTTCAACTCCGGGACGAATTTGGACAAACCTTCGTTATCGTAACCCATAATGAAGAGCTAGCCGAAATGGCAGATAGAAAATTGACCATGCAGGATGGAAAAATAGTTAATTAACCAGCAACTGCTTGAACGTCTCGGTAGTACTTTATAGTAGTAAATTCTTCCTTCGGCACCTTTCAATACTAAACAATAAAAATAGAGCCTGTTATAACGGGTGAATTAAATAATGAATAAAAAGCAACTCAAAGAATTTTTGGATGAAAAAGTAGTGCAATACAACCGTCCGGAGTTTATAGAGAGCGACCCTATTCAGATTCCACATTTATTTACTAAAAAGGAAGATGTGGAAATTTCAGGATTTTTAACGGCTACCATTGCTTGGGGCAATAGAAAAAGCATCCTGAACAACAGCAACAAACTAATGCAGTTATTACACAACTCCCCTTTTGATTTTGTTATGAATGCATCTGAAGATGACCTGGATTCTCTTTCAGGCTTTGTGCATAGAACTTTTAACGGGGGCGATCTTCAGTATTTTATAAAAGCTCTTCAGAATATTTATAGAACCCGTGGGGGCCTGGAAGGAATTTTCACTCGTAATAGCACAAATACTTCAACACAAAAAGCAATTTCTGCCTTTAAAAAAGAATTTTTCAGTTTGCCTCACCAACCGCGTACACAAAAACATGTAAGCGATCCTTTAAAAAATTCTGCCGCGAAAAGAATTAATATGTTTTTACGCTGGATGGTTCGTGATGCAAGCTCGGGCGTAGACTTAGGAATCTGGAAAAACATTCCTACAAGTGCTCTTAGTTGCCCACTGGACGTACACAGCGGTACCGTTGCCAGAAAATTAAAGCTCCTAAGGCGCAAACAAAACGACGGGAAAGCATTAGCAGAGTTGGACAGCGAACTTAGAAAGCTGGACCCCAAAGATCCTGTAAAATATGACTTCGCGCTCTTTGGATTGGGAGTTTTTGAACGGTTTTAGTACAATTATTGCCATTTTACACTTGGATTGTTAAAGATATCACAAAAAGATTTTATCTTAGCTGTACGAAAATGCAAAGAAGTTCTACAGTACATAAGAATTTCAAACTATGATACCGCCAACTATACCTCACAACGAACAAGATCGCCTTACAGCTTTAAGAAGTTACGGAATTCTCTACACAAACAAAGAAGAAGAATACGACCAGATAACCGATTTAGCTGCGCATATTACCGATATGCCTATTTCACTTATTTCTTTAGTTGATGAAGACGAAGTTTGGTTTAAATCTTCCCGGGGAATGGATCTTTGCAGTAGCGATCGTGCTATTTCATTTTGTAGTTATACTGTTGGCTCAACCGAGCCTACGTTAGTAATTACTAACACCAGAGATCACAAAGATTTTAAAGACCATCCCTACGCTAAATTAGCTGAAAACCCCATAATTTTTTATGCGGGTGTTTGTTTGGTAGACAAAGACGGTCATAAACTTGGCACGCTTTGCGTCATAGATAACAAGCCTAATAAAATTTCAGAAAAACAACTGAATGGATTAAAAAAACTAGCCAAACAAGTAGTGAAATTGATTGAGCTGCATAGTGCCAACGTTATTTTAAAAAATGTCCAAACGACTCTTGAGACAAAGAATAACGATTTAAAAAACTTTGCAGGGGTTGTTTCCCACGATATGAAAATGCCCCTGGCCAATATTATTGTTACCACCGATATTTTAAAAGCCAAATACGCCAGCCAGTTAGATAAGCAGGCCATAGAATATTTAACATACTTAAAGCAAAGCTGCTTTACATTAAGCGACTATATTACGGGGCTTTTAAATCATTACGAGAGTGATAATTTAGCTGAAGGAAACAAGGAGAACTTTGATATTCAGCATCTTTTAGAAGAAATTATCGAGCTGTTGAATATTAATATAAACTGTGAAATTAACCTTCCGGACAATAACTTTGATCTACATTGCAACCGGGCAGCCTTAGAACAAATTTTTTTAAATTTAATAGGAAATAGTTTAAAGTACAATGATAAAGATAAAATTGTCATAGACATTGAAGCAGATAGCAGAGTAGGCAACTACTTTTTTAAAGTTACCGATAACGGTATTGGCATTCCGAAAGATAAGCAAAAGGAAGTGTTTGAATTATTTTCTACTACAGGTGACGTAGATAGAAATGGAAAAAAAGGAAGTGGTATAGGCCTTTCTACTGTAAAAAAATTAGTTACAAGTCTTGATGGCGAAATCTCCATCCTTCCAGGGAACAACCAAGGTACCACTATTGAATTTTATATAAAACATTAAATGCTTTATAAGCTTTCTACAAAACTTTGTTAAAGCATGTTCCGTATATGTTCAGATTAACAATCTTTGAAAAAACCTATTTGCAATACAACATATGATATCCCCACAGTTTCCCCATAATGAACAAGAAAGGTTAAAAGAGGTTGAATCCTATAGTCTTTTAGACACATTACCCGAACAAGAGTATGACGACATAACCGAATTAATTGCAAGTCTGTGCGATACCCCAATATCCCTGGTAACTCTTTTAGACGCAGACCGGAATTTTTTGAAATCACATCACGGTGTTCCTTTTAATGAATCACCAAGAGCTATTTCATTTTGTGGACATGCCATCCTGGAACCCCATGATATTTTTGTTGTGGAAGACGCAAGAATAGACCCGCGCTTTGCAGATAACCCCGTCGTTAAAGAACACGATGCTATTTTTTATGCCGGAGCACCGCTACGTACTCAAAACGGATATCCGCTTGGCACTCTGTGTGTTTTTGATACCAAGCCGCGAAAGTTAACTGAAAAGCAAAAGACCATTATTGTTGCTATGGCCAAACAAGTAGTAAAATTATTTGAATTGCACAGAAATAACAACTTACTAGAAACTAATAAAGCGCTCTTAGAGCAACGAAATCAAAATTTAAAGAATTTTGCAGGATTGGTATCTCATGATTTAAAATCACCCCTGGGCACTATAACATCCCTGGCCAAACTCCTGCGGGAAGAATACAACCCAAAATTTGATGTAACTGGAATTCAATACCTCGATTATATTGAAGAGTCCTCGCTTACCCTCAACAAATATGTTGATGGGATGCTGGGGTATTATAAAAGTGACGATTTACTTGAGGAAAGAAAAAAAGAGATACCTCTCCAGTCTATTTACGAAGAAATAGAAGACATCCTCTTTGTAGATAATGCAGAATTTAAGCACCCAAAAGACGACATAACCATTAAAGTGAACGAACCTGCTCTACTACAAATTTTTATAAACCTGGTAGGAAATGCACTTAAATACAATCACCATGACGTGCCGTTTATCACCTCAACGTTCTCCGAAACCGATTCGCATTATATATTTACCGTAGGTGACAATGGAATTGGTATTGATCAGGAAAAACAGGAGATAATATTTCAACTCTTTAAAACAGCAGATGAAAAAGACAGGCACGGAGAAAAAGGCTCAGGGATAGGGCTGGCAACGGTTTTAAACCTTGTCACCAAACTCGGAGGGACTATTTCTTTGGATTCAGAATTACAAAAGGGAACAACTTTCACCTTTACAATAAAGAAGTAGCGGTTTTTCCAAACCATTTTTTATCTTTGGGCAATCATAATAGCCCATGCAGTTTAAACACCCAGAACTTCTCTACGCACTATTTTTACTGCTCATCCCTATTTTTATTCATCTTTTTCAATTACGGAAGTTTCATAAGATAGCCTTTACCAATGTAGCTTTTCTTAAAAAAGTGAACATTCAAACCCGTAAAAGTTCTACGCTTAAAAAATGGCTTACCCTTTTACTTAGGTTAGCAGCATTGGCTTGTATTATCCTGGCTTTTGCACAGCCTTTCACAGCTTCCAAAACAGCACTTACTACCCAAAAAGAAACTGTTGTCTATATAGATAACAGTTTTAGTATGCAGGCCAAAGGCGCTAATGGTCCACTATTGCAACGCGCTATACAGCAATTATATGCCCAGGCCACAGGAAGCGAAACACTAAGCTGGCTTACCAATTCAGAAACACAACAAAATGCCAGCATTCAGGAGTTTAAGGCTGCCCTGCTGGATATGCCCTACAGTGCCAACCAATTAACTACGGAAGAAGTACTACTAAAGGCCAATCAGTTATTTTCCAAAGATGAGGGTGTTACCAAACGATTGTTATGGGTTTCAGACTTTCAAACAACCGAAGTGTTTCCTAAAGCTCCTACAGACATCTCGGTAGAAGCCGTACAACTACGCCCTGAAACCTATAATAACATTAGTATAGACTCTGTATATGTTGCCTCCAGAAGTACTACCTCAACAAAATTGAACGTGGTTGTTTCAGCTCAGGGAGACGTTGCTCCTTCTATTCCTGTCTCGTTGTTTAACGGTACATCGCTTACAGCTAAAAGTGCTGTGGACTTTTCAGAAAAACAAGAAAACACCCTCACGTTCGATATTGAAGATGTCCAAACTTTTAAAGGGAAGCTTAGTATTGAAGACCCTAACCTTACCTATGATAATTCATTATATTTCAGTATAAACACCACAAAGAAGATTAAAGTGCTCTCCATTTCCGGCACGAACAGCTCCTTTCTACAACGTATTTTTGAAAACCCCGAATTTGAATATACCGCCCAGACAGATACCAGTGCCGACTATAATATATTCACGGAACAAAATTTTATTATCCTTAATGAAGTTACGTCCATTCCAGCTTCATTACGAACTGCACTAATAGATTTTGTAGCTAAAGGAGGAAGCTTGTTTGTAATACCCTCAGATAAAGCGATACTAACAGAGTACAACGCTTTGCTAACTACATTAGGAACCGGAGCGTATGGTGCGTATGTAAATCAGGAAAAGAACATCACACAAATTGTTTTCTCCCATCCTTTGTACAAAGAAGTTTTTGAGAAGCAGGTAGTCAATTTTCAGTACCCAAAAGTAAACAACTTTTATACCTATTCTACAAACGCCACTGCTGTGTTAAAGTTTGAAGACAACAGTCCTTTTATTACGCAAAGCGGCAATGTGTACACCAGCGCCGCACCCCTCCATACCGAAAACAGTAATTTTAAAAACTCACCCCTTATTGTGCCTACACTTTACAATATGGCACAGCAGAGTTTACCGCTTTCCAAATTGTATTACACCACTGGAGAAACCAATACATTTGCCGTACCAGTAAAATTAATACAAGACGAAATCCTGACTCTAACAGATAGTATTTCTAGTTTTGTCCCGCTTCAGCAAACCAAGGCAACCAATGTTATAGTTACTACTACCGAAGAACCTGCAAGGGCTGGAATCTTTCAGGTTAAGAATAAAGACCAATACATAGAAGATATAAGCTATAATTACAACCGAAGCGAGAGCAACTTACACTACTTAGATATTGCGGACTGGCAAGGTGTTAGAAGTTATACTACTATTGAAGCTTTGTTCGATACTTTAAATGAAGAAAGCAGTATTAACAGCTTTTGGAAATGGTTTGCTATTTTTGCTTTACTGTTCTTACTTCTTGAAATGTTAGTACTGAAATTTTATAAACACTAATTATGAGTGCAACGCTATTTAAAAACGCCACCATCGTAGATTATTCAAGCGAACATCATCTTAAAAAAAGAGATGTTTTAGTGGAAAAAGGAGTCATAAAAAAAATAGCAAGTACTATTTCTGAACCTAAAGCGAAAGAAATAAAATTCAAAAATCTGCATATTTCGCAAGGCTGGTTCGATAGCAGCGTGTGTTTTGGCGAACCAGGGTACGAAGACAGGGAAACTATTGCTAATGGTCTTAAGACTGCGGCACGTTCTGGATTTACAGCTATTGCCTTAAACGCCCTCACGCTACCCATTGTAGACAGTAAGTCCGGGATTCAGTATGTGAAGGGTAAAAGTATTGGAAATGCCGTAGCTGTGTATCCCGTTGGAGCACTTACCGTACAGGCACAAGGAAAAGATCTCGCCGAATTATTCGATATGAAATCGGAAGGTGCGGTTTCTTTTTACGACTATCAGCTACCAATTGAAAATGCTAATCTGCTGAAAATCGCGCTCCAATACACACAAAATTTTGAAGGGCTGGTACAATCTTTTCCTATGGATCCCTCTATCTCCAGAAAAGGATTGGTAAACGAAGAAATAAACAGTACAAAGTTAGGCTTAAAAGGAATCCCGGCACTTTCAGAAGAATTACAACTAACGCGGGATTTATACCTTTTGGAATACACCGGCGGTAGCTTGCACATACCAACGATTTCAACTAAAAAATCGGTACAATTGATCAAAGACGCTAAAAAGAAAGGGCTGGATGTAAGCTGTAGCGTTGCTATCAACAACCTGTGCTTAACAGACGACGAACTGGATGGCTTTGACACGCATTACAAGCTGTTACCCCCCCTACGCACCCAACAAGATATAAAAGCACTATTAAAAGGGCTGAAAGACGGTGTGATTGATGGGGTAACCAGCAACCACGACCCAAGAATCATAGAAGACAAAAAAACCGAATTTGATCATGCCGCCTTTGGGAGTATAGGATTGGAAAGTTGTTTTGGCGCATTAAACCAGGCTACAGATATGGAAATTGCGATCAAAGCCCTTAATGGACTTAAATCCAGATTTGGTGTGGAAACACTTCCTATCACCGAGGGGTCCAAAGCAAATTTTACACTATTTAATCCCGAAGGAACAACAGAGTTTTCTGAAGCTGACATTACTTCCACCTCCAAAAATGCTGCGATGCTTGGCAAAACAGTAAAAGGGAAGGTCTACGGAATTGTTAATAATACAAAAGTAGTTTTAAATGAATAAGGCTCCTGCAGGTAAAACCAAGGCTGTAATCGCATACATCACCTTTATCGGCTTCTTTATTGCGGTCACTATGAACAAAGATAAGCCCGAGGCGTTTGCTACATTTCACATTAAAAATATGTTTGGTTTGTTGCTTATGCTACTGGTAGCCGTTGTGACTCAATTTCATATAAATTTGCTGGCCGGAGACATATTGTATTGGATATCAGTAGCTTTTTGGGCGTTTTCTTTAGCAATGGCTGCTACAAATAAAAAGGCTGGAGTTCCATTTTTAAGTAGGAAGTTTCAGACTTGGTTTACATTTTTAGGATAGAATTACTATCTTTAAAAAAACCAAAACTAACCATGGAAAATTCTAACACTGTTGAAGAAGGCAAAACCATTGCTATAATTTCATATGTAACTCTTATTGGTCTTATCATTGCCATAGTCATGAACAATGACAAAAAAAATAGTTTTGCCAGTTACCACATCAGGCAAAGTATTGGCATTATTGTTTTATACATCTTGCTTGGGATTTTCTTTTATATTTTGTCTTTCATTGTATACATACCATTTTTATCAACAATTTTATATATAGGGGTGTTCGTTCTTTGGATTTTAGGGATCCTGGCAGCCGTACAAGGTGAAACTAAGCCTGTACCGCTGGTAGGCGAAAAATTTCAGGAATGGTTTAAAAGTATTGGTTAAACACTAATTCAACATCCCTATTTGAGGCCGCAGTTTTGTAACTTGCGGCTTCTTTTATTTTTACTATATTTTACAATGAAAAAACAAACACTTTCCCTGGAACACAACATTAGATTTGCTGATCCTTCAATTGAAAATCCACCTGTAATCATTATGCTGCACGGCTTTGGAAGCGATGAAAACGATTTATTTTCATTTGCCACCGAACTGCCTAAAGAATACACCATCATCTCCCTGAAAGCTCCCATTCCAATGCAGCCCTATGGAAACGCCTGGTACAATATTTACTTTGACGATGCCAACGGAAAATTTAGTGATGACGAGCAAGCTATTGCTTCACGGGATCTAGTTGTAAAATGCATAGATGAAATTATTGAAGCCTATCAAGTTTCCAAAGAAGACGTAACCCTTTTAGGATTTAGCCAGGGCACTATTTTAAGCTTTGCAATAGCGTTAAGTTATCCTGAAAAAGTACAACGGGTAGTGGGTCTAAGCGGATATGTAAATGAAGGTATTCTAAAAGCAGGCTTTGAAGACAACGATTTCAGCAATTTAAAAGTGTATAGCTCTCACGGAAGTGCAGACCAGGTAATCCCTGTTTCCTGGGCGCAAAGAACAAAGCCATTTTTAGAGAATTTAAACATTCCGTGCAAGTACTCCGAATTTCCGGTTGGCCACGGCGTAGCACCTCAAAACTTTTATGAATTGAAAGAATGGCTGGAGCGTAACTAAACTGAAATTAGAAACTCCTGTAACAGGTTAAGAACAAAAAAAGATCGCTTTGCTAAAAGAAAAACGTATGGCAAGAAACCTAAAAATTACAAAGCTTCAGTTATTCGAAACTTTGCAGGTTGCCAACTACCGACTATCAACTATTAACTATTAACTATTAACTAATTAGGATATAAAACTCCCTCTATAGTTCGCAAAGAGAGTTGGTTGTCTTCTTCAAAGAAATATTCAATAAGTACTTCTCCCCAGTAGGTACCGTCACTAAAATCTGCAATGATCCAGCGGTGGTTTAAAAACTTAACTTTATTAATGCGCATCGTTCCTTCCATCCCTTCAACAGGTACGAGTGGGTTGCCATTATCTGCTACGTTCATATCGTAAATCTGGTCACGTACCTGGTTTTGAACATCCTGTGCTTCCAGTCCAAGGTTTTCCAGATAGGTCATGGCCTTATCGTTCTTCATTAAGTTGAAATAGTTTAATTCCAGAATAACATCGTCTTGCATATTTAATAAAGAATCTGACTCCTTTTTCTGTTGGGTTAAACTACTGATTTGCTTTTCCTGATTTTCAAAAATGGACTTTTCATTCATATATTGAAATATGATAAAGAGTACAGCAAAGAAAAACAGGTACATAAATATTTTATTTTTCATTTTAGTTAGATTATAAGAGTTATAGAATGCTTATTAAACAGAAATTTTTAACCCATCGTATGCCAGGTAAACATTTTTTGGTAAACGGGCTTCTACTTCTTCGTGAAAGCCCAACAAATGACTTATATGCGTGAAATAAGTCACCTTTGGATTTATTCTTTCCACCAATGCCAGCGCTTCATCCAGGTTTAGATGCGAGTAGTGTGGTTTCTCTCGCAGACAACTTAAGACCAGCACTTCGGTATTTTTAATTTTTTCAAGTTCAGCGTCGGAAATTGTTTTCATATCGGTTAAATACGTAAAGCCGTCAATTTTAAAACCCAAAACAGGCAATTTACCATGTAAGAACTCAATGGGGGTTACTTCTTTATTAGCTAATTGAAACGACTCATTCTTCGACACTTCAATTTCTGCAATCGTGGGAGCACCGGGGTATTTATTTTCAGTTTCAAAAATATAGGCAAATCGTTGGTGCAACGAAGTAAAAACCCGCTTGTGCGTATAAAAATCTACGTGCCCCTTCTGGAAAGAGAATGGCCGGATATCGTCCAGGCCAGCAGTATGGTCACTATGCTCGTGGGTAAGAAGAATTCCGTCAATACATGGCACCTTTTCTCGCAACATTTGCTGCCTGAAATCTGGTCCACAATCTATCACATATCTATACTCCTCCCACTCCAGCATTACTGAAACGCGCAATCTTTTATCCTTTAGGTCGCTACTTAAACAAACGGGATGGGTACTCCCAATTACAGGAATTCCCTGTGAAGTTCCAGTGCCTAAAAATGTAATGGTAAGCTCACTTTTCATTAGCACAAAAATAACAGTAATTTTTTTAGTTTGCTTTGCCTATTCGTTACCTTTGTTACAGCACATTTAAATAGTGTACTATGCCAGACATGATTAAAGGGGATAAGGAGTTTGAAAATATCCCTTCCATTAGAAATAAAGCGTTACGAATTAACCTGAACGAGAACATTTACGGCACCTTTGCCGAAATTGGAGCTGGACAGGAAACTGTCAGGAATTTCTTTAGAGCAGGTGGTGCTTCGGGTACCATCGCAAAAACTATGTCTGCCTATGATAAAGATTTCAGCGATGCAATTTACGGGGTTGAAGAAGACAGCAGGTATGTTACCGAATCGCGCCTGAAAAAAATGCTCAATCACGAAATAAACCTTATTGAAGAGCGTATCGTACGTGAAAAACATCCCGATAAACTATTTTTTGCTTACGCCAACACAGTTGCGACCATAGATTTTGCAAAGAAATATAAAGGACACGGTTGGTTAGGTATTCGTTATCAAACCAAGCCAGATGAAGAGTATAGTGAGGTAATTCTGCATATTCGTTTTCATGAAAATGATGCGGTTGCACAGCAAATCACTTTGGGTATTTTAGGGGTAAATCTAATTTACGGAGCCTATTACAAATACGATCAGCCTAGAAAACTATTACGCTACCTCTATGATCATATTGACAAAGATAAAATTGAAATAGACACCATTAACTTTTCAGGACCTAAGTTTGAAAAGGTAGACAACAGGTTAATGAGTTTACAGCTTATTAAAAATGGCATGACAGATGCTGTAATGTTCGGTCCAGACGGAAACAATATCCTCCCTGCTCGTATCTTATACAAAAAGAATATATTGGCACTTCGCGGAAGTTTCCGCCCTGTGACCAAAGTAAATATAGATATGTATGAGAAGTCATGCGCCATGTTTTTAGAAGAGAACAGAGTTGAAAAAGAACGCACCGAAGTAATTTTTGAGATAACCCTCTCCAACCTGCGTGCTGAAGGTGAAATAGACGAAGAAGATTTTATGGACCGAGCTAAGTTGCTCTGTTCACTGGGGCATACGGTAATGATATCCAACTTTCAGGAATATTATAAACTGGTGGAATACTTTTCCCGCTATACTAAAATGCGCTTAGGTCTTGCCATGGGTGTAAACAATCTTGTAGATATTTTCGACGAAAAGTATTACCGTCACTTAAGCGGTGGTATTCTGGAGGCCTTTGGGAAATTATTCTTTAAAGACTTGAAAGTATATCTGTACCCAATGCGTGACCCAGAAACGGGCGAATATACCAATAGCGAGAACTTAAAAGTACATCCGCGTATGAAAGAGCTTTATAAGTTCTTTAAATACAACGGAAAGGTTGTAGATATAAAAGACTTTAATAAAGATATTCTCAATATTTTCTCAAGAGAAGTGCTCTCAATGATCGAAAACAATGAAGACGGATGGGAAAAAATGTTGCCAAAAGGAGTTTCTGATATTATAAAACAAAAGCACCTGTTTAGCCATCAAGACAGTCTGAAAACTGAGATTGCTGAAAAATAAGTTATTTAGTCTTCAAAACGCGATAAAAAATCCCACAATTTGTGGGATTTTTTATACCTAGGAATTTTTTTATGCTTTGCTTTTACAATCTAAGCTTCCAGAATTTGCGCTGTGTGGTCTTTGGTTTTTACTTTATCAATTACGCGTTCTACCGTTCCATTTTCATCTACTAAAAATGTCTTACGGTGAATTCCGTCGTACTCTCTTCCCATGAACTTTTTGAGGCCCCACACACCAAATGCGTTTATGACTTCTTTGTCAACGTCGGCTAATAATGGAAAAGGGAAGTCGAACTTATTTTTAAAGTTGGATTGTTTTCTCTCGGTATCGGCACTTACCCCTAATAAGGAATAGCCTGCGTTTTGTAACTCCTTATAATTGTCGCGCAAATTGCAGGCTTCGGCTGTGCAACCTGGGGTATTTGCTTTTGGATAAAAGAAAACTATTAGTTTTTTTCCTTTGTAATCTGAAAGAGATACTTTATTTCCAGCTTCGTCATTTACTGTAAAATTTGGCACCGTATCGCCAGCTTGTAATGTTTTCATAGTTTATTTTTGTATAAAAATACGTAAAATGACCAAGCAAGAAAAGGTACAGTTCGTTATAGATACGTTAAATGAAATCTACCCGGAAATTCCAATCCCTCTAGACCATAAAGATCCATATACCCTGTTAATTGCCGTGTTACTTTCGGCACAAAGCACCGATGTACGCGTAAATAAAATTACGCCTTTATTATTTGAAGTAGCCGATAATCCGTATGATATGGTAAAGCTATCCGTGGAAGAAATTCGCGACATCATAAAACCGGTAGGGCTATCTCCTATGAAATCGAAGGGTATACATGGGCTTTCCAAAATCTTAATTGAAAAATACGACGGGAAGGTTCCTCAGGATATTTCAGCATTAGAAGAGTTTCCTGCGGTAGGTCATAAAACAGCCAGTGTGGTTGTATCTCAAGCGTTTGGGATTCCAGCTTTTCCTGTAGACACACATATTCATAGATTGATGTATCGGTGGGGTTTTACCAATGGAAAAAATGTAACCCAGACTGAAAAGGACGCCAAGAGATTATTCCCTAAAGAGATATGGAACAAACTACATCTGCAAATAATCTGGTATGGAAGGCAGTATTGCCAGGCACGGGGGTGGGACTTGGAAAAAGATATAATCACCAAAACCATTGGTAGAAAAACAGTGCTAAACGAATACTACAAAAAGAAGAAAAAGTAATACAAATAAAACGCAAAAAACCCCAGAAGTGGTGAATTTCCGGGGTTTTCCAAAGTTTAGTTTAGAAGTGCTTCAAACTTCAATTTATTATAATCTATAACACTTAAAGCCTTCGAATAATCCAGGAGAAACTTAATGGTCTCTCCCTTAGGAACTAAATTTTTCTCCACGTGTTCCGGTCGTGGCGTTTCAGAGTACATTTTTTGCATAGAACGTATTTTTGAGGTTAATGTTACCTAATAACGGTCTAAACAAATCTTTATTGTGTTAGTTTGTCAATACAATATTGTGTTTATCAATTACTTTACGTAAATTAATAAGCGCATACCGCATTCTTCCTAAGGCAGTATTAATACTAACCCCTGTTTGCTCACTAATTTCTTTAAAACTCATGTCCTTGTACATTCGCATAACAAGTACTTCTTTTTGATCTACCGGCAACTCCTGAATGAGCCTTCTCACATCGTTCTCTACCTGGCCTTTAATAAGTTGCTTCTCAGCATTTAAAGCACCATCAGACAAGACCGAAAAAATATTGAAATCGTCATTGTTTTCAAATTTTGGCATTCTATTATTCTTCCTAAAGTGGTCAATAACCAAGTTGTGAGCAATACGCATTACCCAGGGTAGAAATTTTCCTTCTTCATTATATTTTCCTCTTTTTAAAGTTCTGATAACTTTAATAAAGGTATCCTGAAAGATATCTTCGGCCACATCACGGTCAAAAACCTTGGAATAAATAAAACTGTAAATTCTTTGTTTGTGGCGAGTGATTAGATCGCCTAGTGCAGATTCATTGCCTTGCATGTATGCACTTACCAAAGATGCATCGGTAACTATGCTTTTTTTCATATCAATACTTTCTAAATTAAACAACTATGCATTTTGGTTGGCAAGTTGCTTCAATAATAAATTTTAAAAGTAGTAATATGCTATAGGCAATAATTTTTATTAATCTCGTTGTTAGGGGTAAATATAAGAACAAAGAATTGTGAAATGCAAATTATTTGTGAGTTTTTTCTTAAAATAATTGTAAATTTTTCATAGTGATTCCTGTAATACCCTACAAAATCAGTGGGTTTGTTAAGCTTTTCTTAATTTGAAATAAATGTTCTAAATTTTAGTTATTTCATCCTAAAAAACAAGAGGATACCCTGAAAAGATGCTTTCAGAATAGTATCTTTGCACCTTCATTTTACGGAACAAATTAACAACAAAAAGTAGCTGAAAGTCTTGGACACCGAAACGCTAGATACTAAAAAGAATATTATTATTCAGGGGGCAAAATTGCACAACCTTAAGAATATTTCGGTAGCGATTCCCAGAAATAAATTGGTGGTCATTACTGGGTTATCTGGTAGTGGTAAATCAAGTTTAGCGTTCGATACGTTATATGCTGAAGGGCAGCGTCGCTATGTTGAAAGTTTATCTTCTTATGCCCGCCAATTCCTAGGAAGGCTGGATAAACCAAAAGTAGATGCAATTAAAGGAATTGCTCCAGCTATTGCCATTGAACAAAAAGTAAATACAACCAATACCCGTTCTACGGTAGGCACCTCCACTGAAATTTACGATTACTTAAAGTTACTCTTTACCAGGATTGGTAGAACCTATTCTCCTGCCAGCGGTACTGAAGTAAAAAAAGACACCGTAACTGATGTAATTGAATACATTAAAACTTTTCCTGAAGGTGAAAAACTGCTCCTCCTCGCCCCTATTTATCTAGAAGAGGGTAGAACAATGGAGAATAAAATACAGGCGCTCGCCCAACAAGGGTATGCCCGTGTAAAAGTAAACGAGTCGGTCGTTAGGATTGATGAATTAACTAAAAACCTCCCGAAAAATTTACAATTAGTTGTAGACCGTGTGATCACTAAAGATGAAGAAGATTTCTACAACAGGCTGGCCGATGCAATAGAAGTTTCCTTTTTTGAAGGAAAAGGGGAACTTTATATTGAAAATTTAGGAGACGGAAGTAGTCGCGAATTCAATAACAGGTTTGAAGCAGATGGGATTACCTTTTTAGAACCCAATGTTCATTTATTCAGTTTTAATAATCCATATGGTGCTTGTCCTACCTGCGAAGGCTATGGAGATGTAATAGGCATTGATGAGGAATTGGTAATTCCTAATACGGCACTCTCCATCTACGATAATGCAATCTTTCCCTGGAGGGGTGATAGTATGGGGTGGTATCGGGATCAACTAGTAAACAATGCTTATAAATTCGATTTTCCAATTCACAAACCCTGGTTTCAACTTACCGAAGAACAGAAACAGCTGGTTTGGGAAGGTAACGAGCATTTTGAAGGGTTAAACGATTTCTTTAAATACTTAGAGTCAAAAAATTATAAAATTCAGAACCGGGTAATGTTGTCTCGCTACCGGGGAAAGACAAAATGTAGTACCTGTCACGGAAAAAGATTACGTCCCGAAGCTTCCTATGTAAAAATAAACAAGACCTCCATTCAGGATCTAGTGAATAAGCCACTGGATGAATTGGCTGGTTTTTTTAAGGAGCTTACCTTAGACAAATACGAGCAAAAAATTGCCAAGAGATTATTACTTGAAATTAATAACCGCCTTGCATTCTTAATGGATGTAGGCCTTAGCTATCTCACCCTAAACCGAAAAAGTAACACACTTTCTGGTGGGGAATCCCAGCGAATTAATTTAGCCACTTCGCTGGGGAGTAGCTTGGTTGGTTCCATGTATATTCTAGACGAACCCAGTATTGGGCTCCACCCAAAAGATACCGAACGCCTGATTGTAGTTCTAAAATCGTTACGTGATCTGGGCAATACTGTAATTGTTGTAGAGCACGATGAGGATATCATGAAAGCTGCAGATGAGATTATAGACATTGGTCCTGAAGCCGGCACGTTTGGTGGTGAAATTATGAACCAAGGAACTTTTACTGAAATATTAAAAGGCGATTCACTTACCGCAGGTTATTTAAACGGGTCGCTTAAAATTGATGTTCCCGCAAAACGGCGGACATCAAAGAGCGTGATTACTGTTACAGGAGCCCGACAGAACAACCTTCAAAACATTGACGCTACCTTTCCTTTAGGAGCCTTTACTGCAGTAACTGGTGTTTCAGGCAGTGGTAAGAGTACCTTGGTAAAGAAAATTCTATATCCCGCACTACAAAGAGAGATTAACGGTTTTGGGGAAAAGCCCGGGCAATTTACCGAACTGGAAGGAAGCTTTAACAGCGTTAAGAATGTAGAGTTTATAGACCAAAACCCAATTGGACGTTCCAGCCGGAGTAATCCTGTTACGTATATAAAAGCGTATGACGATATCAGAAATTTATACGCTTCGCAAAAGCTGAGTGATATTCGTGGGTACAAAGCAAAACATTTCAGTTTTAATGTAGATGGCGGTCGCTGTGAAACATGTAAAGGTGAAGGTGAAGTTACCATAGAGATGCAATTTATGGCCGATGTACATTTGGAATGCGATACGTGTAACGGAAAGCGTTTCAAAAAAGAAATTTTGGAGGTAAAGTTTCATGAAGCCAATATTAATGACATCCTGCAAATGACTGTAGACGATGCCATCTCCTTTTTCAGACAGCACAATGAAACCAAAATTACCAGTAAATTACAGCCTCTTCAAGATGTTGGTTTAGGGTATGTGCAATTAGGGCAAAGTTCGTCCACATTATCGGGTGGGGAAGCACAGCGTATTAAACTAGCTTCCTTCTTAATTAAAGGAAACACCAAAGAAAAGGCTCTTTTTATTTTTGATGAACCCACTACCGGATTACACTTCCATGACATTAAAAAATTATTAGCCTCTTTCTATGCATTACTAGACAACGGTCACACAGTTATAGTTGTAGAGCATAACCTTGATCTTATTAAATGTGCAGATCACATTATAGATCTAGGTCCTGAAGGCGGAACCAAAGGTGGAAAAATAGTAGCACAAGGTACGCCCGAAGAAGTTGCAAAAACCAAAGGCTCTTTAACCGCTCCTTATCTAAAGGAAAAGCTGGCCTGAACCATTCTCAGTTCAAAATATTCACCTAAAAATAGTATGGCACGATGATTGTAATCTACATACTAACCAATTTATAATACAGAATATCTGCACAGAATTGGTAAACATATAAAGACACATAAGAATACATAGTTTTTTTGGTTGGTTAGTTAAACCTGCTGCTTTCAATCTTTGAAACAGCAGGTTTTTTTTTGAAACAAAACACTATGCGCTTTAATAGATACTGTAAATCAGTTAGTTACATTTTTGGCACGGTCGTTGTTTTAATTGAAGCGTATAAGCTGACCAAAATTTAAAAGCAAGTACAATTTAAATCTCAAAATTATGAAAAAGCTATTTTTAGTATTCAGCAGTTTGTTTCTTTTCACCTTAACAGTTTCGGCTAATAACAATGTGAATGAAGAAACCACCTTAAATGCATACGATGGTAAATCGTATATTTTTACTGAAGGAGCCGTAGAATTTTCGGTTTTCCCAGATGGTCAGTTCGATTTTGTTTATGTAGGTGGCAACAGAGGCGAAAATATAAATGTAAACGTAAACACCCCTGGGGTGAGTATATCCTATAATTCTGGGTACAATTACGATATGTACGTACAGTATGACGATTATGGAGCTGTAGTACAAGTGGAAGATGTCCCTATTTATTATGATGAATTTGGACGTATCATTCAGGCTGGAGAAGTTGAAATACGCTATAACAACCGTCGTATTGTAAATGTAGGGAGCTTAGTAGTTCATTATAACAACTACGGTTATTTTTCTCATTGCACAGGGTTTATAAGCCCTTGGAATCGCTATTACGTGTACCGCCCATGGCACGTATATTATGCAGTCCCTGTTTATAACAGCTGTATAGTGTATGACTATCCTTACAGAAGATATTATACGCCAAGACGATATGGTTGGGCATACCACAGACAACATTATGCCAGAGGCTACAATCGCGGCTATGCAAATGGAAGAAGAGATTTTTATAGACCAGGAAGTCGTATACACTATCAAAATGGCAGAACTGCTGTAAACCGTAGTTATAACCCTAACCGTAGCAACACTATGGTAAGAAATTCCAGAAGTACTGGCAGAACAGGATTGTCTAGTAACAGAAACGACCGTGGAAATTCCAGAGCCAGAGATACCCGTGGAACGCTAACAAAAAACAGAGGAACCAATAACACTAGAGGTACTGTATCTAAACAAACACGAAGTAATAGTACCCGTGGAATTGCAAAAAACAACAGAGGGACTATCAGTAAAAGTCGCTCCACTGGAAACAGTCGTGGTACCCTAGCAAAGAGCAGGTCGACAAACAATCGCGGCACTGCTACAAAATCCAGAGGAAATACATCTAATAGAAAAGTAACGACTAATCGTGGTAGTTCTAAAAGAATAGTAGCTCAAAAAAGAAGCACGACAAATACTAGAAAAGCTACAACCTCTAGAAAAGCTAGTAGTCGTACATCAAAAAGCTCGGTAACTAAAAGAAATACCAGAGCAAGTAAATCAAGAGCTTCTTCGTCACGTGGTAATACCAGCACTCGTAGCAAAAACACCCGAAGAGGAAGAGGAAATTAAAATTTTTTGGTTGGTTAGTTAGAAATCCCTGTGATTCGCAAGTGCGATGACCGGGGATTTCGTATTTATAACTCCATCAAGACTTGAGCCATTTTTTTCGTTAAATGCTTTCGTGTATATTTTGAAATATGTACAGCACCACCCTGTATTCCATCATTTTTATAAGCTTTATAAAAATCTACTATTGAAGTTTTCAGCTGTTTCTTTTCAGCAGAAGTAAAGAATGTGCCGCTTTTAGATTCTTCCAGAATCGCTTTTATATCACTCCCATCAGGGCCAATGGCTATGATAGGACGTTCGGCTCTAATATATTCGAACAACTTTCCAGGGATGATGGCTCTGGTTTCCGGGCTATCAATTTCTAACAATAATAACAACTGTGCATTGTGCTGTAACTGAAGCGCCTCCTTATGTGAAACATACCCCACATTCCGAAGGTTTTGAGACAACCCAAAACTTGAAACACTTTCTAAAATTTCTTCCCCTACTACCCCAGCCAGTACTATCTCAAGATCCTCCCGGAATCCTTCAACCTTATATGCCAGTTCATTTAAAACTTCCCAAAGTAACGCAGGGTTCCGTTCGCTTAGTAAAGAACCTATATGTGCAATCGAAAATTTAGCATCCAGATTTGTTGTGATGGTTTCTTTACGTTCAAAACCGTTAGTGATTGTCTTAACAGGACGGTTTGTAATGGCTTCAAATTCCTTTTTTGTAGTTGGGCTGGTTACAGTTATCGTATCCGCGGTTTGCAAAACTTCAGCCTCTAATTGTTTGTGTTTTTTTTGTGATTTCTTGGTTAAGCGTAAGGAATCGTGGTAGTGAATAGTAGTCCAGGGATCTCTGAAATCTGCCATCCAAGCAGCATTCAATTCTTTTTTAAGTTGAAGTCCAATAAGATGCAGGCTATGCGGTGGCCCGGAAGTCACAACTGTGTCAACAGGGTGTTCGGCTAAATATTTTTTCAGAAACACGACCGAGGGCTTTACCCAACCAACTCTGGCGTCTGGAATAAAAAAGTTCCCTCGAATATAAAGCAACAATTTTTCTACTGCTGAAAGATTTTTCTTGGCAATGATACCACTACTCATTTCTTTGGTTTTCTTTTTTGAAAACCATTTGGCAATTTTATAAGGCTCCTGGACTGGCTGACTAATAAGTTCAATATCTGAGGGTACTTCAGCAACAAAACTCTCATCTTGTAACGGATAATGTGCATTTTTTGGAATATACACCACAGGTTCAATCCCAAACTCCCGAAAGTATTTTACAAAATACAACCACCGTTGTACACCAGGTCCTCCAGCAGGTGGCCAATAATAAGTTATGATGAGGACTCGTTTCATTACGAGTTAGTTTCTTTTCTCTTTTTAAAGGTAAAAAACAACCCACCCAGTAAGATTAACACCAGCAGAATACTACTTCCCAAGGCTATACTGCTCCCCTTTTTAACTACAGCCGCTTCAAATTTGAATTCAATTTTATTATTTCCGGCCGGCACTTTCATACCACGTAATGCATAATTTACACGGATATACTCGGCTGGTTTTCCATTAATGTATACATTCCACCCTTCCGGATAGTATACTTCAGAAAAAACGGCCATTTGCGGGCTTTTTGTACTTGCTTCGTACGTTAAATGGTTGGGTTGGTGTTGCACTAATTCTATGGTAGCTGTGCTATCACGCTGTATACTTTCCAGCGGAAGTTGATCTTTAAATTCTGAATGAACAATTACTGTTTTCTTGGTGTCCAGACTATCCAACAATTGAATCTCCGAGTCGGCAGTTTCAGCAAATTGAACGTTTTCCACAAACCAAACAGGTCCATTTGCGTATGGATTTCGTTGTGCTACGGAACCTCCTCCTTTATTTTGAACAATGAAGTACTTTACATTCAGCATATTCATAATACCCACATCGCCATTGTACAAGTAAAAATCTGCAATGTCCTGCATTCTGCCAGGTTTTGCAGCATGATACCCCCCTAAAGCGTTATGATAATAACTTGCTGCCCCACTGTTAAAAGCATTATTGGTAGCGTCATAGACACGAAAATGCCCATCGTCTTTTAAAATCATTTCATCGGCAGCACTCATTTGAAAAGGTTGTTCCACGATTCTTTTTTGGACAAAATCGTCATTCGAAACATACCGCTTATCGACTCCCACTAAATCAAATAATACAAGTACGATCAATATACCAATTACCGGAGTTTGCTTAAGTTTATCTTTCAGGAAGAACCATAAAGCCCCTGCAGCTAATAGTATTAAAACCAAGGAGCGTAGTGCATCTTTCATAAAAAGGGAGGCGCGGTCTGCTCGAACAGCTTCTACCAGCTCATTCCCTAATTGCTCACGAATACCTGCATCATACGGACTCGCAAAATCGAATCCCGGGATAGCATTCTTTAGCAACATAAATAGAATAATAATTCCTCCCACAATTCCTGTGGAAAAAAGCAATGCCTTCTTCCGCTTTTCTTCTTTGGTAAATTCGCTGAAAAATTGATGCAAGCCTACAATTGCAAGAATTGGAATTATTAATTCAATAAGTACTTGTATAGAAGAAACTGCTCTAAATTTATCATATAAAGGCACAGTATCAATAAAAAACCTTGTAAGTACATCGAAATTTTGTCCCCACGATAGAAAGAGACTCAGCAACAATCCAGCAACCGCCCACCATTTTAGCCTTCCACGGATTAAAAACAATGCTACAACTGCCAAAAACAATAGAATAGCTCCTATATAAGCTGGAGCAGCGACAATGGGCTGATCGCCCCAATATACAGGTAATTGTTGCAACACCTGATTAGCCTCCTGAGGGGAAGCCCCCATTTTAATAAGAGCTTCTACAGTCTCGCCATCTTCGGGTAAAGGTTCGCTACTACCACCTCCCATAAAACGTGGAATGAGCAGGTTAAAGCTTTCTAGCTTTCCGTAACTGTATTCAGTTATATATTCATAATCTAAACCTTCAATAGTTTTCTTTTGGGTCCCATCTGGGTTAATGGTGAGTTCGCTTTTCCCACGCGTAGAGGTGTCTGCATATTCTTTAGTTGCTAAAATATTGGTGGCATTGAGGCCCACGGCAATTAATACGCCAATCGCCATGATACCAACTGCTTTAAAATAATGAGGAAGCATTTTTTTCTTGAAAGCATCTATCAAATAAGCAATCCCAATACAAATCACTAACAAGAGTAGATAATACGTCATCTGGAAGTGATTGGTAACCAACTCCAGCCCCATAGCGACCGTGGTTAACAGGAACCCCCAGAGGTACCTTCCTTTAAAGGTGAGAATAATTCCACTCAACACCAGGGGCATATAGGCAATTGCATGGGCTTTTGCATTATGCCCTACACCTAAAATAATAATAAGGTAGGTGCTAAATCCAAATGCCAAAGCACCCAGAAAAGCTAATTTATAGTCAACTTTCAGTACAAGAAAGAGAATGTACATCCCTATAAAATACAGAAAAAGATAATCGGCCGGGCGTGGTAAAAACCGAAGCGTCGTGTCTAATTTCTTAATATAGTTATGTGGATATTTTGCTCCCAACTGGTAGGTGGGCATGCCCCCAAAAGCCGAATCGGTCCAGTAGGTTTCTTCACCTGTAGCTTCCCGGAAATCGTTCTGCTGCTTGGCCATCCCTCTATATTGCATGATATCACTTTGAAAAATTGCTTTGCCTTGTAACACAGGACTAAAATATGCCAGGGCTGTAATTACAAAAAGGACTAAAACAACTAGATGCGGAAGAAACTTCTTTACTGAAACGTTCATAGATAAGCTTACTAAAATAGAAGTGGAAAATTACGAAACTAACCTGAAAGAAACGATGGGAATGAAAATAATATACGGGTGCAATTTTAAAAAAATATGGATAGATGCCTTCCTAAGATTTAAAATAACAGAAACCTAAGTCATACTGAGTGATTTTGTGAGGCACGAACAAACTAGTATCGAAGCACTAATCTACTTCCTCAAAATCTACATACTCTCCAACCGTTTTAGAACTCTTTCTGGTATTGGGGGTATCTCTGTCTATAGTTACCTTGCCTTCTTTTTCTTTTTTTTGAGTTTGCTGAAAAGGGTTTTCACCAAAAGGGTTAGCGCCAAACGACTTTTCGAACCGTTGCCCCATTTTCTTAGCGATGTATTTAAAAAGGTAAGGTTTTGCCAGCTTCCAAGAAAAGCGGAGCGCAAAAAATACCAAAAGCACGATTAGTACCGTTTTAAGAAAGTCCATATTTAGGATTGTAACTTTAAACTTCAAAAGTACAATATGCTTCATAAAAAAGGTGGCTAGCACGTATTAAAATAATGATAAAATACTATCTTTGACTAGAATCGAACAACTATGAAAATATTCAAATTCTTTCTTTGTTGCCTATTTCTGCTACCGTTCTGTAGCACTGCCCAATACACCGAAATGATTAATACCAACCGCCCAGGAGTCTCTCAGGGTGCTTTTGCTGTGGGCACGAATGTTTTGCAGTTTGAGACCGGGTTCAGTTACGGAAGTGAAAAACATGACCTTTTAGGTACAGACTACACTACATTTGGATGGGATTATTCAGTTCGTTATGGGGTGTGGCGGGAAGAGTTGGAAGTGAGCATTATTGGAGAATACCGTAACAATAGTGGCGAAATTACCAGGGGAAGTCTAGTAACTGAAGATAAATTTTCCAACTTTAGAAGTAATACCATTGGGGCAAAATATTTAGTATATGACCCCTATCGAAAAATGGAACTGGAAGGCCCCAACCTGTATAGCTGGAAAGCCAATAATCGTTTTCAATGGAAAGATTTAATCCCGGCAGTTTCTGTATATGCAGGAGCTAATTTCGATTTTGCCGACAACCGATTTACCCCAAGTGCCGAAGCAGAAATTAGCCCGAAAGTAGTTCTCTCTACCCAAAATAACTGGATAGGAGGGTTTGTTTTTGTAACCAATATTATTGCAGACCGTATTGGTACAGACTTCCCCACCTATGGGTATATCCTTACCCTAACGCACGCTACCAATAGGTATTTCTCCATATTTGTTGAAAACCAAGGGTTTAAAAGTGATTTTTATGCAGATCAAATATTTCGTGGGGGTGCCGCAGTACTTATTACAAACAATTTACACGTAGATCTTTCTGGAGCCCTTAACTTTAAAGACACCCCCTCATTTTGGGAAGCAAGAGCCGGTGTGGCCTATAGGTTTGACATGCATGACAAAGACGAATTTATTGAAGAAAAAGGAAAAGCAGGTCGTGACAAACGAAGAGCCGAAAAAGTAGAAAAAAAAGCAAAGAAAAATAAAAGAAAAGATGGCTTTGAAGATGATGGTGATGATGGTGGCGATGGCGGTGACGATGGTGGACTTAACTAGTAGCAGACTCTAATGATTAAAATTACCCAAGTAACCAACCCTTCACAATTGAAACAGTTTGTAACGTTTCCATTTTCGTTGTACAAAAACTGTGCGTATTGGGTTCCTCCTCTTATCAAAGATGAATTAGAAACGCTGGATAGCGATAAAAATCCAGTCTTCGCAAATGCTGAAGCTGACTATTATCTAGCGTATAAAGATGGAGCGATAGCCGGCCGAATTGCTGTCATTATAAATCACCTTGAAATAAACGAACAGGGAAAAAAGAAAGTCCGTTTTGGATGGTTTGATGTGGTGGACGATATTGAAGTTACCAAAGCATTGCTGGAAAAGGTGTACGAAAAAGGACAGGAACTCAATTTAGAGTATGCTGAAGGACCTGTAGGCTTCAGTAATATGGAAAAAGCGGGTATTTTGGTTGATGGCTATGAGGAAATGAACACCATGATAACCTGGTATCACTACCCTTATTACAAAGAACATTTTAAGCAATTAGGCTTTGAAACGCAAGCAACGT
This sequence comes from Flavobacteriaceae bacterium UBA1903, assembly GCA_002337605.1. Taxonomy (GTDB): domain Bacteria; phylum Bacteroidota; class Bacteroidia; order Flavobacteriales; family Flavobacteriaceae; genus Marinirhabdus. The sequence continues at coordinate 180,551 of DDGL01000003.1, forward strand.
GGGTAGAGTACAAGCTCAGTATTCCACCTTCCATTAAAGAAAAAGTGGCTAAGTTTTCAAGAATCATCAGAGAACGGTATGGCTTATCTGTGATTCGGTTTAAAGACAAAAAAGAAATTTTACCATATGTGGATGAAATGTTCGGCTTGCTAAATAAAACATACAATACCTTACAAACTTTTGTACCCATTCAGCAATACCAGATAGATTATTACAAAGAAAAATACTTCAGTTTTATACATCCAGATTACATCACCTGTATTAAAGATGAATCAGGAAAACTCATAGCGTTTAGTATTGTAATGCCTTCGTTTACAAAAGCCCTTAAAAAAGCCAACGGAAAGCTATTTCCTTTTGGCTGGTATCATTTATGGCAGGCACAACGTAAAAACGACCGCGCTGCTTTCTATTTAATAGGAATAGATCCAGAATACCAGGGAAAAGGAGTGACTGCCATTGTTTTTGAAGAAATGCAACATCTTTTTAATAGCAAAGGAATTGACAAGGTTGAAACCAACCCAGAACTGGAAGAAAATACTGCGGTACAATTACTTTGGAAAGACTACGAACCTCAAATGCATAAGAAACGAAGTACGTTTAGGAAATCAATTTAGTTGTTTTACAGAGTGCTCATAGCAAGAGTTTGCACAATAAATTTTGTTGAAGTTTAGTTTTTATACTACTAATCCTAAACCAATACGTTATGAAAACCATTGCAAAAGTGCTACTAGCATTATGTGTAATCGCTTCTCTTGCCTTTACTACATTTCAAGAAAATTCAGAAAAACCAATAGTTGTTGTTATTAATGTCTCGCATGGAGGTGAAGATTCGGGAACTTCTAACGGTACCTTACTAGAAAAAGAAATTGTACAGCAAATTGCTATTAAAATGGCATTGCTCAATAAAGACCCCAATATTCAATTACACTTTACCAGAACAAGTGATTCTTATATCTCTTTACAGGAGCGCGTTCAATTTATAAACAACCTGAAACCCGATAGGGTACTTTCGCTTCATGTAAATGATAACGACAATTCTGAAATTTCTGGAATGGATGTTTTTTATGCAGATAAAGGAAAGGAACCTATCTCTTCTGAAAATTTAGCACAAAAGGTAGTAAACGCTATGGAATCCAAAGGGATTTTCTCAACGTCCAAAGTAAAACAGGCAAATTTTTTCGTGCTTAAAAACAGTGAAGCTCCATCTGTAGCTGTTGAACTCGGTTTCTTATCAAACGCTGAAGACAGCAAGATCTTAATGGACAATACGCAACAGGAAGAAATCGCAAAGGTATTGCTAACAGCAATTAGTAACTAATAAAGCTCTTTTTACAAAAAACAAAGCCTGCTCAATTTGAGCAGGCTTTATTATATATTTTTTTAGAACTTCGTCGTTCGTAAATCGTACTTTATTTTACTCCCCCATTGCTTGTGCAACGGCAGCAGATAAACGCTTATACGTTCCATTCTCCAAACGCTCTCTAATAGCGTCAAAAGCTTCCAATGTCTCTTCAATATCTTGCATAGTATGTGTAGCCGTTGGAATCATACGCAATAAAATAAGCCCTTTTGGGATTACAGGATATACTACAATACTACAGAATACTCCGTGATTTTCACGAAGGTCTTTTACCAAAGCCATGGCTTCCGGAATACTTCCTTTAAGATACACCGGGGTCACACAACTTTGCGTAGTTCCAATATCGAATCCGCGTTTTTTTAATCCGCCTTGCAATGCGTCTACATTCTCCCAAAGCTTTTCTTTAAGCTCTGGCATGGTGCGCAACATATCCAAACGCTTTAGAGCACCTTCTACCAGCTGCATTTGTAGTGACTTGGCAAACATTTGCGAACGCAGATTGTATTTCAGGTAATTCATGATTTCCTCATCCCCTGCTATAAAGGCTCCTGTACTTGCCATAGATTTTGCAAAAGTTGCGAAGTATACATCAATATCTTCCTGTACTCCTTGCTCCTCACCTGCCCCAGCTCCTGTTTTACCTAAGGTTCCGAAACCGTGTGCGTCATCCACAAATAAGCGAAAATTATATTTTTTCTTAAGCGCTACTATTTCTTTCAATCTACCTTGCTCACCGCGCATCCCGAAAACACCTTCAGAAATGAGAAGAATTCCTCCTCCTGTCTTTTCAGCCATTTTTTCGGCACGCTTCAGGTTTTTTTCGATACTTTCCATATCGTTGTGCTTGTAGGTAAAACGCTGCCCTAAATGAAGGCGGACTCCATCGATGATACAGGCATGGGCGTCTACATCGTACACAATTACATCGTCTTTAGAAACAAGGGCGTCTATGGTAGAAACCATTCCCTGGTATCCAAAATTCAATAAGTATGCAGCTTCCTTTTTCACAAAAGCAGCCAGCTCGTCTTGCAGTTGCTCGTGTAAATCTGTATGACCACTCATCATACGCGCACCCATCGGATAGGCAGAACCATACTTGGCTCCTGCTTCTGCATCTACTTTACGCACTTCGGGGTGATTAGCAAGTCCTAAGTAGTCATTGACACTCCAGGTAATTACTTCCTTGCCATTAAACTTCATTCGGTTACTAATGGGACCTTCCAATTTAGGGAATACAAAGTATCCTTCTGCTTGCTCAGCCCACTTGCCTAACGGCCCTTTGTCTTTGTAAATTTTATCGAATAAATCTTTCATCAATACGCTTTTGTTTCAATACGAAATGCAAAAATAGGTATTTTATTCATGATGGCAATGTAATTTGCCATTTCAGAAACACAATGGCAATAAAAAACCCGATACACATGGTATCGGGTTCCATCATTATTTTAAAACAGTATTATTTAACGTACTGAATTTTCTTCCACTTCTTTTTCAGCATCCATAAACCCTTGTTGTTCCATCCATTCGTCGCTGTAAATCTTACTCATATAACGTGACCCATGGTCTGGCAAAATTACTACCACCACGCTGTCTTTGTCAAAAACACCTTCTTCATTCAATTGTTTAAGACCTTGAACGGCAGCACCACTGGTATATCCTGCAAAGATCCCTTCGGTTCTGGCAAGCTCTCTTGCAGCGTGGGCACTGTCTTCATCCGTTACTTTAATAAACGCATCTATGCTATCAAAATCGGTTGCAGCAGGAATAAGGTTTTTACCTAATCCTTCTATTCGGTAGGGATAAATTTCATTTTTATCGAACTCTCGTGTTTGGTGGTACTTCTGAAGTACAGATCCGTACGCATCGATCCCTATTACTTTCACATCAGGGTTTTGCTCCTTTAAGAAACGCGCTGTTCCTGAAATAGTTCCTCCCGTACCACTACAAGCTACCAAATGGGTGATTTGCCCGTTGGTTTGGTTCCAGATTTCTGGTCCTGTAGATTCGTAATGCGCTTCAATATTTAAAGTATTGAAATATTGGTTGATATATACCGAGTCTGCAATTTCAGAATGCAAACGCTTAGCAACTTCGTAGTACGAACGTGGGTCGTCTGCAGCTACGTGAGCCGGGCAAACGTGTACAGTCGCACCCATGGTGCGAAGCATATCGATCTTATCTTTGGAAGATTTTGAACTCACTGCCAATATACATTTATAGCCCTTCAAAACACTAACCATAGCAATACTGAACCCCGTGTTTCCACTGGTTGTTTCTATAATTGTATCGCCTGGTTTTAGAATGCCTTGCTTTTCAGCCTTTTCAATGATATGAAGTGCAATTCGGTCCTTGGCCGAATGTCCGGGGTTAAATCCTTCTACTTTCGCGTAGAAATTCCCTTTCATTTGTGAGGTAATACGATTGAGTTGTAGTAACGGCGTGTTGCCAATTAGTTCCAACACATTCGAGTAAGCCTTAATTTCTTTCATATAGAGGAGTTAGGTTCACTTAAATAGCGCACAGCACTTTTTAAAACTCGGGTACAAAGATAGGAGAAATAATTGAATTACTCTGTTTTACCCTCCAAGTCAAGAATAAAAGCATAATCCCTCGCTACCTCCTTTAAAGCTTCAAAGCGTCCTGAGGCACCTCCGTGTCCTGCATCCATATTGGTATGAAATAAAAGCTGGTTATCTCCTTTTTTTAGATCACGCATTCTGGCAACCCATTTTGCAGGCTCAAAATACTGTACTTGAGAATCATGCAGACCTGTAGTTACCAGCATATTCGGATAATTTAATGCTTTAACATTGTCGTATGGCGAATACGATTTCATATAATCGTAATACTCTTTTTCGTTGGGGTTTCCCCATTCGTCATATTCTCCTGTGGTTAAAGGAATGCTATCGTCGAGCATTGTTGTGACCACATCTACAAAAGGTACCGAAGCTACTACCCCATTGTATAATTCTGGCGCCATATTTACTACAGCCCCCATTAACAAACCACCAGCAGATCCTCCTGAAGCATATAAATGCTCTGAAGACGTGTAACCTTCAGCAATTAAAAATCTTGAGACGTCAATAAAGTCGGTGAAAGTATTCTTTTTGGTCAACAGCTTTCCGGTTTCGTACCATTGTCTTCCTAAATACTGTCCTCCACGCACGTGGGCAATGGCATACACAAAACCTCTATCCAACAAACTTAGGCGTACAGAAGAGAAGTAAGGATCGATGGTGGCGCCGTAACTTCCATAGCCGTATTGCAGCAACGGGTTAGAACCATCCATTTTAATGCCTTTTTTATAAATCATACTTACCGGAATCCTAGTACCGTCTGTTGCTGTAGCCCAAACTCGCTTTTCTTCATAATTAGCCGGATCGAATTTGCCTCCCAGTACTTCGGTTTGCTTCATCACTTCCTTCTCTTTGGTTTCCATATTAAAATCTATTACGGAGGCCGGAGTACCTAAAGAGTTGTAGGCATAACGTAAAATTTTGGTGGTAAATTCAATATTCTGTGTTGGTGACGCTGTATAGGTTTCACTTTCAAAAGGAAGGTAATAATCCTGCGTTCCGTCCCATCTTTTAATATGAATTTTATTTAACCCATTGTCACGCTCACTCACAACCAGATAGTCCTTAAAAATATCTATATCCTCTAAAAACACGTCTTTTCTATGCGGAATTACCTCTGTCCAGTTTTCCAGACTGGTTTTGGTTTCAGGGGTTTTCATTAACTTAAAATTGGTCGCATTGTCCAGGTTGGTCACTACATAAAAATCATCGCCGTAATGTGAAATACTGTATTCCAACCCACGGGTTCTTGGTTGAAATACTTTAAAATCGCCTTCGGGTTTGTTGGCATCTAATATTTGAAATTCTGAAGTTAGTGTACTATAACTTCCAATCACCAGCCATTCTTCAGACTTTGTTTTGTAAACATACGTTCCAAAAGTTTCATCTTCTTCTGTGAAAATTAGTTTGTCTTTTGAAGTATCGGTTCCCTTTACGTGGCGGTAAATCTGATTGCTACGTAATGTTTGCTCATCCTTTTTTGTATAGAACAATGTTTTGCTGTCATTGGCCCAGGTAGAGCCACCAGTTGTTAACGGAATGGTCTCTGGAATCACCTCACCTGTAACTAAATTTTTAATATGGATGGTATACTTCCTTCTGCTCACGGTATCTACTCCATACGCCGCCCATTTGTTATCCGGACTTACATTAATTCCGTTTAATGCGTAGTACGAATGCCCCTCGGCAAGTTCGTTCACGTTAAACATAATTTCCTCCTCTGCGTCCAAACTTCCTTTTTTGCGTGAATGAATTGGGTAATCTTTTCCGGTTTCATAGCGGGTAATGTAATAATATCCATTGTAAAAATAAGGCACTGACGCATCGTCTTCTTTAATACGGCTCTTCATTTCTTCAAACAAATCTTTCTGAAAATCTTTGGTGTGCGCTGTTATCTTGTCGTAATAATCGTTCTCGCGTTCCAGGTAATCAATCACCTCTGGGTTTTCCTTATCGTTTAGCCAGTAATATTCATCAAGTCGCACATCACCGTGCATTTCCAGATTTTTTGCAATTTTTTCAGCTTTTGGCGGGGTTACGTCCATGTCTTTTTTAGATTCTGAAGTTTTGTTGTCTTTACAAGCGCTGGCAAAAATAAGACAAGCTACGGAAATGATTGTGAGATTTTTCATATAGTTATGATTGATTAAAGTAAATGCAAAGTACTAAATTTGCATCTATAATAAAATTTAAAAATATGTTTGGAGATTTAATGGGAATGATGGGTAAGATTAAAGAAACCCAAGCCAAAGTAGAAGCCACAAAAAAACGGCTGGATACCGTTATGGTAGATGAGCAAAGTAATGATGGATTGTTGAAAGTTACTCTCACTGCAAATCGGAAGATTAAAACAATTGAAGTAGACGATACTTTACTAGAAGATAAAGAACAACTCGAAGACTATTTAATCCTGACGCTAAACAAAGCAATTGAAAAAGCAACACGTATTAATGAAGCCGAATTAGCAGCTGTTGCAAAAGAAGGAATGCCCAATATTCCTGGCATGGAAGGAATGCTTGGAAAGTAAAAAAGGCCCACAACCTTGTGAACCTTTTTCTTTCTGTTGATGGTTATTTGTACTGTGAAAAGTATAAATATACTAAATCAAAGCACATGCAGGTCTTACTGTTTACTGAATAAAATGCATAGCATTGAAGTCTTATCATTTTTTTCACATAAAAGAGTTCCACAAATGGCATTTTTTTGCGATATTTAGGTCATTAACAGAAAGTAATTAATAAAACCTAAGTAATATGTTTGAACTAAAGAAAAAAAACGATCAATACCATTTTGTATTAAAGGCTGGGAACGGACAAGTAATCCTTTCAAGCGAAATGTACAACTCAAAAGCAGCCGCGACTAACGGAATTGCATCTGTACAAAAAAATTGCGGAGACGATGCCCGCTATGAGAAAAAAACTGCTAAGAATGGAAAATTTCATTTTAATGTGAAAGCTTCTAACGGTCAGGTAATTGGTAGTAGCCAAATGTATGCTGCAGAGTCCGGGTTAAATAACGGAATTGAGTCTGTAAAGAAAAATGCTCCAGGAGCCGAAATTAAAGAAGTTGAGTAATGCTTCGATACAATCCCGCCTTATTGTCGGGATCACTCATCAGCCTTGTTGCTGAAGTTTATTTAAAAAAACACACTTATATAAGTGTGTTTTTTTATGCATAGTTTTTTAATACGGAAAGAAATTTGTCGTGCATAGTGTTAGTATAATCCAGATGTGTTACAACCCGTAATTTCCCCTGCCCCATATTGCTGATCCGAATTTGTTGATTTTCTAAATCGGTCATAAATTTTTCTTCATTAACTCCTTCAGCAAGGTAAAAAATAACAATATTAGTCTCGGTACGTTCAACTTTTGAAACATAGGGTGCATGAGACAAAACATCTGCTATATTCAATGCCTTTTTATGATCTTCAGCTAGACGGTCAACATTATTATCTAACGCAAATAAACCAGCTGCTGCCATAAAACCTACTTGTCGCATCCCGCCACCCAGTATTTTACGAACGCGGATAGCGTTTTTCATTAGTTCAGATGTTCCCGCCAGCACAGTTCCCAGCGGAGTTCCCAGACCTTTGCTAAAACACAACGTAACCGTATCAAACATTTTTCCATACCGTTTCGGGTCTTCGCCAGTGGCAACCAGAGCGTTCATTAATCGAGCACCGTCTAAATGAAATCCAAGTTTATGGGTATCGCAAACTTCTTTTATCTTTTCAATTTCAGCAAGATCGTAACAGGCACCGCCGCCTTTGTTGGTCGTATTTTCCAGACAGACTAAAGACGTTAACGGGCTGTGATAAAAATCTGGCGGATTGATACTTTCGCGAACTTGTTGCGCTGTAATCATCCCTCTATCTCCGTCTACTAACTTACAAGAAACCCCGCTGTTAAAGGAAACGCCGCCGCCTTCGTAATTATATACATGGGCCCATTTATCGCAAATTAATTGTTCTCCGGGCTGGGTATGTAATTTTATTGCGGCTTGGTTCGCCATACTACCTGTAGGAAAAAACAGGGCTTCGTCCATTCCGAGGAAATCTGCCACGCGCCTTTCCAATTCGTTTACTGTTGGGTCTTCCTTATATACATCGTCGCCTGTTTGTGCGTTCATAATAGCCTGTAACATTCCTTCCGTAGGTTTTGTTACGGTATCGCTTCGTAAATCGATTGTCATATTGATTTTAATTCTGTGTTTAACGGTATGCTTTTTTTACATACGTCTGTAATTTACACTTGCTTCCAGTTCCACAATAACTTTGTCCAACATGGCTTCCATACTTGTTACTGCAAGACCTTTATTGTAGTCGTAATTAATATTTTTTTCGCGTGCTTCATTGGTTAAATCGAAGGGCTTAAATTCCTGCATCCCTTCTGTAGCTTCTTCCACGAACCTGTATTTTCTGTGGCAGTCTTTAATTTCAGTTCGCTGCAAAGGACCTCCTTCCCGTCCTGCAATTTCATAGGGTTTTACCTTGTTTTGTTGAAGTGCCTCCACGTGTTCCTGAAAAAATTCAAAAAGTTCATTAGAAGAAAGCGCTACCGAAGCAAACATACCACAGTTGTCAATTTTCTTAATCATAGTTTCTTCATTTTCCATCCAGACTACGTACGCAGCAGCATAGGTTCCCTGAGAAACACAGCGAGAACCATCTGGCATCACAAACATTTTTGTTTCTCCATTGCAATACCGCATCGTGGTAAAATAATTATCTATGTTTCGGCTTTCAAGTTTTGTGGTAAAATCTGCTACTTGTGCTTCTACCGAAGCCATGTCTTTTTGCGCTACCACGGTGTAACAAAAAAACAGTACAAAAAGTGAGGTAAGTGTTTTCATTGCTTTAAGGTTTAGTGTTATAAATGTACACAATTAATCATTTGGTACAACGCACTCAAAACTTCCAATGGGACTTCCATCCGGGATGGTGGGAGTTGAGAATTGCTTGAAGTTTTCTGGTTTTTCATAAAATTGTTTGATGTCCCGAAGCAATTGCTTTTCAAAGATATTGTCAGTTTTTAAATTTGAAGCAAAGTCCTCGATAGCCTTATTCGCAAACGCCTTGGTTTGCGTAATACTTTTACTGTGTAGCGCCAAATTCATTAAACGTTGCAAGTACACATGTTGAGTTGTTTGTTGTACTTCCTTTTTATATCTATCGTTCCCGGTTGAAGAAAATACAGCACTAGTAGTTTTTTGCAACACGTCTTCAATCCCCAAGGCTTTACCATCCAACGCTTTTTGCTGAATTAACCTGTTGGCCCTTTCTGGGTTTAGTAATAATTCTAAGGTCATATCGCTGGCAGTTGCTGCAGCTCCCAGAGCATCAAATGCAACCCCATTGTTACTCTTAAAACTCTCCCTGCTTCTGTTGTATCCGTATGCGCGTGGTGGAAATAATTCCAACTTGTCCTCAGGAATTGCTAAGGTTTCGACGCTAAGAGTTTCTAAAACAGCGTCCAGCGCTTTCTCTTGCGCTTTCTTTGGAAGGACTTCTTGGATACGTTGCTCATCACCCTTTACTGCATAATTATAATCCATGCCACCAACGAGTTTTACAGTAGCTTCGGTTTGAAAACGATGGTAAAAATACAGTGGCACAAACACATCTTCCAACACAGAGTAAGGTTCTCCTGTTTTAATATTATCTTCAGAAAAATTAGCAATGGCCTGGTTCCGAAGCTTTAACATTGCCTCCAACTCTTCCGAAGCATCTTTACCATTGTCCCATAAATGGGCTTTGGCATGAGCACCCCCTTGAGCTCTTGCATCGCTATCGGTTATATATCGCAATCCTTTCTTTTGTGCATTAGCTAAAATTTCATTTAGGTAAGAAGTCTCAGGAGTGTTTTCAGGCACATCACTATAGCTATAGGCTACCGTCACTTTATCCCAATCGCCAATTCCTGTAGCATACGCATTACTAAAATCCACAGCGTTCCCTTTCAACGTTAGCGTAGGGTGTGGATAATCCATAACACTTGCTCTGTTGTTAGTACTGGCGGCAAAGTTATGTGCAAAACCCAGGGTATGCCCTACTTCATGCGCACTCAACTGCCTGATTCGTGCCAATGCCATTTCCAACATGGGCTGGTAATTATCGTCTCGTTCTGCAAAAGGTTTGTTGAGCAAAGCCTGAGCAATCATAAAATCCTGTCGGATTCGCAGACTTCCCAAACTTACATGGCCTTTGATTATTTCACCTGTTCTTGGATCTATCACACTACCCCCGTAACTCCAGCCTCGGGTGCTTCTATGCACCCACTGTATCACATTGTAGCGCACATCCATAGGGTCTGCATCTGCTGGAAGCAATTTTACCTGAAAAGCGTTAGTATAACCAATAGCCTCAAAAGCCTGATTCCACCAACGGGCACCTTCTAATAAGGCAGAACGCACTGGCTCTGGTGTTCCTGGGTCCAGATAATATACAATTGGCTCTTTAGCTTCGCTTTTTGCTGCTGTCGGATTTTTCTTTTCCAGTCTGTGACGTGTAATAAAACGTTTGGTAAGCGGCTCCCAAATGGGAGTACTATAGTCCTGATAGGAAATTGAGAAAGAACCACTGCGCGGATCGAATTTTCTGGGGGAATAAGCACTATCGGGCAGTTTCACAAAACTATGGTGCTGTATCACCGAAATTGAATTAGCATCTGGTGCAACACTTCTAATGTTTCTTCCTGTTGGCTCCCCCACAAAGGTGAGCAATGCTTCAAACTCTGTATTATCGGGAAAGGATTTGGTGCGTTCCATCCAAAGAGAGTTTCGGGTTTTGTCAATTTTGTACGTTCCTTGTTTCCCGTCTTTTAACCTTTTGGCAACTCCATGTGCATCCTCCATTAAAAATGGGGTTAGGTCTATTAAATAAGAATTGTTCACCGTATCTTTTACTTCAAAGCCAAAAAGTACTGACGTGGCAAAGGCTTCCGCAATAGATTTCTTTTCCAAAGCATTGTCGGTATTGGCTCGATAGTTCAGATTAGGCTGAAAAAGGAGTAATTTATGGCCGCTCTTCACAAATTTAACCACAGCCTGATCTCCTAATTGTCCGCGGTCTAATCCAATATCATTGCTTCCCAATCCTGTACGGAGTGAATGTACATAGAGAAACTCTTCTTCTAATTTGTCTTTCGGAACTTCCAGGTAAATCTCTCCCTCGGCTTCAGAGTATTGAAAATTAAAATAGCCTTCAAACTGTTTAAGGTTTTTCTTTTTATCTAAAAACTGGGCGTTGGCTGCAAAGCCTCCGAAGAGAATTGCTAAAAGGAAAATATTTTTCATACGCTGAACTTTGGAGGTAGTCTTAAATCTGAATAAAGCTACAAGCTATAAATATATAAAAAAGCATCCCTACCCCGCTCTATCTTTATTTTTCTTTTTTCTGAATTGCAGAAGCCTTAATTTTACACTTCAATAAAACAATGGAGCACGGGACAAGATTTCCGCCTTCGCAGAAATGACATGATTACAAACGAGCAACTCCAAGACCTTCGTGACCGCCTGGAAGCGTTAAGGCAATATCTTTGACGTAGCAGGAAAGCGCATTGAGATACAAAACGAAGAAGAAAAAACATTTGACCCCAATTTCTGGAATAATCCACAGGAAGCTGAAGCTTTTATGAAAACACTTCGGAATAAGAAGAAGTGGGTGGAAGATTATGAAACCTCCGTCGCCTTGACTGATGACGCCGAAGTGATCTACGAATTTTTTAAAGAAGGCGAGGGCGAAGCAGAGAATGTGGAAATCCGTTATGGAAAAGCCCTGGAAGCTATTGAAGCCCTGGAGTTCCGGAATATGTTGAGTGAGGAAGGTGACGACCTTTCTGCAGTACTGCAAATTACCGCAGGTGCCGGAGGTACAGAAAGTTGTGACTGGGCGCAAATGCTCATGCGGATGTATTTAATGTGGGCCGAAAAAAATGGATTCAAAGTAAAAGAACTAAATTACCAGGCAGGCGATGTGGCAGGAATTAAAACGGTAACGTTAGAAATTGATGGCGATTTCGGATTTGGTTGGTTAAAAGGTGAAAATGGCGTGCACCGGTTGGTGCGTATTTCTCCGTTTGATAGCAATGCCAAGCGACATACGAGTTTTGCTAGTGTGTACGTGTATCCCCTGGCCGATGACACTATAGAAATAGACATCAATCCAGCCGATATAAACTGGGACTTCGCGAGAAGCTCTGGTGCTGGTGGGCAAAATGTAAACAAAGTGGAGACCAAAGCAATTTTAACACACCACCCTTCAGGAATTGTGATTCACAATTCTGAAACACGTAGCCAGTTAGAAAACCGTGAAAAAGCAATGCAAATGCTAAAGTCGCAGCTATATGAAATTGAACTCCGCAAACAACAGGAAAAACGTGCCGAGATCGAAGGCAATAAAATGGCGATCGAATGGGGTAGCCAGATCAGAAACTATGTGCTACACCCTTATAAATTAATAAAAGACGTGCGTACCCAACACGAAACCGGGAATGTGGATGCTGTTTTGGACGGTTATCTGGATGAGTTTTTAAAGGCCTATTTAATGATGACCGGACAGGGAGAGAAGAGTGAAGAGTTATAAATATTCAGGCATTAGGCATTAGAAACTAAGGAACATTTCAACATAAAAAAAGACCTTTTCAATCCAATGAAAAGGTCTTCTTGGTTATTGTATTTCGGTAAAGCTTACTTTGCTTCAGCTACTACGTCGAATGTAAACGTTTCGATCACTTCTCTGTGGAAACGGATGGTTGCCTCATACTGTCCGGTACGCTTAATGGCACCACCAGCAATAGAAATGTATTTCTTATCGATAGAAACACCTTCGTTTTCCAAAGCTGCAGCTAAATCTGCATTGGTAACAGAACCGAATAACTTATCGGCTTCACCAGTTTTAGCAGTAATTTTAAACTCTACTAATTTGCTTAATGCATCTGCTTCTTTCTGAGCGTTTTCAATTACACTTTTTTCTTTATAGGCACGTTGCTTCAACGTTTCTGCCAATACTTTTCTCGCTGAAGGAGTGGCCAATACAGCTGCTCCATTAGGGATTAAGTAGTTTCTTCCGTACCCGTTTTTTACAGTAACAACGTCATCTGTAAACCCTAGGTGCTCTACGTCTTTCTTTAATATCAATTCCATGGTTGTCCTGTTTTCTATTTATATAAATCGGTTACATATGGCATCAAAGCTAAGTGACGTGCTCTTTTTACAGCCACGGCTACTTTACGTTGATACTTTAAAGAAGTTCCCGTTAAACGACGTGGTAACAATTTACCTTGTTCGTTAACAAAACCTGCCAGCCAGTCTGCATCTTTGTAATCTACATACTTGATACCAGACTTTTTAAAACGACAGTATTTCTTCGCTTTGCTCGTTTCTATGTTAAGCGGAGTAAGATACCTGATCTCTCCGTCTTTTTTTCCTTTTGCTTGCTGCTGTAATGTTGCCATAGCTTATGCGTTTTGTTTTTGTTTCTTGTTACGTGCTCTTCTTCTCTCTGCCCAAGAAATTGCATGCTTGTCCAGACTCACAGTAAGGTAACGCATAATGCGCTCGTCACGTCTAAATTCTACCTCCAGGGCGTTGATAGCCTCTCCGGTTACAGTGTACTCAAATAAATGGTAAAAACCACTTTTTTTGTGTTGGATAGCGTAGGCCAATTTCTTTAGCCCCCAGTCCTCTTTCGATATCATCTTAGCACCTTTAGAAACAAGAATATCTTCGTATTTCTTTACTGTTTCCTTTATCTGTTCTTCAGATAAAACGGGATTCAAGATGAAAACAGTTTCGTAATGATTCATAAAAAATCTAGTATTTATTTTAATAACTCACTAGCACCCTGCTAATGAGCGTGCAAAAATAGTACTTTTCCCAAGAATAACAAACCATTGTAATATCTATTTTGAAAAATCACTAAAATTTATCCCTCTCTTAAATTGTAAGTATATTCTTACTCAAATAGTTAAAATGTAAATATTAGGGGATAAAAGTTAAAAAAAACTACCATTCGTCGATATTTTTTAATATACTTGTAGACCAAATTGATTCAACCGTGGAGAAACCTATCTTAAAATGTGCCATCGTAGATGATTCTACCTTACAGCGACTTTCGATTGTAAAGTTAATTGAGAATCACCCATCATTAGACCTCGTAGCAGAGTATAATAATGCTATTGAGGCCAAAATGGGGCTTGCCACTACAGAAATAGACCTTATTTTTTTAGACATTGAAATGCCTATCCTATCAGGTTTTGATCTGCTAGACGACCTTACCCACAAACCACAGATTATATTTGTTACGGGTAAAACAAAATATGCGTTTAAAGCTTTTGACTACGACGCCGTAGACTATCTTAGAAAACCTATTTCTAAGGATCGCTTCTTAAATGCTGTGCATAAAGCTATCACTAACTTTAAGTTGAAGAATGACGATGGCTTTGACGAGGAAGATTTCATCTTTGTTAAAAGTAACTTGAAAAAAAGAAAGGTTTTCTTAAACGAACTACGTTACATTGAAGCACTGGGAGATTATGTAAAGCTAGTGACTGAACATGACGCACTCGTTGTACTTTCTACTATGAAAGCTTTTGAAAGCCTATTACCCTCAGAACGATTTTTACGCATCCACAAATCGTATATCGTAAATCTGGAAAAGGTTGAAAAGTATAATAGTAAAGTGATTGAACTTGATAAAGAACAACTCCCGCTAAGTAGGAACCGAAAATCTGAACTGGTTGAAGCACTTGCCGCTACTATGCGCGCCTAATAATTATCTACATCTATAGTTACCCTAACGCTTGAAAAATCTTTAATAGCGCTAAAGCTCTGTTGAATTTTACCAATAACCATCTTGGTTTTCCCTAAGGATTGTTGCTTAGGTATTTTCACCATGACATTGGTAATAAACTGATTCCGAACCCTGCCAATAGGTGGAGGTTCCGGGCCTAGAATATTTTCTTTAAACTGAACCTGCAATGCTCTGGCAAACCAGGTAGATGCTTTTTGCATTACATCGTAGTTTCTATGTTTAAAAGTGATTTTAACGGTACGGTAAAAAGGTGGATATTTAAACTGATGCCTGTCTTCAATCTGTTCTTTATACATCGCATCATAAGCATTCATGCTTACTTGTTGTAGAATTTGATGGAGCGGATTAAACGTTTGTATCAACACCGTTCCTCTTTTCTTGGTGCGCCCTGCCCTGCCCGATACCTGCTGCAGTAACTGAAAACAACGCTCGTGGGCCCTGAAATCTGGAAAGTTAAGCAACGTATCTGCATTCATTACACCCACCAGACTCACATTTCTGAAATCTAATCCTTTAGCGACCATTTGAGTCCCCACCAGGATATCGACCTCCCTGTTCTCTAACTTTTCTATGATCTTTGCATAGGCATGTTTCCCTCGGGTGGTATCCTGGTCCATTCTGGCAACCATATGCTCCGGAAATAGTGATTTTAATTCGGTTTCTATCTGCTCTGTTCCAAACCCTTTGGTGTCAAGTGTTGCACTTCCGCAGGCAAAACAAGCCGCCATCATTTGCATATGGTAGCCACAATAGTGACATCGCAATTGCCCTTTGTGCTTGTGGTAGGTTAGGCTTACATCACAATTGGGGCACTGAGGGGCAGTTCCACAGGTAGTGCATTCCACAAAAGGAGAAAAACCACGCCTGTTCTGAAATAAAATCACCTGTTCTTTATCCTCCAGAGCTTCCTGAATAGCTTCCAGTAAACGGTCGCTAAAATGCCCTTTCATTTGTTTTTTCTTGTGCTTTTCCTTTATGTCTACCAGCTCAATTTCTGGCATCAACACCTTACCGTAACGCTCCTTAAGAGACACCAAACCATATTTATGATTTTGAGCATTGTGAAATGTTTCTAATGAAGGCGTAGCACTTCCAAGGAGTGTTTTTGCCTTGTGAAAATTGGCTAAAACAATTGCAGCATCCCTTCCGTGGTAGCGTGGCGCAGGATTGTATTGTTTAAAAGAAGGTTCGTGCTCTTCGTCCACTACAATTAATCCTAATTGCTGAAAGGGTAAAAACAACGAAGACCGGGCACCAATTACTATCTGAGCTTTCTGTTTATTTTCTAAAACATTATTCCAGACCTCCACTCGTTCATTGACTGAGTATTTTGAATGGTATACTGAAACCTGTTCGCCAAAGTAATTTTGTAATCGTGTAATAAGTTGCGTGGTTAACGCAATTTCCGGAAGCATGTAAAGCACCTGTTTTCCCTGTTCTAAAATTTCAGCTATAAGCTTTACGTAGAGTTCAGTTTTACCACTGGAAGTGACCCCATGGAGCAAGGCAATATCCTTTTCAGCAAAGGCTTCATTTATGGAATTAAAAGCAGTTTCCTGGGCTTGGTTTAAGGCTTTTACAGGATTGGTATCCGCTCCGGAATACTGGACGCGATCCCGTTGCTCATAAAATTCTTCTAAAATGTTTTTATCCAACAACGATTTCAGCACACTGGCTGTTGTGTTGCTTTTTTTCTGAAGTGCCACAGACTCTATTGGCTTTCGCTCTTTTGAAGAGAGCATAAATAGCGTCATTAAAACCTCTTTCTGTTTTGGGGCTCTGCTCATTGAGTCCAGCAATTCTTTTAGGTTTTCTTCGGAAGTATAGGGAGGAGCTAGTTTTACATAGCGCTTCATTTTAGGGGTGTACTGCTCGTAAACCTCCTCTTCAATGGTAACTATTCCTTTTTCAAAAAGCGCTTGCGTAACCGAAACCACATTCTTTCGGTCTAAAATTGAACGTACATCATTAATATGAAGCGAAGATTGATTTCGAAGTGCCTCTACAATTAAAAATTCATCATCAGAACATTGAGTTTCATCTACTGTTGCACCTCCATTAAGTTTAATAATGGTTTCACTTTCTAATAAAAATGCACTAGGCAAAGCGGCGCGTACTACTTCGCCCAACGTACACATGTAATAGGTTGCCATCCACTCCCAATGCTTCAATTGAATTTCAGTAAGCACGGGATCCTCATCCAGAATCTGATCTATAGTCTTTGTTTCGTAGGCGGGTGGGTCGTTACTATGTACTTTATAAACAATGCCTGTATAGACCTTAGACTTCCCAAAAGGCACTGCTACGCGCATTCCCGGGCGTAAAAAGAAGGCTTCGTCCTTATTTACACTATAGGTGAAGCGTTGTTTAAGCGGAATGGGTAGTATGACGTCTATAAAATACAAATTGGTTCGCTGGTGAGTTATGAAATTAGTTAATAGGTTTGTGGTTTCCCGAAAAAATCGGGGCAAGAATTGTATCGTAAAAATAAAAAAGGTCGCTCAAGTATTGAACGACCTTTGATGTTACTTATTAACAGTGTTATTCTGCACGGACCCAGTATTGGGTTCTTCCTAAAAGTGCGAACCCAACATAACCTCTGACCTTTAATTTGTTTGATTCTTCTAATTCAATATAGCATTTGTAAAGGGTACCGCTTTCCGGATCCAGGATCTTTCCGCCATTGTACTCATCTCCATCCTTTTCAAGCCCTCGTATAATTACGAGTCCCTGAATAGGTTTGTCCTTATCGGCTCCTTCACATTCAGTACAAACAGCATTTGCGCGTTCCTTTTTTAAGATTTCAGCAACTTTACCGTAAATCTTCCCGTCTTGTTCGTATATCTCTACAACTGACTTTGCTTCACCAGTGTTGTCGTCAATGGTTTTCCACTTCCCAAGAACGCTTTGTGCTGAGAGCGTAGTAACGGTGAAGAGTAACATAACAAGTATATTGAGTGTCTTTTTCATAGTATTCTAATTGTATTTTTTTATTGCTTCAAAAGATACTGTAGATGCTTTGAGTACATTCTCTTAAAATGATAGTACAAACAAAGGACTACTTACCTAGCATCGCTTTTTTAAGTTTAGTATCGGCAGGGTTGTCGCCCAACCATATTCCGAAAAGCGCTTTTTTAAACTCCATTCCAGGAATGGTTCCCAGTTCTTTTCCGTTTTTATACGCAACAACACCGGTCCCTTTTTGATACGTAATATCGAAGATATTATCCTCAACAATTTCAGCACTAAAGAACCCGATGAATTTTTCAATTTCAGAAGACAGTGAAGATGTGTTTCCGTTCATAGAGGCGTCAAATCCTTCACGCACAGCATCACTCATTGCATCGCTGGACACAAACCCAGAAGTAATGTGTAACTTAATTGCCATGGTTTCGTCTCCATTTACAATATTTTTTGCATTCGAAGATTTATTCTGAAGGTACAGTCCGCCGGAATACAATTTAAGCACAAAGGCTTTTTTCCGGATTCCAGCACCGTTTAAGGCAAGGTCTTCACCACCAAAATTTACCGAGTTTGGCAACGTGACAGCACCCACCTGAGTCTGTGCAACAGTTGCATTTACTGTAAATGCAACAACGAGGAGTAAAAGTAATTTTTTCATTTTTAGATAGTTAAGGTTTAGTATTAGTGTATTGTTTATTTTTATCTTTTAAGCGCTGCAGTGAAATATTAAGCTCAAACCCTAGCAGCAGTAGGTTGGCGTTTATCCAAATATATAACATCATGATTAATAATGCCCCAATAGAACCATAGAGTTCGTTATAATTCGAAAAATTATTGATGTATATGGTAAAAAAATAGGTCGTTCCTAAAAACAAAAAAGTAGTTATTAATGCTCCTATTGATAAAAACCGGGATTGTTTTCCCTCTTTAGTTCCATAATAGTAAAGCGTAGAAATTACTACATAAATCATGATTACAAAGACCGTAAATTGTAGGGTGGTTATCCAAAAAACGCTATCGCTTAAATAGCTACGCCCTACTAGGTTGGCAATAACATATTCACCGTATGATATCACTCCCACAGTAATAAGCAACAACAATGCCAGAAAGATGGAAACCAGAAAGGCTACACCGTACTGCCTGAAGAAATTCCGGTTTATAGTAACGTGAAACGAATACTCAAAAGCACTAAAAATAGCATTCACTCCATTGGCCGCCAGAAATAAAGATAAGATTATAGAAACCGAAAGCAACCCACCTCTTGCATTCACAGCAATATCTGCAATAGTAGGGTAGAAAAATTCTACGGTTTGCGCAGGTAATAATTCTTCAATAAATACTAAAAATTTCCTTTGAAAATCCTCCACAGGGACATAGGGAATCAGGTTTAAGATGAATAATAAAAACGGAAATAACGCTACAAAAAAACTATATGCAATTGAACTGGCACGTGAAGAGAAGGTCCCTTTAATGATGCCCGTTCCGTAAATTTCCAGAAGATGATACAGTGACAACCCACTGGATTTTACGATGATAATTTGTTTGCTTTTTTTTAGAAAAAAGGTTCCAATAGGAAACAAAATCCTTGTAATTTTACCGAGAAGTCCTTTTTTTGGTTGTTCTTCCGTATGTTCCGTCGCCTCCTCTTCGCTCATTACATAGCTTTTAAACTCAGGTCCATGTTGTATACAGAGTGTGTTAATGCCCCGCTTGAAATATAATCCACCCCACATTCGGCATACTTCCGTACTGTTTCAAGATTAATACCTCCACTGGATTCGGTAAGGCATTTATTGCCAATCATGGCAACGGCTTTGCGTGTATCTTCGTAATTAAAGTTATCTATTAATATTCTGTACACCCCATCATTTTCTAGAATTTCAGCTATTTCCTGCAAATTTCTTGCTTCCACAATTATTTTTAAGCCCAGACTATTCTCCGATAAATATTGCTGAGTTGTCTGGATCGCTTTTGAAATTCCGCCACAAAAATCTATGTGATTATCTTTCAGCATAATCATATCGTACAACGCAAATCTATGGTTTTCTCCTCCTCCAATTTTTACCGCCCACTTTTCCAGAGCACGGATTCCAGGGGTGGTTTTACGTGTATCCAGAATATTCGTTTTGGTGCCTTCCAATAGTTTTACAAATTTATTCGTCTTAGTAGCTATCGCACTCATACGTTGCATAGCATTAAGTACCAGTCGTTCGGCCTTTAAGATAGATTGCGAACTACCAGAGACATAAAACACAATATCTCCATATTTTACAGCCTCTCCGTCGTGTAGCTTCACGTCTACCTCCAAGCCATTGTCCACATAATCGAATATCTGTTTGGCAAGATCTACACCCGCAATAATCCCCTCGTCTTTTACCAGTAACTTCGCTTTTCCAGTTGCATCTTCAGGTATGCACGCTAAAGAACTATGGTCGCCATCACCCACATCCTCGCGAATGGCATTGGCGATAATACGATCTATTTCCTTCTGAAATTTTCTCTCTGAAATCATATGTTTCTTTTCAATTTTTTAGCTAAGTTAAAAAAAGCAACGCAGTATGGCTAAGTGTAGGGGTTTTAAATGTAGTATTCTGAAAAATTACCCCTAAAAATTTTCTTACCTCAATTTCAGAAATAGTACCTTGCAACTGAATTTTATAGCATTCTGAAAAAAAGTTCCCAAACCCTTGAATTTAAAAAGCACTTATAAATTGCTACCCATGAGCTCCAGATTGTATTCAATAGTTGGAACTATGGTCGTAGTTGCCTTCATTCTCTCTTGTAGTTCTTGTAGTAAAGACAAAAATGAAGACCGGGATCATTTGGTGTTCCGTTATAATGAACACAGTAACATTTCTTCTCTCGACCCCGCTTTTGCACGCGACCAGCGCAACATCTGGGCTACCAACCAATTGTTTAACGGCCTGGTACAATTGGACGACTCGTTAAAAATTAAGCCCGACATTGCTACATCGTGGGAAATCGTAGATTCTACCTGCACCTATTATTTTACGCTGCGGGACGATGTGTATTTTCATAGAAATAAAGTTTTTGGAAAAGACAGCACCAGAAAAGTAACTGCGCAGGATTTTGAATATAGTTTCAACCGCTTAGTAGACCCCAAAGTAGCGTCTCCGGGAAGTTGGGTAATGAGTAATGTAGCGCTCGTTAAAGCAGAAAATGATAGTGTGCTTAAAATTTTAATGAAAAACCCCTTTCCTCCTTTTCTCGGGATGTTAGGCATGCGTTATTTCTCAGTAGTTCCTAAAGAAGCGGTTGATGTCTACGGAAATGAATTCAGACGAAACCCTGTAGGAACGGGCCCTTTTCAGTTTAAGTTGTGGGAAGAAAACGTAAAGTTAGTTTTCAGGAAAAATGATCACTATTTTGAGACCGATGCCCAAGGCAATCAGCTCCCGTATTTGGAAGCTGTAGCCATTACTTTTTTACCCGATAAACAAAGTGAGTTTTTACAATTTACACAGGGTAAAATCGATTTTATAAGTGGTTTGGACAACTCTTACAAAGATGAGATCATTACAACAACGGGGCAATTGCAACCAAGCTACGAAAATAGTGTCACTTTAAGTACTTCCCCTTATCTCAACACAGAATATCTTGGCTTTTTTATGAATACTGAAAGCCAGGAAATACAAAGTTTGCACTTGCGTCAAGCCATCAATTACGGGTTTGATCGTAACAAAATGATAAAATACTTGCGTAACGGAATGGGCATCCCCGCTGTAAACGGAGTGATCCCGAAAGGACTCCCTGGCTTTAATGCTATTGAAGGCTACGAGTACAACCCCGACAAAGCAAGAGAACTCATTGCACACTATACCTCTGAAACAGGCGACCCCCAACCCGAAATAACCATTGGCACCAACAGTCAATATTTGGATATTTGTGAATACATACAGCGGGAGCTGGAAAAGATCGGTATTAGTGTTGCAATTGATGTGATGCCCCCTTCTACCCTCCGCCAGATGAAAAGTGGCGGCGAACTCCCTATTTTCAGAGCCAGCTGGATCGCAGATTACCCGGATGCTGAAAATTACCTCTCTTTATTTTACAGCGAAAATTTTACTCCTAACGGCCCCAACTACACACATTATAAAAATAAAACGTTTGACAGCCTCTATGTAGCTGCCCAAAAAATTAGCACTATAGACGACCGCAAAGAACTCTACACAAAAATGGACAGCATTGTCACTGCAGATGCTCCCGTGGTGCCCTTGTTTTACGATATGGCCGTACGGTTTGTCTCTAAAAAAGTAAGTGGTTTGGGTATTAATCCGCAGAATTTTTTGGTACTGAAACGGGTTAAAAAGAAGAGAAGCCGTGATTAAAGAGAATTCAGGGAAAATATATAGAGTAAAGCTTGACCACAATTTCGGGTTTGGTTTTGCTGAAATTTATGACTTTACTGATTTTTCAGAATTTGATGGAAGAATTATCTACACATTCAACCGTATAGATCCTGAAGAAAAATCCGATTATGATTTAAAACAAATAACAGAATCTGGAATTTCATTAGGACCAATTAGAAGTGTTAGCTTTCCTGGAACCAGAGGTATATATGCGACAAAGTATATTGGACAAAGAACCAATTTTTTAATCAATGAAATTCCAGTAACTAAAGAATTCCATGGTTTATTGAATGATGAAAACAATTGGAACAATTTAAAAAAATGGTATCGTTCTGATAAATTTGAAAAATTGCATTCTAACTTTGTTAGTTATAACGAATTAAGAAGTTTGGAAACACGGATTTTAAGTTCCATTGTAGGAATTTCAACAAAATTGACTATGAAAAAAATCATAGATGAAAATCGAAAGGTATCTGATTTTTATGACTTAAGTGAAATGAAAAATTTGAATTTATTTGTTCAATTAATTAACACATATTATCCTCTTGAAAAAATGGAAAAACTATTAACTGAAATAAATAGCTAATAGCAAAACCATTTATAATTAATTGTTTTAACAACACAACTAATCAAATACAATAGCATTAACTTCAAAAAACCGTAAATCAATGAGAGTAAAACTTTTAATCGGAATTCTTTTTTGCTCAACGTTATTTGCGTGTAAAACTCAAAAGGATGACCGATTTATTTTCTTTCTTCATAATCGATTTCTAGAAGAACACGAATTGAATGAAGAGCATCCCGAATACGGACGTACTGAATACAAGGAAATACTAGCTGAGTTTAAAAAGAGTGGTTTACAGGTTATCAGCGAACAAAGAAACGGAACTATAAATGCGAGAGCCTACGCTATCGGAATTGTAAACCAAATTGACAGTTTAATAAAAACGGGGGTTGCGCCTCAAAAAATAACCGTAGTAGGAACTTCAAAAGGTGGTTATATTGCTCAGTACGTTTCAACTTTAGCAACTAATGAAAATTTGAATTTCGTTTTTATTGCAAGTTTTAGAGATAACGACATTCAAAATATACCTGAAATCAACTATTGTGGTGCTATTCTAACTATTTACGAAAAGTCCGATCCATTTGGAGTTTCTGCATTGGAACGAAAAAACACTTCCGGTTGTAACATAAAGCACTTTAAAGAAATTGAACTGAATACAGGAATGGGGCACGGATTTTTATTTAAACCTTTAAAAGAATGGATACAACCAACATTAAAGTGGGCGAACGGAAATTATAATTTAAACTAAAACGGGAGGTAAATTAATCTAAGAAATGGGCTCAGGAGCTGGACACGTATTTGATATGATCAACCGGATGAAACAAAACCGAGCGCAACGTACGTCCCAGCGTGCCAAATTCAAAGAAGGTAATCGTGAAGGGATATATTCAGAAATAAAGCCTGAGCGACCTAATTTTAGATCTGTTCCCGAAACGGAATTGCTAGCAGTGAAAAAACAAATAAGAAAGCGAGCAAAAGCTGAACAAAAAAGAACATTGATTCTATATGGAGCTTTTGTTTTCTGCGGAGTACTACTACTTATTGCATTTCTAATTTGGATAAATTAAGAGCGGCGCTGTAACTACTATAACTGTTATTTACAAACCTTTACGTATCACATCCACAGACAATCCAAATAATCGGTAATCATGTGAAGCACTAATCCAATCCCAACAACTCTGGTTTTCTTAAAAAATAATAACACAACATATACTCCAATCGCCCAATAGCTATGCAACACGTGAAACCCTATGCTACACCTATTTGGATCAAAGATTGGGTTCGCTACCAAATGGTCAAAATCTACCAACATGGTAGCCAATAAAATACCATACACTACCAACCATTTTTTTCGAAAAAAAAGCAATGCTATAAACAACGGAACTACGAAATGCATTCCATAATGTAGTAGTGGCTGTAGCATTTACTGAAATTTCATGGTACGTTTTATCCATTTTAACCGAGACTTGGAGTGCGGAAAATACTTTAACGGGAGTTCCAGCCACGTCGCTTTGTGTAAGATGCTTTTTTGGTGTGTAAAACAATCGAACCCTGTTTTGCCATGATAACTACCAATGCCGCTATTACCAACACCTCCAAACGGCAATTTTGGATTGGTAATGTGCATAACAGCATCGTTTACAGCACCGCCACCAAAGGCCAGCTGTTGCAATACTTTTTCCCTGTTTTCTGCAGAAGACGTAAAAATATAAGCTGATAAAGGCTTGGGAAGGTTTTTAACTTCTGAAATGGCTTCGTCTAAGTTGGTGTAGGTAAGCACAGGTAAAATTGGTCCGAAAATCTCTTCCTGCATGGCGGCATCTTCAAAAGCTGCATTTTTTAAGATGGTAGGTTCTATAGTGCGTTCTGAAGCATTTGTCTTTCCTCCGTAAAAAACCTTAGAAGGTTCTATCATTTTCTCCAATCGCTCAAAATTGTCGGTGTTAATAATTTGAACGTAATTATGATTGACTATAGCAAACTGTTCTTTTTCAATTTCAGCTTTCAGGGCTTCCAGAAATTCCTCTTCCAAACTTTCTGCTACCATCACATAATCTGGTGCGATACAGGTTTGTCCCGCATTTAAGAATTTTGCCCAAACCAGACGCTTTACTGTCATTTTTAAATCACAGTCCTTGGTTACAAAAGCTGGACTTTTTCCCCCTAATTCCAACGTAACAGGCGTTAGATTTTTTGCTGCTGCTTGATAGACTATCTTACCAACTTTGGTGCTTCCCGTAAAGAAGATCTTATCAAAGTCCAGTTCTAAAAGCTCGGTAGTTTCCTCTACACCACCTTCCACAACTTTAAAAATAGCAGGATCAAAGCTTGAATTAATGAGCTGTGCCATCACCTTGCTGGTTTCAGCAGGTAACTCACTTGGTTTTAGGATTACTGTGTTTCCAGCAGCCAAAGCAGCTACTGCGGGTGCTAAGGATAATTGATAGGGGTAATTCCATGCGCCAATGACAAGACACACACCCAACGGTTCTTTAATTATGTAACTCTTCGCTGGAAAGTTTAATAAATTGGTAGACACTTTCTCCCTACGTGCCCACTTGTATATATTACGCTTGGCATCTTTTATATCGTGATATACCAAAGCCAGTTCGCTGATGTAAGTATCAAATTCTGACTTCTTGAAATCCTTGTAAATAGCATCAAAGAGAAGTTGTTCATTATCCTTTAGAAGGTAATAAAGCTTGTTTAACTGCTGAATTCTAAACTTGAGGTCTTTGGTTGTATTTGTATTGAAAAAGTCACGCTGGGCTTTAATGAATGCTTGCATTTGGGAAAATTGGATTTCCATAAAGATACGGAATTCAACTTTATTCCTTTCCTCTATTCAGCACCCGGTATTCTTCGTAGCAATCGCTTATAGCATCTAAGATTTGAAGATCGTTTGCCGTAGTAATAAAGTTTTTTGAGTAGTTGCACTTGTTCAAAATCTCATCAATATCCACCTTTTCCAACTGGAGCACAGCCATCAGGGTTTCACGGTCAAATTTGGATTGCAGTAGGTTTCTAATCTGGTCGTCCTCCTTCATTTTACGGAGTTTTCGCATTTGTTTAGGTCGCTTTCCGAAGATGTTATAAAGAAAATCTGCCGGGTTGAAAATAGCGCTCAATACTTTAGAAACAGCCCCTGGCGTAGTGTCACCACCTTCATAGCCAGAACCAATTCCCGAAATTCTATACCGGTAGTCATCGTATACAGGAATTAATTTTGCATCTACCTCAACATATCCCGTTAATTGAACCGGTTTAATTACAACCTCCTCCAGGGCAATCCCAAGTTCGGTCATTTTCACTTTTATATCACCAAATTTTAACCAGTCGTTTGTTACACGTACCCGTATAGACTTAAATCCCAAGTAGCTAAAAAACAACGTATCATTAACCGTAGCACGAATCTTGAAACTTCCTTCTGCATTGGTGGTGCCCCCCTTAACGCTATTTAAGTTTACAATATTTACGTTTTCCAACGGCTCATCTGTAGCACTATTGAGGACTTTACCCTCGATAAGGGTGTCATCTTGTGCCCAGGCCGAAACGGCTAAGCAGAGGGTAAATAATACTAGTAATTTTTTCATAGCGTCGACTGAATGTAAAAGTACATATTTAAGACGTAATTTTTGTGCCAAAGTTTCACTTCGATACAATTTTTAAAAAGTCTGACGACTATTAAAAAATCACTCAGTGACCTTTGTTTTTTTATATTTATTTACAAGTGTACTCTTTTTTAGAGAAGTTTTTCAAACAAAGGACTGATTTATACTAGTAATTCAGAATAAAGGTTCCTGAGTGATCCCGACAACAAGCTCGGATTGTATCGAAGGACTAATCTAAGACCGTCTTCTTTTTCCGCCCGTTCCTTTACTGTCTGGTTTACTTTTTCCTCTTCTTTTTCCTGAAAACTTCGATTTGAACTCACTCCCGCCAGCGCTTTCTTTTTTCTTAAAGCCTCCTTTACCACCATCTCTATCATTTCCGCCACTGCTTTTTCTTCCGCCACGACGTTCTCCTCTGTCACGGCCTTTAAATCCGCCGCCATCGCGACCTCTTTTTCTGCTTCGGCTTTTTCCACCACCGCCTCCACGGCCCGTGTTTTCTGAAATTTCAACATTTACATTTCTTCCTTCCAGTTGGAAATCTGTAAACACACCAAGGACCAGATCCTTGTGCTTGGTATCTACGTTAAAGAATGAAAAGGTATCCTTAACATCTACTTTATAAACTTCGTCCTGTCCTAACTGAAGCAAGTCCTTTAAGAAATCTTTCAGGCTCATCCAGTTGAAATCGTCTCGCTCGCCAACATTTAAGAAGAAGCGAACCGAGTCTTTATTCTCCGAACCAGACATATCGCCCGGTGAAACATTTAGGTCTTTTGCTTTTTGATAGTAATTATAAAAGCGTGTAAACTCTACCGAAAAGAACTTTTTAATTAACTCTTCCTTACTGAAGCCCTCTAAAGCATCATTAATTTGAGGAAGGTAAGCATCTATATCGTGATTAATTTCTGTTTCTTTTATATTATTTGCAAGGTGCATTAACTGCTTTTCGCAAATTTCCATACCCGAAGGAATTTCTTTTTGCTGAAACTTCTGCTGAATAATCTTTTCGATCTGCTTGATCTTCCGCGCTTCACTCTTCGAAACAATAACCATAGAAATACCATCTTTCCCGGCACGACCCGTACGCCCACTACGGTGGGTATAGGTTTCAATCTCGTCTGGAAGCTGGTAGTTTATTACGTGTGTAATATCATCTACATCAATTCCGCGGGCTGCAACGTCTGTAGCAAC
This sequence comes from Flavobacteriaceae bacterium UBA1903, assembly GCA_002337605.1. Lineage (GTDB taxonomy): Bacteria > Bacteroidota > Bacteroidia > Flavobacteriales > Flavobacteriaceae > Marinirhabdus. The sequence continues at coordinate 208,001 of DDGL01000003.1, forward strand.
CATCATTTGAATCTGGCGACTACGGAACTGTTTCATCACAATGTCCCGCTGGTTCTGGCTTAAATCTCCGTGAATAGCTCCTGCGCTGTACCCATCTGCAATGAGTTGCTCGGCTACTTTTTGAGTATCTCGCTTGGTACGGCAAAATACTACCGAAAATATTTCAGGGTTTGCATCAGCCAGACGTTTTAATGCCTGGTATCGGTCTCTTGCGTTTACGGTATAAAACTCATGTGATACATTCTCAGAACCTACGTTTTTAGAACCTACAGTAATTTCAATAGGCTGGTGCATGAATTTTTTAGCTATAGTGGACACCTCTTTCGGCATGGTGGCGCTAAACAACCATGTACTTTTCTCTTCTGGTGAATGCGATAAAATTTCAGTAATATCTTCATAGAAACCCATGTTCAACATTTCATCTGCTTCATCCAGCACACAGTATTCAATTTTTGAAATATCGATCATCCGGCGACCGATCATATCTTTCATCCTACCTGGGGTAGCAACGATAATCTGTGCGCCTTTTTTAATCTGTCTGGCTTGTTCAGTGATACTGGCACCTCCGTAAATCGCTACTACGTTTAAGCCTTTTAAGTGCTTTCCGTAGTTGTTCATTTCGTTGGTAATTTGCATACACAACTCACGCGTTGGTGAAAGGATAAGTCCTTGTGTGGTGCGGCTTTTCACATCAATTTTTTGCAGCATTGGAAAACCAAACGCTGCTGTTTTACCAGTTCCTGTTTGCGCCAGCGCTACAAGATCTGTTTCTTTCTGTAATAAAATTGGGATTGCTTTTTCTTGTACTTCACTTGGGGTTTCAAAGCCCATATCGGTAATAGCCTGTAGAAGATTTTCTTCCAGGCCTAAGTCTAAAAATGTCATAAAAAATAATAAATGTTTATGTGTACTTACTGAAGCATCTCGACAAATAAACATCACTTCGTGTAGTACTACCTCACCCTGAGGATTTTCAAGGCGCAAAGATAGTCTTTAAATACGGATTGTAAGCAGTATTGGGTTTTTATTAAGTTTTATACTTTGGACAAGTACGAAATTAGTTGTCGCATTGCCTTTCCTCTATGGCCTATCCTGCTTTTATCTTCCATGCTCATTTCTGAAAAAGTTTCAGTAAAGTCCGTGGGAAGGAATATTGGGTCATATCCAAACCCCTTATCACCTCGTCTTACTTTGGTAATTGTTCCTTCACAAACCCCAAGAAATAGTACAGATTCAACGTTTATAGAAAGCGCAATGGCTGTTTTAAATCTGGCAGAACGGTTTTCTTTACCGGCGAGGTTTTTTAGTAATTTATCAATATTATCTTCAGAGTTTTTGTTTTCTCCGGCGTAGCGTGCACTAAAAACTCCTGGTTCGCCATTTAATGCTGAAACTTCCAAACCGGTATCGTCTGCAAAACAATCTAAACCATAGTGGCTTCGAACATACTCTGTTTTTAAAACCGCGTTGCCTTCTATAGTAGCTGCTGTTTCAGGGATATCATCGGTACAGTTTATATCGGTTAAACTAAGCAGTTCAATATGTGAAGGGAGTAAGAGTTTTACTTCTTTGAATTTATTTTGATTGTGCGTGGCAAAAACAAGTTTCATTTCAATGTACGATTTACGATTTACGAAATTAGAAATATTTGGTTCGTTCTCTCTACAATTGTGAATACTTTACGAAAGTAAACAAGCACTCGTCCCTTGCCCTTTTTCCGCTATAAAAAGCACAGCATCCTCACCTCTCAGAAATCAAGACTACAAAAAAGCGTTCTAGAGACTAATCCCTAGAATGCAATGCAACTCTATTTCCTTCAGAATCTTCAAAGGCAGCCATATACCCGTGCTCTGGTGAGATTTGCGTTTTTTCTTTCAGAATTGTACCGCCAGCATCTGGTATTCGGTTTAGTTCGTTTTGAAGGTCCGGACAAGTAATGTACACTAAGGTACCATCGTAGCTAGGGACATAGCTCTCATATTTCATCAGAGAACCTGTAGCTCCGTATACATCACCCCCATTAGGGAAAAAGCCCATTAGGGCACCCCCCATATCTTGGATTTCTATCTTACAATCGAGCACAGTTCCATAAAACTTAGCAGCTCTTTCCATATCATTTACTGGGATTTCAAACCAGCCTACTGTATTGTATTTCATTTTGTCTAGAGTTTAGAGAGAATGACATCTCTTGTTTTAATTATGTTTTTCCAGTCACAGTTGTTTAATAATAAGATAACCGTATTCGTTCCATACTTAAATCTAATTTGCCTGCCATCTTCCTGGAGTGAATCTCCACTCGCTTCTAAAAAAACACCCAGAATAAAATCGAAAAGCGTCAACCACCAGTTATACGATCGTTCTCTGGCTTCAAGGTTTGATACGTTATGGTATTCAAAAAAACTACTTGTATTGTCTTCTGAAGCATCGGTAAATTGAAACCCGTTCTTTAAAAAACGAAATTCCAGTAATGGCTCTTTCCGCAATAAAAATTGTTCCTCCATTTAGGATTCTAAAACTTTTTTCAAATCTTCAAGCCCTTCCTCAAAATCTTTTCCTACGGCTTTATCCATATTGTACGCAAGCATCATAACGTTAAAAGGAACTTTGTGCTTACCAGTGAACCCCCACGTGACTTTAGTTCCTTCACCAACTTTTTCGGTTAACAAATAGGCATCACTTTGCGACTTAAAGGGTCTCAAGAACCTGATGTTTGTGTCTACTCTTTTATTTTCTGAAAGTCCCATAAGCTCTTGCTCACCCGCGCCTACGTTTTTGTGGTTGCTATCCCACTTTGCAATAAAGCCTACGGTACCATCCGTGCCCACGAACTCCTGGTGCATTGTTGGGTCTTTTTTCTTCCAAGGTGACCAATGATCCTGATTTTTTATAAGTTTTAAGTAGTTGTAAACTTCAGGAAGCGGACGGTTAACCAGTATAGAACGCTGTACATTATAGGTTCTGGGAGCCACTAAAACCAGGATAACTAAGAAGGCAACAATAGCCAGAAAAATATAAAGAACCATCATAATGGGTTGGGTTTATTTGTAAGTTCAAGTTACAACTTTTTATTTTCTTGAAATCGTTCAATAATCTCCTTTTGACTTTTAATAGTACGTTTCATCCACTCCATTTCTATATCAAATTTTTCTGCTGAAGAAAGTTGCCAGGGTATATCGGTTTGCTTTAACCGGGTTACCACATCCTGTAAAATAATTGCCGCAGAAACCGAAATGTTTAAGCTTTCAGTAAAGCCATACATTGGTATTTTCAGGAATCCATCTGCAGCATCTAGTACGGTATCACTTAAACCCTCACTCTCTTTTCCGAAGAAAAAGGCTGCTTTCTTACTCACATCAAATTCATGTAAAAAAGTAGATTCGTTATGTGGTGTCGTAGCAATAAGCTGATAGCCTTTTTGCTTTAAATCTGCCATGCAATCCTTAATATTATTCTTTCGCTGTAACGTGACCCATTTTTGGGCACCCATTGCTATTTCTTTATCTATACGCTTTCCTAGCTTTTCTTCTACCACATACAAATCCTGAATTCCAAACACATCGCAGGTACGCATCACAGCACTGGTATTGTGAAGCTGGTACACATCTTCCGTCACCACTGTAAAATGACGGGTACGTTTTGAGAGTATTTCAGTAAAGAGCGCCTTTCGCCTATCGGTAAGGTAGCCCTGTAGGTAGTTGAATAGTTCTTGGTCTGGATTGCTCATAAGATTACGAAATTACTGAAATTATTTTTCAGGTAATAGGAATGAGGTGTGAGGTGTGAGGTGTGAGGTGTGAGGTGTGAGGTGTGAGGTGTGAAAAATAGTTTAGGTAGCCGACTCCCTAATTACCCAATTATCTAGTTCACAATTTTACCAGTATCTTAGTCAGCTCAATCACTTAAGTATTAAATTTTGAAGATAGCAGTACTCACAGGAGCAGGAGTAAGTGCCGAAAGCGGCCTCAAAACTTTTCGGGATAGTAACGGCCTATGGGAAGGGCACGACGTGATGAGCGTTGCTTCACCACAGGGATTTGCAAACGACCCGGCATTGGTGCTGGATTTTTACAATCAGCGCCGTAAACAATTGCTGGAAGTATCACCAAATGCAGCACATAAAGCGTTGGCGCAGTTGGAAAACAAGCACGATGTAACGATTATAACTCAAAATGTGGACGATCTCCACGAACGCGCAGGAAGTACGAATGTGTTACACCTTCACGGAGAATTATTAAAAGTACGTAGCACTTTTGATGAAGATTTAATTCTGGATTGGAAAACAGACCTCAACATTGGAGATTTTTGTGAGCACAACCATCAATTACGGCCGCATATTGTATGGTTTGGAGAAGCCGTTCCCCTTATTGAAGTTGCTGCAGAAATCGTGGAGCAAGCAGACGCTGTAATAATAGTTGGCACCTCTATGCAAGTCTATCCTGCTGCAGGACTTATACAATATGCCCGTGAAGATGCTCTGTGCTATTTTGTAGATCCCCATCCCTCTATACAGAGTAATTCACGAATTACTGTTATTGCCGAAAAAGCTTCTACGGGAGTTCCTAAGGTCATGAAAGCAATTGAAAAACTCAGCTAATTTGAACTCAGCCCTATTCCAACAAATAAACTACGAAAAAGCGTACCGGGAAAACAGGTTAAAAGCTGCCAATTGGGTGTTGGAACACCCTGAAACCCTAGAGGAACTGCTCCAGTTTTGTTTTCACGAAGACACCAAGCTGGCTACCAAGGCTACCTGGGTATTAGAATTTGTGTGCCGAAAAAACATTCAATTAATTTTTCCTTACCTGGATTTTATTTTTGAAAAGCTGCCCGCTGCCAAAAGCGACGGACAGGTACGTTCCTTCGGGTTGATTTGTGAATTAATCACTATTGGCTATTACCAGAAGAAACAGAAGGAGTATCGGGAAGCGCTCACTCAAAAACATAAGGAAGTCATGACCGAATGCTGCTTTGACTGGATGATCACCAATCAAAAGGTCGCCTGCCAGGCCCGCGCTATGACCGCTCTCTATTTTTTGGGAACAGAAGCAGCTTGGATTCACCCGGAACTGGCTAGTATCATTCAGCAAAATTTATCAGAAGGAAGTGCCGGGTATGTTAATCGCGGACAAAAGACGTTGGATTTAATTTCAGCATGTTCGAAAGGGTAGTTTGGCTTTTTCAACAGAGATCCCAGAGAAATGTAGCACCCTTTAAAATTCTACTTTTATTCCTTCCCGAAGAACCGGCGGGTTTTAATTTTCACTATCAAAAATTCCTACCTCGGCAGTCGCACTTCGTACTTTCATATTTTGTATCTTTGCACCTTTATTTTCCGAAGTAAAATCACTACGGAACACCTTTAAAAATTACAACCATGTCTATCCAAGCCTTACAAGCTATTTCGCCTATAGACGGGCGTTATGCTTCCAAAACTGCATCACTCATTCCGTTTTTTTCGGAAGAAGCCCTTATAAAATATCGCGTACACGTAGAGATTGAATATTTTATTGCACTGGTAGAGCTTCCCTTACCACAATTAAAAGACTTTGACACAGCCCTGTTTTCAGAACTAAGAGAATTGTATACCAAATTTTCTACTGAAGATGCACAACACATCAAGGATACCGAAAAAGTGACCAATCACGATGTGAAAGCCGTGGAGTATTTCATCAAGGAAAAGTTTGATGCGCTTGGTTTGCAGCAGTACAAAGAGTTTATCCATTTTGGATTGACGTCTCAGGATATTAACAATACTGCTATTCCGTTGTCTTTAAAAGACGCGATGAATGAAGCGTATGTACCACAGTTTATTGAAGTAAAAAATAAATTGAAGGAGTTGGCTACAGAATGGGTAGCCGTTCCCATGCTGGCCAGAACACACGGACAGCCTGCATCTCCTACCCGACTGGGGAAAGAGCTAGATGTTTTTGTGGTACGTCTGGAAGAACAATTCGATTTGCTGAATAATATTAAAAGCGCTGCCAAATTTGGAGGTGCCACAGGAAATTTCAACGCACATAAAGTAGCGTATCCGTCCATAGACTGGAAGGCCTTTGGAACTTCGTTTGTACAGGAACGACTGGGCTTGCACCACTCCTTCCCAACAACCCAGATTGAGCATTACGACCATATGGCGGCCTTGTTTGATTGCTTAAAACGCATCAATACTATAATTTTGGATCTGGATCGTGATATTTGGACCTATGTTTCTATGGATTACTTTAAGCAGAAAATTAAAAAAGGAGAAGTGGGCTCCAGTGCGATGCCGCACAAAGTAAACCCTATAGATTTTGAAAACAGCGAAGGGAACCTTGGGATTGCAAATGCCGTTTTTGAACATCTTTCGGCAAAATTACCAGTAAGCCGTTTGCAACGTGATTTAACAGATAGTACGGTATTGAGAAATATTGGTGTGCCAATGGGACACACCTTAATTGCTTTTGCTTCTACACTAAAAGGCTTAAATAAGTTATTACTGAACGAAACCAAATTTGAGCAAGACCTTGAAAACAACTGGGCCGTAGTTGCAGAAGCCATTCAAACTATTTTAAGACGTGAAGCCTATCCAAATCCGTATGAAGCACTGAAAGGATTGACGCGAACCAATGAAGCCATCACCCAAAAATCAATGGCCGACTTTATTGAAACACTGGATATTTCAGAAGAAGTAAAAGCAGAGATGCGCGTGATCACACCATCAAATTATACAGGAATTTAAACAAAAAAGACCTTGAGTCAATAGTGCTCAAGGTCTTATATAATTCGTTAATCTACCCTATCCAATGCAGGATCTCCGATTAACTTAAAGTCCTGTTACATAAATACTTTGGGGCGAGTTAAAGGACTTTCAATGAGTACTTTTCAAAGCCTGTGCCAAACCTCTAAAAATGGCAAATGTGTTAGTTTTCTTAGTTTTTAAGTCAATAAAAAAAGCTTCAGCAAAACGCTGAAGCTTTTCCTTTTTCAACCAAACACGAATCACTGAGTTTGTATTAAAAAATATTGATATCTCACCAAAACGGTGATTTACACAATTTATTATTCCAATTGCATATCAAACATATTTCCTATGCTTTTAAGCTGCGAAGGATCTATATCGCCTCTGTCTATAGAGTTCATCAGTTTCAATAAATTGTCTGGTTCCATGTTATCTCCAATAAGACGGAAAATCGCGAATCCTTTTTCGCTGTCACTTGCAAACACAATAAGTTCGTCAATGGCTTCTTCTTCACCAGTGTACTTTAAGGTAGCACCGCTTTTGTTAGACCCCATTTTCATCAACGTCTGGTACTTTTCATTCGCTAAGATGGCTTGTACTTTTTTACGTTCAACATCATACTCCGCAGTATTCCCTTTTAAAGGATAGGCCACCACATTTATTTTCTTCACAGAATTAAGTACTTCTTTCTCTTCTTGTGTAAAGTTGGCGTCTTCACTCTGCAAAAGACTGGTGGCGAGGTCTATTTTTAGAAACTTATCGTCGTCCTGTTTTTCTACCAGGTATTTTTGAAGCGAAGGCTCACTATTACAAGAGATCATGCTTAATGCAATCAAGCCAAGTCCTACTATATATTTTATCACTGTTGTCATAATTATTGTTTTTTCTTGTCAATATTCTTCAGTTCTTCACTACCAGGAACATTTAAGTCTTTGGTTAATTTAGACACTTTTTTAAGGTCTATATTACCGGTAATGCTCATTACTACAGTTCTCTGTTTTCCGTCAATAGTTCCAGTAAGGTGCATTAAAAGTTCGGTCACAAAGTTGTCGTTTTTACCTTCTTTGCTATAAAACTTTACGTTTTTACCGTCGTCTTTTACACGCATTAGTTCAGATAATGTTCCATTTTTAGATACATAGTCTGTTACGGCATCGTCCATTTTCTTACCTACCGTTGGGTTTTCAGTAGTAAAAATTCGAACGTTATCAAGATTGTTTACCAAGTCCAGGTATTCTTTTACCTCTGGATCGTTGGAGTCGAAATCCATTTTGCTCAATAATTTGAACATTTTTTTAGTTGCTACAAAACTGGTTACATCGTCGCTATTCTCAAAAGAAGCGAATGGGTTTTGAGCGTTTACCAGTAAGGGTGCTACTAGTAGCGTGATTATAATTACTATCTTTTTCATCTTATTTGTTATTAGGGTTTATTTTAAAATTTTGTTTTTGGTTTCTTTAAAATTTTGAATGTACGCGAGCTCTTCGGCACCTTCGTTAAAGTTTTGAGACATCATTTTAAATGCTTCTCGGGTTTTTTCAAAAGCTGCTATCGCTTCTTTTTCTTCAGCAGTCAAGGAAGGTTCCTGGTTAAAAAAACCGAAAACCCCTACAGCTACCAATAATGATGCTGCAATGCCTATCCACAAACGTGACGTTGTTTTGTGCTCCTTTGGAAGTACAATATCACGCGTAAAACTTTCAGTTTGTGCTTTCGCAAAGCTTGCAAACATTAGCTGATATTGTTGTAAATGTGGTGCTACCTCAGCAGAAGAAAAATACGAACGTAACGTTGCTTCTTCCTGCAAAGTGGTATTGCCTTCAAAATAGGCTTCCAAAAGCTGCTCTATCTTAGCTAATTCCATAATTATTGTATTGTATTAATTGTTCTCTTACTGTTTTTCGAGCTCTCGATAATGCCACACGTATGGCAGTCTCATTATTGTCCAGCATTTTTGCTATCTCAGCAAACTCAAACTGTTCTACATCTCGTAACTGTAAGACTATTTTTTGTTGTTCTGGCAAGGTTTCCATAATCTTAAAAACCAATGCAACCCCATCATTTGCTTCTATTTCTCGCGCTACATTTTGGGAATGTGCATAGTTACTGTGTACTATCTTCAAATTTCCTGCCTGTTTCGATTTTAGTCTGTCCAGACAATAATTTTTTGTCATAGTTACCGCAAACGCTTCCGGGTTTTTATAATTCTTGATACTACGTTTGTTTTTCCACAATTTCAAATACACTTCCTGTACGGCATCTTCTGCTTCATCTGTAGACACGAGGATTCTTCTGGCAAGCCGGTACAACTTGTCCTTAAAAGGAAGTACAGTATCCAAAAATTCTCCTTGAGTCATGTATATTCTCCAGCAAAGCGGAACCCTTTTTTTGATGGTTAGCGAAGGATCTGTTAAGGAGCCTTCTATCATTACGACGAACTACTCGAAATTTTGTTACATTTGAAATGAATAATAAACAATATACCTTGCTTTTAAAGGTTAGAATAAAGTAGAAATTAGAAAAACGAAAATTGAAATCCACTACGCGCCTGGCCTCCCTTTAGGAATCGAGGGGTGCGATGTTGATTAATGAAATTTAAAAAATACCCTAGATATTTAATTATGCTAAAAAAGAAACTATTCCTCCTATTCCTGGCGAGCACAACGCTACTCACCTCTTGCTTTAAAGACAATGATGATGAACTTTCTACAGAGCTAACAGAAGAGATTTCTTTTGAAATAAAAGATTTTATTTACCGTGGCCTTAACTTTTTCTATCTCTATAAAGCAGATACGCCCGAGTTAGCAAATGATGCTTTTGCAAACGACGATGAAAAAAATACCTTCCTGAATAGTTTTGAATCGCCCGAAAGTTTGTTCGACTTCTTAAGTTCACCACAAGATCGATTTAGCTTTTTAACAGATGATTATGTAGAACTTATCAATAACCTAAACGGAGTGACCGAAAATAACGGAATGGAATTCGGCTTAGTTCGTTACCCAGATGGCAGTGGCAATGTGTTTGGGTATGTTCGCTATGTATTACCTAATACCGATGCTGCAGCTAAGGGCCTGGAACGCGGTATTATTTTTAACACAGTAGACGGGCAACAAATTACCGAAAACAACTTTAGTGAGTTATTTCAGCCTACCACCTACACCATTGGAATCGCGACTTTCGATGGAGAAAATGTTACGTCAACAAGTGATAGTGTAGCGTTGACAAAAGCTCCCTACACCGAAAACCCGGTTTACATCGCGAACACCTTAATAGTAGAAGATCAACCAATCGGGTATCTATTATACAACGCTTTTACGCGCGATTTCGATCCCCAATTAAATGCTGCTTTTGGGCAATTTAAAGCTGATGGAATTACTGAACTGGTTTTGGACCTACGTTATAATGGAGGAGGTTCTGTAAGCACTGCAACCGATCTGGCTGGAATGATTACAGGGCAGTTTCAAGGCCAGACTTTTTATACTGAAGAATGGAACGCAGATCGACAAGATGAATATGCTGAACCCGGACTTTTTGATGGTGTATTAACCACTGGAGAAGCTTTAAATAGCCTGAATTTGACCCGTGTGTATGTAATTACTACAGGAAGAACAGCTTCTGCGAGCGAGCTGGTTATTAATGGCCTTAGTCCTTATATAGACGTAATTCAGGTAGGCACCAATACAACTGGTAAGTTTCAAGCTTCCTTTTTATTGTTTGATGCACCTGCGCCCGATTTTAGTCTTAACCAGGCAAACCCTAGTCATACCTATGCGATGCTTCCTTTGGTCTTTAAGACTGCAAATGTTAACGGCGTAACCGATTTTATTGACGGTCTTACTCCAGATGTTGAATTAGGCGAAGACTACTCAAACCTTGGCGTTCTTGGTGATGAAAGAGAGCCCTTGTTAGAGGCTTGTCTTAATGAAATATTCCCGGGACGTTCTCCAGACAGAGCACCTGTAGAGATTTTAGAAGTTGTAGGTGAAAGCAAACAAAACTCTCCGCTTCATCAGCTAATGATAGCAGAGCAAGACTAGTATTTAAACCCCACTAAAAAAATCCCAAATCTCAGAGTCTTACCCTGGAATTTGGGATTTTTTATGCGGTCTTACTTCTTTAGAATTTTAACTCAAACCCAGCCAAGACATTTCTACCTCGTGTCTGGAAACGGTGAATTTCTTCGTATTCAGTATCCAAAATATTAGAAACTCCCGCAAACAACTTAATGTTCTTGGTCATCTGGCCTGAAATATTAAAATTAAGCAGACTGAAACTATCTAATGTGACTGCTTCATTTTCGAACGTAGCAGAATTAAAAAACGTATCATTACGTTCTCCTACATATTGATAGCTTAAGGAAATATTTGTAGTAGTATTCCAATTGTAAGCTAAACTTGCATTTGCTTTATGTTCTGGAATACGTAACGCAAACCGCTCATCTGCCTGAGTATTCGTGTAATTTGCAGATCCCGTTAAATTCTCTATGAGTTGCCCAAAGACCTCCACTTCTACTCCGCTGCTTTCAAAAGTATCTTCAATGTTCTGGTATTGAGAAATGAAAGTATCCGGGTCAATCGTTACAAAGTCTACAAAGTTCTCTTCATTTCGGTTAAAGTATACTGCGCTTACACGAAACTTTTTTCCAGCTGAAAATTCAACCCCTCCCTCCATAGTAGTATTATCTTCAGGCATTAGCTCAGTATTACCAAATTGTGGGTCGTACAGTTGAAACAACGAAGGTGTAATATAAGCCGTGCTATAGGAGCTTAAAATTTTAACCGAATTATTTCCGAAGTCTATAGTATACGACGGATTTACATGATACACCACATTGGTGTCATATACACTATGAATATTAACACGGGCACCTGCATTCAAATTAAGGCCAAAATCTGTGATATAAACCAGATTTAAATAGGGGTCAATAATATCAAAATTGGCCGTCTCTGCGTTTACCTGCTCCACAAAAGCGGTCTCGCCAAAAGGAACGGCAAACGAGTTAAACTCACTTAAATTTACATTCAACCCTAATACAGCCTGAAATTGTTTCGAAAACCTATGGTTCAGGTAATTGTCTAAAGAGTAGCTTTTCGATTCAAACCTGGTAGGAAAATCGCTCATAATTTCTCGATCTATCCACTGGTAACTGTCATTAAAGACATAGGTTCCATTTTTGTATTTCCATTCAAAATGCCCGCCTGTTTTAATTTGCTCAGTTATAGAAAGGTTATCGGCATCCGTAAAATCGAAGTTATCGAAATCTGCTTTAAACTTATCGATACTCACAAATTGGCTAATGGTAATGCTATCTGTAATGTGATATCCTAAATTCAGTCGCGTGTTAAAACGGTCATACACATCACTTTCAAAACGAGCAGCTTCTGCCGGTGCGGCCGCTGCAGAAAGTCCATCGGTATATCGATTGCTGAAATTGGCGTTGTAAAAAAACTTGTTCAGCGTACCACTTACATTCACATTGTTGGTAAAGGTTTCAAATTTTGAATCTTTAGAGTCTGTTTCTGTAGGGCGATTGCTTCCCAAAGTACTTGTAAAGGTTGCTGAAATATCTTTTTCCGATGTTTTCTTTGTGGTAATATTAATTACTGCTGTGGCAGCTCCGGAGCCATACAAAACACTACTTGCACCTTTTAGCACTTCAATTTCTTCAATGGCATTGGCTGGTATTAATCGCAAATCATAATCGTTAGCAATTTGTGACGGATCGTTTAACTGCACCCCATCTACCATAATTACCACCTGACGGTTTCTTCCGCCGCGTACATAATAGGCAAGGTTTTGTCCGTCGTTACTGCGTGCTCCGTTAATTTCAATCCCTGAAACTTCATTTAAAACCTCTGCTACGGAAGCTCCGGGACGCGCTGCTAATTGTTCTTGGGTGATTTTGGTGATTACCTTACCACTGTTTTTTCTGGCTAGCGGGATCTTTGTGTCCAACAAGACCGTGTCAAGCGTTTCTGTTTGCTGTGCGGTTGCGACTATTGACAATAGCATACAACCGGTAAAAATTAATTTTTTCATTAAAATAAATTTACCGAGAAGGCAAGTGATTCAGAATACCTGAAAAGCTTCAGCCTATGCGTCCAACTTTACAGCGTTATATTCTTTATCATCCTTTTTCCCGAAGGTTTGACAAATAGTGAACTTCTGGCAGGTCTCCTGGCTTGTCTTTTGTGCTACCTTCCCATCCCGATAGCTTTCGGGGCAGTGGTATTTGAAGAAACACAAGTCCGTTTCTATAACGAACCGACTTACAGTTGCGGGAACAGCACAGGATTGTAGATTTTTGATTGCCGATTGTAGATTTTTGAACTACGTTCGCTCCGCTCTCGTTTCTAGTACCTGTTTCCCTTTTAAGAATGTATTGCAGTTTGCAAAACATTCACCAAAATTCGATGCGAAAGTACTGCATTTGGTTATCTTTACCATCAAAATCTACCTAGTATTTCTGAAATGAAACACACCTTCCTACTTCTTACGGTTATTTTACTATTCGTATCATGTAAAAGTGAAACAAAAAAAGAAACAGTCATCACGCCTGAAGTTTCAGAACTCACAACCGACTTTGCTGAAGGTTTCAAAATAAAAAACCACGAGGGTTATAAAACCATCACCATCACAAACCCCTGGCCAGGAGCCGATAAAGAATTTACCTATGCCTTAATTAAGAAAGGCGCCAACATTGAAAACAAAGCTGAATTTGACGCAGTGGTTGAAACACCTTTAAACTCCATTGTAGTAACCTCAACAACACATATTCCTTCGTTAGAATCTTTGGGAGTACTTGATAAACTGGTAGGTTTCCCAAACCTGGAGTATATATCTTCTGAACCAACCCGTAAAAAAATTGATGCCGGAGCACTAAAAGAACTGGGTAAAAACGAAAGCATTAATACTGAAGTTTTAATAGAGTTGAGTCCAGAAGCCGTCGTCACTTTTGCAGTGGAAGGTGATAATAAAACCGTAGCAACCATTCAGAAAACAGGGATTCCTGTATTGTATAACGCAGACTGGACCGAAACTACCCCGCTTGGAAAAGCAGAGTGGATCAAGTTCTTTGGGGTACTTTTCGACAAAGAGAAAAAAGCTGATAGTATTTTCAACAACATTAAGAAAGAATATCTTTCAGCAAAAAAAATAGCGCAAGAAGCCACCGAAACGCCATCTGTGTTAAGTGGTGCGCTCTATAAAGATGTCTGGTATTTACCACAGGGAGATAGCTGGGCAGCCCAATTTATAGCAGATGCAAACGCGAACTACCTCTGGGAAGAAAGCAAAGGAACCGGAAGTATTTCGCTAAACATTGAATCGGTTTTGGAAAAAGGGAAATCTGCCAACTACTGGATTGGGCCCGGGCAATTTACAAGTCGTTCCCAGATGGAAGAATACAATAAGGTATACGCACAGTTTGATGCGTTTCAGCAAGATAAGGTGTTTAGTTTTACAACTAAAAAAGGGGCTACCGGTGGCGTAGTTTATTACGAATTGGCCCCTAATCGTCCAGATCTGGTGCTTAAGGATATGATAAAAATCCTGCATCCAGAATTACTTCCCGAGTACGAATTGTATTTTTTCAGTAAATTGGATTAGTGCATCCTGTAAAAAAACATACCCGTTATTTTTGGATACTGGCAGTTTTACTGGTCGTTACCATCCTGGTAAATGTTAGTTTAGGCTCGGTTTCTATTCCTTTAGGAGATGTGCTAAGCTCTCTATATGGGCAAGGTGCAAGTAAAGAAACCTGGAGTTTTATCATCACCGAATATCGGGTTCCCAAAGCAATTACGGCAATTTTAACGGGAAGTGCTCTGGCAGTTTCAGGATTGTTAATGCAGACGTTGTTTCGAAATCCCTTGGCTGGCCCCTTTGTACTAGGGCTAAGCAGTGGGGCTAGTTTGGGCGTTGCCATGCTCATTTTAGGCGCAGGCGCTTTTGGAGGTTATCTTGGCAGCGTGTTGCTAAGTCAATGGAGTCTGGTCATTGCTTCTGCCCTGGGAAGTTTTTTGGTGTTGCTGGCTGTATTGGCGGTAACCTTTAAAATAAAAGATACCATGGCCATTTTAATCATCGGATTAATGTTTGGGAGTGTGACGGCAGCAGTAGTTTCAGTATTGTCTTATTTCAGCAATGCTGAAAAATTACAACAATACATTTTCTGGAGTTTTGGAAGTCTTGGAAATCAGTCCTGGAGTGGCGTTACTATTATGCTGTTATGTTGCCTGCTTGGCTTCATAGTAGCCTTCAGTAGCGGGAAATCTTTAAACGCCTTACTTTTAGGGGAAAACTATGCTAAAAGTATGGGGGTTCGAATAAAAAGGACCACGGTACTCATTATTTTAGCGACCAGTATTTTGGCGGGTGGTATCACTGCCTTTGTAGGTCCCATTGCCTTTGTGGGCTTGGCCGTACCACATATTACACGGCAATACTTTAAGAGTTCCAATCACTTTACGTTGTTGCCAGCCGTGATGCTCTCCGGAGCTATTTTAATGCTGTTGTGCGATACCGTTGCGCAATTACCCACAAGTGAATTTACCCTGCCTATTAATGCTATTACGTCACTGTTGGGTGCTCCTGTGGTGATCTGGCTACTAGTTCGAAAACGAAAATTATTATTTTAATGAACGCTGAAAAGAAACATACCGTTTTACAAGCAACCGACCTTTCAATTGGTTATTTCAGCAAAAAGAAACCTATTCTGGTGGCTGATGTTATTAATTTCAGTTTAAAACAAGGCGAATTAATTGGACTCGTTGGTGCAAATGGGGTTGGAAAATCTACCTTATTACGCAGTTTGGTTGGGATGCAACCCACCCTGTCAGGAGGTATTGAAATTAACGGAAAACAACTTGCATCACTTACAAGTCTTCAATTAGCTACACAATTAAGCGTGGTTTTAACCGAAGCCCCCGCATCTAAGAACCTGACTGTGCAAGAATTGGTGACACTTGGAAGACAACCGTATACTAATTGGATGGGAGCTTTGTCTGAAAGCGACAAAAAACAAATAAATTATGCTTTAGAGATTACCGACACCAAAAAACTAGCTCACAAAAAATGTTTTGAATTAAGTGATGGGCAATTACAACGTGCTTCTATAGCCAGAGCCCTGGCACAGGATACACCGCTTATTTTACTGGACGAACCTACTACACACCTGGATCTATACCATCGTGCTTATATTTTAAAACTACTAAAACAACTCACTGCTGAAACCGGCAAGACCATTTTATTTTCCACCCACGAAATAGATTTAGCAATACAATTAAGTGATACTATAATTATAATGACCGAAACTTCAGTAGTTACGGATCAACCTTGTAAGCTGATCACTGCAGGCAATTTTGATGCGCTTTTTCCAAAAGATACTATAGATTTTGACAAAAACACGGGGCGGTTTTCGATAAAGAAATAATGTTAAGATACGAGGTAGGAATGACGACGTGCAAATTATAAATTTTACAAAAAATAGTTTTAGATACCGATTTTCTTCCCCTCTTGACCTGTATCCGACAACTGAGACACGAAGGAGCGAAAGACACAGTTAGGTGTGTTTTTTAAAGTGCAAGACTAAATTAAATTCAACCTAAATTTTTGTCAAGAAATAGTATCTTTAAAGTTCAAATTTTATCAATTTTAAATCTTACCATAAACTTTGAACGAAACGCTTCTTTTCCTCCTTCTCGCTGCAGTTTGCTTGTTAATAGGTGCCTTTTTGGGCAATCTTTTTGCACGGTTAAAACTTAAATCTGAAACCGGAAAACTGGAGGAACGCCTTCAACAAGCCAGTTTTCAGCAAGAGAAACTGGAAGAACGTTTTGCCACGGCTTTGAATGAACGTGAAGCCATTAGAAAAGAAAAGGATTTTTTAAATGGGGAACTCGTTCGTCGTAATGCTGAATTTGACAACCTGGATCAAAAAAACAGAGAACAAAAAGCCGAAGTTGAAAAACTGCAGGAAAAATTTACCAAGGAATTTGAAAACCTGGCGAATAAAATTCTGGATGAGAAATCAACCAAATTTAAGGAACAGAACAAAGAAAGTCTTGAGACGTTGCTAAATCCGCTGCAGGAAAAGATAAAAACATTCGAAAAACGAGTTGAAGAAACCAACAAAGAAAGTTTAGGGCGTCATAGCGAAATGCGGGAACAATTAAAAACACTTGCTCAACTCAACCACCAAATGAGCAAAGATGCCGATAATCTTACCAAAGCATTAAAAGGCGACAGTAAAATACAGGGAAATTGGGGCGAGCTTATTTTAACCCGAATCCTTGAAAAGTCTGGTCTTGAAAGAGACCGTGAATACACCTTACAAGACAGTCACAACAACCCAGAAGGCAAACGCCTGCAAACTGATGTCCTTATTCACCTTCCGGATGGAAAAAAAATGATCATTGACAGCAAGGTTTCTTTGGTAGATTTTGAACGTTTTGTTTCGGAAGATGATGAGTTGGAAAAACAACGGTATTTAAAACAACACATTGCTTCTATAAAACGTCACGTACAGCAATTAAGCGATAAAAACTATCAGTATTTGGTGGATGAGAGTCCCGATACTGTATTTATGTTTATCCCTATTGAACCAGCTTTTGCTATTGCTTCAGCCAACGAGCCAGGACTGTATGAAAATGCATTTGACAAACAAGTGATTATTGTTACCCCTTCCACCCTATTGGCTGCGTTGCGCTTAGTGGATAATTTATGGCAAAACGACCGCCAGAAACAAAATGCATTGGAAATTGCGACACAAGCCGGAGCTTTATACGATAGTTTTACTAACTTAACAGACGAATTGATTAAAGTAGGCAAGCAAATTGGCACCGTGCAGAATAGCTATGAAGGGGCTATGAAAAAGTTGACGGGAAGAGGAAACCTTATTCGCCGTGTTGAAAAACTGAAAAAATTAGGCGCTAAGGCCAGCAAAACTATTGATACTAAACTTTTAAACAGAGCTCAAGATGATGAAGACCTTGATTAAATTAGACGTACTCGTCTATATCATTTTTAGTCTCGCTACCTTTTTAGGAGGTATCGTCCTTATTACCTCCAATTATGAAGCTTCACCCGCTTCAAAAAATGTAAATGAGGCAATGATGTACTTGGGAGGCTTTGTATTGCTCATTGGAATTGTTTGCTGCATTGTTACATTCATCAAAATTAGAGATACAGATTTTAAAGATCACTAATTAAAACCTTCCGTACTGTCGGAAATTCTTATGAAAAAAATACTCTTTATCATCCTTGGAAGCCTGCTAGCTCTATATTTACTCTATTTTGCTTTTGTATACTACGTTCCTTACAGTGAGGGAACTCGTGCAGGTGAGCTTATAAAGGTTTCAAAAAAAGGAGTGCTTTTTAAAACCTGGGAAGGTGAGATAAGCCAGGGAATTAGTGGCGCACAAATTTTTCAGTTTTCGGTTTTAGACAAAGAAGAAGAGGTCATCGAAAAACTAAACGAGCTACAAGGCCGGTACGTAAAAGTAAGCTACGTAGAGCGCTACAGCACCTTTGTTTTCTGGGGTGACACCAAATACTTTATCAATGGTGTGGAAGCAGAACCCTCGCCTTTTTTCAACAAATAAAAACCCCACCGTTTGGTAGGGTCTATTATTTTTTTAAATATAAAATCTTTATTTCTTAACAATCTTTTTAGTGGCTTGCAAACCTTCTTCGGATGTTAGAGATACAAAGTAAACTCCTGAATTTAAAACTGAAGTATCCAGAATTGTAAAATTACCTCCGCCGTTTCCAGAGATTATTTTTCTACCTGCAAAATCATAAATAGTATAAGATTCAATTTTAAAAAGAGAAAAAACTTTCAATTCATTTTCGGTAGGATTAGGAAATACTTGTAAATTTTTAATGAATTTCTGATCAATTCCCAATGACGCTTCAACGGAAATGGTTCCATTCATTGATCCTGGGTGTATGTTGCATTGGTAGTCGTTGGTACCAACCTCGGTAAATGTCACCGAAAATGTTTGTCCTATTCCAGTTATCTCGCCACTATCAAAATCTTCCTGACTTCCAGCCAAGCTTGAAACAGTGTGGGTTATTCCATCCTGCCAAGTCCACTCAACAGTATCTCCTTGCGCAATAGTAAGATCTAAGTCTGTTTGATTCAACATCCAATCTAACGGAAAAGTTGTTTGCCCTGTTGAAATCGTTGCAATCAATAAGGTTACCAGTAAAGTAATTTTTTTCATAATCTATATATTTTATTTTCAATAAGATACAATAAAATTAGCTAAATAGTATTTTAAATATAAAAAGCCCCAAAATGTAATACATCATGGGGCTTTTAAAACTCTGAAAATTTGGCAACTTACTTACTCAGGTACATTTTCCTTCTAGAATATAATTCATAGAATTCATCATCCTTTAAGCTATCAATAAACAAGATGCTTTCACCAGTACTTTTCATTTCAGGTCCTAATTGTTTGTTCACATTTGGGAATTTATTAAAACTGAAAACAGGTTGCTTTATAGCGTATCCCTCCAATTGTGGGTTAAAATCGAAATCGGTAACCTTTTTCTCACCCAGCATTACTTTGGTTGCATAATTTACATACGGTTCTTTGTAAGCCTTTGCTATAAAAGGTACGGTACGTGAAGCACGCGGGTTCGCCTCAATAATATAAACTTTATCATCTTTAATGGCGAATTGTACGTTTATTAACCCCACAGTGTTCAGAGCCAATGCTATATTCTTCGTGTGATCTTTTATCTGCTGAAGTACAAGATCTCCCAAATTAAAGGGCGGTAAGGTAGCATTACTATCGCCCGAGTGTACCCCACAAGGTTCAATATGCTCCATAATTCCGATGATATAGACATTTTCACCATCACAAATGGCATCTGCTTCAGCTTCAATAGCCCCATCTAAATAATGGTCTAACAGTAATTTATTGTTCGGAATTTTACGTAACAAATCTACTACGTGTTCTTCCAGTTCGTTTTTATTGATAACAATTTTCATTCCCTGTCCTCCTAATACATAGGATGGTCTTATCAATAACGGAAAATCTAATTCGTCTGCAAGCTTTAGCGCTTCTTCGGTAGTTTCTGCAACACCAAATTCTGGGTAAGGAATGTTATTTTCCTTCAAAATTCTACTGAAACTTCCACGGTCTTCGGCCAGATCCAGGGCTTCAAAGCTTGTTCCCATAATTTTTATACCGTAGCGCTCCAGCTTTTCAGCCAACTTAAGTGCTGTTTGCCCACCTAGTTGAACAATTACACCCTCAGGTTTTTCGTGACGGATAATATCGTAAATGTGCTCCCAGAAGACAGGTTCAAAATAAAGCTTATCTGCTACGTCAAAATCGGTTGAAACCGTTTCAGGATTACAGTTAATCATGATGGTTTCGTAGTCGCATTCCGCCGCAGCTAAAACTCCATGAACACAGCAGTAATCGAACTCAATTCCTTGTCCAATCCGGTTAGGGCCAGAGCCCAGTACGATAATTTTTTTTCTACCAGTGACTACGCTATCATTTTCCACATAGCGTGTCCCATCTGCCATTTCTACTTCATTTTCGAACGTTGAATAGTAGTAAGGTGTTTGCGCCTGAAATTCTGCCGCACACGTATCTACCAGTTTGTATACACGTTGAATATTTAATTCTTCACGTTTTTTATAGACCTGGCTCTCTAAACATTTCAGCATATGAGCGATCTGGCGATCCCCGTAGCCCTTTTGCTTTGCTTCCAGTAATAACTCTCTTGGAAGTGTTTCCAGTTTGTAGGTTGAAATTTCCTTTTCCAACAAATACAGTTCTTCGTATTGACGCAAGAACCACATATCAATTTTGGTGATTTCGTGAATTCTGCTCAACGGGATCCCCATTTGTATGGCGTCGTAAATTACAAATACACGATCCCAGCTAGCATTTTCCAGTTTATCCAGGATTTGGTCGTAATTGGTATAACTTTTTCCGTCGGCACCTAAACCATTCCTCTTAATCTCTAACGATTGTGTGGCTTTATGCAAAGCTTCCTGGAACGAACGCCCAATCCCCATTACTTCCCCTACGGCTTTCATTTGTAGGCCAAGTGTTCTGTCGGAGCCTTCAAATTTATCGAAGTTCCAGCGTGGTATTTTTACAATTACGTAATCCAGTGTAGGTTCAAACAATGCTGAAGTTGATTTCGTAATCTGGTTGTCTAATTCATTCAAATGGTACCCAATTGCCAGTTTTGAGGCAATCTTAGCAATAGGATATCCAGTAGCTTTTGAAGCCAATGCTGAAGAACGGGATACCCGCGGGTTAATTTCAATGGCAATAATATCTTCTTTCTCGTCCGGGCTTACGGCAAATTGTACATTACACCCTCCTGCGAAATCTCCAATACTACGCATCATATGTATGGCCATATCTCGCATACGCTGGTAGGTGCGGTCACTTAATGTCATCGCTGGTGCTACCGTAATAGAGTCTCCCGTATGAATCCCCATAGGGTCCATATTTTCAATGGCGCATATAATTACTACATTATCATTACTATCTCGAAGAAGTTCCAATTCATACTCTTTCCATCCCATCATCGCTTTGTCTATCATGACTTCATGTATAGGAGATATTTCGAGTCCTCTTTTGAGCAGTTCGTCAAAATCTTCAGGTTTGTACACAATGGATGCTCCCGCTCCTCCTAAAGTATAGGATGCTCTAATAACTAGTGGAAAACCAAACTCCTGAGCGATCTCCTTCCCTTCCAGGTAGGATGTTGCTGTTGCCTGTGGGGCCATTGGCACCCCTATTTTTTCCATGAGGTCACGGAATTTTTCACGATCTTCGGTAATATTGATAGCATCAATATCCACACCAATAAGTTTTACACCAAAATCTTCCCAGATTCCTTTTTCATCTGCCTCAATACAAAGATTCAGGGCTGTCTGCCCTCCCATTGTTGGCAATACAGCGTCGATCTGTGGATGTTCTTTTAATATTTTTAAAATAGATTTTGTCGTTAATGGCAACAGGTATACATGATCTGCCATAGACGGGTCTGTCATAATGGTGGCAGGATTACTGTTTATAAGGATGGTCTCTATACCGTCTTCTCGCAGGGAGCGTAAAGATTGGGAACCAGAGTAGTCAAACTCACAGGCCTGACCAATAACTATAGGCCCTGAGCCTATAATGAGGATAGATTTTAATGTAGCGTTTTTCGGCATTTTTCAAGAACTTTTAAATGGCGTGTAAAATTACGATTCGTTAGGGTATAAAAAAAAGGTGTTGTTTACAAACAACACCTTTTTTATGTATGACTTATCAACATTATTTTTTGTGACGTGGCTCAGAAGAAACAGATATTTTCTTTCTACCCTTTGCTCTACGGGCAGCTAAAACCTTGCGTCCGTTTACAGATGCCATACGCTCTCTAAAACCGTGCTTATTTCTTCTTTTTCTTTTTGATGGCTGAAATGTTCTCTTGCTCATTGTAATAAGGGTTAATTCTTCTGAAAAATTATTTTTTTTGCCCTACTTTATGTTTGGCTTACCTACTCTAGCAAATTAACAGCTGCTCTTTTGCGTAGGCGGGTGCAAATATACAATCTTTTTTATCTAAGACAAATGTTAAACATAAAATAATTAAAAAGAATTTAGAATTAAAAAAAACTAGTTTCTCACTTCTTTCCAGACACTAAATTTAGTGACTTCTTCTTATAAATATGTACCTTTGTACCCTTCAAAAATAAGCACTATATGTTCAATAAAAATATAAAATTAATTTTAGGCCTGGCAGTTGTAGGACTGTCTGTCTGGCAATTTGTAGAAGGAAATATAGGAAACGGAATTATGTACATCCTTTTATCCACTATATTCTTCTTTCTATATTTTAAAAATGAAATCATTCTTTTAGCATTCCTTAGATTGCGAAAACAAGATTTTGAAGGGGCAAAAAAATGGCTAGATAAGATTAAAAACCCTCAAGCCTCATTGGTTAGAAAACAACAAGGGTATTACAATTACCTGAACGGTCTTATGGTTTCGCAAACCAATATGAATGAAGCCGAAAAATACTTCAAAAAATCTATAGAGCTGGGACTTAATATGGATGCAGACTTAGCCATGGCAAAATTAAACCTTGCCGGAATTGCCATGACCAAAAACAGGAAACGCGAAGCCGAAATTCTGCTAGCTGAAGCCAAAAAACTAGACAAGCATAATATGATGGATGAGCAGATTAAAATGATGAAACAGCAAATGAAGCGTGCCAACATGCCAAAACAACAATTTGGACAGCAAAGTGCACGTGCCGGAAGAAGAAGCCGAAGATAATCCTGGCATCAAGTTTCTGTAGGAAATTTCCATCGTCAAACGTGTAGTTTATCGATTTTTTTGTACCTTAGTCTAAAAGTAAGTGTTTAACTAGCAACCTTTTATACCTTTGTACCACTAATGAGTAAATAACGTTTATGCGTGTAAAACTACTTCTACTAACATTCTTAATTTCCTTTGCTGCGATCTCACAAGAAGAGGTTGAAGCGAAGCCTATGTTCTCGCAGGAAATAACCAAGAACATTAAAAAGTATGTAAAAGAATCGCAACTGGCTTATCACGACAAAGACTATGTGCGAGCAGATTTCCTGTATGACTCATTGGTACAAAACGTAATCTTAAAATCCTACCTCGATAACTTCAAAGTAAAAAAACGCTCGGGTAAAGAGATTAACATGAGCGAATTTAAAAAACCAATGATTTTATTGAGTACTGCTTCCTGGTGTACTCCTAGCTCCGGAACAATTCCTGCTCTTAATGAAATTGCACACACTTTCGGAGACAATATAGATTTTGTCGTGTTATATTGGGACACAAAAGAAAATGCAAAGAAAGCCTCAAAAGATTTTAAAAAGAATATTCAGGTTGTATATGTGGATGAACTTGATAACAAAGGTGCAGCTGTTGTCAAGGATATGAAGCATAGCCTAGGACTTCCCACCTGCTTCCTGCTTGATGAGAATAAAAAAATTATCGACATAAGAAGAACAGTTATTCACCCATATCATACAGATTATGAAATTTCTTATGAAGAGAACTACGACGCGTTTTATGCTGGGGTTCAACTCCTAAAACCAAGCGTAACCATCCAAACTAGTCTTGAAGTTATTGGAACTGATAAGAATTAAGACCGCTACATCCTATTTTTTTATTTACCGAAAAACAATTTAACGGCTGCTATTACTAATACCACAGCAAATATTTTTTTAAGGACGGCTTGATCTATCTTTACAGCGAATTTTGAACCTACCCATCCACCAATTACAAAACAGACCGCAATTACTATAGCGTATTTCCAGTTTACCGGGTGCCCTCCTGTATGATAGGTATATGCCGCTACAAAAGTAACCGGCACTGCTAATACAGCCAGACTCAATCCTTGAGCTTCATGTTGATCATAGTTCAAAAACATCATCATCAACGGTATCATGACAACACCTCCACCAACACCCATAAATCCACTGAAAATACCAGCTAAAAGTCCAATAACAAGTAAGGATAATATAATGGTAAGATTCATCGGTGAATTTCTGGTTTTCGGTTGTTCTATTTCTTTACAGCCCTGTTGTATTGTAATACCCTTTTTCTGGAATTTCAATAAAATACTCTTTTCCTGAAGCGTTCTTCAAATATGTATCTCGTAACCAAGGGTTGTGCAATTTCAGTATTTTATAGTTAATATCAAACTTTTTCGCAAAAACAGCGAAATCTGTTACCGCAGTATCTACTTTTACCTTGTAGGTAGGCACACGTTTGTACAGGTCTTGTTGTCTAAAGTTAAACCCATACTTTTTTGGGTTGCTCATTATTTCTTTAAAAGCCAGAATACGAAATACATAACGACTGGTTTCGGAGTTTAAAAGGATATCGTAATAATTGTTATCAAGTTCCTGGCGCTCTATCTGTCTGTTTACCCCTGCATTACCAGCATTGTAAGCTGCTGCGGCAAGTGTCCAGCTGCCAAATCGGTCTTTAGATTTTTTCAGATACTCTGCAGCTACTTTCGTTGCCATTTCTAAATGATACCGCTCGTCTACATAATCGTTTACCTCTAGCCCGTATTCGCGTCCTGTTCCTTTTAAAAACTGCCAGAATCCTGCTGCTCCTGCTGGAGAACGCACATTATCCAGGCCACTTTCGGCTACTGCCAAATATTTAAAATCGTCGGGCAGACCATATTTTTCCAGTAATGGCTCTATGATTGGAAAGTATTTATTTGCTCTTTTAAACATGAGCAAACCGTTAGATTGCCAATAGGTATTTACTAGCAATTCACGATCCATTCGCTCTCGAATATCTGGATCATTTAGTGGCACTGGTTCCCCTGCAAAATCCATTTTATCGGGTAATGGTAATGCATATACATTATAATCGTTTACCAGTCTTTTCTGAAGGGTTTCGTCTGTAGTTTCAGGTTCTTGAACAGCATTTACACATAAACCGCTTACAAATACAACCAGAGCTAATAAGCCTATTTTTGAAAGAATACTCATCATCATATAATTTTGGACTAAAGATAAAGAATCTCTTGTGCTACTTCAAGAATTTAACAGGCTTTTAATGCGTACTTATTTCAATTATTTTTTTTGAAATTTTTGAACCTTTATTCAGCAACATAATATGGGTCCCTCCTTCTATAACCTTACAGTTGTCTATGTTTTTTATAGGGAATATGATGTCTGCATCCCCATGGATGTGAATGGTTTCACCCGCAGGTTTCTTAGGTTGCCAGCACACCATATTTTCAATAGCCCAGTTTAAATACCTGGCACTACGAACATGGAGAAAGGCCTGATACAACTCCAGTCTTTTGCGGGATTTTGGTCCAATCGCAAACTTCGTGAGGTCGTCAGAACTTAACATAATGCGAGTAGGCACCAATTTATATAACTTGGTAATGCGGGCTATTTTAAGTCTTCTGGGAAATTCTGTTCGGCTTTTTACACTGGAAATAATAATGACTTTTTTCAAGGTTAAGAAATGAGCCATTTCCTGCACCATAACCCCGCCAAAACTTACACCAACCAGCACAGCATTTTCATGTGTTACAGCGGCTGCCATACGCTTAGCGTACAAATCTATTGGCTCATTTTTCTCAGGGATTAACCATTCAATAATATGAGTTTTGAAGCGGTCTTCAGGTAAACGAATATTTTTGAAAATTTCCTTTCCTGCTGCAAGTCCAGGCACAAAATAAACGTGAATTTTATCTTTACTCATAACTGTCTTAAGTAATACAACCGAACTACCGATTTTTCCGTAACTTTGTAGTACAAAGATACTAAGTAGTGTTTCCAAAGTTGGGGTTCCCATGAAAAAGATTTTACATCCTGCAAAAACACGAGGAACCGCGAATTTTGGTTGGTTAGAAGCTCGTTATTCATTCAGTTTTGCAAACTTTTTTAATCCTGAAAGAACTCAATTTGGAAAATTACGAGTGCTGAATGATGATACCGTAGCAGGCGGCATGGGATTTGGTAAACATCCTCATAAAAACATGGAGATTATTACTATACCACAAGAAGGAGCACTTAAACATAGAGATTCTATGGGAAACGAAGGTATCATTGAAAGTGGCGACATCCAAATTATGAGTGCTGGGAGCGGCGTAGAACACAGCGAGATGAACGCCAGCAGTAAAGAGCCAGTAAAGCTTTTCCAAATCTGGGTGTTTCCTGAAGAAGAAAACGTTACACCAAGATACGCTCAAAAAAAAATTGCCCCGTTACTAAATAAAAATACCTTTAGCAACGTTGTAAAACCCAAGAATAAAGCACACAAAGATGAGTTATGGATTCACCAACAGGCTTATTTTAGTATAGGAGAATTTACGGAGACAACCCATACAGCTTACATATTAAACAACAAGACTCACGGAATTTACTTAATGGTATTAAAAGGCACCATTGAAATTGACAGTGAAATACTAAATGAACGAGATGCTATCGGAATCTGGGAAACAACTCAGGTTTCAATAAAAGCGAATGAAGGTAGTAAAGCCTTGCTCATAGAAGTACCAATGAATTAAAAAAATTAAATCCCTCCATTATGATTGAAGATGTAGAAATTACCGACAACGAATTCCTTCGCCAGTTTGAACTGGAAGTAGGAGACAATATGGCTCGCATAGAGTATGCCCTCCAGGATCGTAAAATCTTCTTGACTAAGTTCGATATGCCTGAAGACATGGAAGACCAGGGCTTTAGAGACATCTTTATTAAAGCAGTGTTTGACGAAGTAAAGGATCGCGGGATAAGCCTTGTACCCACAAGCCCAGAAATTGCAGGTTTTATGCGTAAAAACAGAAGAAAATATAAGTCACTACTTCCCGTTGGAATAAGCATATAACACATTTAAACACACTATTGTCGCCTTTGATTTTATATAGTTAGTAAAATCAAAGGTTTTTTTATACCTTAAAACGTAGCTTTTTTAAGAAAACTTTAAGCGTGAAAAGAATGCTAAAGTTGCCACCAGTCTTGCGCAACTACTGTACTTTTATGTTTTACAATTAACAACCTAACTCTTTATATGAAGGAATTTACTCATAAAACCACCCTCAAAACATTCTTTTTTATTGTTAGCCTCCTTATATTTTCGGCCTGTGCCAGTTATAAAGAGCAAAAGGCAGCTTCACTACAAGAAGTTACCTCCTCCACAAAAAAACCGGTACATACTTTTTTTGTGGCTGGCGGATTGGGAAATAGTCAAGAAAGTATCGACAGCCCCATTTTGGATAAACTTCAGCAAAGATTGGCTGAAACCAATAAAAACAGCACACTCTTATTTACTGGAAATTATACCAGCGCCAATTTTGAAAATGAAAGCTATAACCAAAACCTGCTTCAAAAACAGTTGGATCTGGCCAATTCTTTCAAAGGAAAAACCTATTTCATTCCAGGGACGAACGAATGGGAAAGTAAAAATGCCAAACAAATTGAATGGGTAGAAGATTATATTAAAGATAAAAACCTGAAAGGAATAGAAGTAGAACCTAACAATGTGTGTCCCCTTGAGTACCGCAAAATTTCTGATGATATCGATATGATCTTAATAGATTCCAAATGGTACATTAGCAATTGGGACCGTGTGCAGTATATCAACCAAAAGTGCAGTGATATTAAGACACAACGTCGGTTTATAGAAGAGCTGGAAGGAATGATCAAGGATGCCAGAGGAAAAAACCTGGTAATTGTAATGAGCCATCCAATTTTCAGTAATGGAATGAATGCCAACAATTATCTGGGAGGAATGAACCCAGACAAAATTTTCTTCAGAAGATATCAAGAGCTCGCTATTAACGTTGCGGCGCTTATTCAGGACTTGGACCGGGTCACCTTACTATCTGGACATGAAAACAGCATGCAATACCTTACGTCTAAAAACAGGGCACACCAAGTAATTAGTGGCTCCCTTGGAAAAGCATCAAAGACCAAGCGTGAAAATGCTCGCTTGAGCACTGTAGGAGGACAATTGAAATATGAAGGGCAATATACCTACGGAGAAGAAGGTTTCAGCATAGTGCGTTACTTCGAGGATGGAAGTTCACAAGTTACCTTTGTAACTGCTGCCGGAGAAAAAACTTTTAATATGACCTCAGAATTCCCGGACAATGATTTAGACTCTTCCAGACCATCTTTTACTTCCGAAACCGTACAAGTGCCTATTGTAAGTGATAAAGAAAAACTTGACAAATCTGGATTTTACAAATTTATGTGGGGAGATCGCTTTAGGGAATATTATGGAGTACCTGTGACGGCAATCAATGCCGATCTTACCAAATACAGAGGAGGGCTTACAGTAAAGGAAGCTGGTGGTGGACACCAAACATATTCAGCAAAATTACAGGATGAAAATGGAACCGAGTTTGCTATACGTGGCCTTGAAAAAGATGCTTTTAAGTTTTTGAAATTCAAAGTGAAAGGGATCACTTTCGAACCGGATGAATACCGTGGGACATTTGCTGAAACTGTAGTATATGACTTTTTTACGACCACACACCCTTTCATGATGTTGGTAATAGACCCCATGGCCAAAGAAATAAACGTGAACCATGCGAATATTGAGTTAGCCTATGTTCAAAAGCAACCCAACCTTGACGCCTTAGGGAAAAATTATGGAGATGCCCTTTATTGGATTGAAGAACGTCCTGATGATGGTCAAGAAGATTTTGAAGGGTATAACCGCGCCAATCCAGGCGGTGGTGAAGTAAAAACTTTTGAAAGTGCCACTGATGTATTGGAGAAGCTGCGTGAAGACGAAAAATACAGTGTCGATCAAAGAGCATGGATACGCGCCCGTTTGTTCGATATGTTAATTGGAGACTGGGACCGTCACCAGGACCAATGGCGCTTCGTTGAATACGAAATAAGCGATGACGAAACCCGCTTTATCCCGATTCCACGAGATAGGGACGCTGCTTTTTCAAAGTTTGATGGTGTAATGCTTACCCTCATAAAAATAATCGCTCCGGACACTCGCTTTTGGCAAACTTATAAAGATGATATTAGAGATATAAAATGGTATAATGGTGAAGGGAACAACCTGGACCGCACCTTTATGACCAAATTCGGAACCGACGCATGGTTAGAAGAAGCAAAATATATTCAAGAAAATCTTAGCGATGCCGAAATAGATATTGCTTGGGAAAATATCCCACCAGAAGTACAGGATGAAACTTCAGAAATGCTCAAAAGCCACCTAAAATCAAGGTTGAATAAATTGGATCAATATGCCAAGGAGTATGGAGATTACTTGAATAATACGGTTGCCATACATGGAACCGACAAGGACGATACCTTCGAAATAACACGACTGCCTGGTGGAAAAACCCAGGTCGTGATAAAACGAGCCATAAAGGATAAAAAAGATCCCGTTATCTTAGACAGAACCTTCAGCAAAGAAGAAACAAAAGAGATTTGGGTATATGGACTAAACGATGACGATGAATTTAAAGTTTCAGGTGATGGTGACAACCCTATAAAAGTACGTATCATTGGTGGCTATGGTAAAGACAAATACACTATAGAAAACCGAAGACAACTAAAGGTATACGATTGGAAATATGAAGACTCTGAATTTGACGAAAAAACTCCGGCTCATCAGTTTACGAACTTATACGAGACCAATACCTATCATTGGAGGTATTTCAAGGAAAATAACCATGTGATATTGCCTAATATTGGCTTTCAGCTTGATGATGGCTTATTTATTGGAGCAAGAGATACCTATACCAACTACGGCTTTAATGGAAATCCATTTAGGTATCAACACATGCTCTCTGCTAGTTATTTTTTCAACTTTCAAGCTGTTGAGTTGGAATATGGAGGTGAATTTGCAAATATCTTCCCGCAATGGAATCTTGTGGTAGATGGATATTTTACAAGCGAATCTTTCTCCAATAACTTTTTTGGTTTCGGAAATGATTCTTTCTATGACCCGGATGCAGGAAGAGAAGATAGGGATTTTAACCGGGCGAGAACCCAGCAAATCAAATTGGCAGCGGGTATTAAATATAAAACGCTCACATTTAAAGCCCTTTTTGAAAGCTTTGAAGTCCAAGACAATCCCGATAGGTTATTCACGCCGTCCAATAACGCCGTGAACCCTAATGTCTTCGAGATGCAAAACTACGCCGGTGGGGAAGCCAGTATTAGGTATCGAAACCAAAATGCAATAGACTTTCCGACCAAAGCATTTAATTTTGATGCGTTTATTGGTTATAAAAGCAACATCGAGGATAGTAATAATGCCTTTGGATATGCAGGTTTACAAGTTGGTATAGATGAAGGTTTAATTCCTTCAGGTGATTTAGTATTAGGAACATCAGCTGCTGTACGCACCAACTTCGGGGGTGACTATTTCTTCTACCACGCTCCTTCTATTGGAGGGAATAATGGGTTGAGAGGATTCAGGAACGAACGGTTTACAGGAGAAACTTCATTTTATCATACTACAGACTTAAAACTTCGGTTGCTCAGGCTTACAACATCTGTTATCCCTATCACTTTTGGTATGTATGGAGGTTTTGACTACGGAAGGGTCTGGAGCGATCTTGACACTTCAAACACATTACACACCTCGTACGGTGGCGGAATTTGGCTCAGCGGCTTGAACTCCTTAGGAGTTAAAGCTGGGTATTTTGTCTCTGAAGAAGATTTTCAGGTCCAAGTAGGTCTTGTGCTAACGCAATAACATACCAACAGATATCTAAAAAAAGAGGTTAACAGAAAGCAGGTGTGGTTGCATACTCAAACCGAACCAGACCATCTTCGTCAATTTCAGTAAGCGTAACCTGATGTACCGTATTTACAAGCTCCGGATTCCACGGGGCTTTTACTTTTACATAATTTTCGGTAAAGCCGTGAATGTAACCAGCTTTGTTCTCACCTTCGAATAAGATCGTTCTCTGGGACCCTAACTGACTTTCATAAAAAGCACGTCTCTTTTTTGCTGAAAGTCCGCGTAGCATTTTACTTCGTTTCGCACGTGTTTTTTTAGGCACTACACCCTCCATTTTGGCAGCAGGTGTATTGTCTCGTTCAGAATAGGTAAACACATGCAAATAGGAAATATTCAATTCGTTCAAAAAATGATAGGTTTCCAGAAAACGTTCTTCAGTTTCTCCAGGGAAGCCTACAATTACATCTACGCCAATACATGCATGCGGCATCACTTCTTTAATCTTTGCAACACGATCTACATACAATTCTTTCATGTACCGACGGCGCATCAACTTTAAAATATCGTTATTTCCACTTTGCAACGGGATATGAAAATGTGGCACAAAGGTTCGGGACTGCGATACAAAATCGATGGTTTCGTTTTTCAGTAAGTTGGGTTCAATAGAAGAAATCCGCAACCGCTCAACGCCTTCAACTTTATCCAAGGCCTGGCACAATTCTAAAAAGGTATGCTCGTGCTTTTTATTACCAAACTCCCCTTTTCCGTAATCCCCAATATTCACCCCTGTCAACACAATTTCTTTGATGTTTTGAGCTGAGATTTCAGCAGCATTTTTCAATACATTTTCCAAAGTATCGCTTCTGGAAATTCCACGAGCCAGCGGAATGGTACAGTACGTACACTTATAATCGCAGCCATCCTGCACCTTTAAAAAAGCACGGGTGCGATCTCCAACGCTATACGAACCCACGTAGAAATCTGCATCTTCAATCTCGCAGGAATGCACCTGGGCTCCTTCCCCCCGACTCCGCTCGGGGTGCGTTAAAAGATCATTGATATAGCTTGTAATTTTAAATTTTTCGGTGGCCCCTAACACTAAGTCTACACCGTTTACATCGGCTAATTCTTCAGGCTTTAGCTGAGCATAACAACCCACAGCAGCCACAAAAGCTTCCGGATTTACTTTTTGAGCTTTCTTAACGATTGATTTAAATCGCTTATCTGCATTCTCGGTAACGCTACAGGTATTTATTACGTAGATGTCTGCCTTTTCTGAAAAGTCTACACGGGCAAACCCTTCGCCTTCAAAATTACGGGCGATCGTGGCGGTTTCACTGAAATTCAGCTTACAGCCTAAGGTATAATATGCGACTTTTTTTTGTGCTTCCATACGCTATTTTAAACGGGGTGCAAATTTAAGATTTTTTATTGAAAATACCTGCTGGCTTGTTAGATAGCTAGAGATTCAGGAACCTTTTTCCTCGATCCACTTGCTCAAATATTTGGTTGCCTGCATTGTTTTATACTGAAGAATCTGTCCCATAAAATGATCTTCTCTATGGCATTTTAAATTTTTAGCTACATAAGAAATGTTAGTTGCAAACCTTTCTGCAAAATTATTTTTCAGAAAGCGACTCTCCAAGATTGCATAGCCTTTTTGCTGAATGTGCAACCAATCTCTTTCTTCTTTGTATACCAATGCTGCAAGGTTTGTAAATTGCTGCCAGGTATCTGCAATAAATTCCATAGTAGCATCCTGTCCGTACATTCCTTCGGCCCCAACTGGAGTAGTAATAGTTGGCAGCCCGTGTTGCATAGCTTCAAACAGCTTTCCTTTTAGGCCTGCACCAAAGGGAATAGGTGCTAACTGAACACGCGCTTTTTGCATGACTACTGAAATATCCTTAACCCAACCTTTGATTAAAAAACGCTCTTTTGGGCTATGCATTTCCTGTATTTGTTGCGGAACATACGCTCCATAAATATGCAGTTCGGCCTGCGAAAATTTATCTTTTAAAACAGGCCATATATGCTGTTTCAGTATTTTAACTGAAGCCACATTAGGCGCATGTTTCATATTACCTACTGCTATAAAATGGTGTCGTTCAATATAGTTACAATGCTCTTTTTTACTTTCCGCTGAAATATTAGAAGTCAGTAAAAACGGAAGGTAAAACAATAGTCCTTCAGGGATTTTAAAGGTTTCAACAAGCAATCGCAATTCAATTTCAGAAATTAGTAAGTTTAAATCACACCGTAGGATACTGGCCAGTTCACGTTTAGCAGTTTCTGTATAAAGATCTGCTTTGACAACAGGTATTTCTTTTTTATAGGCCTCTTCCCTGGCCTTCCGCAAAAAGTGCAGGTCTTCGGTATCTAAAATTCTTACTGCATTCGGACATATTTCAGCAACACGCCATCCAAATTGTTCTTCAGTGACGAAACGATCAAATACAACCACGTCGGGCTGTAACGCCTTCAGAAATTCATCAAACGAAGCGTCATTTAATTTTAAGGAGACTTCTTTAATTTTAAGGGAGTTTAAAATGGCACTGTGTTCAGATTTTACGGCAGTGCTAGCGAATGTGATAGCAAAACCTTGTTCCAAAAATAAATCTATTAACTGTAGCATCCTCCCTCCTGCTGCTGTAGTGCTGGGCTCGGGGAAGTTGTGACCTATTATTAAAAGTTTATTGTTCATTTTTGGCGTTACTAGCTATTACAAAGAGATTCGCAGAGATGCAAGGATAAATTGTGACTTAATTTAAATGCTCCAAGGCTATTTTCGCTGTTTTTATAGATTTGTTTTCTCCTTCCACATCTGTCCAGGCAATAAATGCGATATCGTTTAGTATTTCCAATTGCGGGAAACCACTGACACGTTCTGGGGAGGTTTCAGAAATAATCACTTCGGAAATTTTCTTACCCGCACTGTTTACTTTCGCGAGCACTAGCGCCTCTTTTTCGTCTTTTGGCTCCATCCATAGCACTAAAGCTTCCGTTTCAGATAGTATTTGCAGGGCTACCCTGCCCGTGGCACTGCCCTTATCCAGGGTGCTAACCATTCCAAAAGTTTTTGCCCCATCCTTTGAAAAAGCCACATTTACGTTTCCCTCGCCTTTAGCAACAGTAAACCAGGCTACTGCAACGTGATCCCCTTTAGCATCTATGGAGGGTCCGTTTACAGGGCAACCAGCGATCTTCCAATTGTCATTACCTATTGTTCTTGGCTGGCTCCACCCCGCTTCTTTAGTCCAATCTGTCACCGAGATATCCCGAACCTCCTCCTCGCTTCTGTCCCTATACGCTACGATGATCTGGTCATTAGCACCAATCGCAGTGGTGGTTTGGCAACAATCACAAACGCGCTCGTCTAAGAGGGTATCGTAATCGATTGTTCCGTCTTCAAAAACCAAGGCACCTCGTAAGGTCATCTGCCCTTCTGCGTGCTCTTTTCCTGCAGTCTCCCTGCCATCCAGCCAGGTAACCATAAAGGAGTTTCCTGCATACGGTCGCATAGAGACAAAACCGTGCTCACTTTTGGTACCGTCATTATGAAGGATAAAATCTTTTTTCCAGGTCCTGGTTTCAGCATTGTATAAATTTAGTTTTACATCGTAGGTATACGTAGCTGTATCAGATTTTTCAAGGAAACTAGTGAGGATGTCACCTCGTTTGTTGATAGCAATTGCGGGGAAATCGGCCCAATTAATAAACCAATCATTACCTTGTGTTATCGTTTCCGCTTCCAACCAATTGGCACCATCGAAAACTGAAAAATTTAAATAACTCGTATCTTTTTTTTGTGTCATCCAGGACATATACAATTGCTCGCCATTACTGAAGAGACGCGGCAAATGGCTTTGTGGTTCGGTAGGATTATTAAGGCGCTGTATAGAACTTTCTAACGCTGAGATAGGTGTATTAGCAGGCTTTTCACTTTTTTGTTTGCACGAAATTGTAAAAAGCATAGCTAACAGCCAAAAAACAAGATATTTCTTCATTCTCAAAATTTAGCCCTAAAAATACACAATCTAATAACTAATGTAGGTGTATTCATTTTTTTGGTTTTGAAAGCCCAAGGAAAATGGAAGAATGAAGTTGCAATTTGAAATTTTCTAAGATCAGGCACAAATAGCATTCATACTAATAACACGAGCCAAAACTCCTGCCAATAAACTGGCACTTATAAAAAGCGTTAATAGTATAACGATCTTTTTGGTAGATCTATAATTAAAACGTTGCAAAAACAATTGAATCAAAAACGCAATACATGCAGTAATGAGCAGTGGAGTTCTACATTCATTAGTATTAAATTGAAAATAAATGAAAGGTATTATCACCAAATACGCTACTGTTATAGCCAGCACCGTTATTTTAGGAAATCGAAATCTATTTTTCATGTTTTAGTCTAAAGTTACAAAAAACAATGGGCCATGAAAATTTAGAGAAAGGTTGCTTTTCGAATTCTCTCTGTGGTTACATAGTATAGAGTTCAATTAAAATAAGAGGGACACTAAATTATTCCGAAAGAACCTCAGCGTACAAATCGAAATCTTCGGCGGCTGTAATTTTTACGTTGAAAAATTCGCCTGTACGCAGGTAGTCCTCCTCAGCATTAATGAGTACTTCGTTGTCTACATCCGGGCTGTCAAACTCGGTACGGCCTACGTAATAGCTTCCTTCCTTTCGGTCAATGATTACTTTAAAGGTTTTCCCTATTTTTTCCTGATTTAACTCCCAGGAAATCTGGCTTTGTATTGCCATAATTTCGTTTGCGCGTTGCATTTTTACATCCTCAGGAACATCGTCCTCCAGATTGTAAGCGTGTGTATTTTCCTCGTGTGAATACGTAAAACACCCCATGCGCTCAAAACGCTGTTCGATCACCCATTGTTTCAGGGTTTGAAAATCTTCTTCGGTTTCTCCTGGATATCCAACAATTAAAGTAGTACGAATTGCCATTTCCGGAACAGCAGCTCTAAAGTCTTCCAGTAGTTTTGTAGTTTTTGCTTGGGTTGTCCCGCGGCGCATACTTTTTAAGATAGGATCTGCAATGTGTTGCAGCGGAATGTCGATATAGTTACACACTTTGGGTTCGTTTTTCATAACGTCCAATACATCCATTGGAAATCCTGTTGGGAATGCATAATGCAGACGAATCCATTCAATCCCTTCCACTTTTACCAGATTCTGAAGCAACTCGGCAAGATTTCTTTTTTTATACAAATCCAGCCCGTAGTAGGTTAGATCCTGTGCGATTAAGATAAGTTCTTTTACACCGTTTGCAGCTAGTTTTTCAGCTTCAGTCACTAAATCTTCTATAGGTGTGCTACGGTGTTTTCCGCGCATGATTGGGATAGCACAAAAGGAACACGGGCGGTCACACCCTTCAGCAATTTTTAAATAGGCGTAGTTTTTAGGTGTAGTCGTTAATCGTTCTCCAATTAATTCGTGTTTGTAATCGGCTCCTAAAGCTTTCAGCAAACCAGGTAATTCTGTAGTTCCGAAGTACTGGTCTACATCGGGGATTTCTTTTTGAAGATCCGGCTTGTAACGTTCCGAAAGACAGCCCGTCACAAAAACTTTATCTACAACACCCTCTTCTTTTTTCTGAACGTATTCTAAAATGGTATTAACACTCTCTTCCTTTGCATTGGCAATAAATCCGCAAGTGTTGATCACTACTACGTTTCCTTCCTCTTCATGCACCACTTCTTTATTGTTGGCACGTAATTGCCCCATCAATACTTCACTGTCGTAGACATTCTTGGAACAACCCAAAGTGACTACATTAATCTTGTTCTTTTTTAAGGTCTTTGTGCGCATAAAATAAGTGTACGAGGTACGATTTTAAAGGTACGATTTGCTTCGCTTTTTAGCGGGTGCAAAGATACGGGTTATAAAGTACGATTTACGATTTTAGAGGTACGAATTTTATCGTCACAAACGTTAAGCTATTTAATTTAAGCGGTTGCTAATCATACGATACCGAATATTTATTTATTTTGAAAATAGATTTTGTATTAACCGAAGGGATTGAACACAATCAATATATAATACAGCAATACCGAAAAGATGTAAAAAGCTATTAGGGATAAAGGAATAATCCAAAAATATTTTTTTTGAATAACAATATCTTTGGTGAATTTGTAAAAAAGAACTGTAGCAGCACCCCACAAAAGTGCTAAAAAGTAAAGGGGAAAAGCAACGTAGTTTGAAAGTGTGATTGGAAGTAGTGGATGATCTATGCCGATTAAAGCATCATAAATGGCATACAACTGGTTAAAAAACTGAAAAATGACCAGTAGGAAAAATACTTTTGTAACGGAATCCTTCCACCAGGAAATAGTACCAAATTTACCAATTTCATTTCTTACCATCAGTAATTATTGTCTCTTATAATAAATACTAAGGATAGACTCCAGCTCCTCTTTGCCTGAAATCACGTTATTTATCGTTTTTTTATTTGATTCAGAAAGCAATACGGCCAGTGGCTGCTCTAAAGAGTTTAACTTTGGAAATACGGCAGCTATCTTCTTATCCCAGATTTTATGGTAATTTTTAAGATCGTCCGGATATACAGTTTTCCTTTTAGTTCCTTCTTCTGAAGCTTTAAAAGGGGTATCTACATTCAAATATCCGTAATCATCGGTTAGCTGCTCGCCAGGTTGAATATCCCGGATAGCGATTTCGAAATCATACGCAGTAGAGAGACAATTAGATTTAAAGCTATGGTTTACAAACCTTCCGTGGTCCCAGCAAAGGACGTAGTTCCCTTTACTATTTCGATAGGAATAGGTGTCCAGAATATTCTGGTACAACGAATCGAATTTCTGAAATTGTTTTAAAGTAAATTCCCTGTCCAATTGGTCTAGTACCCAAGTAATGGTGCCAGCAGGAATAAATTGTGTAGCCACTACACCGTGGCCAATATCTTCACTAATAAACCGTAATTCGGTATGAGGATGAATCATATAATTTTTAAGTAAAGCTACTTAAAAAAACTATCTACAAATTCAATTTTATTAAATACTTGTAAATCTTCTATACCTTCACCAACTCCGATATACTTAACAGGAATTTGAAACTGATCACTAATTCCAATCACTACGCCTCCTTTTGCAGTTCCATCGAGTTTGGTAACAGCCAGGCTGGTCACTTCGGTAGCAGCGGTGAATTGTTTGGCTTGTTCAAAAGCATTCTGACCTGTAGAGCCGTCCAACACTAGCAATACCTCATGCGGTGCATCGCCTACTACTTTTTGCATAACGCGCTTTACTTTTGTAAGCTCGTTCATTAAATTTACTTTGTTGTGTAATCGGCCGGCAGTGTCAATAATCACCACATCTGCATCCTGCTTTACTGCACTCTCTAGGGTGTCAAAAGCAACGCTGGCCGGATCGCTCCCCATACTTTGCTTTACAATAGGCACACCGGTACGGTCTGCCCACACTTGTAACTGGTCAATTGCTGCAGCCCGGAAGGTATCTGCCGCTCCTAAAACAACTTTTTTGCCTGCTTTTTTAAATTGATATGCCAGTTTACCAATGGTGGTAGTTTTCCCTACGCCGTTTACCCCCACAACCATAATTACGTGTGGTTTGCTGGTTGAAGGCACTTCAAACTCGGTTGCATTTCCCTGATTGGTTTCGCTTAAAAGCCCCGCAATTTCTTCCCGTAAAATTTTATTGAGTTCGTCTGTACCTAAGTACTTGTCCTTTTCAACACGCGCTTCAATACGGTCTATTATTTTTAAGGTGGTGTTCACCCCTACATCACTGGACACCAGAACTTCTTCGAGATTGTCAAGAACGTCGTCATCTACTTTACTCTTTCCGGCAACAGCTTTAGAGAGTTTGTCGAAAAAATTATTTTTGGATTTCTCCAGTCCTTTGTCCAGCGTTTCTTTTTTCTCTTTGCTGAATATTTTTTTAAAGAAGCTCATGTGTTAGTTGATGAGTTTAGATGTTTAGTAGTTTAGGAAAATTCTTCAGGTTTTTCTCTATTTCGTATGCGTGAGGCCAGCCCGTACCGTTTGCCTAACCATATTCAGACAAGAAAAAGTACGTTCGGGCGGGGATTGAGTATGCTACCATGTAGCGACAAAAGCCCGACCCGGTTTAGGGGCACGCCCAAAAACTCCCTAAAAATACGAAATCTTCGCTAAAGCCACGACCCCTAATAAAAAAGCCACCTTCGTAAAAAAGTGGCTTTCGTTATATTTTATACGGTCTGGTTATTTTTTGTTTAACCAATCGTTTACTACGTCTGGAGCCATGATAGACTCTACAAATGTGTAAGCGCCAGTCTTTTCAGACTTTACCATCTTAATGGCTTTCGTTAAACGCTTAGATCCTGTTTGTAATGATGCTACTGATTTCTTTGCCATAACTCAACTTATTTTATCTCTTTATGAACCGTCATTTTCTTCAAAATAGGGTTGAATTTCTTCAACTCCATACGGTCTGGAGTGTTCTTCTTATTTTTTGTAGTGATGTAACGAGATGTTCCCGCTTGTCCACTTTCTTTATGCTCGGTACATTCTAGGATTACCTGAACTCTGTTTCCTTTTTTAGCCATTTTTTATGCTTTTATATAGGTGACTATTGGTTTAAAAAGCCGTTTGCACGGGCTTCTTTCACTACAGCGTAGATACCTTTTTTATTGATGTCTTTTAATACAGAAGTACACACCTTAAGTGTTAACCACTGGTCTTCTTCTGGGATGTAGAAGCGCTTTTTAACTAGGTTTACGTTAAATTTACGCTTTGTCTTGTTCATCGCGTGGGAAACGTTATTCCCTACCATTGCTCTTTTGCCCGTAAGCTCACAAACTCTTGACATTACTGTATTCTTTTAAGTTATTTTAAAACAGGGTGCAAATTTAATTAAATTAATTGGTTTGAACAACAAAAGAAATTTAGTTTTTCAAAATTTCTTTTAGCAACATTTCAAAGGCCTTATTTGTAGCCTTCTTAATGACCCGCTCCCGAAGATTTCCAAAACTGAATTTTTCAGAAAATACGCCGTTTGGGGAGGCAATAGCTATGTATACCGTTCCCACCTCATCTAAAGCATCTCCTTTGGTGGGGCCTGCGATTCCTGTAGTAGCCAGTGCATAGGCTGAGCCGAAAAGCTTTACGCATTGCGAGGCCATAGCTTCGGCAACCTGAGCACTTACAACATTGTATTTTTTTATAACAGCTTCATCCACACCAAGTATGGCTACTTTCTGATAGGTTTCATACGGCACCACACTTCCTTTAAAATAGGCTGATGCTCCTGGCACCGCAGTGATTTCTCTTGCAATAGCACCTCCTGTACAGCTTTCCGCCAGGCTTAGTGACTTTTCCTGAGATTGTAGTAAGGCCGCTATTCTTTCCTGAATGTTCGTTTCATCCTCATACCCTACCGCTATATCTTTTAGCAGGTTGTGAAGTGCATCCATTTGTTCTCCAACAGCTGCTTTCAACTTTTTTTCGTCTGTTCCTGTTGATGAGAGTCGCAACCGTACCCGCCCTAATGAGGGTAAATAGGCCAATTTAATAGCTTCGGGTAGTGCTTCTTCCCAATCTTTAATTTGTTCCTGTATTTCGCTTTCTCCCTTTCCATAGGTAAGTAGCGTTTTATGGTAAATATGCGGGCGACTGTATTTTTTAACCACTCTGGGAAGCACCTCCTGCGTTAGCAAGTATTTCATTTCATAAGGCACACCAGGCATAGATACAAAAACAGTATTATCTTTCTCCATCCACATACCTGGAGCAGTTCCATGAATATTGTTTAATATTTTTGCTGTAGAAGGCACCATTGCCTGGGTAAGATTACTTGGTAAAGGCGCTCTATTCACATGAGTCCTAAAGATATGTTTTATGTTTTCTAGTACATCCACATCCTCAACCAGTGTATCTCCAAGAAATTTACAGAAGGTTTGTTTGGTAATATCATCTTTGGTAGGACCCAAGCCCCCGGTAACCAGCACAAGATCTGCTCTTTTTTTTGCTTCTTCTAATGCAGAAAGTATATGCAACTCCTCATCCTGAATAGAGGTAATTTGATGCACCTTCACTCCGATGGAGTTCAACTGTTTACTTATGTAAGCCGAATTGGTATCTACAATTTGTCCAATAAGGATTTCGTCCCCTATGGTGATAATTTCTGCTAGCATCTATAAGTTAAAGTCTCTTTTCAGCTCTTCAATAACCATTGTTACCGTGGTAACTACTTTAGTGACATTTTCTGAAACAGCACTTACACTTTTAGAAGATTTTGTCCAAGACTCAATTGTAGTAATGTCTTTTTGCAGTCCAAGTCCAAACATCTCGAAATTGGGTTTCATTTTATGTGCAAATTGATATGCCAGTTCTTTATTATTATTTGAAATAGCTTCTTCGAGTGCCGCTAAATCTGGTGGTATTTCGTCTAAAAACGTTTGTGCCACTACAGCCATAAAATCTTCATCACCCCCCGCAATTTCCTGTAGGCTTTCTACTGAATAATGTGTATCCATTTATTTTACTTTAATTGAAAAGGCCTGCTTTTCTTCCAAAAATCCTGTTAGTTGATCGTTAGGGAAAACTTTACCCACACCAGCTGGAGTGCCTGTAAAAATAACATCTCCTATCTTTAAGGTAAAGTATTTTGAAACGTATTCAATAAGTGCATCTATCTTCCATAGCATGAGCGCAGTAGAAGCCTGTTGCACGATCTCCCCGTTTTTTTCCAATCTAAAGGTAAGGTCTTCTAGGCTTTTAAACGAACTTTTTTTGAAAAAATTACCTATCACAGCAGCCCCATCAAACCCTTTTGCCTTTTCCCACGGCAATCCCTTTTCCTTTAATTGTTGTTGAAGATCCCGAGCGGTAAAATCTATTCCCAGCCCAATTTCATCATAATACTTGTGAGCGAATTTCTCTTGAATATGCTTTCCTATTTTATTTATTTTCACCAAAACTTCTACTTCGTGATGTATGTCGCTGGAAAAATCCGGAATAAAAAAAGGCTGCTTTTTTAGTAGTATTGCCGTATCTGGCTTCATAAAGATTACCGGATCATCAGGGCGTTCATTCGCGAGCTCTTTAATATGGTCTGTGTAATTCCTGCCAATACAGATAATCTTCATACTATTCGTGGGTTATTCCGCAACGTTACGCAAAGAAGCGCAGAGATTCACGGAGAAATTATTACAATTTATTATTTAACTTCTGTAGTTTCAGTCTGGTTAATACTTTCTTGGTATACAACGGGAAATCGGCATTTAGAAGCCATCCGAAATAACCTGGCTCCTGCTCCATAACATCTTCAACCAATTTACCACGATGCTTCCCGAAAGAGAAAACCTCTCTTCCTTGTTTATCATACCCAATATAACCAGCAAAATCTACATAGTTTTTATGAGCACTAAATTGTGATAGAAACTTTGTATCGTTCTCCAGGTCTTCATAACGATCTAACTGTGCCTTTAACACCTCGTAGGTAGCATTGGTATCTGCTGCTGCACTGTGAGCATCTACTAATTCTTTATCGCAATAAAACTTGTACGCTGCCTCTAATGTTCGTTTTTCTTTCTTGTGGAAAATAGTTTGCACGTCTATGGCTAAATTCTTTTTTAAATCAAGGTCTACCTCTGCTCTTTCTAGCTCTTCAGCCAACAAAGGAATGTCGAACCTGTTGCTATTGTAACCTGCCATGTCGCTGTCTTTCATCATCTCCAGAATCTTAGGAGCCAGTTGCTTAAACGTAGGCTCGTTAGCTACCATTTCATCACTTATACCATGAATGGCTGTAGTTGCCGCCGGAATAGGCACTGTTGGGTTTACACGCCAGGTATGGCTTTCTTTATTTCCGTTAGGGAATACTTTCAGGATGGCTATTTCAACAATGCGATCTTTTGCCACATTGGTTCCTGTAGTTTCAAGATCGAAAAAACAAATAGGTCTGCTTAATTTTAATTCCATTGGTATAATTTATGCCACAAAGGTAGTAATTGTTATTTTTGTGCTATGGCTAAAAAACTTCTTTTTCTCATTCTCCTATGTACTACATTAGGCACCTACGCACAAGGTCTTAAAGTGCTTATTACTGAAAAGAAAAAAGGCAAGCGCGTTGTTCTCATGGCCGAGAATAAAACGGCAGACTCCTTAAACGTTTTTTTAATGGTG
Source organism: Flavobacteriaceae bacterium UBA1903 (assembly GCA_002337605.1). Taxonomy (GTDB): domain Bacteria; phylum Bacteroidota; class Bacteroidia; order Flavobacteriales; family Flavobacteriaceae; genus Marinirhabdus. Next base: position 251,094 of record DDGL01000003.1, read on the forward strand.
AATGCTACCGGCTATCGTAAAAGTGCCTCCAAGCCTGTGATTAAAAACATTGGTCCGGGAAAAAAGATCCCTATGATCACGTTAATTGAATTAGCAGGTGAGGAATCCCAATACACCTACGATCTTATTGTAAACGAAGAGCAAAAAGACATTACGATCACCCACGAAAAGCAGGCAAAAGATATTGAAAAAAATATAAGAGACAGAGTTGTAATTTTTTCGAAGGAAGGATGCGAAAAATGCATAGCACTTTCCAAGACACTTACTGAGAAGCGTATAGAACACCGTATGTTCGACATTGCCAAAAACCCAGTAATTTACCGACAATTCATGACTTTAATACAAAGCGAGTTAACCCTGGAGACCAAAATCCGGTTTCCGATCATCTGGAATAAATCCTATACTATTTTTGGGTTTGAGGAGCTGGAATCTGTGGTTACCGAGTTGGGTGAAAGTAAATAAAACCGCTCTGCAAAAAAGGGACAGCTTTGTAACTTCAATTTTTCTGGGCAAAGTTAAATTTCCCTCTTCATAGCTCAAGCTTCCAGATAATATACATCTTTAGCTGTAGTAAACAGATACCATGTGGCATGCTATCGATATCCATACGTTAGCACCATGGGTTCTGGATTATCATTTACATAAACCTTACTGGGATAGTCGAAAACATAATACTCGTACTCATATTTAAGAAACAAATTTCCGTTTTTAAAGACTCTGGTCATATTATTCTTGTTGCTGAAATTATTAAACCCAGGGATATATAACCACTGCAAATATAAGTTAGCACCTCCAGAAAAATTGTCCGATGGACCGGTTTTGGTAAGGTGTCCTTTTTGAATACCGTAATAGTTTTTGTCATCAAACTCGAACGTCCATTCAACATTAGTAATCTCATCTACTATTTTTGTCATATTACCATCAGCATATGTAAATTGAAGTTTTTCTACAATTTCATCGGTAGATATATCCTTACGCTCATAACTACCAATTTTACCTTCAGAACGTTGTAATGTGATAGTGGAGTTTTCTGGATTTGAACCTTCGGGTAAATAGTATACATTGTAAAGATCTGGCGATACAAAGTCAAAATTATAACCATCAAGATAGTTAATCATTCTACAGTCAACCAATTGTCCCGCCTCATACGTAAAATCTGCACTACTACCTGTATTAAATTCTCTTAACTGCTCCTCAATCAAATCTCCATTGGTATTATACCTATATTCATAATCAAGGCCAAATTCGCTAGAATCTTCTCTCTTTATTAGATTACCAGTATCGTCATACATATAATCGAAAACTACAGAAGACGTTATGAGCTTTTTAACAAAGAAATTTAGTCCTAAAGTATCAAGCGTTTCCAGATCGATCGTCTTAGCTACTTCACCCACTGAATTTTCAGCGATCACCTGAATTTGATAACCAGTAGCTACATTTAAATCAACCAATGTATGTGATGGGCTACTTAGATTCTCGGCTACTAACGAATTATCAAGTAGTACCGAATATTCCAGGTTTTCATTATTTACACCTTCTGGCTGTGTCCAGGATAGGGTTACCATATCAAAACTTAATGTATCAACATCTATAGTAAACTCAGACGGTGGACTATTTTCTCCATTCTGCCCCATTGCATTATCATCATTTGAACACGCCAAATTGCAGACAAAAGCAATTGCAATCAACAGTAAATAGTATATATTTTTCATATCCACAATATAAAAAAACCGCTTCAAAGTCGAAAAGCGGTTTTAATATTATTCTTATTTATTATGCATTAAATCTCCCTCTTCAGATCCCAGGCCTCTAAATAATCGGCTACAGCCTTTACAAACTGCCCTCCCAGCGCACCATTTACCACACGGTGGTCGTAACTGTGGCTTAAGAACATTTTATAACGAATACCAATAAAATCGCCATCTGGTGTTTCGATCACGGCAGGCACTTTTCTAATAGCTCCCAAAGCGAGAATTCCCACTTGTGGCTGATTGATAATTGGCGTCCCCATAATACTTCCAAAAGTTCCAACGTTGGTCACTGTGTACGTACCTCCCTGAATCTCGTCTGGTTTTAAAGCGTTGGTTCTGGCTCGGCCAGCAAGATCGTTCACCGCTTTGCTCATCCCAACTAAGTTCAACTGGTCTGCATTTTTAATAACAGGAACAATTAAATTACCATCGGGTAAGGCAGCTGCCATTCCCAGGTTTATGTTTTTTCGTTTAATGATTCTATCGCCATCCAGGGCAATGTTCATCATTGGGAAGTCTTTTAATGCTTTTGCAACGGCCTCCATAAAGATGGGTGTGAAGGTTAGGTTTTCTCCTTCGCGCTTTGCAAAATCGTTTTTTACACGTTTACGCCAGTTCCAGATATTGGTTACATCGGCCTCTATAAAAGATTGCACGTGTGCAGAGGTTTGCACACTGTTTACCATATGGTGGGCAATCAATTTCCCCATACGGGACATTTCTATAATTTCATCACCTCCATTTACTGAAACCGGAGCAGCAGTTTTTGCAGGAGCAGCTTTTGCAGTAGCTGGGCTCTTCGCTTCCACCACGGTTTTTGGTTCAGCTTTTGGAGCTTCTTGAGCACTGTCTGGGACTGAAGTACGGTTTTCCAGATACGCCAACATATCATTTTTGGTTACACGACCATCTTTTCCCGTTCCTGATATACCGTCTAACTCGGTTTGTGAAATCCCCTCTTCCTTGGCCATATTTTTTACCAATGGAGAATAGAAGCGATCGTCTGTGATTTCAATAACAGTCTGGGTAGTTTCCTTGGCGGTACTCACAGTATCCTGAACAGCAGCAACAGATTTCGCTTCCGGAGCGCTCATTTCGGTCTCGCTTGCCTCTGTGGTTTGCGTAGCCGAAGCTTCTCCTTCAATTTCAATGATAGCAATGGTTTGTCCTACCTGGATCACATCGTCTACCTCAAATAGTTTTTCTACTAAAACGCCATCTACTTCGCTAGGTACTTCACTATCAACCTTGTCGGTAGCGATCTCCAGCACAGCTTCGTCCGCTTCAATAGTGTCTCCCACTTCTTTTAGCCAGTTGGTAAGAGTAGCTTCTGCTACACTTTCGCCCATTTTAGGTAGTTTCAGTTCAAATGTTGCCATTACAAAAATTTATACTTTTTAAGAGTGCAAAATTAATTAAAAATTACAGGTTTGTAGCTCCATTTTTGGGAAAATTGTTCTTAAGCTTCCTGAAGCTTTTCAGAACTAGGTGAAATAAAATGAAGGAACACACCACAACATATCGCTCGTTTGAGTTTCAAAGGTTGTTTTAAAGTTCGTAGTATGTTAACCAAATAGAACTACCCCACCTTTATCGTCACTCTCGTCGCTTCCTACGATAAAGTTACAGCCTGGCGGACGAATACGAAATTGATTTCCCTTATTTTTATACCGTCGCATTACTTGAAAAATTTGAGTGTACGGGATGTATGCTGCATCAAAAATCACTAAAGTGTTCCAAACACTCCCATCCTGAAAAACACTTTTGGAAACCGATTTTAAAGGTTGTTCTATTACATCGGAGAGCTCCTTTAGCATTGAAAAACTATCTGTAACAACAATAGCTTCGAGTGGCTTTTTATTTATTTTTTTACCTTTTGAAATATTTTTGGTTTTCAGCAATTTAGCCAGGCCCACCCCCGCTTTTACCGAAACATCTAACAGTACATTTTTTTTAAAGTGTTTCTTATAAAAAATCTGCATTGCTCCGTAAAAGCGCTCTAAATAGACTGCATCTTTTTGAGTACTTTCTCCTTTGTAATGCAACGTCTCTGTGCTTCCTATGTAATAATTTTGGTAGCCTGCCTGAGTTATTTTATAAGAAAGGTCTATGTCTTCTCCGTACATAAAATAGTCCTCGTCAAAACCATGCACCTCCTTGTAAACACTTCGTTTTAAAAACATAAATGCACCTACGAGTACAGCAATCTCTCCTTCCTCTTCTTCGGAAATGTGAGCTGCATAGTATTTTTTTGTAAACCCCATTAATTTCAGCAAAGACGCTGTGGGTGTTGGTAGGTTTCGTTTGCTTTCTGGTAAAAAATTTCCTGTTCCGTCCAGTAAATAAATCGCCAAAGCACCCAGGTTGGGTAACTTTTCAGCTTTATTGAAACACTTTAAAAAGGTGTCTTCAGCCACAGCCGTATCCGGATTTAAAATACAAAGGTATTCTCCCTTAGCAACGGCAACCGCTTGATTATTTGCTTTACTAAAACCTACATTTTCTTTATTTTCTATTAAAAGTACATCGGGAAAGTCGCGCTTAACCATCGCACAGCTATCGTCTGCAGAAGCATTGTCTATTACAATAATTTCGGCCTCTATATTTCCTATGGCACGTTGCACGCTAATTATGCATTGTTTCAGGAAATAGGAGACATTGTAATTAAGAATTACTACAGAAAGTTTCACAGGCGGTTAGTTTTTTAGGGAGTTTTCGAATGGGACGCGGTGCAAAATACTTCTTCCTAACGTTACTTCATCTGCATACTCTAGTTCATCACCTACCGAAATCCCTCTTGCAATAGTAGTTGTAGTAATGTTATAGGCTTCAATTTGTTTGAAAATATAAAAGTTAGTGGTATCCCCTTCCATGGTAGAACTCAGGGCAAAAATAAGTTCTTCAATTTTTCTTTCCTTTACTTTTTCCACCAGGGAATTAATGGTTAACTCTCCAGGGCCAATGCCATCCATTGGAGATATTTTCCCACCCAACACATGATAGTGCCCTTTGAACTGGCTGGTATTTTCTATAGCCATTACATCCCGGATATCCTCCACAACGCATACAATTGCTTCATTCCTGTTGGGATTAGCACATATTTCGCACAATTGTGTATCTGAAATATTATGACAATTCTCACAAAAATTAATGGTGGAGCGCATTTTTTGCAGACTTTCTACCAGCAACACCGTTTGTTGCTCGGGTTGTTTTAAAAGGTGTAACACCAACCGCAATGCTGTACGTTTCCCAATGCCAGGAAGTTGCGACATTTCATTGACAGCATTCTCTAATAGTTTTGAAGAAAAATCCATTGGGGTGAAGATAAAAAAAATGCTTCAGAAATGAGGACTCACTTTTGAAGCATTCTAAATGTATTTTTAAGAAGTTATTTTATGAGTAGTTTTTTAGTCGCCGTGCCTATTTCAGAATTAAATCGTACAAAGTACATACCACTTTCTAAGGTTGAAACATCTAGTGTCACACTGCCTATAATTTCAATATCTTTCTTAAAAACAACCAGTTTTCCAGCAGTATCATACATCTTGACAGAAGTAGTTAAAGGAATTGAGGTACCAATACTGATCTGACTTAAAGCAGGATTTGGATATAGAACCAGCGCATCTGCAAACCTGTTTGTAGCAACCCCCAGCTCTATAGTAGCTTCGGCAGTTGGAGATACCCAAAGTCCTCTACCGTAACTTCCGGCATATAGTTCTTCATTGGCCTCATGAACCTCTAATTCATTAATAATTACGTTAGGTAAGTTATTGCTATAGGGCTGCCATTCAGTAAGCCCCTCATCAATATAGTATATACCGTAATCCATACCAACATACAACCCATTGGCGCCATTGTCGTGCCACACCACAGTAAGTGCACTAAAGTCGGGCAAGTTGAACAGGTAGTTTTCCCAGGATTGGCCTCCATCTTCAGATACTCTAACTTTATTAACATTGGTAGTAGCTACAGCTATTCTATTAGGGTTCGTCGGGTGAATGGCTATTTCGTTAATACTGCCTCCTGGGTTTGTAATATTCTCCCAATTGGTAGTACCTCCGTCAGTTGTTTTGTAAAGCTGTGCCCCGCGAGCTGCATACATAATCTGATTATTTGAAGCTGCAATTTTTAAATGGTTTAAGTTACCTCCAAAAGATTGTGATATTGAGGTCCAGGAATTGCCTTTGTTTGTAGACCTATATACGCGGTCGTAGCCAGAATAAATCACATTGGTTTCTAATGGGTCTTGCTCAAAAGGAGTTACCCAATTACCAGAACCCGGGTTATTAAGTCCAGTAAGGTTGTTGGCTGCGTCATCGGTTCTATAGGCACCTCCAAACTGTACCATCCCGTACATAATATCAGGATTTTCTTTATCTATAAAACCCTCCATACCGTCTGCTCCTATCCAGTCTATCCAGTCATCTGTTTCAGTATAAAATGAGCTTCCATTATCCTGGCTTCCACCCGTAACAACAACATCTGGAGTTTGTGAGATCCCAATTTTATAAAATTGACGAATTCCAATACCTGTTGTAATATCTTCGTAATAATTCGCAGTTACGTTTGCGGTATTTTCAGCTTTATAAATTCCGCCATCTGTACCTGCAAACAATGTAGTGTCGTTGAACAACAACAGGTCAACATCTGCATGGCAATATCCAATATTGGCGGCTGCTGCAGCATTAGGAATCCAGTCTGCAGTACACGAAAAACTTATACCAGCGTCTGTGGAGCGCCATGTTAATACACCTGCAATATGAACCTCATCTGCATCGGTAGGGTTCACAGCAATGTCCATATCTCTTGGAGCCTGGCCACCCGTCTCAAATCCAGCTGTATCATATCCAAAATAATTTCTACCTGAATGGTTTATACTAGCAAAGCCAGCACCACTATTTGTTGAAACATACAATCCGCCGAACGAACCACCATCGGCTTCTAAAACATACACTTTGTTGGCATCATCTGCAGAAACTCCAATCATTTTTGGACCCGTTTCAAAACCAGAAACTGTAGTAAAACTGGCACCTCCATCTGTAGAAACATGAAATCCAGTTCCAGAAGCATATACTGTATTGGTATCCCCTGGTTTAAATTCCACATCATACGCATTTCCGTCTATGCCTGTATTGGTCCAAGAATTTCCGCCATCTGTAGACCTGAAAATACCTGCATTTTCGGAGCAGGCGAACATACTGTTTGTGTTATCAGGATTAATTATAATTTTGTTTATCAGAGAGTTGCTCATATCTGCAAGTTGAGTCCAAGTCCCACCACCATCGGTTGATTTGAAGATAAGCCCGCTGGAAGAACCAAAATAATAGGTATTGCTATCTACCGGGTCTATTGTTACAGCATATACTCTTAGATTGGTAAAGGTGTCGCCTAATGGACTCCAGTTCTGACCGCCATCCAGAGTTTTCCATACACCCCCCGTGTTGGCTCCAATAATTATATGATCTTCATTGGCTTGGTCGATGGCTATTCCCGTAATTCGTCCTACACCCGGATTCCAACTCGTAGTTGCATTTATAGTTAAGGGTCCCAACTCCTGCCAGTTATCATTTAGAGGTTGTCGGGAGTTGGCTGTTTGGTTTAGGTATTGGTTGTATCGCTGTAATTCGGCCAGGTTTTCTGTAATGGTTGGTAGATAACCATGCTCTTTTTTTAAGCGGTTTGCCATATACTCCCACCGTTTAAACTGGGTATACCCCGAACCACGTCCTTTATCTTTTCCTTCAAAATAAGATTCGGCTTCTTGTATCACATCTTCCACTAGAAAGGTACCTGCGTCCATCATTTCAAGATAGTACTGTGCTTGTAGATTTTGAATAACAAAAACAGAAAAAACAAACAGTAATGTTACTAATTTTTTCATTTTTTAAAATAATAAATGGCTAATTTTCAAACGATTTCAAATGTATTAAAAAAATAAAAAGCTTGCGAGCACAAACTTTGTATTTTTACACGCAACACAAAGTCTTATAAACTATGCAACCCATTCACATACTCCTTTTAATTGGTGGTTATTTTGGTGTGTTATTGCTCATTTCTTTTTTAACCAACCGAGGTGGTAGTAATGCAGATTTCTTTAAAGCAGGCAAACAGTCTCCGTGGTACCTGGTGGCGTTTGGGATGATTGGCGCTTCGTTAAGTGGGGTTACTTTTATTTCGGTGCCAGGATGGGTAGAGGCTTCAAAATTTAGTTATTTTCAAGTGGTTTTAGGGTATACTGTTGGGTATGCGGTTATTGGCACGGTATTGCTTCCGCTGTATTACCGCTTAAATTTAACATCCATTTACACCTATTTAGAGGGTCGATTTGGACGAAGTTCCTACAAAACAGGCGCCTCTTTTTTCTTACTTTCAAGAATTGTAGGAGCAAGTTTTAGACTCTACCTGGTTGCCATCGTGCTACAAAGCCTGGTCTTTGATAGTATGGGTGTTCCTTTCTGGGCGACCGTTGCAATAACTATTGCCTTAATTTGGCTGTACACCTTTAAGAGTGGTATTAAAACCATTGTCTGGACAGACACACTACAAACCTTGTTTATGCTTATTGCCGTTGGCGTAGCAATTTATTTTATTTCAACAGATTTGGGAATATCGGGTAACGGGCTCTTCACTTTTATTGCTGAAAGCGATATGTCCCAGATTTTCTTTTTTGACGATTGGAAAAGCGGAGACCATTTTGTAAAACAGTTTTTAAGTGGTGCTTTTATTGCTATTGTGATGACAGGTCTGGACCAGGATATGATGCAGAAAAACCTTACCTGCCGAAACCTGAAAGACGCACAAAAGAATATGTTCTGGTTTACTATTGTGCTTACTATTGTAAATTTTGTGTTTTTGGCACTCGGGATATTATTAACAGTATATGCGCAACAAAATGGGATTGATGCTCATAAAGATCTTTTGTTCCCCACCATCGCTACACAAAGCGGATTGGGAATTGGCATTGCTATTTTCTTCCTACTAGGGCTTATTGCTGCAGCATATAGTAGTGCAGATAGCGCCTTAACAGCACTCACCACATCTTTTAGCATCGATATTTTAGAAATTGAAAAAAAGTACGAAGCGGCCAAACAAATTGCTATTAGAAAGCGAATACACATTATAATGTCGCTCGTCCTTATGGCAGTTATCATAATCTTCAACTACTTGATCGGGGATGCTTCGGTAATTGCGAAAGTGTTCACATTTGCAGGATATACCTATGGACCGCTGCTAGGACTATATGCTTTTGGGTTATTTACCAACTGGCAAGTAAAAGACAGCTATGTCCCACTAGTCGCTATTTTAACTCCTTTTTTAGGGTTTGCCATAGATTATTTCAGCAATGTCTGGTTTGGGTTCGAGTTCAAGTTTTTTATTTTAATACTGAATGGCGCCCTCACCTTTTTAGGACTACTAATATTGATTCGTACTCAAAAGGACTAAGGTACAAGCAACCTCAACTTCAACATTGTTTTGCTGAAGTAATTTATAAAACGCTGGATTTTCAGTCCCAGGATTGAAAATTACACGCTTTGGTTTCAGTGAAATTACGTAATCGAAATACTCCTCTTGCCGTTGTGGATTTAAATACAGTGTTACCGTATGGATGTTTTCAAAAGGTATTTTTTCAGTAGCAATTTCAACGCCTGCAACTACTCCTTTCCGTAGACCAATGGCTACAACAGTATGCTGGTATGTTATCAGCCTGTTTATTGCAAGGTTTGAATACCTGTTAGGCTTAAGGCTAGCACCTATTACGAGTGTTTTTTTCTTTTCCATACTTCTAATTTCCTGATTTTTTTTCTACTTGAAACCTTATTTAAGCCAAAAGAATGTTAAAAAGAAAAACAACTGTAACAATATAAAATCTCCCCCGTCTATATAATAGAAATATTTCAAGTTTTTGTTGTGAAAATTTTTACGTTGATGGTTAGTGTTAATAATAGCAACAAAAACGAAAACCCGAGATTCTAGATCTCGGGTTTTTTTGTGCTTAGATGTAACAAAATTTCAGCTCATACGTCTTATGTATAATCAACTGCTATTTTAGATCACACTAGGACTTGTTTCTATGCAATACAAGGTAGCATCTATTACATTCATCAAACAATCAAATCAATCAAAAAATGAAACAATTACTTCTTTTGTGCATGCTATGCATTTACATGAGCCCGAATTTAACAAAGGCTTCAAACGACATTAAAGGTTCGGTAAGCGGTACCGTAATCGACAAAAAATTACAGGAACCACTTCCGTATGTTACGGTGGCAATTCAGAAAACAACCGGGGAATTGCTTACGGGTGGTGTGACTGACGACAGTGGAAATTTTAAAATCTCAAACATTGCTGAAGGAACTTACACAGTAAACGTGCAGTTTATTGGATATAAAACCTACAAAGCCAGCATCACTATTTCCAGAACAAACCGTACTATTGAGCTTGGGGTTTTGCAGTTAGAAGAGGATATGGCATCCCTCGACGAAGTTACGGTAACGGCCGAACGAACGACCATCCAACAGAAGTTGGACAGAAAAGTAATTACTATTGGCAAAGACCTTACTACAGCCGGTCCAACTGCATCAGACATCATGAACAATCTGCCTTCCGTAAATGTAGATCAGCAAACAGGTGATATTTCCCTGAGGGGAAATCAAAATGTGCGGGTGATGGTAGATGGAAAATTGAGTAATGTTCCGGTGGCTCAATTGCTAAAACAAATTCCTTCTACGTCTATCAAACAGATAGAGCTTATTACAAACCCTTCTGCCAAGTACAATCCAGAAGGAATGAGTGGGATTATCAATATAATTTTAAACAAAAATACGCTGGTAGGTTTTAATGGAAATGCCAGTGTAGGTCTTACCTATGAAGAAGAAGCCAAGTTTACCAGTGCGATTGATATGAATTATAGAAATGGAAAATTTAATTTCTTCGGAAACTGGGGGCACAATACCTCTAAAAATCAAAATTATGGAAGGATTTTTAGACCAGACGACACTTCTGAGCAATTTTTCGATATACTGGACAAGCGACGCTCCAATTTATTTAAAGTAGGAGTTGATTTCTACTTAAATGATAAAAATACACTCTCTGTTTTTACCAATCAAAACCTTTTTGAAGGAGGCACAGACGGGCTTACCTCTGTTTTTTATTACAACAACCCGGCTTTTAACCAACAACAATTGTTCAATGCTGTAAGCGATAATCGTTCCTCCCAGTATAATTTCGATTATAAATTAGACTTTGAAAAAGAAGGTCATAATATTGAACTAGAAGCCGATTATAATACATTTACAGACGATCAGGACATAGACTTTAACTTTACCGGGAATGCATTTCTGGATAACTACGAAGATGCTTCAGATACAGACCGGGACAGGCTTACGGTAAACCTAGACTATGTAAACCCATTAAACGAATCTACCAAAGTAGAACTAGGTGCTCAGGCCTTGTTATTTGAAACTAATATCGCATACCGCTCTACAGGAAACTCTTTAAATAGTTCGGGCGAATTAATTCCCACACCTAGTACTGATTTTGATTACAAACGCGACATTTATTCTGCTTACGCTACCTATGCTAAAAGTTTCGAAAAATGGTCTGTACAGGTAGGCGCTCGAATAGAGCAGGTGGAAGTTAGAGCAGACACCAATACTGTACGCGCATTTACAAACGATTATATTCAGGTATATCCTTCAGCATTTGTAACCTATAATCCTAGTGAAAAAAACCAATACCAGGTAAGCTATAGCCGAAGAGTAGACAGGCCTGGAATTAGCCAGGTAAATCCAATTCGGGAATTTACCACCCCTTTTGTATCTGCTTTTGGAAATACCGAATTAGAGCCTCAGTTTACAAATTCGATTGAAGTGAACTACACTCGAAATCTTGAAAAAGGAAGCATTACGGGAGGTGTATTTTATAGAAGCATAGAAAACGAAATTAACCGTGCTCTTTTTGTAGACAGAAACGATATTAACCGGGTAATTCTAACCTTTGATAATTTTAATACGACCAATGCGTATGGATTTGAACTTTCCGGAAACTATAGACCAACAAAATGGTGGAACTTTAATACAAGTTTCGACTTATACAACCAAACACAAACCGGTATTAGTGAGTTTGTAGATACTACCCAGCCAGATCCAAGTACTGCAGACATTGTTACTCAAACCGTGGAGGTAGCCAATACCGCATGGAACTTAAGAATGTTTCACAACTTTAAAGTGACCAAAGAGTTAACCCTCTCAGCATTTGGGTTTTACAGAGGCGCAAACCAAACATTGCAATTTGATATAGAGCCTATGTATTTCGTGAATTTAGGAGCGCGATACAGCTTATGGGACGGACGTGGAACTTTCAGTCTTAACTACAACGATATCTTTGACACTATGGAGTTTGCTTTCGATGGCGTAAGACCCTATCGTCAAACAGGAGGTTTTAACTGGGAAAGCAATACTGTGAACGTTTCACTCGCCTATCGCTTTGGGGGCGGTAAGTACCGTGCAAAATCAAGAAAAAGAAGAGACGATAATACTAAAGACGACAGTGGGGGAATTTTTTAAGAAGAACGCCCAAATGGTAAGATTATGTTAAAACCAATATAGAGGTGCAACGTTTGGCACAGTTTTTAAGTCTATACTAATGAAAGACTTTCCTATACATTTATAATTTATTTGAATTAGCCTTTAAAAAAATTAAAATTGTTAGTCTAAAACCTTCTTCCAAAACCGGAAGAAGGTTTTTTTTATGTTGTAAATACCCGCTATTGGGTATTTTTTAAAGCACACTACTCCCCTACATTTGAAGCAGAAAAGCCACTAAACTAAAATTGAGGAGTTTTAGTTTACATAGAGAGCCGTATTTGGGGAAATACGGCTCTTTTTTATTTTAATAAAAAAATCAAAGATAGCTGAGTGATTTTGAAGTGCGAAGAAGCACTTCAAAATAGTACCGAAGCTACCATCTCATTATGACACTCCCCCATGTAAACCCGCTCCCAAAAGCTGCCAGTACTACAAGGTCTCCTTTTTTAATTTTTCCTTCTTCCCAGGCTTCAGATAAAGCGATTGGAATAGATGCTGCCGTAGTGTTTCCGTATTTTTGGATGTTATTAAAAACCTGGTCATCCCGCAAGCGCATTTTTTTCTGAATAAATTGTGAGATACGCAAATTAGCCTGATGCGGAATCAACATATCAATATCTGAAGCTTCCAGGTTGTTGGCTTTTAAACCTTCGTTAATTACTTCAGCAAAACGAACCACAGCGTGCTTAAAGACAAACTGCCCGTTCATATATGGGTAGTACGGAATATCTTCTTGTGGATTCTTTTCAATTATTTCTGGCACCCAGTATTCGGTACTTGGCCCTTGTAAGGATAATTGATCTTTATGTTCCCCTTCGCTATGCAAATGTGTAGAAAGAATTCCACCTTCCCCTTCGTTTCTGGAAACTACAGCAGCTCCTGCCCCATCACCAAATATTACGGAGACACTTCGTCCACGCGTGGTAAAATCTAATCCGCCACTATGGTTTTCAGCACCAATTACGAGAATGTTTTTGTACATTCCAGTTTTCACAAACTGATCTGCAACAGACATTGCATATACAAATCCGCTACATTGGTTACGCACATCCAACGCTGGGATGGTACGCATCCCCATTAGTTCCTGTACTTGCACACCACCTCCTGGAAAATACATATCCGGGCTTAGGGTCGCAAAAACAATCATATCTATATCTTCTGGCGACAAATTGGCTCGTTCCAAAGCAATAGTTGATGCTTTTACAGCCATTACAGAGGTGGAATTACCATCCCCTTTTTTAATATGGCGTCGTTCTTTTATGCCGGTGCGCTCTTGGATCCAAGTATCGTTGGTGTCCATTACTTTCGAGAGATCATCGTTGGTGACCACATTTTCAGGAACATAATGCCCCAAACCACTAATTTTTGATGTAAACATAGATACGATTATAAGGAGTTGGCAAGATACCTATTTGTGAGAGTGCAAAGAAATTTTTTAAGCTATGTTGTTATGCATGCATAGGAAAAGGATTGTGTGTTGTGAAAAATTATTTTTTCAGTTTACATTTCGGTTTGAGAATTCGTATCTTTTCAAAAACTTTAATCCTCATGAAAAAACTCTCTTTCTTACTTGTATTTTTAGTATTCAGTGTTCCATGTATAGCACAGGAAGACACTGGCTATCAAAAACCTGCACAGGAAATTTTAGATCTTGTAGATGCACCTTTGGCACCGTCGGTTTTGCTCGACGATGCTGCTGAAAATGTGATACTACTTTACCGCGATGCCTATAAAAGCATTGAAGAACTCTCGGAAGTCGAACTACGGTTGGGAGGCCTCCGTATAAACCCCAAAACAAATATTGGGAGTCGCACCAACTACTACAACAACATTATGGTAAAAAAACCTTCCTCTAAAGAAGGCACCCAGGTTACCGGCTTACCTGAAAATCCAAGGCTTTCTGGTTTTTCCTGGTCTCCTAATCAAAAAATGATTGCGTGTCTTAATACCACTTCGGAGGGCGTAGAAGTGTGGATTCTGGATATTGAAAAGGCGGTTGCAAAAAAAATAACTCCTGCTACTGTAAATGCCAATATGGGCGATGCGCTTAACTGGTTTAAAGACAATAATTCGTTGCTTGTGAAAATGCTTCCCGCAAGCAGAAAGGAGCTTATAAATACTTCGGAAGCGGTTCCTACCGGGCCAACAATTTCGGTTAGTGACGGAGCAAAAGCTCAAAACCGAACCTACCAGGATTTACTAAAAAATCCTAATGATGAAGCAAATTTTCAGCAATTAGCGCTTTCAGAAATAAAAAAAGTGAGTATTGGCGGGATGGTTTCAGATTTTCTACCAACGGGAATGTATAGAAGTGTGAGTTTTTCTCCAAATGGTGACTATGTACTTGTTTCAGAAATAAAGACCCCGTTCTCCTACTTAGTACCCTATTATAGATTTCCCTATACCGAAACGGTGTATACTAAAGATGGAAAAGATCCGCAACTGGTAAATAATGTTCCTCTAGACGAAGTACGTCCGAAGGGCTTTATGGCAACCAGAACTGGGAAAAGAAATATGTCATGGAGATCGGACCAACCAGCTACTTTATATTATGTAGAAGCTCAGGATAGTGGTGACCCGGAGATTGAAGTAGCATTTCGCGATATTGTATACCAGCTGGAAGCACCTTTTACAGGAGAAGGTAGCCAAATTACCAAAACTAAAAATAGATTTTCCGGTATTACCTGGGGGAGCGAAACTACTGCAATTGCTTACGATTACTGGTGGAACGACAGAAATACTAAAACATATCTTTTTAATCCACAAAATCCGGATCAGGAGGCAAAAGTTATTAGTGACCGAAACTATCAGGACCAGTACAGCGATCCAGGAAATTTTGTCACCAAACGCAATAAATACGGTAGCTACGTTCTTTCAATGGATAATGGAAAAGCGTATTTAATGGGTGAGGGGTATTCTGAAGAGGGGCAATTCCCTTTTATAGACGAATACGATATAGCCTCTCAGACAACTAAGAGAATATACCAGTCTACTTATAGCGATAAGAAAGAGACACTGGTAGATGCCGTAGACTTAGGAAAGGGAAAGGTTTTAGTACGTATTGAATCTCCAAGTGAGTACCCTAACTATTATTTTCGAAATATTAAAAAGAAAGAAAGCCTAACACCCATAACTAGTTTTGAAAACCCGTATAAGAGTTTGCAAAATGTACACAAGGAAGTAATTACTTACAAACGTGATGATGGATTAGAATTAGAAGGAACGCTGTATTTACCGGTAGGTTATGACATGGATGCAAAGGAAAAGAAGCCAATGCTATTATAGGCGTATCCACGGGAGTTTAAGGATAAGAACAGCGCCTCTCAAAGCACGACCAATCCAAACGAATTTATCTACCCCTACTACGGAAGCCCTATTTACTGGGTTACGCGTGGCTATGTGGTGCTGGACGATGCTGCATTCCCAATTGTTGGTGAAGGAGATGAAGAACCTAATGATACCTTTAGAAAGCAACTGGTAGGTAACGCCAAAGCAGCCATCGATGCTGTAGACAAGCTAGGGTATATTGACCGTAACCGTGTAGGTGTTGGCGGGCATAGCTATGGTGCATTTATGGTAGCAAACTTACTTAGTCATAGCGATTTATTTGCTGCGGGTATTGCGAGAAGCGGTGCTTATAATCGTACCTTGACGCCTTTCGGATTTCAAAGTGAAGAACGTAGCTATTGGGATTCTCCGGAAACCTATTACACGATGTCCCCTTTTATGCATGCAGATAAAATGAAAACGCCATTATTGATGGTACACGGAGAGGCAGACAACAATTCGGGAACCTACCCACTGCAAAGTGAGCGTTATTTTAATGCATTAAAAGGTTTAGGAGCCCCCGCTCGATTGGTCATGTTACCAAAGGAAAGCCACGGATATAGAGCAAAAGAAAGTATTTTACACTTGCTTTGGGAGCAGGATACCTGGCTGGAGACCTATGTAAAGAATAGAAATATGAATGAAGTAAAGACAACTGAAGAAATAAAGAAATGATCAGGTTGGTTACACATTACAAAAGAATGCACTATATAGAAAACAAAAGGGAAGCTCCACAGCTTCCCTTTTTAAAACAACCTAACCAATAAATAATAGTGTATTACTCTTTTTCATAGCAATTCTATTATCCCATTTTGATTACTGTAAAGATACTTTTTTTGTTTAATGTTTTTGTATTGATATTAAACAAAATTTTGTTAAAGTTTTGATCTTTAATATGTTTTATATTGATTAATAGTAACCGTTGCTCCTAAGTCATTAAGCAAATTGTACAATCCAAAGAAGGTTCTGTTAATGTATAAAAAGTGTTTTGACCCCCTATTCCCATTCATTTTACGTAGTTCAGTATCTTTAGAATACTTATCACTTAGTTCAGCAATTTTTCCGAAGAAATTTTCGTCACTAAAATCGAACGTTTCGTGGTGAAAAGGCTGGGTAAATAAACTGAGCATCTCATGAAATAATGTGGAAAAGAAAACCACCTCTTCTCTGGTGTCATCAGGTTTTAAAATTTCTAACTGATAAAGCTTTTCTGAAAATATTTCTGGATGGTTAATATTTTCAGGAACTGCTAATTCAAAGTAAGGTGTATAGAATTCTTCAGGAACTTTTTTAATGCAACCAAAATCTATCGCTATTAACTTATTATCTTTTGAAACCAGGAAATTTCCCGGATGAGGATCTGCGTGTACCTGCTTGAGGACATGCATCTGATACATATAAAAATCCCACAATGCCTGCCCCAGCATATTGGCTTTTTTCTGGTCTGTATTGTAATTTGTAACTTCTGAAAGATGTTTACCATCCATCCAATCCATTGTAATAATGCGCTCGTTGGAAAGTTCTTCGTAGTACTTGGGAAAGATTAAATTAGGAATATGAGCACAGGCTTCTGTAATTTCTTTACTTTGCTGCACTTCCAGTACATAATCTGTTTCTTCCAATAATTTCCCCTCTACTTCTTTAAAATACTTATCGCTATCTTTTCCTTTAATATTGAACATTTTCATAGCCACAGGCTTTACTAATGCCAGATCACTGCTAATACTTTCTGCCACACCAGGATATTGAATTTTAACAGCCAGCTTTTTCCCGTTTTTCTTAGCCTCGTGTACCTGTCCAATACTGGCAGCAGCAACCGATGTTGCATTAAAGCTATCAAACAAAGTATCGGGGTTTTCACCAAAGTAGCGCAAAAATGTTTTACGTACCAAAGGAGCAGATAATGGTGGAACTGAAAACTGTGCTAAAGAAAATTTTTCAACATATGCTTTCGGCATAATATTTTTTTCCATGCTCAACATTTGAGCAACTTTTAAGGCAGACCCCTTTAAGTTTTTTAATCCGTCGTAGATGTCTGCAGCGTTGTCTTCATTTAGTTTATCTTTTGTGGTAGACCTATCTACAATTTTTTCACCATAATATTTCAGGTAATTCCCCCCTACCTTAACACCTGTTTTTACCAATTGTGTGGCGCGAGAAATTTTACCTGTAGGGATGCTGTCTAGTGTTTTCATAATTTTGTACTGATGTAGAATGAGCCTGCTGAAAAGCTCAATAAATAGCTAAGTGTACCTTTAAGAGCAAATAAACTTAAATTTAAAGTCGCCAATGTTATTAATTCTGAGAAGGTCGTTGAGCTGAACCAAAACGCTCTTTCCAAAGAAATTTTCCAAAATCTACCACACTTTCTAGTGGGGTAGTTTGAAATACATCAAAAATGGCGCGAACAGATTTTTCAATCACTACATCGGTTTTCTCAAAATTGGCAGAGGTATCTTCCATCCAGTATTTTAAAATAAATAGCGTTTGTAACCAGGCTCCTTCAGAAAAAATAGATACAGGTTGTTTGAGAATTTTTAGATTTTTTTCCTGATTAGCATCCTCAATTAAATCGCCAGCAAATTCTTTAATATGAACTCGCAGTCCTTTCAACTGGTTTAAACTTTTCATCATATCCTGATGTTCCTGTAAAGCGAAAAGTACATAACTACGGTTTGCAGTTAGTATTTCAAAAAAGGTATAGAAAAAGGTGAGCATTTTTTCCTGGTTGCTGAATTGCTCATACGCTTTATTGTTATGAGCTAATTGCATGGAATGATCAAAAAAGCTATTCCATATTTCCTGTTGTACTCCGGCAAAACTTCCGAAAAAGGTATAAAATTCAGCTTCGGTCATTTTGTGGTCTTTACAAAATTTATATACACTTTTTGGAATGCGTTCGTGTTCGAGAACATATTCCATATAAGCTGAAATAATGGTATCTCTCGTGATAGTTTGCTTTGCTGTAGTTGTTTTTTTTGCGCTCATAGTATGTAGTATTTGTAATTCAGAAGGCCAAAATAACTGGCATTTTCTAACTATTACAAATATATATAATGTTTAACCTTTCATAAACAACATTAAACAGAATGTTATGTTAAAAATAGAGTTTTAGAGATTGAATTGACTACGTAAATTATTAATTAGCAGTAAGTAAAGTTTATTTTTTATCTGCAAGAGTTGATATTTATTTTAAAAAAACTATCTTTATGTTAACTAATGTTTAACAAAAATTTATATTATGAAAAAAACTATTTTTTATGTGGGGTTTTTTATGGCTCTGCTCGTTGGCACGATGACCGTGCAGGCGCAAAATACAAATCACTTGCCGGATGATGCAGATCCTCCTAACTGGCAAATGCGTAATTCTGGATTAATTCAGTCAAATTATGCAATTGTTTCAGGCACTACTACTAACCGTGCTCCCGCAGCAATTCCAGAGATTTTATCTTATACCTTTGAGGAAGCTGGGGCTACTGTAACAAATGAGGCATTAAGTCCTCCTGCAGGCACTGCTACCGCAACCTTTAATGGTGCTTTATCACAAGGGCCACCAGCTATTTGTGATGCAGGTTCAATGCAAGGAACTGGAAACTCAAGTACTGTTGACTTTTTAGATACAGGGTGGGATACCAATTTAGGCACGAGTTCTTGGACTATTGCTTTTAAAACTAACTCTATCGCACCTAGCGGCACCTTGTTCTATATCTTTGGCGACACTGGCGCTGTGGGTTTTCGATGCTTCACTAATGGAGTTGCAGGAGCTGGCAATTGGATATTAAGAGGACCATTAACTGATATTACTGCTACAGGTGGAGCTAGTACCTCAGAAACAACCACTGTATTTGTGTATGACAATTCTGTACCTGAAACAAGAGCTTATGTAGATGGCGTTTTAGTTAGTACAGTTGCACAAGGTGCTTTAAATATTAGTGGCTCAAATTTTACTGTAGGTGGGTATAGCTCTAATACAAACCTACCAGCAGGGGGAGCTCTTGATAGTTTTGGTTTCTATAACAGAGCACTTTCACCTGCTGAAGTTGCAGACTTAACACCCTGTCCGTCGGCTGCACCCCCTGCCTCAGATTGCGCATTAGACAATCCGCAACCAGTTCCTGCAACAGGAACAGGAGGTTTTCCATGTGTTGGAGGCCCTACAACTTCAGAAGTTACAGTGGCAGACGTTGGTATTATAGGAGCAGGTCCGGGAGAATATGTACTGGACAATGTTTCTTTAGACATTACGCACACTTTTGATGGTGACTTAGAAATTAGCTTAATCTCTCCCAATGGTACTACCTGGGATCTATCGAGTGATAATGGAGGCGCAGGAGACAATTTTACCGGAACCATTTTTATGGACGGGAACCCTTCTATTACTACAGGTTCTGCTCCTTTTACAGGTACTTTTGAAGCGGAACAAGGCCTAATGAATACTGGTTTTGCCGGGGATGATGTAAATGGGATCTGGACCTTAAGCATCTGTGATGATGCGGGTGGTGATTCAGGAACCTTAAATGATTTCTGTATAGAGTTTGTACAAAATCCTGATCCAAATGCACCTATTATGAACTGTCCCGCCGATGCCATAGTGGATGCAAGTCCGGGAGAGTGTGAAGCATCCTTTGGTTTTGCTACTCCTACTGCATTGGATCCTAATGGCGGTTCTGTAACCGTAACTCAGACCATGGGAGCTCCATCTCCAGGACCCTATCCTGTAGGAGTTACCGTTATAGAGTTTACGGCTACCAATGACGAGGCTCCTAACGAGACTACTAC
>DDGL01000011.1:0-35898 GCA_002337605.1 Flavobacteriaceae bacterium UBA1903
GCTGGTAGTGGTTCAAACCTTGCGCAAATTAACCAAGGAGATGTTACAAATGCAGTTGCTTTGTCTCCAAATAACGCTTTGTTCAACGAAACAAATGCTATTTTGAATACACTTGGCGGACCTCTTTCATCAGACGGTACTGTTGATAATGTGGCATTCCAAAATCAAGATGGTTCTGGTAACACAGCTTCATCAGAGCAATTTGCAGATACAGCATTCGGTGGAATCTTTGCTGGATACTCTAAGCAAGTTCAAACGGGTAACGATAACAACGCTGCTGTTTTTCAGAATTACAATGATGACAACAGTCAGACATCTTTTAACGATAACAACTCTGCTTTACAGGTTCAGACAGGCAACAGCAACACCGCTGGTTTGATTCAAGTGGGTAGCGATCACGATGCTTGGATGATCCAGGACGGTGATGACAAAGCGTTGGCAGTACAGAGTGGTGCTAATAACGATTTGGTAACTAAGCAATGGGAAGGTGCTAACTTTATGGAGATTGGACAGCAAGGAACTAGTAACGCTGTATACGCTGCACAACGCGGTGGACAGAGCTTTATTGGTGATCAGGCTGGTTCTAACAACGTAATGGAAGTATTACAAGTTGGTCCTGCTATGGACGCTTGGGAAACTATCGATTGTGATATTCCTGCTGAAATGCAACCAATGCCACTTCCAGGAATGCAAGATCTTGGAATTCCAGATATCGATGTACCAGAATTGTGTACAGATTGCTAGGATAAATTTTATAACTCAGAATAAGAAAGAGGGCCGAAACGCCCTCTTTTTTTATTGCTATAATTGTGCCTATAGTATGGCTCACCTATAAAGAGGAGGTATTAAAATTCTTACAAGACAGGGTGCCCCTTTTGAAGGGGAGTTCTCAACTATGAAGGCAGGTACAATTCGTTTTTACTTTGTAAGAAAATCTGTACATGATAACTCTTAAAATCAGGTGCTAGATCCGAAACAGGTTGTAAGTGTTCTTAGTCTAAAGCCAAAGATATAAAGGTACTAGTAGCATGTAGCTCAAAACACATTAATAAAATTTTTGCTGAGCACCATACCTTATTTTAACATAATATTAACACATTGATTTTTAGCTTTGGGATTGTCTTTTATCGGATTTTTAAGGATATACATCAAATAACCTTTATAATTTAACAGTGTTTTTCTTACAAATGTTAAAAGTTGTTTTTCGATGCTATTTGGACACTAGGAACTGTCATTAATTTTTCGTATTCTTGTTATGTTATAGTATATCAAAATTTCCCCAAGAATATACAAGCCTATCCCCAATTTTTGAAACGGTGTATTATATGTTTTCAGCAATGCTGAAAATTAGTGCAGGTTGCTAAGACTTAATAGTTGAAAATAAAAATTTAAGGAAGGTAGGCGTTAATTGCTTTATCTCAATGAAATTAAAATAATATATATAACCTATGAAAACAAGTCAAATTATTTCTGTAGCATTACTAATAGCCAGTTTAGGTATATTTGGTAACAGCTATGCACAAACTTATAGTGAGGAAAAGACCGTAGAAGAACAAGTGGTAGAAGGGAATAATCTTAATAGCACCTATTTACAAAGTTTGGGTGTATCTGGAGCAAACGATCCAAGATCACGGAATGTTCAAGGAAATTCTGTTTTTTTAACACAGATAGGAGAAGCCAATACGCTTTCTGTTACAACCAGCACCGTGGCAAGTGATATTAACGTCACTCAGGATGGGGACAATAATTTTGCCTCTATGACGTATGTTGCTAATACTGCAGTTGCAAACTTAGTCCAAAGAGGAAATTCCAATCAGTTTACAGACTTTGTAAACAATCGTAATTTGGATGTAACATTAGATCTTGTACAGGACGGGAATAACCTTAAGTTTCAACGAGAAGGTGTTAATGATCTAACCAAGTCAATTAACTTTAAGCAAACAGAAGGAACGCCAAATTTAATTATTCGAAGTTTCAACTAAGAGATTAAATGATTCTGAAACTTACATATCGATTTATTAAACAAATTCTTTTATTGTTAGCATTATTATTTATTTCTAATGCTACTGCGCAATTGTATAATGTTGAAATTGCTGCAAAAATAAAGGTTGAAAGAAATAGTGAGTTTTATACGTTTACCAGCACAGCCGAAAATTTAACACCTGCTGCCACTAGTTTACGGTACGAGTTTATGGCATTTAAAACCGATGAAAACAATAATACCCAAAAGAATACACAAGGAAATCGTTTTGTAATAGAAGCTAATGACAAGAAGTTACTTTCGACATTGACTATTAATAACAATATTACGGGAAAAATTATATTGGTTTTGGTAATTTACGACTTAGAAGATAAACCGATAGGACAGGATAGAATTGTGTTAAATTACGACCCTACGTTAGAGTCACTCGAAATTGAAGACGCGGAGAAAAGAACTCCTATTGTAATTTCCCCAGATCAGGCAGCCCCGCAAGATGGATATATTCCACAAGGCTTTGTGTTGAAAAATACGATAACAAAGGCTGGAAGAGATTTTTATAAGTATTTTTATTTTGAATTTTATAACAAGCAAATAGAAACAGATAAAAATATTTTAATTGAAGAAGTGCCCGGAAGGGGAAGAACTACTAGGATAACTGTTAAAGTTGAAGATGAACTAGTATGGCAATTTTTTTCGCAACCCAGAAAAGCATTTTTAAAACAAATGGCAAACTATGCTATTGCTAGATCGATACGACGGTTGCAGCAGTTAGAGAAACAAAAAGAAGAGTTAATACGCTATTAAGATGAAAAGAAACTTACTTATTATAATCTTATTTATTTTTGGAGGTACTTGTTTTGCGCAACAGTTTTCATACAAGCCCACAAACCCTGCATTTGGAGGTGACACCTTTAATTACCAATGGCTACTATCATCGGCTACAGCACAAAATGGCTTAAGAGCAGCTGTAAATCCAAACGAAGAGCAGTCGGAACTGGATCAGTTTGGAGAAAATTTAAATAGACAAATTCTGAGTCAGGTTACTAGAGCTTTATTAAATCAACAATTGGCTGGTGCAGGAGATTTCAATCAAGAAGGAACTTTTACATTCGGAACATTAAACGTAGAGGTTATTGAAACTGCTGAGGGATTAGTTATCAATATTCTTGACACTTCTAATGGAGAACAAACTCAGATTATAGTCCCAAATTAATATAATTTTATGCGAAATTTTCTCAAACTAGTCTTATCGACCTGTTTACTTTTTTTATGCTCCTGCGGGGCATATTTTAACCAACCATTCGATAAAAATCCATCAAGAACAGGAGAATTTTCTGCTTCTACCAAAATACTTCTAGACTTACCTTCTGCTGCAGATCCAGTAGAGGTAGCTGTTTATGATTTTAGTGATCAAACCGGCCAGTATAAAGCAGTTGAAAATGGAAGTACTTTTAGTACTGCAGTTTCTCAAGGAGGCACCACCATATTAATTAAGGCATTAGAAGACTCAGGATGGTTTATTCCCATAGAAAGAGAAAATTTCAATAACCTCTCTACAGAACGAAATATAATAAGATCTACAAAGCAGGATTATATTAAAAACCTGAACCCGAACGAACCGCCGCTTCCACCTTTATTATACGCAGGCTTAATACTCGAAGGCGGAGTTGTATCATACGACACCAATATTATTACTGGAGGTATAGGTGCCCGTTATTTTGGAATTGGTGGTTCTGCAAGATACAGACAAGATCGTATTACAGTATATCTTAGAGCGGTATCAACAAATAATGGGGCAATACTAAAAACGATATATGTTTCAAAAACAATCCTTTCTCAGGCGGTGGATGCAAGTTTTTTTCGCTTTGTGAAATTTCAAAGGTTATTGGAAGCTGAAACTGGAATTACTCAAAATGAACCTGTCCAGTTAGCGATGAAAGACGCTATCGAAAAAGCAGTACACGATCTTATTCTCGAAGGAATCAAAGATCAATTTTGGGGTGCTAAAGGTGGAAAGGAAGTGAATGATAAGCTAGTAGCAGATTATCTGGAAGGCAAAGAACGAGAGGAATCGGTACAGCTGTATGATCGTGTTCGAACGAGTAGACCGTATAAGAATTTGATAAGTGCTTCAGCCGGTGCTAGTTTAATTAATGCAGATTATACGACCAAGGAACTCGGTGCGTTTGCACGGTTTGAATACCAAAGAGAAATTAATCCTTATCTGAACTTGGGGGTATCTACTTCATTTTTGGAATTAAACAGTGGAGATCAGTTTTATAATAAGTTTGGTGCTGTAGACTTTAATGCGCAATTTAATATTCTTCCATTCGATAATCTATCTCCTTTTATTTATGCGGGACCAGGACTTTTCAGAGAAATTAATGATGCTGAAGACGGAGGGTATAAGCTTGGTGAAACGTTTTTTAAATTGCAATATGGATTTGGTATTCAATATTTTCTTTCTGAAAGTTGGGGCTTAAAATTAGTTGCAGAACATAACAGGAGCTTTAGTGATGAGGTGGATAAGCTGGTCAATGGGAAAAGGAAAGATGATTACCTAACCTTCGGACTAGGGCTGAATTACTACTTTAATTTTAAGAAAAAAAACACTTTAAGTAACAGTCCATAAATAGAAATTACAAGAAAATGAAAAATCTAAAATATATAATCGCATTTTTAGTGCTAGGTATGGGTGCTTTCAGTTGTAGTGAAGATACTATAACAGCCTTGGGAGAAGGAGTCATTATGGGTACTGTTGTAGACAAAGTATCGGGTGACCCACTATCGGGAGTTAAAGTTTCAACAAATCCCTCGTCTACTACTGTTTTTACTGATGAAGCTGGAGCTTTTACTATTGAAAATATAATCGTTGATGATTATTCAGTTCAGGCTGAGCTCACCGAATATATAACAGGTTTTGAGTCTGCTACTGTTACTGAAGATAATGTGTCGATTGTTGCTTTTGAGCTTAGTAAGTCTAATTCTAACAATCAGTCTCCATCAATCCCTGAGTTAATTTTTCCAGAACCTAGCGCAATAGATGTGCCATTAGAAGTTGCTTTTATCTGGGAATCAAGCGACTCGGAAGATGATGAATTAACTTACACATTAGATCTACGGAATGGTATCACCAATGAAATGGAAATTTTTGAAGGTATTCAGGACACCACTTTTACAGTGAGTAATTTAAGACTGGCGACCAATTATTTTTGGCAAGTGACCGTTATGGATGAGTTTAATGACCCTGTAAATTCTGCTATTGGCGAATTTACTACCATTAGTGCTCCTGATAATCCGTTTTTGTTTGTGAAAAAAGTAAACGGAAATAATGTTATATTTTCAGGTGATGACGACGATGTACCTGGGAATGATGGGGAGATTGATTTTAACGTATTTCAATTAACCAATGAAAATACAAACAGCTTCAGACCTAGACGTAATAATATAGTTAATAAAGTGGCATTTTTGCGTACCGTGGGAGGCGATGCGCATATATTTTCCATGAACTTAGATGGTACTGATGTAAATCAGGTAACTTCTCTTATTCCTATAGCAGGATTTAGAATAGATGAACTTAGCTTTACTTGGTCAAGTAATGGTGATAGAATTTACTACCCTTACTTCGATAAGGTATATTCTGTTTCTCCAGATGGTAGCGGTTTGACTGCCATTTATACCACTCCGGATGGATCATTTATCTCGGAGATTGCAGTTCCAGATTTCGATGACGATCTCCTGCTATTAAAGACCAATAATGCAAGTGGATATAATGTGCGAATTTATACAGCAAGCATTGCTAGTGGACTTGAAGGAGTCGTTATTCAAGAAGGAGAAACGGGAGCTGCTGGAAGTGTTAATTTTTCAGCTAGTGCCAATGAAGTGCTGTATACTAAGGATCTATCTGGTGAGCAGAATTCAAGTTACAGAAGGTTTGAAAATAGAATTTTTAGATATGATTTTTCCACTATGGAATCTAATCAAGTAGAGACCAATGTTATTTTAGGTGAAAATGATCTACAAGTTCGCTATTCACCAACAGAAGGTGGGGTAATTTTTACACGACGAGGAAGTAACTTAAATTCAGTTCCCACTGTTTTTTCCGTAGTTTTTGGTGCAATTAATGAGGATAATGAATTGTTTAGTGAAGCGATTATGCCCGATTGGGAATAACGTTCATCATAAAATAATAGTTAAAAAAAACGTCCCTAACTTTCGGGACGTTTTTTCATTCTGTACTTTTGTGGTCCTAAGGATACTAGTATGAGTCAAAGTCAAGAAGTTTCAAAAAGATATGCCCAAAGAGGTGTTTCAGCCGGTAAGGAAGATGTGCACAATGCCATTAAAAATGTAGATAAAGGCCTTTTTCCAAAAGCCTTTTGTAAAATAGTTCCGGATTATCTTACAGGAGATGAAGACCACTGCTTAATAATGCACGCAGATGGGGCAGGAACGAAATCTTCTCTGGCATATATGTACTGGAAAGAAACAGGCGATATTAGCGTGTGGAAAGGCATTGCGCAGGATGCGCTTATTATGAATGTAGACGACCTGCTTTGTGTAGGTGCTGTAGATAACATAACGCTTTCTTCCACCATTGGACGCAACAAAAACCTGATTCCTGGTGAAGTTATTTCAGCAATCATTAATGGAACCGAAGAATTACTGGAAGATCTAGCTAGATTTGGTGTGAAAATCCACTCCACAGGAGGAGAAACAGCAGATGTAGGTGACCTGGTGAGAACCATTATCGTGGATAGCACAGTAACTGCAAGAATGAAACGAGCCAACGTAATTAACAATGCAAATATTCGCCCAGGCGATGTGATTGTTGGACTTTCCTCTTCTGGACAAGCAACCTACGAAACAGAATATAATGGCGGAATGGGAAGTAATGGGCTAACAAGTGCCCGGCATGATGTATTTCATAACTACCTGGCCACAAAATATCCCGAAAGTTTTGATGCTGCAGTACCTGAAGATTTGGTGTACAGCGGAAGCAAAAAATTAACCGATACTGTACCAGGTTCACCACTGGATGCTGGTAAATTAGTACTATCTCCCACAAGGACGTATGCGCCTATTATTAAAGAAATTTTGTTTAAATTTAGTCCAGAGCAAATTCATGGTATGGTACACTGTAGTGGTGGAGCCCAGACAAAGATCCTCCATTTTATAGATAACTTACATATCATAAAAGATACTTTGTTCGATACGCCACCCTTGTTTCAATTGATACAGGAGGAAAGTGGTACAGACTGGAAAGAGATGTATCAGGTATTTAATATGGGCCATAGAATGGAACTATATGTTCCCGAAGAAATAGCACAACAAATTATAGCTATTTCAAAATCTTACAATGTAGATGCTCAAATAGTTGGAAAAGTAGCTGCTGCAGAGACTAAAAAGCTAACTATTACCTCTAAACATGGAGAGTTTGTCTATGTTTAGTATCGAAAGAATGACACCCTGAAACTATAAAGCTCAGGGATCTAAGTTATGGATATAAAAGCTGTACAACCCAGGAGCTACAAGAAGATATTACTTATTACGTCTGTTGTATTGGTTGTTGCCAGTATTTTTATTCATCTGTTAGGTAACTATCCGGTTTACCGTCTTTTTAGAGGGCTAATTTCCCTTATTTTTTTGGGAATTGTACTTGCCTTTAGCACAAAAAAAGTTAACCAAATTCTCGTTGCTTTTATGTTCTTCTATTCGGTATCCAGTATTTGTACTGTATGGTATGAAAATACAGCGATAGCTGCTACCTCTTTATTTTTAAATGTTTTTGCCTATCTTTTTTTAATCAGAGCTGTCTGGCCCAAAGCCAGTTTTAAAAATTTGGGCGTAGTACTTTCAACCGTTTTTGCAGGGCTCATTATTATCAATGGTTATTTATTATATGAGTTTATATCAAAATTGAAGGACCTGGCCAATGGAGATGCGACTTTTAGTGCGATGCTCCTGGTTTCTATGTCACTGGTAGTACTTGGCTTTTTATCTCTTCTGTACAACCATTCGGTAAATACAAAGGCATCTTTGGTTTTTTTAATAGTAGCTTTTCTTTTTGTTTTTGCAGAGATCTTCAGGGCTATAGGATATTATGATTTTGGTTATGGAAATACTTCGGTTTATATTGCCAGGGTTGTACTTATCATCGCAATTGCAATGCTGTCACATTTTATGTTGATGCCTAAAAATAAAGAAGAAAAGCTAGCCTCTAAACTTCTCTAGTTTTTCTGACATAGGACAGTGTCTCTCTTGAAAACTTAATTTCAACGATCCAGTGTACTATTTTAATTCGGCAACCATCTTTTACCTTCTGCTGGATTGAAACCTTCCTTATTTTATTGTAAATTTGAAACCGTATTGAAGGAGGTTTCAATATGAAAATTTCAATATGTTAGAAAAACTTCAAATAGTAAAAAATAGATTTGATGAGGTAAGTGACCTCATTATTCAGCCAGAAATTATTAGCGATCAGAAGCAATATATTCAGTTAAATAAAGAATATAAAGACTTAAGAGCACTTATGGATAAGCGTGAGGGGTATCTTACAGCTACCGAACGAGTAAAAGAAGCCGAAGAAATTCTGGCAGATGGCAGCGATGCCGAAATGGTTGAAATGGCCAAAATGCAACTTGACGAGGCGAAATCGACCATAGGAAAGCTTGAAGATGATATCAAGTTTATGCTTATTCCTAAAGATCCTGAAGATACTAAAAATGCAGTAGTGGAAGTAAGAGCAGGTACGGGTGGCGATGAAGCCAGTATTTTTGCAGGAGACTTACACCGCATGTATACTAAATACTGTGAAAGTAAAGGCTGGAAAGTAAGTGTTGTAGATTTTAGTGAAGGAACCAGTGGCGGGTACAAAGAAATTCAGTTTGAGGTAGAAGGAGCCGATGTGTACGGAACCTTAAAGTTTGAGGCGGGAGTGCATCGTGTGCAACGCGTACCACAAACCGAAACACAGGGAAGAGTGCACACCAGTGCGGCAACTGTAATGGTATTTCCTGAAGCCGAAGAATTCGATGTAGAAATTGATCCAAAAGAAGTGCGTGTGGATTATTTCTGTTCGTCGGGTCCTGGAGGGCAGTCTGTTAACACCACTTATTCTGCAGTACGACTAACCCACGAGCCCACAGGATTGGTAGCACAATGCCAGGATCAAAAATCGCAACATAAAAACAAGGAAAAAGCTTTTAAAGTACTGCGATCTAGGCTGTACGATCTGGAGCTGGCCAAAAAACAAGCAGAAGATGCCGAAAAGCGAGGCTCTATGGTAACCAGTGGCGATAGAAGTGCTAAAATTAGAACCTATAATTATCCACAAGGTCGTGTAACCGACCACAGGATAAACCTTACCCTCTACGATTTAAGTAATATTATTGATGGCGATATTCAGAAAATTATAGATGAGCTTCAGCTGGTAAGTAATACTGAAAAGCTAAAAGAAGCCGGTGAAACATTTTAAGTGATACCCCATGACCACTGAAGAACTTGTTGCTCAAATCCATAAAAAGAAATCTTTTCTCTGTATTGGTTTGGATGTAGACCTCGATAAAATTCCAACACATTTATTAGCTGAAGAAGACCCCATATTTGCGTTTAATAAGGCTATAATAGATGCTACACATCACCTTGCAGTAGCCTATAAGCCCAATACTGCTTTCTATGAAGCATACGGTTTAAAAGGTTGGAGAGCACTGGAAAAAACCAGCAAGTATCTTAAAGAGCACTATCCCGAACTATTTACCATCGCAGACGCCAAAAGAGGTGATATTGGGAATACTTCTGCGATGTACGCAAAAGCATTTTTTGAAGACTTGGGCTTCGATTCGGTTACGACTGCACCTTATATGGGAAAAGACAGTATAGAACCCTTTTTAGGTTTTGAAAACAAACATACTATTTTACTCGCGCTAACCTCAAACCAGGGGGCTTTCGATTTTCAAACCAAACTAGTTGATGGAGTAGAAGTGTATAAAACTGTTATTGAAACTTCTAAGACGTGGACAAACGCCCATAATCTAATGTATGTAGTAGGAGCTACAAAAGCAAGCTACCTTGCCGATATCAGAAAGATAGTGCCGCATAGTTTTTTATTGGTTCCTGGAGTGGGGGCGCAAGGTGGAAGTCTTTCTGAGGTTTGTAAATACGGACTCTCTTCAAATATTGGATTACTTGTTAACTCTTCACGAGGTGTTATCTATGCTGGCAAGGACAAGAATTTTGCGAAAGCTTCGGCAACAGCTGCCCGGGAACTTCAGTCGCAAATGGAAGCCATTCTGAATGCACTTTAAAGATCAACTGAATAGAACGCTGGAAGTACCTTATACCCCGAGGAGAATTATTTCTCTGGTACCTTCACAAACCGAACTTCTTGTAGCGTTAGGATTGAGTGACTTTTTAGTTGGTATTACAAAATTTTGCGTGCACCCAGAGACATTAAGAACTACTAAAACTATTGTTGGGGGCACTAAGAAGGTACATTACGATACAATTGAGGAGTTGCGTCCAGATCTTATCATTTGCAATAAAGAAGAGAATACAAAGGAAATAGTTAGCACTTTAGAGAAAATTGCACCTGTTTGGGTGAGCGATATCTATACCATTGAAGACAACTTAAAAATGATTCGTCAATTTGGCGAGCTGTTCTCGGTTACTGAGAAAGCTGAAGAATTAACCAAACAAATTGAAGATGCTGTACATGAATTTAAAGAATTTGTAGCTTTAAAACCAAGCAAAAAAGTAGCATATGTAATCTGGAAGAATCCCTATATGGTAGCTGGTACTGTTACTTTTATAGACTATTTACTTACGCTTAATAATTTTGAAAATGTTTTTGCTAGGAAATCATCTCGCTACCCCGAAGTTTCAGAAAAAGAATTACTGGAAGCAGATACTGTATTACTAGCTACAGAGCCATTTCCTTTTAAGAATAGTGATGTAATTAAATTAAAAAACGCGCTTCAAACTGAAGTGCGTTTAGTTGATGGAGAATATTTTAGCTGGTATGGTTCCAGAATAGTGGAAGCATTGTCCTATTTCAAGACGTTACATTGAAGGGCTTATTTATCGGCATTTTGTAAGGTTAGGTACCTAATTTCATCAAACACCTTGTAAGCTTGTTTTTGCACTTTTTCACTTTCATCTTTATTCTTAAGTGAGATCTTAAAAGACTTCCTCATGAGCTCTGTATATTTTTGCTCTAATTTTTCTACTCTCGATTTTCTTTTTAACCAACCAGACATATTTCTTTTAATTGTTTACGCAAAAATAATAATCTGGTGACCTAAACTTTACTAATAATACGTTAATCATGTCCTAATATTCTTTTAAGCCAGTGTTTTAGTCTTGGAGTGCAAAAACCTGACGTAAAAGGTTTGTGGTCCTGGACGCTACACTACTTCGTATTTTCTTTTCTTCCACAGCTATCATAGTGTAGACCCCTTCTAAGGCTCGGTTGGTAACATAGTCGGTGAGATCTGGGTTCACTTTATTCACAAAGGGAATGTTATTGTACCTGGTAATGATGTTTTCCCATACTCGATCTGCACCTACTTTTTGAAACGAGTTTTTTATGACGGGATTAAATTCTGTATACAATGCACTGTTGGTTCGGCCTTCTAAATAGTTTGTTGCAGCATTGTTTGGACCCAGTAGAATGTTTTTAGCATCGTTAAATGTAATTTCCTTTACTGCACTTACAAAGATGGGTGTTGCTGTTTTTACGGCATCTTCTGCAGCGCGATTTAGAATTATTAAACCTTCGTCGGCTAAACTGCTTAAACCTATATCCCGTAGGGTACGATCTACTTTCTGCAACTCTTGTGGTAGGAGTATTTTTACCAGACTATTTTTATAAAAACCGTCTTTTTGGGTAAGCTTTGTTACTTGCTTGTCTATTCCAAAATCTAGTGCCTGACGCAGCCCGTTGGCAATCATGGTAGGATCCATCCCCCCGGCTTGTGGGAGGTTGTTTACTACTTGTTGGAGTTCTGCACAGGAAATAAGTACAAAGCAAGAAAAAAATAAAACGAGCTTTTTCATAGATTGGTGTTTTTAGGAATGAGATAAATATATAAAAAAAGCCCTTCATAGTGAAGGGCTTAATATAAGGTATGGTAAGTAACTAATTACTTAACAACTTTTACTGTTTTAGAAGCACCATTAATTGTGATGTTTACTAAGTAAGCACCAGAAGTAAGAGCACTCATATCAACACTTGGAGATACAACACCAGGAGTAGCAGTAAGAACTACTTTTCCTAATACATCGTATACTATAACTGAATCTACAGCTATTACTGATTGAATATTCAATCTGTCCTGTACTGGGTTAGGATAAACGCTGAAGCTAGAAGATGAAAAATCATCAGTGTTCAAAATTTCTCCCTCTACGAAAAGTACATTATCTAAATGGAAGTTTGCATTAGCATCATCCCAGATGTCTACAGATTGTAATGCATTTCTAAAGAAGTCACCATTGTAGATTTCTTCTCCGTCCTGAGTTACAATTGCAGTACCAGCATCCAAATCAATTACCCAACGGTGAGTAACCCAAGTTTCCTCTTCAATAGTAAAAGGATCTCCAGTATTTGTATTACCAATAGGATCTGCAAAAGAAGTACCAATAGTTGCATCATCAAAATACATCTGTAATGCAAATTCAGTAGTTGTTTCACTCATCATTCCAAGGAAACCACTACTTCCAGGCTCCAAGTAAAGATCGTACTGCCAAGAGTATACTCCAGTAGTTAAATCACCAAAAAGCAATAACATGTCATTTCCTGCTCCAATGTTTAAAGACTTATCTCCTCCAACAGTGTTATTTTGAAGATCAGTAACATCAGCATCTTCAGCATTTCCAGGTGCATCACTCCAAGTTCTCCAAGATGGAGATTGAGCATCGATGTCTCCTAATTGGTAAAATTCAAATTCGTCATCGACGATTTGTGCATTTGCAGTAAATGCGAAAGCTACCATTGTAGCTAAAATGTAAATTTTTTTCATAATAATTTATTATTTAGGTTTTATTAAATATGTTTCAAAAATACAGGTTTTTTTTTAAAGGAACAAAGGAAAATTAATCTTTTTTTGCTTATTTGTAGCGTTCTTAAGTTCAATGTGAGCAAGGGTTTTAGTAACTTTGTGCTCATTATTTAAATGTTATGCAACCACAAACTCCTTATACCCCAAAAAATAAAGTTAGAATTGTAACAGCTGCCTCACTCTTTGACGGACATGATGCTGCTATAAACATTATGAGAAGGATTATTCAATCTACTGGTGTAGAGGTGATCCATCTGGGCCACGACCGTAGTGTAGAAGAGGTAGTAAATACAGCGATTCAGGAAGATGCTAACGCCATTGCGATGACCTCTTATCAAGGAGGACATACAGAGTATTTTAAATATATGTACGACCTGCTTCAGGAAAAAGGAGCCGGGCACATAAAAATCTTTGGCGGCGGCGGCGGCGTGATCCTCCCTTCAGAAATTTCAGAGTTAATGGAATATGGGATCACGCGTATTTATTCGCCAGACGATGGCCGTGAACTAGGCTTGCAGGGAATGATCAACGATTTAGTACAAACGTCAGATTATCCAATTGGAGATTCTTTAAACGGAGAAGTTGCTAAGTTATCAAGCAAAGAACCAGGAGCAATTGCACGTGTGATCTCTTCAGCTGAAAACTTTCCGGAAGTTGCTAAGGACGCACTCCAAACCATTCACAACAAAAATAAAGATCTAAAAACACCTGTACTGGGTATTACAGGTACTGGTGGCGCTGGTAAATCTTCTTTAGTAGATGAGCTGGTACGAAGGTTTTTAATAGATTTTCCTGAAAAAACAATTGGACTTATCTCTGTAGATCCCTCCAAAAGAAAGACAGGTGGGGCACTTTTAGGAGACAGAATACGTATGAATGCCATTAACTCACCAAGAGTGTATATGCGCAGTCTGGCGACCAGACAAAGCAACCTGGCGTTGTCTAAATATGTGGCAGAAGCTATTGAAGTAATTAAAGCTGCCGAATACGACTTAATTATTCTTGAAACATCAGGAATTGGGCAGAGCGATACCGAAATTTTAGAACACAGTGATGTATCACTATATGTGATGACTCCGGAATTTGGTGCAGCAACCCAGTTAGAAAAAATTGACATGCTCGATTTTGCCGATTTGGTTGCTATCAATAAATTCGACAAAAGAGGATCACTGGATGCGCTGCGTGACGTGAAAAAACAATATATGCGTAACCACCAATTGTGGGACACGCCGCAGGATGCATTGCCTATTTTCGGAACCATTGCGTCACAATTTAACGACCCGGGCATGAATACCTTATATAAGGCCATCATGGATCAATTGGTTTCAAAAGTAGATGCAAAACTTGAAAGCACGGTTGAAATCAGTAATGAGATGAGCGAAAAGATTTTCGTAATTCCCCCAGCACGTACCCGTTATCTTTCTGAAATTTCTGAAAATAACCGGGCGTATGATAAAACAACTACTGAGCAGGCTGAAGTCGCACAAAAGCTTTACGGAATTTTTAAAACCATAGAAACAGTTTC
Source organism: Flavobacteriaceae bacterium UBA1903 (assembly GCA_002337605.1). Taxonomy (GTDB): domain Bacteria; phylum Bacteroidota; class Bacteroidia; order Flavobacteriales; family Flavobacteriaceae; genus Marinirhabdus. The sequence goes on from DDGL01000011.1 coordinate 14,564, forward strand.
AGGAAATAAACCCGAAATAGATAAAGCAGGAATCGTTTCAGAACGCATGACAACTTCTGAAGACACGAAAGAATTACTGAAACTTTTGTTAGCTGAGTTTGACAAGGTAAAAATGGACCTTGATCCTTACAACTGGGAAGTGATCACAACCTGGGACGAAAAAGTAAATAAGTACAAAAACCCTGTATACACATTTAAGGTAAGAGACAAAGAAATTAAGATCGATACACATACTGAAAGTCTCTCACATACCCAGATACCTAAGGTAGCCTTACCTAAATACCAGGCATGGGGGGATATTTTAAAATGGTGCTTGCAGGAAAATGTACCAGGGGAGTTTCCATACACTTCGGGACTGTATCCTTTTAAAAGAACCGGAGAAGATCCTGCCAGAATGTTTGCAGGGGAAGGTGGGCCGGAGCGAACCAACCGTCGTTTTCACTATGTAAGTCACGGGTTGCCGGCAAAGCGTTTGTCTACAGCTTTTGACAGTGTGACGCTTTACGGAAACGACCCGGGATTACGCCCGGATATCTACGGAAAGATTGGAAACGCTGGAGTGTCTATCTGTTGTCTGGACGATGCTAAAAAATTATATAGTGGCTTCGATTTAAGTCATCCTATGACGTCGGTGAGTATGACCATTAATGGACCTGCACCTATGTTGCTAGGCTTTTTTATGAACGCAGCGATCGATCAAAATTGTGAAAAATATATTACTGAAAATGAAATCGAAACTGAAGTCGAAGCTAAAATTTCAGAAATATATAAAGGAAAACCCCGTCCGCAATACCAGGGGAAACTACCCGAAGGAAATAACGGTCTCGGACTAATGCTTTTAGGAGTTACCGGGGATCAGGTATTGCCAAAGAACGTATATGAAAAGATAAAAACGGATACCCTGAAACAAGTGCGTGGTACGGTACAAGCCGATATCTTAAAGGAAGACCAGGCGCAAAATACCTGTATCTTTTCAACTGAATTTGCCTTACGATTAATGGGCGATGTACAAGAGTATTTCATTGAACAGCACGTACGAAACTTCTATTCAGTTTCCATTAGTGGCTACCATATTGCCGAAGCGGGTGCAAACCCAATTACACAATTAGCCTTTACTCTGGCGAACGGTTTTACCTATGTGGAGTATTATCTAAGTCGTGGTATGGACATCAATAAATTTGGTCCTAACCTTTCGTTTTTCTTCAGTAATGGAATCGATGCAGAATACTCAGTTATTGGTCGCGTAGCTCGTAAAATATGGGCAAAAGCGTTGAAAGATAAGTACAATGCCAATCCGCGTGCACAAATGCTGAAGTATCATATTCAAACTTCAGGACGTAGTTTACACGCTCAGGAAATAGATTTTAACGATATTAGGACAACCCTTCAGGCGTTGTATGCTATTTATGACAACTGTAATAGTTTGCATACCAATGCCTATGATGAAGCCATTACCACACCTACTGAAGAAAGTGTGCGCCGTGCCATGGCGATTCAGTTAATTATTAATAAAGAACTTGGATTGGCGAAAAATGAAAATCCGATCCAGGGAAGCTTTATCATTGAAGAATTAACCGACCTGGTGGAAGAAGCCGTTTTGCAGGAATTTGATCGCCTTACCGAGCGTGGTGGCGTGCTGGGAGCTATGGAAACGATGTACCAGCGTAGCAAGATACAAGAGGAAAGCCTGTACTACGAAACCTTAAAACACACAGGTGAGTTCCCAATTATTGGTGTAAACACGTTCCTGAGTAGTAAAGGTTCACCCACAGTGCAACCTGCGGAAGTGATAAGAGCTACCGAGGAAGAAAAGAAATACCAGATCGAAGTAGTTAAAAACTTAAACGAGCGTAACGATGCTACAGTTTCAGAATTGTTGAAAGAATTGCAACGGAAATCTGTAAACAACGAAAATATCTTTGAAGCCTTAATGGAGGTGTGTAAATATGCCTCTTTAGGACAAATTACACACTCACTTTTTGAAGTAGGAGGACAGTACAGGAGAAATATGTAAGCCCTTCGACTACGCTCAGGACATGCCAAGACTTGGCCTTGCTTTTTCAGCGAGGCCCTAGGGGTTGCTTATTCCCACTTTCTCTGTCGGGATTAATAGAATGCTTTTTGAACAGGATACTGAAACTATAGTGTTAGCATCCAGGTGCGTTGTAGTTTTCTGAATTTTTTTAGCTCTTTGCGGAGAATAGGTAAAAAGTCTTTACCATTGCTATTCGTTCTTTCCAGGCGTTCACAATTTCGGTATAAGGAATTAGTAAGCCTTGTTACAGATGCAATATGCTTTTGCTTAGCTTCGGAAAAAGCTTGTTGCTCTGCTTTTAAAATTTCAGGGGCAAGCGATATGGATTGCTGTACAATATCTCCTGTAAAATAAATGTGTTCATGCTCTGTGCCGTCTTCATTTAAAGCATTAAAATCATGGACGAAGTATTGAGAAATATTTCGGGATAACGCAAAGATTTCCTGGGCCTTTTTATAAATCGCAGAGTGCGGAAAATGGGAGTGTGCTGTAGGTAACACGATAGCAATATTTATTTTTTAATGTGTACCAAATTTAGTGAGATAGTTAGAGTTTTGTATATGAATTTTAAAGTAAATCACTATTTTTGATTTAAAATTTAAATTAATTTTAAATATTTCTTTAAATGAAGTTAGATGCACTTAATTGGAAAATTCTAGTACACCTTCAGGAAAATGCCAGGGTTAGTAATTCTGAAATTGGAAGGGTGGTAGGAATAAGTTCTCCTGCAGTTTCAGAACGCATAAAAAAAATGGAAGACGCCGGTGTTATCCATAGTTACAGGACGGTAATTTCTCCTTTTGAAACGGGATACCAGTTAAAAGCGATTATTACGTTGCGTGCCTTTATGGGTAAGTTAAAGCCTTTCCTGGAAAAGGTGAAAACTTATGAAGAAGTACTTAATTGTTATAGGATCACGGGGAATGAGAATATCGTGATGGAAGTGGTGTTGCGGAATCAAAAACATTTAGAGGCATTTATAGATCAGCTTATTTTTTATGGTGAAACAAAGACTCAGATTGTGCTTTCCCACGTAGTAGCCAATAACAGCATTAAACAAATAAAACCTTTTTAAAAGTTAAAATAGTTAGCAAAGTTTTTGAAGGAGCGTTAAAGAATATACAATTGTGGTTTTGTTAGTAACCTTGCGTGTGTTTAATAAGTATTTTAGTATAAAATTAATTGAACATACTATGAAAAAATATACGATACACTTTTTGCTCATTACGTTAATAACACTTGCACTTGGATTCTCAGGAATTGAATTTACGGGAGCCTCTGTAATCCGTTTTATCTGTCTGGTAGCTGGAATCGGACTTATGGTATCTTGTTTGGATGCTGTTATCTTAAGCAAGCGAAACAGAAAGTTAAGGAATGATTTAAAAGCTGAAAAAGTTAAAAACGATTCGCCCCTGGATTCATTTAATAACTAAATGAGGAATCTTATCTAGATCCCAATCTATAACCAGCCCACCCGCAAGGGATCGGGCTATTTTTTTGCCGTATAAGTACTCACACAAATACAATGCTGCCTCAAAACTTTTCGCCCCACCCGCAGAAGTAATATACTTTCCATCGTGCACAAATAGTACATCCTTACGAATATCCAATGCTGGAAACATGATTTTCATAGCATCTATGTCACTAGGAAATGTTGTAGCTACACTAGTAGTAAGTAATCCGGCTTTTGCCAGAACGAAGGCGCCATCGCAATGCGAAGTAATAAACTGTGCTTCTTTGTCTACCTGTCGCACAAATTGAAGCATGACCTCATCTTCCAGATCTGTGTCCAGATGATGCTCGGCACTGGGAACTACCAGAATATCTATTTTGGGAAGCGTGTCTTTGGTGTAATTAAAGTCTGGTAGGATGCGCATCCCTTCAAAAGAAGTTATAGGGTCTAAGGTATTGGCAACTGTAAAAACATTCATTGCCTTTATACTGTCTCTAAAAACAGTATGCTGAAAAATATCAAACGGGGCTGTTAATTCGGTATTATACACCCCTTCCATGATTAAAAATGCTACATTATACCGGGTGCTATCAAGCTTTGGGAGTACCCTTTTTTCTGAAGTCTTTTCAGAGCGCCAGGTTTCTTCTTGACCTGAATTTTTCTCTTCTTCAGATCGTTCTGCGCAGGCGAATACGGTTAAGGCTATAAGGGCTATGAGTATCTTGTTCATCTTTAGTTTTTTAAGGTATCATTACTATATGTTGTTTCTTCACTCTTTTATGCAACCACAAGGTCATTATAGAAACAATAACGAGTATCCCTACAATAATAAACCATGTATTTCTATACCCAAACTGATCTACCAAATTCATGCCGCCATTATGCCCTATAATATGTGAAACCGAGAAACTCATGCTGTACAGTCCCATATAACTTCCCTTTCTGCCTTTTGGAGCCATTTCCAGTGCTATTGCGTTTGAAAATGGGGAGCCGATCATTTCTCCAAGCGTCATTAATATCATTCCAATAATTAAGATTGAAAAACTATCGTTAAGGTTCAGGACTAAAAAGCTTAGTGCCAATAAAACCATCCCCCAGAACGTCGCCATGGTTTTGGAAATGTTGATGCGTTCCAGCCACCCCACCAGCGGCATTTCGAAGGCTACTATTATAACTCCATTCAGAAAGAGGATGCCGCCTATAACATCTTCAGATAAAAAATGCGCTTGCTCATAGTACAAAGGAATTACAGAGAAATATTGAACGAACATCATCGTACTTAATACCATAATTACAATAAGCAACAGGAACAGACTATTTTTATAAGGTGAAATTCCTTCTTTTACTTTTATAAGTTGTGCCTCTTCTTTGGTCACCCTTTTAGGTTTCAGCAATATAAACAGTAAGACTGCTGCCAGAATACAGGTAATGCCATCTATCCAGAAAAGTGAGTTGTAATTAATACGGGCAATAATAATTCCTCCAATAACCGGGCCTATAGAGAACCCCAGATTAATAGCCAGTCTGATAAGGGCTATGCTTCGGGTAATGTTTTTTGGTTTGCTATACGCGTCACAGGCAACAAAAATTGCGGGACGGTAGGCATCTGCCACAAAAATAAGTGCAAAGATACCAGCACAGAATCCATAAAAGGATTCCATAAACTGTAAGGCTATAAATCCCAACCCACCTACAAATAAACTTGTGGTAATTACTTTATAAGCACCAATAGTATCGGTTAGTTTACCACCTACCCACGTGCCCGCCAACGAGCCTAGTCCAAAACATGTCATGATCCAGCCTACCTGCGGTAATGTAAACCCTTTTGCATTTACCAGGTAGAGCGATAAAAAAGGGAGCACCATAGCTCCGGCCCGGTTAATAAATGTTACAAGCGAAAGCAGCCATATTTCTTTGGAAAGGCCAGAGAAGTTGTTTATGTAATTGGTGTAAAGCTTTCTCATTTTGGTTAGATTAGTGTAAAAATAAAACGTCCCGCGGTGAGGCGGGACGTTTTTATATTGAATTGTGTTATAGTTTCATTGTCAATACATACCTATCCCGCGTCTATGATTTCTCACGACAGACAGCTTTTGGGTGTTGGTATATTTTTTCATTTTTGATTTACTTTACTTCAAATGTACATTATTTTAAACTATGGTTTAGGAATGTTTTAGATTAAATGAATTTGACTACTTTCAAATCATGTACTTTTGAAACAAATAGTTACGTATGAAATGTATAAGCACCTGTCTTTTTTTGTTGATGAGTATTTCTTTATTTGCACAGCATACTACTGAAGTCATAAAAGAAACTAAAATCTACCAGACTTCTGAAAATGAAAAGTTTTTAAATCCTGAAACTACCATTCTGGAAAAAAGGGATTTTAAAAAGTTCAAGGGTTTAGAATTTTTTCCAATAGATCTGGACTTTGTAGTAAAAGCAACTTTTGTACGTACGCCCAATGAGCATCCGTTTTTAATGAAAACTTCTACTTCCCGTTTGCCAGAATATGTAAAATATGGTGAAGCTCATTTTGAAATAAAAGGACAAAAATTAAAGTTAAACCTTTACCAGAGTATCGTGCCCAGTGAAGATCCAAAATATGCAGACTACCTGTTTCTTCCTTTTACCGACTTAACAAATGGGGATGAGAGTTATGCCGGAGGGCGCTTTTTGGATACTTACATACCAAAGGGGACTACATTGGTTTTAAATTTCAACAAAGCCTATAATCCGTATTGTGCCTATAGTCCTAACTATTCATGCCCCATCCCGCCTTCAGCAAACGATTTGCCAATTAGAGTTGAAGCTGGTGTGAAAGATTTTGGAAAACATTAAAAAAGCCGCACCATCCAGATTCCAAAGAAAACAGCGGCAAACCCAATTATAAAACTACCAATTGTATAGAGTGCAAATGAAGTGAAATCCCCGGATTTTAAAAACACATGATTCTCATAGGCAAAGGTGGAAAATGTTGTGAACCCTCCACAAAAGCCTGTTGCCAGGAATAGAATGGTGTTCTGGGAAAGTGTTTCACTTTTAACCGCCAATCCTAGAATAATACCTATTAACAGACTTCCTAAAATATTTGCCAGAAAAGTACCATAGGGGATTCCCGTGTTGCTACTATTAAGATAGGTGCCTATAATATAGCGTAAACTGCTGCCCAGACCACCCCCTAAAAAAACCAATAGCAGTTGCTTCATTTTACTGGGCTTCTTCTTCTGGAACTAAAACGGGCATGTAAATTTCGGTTATGTAATTTGCAGGGTTTGGCACTTCACCAGGATCTGTGACATACACTTCAAACATTTTAGATGTTGGATGGGGTTGTATGGCATTTTTCGCCATATAGGCCTGTGCTTGTGCATAGGCTTCGGTTAAGTTTTCATAATTACCTTTTAGCGTTGTTTTTAAAGCTGAAACAGGTTCCATAAAGCCACAAACAACTGTGCTACCTTCTGGAGTAATTACACGATCCCGAACAGGAATACAGGCCGAAAATATAACCGTACCATTTGCCTCGTCTATTTGATTATACAGTGTGAAGGGTTGACCGGCTGTAGGAATGTTATTAGCATCCATATAGCCCATAACCTGCCCCATCATCGCACCCATTTTTGCACCTATATCACTCATGTTGGCTGAGGTTGTGTTGTACATATAATAACCGCCCCCGTGCTGTGCTATTCCATCTACATTCACGGTAAACTTTTTCATTTCTTCAATTGCCACAGCTTCCAGATTGTTGAGGCCTTGTTCGTACATATTGCCTAGTGAAGCTTCAAGATTTTCATCTTTAAAGTTTGCGTATACTTTCTGCAAAAAAGATTTTTCACCATTTATTTCTAAAGTGATCTTGGTTGCTCCAGGTGTTTCGGTTTCTCCAAATTTCCAAATCATAGTGCTGTTAATATCTCCTGTGGAGGCGTTGAGAATCATTTCTTGGATTATTTCTTTATTTGGAATTACCCTAGTGGTTTTTAAAGACCCGTCACCCAATACGTCGCTTTTCCATGAGTAGGATGCGCCTTCACCCTCGGTTTTTTCTGCGTAGTTTAGCTCAATGTCTTCATCTTGGGTCATCCATGGTCCCCAGGCTTCCCAGTTTTTAAAGTCTTTTACGTTGTTGTAAATAACTTCGGCAGGGGCATTGATATCTTTGGTAATAGCGACATCGAAAGAGCCGTCTTTAGTAGCAAAATAGATAGCACCGCCAATCACTACGATCAAGATTAAGAAAAAAAGGTATTTTAAAATTTTCATTTTCAAGGAATATTTTTCGGTTGTAGATGCTAAGATAATCAAATTTGCGACCTCTTTTGCTTTCTGTAAGATGCTACTTTAGATTTTAAATTTTCAGAATTAAATTTTGCTACATTTGTAAAAACCAAAAATACATATCATGAAGAACTATTTTGTAATGGCTTTCGCCATTTTCGGTTTCTTATTTGTGTCGTGTGACGACGCAAAAAAAGAAGAGCCAAAAGAAGAAACTGCAGAAGTAAACACAGACGATTTCAACTATCAGGTTGAACAAGTTGCAGACCTTAAGCTGTTACGGTACCAAATCCCAAGTTGGGAAGACCTTACATTAAAGGAGCAAAAGCTGGTATATTACCTTACGCAGGCAGGACTTGCCGGACGTGATATTATGTGGGCGCAAAACTACCGTCATAACCTGACCATTAGAACTGCTCTGGAAAATGTATACCAGAAGTATGAGGGGGATAAAAGTACCGACGACTGGAAGAACTTTGAAATTTATTTAAAGCGTGTTTGGTTTAGCAATGGGATTCATCACCATTATAGTAATGCAAAACTGAAGCCAGACTTTTCTAAAGAATATTTACAAGAATTGCTTACGGAAACAAATAGTACGCTGGAAGGAGAAGCTTTGGAAGTGATCTTTAACGATAAAGACAGTAAGAAAGTGAACTTGAGCAAAGATGCAGATATTGTATTGGAAAGTGCGATCAATTTTTATGGACCCGATGTAACTACTGCCGATGTAGAGAACTTTTATGGAGCGATAAAAGTTAATGCTGAAGAGCCTATCGAAGTAGGTCTTAACACCCGGTTAGTAAAAGAAAACGGTCAACTAAAAGAACAAGTGTACAAAGTAGGTGGTTTATATGGAGCTGCTATCGAAAAAGTTGTATCCTGGTTAGAAAAAGCACAAGGGGTTGCTGAAAACCCAAAACAAGCTGAAACATTAGGATTGTTAATTGAATATTACAAAACCGGAAGCCTTGATACCTGGGACGATTATGCAGTTTCCTGGGTAGAAACCACCGACGGAAATATAGACTGGATCAACGGTTTTATTGAAGTATATAACGATCCAAAAGGGTATAAAGGTTCTTACGAAAACATCGTACAGATCAAGGATTTTGATATGTCCAAAAAAATGGCTGTACTTTCTACCGAAGCACAATGGTTTGAGGATAACTCACCCTTAATGGAAGAACATAAAAAAGACAGTGTAACAGGAGTTTCCTATAAGACTGTAATTGTGGCTGGAGAAGCTGGTGATGCATCGCCAAGTACACCAATTGGAGTGAATTTGCCTAACAACAACTGGATTCGTCAAAAGCACGGTAGTAAATCTGTTTCTTTAGGAAATATTATCAATGCGTATAACAACGCAGGAGGGTCCGGACGTTTGCAAGAGTTTGCACACGATGAAGAAGAAATACGACTGGAAAAAAAATACGGACAGTTGGCCGATAAATTACACACAGCTTTACACGAAGTAGTAGGACATGCCTCAGGACAGATCAATAAAGGAGTTGGGACACCAAAAGAAACTTTAAAGAGTTACAAGTCTACCATAGAAGAAGGGCGTGCAGATTTGTTTGGGTTGTATTATTTAATGGATCCAAAACTGGAAGAGCTTGGCTTAGTAGAAAACTGGAAAGAAACCGGTATGGCTGCGTACGATGGCTATATTAGAAATGGTATGATTGGTCAGTTGGTTCGTCTGGAATTAGGAGACGATGTAGAAGAAGCGCATATGCGTAACCGCCAATGGGTAAGTGCCTGGGTATTTGAAAAAGGACAAGCCGATAACGTTATTGCAAAAGTAGAGCGTGACGGTAAAACGTATTACGATATTCAGGATTACGATAAGCTGCGTGAGTTGTTTGGTCAATTGTTGAAAGAGACACAACGTATCACTTCGGAAGGAGATTACGAAGCTGGTAAAAATTTGGTTGAAAACTACGGAGTAAAAGTAGATCAGGCCTTACACAAGCAAGTACTGGATAGAAACGCTCAGTTTAAATCGGCTCCTTACAGTGGTTTTGTAAATCCTGTATTAGTTCCAAAAATGGACGACAACGGAGAAATTGAAAGCTTTAGCATAGAGCAACCTGAAACTTTTGAAGGTCAGATGCTTAATTACAGCAAAAACTACGGCTATTTAAAGTAGCCTGTTTGACTGAAATATAAATAAAATAAAACCTCCTTGTGGCTAACGCAAGGAGGTTTTTTAATTTGGTTAGAAATTGAAGTAGTTATAAGAGTTCAAATCGTAAACATCCACCTGCTGTTATCGAAAAGTTTCCATCCCAGTTACGGTCTGAACAACTTGCAGTGAAATTATACGTTCCTGGCGCAAGATCATTAAAGTTTCCACCTGCACTTGGGTTTGAACAATCTGGTGCACCTGAGTCAAAAAAGCCTGTAATGGTAGATGAGCCTACACCGCTTACATTTACTGAAATAGGACCACAGCCAAAGTCACTTGAAGTAAAGAACTTCACGTCTCCATCGGTTGGGTCTCCTCCAGATCCTCCAGATCCTCCAGATCCTCCAGATCCACCGGATCCACCGGATCCACCAGAACCGCCACCTCCAGTACCACCGCCAGAGCTTCCTCCACCTGCATCACTACAATCTACACCAAAACCTTCTACAATAACATCAATAGCTCCGTTGGCGTCAAGATTAGCTTCAAGGATAAACTCTACTCCGTTAATTGCCACGGTACAGGTGTTTGGAGAAATATCTCCTAAGTTGTGAGCAAAAAGTGTTACGTAATTAAAACCATTAAATCCAAAATCGTAATCTACTCGAATTGGATTATCTGGGCCATCCAGCTCCACTTGATCTATAATTTTACTTCCATTGGCAGTAATTGAAACTATGTCGCCATCTACAGTTCCGTGATCCCAGACATCAATAGAGGTGATACGGCTTCCAATTTCTACACAACCCAGATAGTTGTTGGGTCTTCCGGAAGTAGATGAAGGAATGATAGATGTTTCATTTACCTCAACAACTTCCTCGTCTTCTTGTACTGGTTCCTCTTCTTCTTCACAGGATGAAAAAGTAAAAGCGACCATTAAAAAAATAGGTAATAAGTATTTTAGTTTACGCATGGTTTTATAATTTTTTAGATTTTGCTTCAAAAATAGGAGCTAGTAGAATACAAAAAAATACCCTCTGGAGGGTATTTTTAAGTTTTCATTTGAATAGCGTATTTTATTATTTCACATATTGAAAGGTTGCTGAATCTGGATTGGAATCCGTAACAGAACCAGTATGTGTTGAAATAACATTAGTATCTTCAAAAACTGTAACAGTGAATGGGGTAGGGCCTGAACCTGAAAAATAGTTTATATAAAATGAATACGTGCCTGAAGGACCCCCATTTTCCCAAAAAATATTTTCAGAATTTCCTCCTGGACAATTTCCTAAACAGTCTACGTCCAATGCACCTCCTGAGGGGGATGTTCTGTTACTATAACTTATAGTATCGCCATTTGGGTCTGTAACATACAGATCTAGGTCTGTTCCTCCTGTCCAGGTAAGATTGAACCTCGGATTTCCGGAGGCTCCCTGTAAACCATTATTCTCACACACTTCTTCGTCAAGAAGATCCAAACAGGATGGTTCATCGCAAGCAGCACATACGGCTGCAATATCCTGTAAATCTGCTTGTGTTATAGCTCCAGATGAAGTTTGAGCAAACTCATAACATTTAATGTCGTGGCATATCTGGGCAATATCTTCACACACAGAAGGGTCTATAGAAAAGATAAAGCTTGCAATACCTGCTTCTGCTTCTTCTGCAGTTACTTCTCTGAAGATAATATCACCTGTTGGACCAAATCGCATTCCTACAGCACTCACTGGATTTCCTCCTGTTTCAGCACTAGGTGTAAATGTTATGGTATTTACATTTTCTATACCTGTTTTTACCGGCATTCTGCCAACGGCTGCACTATTTGCAATAACATCATCGGTGGTAGCAACTGTGGTAGGGTCTACCGTAAACCCGTCAGCTACAGTAAGATTTTCATTTAATATAAAAGCAACTTCTTGTGGGTCTGTAATGCCCATTTGCCCATCGTCTGTAGTGTCACTAGGGGTGTCATCTTTTTTACACGCCAGTACACACGCGAATAGTACTGTAAATAATAGTATTTTTTTCATAATTAGTTGATTAAAAGGGTTAAAAAAATTTTTGTTAAGAACCATCTATAAAGGATCCACTCCAGGGTGGTTTTATTTGTCTTTTCCGGTAATTGCCTCCAAAAGTAATTTTATACGTCGGGCGTTTTCAATGTCGTTAGCTTCTATCTCTATGGTATTTTGATAGTTTTCTATCTCACCATCTTCATAGAATTTTATAATTTTGTCCATATAATAGGTGCTTGCCGTCACAATTACATTTTTTCCCGAAGTTTCCATCATTACGCTTCCGGGGTTTATGTCTTTCAAATTAAATTCACTTATAGTTTCTTCACTTTTTTTGGAGGTAATTTCTACCTTTTTGAAGGTGACCGAAAGGCCTTCAGCATCACGCTCCAGGCTTTGGTCAAAGGTTACGTCGTTTATAGTAACCTTTTGTAAATTCTCTTTTAACTTGTCCAGTTTTTTTGCTTTGGAGAGGCCTTGATATTCTGGACTCTCCTGATTACAGAGCTCAATTATTTCCTGCAAGGCATTTTTAATAACAATGGCATCTTCTACTTCCGAGGCATAAAATGTAAGCGCGTCTTCAAAGTTTTTTTGCTCGCCGTCTTCAGTATATTTAATAAAGTCGTTACCGCCCTTTGTATCTACCGTTAAGATAACTTCCTGTCCTTTTGTCTCGTAGTTAACACTATTCTTGTTGAGGTCCTTAAAGTTGAAAACATACTCGTTTATACTGTTCTTCTTTGAATTCTCGAAATTCTGCTGATACGTAACAACGCAATCGCCCGTTAAATTCTGGGAGGTACTATTCTCGTTAACACTTACTTTTTCTGTTAAGTTATTTACGATGCTTATCCCTTCTTTAATAGAAGAAATTTTCTGTAGACTGTTTTCAAATTTTGTTGTGGAAAGTGCGATAAGCTCTTTCATTACTTTCTGAAAATCTCTCGCCATTTCTACACTTTCACAAACTACCTTTATATCGTTGGTATAATTTTGTTGTACTCCTTCTTCAAAATATTTTATAGTTTTAAGCTTTCGGCTGGTCTCCATAGTAACCGAGAACACTTCGCCTTCAATATTAAACAACAGGGAGTTGGGGTTGATAGTACTGGCGTTAAATTGAAATGTTTCAGAAGTAGCGCTCCTCCCGTTATTTTCTGAAATTTTAAATTCTAGTTTACCAGGATACGAATCCAAACCACGCATAGATTGTGCATACTGTGTTTTAATGAGATTCACGTCTTTTACAGTATTGGTAAGCCATGTAATATGCTCATCGTAGGTGGTTAACGAAAGCCTATTTTCTGTTATTTTTTCTGCCAAAGGGATGGCTGCTTCTATAAGCTCTTCAATAGCTCTCCCGTTTTCAATGTCTTCAGCGTATAAGAAAATTTCATTCTCATAAGATATCTTTTCACCGTTTTCGGTAAGTTTCAGTAAATCCTGTTTTTTACCTGCGAAAAGCTGTACGTTTATTACATCTTTTTCGGTTACAGTGCGGACTGTATTTATATCAATATCGGCCAGGTTGAACTCGTAGGTAAGGGTGTTTGTTTCTCCATCCTTTAGAGCCGTTTCATTAATTTCCAGGGTAACCACACCTGGTTGACTCACTGTTATAACCTGAGAGTATTCGTCTTTACCGCTTTCTACTTTTTGTAATACGTTTCCTAGTGCCTCTATTTTTGCTGAAAATTCCTGATTTTGAGCAAGGGTGACATTTGCAATAAGAACTAGAAGGAGGAGTACTGCTTTTTTCATTTTACTTATATTTTAAGATTAAAAAATAAACCTCCTATAGTTATAGTAAGCTGCAGGAGGTTTAACATTAACAACATAAAAAAAACTAGTCGTTTAAGAAGAAATACCCTACTGAGATCTGAAAGGCATTATTTTGCTGTGAAAAAGTCCCGATCCCATCAATAATATCTCCGTCTTCATCTATATCAGCAAATACTGAACCTGAGTCATAAATGTTGGAAAGTCCCAGCGTGTAACGCAGGCTAAAGAATAGTCCGCTCTCCAGTTCGTAAGAGGCTCCAATATTAAAGCCAAGGTCTAATCCGTTAATACCTTTAGAGATGTCTACTTCGCCACTTTCAGTTTCTGTTTCTCCATCAAAAGTAAAGGTGTCTTCAAATTCACTGTTTGCAGATAATAAAAAGCCAATTCTCGGACCTGCTTCAAAACTTAAAGATTCGGTAACGTAGTATTTTCCCATCAGCGGCAGGCTTAAATAGTTTAATTTTGTTGTTTCTTCAGAGATATCGGTAAAACCTTCTTCAGAAAAATTAAATTCTTGTTTTCCTCCAAAACTGGAGTATAATAGCTCTGCCTGTGCTCCAAATTTGTCTGAAAACATATATACGCCAACCCCGCCAAGATGAAGCCCTATTTTCCCTTTAGTATCTATTCCAGGGACTTTATCTCCTCCAAGACTAGATAAGTTTACACCAGCTTTGGCTCCAATTTTTAATTCCTGCGCATTTGAGGCAGTAAAAGTTAATGCCGCAAGGGCGAAAATTGTAAAAATTTTTTTCATAAGAAATGTATTTGATTGTTTGATTAATTATAGGTGCTAAACTAAAAATGTTGGTCTTGGCAGACAATACCCAATACAGGGTATTTTAAGGATTCAGACTTTCGTGAGCGAATTGAAAGGCAGCTTTTTGAAGTTTACCACTCCCTTTTAAGTGTAGTTTTTTTATAATATTTTTTCTGTGAGTGCTAACAGTTTCTTTACTTATATCAAGTAGGGAGGAAATTTCCTGGGAATTAAAACCAATGCCAATGAGACTGAAAATTTGCGTTTCACGTTGTGTAAGTTTTTCAGTATGTCTAATTTTTTTTTCTACCAGGAACAAGAGAAAAACTGTTTTTTCAATAAGAATTTTATTTTCTGAAACCTTTTTAAAGGCATTCATAACGGAGACAGTTTCCTCCAGATTAAAAACAACTTCATTGTTTTCAGCTTCTTTTATGGCGGTTATGATTTTTTTTGTAAAATTCATAGCCCAAAAGTAAGAGAGCGTAGTAATTTGTAAAATACCCAATATTGGGGATTTTTATCTAAAAGTCGTATTTTTTCTCCAAGGCATACCGCAATAACTCCCCTTTACCGGATAGACCTAATTTACGAATCATATTCTTCCTGTGCTTTTCTACGGTCGATACCGCTGTAAACCGAATGGCCGCTATTTCACTGGTAGTTTTACCCTGACCAATTAAGGTAAGAATCTCCCGTTCACTTTTGGATAGCAGGCTTTTACCTGAAGAAATGTTGTCTTGTACCGCAATATAGGAGGGGTCTATGGCCTTATCAAAAAATGTATCTCCCTTATGTACTGCTTTTATGGCAGTGAGGACCTCTTCCAGCGGGGAGTTTTTGAGCAAATATCCCTTAGCGCCAGCAGCAATCATTTGTTGTATCGCGTCCTCCTGATCAAACATACTAAAAGCAATTACACCCATATTCGGATGCTGAGCAGTAATACTTTTAGTTGCTGTAATGCCATCTATTTTGGGCATTTTTATGTCCATAAGGATCACATCTGGCTTTTTTTCCTGTATTAATTCTAGTAACGCTTTTCCGTCGTTTGCTGTGCCCACAAGGGTAATGTCCTCTTCGTATTTTAAGAGTAAATCTATTCCATCAATAAGTGATTGGTGGTCTTCGGCTATGGCTACTTTTATCATAAGGGGATGTCTATTAAAATGGTGGTTCCTTTGCCTGGTGTTGTGTCTACTTCCAGCGTGCCTTCAATATGCTCAATACGTTTTTCTAAACTTGTAAGTCCCATGCCATCATGCCTCGATATGTTACGCGTGTCAAAACCAATACCATTGTCTTCTACAATCACATTAAGCGAATCATCATACTGATTTATAGAAATGGAAGCTTCGGTGGCTTGCGAGTGTTTAATAATGTTGGTAACAAGCTCCTGGATAATTCTAAAAACTGTGATCTCTAAGGAGTTTTCTAGGCGTTCTTCCAGTCCAAAATCTTCAACTTCAATGTGCAATTTGTTAATTCCTGAAGCGTTTCTTGCAAGCTTTTGTACAGCCGGTAACAAGCCATTTTTAGCAATAACACCACTATTTTTAACGTGTGCCATAGAGCGTATTTCGGTGTAGGCATCATCTAATAACTTGCCGGTTTTTGTAAAGAGTTCTTCTGTCTGGTCATTATTGCCTCTGTTTTTGGAGAGGTGGTGAAACTGTAATTTTGCAGCTGCAAGTGTCGCGCCAACACTATCGTGAAGATCACTTGCCAGACGTTGGCGTTCTTTTTCTTGCCCCGAAATCATAGCATCAATTGTAGTGAGTTCCTGGTCTTTTAGTATTTTCTCTTTTTTCTGAATTTCCAGCGCACGTTCTTGTTCTGCGATGCGTTGCTTGCGTTTGGTATTCTTATGAATTAAAATTGCTATGATACTCCCGAGAACAAGTAATAGACCAAGACCAATTGCAATATTCTGGTTGCGCTTTTTAATCTCTTCTGAGAGTATGAGTTGTTTTTCTTTTTCGGCGGTCTGGAGTTCAATTTCCAACGAAGAATTCTGAATGCTGTTATTCTTGTAATCTAGCTTGTACTGCTCTTCGACCGATTTATTTAAACGTTCGTAAGCTTTTTCATAATCCCCTAACCCTTTATAATGCTTAGAAGTATATTTGTTTATGTAAATACTGTCTTTTAGCGTGTTAGACTTGTCAATAAAAAGACAAGAGTTTTTTAAAGCATCAAGCCCTTTATTGTACTCTTTTTTTCTGTAGAATATCTCTGAAATCCTAATATAGGATCTGAAGGTCAGGTAATTAAAATAGGGCTTCTCTTTTGAAAATTCTAAAACACGCATATGCTTAGCATACGCATCTTCTAAATTCCCATCAATTTCAGATTGTATGCCTTTTATAGAATTATAAAGCGCGTGAAATTTATGACCCTTTGAAAGTTCTACTATTTCTTCTTCTAACTTCTGGAAGTTTGTGTCTATTTTTTTTTCTTCAACTTTCTCAATACTCTGATAAAGGAAATACAGATGATACAGATATGCCCAACATTTTTCTATAGGTGTTTGAGCAAGTTGATCAAATTCTATTAGGTATTTTTTATACCGTGTATGTGTTTGTGCATATTCAAAATGATAAAATTCTAAAATAGCTAAAAGAGAAGTTTTTCGATAATTTATATTGGTGATCGATGTAGAAATATCATACGCTTCAAAAAAATATTTTAGAGTTTCTGGTTCATTGGGATGGTAGTACAAATTGTAGTAACCAGCTTGTAGTAAGTTCAGTACTTTAGCTTCTTTATTTTCTTTGCCTATGAGTAGCGGCTCTGGCTGATGCGGGACTTGTCCGGCTTTGTATAAAACTAACGCTAGGGATAAAGCCTCTTTGCCTAAAGAAGTGTTGTTGTGCAACTTCGCCAGGCTTTTAGCTTCTTGATATTCCAGGTTTATGAGGTTGGTATAAAATTCACTAAGTGGAAAACTATGTTCTTGCCCTAAAAATGTGAATTGCCCAAAAACTATAAACCCAAATAGCAGCAGGATACGTTTTTTTAATTTCAAATTTAGTTATAGAATTATTTTACTATACCCTCTAGGGCATATACGTCCTGGGCTACCTTCTTTATCAACTTCAATACACTCTGTTAAAAAGTTTGGATGCTCAGGTTCTAGCTTACTACCATCATCACCGTCACGTAAGACTTCAAAATAAGTATCTGCTTGCAGGTCTACACTGAGGTTTTTAAGAGTGAGTTCAGATTTTCCATTTTTGGAAATAGTTACGGTTAATGTCAAACAGTCGATAGGAGTTGGGGTTCTCCCAGCTTCCACAATATCTCTTCCGCTTCGTCTGTTAAGACTGGAGTCAAGAGTTGCGCTCTCAATCAGAAGTTTGCCTGAGTTATTATAGGTAATTGGTACAAGCGAAATTTCTGTAAGTTTTCTATTGGTTATAGTAAATTTAGCAAAAAGACCAACAAATGTCTTACTGTATAGGGTGCCATAAACAAATTGGTGTCTATTGTTTGATGCTTCATTTAGGTGAACTGTGCCGGTTAATGTCATAATTATCGTTTTTAATTTCTGCTAAAATACTATCAGATACTTAAAGTATCCATACCCATTACAGGGTATTTGTGTACTCTTGAAAAGTAGGAAGGTTGTTTGGTAATAGAACTGCATAAGTAGATCTGGGATTCGTCCACACCAAGGTACTGGTATCTGTTTAATCCTCCAAATTACTGTAACACAATTTTATAGTAAGAACTTTACTATTTTTTTAAAAGTAGTTTAGCAGCCAGTAAAAGCAGGAAGAACACAATAAATCCGAACAACACCCAGATATTTCCTTTGTAGTATTTTCTATGTAATTTTTTGTCCTTACGGTAGCTTATTGCAACGATAATTACAAAAGCTATAAAGAAACAAATGGCAAAAATGAGTTGTCCTGTCGAGATCATTGTAGAAGTACTTATGGAGAGCAAAAATACAGCTTAATTGAAAACTCTGGTTGAAAAGTTTCTTACAATTAGCGTAAGTATAAAACCTACTTTCAATATTTTTAGCAATTATAAATTTAGATAGATGAAAAATAAAATAGCCGCAGTACACAAGTTTCATACTGCTTTTGGATTAGGAATTAAAGAAACGCCTACAGCCGATCTAGGAATAAAAAAGAACTTACTTAGATATGAACTAATGCGCGAAGAGAATGAAGAATACCTGGAAGCGGCCAATACTAACGACCTGGTAGAAGTGGCCGATGCTTTAGGAGATATGCTGTACATACTTTGTGGCACTATTATAGAACACGGCATGCAATACAAAATTGAAGAAGTGTTTAACGAGATTCAACGAAGTAACATGAGTAAATTAGGAGCCGACGGTAAACCTATTTACAGAGAAGACGGAAAAGTCTTAAAAGGCCCGGACTACTTCAAACCAAGTATTAAAGAGATTTTAGACAAACAATAACTAAAACCAAAGGTTTTAATTTTTAATCTGAACTATTGAACCTGAAACCGGGAATTAGCTTATTGGGTAGCGCCAGTTGAAGGTGTCTTCCGCACGGTTATACTGAATGTCCATGAGCTCTTTTTTAAACCTTGTAGCATAGCTGTCTGCAGGCTTTTCAAGTTCGAAAATTTCCTCTGCATATCCAAACGCACTGACCGGGCTAATAACAGCGGCAGTTCCACTTCCAAAAATTTCCTTTAGGCTGCCGTCTTTTGCAGCAGCTACTAATTCGGCAACGGTAAGGCGTCTTACGTCGGTTTCAATTCCGTCGCGTTCTGCCAGAGATAGGACACTTTTTCGTGTAACCCCATCTAAGATCCTGTCGCTGGTAGGAGCTGTAATAAGGGTGTCATTAATTCTGAAGAAGACATTCATAGTACCTGCTTCTTCAAGATATTTATGTTCGTTAGAGTCTGTCCAGACAACTTGTTGAAACCCTTTTTCGCGGGCTAAGTTAGTAGGGAAAAATTGCGCGCCATAGTTTCCGGCAGCTTTTGCAGCCCCTACGCCTCCGTCTGCAGAGCGGCTGTATTTTTCTGCAACCAGTACCTTAACATCGCCTGTATAATAGGCTTTTACTGGCGACATAAGGATCATAAACTTGTATTCATCGGCTGGAGATGCAGACACTCCAACCTGAGTGGCCATTGCAAATGGTCGTATGTACAACGAATTGCCAAGACCTCCCTGAACCCAACCTTTGTCTAAAGCCAGTAATTTATGGAGTGCTTCAAAAAACAAATCCTTCGGAAACTCCGGAATGGCCATTCTCTTTGAGGATTTATTAATACGATTAAGGTTTTCTTCAGGTCTGAATAAGAATACGTCTCCGTTTTCATCTTTAAATGCTTTCATGCCTTCAAAAACTGCCTGGCCGTAATGAAAGACCTTTGCAGCAGGGGAGATACTTAAATTTCCATAAGGCAGTATGGTAGCATCTTTCCAGGCACCGTCTTTAAAGTCGCACATAAACATGTGGTCTGTAAACGTACCTCCAAAGGTAAGGTTGTCAAAATCCACATCGGGCAGTCTTGAATTGGTAGCTTGTTTTACGGTAATCTTATCTGTGCTTGTGTTCATGAAAGGTAAGGTGCTTATGTCCGCAAAATTAACGAAAATTTAGACGTAAAAAAATTCAAAAAATTCATAAAATTGCAGTATATTAATAGAAAATACCCTAAAGAAACATTCCAGATGAAAAAATTAGTTTTTATAGCCCTAGCCGCAGCCGTTTTAGTTGCGTGCAATAACAAAGTTGAAAAGGATACCGCTGAAACCGAAGTTTCACAAGAAACAGCTGCCCAGGAAATGGCCTATCAGGAATTTGGTGATAAGATCACAGATGCCGACGCGATGACCAAGGACGAAATGTACAAAACCTATAAAAGCCTGAAGCCAGGCGATACAGCACAAGTAAAATTTATTTCTAAGGTAAACAGTGTTTGCCAAAACAAAGGGTGCTGGATGCGTATGGATATGGGAGAGGAAGAGGCATTAATTAAATTTAAAGACTACGGTTTCTTTATGCCTATGGACATTGCTGGCGATGAGGTAATTGTTAGCGGAAAAGCTTTTATAGATGAAATGAGTGTAGAGGACCAGCGCCATTTTGCTGAAGATGCAGGAAAATCTAAAGAAGAGATCGCAGCTATTACAGCGCCTAAAAGAACACTTTCCTTTACTGCAGATGGGGTGTTAATAGCAGAGAACCAATAAGCTTTTGAAGCGTGAATTTCTCACTACCGGAGATGGCTCGGTAACCATACACCTGCCAGACTGGGGGGAACAATACCATTCCAAACACGGTGCGTTAACCGAAGCACGTCACGTTTTTATACAAACAGGACTGTATCATTTTTTAGCTGAAAATCCCTGTGACGAAATTTCAATTATGGAAATTGGTTTCGGAACAGGGCTCAATGCATTGCTTACAGTTTCAGAAATTGAAAAATCAGCAATTTTCTGTACATATCTTGCTGTGGAAGCGTATCCCGTTTCCGTTACAGAAGTTTCCAAATTGAACTATCCCGAAAAGACTGCAATTTCAGCAGGTCTATTTCAAAAATTACACGACGTTCCCTGGGAAGAGAATGTTGAAATTACCACGCAGTTTTCATTAAATAAGCGTCAGCAATTTTTTTCGGAAATTTCAGAAAATAATACGATCAATGTTATTTATTTCGATGCCTTTGGCGCCAGAGTGCAACCCGAATTGTGGACGGAAGAAATTTTTAGCAGGATGTACACTGCGCTAAAACCAAAAGGCATTTTGGTTACCTATGCAGCAAAAGGAAGTGTAAGACGTGCTATGCAAGCGGTTGGTTTCACCGTAGAACGCCTCCCAGGCCCCCCAGGAAAACGGGAAATGCTAAGAGCCACGAAAGGC
>DDGL01000011.1:36076-124010 GCA_002337605.1 Flavobacteriaceae bacterium UBA1903
TAGTATTCGAGATTTTTTTCTCAGATGCTAAGAGCCACGAAAGGCGCTTAGTATTTGGGATTTTTCCTGAAATTAAAGGTTACAAAATTTCAGATAACAAATTAAAATTCATTTTTACTACCAACTACCAACTACCAACTACCAACTACCAACTACCAACTACCAACTCTACTAAAATTGCGTTAATCCCCACGGTATTCCAAATGCATCCTTGTATCTTTAAGTTGCTATGAATTTAAGAAGAATGAGAAGATGAAAATATTAATTACTGGAGCAACAGGTCTCATTGGTACTAAGATTACCGAGTATTGTATTGACGAAGGGATAGAAGTAAATTATCTTACTACAAGTAGAGATAAAATTGAAGACAAACCTAACTATAAAGGGTTTTACTGGAACCCACAAAAGGAAGAAATAGATATCAATGCTTTTACCGATGTAACTGCTATCATTAATTTAGTTGGAGCAACCATCTCCAAACGGTGGACCAAAAGCTATAAGAAAAAAATCCTTGAAAGCAGAACCCAAACAGCCAACTTATTATTCAGAACCCTTAAAGGGATGGATCATTCTATTTATCACTTTATTTCGGCAAGCGGTGTAAGTGTATATCCGGATCATAAAACAAAATTATACACCGAAGAAAGTAAAGAAGTTGCTAACTCATTTTTAGGTGAAGTAGTTTTAGCCTGGGAAGCAGCGGCAGATCAGTTTGAAACATTGGGAATGCGTGTTGCAAAGATTAGAACTGGCGTTGTATTTGCTGAAGAAGAAGGGGCTTTTCAGAAAATTAAAGAACCTATAGAAAAAGGGTTTGGTGCTCCCATAGGCAGTGGTGAGCAATGGATTTCATGGATCCACCTCCACGATATTGCCTGTTTATATGTTCATGTTTTAAAAAGTGGCCTCGAGGGAGTATACAATGCAGTAGCACCAAATCCGGTTACCAATAAAAGTCTTACGTTTAAAATAGCCGCCGCACTGCAAAAAAACATTTGGCTCCCAAATGTTCCGGGTTGGGTACTCAAAATACTATTAGGAGAAATGGCAACTCTTGTCTTGGAAAGTCAGCTGGTAAGCTGCAAGAAAATTGAAGCTACTGGGTACAGTTTTATGTATGTAAATGTAAACTATGCCGTTAAAAAATTAATATAAAAAAAACTGCGAGAAATCCTCTCGCAGTTTTTTTAGATGGTTTTTTTAAAAACTATTCTTTAGAGCCGTGCAGCTCTATTTGAAGTTCCATATCGTCACTAATAAACTTGTCTCCTAGGTTGTCAAAGACAGATTTAGACCCGTAGTTTACATCCCATTTAGTACGGTCTATGGTAAACTTTTCACTCTTTAAAAAGATTGTGTTTCCAGGGTATGATACTGTAGCGTTGAACGAAACAGGGTTTGTCTTGTCCTTAAGGGTCAAATTTCCATTTATTGTGGGTTTGTACTGGTCTCCTTCAATACTTGTAATTTCAAAATAGGCCGTTGGGAACTTTGTTACATTAAAAAAATCTCCTTCTTTCCCTTCAACAGTACCCATTAAGTGAGCTTCCAGGTTTTCTTTTCCATCACCTGCTTCTAGATCTGTTACCACGATACTATTCATATTTACAGTAAACTTACCAGCTTCCAGGTTTTTATCATTTACAATAACATCACCGGTTATCAATGCTATAGTTCCGGTATGAGTGCCTGTTGGCTTACTTCCGGACCAGTTAATAATGGATTTATCTGTATCTACAGAATACACAGTAGAGCTCTCTGTTGCGACTGCAGCTTCTTCTGTTTTGGTATCTTTTTCTTTGGTTTCGTTACAAGCTGTAAAAAGTAATGCAGTACAAAATACTACCGTAAATAAAGTGATGGTTTTTTTCATGATTTTAAGTTAATTGGATTGAAGTCTAAAATTAAGTGTTCTTAAGATAATTTCTCTTAAATATTTATTAAATAAAAAGCAATGACATTTTGACATTTCTACTGAAATGGCAGTACTTTTGCAGCCTTTAAGAAAATTAAAAATTTGACGCTTTTATGAGCAAGAAAGATAAAATTCAAGAAGAGCAAGATGCTGAAGTTGGTACCGCCACCCAGGATGTGGAAGGTGATGCAACTAGTGAAAGTACAACAGAAGATACCTCGGTTACTGAAATTTCAAAATTAAAAGACGAAGTAGCTATAGAAAAAGATAGATACTTACGTCTTTTCGCAGAGTTTGAAAACTATAAAAAACGCACCAGTCGCGAACGGGTTGAGTTGTTTAAAACTGCGGGGCAAGAGGTGATCGTAGCAATTTTACCTATTTTGGACGATTTTGACCGTGCCCTGGCCGAAATTAAAAAGAGCGATGACGACAGTCACTTTACGGGTGTAAATCTCATTAATTCCAAATTGCGGGAAACTTTAAAGCTGAAAGGTCTGGAGCCTATCGGTACGCAACAAGGGGATACGTTTGATGCTGAAATTCATGAAGCAATCACACAAATTCCTGCTCCCGAGAAAAAACTAAAAGGTAAAATTATTGATGTTATAGAGACAGGCTACAAGCTTGGAGATAAAATAATTCGCTACCCAAAAGTGGTGATAGGACAATAAAAGTACCCGTGTAAACGGAAACGATATATGAAAGAAGATTTTTACGAAATACTAGGAGTTACTAAAAGCGCATCTGCAGCTGAAATTAAAAAGGCATATCGCAAAAAAGCGATAGAATACCATCCCGATAAAAACCCGGGAGATACTACAGCCGAAGATAAATTTAAAAAAGCAGCAGAAGCATACGAAGTTTTAAGCGACCCGAACAAAAAAGCACGTTACGACCAGTATGGTCACCAGGCCTTTGAAGGTGGTGGCTTTGGTGGTGGAGGAGGCATGAATATGGATGACATATTCAGCCAGTTTGGAGATATTTTCGGTGGCGCATTTGGCGGCGGTGGAGGCTTTGGAGGTTTTGGTGGCGGGGGTCGCCGAACCGTTAAAGGAAGCAACCTGCGCATCCGTGTGAAGCTAACCTTAGAAGAAATAGCCAATGGTGTTGAAAAGAAAATCAAAGTAAAACGTAAAAAGCAGGCACAGGGAACAACCTATAAAACCTGTACCACCTGTAATGGTGTTGGACAGGTAACGCGTATTCAAAATACTATTCTGGGCCGTATGCAAACTTCGGCTCCCTGTACTACCTGTGGGGGAGCAGGACAGATTATAGATAAAAAACCTGCCAATGCCGATGCGCAGGGAATGCTGGCGACCGAAGAAACAGTTAGCATTAAGATTCCAGCCGGAGTGGTGGATGGGATGCAATTAAAGGTTTCAGGTAAAGGAAACGATGCTCCTGGAAATGGAATTGCCGGAGATCTGTTAGTAGCCATTGAAGAGCTGCCTCATGCAAGCTTGCAAAGAGAAAATGATAACTTACACTACGATCTGTATGTGAGTTTTTCTGAAGCTGCCCTGGGAGCTTCCAAAGAAATTGATACAGTTACAGGAAAAGTGCGTATTAAAGTAGAACCTGGTGTACAAAGTGGAAAAATCCTTAGACTTAGAAACAAAGGGATACCAAGCATAAATGGATATGGCACTGGTGATCTATTAGTGCATGTAAACGTTTGGACGCCAAAAGCTTTAACAAAAGAGCAGAAGGAATTTTTTGAAAAAATGAGCACCGATGAGCACTTTCAACCCAATCCGGAAAAGGAGGATAAATCGTTTTTTGAGAAGGTGAAGGATATGTTTTCTTAAATAAACGTTAATTGATATATTTTACTTATATTTGAATATCGCTTATTTATTTAAGTGATATTTTTCTTTTTCATAGCAATTTTTTTTCCCATCCTTAAAGCAATTTGAGGGTGGGTTTTGTTTTTAAGTCCATTTTGTGAAATATGCAATAAATCACATAGATTAGTAACAAGTTGGGGATAATTGCTACTAACCATCTGTTGTCAAACTTCAGCTAAAAAGTTACCCCTTCGTAAGCTTTAAGGGATACAAATTTTTATCTTTACGCATCGCAAAAAAACACTATGGAAAAACTACTTGTAGCAGAAAACGTTTCAAAATCTTTTGGTGAATTTAAAGCCTTGAACAATGTATCCATAGAAGTTCCTAAGGGCAGTATCTTTGGACTTTTAGGGCCTAATGGTGCTGGTAAAACAACGCTTATTCGTATTATCAATCAAATCACCATGCCGGATACTGGAAAAGTGTTTCTTGATGGCGAACCGTTGCAACCAAATCATATTCAGAACATTGGATATTTGCCCGAAGAACGCGGACTCTACAAATCTATGAAAGTAGGGGAGCAGGCGTTGTATTTGGCACAGTTAAAGGGGTTGTCTAAAAATGAAGCGAAAACCAAATTAAAATACTGGTTCGATCGTCTGGAGATTGGAGACTGGTGGGATAAAAAAATTCAGGAGCTTTCTAAAGGAATGGCGCAAAAGATCCAGTTTGTAGTTACGGTGTTGCACGAACCTAAATTGCTGATTTTCGATGAACCCTTCAGCGGCTTCGATCCCATAAATGCAAATTTGATTAAAGACGAAATCTTAAAACTTCGGGACGACGGGGCAACGGTTATTTTTTCAACCCACCGTATGGAATCCGTCGAAGAAATGTGTGACCACATTGCCCTTATTAACAAGTCGAACAAAATCCTGGACGGTAAACTTCTGGATATAAAACGAGCCTATAAAAACAATACCTATGAAGTAGGTCTGGTTACTCAAAATGCCTCTGCCGTAAGTGCTCACTTAAAAGATAAGTTTACCGTATCACCCGCTACCTTTAAGACCATTAACGACGAACTTCAGTATAAAATACAAATACCATCAACTGTATCGGCCAACGATCTGGTGAGCTATTTAACTACACAAGGGCAATTAACACACTTTGTAGAGGTGATCCCAAGCGCCAACGATATTTTTATCGAAACTGTAAAAAACAACTAACATTTCAGTAGTATGAATCATTTACAACTCATTATAAAAAGAGAATACCTTACCAAGGTTCGCAATAAGTCGTTTATTATCATGACGTTTCTGAGTCCTGTAATAATGATCGGACTTTTTACGCTGGTAGGGTACCTTTCACAGTTAAATAACGATAAAGTGCGTGTTATAAATGTACTGGATGAAAGCGGACTCTTTGTCTCTCAGTTTGAAAGTACAGATAACCTGAAATACGATCGCCTGGAAAGTCTCTCTCTCGAGCAAGCCAAAGCAAAGACTGAAAAAAGTGGGGATTATGGACTCCTTTATATCCCTGAAAACGACAACATAGACGAACTGGCAAAAAGCATTACTTTTTATTCTGAAGACTCTCCATCGCTGGGAACCATTGACGATATTGAAGATGCCATACGCGATAAAGCAAATACTTTAAAGTTGAATGCCTCTAATTATGATGCTGCTAAAATAAAGTCGCTACGAGTCTCAGTGGATACCAAGTTAGAGACTTTTAAAGGCGAAGAAACATCAAAATTGGGGTCTGGGATTAAACTTGTTTTTGGCGGAGCTGCCGGATATTTGTTATTTATGTTTATTATTATTTACGGCAATATGATCATGCGAAGTGTGATCGAAGAAAAGACCAGCCGTATTATCGAGGTAATTATTTCTTCTGTAAAACCCATCAAACTATTGTTAGGGAAAATAATTGGAACTTCTCTGGCGGGAGTTACCCAATTTGCAGCCTGGGTAGTATTGCTAGGGGTGCTTTCGGCAATTGTGCCACTTGTTTTTGGGGTAGATATTACGGCAATGCAGGAACAGCAAATGGAAGCTGTTGCACAAGCTTCAGAGGGTGGCTTGCAGTCTTTTGTAGCCGAAGCCTTACTTGAAATTAATAAACTGCCTATTGCTAATTTAATCGTGATGTTCCTGTTCTTTTTTATAGGTGGGTATTTGTTGTATGCATCCCTGTATGCAGCTATTGGAGCCGCAGTAGACAGCGAAACCGATACACAGCAATTTATGTTACCCTTACTAATGCCGTTAATTCTGGCCGTATATGTTGGCTTTTTTACGGTAATAGATAATCCGCACGGGACGGTGAGTCAGGTGTTTTCTTATATTCCTTTTACCTCACCCGTGGTCATGCTAATGCGAATTCCGTTTGGAGTGCCATGGTGGCAGCAACTTATCTCTGTAGTTATTTTATTTGCTACCTTTATTGGCACCGTTTGGTTTGCTGCAAAAATATACCGTGTGGGTATTTTAATGTACGGAAAGAAAGCAAGCTACAAGGAATTAGCAAAATGGCTTAAATACTAACCATGTTTCAGGAGAAGGAAAAAGTTACCGATAAAATTGAAGAAGTTGTAAAAGAGGATATTTGGGGAGCTGTTAAAGACTTTCTGGATCTTGGTTTTCATTTTGGTGAAGGTGATAAACAAATCCATATTACTATAAGCTTAGTATTAATAGTAACAATTTCTTTTCTCATTGCAAGTTTTCTCCTTAAGTGGATTAGGGTATTATTCACCAGAAAAATGGTGGAAACCGATAAACTTAAATTTATAAGTGTTTTTAAGTTTATAAAATACATTACTTATGTAATTGTTGTCTTTGCTACCTTAAGTCTTGCTGGTTTTAATATCACACCATTTTTGGCAGCCTCTGCTGCGCTTCTGGTAGGGTTAGGACTGGCGTTGCAAGAATTATTTCAGGATGTTATTGGTGGGATCTTTATTATTATAGACAAATCACTTTTAGTAGGCGATATTATAGAAGTTGAAGGAAAGGTGGGCCGCGTTATAGATATCAAGCTACGAACAACACGCGCTATTACCAGGGACGATAAAATTATCATTATTCCTAACCATAAATTTATCACAGACCTTATTTACAACTACACCCAAAACCACAAATCTACCCGTGAACTTGTGAGAGTGGGTGTGGCGTACGGTAGTGATACCGTTAAAGTGAAAGAATTACTATTACAAAGCGTGCAGAAACAAACGGGTGTTCTTAAAAGTCCTAAACCTTTTGTATTGTTCGAAGATTTTGGCGATTCTGCCCTGGTCTTTAGTATACACTTTTTTATAAGTGACAGTTTTGTAGACCCCAAGATAAAGAGTGAAATACGGTTTACCATAGATGCATTGTTTCGTGAAAATAATGTTACGATCCCCTTCCCACAACGCGATGTACATCTATTTACACAAGCGACACCCCAACAGGAGTAGGCTCTTGTTTTTTATGAGAATGCTAACAGTAGGATTCATTTCGGTTACTTAATTTTAACGACTACAAATTACCCCCTATGAATCTAAGCCATAAGCTATCTTTATTATTATTTTTAGTAACAGTACTAATATCTTCAAAAACAAATGCACAAGTAACCGATCTCGCTAGAGTAGAATATACTTATTTTCCACAAGACAAATCTGAAAATACCTTTAGCCGATTTCGAGCGTTTGTAAACGTGCCTTTTCAAATGGGCGATGATGCCTATTTGGTCTCGGGTTTTGAGTACAGAAATGTGAATATGGAATTGGGAGAACCTGTACCTTTCAACAAAACTAATAAGGAGCATTTTCAGAATTTCACACTAACTCTTGGTTTTACCGATAAGTTTGAAAGTGGTTGGCGTTACGCTGTTCAAGGAGAAGCACGTTTAGCCTCAAATTTTGAATTTACCCTAGTAAGAGACGATCTCATTTTTGGGGGAAGTGTTTACCTCATTAAGGATAGGACAGGTAAAGATGAAGAGAATCCACCAGAAAAACCTTGGCGCTTAGTTTTGGGAATTAATTACTCAACAACCGCTGGAAGACCTTTCCCATTACCTTTTGTTAATTATTATAGGGAGTTTGCACCTAAGTGGTCATTCGGACTAGGCGTTCCAAAATCTAATCTCAAATATGAATTTGTTCCTGACCAAGAATTGCAATTATTTGCCACTTTAGATGGGTTTTTTGCCAATATCCAAGAGAATGCTCCTATAGAAGGTACAAACTTAGTAGGTGAAAATATTTCAATGACTGTTGCTCTTGCAGGAATTGGTTACGATTGGGAGTTTATAGATCACTTTGTGTTTTATGTGTATGGCGGTCACACTATTATTAACGATATTAGACTGCGCGATTCAAATGGAGAGGATGTGTATACTATAGACGACAAGAATAACTTCTATGCTAGAGGTGGTATAAAATTTAAAATTTAAAATGGCCAAAATATTAATTATTGAAGATGAAGCAGCTATTAGAAGGGTGCTTGTGAAAATACTTTCTGAAGAGAATAACACCTACCAGGTAACCGAAGCTGAAGACGGGCTGGCGGGTATTGAATTGATCAAAAAAGACGA
This sequence comes from Flavobacteriaceae bacterium UBA1903, assembly GCA_002337605.1. Lineage (GTDB taxonomy): Bacteria > Bacteroidota > Bacteroidia > Flavobacteriales > Flavobacteriaceae > Marinirhabdus. Next base: position 44,378 of record DDGL01000011.1, read on the forward strand.
CTTCGACCTTGTACTTTGTGATATTAAAATGCCTAAAATGGATGGTGTTGAAGTACTCGAAGCCATCAAAAAGATTAAACCGGAAACGCCTATTGTTATGATTTCTGGTCACGGAGACTTAGACACAGCGGTAAATACAATGCGGCTAGGAGCGTTCGATTATATTTCAAAACCACCAGATTTAAACAGGTTACTCAATACCGTGCGTATAGCGTTGGACCGAAAGGAACTGGTCGTAGAAAACACGCGCCTTAAGAAAAAAGTGAGTAAAAACTACGAAATGGTAGGAGAGAGCGACGCCATAAGTCATATTAAGGAGATGATAGAGAAAGTAGCTCCTACCGAAGCACGTGTGCTTATTACAGGTCCCAACGGAACAGGAAAAGAACTCGTAGCACATTGGTTGCACCAAAAAAGTGATCGTAGCAAAGGCCCTATGATCGAAGTGAACTGCGCCGCTATTCCTAGTGAGCTAATTGAAAGTGAACTCTTCGGTCACGTAAAAGGGGCGTTTACTTCAGCAAATAAAGACAGAGCAGGAAAATTTGAAGCTGCCAATGGCGGAACTATTTTCTTGGACGAAGTAGGAGATATGAGTCTATCTGCGCAGGCAAAGGTGTTACGAGCTCTACAGGAAAATAAAGTACAACGTGTAGGGAGCGATAGAGATATAAAAGTAGATGTTCGCGTCCTTGCTGCAACCAATAAAGACTTAAAGAAAGAAATTGAAGAGGGGAATTTCAGAGAAGACTTATACCATCGTCTGGCTGTAATATTGGTAAAAGTACCACCCCTTAACGAGCGCCGTGACGATATTCCAATTCTGGTGGACTATTTTACCGAAAAAATAGCATCTGAATACGGGACGGGACAGAAGAAATTTTCAGAAAAGGCCCTGAAGAAATTAAAAGAATACGACTGGACAGGAAACATTCGTGAGCTTCGGAATGTTGTAGAACGGCTAATTATCTTAGGCGGAAGTGAAGTAAGCGAAGAAGATGTAAAACTCTTCGCCAGCAAATAATTGATACATGAAAAATATTTCCATTTCAGATTACAAAATTAAAGACACTGTAAAAGTTTCAGACCTTAAGAGTTTTGAAGATTTCGATGCTTCAGAAAAGAAACTAGAAAAAGAACTGGAAGACACCCGTGAAAAGCTGGGAGCGTTACAGGATACCCTTTATGCACACGGTAAATATGCTGTGTTAGTTTGCTTACAAGGAATGGATACCGCTGGAAAAGATAGTTTAATCCGCGAAGTTTTTAAGGATTTTAATGCGCGGGGAGTTGTAGTACACAGCTTTAAAGTGCCAACCGAATTAGAAAAAAATCACGATTACCTTTGGCGCCACTACATTGCACTGCCTGAAAGAGGCAAGTTTGGTGTTTTTAACCGAACCCATTATGAAAACGTTTTGGTAACCCGGGTACATCCAGAGTATATCTTAGGCGAAAACCTACCCGATGTGAACACAGTTTCAGATATAGACGAAGCGTTCTGGGACAGACGTTTCGAGCAAATCAATGCTTTTGAAAAGACCATCTCACAAAATGGCACACTCATCTTTAAATTCTTTCTAAACCTTTCAAAAGAAGAACAAAAGAACCGCTTGCTACGCAGACTCGATAAACCCAATAAAAACTGGAAATTTTCCCCTGGAGACCTTAAAGAGCGTAAGCTGTGGGACACCTATATGAACTGCTATCAGGAAGTTTTGAACAGGACCTCCCACCCACATGCGCCCTGGTATGCTATTCCAGCTGATAATAAGCCCGCAGCTCGCTATATTGTGGCATCTATCTTGCTAGAAGAACTAAAAAAATACGAAGACATAAAAGAACCCGAGCTGGATGCAGCTGTAAAGGCACGTATTGAAGAATTTAAAGAAACCTTGCAGGGAGAATAAGATACTGTCTTGTAATAATTGATACATTTACACCTCTGTCATTGTATTCTTATCTCTTAAAGTTTACAGAACGACTCCCCTTTTCAGTTGAAAAACATAAGGAATCGGGGTTGAAAAATTAATACATACCTATGAAAAATATTTTAGTACTCCTCGCATTAGTAACACTTACCTTTTCAGCAACTGCCCAAAAAGTGAATAAAGCAGATTCTACCCAACTTCGTAATATATACGATGTAGCATTGCTCAACGGGCAAAGTTATGACTGGTTAGCATACCTGAGTAATGAGATTGGGGGACGTCTTTCCGGATCTGTACAAGCAGATCGCGCTGTGCGTTATACCGAAAAAGAACTTAATAAATTAGGGCTGGATAAAGTGTGGTTGCAGCCTGTCATGGTGCCTAAGTGGACCCGTGGGTTTAAAGAATACGCCTATATTGAAACAGCGCCCGGGAGAACTTCAGTCGTAAATATCTGTGCGTTGGGGGGCTCTGAACCAACACCCCCAACAGGTTTAAAGGCTGAAGTGATTGAAGTGCAAAATTTTGAAGACTTAGAACGGTACGGACGTGAACAAATAGAAGGTAAAATTGTATTTTACAATCGTCCCATGCAGGCAGATTTAATCCAGACTTTTGAAGCGTATGGAGGCTGTGTAGATCAGCGGTACGCAGGGGCCATGGAAGCTGCAAAATATGGAGCCGTAGGGATTGTGGTTCGTTCAATGAACTTACGTCAGGACGATTTTCCACACACGGGAGCTATGAGTTATGGAGATACACCCCTTGACCAACGCATCCCTGCCTGTGCCATAAGTACGAACGATGCAGACTATTTAAGCAACGCACTCACTTTGAAACCAGATCTTAAATTTTATTTTAAGCAAAGCTGCAAAACTCATGAAGATGTAGAGTCCTATAATGTCATTGGCGAAATTAAAGGCAGCTTATACCCGGACAAATACATCATCGTAGGGGGGCACTTAGATTCCTGGGATTTAGGAGACGGCTCGCATGATGACGGGGCTGGTTGTGTACAGTCTATGGAAGTGCTGCGATTATTAAAACAAACCAATTACAAACCCAAACACAGCATTCGGGTTGTGTTGTTCATGAATGAAGAAAATGGTCTTAGAGGGGGCCGAAAATATGCTGAAGAAGCCAGGCTGAAAAAAGAAAAACACATCTTTGCATTAGAAAGTGACGCCGGAGGTTTCACTCCACGCGGATTCTCATTCGATACAGACGATGCCAATTTTGCACAAATAGAAAGCTGGAAACCGCTCTTTAAGCCGTATTTAATTCACTATTTTGAAAAAGGTGGAAGCGGTGCAGACATTGGCCCGCTTAAAGATGGAACGGTAGTCCTGGCTGGCTTACGTCCAGACTCCCAACGCTACTTCGATTACCATCATGCAGCCAGTGATACATTTGATGCAGTAAATAAAAGAGAACTGGAGTTGGGGGGCGCTACCATGGCAAGCCTGGTGTATTTAATAGATAAATACGGTATCAAAAATGAAATGACAGAGGTGAAAAACTAATACTAAAATGAGTTTCCTAAAAGCAGAATGGCGCAGGCTGGCATTGGCAAACTACGAAGTAGCTCCTGATGTACTAAAGCCCTACCTCCCATACAGAACCGAATTGGATATATACGACGGAATATGCTATGTGAGTCTTGTGGGTTTTATGTTTAAAAATACCAAAGTACTGGGGGTGAAAATTCCAGGACACGTAAATTTTGAAGAAGTAAATCTTCGGTTTTACGTGCGGTTTAAGGAAGATAGAGTGTGGAAAAGAGGGGTGGTTTTTGTGAAGGAGATAGTTCCGAAACACGCTATCACCTTTGTTGCGAATAACATATATAACGAAGTATATGAAACCCGGAACATGAGCCATAACTGGGAGAAACGTGAAAATGAATTGTTCACAGCCTACCGGTGGAAAAATAAAAAGGACTGGTTTTCATTTTCAGTGATTTCAGATACAATTGCAAAACCAATTCCACTGAATTCTGACACCGAATTTATCACAGAACACTATTGGGGTTACAACAAAACGGGTAAAACCAAAACTACCGAGTACCAGGTTACCCATCCCAAATGGAATGCTTACAACGTGAAAAGCTATAATATTGAAGTCGATTTTGCCAAAGAATATGGCGAAGACTTTCAGTTTTTAAATAAGACAGAACCACTGTCCGTAATGCTTGCAGAGGGCTCTCCAATTACTGTGGAAGGGAAAAAGATACTTCGCTAAAACTCTTACTAAGTACCGGCAAAAGGAGTTCCGAAAATACCTACGGAGAGTTCGGCCCAGATCAGAAGGAAAAGGAGTAGAATTAAAATGCACAAAGCAATCCTGTATCTGGCTTTGGTTATCTTCCTTAAAATAAGTTCACAAAAGACTCCTACAGTAAGTAGCATACACCCCATAGTAATAAAGTCGGAGCTGGTCCAGACAACCTCATTTGTAAATTCCATAGCAACCAGAGGAATAAGTAATAGCGCTATGATACTAGCCAGAATAACGAGAAACCTTTTGTTTTTCATTTTAATGAGTTTAAAGCCATAAAAGTATGCTATTGTATTGATTATCACCACCAAACTACAAAAAACTTCTCAATAGTTCCGTTTCTTTTTTTATAGATCAGAGGGGAACGTTTTTCAGTAATTGAGTTATTAATTTGCTTGTGAGCTTCGGAAAAGGATACCCAGCGGGTCATTTTTTCAGGCGGTAGTAGCCATTCTTTTTTCTGCGGAAGGACATAGAGTGCTTTCTCATCTGCTTCAGCTTTTAGTTGATTAAAAGAAATGTAATACCCTGCGAGGCAATTCTGAAAATACTTCGGAAGTTCATGGTGCCGAAACGCCTTCGGTACAAACAAAAATGCTTTTAAGCAGTAGTGTTGCTGTACGTTCGAAACAACTACTTGAAATTCACGTAAAACTGAAGCTGTTTCCTGTCGGTATAATAAAGGAAACTGCCGGGTTTTCATTTTTTGCAACTTGTCTCTCAACCTGTCTTTTCTATTTGGGCCAATCCATTGTAGGGTAGTGCTGTTACCCAGCGTTTCGTCGAGCAGATAAAATTTACAGGCCAATTCTATATGCAAGGTGCTACTGGTTTTAGTATCTGTAACGATGTAATCCAGTTCACCCAATGTTTCAGTTGCTCCTTGTATTTGAATCGTTGCAGCGATTATTTGGAAGCGTTGGGAATGTTTCAGCCATTGTTCAAATATATATTCAGCTTGTTTTCCCAGCATTTTATCTGTAGGTAAATCCGGAACAACTCCTTCGGTAGCCATTTTTGAAGTGCTAAAGGAAGCAAAAGGAAATTGTTCCAAGGGTAATTCCAGCTCAGGAACTTTCAGAAAAGAGATAAAAGAAGAGACTTTCAAAGTAGCATTTATTTGAAATTTTGGATGTATATGGACTGCGGGTTGTTAACTTTGCCCAAAAATACAGAATCTTGCTCCAGCAATATACCAAAGAATTTAAATACAATATAAAACTGGCCACTCCCGTAATTTTAGGGATGTTGGGACACACAGTAGTACAGTTGGTAGATAATATTATGGTTGGGCAGTTGGGAACGGCAGAGCTGGCAGCGGTCTCTCTGGGAAATAGTTTTATGTTTATCGCCATGAGTCTGGGGATTGGCTTCTCCACCGCCATTACTCCTTTGGTAGCTGAAGCCGATGGTGAGAATAACTTTGAAGCCGGGAAATCTGCTTTTAAACACGGGCTGTTTTTATGCACAGTTTTAGGAATACTTCTATGCGTAACCGTTTTTATTGCCAAACCTATAATGTACGCTATGGACCAACCCCCCGAGGTGGTAGATCTGGCTATGCCCTATTTGAACCTTGTGGCCATTTCGCTGGTACCCTTAATTATTTTCCAGGCTTTTAAGCAATTTAGTGACGGATTGTCACTTACCAGATACCCCATGTACGCTACCATTGCTGCCAATGTGGTAAACGTGTTACTTAATTATATGTTTATTTTCGGGAAGTTTGGGATGCCGGAATTAGGAATTGTAGGAGCTGCTATTGGAACCCTGGCTTCACGTGCGATTATGGTTGTGTATTTATGGTACGTACTTTCCAAACACTATAAAGCAAGGGATTATGTGCTCAACATAAAACTTTTTTCACTTTCCAAGAAGATGATGAACAAGTTACTTAGTTTAGGGTTTCCATCTGCATTACAAATGTTTTTTGAAGTAGCCATTTTTACGAGCGCAATCTGGCTTTCAGGAATTTTAGGGAAGAATCCCCAGGCGGCAAACCAGATCGCTCTTAACTTGTCTTCTATGACATTTATGGTGGCAATGGGCTTTGGGGTAGTTGCCATGATACGTGTAGGGAATCAAAAAGGACTAAAACGCTTTATCGAACTACGCAGAATAACATTGTCTATATTTTTACTCTCTACGATCCTGGCGGTAGTTTTTGCTTTGATTTTTGTGGTTTTTCACGAAGCATTACCCAAATTATACCTGGATTACGACAATGAGTTGGAAGCGGTAGATAACTACCAGGTAGCGACAATAGCTGCAAAGTTGTTGTTAATTGCTGCAGTGTTTCAGATTAGCGATACTATACAGGTGGTGGCTCTGGGTGCCTTGCGAGGCATGCAAGACGTAAAAATACCTACCCTAATTACGTTTATCGCCTATTGGCTTATCGGTTTTCCTATTTCGTATTATTTAAGTATGCATACAGCGTATGAGAGTTCTGGTATTTGGATTGGCCTGTTGGCGGGGCTTACAGCTTCTGGGGTACTATTGTATATAAGGTTTCATCTTTTGTCCCGAAGAATGATTGTTATGAATGCTACGGAAATTAAAACGAAATAATTTTATGTAATTTTACACTGAAATTTTAGCAAACTGAAAACCATGGAACTTCCAAAATATATTTTAGGCGATAACACAGATTATCCCGACGCGATCTTCGTGATACATACCGAATTTCCGCGCTTTGTTATTAATCTTGAAAATGATGAAGTAGAATGGCTGGAAGAGCTTGATAACCACGATCAAAAAGAACTAGAGTCTGAAACTGAAAACTACATTAAAGAAGCCACTGACTTTTACGACCGAGAAGTAGCCCGCTACGAAGATGATTGAAAAACTCCTTGAATACGATACCGAGCTGTTCCTGTTCCTAAACAACTTAGGAACCGAAAGCTGGGATGGTTTCTGGCAAACTGTAACCGAAAAATGGTCATCAATTCCGCTTTACTTCATTCTATTATTACTCATTTACAAACACTATAAACTAAAAGGCACGCTGGTGATTTTAATAAGCGCAGCCTTGTTAATTACTGCTACAGATCAACTGGCAAACCTTTTTAAGTATGTCTTGTTTCAGCGCCCACGCCCCTGTAGAGTAGAAGCGTTACAAGAGGTTATGCGTTTTGTAGCAGATGGCTGTGGCCGGTACGGTTATTTCTCCGCCCACGCGGCCAGTAGTATGGGAGCGGCTGTGTTTTTAGGCCTTATTCTTCAAAAACGGTACAAGTACTTACCGTTTCTATTGCTTTTATGGGCTGTTATGACTGCGTATAGTCGTATTTATCTGGGAGTCCATTATCCGTTAGATATTATTACAGGAATGTTTTTTGGCGGATTGCTAGGTTTAGCTTTCTACAAAATTCAACTTTTGGGGCAAAAAAAGTTTACTACAACCCATCAAGCTTAAGATTACTACGTGGCCCATTCCTGGCATTTGCTAAACGAGTACTGGCTTAGTATGGTACTATAAAAAATGCTATTGATTGTGTGTCGAAGTGGAAGTAACTGTATACAAATCCCGCCAAAGTCTGGTTCGATGCGATTTGCTTCCGGGTGCATTGGCATTCATATCATACCGCTCTATTTTTTCAATAGCATTCCCAGCAAAGGTTTTTTTAAATTTTTGCACATCTTCTTCGGCTACCAGAACGGCAAATGTAGTTTCTGAAGGTAACTTTTCAGTTCCAAAATTTAAAATCACAGGGATTGGTTTTCCGTAGTCCCAGATTAGCTCCGGGGTAAAATAGGAAAATTCGTATACGGGAATGTTGTTGTTTGCTTCCTGCCAGTCGTTAAGTTTTGAAAGCGATTTGTACTCAGGGTTAATGGTCAACGCTTTTGCCATGGGCATCCCGAAGCATAGTATTACAGCAATAAATACAATAGTTCCATAAAAGACAGCTCGTATTTTCTTCCGCAGTAATTTTCCGAAGATAAAAATCCCAACACTTGCTAAGGAAAAAGAAAGTAATACAAACCAAACCCAATAGCCTGTAAGCGCATCTTTCAGAAAAAGATACCCGCCAATGGGGAAAACAATCCCGATAAGGGCAATAAGCCCGAAGTTAAAATACACAGGAATAGTTTCTCTTTTGTCTTTTAATTCAGCAAAATTCAGAAATAAATACTCTATGTAATAGGCTGTGTTTAATGCCAACGGAATAAGCACAGGAAGTAAATAACGAGATTTCTTTTCAGGAATCACAGAAAGCAACACAACCGAAGCCATCGTCCATAGAAAAGTAAAGAGATACCCTTTTTTATTGCTCACACGGCTCTTTAAATACGGATATAGCAAGCCAATAAAAGCAGGAATCGTCCACACACCGCTTTGTGTAAAGAAACTCCAGTAGTAATAAAAAGGTCGCACATTATAGCCTGTCCAGTTACTGGTTTCACGGCGGGTAATTTCGGCTACAGCCTCGGGGTCATAGGTGTATGTGTACCAATACCACCAACCCGAAAGCAACAGGGAAACTACCAGGAATACCAGAAGCGGCAAGATTCGGCTTTTAAAGTTTTTATACTTAAAGACGACTCCAAAAGCAATTAAAAAGGGGAGTAACAAGGCATAAAGAGAAACAGGACCTTTACTCATGAAGGAGGCTCCAAAAAATAGTGCAGCAATAAGGATGCGTTGGTATTTTAAAGTTTCAACAGTAAAAAATAAATACAGTTGGTAGATACACACCATCATAAAAGCGTGTGTGAAAATATCCCACTGCCCATTTCGCCCTGAAAACACAATGTAAAAAGAGGTAGCGAGAATTAAAGAACCTACAAAAGCAAGTGTTTTGTTTGTGCTGAATTTTACGGTGAACTTATACGCTGTTACTATTAAAAGTAGGGTAACCAAAGCTGCAGGCAATCGCATTGCCGTTAAGCTTTTTAACCCAAAAAGAGCACCTGTAATAGCCGAAAACCACGTAGGTAAGGGGGGTTTTTGATAGCGCGGTTCTCCATTTAACGTGGTCAATAGCCAGTTGCCATCGTTTAGCATTTCACGGGCCGTGGCAAAATTCCGCGCTTCCATGATGTTTACGTACAACGCATCTAGATTTACGAAGAAAATAGCAATGCATGCTACACACAACAAAAGGATATGGTTATTCTGCAGTCGGTTCATTTGCTTGTTTTTTCCAGATAAAAATATTACGGACATAAATAATGAGCCCTGCAATGTGCCCCACAAAAAGCACAGGGTCTTTTCGTAAAATGGCATATGTTAAAATCAGGGATGCTCCCAACACGCTCATGCGCCAGAAACCCACAGGTAATTGCGAGGTTTTTGTTTTTTCAGAATACAGCCACTGGTACACAAAACGTAAGGTAAATACTATTTGAGAAACAATGCCTAAGATTAGAAGCCAGGTAGGAATGTTTGTCGTGCTAAAGAGTTGTTCCAGATCGTACTCACCATTATTGTAGGAGTATACTACCACAAACACCGGGAACACAAACAAAAACAATTGAAACCATTTGGGCGATTTTTGCCATTCGCCCTGCAACTGCAGGTTTCTAATGTAAATGTAATACGTGAGTGTTTGTCCTAGCATAATGGCAAAATCGTTTCGGGCATAGCCATATACAAACAATAAAAACGAAGCGAAAAGACTCAATTTCCAAAAAATGGAAGGCGTGATAACCCGTTTATTTTTTTCAGATAGGAGCCATTGTAAAATAAGGCGGCCAGAAAATAGCAGTTGTGCAAAAAAACCAATACTGTAAATAAGCCAATCGCTCATCCTTTCGATTTTACTTCGTAATTAATATACTTTTTCTTCATCCAAAGATAAGCGAAGCAATCCAGTAGAGGGCCTAACAACCTGTTCCACAGACCAAATTTTGCAGTCCCTGCAATGCGCGGAAAATGTTGTACTGGTACCTGAAGAACTTTTCCTTTTTGTAATAAGATCATAGCAGGTAAAAAACGATGTAATCCTTTAAACATTGGGATGCGCTTAGCGTAATCGCTCTTAATCACTTTTAAGGGACAACCTGTATCATCCATGCCATCGTGCGTAAAAGCACGGCGAATCCCATTGGCTATTTTGGAAGACATGTTTTTTACAAATTTGTCTTTCCGGTTAGCACGTACACCTGTGACCAAATCGTATTCGCCAATTTTTTCTAATAACAGGTTAAAATCTTCGGGAGCCGTTTGCAGGTCGCTATCTATATAGCCTAGTAGCGGTGTTTTTACATAATCGAAACCTGCTTTAATTGCAGCGCTTAACCCTCTGTTTTCTATAAAATTTATAAAGTTGAAAGCATCATTTCGTAGACAGATGTCTTCAATGATAGCTTGGCTGTTGTCTTTGGAACCATCATTCACAAAGAGGATGCTGGTTTTCTTTGAAGCGATCTTAGTATATGCCAACAATTCTTTTTCAACACGTTGAAGGTTTTCTTCTTCGTTATAAACGGGAATGATAATGGTAAATTGATACTCCTGCAAAGCTTTGTTGATTTGGGTGCAAAAGTATGCTTTTTTTTGAATAAACTAGAGCGCTTCTGCGAAGCGTGACCAACCGCTGGTGAGCATTTGTAACGCTGCAACGATAGCATGTGTAATATACAGGAACAATTTGGTAGTCAACATTCCTTCAAATTATAGTATTTTTGAAATCTGAACTTTCAATTTTATAGATGAACATACTCGTAACAGGCGCAGCAGGATTTATTGGCTCTCACACAGCAGAACGCTTACATTCTTTGGGACACACCGTTACTGCAATAGATAATTTCTCTGACTATTACGATATTTCCTTAAAGCAGAAAAATGCTGAAAGTTTAGCAGGAAAAGGAATAGTCGTTCAAAAAATTGATCTTCGGGATGATAATCTTTCGGGAGTAATAACAGAAGAAACCGATTTTATTTTTCACTTTGCAGCACAACCGGGAATTTCATCAACCAGTACGTTTGAAGCCTATTTCAGTAATAATGTTAAGGCAACCCAGCGTATGTTGGATAGGATTGAAACCCTGGAAAAGAAACCTTTTTTTGTAAACATTGCAACTTCTTCTATATATGGTCTGTACGCAACCTTAACAGAGGACGAAGCCCCTTTACCGGCAAGTTGGTATGGCGTGACTAAGTTGGCGGCAGAGCAATTGGTCCTGGCCTATGCCCGTAGAGGATTGCTTCAAAGTACTTCCTTTCGTTTGTATTCAGTATATGGACCCCGTGAACGCCCCGATAAACTATACACCCGACTAATAGATTGCGGTCTTAACAACAAGCCATTTCCACTATACGAAGGCAGTGAAAAACACCTGCGCAGTTTTACTTATGTACAGGATATTGTAGATGGAATTGTAAGTGTTTTGGATCACACAGAAGTTTGCAATGCTGAAATTTTTAACCTGGGAACTGAGGAAGAAAACACAACCGCAACAGGAATTGCTACCGTAGAAGAAATTTTAGGCAAAAAGATAACAGTTGCTAACAAGGCTCCACGCCCGGGAGATCAATCACGCACCAAAGCGAATATTGATAAAGCCAGAAAGTTGCTTAATTACAATCCGCAAACTGGGTTGAAGGAAGGGCTGGAAGCGCAGGTGGCGTGGTTTCGAGAAAATTTTATGTAAGTCTTAGTAACTTTTCTGCAGCCTGAAACGGGGTTACTTTCCCTTCGCTCAAGAGCTCTATTTGTTTATCCAGCGCGACTTTAATTTCGGGGTTTTCGTAGAAGTCACTTTTTAACCGGCTTTCAATAGTTTGTAGCAACCAGAATTTATTTTGCTCATGCCTTCTATGCTGAAAAAAGTCTGTTGTTTTTGCTTCTTTAACGTATACTGAAATAAGCTCCCATATTTCTTTGATACCTTCATTTTGTAATGCAGAACAGGTAAGTGTTTTAGGCGTCCAACCATTGTCTTTGGCAGGGTAGAGGTGTAGTGCTCTGTTAAATTCAGTTTTGGCAAGTTTGGCAGCTTTACGGTTTTCACCATCGGCTTTGTTAATGGCTATGGCGTCTGCCATTTCCATAATACCGCGTTTTATACCTTGTAACTCATCTCCCGCTCCAGCCAGTTTTAATAATAAAAAGAAATCTGTCATAGAGTGGACGGCAGTTTCACTTTGTCCAACCCCAACAGTTTCAATAATAATAACATCGTACCCAGCAGCTTCACATAAAATAATAGCTTCTCGTGTCTTTCTGGCTACACCGCCTAAGGAGGTGCCGCTGGCAGAGGGTCTAATAAAAGCGTTTGGGTTTTTAACCAGTTCTTCCATTCGGGTTTTATCACCCAGAATACTGCCCTTACTTAACGAGCTACTGGGATCTACAGCCAGGACGGCCACCTTTTTTCCTTCAGCAGTAAGTAGCATTCCGAAACGTTCAATAAAGGAACTTTTACCTACACCCGGAACACCCGTAATTCCTACTCTAATACTTTTGTTGGCATGAGGTAGACAGCTTTTTATAATTGCTTCGGCTGTTTCGCTGTGTTTTTTTGCAGTACTTTCAGTAAGCGTTATTGCCTGGCTTAAGGAGGTCCTGTTACCTTGAAGAATATTATTGGTTAACGTTTCAGCAGAAAGTGTTTTGCTACGGTTTTTCTGCAATGCCTTGACGGCTTTTGGCGATAACATTTCAGGCGTAGTAATCCCTTCCTTTTCCTGAAGTGCTTTTGGTTTGTTACTGCGCTTTGCCATACTTGAAATTTATGACAAATTTATGAATACACATTTTCAAAAGCACATTTTCGTTGGTATATTGAAATATTAATTGAAAAAGCAATACTCATGAAAACATTATATGAAGCAACTTCTACAGCCGAGGGCGGTAGAGCGGGACACGTAAAATCAGAAGAAGGTCCTATAGATTTTAACCTTTCGGTCCCAAAAGGTATGGGGGGTGATGGTGGTGACGGAGCCAATCCGGAACAATTATTTGGTAGTGCCTATGCTGCTTGTTTTGGCGGTGCAGTGCAATCTGTAGCGAAGAGTAAGAACATAAAAATTGACGAAGAAAATATTAGTGTTTCAGCTACTATTGGCTTTTGTCAGGACGACGATGGGTTTTTTCTGGAAGCAACATTGGATTGTTTTATACCGGGAGTAGACAAGGAAACCGGTGAAAAACTGGTGAAAGCAGCACATAAGGCGTGCCCGTTTTCTAAAGCCACAAGAGATAATATTACAGTAACTCTAAATCTGTTGCTGGACGAATAACAGTCCTCTATAGCATTAAGAAAGCCCTTCATGTTTTAAAACTTGAAGGGCTTCCTATTTTTTGAAATCTGAAATTTGACGTTATAACATAGCGCCTTTAGGTGAAAGTTACATGGCTTTTAAGTTTATAATTCTGCCGTGTTCGTCTTTATGAGTCGTTTTTTTTTCTTTTTCGGGGGAAGGGCCATGCAAGGCTTCATCTCTGGTAGCGGGTCCTTTTAAACTAGGGTTTACCTTATGTTCTTCGGCTTGCTTAATGTACCACTCTAATTGTTGTTTTTGTTTGTATAAAATACCAAGTGTCATTTCAGGTAACTGGTGGTTGTTAATAAGCTCGTCGTACCTTTTAATGTTGTTTAAATCACGTGCAATACATTGCTTTATGATAATTTCAGAATTAAAATGTTCCAAGGCTTCTTTAATTTCGTCCCAGGTACGGTCTTGATGTCCTTTTTCTGCATCGAGCTTTAAGGGTTCAATGTCTCTGGAGCTTAGTTCGGTACTAATTATATTTGCCATGCGGTTACGCTCTACGGCCATGAAATTTAAAAAGCGTTTCAATTCTGTAGTCTGCGCATCGTCAGCTGCATTGTAGTAGAGTTTTTCTGCCTCAAAACAAGCTACTAACAAGCGGTTTAGCTTCTTGAAATCTGGGTATTTATTTTTCATGTATTTTTAGATTTAACCAAATGTACGATAAAAGTCAATTCGAAAGTTTGAGTATAAAGTTAATTAACACTAAAATTTAGTTAAGAACTGAAACACATAAAAAAATAATTCGTCCTTTACCCGAACAGCAACCAAAAAACCATCACGAGTTTGTCCAACCAACTACTTGTAGAACAATGTAAACAGAACAGCCGAAAGGCGCAATTAGCTTTATACAAGCAATATTGCGACGGGATGTATATTGTTGCGCTACGGTATATGAAGGACAAGGCTGCTGCAGAAGATGCAGCACAAGAAGGATTTATTAAAGCCTTCAAGAAAATCGAGCAGTTTAAAGGGGACGTCACCTTTGGTGCTTGGTTAAAAAGAATTGTAATTAATACGTGTTTAGATGCCATTAAAGCAAGAAAGCTGGACACAGAACCCTTGTATGATGAAACACTGAGAATTGCCGAAGACGAAACCGATTGGCAAGTAGCCGACGAAACAACGGTAGATGAGGTGCTAAAAGCTATTGATAACCTGGGTGATAACTACCGGGATGTGACCAAGCTTTTTTTGGTTGAAGGGTATGACCACCAGGAAATTGCAGAAGTTATGGGAATTACTGAAAGCGCTTCACGAACCAAACTACACAGAGGAAAATTACAATTAAAAGAAAATTTAAAACACTTACACTATGGCACAGGATATTAGAGAATTATTGAAAAACCGTCCTGAAAAAGACGAAAAAATGTCTTCAAACCATGAAGATGTGTTTTTAGCAAAACTGGATACTCATTTTCCATTGGACGCATCAGTAGATAAAACTACCGGGAATGCCTCTTTCTTCTGGTTGAAGGTAGCGGCAGTTGCCATCGTATTTTTAACAGTTGGCTTTTTTGGATACCAGTATATTTCCAGTCAGAATGGAGAAACTACCGTAAATGAACAATTTGCTGAAACCACTCAGGAAGATAAAAAGAACACAGAAATTCTAAAACAACCAAAACTTACGCTGGGCGATCTTTCACCAGACCTTAAGAAAGTAGAAGATTTTTACCTCACAGGAATTAATTTCCAGCTAGCTTCGCTTGACGAGAATGATGATAATAAAGAACTTATTGAAGGCTATAAAAAGCGAATTGCAGAGCTGGATGTAGAGTACAACCGCTTAAATAACGAATTAACCGAGACAGGTCCAACAGAGGCCACCATCAACGCACTGATAGATAATTTGAAACTTCGTTTGGATTTGCTGTTCAAACTAAAAAACAAATTAAAAGAACTTAAAACTTTAGACAATGAAAAATTCAATGACCTACAAGCGTAGCCTTGTATATGTAGTTTTTGTTTTTTGTACCAGCTTTGTAATTGCACAAAGTTCGTATAAAGAGTCTTTCACAGTTGGCGAAGATGCCGTGGTGAATGTAAACACCTCGCATACCAACGTAATTTTTGAAACGTGGAACAAAGACAAAGTAGAAGTAGAAGCTTTTGTGGAAGGGGATAACCTTTCAGAAAAAGAAAAAAAGGAAATTTTCGATAACTGGAAATTTGACGTGCTTGGTAATAGCAAAAAAGTAAACATTACCTCCAATAGCGGAAGCCTGTGGGGCGATTATGAAACCATGGGAAGCCTTAACTCCCTAGATAATTTAGGAAATCTAGTAAATGTATCGAGTCTGGAAGCCCTAAAAGGCCTTGAAGGCCTTGGCGAACTAGGGGATTTGTTTACAGCAGACTGGAATATAAATGTGCCAAAAATTCCAGAAATGGAAGCCATGCCAAAATGGCCCTTTGGTGAGCAAAATACGATCTTAAAAAAGGGAGAATCTTACAACAGGTACAACTATAAAGACAAAGTTTCCTTTACGTTCGATAGAGACGCTTATGAACAAGATAAAAAGGCCTATGTTGCAAAGTTGAATAAGAAATACAACACTAAAGCAACAGTGGCTGAAACAGACGATTGGTTAAAAAATCTTGACAATTGGAGTAAAATCTTTGAAAAGCGCATGGAAGCCTGGGGTGAAAACTTTGGAAAGTCTTTCGAAATGAATTTTGGTAAAGACTTCGAAAAAAGAATGGAAGCCTGGGGAGAAAAATTTGGAGAGGAGTTTGGAAAGCAGATGGAATCCTGGGGTGAAAACTTCGGAAAAGACATGGAAAAATGGGGGGAGCAATTTGGTAAAGACGCCGAAGAATGGGCTAAGCAGTTTGATGGGAATTACTCCAAAAAGGAAGTTATGGATGAAAATGGAAATAAAACCACCATTATAAGAGCCAATAAAAGTGACACTAAGGGCGATAAAAATTTTAAGAAAGCCAAAAAAACGATCATCATCAGGATGCCAAAAAATACCAAGACAGATATAAATGTACGTCACGGTGAAATTAAAATGGCAGACGTTACAAATGTTAGAGCAACATTGAATTATGCCGCGTTAACAGCAAACAGTATTGATGGGGGGAAGACCCTCATCAATGCTGCTTATGCACCGGTACAAGTAGATTACTGGGGTGGGGGAGTGTTGGCCGTGCAATACGTAGACAACTGTCAATTAAACTCGGTTGATACAATTAATCTGCAAGCCAATTCCAGCAATGTAGTTATTAACGAACTTAAAAATGAAGCCTATATTAAAGGGTTTATTGGCAGTTTGTTTATTGATAATGTATCCTCTGATTTTACTTCTATAGATGTGTTTCTGGACGATACCAACGCTATTATTGAAATGCCTTCAAACCCATATACGTTCTTTTTTAACGGAAGAAAATCCACACTGCTCTATCCCAAAGTTTTAGAGACCACAAACTCAAAAGAATACGGAAGAGTTTTAGTTCGGGGTTTTAATAAAAAGAAAGATGCCCCTCGTTCGCTTACCATTAATGCCAACTATAGCAATATAAGACTACAGTAGTTTTATTACCTGATAACATCTATCCCCAAACGTTTCAATTGAAAACCTTTCAAACAAAAAACCCCGAAATATCTTCCGGGGTCTTATAAATTCTAAATCGAAAAAAGCGTTACTGCTTCAATAGCTTGTAAGATTTAGAAACGCCTCTTACGGTTACATTCACGATATACACACCAGCTTTAAGTGTTGAAATATTAAGACTTGCATTGCTTGTAGCAATCTTAGTTTGCATTATTTGCTGGCCAGTAATAGCATAGATTTCAACAGAATCTATTACTTCGTTTGTTGAAATATTTAACACATCTTTAGCAGGATTTGGAAATAGTATAACTTCATCCACTGTAGTATTTTCTGAAATACCTAACACGGTAGTTGGTGCTAGTTTAAGCACGAACCCTACGTTGCTATTGTTACTGTCCCTTCCTGTTCCAACAACGGTAGACCCATCTGCCGAAATATCTAATGGTAAAGAAAGAGTGACCCCTTGTGTGTCTATACCTAAAGATGTAGCGTATTCATTTAGGTCTTGAATCCCAATACCTTCAATCCAAATAAATCCTTGCCCAAACACAGCGGGAACACCGTTAGGTCTATAACTTCCAACTACAATACTGCCATCTTCATTTAAACCATTGGCAAGTCCTCTATATCCTGGAGAAAGGGGTGGTCCTATGTTTTCCACACCTGTAGTTTCACTCCAGCGATATGCTTGAAAATTATTCGCAAAACTACCTTCACCAGCAGCCCATAAACCGTCATTAGACACAGCCTCCACTGCTCCTAATGGATCTCCATTTGTATTAGCAACTAGTTGTTGCTCACCATTTGTCCATACAGCTCCCTGTCTAAAACCAGATGCAGAATCTTGCCAACCACCAATAACAGTACCGTCCAGATTGGTTGCATTCGCTCTAGAAAAAGCACCAACAACGGTAGAGCCAAGGTCTACTACTCCTTCGGTTTCTGTCCAGCGTACCGCATGTGGAGTATTGTCTGTTGCGGTATACCCTAATCCCACTATGGTGCTAGCGTCACCCGAAATGGCGTGGCTAGAGGTAGATTCACCACCACCATCAATACCGCCAAGCCCTCCAAGAGGAGTCCATGTTTGTGTAGCTACATCGTACATGCTCAGTTCAATTAAACCAGATGTAGTATTTAAGGAACTGGCTCCTATTGTCAATCCGTCATCCGAGATTCCGGTTTTACCACCAATACCTGGGGCAGGAACTACACCTCCAATTGTTTCAAAACCATTGGTTTCATTCCATAAAAAGTGTGTTGTAGTATCATATCCAGCAGCCGATGAACCATTGTAGTTTACCGAGGAGACAAAACCTGTTGTTGGTAAAAGTATGAGCGCACCATCACTTGGCGCAATGTTTATGCTTACATTTAGGTTAAATAGTAAAAAGCCGCCAGCGTCTGCACCACTTGCTCCTGTTGCGTGAATGGCCACATAATACTCTCCTGTGCTTGAAGGAGTGAAAGTTTCAGAAGCAGTATAGGCCATACTCTCCAAATCATTTCCGTTGTTGGTTCCTGGAAATTCTCCTTGCTGAAGGATGTCGCTATACGTAGCCAATGTTTCTACAATGGCATCACTGTTTTGTGCGTCTGTGATTACTAATTCAAAGTTTTCTGAAGCGGTAATGTTCCCTAAATTTAGTGAATTATAGTCTAATTCTATAAGGTATTCGGTTGCTTCGCTGAGCGTGATCGCTTTTGAAAAGGCCCAATCATCTTTTTCTTGCTGTGATACATTATTTGGGATCAAAGTTAAGATAGGATCGTTGGTTCCATCTCCATCAATATCTACACTTTCATTAAATGTCCATTCAGGGGCTTGTATATCTGTATTTTCATAATCCCAGCACTCTGGAGTTCCAGCACTAAAATCTTCAGAATAGGGAAGCATTGCAGGCTCGTTACATAGGGGTACCACAGGCTCTGTGTTAATACCTACATCGAATAGTAGTAGTCCACCCCCTTGAGCCGAAGCATCGATTGCATGGATACCTACATAATATGTTCCCGAAGAAGTTGGGGTAAATCCTTCTTCTGCCAAATAAGCCTGCGATTTAAGATCATTTCCATTATTGTTTCCAGGAAATTCACCTTCTTGAAAGATATCTTGATATGTGTTTAATAATTCTTGAAAAGGTGCTGTAGAAGCTTGTGCATCCAAAACCCATAATTCAAAATTTTCAATGGACGTGGCATTTCCCAAATTAACAGCGTTGTAATGAGATGATACATAATACGTGGTTCCAGCCTCTAGTTGTACTGCTCTTGAAAATACCCAGTCATCTTTTTCAGGGAATTGAACACCAGGAGAAATATTGCTGTACAACGGATCGTTAGTGCCATCACCATCTATATCTACAGTATCGTTATATGACCATACGGGCGCAATGCCGTCGGTGTCTTCAATAGCAAAACACGGTGGATCTCCTGCACTAAGGTCTTCAAAATAGGGGACAGGGGCTGGTGTACAACCCGGCGCAACCTCATCTACCAAAACATTAAAAAGGAAAAATCCCCCTGCCTCAGTACCATTGGTTCCCAAGGCGTGAATGGCCACATAAAAGTCTCCTGTGGTAGTTGGTGTAAATGTTTCGGAAGCGGTGTAGGCCTGTGTTTTTATGTCGTTCCCATCGTTCTGACCGGGAAATGTTCCCTGCTGAAGAAAATCGTTGTACGTGCCTATTACAGTACTGAAAGTTGCGGTAGAGCTAGGAGCATCGGTAATAACCAGCTCGAAGTTTTCTGAAGCTGTGGCAGGGCCTAGGTTAAAAGCGTTGTAGGCCACCTCGATAGAATATTGTGTGTTCGCCGTCATTGCTATTTTTCTCGCAAAGACCCAATCGTCTTTTTGTGTAGTAGAAATATTTGGCGGTATCGTAACCATAACGGGGTCGTTGGTGCCGTTTCCTGTTATATCCACACCATCGTTGTAGGTCCAAACAGGATTCATATTGTCTGTGTCTTCGTATTCCCAGCATTCCGGTGTTCCGGTGCTAAAGTCTTCGGAATATGGAAGTGTAGCCGCTATGGAGCAATCTTGCGCGAGCGAGGCAACCATTCCTAAAATTAATAATAAGGTAGTAAGTAAATGTTTCATTGCATAAAAGTTTATAGTATGCAGCGAATATATTTAGAATAGTAAGGGGTTTGGGTTAATGAACGGTTAACGGTTAAAATTAATACACTGAAAACTAACTCCTTCTCATAAAGATGGCAACGATTGCCGAAACAACCAGTCCGCCACCCAAAGCACCAAAAGCCGACTGCCAGATATAATTGGTAATATTGAAGTAATCATTTGCTTTGGTACGCGTCATGACATCATTGGTGACCGAATACTCAATTACGTTGTTGAAATATTCTGGCGTAATATAATTGTGCGTAATGTACTGTGCCAAGGGTGAAAGCAAGGCAACAAATAGCGCCATTTTTGCCCCCGTTATGAATCCCTGAAGCCAGGTCATTTTTTTGTCGTAATGCCTTCTTCTTTTTTCTCGCATTACCAACACATACATCAATATGGCAAAAGGAATAAAAAGGAGGGTAAGCCAATAATGATTTGCAATATTTTCTTCGTGCCATCCCAGAGTTTTTTCAAACAGCATCCAGGCTAACATGGTGATTGTAAAGATGATTGCCCACTTTAATTCAATTTTTATTGCCTTCATAGTATTTGTTAGATTCTTAACAGCAAGATACAAAAAAACAGCACCCAAGAAATAGTATTCTAAGGTGCTGTGAATTTTTATAACTATTTTTTAATATAAGCTTTGCAGCACATACGTCCCATCGGGCCCATGGGTAAATGTGCCTGTAGCAGCTTCCTGGTTTGGCGTCACGTTTTCTAATTGAGCGCAAAGGTTCTGACATTCAATTGCAATTTCCTGACTTAAAATAAACCCATTTGTAGAGGTGCCTCTTACAAATGATATATAGCCCACACCATTTACAAATCGCGCCACGGGGATTTCAAAAGTAGCTTGTGGGGAAACCTGTGTTTTTTCATTTTCTGAAACGAACTCATAAGAAACGGTTGCGGCATCCGTACCAGCATTTTCAGTACTAGTTTTCTTTGCGGTGATGGTATAGGTAAAACCAGGTTCAAAGTCAAAATTCTTAATGGAGGCTGCTCCTTCAAATGAATCACCACCCATAGCAGTATTTTCCTGAATTAAAAACTGGGTTCCATTAAGGACTGAAGTTGTCTTATAGTGGTTCACAAATAAGGTTACCTCTTCATTGGTAATCTGTTCGTCGTCTGCACTACATGCAAAAAGAAGGGCCGCAGCACAAATTAAAAGTGTCTTTTTCATAATTATTTTTTTACTTGAATAAGTCACAAAAAAGATACCAAAAAAAATCTGTTTGCTCAGCTGCTAGCTTGTAGAATGCTATGCTTGTAGAAAAAAAAGCGTTCAAGATCATTACCAACCTTGAACGCTTTCTAAATTTATCTATTATCTAATTAATGATCCGTCAGTACCCATTCTCCTTTAGCAATTAAAGGAAGGGCTTGTTTGTACTTCACTTCTTTGCTTTCACCACTCATCACATGTTTGATGGTAACTCTATCGTTACGACCAATTTTTGGTTGCTCGCGTACAATAGTTTCGGTTACTTGTGGTTGCTGGCGTTGCGTTTGTCCTGCGGCTCGGGACTCTGCAGCACGTTCGTCCAGATTCTGGATTTCTTCTTTCTGCTCGCTCAGTTTTTCCTTTGGACGTACTTGACGCGCTTCACGAATCTGTTGCTGATTTTCCTGCGGAAGCTCTCCTTTAAACAAGAATGAAATAACCTCTTTATTTACCTTTACGATCATTTCTTTGAAGAGTTCAAAAGCTTCAAATTTGTAGATCAATAAGGGGTCTTTCTGCTCGTGTACCGCTAGCTGAACCGACTGCTTCAACTCATCCATTTTACGTAAATGTGTTTTCCACGAGTCGTCTATGATGGCCAGGGTAATGTTCTTTTCAAAATCGTTTACCAGTTGTGTACCTTCAGTTTCATACGCCTTTTCAAGATCTGTGGCTACATTAATGGTCTTTACGCCATCTGTAAACGGAACTAAAATACGCTGGTATTGTTCTTTGTGGTTTTCGTACACATTTCTAATCACTGGGAAGGCCATTTCAGCATTACGCGCCATCTTGTCTTTGTAATGCTGGAAAGCTGCTTTGTATACTTTCCCTGCGATTTGCTGTATGCCCATCGCTTCAAATTCGTCTGCAGTGACAGGAGAACTCATAGAGAAATAGCGGATCAGTTCAAACTCAAAGTTCTTATAGTCCTGCGCTAGTTTGTTGCCTTCGGTAATTACTTCAGCAGTATCGTAGATCATATTGGCTACATCTACTCGCAACCTTTCACCAAACAACGCATTGTAACGACGCTTGTACACCACTTCACGCTGGGCGTTCATCACATCATCATACTCCAGCAGTCGCTTTCTAATTCCGAAGTTATTCTCTTCTACTTTTTTCTGCGCGCGCTCAATAGATTTTGAGATCATACTGTGCTGAATCACTTCTCCTTCCTTCAAGCCCATACGGTCCATCATTTTGGCAATTCGCTCACTTCCAAAGAGACGCATTAAGTTGTCCTCTAACGAAACATAGAACTGCGAACTTCCAGGATCTCCCTGACGTCCACTACGACCTCGTAACTGTCTGTCTACACGACGGCTGTCGTGACGCTCTGTACCTACAATGGCCAAACCTCCGGCATCTTTAACTGCTTTACTCAATTTAATATCGGTACCACGACCCGCCATATTGGTGGCAATGGTTACCATCCCGCTATTTCCAGCTTCCGAAACAATATCTGCCTCACGTTTGTGGAGTTTTGCGTTCAATACATTGTGCGGAATGTTACGAATGCTCAACATACGGCTCAGTAATTCTGAAATCTCTACCGACGTTGTACCAATTAGTACAGGACGTCCGGCTTTTGAAAGCTCTGTCACCTCATCGATTACCGCATTGTATTTTTCACGTTTTGTTTTATAAATTTTGTCCTCACGATCGTCACGGGCAATAGGACGGTTGGTTGGTATTTCTACTACATCCAGTTTATAGATCTCCCACAACTCACCAGCTTCAGTAACCGCAGTACCCGTCATCCCGGATAGCTTGTTGTACATTCTAAAGTAATTCTGAAGCGTAATGGTAGCAAAGGTTTGCGTCATCGCTTCGATCTTTACATCTTCTTTTGCTTCGATCGCCTGGTGCAATCCGTCACTGTAACGACGCCCGTCCATAATACGTCCGGTTTGCTCGTCTACGATCATTACTTTGTTTTCCATCACTACATACTGGTCGTCTTTTTCGAACAATGCGTAGGCTTTCAACAACTGACTCATAGTGTGGATTCGCTCGCTTTTCACTCCAAAATCACGGAAGAGCACTTCTTTTTCTGCTGCTTCCTCTTCTGGAGAAAGTCCTTTGTTTTCGATCTTGGCGATTTCGGTACCTATTTCAGGCATCACGAAGAAGTCTGGATTGTCTGTCCCGGAAAGGTATTCAATCCCTTTATCGGTCAATTCGATCTGGTTATTTTTTTCGTCTATTACAAAATACAGTTCCGCATCTACCTTTGGCATCTCGCGGTTGTTATCCTGCATATAGAAATTTTCAGTTTTCTGAAGGATTTGTTTTATACCTTCTTCAGATAAGAATTTAATGAGCGCTTTGTTCTTTGGAAGTCCACGGAATACTCTGTACAATTGAAATCCTCCTTCTTTGGTATCTCCATCGGCAATTAGCTTTTTTGCTTCGGCTAACACTCCTGTCAACATCTTTTTCTGAACGTTTACGATGTCGTTAATTTTCGGTTTTAGTTCATTAAACTCGTGACGGTCGCCTTCCGGAACGGGGCCAGAGATAATCAATGGAGTACGGGCATCATCGATCAATACACTATCCACCTCATCTACAATGGCGTAGTGGTGTGGGCGTTGTACGAGATCTCCAGGCGCGTGTGCCATATTATCACGAAGGTAATCGAAACCAAATTCGTTGTTGGTTCCGTAGGTAATATCTGCGTTGTATGCTTTACGGCGTTCGTTACTATTTGGACGATGGTAGTCTATACAGTCTACGGTCATTCCGTGGAACTCAAAAATAGGAGCCATCCACGCACTATCACGTTTTGCCAGGTAATCGTTTACGGTTACCAAATGCACTCCATTTCCGGCAAGCGCATTTAAATATACAGGAAGCGTCGCCACAAGCGTTTTACCTTCTCCCGTATGCATTTCTGCTACTTTTCCCTGATGAAGCGCAACACCCCCAATAAGTTGCACATCGTAATGCACCATATCCCAGGTTATTTCTTTACCGGCAGCATCCCAGGAGTTTTTCCAAACAGCTTTGTCTCCTTCCAGCGTTACATACTCTTTGTCTCCGGATAGTTCACGGTCAAAAGGAGTAGCGGCAACTTCCAGCGTTGTGTTTTCTTTAAAACGTTTAGCGGTTTCTTTAATTACGGCGAAGGCTTCAGGAAGAATTTCATCCAGGGTTTTCTTTTCAACCTCGTAGCGGTCTTTTTTAAGGGCGTCCATCTGGTTGTAGATGTCTTCCTTCTTATCGATATCTTCCTCGGCATTGGCTTGCGTTTGAAGTTCGTCTATCTGCTTTTGAATATCGGCCTGATCTTCTTTAATTTTAGTTCGGAAGAAATCACTCTTAGCGCGCAACTCGTCTATAGAAAGAGCAGCAATAGGTGCTTCGTGTTTTTTTATTTGATCTACATACGGCTGTATATCGCCTATGTCTTTTTTGGATTTATCTCCTACAAATACTTTTAAAATGTTATCTAAAAATGCCATAATTATCGTTCGGTTAAACGCTCGCTTTAAAAAGAGAAACTCTCTTTTCAATAAAGTACAAAAAAACGGTTAAAAAACCACATTAACAAGCGGATTAACGCTTGAAATTGTTTTTGTCTTTGCTGTTGTTGAGCAAAAAAAAAGTCTCAATACAATTGAGACTTTTTGAGTTATGTTATTTACTGCCAGGCAGTATGTTAATATTCATCTTCATTCCACAGATAATCGTCGTCTGTGGGGTAATCTGGCCAAATTTCTTCAATAGAGTCATAGCTGTCACCTTCGTCTTCAATAGCCTGAAGGTTTTCAACAACTTCTAATGGGGCTCCCGTTCTAATAGCATAATCTATTAGCTCGTCTTTTGTTGCCGGCCAGGGCGCATCACTTAAATAAGATGCTAATTCTAAAGTCCAGTACATAGTACGTTGTAATTTTAATTTTGTGCAAAAATAATTTTTTAGACCAAATAGTCAAGGAAAAAAGCAATTATTTCTGAAATATTTCTAAGAACGTTTGTAAGTGTTTGTTGGTTAGTGGATTAATTGACCGGGTGATTAGGTGGCTGGCTAACCGTAATTTAATTTTATCCAACCTTTAGTCTCGTTAGAGTTTTTCCGGGATCCACTTTACCTCATCTGCTTGTAAGTCTTTAGACAACTTCCGTGCCAGCACAAAGAGGTAGTCAGAAAGTCGGTTTAAGTATTGTAAAACACGTTCGTCTGTAGGTTCTTGTTCGTGTAAAAGTGTTGCGAGACGTTCAGCACGACGGCATACACAGCGGGCTATGTGACAATATGACACGGTTGTGTGGCCCCCAGGTAATACAAAATGCGTCATTTGTGGGAGTGTGTCGTTCATGGTATCCATTTCGGTTTCAAGAAGTTCTATATTCTCTTCTGAAACTTTAGGGATATTCAACCGTTCTTTCCCGCTCTTAAGAGTAGCTTTTTCAGGGTCGGTCGCTAAAATAGCGCCCACGGTAAACAACCGGTCTTGTATGTGAATTAAAATTTCTTTGCTGCGTGGATCTATTTCCTGATCCCGAATAAGACCAATGTAACTGTTCAATTCATCCACGGTGCCGTAGCTTTCAATGCGGATGTGATGTTTTGGGACCCGTGTACCGCCAAATAGGGCTGTGGTTCCTTTATCACCAGTTTTTGTATATATTTTCATGAGTAGTAATGTGTTTCAGAAGTTAAGGATGCTCAGTGATATTAAATTCAAGAACAAAGGGAATAAAATCATTGTATCAAAGCATCTGTTTAAGTATACGCAGAAATTCTTTTAAGATTGATTCTTCTCTTTTTCCTCCCGCTCCTTTTTTCGTTCCATATAACTACTTTTAAAGTTACGTTGTCTGCGATCTCTGTTGTTGCGAGTGTTTTTCTTGTTCCAATAGAACACGATGACCGCCAAAATTAGCAAGCCAAAGATGACTATATAGGGGTCGTATAAATTTATTGCGAGCATGAGTGTAAAGCTACAAATCCCAAAAATCAAATCCCAAAAAAAGTTGAGAAGTTTATCTGTTGTGAAGTTGAGTTCTAGCGGCAAGTGTTATCCTTCACCGAAATCTACTGCCCAGCCTGTGGCTAATTACATAACTTTGACTAAGATGTTATATAGATTTATGTTGCCTAAAGCCTAAAGCCTAAAGCCTAAAGCCTAAAGCCTAAAGCCTAATGCCCAACCCATTCTCTGTTGCGAACATCCGTCTCCACAACACCATCGCGTAGTCTGATCACTCTGTGCGCATGTTCAGCAATTTCTTCTTCGTGGGTTACAAGAATCACCGTGTTTCCAGCGGCGTGGATATCGTCAAACAACTTCATAATTTCTACCGAAGTCTTACTATCCAGGTTTCCCGTAGGCTCATCGGCCAGGATTATAGAGGGTTTGTTCACCAGGGCACGTCCTACAGCCACACGTTGGCGTTGCCCACCCGATAACTGATTAGGACGGTGATCCATTCTGTCTCCCAGACCTACGTCGTTTAGTACTTCTTCGGCTCTTTTGGTACGCTCTGCTTTGGAGGCACCAGCATACACCATAGGGAGTGCTACATTTTCAAGCGCAGTAGTTCTTGGGAGCAGGTTAAAAGTTTGAAATACAAAGCCTATTTCCTTGTTGCGTATTTCAGCAAGCTCGTCGTCGGTTAGGTTACTTACATCGGTGCCGTTTAGCTCGTAGCTGCCAGCGGTTGGAGTGTCTAAACACCCTAAAAGATTCATCAACGTAGATTTTCCCGATCCGGAAGGTCCCATTAGTGCCACGTAGTCGCCCTTTTCAATATCGAGGTCAATACCTTTTAAAACGTGAACAATCTCTTGTCCCAATGGGAAATCTCGGATGATATTTCTAATTTTAATTACCAGGCTCATGGGCTGTGTTAGTTTTATAGGTTTGGTGTACGGCTCATAAGACGCAAAGGTAGTTAAGTTGTTACATATAGCGTTGAGAAGTTTAGCGTTGAAAAGTTTAGTGTCACGTTTTTTAAATTGTCTTTCTTCTTTCAGAGAGGAAAGTGAATGGTCTTTATTCTTTTTCTGAATTAAAAAAATTATATCCTAATACTGAAATGCTCTTTCAGCTGTTCTTTTCTGAAGAAAACGAGTCCCCATTGAAAAGTGTCTATGCTTACCGTTACTTTGGGGTGGGCTACAATTTCTTGCCAGGCTTCGGTCATTTCTTTGCTCCAGTAAATATCGTCAAAAATAAACACTGAATCGTTGTGGGCGTATTTCAACAGCATTTCAAAATACTGAAGGGTAGCGTCTTTACTATGGTTTCCATCTACATATACCAAATCGAACGTTTCCGATGTCGTTTCCCGAAAGAACGATTCAAAAGTTGACGTCTCCAAGTGAATATTTTTTACATCAAAGGCTGAAAAATAATAACTCGCTTTTTCTGAAGTTGCCACACATCCTTCAACGGTTGTAACCTCACCCAATGGTACTCCCAATGCCAGCGCCATAGTTCCCATCCCCAGAGAAGTTCCTAGTTCCAGAACGGTGTCTGGGCTAAAATACTGCGCCAGTCTACTTAGTAATTGTTGCCGTTTTATAGAAATCCCTGCGTTTTTGGCAATCGCAGTTACCGGGCGTTCGTTGCTTTTAAACACACGGGAGCCAGCACCAAAATCTGTTATGGAGATGGTGGAAGTGTCTGCCAGAAGTTTTTTTCGATGTTGTTTTAAAATATCATAGCCGGCATGATGTTTTTTGTCATAAAAACAGTTAGTCACCAGAGCATACACAAAAGGGGAGTGCACACCATGCTGGTTTGTGGAGTGGAGGAGGAAATTTAGGTATGACTTTAACTGATAATACAATTGGATATGTCTGGTCGAGCGCAGTCGAGACCTATTTTAAATTTTCTCTATAGTATATGACCTCTCGACTGCGCTCGAGGAGACATCGTTCCGTGAATTCTTAGTTTTCAAGCTTCTCGCTTAATTCAAACCAGCGCAATTCTTTTTCTTCAATGCTATCTATAATATCTTGTAAGATCTTAGACTGTTTGTCTATTTCTTCACCGTCCCAGCCTTCCGTGGCAAATTTGTTTTGCAGGGCTTCGCGTTCTTTTTCCAGTTTGGAGATTTCTTTTACCAAACGGCCGTGCTCTTTTTGTTCGTTATAGCTAAGTTGTGGTTTGGACTGGTCTTTTTTCCAATCGTTCTTAGGCTTGTTGTCGTTTTCTTCTTTTTTACTTTCTGCGGGTGTACTGTCTTCATACACACGGTAATCACTATAATTCCCAGGGAAATCTTTAATCTCTCCTTCGCCTTTAAACACAAACAGGTGGTCTACGATCTTATCCATAAAATAACGGTCGTGAGATACCACAAGCAGGCATCCCGGGAAATCGAGTAAGAAGCTTTCCAGCACATTTAACGTGACAATATCCAGGTCGTTGGTAGGTTCATCCAGAATTAGAAAGTTGGGGTTTTTAATAAGTACAGTGCATAAGTACAGACGCTTACGTTCACCTCCGCTTAGTTTTTCAACAAAGTCGTATTGTTTTTTCCGGTCGAATAAAAAGCGCTCCAGGAGTTGTCCTGCTGAAATTTGCCGTCCTTTTTTTAACGGAATATAATCTCCGAATTCGCGAACCACTTCAATTACTTTTTGTCCGGGTTTAATGTTAATTCCCTTTTGAGTGTAGTATCCAAACTGTACTGTTTCACCAATAACCACCTTCCCTGAGTCGGGCTGTACCTGTCCTGTGAGCATGTTGAGGAAGGTAGATTTTCCGGTTCCGTTCTTCCCAATAATACCTACGCGTTCCCCTTTCAGAAAATTATAATCGAACTTATTAAAAAGCTCTTTTTCGCCATAGCTTTTGGAAACGTTATGAAGTTCTACCACTTTAGTGCCAAGACGTTCCATATTAAGCTCCAACTGAACTTCGTGGTCGTTACGACGCTGATGGGCGCGTTGCTTAATTTCAGAAAAATCGTCTATACGACTCTTGCTTTTGGTAGTTCGTGCCTTGGGTTGGCGACGCATCCAGTCTAATTCTTTTTTATAGAGTTGTTTTGCTTTTGCTGTTTCGGTGGCCTGGTTTTCAATACGGGCGTCTCTTTTTTCCAGGTAGTAACTATAATTTCCTTTATAGCTATACAATTGGCCTTCGTCCAGTTCAACAATTTCATTACAGACACGCTCCAGGAAATAGCGGTCGTGGGTAACCATAAAAATGGTGAAGTTTTCCTTGGCAAAGAGTTGCTCCAGCCACTCGATCATTTCCAGATCTAAGTGGTTGGTGGGCTCATCCATAATGAGTAAGTCTGGATTTTGCAACAATGCTGAAGCCAGTGCCAATCGCTTTTTTTGTCCACCGGAGAGACTGCTCACTTTAATGTCAAGGTCTTCCAGTTTTAATTTATGGAGAATTTGGGTATAGCGGGTTTCAAAATCCCAGGCGCTGTGAGCGTCCATGGCGTCGAAGGCAGCCTGGTATATTTCAGTTTCTTCTGGGTTTTTCAGTGCTTTTTCGTAGCGGGATATCACTTGCAGGATTGGATTGTCTGAAGCTAATATGGTCTCTTCGATCGTGAGATCCGGATCAAGATTGGGCTCCTGAGAGAGAAACGCAGTTTTCAGGTTTTTACGGAAAACGATTTCACCTTCGTCTGGTACATCATCGCCCGAGAGCATGTTTAATAAGGATGTTTTTCCTGTCCCGTTTTTAGCGACAAAGCCTATTTTTTGTCCTTCATTAATGCCAAAGGAAATTCCAGAAAAGAGGATACGCTCCCCAAAAGATTTTGCAATATTTTCAACTGAAAGATAATTCACGAATACAATTTTTTGCAAAATAAGGTGTTTTTAGGGAGAACCCGTAAAATACCTTTCATTATTGTGAAGGTTGCTTTATATTTGTTGCAATACAAACCTGCCTATGAACTGTAAGTACCTGTTTTTACTACTATTGGTTGCCTTAGGTTTTACATCGTGTATTTCCACGAAACAGCTTATTTATCTTCAGGAAGATGAAACTACAGTAGATAGTTTGTATACCCTTCAGAAAAAACAAGAACCGTATAGAGTACAGGTTAATGACCTGTTGAGTATTCGTGGGAAAGCGCTGGATCCAGAGTTTGTAAGCACGTTTAACCCAACGGGTGACGCCAATCCTAATGCGACAGGAGAGGAGAGACTTTATTACGATGGTTTTGTGGTAGACCCCCATGGTGCTATTAGAATCCCTAAGCTTGGAGAAGTTGCCGTTCTGGGGCTAACGGTCGATGAGATACGTCAAAAGATTGAAAAGCAGCTCACTGAAGAATATTTTAAACCCGAAGCAGAACTTTTTATAACTGTAAAACTAGCAGGTATCCGGTACACTATAAACGGTGAGATAGGTAACCCAGGGTCAAAGATAATTTACAGAGACGCTTTAACTATTATGGAAGCGGTTGCAAATAGTGGTGACATAACGCTAACTGGCGATCGACAGGATGTAGTTATAATACGGCAATATCCTGCCGGACAAAAAGTGCACCATATAGACCTTACTTCGATAGACGCTATGAACTCTCCCTATTACTGGGTGCAGCCTAACGATCTTATCTTAATAAACCCCTTACCACAGAAGACCTTGGGTACCGGGACAACAGGGCTGCAGTCATTCACAACCATTCTTACGGTGTTTACTGCTTTAGTAACCACGTACTTATTATTTACAAGACTATAATGAGTGAAGACTTTAACATAAACGATGTACAGGTAAACTTTGATTTTAAGGGGTTTTTGTACAAGTTGCTCAGTTATTGGCCACTGTTCTTGATCTCCTTAGCGATTGCCTTTGGAATTGCCTATTACGTAAATGTGCGAAAGCTGGCGGTGTACCGTCTGGACACCTTAGTAACCATTAAAGACGATCAAAATCCTTTTTTTACGGCAAATACAAGCTTAACCTTTAACTGGGGAGGAACGACCGATAAGGTGAATACTGCAATTGTAACCTTAAACTCACGTACCCATACTGAAAAAGTAGTAGACCGTCTACAATACTATTTAAATTACCAGAGAGAAGGGAAGTACCAGTTGGTAGATGCGTACAAGCAAACACCGTTTTTTGTAGAGGTAGACACTACACAGCCACAACTGTTAGGACAAAAATTTAAAGTGGTTTTCAAAGATTCGGTAACCTTTACGCTCTCAGCTGAGGTGGAGACAGAGGGCACCAAGGCGTTTCAGACATACAATAAGGAGAAGGAAAAGCTACGAAAATTTGTACCTGGCGGACTTCAGGAAGCGACTTTTAAAATTGGCGCTCCTGTAAACACGCCCTATTTTCACGGAACGTTTCTGCCAAACGAAGATTTGAGCGTTCGACCTAACAAACCGTATTACCTTAGCTTCACCAATTTTGACAGTGCTGTAAAGCGTTATTTAAATGTTGCAGTGAATCCTGCCACACAGGGGTCTTCGGTATTAAACCTAAGTCTGGCTGGAAGAAACAAAGCGCAAATTGTAGATTATTTGAACACGTCTGTTCAAGTGCTGAGTGATAATATGCTGGAACGTAAAAACCTGTTTGCTACCAAGACAATTAAGTTTATAGACAGTAGCCTGGGAGTAAAATCTCAAGAATTAAAAGATGTTGAAAAAGAGCTCAATGAGTTTAAAGACAAGAATAATATTTTTGATTTAAATTCTGAAGGCACCGAAATAAAGGGAAAGCTTAATGCGCTGGACCTTAGAAAGGAAGCAATTGTCAGGGAATTAAATTACTATAATACCCTCGAAGAATACCTGCGCACACGAAACGATTATACAGAAGTTCCTGCACCCTCGGTCGCTGGTATTTCTGAAAGTAGTATTGTTGGTGGTGTTGCACAAATAGTGCAATTAGCACAACGAAGAAGCACACTGGAATATTCTTATAAGGAAGGTGCCACGCCCTTATTGGATATAGACAGACAGATAGATGCAGTAAAAAATGTTCTCTTAGAAAATATAGCCTCCACCGAAGGACTCAAGAGCCAGGAGTTGCGGGATGTTAATCGTGAAATAGGTGCTCTGGAGTTTCAAATTAGAAAGTTGCCCAAAGAGCAGCAGGACCTTCTTAAAATTGAAAGACAGTATAGTCTAACAGATCGTGTATACAACCTTTTCTTAGCTAAAAAAGGAGAAGCAGATCTGGTAAAAGCAGCCAATGTGAGCGATGTACAGGTAATTGACGAGGCAAAAGATACCGGGGGTGGTAAAATTGGTCCCAACACCCAACTTAATTATGTGATGGCGTTGCTTTTTGGGCTTATTCTTCCGTTTGTGTTTGTATTTCTACGGGTGTTTTTTGATACCAAAGTCCACCATTTAAACGATGTAGAGCGTAATTCTAAAATCCCTATTCTTGGAGTGATTGGTAAAAGCCGATTAGATGGAAATCTTGCCGTACTTTCCAAACCAAAATCTGCAATAGCAGAGGCGTTCCGGGCATTGCGTTCCGGGCTTCAGTTTTTGTATAGAAAACAAGGGATTGAAGGGTGTAAAACGGTGCTCATAACTTCTTCGGTAAGTGGAGAAGGAAAAACGTTTACCGCTATTAACATAGCTTCGGTATTTGCGTTGAGCCAGAAACGTACGGTTTTGGTGGGACTGGATCTTCGAAAACCTAAGATTTTTGACGATTTCAATATTAATAATACCATCGGGGTGGTAAATTTTCTGGTGAATGATGCTGCCGTAGCCGATATTGTTCAGCCTACCAAAGTCTCTAATTTAGATATCATTACATCAGGTCCCATTCCACCAAACCCTTCCGAATTACTGATGAGTGAGCGCATGGAGTTGCTGGTGGAACAACTAAAAGAAGAATACGATTATGTGATCTTGGATACGCCGCCTATGGGCTTGGTGGCAGACTCCTTAGAACTATTGAAATATGCCGATGCTACCATCTATATGATACGCCAAAACTATACCCGCAAGCGCATGCTGGCCATGATCAATGAAAAGTATAAACGCGGAGAAGTTAAGAACATAAGTTTTGTATTAAATTACTACCAGGAAAAGGCCAAATACGGGTACGGCTACGGCTACGGTTATGGCTATGGTTATGGCTACGGAGGCTATGGTAAATACGGCAATGGGTATCACGAAGAAGAAAATTCATTGAGCTACCTGGAACGTTTCGGAAATATTTTCCGTAAAAATAAATAAATGGAAGTATTTAAATACTCCTCTCATGCTTACCAGAAAGCAACAACATAGCAAACGTTTTTTTGACATAACAGCTACCTTGTTAGTGCTCCCGTTTGTAATAATTCCTGTACTTTTGCTCCTTCTAATTGCAACCTTAGTTACTAAGGCAAATGGTTTGTATGTGCAAACGCGTATTGGACAGTTTGGGAAACCTTTTCAACTCTATAAAATACGCACCTTAAAAGGGATTGAGCATACCGATATTGTGGCAATTAAGAATAGTGAAACTCCTTTTGGTAGTTGGTTGCGACGCAGTAAGCTAGATGAACTGCCACAGCTATGGAATGTGCTGAACGGAGAAATGAGCTGGGTGGGACCAAGACCTGACGTACCTGGGTACGCAGATGCACTCCAGGGTGAGGATAGAAAAATTTTATCGCTAAAACCTGGAATTACAGGACCTGCAACGCTCAAATATAAGGATGAGGAAGCACTGTTGTTAAAACAATCCAATCCTTTACACTATAATGATACAGTGATCTGGCCGGATAAGGTCCGGCTGAATAAAGGATATATGAAAGACTGGAGTTTAAAAAAGGATATACGCTACGTGTTGCAATCTGTTTTTGGTTGACGAGAGCGCGTTCTAAGAAGAGTACTATAAATAGAGCTATAAATTAAATTGAGAATGCGGGAAGAAATTCCAGCCTTCGCAGGAATGATATGACAGAAAAACCAACCATTGCAATTATAGGCCTGGGCTATGTAGGCCTTCCATTAGCTGTTGCCTTTGCTGAAAAGTATAACGTAATAGGCTTCGATATTAATGAAGCGCGAATTGCAGCACTCAACCAGGGAACAGACCATACGCTGGAAGTAAGCGATGAACACTTACAACAGGTGTTAAAAGGAAACGATTTGGGTTCGTTAACAGTAACGACAGATGCGACTGCTATGGAAAAGGCTACCGTGTATATTGTAACCGTACCTACCCCTACCAATAAATACAACCAGCCTGTGTTAACTCCGTTGGTAAAAGCGAGTGAAACCATTGGAAAACAATTGAAAAAAGGGGATGTCGTTATATACGAATCTACCGTATACCCGGGAGTAACCGAAGAAGTATGTGTGCCTATTTTGGAGGAGTACTCCAAAATGACCTTTAATACAGATTTCTATGCAGGGTATTCTCCAGAACGTATTAACCCAGGGGATAAAAAACACACCGTCACACAAATATTAAAAGTGACTTCTGGTTCTACCCCGGAGATCGCGAAGGAGATAGATGCGTTGTATGCTTCGGTAATAACGGCAGGAACACACTTAGCACCCAGTATAAAAGTAGCCGAGGCTGCCAAAGTGATAGAGAACTCACAACGGGATATTAATATTGCGTTTGTAAATGAGTTGTCTAAGATCTTCCGTTTGCTGGATATTGATACACACGCCGTGTTAGAAGCTGCAGCGACTAAATGGAACTTTATAAAATTTACTCCTGGCCTGGTAGGAGGGCACTGTATAGGGGTAGATCCTTATTACCTGGCACAGAAAGCACAGGAAGAGGGGTACAACCCGGAGATCATTCTGGCTGGTAGACGTATGAACGATGGCATGGGGAATTATGTAGCCCAAGAGGTGGTGAAACTCATGATTCAGAAAGAATGTAAGGTGAAAAACGGTCATGTGTTGTTAATGGGGATCACCTTTAAGGAGAACTGCCCGGACATACGCAACAGTAAAGTGATAGATGTTATTGAAAACCTTAGAAAATACAACCTTCATATAGATGTGTACGACCCGTGGGCAAATGCTACCGAGGTCTACAATGAATTCGGACTGCACTTACTTACCAGTACAGACCAGCTTAAGGAAAATTACGAAGCTGTAGTGATGGCAGTTGGACACAAGCAGTTTTCAGACTTTCCGTTCGAGAAGCATTTAGCGTCGCCTTCGGTGGTGTTTGATGTAAAAGGCTTTTTGCCTAAGGAGAAAGTAGATGGGTGTTTGTAATAGGTGTTGGTTGACAGTTGTTGGTTGATAGTTGTCCGTTCTCGGTTGTCCGTTACTAGTTAACTACAAACCTTAAACTGTCTCGTTATTAGTTTATAAATTAAAAGTATTACAGTGTATACCACAAAATATCACCCAAAACCGTTAGAAAACCTCTCCTTTTTAATTACCGGAGGCGCTGGGTTTATTGGTTCTAATCTAGTCGAATATTTATTGAAATACAAGGCTAAGAAAGTCCGTGTACTGGACAATTTCGCTACAGGATTCCGTGAAAACCTGAAAAAGTTTGAAACCAACCCTGCTTTTGAATTGCTGGAAGGCGATATTCGGGATGTGGAGACGTGTAAGCGGGCTATGGTAGGAATAGACTATGTTTCCCATCAGGCAGCTTTGGGCAGTGTGCCAAGAAGTATTAACGATCCTGTGACTTCAAACGATGTCAATGTTTCTGGATTTTTAAATATGCTCGTGGCACAAAATGAAACTGAGACCGTAAAACGTCTGGTGTATGCAGCCAGTAGCAGTACCTATGGAGACAGTAAGAACTTACCTAAAGTAGAAGACACCATTGGAAAACCTTTATCTCCTTACGCAGTCACCAAACTGGTGAACGAGTTGTATGCCGATGTATTCCATACAACCTACCAGACCCAGACCATAGGTTTGCGCTATTTTAATGTATTTGGCCCCAACCAGAGCCCAACGGGAGCCTATGCAGCGGTTATTCCCTTGTTTATGCAAGCCCTTAAAGATGAGAAGTCGCCAACCATAAATGGCGATGGCGAACAAACCCGCGACTTTACGTTTGTGGAGAATGCTGTGCAAGCCAACGTAAAAGCTATGTTTGCAGGTAAGGAGGCCGTAAACGAAGTGTTTAATGTAGCCTACGGCGAACGTATAAGCTTAAATTCGCTATGGGCCGATTTGCAAGCTGTTTCAGGAAAAAGCCTTACGGCACAACACGGTCCTGATAGAAGGGGAGATGTACGGGACTCTTTAGCAAATATTGATAAAGCAAAAAACCTATTGGGCTATGATCCTTTGTTTTCGGTGAAGGACGGGCTAGAGGTAACCTGGAAGCAGTTTTAGGCTTTAGATTGTAAGGAAACCACGCGAATCTGGCTGTGCAATGCTGGAAACAAACCTCCGGGAAGATTTGAATTTTATTTAGGTAAACGCTACATTGCAGGCTTATAGCATTTCTACGGCTAGGCGTATGAAAAAATTTATCTTCAGATCTTTAGTATTAGGTGGTGTATTGTTTTTACTACTATGTATAGCTGATTTTGGAATATCAAATGTACTCAGAAACTCAAATGGGCCCAGAGGGGAAGGCCAGGTCTGGAATGATATATATCAGGGTAACGTAAATGCAGATCTTGCTATTTACGGTTCTTCGAGAGCATGGGTACAGATAAGTCCTTCCATTTTAAAAGATACGCTGGATGTCAATGTCTACAACTTCGGATTAAATGGTCATAGCTTTTGGCTACAGTATTTACGACATATAGAATACCTGAAATATAATGAGAAGCCTAGTACTATAGTGTTGTCCGTAGATGTTTTTAGTTTAGCCAAGCGCAAAGACTTGTATCTTTATGAACAGTTCCTTCCTAATATGCTCTGGAATAATAATATTAAACACTATACACAGTCTTTTCTAGGGTTTGAAACTATTGACTACTTTGTTCCTTTGCTTCGCTATAAGGGCGAATTTGATTTTATAAAAAAAACATATAAAAAAAGACATCGAGCCCCCCTGCGCCACCTTGGGTATAAAGGGATTGATGAAAAATGGGATAGCCTGCTTGAAAAGAAAAGAGCTGAAAATAAAAACTATAAGAGCGCAATAGATATGGGGACTATGGAGCTGTTTTATAAATTTATTGAAGAGTGCAACAAAAAAGACATACACTTAATTTTTGTCTATGCGCCAGAACATATCACAGGACAAAATTTTGTACAAAACCGAGATGAAATCATACACATTTTTGAAGAAGCTGCAACCCAGAATAACATCCCTTTTCTTAATTATTCTAACGATACTATTAATCTTAACAGGGCTCATTTTTATAATGCCTCACATTTGAATACAAAAGGGGCAGAATTGTTTTCCAGCCAACTTGCTCATGATCTGAAGCAATTGGGTCAATTAAAGTAAAATTATGAATTTATTATTGTCATATCATATCGCTATATTAGCGAACTTAAATTTTATTTCTTGAAAACAGACGAAAAGGATATTTGGCTTTATGAAATTTCTTCGAAAAAGAAGTTATTTGACCTTAATCTTAAGGAAATATGGCGCTATAGAGATTTACTTTTTCTGTTTGTTAAAAGAGATATTACCACATTGTATAAACAAACAGTTCTAGGACCATTATGGTATTTTATACAGCCGTTGTTTACTTCTTTGGTATTTACGTTGGTGTTTAATAATCTAGGTAATATTCAAACAGGGGGTGTACCTCCGTTTTTATTTAATCTTGCTGGGATAACTGCCTGGAACTATTTTAAAATATGTCTCACCAAAACCTCTAGCACATTTACTTCCAATAAAAGTATATTTGGTAAAGTATATTTCCCAAGAGTGATCATGCCAATGTCTGTTACCATTTCTAACTTATTAAGATTTGGTATACAATTATTAATATTAATTGCTTTTTATATTTATTATGTATCAAACGGTTTAGACATTAGTCCTAATATTAACCTGGTCTTATTTCCAGTGTATATACTTATGATGGCATTATTAGGGCTTGGCTCTGGTATGATTATATCTGCTTTTACAACAAAATACCGGGATCTTAAGGTGCTGCTTAATTTTGCTGTGAGCTTATTAATGTACCTATCTGCAGTTCCATATCCTGTTTCTGAGGCAAAGAGTAAGTTTCCAGACTTTGTAGCAAACTTTGTGAGTTATAATCCAGTTACTCAAATAATAGAGGGTTTTAGATATATGATTTTAGGAGTAGGCGATTTCTCTGTAGGCTCTCTTATATACACAATTGTGATCTGTTTTATTTTATTTTTTGTCGGACTAATAATTTTTAATCGTACTGAAAAGACTTTTATAGATACAGTTTAAACTCCTATTGGTACGCTATATGGAAGAACCATTATCACATATTGTAATAATTTGGTCTAAGGGTAATGAAAAGAAGCCTGAAATTGATGAAGATTTAGAGAAATCATTTCATAACATTTCTAGAGTTTCTGTAACCTGGGATAAAGCACTGTTTTTAGAAAATTTAAAACGATTTTACGCGCATTCCCTTCAAAATAAATCAGAAGAAGAACTCAAGCAAATACTCACCAATAAAATGGAGCATTGTGGCGACGCTACATTTACTGCCTACATTTTTGATGATTTAGAACCTTTATTTGAGCAACGAAAAACTTCTAATGGCATACAACTGGTCAACACCAATGTTTTTGATAAAAAGAGTAAATACCGTAATTGGCTTGGAGGAGGTCATAAGATTCATGCTTCAGACACATTTTATGAAACTAATAAGGACCTTGTACTTCTATTTGGGAAAACTATACAGGATTTTCGTATACAATTCCCTCCCTCCAAAACTACCCACAGTACAAATCAAAATATTTTAGGAGTTCCACAATTTAAGTCAGTTCAGGATTTATTTTTTGTTTTAAATAACACTGTTCAATACACAGTGCTAAGGAATTTTGAAGGGTTGCCAGACGCTTACTTTGTCGATTCTCACGGAGATATTGATCTATTGGTAGAAAATAAAAATTTCACCGCTTATGTGACCGGGGCAATAAATGTACATCCCGAAAATGAAGATAGAGTATATCATGAGATTCTTATTGCTAATGAAAAGGTCCCTTTTGATTTTCGATATCTGGGTGACGGATATTACGACACGAAATGGCAAATGAACATCTTAAAGAATAGAGTTTTTGAAAATGAATTTTTTAGGATAGATAGCACAAATTATTTTTTTAGCTTAGTATACCATGCTTATATTCATAAAAGAAAAGTAAGTTCAGATTATAAAAAAAGGCTTGTGCCTATTGCAGAAAAGCTGGGCTTACACTATGATCCAACTCAAAATGATAAGACTACATTTAATTTATTAAATAAATTTATGTTGGATCGTGGATATGAGTATGTTTTACCAAAAGATGCTACTGTTTTTTTTAACAAGAAATTTATTGAACAGGATGAGCTTATTGAATCAAACATCAAAAATAAAATAAAAATAGCTTCATCAATTTCCCGAACTCAAGACAATGCCTACCTGGCAGAGGTGTATGAAACGGACCAGGGGATCTTAAAGGTAGCAACTAATCCTATTGTCACCAATGAGATTGTTTTTTTAGAGAAAATGGCCTTTAGTAAGTATGTTCCGGCAATTCTTGACACTACACAGGGAAGTATTAGTTCACAGATTGTTCTGGAAAAAATTAACGGTTTCAGATTTTCAGACCTGGTGAATACTCCTGATTTTTGGAAAGAAAAAAATGTAAGATTATTCGTTGGGCATTTACTCCAAATTTTAGAAGAGTTAATTACACAGCAAATTATTCATAGAGATATAAGACCAGCAAATATACTGGTAGTGAAAACAACAACCGGATACGAACCCAGATTAATAGATTTTGGTTGGGCTGCTCACGTTTCAGAACTTAATGATGTGATAACGCCAGTGGGACTTGGTCACGTTTATTCCTATCCTGATGAGGGGTTTTCTGATGTATATTCTATGGGAAAGTGCTTAAAATTTTTAGGAAAAAATCTTCAGTTTTTGGACGCAACAACAAAAAGTCTATTAAATTCTACACCAAAAGATTATGAAGATAAGGAAGGTCTCTTAAAAATGATGGAATCATTACAGCAAAATTTAAAAAGTAAACAAACAAAAGCCAGCCGTAGTGATACGTTGGCGCTTATGATTAAGCGTTACAGGGTTAACAACAGGCTTACAAATGTACTAGGGAAGAAATGGGTTAAAAAACTGAAAAAGAAGCTATAAGTAAAACTAGAGACAGGCCTACAGGAAATCCTGATAAATTTAAGAGCTAGTCACATAAAACCAGTATATTTAAACTAAATACCAAGATAGTGAGTGTAATATTAAGAGCTGAAAATATAAGCAAACAATACCGTTTGGGATTGGTGGGTACAGGTACCATTACCCATGATCTAAATAGATTCTGGCATAGAGTCCGCGGTAAGGAAGATCCGTATATGAAACTGGGTGATGTTAATGACCGCTCTGTATATGCTACTCAGGATTATGTATGGGCACTTCGTAACATCAACTTTGAAATTAAAAGAGGTGAAGTGCTGGGTATAATTGGTAAAAATGGTGCTGGTAAATCTACCTTACTTAAAATACTTTCTCGGGTTACCAGTCCAACAACCGGAGTGATTAAAACAAAAGGACGAATTGCTTCTTTACTTGAAGTGGGTACAGGCTTTCATCCAGAATTAACGGGTCGTGAAAATATATACTTAAATGGAGCAATTCTGGGTATGAGTAAAGCCGAGATAGCATCAAAAGAAGAAGAGATCGTTGAGTTTTCGGGATGCCAAATGTATATAGATACCCCTGTAAAACGCTATAGTAGCGGGATGCGGGTACGGTTAGCCTTTGCTGTGGCAGCACATTTAGAACCCGATATATTGGTTATAGATGAGGTGTTGGCAGTGGGTGATGCAGAGTTCCAAAAAAAAGCCATTGGTAAGATGCAGGATATCAGTAAAGGAGAAGGTAGGACCGTACTATTTGTAAGCCATAATATGGCAGCCGTTAAAAGTTTGTGTACCAGAGGAATTGTTTTAGAAAATGGTTTTCCTGTGTTTGAAGGTACTTCAAGTGCTGCAGTAAATTATTATTTTTCAAACAATCTTAATATTCAGGATGTAGCGATAGAAGAAAGAACCGATAGGACTGGCTCTGGGAAATTGAAGGTTTCAGATGTGAAACTATATAATTCCGAAATGCGACCTATTTCTGAAGTCATATCTGGAGAAACTCTATTTCTAAAGGTAAATGTAAAATCTTTTGATGATGTCAATTACAGCAAATTAACTATAGCAATTAACTTTAGAGATAATTTTGAGAATAACATTGTTTCCTTTATAACTGATGAAATGGGAATTGACTGCTCACCATTAGAGAATACAAAAAGCTTTACATTAAAGATTCCTTCCTTGAACTTAAGGGGGGAAGCATATAATCTCCGAATTATGTTATTTGAGGGTGGTGCGGCTGATGAAAATTTGTTGGATAAAATAGATAATATTATGACTATCCACATATTACCAGGTGATTTTTGGAATGTAGGCAATGTAAATCGTAAGATGCATACGTCAATATTACCTGGAAATATAGAGTTTTAATGAAGTTTTTCAAAAGTGTTTTCCGTCGTTATAGAAAAGAAAAACTCAGATATTATCTCAAAGGAGTTGATGTTTTACTTATAACTAGCTCTGGCAGAACTGGAACACAATTTTTTGAAACACTTTATAAGAATGTAGATAAAAATAGACTTGTTATTCATGAGCCTAAGCCAGATTTTTTTAATCTAAGCCTACAAAAAATAAGATATGGAAGGTCTACAAAAAAAGTAAGTGAATACATTGCATCACACAGGGGTAAGATAATACTATCTAAGTATGGTATGTCTAAAAGGATTTTTGGTAAAAAAATTATTTATGTAGAATCAAATCCATTTGCTTATCCTTTATTAGAAGAGTATCGCTCTTTAGTAAAATCATTCAAAGTTATATATATATCAAGAGACCCGAGTACTTATTTAGTTTCGGCATACAATAAAGATCCGAGTAAAGATGAAATAAATAATTTTTATGGGGAAAGCGATAAACGCAAAAGATTAACAGCAGTAGATTTTAAAGAATTATCGGAAAAGACTTGGTGTAATTTTGAAAGAATTGAAAAAATCGCTTGGTACTGGAATAAAAGTAACGAACTATTATACGATTA
The DNA here is from genome assembly GCA_002337605.1 of Flavobacteriaceae bacterium UBA1903. Classification (GTDB taxonomy): domain Bacteria; phylum Bacteroidota; class Bacteroidia; order Flavobacteriales; family Flavobacteriaceae; genus Marinirhabdus. Next base: position 86,853 of record DDGL01000011.1, read on the forward strand.
TACAAAAAAGTATAAGAATGATTCTATTTATATAAAGTTTGAGTCCCTTTTCTCATCAAGTGAAAATGAGAAAATAAGTACTTTGAAAAAAATTCTCTATTTTTCAGAAGGAAAATCAATAGATAATATCTTTCTAAGAGATTTATTGAATCTTTACACAGTTAAAATAAATAAAAGTAGCTTGTTAAGTGAGATTTCTAATTTTGAAGATTTAGATTCAGAAACACAAATTAGAATTACAAAAATTATTGAGCCCATGGCAAAAAAATTAAATTATATATGAGCAATCTAGTATTAGTTACGGGTGCAGACGGGTTTATTGGATCACACTTAGTTGAATATTTAGTTAGTGCTGGATATAAAGTTCGTGCATTTTGCTTTTATAATTCGTTTAATTCTTGGGGTTGGCTGGATGTATTACCTAAAAATATAATGGAGCAAGTAGAAGTTTTTACAGGCGATGTAAGAGACCCAAATGGAGTAAGGGTTGCTATGCAGGGTGTAGAGGTTGTTTATCATTTGGCAGCATTAATAGCTATTCCATTTAGTTATCACTCGCCAGATAGTTATATAGACACTAATGTTAAAGGGACATTAAATGTTTTACAGGCAGCTAGAGATGCTGAAGTTTCAAGGATATTGGTGACATCTACCAGTGAAGTTTACGGGACAGCACAGTTTGTGCCTATCACCGAGACACACCCAAAGCAGGCTCAATCTCCCTATGCTGCTTCAAAAATTGCAGCAGATGCAATAGCAGAATCTTTTTGTAAAAGCTTTAGCCTTCCAGTAAGTATAGTAAGGCCTTTTAATACTTATGGCCCACGTCAATCCGCAAGAGCATTTATCCCTACCATAATCACCCAGCTATTAAGCGGATTAAAACAGATAAAATTGGGTGACCTTACACCAACGCGGGACTTGTTGTATGTAGATGATACTGTGAAAGGATTTGAAGCAGTTGCTTTAACCAATCAACTTATAGGCCATGAGGTGAATCTGGCTACTAAAAGTGAGATTTCTGTAGGAGATGTAGCTCAGAAATTAATTAAACTAATAAACTCAGATGCTAGCATTATTCTGGATACAGATAGGCTTAGACCTAAAAATAGTGAAGTGTTTAGATTATTTGGAGACAATGAAAAAATGGCACTCCATACAGAATGGAAACCAACATATAGTTTAGAAGAAGGATTAGCTAAAACCGTTAAATGGTTTTCGAATCCAGAAAACATCTCCCAATATAAAACGGAAATTTATAATATATAAAATAATTTTGAAGCACTTATTATGAAAACTGTCCTACGAAATAAAATAGAGCACCTATCTATTAAAGAAAGTAGTACGGTTACAGAGGCTTTAAGACAGATGGACGCTATAGATAAGAAGTTATTATTAGTGGTAGATTCAAAGGGTGACTATAAAAGTATTGTAAGCGTAGGAGATGTACAAAGACATCTTATAAAACAACAAGATTTTGAGACAAAAATAAAGAGCTTAATTAGGGAAAACATAAGGGTTGCTAAAAAAGATGACTCCATTGAAAATATTAAAAAAGAAATGTTGGCATATCGAATGGAGTTTATGCCTGTAGTGGATGCTAAAAATACACTTGTAGATATCGTTTTTTGGGAAGACTTATTTAAAGAACAATCTTTGAAGAATAAACCAAGTCTTGATTTGCCTGTGGTAATTATGGCTGGTGGAAAAGGTTCAAGGTTAAAACCAATTACAAACATTATACCAAAACCCTTGATCCCTTTGGGAGACAAAACCATAATGGAGCATATTATTGAAAGATTTGTGGACCATGGTTGCAATCAGTTTTTTGTCTGTGTCAACTATAAGGATAAAATGATTAAAGATCACTTTAAAGAATTAGCATCAACATCTTATAGCTTGTCATTCGTAAAAGAGGAAAAGCCTCTAGGCACAGTGGGAGCACTTTCTTTACTTAAAAAGGAGCTCAAGAAACCATTTTTTTTGTCTAATTGTGATATTTTGGTAAATCAATCATTAGATGAAATGTACAGTTACCATAAAGAAAACAACAATGAGCTAACACTAATTGGAGCTTTAAAGACAATGAAAATGGGTTACGGTACCCTGGAAGTCGATAAAGATGGCCTTTTGAACGAAATTACAGAAAAGCCTGAAATCAATATGATGGTAAATGCGGGTTTATATCTTGTAGAGCCTCATTTGTTGGATGGTATACCAGAGAATTCTTTTTATCACATAACGCACTTGATCAATGCTATATTGAAGAGAAAAGGTCGGGTTGGTGTTTTTCCAGTGAGTGAAGCTTCTTGGTTGGATATTGGTAATTGGACTGTTTATAATGAGACACTTAAAACACTTGGAGAAACACCTATCATCTAAAAAAAAAACTCGGCAAAAGCGAATATTGTCTTTAGGTCTGGGCCAATCAAATTTTCTAATTCAATTATATAGTGAATTAGAGCGTAGAGATAATAGCTTGTCTTTTTCTATTGACTCTGTTATGGAAATTGGTGAAAACACCAATAGCAACAGTTTTTTTGAAAATATATACAATTTCTCTCCATATCAAGTTTCAAGATCCAATCGACGTAGATATTGTATACCGTTATTACTATCATTAACTTTTTGGCAGTTATGTTTATTTGAAAGATCATTAGACCCGAGCTCTTTCCGTTTTATCCCCTTTTATTTAAGACAATTAAATACATATGCGTTGGTTAGAAAGCATATTCTCCCTTTGAAATTTGACATACATCATTTTCACTATTGTACTAAAGAACATTTGAAATACTTAGTATACTTTCCAAAAAAATCAAATACCATATGTAGTTTCTGGGGCTCTGATTTATATAGAAACAACTCCCGGAAAAATAATTTCTATGTAGAAAAAGCATTAAAAAATGCATCGAAAATTACTATACAAACTTCTGAAATGGCAGATTTCTTACTTCAAAAACACGGTGACTCTCTCAGCCATAAAATTATAATCGCCCAGTTTGTACTGGATTTGAATGTATTTAAAAGTATTGATACATACAGGGATAAAATTGAGTTGCTATATGACTTTAAAGATCAGCTTGGTATCGAAAAAGGCCATATTGTTTTAGGAGTAGGATATAATGCGAATAAGGCATTTAACCATATCGAGATTTTAAAACAAGTACATAAATTGGACAAAACTTTAAAGCAAAAAATTACTTGTGTGCTATCGTTAACTTATGGAAGGAAGGAGCCATATCTAAAAACTTTGAAAGAAGAAATATCCAAATACGATTTTAATATAGTATGTCTGCACGATTATCTAGACTCCCAGGCTATTTCTAAATTACGCTTAATTACAGATATTCAAATACAGTTGCCTGTAAGTGATGCCTTAAGCAGCTCTGTAACAGAAGTGCTTTATGCTGGAAACAATGTAATAGCTGGTTCTTGGCTACCCTATGAAATTTACGAACGTAATAATATAGAATTATCCTCCGTTGATAGTGTTGAAGAATTAAGTGATACCTTGGCATCTTTAATACTTACTATTAATAACAATTTAATGGACATTAATAAAAGGAAAAAGAAAATTGAAAAAGTATTTTTTCCAGAAAAAACATCAAGGCAATGGTTAGATATGTATCACAGCTTATTTAAGAGAAATATATTTTAAGTTTCTTTCGAATTAAGATTGCGATAAAATATTAAAAAAAGTGTAAAAGTGAATTGTTTGATATCAATCATCATCCCCACCTATAACCGAGCTAATCTTATTAGTGAAACTCTGGATTCAATTCTAGCGCAAACCTACAAGTATTGGGAGGCTATTGTTGTAGACGACAGGAGCACCGATACTACAGACCTGTTGCTTAAAGAGTATTGTGATAAAGATGCAAGAATTGCCTATTACAAACGCCCTGAAGGGTATCCTAAAGGGGGGAATGTGTGCAGAAATATTGGGTTAGAAAAAAAGAAAGGGGACTTTGTAGTCTTTTTTGATAGCGACGATTTAATGGAGCCAAATCATTTGGAAGTAAAGGTTACACCGCTACTTGAAGAAGGTCTGGATTTCACAATTACCAAAACCAAATATTTTAATAAGCCAGCGCATAAAAGCGATCATGTCTATGATTTAGATCGTTTTCCCATAACTTTAGAAAATTATCTGGCACAGCATATTAACTGGCTTACCTTAGATATTTGCATCCGCACGAGTGTTTTAGGAACTATTAAGTTTCATGAGCAACTTCAATCCGGACAGGAGTTTAATTTTTATTCAAAGCTATTAACTAGAACTACCAAGGGTCTTTTCATCCCCGAAACAGTCTCACTTAGACGCTATCACGAGGCATCAATTCAATTTAAGTTAAGCAGTATTAAAGAGAAGCGTATCAGCTCTTTCATCTCGAAATGGAAAACCTATAAGGAAATTGAAAAAGAACTGAGCCGCCGGGAAAAGCAAACACTACTTATTAACTGTATAAAAGTTGTAATTAAACTAAAGGAAGTCCCTGAAAAGCAATCTTTTAATATGATTGTCACCTCTTTGCGGGTTTTTGGGTTTCGTGGTCTTTATTTTTTAGGCTATCTGGCATTTAAGCCATTTGATAAAGGCTATATTTTTATCAGTCAATTGTACAAAATGGGGATGGAAAAAACCAGTATAGATAATTTTTAGATCTTTAAACCTAAAAATTTTAAGAGAAATGTCATCAACTACTTATTAACTGTATTTTTACTAAAACCAAAATCAATAGTGAGTTTAGTTTCCATCATTATCCCAACCTACAACCGTGCCCATCTTATTGAGGAAACGCTAAATAGTATTTTGGAGCAAACATATACAAACTGGGAGGCACTTATTATTGACGACCGTAGCACCGATTCTACTGAGGCACTCTTAGAGCGCTACACCCAAAAAGACAATCGTTTTCAATATTACATACGCCCCAGGACAACTCTCAAAGGAGGGAATGTGTGTAGGAATATAGGGCTGGAAAAAGCCAAGGGAGCATATGTTGTGTTCTTTGATAGTGATGACCTTATGACACCAGACCACCTTGAGGTGAAAGTTTCAACTATGCTGGAAAATAATTGTGATTACTGCATTACAAAAACAAAAAACCTAACTGGAAGTGAACCCCTTCCAAAGCATTACTATGCTTTTAACCAATTTGAACTAACAGTGCACAATTATATGTTGCAACATCTTAACTGGTTAACTTTAGATATCTGTATTAAAAGCGATCTTGCAAGATCTATTCGGTTTAACGAACAATTGAAATCTGGACAGGAATATAATTATTACTCAAAACTGGTGTTACAATCTACCAATGCGGTGTTTGTCCCCAAAGAAGTGTCCTTAAGAAGGATCCACCAGGGTTCAATACGAAGTAGCCTTGAAAAAAAAAGACATCAGTTAGAGGGCTCTTTTTATTCGTATTGGGAAACCTATAAGGAGCTACACAAGCAACTCTCGTTGAGCACCAGACGCCAGTTGCTGTATACTTGTATTCGCATATGTTACAAACACGGGTCCTTGCTTGCCAGTGATAAAAAGATGTTTTTAAACACACTGCAAGAACATTTTACCAGGGCCCGCTTCAATTTTTTGATGCTATTATTTTTTAAGCGTACTTTTAATAGAGGATACTATTTTAGAAACAAGTTTAAACAACAAGCTTTTAATCTTTCCAATAACTCATGAGTCACCCCCTGGTCACTATTATTATCCCAACATATAACCGTGCCGCGATCATAGGAAAGACCCTGGATAGTATTCTGGCTCAGACCTATAAAAACTGGGAATGCATTGTTGTAGACGATGGTAGTACAGATACTACTGCGCTGGTTATGAAAAAGTACTGCGATACAGACACTAGATTTCGTTATGTAAGCAGACCAGACACCCACAAACCTGGCGGCAATGGCGCCAGAAACTATGGGTTGAAGCTTGCAAAAGGTGCTTACATGCAGTGGTTCGATAGTGACGACCTGATGCATCCCAATAAATTACAAGCACAGCTAGATTTACTACTGGTAGACCAGGAAGCAGGGGTTTGTATTTGCTCAGGACAAAAAGTTGAGAAGGAAACTTCAAGACCGTTACGTAAAAACTTCGAAGAAGACTTCTTTACACAAATAGCACTGAATTCTTCAGAAATTATGACGCCCTCTTTGCTCCTTAAACGTTCCTTTTTAGTCAAACATTCGTTAGGGTTTGATGAGGAGTTGTACCGCGGACAAGAAACAGACTTTTTACTTCGGTTGAGTCAGGTAGTACAACGAAAAGAACTGATTTTTACAGATGAAGAACTGTTCTATTATATTTTTACAACCGACAGTAAGTCTAAGAAAGATGAAGTGTACGACAGCAGGTTTAAATGGTCCAGAGCAAAGATCTACCTGGATATTGTAACCATGAGTAAAGAGCGGGGGTACACCCACATTGTTGCTAAAAGCATGAAACGTGTGATACGCATTTATTTTTCAGCCCTAAAACATAAAGACGATGCTACAGGCTCCTATATTTTAAAGCGGTTACAGCCTGTGCTAGGGAAAGAATTCCCAGTGTTTTGCCGACAATTAAAATGGGTGGCGATGCTACAAAAACGTATTCCCCTGCCAACCCTGAAGCTACGGAAGCATTTTCAGAAAAAAGTAAGCAGCTTACTAAGCGATTTTGCCTTTAAAGAGTGAGCAATTTGGTATAAAAAGCTCTATTTTGCCAAAGATAAAGAGATGTATTTATGATAAGTATTATAATTCCTACTCGAAACAGACCAGCATACCTGAAACTACTCCTACAAGATGTTTTAAACCAAGATGTTGTAGAAGCGTTTGAGGTTATTGTAGTAGATCAATCTGATACTCCACAGCCTGTTGAAGGTTGTACATACATTTCTTTACAATCTAAGGGACCTTGTATTTCAAGGAATACGGGAGTGCGGAATGCTGAAGGGGATATTTTAGTGTTTTTAGACGATGACGCACGTATTAATAGCAACTTTATCCGAGAGATTACAGGCCCTATTAGAGCGGGGGCCTATCCTGCTGTATCCGGGGCAATTTGTGACCCTGAGGGTAATTATTTGTCGCAAAAGGAAGCTTATCTGACAAAGGGAAGTGATAACTTTATAAAAGTACTTCTAAGCAATCCTAATTATAATGAATCTAGAATTACATTAGCAGTACCCGGTGGCTGTATGGCAATTTTAAAAAGTGTTTATGATACTGTAGGAGGCTTTGAAGAGCGTTTTGACCCCACAGGAGCAGGAGAGGACCGTGAGTTTTCTATTAAGTTATATAAACATGGCTATGCTATCTGGTACAATGCCAATGCCAAACTGTTGCATGCTGTAAATGCTGCCGGCGGCTCCAGGGATGTGGGGAGCAGAACCTTAATGCTGGATGTGCATTCGTACTGGATGTGTAAAGAGCATTTTTCGGAACAACTGGCCTCTACCTTACGTACCGCAATTTTAAACAGATATAAAAAAGGGTTTTATGCTGCTTTAGGGGAGTTTCGTTTAGTACGAACCAAATACTCATTATGGCAGGAAGCCAAAAAGCTTATGAACTAACCTATGGAACTAAAAGACCAAATAAAATTTTACGACGAACGGTGGGCTAAGAAATCCTTTCTTAATTCTCTGAAACTACGTCGTGCCACTAAAATCCTGGAATATTTTACTATTGTGAAACGCAAGCTGAAATTGCCGCTCACCATAGATCTAGGGTGTGGCGATGGGAGGTTTATCTCGTTTCTGGGAGAGTTTACCCCAGCCGAAGGTATCGAGCTGTCTGAAGAAGCAGTACGTGCGGCGAAAGAAAAATATCCGAATACCGTGTTCCATCAAGGGAATGTGCTGGAGTTTCCGTTTAAGAAGGAACACTACGACCTTGTGGTTTCACAAGAAGTTATAGAACATATAGAAGACCAGGCCCGCTACCTTGAAGTAGCGGCTGCTATTCTTAAAAAAGGAGGGTATTTAATTCTTACCACCCCCAATAAAAAAGTTTTTGACCATATGGAAGGAGGGAACTGGTCCCGACAACCTATTGAAAAAGTAGTGAGCCCAGCCGATCTAAAAAAACTTGTTACTGCCCAATTTGACATTATCACCTACGAGTCTATTATTTTTAATTTTGGTAATTTGGGATATTTTAAGTGGGTAAACCACAGACTGTTTATTGGCGGGTTTAAAAAACTGGGGCTCGAAAAACTACGAAATGGAATATTGTCTAAACTAGGTTTTGGGTTGCACCAATGTTTGCTGGCCCAAAAAAAGTAACTTAATAGTAGCTTATATATGAAGCCATTGGTTTCCATCATAGTACCAAACTACAATCATTCCAGGTTTTTACCAGAACGTCTGGAGAGTATTTATAAACAAACCTATCCAAATTTTGAAGTAATTCTCTTGGACGACTGCTCCACAGACGAAAGTGCAACTGTCTTACAACACTATGCAACACATCCAAAAACCAGCCACTTTGTAATAAATAAAGAGAATACGGGGTCTCCATTCCTGCAGTGGAAAAAAGGTTTAGAGCTAGCCATTGGGGAGTATGTCTGGATCGCAGAGAGTGACGATACGTGTAAATTGAATTTTTTAACACAGCTCATAAATTCATTACAAAGATTTGATGTTGGAGTAGCCCATACTGAAACGCTACACAAGGCTCATGGAGGTAAAAAAGTAAACCACCCGGCTTTTAGAACGGGAAGCATTAAGGCGTTGGATATTGATTCACTTTTATATTGCCCCATATTAAATGTGAGCACAACCTTGTTTAAACGAATTGAAAACAATGCCTTACAAAAAGCAACCTTTACAGAATATTCAATTATCGGGGATCGTGTTTTTTACTATGAATTTTTCCAAAACAAAAAACTTCATTTAAACATATCCACTACAAGCTATTTCAGGCAAGAGGAATCTGGAATCTCTAATCTGGCTTCTAAAGACCTGCACTATCTTTCCAGGTATTTTTATGAGCATATGAAGTTTATTACCTATGTACAGAAGATAGAAGGTGAGGCCGTTCACACTATAAGTCAAAAATATATACAGCGATTTTTCCGCAGGGTGCGTGACAGACTTTCCAGGAAAGAAAAGTTGTCCCTAACGTACCTCAAACTGTATCTTTACTATCAATATAAATTGTTTATAGTGTAATACATATGGCAATGATAGCGCTGGTTTTAACGGTTAAAAATGAGGAACGTTTGCTACGTTCCAATCTATTATACCACCAGGCTATTGGCATACGCCACGTATTTGTATATTTTGACAATACTACCGATGCCGGAAAGGAATCCATTCGTGATCTAGATTTTGTGACGATACAGGATTCGCTTGCACCAGATACCTTCGCACACCTGGATTTTCTTGAAAAATTTACAAGCAAAGCAGCAGAACACCATACGGCCCGACAGTGTTTACACACGTATGATGCGATGGTTAAAAGTGAAACCATGGGAATGGATTGGCTTATCTCTTTGGACGCAGATGAGTTGGTGTGCACTTCCAAGAATACGCCGTCTCAACTCCCACAGTTTTTTTCAGATATGGAGCCTTCAGTAGAGCTGGTATACCTGCAAACGCTGGAAGTTCTGGCTCAAAAACTTGAATACGGTTCGGTTTTTCTGGAAGAAACACTTTTTAAAACACAACCTTCCTTTGGTAGTCGATTTCAGAATATTACAAAAGCTGTTTTCAACCCTGTCACTAAAAAGGAAGAAAAGTTTTCCTATTGGTTTGGACAGCACCTAGGAAAAGGAGCCATAAGGTTGAAAAGCGGCAGTATCCCGCATAATGTACATAGGTATGTAAAGAAAGATGGAACCAAGCCTGTTTCTGTAAAAGCGGGTTTTGTATTGCATTATCATGCCTACGATGCTCCGGATTTTATAAAAAAATTTACTAATTTCTCCGATCGTCCCATTACTTTTTTGAGCGGTACCAGCGTAAACAGTCTTAAACTATTATTCCGCGATGTGGTAAATAACTGTGGTATGAGCCAGGAAGAATTATATTCCTATTTTGCGAACAACGTACAGTTTTCCCCTAAAGAAGTACAGTACCTTAAGAAAAACAAGTATTTAGGGTTTTTTAGTAGAACCCCCGCGCCACTTACCGAAATTACCTCGGTCCAACAGGTTTTTCAACAAAAAATAAAATTTAAGTGAAGAAGCGCTTACACATAGCAATTTTTGATGGCACCCTAAAAACCACGGCCTTTATCAACAGACTGATACGTGGACTTTCTGGGGAGCATCAGGTTTATGTGTTCGGTTTTAACGACCAGCTTACACAAAAGATCCCTAATGTTACGTACGTGCCTTTGGGGAATACTTCTGGTACGATGAGACTTTATTGGGTTAGTATGGGGTTTGCTTTGAGGGTTTTGTTTTTAAAAGGAAATTTTCGGATTTTTTTCACCTATTGTAAGTTACTGGCTACTTTAAAAAAACAACAGCTACAACAGTGTAATCTTTCTAGTGCAGTTGCCCTCTACAACCCCGATATATTTCACGTACAATGGTTGTCTTTACTCCCGTGGTGTGAACCTTTTTTTAAACACCCTACTATGAAAATTGTGTTGAGTCAGCGGGGGTATCAAAACAATGTGCGTCCTTTTGTAACTGAAGAAGCTATGGAATATCTAAGGAAAGTATACCCTAAGCTGGATGGATTTCATTCGGTTTCAAAAGCCATGACCAAAGCAAGCAATAAAGTGTACGCAAACCCTCAAAAAATAGATAGGGTCGTATATTCTGGCTTTACTTTTAATAAGCTTCCTTTTTCCGAAACGTATACGAGAAATGAAACGTTACAGATCATCTCTATAGGCAGGCCACATTGGAAAAAAGGCTACGATTACGCCTTAAAAGCAATGAACTTTTTACAGAAACAAGGAGTTTTATTCCACTATACTATTGTAGGTGGAAGCGGAAATGAAGAGCTGGAATACCTGGTAGCTAACTACAACTTAGAAGCTTCTGTAACCATTTTGCCAAAAGTGAATCAGCAAAAAGTTTATGAGCTTATGATGCAAAGTGATATTTTTTTGCTTCCCTCTTTGGAAGAAGGATTGCCTAATGTATTAATAGAAGCCATGGGATTGGGCGTGCCTGTTATCGCGACAGATTGTGGTGGTGTTAACGAATTGGTGGACGAAACTACAGGTATTCTTATCCCAACCCGGGATGCCGAGCGGATGGCTCAAGCCATACGTTTCTTTGCCAAAACTCCTCTACCTATAATTCATGAACAGAGACTGCAAGCTAGGAAACGGGTAATGTCTAGACATAGTGAGAAGCAGATGCTAGCGGGAATGGAAGCCTTGTATTTTGAGGTGTTGGGGGTTGACTGAACCCTCCGTCTCGCCATAGGCGAGACACCTCCCTTACCTTAAGGGAGGAGCCTTTTTAATAAAACCCAAAAGCTCCCCTCTTTTCCAAAGAGGGGTTTCCCGCCGAAGGCGGGATGGGGAGTTTGGTGATACTTTCCTAAAGTACCATTCACTTCCTAAAATGCTCTTTAATTTCTTGTAGTACTGACGGAAGTACATTAAAAACCATTTTATTTTCAAATCTGATTACAGTAAAACCTAGTTCATTCAATCTCGCTGTTCTAGCTCTATCGTACTTCTGAGCCTTAGGATTGAAATGCACTTGGCCGTCTAATTCAATGATCAGTTTATGTTTTGCACAGTAAAAGTCTACAATAAAATTTTCGATGCTGTGCTGCCTCGTGAATCGAGTTTCTTGAAATTGCCTAGCTTTTAGCTTGGACCATAAGAACGCTTCCGCAGGGGTCATGTTTTCACGTAGTTCTTTTCGAAAGGTTTTCAAGTGTTTAAGGGTGTGGATCTTTTTTATCATTACGGTAAATTAGATCGGGGAGGTGGTTAAAGGTACTAAATTTTGGGATAGAGGTCAGCTGAACCCTCCGTCTCGCCATAGGCGAGACACTTCCCTTATGTTAAGGGAGGAGCTTTTTTTTCAAACCTCCGGTTTTATTTTAATAAAGCTCAAAAGCTCCCCGCGTTTCCAAAGAGGGGTATCCCGCCTTTGGCGGGATGGGAAGTTTTTTTGTCCCCACTCTACAAATAAATACTTACTTTTACTTTCTTCAAAAATCAGCAATGCCTACCGTTAAAACACCGATTATTCCTCAAAAAGCAACTTTTGCAAAGGTAAAAGCTCCGCATGAGCTCCATAAGGAAGCAATTTGTGTTTTTGTTGCTACAGGTTTTTTTTTGGATACAGATACGTACTTTAAAGATGTAAGGGTGCTGCCGCCAGCTTCAGACTGTGAGCTGGATGGAGATGGATACTTTATAAAAAGCACCTCTTGGTTTCAATGGCATCAAAGCCCCAGATCGCTTTCTTTTGAAGAGGCTCTGGATGAATTTACCTACTTATTTGAAACAATTATCGATGAGCACGTAGGAGACAAGAAAGTGATCTTACCGTTGTCTGGCGGATTGGATAGTAGAACGCAAGCCACTGCATTACACCATTTAGGAAAACAAGTTACTACGTATAGCTACGATTTTAAAGGCGGCTATCCCGAGACTGCCATTGCAAAAAAAATAGCAAATGCGTGTGATTTCAATTTTACCGAATACCATATAGAAAAAGGGTATTTGTGGAATGTCATTGAAGAGCTGGCACAAATTAATAAGTGCGATAGTGAGTTTACCCATCCCCGGCAAATGGCTATTTTTGATGAGTATGCTGCCATGGGCGATGTGTTTTCCCTGGGGCACTGGGGCGATGTGTTGTTTGATGGAACGGGACCTGAACAGCTTTCTGAAAAGGAAGAGCTGGATTTTTTACTAAAAAAAATAATCAAAAAAGGAGGGATGGAGCTGGCCACGGCATTGTGGAATGACTGGAACCTGGAGGGTGACTTTGAAACCTATCTGCAACAAAGGGTTCAAACCTTATTGCAAAAAATTGAGATACAAGATACGAGTGCTAAAATCAGAGCCTTTAAAAGTTTGTATTGGGCACCTCGCTGGACGGCTACGAACCTGGCAGTATTTGAGGCCAAACGCCCTGTTACCTTGCCGTATTTTGATAATAGAATGTGTCAATTTATATGCACACTGCCCGAAGCATATCTTGCTGACAGAAAACTACAGATAGCCTACATAAAATATAGAAACCCCGAGTTGGCGAAGATTACATGGGAACAGCACAAACCCTATGATTTGTATACCTTTCAACACAATAAACCTCCTAATAATTTGCCTTACAGAGCTTTTCATAAGCTAAAGCGCGAGGCAAAAAATAAAATGGGAATACCCTACATTCAGCGAAATTGGGAGTTACAGTTTTTGGGAATGGAAAATGATAGAATGCTACAGGAATACCTTTTTTCTCAAAACATGCACCCGTTTATTTCAAAACCCTTATTGGCAGAATTCTATAATAAATTTAAAAATGTGGATGCTGTGAGGTATTCTCATCCCTTGAGTATGTTGCTAACATTGTCTTTAAAAAAGAAGCAATTGGCCCATGGGTAAAAAACGGAACATACTATATACCATCCCCAACTTTAAAACAGCGGGTAGCCAGTTTGTAGTGTTAGAATTATACAAACGCATAGACCGAACATTCTTTCAACCTTATGTTTTAGTGGAAAAATTCCCCGCTATCGTTCCAGATACAATTTTAATAGAAGAGCGTTTGTTTATCACCGAAGACATTGGAACGCGTTCTTATATTGGAAAACTAGCCAGACTCCTGAACGAAAAGAAAATTGATGTACTACACTCCTGGGATTACAAAAGCAATAGTTTGGAAGCGCTGGCCTGTAAGAAAGCAGGCGTAAAATATCTGTATACTAAAAAGAACAACGCCTGGTCCAAACGCTGGTTTGCAAAAAGCATGTTGTCTTCGCACGTAGCTTACAATAACCCGGAAATGAAAGAGCGGTTTTTTTCAAACGTTTTTTTAAAAAATAAAATTTCTTTTATACCCCATGGGGTGGATACTTCGGTATTTAAGCCATTGCCAAAAGCTACTAAAGAGAATAAATTTGTAATTGGCTGTATTGGTGTTGTTGGCGAGAATAAGAACCAGTTAGTGTTGTTGGAAGCTTTAATGGAGCTGCCCAAAAATGTGTACATACAGTTCTACGGAACTGAGGATGAGATGTACAAAAAAAAGCTAGACTATTTTATCGCTGCCAACAATTTAAAAGACCAGGTTGTTTTCAAAGGTTTTATAGCAAATGCACACATACCAGAAGTGCTAACACAATTTGATGTATTGGTGCTGGCAAGTAAAAATGAAGGATTGCCGCTTTCTATCATGGAAGGAATGGCGTGCGGAGTGCCTGTGCTGTCTTCAGACTCGGGTGGGGGAGCCCGCTATTTGCTGAAAGACAATGCTGGTGGGTATATATTTGAAAACAAAAATGAATTGGTGTTGCAACTTCTTCAGCTCTATAAAAATCCTGAACTGAAGACAGCATTGGGCGAGCAGGGACGGAAACGGGTTGAAGCACATTTCAGCATTGAAAAAGAGGTGAACACTTATAAAGAATTGTATCTTTCGCTTTAGCATCCATGTCTCGCTTCAATAAACATATCATCATAGTAGGCTCGGCCAGAAGCGGTACGAGTTGGCTGGCCGAAACTATTGCCAAACAACACAGATACCGAAGTCTTTTTGAACCCGAACACGAGTTTCAAACAAAAAAAGGGCATTTGTTATGTGACAGATTAGTATCCCAAAAAGAAACTTTTGAAGCAGGTCATGCCTATTTAAAAAAAGTGTTTGCCAATCGTGTAGACTGTAATTGGATTGCCCAGAACAGCAACCGAAAATGGAAACGACACCTATGGTCATTTATTCCCAAAAAGTATATTATAAAATTTGTGCGTTGCAATCTTTTGGCACATTATATGGAACAGGAGTTTGGGATTCCTGTACTTCATATCATTAGAAATCCCTACGATGTGTTGCACTCGCAGCAACGGGTAAAGTTTCCGTGGTTGTATGATTTAAGCAGATTTACAGAGGATACTAATCTGGGAGCACTACTGAAAAAAGAATTTAATTTTCAGTTAAAAAATAACACTCAGTATTCGGCTTTAGAAACCTTAACTATTCGCTGGTGTATAGAAAATGTGGTTCCTTTACAGCTTCAGCAAGCCGAAAATGAGAACTATAGGCTGGTGCGCTACGAAACACTCCGGAAGGATGTGCACGAATTTTTAAAAATTTGTTCAGACTTCAACCTGAAGCCCCTTGAAAATATTGAAAAAGAATATACCAAACCTTCCTCCAAAACACATCCTAAAAGTGTTATTAGAACCCAGGGAGCAGACACTCCAAAATTCTCGCCAGCAGAACTACAGACGATCAATGGTATTTTAGATACATTTGCCGTAACTTTTTATCCAAGACAAACAACGTAGCATCATGCGTATTGGAATTGTACTTTCACAAACACCCGGTTACTCCGAAACCTTCTTTACAAGTAAAATAAAAGGGCTACAGGCCCAAGGATTTACCGTACAATTATTTGTGCAAAAAAGAGAGGCAAATTTTACCCTATGCCCCGTACGATTGGCCCCTAAAGTATCCAGGTTTGTTCCTTTTCAATTGTTGAAAATGATTTGGGTTTATATACTTTTAGTGCCTTATATAGGTCGGGTACTAAAATTCAGCAGTCTTGAAAGAGCCGAAGGTACTTCGCCGGGATCGCTGTTAAAAAAGATCTTTTTGAATGCCCATTTGTTGAAAGCAAATTTAGATTGGGTGCATTTCGGGTTTGCCACGCAAGCCCTGGGAAGCGAGTGTGTAGCCAAAGCAATTGGTGCTAAGATGGCCGTAAGTTTTCGGGGGTTCGATTTAAATATATATCCATTAAAACACAACGGGTGCTATGATAAAACCTGGAACCATGTAGCTAAAGTTCATAGTATTTCACACTATCTTTATAAAAAAGGAGTGGATTTGGGACTTTCTGAAAAAATTCCTCACGCCATCATTACTCCGGCAGTTGATATGGCATTAATACCGAAAAGTACAGCTGTTGTATCAAAGAAACTTCAAGTAACAACCATTGCACGCCTCAACTGGATCAAAGGGATAACGACAGCTATTGCTGCAATGGCGCTGTTGAAAAAGAAGGGAATTCCCTTTCAGTACCATATAGTAGGTGACGGTACTGTAAAGGATACGGAACGGTATATGTTTCAGGTATATGAATTGGGATTGCAGGAAGATGTTAGCTTCCACGGAACATTAACACATGCTGAAACGTTGCAACGTTTACAAGAAACCGATGTATATGTCCAACCCAGTGTAAACGAAGGCTTTTGTAATGCAGTCTTAGAAGCACAGGCTTTGGGTACGTTAGTGGTTGCGAGTGACGTAGGAGGACTGCCCGAAAATTTGGTGGATGGTAAAACAGGTTGGTTGTTTCCAGTAGAAGATGCCCCTGCACTAGCTGAAAGAATCGCAACAATTATTGAAATGCCTGTGGAGCAACAAGAACATGTAAAGGAACTGGCTAAGAAGCGTGTCGCTACCCATTTTACGATTGAAAAACAACAAAGGGAATTTGTGTTATTTTATACAGAGATGCTATGATGAAACTGTTTGTTCCCTTAACAATATACCCAAAGCGGCGCCACATATTTCCGTTGCTCAAGCCTTTTGAAAAAGGAGAAGATTTTTTGGATGCAGACCGGGTAAGAGGGTATGGTATTTCTGAAAAGGAGCTCACTATTGTAGATTCGATGGAGGTTTCAGACTATGTTGTACTACCAATGTCCTGGAACTTTTATATGGATACGAATTCAGTAAAAGAGGTGGAAACTGTACTAAAAGAGGCAGAAAAGCATCATAAAAAAGTACTGTCGTTTATGATAGGCGACTTTGGGGTGAAAATACCCAACTATCCCAATGTACAGGTATTTAGAAACAGTGGAGATGTACGTAGGGTGCCCACAACCCACCTGGGGTTGCCGGTATTTATTGAAGACCCTTTGCCGAAAATTTTTAAGAGTGACGTTGTTTTTGAAAGAGCGTACCAGGAAAAAGCAGTAGTTGGATTTTGCGGTCAGGCCAATACCTCTCTTCTGAATGCAACAAAAGAAATAGGAAAAATAGTATTACGCAATGTGTCTTCAATGCTTGGACTTCATAAAATTCCTTCCCAACAGTTGGTGTCCTCTACCTATGTAAGGGCTGCTTTATTAAAAAGGCTGGAGGGGTCTACTGCTGTGGTCACAAACTTTATCTATCGAAAAAAATATAGAGCAGGAGCAACACAACCAGAAGTGCGTAAGCGCACAACCTTTCAGTTTTATGAAAATATGAAGGATAGCGATTATGTTTTGTGTGTGCGGGGTGCTGGTAATTTTTCGGTTCGTTTTTATGAAACGCTGGCCATGGGGAGGATTCCTGTTTTTATTGATACCAATTGTTTGTTACCCTTATCCCATATAATTGATTGGAAAAAACATGTAGTTTGGGTAGAATATCAGGATAGAAACCACGTGGCAGAAAAAATAAACGAGTTTCATAGCAGGTTAACTTCAGAAACATTTAAACAATTACAGTTGGACAATAGGAAACTTTGGCATGACACATTACAATTAGGAGGTTTTTTTAAGAAGTTTGCTAGTTCTACAAGTGAAGCTACCTAAATTAGGTGAACATTAGCATCAGTTTTGTAGTTTTACGAACCAGAGAGGAGTTAATTTATTTAGTACTAGGGAAAAGCAAAAAAATAACGAACGATGAAACTAAAAAAGTGGATAAGGGCTGTTTATTATTCAATAACTCAGGAAAGAGTTAAGCTGATAGCTTCTTCACTTTGCGGAACTCCATTAAGAACACATCCTGGTACAGTGCGTTCTAAAGCTGACCAAGACGATGCGTGGTTTTTTTATTTAGCAAAACACCACGAGGTAATTTATGATGTTGGTGCTAATGTTGGGTATACGGCACTTATAGCAATGGTTCAAAATCCAGATAGAGATTATTTTTTAATAGATCCAAACCCTTTGGCGCTTCAAAAAGCACAGTATAATTTGATGGTAAACAACCTTGGGTTTAAGGCTAGATATTATGCTGCATTTGTAAGCGATAAAAACAATGAAACTGTAAAATTTTACACCCTTGGAGCTGGAGCGGCGGGAAGTATGCACTCAAGCCACGCTGCTTCTGCGGCCTCTGTAAATTCTTTTCAGGAGGTTTCTACAGTTACTTTAGATTATCTACTCAATTATTATGGCGTTCGTCCAGATTTAGTTAAAATTGACGTCGAAGGAGCAGAAACTTGGGTTATGAATGGTGCTAACAATCTGGCAAATGAAACAAGATGTGCCTTCTTTATAGAAATGCATGACGTGGAAAGCCTTAGCATGGAAGACGCTACTAACAAAATGATAACCTGGGCAAAAAGTGCAGATTACAATGTATGGTATTTAAAAACAGGAGAAATACTGGATTCTGGAACTATTGTAAAAGATAGAGGTAAGTGTCATCTATTAATATTGCCCTCTGAAAAACCCTTTCCAGAATACCTGAAGGGCATTGCGCAGGGAGCCAAACTTCCTTCAGTATTGTAAAATAGGTATGCTAGTAAAAAGGGTATTTTTATACATTTATGTTATTTAACTCATTAGATTTTGCCATCTTCCTGCCCATAGTTTTTATACTATACTGGTTTGTAGTTGGTAAAAATGTAAAGGCACAGAACATCTTGCTGGTCGGGGCGAGTTATGTTTTTTATAGCTGGTGGGATTGGCGTTTTTTGTTCTTAATTCTCTTTAGTACGCTAGTAAATTATGGAGTGGGGCTGCTGCTTACCAAAGAAAAAAAAAGGAGCAGGAGAAAGCTGTATCTTTTTATAAGTGTCCTTACCAATATAGGCTTGCTGGGATTCTTTAAGTATTTTAATTTCTTTCTGGAAAATTTTGTAGAGGCGTTCTCCTTCTTCGGAATGAGCTTTAAGACAACCACGCTGGATATAATTCTGCCCGTAGGGATTTCGTTTTACACCTTCCAGACCTTGAGCTACACCATAGATATCTACAAAAAGAAATTAGAGGCTACGAACAATTTTATAGCATTTATGGCTTTTGTCTCTTTTTTTCCACAGCTGGTGGCAGGACCTATAGAACGAGCGGTTCATTTTTTACCACAGTTTTTTACAAAAAGGACCTTTAAAAAAGAGCAAGCTATTATCGGGATAAAGCAAATTATCTGGGGATTGTTTAAAAAACTGGTTATAGCCGATAGTTGTGCGCAGTATGCCAGTGAAATTTTTGATAACTACCAGGAGTATAGCAGTGCTACTTTGGTGTTGGGGGTATTCTATTTTGCGGTGCGTATTTATGGGGACTTTTCAGGGTATTGCGATATTGCTATTGGTACTGCAAGGTTGTTCGATTTTAAGCTTACTACTAATTTTAGATATCCGTTCTTTTCAAGAAACATTGCCGAGTACTGGCGTAGGTGGAACATCACACTGTCCAGTTGGTTCCGGGATTATATTTTCTTTCCGCTAGGAGGTAGCAGGGTAAGTAGGTATAAGACCATCATAAATGTTATGATTGTTTTTCTAATTAGCGGGTTTTGGCATGGTGCCTCATGGAATTTTATCTTTTGGGGTTTTATTTGCGGGCTTTTGTATGTAGTATTCAGTTTTAAGAGCAAGAAAAAGCATTCCTATGTTACCGTAAACCCCAATACACTCCCCAGTATTCGCGCTTTTTTTGAAATAAGCCTGGTGTTTGTTTGTATGGCTTTTACCAGAATCTTTTTCAGAACCACAAGTATGGAAGAAGCCTTTTCGTACCTTAGACAAATTGCTGAATTTTCCATTCAACTGGATTATCTAGGAATTTATAGATACTCGGTAGAGCTCATTCCCCTTATTCTTGTAATGTTATGGCTTGAGTGGTATAGCAGGAATAAAGAATTTCCACTGTTTTCGGTAAAACCTGAAATTCTAAAAACCAGTATGATCATTCTTTTTATTCTACTCTTCGGCAATTTTGAAGAAGTAAAACAATTTTATTATTTCAGATTCTAATGCGTAGTTTCCTAAAATATACATTCTTATTACTTGGCTTTACGCTATTGGTTATGATAGTACTGGATTTGGTGTTTACCACCATTTACCATACGGGAGCCTATAGAAGTAAAATTATGTGGGTACGGGATATGGAAGATACCACTGCGGTAGACTATGTACTTTTAGGCTCTTCCCGTGTAAACTACGGATTACAACCTGAACTCATTGAAGCAAAAACAGGGAAAAAAGGATATAACCTGGGTATGAATGCCACCAATATGGTAGAAACTATGGCGTTATTGGAGGAATTTTTAAACATAAGAAAGACCGCAACGGTCTATGTACAAGTGGATATACAGTATGAGAACAAAACACCAGACCCCGTAGGCGAAATTCCTTGGATGCCTTTTCTGCACGAGGAGTCGGTTTACAAACACTTTAAAGGATATGGCGACCAATACAGCACCTATAGATATGTTCCGTTTTATAGATATCAAAAATTTGCTACGCGATTAGGAGCACGGGAAGCAGTAGCATCTCTTCTGGGGAGTGGGTATGCGTATGAAAATTCCAGAGGCTATATGCCGCTCTTCGGTACCATAGCCGAAGATAAAGATTTTATGCCGGAACAAACTGTAACCACAAAAAACAGTCTGTATACTGAACTGATACGTTTCTGTAAAAAGAAAGGGATTGAAGTCCGCTTTTTTACGTCCCCCTATTATAGGTTTCAGGGCAATATTGAGAAGTTAGGAACTTTTTTGCCTAACTATACTAATTTTTCTGACAGTGTAGCAAAACGCAAGTATTTTAGCGATCAAGTTCATTTAAACACGGAAGGGGCGAGGCTTTTTACCGAAATTTTTATTGAAACCTATTTTTCAGAACAACCCTAAAGCGTACCTTCGTATATGCCTTTCCGATTTCTAGTATACCTTCAATCCGTTAGATATTTTTCCGTTCCCAGACAAAACGGGACTTATATCTATCCAAAAATAGAAAGCATTCCGAAAGCTATTCTCGAGCAACTAGACCCTCATAAAAAATACACCTCTCAAAACGCAAGGAATTATGACCTGGTGTGGCAGGCTATTCATATTGGATATACCCAGGGAACGCATTTTTATGAAGGCTTTGAGCGACTTCCCATAAAGGATGAATATGTCTTTATTCGCTCTTATTTTAGCCCGATATGGTCGGTCTATGTGCTCTTGCTTCGATTGTTGGGGTTGAAAAATCCGTTTCGCGAAATTGATGCATTTTTATATGCGCGCAGCGTTAAAAAACAACAATTGGCCGCCAAAGCGTTGAAGCACGCTGCATTTAAAACTTTTGAGAGCGACTTGGTGACCTCCAACCCCCTTGTCTCTGTGATCATTCCAACATTGAACAGGTATCAGTATTTACGAGATGTTCTAACAGATCTAGAAAAGCAGACCTACCCCAATTTTGAAGTGATTGTAGTAGATCAATCTGATGATTTTTCAGCAGAATTCTACAAAGAATTTGAGGTATCTATTACGCTAATCCATCAAAAGGAAAAAGCACTTTGGCTTGCAAGGAATAGAGCTGTAGAAGTTTCAAAGGCTGAATATTTATTGTTTTTTGATGACGATAGCAGAGTTGCAAAAGACTGGATCCTTCAGCACCTAAGATGTTTAGATTACTTTAAGGCTGAAGGTTCTTCAGGCGTATCACTCTCTACAGTAGGCGATGCGATTCCGGCTCACTATTCCTACTTTAGAATTTCAGACCAGTTAGATACCGGAAATGTCTTATTAAAAAAATCGGTCTTCAGAGAAATTGGTTTGTACGATAGACAGTTTGAGAAACAACGTATGGGGGATGGGGAATTTGGAATGCGAATGTATACAAACGGATTTAAAAACATTAGCAATCCCTATGCTTCAAGGGTCCATTTAAAAGTGGGTACAGGAGGATTGCGCCAAATGGGGAGCTGGGATGCCTTCCGTCCAAAGAAACTATTCGCACCTAGACCTATTCCAAGTGTTCTGTATTTTTACAGAACTTATTTTGGAGCAAAAAGAACTCGCTTTGGTCTTTTAAAAACACTTCCCCCCTCCATCATTCCCTACAAATTCAAAAAAAGCCGAAAGCTGAAAGTATTGGGAGTATTTATTTCGGTATTTTTACTACCGCTTATAGGTGTTCAAGTACTTATTTCTTGGTGTAAAGCCACACAAAAGTTAAAAGAAGGACCTCAAATACGTGGAATTGACTAAACTCTTATTGGTCACATCAGAATTCCCTCCGCAGCCTGGTGGAATTGGAAATCATGCGCACCATGTGGCTAAGAACCTATGCAACCACTCTTTTGAAGTTACCATCATTGCAGACGTACGGTCTAAGGACGGAGAAGAAGAACGTGTTTTTGACGTGCAACAACCTTATAAGGTAGTGCGAATAAAAAGAAAAACCCCCATTGCTAGCACATATCTGGAGCGGTATAAAAGGACTAAATCACTGTTGAAATCACATGACATGCTTTTGGTTTCAGGTAAATTTCCAATTTGGATAGGGGGGCTGGTAAGTTTGTTTTCTACGAAAAAAATATATGCTGTCATACATGGAACTGAAGTTGCGGTTCCTTCCGCGTTAAAAAAGAAGTATATAAAATGGTGTCTTAGGCGTTTTGAAAGTATAATTGCTGTCTCAGAATTCACAAAATCCCTGGTGGATGGATGGAATATTAAAAACATCCAGGTAATCCCGAATGGATACGCTTTGGAACTACCACCCCGTACAAAGCGAACCACTACTCAAACAACTCCACGGCTTATTACCGTTGGAAATGTTACCCAGCGTAAAGGGCAGCATAATGTAGTACAGGCATTGCCTGAATTAAAAACAAGGTATCCAGCTATTCAATACGATATTGTAGGAATTCCTACGGAAAAACATACACTGTTACAAGCAGCGAAGTCGTTAGCGGTGGAAGATGCTGTGGTATTCCACGGTCAAGTTTCAGAAGAAGAAAAAATTAAACTACTTCAGAATGCATCAATTTTTATGATGTTAAGTGAACCTACGAAAGAGGGAGCTGTGGAGGGGTTCGGAATTGCTATTCTAGAAGCAAATGCGCTGGGGATTCCGGCAATTGGTGCAAAAGGATGCGGTATTGAAGATGCTATTGCTACAGGAGTTTCCGGAAAATTAGTAGCCCACGACGACACAGGTGCTATTTGTGATGCCGTAAACGATATTATAACATCGTATGAGGTGTATGGAAATCAGGCAAAGGAATGGTCTGAAAGTTTTAAGTGGGATACAATTATTGGTCGTTACTTACAAATACTGAAAAAATGAAGCTGGCCATTATATCCCATACCAACCATTATACAAATTCTTCGGATACGATCGTAGGCTGGGGTCCCACAGTTAGCGAGTTAAATCATTTGGCGCCTCACTTTGAAACTATATACCATGTGGCGGTGCTTCACCCCTTTCTTGAAGCACCTGCCAGCGCCATTCCTTATACTGCCCATAATATTGAGTTAGTGCCTTTACAGCCCACCGGTGGTAAAACAGCACTGGACAAATTGAGAATTATTTCTTCAATGCCAGAGGTACTCTCAACCATACGAAACACCTTGCGCAAGGTAGATGTGTTTCAATTCAGAGGACCTACGGGTATTGGAGTGTATGTAATCCCGTATTTAATGTGGTTCAGTTCTAAAAAGGGATGGTTTAAATATGCCGGAAACTGGAACCAGTCTCATGCGCCTTTTGCATTTGCTTTACAACGATGGTTGTTGAAACAGCAGTCAAGAAAGGTGACTATAAATGGAGTCTGGCCTGCACAGCCCCAACAGTGTATTTCGTTTGAGAACCCATGCCTTACTATGGCAGAACGTACTCTGGGCTTAGAAGTTATTCAAAAGAAAACGTATGAGGATCCTTTTCATTTTTGTTTTGTAGGGAGGCTGGACGATGCGAAAGGAGTTCACCTTATTGTCGAAGCTTTATTAAAACTGAAAGGAGCTTCTTCCGTAGGAACTATGCATTTTATTGGAGACGGCCCCAAAAAGGAAACGTATAAAAAAACCTGTGAAACAAATGCAATAGAAGCTGTTTTTCACGGTTTCTTACCACGTGAGAACGTGTTTAAAATCTATGAAAAGTGTCATTTTATACTCTTACCAAGTAAATCGGAAGGGTTTCCAAAAGTTATTGCAGAAGGTATGAATTTTGGGTGTATTCCTATAGCTTCAAATGTTTCTAGTATTGGACAATACATCAGGGAGAGTGGTTTTTTGGTGCATCCTGTAAACGGGCAGGTGTTAAGTGACGTAATGACCAAAGCTATGAATTGTGGTGCTTATGTCTTACAAGAAAAAGCAAAAGCCGGACATGCTGTAACCGAAAGCTTTACTTTTGAACATTATAACAATAGGGTCCTAAGCGAACTCATACGTTAATACAATACCTATCCAGAAAAAGCCAAACATATTAAACCATCCTTTATTCTTCATTCTTTTTCATGTAGGAATAGGACTGCTTGCAACTGCTTTTAGACCTGCAATGGTTATTTATTTTTTAGTGGTGGTAGTTTATTTTTTATCACGCATTCTTTCACTAAAAGACAAACAGCGTGAGGTGTTAATTGCATCTGCCTATATGGTGGGAGCTGAAGTTTTTTTCAGAATGACCAAGGCATTCTTCCTATATGAGACCGGAAAGTATATGGTTATTGCTTTTTTGCTGATAGGTATGTTCTATCAGGGGTTTAAGAGAAAGTCGTTTGTATACATTATCTATATATTATTGCTGCTTCCCGGAGTATATGTGTCTTTTTTGGACAGTGAATTTGATGCCCGCTTTAGACAGAATATTTTATTTAACCTTAGTGGTCCCTTGTGTTTGGCGGTTGCAGCGTTATACTGTTATGGCAGGAGTATTAAACTCAGGGAACTGTATACAATTTTAAACTTTTTGGTCTACCCCCTTATATCTATGACCATCTACGTCTATTTTTATAATATAGATGTACGCGAGGTTGTTACCGGAACCGCATCTACCTCGGCCACTTCAGGTGGGTTTGGTCCCAACCAGGTAGCTACTGTATTGGGATTGGGAGCTTTTATTCTTTATAGCCGCTTTTTAATTCCCTATAAAAATAAACTGGTTCATTTGTGCATGATGTTTTTATTAATGGCATTCGTACACCGTGCTATCATTACATTCTCCAGAGGTGGGGTGCTAACAGCAGCTATAATGGTCATCGCTTTTACTGCTATTATATTTATGTTTTCTAAGACCATATTAAAACTAAAACTGGGGTATAGGATTATTACTGTAGCAGGAATATTGTTAGCAATATGGTCCTTTTCTGTTTTACAAACGGGAGGACTTATAGCCAATCGATATGCAAATAAAGATGCGCTGGGAAGAGAGAAAGAAGATGTAACCACCGGGAGAGCAGAGCTTTTGAGTGCAGATTTTCAGGCATTTGCAGAAAACCCAGTGTTTGGTATTGGAGTGGGGCGTGTACGCTATTTTTATGAAGAGGAAGTAGGCGTATATGTTGCCAGCCACAATGAAATTACCAGGTTATTTTCAGAACATGGTCTGTTTGGTATTATATCATTACTACTACTTTTATTTGTGCCTCTTTTATCTAAATTTCAAGGGAGAAGGAACATCTATTTTTACCCCTTTATTATTTTCTGGTTGTTAACAATAGCTCATTCCTCTATGCGGATCGCGGCACCTGCTTTTATTTATGGACTATCCTTATTGAATATAAACTACAATGAAAAGAAACCTACTTTACATAGGCAACAAACTATCGAAAAAGGGTAGTACCGTCACTTCTATTGAAACGTTAGGAAACTTTTTACAAACAGAAGGATTTAAAGTTACTACTGCTTCTTCAAAGAAAAACAAAGTATTCAGGTTGTTGGATATGGTATGGAATACCTTAAAATGCCCTAAGAAAAACACTGTCGTGCTCATAGATACCTACAGTACCCAGAATTTTTATTATGCGGTTTTGGTTGCCTGGCTATGCAGGTTCAGAACTATTTCCTATATCCCAATTTTAAGAGGCGGCAATCTCCCCACAAGACTCCAAAACAGTCCTGACAAAAGCAAAGCACTTTTTAAAGGAGCATACATAAACGTAGCTCCATCTCACTATTTAATGGAGGCTTTTAAAAAACGAGGGTTTACAAACCTAATACATATACCTAATACACTACAGCTAGAGAACTATCCTTTCTTACTTAGAAAAAACATACAGCCCAAACTTTTGTGGGTGCGTTCTTTTTCTGAAATTTATAACCCATTGCTGGCGTTGGATGTTCTCACTTTATTGAGAAGTAAAGGATACGATGCTACGTTAACAATGGTTGGTCCTTCTAAAGACACAACTTTTGAACAGTGTACAACGCGTGCTAAAAAGGAAAACCTGCCTGTTACCTTTACCGGAATGCTTACCAAAGAAGCTTGGATATCACTCTCTGAAGCGCATGATATTTTTATAAACACAACCAATTTTGACAATACCCCGGTGAGTGTCATGGAAGCAATGGCACTAGGCTTGCCTGTTGTTTCTACCAATGTAGGAGGGTTGCCCTATTTAATTGAAGAGACAATAAATGGATTGTTAGTACCTCCGGAGAATGCCGAAATTTTTTCGGAAGCCGTGGAGCAACTGCTCATAAATCCCAAAGATGCCACTGCAATGGCACGAGCTGCAAGAGAAAAAGTAGCCCAATTTGACTGGCACGTGGTGAAACAGCAATGGATTTCGCTTTTGTCACAATAAATAGCTACTTTTAGCCCACCAAATCAACCACATACCTAATGTCCCAGAAATCGAATATCCATTTTGATATTTCTGAACGTAAAATCTTGTTGCGTTTGCTAGACATATGCGCTGTACTTAGCTTGCTGTATGTCGTTGGAATGGCTTTTAGGTTTGACTATTTCAGGATCGATGCTACGCGCTGGGTATGGTCCATAGTGCTCGCTTTATACCTAACTATTTT
The DNA here is from genome assembly GCA_002337605.1 of Flavobacteriaceae bacterium UBA1903. Taxonomy (GTDB): domain Bacteria; phylum Bacteroidota; class Bacteroidia; order Flavobacteriales; family Flavobacteriaceae; genus Marinirhabdus. Next base: position 113,917 of record DDGL01000011.1, read on the forward strand.
TGCTACTATTTTCGAGCTGTACAACCTGCAAAAAGCTGCTAAGTTCGAAACGGTAGTGCAAAACATTATTCTTACCTCTTCGGTTACGGTACTGTTTTATTTACTCACACCATTTTATACCCCAGAGCTTCCTGCCAACAGGATGCAAATTATTTATTTTTTCCTCTCTATAAACATAGCTTTGTTTCTATGGAGGTATGCGTACATCACACTTATTTCAGCGCCCCGGTTTTTTAAGAAGGTGTTGTTAATTACTGATGCCACTTCTGTGGCACCCATATTAAAGGCACTACAGAAATCTGATCCTAATTATAAAATTGTTGGTTTTATTAACATAGAAAAGAAGCCTGTAACAGCACAATTGCCTGAGGAACTCATCCTTTTTTCTACTGATAATATAGCTGAAACGGTTGCAGGGGCATCAATTTCTGAAATTGTCGTTGCCACACCACAAGCCCATCCCATGACGATTGAAGTTAACAATCAATTAGTCGCCCTACTAGAAAGAGGAGTTCCTATTCGTGAATACACTCAGGTATATGAAGAACTCACACATAGAATCCCCGTGCAATATGTAGAACAGGATTTTTATAGGTACTTCCCTTTTAGCCGAAGTAACCAGAACAAACTATACTTGTTTTTTCATCGTATTTTAGACCTGTTATTCTCAGTTATTGGGTTGGCATTTGGGTTGGCTATTACTCCATTTATCTTAATAGGAAATATAATAGGGAATCGAGGCCCCGTTTTTTATACCCAAACAAGGGTAGGGAAAAACGGAAAACATTTTAAGATTTACAAACTCCGGAGCATGGTTGCCAATGCCGAAAAAAATGGTGCCCAGTTTGCTGCTAAAGACGATACTCGGGTCACAAAATTTGGCCGATTTCTACGTCGTTCCCGTTTTGATGAAATTCCTCAATTTATCAATGTCATAAAAGGGGATATGAGTGTGATAGGCCCCCGCCCTGAGAGACCTGTTTTTATTAAACAGCTTTCAGAAAAAATACCCTTTTATGAAGTTAGGCATCTGGTAAAACCCGGAGTAACGGGGTGGGCACAGGTAAATGCAAAATATGGAATGACCCAGGAAGATGCTCTGGAAAAACTGCAATACGATCTTTACTATATTAAAAGACGAAGCTTCTTTCTGGATATAAGTATTGTAATTAAAACCTTAAGTACTATTATTTTCTTTAGAGGACAGTAGGAGTGGTGGAATAGTGAACTAGTGAATTAGTAGTGAGTAGTCAGTACGCTGTAGCAGGTTGTAGCTTTACTTTTTTTGAAATTTTGAGCTAGACGTGCCTTTCTTGCATTCGACACACTTTTTTAGCGACAGTCCGCCTCATTAGTTTCGGGGAGGGAATGCACGAGCGTGGGTGATAGCTTTATTTCAGAGCCTTCAGTAAATATACATACCGCACTGCCAAACCGATAAATAAGGGGATAAACCCAAAAGCAAATTCCTGTACACCTGTAAACCAATGCATCGTTACTAAAACGAGTAGAAGCAACAAGAAAATAACATATCTACGCACCCAACTCTTGGGTTGTTTCTTTCCAATGACGAACGCAAGTAGTAGTGAAAATGGAAAAGCCCACAAGAGATTATAGTTATTTGCTGTCGCACTATGATCTGTTGCAAACCACAGCAGGCACAAAAGAATCCCGATAATACCCGTAATAGAAAAAATAGCAACGTCTAATCCTCTACTGCGTTTGTTCCGTTTTTTATCCCTGATTGTAATGACAATTAAAATCCCTCCTAAAAGTAGAAATACAAATAGAGGAGAGGTGATAAAATTTGGTGTCTCTGGTGTTCTGGAGCTTTCAAATAGCGTTTGAGTGTTTTTTACCAAAGGAGTGCGCTCCCCATTTCTAATAGTGGCGGTAGCCGTAGCTTTAAAAACATAATCTGGTAAAAACTGGTATTGCCAGGAGTTGGCTTTTACATCGGTTACAGCGCCAATGGCAACGTCCATCCCCAGACTTCCCCAGCTATTCCAGTGTACGTTCTGCTGAATAAGGTTTCTGAAGGTTTTGTTCTCGGTAGTAAAGTCGTCTGTAAATTCCAGATCTTTTCCTAGAACTGTAACCAGCACATCCCTGATTTTTGTAGCACAATTATCGTAGAAAAAATCGTATTTGTAATACTTATTCTCAGGCTTCAGGTTGTTGTTTAAAAATGTAAATACCGCTTGTTTTTCAGGATAGGAAAGATTCAAAGTTTGTTGCTTTATCCAACGGTTCTGTTCTTTGTAATTCTCTAAAAAAGAGGCTGCTTGCACTCCTTCCAACTTGTAAAGCAGCTTACCTCGGGCAAATTTTAAGTAAAAATTAGGGGTATTCCAGTCGTATACACCATAGTTATAAATAGCCTCTATATCTCTTTCTGGATCTTGTATGTAAAAAGCGCTATGGCCAAATTTGTCATACAGGTTATCTCCGGGACCAATAGTAAGAATGCTTACTTCAGCATTGGGAGATAATGGTATGTATTGTGCTACTGCTGTAAAATTCAGTATAAAGAAGAAAGAAAGGTATGCTATTTTCTGAAGCAAGGCATGTTTGTTTTAAGAGTGCAAAATACTAAATCCTAACCCTTTTCAGTCGAAAAGTTGTCGCTTTTACCTAAAAATACTCCAGTCCAGCTTTAAGGAAAATACGTTAGAGTACAATGCTGCGCTTTGATCACCAATGTCGGTTAGAGCGTAGTCTATTTGTATGCCTTTGTATTTAAAACCTACCCCAATATTAGGCTGAAATCCAACCGACTCACTACCATCCAGTTGTTGAATATTTTGGAAGTTCCCCATCCCTGCACGTACATAGATCATTTCAATATACCCAAACTGTAACCCTAGTGCCGGGTCTATACTTGCAAAAGATGTAGAAATAATATCGTTTGTTTGTGCAAAACGAAAGTTCAGATCTACTTCAGCTAGCAATTCAAAATCGTAGTGGAAGACAAATTTTCTGGCAGCTCCCATTTGTAATTTGGGAATGGTAATCTCAGTAGTTTCAGGTAATTCCTGGTTTTGTCCTTCTACTGCCCCGGAAATCGTTGCGAATTGTTCTTCATTTATGGTCCAGGCATTAAATGTGGTGGTAATATCCCGGGCCATTATCCCCAGGTTCCAGTTACCGCTATTAAACTGAAGACCAACATCCAGTCCAAAACCCCAGGAGGAGGCAAAATCACCAATAATACGTCTGATTACTTTTGCATTAACACCAACATTTAATCCGTCTAATGGCAACTCGCGTGCATACGAAAATGTAACTCCATAATCTGCAGTAGAAAATAAGCTAATACGGTTGTAGTCTATATTTCCCTGTTCGTCTATAAGTTGCGTGGTGTTTAAAATATCGTCCACACCAAAACGTATTATAGACAGCGCTACAACACTTTGCTTGTCAAGTGGCATCGCAAACCCGGCATAGTCATAATTTGCAATATTGGCAAAATAAGAGGCATGCATAAGGGACAGTTGTTTGTCCTCCAGCCCTACCAAACCTGCTGGATTCCAGTAGCCACTGTTTACATCGTTTGTGGAGGCTACAACTGCATTGGACATACCAAAGGCAGCTGCATCCACACCAATGTTCATGAATTCGTTAGAATATTTTCTAACAGTTTGGGCAGAAGCAATGCAGGTTGTGAGTACTAAAAAGAAAAATAGGTGCTGTTTCAAGCTTTTAATTTTGGGCAAATATCTCATTATTTTACAGAATACTAAACTAAAATTTTGGTTAGATATTGTACTGTATGGGGCTTAGACGAAAATAGTTTCTTATTTTTACACCTATACCCTCTTTTATGCTAAAACAAATACCCAACCTTATTACTTCCCTGAATTTGTTATGTGGCTGTGTGGCCATTTTTTTTGCCATTTCTGGCGATTTGGTGACAGCATCCTACTTTGTATTTACAGGTATCTTTTTTGATTTTTTTGACGGACTCGCCGCTCGGGTGCTGAACGCCCAAAGTGAAGTAGGTTTGCAGTTAGATTCTCTGGCAGACATGGTGACCAGTGGGGTAGCACCAGCAATTGTAATGGTGCAGTTGTTGAGTGAAGCTACTTCCGGGGTTCCAATCAATGTTTTTTTGGAAGAAACAGAAACAATGGGCTGGTATGGCGCTAAATTTAATTTTCTTCCGTTTTTTGGATTGCTCATCGCAGTAGCTTCTGCCTGCCGGTTGGCAAAATTTAATGTAGATACCCGACAGACAACAAGTTTTATTGGCTTGCCAACACCGGGAAACACGTTGCTGGTACTTAGCTTACCACTTATTTTGGCTTTCCAACCTTCGGCACTGGTCGAAAGTATTGTTTTAAATCCGTGGTTTTTGGTAGGGATAACACTTTTGGGCTGTATACTAATGAATGCTGAATTACCGCTTTTTGCTTTAAAATTTAAAACCTGGGATTTTAAAACAAACGCAGTAAGATATGTGTTCCTAGGCATTTGTCTGGTGGCAATTGTGTTGCTTCAGTTTATTGCTATTCCTGTTATCTTGTTGGTGTATATTGGGATGTCATTAATTTGGAAGTGATGTAATTTTGAAATAGGGTTTGTTCATGAAATAACAGATACTATTTGTAAAGTATCTGGTTGATGACAGTCAATATTTCCTTAAACAGAACCCTTGAAAATAGCTTACAAAATAGAATTCTATGTTCCATCACACCCATCCGTATCCACCGTTTATTCCTGAAGGAACAACCAAACTTATTGTAGGTACATTGCCACCCCCAAGATTTACAACAGGGGAGTTTAAAGAAGGGGATGTGAATTTTTGCTATGGCAGTCGTGACGGACAATTGTGGCCCATTTTAAACCGTATTTTCAATTTAGAATTGAGCTATGAAACCACTGAAGCGGCCATTAAACAGCGCAAAGATTTCCTGAAAGCAGAAGGTATTGGTATTTGTGATATGGTAGCTTCAGCAAAGCGGGACAAAGTAGATGCCAGTGACTTGGGAATGCAAGAAGTGGAATTACGGGATTTAGTTTCAGTATTAGAAAGTCACCCTTCAATTCACACCCTACTTTTTACAGGAGGTAACAGTAAGAATGGTCCTGAGTATTTTTTCCGAAGACATATAAAAACGTATAATCTATCACTTAAGGTAGTTTCAGCAGTAGTGCCTCGTATTCATACATTTCAACTTCCTGAAAGCAACCGAAGCATTCGTACGGTATCCCTAACAGCACCTAGCGGGGCGGCCAACAGGGCGGTGGGGAGCATTGCTTTATACAAAGCTTTAAAAAAGAAAGACCCTGACTTCAATACTATTGATTTCAGGGTCTTGCAATATCGGGAGTTTTTCTAACTACGGTTGAAATGTAAATATTTCCAGTGGCGCGTTGTTGCTTACTACCACATAATACGGGTTGCCTTTTATAGTTATTTCTTCAATGTCTTTTGCATCTGTGGTGACGTAGGGATCGTATTTTTTAGAATACTCAAAGGTCCCATTCCCATCACCTAATAACACATAACCGTAATTACTGTCATAGCGTATGGTTTCGACTTCGGCATCGTAAATAGCACCAACTCCCATAATATCTAAATTACCATCATTGTTAAAGTCTTTGGTTAAAAATGATAGGGTAGGACCCAACTGCGCCATGTTAGGTAATTCGGTTATAGTGAAGGTTCCGTCACCATTGTTTTGCGCATACATAGACTTAAAGTTATGGGCGGTGAGTTTGAATGCATCGTCTAGTTTTTCTTTTCCATAAATCTCTTCAAACTCTAAGCTGGCAAATTCTTTGTAAGAACCTATTTTTTCTAATAGAAATGGATTTTGTTGACTGCTGCATTCTTTTCCACGTACAGGAACTACTTTGCCATTGCTTATCTTACTCATGGCTACATCAAAACTTCCGTTGTCATCAAAATCCTTCGCATTTATAAAGAGTGGCTTTTTCTCTGAAGGGTGAAATTTATTATTCATACCCATATTTCCGAAGAAATAGTCCATATCGCCATCGCCATCCATGTCTTTTTGTAAAGCGCTAAACCACCAGCCTTCTTTTTTCTTAAAGGCTTCTGTTTCGGTTTTTGTAAAAACACCGTTGTCGTTCTTAAAAAAGGTAGGAGCCATCCATTCACCAACCAATAATAAGTCTGCGTCGCTATCGCCATCATAATCTGTAAATAGTGCTTCTGAAATCATTCCTGGGTTTGCGAGGTCTTTGTTATTTGGTGTAATATCCTTGAATATTCCATTGTTATTTTGAAGCAAATAGGAGTTGGGTGCCAACGGATATTTTCCAGGGATTACATTTCCACCTACAAAAAGATCCAGATCACCATCACCGTCAATATCAGCCACAGCAATAGCTTTTCCCGAGGTTCGAAGAGAAGGAAGCGCATTCGTTTTCTTATTAAAGTTTCCTTTTCCATCATTTATATACAAACGGTCCTGAAGTAACGCATCGTTTTCTTTTAACTCATACCCTGCACTAACGACGTAGAGATCCTGGTCACCATCTTTGTCTGCGTCAAAAAACAGGGCATTGGCATCTTCGTATTTGGCATCTGCTTTCCAAAGGTTTTTGTTGCTTTCGGCAAAAGTGCCATCTTCCTGTTGCAAGAACATTCCAGCCTGAGCCCCCGCGGCATTTCCTATAAACATATCTTCCAGCCCATCTCCATTTACATCTGCCTTTGCGATTCCGGTTCCTTTTGAAGATTGTTTTTGAGGTAATAAGAGCTGGGTGTTGTAATCGTTAACATCATTCTCAAGTTGTACGTAGGTAAGTGCCAACGCACGAGGATCAGTATTTTTTTTCACCCGTTCTTGATTTTTCAAGGTAGTAGTGGCTGCTACTGCATTGGTTTGAGAAACTTTTAAGCGTTGGTTGGCTTTTGGACCTTTAACAGTAGAAACCGTTCCATTGGGCCATTGTACAATAACCTCTTCAATGGAAGCATTTTCGCCAAGTCCAAAGTTTAATGTGGGGGCTACGGAAGATTCAAATCCCCGCGCCACGTATAGTTGTTGATGCTGTGTTTCTTTAGCTGTTTTCACAAATACTTCGGCGCCAATCCCAAGGGTGTTGTTAGAGTCACCCTCCAGTTGTATTTGTACATAATTTTGATTGCTGTTGTTTTTATAAAGACCAATTTCGTCATTAATATTGTTTACAATAAGATCCAGATCCCCATCATTATCGAAATCTGCATAGGCTGCTCCATTAGAGAAGTTAGGATCTTCCAGGCCCCATTCTTTAATTTTCTTGGTGAAGGTTAGGTCGCCATTATTTTTAAAGATATAATTATCTAGTTTTTCAGCAGGCATCATATCTAAAACAGCCTGTAGGGTCATAGACTCCCCTTTTTCATTTTTAGCTTTTAATTGGTTTCTGAAATCCTGATTGTGGTAGTCTTTATAAACACCATTTGAAACAAAAATGTCTTTTAACCCATCGTTGTCAAAATCTGCAATAAGAGGCGCCCAGCTCCAATCTGTTTTTACGACACCACTCATTTGGCTGGTTTCTATAAACTTTCCGTTCCCTGAGTTTACGTGAAGCATATTCGCCATATAGGCGTGATGGTATCCTACTTTTACCATGCTCATAAAGTTTTCGGTACTCATAGAGGCCATATTTTCTTTACTACGGGCATAGTTTTCGGCCAGCATGTCTACAGTTATAAGGTCTGGGTACATGTCGTTGTTTAAATCGGCATAATCTGCGCCCATACTATTAAATGAAATATGATTAAAGCGTTTTTTTAATTCGTCTTTAAAAGTTCCGTTTTTTTGATTTATGTATAGGATGTCCGGTTCAAGGTAGTCGTTGGATACATAGATGTCGTCCCACCCGTCGTTGTTGAAATCTCCTACCGTTCCTGCCAATCCCCATGCTTTGTTATACACGCCGGCTTCTCCGGTAACCTTTGTAAAGGTGTTGCCGTCATTTCTGTAAAGCTGGTCGCTTGTGGTTTCTTCAATTTGAGATTGTATTACGCTGCTTATTTTAATATTGTTTTTAAAATCGTACCTATAATTAACCACGTATATATCCAGATCCCCATCTTTATCATAATCCAGTTGGTATGCCTGAGTAGTGTAGCCCGGGTCGTCCAGTCCGTAGTTCTTGGCCATTTCCTTGAAAGTACCGTCCTGCTGGTTTATATATAGCTTGTTTCTTCGGGCATTGTCGTCTTTTAAAGATCCAGCTTTACAAACATAAATGTCTAACCAGCCATCGCCGTTAATATCCATCATACTGGCGCCTGTAGTAAATCCTGAAACATCCTCTACCAAAGCAGGTTTTGAGATGTCTTCAAAAACAAATTCCCCTTTATTTTTATATAGTTTATTAGCTCCAAAATTTGCCGTTAAAAAAATATCGTCCAAGCCATCTTTGTCTACATCGCCAACTGCAACTCCCGCTCCTGTATATAGATAGGGGTAGTTCAAAAAGTTATATTCCAGGTCTTCCCGAATGGTATTGGTAAAAGTTACATTGCTTTGCTTGGATTGAATTTTAGTGAACAGGGTTTGGGCACTATCTGTGTAGACTCCATCTCTTTTTCTTTCGTCATTTGTATCTGAACAGCTTGTTGCTGATATGACTAGAACTGTAAGACTGAATAGTAAGGTTAATTTCTTCATTTTGGATATTTTAGAGGAAAACAAATATATAAAAACATGCATTGTGTTTTAACTTCTTGCTTTTAGTGAGGATAAAATATGTTGTTGTGTCTGTGTTAAAAGTACAATTATAAATATTGTGTCAAATCTATAACTTTAACGTTAAATTTTGTTATATTAACACCCTCTTAACTATTAAAAACTAAATATAATGAGAAAAAAATTACCTCAATTAATTTTACTTATTGGTATTTTTTGTTGGACATCAATGTCTTACGGCCAATTTGTAACCGAAATGTCAGGAACCGATACTACGGTGATGCCTGCAGACGGTGAAATATTCACCGACCCTACCGACGGGGTTAATGGAGGCCCTGGTGGCGACTGTACAACGACAAGTAGCGGTGATCCAGGAGATTATCCAAACTGTAATTGTATTACCGAAACTACCTTAATGGCACCTCCGGGTTCTCAGATCTCTGTTACGTTTACTTCGTTTCGGGTATTTGGAAACTTTGACTGGCTAGCCATATTCGATGGTTCCGCAACTGTTACAGCTACCAACGCTGGAGGTTCGGCGTCGAACCCGACCTCTTCAGACCCTGTTTTATGGAATAGTGCTGTAGATGGTGACGAATTAGTAGATATGACAACTGCTGGTTCTGTAACATTTACCTCAACCGCGGGATCCTTAACATTTGCATCCCGATTTAGTGGTGTTGTTAACACGTGTGGATGGGAAGCTGATATAGCTATTATTGGTGCTCCTCCAGTTCCAACAAGTTGCGCAGTAGATAACCCACAGCCAGTTCCTGCAACAGGAACGGGAACTTCTACCTGTACCACTGCTACAACTTCAGAAGTTACAGTGGCAGACGTTGGTATTATAGGAGCAGGTCCGGGAGAATATGTACTGGACAATGTTTCTTTAGATATTACACACACCTGGGATGCTGATTTAGAAATTTCCTTAATTTCTCCAAATGGTACTACTTGGGATCTATCAAGTGATAATGGTGGTTCTGGAGATAATTACACGGGAACCATTTTTATGGATGGTAATCCTTCTATTACAACAGGTTCTGCTCCTTTTACAGGTACTTTTGAAGCTGAACAAGGCCCAATGAATACTGGTTTTGCCGGGGATGATGTAAATGGGATCTGGACCTTAAGCGTCTGTGATGATACAGGTGGTGATTCAGGAACCTTAAATGATTTCTGTATAGAGTTTGTACAAAATCCTGATCCTAATGCACCTATTATGAACTGTCCCGCCGATGCCATAGTTGATGCAAGTCCGGGAGAGTGTGAAGCATCCTTTGGTTTTGCTACCCCTACTGCATTGGATCCTAATGGTGGTTCTGTAACCGTAACTCAGACCATGGGAGCTCCATCTCCAGGACCCTATCCTGTAGGAGTTACCGTTATAGAGTTTACGGCTACCAATGATGAGGCTCCTAACGAGACTACTAC
>DDGL01000005.1:0-31798 GCA_002337605.1 Flavobacteriaceae bacterium UBA1903
TTTTGAATCCAGCGCGTCTACCAATTCCGCCACTTGAGCAAAACGGACTGCAAAAATAAGTAATTTTGATATTAATTATGCTGTTTTTTTAATTTTTGATAACTTTCTTAAAACTCGCTTTTCCATCCACTACTATTTGAACTAAATATAGACCGCTAGGCAACGAGGCCATATCTATCTTTTGGGCATTCTTACTAGCAAGAAGCAGTTTTCCTTCAAGTGAAAATATGGAAATAGCATATGCCGGAGTCGAAAGGTCGCCCACAAACAGTTGGTCGGAAGCGGGATTTGGGTATACGTTGAGTGCAGTAGTGTTAAAATCTTCAATAGCTAAGATAGGTTCACTTTCATAATATGCTATGTCGCCATTATTATTTGTTACCGTAAGGCTTAAGATGTCATTTTGGGTAGGTGTTATTTCATAGGTTAAAGGCAATTTGACAGTGTCATAATAAAAATTTGAATGCGTACCGTACATTGTGGTACAAGGACCAGTAGGATTACCATTACATGTTTGATCTGGAAAACAAAGTGTTCCTTCTAATACTTCAAATATTTGTTCTGGTTGCGTTTCAGAAAAAACCAATCCTGACGTACATAAAACATTAAGAGGATCTGCGAAACCAATTTCGTAAAATCCAGAAAAATCTGTTAGGGTTATATCAGGATAAAACCCATAATCTGTTGGTAAAAATACTTCCCCGGAAACAGTTAACTCATGTAAATACCACAGCCTAAAAAGCTCTGGATCGGGATCCTGACAAAATAACTGCCATGGAATACATAGTGCAATTAGTAAGAGAAACTTTTTCATTAGTTACGGGTTATGGTTAATTACTCCTAAAGTACTGAATTTAGTTGATGTTATATTGAATCATCTAGTACCATATTTATCAAGGTATGCTACCGGGCTCAAATTTGTTAGTTTTCTAAAAACAGTTCTAAATGCCTTTGGACCTGTATGACCAACGTCATGCATTACTTCAGTCACCGTTTTTCTTCCTTTTTCAAGTTCTTTTTTGGTAGCTTCTACTTTGACACGTTGGTGGTACTCTATTACCGTATTGGAAGTTGCCTTTTTAAAACGTCGTTCAAAAGTCCTTCGGCTTATAGCCAATGGGTCACAAAGTTCGTTTACGGATATTTTTTCATTGTAATTTTTTTCAATGTGTTCCTGTGCTTGTAGAACTGCGGTGTCTTTGTGGGATTTTTGCCCCGAAAAAATGATAAATGGAGACTGGCTACTTCTGTCAATATCTATCATAAACCCCTTAGCAGCCAGCACGACAGTTTTGGGTTCGATTTTGGTGGAACCTATACTAAAGTTGTTCCCAAAAAGGAGATTGCCTATACGCTGAATGATAACCGTAAAGTTGAAATAAACTTTGAAGAAAAAGAAGATACAGTGATTCTTACAGAAATTTTTGAGCCAGAAAGTGAAAATCCTGTTGAAATACAACAGGACGGTTGGCAGCGTATTCTGGATTCTTTTAAAAAATATGTGGAGTCACATTAACTATAGATTACTTTCCAGTAGCTTATAGCGTTAAACGCAACATAGCATTAGGAGTGATGCCCAAGGAGTTTTGAGTGTTTTCCTCTACATTTCCTGTTGCATTTATTCTATAAAAACTACTAATGGTGTTGGTTTGATTTAAAAGGTTCCAGACCGAAATACCAGTTTCAACAGTGGCATTGGCAATTGAAAATTGGTAGAGTGCCGATGTATCTACTCGTAGATAATCTGCAAAGCGGTCGCTATTTGGGGCGTCATAGTTTATGGCACCGTTCCTTATTTCATCTCCTGCTACAGGTCTCGTCGTGGGATTCCCCGAACGCCAATTGAGTCCGGCGGTTAGTTTTAAGGCTTCATAGACATAGGTTGTTCCCGCAGTAACGCTATGGGGAATATCATAATTGCTAGGAAAGGGATTTGCAGCTAAATTTTCAAAAGTATATTCATTGTTCATAAAAGAGTAACTTAACCAGAATGAAATGTCTTTCAACCGTTTTCGAAGTAATAAATCTGCTCCTAAAACAGTATAGCTACCGCTTGTTTTTATAAATTCAAATTGATTCTGAAACCCTTGTTCCTGGGTTGTAATACCCTCCACGTATTTATAATAGCCTTCTATGCTTGCCAGCCAGCCGTTAGTGTTAAAATTAAACCCTACTGAGGCCTGCTTACTTTTTAATATAGGGATGGTAGTATTGTTGGACAATTGCCAGCGCCTTTTTTCAATACCCAGAAAGTCGTTCTGAAAGTTCACCACCTGTGAGGTAATCTGGTGTTTAAACTCCCCTGCAACTTCAGCGCTAAAATAGTCTAAAAACCGCTGTGTAAACCGAAGCCTGGGTTCCAGAACAGACGTATTAAATTTATCTAAATAATTATACCGAAACCCAGCTATAAGCGTGCTGTTTTTAGTATTTGATTGTAATTTATACTGTCCAAAACCACTGTGAGTTCTCACTACTTCGGCAATTAAGGTGCGTACTAAAGGTACATCGACATCGTCCAGGTTGGTAACTTTTGTTTCAATAAACTCATACCCAAAAGTTATCGCTTGTGTTTTTTGTAAAGCAATAGTAGTCAAAGCTTTCACCCCTGTTTCTGAAACACTGTTTTCCTGCAGAAAACGTTGCTCGTCCAAAATATTTGCATTAATGGCCCGAAGGTTATAATCAGATTCATATACTTGGAAAGAAGTGCTGAGATTTTTATTCCAGTCGCGTTGCCAGACAACACCTGCTCCCAGGCTATTTTGAGCCACGCTGCTTTCCCGGGTGGTGGGGTTTTGATTGATGATTGCATTTTCATTAAATGCCAGAATATTATCTAGGTATAAAAAATTAACGCGAATTTTATCTTTATTGCTTACCTCATATAACCATCGCAACGAAACATCATAAAAATCGAAAGACCGGTCTGTATTGCTAACATTTCCCACATTACGTTCTACTTCGGTATCCTGAGAAATTCTTGTGAAATAAGCATCGTATGTTGGAGTGATGACTAAGTCGCTCAAAGATTTTCGACCGCCAAGCTGAAGGGAGGACGCTTTGCCCAGCGGAATGTCTAAAAACACATTGGCGTCAATAAGGTTCGCTCCTATACTTCCTTTAAACTTCTGGTTAATTTCTTTTTCGGTTTCCATAGCAATACTACCCGAAACCCCGTCGGTGAGTGCCGCATCTGTTCCGTTCTTTTGCACCACCACGCGTTCTGTGATTTGAGGGTTAAAAGCCGAAATAAGTCCAAAGAAATGCCCAGTCTGATACATTTTTATATCATCCCAAAGCACCAGGTTCTGGTCGTTGGTGCCGCCGCGAATGTTTATGTTGGATACAGTTTCGTTGGTGCTTTGTATCCCCGGGAGCGCCTGTACTGTTTGCAGAACATCGGTCTCAATAAGACCTGGGAGGGCAGTAAAGTTGTCAAAATCTACTTGTAGGGCTCCATTGCTCATTTTACTAATACCTTGTACCAGGTAAGAAGATAACAAAACCGTGTTTAACTGCTCCCGCTGGGGTAAAATAAAAAGGGGAGCACACCTCTCTGAGGCAACAGTTGCTGCAACCAGGGTAGCTTTCTCATACCCTAAATGCCGTATCGTAATAGCCTCTTTTTTTGTTAAAACCTCTATACTAAAGTATCCATTTTCATCAGTAATTGTGGAGTTTTTAGCGCCCTCTACCGTTGCAAAAGGAATTGCTTCCTGTGTTGCAATATCTTTAAGATATCCGCAAATAACTGTGCTCCCTTCGCCAGCAATTGAAACCAGTTTATTGTTCAATATTTTAAAGGTTAAAGACGTTTGCTGTTGTAATGATGCAATGGTTTTAGAAAAGGAAACAGAAGGGTCTAAAGGCTTTACAAGCTGCCCGGCAATGGTTTTTTCAGCATAATTAAAGGTATAGCCGTGTTGTACTTCTAACTCTTTTAGCGCTTGTTTTAAGGGAATAGCCTCATCTTGAGCAACACAGAATCCACTCCATAAAACTATAAAAACAAATACTATGTAAGCCCTTGTTTGCTCCACTAGTCTAGCAGTATTACTTTAGAAACTCCTTCAATTTTGTAGGTTAATCCAAGTGGGGAAGTAATCGCTTGTAGGGCATTTTCCAGATTATCATGTACAAAGGCGCCTGTAAAAAACTGGGTTTGCTTGTTTCCTTCGTATGTTATGGAGATGTTATATTGGCGTTCCAGCTCTTCTAAGACCTGATAGAACCTAACCGATTTAAAACTACTCATAGTACCGGTCCATTTTGGAGCATTATCTTCTGTTGCCCCGGTAAACTGAACCCCTGCATCCACCCTAAAAGTATCTCCTGCAAATAGCTTTTTTACAGTTTTACTGGTTGTTACCTGTACAATCCCTTCATAACAACTCACTTCAAAATAGGTGTCACGCTGTTTTACATTAAACTGTGTTCCTAAAACAGAAACAGTGCCTTCTGAAGTTTTTACGTCGAATTTTTTTCCTTTAGCAACTTTAAAAAAAGCTTCTCCTTCCAGCTGGAGCTCTCGTTCGCTGTCCCAGTTTTTTTCGTGGTAGCTAATTTCCGAAGCTGCATTCAAAATAACAGTAGAATTGTCCGGTAATGAATGAGTTGTTTTCTCGGCAGCTAATGTTTGGATTTGTGTTACCTGATTGTAGAAAAAACCATAATACACTATAAAACCAAGCACTAAAACACTGGCAATTTGCAAAAGTGTTCGTTTCCAGGATAATTTTTTCAGGGGTGTTTGTTTTGTAGCAAGACGTTTTTGCAAGTTTTCAAAAGGTGCGGGTGTAGAAAAATGAGAGGCTTTAAAATGTTCCGCATTATCAATAATGGCCTGGCTAATCGAAGCATCTTCAAGTTCATTGAATGCTTGTTGCTCTTCTTCGGTTAACGTATTGTTTAACCATTTTTTTAGTAAGTAGTCCTTTTCCATACCTTTTCTATTACCTATAAAACATCTGAACCTTAAAAACTCCTGATTATTTTAGTTTAAAATTTTTCAACTCACTTTTTAAAGAGTCAAAAGCACTGTAAATTCGGTATTCTACCACTTTTTGGGTAACCCCTAAAAGTGCTGCGATTTCTTTATGTTTTTTACCTTCAATCTTACTTAGGGTAAATGCGATACGTTGGTCTTCGGTTAAATTGCTAAGTGCCGTTTGATATTGTTGTAAGAATTCTTCCTGCCGCATTAAAAACTCCGGTGTTTCGTTGGTATAGTTTTTTGGTGCTATTTTTTGATACTTTAAAACAACTTTTTGATGTTTAAGTTCATTCAATACTTTGTTGCTGGCTACAGTAAAAAGAAAAGACTTTGCTTTGGAAGGGGAAACATTCTCACAGGCTTTCCAGAGACTTACAAACGCTTCCTGCATCATATCGTTAGCTTGTGTGCCTAATCCATATTTGTAATATAAAAAGTCGTGTAAACTCGTGGCATATTGCTCATAGAGTTTTGAAAAAACAGATGGTTTACATACGTTAGAATGAAGATCTTTTGCCACTAGTGAGGTTATTTCTGACAAAGCTACAAAGAAAAAAAATTACTTTTTTTCAGGAGATTTTCAAATAGAGTTGTTGTATTAGCAAAGAACCTAAAAAAGAAAACTATGAAAACTATTAGAAACAAATTTGTGATCGTGCTGTTACTGTCACTCACCCTATTCTCTTGCCGAAAGGAAGAAATGGAAATTATTGAACCACCCCAGGAAGAGGTCCTGGCAAACTCTGTAGCCCTCCTTTTACAGCGTACTGCAACTAACGATGGTTCTTACGATAATATCTTGGATGGAGCGAGTTGTTTTAACATAAAGCTGCCTGTTACTGTACTAGCTAATGGTATTGAAGTTGTTATTGAAACTGAAAGCGACATAGCTATTGTTGAAGATATTTTTGACGAGTTTGACAACGATATCGACACGTTGGAAATTAATTTTCCAATTACTATTGTGTTGGAGGATTATTCAGAAAGGGTCATTAACAGCCAGGCAGAGTTAAATGCTGCAGCACTTACTTGTCCTGGTGAGAATGAAAGTGATGACGATATTGAGTGTATTGATATTCAATACCCAATTACCGCCTCCATTTTTAACCAAAGTAACGAACTAATTGAAACAATTGTAATCACTAGTGATCAGGAACTGTATACCTTTTTAGTGAATATAGACCCCGATACAATTGTTACCTTCGACTTCCCAATTACAGTAGTGCTGTTTGATGGTACAACCATAGAAGTAAATAACTTTATAGAACTCGCAGCTGCAATTTCCGATGCGGCAAATTCTTGCGATGAAGATGATAATAACGACCCTAACGACGACGATTGTGACACCTGTACTACGCAACAATTAGAAGATGTGCTTACCGGTTGTACAGACTGGACGGTGGACAAACTGGAACGTGATGATGAAGACCTGGAAGATGTCTACGTAGGATATAATTTTAACTTTGATACATCAGGAAACCTGGTTGTAACTACCAGTGGAACTGTTTTTAACGGCACTTGGTCTGCCAGCGGTTCGGGCAATGCTATAGAGGTAGTGATTGACGTGCCGGGGCTTCCAGATGTAAACGACACATGGAATTTACATGAAATTGAACAAGAACCTGGCGAAAGCAAAGTAGATTTAAGACTAGGTGATGACCGTCTACGTTTCGAAAGCGACTGTACTTCCGGAGGCGGAGGTGGTGTTGATGACGCAGCTTTGGTTAACGCACTTACGATGGGAGATTGGTACGTAACCTACTATTTTGACGATGTAGATGAAACAACGGACTTCGCAGACTATGTCTTTAATTTTGCTAGTAATAACACAGCCACTGCAACAGCACCCGGCGGAACTACAAATGGAACATGGTCAACCTCTGCCGGAGATGAAACAGAGTTAGAATTAAACTTAAATTTTGGAACCTTAGATCCTTTAGACGAGTTGGCTGAAGATTGGGATGTTCTGGAAGTAACCAATGAAATTATTCGCTTAAAAGATGTAAGTGGTGGCGATGGTTCTGTAGACTTCCTAACTTTTGAGAGAAACCCTGCAGGCGGAGGCGGAGGAGGGACATCCTTACAAACCATACTTCCAGAGGGTATCTGGTTTGTAGCTAGCTATACAGACGATGGTGATAACGAAACTGGAGACTATACTGGGTATACCATAGACTGGGACAGCGCAGGAACCGTAGTGGCTTCCAATGGTGGAAACACAAACAATGGAACTTGGCAAGTACTGAATGGAGGAAACAAATTACTGCTCAACTTTAGTGGTGTACCTTTCAATGAGTTTAACGACGATTGGGATGTGCTTTCGGTCTCCGATACCCGGGTAGAACTACAAGATGTAAGCGGTGGCGGAGGCGGTACTGATGTCTTAATTTTTGAAAAACAATAACAAATTTTTGGTTGGTTAGTTAGACCAGTCTCATTGTGTAGCGTGTTATCTATTAACCCCTGCAAAGACCCAAATGGTTCCCCACACAAGTTGGTGAGCAGGTACCTATGAAAAAGAAAGTAGCAATCACAGTACTACTTTGAGGCTGGTTACCACCAAAAAAATATAACTTAATTTAAAACACAATCAATGAAAAACTTAAAAAGAATAAGCAGTATTCTAGTAATTGCATTACTTGTATTTGCCTGCTCCAAGGACGATTCTAATAATAATGATGACGCTGGTAACGGCAACAGCGCAGACCAGGTTCGTGAAATAGCTCAGAACGGTACGTGGCGCATTAGCTACTTTTTCGACTCCGACGAAGATGAAACATCAGATTTTAGTGGGTATAGTTTTACCTTTGGTGAAGATGGGACACTAACGGCTGTAAACGGAACTACAACAGTAACCGGAGATTGGTCTGTCCTTGATGATAGTAGTAACTCTTCGAGCGACGACGACGGAAATTCAAGTGATGATGACGACTTCAACATCTTTTTTCCAGTGCCGGAAAGCAATAATTTTGAGGATTTAAATGACGATTGGGATATTATTTCAGTAACTCCAAACAAAATTGAATTAACCGATGTAAGTGGTGGAAATGGGGGAACCGATTTCCTCACCTTTGAAAAATAGTAACCTGCTTAGTTTGAATTGCCCAAACCTAAAGAGGCTGTCTAAAAAGTAATAGATTTTAGTCTGTCAGGTTGAGCGCAGTCGAAACTTATATTGATTATCAATATATTGAAACTTCGACAGCGCTTAGTTTGACATCCAAATTTATTTTTTAGACAGCCTCTTTTTTAGTTCTCAAACTATGCTTTACTTTTCATCGTACGCGCAACGGCTTCTACTTCATCCAGCACTCTTAATAAATTACCACTCCAAAGCTTGCTTATTTCTTCTTCAGAATACCCTCGTTTAACCAACTCGAGTGTCACATTGAATGTTTCAGAAGCATCGTCCCATCCTTCAATACCGCCACCGCCATCAAAATCGCTACTGATGCCTACATGATTTAGACCCATTTTTTCAACCAAATAATCAATATGGTCTACGTAGTCTGAGACATTCACAGCTGGTGGAAGCTCTTTCATATCTTTCATTCTTTCTTTTCGGAGCTGTTGCATTTTCATATAGTTTTCGTAATACGTTTCCCGTGCTTCTTTTGAAAGTGTTCTAAAATCTTTTCGATCAACCCATTGTACTCCTAAAGAGTCCATTATTTTTTTTCCAATTGTTTCTTCAAATTTGGCTCGTACTTCGTGTTTTTCAGTATTGAGGTAAGATGAGAACGCTACAGTTTGTACAACCCCGCCATTTTCTTTCATCCATTGCAACTGCTCATCGTCTAAGTTTCGACTGTGATTGCAGAGTGCCCGGGCAGAGCTGTGAGAGGCAATAATTGGGGCCTGGCTCAACGCGATCATTTGTCTCATAGCTTCTTTAGAAGGGTGCGAAACATCGATCATCATCCCTACGCGATTCATTTCAACAACTACTTCTTTTCCCAGGTCGCTTAACCCGTTATGCAGCCATACGTCATCCTCTTCGCCCGTGTTGCTATCGCTCAATTGGCTATGTCCGTTGTGTGATAGCGACATATAGCGCCCACCAAGGTCATAGAATTTTTGCACATTGCCAAGATCCTCTCCAACAGGGTAGCCATTTTCGATACCAATCATCGCAACTTTTTTTCCTTTTTTATGAATTGCCCTCACTTCGTCCGATGTAGTTGCCAATTCGATGGCTTCGGGAGCAATTTCTTCGGTTAGCTTGTGGATGGCATCAAATTTAGAGATTGCATTTTCATAAGCTTTTGCGTAGCCTTCGGAAGTAAGGGTGTCCTGACCGGTGTACACGATAAACCATGCTACATCTAAACCCCCTTCATTCATTTTAGGAAGGGTTACCTGTGTCTCCAGCTCCTGAGTGTAATTTATACTATCGGTAAAGTTAGAAACACTAATATCGCAATGGGTGTCCAGCGTAATAACCCGTTGGTGTATTTCTTTGGCTTTGGCTACGAGTTGTTCTTCGGTCATAGGCTCTTTTTTTGTTTCTTTTGGCTTTTCTTTACAGGAAATACATATAGCTAAGGTGCATAGAAGAAATGAGATACTAAAAAATGAGAAGACATTGTTTTTCATGAGGTGGTTGTTTTGTCACCTAAATTACTTAAAAACACTGGATTTTTTTTAAACGAATCAACATCTATTTCAAAGGTGTGGTATTTCAGACGTTTTTGAGGTGTGAACGGAGTATGTTCTTTCATACTTTTAGAGGACAGATACCTGCTGTAAGGAAACGAGTTTTACGATCTGTACCCTTTAAAATAAGTGTATTACTCTTAAATTTGTGTAAAATTTAAATACTACAATTACTATGTCAGACTTTTGGCTTTACGTGAGATTAGGCTTAGAACACGTCCTGGACTGGAATGCCTACGATCACACGCTTTTTATAATCGCTCTTTGCGCTAGCTATACGTTAAAAACATGGCGTCGTGCATTAGTACTGGTTACCCTTTTTACATTGGGACACAGTGTAAGCTTGGCATTGGCAACGTATCAGGTAGTAACCATAGATAGTAGCTGGGTAGAATTTTTAATTCCTGTAACTATTCTGGCAACCGCCGTGGTTACCATCGTGCATGCCCTCAAAAAAAAAATGTTGAGTACGGGACTTGTATTTGGAGTGCTTACATTTTTCTTCGGAATGATCCATGGGTTCGGTTTTGCAGGATATTTTAAGATGATCAACGATGGAAATATCCTCACTCATTTACTGGAATTTGCATTGGGAATTGAACTGGCTCAGGTTATTATTGCTTCCGTAGTAATAGTATTAGGATATAGTTTTCAGGAACTATTAAATTTGAAAAAAATATATTGGGTGGTGACGCTTTCAGCAATTGTTATCATACTCTCAATTCCCATGTTAGTAGAAAACTGGATTTTTTAACACTTACATGTAACTTTCAGTAACATTTAACAACCAATCTTTTATCACTTTATAAGTTCCCCCTACTTTAGCCATCAATCTAGCCCAATGAAGGAAAGCAAGCAAAAACAATACGATGTAGCCTATTTACGCATGGCGTACGAGTGGAGCAAACTCTCCTACTGCAAGCGCAGGCAGGTTGGCGCGCTTATTGTGAAAGATAAAATGATTATTAGCGACGGATACAACGGTACTCCCAGCGGATTTGAAAATTTTTGTGAAGATGAAGAAGGGTATACCAAATGGTATGTACTACACGCAGAGGCCAATGCTATTTTAAAAGTAGCGTCCTCAACACAATCATGCAGAGGCGCAACCTTATACATTACCATGTCGCCTTGCCAGCAATGTAGTAAGCTAATACACCAGGCAGGAATTAAAAGATTGGTGTACCATGAGGAATATAAAGACAACTCTGGCGTGAAATTTTTGGAGAAAGCTGGCGTTACCATAACACACCTTGATAAATTGAATCTATAATATGCGTTTCAACAAAAACTACCTTCCCTTACTTTTTGGGGTCGCTTTGGCGGCGGGTGTTTTTATTGGTTCAAAACTTAATTTTGAAGATACTACCGAAAAGATTTTTGCAACCAACAGCAAAAAAGACAAACTTAACAGGCTTATAGATTATATAGACTACGAGTATGTAGACCAGGTAAATACCGATAGCATTGTAGATGTTACGGTAAATGGAATTTTAGAAAATCTAGACCCACACTCTGTCTACATCCCGGTAGATGCCTATGAGAAAAATGCCGAAGATATGCGCGGAAATTTCGTGGGAATCGGGATTAGTTTTTATCCCTATCACGATAGCATTGCTGTAATAAGATCCCTGCTAGGTGGTCCTGCGGCGCGTGCAGGTATTCGTGGTGGTGACCGTATTTTGTATGCAGATGACAAACCTTTGTTTGGCGCCGCTTTTAACAGAGATAGTATTTCTGAATATTTAAAAGGCGAAAAAAACTCCAGAGTTACTCTGAAGGTGTTTCGAAAAGGTGAAAAAGACCTACTCACCTTTAAAGTGAAGCGAAAAGATGTGCCTTTGGTAAGCGTAGATGCATCTTATAAATTAACCGATAACCTTGGGTACATTAAAGTAAACAGGTTTGCCGAAACCACCAGCGAAGAGTTTGATAACGCGCTGGAAGAACTTACCAGTAACGGTATCACGGGGCTGGTGCTGGATTTACGGGATAACCCTGGTGGCTACATTTATACAGCCGAAGAAATGCTGGATGAGTTTTTAGGAAAAGACAAACTACTCCTCATTACCCGAAATAAAAAAGGGGAAGAAACCAAGAGTTATGCTACAAGAAGAGGCGATTTTGAAGATGGAACGATTTACGTTCTTATTAACGAAAATTCTGCCTCAGCCAGTGAGATTGTCGCGGGAGCCTTGCAGGATAACGACAAGGGGACCATTATTGGCCGTCGTTCTTTTGGGAAAGGACTCGTACAACGCGAAATGGCACTGGGAGATGGAAGTGCTGTAAGACTTACCATTGCACGCTATTACACCCCAACAGGCCGTTCTATTCAGAAACCGTATGGAAACGGAAATGAAGCCTATTACAGCGAATACGAAAAACGCTACAAAAATGGGGAGCTTTTAAGTGCAGACAGCATACAGGTAGCAGATTCTCTTCGATATGTTACTCCAAAAGGAAAAGTAGTGTATGGTGGAGGTGGTATTATTCCAGATGTATTTGTGCCGAAGGATACGAGCATCGCTAACGAAACGCTTCAGTTTGTTTCCAGAAGTGGCTATATGGGTTACTTCGTGTTTGAGTATTTAGAAAAAAACCGAAAACTTTTTAAGGGTATATCTTTTGAAGAATTTAATAGAAGCTACAGTGTAGATACGCCACTTTCAGAAGAATTTATTGAGTATGCGCGCCTTAACGAAGCAAGAATAGACTTAAGCGCATATTCTGAAGATCTTAAAAAAGCTATAAAAGCCAACATTGCACAGCAGCTTTACGGCCCCAACGCTTTCGAAATGATTTTGAACGATGGTGACCCCATGTTACAAAAAGTCCTGGAGCTCGAAGGAGTGCTTACTCCTGTCCAGGAAGACGAGAATTAGTAGCGTTTACTTTTCTTTTTAATTGCCAGAGAAGTTTGTAAAATCCACAATAGTAAAATAGCGCACGCAGCGGCTAAAACACAAATTACTGCCACAGTACTATCTCCTTCAAGGGGAGCGTTATAATCTACTTTCGTAGCATTATAAATAAGTAGTCCGGCTGCTAAAGCCATTACTATGTAAATAAATAGTTTCATAATTTAATTTTTATCGAATCTTTTTTACGGCCAATAACCAGCGTTCTATACGCTAATTAAATAACTCCTGAATATTTGAGGCAAAAAGCTTCACTGCAATTGCTAACAGAATTACACCAAATATTTTTTCAATAATAGCGATTCCATTTTTGCCTAAAAAACGTTGGAGGCTCCCTGAGGTACGTAAAACAATAAAGACAACCACCACATTTACAAGTATGGCTACAATTATGTTTTCCATTTCAAACTCGGCCCGGAGGGAGAGTAATGATGTTAAACTTCCTGGTCCGGCAACTATTGGAAACGCAATAGGAAAAATAGTGGCAGACTCCATATTGCCTTCTTTTTGTTTAAAAAGAGTGATGCCTAAAATCATTTCTAAGGCGATAAAAAACAGGATGAATGATCCTGCTACGGCAAATTCGTATACATTTATTCCTATCAGTTTCAGGATTTCCTCACCAATAAACAAAAAGACAATAAGCACTAGTGCCGAGACTATAGATGCACGCCCGCTTTTTATGGTGCCAGATTTTTCTTTCAGTGAAATAATTACAGGAATGCTGCCAATAATATCAATTACGGCAAACAAAACCATAGTCGCAGTTGCTATTTCCTTAAAATTGAAGTCCATACGTATCCGTCAACACGGGTTTTTAATAGGTTGTTTCAGACTGCAAAAGTAGTATATTTGCCGCATGTTTCAGCTAGGAAAAACAATTGTTTCAGAAGATATATTAGAAAAGGAGTTTGTCTGCAATCTGGGAGCCTGCAAAGGAGCTTGTTGCATTGAAGGCGAAGCAGGCGCTCCTGTGACCGGGGAGGAAGTTTCAACCTTAAAAGAAATTTATCCCAAAGTAAAACGCTTTCTTCGCCCGGAAGGTATTGCCGCAATTGAAGCGCAAGGAACCCACATTCTTTCTGAAAGAGACGAACTGGAAACCCCCCTCGTAAACGGTGCCGAATGTGCCTATGTAACCTTCACCGAAAATGGTACGGCCAGTTGTGGGATAGAAGATGCCTATAATGCAGGCGAAGTATCTTTTCGAAAACCAATTTCGTGTCACTTATATCCCGTTCGCGTGCAGGATTATAGTGAGTTTGCTGCTGTAAATTACCATAAATGGCCTATCTGCGACGATGCGTGTACGCTTGGAAAAGAATTACAAGTACCTGTATATAAATTTGTAAAAGATGCGCTAATCCGCCGTTTTGGAGAGCATTGGTACGCAGCGTTGGAAAAGGTTGCAAAAAGTATTTAAGTTGCTTGATTACCTACGTTACTTCGTGCTTAAATGATATTACCCATTCGGGTGAATTTTTATTATGCTGATATTTAGTATATTAGCACTATGAAAATTTTAAACAATCTTTCCATGAAAAAAACACTAACCATTTGCATACTGGCAGGGATACTTATTGCCTGTGATAATCCAGTTTCAAAAAAAATTAAAGAGACTAAAGAAGGGGTGACCAACACCACAAAAGCCTATAAAGAAATCAATAAAATGGGCGATGATATAAAAGAGCTCCAGCAGGTTGAGCCCCTTACCAATGATGAAATGAAAGCCTGGCTTCCCGATGAAATAAACGGAATGAAACGTACGGGTTACAAAGCTGGACAAACGGCTTATATCCAAATTGCAAGTATAGAAGCGACTTATAGTAACGAAGATAAAAGTAAAACCTTTAAAGCAACTGTTATGGACGGAGCTGGTGAAATGGGTGCTTCAGCAACTGCAGGAATACGGATGATGCTCTCCATGGATATGGAGGAGGAAGATGAATACAAAACAAAACGTACTGTAAAAAAAGGTAATATTAAAGCTATTGAAGAATACAAGAAAAATAACAACAGCACCAATATTCAATTAATGCACGGGAAACGTTTTTATATACAAGCCAATGGCACCAATATGGATGTAGATGAAACCTGGGACGCAATAGACGAGTTAGATTTAGACGATCTGGGATAATTATTTTAAACTTCCTATAAATGAATACAGGATATAAAAAGAGGCTAATTTAAATGTAATTACATTTAAATTAGCCTCTTCAGTTATTTAGAACCCTTAGCCTTATTAAGCTTCACAGCTGGCACACTCTTTCTTCTGCTTGAATTTTTGTGCTGCATTCATACTGTGTTGGTAGTACAAGGATTTTAACCCTAGTTTCCAGGCGGTTATATGGATTTTATTAATGTCTTTGGTAGGCATATCCGGATGCACAATAATATTTACAGACTGCCCTTGGTCGATGTGGTTTTGTCTGTTTGCAGCCTGATAGATGATATCCATCTGGTCAATTTCAGAATAGGTTTTGAAGACTTCTTTTTCTTCTTCAGTTAAAAAATCCAGATGCTGTACAGAGCCATCACGATCGCGAATATCTCTCCAGACTTCGGGAGTGTCCATTCCTTTTTCATGTAAGAGTGCTTCTAAAAAAGGATTTTTTATAGTTGTTTTAATCTTGGCGATATCTTTTACATAAATATTGGACCAAATAGGTTCAATTCCCTGAGATACTTGTCCAAGAATAAAAGCCGAAGATGTGGTAGGTGCAACTGCGTTGAGGGTCGCATTTCTTCGGCCATATCCTTTTAACACTTCTGGTTCTCCAAATTTTTCGGCAAGTTCTTCCGAAGCCTTATAAGAACGCTCTTTTATTTCTCTGAAAATTTCACTGTTAAGGTTAAATGCCTCCTGACTGTTAAATGCGTGCATTTTAGACTGTAACAGGGAGTGCCATCCCAATACTCCTAATCCTAATGCTCTGTTTTCCTTTGCAAAGTTATAAGCACGCTCCATAAATAAGAATGTCTGGCGATCTTCTCTGTTCTCAGAATCTTTATAAGATTCTAGTTTTTCAAGAAATTCTGTGATCACAGCATCTAAGAAAAACACCATGGTTTCTACAGCATCTGTATCTTTCCAATTGTCGTAGTGCAGTACATTTATACTAGAAAGTACACACACAAACGACCAATTATGGTTAGAGGGTAGCATAATTTCAGTACACAAATTGCTGGCGTAAATCTTGTGGTCTTTGTCTTTGTAAACATCAGCAGCGTTATCGTTTGCGTTGTCTGTAAAGAAAATATACGGGTATCCCATTTCACCACGACTTTGTAGCACTTTTGCCCAAACGGTTCTTTTTTGAACATCGCCATCTACCATTTCCTGCATCCACTCATTGGTTACCGTAACACCGTGGGTAAGTTCTTGTATTGGGTTTCCTTCGCTTCCTATCTCCAAAAACTCCATAATATCTGGATGGCTAATGGGTAAATAAGGAGAAAAACGTCCACGACGTACAGAGCCCTGGCTCACCACGTCTACCATAGATTCGAATAAGCGCATAATATGAACAGCTCCAGAAGCTTCTCCATTATTTTTTATAGGGGCTCCGCGATGACGTATTTTTCCAAAGTACCCAGAAGTTCCTCCGCCTAATTTAGACATCATCCCAACTTCAGATTGGGTGTATAAAATGTTACCTATATCATCATCAATATGCGATCCAAAACAGCTAATAGGCAAGCCTCGTTTTTTCCCAAAGTTGGACCATACAGGTGAAGCCAGTGAGTAATACCCTTCACTCATATAGTGGTAAAACTTATCTGCATACCCTGGCATTTCCAGGATCTGCTCGGCGTGTTCTGCTATTTCTCTAATACGTTGTTCTGGACTTACGCCTTCTGTTAGGTATCCTGCTTCCAGAAAATTGCGGCTGTGTTCGTTAAGCCATGCAAAGTTCCCGCCAGTAGCGGCATTTTTAGATAACGCACCTTTTCTTGCAGCAATTAGGTCGTTGGTTCCGTTTGTAGTCTTTTGTTGTTCGGGGGTTGTTGTTTTTTCTTTTTGCATATTAAAAAAGGTCGTCGCTGGTTATACTTTGAGTTCTTTTGCTGTAGTTTACAGAGCGTTTTACGAAGAAATCTCCGTGCTTTGTTCCAATAATCTCGTCATCAAACCATTCGGTTTCGTCAACGAGAGCTTCATCTATTTCGAAAACTTTTTCGATACCGATGCTTTCTAAAGATTTATTGAAACGGTTCTTAAGGAATTCATTAATCACATTTTTAGGTAAGAAATCTAACTCTCCTTCTTCAAAAATCCAGTCTACCAGATCTCCTTCAGCTTCAAAAGCATCTCTACACAGGTTTTGGATATTTTCGTGGTATTGTGGGGTAAACCATTCTGGGTGTTCGGTTTGTAATATTTTTATAAGATCTATCCCAAAATCTCCATGGATTTGTTCTTCTTTTGATGTTGCCTCCACTACGTTTGAAACTCCCTTCAACATATTTTTATGTTTGTTGAAAGCCATAATGATCAAAAATTGAGAAAACAAGGAAACATGTTCAATAAATAAAGAGAATAGTAATACTGCTTCTGCGTACTCCTTATCATCGTCACTTTTAGAATTGCGCAATGCAGCTTCTAAATACTGTACACGCTTCATAATAACAGGCTTTTTCTTAAGGGCCTTAAATTCTTTGTTAAGACCAAGAATTTCTAACAAGTGCGAATATGCATCTGCGTGACGCACTTCACTTTCGGCAAAGGTAGATCCTACGGCTCCTATTTCTGGCTTAGGCATTCTCTGGTGTAAATCGCCCCAAAAAGATTTTACAGCAACTTCAATCTGGGAGATAGCAAGCATGGTGTTTTTAATGGCACTACGCTCTGTTTTGTTTAACCTGGTTTTAAAATCCTGAATGTCGCTGGTAAAATTAAATTCTGTATGAATCCAATATGAGTGACGAATGGCTGGAACATATTCGTATAATTGTGGATACTCATAAGGTTTTAGGCTTATGCGCTTTTCAAAAATATCGGTTTTACGTTCTTGAGCTCTTTTATTACGATATAAGATGTAGGCTTTGGCAACGTCTGGAAAGCCACATTCCATCAATTTTGTCTCTACAATATCTTGTACTTCTTCTATAGTTGGGATATAGTTTGCGTCTCTTTCTTTACGCGTTAATAAAACTTTATAAACTGCAATAGCTACATTTTGAGCGTCTTCTTGTTCGCTCTCTTTAACCGCATTCATTGCTTTAAGAACGGCTGCAGTAATTTTGTCTAAATGAAAAGATTTTGTTGAATTGTCTCTCTTAATAATGTGTGTAATTTCCATAATACCCCAATCAAAAATTTGTGTTACTCTGTGTAGTAAATATCACATTATTTTGAAAGAATTTTGAAAATTTTAAGTTGGTTTCTCAACACTGTTATTAACAAAAGGTTAAGAATTCAATCGTTGCAGGCTTTCAGGGGAATTTGCGAAATATCAACATACGTTTGTTAAAAAGTATTGTTGTTTTATTCACAATAATGAAGGTTTCCGTTGTATGAATGACAGTGCATAGATCGCAAAAAAAAGCTGCCACATACATTTGAAGTAGCAATATTTCAGCAGAAACGCACAAAGAAAAGTTTTAGCGTTAAAGCGATTTTTCTAGTTTTCAGTAATTGTATCTGTCCCTAAATGCGTGTCATCCTTATTATAATACCAGGCTCTCACCTTCGGCATTTTAATTCCTTCTACGGTGCTTTCTTCAGAAAGTAGGATATATTCTCCCGTGTCTTTCCCTGCACCGTCTGGTTCGCCTTTAAAAAATTGATATACCTCCATAGCAAAGGTGGTAGGATTAAAATAAAAAAACCATACATCATTACCTATGGCTTCGTCATAGGTTACTTTTAGTTTCAAATATTCTTTTTCTTTAAACGTTACCTTTTCAACAGTTGGAGCAAGGTTTGCGCCAGGGTCTTTCAGCTTCATAGGAAGTCCATAGAGGTAGGTATAGTAGTTTTTGTAGAGGGTTGCTGTTTCACAGGGTGTTCTCGCTCCAGCTTGGGCAATAGAGTCGGTAATGCTGGTTTTACAACGTCCTTTATCTAGGGTAAAAGTGGTTGTGTCTCCATCGCGTTTCGCAACTAAGTTAAAATAGTCTGCCGGCAAGTTAAGGGTTATAGTACTTACCCTCTCTGGGCTTGCAGGAGTTGTCATGGTTACTTGAAATGTACTATTAAACTGGTCCCAGTTTCCGTTTGGGTCGTGATAGTGTATTGCTTTTTCTAAAACCTGAGAAGCATTCAGCTTTTGGGCAGAAAGACCAGTACTATTAAAAATGAATAGTAAGGCTAGCGGGATGTATAATTTCATAGGGTGTTGTTTTCGTAGTTAAAGATAGGCAACAATACCAAAACGGGTTTTTAGTAGGAGATACCGTTTTGTAATATAGTAAGAAACCCCATACCGGCCGTGCCAATATGGGGTTTTAATTACATTACTGTGGGGTTGTTACTCACGCTTATAACTTGAGTAATACTCTTCCATCAGGTTCATGATGCCGGTAGTGAGATCTTTTGTTTCCAGCAATATATTAAAATACAGGGTTGTATTTTTAGGACTGGACTCTTCACTACGTGTACGATCTATTTGCTTCTGAATTTTATCTGAAAGCATCGTTTCTAATTCAGTTTTTCTGGTTAATACAAAGCTAATACGTTCAAACTTTCGGCTGTTAAAGACTTCTTCTATTTCTTCCAGAACCGAACTCAAGGTCTGGTCTATTTCCTGAAGGTCTTTAATCTGACTGAACTTTAACTTCTTATGATTGTTGTTAATGTGCTTATAACTTTTCTTAGCGATGAAGTCTAAGGACTGTGATATGTCGGTAAGGAATGCCAGAATTGTGATGTAGAAATTACTTCCGCGTACACTTGTCTCATCCAGATTTTTAATAAGGTAGAATATATTGTCCCGCAATTCTTCAATTTCGGCATCTAATTTATCTACTTGCTTTCTTCCTTTCTTAAGTCCTTTAGAATCTTCTTTGGCAATTCCTTTCAGTACAATGGTGTAAATCTTGTTGGTGCGTGATATCACATTTGTAATGTTATCGGCACTTTCAGAGATAATTCCTTGTACTGTGCTACTCTCGCTCTTTTTAAGCTTGCTTGGGTCTAAGGAAATTTCACCTTTCTTCTTATGCGAAAGATAGTTTCTTACTAACAACAGCGCCGTTAACAATAACAGGATCGGGGTCATTATTTCTTTGTTCCAGTGTATCAGGAATACTACTACCCCACAAGCGATAAAAGCACCAAAAGCAGTAAAAAACCACCCGCCAATAACGTTAAGCACTCCAGCAACACGGTATACAGCACTTTCTCTACCCCATGCTCTATCGGCCAGGGAGGTACCCATAGCTACCATGAAAGTAACATAGGTGGTAGAAAGAGGAAGTTTCATCGTAGTTGCAATTGAGATTAAAACACCAGCTACCATAAGGTTTACAGACGCTCTGATCATATCGAAAGCAGGAGCATTTATACTTTGGTCCTTGGTAAGTGCTTTTGTATCGGGTTTTTCGAAACTTTTATTAATTCTCTCCTGCATCGTTGCAGGAATTATTTTGCCCAGGCCAAAAGATAGTCCGGTTGTTCCTCTAACTATAAGCCTGGAAAGCATATTGGGTTCAAATTTTTCATGAGTTTCTCCTTGGCGAGACAAGCTTATTTCGGTTTCGGCAACAGATTTAGCTTTTTTAGAGAGCCAAAGGGTTAACACCATAATAGCACCTGCAATAAAAAGTAATAAGGGCTCTGCTGGAACTTTAGTTTCTAAAACTTCCATAGAGAACAAGCTAGCATCGACACCTGAGGCTGACCAGAATTCATACGAGTGAAAAGCAGCCATAGGCACACCAATGAAGTTTACTAAATCGTTTCCGGAAAAAGCCAGTGCCAATCCAAAGGTTCCAACAGCAATTACAATAATTAAAATACTCTTTTTGAATATTTTTTGAAACGCATACGAAAACAAGGTGAAGAACACCAGGCCACTTCCTATGATGATAAGCTCATTCCCTTCAATTACATCTTTAAAATCACCATAATAAGGAGTTCCTTTAAGACCTTTCATAAAGATAAAATAACCAATAGCCGATAATGCTACACCGCCAAACACGGCACCAAAATGCTTCATCTTATCTTTATAATGAAAGCTAAAGATCATTCTGGAAATCCATTGCACTAAGGCTCCCACAGAAAAAGCGATAAGGACAGATAGTAAGATCCCCATGATTATTTCAAAAGCTTTGGCTGTGTTAATGTATTCTCCAAGATTGGCAAGGGTTTCAGTATCCGACTTGCTTATTTTTATAAGCGACATCACTACTGCAGCTCCCAGTAAGTTGAAAACAATAGAAACCGTGGTAGAGGTTGGTAAACCAAGCGTGTTAAAGAAATCCAGTAGCAGAATATCTGTGATCATTACTGCCATAAATATGACCATGATCTCATCGAAATAAAACTGCCCGGGGACAAAAATACCTTTTCTGGCAACTTCCATCAATCCACTGGAAAAGACGGCGCCTATAAAAATACCAAGACTCGCTACAATCATAATGGTTCGCATTGAAATTGCTTTGGAACCAATAGCAGAGTTTAAAAAATTAACAGCGTCGTTACTTACTCCTACGACGATATCTATCACGGCTAAAACAACTAATGCAATTAGCATGAATAAATAAATATTTTCCATATTAAATAGTGCTTCCATGGCGCAAATGTCACAAATTAAATGAGCCCATTTGTTACCAAATTGTTATCTCTTTTATTAAAAATGTAATTCAAATCCAGTTCTTACCATGATATTGTCTTCGCTACCATCTAGGGTAGTATAACTCACGTCTCCCTGAACTTTTAATTTATGTCCTACAATATATTTTGACACCCCTAAGGTATATTGGTCTTCAGGGGCTCTCCCTGTCACCATTTTATAGTCGGTAGTTGTAAAACGACCTGTAATTTCGTAATTACTTTTGAATAAATAGCTTGCCTGGCCATTAAATGCGTTTCCAACACGTACAATCTCTCCAGTTTCGGTACCGTCTGCTTCCCTAACAATAGGTGCCTCTGCATCGCGTGAGGCGTATTCTGTCATTACCGCAAAGCCTTTGTATTTAAACATGGCATCTGCAAAGAATGTAGTAATGTCTGTTTCATACAAGCTACCATCTTCCAAAAACATATAGGAACCCAGGTTGCTTCTTGTTTTAACAGCATCGTTATTGTAGTCGTAGGTAATCCCGATCATTAATTTAGGAGATGCTTCTCTTTTTAGATCGCCTTGGGTATAGTCGCCTTTGGATGCAAATTTTCCAAATGGTAAAAACTCTAAACGTCCCGTATACTGTAAGCCACCTTCGTTTCCCTGGGTTATATTTCGTCCTTCTCCTTGCGATACAGCTACTTTTTCCCGAGTCCAGAAATTGCCTCCCAGATTAGTTTCGTGGCGTAATTGGATCCCTACGTCCCTATCGATATTAAAATTGCTGTTTAATAAAGAGCGGTCAATCAATTGCAAATTTGCTGAAGAAACCACACGCTCTACGTTCCCAGGAAGCTTCGTTTGTCCTGCCCAAAGCTCGAAATTTTCATAGAAATTCCACATCACTACGGCGTCCAGAATAATACGAGGGGTATTCCGGTTAAATTGACTGGCTCCTGAAACATCACGGTTCGAGAGACCCAATTCAATTTTATATTTCAGTTTAGGAGTATACGCAAAACCGTCAAATTTTAGACGCGCTCTTCTTATGGAGAAGTTGTATTCAGCAGCATCATAACTATCGCCGTTATAGTTCCATCGGGTGTTGAATCTGCTTTGAATGCGAGGGGCAAACCTTACGCTGAAGGAACTGTCCTTCGCTACAAAATTGATAAGGCCTTTACCAAATTTGTTATCACTAATTTCTTGTGCGGTAGCTGAATTTATAAGAATACATGCCAAACCCACAAGTAGGTAAGTTAATCTCATTACAATCGATTTAAGTTTTTGTCGCTGCAAAGAACTAAAATCAATGTTAGTTTAATGTTACGTAATGGTTAAGTTTAAATATTTTTTAAAACTAAAAAGGCTACCCCTAGAGGTAGCCTAAACACATGTACAGTTTAGTTGACAAAAACTTAAACGATGCACGAGTGTAAAAGTATTTTACTCTTACAAAATAAGTACATCCGTATAGCTTAAATGTAACCTAAACATTAAGCTATTATTAAGTATTTTGAGCTTCCAATGTTAAGTTTTAAAAACTTAACATTGGATAAATAGCTGAATTACAGTGTTTTAAAACTCTAATGTTACCTTAATGTTATGAAAACCTTTCAAAATTGTTAACTATGTTGTATTTTTGGTAAACAGAACGATAAAAAAAATATATTATGAAAAATATTCTTTCCCTTTTAGTAGTGTGCTTATTTGCTAATGTAGCCGTAGCACAATGTAGTAAAACGTGTGCTAAAGAAGTAAAAGACAAGTTTGTCTTGGTTGATGGGCTTGTTGAAGCTACTTTATATCATGACAACGGGGCAGTTGCCCAAACAGGATTTTATACCCAAGAGAATAAATTGCAGGGCGAATGGATAAGTTATGATGCTAATGGGAAAAAATTGGCTGTAGCTGAATATGATAATGGAAATAAAGTAGGAACCTGGAAGTTTTACCAGGGAGATACTATGAAAGAAGTAACCTATACAAATTCTAAAATTGCTAAAGTAAGT
The DNA here is from genome assembly GCA_002337605.1 of Flavobacteriaceae bacterium UBA1903. Lineage (GTDB taxonomy): Bacteria > Bacteroidota > Bacteroidia > Flavobacteriales > Flavobacteriaceae > Marinirhabdus. The sequence continues at coordinate 23,315 of DDGL01000005.1, forward strand.
ACCTGGGAATCCAAAGATACTAGAGTGGTATCTTATAAGTAATTGAATACTCTTTAAAATAGTAAAAGGGCGATCAAACATAGTTTGACCGCCCTTTTTAGCTAATTATAAATGAGAATTATAATCTTGCATTAATCCAAGTCCACATAGAGATATCTACGGCAGTACCGTTAAACACATCATCTCCAGGAGTTGATAACGGAACACCGTCTACAATAACATTGCTAGGGGCACCGTCATCTGGGAAGTCTACTCTTGTATCGTATCCGCTAAGGAAAGCGTTTGTAAAAGTAGCTCCAGATTCTTTTTTGAATTGAAGTGCAGTACCACCTACTGTAGAGATAGCTGTAAAGTTAATCAAGTTAGGATTTGCATTTTCACCGTCTGCTTCAATGCCTGTAGAGAAACCAGCTATGTCGTGTTGCACGTATGCATTGGTCAAAGTTCCATTCCAACCTTCAGTCCAGTCTACAGAATCATCTTCGTTATTAAGGGCGTAGAAGTTAGTCATGCTAACGGTTCCACCAAAAAACTCAACACCATCGTCTGCACCATTAATAGCAGCTACGTTGCTAATTTCAGTTCCAGTTCCTACAGCATATAGTGTAAGACCATTAAACTGAGAGTCAGCATTAATTTGGGCGCCTGCACCTACAATTACCAAGTAACTAATCTTTCCTGAGTTAGAAGCAGGGTTGGTACCTCCGTAAATAAGACCTCCTACTTCAGCAGTAACGTTTGTTCCTTCTGTAGTTGGTGCATCTCCGCAAAGTAGTAATCCACCCCAATCTCCTGGTTGTCCAGCGACTGATGACATTACAACTGGGTTTTCGGCAGTACCGTTCACTTCTATTTGTCCACCTATTTCAGAAGCAATATAAACATCTTGTCCACCCGGGCGCGCAGCTATTTTAGTTCCAGCTGGGATGATTAATTTCCCACCGTTTTTAACAAGTAATACAGCATCTAGTAAGTAACTAGTTCCTGGGTCCAATGTTAAAGTATTAGTAACATCACCACCTAAAATTACTACTTCACCACCAGTGTTGTTAGAGTTAACCCAAGAGAACATGCTAATATCTACTGTGGGAGGTGCAATGTAAGGATTGTTTGGGTTCGAGTCTTCACCTTCAATCTGAACGTTGCTAAATGCACCATTATCAGGGAAGTCTAAAGAGGCTTCATATCCAATAAGTGCTAAACCTGTAATAGTTGCTCCCGATTCTTTTTTGAACTGTAATGCAGTTCCACCTACGGTAGAGTTGGCTGTAAAGTTTACAAGTTTCGGATTTGCATTTTCACCATCTGCTTCAACAGCAGTAGAGAATCCTTCAACTGTATGCAATACATAAGAGTTGGTTAATGTTCCGTTCCATCCTTCAGTCCAGTCTACAGAATCATCTTCGTTATTTTCAGAATAAAAGTTAGTCACGCTTACAGTTCCTCCAAAAAACTCAACACCGTCATCAGCACCATCCACAACAGCCACATTGTCTATTGTAGTTCCAGAACCTACAGAATATAAAGTTAAACCGTTGTACTGAGAGTCTGCGTTTATTTGTGCCCCAGCGTTTCGAATTATTAGGTAATCGATGTTACCTGAACTATCTGTTGGCTCATTTCCACCGTATACAAGGCCAGCAACTTCTGCAATAACGTTAGTTCCTTCTGTTGTTGGTGCTTTCCCACATAATAGTAAACCACCCCATTCTCCAGGGTTGTTACCTGCAGAACGCATTACAACTGGAAGGCTTGCGGTACCTTGAATATCGATTTCAGCTCCTAGTTCTACAGCAATAAAGTTAGAAGCTCCTACTTCAGCAACGATTTCCGTTCCTGCTGGAATGGTAAGTTTCGCTCCCTCCTTTACAAAAACAGACCCAGAAACTGTGTACTGTTGAGAAGGGTCTAATATTCTATCTGAAGCGATATCGCCTGTCAGATTTGTGTCTTCCACCATCGTGTCATCATCAGTAGGGGTGAAGTCGTCATCACTGCTGCAACTTGCAGCAAATACGATACTTAGTATCGCAAAAAGTTTAGAAATTTGTTTAAGATTTTTCATAGTTTTAAAAATTGAATAGTTAATAGTGTTTAAAATTTAAAATGAATAGTTAATATTAAGTCCTAGTCGAACACCTTTGGTATAGGATAGTACTGTTTCCTCGCGTTCGATTCCCGTTGTACTTGGGCGTACGATTTGCGTTCTTTTTATTTCTGGATTTAAAATATTTCTCGCTCGAACACCAATGGTCCAATTGGCGTTAAGCTCTTTGTTAATGATTGCATCAAGTGTAACAAATCCATTTTCAATAATTTCTTCGTTGAAGTTAATGTCTGATGAACTTTGAATTTCAGCAGCTCCCAATGCGAAGACACGATTTGAGGCGTAATTGGCAACCAATGATGCATCTAATGGAAATTCTTGGTTTGTTTCAAAATTAAGTGATGTGTTAACGATCCAGTCTGAAGCACCTTGTAAGTCTGCTTCAGTTCTGTTATTGTATTTGAAGCTACGCACTAGATTTCCGTCTTCGTCAAAAACATCTTTTAGATCTTGTGTGTGCCATAGACGCGAAGCATTTAGGTTCAGGCGAAGTTTGGGTTGTTCGTCTCCAGCCAAAAGGTTTACACGAGTTTCAATTTCAAGACCGTATATTTCTGCTTGCTCACCCGAGTTAAAGTAGGAGAATATACCAGCCGAACCACGATCCTGTACTTTGTTGATAGGGTTCTCAATCTCCTTATAGAAAGCACTCAATGATAGTAACTGATCATTTGAAGGGAAAAACTCCCACTTTAGATCATAGTTATAGTTGGTTGATGCTTCAATATCTGGATTACCTCTTGTAACCTGATTTGTAGGCGAAACATACTCAAAAGGAGCAATTTCCTTAAATTCAGGCAAGGTGCGCGTCGTACTGTTCGCAAAGCGAATACTGTGCTTTTCGTTGATATCATACTTTAAGTTCAAAGAAGGATACAACCTACGATAGTCCTTGTTTGAAGAGCCGGTTCTTCCGGCAAAGTTTCCTACGTCAAAATTAACGTCGATATCGTCTTTCTGAAAACGTAATCCAGCAGCAACACTAAATTTCCCCAACTGACCTGAAAAATTAGCAAACCCGGCCACACTCTGAAGTGTACCCTTGTAAAGATCTGGTTCAAGCACATTCAGCTTTAACAGATTGTTATCGAAATTGGTTTGAGTGAAAACTTCAGAAAGATTATCTATAGACTCTGGATTTACTACATTTATTACTGTTTCTTCAACCCCGTAGAATCTCGATTTGAAATCACGGGTCTTCTTACGGTAATCTCCACCGAAGTTGATATTAAACTTGTTGTTTTCATCGTCGTAGACCTTAATTAAATCAGCAATACGACCATTGTATTCAATATCTTCAATTTTTTGAATACTCTTACGCTGTTGGAAACCACCTGTTCTTCCAAGTTGGATTTGATCTGCCATAGCAGGATCTGTAAAATTGAAGTTTACTTCATTTCTGATTCGATTGGGCTCATCTGCACTAAGTAAGTTGTATCCACCCGCCCACGTTAAGGTATTCATTTCTGAAATATCATGATCTCCTGAAAGTTGTGTTACAGACAGTAGGGTTTTCTTAAGGTTCTGGTCGCGTATAAATTGAAAGGCCTCATTCGCATCGGTTTCCTCAAAAAAAGTACCTTCTCCATTCCGACCTCCTTCAAAAACTTGATCGGTAATTTTATTAATAACTAATTGGGTAAATTTCAATTCGTTAGTATCGTCCGCCTTAAATTTTACAGTTCCTAAGACTGAAGAAGTGACTTCTTTCTTCCACGTTGTAGCATCAGTCAGACTATCTAAAATAAAGTTAGATCTGAATTGTCTGAAAACCCCTTGTTGGTATTCGTAGTTTGAAGTTTGACCAGCGGTAATAAGAACTTTAAACTTCTCACCTATTTTCTTTCCTGCACTCAGCTGAAATGAGTTGTTTAGAGGAATGTCCTCAGTTTGCGGATTCCATGTTTGTTCCGTAATGGCTCTTCCTGTAGAAATGCTCTTTACATAAATTCCTGCGGTAACATCTTCTTGATTAGGCGATACTTTAAAGTTTTCAAACACTCCGCCCTGAAGAACATTCGTATTTACTCCAGAAGATACTCTTACGCTTAATTCTGAGCTACCACTCAATTCTTTTGAGATAATATCTATATTTCCAGAAGCTTGATCTGCAGAAAGATTGGGAGCCATAGTTTTGCTCACGCCAATGCTTTGGATTAAACGTGTATTGAAAAGCTCCAACCCAATATTTTTACGCTCAATATCGTCCGAAGGAATTGGTAAGCCATTTAGAGTAGTTGACAAATAACGATCACCTAATCCACGTACAAAAACATCTCCGCTTCCATCTGTTTTAGATACCCCCGAAATTTTTGTAGTAGCACTAGAAGCATCAGAAACACCTAATTTGCTCATTTGCTCAGCTCCAATACTTTCTTTAATAGCAACTGCTTCTTTTTGTTCTAATAATAAAGCAGTTTCACGCTCTCGACTGGTTTGTACCGAAATAAAAACTTCGTCCAGTGTTGCAGCACTGGCTCCCAAAGCTGCATCTATACGAGTAAATTTGTCTGTTTCAACTGTTACATTTGGTATTTCCACAGTTTCATATCCAACAAAACTGAATTCTACCACATAACTCCCCGCAGCTACATTTTCTATAATGTAATTCCCGTCAAAATCGGTTGTAGTTCCTTTTGTAGTTCCTTTTAAAATAACATTAGCGAATGGAAGTGGTTCTCCATTGGCATCTTTGTCGGTTAATGTGCCTTCTATCGTCCCTGTTTGTGCGAACGTTAAGGCGGTAACTAATAGCATTGCTGCTGTAAATAATCTATTCATCAAAATATTATATTCATTTTGTGCAAAGAAACCTCTAAATGCAGGTTTCCTAGTTACCTCAATGTTATGGTTGTTTTAGCTTTAAGTAAGGTTTATGTTAGCTTAATGTTATGTACCTTATCATTTCTATCAGGTCAAAACTAAGACACGCCCCTGCATTTTGTGTTATGTAATCTTTATGAAAAGGTGACGCTTTTTACCGCTTCAGCTTTATAGAAATTGGTATCTTGCCCATACCAAAAAAGTTTATAATGATGCACTGGGAAGATTTGCTCTCACTACAAAAGCAGGGCGACACTAAGAAAAGAATACGTATTGAAGAAAACGAATCCCGCACAGGTTTTGAAGTAGATTATGACCGCGTGATCTTTTCATCAGCTTTCCGAAGCCTACAGGATAAAACACAGGTCATTCCATTGTCTAAAACTTCCTTTGTACACACCCGCTTAACCCACAGTCTGGAAGTAAGTGTAGTTGGACGCTCTCTGGGCAGACAGGTGGGGAAGGCTATTTTAGAAAAGCATCCACAGTTATATAAAGTACATGGCTTCCAATCAACCGATTTTGGAGCCATAGTTGCCGCAGCTGCTTTGGCACACGACATTGGTAACCCCCCGTTCGGGCATAGTGGTGAAAAAGCCATGGGAGCTTATTTTTTAAGCGGAAAAGGACAGCGCTTTAAATCGCAGCTTACACCGAAGCAATATCAGGATTTGGTAGATTTTGAAGGAAATGCCAACGGCTTCAAAATTTTGACCGAAACCAAGAATGGTGTTACTGGCGGATTGCGACTCACTTTTGCCACTTTGGGTGCTTTTATGAAGTACCCGAAAGAAAGCCTCCCAAAGAAACCTACAAAGCACATAGCCGATAAAAAATATGGGGTGTTTCAGAACGATGTGCCCTTTTTTAAAGAAGTAGCCTCAACTTTAGGGCTTGCCAAGCGTGGTGCCGAAGAACATATGAGCTACCACCGCCATCCTCTGTGTTTTTTAGTGGAGGCTGCCGATGATATTTGCTATACCATTATAGATTTTGAAGACGGAATTAACCTGGGGTGGATCCCCGAAGAAAGCGCTCTGGAGTATTTAGTGAATTTGGTTAAAGATTCTTTAAACAAGAAAAAATATGCACAACTCACACAATCTAAAGACAGGCTGGCTTATTTGCGTTCTTTAGCCATTAACACCCTGATCTCTGAAGCTGTTGAAATTTTTAGTACTCACGAAGAGGCCATCTTAAAAGGGGATTTTACGGAAGCATTACTGGATAAAAGCAAATACCAGGCACAGATTACCGATATTATAAAAGAAAGTATTTCAAAGGTATATCAAAGCCCCGAAGTGATAGAAAAAGAACTGGCAGGCTACCAGATTCTTTCCACATTGCTGGATGCCTACACCACTGCTTTCGAAAATGAAGCTAACGGCACTTTACGTCATTACGATAAGCTTCTTCTGAAAAGTTTTGAAGGCGCCATAACTCCAGCCAGTACGTACGATTATTTAATGCTGTGCTGTAACCACGTTTCTATGCTCACCGACGGACAGGCATTGCAGTTGTTTCAAAAAATTCAAGGGAATTTGTAAAACAATAGCTCCCTTTTTAGCGGGAGAAGGGTCGGGGATGAGAGGCTACATTTTTTTAATCTATTAATAACCTTTCAATTTCAGCCTGTATCTTTTTTGCAGATATTCCAACCAGTTCTTGTAATTCATCCACGGTACCGTGTTCCGGAAACTCATCAGGAATACCCAGAATTTTAAGGGTATTCTGGCAGTTGTGTTCTGAAGCAAATTCAACTATAGCACTTCCCAATCCGCCTTTTTTTACACCGTCTTCTACTGTAATAATATGTTGGTGCTTGCTGAAAATTTTGTTTAGCATTGCTACATCTAAAGGTTTTAAAAACCGGATATCATAGTGTGCAATTTTTTGTGCTGAAGTCTTTTCAATTGCCGCTATCGCTTCCGTAGCATTGTTTGCTATCGCTCCAATAGTTAATACTGCAATGGCATTACCGTCTTTCAACTGAAGGGCTTTACCTATCTCTATAGTCTCAAAAGGTTGTTGCCAATCTAATATAGTTCCCCGTCCGCGCGGATATCGAATGGCTATAGGCAACTCCAGTCCAAGGTGTGCAGTGTACAGAATATTCCGAAGTTCTAATTCGTTCCTTGGCGTAAACAAGACAAGGTTAGGAATACAGCGCAAATACGCCAGATCAAAAATTCCGTGATGCGTGGCGCCATCCTCGCCCACAAGCCCCGCCCGATCCAGACAGAAAATTACCGGGAGCTTCTGTAAACAAACGTCATGAATCACCTGGTCGTACGCACGTTGTAAAAAGGTGGAGTAGATATTACAAAACACCGTCATTCCCTGGGTCGCCAATCCGGCGGCAAAGGTTACAGCATGCTGCTCGGCAATTCCAACATCAAAAGCGCGGTCTGGGAAGGCGTCCATCATAAATTTTAGAGAACTTCCCGTGGGCATGGCGGGTGTAATACCAACTATTTTTTGGTTTGCTGAAGCCAGTTCCACCAATGTTTTTCCAAATACATCCTGAAATTTTGGCGGTTGTTTTTGGTTGGGCTTGGGATATACATCCCCTGTTTTGGCGTCAAATTTTCCCGGAGCGTGGTAGGTTACCTGATCTTCTTCAGCTTGGCGCAGGCCTTTGCCTTTTTTAGTAATGACATGTAACAGTTTTGGGCCATCAACGTGTTTCAGCCGGTTTAATTCAGCAATTAAAACCGAAAGATCGTGTCCATCAATCGGGCCCGAATAGTTAAAGTGTAACGCTTCAAAAATATTGTCTGTGTCCGGAGCACCGTCCAGATTTACCTGAGTGAGGTAATTTTTTAAGGCACCTACGCTAGGATCAATACCAATGGCATTGTCATTCAGAATAACTAACAAGTTGGTTTTGGTAACACCCGCGTGGTTGAGCGCTTCAAAAGCCATTCCACTGGCAATGGAGGCGTCTCCCACCACTGCAATATGCTGAATAGAATGTTTGCCTTTTAACCGATTTGCAAGTGCCATCCCCAATGCTGCCGAAATAGCAGTACTACTATGTCCAACACCAAAAGTGTCGTAAGTGCTTTCGGCTCTTTTTGGAAAACCGCTTATGCCGTTTAAGCGACGATTTGTATAAAAATTTTCTCGCCGACCGGTTAGAATCTTATGCCCGTAAGCTTGATGCCCCACATCCCAAACCAGCAGATCTTCCGGAGTGTTAAAAACATAATGTAACGCTACAGTTAACTCGGCTACGCCTAAGCTTGCGCCTAGATGTCCTTCTTTGGTGGCTACGGCATTAATAATAAAATCACGTAACTCCTGGGTGAGTTGCGGGAGTTGCTCTTCAGAAAGATTACGAAGATCATTGGGAGAATTTATATGTTGCAACAGGCTTTTCAAGATTTGACAAAGATACCACTTCGATACTATTTTATTCCAATCGCCGTAAAATCACTCAGTCACCTTTGTTCGGAAATATATATTATAGCGTGTTGCTGAAATTTCAGTAGTTAAAAGTAAGTTTAGGCGCTCCTATTTTGTAATTTTAACCAACAACCAACAACCAACAA
>DDGL01000005.1:32040-59543 GCA_002337605.1 Flavobacteriaceae bacterium UBA1903
ACCAACAACCAACAACCAACAACATTGATCCAACCTTTCGACGATACCTACTTTATGAAAAAGGCTTTACAAGAAGCCGAAGCGGCCTATGAGCAGGGTGAAATTCCTATTGGTGCAGTAATCGTGGTAAAAAACCAGATAATTGCCAGGGCGCATAACCTGACAGAAACTTTAAACGACGTAACTGCCCACGCCGAAATGCAAGCTATTACAGCTGCAGCCAATTATCTGGGAGGAAAGTATTTAATAGATTGTACACTATATGTTACCATTGAACCCTGCCAAATGTGTGCTGGTGCACTTTTTTGGAGTCAGATTTCAAGAGTTGTCTACGGCGCCAGAGATGAGCAACGGGGTTGTATTGAAATGGGAACAAAATTACACCCAAAGACTACCATGGAAGGTGGAGTGCTTGCTGAAGAAGCGTCAGCATTACTGAAACGGTTTTTTATTGAAAAAAGGAACTTGAATTAACCCTGCAGCCTTAGCAGAGTCTAAGTCAAGTGCATAAAAAAATCCTCCAAAACGATGTCTTGGAGGATTTTGTGGTTGGTTGTACGAATATATATCTTAGTCGTGAATTACGCGAACCTGTCCCGCAGTCATTCCTTTTCTTCCTTCTTCTTCAACATATTCTACTTTGTCTCCTTCGTTAAGGGCTTCGCCATTAAGTCCAGTTACGTGTACGAAAATGTCTTTTCCAGTTTCATCATTAGTGATGAATCCGTAACCTTTTGATTCGTTAAAAAATTTTACTGTTCCTTCCATTGTAATAAAAAAATATAGTTAATAAGCCACAAAGTTACATTATTTATGAGTTCGCAGGTTACCAAATTGTAATTTTTTGTTAAAATAACAGCTTATGCCTGGTATTTCTTAGGTAAAAACAGAGGTGTAGAACCCTTTAATTTTAAGCATTTTACAGCTTTTTTTCTTTGCCTTCCTCACGCATCTTATCCAGATTCTCTTTAGTGAGCATATAGTCCTTAAAGCTTTTGTTACGCCAGCGGTGGTAAATAAACAGCGGCATCCAGACAAAAAATAATCCGCTAATACCAATCCCAATACAAAACTCTCCCGTTTTAAGATCTTCGGGTTTTATATAAAAACCATAGGCTACAGCGCTTGCGATTAATAGGAATATGATGATTAAGGTTAGTCTCATTATTTTCACGTTTGATAAGTTTGGTGAGTACCTTTAAAAGGCTTATTTAGTGGTTTTTATAAGAAGCATAGTTGCTCAACCTTATTTTATTTTTTTAATTTGTTTCAGAATTAGAAGAGCTATAGAAATTAAAACTCCCACTCCCACTAGTATATAGCCTCCATATTTATCTTTATTACCTCGGATGAAATATGCCTCTCCATTCTTATCAATAAATTGAACAGTCTTATTAAATCTTACATCTTGATTTCTTTGTAGCGGTGTTTTATTGGCATGGTACACGGTTATTTCATCTCCAATCTTTAACTTATCTAATTGTTCAAATTTTGGACCAAAATCACCCGGTTCTTTTCCAACAAAAATGTCAAATATTTGAGGAGAGTCAACAATGTGGATAAATCTGTGATTTCCCTTATGATTATAGTTTATCTCATCAAAAGTTGTATCGAAATAATCAATTCTTCCGGTTACATTTTCAAATTCAGATTTTTCCTTGCTTCCACGAATTGATATATAAACTCCAAATCCGATAATTAATATACAAGCGACTAGAGATTTTTTAAAGATTTCTCTGGGCTCCTTTTTTTTCATTTAAGCTAATTTTTTACATTCAATATTTTACGTTGAGAGCAGGTTATAATCAATTTTAACCGGTTTTATTATGGTAGCGTCTATTTTATAGCACTTTCATTCTTTATGCATTACTGCTTGCTGATGGGATTACCAAGGTCAAAAAACAAGTTTTGATGCATCTCTTATGCAAATTGATATACGAGCACATCTTTTACTCCATATCTAACTTCAAATGCAATTCCTCCAACTGCTCAGTATCCAATGGTGCAGGCGCATCGATCATTACATCACGACCAGCATTATTTTTTGGAAAGGCAATAAAGTCCCGGATGGTTTCTTGTCCGCCTAAAATAGCAACCAGTCTATCCAGTCCAAAGGCGATTCCACCGTGTGGAGGGGCGCCGTACTCAAATGCATCCATTAAAAAGCCGAACTGCGCTTTTGCTTCTTCTTCTGAAAAGCCTAAGTGTTTCAGCATAATGGCTTGTGTTTTTTTATCGTGAATACGAATGGAGCCTCCGCCTATTTCATTTCCGTTTAACACCAGATCATAGGCATTAGCTTTTACATCGCCGGGGTTGGTGTCTAATAATTCCAATTGTCCTGGTTTTGGCGAGGTGAATGGATGGTGCATAGCATGATAGTGCCCGGTTTCTTCATCCAGTTCCAGTAGAGGGAAATCTACGACCCATAACGGAGCAAATTCGTCTGCTTTTCTAAGCCCCAATCTTTCTGCCAGTTCCATGCGCAAGGCTGAAAGTTGTGCACGTACCTTACCAGTATCGCCAGAAAGTACACATATAAGGTCTCCTTTTGAAGCTCCTGTTACTTCGGCCCATTTGGCTAAATCTTCCTGATCGTAAAATTTATCTACGGAAGATTTATAACTGCCATCGTCATTCACACGACAATATACCATTCCCAACGCCCCAACTTGTGGACGTTTTACCCAGTCTATTAATTTGTCAATTTCTTTACGGGTATAGCTATTTCCGCCAGGAACAGCGATTCCTACTACCAGTTCAGCAGTATTAAAAACGTTGAAATCTTTGTGTTGTGCTACTTTGTTCAACTCACCAAACCGCATTCCAAATCGGATGTCTGGTTTGTCGTTTCCGTACAAACGCATAGCGTCGTCGTATTGCATTCTTGGGAAGTCGCCTATTTCAACCCCGTTTATTTCTTTCAGCAAGTGGCGGGTTAGGCCTTCAAAGGTATTCAGGATGTCTTCTTGCTCAATAAATGCCATCTCACAGTCTATTTGTGTGAATTCTGGTTGTCTATCGGCACGTAAATCTTCATCTCTAAAGCATTTTACGATCTGAAAGTACTTATCCATGCCACCAACCATCAACAACTGTTTAAAGGTTTGTGGCGATTGTGGAAGCGCATAAAACTGCCCTTCGTTCATGCGACTTGGAACTACAAAATCGCGAGCTCCTTCTGGAGTAGACTTTATAAGGTAAGGAGTTTCAACCTCTATAAATTCTTTTTCAGAGAGATAATTACGCACAGCCATGGTCACTTTATGGCGAAATACTAAGTTGTTACGTACGGGTTTACGGCGAATATCCAGATAACGGTATTTCATTCGCAGGTCTTCACCACCGTCGGTTTCATCTTCAATAGTAAACGGAGGGGTGAGCGATTTGTTTAAAACAGTAATTTCAGAAACCAGAATTTCAATATCCCCGGTGGGCATATTCGGGTTTTTACTTTCACGTTCAATCACAGTGCCTGTAACCTGAATTACAAACTCCCGGCCTAGCTGTGATGCAGTTGCCATCATTTCTTTTGGAGTCCGCTCCTCGTCAAATATAAGTTGCGTAATCCCATAGCGATCGCGAAGGTCTACCCAGACCATAAAACCTTTATCGCGGGTTTTTTGTACCCAACCTGCGAGGGTTACTTTTTTAGTAATATCTGCGGCACGTAATTGGCCATTGGTGTGCGTTCTATACATGTTGAAACTTTAAATTGAAACCAGCTTACTGAAAAGCGGGGTGCAAATTTAAGAAGATAAAATTGGATAGGTTTATAAAAATGCTATATCGTTGTGATTTTCAGATATTTTGAAAGAATGTCTAATTTTACTACAAAATCATTATGAAATTTTTAAGAATACGTTGGTATTTTTAAATATTTAGCAGTAATTTCGACAAACATTAACTTAAATCATAAACTATGAAACAAAACAACTTTAATCGCGGGAGGCTCCTGCTTTTCTTATTCTTGTTACCGTGTTTTGTGTTTGCGCAAAACACAATTACTGGTAAGGTAACAGATGAAAGTGGTGAAACCGTTCCCTTTGCGAATGTAATTGTAAAAGGTACAAGCGTGGGTACTACCACAAGTATTGATGGTATGTATTCTATTGATGTGCCCGATTTGCCAGCAACACTGGTCTTTTCTTCTCTAGGATTTACTACAGTGGAGCAACAGGTAAGTATTTCTGAAACTGTAAACATTACTATGAGTGAGTCTGCACAGGCTCTGGATGAAGTGGTAATTACAGGTTTAGCAACTTCTATTGAAAGAAGCAACTCTGCCAACGCAGTAGCATCGTTATCTGCCGAAGACTTAGTTGGAAAAACACCTCCTCCAACACTGGATGGAGCGCTTTACGGGAAGTTTGCAGGTGCAGTTGTTAACCAGAACTCTGGAGCACCAGGGGGAGGATTATCGGTTAAACTTCGTGGAGCGACTTCTTTACAAGGAAATATACAACCCCTTTATATTATTGATGGGGTGTACTTGGATAACTCGTCACTTTCAGCAGGTTTAAATGCAGTATCCGCTGCAGCAGCTGGTGGTAGTGCTTCTAACCAGGATAACCCGACCAACCGTATTGCAGATATTAACCCTGAGGATATTGCAAATATTGAAATATTAAAAGGTGCTTCTGCAGCAGCGATTTATGGATCACGTGCAGCGGCGGGTGTAATTATTATTACAACCAAAAGAGGTAAGGCAGGAGAAACTAAGTATAAGTTTTCTCAATCTGTAGGTTTTACAGAAGCCATCAACCTTTTAGGAGTTCGTGACTATACAAGACAACGCGTTTTTGACACCTTTGGTGGCGATGCGGCAGATGCTTTTGTAAATGCCAAGAACAATGGAACTTTAGTAGATTATGAAGATGAAATTTTTGGAGAAAAAGGATTTATTCGCTTGACCAACTTTAATATGAGTGGTGGAGATGTAAAGACGAAGTATTATGCAGGGGTTAGTCATAACAATGAAGAAGGTATTGTAAGAAATACCGGGTATGAGAAAACGTCCTTACGTTTAAACTTAGACCACAAGGCGAAGGACTGGTTAAAATTTAATTTAAGTTCTAACTATATTTATTCGTCTTCAGACCGTGGTTTCTTTAACAATGACAACTCAGGAACTACTATTGGAGTAGCACTTACGGCTACAAGACCTTGGGATAACCTTCTGGCAAATTCAGATGGAATTTATCCGGATCACCCAAACAACTCTTCCAACCCATTACAAACACGTGACTTAGTTACTAACAATGAGCGTGTAAACAGATTTATTATGGGAGGTACTATGAACTTAGACCTTTATAAAGCTGAAAAGTCTAACCTTGAACTTGTACTTCGAGGAGGTTTAGATATGTATGGACAACAGTCCAGAGCGATATTTCCTAAGGGGCTACAGTTCCAGAGACCAGAAAATGGTGGTTTAAATGGTGTTTCTGTACAAGGAGATACCCAAAATAAGAACTACAACCTTTCTGCATTTTTGGTACACAATTATTTTACCGAAAGTGACATCAATTTTAGAACACAGGCTGGTTTAACTAATGAACGTTTTGAAAGAGATACCAAATTGGTTACTGCCACAGGTCTGGTAGCCTCAGAAACCAACGTAGATCAAGCTTCCAACACAGGTGTTGTTCAAACCAGGTTAAAGCAAGAGGATTCTGGATTTTTTGCTCAGGAAGAAGTAAACTTCCAGGATAAATTTATTGCAACTGTTGGTATTAGAGGAGATAATTCATCTAATAATGGAGACGCTCAAGCTTATAATTATTACCCGAAAGCATCCTTGGCTGTAAACATGAATGAGTTTGGTTTTTGGAATGAAGAAGGCCTATGGAACCAATTCAAACTAAGAGCTGCCTATGGTGAAGCAGGAAACTTCCCTCCCTTTGGTGCTTTATTTACATCGTATACTTCTTTTACTACAGACGGATTGTTAGGAATTAGTTTAAGAGGAGTTCGAGGGGATAAAGACATTAACTCTGAACGACAAAAAGAACTGGAATTTGGTACAGACTTAGGCTTTTTCCAGAATAGACTAAACATATCTGCCACCTATTATATTAAAACGGTAGACGATCTTATTCTTCAGTCTCAACTGCCTCCTTCTACAGGTTTCACAACTGAATTTGTAAACGCAGGAGAATTACAGAACAAGGGTATTGAGCTTTCGTTGAATGCAACCCCTATAGTTAACGATAATTTTCAATGGGATATAGGTGTAAACTGGTTTAGAAACCGTTCAGAAATTACACGTCTGGATGTTGAGCCATTTAATGTGGGAGCCTTTGGTGCTACCTTAGGAACCTATAGAATTGAAGAGGGGTCTAGTGCAACTCAAATTGTAGGTATTGGACCAAACCCAGGACCTAACGGATTCCAGGTTTTTGGTGATGCAGAACCAGACTTCCAGATGGGGGTTAATAACAGCCTGAAGTGGAAAAATATTGACTTGTCATTTTTATGGCAATGGAAAAAAGGTGGAGACAATATAAATCTTACTGCCTTGCTAACCGATCTTAACGGAACAAGCCACGATTATGATACCATTGACTTAGATCCAGCGGGACAACTGGGTAATGGTGAATACAGAGTAAGCCAGTTAGGTTCTTCTGCCGAAGTATTTGTAGAAGATGCTTCGTATGTTCGCTTACGTGAAATAGGATTGTACTATACGTTAGATAGTAAAATGTTAGGACGCGTTTTAGGCGGAAGCATAGACTCGGTTAGAATAGGATTGTCTGGAACCAATGTGTTGAACTTCTTCGACTATAATAGTTATGATCCTGAAGTATCAAACTTTGGTGGAGGAACTATATTTACAGGTGTTGAAGTGACGCCTTTTCCATCTTCGAAAAGATACTTATTTCACTTAGGAGTTAACTTTTAAAAAAAATAAATCATGAAAAAACATATATATAAAATACTATTCTTTGCAGCCGTGATGGGAACATTGTTCTCGTGCGATGTGGAAGAATTTTCAGACTTAAACAATCCTGAATCCGATGCGTTTGGTGAAAACCTTACCCGAGGAGATCTGCAGGATTTGGTTGGAGGTGTTCTTTACAGTTCCAGAGTACGCCTTGGGACGTATTATGACGATTGTGGTGTCATTGGACGCGAATACTGGAGATTTTCAAGTTCAGATCCACGTTTTACAAGTGATCTTTTAGGAGGCGAGAATGCAGTTTTGGATAACAATACATTCTATATTACCAATCCATGGGCTGCAAGATACAGGACAGTGAAAAATGCAAATCTAATCCTTGGATTCCTGGAAGGACAAGACCTTTCAGCTCAATTTTCAGACGCTGAAATAAATGCGACCAGAGGTCTTTTACAAACGTTTGTTGCGTATGAGTTGTTGCTAAACCTGAACCTAACCTATGAAAATGGAATTAGGACCGATGTTGCAGATGCAGATAATCTGGGGCCAATAGTTTCAAATTCTCAGGCGCTTACAGATATCAGAGCTCTTTTAGAGTCTGGAGCCGCTAATTTAAATAATGGGGGTGCTGCATTTCCATTCCCTTTAACATCTGGCTTTTCTGGATTTGATACGCCATCGAGCTTTTTATTGGCAAACCGAGCTATTTCTGCACGTGTTGCAGCCTACCAGGGAGATATGGCAGCTGCGCGTAATTTCTTGGCTGGTTCTTTCCTGAATTTAGACGGATCGGACCTTAACACGGGAATATACCATAGCTTTTCTTTGGCAGCAACAGACCTTCCAAACCCAATGTTCTTCCCTATGAATGCTACAACTGCAGGGGCTAGAATTATGGAGCCAAGCTTTTTGGAAGATGCCGAAGCAGGTGACACTAGGTTAAGTAAAGTTTCAGAACGTGATGAAGAAATTACCCTAGACGGACTTACAGGTAATTTCGATGTATTTATTTATCCATCACAAGAGTCACCTATCGCTATTATTAGAAATGAAGAGCTTATCTTATTGTATGCTGAAGCTAATATTGAAAGCAACCCAGGAGAAGCTGTAAATGCATTAAACATCATTAGAGGTGCTGCAGGATTAGACCCTTACACGGGCGGTACAGATCCAGCGTCTTTAATTGACGAAATGCTAACGCAAAGACGTTACTCTTTATATGCTGAAGGGCATAGATGGATCGACGTTAGAAGATATGGTAGATTAGACCAATTACCATTAGCAAGACCAGAAGACGATGTCTTCCCACAATTTCCAATTCCACTTACGGAAGGAAACTAATATAGTCGATTAGTTTCAAAAGAAAAGCCCTTTCAGTTTTGCTGAAAGGGCTTTTTAATTAGTAGTACTTAAGAATTGAACCTATTCCGCAGCCTCTAGATTAATGTCTTCTTGAGACTCCGAAGCTTCCTGCTCTTTTGGATTCCGTCTGGCGTGCCACCACATTTTCATTCGGGTAGCAATGTAAAATAAAACAGGCACTACAATTAACGTCAGGAACGTTGCAATTAACAATCCGTAGATTACCGTCCAGGCCAAAGGACCCCAAAAAATTACGTTGTCACCTCCCATATATATTTTAGGATCAAACTCGCTAAACAACGAGAAGAAATCTATGTTCAATCCTATGGCCAGCGGAATTAACCCTAAAATAGTTGTGATAGCTGTTAATAATACAGGACGTAAACGAGCCCTTCCGGCTTTAATAATTGCAACTAAAAGATCATCTTTTTCAAGGTATTCATCTTCGTCCAGGTCCAGCTCATTTTTCTTTCGGTCTATAAGGAGTTGGGCATAATCCAGGAGTACTACTCCGTTGTTTACCACAATTCCAGCTAGTGAAATAATTCCCATCATCGTCATCATAATCACAAAAGGAGATCCAGAAATTACAATACCACCAAATACTCCTATAAAACTCAGGAAGATAGCAATCATAATAATGGTAGGCTTTGAGATGGAGTTAAACTGAAAAATTAAAATCAGGAAGATGAGTCCAAGTCCGCTAAAGAAAGCGCCCATTAAAAACTCCATTTGCTTGTTTTGCTCCTCTATTTGCCCGGTATAATCTATCTTAATATTACTTGGGATATCCTCATAGGAGCGCATTTCGTTTTGTATTTGAGAAACTACGGCTCCGGCATCGGTATAGCCTGGGGACAGTGCAGAATAAACTGTTACCACACGCTTTGTGTCCCGGTGTTTGATAGCGCTAAACCCAGAGTTGTTTCGCTTCGTTGCCACTGCCGAAACAGGAACATTACGTAACTGCCCCGTATTGGTTCTAAAGGTCATCGTTTGATTAAACAGGGCACTTGCATTGTAGCGGCTCTCTTCGTCAAAACGAACATAGATATCGTAATCTTCGCCATCCTCTTTGTATACCCCTGCTTTTGTTCCAAAAATTGCGTTACGTAGCTGTTGGCCTACCTGTCCGGTGCTTATGCCCAATTCTCCAGCTTTTTCCCTATCCACGACCACTTGCATGGCAGGTTTATCTTTGTTTACGTCAATTTTTAATTCATCAATCGCCGCAATGTTTTTAGAATTAATGTACTCGCGCATATTTTCGGCTGCGGCAATCAATTCATTATAATCGTCTCCTTCCAGTTCAATATTAATTGGAGGCCCTGCTGGCGGTCCGTTAGCATCTTTTTCAACCGAAATCAATACCCCAGGATAAATACCTACCAGCGCTTCCTGAACTTTTTGACGCAGTTCTTCACTATCTGCTCCACGACGGTACTTATATTCCCGCATGGAAGCGGTAATTTTTCCTTTATGTGGCATTTCGGCGGCAGAACCTCCGTCGGTCTGTGGATTCCCAGCTCCTTCTCCTACCTGGCTCACGGCACTTTCAACCAAAAAGTTGTAATCACCATCGGTATATTCATCACTGTTAAGAGTACTGTACACCACTTCTTCAATTTCTTTTGTAATGGCGTTGGTTTTTTCAATGTCGGTACCTTGTGGGTATTCTATATAGACAATGATCTGGTTGGGTTTATTGTCCGGGAAAAATTCAATTTTGGTACGCTGTGCCAACACAGAAGCCATAAATGAACCTATGGCAACTACCAGTAACAAAAATGTTCCCCCTACAATCCAGTACGGTCGTTTACTTTTAAACGAGCCCGTTAATCGTTTTTCGTACCAGTTCTCTAATTTTACCAGTGATTTTTTCTGAAAACGATTGGCCATACCTCTTAATACCAATCTGTATACCCAGAGCATTATGGCTGTAAACACCATTAGGGAACCAATTCCTCTGAATTCTCCACCAAATAAAAGAATAAGTACCCCTATAGCAGCGACAATACCTGAGATTTTTATCAGGTTTTTCTTGGGCATGTTTTTATCTTCAACACGCATAAATTGAGAGACAAGTACCGAGTTGAAAAATATAGCCACAAATAATGAAGATCCCAGAACTACCGAAAGTGTAATGGGGAAATATTTCATAAACTGCCCCATCAATCCAGGCCATAAGCCTAATGGAACAAACGCGGCTACCGTGGTTAATGTTGATATTATAATAGGATAGGCAATCTCACCAATCCCTTTTTTAGCTGCTTCAATACGACTCATGCCTTCTTCGTCCATAAGCCTGTAAATATTCTCTACTACTACAATTCCATTGTCTACAAGCATTCCCAGTCCCATAATGAGGCCAAAGAGAATCATGGTGTTCATGGTGTATCCAAGCAAGCTCAAGATCATCAACGACATAAACATGGACATAGGGATCGCAAACCCAACAAAAAGTGCATTTTTAAATCCAAGGAAGAACATCAATACCGTTACCACAAGGATAATCCCGAAGATAATATTGTTCACCAGATCGTCTACCTGTCCAATGGTTTTGGAAGATTGGTCGTTGGTAATAGATACATTCAAGTTGGAAGGGAATACATTACTTATGGCATCGTCTACTATAACCTGTATGTCTTCTGCAGCTGCAACCATGTTTTTCCCTGCACGTTTTTTAACGTCCAACATCACTACGCGATCTCCAAATTCCCTGGCGTATGTAGTTCTGTCCTTTTCAGTAAAATTAATGTCCGCTACATCCTGTAGATAGACGGTATTTCCATTTTCCGACTTTACCACAAAATTGTTCAATTCTTTTGGGTCTTCAATTTCACCCAAAATCCTTATCGTACGTCGTTGCCCGCTGGTGATAAAGTTACCGGCAGACATGGTCATGTTTCCGTTTGCAATAGCGCTGCTTATATCTTGAAAACTCACACTACTGGCCATCATTTTATAGATGTCTACAGCAACTTCAACTTCTTTTTCCTGTGCCCCCCGGATATCTGCTTTTTTAATCTGCGGAAGGTCTTCAATTTCGTCCTGAAGATATTCTGCGTATTCTTTTAGCTTTAAGACAGGGTAATCTCCTGAAATATTAATATTAAGAATAGGCATCTCTTCAGAAAGCGTCAATTCAAAAATATCGGGCTCCACTTTAGCGCCATTAAAAGTAGGCCAGTCTTCTCCTGAGGTTTCAGAATCTACTTCGTCTTTCACTTTTTGCTTGGCAAGCTCTACGGCAATACCTTCGTCAAACTCCACCACAATCATAGCGTAATCTTCCTGTGATGTTGAGGTGATTTCAACAACATTACTTACCGTTTTCAGCTTGTCTTCCAAGGGGTCTGTAATGAGCTTTTCAATGTCCTCTGCAGTATTTCCTGGGAAAAGCGCACTAATGTAGATCTTGGTTTCTCTAATTTCCGGGAAACTTTCCCTTGGCATGCTAAAATATGCCGAGATCCCTAAATAGAGTATCATTGCCATCATCACATAGATAGTGGTCTTGTTGTTAATGGCCCATGAAGAGAGTTTGAACTCTTTCTCGGTATTCTTTTTTTTCTTTGCCATAGTACTTTAGTTTGTAGACGTTAGTTGATAGAGGGTAGATGCGTCTAAAAATTAATAACTAATAATTTTTACTGTTTGCCCGTCTTTAACACTTCTTGCGCCTTCATCAATAATCTGGTCACCATCTTTTACACCACTTAACACTTCAATTACGTCTCCCTGGCTTATTCCGGTTTCGATAATGACACGTTTTGCAACTGCCTTTTGTCCTTCTTTACTGTCAAGAACATAGATGTATTGCTCGCCTTCAGCATTTTCTGAAATAATACTCTGCGGAATCAAAATCGCTTTTTCGTTGGTATAATCGTTAATTTTTAAACGAGCGGTGAGGTTTGGTTTTATCGTTTTATCGGCATTAGGAACAGCAATTTCAACCTTGAACGTTCTGTTTTCCGGATTGATAAAATCTCCAGTTTGTCTGATTTTTGCATCCATTGTTTTGTTCAATACTGGAAACATAACTTCTACGTCTTTCCCGGTTTTTACATTGGTGATGTAGGTTTCCGGAACATCGGTCTGGATGTACATATCGCTTAAGTTTACCAAGCGGACTATAGGTGTTTGTCCTGGAGACACCACACTTCCCTGTTCTGTGATCACATCGTCAATAGTTCCTGAAAACGGCGCTCTAATGCTGGATTTTCCTAACTGTTGCTTCATAGAATTGATAGCTTCCTGCTGGGCTTCGTAGTTGGATTTTGCTTGCAGGTACTGTATCTCACTCCCAATTTTTTGGTCCCACAAACGCTTTTGGCGTTCGAAAGTAGTTTTTGCCAAATCTGCCTGAACCTGCATTTGTGCCAATTGCTGGCTCATTCCGCCATCGTCTACTTTTGCAAGTAATTGCCCTTTGCTTACTTTGTCTCCTTCTTTAACGTACACACGTTGCAGGATACCGCCCATTTCAGGCGTAATTACCAGATTTTGCTTGGTTTCAACGCTTCCCTGCAATTCTACATAGTGATTAAATACAGTATCACTTGCCGTGAAGGCAGTAATTAAAGGAACATTTTTTTCAGGATTCAGTTCGTTTATTTTTTCGTCCAGTTGCTTTAACTGGTCGTTAATTTGTTGTTGTTGTGTCGTGAGTTCATCCTTCTTTTTCTGAAGCGCCACTAAGTCACCACTCTCTATGATGCCTTCAACAGTATTGGTGTCGTTATCTCCGCAAGAAATTACTAGGACAGAGAGTATGATCAGAGTTATTAATTTTTTCATTTTAGTAAAGTTTATTTTTTTGCTTTTGATTGATTCTTTTGATATAAGCCAATAGTTAATACTTCCCTTTGATATCCTCAGATTCAATTCTTAATTCTGGGATGTTTAAAACAGTTTCTATTTCGGCTTTGCTATTTATCACGTCCAGCATGCTCTGGAAATATTGCTGTTGTGCTGTATACAATTGTGTTTGTGCTTGGCGCAAATCGAAACTAGTGCTCAGGCCTTCGGTAAATTTGACTTGATTTTTAGTTTCGATTCGCTCTGCCAAGGCTTTGTTCTTTTTGGCATTTTCAAACTTTTCAATAGCAAACTGATAGTTGCTTTTGGCAGTATTGAGTTCTAAGGTTACATTCTGAATGGTTTCTTCCAGTTCAGTTTCGGCCTGATCTAAAGCAATTCTTGCCCGTTGCGTTTTTGCACTTCGCATCCCACTGCTAAAGATGGGGATGTTCATACTCACTCCAAGCAAAGACGATTGAAACCAGGGTTGGTCACTTTCAAAAAAATTAAATTCATCTCTAAACGCGGAAGTACCATAGTTTACAAAAGCTGAAATAGATGGAAGTGCTTTGCTTTTTTCCAGTTTCATTTCTAACTCGCGCTGCTCGGTAAGGTTATACGCAATTTTATAATCTGCGTTTTTTTCAATATTCAAACTATTATCCAGGAGTTGAAGGTTGGTTCCTTCTTCAGCGAGTGAATCTAACGTGTCTTCAAATAATACGTTGCTTTCAGCTGGAATACCTAACGCTACATTGAACATTTGTCGGGCAATTGTACTGCTACGACGGGCATTACTTAGCTGTGTTTCAATATCCAGTAACGTAATTTCCAATTGCTCTACGCTTTCTTCTTCTGTCAATCCGTTTTCAAAGATCTTTCGGGTTTCGAACAGGTTTTTATCCAGGGCTTCTTTGTTCTTTTCAAAAATTGCAATAAGTTCCTCAGAAAGCAATACGCTTCCGTAGGCATTTATCACTCCTTTTCGCACTTCTAAGTTGGTCTTTTCAGCAGCATTTTCAGAAAAATCTAAAAAAGCCTTCGCTGCTTGTAGCCCCACCAGGTAACTGCCGTCAAAAATTAACTGATTCAAGGTCGCTACTGCGCTTGCATTTTGTTTGGTTCCAAACGTAACTGGAACAAAGGTGCCAGGTTCACCACCACTAAGCTCAGCGGGGATAAGGGTTACTTGTTGTTTTAGGTTATTTTGGTATGTAATGTTTCCACTAAGTTGTGGAAGCCCCGTTGCTGTAGTTTCCCATTTTTGCTTGATGGCTTTTGCAATATCGCGACGGGCATTGAGTGCTGTATAATTACTGTCTAATGCAAATGTTACCGCCTCTTCCAGGCTAAAGGAGTACCTTTTTTCCTGGCTGGTTGCTGTAAGCGATGCGATTAATACTAATGCGATTACAAACTGTTTCATTAATCTTGATTTGAGTGTATAAGTTGGTTAAGTATTTTTCTGCCTTCCGGAGTAACAATTCCTCTTAAATGGTATTCCAAAAACATTTCATATAATGCGGAGCCTTTGAACATGGACATAGGAAATAAATTGTTGTCTTTAATTCCCGTAACTCCATTAAAATAAATGCGAGCCACAAATTGTACATCTATATTCTCTCTAAATAACCCTTGCTCAATCCCTTTATAAAGATTTTTAACAACACATTCCTGCATAAAACTGAATTGTCGATTCTTTATGTTTTGATAGATATTAGGATAGTATTTTTGAAGTTGATGCCAGGGAGAAGTCTTTTCGTCACGCATATGCTCCATAACCCGCTTCTTTATCTCGTAGGTTTCTTCAATTGGATTTTTGTCTAATTCGCAAATGCAATCTATATCTTGTGAAACCTTTTCAAATATGGCGTCGGTAACTACAGCAATAATGGTTTCTTTATTATTGAAGTGAGCATAAATAGTCTTCTTCGATATGCCCATTTCGTTGGCAATATCGTCCATGGTTACGCTCTTGAAACCAAGAGACATGAACATGTCAGAAGCTTTTTCTATTATTTTTTCTTTCATCTTTTAAACGCAACAAGGCATAATTTTTTCATTGATGTGCGCAAAAGTACATAAGGAAACTTTAAAAACAATAAAAGTTTCCTAAGTTTTTACAATTATTTAACATAGAGGACTTTTCATTGAATTGGTAAAAACTTTGGAAACCCTTCATTTTATAGGGCAACAGTTGTGCGGAAAGTTTATTTTTGCAACAAATTTTTTTTATGGAATTGCTTACAAAATATGGACAGGTACTCACATCGCACTTAGACAGTGCTATTACAGTGAAGGAGCCTACTCAGTTATACGAACCCGTAAAATACATTCTCACTCTGGGTGGTAAAAGGTTACGCCCGGTACTTACCTTGTTAACGGCAGATTTTTTTGGAGATGATTACAAAAAAGCGATGAATGCTGCGCTGGCAGTGGAGCTATTTCATAATTTTTCCCTCATTCATGACGATATTATGGATAATGCTCCCATACGTCGTGGTAAAGAGACGGTACACGAAAAGTGGGATGCCAATACCGGAATTTTAAGTGGCGATGCCATGCTTATTCTTGCATATCAATTCTTTGAAGCGTATGAACCTGCACAGTTTCAAAAGCTGGCAAAACTGTTTAGCAAAACAGCACTCGAAGTGTGCGAAGGGCAGCAGTACGATGTAGACTTTGAAACCCGGGACGATGTAACTATTCCTGAATACATAAAAATGATAGATTATAAAACCGCCGTACTTATTGGTGCTGCAATGCAAATGGGAGCCATTGTTGCAGAAGCTTCGGAAGCTTGTTGTGAGGGGGTATATAATTTTGGAAGAAACCTGGGGATTGCATTCCAGCTACAAGACGATTATTTAGATGCCTTCGGAAATCCGGAAACGTTTGGGAAGCAGGTAGGCGGCGATATAATTGCCAATAAAAAAACGTTTCTATACTTAACAGCCCTTCAAAATAGCAAAAAAGGAGACGCCGAAACTTTAGAGCATTTGTTCAATATTAACCCGAAAGACCCTTCAGATAAAATTGAAACGGTGAAAGAAATATTTCAATCGTCTGGGGCGGCAAAAGCCACGATTTCCGAAATTGAAGCATACACTCAAAAAGCAAATACTATTTTAGAAACCCTAAAACTTTCTGAAGAGAAAAAAGAACAACTACGTGCCTTTGGCACGTGGTTAATGGAAAGGACGGTCTAACTTCGATACTTTTTTTAGTTTCAACTTGGGATGAAACTAAAAAACACTCAATCACCTTAAATTGATAGGTAGATTAATAATGAGGACTAAGATTACTGGGATTTTTTAAAAGTTAATTAGCCGTTACAATCTAAGGTAGCCGAGTGATTTTTTTATTTTCTAGAAAAGCAAAGAAAAAATGTATGGAGGCTAAAAGTATACTCTCACAAAGGGATTCCAAGCCGTAGCATACACCCTGTCATCATCAGAATACAGTACATTGTAACGAATACCAATTGTTACAGGCCCTGTTCTATACCCGGCACCCACAAAAAGAGCGGTGTTCCAGAAGTTGTCTTCCAATAAGATATCAAAATTATTTTTTACTTCTCTGTTTACCCGGAGTTGTTCAACTTCTGCAGAGAGTTGGATCTCACGAATAGGGTTAAACAAGGTTATCCAGCTACCTCCATAAAGAGTAGTGTTAAAAACATCGTTGCTTTGGTAGCTGAAAATAAGTGACGGTCCCATCGCAAAATTCTCATTAAAATTATAGATGGCGCTAGGTGCAATGGTACCTCCAAAAGTACCGTTCCCAAAATTAACTGCAAGTCCGCCACCAAACTGAACCTTCTCCCAGAATGGATTCGTGCCTTCTTGGGCATTGCTTACTTTAGGTAGCATTGCGAGGACAATAAAAACCGTTAAGACTCTTAAAGAACACAGGTAGTGGGTTTTCATTAGGAAAATTTTAGGATTTGGTTCTATAAATATACAAAAAGCCAATACGTTGGTTTGTTGAATTATTGTATTTTTGTACCGTTTTATCTAAACAATACCCTGAAGCATCCAACTATGGATAAATATTCCTTCTTAAACGCAGTTCATCCTGCACAAATCGCAGATCTCTACGATAAATATTTACAATTTCCAGATAGCATTGAGGCTAGCTGGCGCGCTTTTTTCCAAGGTTTCGACTTTGGTATAGAAAGTGGTTCGCTGGAAGGTCTTGGCATTGAAACTCCAGATGGAGCGGTAATGACCGAGGCAGTTTTAAAAGAGTTTCAGGTAATAAAACTCATTGATGGGTACCGTACCCGCGGGCACTTGTTTACAAAAACCAACCCGGTACGCGAGCGTAGAAAATACGAGCCAACCCTTGATATTGAAAACTTCGGTCTTTCCAAAGACGATTTGCAAACGACCTTTAAAGCTGGAGAAGTTTTAGGGATGGGGCCAAGTTCTCTCGAGGATATCGTAAAACACCTGAATAGTATTTACTGCGATAGTATTGGGATTGAATATATGTTTATTCGGAAGCCTGAAGAGATAGAATGGATACAAAAGAAGCTGAATGTAAATGACAACCAGCCAAAATTTTCAGCAGAAAAAAAGAAACAGATTTTAAAGAAATTAAACGAAGCTGTTTCGTTTGAAAATTTCTTACATACAAAATACGTAGGTCAAAAACGGTTCTCACTGGAAGGCGGAGAGAGTTTAATCCCTGCGCTGGATTCTTTAATTGAAGACGCCGCATCTCATGGCGTAAAAGAATTTGTAATGGGAATGGCACACCGTGGCCGTTTAAGCACGTTAACGAACATCTTCGGAAAAAGCGCTAAAGATATTTTTAGCGAATTTGATGGAAAAGACTATGCCGAGGATATTTTTGATGGCGATGTAAAATACCACCTGGGTTGGACTTCCATGCGTCAGACAGATTCAGGTCACCAAATAAACTTAAATATTGCTCCTAACCCGTCACACCTTGAAACTGTTGGAGCTGTAGTACAGGGTATTGCCCGTGCCAAGCAAGACGACCACCACAAGGACAATCCAAAAGCAGTCTTACCCATTGTAGTTCACGGAGATGCTGCTATTGCGGGTCAGGGACTGGTGTACGAAATTGTACAAATGGCACAGTTGGAGGGCTATAAAACCGGTGGAACTATACACATAGTGGTAAATAACCAGGTAGGCTTTACTACCAATTACCTCGATGGCCGTTCGTCTACCTATTGCACCGATGTGGCAAAAGTAACCCTGTCACCTGTATTGCATGTCAACGCAGACGATGCTGAAGCCGTGGTGCACGCTATGGAGTTTGCCTTACATTTCCGTATGAAATTTGGTCGTGATGTGTTTATCGACCTGTTAGGATACCGAAAGTACGGACATAACGAAGGAGATGAACCTCGCTTTACACAGCCAAAACTGTACAAAGCCATAAGTAAGCATAGCAATCCGCGTGATATTTATGCAGAAAAACTTTTTAAGGAAGGTGTTATAGAAGAGGGGCACACCAAAAAATTAGAGCAGGAGTATAAAGACAAGCTCGAGGAAAACCTGGAAGACTCCCGGAAAGAAAAAACAACAAGGATTACCCCCTTCATGAAAGATGAATGGGAAGGGTATGAGTATGCCGAAGAGGATAAAATGATGGAAACTGCAGATACTTCCTTCGACCTGGATGCCCTTACAGAGATTGCTGAGGTCATCACTCAGTTACCAAAAGAGAAGAAGTTTTTACGTAAAATTTCAAAATTGATTGAGGCCAGAAGAACCATGTATTTTGAGGACAATCAATTGGATTGGGCGATGGGAGAATTGCTGGCGTATGGCTCGTTGTTAAAAGAAGGGCACGATGTGCGCATGAGTGGGCAGGATGTAGAACGAGGTACGTTTAGCCACCGTCACGCTGTGGTAAAAGTAGAAGAGAGTGAAGAAGAAATCGTGTTGCTGAACCAACTTAAAGGAGAGCAGGCAAATTTCTTTATTTATAATTCCTTACTTTCAGAGTATGGGGTGGTTGGTTTTGACTATGGATATGCCATGGCAAGTCCTATTACACTTACAATTTGGGAAGCGCAGTTTGGAGATTTCAGTAATGGAGCTCAAATAATGATAGACCAGTATATATCATCAGCCGAAGACAAATGGAAGTTGCAAAACGGACTGGTAATGTTATTGCCTCACGGGTATGAAGGGCAGGGAGCAGAACACTCTTCAGCAAGAATGGAGCGGTACCTGCAATTGTGTGCCAAGGATAATATGTTTGTGGCAGATGTGACAACACCAGCACAACTATTTCATTTATTGCGTAGACAATTAAAAGTGAACTACCGTAAACCTTTAATTGTTTTTACCCCTAAAAGTTTGTTGCGCCACCCAAAAGTTCTTTCAACCAAAGAAGAAATGGCAAGTGGAAGTTTCCAGGTAGTTATAGACGATCCGGACGCAAAAGTTGCTAAAGTTAAAAGTTTAGTATTTGTGAGTGGTAAATTCTATTACGATTTATTAGAGAAAAAAGAAGAAGACAAACGAGACGATGTTGCCTTGGTGCGTGTGGAACAGTTGTTTCCTCTGCCTATTGAAAAAATGAAGGCCAGCATCAAAAAATATAAAAATGCAGACGATCTAGTGTGGGCGCAAGAAGAACCCCGAAATATGGGGGCCTACTCACATTTATTACTTCATTTTGAAGAAACCAGAATGTGGCGTGTGTGTAGTAGAAAAATGTACGCTGCTCCAGCATCTGGAAGTAGTGTGCGAAGTAAAGCACGACACTTAAAAGTAATTGAAAGTGTTTTTAATAAGGAAATGAAATAACACTTTTTACAGGCTGTAATACCAAAGAAAATTGAAACTAAAAATAATGCTGCTTTAGCAGAAAATAATAACCAATAGTATGGCATTAGAAATGAAAGTCCCTTCCCCGGGAGAGTCCATCACCGAAGTTGAAATAGCACAATGGCTTGTAGAAGATGGCGATTGGGTTGAAAAAGATCAGGCAATTGCTGAAGTAGATAGCGATAAAGCTACGCTGGAACTTCCGGCAGAAGCAAGCGGAATAATTACCCTAAAAGCCGAAGAAGGCGATGCGGTAGGTGTGGGAGAAGTAGTTTGTTTGATCGATACCGAAGCTGAAAAGCCAGGGGGTGGAGACGATTCTACCGAAACATACGACAACCCTGGTGACGAAAAGGGCGAAGGAAATGCAGGTCCAGATTTAGACAAACAAGATGTTAAGAATAAAGATACCGGGAAGAAAGCTGAAGCTGTAAAAGAAACGCAAAAGCAAGATGGCAGCAAGACGTATGCTACCGGAACACCTTCACCTTCGGCCAAAAAAATACTGGCAGAAAAAGGTATGGATACCAGCGCTGTAAAAGGATCTGGCCGTGATGGCAGAATTACTAAAAGCGATGCAGAAAATGCAACTCCTTCTATGGGAACTCCAGGAACAGGGGAGAGAGGATCGTCTCGTACAAAGCTTTCTATGTTACGCCGTAAAGTTGCCGAGCGTTTGGTGGAAGCCAAGAATACAACTGCCATGTTAACCACTTTTAACGAGGTAGATATGACTGCAATTTTCGACCTTAGAAAAGAATATAAAGAGACTTTTAAAGAAAAGCACGGTGTAAGCCTTGGCTTTATGTCATTCTTTACGCTGGCAATTGTGCGTGCCTTAGATATGTATCCGGCAGTAAATAGCATGATAGATGGAAAAGAAATGTTGACGTTTGACTATAAAGACATTTCTATAGCTGTATCCGGACCTAAAGGATTAATGGTACCGGTAATTCGAAATGCTGAAAACTTAAGTTTTAGAGGTGTAGAATCTGAGGTAAAAAGACTGGCTATACGAGCGCGTGACGGACAAATTACTGTCGATGAAATGACCGGAGGAACCTTCACCATTTCGAATGGAGGAGTCTTTGGAAGTATGTTAAGTACTCCTATTATTAACCCACCACAATCTGGAATTTTGGGAATGCATAACATTGTAGAACGTCCCGTAGTGAAAAACGGAGGTGTAACCATAGCGCCTATAATGTATGTAGCATTGTCTTACGACCATAGAATTATTGATGGTAAAGAATCGGTTGGGTTTTTAGTAGCTGTTAAAGAAGCACTGGAAAGTCCGACAGAATTATTGATGGACAATGATGTGAAAAAGGCATTAGAACTATAAGTTTCATTTGACCATACATAAAAAAAACCCAGCCATTTGGTTGGGTTTTTAATTTAGTAGTTAGTTGAAATGATACTCTTATATTGCTAAAATCAGATTTACAATATTTAATAAAACTACAAAAACCACACAGGTTGTTAAAAATACCATTGTGATTATTTGTCTCAAGGTTAATTTCTTTTTTCCCACGGGTGCTTGTGTTATATTTTCCATAGGGTAAAATTGAGAAAAATAAGTAACCGACACAATACGTATTTACACGTAATTTTCAATAAGCTCCTGTTAACTAAGCTTTTCATGGTTTTGCTTAGCCCAGATTAATAAGCTATTGGTTTTATGCTCAAGCTTTAATTTAGTAATAATATTACTTCGGTGTTTTTCTACAGTGCGATACGATATAAAAAGAAGAGAGGCTATTTCTTTATTGGTTTTATCTTTACCAATAAGCTTTAAGATTTTCTTTTCAGACGGGGTTAGTGTAGCTAGCAGCGATTTTTCTGGATTCTTCTTATTTAATTTTGCAGCAATGTTGGGACTAAAATAGTGTTCCCCTTTTATTACGTTGTCAAGACAGGTCTCGATTTCTTCCAGTGCGAATTCTTTCAGAATATACCCAAATATGTTCAGCTCTTTAGCTTGCTCATAAATTTCACGTTCTTTATGAAGCGTAATAAGTATAATTTTTGTCTCCGAGCAATTGGTTTTACACTTTTGAGCAACTTCTATTCCAGACATAAAAGGCATTTGTATGTCCAATATAGCGATGTCTGGATTTTCTTTAGTAATAAGATTGTAGGCTTCACGACCATTTTTACCACTACCAATAATGTTATAACCACGCTCCAGTAAAAAATCGTTTAACCCTCTTAGTAGAAGAGGGTGATCGTCTGCAGTTATGATAGTGGTATGCTCCATTAAAAAGGAAATTGAAATTCTATGAAGGTGCCGTTTTCTTTCTTGGACTGCACCTTCATAGTTCCGTTTAAAAACTTAGTGCGTTCCATGAGTGTCTTTAACCCCAGGGATTTTATGTTCTTCAGTTTTTCTGTAAACTCAAACCCTTGGCCATTATCGCGTATGGAGATGATAACCTGATCTGCCATCTTTTTGACTGAAACTTTACTGGCTTCCGCATTGGCGTGTTTTAACGTATTACTCAGGCTTTCCTGAACAATCCTATAAATATTCACCTCTTGATCTGGTGTAAACAAATGGTCTATATTTTCTATTTCCGAAGAAATAAAGAGCGATGTGTTTTCGTCTATTTGGGTAATAGTATGCTCAATGGCCTTTGTAATTCCCAGCTCCTGTAACTGAAACGGATGTAAGTCCCGGGAGATGGTCCGCACTTCTTCAATAGAAGCGTCTACCATTTCTTTGGCTTCGGTATTACCCGAAGTTATAAGTTTGTTTTTTAATACTAAGAGCTGCTGCCCAAGACCATCGTGCAGGTCTTTTGAAATACGTTTGCGCTCATTTTCTTGGGAAGCTAAAAGCTCCTGACTAAACCCTTCCTGTAACGTCTTCTTCTTTTTTAAATGCAGTTGATTGCGATAGAGCAGAATTACTCCAAAAGTAAGTAACAACGCAATACTGCTAATAATTACAACATTTATAAAAGCCTCATTATCTTTCTCCAACAACTGGATGTTGGCATTTTTGGAGATCAACTCATTTTCTTTTTTTTCAGTTTCATATAAAGTCTGGTAATAGGCAAGTGAGTTTGCCGAGGAGCTGTTAAACAGCGAGTCTTTTTTTGCCTGGTATAATTTTTTGTTTTCGAGACTGGATTTATAATCTCCCAGGTTTTCCTGTATTTCGGAAAGCAACAAATGGGATGCCATAATCTGCTCATTGTAACGTAAATTTTGTGCAGCTTGTAGTTTTTTGGTTGCAAATTTTAGAGCTTCTTTTCTGCTTCCGAAGGTGTTAAAGTAGTTTGCTTTAGCATCGTAGTAGGAAAGGTTGGCGTATTGCTCGGCTTTTAAGTTTTGAGAATAGCCTTCAAGCAATTCCATGTGTTGAGACGCAAGGGTATATTTATTCAGCTTACTGTATTCAGAAACCAAAGCAGCTAAAATATTAAGGTGAATGGTAGTCCCTTTGGTCTCTGGCGAAATATTGTTTTTTGCGCGTTTTAAAAAATCTATGGTGAGCTGTTGCTTTTTTTGATTGCGATAATCCAGCGCCTGGTTATAGAGCTCTGTAGTTACAAAATCTTTTAGCCCTAATCCCTCAAGCTTAGTAATAAGTTCATCCCGCTCTTCTTTGGCTTTTTCGTAAAACCCATTTCTGCTAAACATAGTAATAGTGCCTTGTTGGGCGTGTGCCATGTACTGGTAGTCTTTTAAGGCTTCAAAATAGGTGTAAGCCTTATCATAATTTTCACCTGCCGGAACAAATTGTCCAATGTTTGAATAGGCTTGCCCTCTAAACAAATAGGCATCTGCGATATAAATTGAGTCTTTTTTACCAAAATTTTCTATAGCGAGTGTGTAATCTTCAATGGCTTTTTCAAGATCTAACCTGTAATTTGCGCCTCCTCTTTTAAGGTAGAGGCCCCCTAATAGAAAGCTGTCTTTGATTTTATACTTTTCGGCTAAGACACTGTTTATAATAGTAACAGCGCTACGGGACTCGTTTTTAAAATTGCTTAGGATATACTGCAAATTCATTGCTTTGCGGGCAGCAGCCTCTATACGATCCAGCTCTTTGGCTAGTGTAATATATTCCTGGCTGTAAGTTATAAAAGTGTCGTTGTCTTTACGGAACGTTTTAGAAATAACAGAGTCCATTGCCTCTAGCTTTAACAGCTTATTTGAAGTTGTGTCTGCTACATTTTTATAGTACGATATATCCTGAGCGATACAGCTCAATGACAAAAGCAATAAAATGAAGAGGTAATATTTTTTCAAGTTATGCAGGGGCTTAGATTCATTTAAAGATAATAAAAAACAGCGAAGCACGGTACTTAATGCTTTAAATAGAAACAATTACGCCCATAATCGATCACAGCTCTGTACTTTTTTAGAAAGTCTGCACCAATAATTCCATCAATGGCTTTTTCGTTGGCTTGGGCTAGGGCCTCATTTACATGAGAGAGATCAAAAAGCACAAAATCTGTTGCGGCTAACGTACGTTTTCCTACTGAAAATGTATTATTTCGTGCCATTTGAGTTTCCATATTAATAGCACCGGCACCAGCGGCTTTTATCTTACTATCTTCACTTAATAAAGAAAATTGTTCAATCCTATCTATACCAATACAGCTGGTAGAGGCCCCTGTGTCCAGGATAAAGCTTCCTTTGAGCTGGTTAATTTTAGCGGTAAACTTATAATGACCTGTAGCTAATTTTGTAAGGGGAATTCTGTAAAATCCTGTTTCTTCTAGAAGTATTCGTAAAGTAGCCAACTGTTTTTTTGGTAAAGATAGGTAGCAAATACTTAGTTTTGCAACTATGTTAACAGATACTCACACCCATCTCTACAGTGATGCTTTTGCCGAAGACCAAAAAGAAATGATCCAACGCGCCAGGGAGGCAGGGGTGTCCCGGTTTTTTATCCCTGCAATAGATTCAGGTACCACCCAGGCAATGTACCAGCTGGAGCAGGATTTCCCAACCGAAGTTTTTTTAATGATGGGATTGCATCCTACTTCGGTACATGAAAATTTCAGAGAGGAATTAGCGCTTGTAAAGAAGCAGTTCGAAAAGCGAAGTTTTTATGCTGTAGGTGAAATCGGGATAGATTTGTATTGGGATAAAAGTACTTTGGAAATTCAGCAGATAGCTTTTAGAGAACAAATTCAGCTGGCAAAAAAGTATAAACTTCCAATCGTAATTCACTGCCGGGATGCTTTTGATGAAATTTTTGAAGTTTTAGAAACGGAGAAGGACGATGATTTATTCGGAATCTTCCATTGCTTTACAGGTACTTTGGAGCAAGCCCATAAGGCAATAAGCTTTAATATGAAGTTAGGCATTGGCGGGGTGGTAACCTTTAAGAATGGAAAAATAGACAGGTTTTTAGATCAAATTGATTTAAAACACATTGTGCTAGAGACCGATTCGCCGTATCTTTCGCCCGTGCCCTTTCGCGGAAAGCGTAATGAGAGCAGTTACGTAGCTTTAGTTTGCAAGAAAGTTGCCGAAATTTATCAAATTTCCGAAGAAGAGGTAGCCAGAAGAACCACTCAAAATTCCAAAGAAGTATTTGGTGTATAAAAACTGAACCGCATGACCCAAGTCCCTAAAATATTACTAATTTATACCGGAGGAACTATTGGTATGATCAAAGATTTTGAAACAGGCGCTTTGCGTAATTTCAATTTTGATGAGTTGCTACAACACATTCCGGAATTAAAACTGTTGGATTGTGAGATTGACACTACCAGCTTTGAATCTCCTATAGATAGTTCAAATATGAACCCGGCTTATTGGGCTCAGATTGCATTGCTTATTAAGGATAATTATACAGAGTTTGATGGTTTTGTAGTTTTGCACGGTAGCGATACAATGTCTTACACAGCTTCAGCATTAAGTTTTATGTTGGAAAATCTGAGCAAACCTGTGGTTTTCACAGGGTCTCAATTGCCCATTGGTGACCTGAGAACAGATGCAAAAGAAAACCTGATTACCAGCATACAAATTGCGGCGTTGCAGGAAAAAGGACGTTCAAAAATTAGCGAAGTTTGCCTTTATTTTGAATACAAACTCTACCGTGCCAACCGTACTACAAAAATAAATGCGGAACACTTTGAAGCTTTCGACTCCTTAAACTATCCTGCCTTAGCCGAAAGCGGCGTCCATCTTCAGATAAATACCAGTGCGTTGTATGTGCCTAACAGGCGAAAAAAATTTAAGGTAAATACCATAATGTCTACCGGGGTGGTTTTACTGAAAATGTTTCCGGGCATTGATCAGGCTACGATCGAACATATATTAGGGTATAAAAATTTAAAAGGACTTATTCTGGAAACCTATGGTAGTGGAAACACTACTACAGAGCCTTGGTTTACTGCTGCATTAAAAGAGGTGCTTAAAAAAAGAATCCCGGTAGTGAATGTTACGCAGTGCTCTGGTGGGAGTGTGGCTATGGGGTTATACGAAACCAGCACCGCTTTAAAAAGAATGGGTGTAATTTCAGGAAAAGACTGTACGACCGAGGCTGCTTTAACCAAATTAATGTACTTGTTGGGACGGGAAATTTCCTCAGGCAGTTTTAAAACCCTGTTCGAAACATCCTTGCGTGGTGAAATGTCTTAAAATTTACTACGGTATTTATTTCTGAAAATTTAAAAAATCACGTTATTTGCACCTGGAAGACCAAACAATTGTTTTGGTATTCTAAATCTACTAGAGAGGTGGCCGAGTGGCTTAAGGCGCACGCTTGGAAAGCGTGTATACGGCAACGTATCGAGGGTTCGAATCCCTTCCTCTCTGCTGAATAGCCCGTAAACATTCTGTTTGCGGGCTATTGTATTTTTAGGGGCATATTGAGGGGCATAATTTTTTTCTAACTCAATTTTTCTGTTTGATTGATTTGGCCGCTTGTAAACAAACTTGTTAATCTATTTTGTTGGCAGTCATTATACCTTAATCGTATATATTTGTTATGATATAACTAGTTGTAAACCATTGAAGAATAAATGGCAAATTCTATTTACGCAATACCAATAAAAAAACTCTATGACGAAAAAAATGACCCAACTATGGAATCATTTACGTCTGACTTAGATATTGACCTGAAGACTGATATCGCTTGTTCTTATCCTACTGTGTTTGATTTAAAAAAAGCTATTACTGATGCTGGATTAAAAATTTCAGTTGAACAAAATAAAAATTTTCAGGGAGAAGATGGTTGGTGCTGTGGAATCAAAGAACCTGAGGGATATGAAACTCCAGTTAGTGCTGACAAAGTGAAATCTGAATATGAACCCATTACTGATTTAATTTCTTTCCCGAGAGGTAATTGGAAAACAGTTGTCAATTTACTAGTTGAATTAGAGAAAATTATTGGACCTATATTATTCTATTGTGATTCTGGACAAATGACAATGATAAAAAAGGGTAAAACGACTGAACAAATTCTAAAAGAAATGGAATAACAACGGTTTACAACAACGCATATAATACAGCGGTCACATTCGGCTTAAATTAAATTCCCTAACTTTAAAGAAAATTTGGTACAGCGGATAAATACGTAGTGGCGGCGCAACTGCCCACGGCTGATTCGCACGCTGCGCTTCCCACTTTCGCTGACGCAAAATGTTGGCACT
>DDGL01000009.1:0-3706 GCA_002337605.1 Flavobacteriaceae bacterium UBA1903
AGTGAAAATGCAAGCGTGGTTAAGCGTTTGATTAAAGAATAATCGTTTCGATTATTTAACCAACCAAAAAGAAACCCCCTTCCAGCAATGGAAGGGGGTTTTGCTTTTTACGTATGGGTTGTAAAAAAATAAATAATTTGTGACATCCTGTCATAAACACAAAAATGGTACTTTCTTTGTCTGTAAGGAAATAGAAAATAAATAATTTAGATTCCGCCAATGCGGAAAAAAAAGATAACACCATGAGTACAGGAACAATTAATGTAGCGGTAGAGAATATTTTTCCGCTAATAAAGAAATTTTTATACAGTGACCACGAGATATTTTTACGTGAATTAATCAGTAATGCAACAGATGCTACGCTAAAACTAAAACACCTTTCAAACATAGGTGAAGCGAACGTAGAGTATGGCAATCCAATTATTGAAGTAAAAATAGACAAAGAAAAAAAACAACTTCACATCATTGACCAAGGTATTGGAATGACCAAGGAAGAGGTTGAAAAGTATATTAATGAAATTGCATTCTCTGGTGCCGAAGAGTTTATTGAAAAATATAAGGACAAGCAAGGTGACGAAGCTGGAATCATTGGCCATTTTGGACTAGGTTTCTATTCTGCTTTTATGGTTGCGAGTAAAGTTGAAATTATCACCAAGAGTCACAAAGACGAACCTGCAGCACACTGGACATGCGACGGTTCTCCAAACTATACGCTGGAAGAGACTGAAAAGAGCGTTAGAGGAACCGAGATTATTCTTCATATTACTGAGGACGAAACTGAGTTTTTAGAAGAAGGAAAAGTTAAAGAACTGTTGACCAAGTACAACAAGTTTATGCCTATTCCAATTAAATTTGGAACCAAGACCGAAACCCTTCCAAAGCCAGAAGATGCCAAAGAAGAAGACCCTGCTCCTACGCAAGAAGTTGACAATATAATTAACAATCCAAATCCTGCGTGGACCAAACAACCCACCGATTTAAAAGAAGAAGATTACAAAAATTTTTACCGCGAATTGTACCCAATGCAATTTGAGGAACCACTCTTCAACATTCATCTAAATGTGGATTATCCTTTTAATCTTACGGGAATTTTATACTTCCCGAAGATGACCAACGATATGAACATTCAAAAGGATAAGATTCAGCTATATCAAAATCAGGTGTTTGTAACAGATAATGTTGAAGGTATTGTTCCAGAATTTTTAACTATGTTGCGCGGGGTGATAGATTCGCCAGACATTCCTTTAAACGTCTCCAGAAGTTATTTACAGGCAGATGGTGCCGTAAAGAAAATTGCAAGTTACATTACCCGTAAAGTAGCAGATAAGCTGAAATCACTTTTTAACGATAACCGTGAAGATTTTGAAAAGAAATGGAACGACATTAAAATAGTTATTGAATATGGAATGCTTACCGAAGATAAATTCTTCGAGAAAGCACAACAGTTTATGTTATTCCCAACGGTAGAGGGTACCTATTACACTTTTGCAGAATTAAAAGAAAAATTAGCAGCGGCTCAAACTGACAAAGATGACAAGCTGGTACTGCTCTATGCTTCCAATAAAGAAGAACAACACAGTTATATTCAACCGGCAAAAGAGAAAGGATACGAAGTATTATTATTGGACTCGCCAATAATTTCGCACCTAATTCAAAAGCTAGAGTCTGAAACTGAAAATGTAAGTTTTGCAAGAGTAGATGGCGATCATATTGAAAACTTGATAAAAAAGGATGAAGCTACTATTTCTAAACTTTCCGAAGAAGAACAAGAAACACTAAAAACATTTTTAACCGAAACTGTTCCTTCTGAAAAGTTTACCATCCAGTTAGAAGCTATGGATAGTAACGCAAATGCTTTTACCATTACCGAACCTGAGTTTATGCGCCGCATGAAGGAAATGCAACAGTCTGGTGGTGGCGGAATGTTTGGTATGGGTGGCTTACCAGAAACCTATACCCTTATCGTAAATAGCAACAACGAACTGGTTACTGAAATCTTAAATACTAAAACAACTAAGAAGAAAGAACGCTTAGTAAACCAAGCGCTAGACCTTGCCAAATTGAGCAAAGGATTGCTAAAAGGAGAAGAGATGACCAATTTTATCAAGCGTAGTTATGAGATGATAAAATAAAAAATATGTAAAATACATAGTGTAAGCCTGTTCTATTTTAGAACGGGCTTTTTTTTATACTTCCCTGTTTTAAAAGGTATAATTTTTAAAAAAATAAAAATTTTTAACTAAAAACTTCTTTAAGTTTTTTTTAAGAATTAGATTTGTCGTCAACTATACTTTTTAATTAAATATTCTATTATGAAAAAAACTATGTTTTGCGTAGGGCTTTTTATGGCCTTACTCGCAGGTACGAGCACCGTGCATGCGCAACGAACTTCGGCAGATGTTCAAAACCCTCCAAGAGCTTCTCAGCAAGTTCAGGCTGAAATTAATGCCATGCAATTAAGCGGCAGGAGAAATGCCCCGGTCCAATCTAGGCAGAATAACAGAATGGCTTTATATGTAGGCTCATTTGAAATTTCTGATGGCCCGAATTGGACTACAAACCCAGATGTACTGAGTGGTATTGAAGCGGCTGCACTATTATTTGGTGGAAGCCCGTCAGATTATCAAACGTCTACAAACCCTAATACTACGGACCCTGCAACCATAACAAATACCGCTTGGGCTACCGAGTGGGGAGTTAACGGATGCTTTGAAGTAGCGGAAGACTTCTCTTTTGATGCAGGAGCACCAGGTTATAATGATCCAGGAGGCACTAATTCAGCATTTTCTGCTTATGTCGATGATAACTGTTCAGCGGGTATTACTTATGTTTGGACAGCTGCAGCAGGACCCGTTAGCGTTTGTGCAGTAGACAATCCGCAACCAGTTCCTGCAACAGGAACGGGAGGATTTCCGTGTGTTGGAGGGCCCACAACTTCAGAAATTACAATAGCAGAAGTTGGTGTTATTGGAGCAGGGCCAAGTGAATATGTACTGGACAATGTTTCTTTAGACATTACGCATACTTTTGATGCTGATCTAGAGATTAGCTTAATCTCTCCCAATGGTACTACCTGGGACCTATCAAGTGATAATGGAGGCGCAGGAGACAATTTTACCGGAACCATTTTTATGGATGGGAATCCTTCTATCACAACAGGTTCTGCTCCTTTTACAGGTACTTTCCAAGCGGAACAAGGCCCAATGAATACTGGTTTTGCCGGGGATGATGTAAACGGGATCTGGACCTTAAGCATCTGTGATGATGCGGGTGGTGACACAGGAACCTTAAATGATTTCTGTATAGAGTTTGTACAAAATCCAGCTTCAAATGCACCTATTATGAACTGTCCAGCCGATGCCATAGTTGATGCAAATCCGGGAGAGTGTGAAGCCCCCTTTGGTTTTGCTACTCCTACTGCATTAGATCCTAATGGCGGTTCTGTAACCGTAACTCAGACCATGGGAGCTCCATCTCCAGGACCCTATCCTGTAGGAGTTACCGTTATAGAGTTTACGGCTACCAATGACGAAGCTCCTAACGAGACAACTACCTGCCAGTTTACCATAACGGTTGTAGACAACCAACCAGGTATGATCACCTGTCCTGCAGATATTACCCAGACCAACGATCCTGGTCTTTGTGAAGCAGCAGTTACAGTACCACAGCCAACAGTAGACGACAACTGTCCTACCAACCCGGCTGG
>DDGL01000009.1:3858-4452 GCA_002337605.1 Flavobacteriaceae bacterium UBA1903
ACCTGGACTTATACAGATGATGGTGGAAACAGTGTTGACTGTACGATGAATGTAACCGTAACAGACGATGAAGCACCAGAGGTGTTTTGTATTGGTGGACCAATTGCTGCAACAGAAACCGTTTCGGCTAGTCCAGGATTGCCTTTCGGTACAACGGCAGCTACAGTTACTAGTGTGATAACAATTACAGAGGATTTTGACATCACTGATCTTGATGTAGACCTAGACATCCCTCACGCGTGGGCTGGAGACGTTATAGTGGAACTTACTTCACCTGCAGGAACAACTGCACTTTTATTGAATGCTCCACTTAATGGAACTGGTAGTTGTGCAGGAAGTGATATTTTGGTAACATTAGACGATGAAGCTACCCTCCCTGTTGACAATGAATGTGGCGCTGGGACACCTTCCATTGCAGGTACATTTACACCTTCAACTGCATTAAGTGCTTTCGACGGTGAAAGTACAATGGGAGATTGGACATTAGCTGTAACTGATAATTTCACACCATTTGATGATGGTGTATTGGAATCGTGGGCCTTAACCTATAGCTATATGGCTACGAGTACTCCACCTTTAGAAGTATTCCTTGAT
>DDGL01000001.1 GCA_002337605.1 Flavobacteriaceae bacterium UBA1903
TAAACGTTTGATTAAAGAATAATGTATTAATAGCTTTTAAAGCTAAGCCCCTCCTGAGAAATCGGGAGGGGCTTTTTTTTTAAAAAAAAACCAATACCCACTATTGGGTATATTGTTAGTTACAGCTAATATTTTTAATCAAATTCCTTGCATCAGAACAAAACAAACACTTTTTTTGAAAAAAAAAATTCAATGAAGAAAATTACCCTCTTGGCGTCATTATTATTCTCTATAATGGCTACTTCGCAAATTATTTATGTAGATCAAAACGCCATAGGTCTTAATGACGGTTCTTCATGGGCAGATGCTTTTATAGATCTGCAAGACGCTGTTGACGAAGCAAATTTTGATTCCGCATTAAGTGAGTTATACATAGCCGAAGGAACGTACTTTCCATCTATTCCTTCTGGAAGGGATGCCACGTTTAATTTAACAGAAGAAATTTTATTGTTTGGAGGCTTTTCGCCTGCTAATGGCGCTATAGATTTGGCTACACGAGATTTTAGATTGTATGAAACAACTTTAAACGGGGACATTGGAACCATTGATGATTCTTCCGACAATGCATATACGGTAGTAACAATTACTTCGCCAGGGGTTTTTGTTTTAATAGATGGAATACATATCGAGAAAGGGAACGCCAACGAGCTTACTGGAACCGAAAACCAAACTACAGGAGGAGCTATATTCAAAAAAGACGGTTCAGCTACTTTAAGTTTAAGTAACTGTACCTTATCAGAGAATAACTCCTTTGGAAATGGAGGAGCTATCTATGCAGATAATGTAGGAGCTCTACGAGTGAACAATACAATTTTTGACACTAATACTAGTGAACAAGGAAGAGGCGGCGCTGTACATTATAATATGGGCAGCAATTCCAGTTTTTGTGAATTCAGAAA
The DNA here is from genome assembly GCA_002337605.1 of Flavobacteriaceae bacterium UBA1903. GTDB lineage: Bacteria > Bacteroidota > Bacteroidia > Flavobacteriales > Flavobacteriaceae > Marinirhabdus. The sequence continues at coordinate 900 of DDGL01000001.1, forward strand.
CAACCTTTTTATAAATAATTATGCTCAATTTGGTGGCGGAGCTTTTTTTCTCAGAAATACAAATCCAGGTGTATTTTTAAATGCTCAGTTTTTTAATACTACTTTTTCAGGTAATACGGCTACGGCTCCAGGAGATATTGGCTACACAAATAACACTGGCCCCATCACACTAAGAATTGGAAATAGTATTCTTTGGAATAATGACGACGATGGAATAGATGATATTTTTCAAGATTTAGGCACTCCCATAACTCAAGAATTCTCGTATTCGCTAATTGAAGGAGTCGATCTTTCAGCAACTAATGGCCTTGATGGAACCAACCCTGCAAATGACCCGTTATACACCAATCCGGCAGGGAATGACTTTACCCTGCAAAATACGTCACCGGTACTAGATCGGGGAGCGAATTTTATCACAAATCAAGTAGTAGACCTCAACGGAGCGCAACGTATTCAGGATGGTGATGGTGACGGAACTGACACAATAGATTTTGGCGCCTATGAGGTAACAAACCCTATTTGTACACCCTTAGTTGATAATAGAGTTTATGTAGACATAAACGCGACAGGAAACGGGGATGGTAGCAACTGGGCAAACGCAATTAACCAATTATACGATGGTATTGCGCTTGCAGAAACATGTAACATCCCTGAAATATGGGTCGCCGAGGGAACCTATTTCCCGAAGATAATTAACCCTGGTTTACCAAGAATTCATTCTTTTGTGTTTAATGCTTCTGAGCTTACTTTGATAGGTGGCTTCTCCCCTGGCAATGGAGCTGTTGATTTAGCAACAAGAGATTTTAGAGCATATCAAACTATCTTAAGTGGTGATATAGGTGTTCCAAATGACAATTCTGATAATGCATACACCGTAATACGGAGTACAGACCTTGAAGATTTCTTTACTATGGACGGCTTTTATATAGAAGATGGTAATTCAAATAGCACTACGCAAAATCCTAATAATCTTTATTCAAACGGTGGTGGATGGTTCAACAATGTGTTCGCCGAAAGTTCAAATCCGAACTTAAAAAACATTGTATTTAGAAATAACAATGCCAACTTTTATGGGGGTGGTTACTATGGGTATTCTCAAGATAATTCCGCAGGTGTACAAGCTATAAATGTAACTTTTCAAAACAATAGCAGTGGACAGAGTGGTGCTGGGTTTTCCATGAGTACAAATGGTATAAGTCAAACAGTAACAACTAATTTTACCAATTGTTTATTTGCCGATAATAGCTCAGGCGGAAACGGCGGAGCCTTCTCATTAGCAAATGATCCAGCTCCTGTCACAGAAATTAATATAATCAATTGCACATTTGCGAACAATACCGCCTCTGGGGATAACAGTGTTATTTTTACATTGCAGGATTTTAATGATGAAGTAAGACTTAATATAAATAACTCTATCGTATATTCTGAAGGCACCACAGATGATGTCATCACTCATGTTGTGAACAATCCTAATGGGCTATATATAACTAATTTCGAATACTCCTTAATAAGAAATATTGATCTTACTGCTGTAAACGGCCTGGACGGTACCGACCCTGCAAATACGCCTTTATACACAAACCCATCAAATGGTGATTACACCTTGCAACTAGGATCGCCTGCTATAGACGTGGGAGATAACAGTATCGTGACCCAAACCGAAGATCTGGCTGGAATGGAGCGCCAGCAGGACGGTGACGGAAACGGAACGACAACAGTAGATTTAGGAGCCTATGAAGCTGAAGGTTGTGTTGTTACTATTACTTGTCCCTTGGACCAAGCAGCAGATGCAGATGCCAATTGTGAATTTATACTACCAGATTATTCAGGATTAGCAACGGCAACCAACACCTGTGGAACACTTTCGATAACACAACTACCCATTGCAGGAACCGTTGTAAATGCCGGAACAACTACTATTACACTAATTGCCAGCGACGGAATGATTTCTGAAAGCTGTACGTTCGATCTTTTAGTGAACGATGTAACACCTCCTGTCCTAACCTGTCCCGGCGATCAGTTTGAGAGCTTCAATGAATTTTGTGAATATATCCTTACAGATTATACCACAATGGCTACAGCAGCAGATGCCTGTGACCCTAACATAACCCTTACACAATCACCTCCAGCGGGATCCGTAGTATTCAATTCAACAATTATTACGATAACGGCAACAGACGCCGATTTAAACAGTGGAAGTTGCTCCTTTGAACTATTCCTTGACGACACCACACCTCCGGAAATTGCCTGTCCTACAGACAAGAATGAATCCCTTGACGGAAATTGTGAATTTATTCTGCCAGATTACACAGGCCTGGCATCTGTATTTGATAGTTGTGATCCTTTTCCAAATGTAACACAGGATCCTGCTCCAGGGACTATTGTTTCTGTTACCACGAGTATTATTTTGACAGCAACAGATGCAAACCTAAATGAAGCAGTTTGCTCTTTTGATGTAATCCTTGCAGATACCATTGCCCCCACCATCACCTGCCCTGGTGACCAAACTGAATCGCTGGATGCTAACTGTGAGTTTGTTCTTCCGGATTATACCGGACTGGCAACTGTAATGGACGTATGTGACCCGAACCCAACAATAACGCAAACTCCAGTAGCAGGAACTATAATTTCTAACACAACCACCATTACGTTAGTAGTTACAGATGCTAGTTCCAATAGCAATAGCTGTACATTCGATGTAATCCCAGAAGACACTACACCCCCCACAATTACCTGCCCGGGGGATCAAAATGAAACTTTTGATGCCAATTGTGAGTTTATACTCCCGGATTATACAGTTTTGGCCACAGTAAATGATACATGTGATGCAAATCCGTTACTTACGCAATCACCCGCACCAGGCACTGTGATTACTACCACTACAATAGTCACCATAACAGCAACCGATGTTTCTTTGAATACAAACGATTGTACCTTCAGCGTTATTCCAGAAGATACTACTGCTCCAACAATTTCTTGTCCAGGAGATCAAAATGAATCGTTGGATATGAATTGCGAATTCATCATACCAGATTACACTGGTCTTGTTATTGTGACAGATGGTTGTGACCCTAACCCTTTACTAACTCAGTCGCCTATTGCGGGAACTATCATATCAGCAACCACAACTATCACAATTTTTGCTGAAGATGCAACCGGAAACACCAATAGCTGTGTATTTGATGTGTTTTTAGAAGATACCACAGCACCCACTATCACCTGCCCTGGTGACCAAAATGAATCTGTAGATGCTACCTGCCAATTTGTGCTTCCAGACTATACAGGACTGGCCTTGGTAACAGATAGCTGTGACCCTGCTCCTGTAGTTTCACAAAACCCTCCAGCGGGAACTATTATTACAGGCGCAACCATAGTAACTTTACTAGCTACCGATGCAAGTACAAACTCAAACAGTTGTACTTTCAATGTAATTCCAGAAGATACTACCGCACCTACACTCACATGCCCAAGTGATCAAAATGGATCATTAGATGGAACCTGTGAATTTATACTACCAGATTATACAGCTTTTGCGTCAGTAACAGACACCTGTGACCCAAACCCTAGTTTGACGCAAACACCAGCACCAGGAACGATAGTTTCAGCAACCACAGTCATAACACTAGTAGCCATGGATGCTAATGGAAATTCAGATAACTGTAGTTTTAATGTAATTCTTAATGATACGATTCCTCCTACCCTGTCTTGCCCAGCAGATCAAATTGAAAGTGTAGGAGCAGGGTGTATGTTTACGATACCAGATTATACCGGATTAGCTACGGCGACCGATAACTGTGGAACAGTAACACTTACCCAGAATCCAAGCCCAGGTACGATAGTTGGGACGGGTATCACGATCATAACTTTGGACGCAAGTGATGGTAGTAATACAACTTCTTGTACATTTATGCTCACTGTTGAAGACACCACCCCGCCCCTGGTGGTCTGTCAAGATATCACCGTTCAATTAGATAGTGCGGGACTAGCAACCATTACATCAAACGATGTTGATAATGGTAGTACCGATAACTGCGGAATTACCTCTTTATCTTTAGACCAAGAGAATTTTGATTGCTCTAATGTTGGGGTGAACACGATTACCCTTACAGCAACCGATGCTGCTGGAAACAGCACTACATGTACCAGCATAATTACTGTTGAAGACACGGTTGCTCCTACTGTAAGTTGCCAAGATATCACTGTTCAATTAGATGCCAACGGGATGGTATTTATTACACCCGCACAGGTAGATAATGGCAGTATTGATGCCTGCGGAATTCAAAGTCTAACCCTGAATACCACTGTTTTTGACTGTAGTAATTTAGGACAAAATACCGTAACACTTACAGCAACCGATGTACATGGGAATAGTACCAGTTGCACTTCTATTGTGACGGTTGAAACTACAAACGGCACCCCCGTAGCGATTTGCCAAAATATAACAATACCATTACAAGCAGATGGAACGGCTACTATTACACCAGCTGACATAGACGGTGGCTCTACTGGTTCGAGTTGTGCCAATGGATTTTCTATAGATATAGATAATTTTGATTGTACAGATATAGGTACACCCGTTCAAGTAACACTTACGGTGGACAACGGAAATGGAAGTACAGATAGTTGTATCGCTCTGATACATGTAGTAGACAGCCTGGATCCTAGTATTACCTGTCCTGAAGATCAAATAATACCAGGGGAAAAAACTCCTTATGTATTACCAGATTACGTAGCTCTTGGTGAAGTATTTGCGGAAGACAACTGTCTGGATATTACAAATATTGTACAGAATCCTCCGGCAGGTACCCTATTGGATATTGGCGCATACAACATTAATTTTACAGCGACAGACCCTTCTGATAACGAAGCAAGTTGCTCCTTCAGGCTTACCATAGAAACTTTGCTTGAAATTCCAGCCCAGAAAAGTTTAACAAGTATTACTGTGTTCCCTAACCCTGCCAATGATTTTATAAACATAACAAACCCCAATAATATTGAACTGGAAACCGTTCAGCTATACGATATAACGGGGCGGTTAGTTAAAACGCTTTCTTTAGATACTACCGTACAACACCATTTGGATATTTCAGAAATTGCCAGTGCTACCTATTTTATGATAATTACTGCTAAAAATGGTGAGATCATGAAACAGATTGTAAAGGAATAAACATCAACTCCATCAATAACTTTCAAAACCCCTTCAACTATTGATGGGGTCTTTTTTTTTATCCCTACTTTTACATTATGAAAAAAATTGCTTTTTTACTTTTACTTATGATTGCTTTTACTTCCTGCAGAGAGCAAAAAAAAGAAGAAAAAATGATGCCTGTTGAAGCAGATGGCGGTATTGGCGATGGAGCTCCACCGCTGGACTCTTTGGTAAAGGCTCAAAAAGATTCATCGCAACTTCAACAAAAAAACAATTCTCTATAATGTTACCATGGCATCAATACCTACTTGGAGTACTGTTTATAGCAGCTGGAGCATTTCATTTTCAGAAACCTAAAATATATAAACGTATCATTCCTCCCTATTTGCCTTCACCAAGTACCCTGGTGGTGGTAAGTGGGATTTCTGAAATGATCGCAGGATTTTTGCTCCTAAATCCAGAGACACAAACTATAGGCGCATGGGGTATTATTGCAATGTTAGTGGCTTTTATCCCAGTTCATATTTATATGCTTCAAAATGAGAAAGCAGCCATGAAACTTCCGAAATGGGTACTCATCCTTCGACTTCCATTGCAATTTGCATTGATGTACTGGGCTTATTTATATACATAGAATGGATTTGTTCTCTTCGTCGGAATTTCAAAAAGATCAGCACCTACAGCTTCCAAATGCTGACATATCGTACTTTCCGGATTTTCTTTCTACAGAACAAGCCAAGCACTACTTTACAATTTTTCACGAAGAAACAGCCTGGCAACAGGATGACATAAAAATCTTTGGTAAAACATACAAGCAACCAAGATTAACTGCACTCTACGGAGAAAAAGGGAAGAGCTATACCTACTCAAATATTACCATGCATCCTAAGCCATTTACAGTGCCCTTGCTTGAAATTAAAAACCGGATTGAACAAGCATGTGACGCTACCTTCAACGTTGTGCTTCTCAATCTATATAGGGATGGAAATGATAGTAATGGCTGGCATAGTGATGACGAAAAAGAATTAGGAAATAACCCAGTAATAGCTTCTGTGAGCCTGGGGGCGAAAAGAAAATTTCAGCTTAGAAATAAAAAGGATAAAACAATACGTCGTACGATTGAATTAACTCCTGGAAGCTTAGTACTCATGAAAGGAGAAACGCAGCATTTCTGGCAGCACCAGATACCAAAAACTAAAAAAAATGTAAGCTCACGAATAAATCTTACTTTTAGAAAAATTAACTAAAATATCTATGGACAGAAATTTTACCGAAAGAGAATTAGATAGAATTATTGAAATGGCCTGGGAGGATCGAACGCCTTTTGAAGCCATTACATTTCAGTTTGAACTATCTGAACAGGAAGTTATTGAAATAATGCGTCGCGAGATGAAACCTTCCAGCTTTAGAATGTGGAGAAAACGGGTGCAAGGCAGAAGCACCAAACACGCAAAACTAAGAGATCCTGAAATGGACCGATTTAAGTCCAGCCGTCAAAAACAGATCACACACAATAAAATTTCAAAACGAAATTAATTACCCAAAAATATCATTCAGTAACACAGCCAGGCGAATTCCTCCTTTTTGAAGCTGTTTACGAACTATGTTAACATAATCGTACATATAGCGATACCCTAGCTTACCTCCAATTTCGGTAGTTGCGTAGACCGCTTTGCACAAATCACGACTCTCGTTCATCCAGTCTTGTACCGTTCCTTTTTGAAGCGCTTTTAGCTGAAATTTTGAAAGTTTATCTGCATTAGCAGCGAGTTCGGTGTAAGACATTTCGTAACTATCCAGCATTTTAGAATCCCAAACGGTGTGCAAATTAGTTCCCTCATTAAACCAGCGTACCTGAAAGTCGTTTCCTCCTTTATCTGCTGCTAAACCAATATGCAAAGGCTGGTGCAGATCCCCCATAAAATGTACCAGCATTTTTAAATGGAAGATTTTTTCATCTTGAGTGGACGTTTCATTTTTTAGAACTGCAATACAAGTAGTAATCGCTACATACAAATCGCCTTTTTCACTTTTCTCAGAAGCTTCATACGAACTATCAAAAGGAAAATTCACATAATGCCAGGGTCCGTATTTTCGATAGGCACTGTCACTTTTAATATCGTCACCATAGTTTGAAACCAAAGCTAAGGACGCTCCGTTCAACAATTTATCAATAGCTCGTTTTGCCTTTTTTGAGAGGTACTGTTCTGCTATTTCACCTGTAGCTCTATGGCCTGTTTTTCCCCAATCTTCAGACGCTACAACTAACTGAACACTTAGAAATAGAAATAAAATAGTAGGTATAAAACGTATCATATATGCTGAGTTTATGACAAAGATACTATTCCTCACTTGAAGGCATTGTTAAATTAATTTGGAAAATTAAAAATAAATAACTTATATTTGTTTAATATCATTTTAATATCACTTTAAATTTTTAATTATGTCGAACGAAAAAATCTCTACTCCCTCCAGCGGGTATCTTATGCTGTTTGTCTTCTTACTCCTTTTTATAGGTGGAATTGCTGCTATTTTTATCACCCGCTCTCCCTGGTTTGGTGCACTAATCTTTTTTTCATTATTTATTTTACCCGGCTTTGTATTGGTTAACCCAAACGGTTCCCGGGTGTTGTTGCTCTTCGGAAAATATATTGGCACCATTAAAAAAAATGGTTTGTTCTGGGTAAATCCGTTTTACACTAAACAAAAAATTTCACTGCGCGCAAGAAACTTTGATAGTGAGCGCTTAAAGGTGAACGACAAACTAGGAAACCCTATTATTATTAGTACTATTCTGGTGTGGCGGGTACAAGACACGCATAAATCTGCATTTGATGTAGATAATTATGAAAACTTTGTTCGTATCCAAACTGATGCTGCCGTTAGAGAATTAGCCAGCAAATACCCTTATGACAACTTTGCAGATGAAGGCACAGATGAAGACATCACACTACGTTCCAGTATGAGTGAAGTAAATGAAGCATTGGAGAAAGAACTAGAAGATCGTCTGGCTATAGCAGGTATTGAAGTATTAGAATCCAGAATTGGGTATTTAGCCTATGCCAACGAAATTGCAAGTGCGATGTTACGTAGACAACAAGCTACAGCTATTGTAGCCGCACGTCACAAAATTGTAGAAGGGGCTGTGAGCATGGTGGAAATGGCGTTGGCAGAACTAAGCCGAAAAGAAATTATCACCCTGGACGAAGAACGAAAAGCGGCAATGGTAAGCAACTTAATGGTTATTTTATGTAGCGATAAAGATGCCTCTCCAGTTGTAAACGCAGGGACACTAAATACATAAGATACTATGAAAGAATATAAAGTTTTACAATCTACATTTAACTGGACCGAAAACGCTCAAAAATTTGAAGACTTACTAAATACCCATGCAAGACAGGGCTGGGCTGTAAAAGACATTGAGCTTATAGGAGGCTCTGGCTCTAGTTTTATTGCTTTGTTAGAAAAGGAGAAATAATGAGAGTTTTTTCTGAAACACAAAGGTTTGATCAATGGTGGGTCCTGGCGCTTATCTATGGGATATTTCTGGCATCCTTGATAGGATTGATCCTGGGAGTTTCCAAGATTACAAATGATAATTTTTCAGATTTTTTGATTGAAAGGGTACCGCCTTTCATTATAATGGCCTTTATTTCAGTTGGTTTTTTTATTTTAAGATTGAAAACCAATATCGATAAAGAAGGAGTTTATTATGGATTTTGGCCTTTTCAGAAAAATTTGAAACTGGCCTCATGGACTGAAATAGATTCTGTGTTCATAAGAAAATACAAGCCCTTACGGGAATTTGGAGGTTGGGGATATAGACACTCCATGAATGGAAATGGTAAAGTTTATAATGTGAAAGGCAATATGGGCATACAGATTGTGTTTAAGGATGGAAAGAAGACGCTAATCGGGACACAAAAACCCGAAGAGGCGAAACAAGTCATCGCTACCTATATTTCAAAAGAAAAAAATTATGAAAACTAAATTGCTCCTAATTCTACTAAGCTTTACCACTGTACTTATAGCACAGGAAAGGTCTAAATTAAACCAAAAAGACATTAGTGTAAGCCCATTTATTGATGGTACTATTCTTACTCCAGAAACTGAAACCAAATCACCCTTGGTGATTCTCATTGCAGACTCGGGACCTACCGACCGCAATGGAAATCAGCAAATGATGACCAACAACCATCTCAGGTATCTGGCTGAAGGGTTATATAAAGAAGGGATTGCAACCTTTAGATACGATAAGCGTATTATTAAACAAATGAAAGACCGCACCGTGAATGAAGAGAGTATCCGTTTCGATGACTTTATAAAGGATGCTAAAGACATTGTAGCCTACTTTAAAAGATCTCAGGCATTTTCAAAAATTTATGTGCTTGGACACGGGCAGGGGTCTACTGTGGGAACAGTTGCAGCTCAGGATGGAGTAGATGGTTTTATTTCTATTGCTGGTCCAGGAAGAAGTATTGACAACGTAATTGTAGAACAACTTTCAGAGCAAGCACCAGGCCTTAAAGACAATGCCCGAACTGCTTTTGATGAATTAGCAGCCAACGGAAGCACACAAAGTTACAGCGAGGGCCTGGCGTCTATTTTTCGACCCAGCATTCAGCCGTTTATAAGAAGCTGGATGAAATATGATCCATCTGTTGAAATACAAAAATTAAATGTTCCAGTTCTCATATTGGCTGGCGATAAAGATTTGCAGGTATTACCTTCAGAAGGTGAAGTTCTGAAAGCTGCAAAACCTGATGCCACCTACATGGTTATTAAAAATATGAATCACCCCTTAAAAGAAATGAAGGCAGCCGATGATGATTTAGTTAACCAGAAATCATACAACGAGCCCAAGCGCCCAGTAATACCAGAGTTAATTGAGGCTGTAGCAACCTTTGTAAACCAGTAAATCTCTAAAAAGACATCACAAAATGTCCAAGAAAAAAGCATTCGCATTGCGCGTAAACGAAGATACTATGAAAGCTATTGAAAAGTGGGCTGCAGACGAGTTTCGCAGCACCAATGGGCAGATCGAGTGGATGCTTTACGAAATGCTGAAAAAGAGCAAACGTTTGCCAAAGAAGTAAAATTTCAGAATAGAGAGTTCTCCAATTTAAAATAGAAAATGTATTTTGCAGAAAACTACACAACCATGCAAGATACTGTTATCGAAACCATAAAAGATACTACCCCCTTTTTCACAAGTGACACCATAGTTTTTGGAGTGTTGATGATTACGTTAGGCGCTATTTTTTATACGTCGTCGCAAAAAAAAGGGTTTTGGAAGATTTTTTATAGTATCGTACCCGCCTTGTTCATGGCGTATATGATTCCTGCATTACTCACTACAATTGGGTTAATTAGTCCCAGTTGGACAACAGTTGCCGAAGATGGAACCGCTACAGTTGGAAGTTCTAATTTGTATTACGTTGCCAGTAGGTACCTCCTCCCCGCTGCTTTGGTTTTAATGACCTTAAGTATCGATTTAAAAGCTGTTTTTAATCTAGGTCCTAAGGCGCTTATAATGTTTATTACAGGAACTGTAGGTATTATACTTGGAGGTCCTATTGCTATTTTACTTATTGGCTCAATATCCCCAGAGACCATTGCAACACCAGAACTCCCATTAGCCGTAGAAGGTGAATTTAACGATGTTTGGAGAGGCTTATCTACCTTATCTGGTAGTTGGATTGGAGGAGGAGCAAACCAAACAGCTATGCTAGAAGTATACAACTACAACCAAAAATTATACGGAGGGATGGTTTTTGTAGACATTGTAGTAGCTAATGTATGGATGGCTATTATCTTAATGGGTATTGGTAAAGCAGCAAAAATTGATAGATTCTTAGGTGCAGATACTAGTGCCATTGAAAAATTAAAAGAAAAAGTTTCAAATTATTCGCTATCTGTAGAACGTAATCCCAGTTTAACAGATTTAATGATTTTAGGAGCCATTGCTTTTGGAACAGTGAGTACCGCTCATTTTTTGGGAGGGTATTTAAGTGACTATTTTTCTGAAATTGTAAATAGCATGGAAATTGGGCTTACAAGAAACTTAATATCGTTTATGGCGAGTAGTTTCTTTTGGATGATTTCTATCACAACCATCATAGGCGTTATATTGTCCTATACAAAACTACGTAGTTACGAAGGTGCTGGTGCCAGTAAATTTGGCTCGGTTTTTATTTATATACTTGTAGCGACTATAGGTATGAAAATGGATTTAACCTTAATATTTGATAACCTTGGACTCATAGCCATTGGTCTCGTTTGGATGTTTATTCACGCCTTTCTACTTATACTTATGGCGTACCTAATTAAAGCGCCGTATTTCTTCTTAGCAGTAGGAAGTCAGGCAAACGTTGGCGGGGCGGCCTCTGCTCCTATTGTGGCTTCGGCATTTCATCCCTCCCTGGCTACGGTTGGGGTTTTATTAGCGGTTTTTGGCTATGCTGTTGGAACATTGGGCGCTGTGTTATGTACTGTGATGATGCGTTTGGTTGCGGGAGGATAGGCAAAAAACTGAAACTCCTTTTATTTTAAATCGGTAAGCATTTCATTTATATAAAGATAGTTGCAGTATAGGTTTCGACTGCGCTCAACCGGACAGTATCATTATTAAACCTAATAAAAGATTTAAAATATCAAGGACAAAAGAAGCTAATTTTGCATCTTTGCCGCCTTATTTATGACACCTATGAAACTCTCTTTTTCAATACTACTTATTACGTTACTTGCCCTCACAAGCTGTGCTCCGGAACACGAAATGAAGCTTACCGGCACTGTAGATGGCCTTAAAAAAGGAACCCTACTACTTCAGAAAATTGAGGATTCTGTTTTGGTTTCGATAGATTCTATTGTAATGACTGGTGACGAAAATTTTGAGTTTTCGGTTTCGATACCAAGCCCTCAAGTACATTATTTATACTTACGTTTAAAGAATGGTGACTTATTAGACGAACGCATCCCATTTTTTGCAGAGGAAGGCGAGCTTACCATTACTACAACACTGGAAAAATTTGGTACTGAATACACCGTTACAGGTTCTAAAAACCAGGAAAAGCTGGAAGAATATAGAAAATTGATGCAACGCTACGCCAATAAAAATCTGGATGTAGTTTCATTAAAATTAAAAGCGCTGGCTGAAAAAAATGATTCGGTTTATAATGCGTTACAAAAACAAGAAGAAAGTGTGTTACGCAGCAAATATCTTGCTTCGGTTAACTATGCACTAGCCCAGAAAGAGCTTGAGATTTCACCGTATATTATGGTGTATGAAATTCAAGGGATTACCCAAAAATATCTCGACACGGTTTACAAGGCGTTACCCCAAAACATAAAAAACTCCAAATACGGAATGGATCTGGAGTCTTTACTTACAGCACAAGGTGCTAATTAATTTAAACCTATAAGGCGTTAATCTTATCGATTAATTTTCTACCACGAGTTTCTAATTCCTGGTTTACTGCCTTAAAGTGTGCTTTTTTATCTGCTTTTGCTACGCTTCGGTCGTTTACTTTTACGATAAGTTCGTCAAAAGTTGTAATAGCCTCGTCGATAATTGCCTGTGATTTTTTGGTGTCTTTTTCAGGATTGGTAAGCTCCCAAATATAGACTGCTTCAATAATGTCGCCCAAAACGTAATTAATATCTCTTTTTAATTCGCGTACACTCGCCATAGTTTTTTGTTTAAAATTATGGGCGCAAGGTACGAATTACTAAGGAATGTACACCTCTAATAATGTGGCGTTTTCAGTTTTAATCTGGTAGGTTGTGCAACAAGCAGGAACCAGGATTGTTTCCCCTTTTTGAATAAAAAATGAAGTGTTATTCACTACAATTTCAGCGTTTCCTTCGGTACACATATACACTTTGCAGCTTTCATTTTGAAAATCTGCTACATCGAAATTCTTTGACAACGCTAGCTTATGTGTTACAAAATAGGGACATGACACTAATTTAACCCGTTCGTCCCATGAATCTTTATAGGATTTTTTAGGGTTATTTGTAGTAAACTGAATGGCATCTAAAGCCTCTTCGGTATGAAGCTCGCGCAGGCTTCCGTCGGTATCCGGACGGTCCCAATCGTAAATACGATACGTAATATCACTTGTTTGTTGAATTTCAGCCAGCAAAACCCCTGCCCCAATAGCATGAACCAACCCTGGCTCTATAAAATAGGTTTGCCCTTTTTGTACACTTTCAGAATGCAGTACAGAGGCTATATTTTTATTTTCTAAAATTTCACTATACGAAGTTTTATCAAGCTTTTTTGTAAAGCCTAAGATAAGCCGGGCGTTCTGTTCGGCTTGTAAAATGTACCACATTTCTGTTTTTCCAAAGGTATTGTGGCGTTTTTGAGCTAACACATCGTTGGGATGTAGTTGTACAGAAAGGTCTTGCTCCGCATCTATGAATTTAAATAACAATGGAAACTGATTTCCATAGGCACGGTATACCCGCTCCCCTACCAAATCTGCCTTGTACTGCTTAATTAGGTCTATTATTCCGTGTCCTTTCAACGCTCCGTTAGCAACTTTAGAAATAGTGCCTTTCACCCCGGAAATCTCCCAGCTCTCACCAATATTACCATTCCCTTTTTTATAAAGAATAGATTGTAATTTGGTACCTCCCCAAACTTTTTCTTTAAGCTCCGGAACAAATTGAAGTGGATATAAACTGGGCTTATCCATCACTATTCTTTTTAAGGTATGCTAGCGATTTTTCAATGTGCTTGCTGGCACCCATAGCTTCAAATTTGTAGACAAGTGTTGCGTTGCTATCAAAAACAAAAGTCTCTCTTCCGGGTAACAACCCTAAAAAGTTAGACTGAACATTAAATAATTCCCGAACCTTGTTGTTTGTATCTGCTAATAAAGTAAAAGGCAGGTTATAACGCCTTGCAAATTTTTGATGAGAGGCATCACTATCTGCACTTATGCCAATCACCTCAGCTCCAAGAGCTTTAAAATCTTCATAAGCATCCCTGAAACTGCAGGCTTCTTTTACACAGCCAGGAGTAAAGTTTTTAGGATAAAAATAAATGACTATGGGCTGTTTTCCTTTTACTTCTGAAATAGAAAAGGTGTGACCGTTCTGGTCATTTAAGGTAAAATCTGGAAGAGTAGCGCCTTTATTCATGCTTATCCTGTGTACACCACAAAGTTGCGTGGGGTTTCAAATAGTTTTATAGTAATTTCATAGTTGGAATCCAGCTTCTTTCGGAGTTTTTCATAAATCACTTTAGCAATATTTTCAACAGTTGGGTTTAAGTGTTTAAACTCCGGAACTTCTTTATTCAGGTTTTTATGGTCAAAAGGAATTTCTACTTCAGTTTCAATTAGATTTTTTAGAATTTTTAAATCTATTAAAAAACCTGTTTCAGGATCTATTTCACCAGTTATACCTACCTCCAGCTCATAATTATGACCATGGTACAGGGGGTTGCTACATTTTCCAAACACTTCAAAGTTTTTCTCATCACTCCATTCCTTTTTAAAAAGTCTATGGGCAGCGTTAAAGTGTGCTTTTCTATAAACGGTCAGGCTCATACGTTGATGTGTTGGTAAAATTTATCAAAAATAATTTTGAACCAGGCAGTATACTGTTCGGGATATGTTGCAATATCTTTTTTTACATCCTCCAGAGGCATCCATCTCCAGTCTGCCACTTCTTCCGGGTTAATATTGGGTGGCCCTTCGTAGGCACCTATGAGAATGTGATCGTACTCATGTTCGGTCAAACCATTATCGAAGGGGGCTTTGTAAATAAAGGAGGTGGTTTCCTGTAAGGGAACACTAAAACCCATTTCTTCCAGAAGCCTCCTTTCACCGGCCTTCACAGAGCTTTCTCCATCGCGTTGATGACTACAACATGTGTTTGTCCACAAGCCTGGAGAATGGTATTTTCCAAAGGCTCTTTGTTGCAACATTACTTCCTTTTTTGAGTTGAAAACAAAGACCGAAAAAGCTCTGTGCAGGAGTCCTTTTTCGTGTGCTTCCATTTTTGGCATTAAGCCAATTTGTTCATCTTTTTCATTGACAAGAATTACTTGTTCTTCAGCCATAGCAGTATTTTGGGTTTTTCTCAAAAATACGAAATAGGGAGTTTACAGAGAACGCATCTTACCCTTTTATTTTCCCTGTAACTTATGACTACCAGTCTGCTATTTAAGGGACAGGTTTCAACTCTCACTTTCAAAGAAATAGGTGAGCGTATGTGTAAACAAAAAAACGTCCCATAAAAATATGGAACGCTTTTAAAAAATTCAGGTTAGGATTCCCCTTCCTAATTCTGAATTATAAACATAGATCTTCTGTTTAACTGGTGCTCTTCTTCAGTACAGTCTACTCCGTCTGAACACTTGTTAACCAATTTGTTTTCTCCATACCCTTTGGCTGAGAGTCTACTTTTATCAATTCCTTTCGAAACTAACCACTTCAAGGTTGATTGTGCTCTGCGCTCACTTAAAATTTCGTTGTAACGCTTTGGAGCTCTTGAGTCTGTATGCGATTCAATATGGATAATAAGATCTTCATATTTACGCATAGCGCCTAAAATTTTAGCCAGCTCGATCTCTGCATCCGGACGGATATTGTACCTGTCAAAATCGAAATAGATAGGCTGCAGGTCGAGGATACAACCAAGGTCTCTTGGGTCACATCCTTTACGCACTAGTGGTACTGGTACTGTTATTGTTGCTGTGGCATCTGGCGTAGTCACTCTTGTTTCATACGACTCAAAGCCTTCTTTCATACCACGTATAATGTATTCGGTATCACATGCTACCATAAATTCAAAAGCGGCATCATCTCCAACGGTAACTTTTTTAATAAGTGCGTTGTTACTGGCATCTAATAATTCTACCGTTGCTTCTGGCAGAAGTTCAAGTGTTTTTGAATCGAAAACGGTTCCTACCAAAGTAATTTCACATCTTTCCTGCACTCTGTAAATATCATCATCTATACTTCCCCTTTCTCCATCACGGTTAGATGATAAGTACCCTATTTTCTTTTCTTCTCTAATAATGAAACCAAAATCATCCTGATTACTATTTGCCGGTTCCCCTAAATTTTTAATAGTGGTAGGTATGCCATTATCATCTAGTTTGGTGATATAAATATCGTATCCACCCAGTCCTGCACGTCCATCACTAGAAAAATATAAATTTCCTGAATCACTAATAAATGGGAACGACTCGCGGGCTTCGGTATTAATACCAGGGCCTAAATTTACAGGTTCTCCATAACTATTATCACCTTGAATTTCAACATACCAAAGATCACTCATCCCTAGCGTACCAGGCATATCTGACGAAAAGTACAAGCGCTTTTGATCTTTGCTTAAAGCTGGATGTGCCACAGAGTATTCTTTACTATTAAATGGAAGTTCTTCCACATTAGTCCAGACATTATCTCCACTACTGGTTGCTTTGTAGAGCTTTAGGCGAATTGTTTTGTTTTTATCTTTTCCTTTTTTACCGTCGGTAAAGTTATTTCTGGTAAAATAAACAGTGGTTCCGTCTTTGCTAAAAGTAGTTGAAGATTCGTGAAACCTTGTATTTATCTCTCCACTTAAACTAGTGCTGTTAGACAAGCGTCCTAAAGAATCTATATCTGCAACAAATAAATCCAGAAACGGCTGATCTGTCCACTGGAAATTTTTACCCCCTTCAGATTGAGTAATTGCCGAGGCATATACAAGCTTATCTCCATAGTAAGAAGGTCCGAAGTCTGAATACTTTGTATTTACTTCTACTTTTTCAAGTTCGTATCCTATCGCTTCAAACGCAATACTTTCAAGGTATTTAGGATCGTCTTTGTAGTTCTGAACAATGATCCCGCCACCACCTACAGCTGCGTATAAATCCATCAGCTTGTCAGATTCATCATATTTCTTTAAACTCTTTAAAGACTGAGCTGCTCTGTAATAATAAACAGCTTCTACCTCGGAAGGATAGTTAGAAATTAATTTCTGGTACCATTTGGCAGCATTGTCATAATCACTGTTCCAATAATAGGTATCTCCAAGGTTTTGAAAGATCTGGGCAGATTCGTAGCCATCCTCTACTACTTCCAAGTAGATTTGTCTAGCATCGATATAGGCTAACTTATCAAATTCTTTGTTGGCCTTTTCTACCTTATTCTTTTGGGCAAAACCAATACTGGTAACTAAAAGTACCAATAGTGTTAAGATTAGTTTGTGTGAAGTTGTAACTGTCCTCATAAATAATGTTGTTTTTTTAGAAGAATCTAGGTGTTAGTACACGTTCTGGTTTCTTAAGGATATCGAAACGGAGCATAATTTCATACGATCCGTCGCTGAATTGCTCAATATCTGTGGTCTGGTAATCATATCCAAAACCAATAAAGATACTGTCGTTGGCTTGAAACCCTACCAGGCCACTAAATGCGGCACTCCAACGGTAGGCGGCTCCTAACGTAAATTTTTCGTTAATAAGGAAGTTGGCCGATACATCCCACTGTAATGGCGATCCACTCACTGCCTTTACTAAGGTAGCGGGCTTAAATTTGAGGTTTTCACTTAGGTCGAACACATAACCAGCAATTAAAAAATAGTGTAGTCTTTCTGCTGCTATGGTTTCATTATCAATAGTATTGATGTTACTTTCATCGTAGTGTTTAGACGTAAGGAAGTTTGGTACCGAAAGTCCTGCGTAGAATTTATCGGTATTATAATACAACCCTGCTCCAATCTGTGGTTGTACTTTGTTATCAACGTTATTCTGAAAACGCGGATCTCCCTGGTCAAAAATGTTCAATTTTGTAAAATCTACGTCCAGAAGATCTACACCAGCTTTTAAACCGAATCTCAATTCACCCGTATCTGAAGTATTTATGGCATACGCATAGTCAATATTCACATTAGATTCTATTGCTGGTCCAATTTCATCACGAACAATAGAAAGCCCAAGCCCCATATTTTCCAGAGAACCAATAGGCGAGTTTACGGTGAAAGTCCCTGTCTTTGGAGCTCCTTCAAATCCTACCCACTGTGTTCTGTACAACGCTCCAAAACTGAGAGCATCACCAGAACCTGCATAGGCAGGGTTTACCACCTGGGTATTGTACATATACTGTGTATACTGAGGGTCTTGTTGCGCCAATCCAGTAACTGACGTTACAAGAGCCAAAATCAAAATTGTTAAATAACTGTGTTTCATAGTTATGTATTTTAAACCTGGACAGGCAAACTGCCCAGGATTTTATTTTCAATTGCTAATTATCTATTAATGTATAGGTAACCGTTATCCTTTAAGGTTTCTCCAGAGTTTGGATCTTGTCTTACCAATATATAGAAGTAAGTACCTGTTGGAAGTATCTTATCGGCTTGTATTGTTGCTCTACCATTAGAAGATCCTTCGAATACATTCTCTTCTCCTGAAGCTCCTCCGTATCCATCGGTCTCCCACACTAATACTCCCCATCTGTTATAGATCTTCATATTGTTATTCGGGAAGTTTTCTATACCAAATACTCTAAAGAAGTCATTGAGTCCGTCATTATCTGGCGTAATACCGTTGAATATCTCAAAGTCATCTGCAGGTAATACGTTAGGTAAGATCACTACAGTAGGATCGTCTGGGTCACCGTCGCCATCCGGATCAACATTGGCCAGCTCATTAGGATCATCTGAAGTATCTTCAACCTCTGTTCCATCCAGGGTTGTTCCTCTAATAATCGCTTGATTAATTACCTCACCATTATCTATATCGTCCTGAGTAATTGCATAGGTTGCGCTATAGCTAGTATCATCAAACTCACCAGGAAGTAACACAGGAATTGGATCTCCTGTTATTACAATACCCACTAAGTCTGTGTCTTCAAGAGTTAAGTTGTACAAGGTTACATCCCCTGTATTTCTAACAGTGAACACATAGCTAATAGTTTCGTCTGGCTGTGGAATACCATCGCCGTTGTCGTCATTAAAGATTCCTTCTTTTTCTAATGAAACCATTGGGTCTTGACATAAGCCAATTTCTGTTGGTTCATCTTCATCAAAGCTATCATCATCAGATGCGTCTATTACAGTTGTTCCATCAGGAGCAGTACCTTCAGCAGTTGCCTGATTTATTACAAAACCATTATCTACGTCCTCCTGTGTTATAAAGTATTCGGCTCTAAAGGTATTTGAATCTGAGTCTGAAGGATCCAGTGTAATGGGTCCTCCTGTTACAGCTACTAAGGGATCTGTTACAGTAATGTTTGTTAACACTACATTCCCAGTATTCTTAACAACAAACTCATAGATAATAGATTCTCCAAGTTCAACACAACCATTACCATTCTGGTCTTGTGGATTTGCAGTTTTGATTAAAGCAATTGCAGCTCCCTGACATAATGGGGTTATAGTTGGTCTGTCATCTACAAACGAATCAAAGTCAGAATCGTCATTTACGGTCGCTCCATTTGGATCTAAACCACTTACAACAGCCTGGTTTTCTACAAACCCATCATTAATATTTGCTTGTGTAATTAAATACGTAGCAGTAAATGAATTTAAATCTGTTTGCCCAGGTGCCAATGTAATAGGCCCTCCCTGTACATTTACCAATGGATCCTGAATATCAATATTAGTAAGTGTTACGTTACCGGTATTCATTACAGTAAATGTATAGTCTATAGTTTCCTTAGGATCTGCACAACCACTTCCATTCTCATCCATTACAGTACCCATCTTTATCAATGCTATACTTGCATCCTGACAAAGTGGTGTAATCGTTGGATTGTCGTCTATGAAGTTATCAAAATCAGAATCATCCTGAACTACTGTTCCATCAGGGGCAGTACCCATAGCAATTGCTTGGTTTTCGAAACTTCCATTGTCAATATCTACCTGGGTAATACTATACACCGCTGTAAACGTTAGCATATCTACTTGACCTGGAGCCAATGTTATAGGACCTCCTACTACATTTACTAACAGATCGGTTATGTCAACAGCTGAAAGCGTTACGTTACCTGTATTCATTACTTCGAACGCATACGAAATAGTTTCTCCTACATCTGTACAACCATTGCCATTTTCATCATTCAAGGTTCCTCTTTTAATAAGTGCTATTGAAGGCGACTGGCATAATGTAGTTACCGTTGGAATATCGTCTGTTATTGTAGCTCCTGAAGTATCACTTACTACAGTCTGGTCTGGTGCAGTTCCATCAGCTGTTGCTGAATTCGTTACACTTCCTGTGTCAATATCCCCTTGAGTAATAGCATAACTTCCAGTATAAATCCACGCTTCAGTTACATCTAACTCTCCGTCATTATCCGTATCACCACTGTCTGGTCCTGCAACAACGCCTCCTAATAATGGATCGGTTACTACAATGTTAGACAGGCTAACATTTCCTTCGTTGGTTACTGTAAACGTATAATCGATCACCTCTCCAGGTTGAGAACAATCCCCACCGTCGTCATAGCTCGACTCTTTTACGATTGCAATTGCCGGACCTTGACATAAGGTTGTTGTTGTAATCTCATCTACTCCAATAGTTGAT
>DDGL01000013.1:0-573 GCA_002337605.1 Flavobacteriaceae bacterium UBA1903
GTATTATATGCGGTGTTAGCCACTGGCTTTCTACGTTATTCGTTTTAAAACTATCTCATCTTTTATTTCATTCTGATTAATTAGCAGAACTAAAAATCGGTCTATTAATCCGTTCAAATTATAAGTATTCAAAATTAGTCCAAAGTCATTTTTTGTTATGGTTATCCAAAATCGGCTATTTTCATTACTTACTTTTGCAGAACTTGGTTCTCGACAAGTTTGCGACTCAACTTGATAAAATTTATCTTTTTTATAAAATGACCAATTTATCTTTTCGCAAAAGTCATATTTATATTGAGTTTTAAAGTTTATTAGTTTAATTGTATCTGCTTTAAAAAACAAACTGTCAGTATTGTTAATAACCCAAGGATTTGAAAGTGTTGAAATATTTCTGCGTGAATCTTGTTTGATACTTTTCCGAAATATTTTCTTCAGTTCCGATTTTTTAATTTCTTGATTTTGGGCAATTAAATTTGTACCAATCGAAAGCAAAAGAATTAAAATTGTAAATCTGTTCATTGGTTTTTAAGCTTGTGGCTAACGGTTTTGTATATGATACGGCGGGTTTTGAGC
>DDGL01000013.1:717-1413 GCA_002337605.1 Flavobacteriaceae bacterium UBA1903
GCAGTGGCGCCGCCACTACGTATGTATCCGCTGTACCAAATTTTCTATAAAGTTAGGAATTTTAATTAAAGCCGAATGTGACCGCTGTATTATATGCGGTGTTGCCATTTCGTTGTTTTTTAGAGTTCAAATTATTCAATTTAATTCCGTATTCTATTTTTCAGCGTTTTAATAAATTCAGGTAGTATTTTTATTTACTCTAATATTTTCAATTTTGATTGAGTAATAAATTCCGCAACTAGCTAAATTCAAAGTAAAATTTACATTTTACGAGATTTATCAAAATCGGTTTTAATTTAAAGAATTGCAATTTCAAATATTAAATGCGGAAAATAAATGAAGCTCATAATTATTAAGAATAATGATACTAAAATTATCAGGTTACTTTTTTTCAGCGGTTTACTTTTATAACTAAAATATAGGCTAATTAAACCAAATCCTATTGCAATTAATTTATACCAAATTGTGTCATATTTACCACTTCTCGGAAGATTAATTAATAGTCCATCTTTAAATTGTTCCATAAAGTCTAAATAATTGAAGTAATCTATAGTGAAAAAATACAACCATCCAAATATTAAAATAACTATTGAGTAAATTAAAAAATTTTCTTTCGTTCTTTTCATTATTTTTAAATTCGGATTGTTCGATTTTAATTGCGCTCAACAATGAATGGCAACGGTTTTGCATATGATA
>DDGL01000013.1:1629-2114 GCA_002337605.1 Flavobacteriaceae bacterium UBA1903
CGCTGTACCAAATTTTTTATAAATTTAGGGAATTTAATTTAAGCCGCATGTGACCCGCTGTATTATATGCGTTGTTGTGCATAGTTTTTATTCAGTTTTATATTCTGCCCTCAATTCAGCGTAATGTTCAAATTCCGTATCGAGTAGGCTTTCCTCAAATTTGTATTTCAGATATTCCATATCCAATTCAGCCAAAGAAACTGTCATTTTTCCATTTTGGAAGTTATCAATCGCTTTTTTATGATAAGCACTAAAAATTCCCCAAACCATTAGTTTAACAAAGTCAGAGTCATTTTCCGTTTTCAATTCCGCAATTTCCCAAAATTCCGATAATATTTTAAACTTTCCGCTATCTTTTAAAACCGTTTTTCCATCCGAAATATCAATTTTAGATGGATAATATTTAATTGTCAGATTATAAATTTCCTTAAAAGTCAATTTTTAATGGTTTTTGATAAATTATGCACAACGGTTTTGCATATGAT
>DDGL01000013.1:2363-3053 GCA_002337605.1 Flavobacteriaceae bacterium UBA1903
TTATATGCGTTGTTGCCCACAGTATTTTTTATTCCACTTTAATTTGTAATTCAGTCCAATTTAGTTTTTTGGTTTTTATTTCGTTTAAATTAATTTTATTGTCGATTAAAAACTTGTCAAAATCCGCAATTTCTTTATTATTACTCGCTTTTAATTCGTCAAACGGAATGCTTAAAATGAATTTCTGATTCTTTTCCGATATTCCGAAAACATCGTCATTAGTTGCTATTTTTTCTCGTAAATCATAATCGTTGTAGATCAGATATGTTGATTCTCCATTTTTGTCAATTGATATTCCGATTGAGTAATCAGCATAATTTTGGTCTTCAGGTGGTGTTCCTAAAAACCAATAAACAAGGGTGTGATAATTATAAGCAGTTAATAATTCGTTTTCAGGTAATTTTATTAAAGTCCAAGAACCAAAATCCGTTTTATTAATTGTCAAATTTACAGGTTCTCCTGCTCCAAATATTTCCACCCATTCTCGAATTTTTGGTTGTATGTCTTTTAGACTTTTTCCTTTAACTAAAATAAAGCGATTGTATGTTACTTTTTCAGTCGTTTCTTTAGAAAATTCGGTCATTTCATTTTCAGATTTGGTTTGAGATTTACACGAAAAACTCGTTAAAATCAGAAGCATTATTAATATTCTCATAGTTTTTTTCATATTGTGGGCAACGGTTTTGCATA
>DDGL01000013.1:3252-4530 GCA_002337605.1 Flavobacteriaceae bacterium UBA1903
TATCCGCGTGACTAATTTACGATTATTTGTGGGAATTTTAATTTAAGCCGAATGTAACCGCTGGATTATATGCGTTGTTAGGCACTTTGCACATTTATCTCTTCTGATATTGATAAATTCACTTGTCCATTGCCAAATAAACAATCAAATATTTGACTTCTGTTTTGTTGTCCAAATTCACAGAAACCTAATAGATTTCTTCTATCCACATAAAAAAGAGGTATTATTCCATTCGTTTTAAATAACCATTTTGTTTTTAATTTATCTGTTACGTCATCGTTATTGATTTTTAAAATATTATTATTTTCTAAATATGAAATTAACTTTTCTTCAAGTTCTCTTTTTCTGAATGATTCATCTACTTCTTCACTTTCAACAAATGAATAAGGAGTTGGAAATATTTTCAACTCAACTCTCTCGTTTGAAAATGAAAATTCGTGAGCAAAAAAATCAGTTGAGTTCTTGTATAAATAAAATCGTTTTTCGCAAATTTCAAACGCTTTCTTAACTGTATTCTGTATGTAATTGAAATAGAAGCATTTTTCGTCGTTATAAATATTATTTGATATTTCTAAAGCATTTGGATTACTCATTACAAAATATGAGATTGACTTTTCAAAATCTTCGGCATAGCTTATCGCATCTCCATATTTCTCTACTATTTCTTCTATTTCATTTTCTTGTAGTTTTTTATAACTATCAGATTGTACATTAAAGTTGATTTTCAAGATTACAGAAATCACATCATAATATCTTCTTAAAATTTCTTTACGATTATCTATATAATTTGAATTTTTAAACTCTCTCGAAGCTACAATATAATATATGTAATAAATAAACATCTCTAAGTGACAACTAAATAAACATTCATTTAATGAGTCAGCGATATTGTTTTTTTCAACCTCTTGTTTACTTTTAGATAAATTTATATTTTCTAATAAAGATTTATGAAAATAGGCAAAGTCATTTTGTACGTTTTGAAAATTTATTTTTCTTAACGTATATTGATTTAAGTCAATATATAAATTATTGGTAGGGTGAGAAGATATTTCTCTAGCGAGATTAGAATATTTTGAAAATACAAACGTATATTTCTCCGACAAGTTGATATATCCTTGTTTTTTAATTATTGAAATATTTGTTATTAGAATTTGATTTTTCGAACCTGAAATCTCATCTTCCATTATTTCAATTATCTTGCATTCAATTTTCATTATTCATTTTTTTTAGTTTTGCTTTGGCATTGTGCCTAACGGGTTTGCATATGATACGGCGGGT
>DDGL01000013.1:4696-5375 GCA_002337605.1 Flavobacteriaceae bacterium UBA1903
TGTATTATATGCGTTGTTAGCAATAGTATTTTAAAACCCACCTTTGATTGAATTGTAATTTTTCCAATCTAAATCGTTCTTTAATTCTCTTTTTATTGATATATAATCGTGACATATTTCAAATATTTTATCCATTAAAATAGCGTCAATGCGATTTTTACTAAATGAGTAAAAATCAAAAACTCCTTTTGGTTTTTCTTGGGAATTCGTTATTTCCGATTTAGGTAGTTTATAAAAATTAAAATATTTAGTCGAGAATTTATAACACCCATTTTTCATTTCTTGATAATTATTCTTATCCGTAGATAAATTTTGTAGATTTCCCGATTGCTTAGCTTGTTCTAACCAGTCATTATCATTAAAAGTATCAATTAAGACAAAATCGATGTATTCTCTAATTTCATAATAACCCATTTTTTCACTTTTAAACATTCTTAAAAATCGGGATTCATAATTTTTTGGTTTGAAATTGATATAATTAAAATCTTTTGTGATGTAAATTTCTTCACTCTTAAATTCGATACTCAGAATTCTACGATTTATTAAATCAAAAAGAGTTAACGTAAAAAACAACCTGAGATCAAGTTTGTCTTTTTGACTTTTCATAGCTATTTCTATTGGTCTAATGTAATTTCTCAAGCTCTCTGAAATATTATTGCTAACGGGTTTGCATATGATA
>DDGL01000013.1:5643-6157 GCA_002337605.1 Flavobacteriaceae bacterium UBA1903
CTGTATTATATGCGTTGTTACCTCACGTTAAATTTCCTTCTTCTAATGTTAATCATAAATCCACTTTGCAATACGAGTTAATACTTTCTTGTCTTTGTCATATATGATGCTAAAAGAGCGATACGCAAAACCATTCAAAAAAGATTTTTTTCGTTCGGAATAATATGAAAAATAAAACGCATCTTTATCCGTATATTTTCTAATTATAGAAGAACTATCAATAGAAATATCCAAAGGCTCGCCAATCAAATATTCAACTTGTTTTTCTGTCATTCCCTCCTTGATTTCAAAAAAGTTTTCAATATCAAATCCCGGTCTCATTTCTGTACTTATGTATTGATTAATCATATTCTTTTGACCAATGCCTAAGACCGTATTCAATAAAATAAAAATCAATATTGGTGTGAGAAATAATATGTAAATCCAATTTTTCTTTTTTTTCATATTTGAAGTTGAGTTAAAGTAAAATTCGATGTTTTTATTAATATTTTATGTGAGGTAACGGTTTTGCATA
>DDGL01000013.1:6391-7373 GCA_002337605.1 Flavobacteriaceae bacterium UBA1903
ACGTATTTATCCGCGTGACTAATGTACGATTATTTGAAGGAATTCCAATTCACTAAACCATTTGACCCGCTGTATTATATGCGGTGTTAGCAACTTTGCTATCTATCTTTTTCAAAACCTTCTATTGAATTTCGAATATCTTTTTTATCAATAATTGAATCGAATCCAAGATGACTTTGAAATTCTCGCAATTTCTTTCTATTTATTTTAAAAGCTTTAAACAATTTAATTTTCAAATATCGTTTGTGTGAGCTTTTTTTGAGTTGGGTTCCCATTCTTATATTCATTACCTGGTATAATGACCAGAGAGCTACAAAATATAAATATGGTAAAAATAAAAGAGTCAGAATTATTGGAAGTGTAAAAGCTTTTAAAGTATTTACGTTTGCAAATTCGCCAAATTCATTTGAGATTCTATATATCGTGTATCCAAGTACTATGAATCCAAAAATTGCAGTCAGATTTTTAAACAGTTTATCGATTTGCTTATATTCAGGTTTGTCTTTGATAAAAATATCCGACAATCCTATAAATGTCATAATTGGAATAATAATTAACTCAGCGACTAAAGAGAAGCTATAGAAATTAGCAATAAATTCAATTATTATTATTCCTTTTAAACTCTGCTTTAAAATAGTTCGTAAATAACTTTTTTCACTATTAATTTTGTGTGACTTCATTAATAATGGAAAGCCCACAAATAGTGCCCAAAGAACTGAATCCTTTATTAAAAATCTATCCCAGAATCCAATTAAAGTCAGTAATAGAATAACTATTTCTAAATATATAATCATCCACAAAAACATTCCAAAAACTGAATTGAAAAATGTTTGAACCAATTTTATAAATGAATTCCGAAAATTTTTATTTAAAAGTGTTAGAATAAGGATAGTTGTTACCCAAAATATAATTGACAATTCTCTATTGCTAAAAAAGTCAGTCATTGTTTTTATTGAGCATTGTTGCTAACGGTTTTGCATAT
>DDGL01000013.1:7547-103343 GCA_002337605.1 Flavobacteriaceae bacterium UBA1903
CCACTACGTATTTATCCGCTGTACCAAAATTTTTTTAAATTTAGGAAATTTTAATTTAAGCCGAATGTGACCGCTGTATTATATGCGGTGTTGGCAGTAGTTCTACCTATCAGCTATTTTAAATTAGTCAGTTCTTTTATCCAAGATTTTAGCGATATAATTTAATTGGCTTTTCCTTTCAAAACGATAAAAAGTATAAAAGGTTAAAATTAGAATAATTATGAATGAAATTAATACTAATGTTGCAACACTATTTTTGAAAAATTCAACGCCAAATCCTTTGTCAAAAAGGAAAGATATTAATAGTACGCTAGGAATAATGATTATAAATAATAACCCAAATGAGTTTAGCTTACTTGATATTTTAATAAGCTCATTATTGTCATCAAAATCGAATTGAAGAATTGGGAAAAAGAGAGGATTATACCAATCAGCACTCCATAACAAAATTCTTTTATCCTGGATATCACCATTTAGCTCTCCAGATCTAGTAAAACAGCTTCTTAAATGATTTATCAAATTACTTTTTCTTTTGTATTTGATAATTTTTTTTATGTCGGATTTTGAAGGTTTGATAATGGTTCTTTTAATTACTGCCAACGGTTTTGTATATGATACGTTGCGTGGTCTAGCACGTAATTTAGCAAATAAAAACCAGATAGAAAATCCGCGAGGATTTTCGTAAGTAAGCCAGCACTAGCAATGGATTATATACGGTGTTGGCAATAGTTATTTTTTTATTCCGCTTTCAAATTCTTTCAGCGATATTTTATTTTTCTTTTTTGTGTATTCTCCGTGAGCAATTCCATTTTCAAAATCAACAGTCAGATAATCAGTCCAACAAGCGAAAAAATCATAATCTCCTTTATTTCCTTCATCAGAGCTGTTTTTAATTTGTAAAGGTGAGATTAAGTAATATTTTCCAACCTCAAAATTCGAGATATATGGTCTACATAAAATTCCGTTGTCGCCCCAAATTTTAATTCGCTTTTTTGATTCAGTTCCTTTATATTTTTTAATTATTTCAACTGTCATTGAAAAAGGCATTTTTTTATCATATCCGTCAATTTCATAATCCAGAAAATCAGAATATTCAATAACTTTTACAAGAGCAACTAATTCATTCCGATTCGATATGACACTAAACGAACAATCTCCTTCGCAATCACAGTCGCAAGCAAATGAGTTGAAAGAAATCAACATCATTATCAGAACTAATATTTTCTTTAGATACGGTTTTTTCATAATTATTGCCAACGGTCTAGGCTATGATTTCGTTGTGGAATCATTCGCAGGTTTATTCCGCCGAAATCCAGCCGTTGATTTATAAATTAAACTTTGATTTAACTCTCTGCCACAATGAATTATAGCCATTGTTAGGCGCTGGCTTTTCTGAGTAATATTCTATATCAAATGTCTTTTCTATTATACCTTCTTTCTCATAAATTAGATTACCATAAGAATCAAATTTTTTAATTTTTTCTTGATAGGATTTGTCTTTGGTATAGTCAAATTCAGTAAAATCATCCCAATCAGTTCTGACAATCATTTCTGATTCATAAATTAATTTATTTTTTTCGTCGTATTTAAATGTTCTAACTAAGCTTTCTGTTAGTTCGGTTTCAATAAAGTCTGGACGATAACGCAATTTTACTTTTGTTACTAAATTACCTCTACTATCATAAAAATAATTTGTTTGGGACTTAAAGTAATCTATATGAAATTTAAAATCTAAATTTTTACCAAATGCATCTTGATTAAAATGAACCATATTCTTTTCAATTTCTTCAAATCGGCGCATGGCCCTTTCAGATTTCTCATTTGGTACTGGAGAAAATTTCATTTCTCTTGCGTAATTAAACTTCTTTATTTTTTTATTATTCTTATTGTATTCGTGAATTGTATACTTAAATAACTCATTTTTAGCATTATAAAATTTTTTAGATTTTACTTTTCCAAATTCGGTATACTCCCAAAATATTGATTCTATTGTATTTCCATTATTATCGGTCGATATTTTAGATAATAGTTTTTTTTCATTGTTATAATTATAGTCAATATTCTTATCTAAGTGTTTTTCTTGAACAATCTTATTATGTTTAAAAATAAATTCAGATTCTATAATTTTCTTTCCCTCTTTATTTTTAATTAATCGATAAATAACATTATCGTTTTTATCTGTTACAAAACAGCCCTTTTGATATATATCGTTTTCTCTGTCATAATGAGTATATTTTGTAATGCAATTATTATCCTGATAATTTTTTATGTATTTTCTATATGCCCTATTTCGCATATGGCTCCAAGAATCAATTTCAATTATATTTCCTGATTCATCAAACTTTGTTACAGAGGATAGTTTACCATTAAATGTTTCTCGAATTGATTTTATTTTTCCTTTGTAGTTCATTTTTTTGCTTGCGCCTAACTGGTTATATCCACACAAATATATACGTTTATCCGCTAATGTTATCTGAAAACGGAAGTTTTAATACCTCTTTATCCCGCTTGGCAAGCTCCTGTAAAGCAGTGTCCAGGGGACTCTGTATCTGTAAGAGATCCTTCCTCGCTACGTGTGTATAGATCATAGTAGTCTCTGGTTTCGAATGCCCCAGTAAATCCTGTACATACCGCAAACCCACCCCGTTTTCAATTAAATGCGTGGCATAACTGTGGCGCAAGGTGTGTGGGGTTACAGTTTTTTTAATACCCGCTGCTTTACAATACCTTTTTAAAAATTGCCGAATACTCCCTGCACTATAAGGACCGCCTTTAGGGTTCTCTATAAAATATTGTTTCGGTCGATAGGTTGTATAATAATTTTTTAACAATCCTATAAACCCTTCCGCAAGCACCACAACACGGTCTTTTCTCCCCTTTCCTTGTTTCACCACCAGCTGTCTGCGATCTATATCTATGCTGTGCAATTTTAAAGAAATCAATTCGCCAATGCGTAACCCACTACTGTACAACAATGCCAGCGCAGCTCTGTGTTTTAAGTTTTTTGCTACGCGTAGTAGCTCCAGTACTTCCTCTTTACTTAATACCGTTGGTAAATACCGTGACTTATAAGGTCTTTGTAGGGCATCTATATCAATTTTGCTGTCAAGATGTAAAGTAGCAAGATGTTTTATTGCGCTAATAAGCTGTCTATGAGTGCTTATTTTATAATGTTTATCTCGCACCTGTTGCTCGACAAAAAGCCGGACATCTTCATTGGTTACATCAGGCAAAGGCCTTTCACCTAAAAACAGAAAAAAATTATTTATAAAAACACTGTAGTTTTCTATCGTACTTTTACTAAGGCGCAACCCGACCAGATAATTTTTATACACCTCAATGGGGGTATGTGTAAACTCGTTTTGTGGCACAATGGCTGGTACAGAGGTTTTATTGGAGG
Organism: Flavobacteriaceae bacterium UBA1903; assembly: GCA_002337605.1. Lineage (GTDB taxonomy): Bacteria > Bacteroidota > Bacteroidia > Flavobacteriales > Flavobacteriaceae > Marinirhabdus. Next base: position 10,948 of record DDGL01000013.1, read on the forward strand.
TATGGCCCAGAGAGGGATCCATGGAAACAGCAATTCCTTTTTCTGAAAGCGTTTGTTTAAGCGCTTGTACATGCCACTGCTCCGCAAAAACGTAATAGCATTTATGGGTAGCCGAATAACGGACATTCTGTAGCTGCTTTACAAGCTTTTTTACGTGTACATGGTAGGTAAACAAGATAGCATAGCACGCTTCCCCTTTGTGGGTAAGAGGTTTAATAGTGACATTCACGACAAAGTAAAATTAATAGGGGAGCCTTGTAAAGATAAGGAAATTAGGCACATAAAAAATGTATGCCACGAACTAAAGCTAAATTATTACCCTTTACCCTTCATACTTCACTCACAAGTGTTTTTTGTGTTGTGTACTTCTGTTAGTCAATTGGCTTTTAATCTTCAGCTAAGGGTGAAATCATGATGTGCGCTCTATGGGTTCCCGGGTTCATGATCCAGGGATGATTAGAGCCTATAGGTCTTTCGGGAAGTCCTGTAGATTCTGAAGTTGCAAATGGTAAATAGACTACGTAGCGGTATTGGGCTCCTGCTACTTTAGAAGTTTCGGGATCGTACAATTCACCCTCTCCAAAATAAATATGCAGGGTAGCTCCGGGTTTTCCCATATCCAGCTTACCCGCTTTTGCTTCGGCTTCCCGAATATCAAAGATCTCTGCCCCCGTTTTTCCCTCTTTTTTAAGTTCTCGTCCTCTGGCCATAAAAGGCTCCAGATCCTTATGGTAGCAGGCTGCACTAAAACCGATTTTAGTAGGGTCGTCTGCCAGTACAATAAACTCGTTGTCTCCTTCTCGAAGGGTTACAAAATCACCAGCCATATTATACCCTATAACTTTGCACCCTGCTCTGTCTTCTTTGGGAGCAGCTAGTAACGCGGTTGCGATTAAAGCTTCGTCCGTTTTAATAGGAACTAACTGTGTAGTAGCATCCTGCGCAGTGCTGTCCTTTACAGTTGTAGGTACAGAAGAATCATCTACTGTTTTTTTATTTTTGTCCGTAGAATTACAAGAAATTAAAATTCCTATAAAGACCAATGCTGCAATAGTATGTTTCATGATGTAGTAGTTTTTTGTGTTATGAGTATGAACCACAACGATTCTAAATGGCTCGTAGCGAGTTAAAAGGTACTGAATTTTCGATCTAACACAGAGCGAATTTTCAAAATTTTCGTAGCCTCTTTTTTCGAATGCGCTAAAAAATCAATGGCATTGTCCTCGCAAGGCAACAAAATTTAAAAGCAATCTACAGGTAACACTGAAATGAACAATCTTAAGCTTTAACTAATGTAATTCCAGATATTCTTAAACTTCACCAACTGCGCAAAGGTGTTCTTAATAGGCTGATTTTCTATAGCTGAAAGATTTGGGTCTGCTTTTAAAGTTTGTAGCGCGTAACTACGGGCTATTTTTAAGATCTCGGTGTCTTTGATGATATCTGCGATTCGTAAATTGAGTACGCCACTCTGTTGAGTGCCCATGAGGTCTCCCGGGCCACGTAGCTTTAGATCTACCTCACTTATTTCAAAGCCGTCGCTGGTGCGTACCATGGTTTCCAGACGGGTTTTTGCGTCGGTACTTAGTTTATGGCTGGTCATTAAAATGCAATAACTCTGCTCGGCACCTCGTCCCACACGGCCCCGAAGCTGGTGGAGTTGAGAGAGCCCAAAACGTTCGGCGCTTTCTATGATCATCACAGAGGCATTAGGGACGTTTACTCCAACCTCTATTACGGTAGTAGCGACCATGATCTGAGTTTCACCACGTACAAAGCGATCCATTTCGTAGTCTTTATCGGCTGGTTTCATCTGGCCGTGTACAATGGAGATCTGGTACTTCGGCTGCGGAAAATCCCGAACAATACTTTCATACCCATCCATTAGGTCTTTATAATCCAGCGCCTCACTTTCCTGAATAAGCGGATACACGATATAAACTTGCCGTCCTTTTTCAATTTCGTCACGGATAAAACGGAATACTTTTAAACGGTTGGCATCATACCGATGCACGGTGGTAATTTCTTTTCGCCCGGGCGGAAGTTCGTCAATAACGCTTATATCCAGATCGCCATATACACTCATAGCAAGGGTGCGGGGGATAGGGGTAGCGGTCATCACCAGAATGTGTGGTGGTATAGCCCCTCCAACCTCCCCTGAGGGGAGGCTTTTAAGAGTCTTCTCAATAGTTTGCAATGTAGTATCTATAGCACCAATTACTTCATCATTTGTAAAGCGTATTGTTTTAAACCCTAACTCTTTTAAGATTTGGGTTCTCAATGCATCGGCCTCTTTTTGCTCAGGGGTGTGGTGATAACCTCCATCTATTTCAACTACTAGCCTTTTTTCAAGGGAAACAAAATCGACGATGAATTCATCTATAATATGTTGTCTTCTAAATTTATAACCAATTTTTTTAGTTCTTAGAGCCTCCCATAAAATTGTTTCAGCCTGAGTGGGTTGCTTTTTGTTTTGTTGTTGCAGTTCTTTCAGTAATTTATAAGAAGAGGGTCGAGCTGTCATATACTTTTTACGTACGGCTATAGCTTCCTCCCTCAGGGAGGACTGAGGTGGGCCTCCCTTATGCCATAACTTGCTTCGTTGCGCAACGCCAAAACGGTGCTGCTCGTCTATAATGGCGAGGCCTAGATTGTTAAATTTCACCTTGTCTTCCAACAACGCATGGGTGCCAACAAGCAGTTGCAATTCGCCACTTTCTAAGCTTTCATGAAGTTCCCGACGTTGTGAGGTAGTGCTGGAGCCCGTGAGTAAGGAAATGCTGATGTTTAAAGGACTACATAACTCCAGTAATCCATTATAATGCTGGGTGGCTAAAATTTCAGTAGGCGCCATTAAACAGGCCTGGAATCCGTTGTCGAGTGCCAGGAGCATTGCCATAAACGCTACAATGGTTTTTCCGGAACCTACGTCCCCCTGTAACAAGCGGTTCATTTGTGCGTTGCTTCCCAGATCTGCCCGTATTTCTTTTAAAACACGTTTTTGTGCTTCGGTTAACTGAAAGGGGAGGTGTTTGCTGAAAAACGTATTAAAATAGTCGCCCACTACTTCAAACGGATGGCCTTTTATTTTCGATTTATGCAGCATATTCTTCCGAAGTAACTGTAACTGAATGTAAAACAATTCTTCAAATTTCAGTCTGTATTGAGCACGGGCTAGAAGTTCGGCACTTTGCGGAAAATGAATGTTGAACAACGCTTCATTTTTGGGCAGCAATTTTAGCGCTTGCAAAATGGGTGCCGATAAACTTTCAGCAAAGGCATTTTTGGTTTCCGTAAACAATTGCTGCATCAAACTGTTGATGACCTTGTTGGTGATCCCGCTGTTTCCTAGTTTTTCGGTGGAAGGATAGACGGGTTGCATCGCAGATCGAAGGCTTTGCTCATGGGTTGCGAGCAATTCCAGTTCAGGATGTGGCATAGAGCAGGTGCCGTTGTACCAATTGGTCTTTCCGAAAATCACATAGGGCGTGTTCAGTTTTAAATTTTCCCGGATCCATTTATGTCCCCGAAACCAGACCAGCTCCATGACTCCTGTTTCATCGCGAAAGGTGGCTACCAGACGTTTTCCGCGTTTTTGCTCTACGGTTTTTAAATGTGTGATCTTGCCCACCACCTGAACCTCGGCACTGGATTGTTGCAACTGGCCAATTTTATAATACTGCGTACGATCCAGATAGCGGTTGGGGTAAAGGTTTAGTAAATCCTGAAACGTAAATATTCCCAGCTCTTTTTTCAGCAGATCGGCACGGTTAGGGCCCACGCCTTTAAGGTAATCTATAGGGGTTTGCAGGAAATTAGGATTCATAGGACGAAAATACTTAAATTGGCAGAACTATTGATTGTGACTTTCTATGAAATATATTTTTGCCTTTTTACTCGTTTCTTTTACAACTTTTTCCCAACAGACAGATGTGGTCGATTTTCAGAAAATTTCAGCTACCATAGAACCTTTAGCAGCATCTGAAAGTGTAAAAGGTACGGTACGGGTTACATTTCAGATCAATAAAAAGACCGATAGTGTGTACCTGAACGCTATGTATATGAAAGTAAAAAATCAGGCCCTGGAAAGTGTTGGTATTGCTGCAACAGATTCGAAAATATGGTTTAAGGGGAACTTTCAACCTGAAAAAAGTTATACCTCTTTTTTTCAATATGAAGCTACACCCAAGCAAACACTCTACTTTACAGGCGACCAGATCTGGACGCAGGGACAAGGGAAATACACCTCACACTGGTTGCCTAGTATAGATGATATGAACGATAAGATCGAGTTTGACCTTACAATTCTGGCTCCCTACGGAAAAACTGTTGTTGCAAATGGAACGCAAGTTGATGCAGAAAGGCTTAGTGATGATGTAGCGCGTTACACATTTGATATGCAAAAACCCATGGCCAGCTATCTCGTGGCTTTTGCCATGGGCGATTTCGTTAAAAAAGAAATCACCTCCAAAAGCGGTGTTCCTATTGAAGTATACCTCTCATTGGAAGACACTGCCAACTTTGAACCTACCTACCGCCATACTAAAACAATATTCGATTTTTTAGAAGCTGAGATCGGCGTACCCTATCCGTGGCAAAACTACAAGCAGGTGCCCGTGCGTGATTTTCTCTACGCAGGCATGGAAAATACTACCTGTACTATCTTTTCTGAAGCTTTTGTTGTGGATGAAATTGGCTTTAACGACCGTAATTATGTAAATGTAAATGCTCACGAACTCGCCCACCAGTGGTTTGGAAATTTAGTTACAGAAACTTCAGGAACGCACCATTGGCTGCAGGAAGGTTTTGCTACCTATTTTGCCCTTCTGGCAGAACGTGAAATTTTTGGTGAGGAATATTACTACTGGAAGCTTTACCAGAGCGCAGAACAGCTAAAAGCCTTGAGTGACGAAGGAAAAGGCCAATCGTTGTTAGATCCTAAAGCCAGTTCACTTATTTTCTATGAAAAAGGTGCCTGGGCATTGCACATGTTAAAAGAGAAGATAGGGGAAGAGGCGTTTAAAAATGCCATCGCTAGCTATTTAAAAAAGTATAAATTTAAAAATGTCTCTACTGAAGATTTTTTAAACCAGGTAAAAGCAATCACGGGAACCGATATTTCTGCCTGGGAAAAAGACTGGTTGCAGCAAACCGCATTTAAGGCAGAACAAGCATTTAATTCGTTGTTGAGGTCAGAATTCATGAATAACTATTTTGAAGTAGCCCGACTGGCAGCGATCCCCTTGGCAGAGAAGAAAGTCCCATTGACCACAGCCCTTACTTTTCCAAACGACTATAGTGGGCAGGAAGCCATTTCGCAATTGGCAGGAGAGCCTTTGGAGCAAACCATTGGGCTGTATAAAAAAGGGTTTGAAAGTAATAATCTGTTTGTACGGCAAGCCATTGCGCTATCGCTCATTGAAGTTCCTACCAAACTTAAAACCGAGTTTGAAAGTTTACTGAACGACAATTCCTATGTAACACAGGAAGCTGCCTTGTATACCTTGTGCCTTCGTTTTCCAAAAGACGCAGCTACCTATCTCGATGCCATGGAGGGAGTCGTTGGATTTCAGGATAAAAACATACGGCAGTTGTGGCTGGCCCTGGCGATTGTGTCTCCAGCGTATAAAATTTCAGAAAAGGATACTTTTAAAACAGAGCTACAAGGGTATACTTCAGAAAAATTCAGTTTTGAGATCAGGCAAAAAGCGTTTGAGTATGTAAGCCAGTTAAGGCTTTATGACGAAACGGTTGTCAATAATTTAATAAACGCTTCAGTACACCACAACTGGCGTTTTAGAAGTACTGCCAGAACCCTGTTGGATGAGGTGCTGAAAAATAAAAGTATGAAAGCTAAGGTAGTGGAAAAAATGAATTCGTTTTCAGATAAAGAAAAAGAATATCTTTCTCGGATAATAAGCAATGAGTAGTGCATAAAAAGTATAGAGTTGCAAGTAATCAGAAACCAGAAATTTGGAATTAGAAACTTAACGTAATGAAAGCATTGGTAATTTCAGGAGGTGGCAGCAAAGGTGCATTTGCAGGAGGCGTAGCGCAATACCTCCTGGAAGACCTGAAGCAGGAATACGATCTGTTCGTAGGTACCAGCACGGGCAGTTTGTTGATCTCTCATCTGGCATTACACAAAGTTGAAAAGATCAAAGAAGTGTATACTTCGGTAAATCAACAGAGTATTTTTAGTACGCTTCCTTTTGTTATAAAGAAGACAAAATACGGTGGAAAAGAGATCGCCATCAACCATTTTAACGTATTGAAAAATTTCCTGAGAGGGAGTAAAACCTTTGGCGAAAGCCACAACCTTCGAAAGCTCATTGAAGAAACATTTACCGAAGCCGAATTTAACTTGCTACAACAAGGGCCTAAAGAAATAGTGGTCACTGTTTCCAATCTCTCATTAAATCAGGTAGAGTACAAATCCATTAACGATTTTAAATATGCCGATTTTCTGGACTGGATCTGGATCTCCTGTAATTATGTACCCTTTATGAGTCTGGTGAAGAAAGAGGGGTGTGAATATGCCGATGGTGGTTTTGGAAGCATGGTCCCTATTGAAGAAGCCATAAACAGAGGCGCTACCGAAGTAGATGTTATTATTTTAGAAACCGATGTAACCTACTACAACAGGTTGCCGGTAAGGAATGTATTCTCCTTATTAACCTCTATCCATGGATATATGCTGGACAGGGTTGAAAAACAAAATATCCGCATAGGGAAATTTGTGGCCGCCAATAAAGATGCCATCATCAACCTCTACTATACTCCCACGGTGCTCACAACCAATTCGCTGGTCTTTAACAAAGAAAACATGACCCTTTGGTGGGAGCAAGGGTTTAATTACGCCAAGATGAAAAACAAGCAATTAAACGAAACCAAAGTAGAAGAAGCTTCAGAATAGTGTTCTTACGAAGGGGAAAAACCCTTTTTTGGTAGGGTGGTTTACTCCATTTTTAAAGAGACATCCCTTTTAAACCCTTGTAAATCAATAGATTTGTTTTTTAGAGGTAGTTCTTTTCGTCATTTCATAAGCATATTTACCGTAACTTTAAGGAAACTAATACCTTAAAACTTATGAAAAAATTTGTAATAAGTGTAGCGCGAAGTACTTGGCTGGTCACCCTCTTGTTAATTTTAGTAGCCTGTGAAGAACCTATAGACCCCGAACCGCCTAACACAAATCCGCCAGATCAGATCGTTTCTGTAGGGCAGGCAAAACAAATGTTTGACGCCTACAGTAACAGACGCGTACCTATTATAAAACGGTATGAACGAACTGTTGTGGATTCTACCCAGGAATTTTATCCCACTCGTTTTGGGGAGTACGATTATGAAACTGTAAAAAACTACATGGCGTTTATTGAATCTGAAGCAGCATTGGCGAATGTGAAGATTGGCGGGCTTCGGCTTTACTTAACCAACTATCCAAATGCCTCAACGTTTGAAGATGGAACTCCTGTAAAGTTTCCACGTCAAAATTCTTTTGTACTGGTTCCTACTACTGAAGTTGATGGCGAACAGCAAGGTTTTATTACCCGAACCACAGCGGATGGAGGTAGAACAGTGGTGCTTATTAAAGATTGGTTACAGGAACAGTTTACGCCGCAAGATCAACAAAATAATGAGGATGATGCACCCAGGCAGATAGGTGCTTTGCAAACTGGAGGCTATGCGGGTAGTATAAAGCCACAATTGCTTTTTATAAACCCTGTAACTGGAATAGCTAGCCCTGTAGCAGCAGGGGATGACATAAGTTTAATTTTAAACGAGATTAACCTTACACCACCTCCACCAGATCAAGACACAGATTTTGATGATTAATGAACTAAAAAACACTAAATACCTTAGTAGTGAATACCATTTTAGAATATTCGGTCATTGGGCTAGAAGGGTTGACTGCACTTTTTGCATTTATTTTTTATAAAAAGTACAGTCATACTTATCTGCGTTTTTTTCCCTGGTTGCTGTTGTATGTCTTTTTAAATGAAATTTTTGCAGGTTATTTTAATTCCCTTTTCGGGAATAATGCACACATCTATAATGTATATAACATTATATTTTTTATGTATTTCTATTTTGTTTTTTATACAAACGAGCATCGAAAATCATATAAACTATGGATACTAATTGCTGCAATTTGTTTTATGGTAACGAGTATAGTAAATGCAGTATACCAACCATTTGGTAGTCAGCCCCAGCTGTTGTCATATATAGTTGGTGCGTGTGTGTTACTATTTTGCATCATTCTCTATTTTATAGAGATACTTTATACGCCACAAATACTTCACATCCGCAAGGATTTACTTTTCTGGGTAAGTATTGGATTATTGCTTTTTTATGTTGGGTATATCCCTATAAAAGTTTCCAGAGCATTTTTTGAGCAAAAGGATAATAACTTTATAACCTTAGGAATTGTCCATTGTATTTTGGTGATTATCATGAATACGTGTTTTATAATAGGATTTTTATGGACCAAGAAGAAATAGCAACGCTCATATCGGTAGTAATAGTATTAGTTCTTGTGGCTATAATCATCACATTAATTACTGTTTTTGTACGGCGTAAAAACAAGCTTTTATTGGAACAGCAAGTGGCTAGAGAATTGTATGAAAAAGAACTTTCTGAAATACAAATAGAAATTCGAGAGGAAACCTTACGTAATATAAGTTGGGAGTTACACGATAATATCGGGCAACTCATGACCCTGGCAAAAATACAGGTGCAATTGGCAAAAGAAAATGTAGATGCCATAGAGGAAGCTTCCAGCACCATTGGAAATGCAATTAATGAATTACGTATGCTGTCTAAATTGATTAACCCCGAGGCAATAAAAAACCTGAGTCTCCGGAAAGCGGTTCAGTTAGAAATAGAGCGATTTAACCGTATGGATTACATAAAAGCCAGGTATACTATTGTTGGGACGCCCTTTTCTGTAGGTTCAGATAAAGAGGTGATTATGTTTAGGATATTACAGGAATTTTTTTCAAATACCATTAAACATTCTAAAGCAAAGAACCTGGACGTAATGGTAACGTATACCGAAAACGAATTATTAATTAATGCCAAGGACGACGGAGTAGGGTTTAAAGACGAACTAGATTATTCCGGAATTGGAATTAAAAATATGACCAACAGGGCAAAAGTAATTGGAGCAGATTTTAAAATTTCTTCTGTTCAAAATGAGGGAACTAAGTTGCGATTATTATATAAATTAAATAAAAAACTAAGTAAATTTAAAGCATAACAACCTAACAAAAATATCATGAAAAATTCAATCGTTGTAGTAGACGACCATACGTTATTACTACAGGCTATTGGAGGAATGGTAAAGGATTTTAAAGAATTTGAAGTCAACTACTTGTGTAAAAATGGACAGGAACTTTTAGACAAACTTAAAAACCCAGCCAACATCCCCGATATCGTACTTATGGACATTAATATGCCCGTGTTAGACGGCATAGAAACAACCGAAATTTTATCCAGAGAATACCCGCAAATCAAGGTGCTGGCGTTGTCTGTAGAAGAAAATGAAGACACCATTTTAAAAATGCTGCGGGCAGGAGCCAAGGGCTATTTAATGAAAGATACAAAGCGCTCTATCCTGAAGGAGGCTTTGTTGCAAGTAGTTGAAAAAGGCTATTATCATACCAATACGGTAAGTAAGTTACTTGTAAATTCCTTGAGCAATCAAACCGATGATATTTGCTTAAAAGAGCGTGAAAAAGAATTCTTACAGCACGCGTGCACCGAAATGACCTATAAAGAAATAGCAGACAAAATGTTCTTAAGTCCTAAAACGGTAGAGGGTTACCGTGACTCTATATATGAAAAGCTGAATATTAGAAACCGAATAGGTCTCGTATTGTTTGCTATAAGAAATGGACTGTTTAAGCCTTAGAATAGTTCGGAAACTTCTTTTTTAACGTAGGCGAGTGCTTTTTGTGATGGAGTTATTTCTTCCATAAAATGGCGTAATAAATACTCCCGTAACGAGTCGGCTCCGTTTTCTTTTTCGTGCATAGCGCCTTGTCTAATGAGATGAATTGTGGCATTTTTTGCTGCGCTAATTAGATTCCAGCACTCTGGAGAAACATAAATCTGCTGCGTCACATTGTGTTCATATTCTTTTTCAATACTTTCAATAAGCAATTTTTCATACTGCTCAACTTCATTTGAAAAAGGTTTCACACGAATTAAGAGACTGTTTGGATCTATACGCTCTAACAATAGTGTAAGACGCTCATAAGACTGAAGCCTGGTGGGCAATATTTTATTCTGTGCTTCTTTTTGGATCAGGTACCTACGTCTTCCTTCTTCATTTTTGGTGTGACCTCTAAAAAAGAAATAGGCAACAATACCCACTACAATAGCTGGTAACAGATAGGCAACATACTGTATAACTTGAGTCATTTCTTCCATTCCTTATTTTTTTATACAAACATAAATGCTTTGTAGTTATAGCGCAAATTTACCACCGCACTTCTTCTTCTTTTTTCGCTTTTTTCACTGCTTTCTTTTCTTTTTTAATCTTATAATCACCCCCCAGGTGTGGACATTTTTGTAGGTCTTTTATTCCTGTAAAGGGAACCTCTATTTTATGATAGGTAAAAACCCTGGCAAGCGATTTTATAAGGTTTTTATCCCCAACAGTTAACTCCACATCATCCATCGTAAACTGAGCCGGGTGCTCATATCCAGAGGCATGTGTCATTTCTAAAAACTCTTTACGGAAGTTTTTGAAATAGAAATGAGCTCTCGTTGCTTTATCGTCAACATTAATTCCCCGTTGTTTCCACTTGCTTTGTGTCGCGACTCCACTAGGGCAGTGGTTGGTGTGGCATATCTGTGCCTGTATGCAACCTACAGACATCATCGCCTCCCGTGCAACGTTTATACAATCTACCCCCATCGCAAACGCCATAACAGCCTTGGCAGGGAAACCTAGTTTACCACTACCAATAAATACTGTACGTTCGCATAGGTGGTGGTCTTTAAAAATTCGGTATACTTCAGAAAAACCATAAATCCACGGTAGTGCCATATGGTCTGCAAAACTTGGTGGAGCGGCACCTGTTCCCCCTTCACCACCATCAATGGTTATAAAATCAGGACCTTTTCCGGTTTCTTCCATAAGTTTGGCTAACCTTTCCCAGTCCTCCAACTTTCCTACGGCAGCTTTAATTCCTACGGGTAATCCGGTTTCTTCGGCTATGGCTTCTATGAAGGTTACCATTTCCTCCACAGTGCTAAACGCAGTGTGGGAGGGCGGTGATAAAACATCTTTTCCAACTGGAACGTGTCTTATTTCTGCAATTTCTTCGGTAATTTTAGAACCTGGTAATACGCCTCCTTTTCCCGGTTTGGCACCCTGCGATAGTTTTACTTCTATGGCCCTTATCTGTGGATTGTCTGCAACCAGTTTTTTTATTTTCTCCATAGAGAAATTACCCTCATCATCGCGCACTCCAAAGTAACCCGTTCCAAAATGAAAAATAACATCGGCTCCTGTTTTATGATAGGGAGACAACCCACCCTCTCCTGTGTTGTGGTAGGCGTGGGCTAATTTGCAACCTCGATTGAGTGATTCTACTGCCCGAGCCGATAACGACCCAAAACTCATTGCCGAAACGTTAATCACAGAAGCAGGTCTGTACGGTCTGCGACGCTTGCTGTGCGCTCCCATTACCTTTGCACAGGCTAAAAAATAAGGGTCTTTTGCACTTGGATGACTTGCACTTACTTTGAAGGGCATTAGGGCATTTTTAATAAAAATATAATTGGGTTCATAAATGTCCCTGTCGGTACCAAAACCTTCGTAGTTATTTTCATTTTTTGCAGAAGCATAAATCCAGCTTCGTTCTATTCGGTTAAAGGGTAGCTCTTCTCTGTTATTGGCAACAATATACTGGCGCAGTTCTGGACCAATTTTTTCAAGTAAATACCTAAAGTGCCCAACAATGGGGAAGTTGTGTAAAACAATGTGTTTTTTCTGAAGCACATCGTACAAGGCAACGATGCCCAGTCCAATTAAAACCCAGGCCCACCAGGGTATGCTTCCCAAAAACTCTAAAATATTTTCCATACAGCTAACTCAAATTTCCCCTCGGCTATGCTCAGGGTTCATTCTTCTAATTTTTTCCCGCATCCGAGCGGAGTGGAGAAAGGGCTTACTTTCCGTTTAAATAATCTAGCGCTACCTGCGTCATTGTCTTTACCCCTAACAGCATTCCTGCATCATCAATCTTGAAATCGGGTGTGTGGTGCGGGTACACTTCAGTATTTCCGGGGGTCATCCCGCCCAAGAAGAAATAAAAACCAGGTACTTCTTCCTGAAAGTAGCTAAAATCCTCTCCGCCGGTAGTCGCTTTCATTAACTGAACATTGGCTTCTCCGGCAGTTTTGTGAAGTGTGGGGAGCATTTGTGCTGTCAAATCTGGATCGTTATAGGTCACTACGGTATTATTTTGCCACTCCATAGTTGCCTCTCCACCGTAGGCTTTTGCAATATCACGTGCCATTTCTGTCATCCTGCGTATAATTAGTTCGCGCATATTGGGGTCCAGAGTTCTTACGGTCCCAATCATTTCGGCAGTTTCCGGGATAATATTAAAGCGAACACCACTTGTAATTTTTCCCACCGTGATCACAGCAGCCTCCTGTACCAAAGGAGACTCCCGGCTGATAATAGTTTGAAATCCGTCTATAATTTTTGCTGAAATCAGAATTGGATCCACGCCAGACCAGGGAGCAGAGCCGTGGGTTTGCTTTCCTTTTACAGTCACTACAAAACGCTCCACGGCTGCCATTGTGCCACCAGGCTTATATTTTATAGTTCCTACGGGAGTTCCGGAGTTAATGTGTAACCCGAAGATGGCATCCACTTTTGGGTTTTCCAGCACACCTTCTTTTACCATGAGTTTAGCCCCACCTTCTTCCCCTGGTGGCGGGCCTTCTTCGGCAGGTTGAAAGATAAATTTTACCGTGCCGTTTATCTTGTCTTTGTTTTTAGAAAGCACTTCGGCAACACCCATTAAAATTGCAATGTGGGTATCGTGACCACAAGCGTGCATCACCCCCGTTTCGGTGCCTAAAAAAGTATCGGTTTTTGTGCTTTTGAAGGGTAAGTCGTTTCTTTCAGTAACTGGGAGCCCATCAATATCGGCTCGTAGCGCAACTACTTTTCCATTTTTATTTCCTTTCAGAATACCAACAACGCCCGTTTTTGCAACACCGGTTTGTACTTCCATTCCAAGAGATTTCAAATGGGTTGCTATCTTTTCAGCAGTGTTAAATTCACGGTTGGAAAGCTCTGGATTTTCATGAAAATAGTGGCGCCAGTCTATTACCTGGGATTCAATATTTTCAATGTCTTTTAAGAGTTTGCTGTCCATCTGGGCATTTACCGAGAATACGGTACTACTGAGCAGTAGCAGGAGAAAGAAGTTTTTTTTCATAATATGCATTTATTGAAGTTGATTTCGGAAACTTTATATATTTAATTACTAATACAGTTTGTTGCCAGCTAAACGCTACCGTCTACCAACTCTAGGAGTTAAAGATATTCAAATTTCAACAAACCGAAAACTAAAAAGTCTGTTCATAATTTATGATTCATTTACACTGAATTTTATCCCTAATTCAGTAATTTTCCGCTTCATTTTCGATCTCGGTTTCGGTTTCGATTTCAGCTAAACAATTTTGCAAGAATATCTTCAACAATTAAACGATGCCCAGCGTGCGCCTGTACTCCAAAAAGACGGCGCCATGATTGTAATTGCCGGGGCAGGCTCTGGAAAAACAAGGGTGCTTACCTTTCGTATTGCCTATTTAATGGAACAAGGGGTAGACCCCTTTAATATTCTGGCCTTAACCTTTACGAATAAGGCGGCGCGTGAGATGAAAAAACGTATCTCACAGATTGTTGGCAGTACCGAAGCCAAAAATTTGTGGATGGGAACCTTTCACAGTGTGTTTGCAAAAATTCTCAGGTTTGAGGCAGACAAATTGGGCTACCCAAATAACTTCACCATTTACGACACACAGGATTCTCAAAGTGTGATTCGGGCAGTCATCAAAGAAATGCATCTCGACAAAGATGTGTACAAGTACAAACAAGTGTATTCCCGGATTTCAAGTTATAAAAACAGTTTGATAACGGTAAAAGCCTATTTCAGTAACCCGGAATTACAGGAAGCAGATGCGATGGCAAAAATGCCCAGATTAGGGGATATCTATAAAAGTTATTGCGATAAATGCTTTAAAGCTGGCGCGATGGATTTTGACGACTTACTGTTAAAAACCAACGAACTTCTAACCCGCTTTCCCGAAGTATTAGCAAAATACCAGAACCGTTTCCGCTACATTCTGGTAGACGAGTACCAGGATACCAATCACAGCCAGTATTTAATTGTACGTGCGCTTTCGGATAAATTCCAGAATATATGTGTGGTTGGAGACGATGCTCAGAGTATTTATGCGTTTCGTGGGGCGAATATTAATAATATTTTAAACTTTCAGAAGGACTACGACGATGTAAATGTGTACCGTCTGGAGCAAAATTACCGCTCTACCAAAAACATCGTAAACGCTGCGAACAGTATTATTGAAAAAAATAAAACCCGTCTCGATAAAATTGTCTGGACCGCTAACGACGAAGGTCCCAAAATAAAGGTAAACCGAACCATGACCGATGGGGACGAAGGTCGTTTTGTAGCCAGCAATATTTTTGAAACTGAAATGAACGAGCAGGCAAAACATGGCGATTTTGCTATTCTATACCGTACCAATGCACAGTCCAGGGCGATGGAAGACGCACTACGGAAAAAAGACATTCCGTACAGGATCTATGGAGGGCTTAGTTTCTACCAGCGAAAAGAGATTAAAGACGTGATTTCGTACTTGCGTTTAATTTTAAATCCGAAGGATGAAGAAGCGTTAAAGCGTGTAATTAATTATCCCGCCAGGGGAATTGGGCAAACCACCATGGAACGATTGACGGTTGCAGCAAACCACTACGGGCGTTCAATTTTTGAAGTTATAAAAGCGCTTGGCAAGATTGATTTAAAGATCAATAAGGGAACTGCCACAAAACTTCAGAATTTTACGATGATGATTGAAAGCTTTCAGGTGCTGAACCAAACCTACAATGCTTTTGAAATTGCTGAACACGTTACCAAAAAAACAGGTCTGGTGACCGAACTTAAGAAAGATGGTACTCCCGAAGGAATCGCTCGTATCGAAAACATTGAAGAATTGTTAAACGGGATGCGTGATTTTGTGGAAGAACAAAAAGAACTCGCCGATACTACAGGATCCCTGGCCGAATTTCTGGAAGATGTAGCCCTTGCAACCGATCTGGACAATGATAAAGGCGACGAAGACCGTGTGGCTTTAATGACGGTTCACCTCGCAAAAGGATTAGAATTTCCCTACGTATACATTGTAGGGATGGAGGAGGAGCTCTTTCCAAGCGGGATGAGTATGAGCACCCGGGCCGAGCTGGAAGAAGAACGGCGGTTGTTTTACGTAGCCTTAACGAGGGCTGAAAAACAAGCCTACCTTACCTACACGCAAAGCCGCTACCGTTGGGGGAAATTAATAGACGCCGAACCCAGCAGGTTTATTGAAGAAATAGACGAAAGCTTTTTAGACTACCTTACGCCAGTAACTGAGCATCGCTACAAACCCTTGATAGATGCCGATATTTTTGAAGATGTAGACCGAAGCAAACTAAGACTACGAAAACCAACAACAGGGACGCCGCCTAAAGGCCCCACAGAAGAACAACTACGCAAATTACGTCGCATAAGACCCGTTAGCAGTGAAACTGATAAAAATTTTGATGCGTCCAAAGCAAACTTAAACGTAGGTACCTTAGTGGAACACGTTCGTTTTGGAAAAGGTAAAATCACCAAAATTGAAGGCGTAGGAGCAGATACCAAGGCTGAAATTAATTTTGAAAATGGCGGTTTAAAAAAGTTGTTGCTGAGGTTTGCGAAGTTGAATGTGTTAGGTTGATGGTACGTAGTTAGGTATTATTCAGAACGAACGCCTGTCAGCATTTTATCCATGAGTTCTTTGTCTTCAGAGGTATGGAGCACAGAGACATCTCCTGTAGATTCCAGTACCACTGCGCGTACTTCGTCAAAATGTATCACATTTGCTTCCCGTAACTTTGCGATGAGGTCTTCTTCGCTCATATTGGTGCTGTGTAAGTTGCTTTCTAAAATTTTACCATTCTTCATAATCAGCATGGGTTTATTGGTGGCTAATTTCTCAAATGCTGGTATTTTGCGTACCAAAAATGCAAATACAGTTTGAAAAAATAAAATACCAGCCAATGCTACGCCACCTTTCAGGATTGATTGGTCTGGATTTAGAATAATTGTTGCTATAATAGAACCTATGGCAATTGTTGAAGCAAAGTCGAAACTGGACATTTTTGCAAAAGTTCGTAAGCCCGAAATACGTGTTATGATAATGACTATCGTAAAAATAGCAAGAATTGTTAAAAATACTTTTCCGATGATAGGTAGTGAAGCGTAGACCCAGTTTTCCATAGTTCAAATTTTAAAGTTAGTAGATAGTTATAATGGTAAGCCCAAATATAATATGAGCAATTATTAATTGAATAAAAAATAATTTTCTGTTGAAATCTGGCGGATCTGGGTGTATATACAATAGTATTTGCCATCCCAAAACTCCTGCAATACCTGCAATAAACCCGAAGAATGCTCCAAAACTATAAGTTATAGATACATCAAAAAGTTTATGAACTACATAAAATAGAATTACAAATACAAGCCCGATACCAAAATGTAGCGCCCATCCAATAATGTGCTCCCTACTTGTTAGATATTTAAGTCGTTTGTGACGGCTTACTAGTAAATTAAGTAACTGTGGCTCTTCAAACTTGCTTTTGGTCAAATATGACAACGCATAACTAAAAAGGGTCATGGCCAGAGTGGCTACTAAGGAAATTCCAAGGAGATCTATAAATATTTTGATCATTGCTATTCTATAAATGTGATTAGTGGAACTTAAAAGCTTAATAAGTTATACTCTTTAATCGTGTCTTAGATTCCCTATTCAATTTAAATTATGTTGATTGCGTAAATCTTCAAATAACAAACGGTTCTAATTTCTGTCTGGGGGCTTTTTTCGGCTTGCTTGTATTAAAATCTTTAGCTGTCATTCAAAATTAAAAAGGAGGTATATTAAAAACTCACAACATCTTATTAAAGGTATTATAAAAGCCTGATTATGTTATAAGAATGTTCATTAACAATCATTTATAGCGAAGCACTAAACATTTCACAAAACTGTGACAGCTTAATCTAAAAGCAAGTAACTTTAGGGATGTTTCATTAAAAAGTGTCGTATATAGATATCAATCAAGAGCAAAAAATTAAATTATGGAAATGGTATTGGGTTTGGTAGCAGGTGTTTTGACGATGGGTGGTATTGTGCCTCAAATTAGCAAAGCCCATAGAACCAAACAAACCAAGGATGTTTCCAGAGGGATGCTCGCAATTATTATAAGTGGCGTGTTACTTTGGACTGTTTACGGATTTTTAAAGAGTGACATACCCGTTACTTTAACAAATTTTATAGCAGTACTACTCAATAGTTACATGCTGTATTTAACCTATAAGTTCAATTAGAAAAAAACCTGTAAGCCATGTCAAAAGGCTTAGTACTACATTTATTGACTAAAACTAAAACGACAAGTAAGGTAAAGACACATTCTTCCTTCTCAAGTAGGTAGTGTTGTAGCTTAGGATTTTAGTTCTACATCAAGTTGTCTTCCTTCTTCAAAAGCTTTTTTATCCATTTGAGTCCCTACTGCAATTCCTATGGCCATTCCAATAGGCAACCCAATTCCTAAAAAAGCCATATTTTCAAATAAGGCACCAAAAACCACACCCATAGGAATCCCAAATATGGACATTCCAAGCGCCATCCATAAATTCCGATAATAATTCTTGGGTACAATTTTCATTTCTTTCTCAAGGATTTTTATGATGCTCGTTTGTTTTTTTCTAAGCTCTTTTTTTAACTCGTTGTCCGGAACCCTATTTAACTCCTCAATTGAACTATTTAATGCAGTAAGTACCTTGTTTGATAGCTTTTTTTGTTTCAATGCTGCTATAAACTTTTCAAAATGAAGATACTGGTTATTCAATTTGGTGTTATTTTTAATGGCAGGTCTTGGTTTCAGGTCGGTGAGTTTCATGGGTTGGTTTTTGAATTATGTTGAAATTTAATAACGTATATACGTGTGTTTTAGTTAGGTATTTTTTTTGCTTTAGCATATTCTTCTAAGCAATCCTCTAAGGGTGTTCCATGGGTATGAACACATTCACAAAATCTATTTCCCGCATCTTCAAATTCTGAATTTGCAAATTGTTTTTTACACTCAGACAATGAATTTCTTGGCATAATTTCGTGACCATACTTAAACATAAGAATGACAAGCACAACAGTTGTAGCGACTCCTGCGAAAAAACCGAAAGGGAATTTATTACTGTATTTTTCTGGACGTTTTATAACTCCAAAATCAGGTGTATTTTTAAACGGTAAGATGTATTTTAACCTATCGTAATTCCAAACGAGAACATATAAATTTGCCAACACCATTAGTGGAGCAGAAATAAATGAACCCTCAAATCTTACTGCGAAAGAAAGGATACAAATATTAACAATTACAGGAAAATAGAGAAGTGCTCCCAAGGCTACAGTTCGGGGTATTATCAATAATACTGCGGCAAGTACCTGAGCAATTCCGATAAATGTATAGTAATAGCCTGTATGATACAGAGCTGTTAGATAGGATCCCATTGGGTGAATTTCGGATAAGCCGCTGGCGAATCGTTCATCCAATATTTTGGTCATTCCCGCCACTATAAAGCCAATCGCTAAGGTTAGTCGGCAAAAAACCGAAAAGTACCAATACCATCTGTTTTTTTTAATTTTCAGATAAAATTGGTCGAATTTGCTCAAATTGTTCAAGGTATAACTGTTTTTATCACTTTATGAAAGCAAGTCACACAAATGTCATTATCAAGGGTAACCGATCTTCAAAAAGAAGTTTCTAAAGTAAAATATCACGCCTTCCACTTAATGTTGCACCCCATGCTGGGCTTTTGCTCTTTTCGCTGCGGATTGTTGTTAAGGATATTATCCATCGCCTCTCGTAAGTCACGACCATTTACTGGAATGCCATTGCCCGGGCGTGAATTGTCCAGTTGCCCCCGGTAGACTAATTTTAAATCGCTGTTAAACAAATAGAAATCTGGGGTACACGCGGCATCATAAGCTTTGGCTACTTCTTGAGTTTCATCAAACAAATAAGGGAAGGGGTAGTTTTCCTTTCTGGCTACATCCCACATAAATTTTGGAGCGTCCTGTGGGTAGTTTTCTATGTCGTTACTGCTTATGGCTACAAAACCAAAGCCCGTGACGTGGTAGTCGTTTGCCATACGTACCAGCTCTTCATTTACATGCTTTACAAAAGGACAATGGTTACAGATAAACATGACTACGGTTCCTTTTTCACCTTGTATATCTTTTAAACGTACAGGTTTGTTGGTGCTGGCATCAGTTAGCGTAAAATCTGGTGCTTTGGTGCCTAAAGGCATCATGGTAGAAGGTGTTAAGGCCATAGAAGTTTTTTTATTAGTAATCGATTGATACCATACGTTACATTACAAAGATACAATTCTGAATATTCATTAAACTGAGGTTTTTTTAGAATGGATATACTAAACATTTAATAAAAATTTGAATGTCTGTATTTGCCTATGTATCTTTAATCAAAACTAACAGATTATGGACAAAGGATATAGTTCGCTATCCGTAGCGATAGAACAATTACAAGAAGAGGGATATACTGAAGATTTTAACCTGGTAGAAGAAGGAATAGAATCTAAAGGGCTAAAAAAAGAATGGAAAGCTGGTGACTGTGAGGTTGTACGGTATTTTCGTTTTGAAGGAATGACAGATCCTGGCGATAACTCCATTTTGTATGCTATTGAAACAAAAGATGGTAAAAAGGGACTTCTCGTAGATAATTACAGTGCAGCAGGAACTTATATTTCTGAAGAAATGCGAGAAAAACTGAAGATTACTCATGACGAATAACCTTAGCTGGCAGGATTTCGAAAAGGTAGCTATGCGGGTGGGAACCATCATAGAAGCAAAAGAGTTTCCCGAAGCCAAAAACCCCGCCTACAAATTAAAAATTGATTTTGGAAGTGAGATAGGCATACTCAAATCTTCGGCACAAATCACTACCCTGTATTCGACTGATGCATTGGTAGGAAAACAAGTAATAGCCGTGGTTAATTTCCCTGAAAAACAGATAGGGCCTATGATGAGCGAATGCCTTGTTTTAGGTGCCGTAGACGGGGATGATGTCACCTTGCTTCAGCCCTCTAAAAAAGTGAAAAATGGCCTGAAAATATCCTAATAGTTGCGTGTGCTTTTTTATGTGAGTACCTACATAACGCACTTTTTGTTTTTCAGAAAAAAGAATAGCCCAAAAAGAGGCCCCAAGGTAAGTACGACCAACATACATTGAGGGGCAATAGTTTCTGAAAGTGTTGCAACTACCTGAATACTTACAATCGATACTGCAAAACCTATGGAATTAACGATGGTTAATGCGGTTCCTTTGTTATCTGGCTGGGTATTGTGAACCACCAGTGTTGAAAACATAGGAGAGTCTGCAATAACAGCGATTCCCCAAAGCAGTAAAAATGGAATAAAAATAAAAGGGGGTGTAGCATAAAGAAATGGAGATGCCACACAGCATATTCCGGAAATTAGTAGCGCTGTAGTCGCTACTTTTTTAGTTCCAAAAGCGTTAGATATATACCCTCCTAAAATGCAACCAAGAGCTCCTATAGCAATAACTAGGAACGACCAGAGAGAAGTGTTTAAGGTCATTGACTGATCTTGTGCATAAGCACTCAATATAAAAGGGACAAAGGCCCAGAAGGCATACAATTCCCACATATGTCCAAAATAACCAACTGCTGCACTTCGGAATTTTTTATTCTGAAAGATTTGCGGAATGGCAGTAAGCTTTAGCTGTGTTGCAGCGGTTCTATAAGGGCCGTCAGGAACTAAAAGATTCAAAACAAACCCACCCAATACCGCAATTCCTGAAGTGATACCAACAACCCATTGCCAGGAAATTTCGGCAGAAAAGCTACTTACAAAATGCGGGAAGGCTGTACCCAATGCCAATGCTCCTACCAGGTATCCCAAAGACCTTCCTAATCCTTTCTTATAATAATCTGCAGCTATTTTCATGCCAACCGGGTAAATGCCAGCTAAAAAGAAACCCGTTAAAAATCGAATAAGTACTAACGATGGTAACGTATTTCCACTCCATAGCATTCCCAGGTTTATAGAGGCGCCTAACAAAGAGCAGATAAAGAAAACCTTTGAGGGCGAAAATCGATCCGCAATGGTGACTATGGCAAATAGTAACGTCCCTATAATAAAACCGAATTGTACAGCAGAGGTTAGGTAGCCTAAAGCTTGTTCTGGAAGTTGAAAAGCGTCAGAAAGTTGTGTTAAGACTCCATTCCCGGCAAACCAAAGTGAGGTGCAACAAAATTGGGCAAATACGATAACCCATAAAATATGTGTAGGACGCTGCATAGGACGCCCCGAAAATAGTTAAAAATTATTCCAAACTATCAAACTCCACAAATTCATATTCTGGGGAAGCTTCGAAAAGATTTCGTAAGATAGCTGCGTGCCCGTTGCCCATGATAACCATAATTCTATCTTCAGGACTTTGGGTAATGCCAATAATATTTCTAAAAATCCTGAGGTTTCTATTATACCACCAGATGGAGAGGTGGTCTGCCCCTTGATTGTTTTCAGATTTAAAGTTTCCGAGTAAATAAATTCCGTAGCCATACTCATGAGCCTCCGGGGAGTTTATATATTTAAAATAATCTGTAAGGTTCATTTTGGGGACAAGTTTGTCGTCGTAGGCCATCCAGTCTTCAAACCCTTTCCAGAGTGGATCCTCATAATCCCAGTTTACATCACCAGTAATTTTTTTTAGGTAAATGGAATCTTTAGTATACAAATCACGGCTTAGCGAGTAAGAATTTACCGAGTACAAAGTGTCTAACGCAAGATCTGATGCTACACGCATAGCTAATTGATAGCGTTCGTCACGTTCCTCATTGCGGTTTCCGGCTTTGTATTCATTAAACTTTTCCATTGCATTCCAACCTGGGTTTGCTTCAATAGCAATCTTAGTAGGTTTAAACTTTTTAATATAGGCAACCAGTTCAGAAACTTCAGATTTTTTTGGTTCTTTTAAAACGTCTATCTGGTCTTCAGGAATTGTTTTATGGCCATCCAGACCTGGATAGTCAAAATGGAAGGTACCAACAACCAATACCTGTGCTTTTTGCTTCGGAAAGAAATCGGCTGGCGTTTTAAGCGTATCGGTTTTATTGACTTGTGGTGCTACTGTAGGGGAGGTGTTCTTTTTATTTTTTTCGATACAGGAAGTATAAAGTAGTAGAAGTGTAAGGTAAAATAAATGTTTCATAGGTTGAGTAATTAGTTTCCATAAAGATACTTATAGTAGAAAATTGTTACAGTAGTGCGCTTTACTGAATAAGAAAGTGATGTACTAAAGAGGCGTCGAAATGTTAAAAAGTGTTAAATTACTACTTTGTATTGCATAGTACTGTAACAAAAATAATAGTTGTCCGTCTATTTAGTATAACCCTTTAAAACTATTATTATGAGAACGTTAGACAGCAATGCATTATCAGCAAGAGTAAGAACATCTAAAGCCTATGCTTGGAATAGCAAGAGACGCTATAGATAAACAGAACCAAAACATCAAGCAATCGAAAAACGAAATGTTATGAAAAAAGTATTAAATCCTTTACGTGTTGGAGGTTTACAAATGCAAAAACGCCGTATGTGTTTTTTTATAGAAGAAACTTGTCAGCAAGCCCTTGGAGACCCTTTATTACGTAAGCTAGACTGCAAATTGCGGTAAGAACACATCAATCAAAAAACAGAAAGCTGAATTTCCCTCATCAAGAAATTCAGCTTTTTTAGTTGCTACCATTGAACTCTTATTTTTTCTCCTGCTTTATAGTAAAGCTGGGTGCTTTGTAGTCTTTTGGTAAATAGTTTTCTGGGATGGTGCTCATATTGCCATCACGTGCAGCACGGTAGTGCGGGGATAGTATTTCAATACCCTGTTCATTGCATACATCCTGAATATTTTGATGTAAATTACTATAAATAGTCGCTTGTTTATTAGCTTCCTGTATGTAGGCATTGATCTGATAGGCTACGTAAAAATCTTCCAGACTTGTTTGCAGTACAAAGGGTTCTGGTGCTTTCATTACCAGATCAGTTCTGGTGGCCGCTTCAATAAGGGCAGCGTGCATTTTTTTCCACGGAATATCATATCCTATAGTTACTGTAGTATGAATAATTAATCCTTTTTCCGGAGCATCGCTACTATAGTTGATGGTATGACTGCTCATTACAGTACTGTTTGGGATGGAAATAATTTCGTTTTTAGGAGTACGTACCCTGGTTACAAGCGAAGATTTTTCAATAACATCGCCAAATACCTCTCCAATCTTCACACGGTCTCCAATTTTAAACAATCGCATATAGGTAAGAACTAATCCTGCAATAATGTTGGAAAGCGAACCAGCCGAACCAAACGTGAATAAAAACCCTAAGAAAACCGAAATTCCCTGAAATACAGGGGAGTCACTACCAGGAATGTATCCCCAGATGGAAACGATCATAAAGGCAATGACCAGCACTCTAACAATCTGGTAAGTAGGTCTTGCCCAGTCTGGATAAAAACCGTTAATTTTCAGATTCCCACGCATGATCTCCATACTTAAAAAACGGATCCCTTTTAAAACATATCTAAAAACGAGAACAATAACAATAATTGCAATAAGGTTGGGAAGGTAGTTCCAGATACTTGCTAAAATAGATTTGACAGGATTTAAAACATAGCCAAAAAGTGTGTCGGCAAAATTTCGTGTCCACGGAAATATTCCGAATAAAATAGGAAGAGCAATATAAATGGCTAATAGAATTATAAACCACTTTAGCACCTTGTTCACAAGGAGTAAAGCAGCCACTTGGCGTTTGGCATCGAAAAGTGTGTAATCTTTTAATTTTACACCTTTAATCCTTTTATCTTCCTGGCTTTCAATTTTTTTGGCACTCCACTTAAAAAACTTGATGATATACTTTATTAAGAACCAGATAGCAATCAAGACTAGAATTGCCAGGCCTATTTCTTTTACTAACGTCCAGATATTCACTTCTTCCTTATACTCGGTTACTGAAGTGGCAATTTTATCCCGGTACGCTGTAGCAAGATTCTCAGTGGAGGAATTTTCCCAAAGAGCATCGCTTTGGGAAACGCTCATAATAATTTGTTCTCCGTAGGTAATATCTGAAGAGTTTTCGACGGTATGTATCGTCAACGAATCTGAAGTATATCTAAAATTATTAGGCAGGGTTTTTACTCTTCTGCTAATAGCATCTGCCCGCTCTTGAGCCGAAAAACTACCTAGTTTTGTGTAGACATTGAAAAGTGTATCATCAAAAAATCCCAGAACAGGGTAGCCTTTTGTGGAGTTTCTAAGGGCTTCAATCTCCTTCTTTTTTTGGGCTAGCCTATCGGTTTCCTGTGCATTTAGGGCATTTATTTGCGCCTGTAGTTTGTCTTTCTGATCAGGATCTGAATTTTTAAGATCTTTAATTTGTGCTTCTAATTCAGCTTTTTTTATGGAATCTATGAGCCGCTGTCTTTCAAGGTTTTCCAGTTTTTTCTGAAAGCTTTTTTGTGCAACTTCAGAAGAATCTATAGCAGGTTTGGCAATGCTGTCGGTTGCAGTACTATCGGTTTGGGCAATACTTATTGTTACAGTGAATAACATTGTAAAAGCCAATAGTATACGAGCCATTTTTTTCATTTAGTTTGTTTTAAAAAGGAAACGAATGTACTGTAAATTACAATACGTACTTCAGAATAAATAATAAATAAAACATAAAAAAAGTGACACTAAAATCTATACATCAGCATCCATCATATTGGTAACCACGTGGTAACGCGGATCGTCAATTGCGTCTTCAATGATACTATCAAACTCAGGATTCCATTTAATCAACATTTCTTTGCAGTCCGGACTCAAGTGTGTTAGGGTAATTTTTTTTCCTGCATCCATATACTTATTGGCAATATTTCTAAGTGCTTCTACGCCCGAATGGTCAGAAACTTTAGATTCAATAAAATCAATTTCTATGGCTTCTGGATCTCCAGAGACATCAAATTTACTATTAAATGCTGTTGTAGAACCAAAAAAGAGCGGCCCCCAGATTTCGTAAACCTTAGTCCCGTCTTCTTTAATACGTTTTCTTGCTCTAATTCTGGTAGCGCTTTTCCAGGCAAACGAAAGTGCGCTCATAATTACTCCTGCAATTACGGCAATGGCTAAATCCTGCCAAACGGTAATGGCCGAAACAGCAATGAGTACTATGGCATCGGTCACTGGTATTTTGTGTAAGATCCTAAAGCTACTCCAGGCAAACGTACCAATTACAACCATAAACATTACCCCAACCAAGGCGGCGATGGGTATTTGTTCGATTAATGGTGCTCCAAACAATACAAAGCAAAGGAGAGCAACTGCGGCTATAGCTCCCGATAACCTTCCACGCCCTCCAGAATTAATATTGATAATACTTTGCCCGATCATTGCACAACCTCCCATACCGCCAAAGAGTCCGTTTAGGATGTTTGCGCCACCTTGCGCTACACATTCTCTGTTTCCACTTCCACGGGTTTCGGTCATTTCGTCTATGAGGTTTAACGTCATTAAACTTTCAATTAATCCAACGGCAGCTAGTATGAATGCTGTAGAGAGTATTAATCCCCAATTATCGCCAATGGTGTAGAATAAAGTGAATATCTGATCCTGAAATGTTGGCAATCCTCCTTGTAGTCCGTCGCCGCCACCATCTTTTATAAAGGAGCCAACGGTGCTTACATCTATCTTTCCGAAAATCACAATGGCAGCAACTATAACTATGGCTGTTAAAGCAGCAGGTATTTTTTTTGTGAGTTTGGGTAATCCAAACATAATTGCCATAGTTAATCCAACCAAGCCAAGCATCAGCCAAAGGCTATTTCCTTGTAAGTAGGTCATTTCTCCTCCTACATTTTCTTTGAACAACCCTAATTGAGATAAAAATATCACGATAGCCAATCCGTTTACAAAGCCCATCATTACAGGGTGGGGGATAAGCCGCACAAATTTTCCAAGTCGCAATACTCCTGCTAAAATCTGAATTCCACCCACAAAGAGTAGCGTAATAAATAACCATTGTAGCCCAAGGTTTTCAATGGGTGTAGCCAATGCATCCCCTATTTCATTTCCCTTCGCAATTAAATGAACCATTACTACTGCCATAGCTCCGGTAGCTCCTGAAATCATCCCCGGACGCCCCCCAAACAGGGCGGTGATAATTCCCATCATAAAAGCTCCATACAATCCTACCAACGGATCTATACCTGCTACAAAAGCAAAGGCAACAGCTTCGGGAACAAGTGCTAGTGCTACGGTAAGTCCCGAAAGGATGTCGTTCTTTGGATTTTGTGTAAAGTTCTTAATTGTTTTCTGCCACATAATTTTTCACTTAAAAAGGGCGCAAATATACTTTTAAATAGTGTAGTATCCTGCCACTTATCTATAAAAAAAGCCCCGAGGACGGGGCTTCTAATTTGTAGTTTATTTTTTAGTTTGCAGGGCCTACCAGCTCTACCTCAAAAATAAGGTCTGCATTGGCAGGGATTCTTGGTGGATTACCACGCTCACCATACGCCAAATGCGAAGGAATGTAGAATACTGCTTTTTCACCAATGGTCATGGTTAACATTCCTTCTTTAAAGCCAGGAATAAGCCTTGCTTCAGTGCTGTATACAGGATCCATAGGCTGGTATGGATTTCTTGCATCGTAGGCATTGTATTTTTCGGCTACATCTTTGTAGGTAGTGTAAAAAAGCTGTCCGTTAGAAAAATATCCTGCACAGTGCACGAGTACTTTAGAACCAGTTTCTGGTTTGGTACCAGTACCTTCTTCAAGTACCAGTTTCTCAAGTCCAGACTCTAACTTTGTTGCTTCTTCTCTTTTGGTTGCATACATAACAGCTGTTTCGGTAGCTACCTTTTCAACGGCTTCAGCTTTAGCACGGGCTTCCGCTTCTAATGCTCCTAACTCTTTAGAGAAGTCTGCTACTTTCTGATTTCCCTTGTTAATAATATTTACTTCTTGGATAACAACATCGTCCACTGGTTTATCACCAGGTTTTATGGTTGGTACAAGTCCGATAGAATCTACGACCTCCTGGCCCATAACAATTTCTCCAAATACAGTGTGTCTGGTATCTAACCATGGAGTTGCTTTAAGGGTTACAAAAAACTGACTTCCATTTGCGTTTGCTCCAGGGTTTGCCATAGATAAAACCCCTTTTTCGTCATGTTTTAAGGAATCTACAATCTCATCTGGGAAAATATAGCCGGGGCCCCCTGTTCCGTCCCCCAATGGATCTCCACCTTGGATCATAAAATCCTTCATCACACGATGAAAGGTGAGGCCATTATAATATTTTTTTCCTTTGTACGTAGAGTCTACCATTTGGCTTTTACCCTCTGCCAATTCTACAAAGCTAGCTACGGTAAGTGGTGTGGCTTCGTTGTATAACTTGGCAACAAAGGTACCTTTGCTGGTGATAAATTCGGCATAAAGGCCATCTCCTAGATCTGGGTATTTGTCTTCACAGGCCGTCATGACCATTGTCATGACTACGAGTGCTAAAAGCGATAATTTTTTCATTTGAATGTATAATTAATTTTAAACGTTTGTATTTATTGTTCTTCTGAAGTTTTAATAGATCGAAGCGTAATCGTACTTTGTATAGGTATATTTGCTCCTAATTTTTCTTGTATTCCGTAGTATCCAAAAGCTTTATAAGAAGGGAACAAAAATGTAACGGTTTCACCTTCTTTCATAACTTTAATACCTTCTCTTATTCCGGAAATAAGATCCTGATTACTTTGATCTACCTGGTATTGTTGTACGCCATTTTCAGCTTCTGAAACTATGGTAGCTCCATCTAGGGTTTTTACATCGTAGGTAAATGTTACAATGTCTCCAAGTTTCGGCATTGTAGTGCTAACCGTATCTTTTACATTATGAAAATACCAAAATCCATTCGGGTTGGATGTAAACTCTGTTTCGCTGTTTTGTGCAATAATTTTGGTGATTGCTGCTGCTTCTTTTTTGTATAATTTTTTGTTGCGTTCTGCACTTTCTTTTATAAAACTGCCAGAAGTACGCTGTACGGGCCTTCTTGCTTCCGGGCTTTTACACGCTAGGGCAAGGAAAAGAAAAAGTACTAAATAAGATAAATTACGCATTGGTATTTAGGGCATTTTTATAGTTGGGCAAGATACTAATAAATTCAGTAATGGTCTCATCAAGATTTTTATCACTTTTCCCACCTGCTGCATTGGTATGACCTCCACCGCTATAATGAGCTCTTGCAAATTCATTTACCGAAAATGAACCCTTACTTCGGAAAGAAATTTTTACGATATTATCCTGTTTGTTTTCAATAAAAATTACAGCAAATTTTATTCCTAAAACTGAAAGTGAATAATTTACAAAACCTTCGGTATCTCCTTTTTTAAAGTTGTGGTCATCCAGTTCCTTTTGGGTAAGGGTAATAAAAGCAGTATTATATTCTGAAAGAATGGTCATGTTTTTTAAAGCAACTCCTAGCAATTTTAGTCGGTCGGGGGTATTGGTATCGTAAATATTATTGTGTATTTCTGTTCCATTGGCACCCGCTTCCAGTAAATGTGCAATGGTGCGGTGTGTTGTTGGAGAGGTGGAAGAAAACCTAAAACTCCCTGTATCTGTCATGATCCCAGTGTATAAATTGGTGGCAATTTCAGCAGAAAGTACATCCAGTCTTCCCAGGGCATTCATAAAGTGATACACCATTTCACAGGTTGAACTCATGGTAACGTCGCTATAGGTAGCCACAGCATAATCTGAAGGAGCCTGATGATGGTCTATCATTACAAATTGAGCCTCACAGTTTTCCAGAACTACTTCCAGATCGCCCACCCGGTTCAGGGCATTAAAATCCAAAGTAAAAACAAGGTCAGCTTCGTCAAAAAATTGTTGCGCTTTCTCATTTTCCTTTTCGTAAATACAAATTGTTTCGTTTCCTGGCATCCACTTTAAAAAGGTAGGGTAATCGTTTGGCATCACAACCTGGGCGTCGTGTCCCAATGATTTCAGAAAATAATAGAGCCCCATACAAGACCCTACAGCATCTCCATCAGGATTTTTATGTCCAACAATGACCACTTTTTTTGGAGTGGCTAATAAGGCGTTAACTTGTTGCGTAGTTTTTGTATTCATAGGAGTGCGAAGATACAATTATTCGGGATTTTAGTGCAGGTTCTGTTTTGTTCAATTTCAGATTATATTATCGTTAACAATGGCTAATCGCTTGTAGTTGTGTTTTAAATACCTACTTTTGCACCAAATTTTAAAAAATTATGAGAACAGATAGAACGTTTACCATGTTAAAGCCAGATAGTGTTGAGAAAGGACACATTGGTGCTATTTTAGAAAAAATTACAGCAAGCGGTTTCCGTATTGTAGCAATGAAGCTAACACAAATGACAACTGCAGATGCTCAGGAATTTTATGCAATCCACAACGAACGTCCGTTTTTTGGTGAATTGGTAGAATATATGACACGTGGACCCATCGTGGCTGCTATCCTGGAAAAAAACAACGCTGTGGAAGATTTCCGTACGTTAATTGGAGCTACCAACCCAGCCGATGCTGCTGAAGGTACCATCCGTAAATTGTATGCTGCTTCTATTGGTGAGAACGCCGTACACGGAAGTGATAGTGATGAAAATGCAGCTATTGAAGGTGCTTTCCATTTTTCTGGACGTGAAATGTTCTAAGAAAATACTTCAGAAAGTATATATAGGGCCCTTCTACATAGTACTTGTGGGAGGGTTTTTTTATGGTTGGTAGCTTACGGGCTGCTATGCTCGCCCTTTGGTGTGTTGGTACTATAATGTTATTTTTTCTCACCACTCAAACGTTGCTGAGTGATCCCGATCTTCTTATCGGGATTGTATGAAGCACTTACTTCAATACCAGTTTTTTTACCAGATCTTTTCCTACTTCTTCGTTTAGGAGCTTGATTATTTTTTCTTTTCCGTAGCTAAGTTCTTCCCGCAGTACAGAAGAGCTTAAACTTACAAAAAGTGTTTCTCTGTCAAGCGAAAGGCCAGTTGTGTATTTAGAAATCGCATCGCCCAGGACGTTGTGCCAGGCTTCTTTAATAGAAACTTTATCCAGTCCTTTTTCGAGTCGGTTGGAGGCAATAAAGTCTTTTAGAACGTCGCCTATGGTACTTTCTTCTGCGTTTCTTTTGGCCATTAGATGTTAGGTAAGGGTATAGAGTTTATACGTTGAGAACTTTTTATTAAAAATCAAACTTCGTAAACTTTTTGTAGAAATAGGTCTTTCCGTCACGGTTTAACACAACGAGACTGCTGTCTTTTGCGATCAGGATAGTTTCTTTCCAGGAATCGAAAGGGGTAGTGTAGTAGAGTCGTAAGCTGTCATTTTCGATTTTTAGTTCGAAAGTTTCAGCGTCATCGCTTGTTAAGAACGTTCCATCCAGTTTGGGTTGTACTTTTTTTCTAACGCCGGAGGCTCCTTCAACTTCAATAAAATCTATAGTAGTGCTTATGCTAAAATCCTTCTCTGTTCCATCTTCCAGCACTGCTTTCACTATACTCCAGTAGCCGTCCAGATACTGAATTTGCTCCTTAGGGTCTTGCCTTGTGCAGGAACTAATGCATACTATTGATATAAGTATTGTTATGTATTTCTTCATTATTTTAATATTTTTTACTCACGACTCACGACTCACGACTCACGACTTACAACGGAAACATTTTATACGTTTGGCTTACTTCTTTTACAATCTGTTCGGTCCGCTCGGCGTGGGTGTCACTGATAAATAATTGCCCAAAATGGTCGTCGTCTACCAGGGAAATTAATTGTGCAACACGCTCCTCATCTAGCTTATCAAAAATATCGTCCAGTAATAGGATAGGAGTGACGCCACCTTGTGTTTTAATAAAATCGAATTGCGCCAGTTTCAATGCTATAAGATATGATTTTTGTTGTCCCTGTGAGCCAAATTTCTTTACGGGATGATCGTCTAAATTAAACTTTAAATCGTCTTTATGAATTCCAAAGTTGGTGTATTGGGTGACCTTATCTTTGCTTCGGTTTTCTTTTAGGAGTTGTAAAAGGGGGGCTTCTTTCAGTTGGCTTTTGTATTTTAACCCAACGGTTTCCGTACCATTGCTAATAGATTGATAGCGTTTTAAAAAAATAGGGGCAAAGGCTTCAATAAATCCTGCTCTTTTTTCAAAAATGGGCATCCCTAATTCGTGTAACTGTTGGTCATAAATCTCTAACTGTTGTGCGTTAAACGTATTGTTGGCTGCAAAATATTTGAGCAAAGCGTTTCGCTGTGCAAGCACTTTGTTGTAATTTATAAGGTTGTGTAAATATCCGGAATCACCTTGCGAAATAACCCCATCCATAAATTTTCTACGCGTGTCACTGCCTTCAATAATTAAATCACGGTCTGCAGGCGAGATGATAACTAATGGGAGAAACCCGATGTGTTCACTGAACTTGTCGTATGTTTTTCCATTGCGTTTTATGTGCTTTTTCTGACCGCTTTTGGCACTAATGATAATTTTTTCTTGTCGCTCGCTCTTGTCATAATTGCCTTCAATCACGAAAAAATCGGTGCCGTGTTTCATGTTCTGGCTCGTGATAGGGTTGAAGTAGCTTTTTCCAAAGGAAAGATGGTAAATTGCATCCAGGACATTGGTCTTCCCAACCCCATTTTTACCGACAAAACAATTTATTTTAGGATCGAATTGAAAACTATGAGCTTCAAAATTTTTATAGTTGATTAGTGAAACTGAAGTTAAAATCATAAAAATAAGAGAGTTGCGTGTTTTTGTTGCTGGGTTTGTGTTTTCACAATTGAGTCTGCAAATTATTGAAAAATAAGAACTTTTTTCTCTTTTAAATTGTAATAAAAATTTTATTTTTGCCCGTCAGTAAACCAAAATTATGGCTACATATAAAAAGAGAGGGTATAAACAACCCAAACCGAAGAACGAAGCAGAGCAAGACGAACTTCACGAAGGAGACAGCACAACAGCTGAGGTATTTAATACCTTAGATGAGGGTGCTAATAAAACCGAGGCTTGGGTAGAGAAAAACCAGAAAGGGATTTTAATAGTAGTAGGTATTGTTGCCGTTGCTGTTTTAGGGTACCTTGGCTTTCAACAGTGGGTTCAAGGGCCAAAAGAGTCTGAAGCTATGAACGAAATGTTTCAGGCACAGCAATTCTTTGAGCAAGCTTTAGGGAACGATACAGTAAGTGATTCTTTGTATGACCTTTCTTTGAACGGTGGTAGAGGTAAGTATGGTTTCTTAGAAATTATAGATAATTACGGGAGTACAAAAGCAGGAAACCTTGCAGAGTACTACGCTGGGATGGCATACCTGAACACAAACAACTACCAGGAAGCTATTAACCATTTAGATAACTTTAGCGGTGGGGACGAAATGTTAACTCCTCTGGCAAAAGGTGCTATTGGTGACGCATTTGCGCAGTTAGATCAAAAAGATGAAGCACTGAAGTATTATGAAGAAGCTGCAACGATTCGCACAAACGATGTAACAACGCCTCGTTTCTTACTAAAAGCAGGAATTATTGCTATGAATATGGGGAAAACTGATGTTGCACTAAAACACTTTGAAACTTTAGACAAACAATATCCTAAGTCTACCGAAGCTACTAAAGCTGTTGCCTATAAGGGCAAGGTAGAGGCAATGCAATAAAATTACTCGTTTAGGACGAGCAGTATATGGCTACTCAAAATAATAACTTATCGGTATACGATAAAACAACAATCCCAAATGCGAAAGATTTTCGGTTTGGGATTGTTGTTTCAGAATGGAATGAAAAAATAACCCAGGGCATGTTTCAGGGGGCTTTCGACGCTATTCTGGATTGTGGTGGCCTAAAGGAAAATATTGTCCGGTGGAATGTTCCCGGCAGTTTTGAGCTTATCTACGGAGCAAAAAAAATGTCACAAAGCTTCGATATGCTTGACGCTATTATTGTAATTGGCAGTGTAATTCAAGGGGAAACCAAGCATTTTGATTATGTGTGTGAAGGGGTAGCCCAGGGTATTAAAGATTTGAATGTTCAAGGCGATATTCCCGTGATTTTCTGCGTGCTCACCGATAATACTTTACAACAATCCATAGACCGAAGCGGCGGTAAGCATGGAAACAAAGGTACCGAAGCTGCTATTGCTGCTATTAAAATGGCACAACTACGGAAGGACGCTACCTTCTACAAATAAACTCTTTCTTTAAAATCTAATTTAGATGCCCTTTGCATTTGCATGGAGGTAGTTCTCTTTAGTATCTTTCCGTTATTAATAGCATAGCCCATGAAAGTTTTAATAATTGAAGATGAAAAACCTGCAGCACGCAGATTAAATCGTATGCTGGAGCGTTTAGATGTAGACGTAGACAAGATGCTCCATAGTGTAGATGAGGCTATTCAGTGGTTTAAAAATAACGAACATCCGGAGCTTATCTTTTTAGACATTCAACTAAGCGATGGACTGTCTTTTGAGATTTTTGATGAGATAGATATACAAAGCGCCATCATTTTTACTACAGCTTATGACGAATATGCCCTGCAAGCTTTTAAACTAAACAGCATAGACTATATCCTGAAGCCTATTGATGAAGACGAACTGGCAGCAGCAGTAAAAAAGTACAAAATGCGACAACCTAAGGCGCAAAACGTACAGATGAATTTTGACGACATAAAAAAACTACTTACCAACCCAGTAGAGCGCGAATATAAAAAGCGTTTTACTACTAAGATCGGACAGCATATTAAAATGATTTCAGTAGATGAAATTGAGTGTTTTTATTCTGAAAACAAAGGAACGTATGCCCATACGGTAGACGGTAGGGATTATTTGCTGGACACAACCCTGGAACAACTGGAAGACGAGCTGGAGCCACAAACTTTTTTCAGAATCAGCCGGAAATACTACATAAACATTAATGCCATTAGAGATATTATAAGCTACACGAACAGTCGTTTGCAATTAAAGCTGAACAGTTATAAAGAACAAGAAGTAATTGTGGCAAGGGAGCGGGTGCGCGACTTCAAGTTATGGCTTGAGTAAATTTTCTATAATGGATGGTATGTTACCAAAACCAATGCTACCGTTTCATCTTTCAACATACTTCTTACTAACGTATAATCGCCAATTTTGGAATGCCGTATGCACCAGATATACTTTGTGGTTTCCGGGAAGTATTCTTTTAGGATTTCATAGTCAAAATGTTCGGTAGAAATGCCAACCTTGGGTTGTGTTTCCAGGATCGTTTTAATTTGCTCTAGTTCTGTATGTAAGTCTGTTTGCTTCAGTTTATAAAGATCCTGCTTTAAATAGTAACTTGTTTTATAGCCTGCTTTAGTGAAGAGCCCTAATTTTTCAGGGAATCTGGTTTCAATTAAAACGTTTTGTTTTGGATAGTTCTTTTCTAGGAAGACGCTGTTAAGCTTTTGTAAAATTAATTCGGCATTGCTTTTATCCAGATTTTTAATGTCTAACCACATAAAAGGTTGCTTATCTCCCAAAGCAGCAATATACCTAGTGAACGTAAGACCTGTTGATGGAGCGGTAGGGTGGTGGACATCTAAGACATTTGTTTCAGGATCGAATACTAAATCCAGCTCTATTGCATCAAAATTAGAAAGGCTTTTTTTTAATTTGTCCAATGAGTTTACGCGATGTGCACCAATCTTTTTGTAATGTCCCGAAAACTCAATTTTTCTCGGACTGTATTTGTAGCCCCAGAGTAGAAATATCCCTGCTACTACAATCCCTATTCCCCAAAGAATCCTACTTGTTGTCATAATCAATAGAATCTTTTATAACTCTTTTTCGGGGCACAAAAGTACTGTCCAGGACATTTCTGGAGGCATCAATCCCGTCAAATTTTATGTGGCTAAGCGAAGCAAAGGTATGTGGAAAATCGGTAAGACTGTATGTTCTGTTAGCTACATTTTCTGGCAGCGTATTGTTCGACTTTTTATATTTTTCAGAAAACCAGAAAAGAAACGGAACTTCAAACATGGGACGGGTTCCGTGGTATTCGTTGTGCCCAACAAAGTCCATAGTGTCGTATACTTCGTCTCCATGATCTGAAAAATACGCCATGTAGCTGTACCCATCTTGTGCTCTAAGTTGCTCAATAATTTCTCTTAGTATATGGTCGTTGTATGCCGTAGCGTTATCGTATGCATTGGTTTGAGTTATGGCTTTTTCGTGCTGAAATTTTAAACCCTTATAAGGTTTTTCAAATATAGTAAAGGACTCAGGGTATCTTTTGTCATACCGTACATGAGTACCAATAAGATGTATAAAAACTATTTTCTTCGATGCTGAAGTATCTTTTAAAATTTCATCTAACCTAGGAAGTAAAGCTCCGTCATAAATAGTATAGTTATAGTCGTCTGTAGCCATAAAGTGTTTATGGGTGGCAGCACTCCCTATAATTGTAGGAATACTCTCATATAACCCCACTGGCTTTTGGTTGGATAGCCAATAGGTGGTAAAGCCTGCCATATTTGCTAATTGTATGATGGAGCCATTGGGAGCTGGAATGTTCTCACTGTTTGCGAGTGTTAGTATTTCTTCCAGTGCTGTAATGGTATGTACGTGGGGCGTTATAACGCTGTCTAGCACTACAAGCTCTTCTTCTATTTCAGTTAATCTTGGATTTGTTTCACGACCGTAGCCATAAAGCTGCATGTGCCATCGTGAGGTGGACTCGCCTATAACTACTACATAGGTTTGTGGGGTTTTTATGCTTTCAACATTGGTGAAAGCTTTACTGCTGGGAACTGCAAGTGCATCTTTAAGTTGCTCTTTTGCGGCAAGGTAGTCATCCCAGGTAGCAATGGTAGCATAGGGTATATTCTGAGTTTTAAATTTTTTATGAATACCAAAGACACAGGCAAAAGCCCCTAGTAAAAGCAGTATGTTATAAAAAATCACGCTCTTTGGATGTTTTGATTGAAATTTTTTCTTCCGGAAGAATGCCTTCAGTAAAAAAAATAGAGGTAGCACTAATACACATAGAAGTATATATGTGACGGTAGAAAAATAATTTGAAAGATAATCTGATGCCTCGCTAGAATTGGTTTCAAAAATTACATACAAGGCAGAGCTGCTTATGGGTACACCATATTGCTGATAGAAGCTAAGTTTTACAAAAGCAAAAAATGCCAAAAATAAATACCCTAAAACGGTTGTAACTGCAAATAGCCTCCAGGTTAAAAGAAATATAACCACGAGAAAAAGAGCCATAGACATAAGCCCAAAAGCTAACACCTCCTGTCCATAGTTATAGGATGGAATTATAAAATACCCTGCAATAAGTACGATCACAAACGGGAACCAAAGCAAAAGCTGGTCTTTGGGTATATATAGTTTTTGTATAAAGCCTTTAAAATTAGACACCTGTTTATTTTTTGTGATCTATTCGGTTTTCATCAAATGCCGAAGGTAACAATTGCGGGATTAATTTTACCAATAAAGGCAATAATAACGTACCACCAGGCAATAAAAAGATGGTCAACGAGGGAACTGTTTTGCATATATCCAGCAATTGTGCCTTCACTTTTTTCTTTTCCGAAGCAGAAAGCGAACGAGTAGTAGATTTTCCTAAAAGCATTAGTAATTCGCCGCTTTCCTCTAACTCCAGGAGCAACCTGTTTCTGTTTCTTAATATAAGTGTCTTAACGGTTTTCGTTGCTTGTTTATAAAATTGTTTTACAGGATGGGCGTAATCAAAGAGCGTTATCTTACTGTTAGTGTCTTTTGTTAGCAGAACGATGTTTTGTATTGCATTGCTTAAAGTTTCTTCAGGCAATTGTAATTGATCTACAAGTTGGTTCAAAAACTCTTGTTCGCTGGCATCCATGGTAAAATCATCCCAAACAGCTAAACAACATATATCTAATATGTATAACTTTTCATTTGTGTTTAAAGATTCGGTTTCTAAAAAAGAAAGTGTTTCCTTAGTGCCAGTGGTAAGCGTAAATAAGGTAGCATCTTCAAAAAGTTCCAGAAGCAAGCGATCGTATTTGTTTTTCTTCTTTTTAACCTGTAAAGCTAAAAAACAACAATGCATTACAAGCTTTTCAAAACTGGCAATATATTTTTTTGAAGAAATACTTGTATGCAAAAACTTGCTAAACGCCAGCACATCTATATACAGGAATGCGTGTGTAAGTAAAGAGGCAAAATCACGCTTAAATAGATTGTTGGATTCCTGAATACGTACTGCCATAATACGTTCCAGTTTGGAAGCATCACTTTTATAGCGTGAAAACTGAATAAAAAAACCTTTGCGCTCTTTTTCTATAGTTTTATAAAACGAGATGATTTTTTTATAGGTTTCTTCTGGAGTCGCTTCTTTATTTTCGGACAGATACTGCATCCTAAGAATGTGCAGCAAATTTACTTTTATTGTTTCTTCCCGGGTAAGTTGTAATCGGTTTTCTGGAGTAGGAAATAATAAAGCACTCGATACCCCAAAAACAAACCCGTTTTTTTGTAGTGTACTATAAGGTATAACTTCTTGAATACGTATATTATTATTTCTTGTTTGACTTACTAAAGTTATATATTTCGGAATCCATCCACTAGCTGAAGGGTTCATGAGGTTTGTTTAAGGTTGTTTTAATATTAGTTAACATAACATTAACTGCGTTACGAAAACCGTAAGTGTACTTTAGGCGTAAATAAAGATGAAAGTACACAATGGTAGTACACCAACCAAATATAACTTTCAAAAAAACTATTAATAATAACTAAATTTCTTAAAATGAAAAAAACGAAAATTTTTGCCGCTATTGGTGGATTGGGAGTAGTAATACTTTCAGTATTTCTAATTGCTGCAGATCACGTAGATGCTCCGGATGTAACTGGACAAACAACAGACATTGCAGACTTGTATGCCTTTGAGGGCGACAATCCAAACAACACTGTATTAATTGCAACACTTCAAGGACCCTTAACTCCCGGAGATGTAACAAATACAGCAATGTTTGACGAAGATGTACTGGTAGAATTTAATATAGACAACACAGGTGATTTTGTGGAGGATCTTGTTATCCAAGCAATACGCCGTGGTGATTCTATGTATTTCTTCGGGCCTTCTGCTCCAGGGCAAACAGGCTTAAATAGTGAAATACAAACAACTGCTCCTATGAGCAGTGTGAAAATTTCTGGAACCGATGAAACTGTGACAGC
Source organism: Flavobacteriaceae bacterium UBA1903 (assembly GCA_002337605.1). Lineage (GTDB taxonomy): Bacteria > Bacteroidota > Bacteroidia > Flavobacteriales > Flavobacteriaceae > Marinirhabdus. The sequence goes on from DDGL01000013.1 coordinate 49,560, forward strand.
AACTAATAATGGGATGTCATTTTTCGCAGGACCAAGAAGAGATTATTTCTTTTTCGACTTTGAGCGTTTTAATGCTGTAACATCTGGTGCAGTAGCTCCGGAAGGATTTTTTCCTCCGGGAGAAGCAACAGATTTCTTTGAAGATTTAAATGTATTAGCTATAAGTGTTGAACTACCAAACAGTATGCTAGGTACAGCACCTGCCCACGTAGGTGGAGCCGTAGGTATAGAAAATCTACCTCCAGCATACAACGTATGGGTTTCAGCCAAAAGAAAACAACTATAAATAGCTAACAATAAAATTTAAGACAGAGATATGAAAACAATATATAAATCAATTTTTATAGCCTTATTGGCTGTAACAACAACACTCACATTTGTGCAGTGTGCAGACGACGACGATAACGGAAATGCCATGAACGAACCAACGTGTGACGATGGCGAAATGAATGCCGATGAAGAAGGTATTGACTGTGGAGGTGTTTTTTGTGAGCCTTGTGCAGTAGTATTAGACTTTTCTGGTACCTACGCTCAGGAAGACATTATGGGCCGTCCAGGAATTAACACCGTATTTGGTGGAACAGACGCAGTTAAAAACGACTTTAACACAAGTATCGTAAGTGATAGAATGTCTTTCCAGCCTATATTTGAAGCAACCATGGAAAACTATTTCGATGTGTATGCAGTAGCACTTGGAGCAGATCCTGCAGATGTAAATTATGAAACGAACATCTTAGGGTTGGACGCACCAACATTTACAACGGTGTTAGCTCAGTTCGATGCGTTACAAGTAGCACCCGATGGTGAAACAACCTACTTTAACCCGGCAACTGGAGCTGCCTTAACCGGAAGAAACCTTTCAGATGATGTTATTGATATTTCTTTAATCCTTATTTTTGGAGGAGGAGATTTAAATAACCTTAACTTTAGTGATCCAAACGCCGATCCATTTTTGATATCGGATAGTGTAGACGCTGGAGATCGTGACTTTAATCTTGCGTTCCCGTATATGTCTACTGTAAATCAGTAATCATACATTAATTATTTTGAAAAGAGCAATACAACCTATTGCTCTTTTCTTTTATATACAAACTAACAATGAAACTTTACCACTCTTTTTATATTGCTATAGCCTTGCTCGTAGTCTCTTGTGCTGAAACTGAGGATAACTCGATACAAGTTACCAGTCCTGAAGATTATGAAGCATCCTTAAGCACAACCACCACAAAAAATTATACCAATGCAGTTGCCGAAAGAGATTTCTGGTCCAATAAAATGTCTGAAGACACAACAGGTGTTGGAAGTTTAAGCCCCTTGGCGGGATCTTACACAACCATTTTTGAAACCACAGGCGATGTCCAGAATCTTTACAACGCAGAAAAACTCTATAAAAAAGGAATTTCAAATTCTGCACACAATAAAGACGGCTTTACACGTAGTCTTGCCCATAATTATATTGCCCAGCACCGCTTTAAGGAAGCCAAGGAGATTCTTGAAGAAAGTTATAACGGCATTTCCAATAAAAGAGCTACGGAACACATGTTGTTTGATGTATACATGGAGTTAGGACAGTACGATGATGCTTACCAGATGCTGGAGCGAGTGAAGAATAATTCAGATTATAACTACCTTATACGTGTAGCAAAGTGGAGCGATTATAAAGGTGATCTGGATAGTGCCATTCGTTTCCTTGAAAAAGCACGTGATATTGCAGACTCCAGAAAGAGTAAACCGCTTCGGATATGGACCTATACCAATCTGGGTGATTTTTACGGTCACGCTGGACGTATTCAGGATGCCTATACAGAATACCTTAAGACATTGCGTCTAGACCCAGAAAATGCATATGCTAAAAAAGGAATCGCATGGATTGTTTATTCAGCAGAAAAAAATACCGAAGAAGCTACTAAGATTTTAGACAGTGTTATGGTACACCATAAAGTTCCGGATTATTATTTGTTGAAAGCTGAAATGGCAGCATATGAAAATAATGAAGCTGAAAGTGAAAAATTCACCAACCAGTTTTTAAATGCTGTAGAACAAGGTGCTTACGGCGCTATGTACAATGCATATTTAATTGAAATATACGCAGACACTCACCCGGAGAAAGCATTACAACTGGCAAAAACTGAAGTAGCAAACCGTGCTACGCCAGAAAGCTATCATTTACTGGCGTTAGCTCAACTTAAGAGTTCGATGAAACAAGAAGCTTTACAAACTATAAAAGATCACGTAGAGGGTAAAACATCGGAACCAATGGCTTTATACCATAGTGCATTGGTGTATAAGGCTAACGAAGGGTATAATGAGAAGTTAAAGATGCTTAAAACTGAACTTCTGGAAGCCGAATTTGAGTTTGGCCCGGTCTTATTTAAAAAAATACAAGAACTTTAAAACCAAGGTTGTAAAACCTTCGTATATATAGTACAATGGTTGGTTATCCAAGTTGATGATCAATAGCCGGGATTACCGGTTTTTTCAGAGTTTTTTTGTTAGTTGGCACCCTTTTAGTCGAGGGTGCTTTTTTATTGTTACTATAGTTATACAGTCGCTTGAAAAAAAAAGGTACCTTAAAACTTTTTAGTTTTAAGGTACCCTTATAATTTGAAAGGTATTCCTTTCTGAAGTTTGTTACTTTATATTAAGGTTGTGAAACAGTTCCCAAAACATATAATTGGCTAAGGGTAGGAGTTTCACTTCCTCCTTCTGGTTCTAATGTAATTCCAAAGCCTTCTGCAGCAGGGAATTGTTCAAACTTATACAGGTTTGATTTAACAGCACTTAACTCTTCCAAAAGTCCCATGCTACTGGGAGTGAGTGGCTCCATAATTAACGACCACACCTGGTATACCTTACCTTCTGGAGGTGTAGGAAGTCCTTCGGCGTCAATGTAGGCTATGCCATCTTCCTTATTATAAAAGATCTTAGCAGAGGCTTCAGGTGCTACTGCATCGTTTCCAGGGAGAATTACTTTGTCGAACGAATCACTTCTTAGAACGGCTAATACATTTTCAGTAGTTAATAATTCTTTTTCGGTAGTTTGTAATTCTTCTTCTAGTGCTTCATTTTCTGTAGTGGTATAGTCCACTTGTTTCTCTAGCGTGCTTTTTTGGTTCATTGCCCAGAAAAGACCTCCTAGTAATAAAATGGCAGCTGCCCAGCCAGATACCCCGGCCCAGTTAAACGATTTCTCGTTTGTACCACTACTGCCACCATTTGAAGCAGAGTGTATCGCATTTAAAATATACGTCCACACTAAGGAGGCAAGAGGTGGCGAAACATTTTCTGCCAGGTTAATGAGGGAGGATTCAATAATTTCTATCTCCTTTTTAAGGTTTGGGAATTTATCAATGGCAACTTCAACTTCGTGGATTTCATCTTCAGATAAAGATCCACAAACGTACAGTTCCAGTATTCCTGATGCTATAATTTCTTCTTCGTTCATATTATTGTGGGCCAATTACTAGCCATCGTAAATCACGTAGGCAATTACGGTTTTTAGTCTTAAGTGTGCCTAGTGGAATTTCTAATTCTTTAGCGGCGTCTTTCTGTGTATATCCCTTGAAAAATAGTAGTTCAATAACACTAATACACATAGGTTTCAATTTGTCTACAAATTTCTTTATCCCAATGGCATTGGTTTTACTATTTAGATTGTCATAAGACGTCAAAATATCTACGAAATTTGTCGTGGTAAGGTTTTTTTTCGTGTTTTTAAAACTCTTAGACCTTGTTTTATCTATAGCTGTATTACGTGCTATATTGAGTATCCAGGTGAAAAATCGTCCTTTTTTAATATCATACGCTTCAGCATTATTCCAGATTTTTATAAATGTATCTTGCAGTACTTCTTCTGCAACTGCTTCATCTAGTACAATGCTGTAAATAATGCCATGGATGGCTTCGGAGTACATTGAGTATAATCGTTCAAATGCCTTCTCATTTCTTTGCTGCATTTGAAGGATCAATAAATCTGGTTGTTCCATGTAATTTTTTTGTTTTAAGTGGCACTAAGATAAATAATTACTTTTTCATTTTTCATTTCAAGTTTAAAAATTTAATTAAAATCATTATTTAGAACTTAAAATTGAGGAAATGTTAATTATTTGTACCTTATTGCAATATTTTTGTTAAATTCGTTAAATTTTTTAACTTTATCAAAAAAGTTGAAACGTAAACCTACTTACTAATTTTTAATTTAAATTATTTTCTATGAAAAAAGTTTCCTTCGGAGCTTTAGTTTTAGTTGTTTGCTTGTTTACCACCCAATTACAAGCCCAAGAATCTAAAGACCAAGTAGTAAAGTCCTTAAGTCAATTAATGGAACACTATCAATTACTCGATGACAATGCGCAATGGGTAATTACAGACCAAAGCACCAGTACTATTAGTGGTGTAACTCATGTCTATTATCGTCAACTAGTAAACGGATATGAAGTATACGGTACCGAGTCTGGCGTACATACCAATTCAGAGGGTACTATTATCGCTGCAAACAACAAGTTTATAAGTGATGCTAGCAGCAGAGTTGCTACCTCTAGTCCCTCATTAACTGCGGTTCAAGCGGTAGAAGCTGCTGCTGCACAACTTGGTTATGCAATAACTGAAAATCTGGCTATAAAGAGTGCATCTACTAACACAAGTAGGAGTACTGTTATGTCAGACGGTGGTATTTCATTAAGTGATATTCCAGCTAAATTAGTATACCAAGAAAACTCGGCAGGACAATTGGTATTATCCTGGGATCTTTCGATTCAGGAAAATGCTGGTGAGAACTGGTGGAGTGTTCGTGTAGATGCCGCTTCTGGAGCTATTGTTGATAAAAATAACTGGATATTAAGCTGTAACCTTGAACACGATCACAGCAATCATGATACTTCTGGCTTAGACCACAATAAAAACTTGTTTGATATTCCTAATTATGGAGCTGAAGCTACTAATGCCTCATTACCTCCCAATAGTTATGAAGTTATCGCATACCCACACGAAAGCCCTTTCTATTCTGCCCGTACAATTGAAACGAACCCGGCAGATGCTCTTGCATCCCCATTTGGTTGGCATGATACCGATGGAACTGCTGGTGCAGAGTTTACGGTAACTAGAGGGAATAATGTTGATGCCTATGAAGATGGTGACAACCAAGGCTTCCAGCCTGACGGTGGAGCTAGTTTGGATTTTACAGGAGCTGGTTTTCCTTTCGATCAAAATTACTCAAACGGGAATCAATACGAAGCTGCTGCTATTACCAATCTATTTTACTGGAATAATATTATTCACGATTTACTTTTTCAATATGGTTTTGATGAAGAAGGTGGAAATTTTCAAGAATTTAACTACAGTGGTGCAGGAGCAGGAAGTGATTCTGTAAATGCAGAAGCACAGGACGGTTCTGGTACTTGTAATGCAAATTTTGGAACGCCTCCAGATGGACAAAACCCACGCATGCAAATGTATATTTGTAATAACAGAGATGGCGACTTTGACAACCTGGTTATTATTCATGAGTTTGGGCACGGTGTGTCAAACAGGCTTACAGGAGGTCCTAGTAATACTGGATGTCTAGGTGGACAAGAGCAAATGGGAGAAGGATGGAGTGATTATATAGGTGTAGTTATGACGATGAAACCTGGTGATATGGCAGAAACCCCTAGACCAGTTGGTACCTATTTATTTGGTCAAGGACCTAATGGAGATGGTATTAGACCATTTCCTTACAGTACAGATTTAGCAGTAAATCCGCAAACGTATGATGATATTAAAACAGCAGCAGTACCTCACGGGGTAGGGTCTGTATGGTCTACAATGCTCTGGGAACTTACTTGGGCACTTATTGACGAACATGGATTAGGAGCAGATCTATATAATGTAACTGGAGATGTAAACGTAGATGGAGGAAATGTACAGGCACTTGCATTAGTTATGGAAGGTATGAAGCTACAACCTTGCTCTCCTGGTTTTGTCGATGGTAGAGATGCAATATTTGCTGCAGATCAGGCCATATACGGAGGAGCAAACGAATGTATTATCTGGGACGCTTTTGCAAAGAGAGGTTTAGGTTTAAGTGCAGATCAGGGATCTTCAAACAGCAGAAGTGACGGAACTGAAGCTTTTGACACCCCTTCTGGAACTGCCTCTTTTACAGCACCCAACGATGTATGTGAAGGTAGCGCGGTACTAACAGACTTATCAGGAGGAATTCCTTTTGGTGGTGTTTATTCCGGACCTGGAGTTACAGATGATGGTAACGGAAACACATATACCTTTGATCCGGTTGCTGCAGGATCTGGAGTACATTCAATTTCTTATGAAGTACAGGATGGAAATTGCTCAGTGGCCTCAACAGATTCAGATACTATTGAAGTGATCGCAATTCCTGATAGCCCTGTTACAACCGACGATGAAATTGTTTGTGGAGAAAGTGATGCTACTGTTACAGCAACACCAATGGACCCGACAAACACAATTTTTTGGTACGACGAACTCACAGGAGGAAATGTACTATTTCAAGGTGAGTCGTACACATTTAGCCCAACAATGACCACTTCGGTGTTTGCGCAAGAACGACCAGCACCTCCGGTATCTAAGCTGGTGATTTCTGAACTTACTTTTGAAACACCAGATAGAGTAGAGATTCAAAATGTTGGAGCTGCGTTTGATTATTCAGGATATACAGTAGCTGTAAGTGAGCAACCATTTGGTAGCATTAATACGATTAACCCTATCACGCAAACGCTAGGAAATATGGGAGCAGATTCTGTAGTTAGCTGGAGTGACCAGGCTGGTAGCCCGGATTACTGGGGCTCTAACCTATGGTGGGGACCTGATGGAGATGGCTGGGTTATCATTATAGATGATGCTGGTAATGTAGTAGATTCCATTTTCTGGAATGCAACGCAAGAGGATATTCAAACCCTGAATGTTACCATTAACGGGTTTACTATTACAGCTGCCGATTTAGACTTTATAGGGGATGGTGCTACCATGGATATTGTATGTGATAACTCATTCAGAAGAATAGCAGATACAGATACAGGTGCAGACTTTCCGAATGTTTGTTTAGGATCAGATTATGGAACTCCTAATACAGATATTGGAGATGTTTCAGGTGCATTAGGTTGTTTAAGTGCGCGTGGAGAAGCTGTTGTAACAGTTGGTGATGATACTATAGATCCTACAGTAACCTGTCCGGCAGATGAGAATGTATTGGTAAACACTGGAGAACAATACACGCTTCTGGATTATACGCCAGATGTGACGGCAGCAGATAATTGTACAGTATCACCAGTAGTCGCACAAAGCCCAGCTGCTGGAACTCAGGTAGGAATTGGTGTAACAGAAATCACCATAACCGTTACAGATGAGGCTGGAAATGATGCCACCTGTACCTTTAATGTGATCGTAGACGAGATATTAGGAGTAGAGGATAACATCCTCGAGAAAGGAATTGTTTTATTCCCTAATCCTACCAATGGTGATATTACACTAAGGAATACTACTGATTTGGTATTAACTTCTGCAATTATCACGGATGTAAATGGAAGAACGATCAATACTTTTAATCTTTCAGATGCTGAAAGTACTACAACACTTTCATTAGAAGCATTGGCAACAGGTCTTTATTTTGTAAAGATTAGCTCTGAAAATACAAGTATTGTAAAGCGTATTGTTAAAAAATAAACTATAGAATACCTAGTTTAAAGCTTATAACCCTGACTATTTTATAGTCAGGGTTTTTTTTGGTACCCTTTTTGAACATACTATTCTATAACGTACTGAAACATAAAGTAAACACCCGCAGTATCGCGTGTCCCTAAAAAGAAACAGGCAGCATAAAAAAGCCTCTTGACAAAGTTTCAAGAGGCTCTTTTTTTTTAGGATAAATTTTTATTACTGAATAATACCCCCGCAACTTACACGTGCACCGGCATCTCCAGAGGGTTGAGACGTAAAATCGTCTACGCCTTGATGTACTATAATGGCTTTGCCAAGAATATCTTTCTTCTCATCGCCGCAACCAATACACCATAGATCTGTTGTAATAGTTACCGTACCTTCCCCTTGCTCATTGGCTTCAAAGTTTCCTATGTCTCCTCGGTGAAATCCATTTTCATCACCCCACTTACCGTGGTCTTCAAACGTAGGATTCCAGTGCCCCCCGGAAGATGTTCCGTCAGGAGAACTACAATCTGCCTTTTCATGAATGTGAATGGCGTGGGTTCCTGGGGAGAGTCCCATTATTTTAGCTTTCATAGTAACAGTACCATTATCTTCCTTAAAAGCTACAGTTCCGGTTGCTTTGCTATCGCTTTTTGATTCCAGCTCTAAAGAAAAAGTTCTGGGAGACATCGCTTTGTCCTCTTTGACCATTTCGGTCGTATCCTCATTCATTTCAGTTGAAGTATCCTCCTCTTTGTCCTTATTTTCATTTTTACAGCTAACCATTCCTACAATGGCTAAACTAAGACAGACTAATTGTATTTTTTTCATGATGTAAAGTTTATTTTGTGGTTAATATTTTAAAAGTACCACCAAAGGAGCGCAACAACAAACTTTTAAAACAATCTTAACGCTGTATTTTTATTAGTTGCTTGAGATCTGTAATACCTATTTTTAAATTTTCACAAATTAGTAATGCCCTGTCTACACGAGTTTGTGTGTTTTTAAACCGAAGGATATAATAAATTAAACTGCGTTTTTTACCATTGGTTAATTTCTTAAAAAGCTCAAAAGCCTTTTCATCTGTTTCAAGTACGGCACTAAATTCTTCTGGCATTTCCACTCCATATTCAGTAGTGTCTTCACTAATTTGAAGCTCAAAAAAATCTGACGTTGTTACTCCCAATTCCTTTTGGTATCGTTTTCCGAAACTGATCAATACTTCTTCATTTCGTTTATGCAATTTTCCGTGAAATGAAATTTCTTTACCTTTAAAAAAAGCTTTTAGTGCTACTCGGGAATGGCCCTTATCTAAAAAGGGCTGGGCTTCTTGGGTAGGGACTACGACCCCATGAGTACCTGTAATTGTAACTTCAAACTTAGTAGAGCGCTCCATCCTAAGAAATAAGGTTGGTAATAATTTGAGTTTCACTGTGTAGTGTTTTGTGAACAGGACATTTATCGGCTATTTGCAGGAGTCTCTTTAGTTGTTTTTCATCTAAATTACCTTCAAATTTAATGTCTCGGATAAAGGTGTCAATTTTTGTGCTTTCATTTTCACAATCTTCGCAATCTAGTGCGTGTTGCTTGTTGTAGCTTATATGCACCTGTACATTCTGGAGGTCCCACTCTTTGCGTTTAGCGTACATTTGAATAGTCATTACCGTACAGGCAGCTAACCCAGATGATAGAAGTTCATACGGGGTAGGACCATAATCTTTACCGCCAAAAGCTATAGGCTCATCTGCGGTTAAATAGTGCTTACCCAATTTTAGATCGGTTGTAAAGCCATCGTTCTTTGTAAGACTGGCCGCTACATCATGCTTGGTAGCTATAGATACTCTTTCTGGAATTTCTACGTAGCGGGATGCCCATCCAGCAATTACTTTGCCAGCATATAAAGAGTCCTCTTTCCGGCTTAGCAAATGATCTGCACCATCTAAGGAAACAAAGCTTTTAGGATGGTGGGCAGCCCTATAGATTTCTTCCGCGTTGTTTACAGAAACGGTAGCATCCTGAGGCGAATGGAGAAGTAACAATGCCTTTCTAAAAGAACCCACAACCTCTTTGATGGGCTGTTTTTTTAGATCGTCTAAAAAATGTTCTTTAATGGTAAAGGGTCTGCCACTTAAATTAACCTGTGCTTTTCCTTCTCGCCTGATCTTTTCAATATCCTGCTCTAAATGGTGTTTTACGTGTTCCGGATCACTAGGAGCATTAATAGTAGCTACTGCTTTTATATTGGAGAGTTTGGCAGCTGCCATTACTACAGCTGTTCCCCCTAAAGAATGTCCAATGAGTAGGGTAGGAGCGCTGTATTCTTTTTCAAGAAATGCTGCTGCTGCCAGTAAATCTTCAACATTCCCACTAAAGTTGGTGTTTTCAAAATCTCCTTCGCTTTCCCCTAAACCAGTAAAGTCGAATCGCAACACGCCAAACCCTGCAGCTGTTAAAGCCCTGCTTACATTCTTTACTGCCAATAGGTTTTTAGTACAGGTAAAACAATGTGCAAATATTGCAAAATTATGGGGTTGCTGGTCTGCGGGAAGCTCTAAACGTCCCGCAAGTGTAAGTTCTTCTTGATTGGGAAAATTTACTTTGTGAAGGTTCATAGGATGTAATGTCGTTTAATTATAAAGATACGAGATATAAAGTTTTATGCATAAAAAAATGGGCAATTGCCCATTTTTACAACTCTTATTTTTTAATCATGTTATTCTCCCAGATGTTTTTTATAAAATCTGAAGGCTTCAGCAGCAACATCTCTACCTAGTTTTAATCCTGCTACATTATCAGCTTGTATGTGATACCCTCCTAAAACTCTGGATTGCCCGGCCATTTCTGCAGTTTCAGTGAACGTTGGGAACTGTAGGGTAACTTTTTCACCAAGATTGTTAGGTTCTGTCATGCTACCAGGAATTAATTCTACAGACTCACCAAATTCATCACTACCCGTAAACAAGCGTAGTGCTTCAGCACAACCCCCACTAATGGTGCTGTGACCCGATGTGTAGCTAGGAAATGGGGGACATAAAAAAGTGTCTGGGGAGTACGGTCTCCATTGGTTTCCTTTCATTTCAACCATTCCTTTGTCCGGACCACCCCATGCTTTAATTTTTTGTTCGTCATAGTATTTATGTACCAAGGCAAAAGGACGCGCAAAATCATAATACATTTTACTGTCCCAGGAAGCGATAAATGCATCCATCGCAACTACCTGATTTAAGAAATACATTTTTACATCCTGATCCAGGTTATGATCATCACGACGTGAAACATCCTGTGCAAATTTAAGCCAATGTCCGGCTTGTTGAACAGATTGCGGACCATCTCTCATAAATTCAACCAAAGCTTTTTCTTCGTTTGTTAGATTGGCTTGTAGTTCAATTACTTCTTTTACTTCTTCTTCTAATTGCTTTGAACCAACCATTGGTGGAGGCCCTGGTCTGAATTGGTCTCCAGATTTTAAAGCAATAGGGGTTACTTTGTCCCAATGTGGGGTAAGGCATTCTGGTGCAAACCTTCCACCCTTACCATCGGCAAAGTATTTTGGCTGCCAGCGGTTTATGTCTACATTGTTTTCAACATCGTTTACAGGCTTGTAGTTTGTATAATTATAGTAAGGTCTCCCGTTAGAATCTCCCAGGTCCCCATACTGATTGGAGCCATCGTGCCTTCTTTTTTCAATAACGGCTTTAGCAGCTAAATTTCCTATACCTTCTGGTGTCGTTGGATCCAGGCTTTCGTTTGTAGGGTCTAAGCCCAGTTCCTTCATAAACTCTGTGAAGAGTGGCTTATCGGTGTAATAATACTCGTTCATGGTACGATACGCCGCATAGCTAATTGCTATCTCTTTGTTTTTTAAGTTTTGCTCTTCTGTAGGTCTTCTCTCTACACCTTCTAAGTATACAGGAGTGGCAGCGGCATCATAACGTGTCCAGGCATCAAAAACAGAAGTAAAAATCAATCCTAAATATCTGGAAGTAATTGTAGGGCGTGGCTTAAATTTTTCGGTATCATTTGCGGTAGCCGTTATGGCCATTTCGCTCCATTTATAGGCAATGTTATCTACGCCAGTAGGTTCGGTGATTTCATTTTCTGAAGCCATTTTGTCTTCAGCAGCTTTACCTTTACAACAAACGATTGTTGCGCAAGTAAGGCACAAGAGTATAAATTTTTTCATGAGGTATGGTTTAGGTGTTTTATGACACAATTATAAAAAAAAAAAGAAAACCGTACCTAAAGATATGTTAAAAAAATCTTAAGGCTGAGAAGCCTTAGAAAAATCCGGGGTAAATGTTAGCTGTATTAGCAATCGGTCAAAGTCCGGACCGTCCAGATGAATTCGTTGATACCCGACTCTGGATCTTATAAGATCGCTGAACTTATACCCCAATCCAACTCCTAACCAATTTTGAGCAAAAGTAGGTTCATTTCCAACATTTAACCACATTTCATTGTAGACGTCTGCGCTCCATACGTCTGAGATAGGATATGAAAATTTCGCCATATACCGAAACCAATGCCGTGTATCTGTCTCGCCATTTGTTACTATAAATCTATTTTCTAAACGGGCTCGATGGTCCACCTTTACGTTCCCAACCTTGTGATCCAGGTAGATATCCTCCACAATACGGTGCTCATCAAAAGAGGGAGGGGTATCGGAAAGGTACGAGAAATCATTTCTGAAATACGCATACCCAACTCCTGCGGAAAGCCCTTCCATAATGCGGTATTTGGCACCTGTCCGTATCTTAAATTGCTGAATTTCTGAAGCTAATTCGAAAAACCGGAACTGGGTTTGTAACTGAAAAGATAATTTTTCGGTTAGTTTACTATTGGAAGCGAGGATATACCAGGCTCCCAATTCATCACTTGGGTTTTCTTGAGCATTTGTAGTTGTTGTAAACGAAAAGAGCAGAATAGCTGCTAGAAACGTAGTGTATTTCATAGGTTACTTTATTTAATTGATTCTCCTTTAATTTTTTTGTTATCTAACGTACTTTGGTTCTCTCCTTTTAAGTATTGATCCAGGAATTCTTTAATTTTTCCGTAGGCTTCGATCTGATTTTCTTTTTTTACAAATCCGTGGCCTTCATCTTCAAACAATACATACTCTACGGGAACACCATTTTTCTTCACACCTGCTACAATTTCATCGCTTTCAACTTGTAGTACACGCGGATCCTTGGCGCCCTGAAGCACCATTAATGGCTTCGTTACTTTATCGGTATGAAACAAAGGAGATATTTTACGCAATCTAATGGAATCCTCTGTGTTTGGATCCCCCATTTCGGTATAGAGTGCATCTTTAAAAGATTCCCACCACGGCGGAATGCTTTTTAAGGTGCGTAGCCAGTTGGTCACTCCAAAAATATTTACTCCTACCGCAAATTCTTCGGGAGCATAGGTAAGAGCCGCCATCGTCATATAACCCCCATACGAGCCTCCAATGATCCCAATTCTTTCTCCATCAATAACATCCTGAGCTGCCAGCCAGTCTTTCCCGGCAATACAGTCTTTCAGGTCTTTATCTCCGTGGTTCTGATCGTCCATTTTATAAAATGTCTTTCCGTAGCCACTACTACCTCTGTTGTTTACTGCAAGGACAGCATACCCATTATTCACTAAATATTGAATGGTACTGTTAAAACCCTGTCTTGATTGTCCTCCAGGACCTCCGTGAACCCAAACCAGAGCCGGAACAGGATTTTCTTTGGTAGCTTGTATTGGTTTATAATAAATAGCTGGAATTTCCAAACCATCAAAAGATTTGTACCTAATTACCTGTGCCGAAACTAAATCTTCCTGGTCAATTTCATCGTTTAGATTTTCAGTAAGCCTTACTACTTCTTCTGTATTTAAATTGTAGGAGTAAGAATCTGAAGGGGTATGAGAGCCTCCAACTCTTAACAAAGCAGCTTCTTCGTCACGAGAGAAAGAAATACTGGTAATTTCTTTTCCCTCAAAGGAAGGTAGTTTCAGAGGTTTGCCCGTAGCTACTTCTATAATTTCTAGTGTGTTTTTAGCATCTTCGTTTATAAAGGTGATCTGGTAGGTGCCATTTTCTGAAAAAGAATAACCATTGATGTCCCATTCTCTTTCAAGTACCTTTTCTTTTGTACCGTCTTCCAGATTGTATTGCATCACATAACTAAATTCTCCACCATCATCTGTTGTGTAATACAGATACGTACCGTCTGGTGAAAAATCCTGTGGACTATTTCCACTCACAGCATCATTCACTTTTGTTTTAACTCCGGTTTCAGTATTCAAAACATAGAGGTCAGAATCATTTGTATTAATAGGACTTAGTAGGGCGATGTACTTTTTGTCTTCACTCATTCCGGCAAAATCGAACCCTTCTTCAATCTGATATACCATTTTTGGGGTCAGGGTTTCCAGATCCATTTCATACCTGTCCATATACTTTGGGTCACGTTCGTTACTGGCATAGTAAAAACTCTTCCCATCTTTTGCCCACCCGTTAAAAAGGGCCCGGACATCTTTAGTTGGGGTAAGGGCTTTGATTTCATCACCGTCTTTCATATAGATTTTATAGATCTCGTCTCCATTGCCGTCCATTCTAAAAAGGATGCGGTCATCTTCCGGAAAGTAGGAAATGCCATAAATCGAGGCGCTATCACTTTTAGTGATGGGAGTTAAAGCTCCACCGGAAGCAGGAGTCGTGTACATATTAAAGATTCCGGAGCGATTGCTCGTCATTAATATATTGCTTTTGTCTGAAGAATAGCCATTGGCAAACGCATTTTCGTTATCCATAAACTGGGCTATAGAATACTGCTGTATTTCCCTTACATCAGCAATTTCCTCTTTTTTGGTTTTCTTGCACGCAACAAAAAGAACCAGTGCCATGCAAAGTACAATGAGTTTTTTCATAATGGGAGTAGTTTAGTTAATCAAGTTTTATAGGTTGCGTCTCCTTAAAAGGCGCTAATTCTATCTTTTCTACTTTAGACTTGTATTCTGGCCATTCGGTTACAAAAAAGCTGTTTGTTTTATCCAGAGCAGCTGTTAACTCGTCTTCTGCTTGTTTTAGTAAGATACGCTCCGTCTTGGTTAAACCAGCGGGTCTGCTACCACTATACCAATTGGCTTGTCCAATACGCTGCATTACCGTAACTTCTGGATTACGTGTAATTCCCTGCCGTTTGTCTTCTTTCCCAAGGTACAGGGCTACAAGCGAGTCTATTTGTTTGGTAACCTCTTTAGTGAGTTTAATTTCCTCTTTATATTTTTTCTTGTCTTTTTTCGCAAGCCTTTTACTGAAATCTTCTGCGGCATTTTTACTTTCTACCAATTGTTTTACAGCATCAGCAGCAGTTTGCGTCATTTTCTCAATATCTTTTGAAGCATTGTAACTATCTGTAATTGCTTGTTGCGGGATATCCAATCTAGGGTCGCTTTCAACCTTAAGGGTTGTTGAAGTACTGTTTCCATCGTGCTCCAGGGTAATTTTATAGGTTCCTGGCTTTACCTGCGTTCCTCCAGGCTCGCCACGGCGTTTTCTAATAGTCCGGGAAGGACGATCGCCCCCAGCTTCTCTCATTCTCCAGCGCCAGGTGTAAATTCCTGTACTATCCGGAACTTTTGTTTTAAGCGTTCTGATTAATCTAGTGCCATCATAAATTTTCATATAAATAGAATCCTTACTGGGCTTTCCGTCTTGCATTTCATCATTCGTATCCTCGTTGGAAACATCCTCATGTTCACTGTCCTCACTATCGTTTTGCTCACTGAGCGGAGTAGAAGAGTCTTCTTCCTTTTCTTTTGAATCTGCTTTTGTTTTCTTAAAATAATACCGAATTCTTGCACCGCTATCTCTGTTCTCTCCGTGGTAGGTTGCATCGCCTCCAAAACGACTTCCGGTAGGTTGCTGGTAAGAAGCCTGGTAGGCAGTTGGCGGACTAAAAACGGTAATATTTTCATTTAAAACCGAAGTATTCTTCGCGATTTCCCGAAGCGGCTTAATGTCGTCCAGCACCCATGCAGCACGACCAAATGTACCTAGTACCAGATCGTCTTCACGTTCCTGAATTACCATATCTTTTACTGAAACTGTTGGAAACCCATGCGTCCATTTCATCCAGTCCCCACCTGCATTGGTAGAAATATATAGTCCGTCATCGGTGCCTAAGAAGAGTAGGTTTTTTTCTTTAGGGTCTTCCAGGATGCTAAGCGTATAGCTTTCCGTATCGTTTTCATCTACAATCCGGTTCCAGGTTTTACCGTAATTAGTAGTTCTGTAGGCATACGGTGTATAATTGAATCTTCGGTAATCGTTTGCTACGAGCAAAGCTTCTCCTTTATTTTTATTACTTGCTTTTATCTGAACGATCCAGCTTCCCTCAGGCAGTCCGGGAATATTTGCTGAAACATCTGTCCAGCTTTGTCCCCCGTTCTGGGTGTAATGTACACGTCCGTCGTCACTTCCCGCCCACAGCATATTTTGCTCCAGGGGAGAAGGTTCAATCACCAAAATAGTTGTGTGATTTTCAGCTCCTGTTGCATCCATGGTTAAACCACCACTTTCGCTCTGTTTTTGCTTTTCGGGATCGTTCGTGGTAAGGTCTGGCGAAATTACTTCCCAGGTTAACCCTTTGTCGGTAGACTTGTGAACAAACTGACTTCCGAAGTAAATGGTGCTGTTATCGAAAGGGTCAATGTTAATAGCGCTGTTCCAGTTAAAACGCAGAAAGACATCTGGATCTGGATGTGTAGGCTTTACGGTATAGTTATTTCCGGTGATATGGTCGTACCTGCTTACAAATCCCTGCTGACTCATACTCCAGCCATAACGACTATCGTCACGGTCCGGAACTACGTCGAACCCGTCACCAAAGCTTATTTCCTGCCAATAACTATTACGGATCCCTTGTGCTTTCCAAACATAAGCAGGACCTCTCCAGCTACCATTATCCTGCATTCCACCATACACGTTATACGGAAATTCATTATCTACATTAATATGGTAAAACTGTGCTACGGGTAAATTCCCCACAAAACGCCAGGATTTTCCTCCATCGTGGGTAATGTTCATTCCGCCGTCGTTTCCATCCAGCATAAAACTACCGTCGTTAGGATGGATCCACCAGGCATGATGATCTGGATGAATACCGTTATCCACACCGTAGGCCGGCATTAATTCTGTAAAGTTTTTTCCGCCATCTTCAGACACATTCACATAGGTAAATACAGAATAGACTCTATTTTCATTCTGCGGATCTACAAAAATATCGCTGTAGTAAAAGGGACGATTTCCTATATCGTCTTTATCGTTAATTTTTTTCCATGTAAAACCACCGTCTTCAGACTTATACAGCGCATTTTTCTTGGCTTCAACCAGCGCATAAACAATTTCTGGTTTATTAGGGGCTATGGCAAGACCAATACGTCCTAATTCTCCTTTGGGTAACCCATCTGCATCGGTTCGTTCTTCCCATGTTTCTCCTCCGTCGTGGGTGATAAAAAGTCCGGATCCTTCCCCGCCAGACTTAAAGAACCATGGGTCACGTTTGTGCTCCCACATGGCCACCATAATTTTGTTTGGGTTGGTAGGGTCCATCACCATATCTGCCACGCCTGTTTTTTCATTTTGAAAGAGTATTTTCTTCCAGGTTTTACCTCCATCGGTAGTTTTAAAAACACCACGTTCGGGATGGACACCCCAGGGCGAACCAATAGCGCCAACATACACTACATCGGGATTGGTAGGGTCTATTAAAATTTTATGAATATGTCTTGTGTTTTCCAGCCCCATAGCGATCCAGTTTTTTCCACCGTCGAGCGATTTGTACACACCAAAACCACCGTTCAAACTATTACGCGGATTTCCTTCACCAGTACCTACCCAGATTACACTTGGGTTGCTTTGTTGGATTGCCACAGCACCAATAGAAGCTGTTTTTTCATTATCGAAAATTGGAGCCCATTTTATGCCGCCACTTGTACTTTTCCACAAACCGCCGGAAGCAGTTCCCACATACATTACATCTGGATTGTTAGTTACCACGTCTATAGAAGTAACACGCCCAGACATGCCTCCAGGGCCAATGTTTCTGGGCTTCAGGTCTTTAAGGATGTCATTGGTAAGTTGTTGTGCTGAAAGGGTTGCTGAAATAGCAATAAAAAACAGGAGAAAAATGTGTTTCATGTGTTGTATTAATTTTAGGAGTTTAAAGATACTAAAAACCTTTTGGTATAGCTATAGCTTGTCGCCCTTTCAGAAGGACAAGCAACTGTTTAAAAGATTCTAACTTTTGTTTAACAGAGTAGAACTATTTCTTACACAATAAAATAGTAATTTTAGAAGATGAAAAAGAATCCGCCTAAAACAGGTTTTGTTTTTACCAAGCACAATCCTAAAGAGCAATCTATATTTGATAGGCTTTTTGAGGTTTTTCAGGAATTGATTACGCATACATCAGGCGATTTTGACGAGGCTATTGACTGGTTGCGACAACTGGATGAAGAGTATAAGCTTACCACACCTGAATATACGATAGACGACTTTATTCAGGAATTAAAAGATCGTGGTTTTATCCGTGAGGAATTTAAACCTGATGGCACTGGTCAAGGTAAAGGTGATGGAAAAACTAGTATTACTGAAAAACTGGAACGTTCCCTGAGAAAACGGGCGTTAGAACAAATCTTTGGAAAGCTGAAACGTAAAGGCGTTGGCAACCATAAATCGAAGTACAAGGGAAGGGGAGATGAGCAATCCGGAGAATTCAGGAACTATCAATTTGGTGATGCTCTGGATCGTATCTCTATGACCGAAAGTTTGAAAAATGCTCAGATAAATCACGGACTAGGCGATTTCCGATTGACGGAGAATGATCTTGTCGTGGAAGAAACCAATTTTAAAGCCCAGATGAGTACGGTGCTCATGATCGATATTAGCCACAGTATGATATTGTATGGTGAAGATCGAATTACGCCAGCCAAGAAAGTAGCCATGGCGCTCGCTGAATTAATCACCACACGGTACCCCAAAGATACACTAGACATTCTCGTTTTTGGAAACGATGCCTGGACGATAAAAATTAAAGATCTGCCGTATTTGAATGTGGGCCCGTACCATACCAATACTGTTGCCGGATTACAACTGGCAATGGATATGCTACGCCGAAAGAAAAATACTAATAAGCAAATTTTTATGATTACCGATGGCAAACCCAGTTGCCTACGCTTACAAGACGGCCGATACTATAAAAACAGTAATGGTCTGGACGAATACATTGTTAATAAATGCTATATGATGGCAGCACAAGCAAGAAAATTACATATTCCCATCACCACATTTATGATTGCCAGTGACCCGTATTTACAGCAGTTTGTAGACCATTTTACGGAAGCCAATCAGGGAAAAGCGTTTTATACAGGACTATCGGGTCTGGGTGAAATGATCTTTACAGATTATGAGAATAATAGGAAGCGGAAACTACGCTAAGAGGTAGTTAGTAGGACAAAAACAAATCTGCTTTTACTAAAAAAATAAACAAGGTCTCTGTGAAGCTCCGCATATCTTTGCGGAATTAATACACAGAAATGCATAGAGAACCGTAGCGATATACAGATAAATATTTATGGAAACAAAAAACATCAAAACCTTCGGGCAATTAAAAGATGCCGGATACAATTATAAATCGATTAAAGAAGAGTTACGCCAGAACTTACTCCAAAAACTAATGAAAAAGGAAGTGGTTTTTGAAGGCATTCACGGGTATGAATACACTGTTATTCCTGAACTGGAGCGCGCGATACTTTCTAAACACAACATTAACCTTCTTGGGTTACGCGGACAAGCAAAAACTCGTCTGGCAAGACAAATGGTGTCTTTATTAGATGAATATGTGCCGGTGATAGAAAGTAGTGAAATTAATGATGATCCGTTTCAGCCTATTTCAAGATATGCAAAAGAGTTGCTGGCTGAAAAAGGCGATAAAACTCCCATCACCTGGTTGCATCGAGAGGATCGTTTTGCTGAAAAATTAGCCACGCCAGATGTAACAGTGGCCGATATAATTGGTGATGTAGACCCCATAAAAGCTGCGAACTTAAAATTGACGTATGCCGATGATCGGGTGATTCATTTTGGGATGATCCCGCGGGCAAATCGATGCATTTTTGTAATTAACGAATTACCAGATTTACAGGCAAGAATCCAGGTAGCGTTGTTCAATATCCTGCAGGAAGGAGATATACAGATCCGTGGTTTTAAATTAAGACTTCCTATGGATATTCAGTTTGTGTTTACTGCAAATCCTGAAGACTATACCAACCGTGGAAGCATAGTAACACCTTTAAAAGATAGAATAGGTTCGCAGATCCTGACACATTATCCGGAATCCCTAGAAATTGCAAGAACCATTACCGAACAAGAAACAGCCACAGCGCAAGCCGACAAACCAAACGTGTACGTCCCGGAACTCGCAAAGGATATTCTGGAACAAATTAGCTTTGAAGCTCGTGAAAGTGAATTTATAGATTCAAAAAGTGGCGTGAGTGCACGATTGAGCATCACCGCCTTTGAAAACTTATTGAGCACTGCAGAGCGACGTGCTCTGGTTAATGGCGATGAAAAAACTGCCGTTCGTTTGAGTGATTTTATGGGGATTGTTCCCGCCATTACAGGAAAAGTTGAATTGGTATACGAAGGAGAACAAGAAGGGGCTCACCACGTAGCCAAACAATTAATTGCCGATGCTGTAAAAACTGAATTTTTAAATTACTTCCCAAAAATTGAGAAACTACAAAAAGAAGGAGATCCAGATCCTTACGAAGATCTGGTAGGTTGGTTCTTTGAGCAATCGGGTGGATTTGAGTTACTGGATACTGCTACCGATGATGAATTTCAACTGCAATTGGACAGGGTTGAGCCCTTGGATGAATTACTGGATAAATTTGTAGATACTTCAGCTGAAGATAGAAACTTCTATAAAGAAGTTATTTTATGGGCGTTGGTAGAATTTAAGAAATTAAGCAAGTATAATTTAAGCGACGGACTTCGTTTTAAGGATGTGTATGGGGGGTATATTTCGGGGCTTTAGTTGGTAGCTCGTAGTTGGTAGGACGTCCACTTATACGGATAGGTAGCGTAAAACTGCTTTGTTCGCCATTGTAGTGTTGAATTTAGGTTTTCTGTGTCGATTTCATTTTCGGCTATAATTCAGTAATTGCCTTTACAATTAAGACGACTCCACTTATCACCATAATAGCAATGAGCCAGCGTCTAAAAGCGAGTTTGCTCATGCGTTTCAATAACCATTTACCTATAAGGTTTCCAACAATGGCCCCCAGGCCCATAGCAATTCCCAGAAACCAAAGTTCCTGGGTCATTAAGCCGAAATAGGCATAACTTCCAATTTGTGCAATTCCCAGAAAAAAGCTTTGTGCACTTTTGGTGCCTATCAGTTCTTCCTTATCTATGCCAACATTCAGTAGAAAGGGGTTTAGAATGGGGCCCATTCCTCCGGTGAAGGTGCCAATAACAGAGATAAAAAAACCTAAAGGAATAAAATACCACAGTTTCACTGTAAAGGAGCGTTCTTTTTTTCCAAAACGGTATTGAAAAAAAGTACTTATTAAGAACAAGCCCACAACAATCTGGATCCAGTATATTTTTATTTCAGCAAAAAGCGCTGCTGCTACCAGAGCTCCCAACATGGCGGAAGGAACATAATACCAAAAAACAGTCCAGTTTATGTGCTTCCAGAAAATGATGATCCTGCTCGGGCGGCTTATAAAGCTACCTAAATTGATGACTTGCGCAGTTTTTGAGGTTCCCAGTAAAAAGTTGAGAATAGGAATTTGTAGTAAAGCCCCGCCACCCCCGCTTATAGTAGATAGGGTAAAGGCTCCCGCTCCTAAAAAGAACAGCCCAAGAAGCAACCAGACAGATATTTCAGTAAAAAAAAGTTCCATAAAAAATCCCGCACTAAGCGGGATTAATTGTATCGTTTTTTAAAATTAGATATTAGGAATCACCAGTTCCTGTCCTGGGTGAATCATATCCGGGTTTTTAAGAATGTCTTTATTTGCTTCAAAAATAGCGTTGTACTTCATAGGGTCTTTGTAATAATGCTTTGCAATTTTACTTAAAGACTCTCCGCTTTCAACAGTATGGCGTGCATATACGGTCGTGTCTGCTACGTCGATGTCTGCCATAATATCTGATGGGTTTTCTCCACCAGAAGCTTTAATTTCATCCCATAGGAGGTTTTTTTCATACTGGGTGTTTGCCACTCCTTTAATATGAAGTTTATTTCCATCCACTTTTACATCTCCATTTTGGATTTTTAGCTTTTCACCTAAGTCTAGTACGTTTTGATATTTTGCTTTAACCATTATTTTTTCTTTTAGAAGTTTTTCAAGTTTAAAGATACAAAAAAGAATAGAAGACCCTTATGATAAACCATATTTTAAGTACGTATAATATTTACCCATATTTTTAATTTAAAACGGCCTGATGCCCAATATTTAACGTAACATTAGTGTATTGTTAATAGTATTTACTGAATACTAAATCTATATTTGCTATATCAAATTTAAAAACCAACATTATTATGAAAATGAGTAAAATAATTATGTCACTTGCTGTAGTAGCACTGTTGTTCGCATCTTGTGATGACACTAAAAAGAAAGAAGCCGAAGCAAAAGCAGAAGCTGAAAAAATGGAAATGGAAGCCAAAATGAAAGCTGATGAAGAAGCTAAAATGGCAGACATGGAAAAAATGGAAATGCAGAAAAACTCGATTGCCTCTAAAGCAATGGCAAATCCAAACTATTCTACGCTGGTAGCAGCTTTAAAGCAAGCTGATTTGGCTGGAACATTTATGGAGCCAGGAGAATACACTGTATTTGCTCCTACCAACGATGCTTTTGCAAAAGTTCCTAAAGCTACTTTAGATAATTTAATGAAGCCTGAGAATAAAGAACAATTACAAGGCTTGCTTAAATATCACGTAGTGAAAGGCGAGTGGAAAGCAGATGCTGTTGTAAAAGCAATTAACGATAACAAAAATGCTTACAACGTAACCACGTTAGCTGGGGAAAACTTAACCCTTTCTTTAAAAGACGGTAAAGTGATGATTAAAGATGGAAAAGGAAAAATGGCAACTGTAGCAGATGCCGATATGGATGCTTCTAACGGAGTTATTCACGGTGTGGATACAGTATTAATGCCAAAAGGATAATACCTCCAGCATAATTAATTATAAGAAGAGCCTCAGTTTTGAGGCTCTTTTTTTTATATTTAGATATGAATAACTTTGTAACCAAAAACAAAAGAGCAATCCTTGGGGGAACAATAGCGTCCCTCTTTATGGGCCTTGCAGTATTCCTCCTTGGCAATCTTTCGGGGTACGAAGCCAAGCAACTTATAACCTCCTCCTTGCCAGGTATAAATATGCTTTGTAACACAATCGTTCTGGCTTCTGCTACCATTTTGGCATTGCTCCTTACACTTTTAGGAATAAGTACAGGAACAAAATCCAGATTAAAAAGCGCTCACTATCGGCAAGTACTAAGTATCGCAAAGTTTGATACTATATTATTTGTAGGAGCTCTTATTCTGTTTCAATTATTCAACATTCCTATTACCGAAGCAGAGAATGTAGAAACCTCCTGGTATGAAATTATTTATTGGGCCACGATTTTATTTTCATCCATCTTAAGTGGAATGATGATTACGGTCATACTCATGTTATACGCAACCGTTACCAATATCATTCATATAGTAGGATTAAATGAAGATCATCACCTTATTTCAAAAGAAGAACTAGAAGAGGAAGAGAAAGAAGAAGAAGAGAAAGAAGAAGACTGAAGTAATGTTTCTCGCTTTTACTTAAATTCCCAATTTAGCTTCAACTTCAGCTTCAATATTTGCTCTTAAAACTAAAAGCATATTCACTTTCTCCGTGCTCCCGTAGATACTCCAATCGATTCCTGGCTTCTTCCACGGTTGGAATATGGCCTTCTTCTACATACCACAGTACCATATGCATTTTAGGCATTTTTTGAAACCACTCTTTTTTGCGTTTAAAAATTTCCATGTGGTCACTCTTATACACAAAGTTGAAGAGGCTTTTCCTGTCTTTCCATACACTCATATTTACCAGAATATAATCATTGCCAAAAATAACTTCGCCAAGGGAATTACCTGTGTAATCAACGTCCAACCGCCAGATAAAACCATCACTTTTATCGGACAGTGCATTAATTCTGTCTACATTATTTATAAAATCTGCCATAATAGGATCTTCCATATCGGCTAGGGCGTGTGCAAGGTTTAATTGGGCTAGGTGCATAGGTTTTAGGTTCAATATTCCAAATTTTGATATTGGAACTTATCTTTCAGTTAGATATTCAAATTTTTGGAGATCTCCTTCAGTATGCACTTTGTGAGAACTCCCTCCTTTAAGTACAATGTTTTTGTCTGAAATTTCCAAAACGTCTTGATAGTAATGATCTGTTATTAAGATTCCTTTTTCGCACTTCGTTTTCAGCAAAAACTCTTTCAGCTTTTCTTTGTGAAGCGGCTCCAGCATAGAAAATGGCTCATCCATACATAGAAATGGATGGGGCAACAGGGAGAGGAGTACTACTTCTAAATACTTTAATTCGCCTAGGGAAAGAGCTCCAGTTTTTTTATGTGTCATGGTAGCAATATGCGGATCATAAAAAACAGCGTCTTGTTTAGCTTCTGAAGGGTGAAACATAGGAATGACATCCCGTACTTTACGTTGTTTGGGAAGAAAAGGATGTTGTGGCAGATACGCAATGAGTTGTTTTGAAATAACTTCGGAGGGTTTCATTGTTTTTTCATCAATACTAAGGGAGATAGTATCAGCTTTTAACGTTCCGAAGAGCATTTTTAGTAATGTGGATTTCCCTGAACCGTTGCTGCCAAAGAGCCCTAAAATCTCACCTCTTTCTATTGAAAAAGATACATCTTTTATAACCTCTTTTTTTCCAAAAGATTTACGGGCGTTATATACTAGTAGTCTTTCCAAAAATAAGTAGGAATAGAGCCAGAAATACCAGGAAAATAGGCAGTCCAACCAATAGATTAATGATAAATGAAGTTTTTAAAAGCTTCCATTTTGTAATGCCCAAATTGTAATAACTGTAAAACTCACCTTTCCTGAAGTTAGCAAAGCCAAGATACCCTATGACAACCCCTAGTGTACAAAACAAAAAATAGCCCCAATACACTCCAAAAATACCCATAGCTATAAGTCCGGTTGCGATCACAAAAGGAAAGATAGTCTTGTAAAACTGTATGTAAATTCGGAAGTTCATGATTTTTTAAGTGTCCCCTCGAGGGGACAGTTTTGACTTTAATTTCAATTTCATATCCCAAATAATAAAAAAACATCTCCTACTTTAAATCTTAAATTTTAAACCTGAAACTTCAAATCGTCGCAGGCTAGTGATTACAGCCACTATGCATAAAACTATTGCTTTCCTGATGCCAAGGGAAGGCCTGGCTTTGTTTGCTGTCTTCCCACCAGAAAGCTTTTCGGTCTTTTGGGTGGTTACCAATTTCATTCATAGTACTGGCATCATAGAGACGCCCGTTTATCATTACCATTTCAATAGTATTGGTGTTCTCAATATTCTCTAACGGATTTTTATTCAAAATGATTAAATCTGCCAGCTTTCCAGCTTCTAAAGAACCAATATCATCCCCTGCGCCAATATATTCTGCGGCATTGATGGTGGCAGTTTTTAAGGCTTCCAGGTTGCTCATGCCGCCAGCTGCCAGCATCCACGTTTCCCAATGAGCCCCGATACCTTGTATCTGTCCGTGTGCGCCCATATTCACTTTTACACCAGCATCACTTAATTGCTTGGCAGTTTTGGATACCAAAATATGCCCGTTTTCATATTCCTTTTCAGGAACCATCGTTCTGTGTCTAGAGCGACTATCTATAACAGAGCGCGGGGTAAATGTTAAAAGCTTTTCATTTTCCCACACGTTGTCACGCTGATAATAGTAATACTCACCATTTAAGCCACCGTAATTTACGATTAAGGTTGGGGTGTAACCAGAGCCACTTTTGCCCCAGACCTCCAAAACATCCTTATATACGGGTGCTACGGGAATGTTATGCTCAACACCCGTATGCCCGTCAATAACCATAGTAAGGTTGTGATAAAAGGTAGAACCACCTTCAGGAACTACATTAATCCCTTCTTCCCTGGCAGCCTGCAAGACCTGTTGACGTTGCTCCCTACGTGGCTGATTGTAACTCTTTACACTTTTAGCTCCAAAGGCCTTGGTGCGTCTAATGCTGCTTCTGGCGTCCTCTATATTGTTGATAACAGCTTTAAAATCTCCGTCTGCTCCATACAAAATAAAGCCTGTTGAAAATAAGCGAGGTCCAACTAAGCTTCCTGTTTTTTGTAATTCAGAAAGCGTAAAAACTGTTTCAGTGTTTGCTGATGGATCGTGCGCTGTGGTAACTCCGTATGCTAGGTTGGCCATAAATTGCCAATTTTGCTGTGCAGGAATACCAGCTCTAAAAGCACCAATATGGGCATGGGCATCTACCATCCCGGGCATAATTGTCTTTCCTTCCAGGTTGTATATTTTTGCTCCGGCAGGGATCTTAATTTTTTGACCAACCCCCAGAATCTTGTTGTTTTCAATAAGAATAGTACCATTTTCTACTACACGGTCACCATCCATCGTAATAAGGGTAGCATTTGTAAAGGCAATAGTTCCGGTGGGCTTATCCGCAGGAGCTTCCAACCCTATTTTTATACCATTTTCGGGCATTTCGGAAGGTTCTTCTGCACCACCAGGTACAAAACTGAATTTCTCCTGTAGCGTATTACTAAAATATTCATCCCCCAACGTCCATAGTACTTTTTGGCTGTTAGGTGCCCAGTGAATATTCACCCCTGCATCTTTAGCGATTTGTTGCACAGGAACCGAATTACTTTTTCCGTCTATGGTAATTGGTTTACCATTTAAAACCAAAGGAGCTACATACACTTTATGCAGGTTCGAAAAAGCAACCCATTTATTATCGGGACTTGGTACAATATGGTTGGCGTATTTCGAAATAAGGTGTTCTTGTTCATCTTCACCTTCCAGATTTACACTAATTAATTTTTTTGTTAGGTTCCCAAAGTAAGTGCCTCCTGTTTGGAGAAAAATTCGTTTTCCGTCCTTTGTGAATGTTGGGTTTTCACCGTCCTTAGTAATAAATTTTTCTTCGCTACCTGTAGTTATCGGAATACTGTAAATACCAGGTTTTTTAGTAAATGTGAAGCCTTGGTCACCATTTCCTGCTTCTTTTCTGAAGAGCAATGTCTTACCATCTCTTGAGAATGACGGCGTACGATAGATGCCTTTGGAAGTTGTAATTTTACTAGGTCTCTCACCTGAAGAGGAGACAACAAAAATGGCACCTTTCTCTAAGTCGTTCCAAGTGACGAAAGCAATTATGCTTCCGTCTGGGGAGATGCTTGGTTCGAACTCGAAATCGGTGCCTTGTGTTAACCTTTTAGGGGTTCCGTTAGGTAAATCCTTGCGCCAAATATAGCCTAAAGCATTGAATATTAAAAATTTTCCATCAGGAGATGTAACGGCATCACGTATCACTTTGCTGGTAACAGTTTCAGTATTTATTTTGCTGGTTGTGTGTACGGTCTCGGCAAGGTCTATCTTTACATTTGCTGTAAATGGAATTTCTGAAACTTGAAGTGAGTTCACATTTATTTTGTTGATTTTCCCACTGCTCCAAAACACAAGTTCGGTATTATTAGGCATCCAGTCGAAATTTGGATAAACCCCAAAAATTGCCCAGGCTTCCTGTTGATCTTTGTTTAGTTGGTCGTATACAGGCCATTCTTCCCCTGTTTCTAACTCGTGAATATAAAGGACACTTTTTTCACGCACTCGTTTTACAAATGCCAGCTTTGTACCGTCTGGGGAAAGTGTTGGACGCGCTGCGCCTCCAGGACCCCCTGTAATAGTTTCGGTGGTTCCGTCTTCAAAATTATAACGTTTTATCACATAGATCTGACTGTTTGGATCTTTGTTGTATTGAAAAAAACCTCCCGGGTACATGTCTTCAGAATAATACAAGTACTTACCATCGCTGGAAACATAAGGCTCATTTACATCTTGTTGATCATTTTTTCGCTCTGTTAACTGTAACCCACTTCCGCCTGTAATATGGTACTGCCATAATTCTCCGGCCCCTAAACTACGACCTGAGGTAAAGTGTTTACGCGCAATAAGGTAGTTACCATCTGGCATCCAGACTGCGTTGTTAAGTAACCTGAAATCTTCTTTGGTAATTTGTTTGGCATCGCTTCCATCTGCATTCATAACCCAGATGTTATCACCACCGCCCGCATCGCTCGTAAACGAGATCTTGGAGCCGTCCGGGCTAAAACGCGGCTGAATTTCAAAAGGAATACCACTTCGTAACACCTTGGCTTCTCCACCAGAAATAGGAATCGTATAGATATCTCCCAGCAAATCAAAAACGATTGTTTGTCCGTTAGGGCTTACATCCAGATTCATCCAGGTCCCTTCATCGGTGCTGAAGCTATGGGTTTTGTAATTAAAATCCATTCCCGGATTGGCTACATCCCATTCGGTTTTTTCCTGGTCTTTGTCTTTTTTCTTTTTCTTCTGGGAAAAGGAGGTTCCGCTTAAAAGGATAGCGCCTGCAAGGAGGAAGTGTTTGTAGTTCATTTGTAGTCGGTTTTAGAGGCTACAAAATACGGATAATAATAAATATAAAATAATGTCGGGTTGAGCCCTTCGACCAGGCTCTTGATATACTAAAGTTGAAACTAATTTAACTGGCAATTTTTACTCTAGTACTCTATACTACGCAATGAGGGTAGAGGTATGTATTCAACAAAAAAAAAGGTCGAAACCTATTGAGAGTCCGACCTTACTCATGGTGTTTTACTGCTTTTAAAATTTCAGCGAAAGTGCCATGGCAGTATATTCATCACCTAAGAAAGTTCTTCCACCTGTTGGATAGATAGAAAGTCCGTCATTATTTTTCTTTTTATGGAGTTCCGGTACCAGGATTCCTACGCCTGCTCCCAGCACATACCCAAGCGCTACATCTGTCAGGAAATGTTGTCCTCCCTGAATTCTGAAATATCCAACAGCTGCCGGTAATGCAGCGGCTCCACCCCATATTAATACTTTACCAGTCGGGCTAGCATCTGGATTAAAATCGCTATACACTTTGGCCATGAAAAAAGTAGCCGTAGCTGTAGCTGCTACGTGACCCGAATAAAAGGACCTTTGTCCGTTGTTACTCATTCTTCGGTCTCGTCCTGTTTCTCCACTATCATCATATACATACGGACGACTTCTGTCTACCAGTCCTGCTGTAATGGTGTAAGCAGCAGCTGTAGTGGCCAGACTCTCTAAATATAAACCTAGGTATTGGCCAGTATGGTCGTTAATTTCATCATCAAACAAAAAAGCCAGGGGTGCAGCAAAGGAAATAGCAAAAGGGATGTCACTTATAGCATTTGCGTTTTCATCATGATTCCCAGCGGCCCAGCGGTCTATAAAATTAATTTTATCTATCTGGCCTTGAAGATCATTCTCAATGAGAGCAAATTCTTCTGGCTCAATATCTTCTTTATTTTGAATCAATAAGAATCCACCGGCACTTCCGGCAAGCGCAGCACCTGTCCAAATACCATCGGTAGTCCAATCCCATTCGTACGGACTTTCGGCTTTTTGAGCGTTTGTAGTAATTGAAATTAGGGCTATGGTAAGTAGTATGAGTTTTTTCATAACACGAAAATAGTTCTTCAATCGGATTATGGTATCTACATTAACAAATTGTTAAGCGTGATTTATTGAAATATTTAGAAAAATGGAATCCAGTCATGGAATGTTTTTAGCTTTTCGATTTTCTTAACAATTTTAATCCTTGAATTGTTAATTACTTTCAGAAGATATCGTTTTTCAATTTCTAGTGAACCCCTATATTTAACGCTTATTCACGAGACTTTATGGCAGAAACAAATTATACCGAAGATAACATACGTTCGCTCGATTGGAAAGAGCACATTCGTATGCGTCCAGGGATGTATATTGGAAAATTGGGTGACGGTTCTTCGCCAGACGATGGCATCTATATTTTGCTGAAAGAAGTGATCGACAACTGTATCGATGAATTTGTTATGGGCGCAGGAAAAACGATCGAAATAAAAATAAAGGATAAAGAAGTAAAAGTACGTGACTTTGGTCGTGGCATCCCATTGGGGAAGGTGGTAGACGTAGTTTCCAAAATGAATACAGGTGGAAAATACGACAGCCGTGCGTTTAAGAAATCGGTTGGATTAAATGGGGTAGGAACGAAGGCGGTAAATGCACTTTCGGCTTCGTTTAAGGTAGAGTCTGTTCGTGACGGACAACAAAAAACCGCTCGTTTTGAATTGGGAGAACTCATAGAAGATCCAGCGGTAGAAACTACTACCAAACGTAAAGGAACTAAAGTGATCTTTGTTCCGGACGAAAGTATTTTTAAAAACTATAAATACCGAAGCGAATATGTAGAGAAAATGCTTCGGAATTATGTGTATCTCAACCCAGGGCTTACCATAGATTTTAACGGTGAAAAGTTTGTATCTGAAAACGGGTTAAAAGACCTGCTGGAAGATGATATGAATAAAGAGGATATGCTCTATCCTGTGATTCACCTTCGTGGCGACGATATTGAAATTGCCATGACCCACAGTAAAACACAATACAGCGAGAGCTATTACAGCTTTGTAAACGGGCAAAATACAACTCAGGGAGGGACGCATCTGGCAGCCTACAGAGAAGCGCTGGTAAAGACCATTCGCGAACATTTTGGTAAAAATTACGATGCCAGTGATATCCGTAAATCGGTGGTTACGGCTATCAGCATAAAAGTAATGGAGCCTGTGTTTGAAAGTCAGACCAAAACAAAGCTGGGTTCTACCGATATGGGAGGCGACCTGCCCACCGTGCGAACCTATATCAATGATTTTGTAAAAACGCAGCTGGATAATTACCTTCATAAAAATCCTGAAATTGCTGAAAAACTTCAGAAAAAGATCCTCACAGCCGAACGGGAACGTAAGGAGCTTTCAGGTATACGGAAACTGGCAAAAGATCGCGCTAAGAAAGCAAACCTGCATAACAAGAAATTACGCGATTGCCGTATTCATTTTGGCGATAATAAAAAAGAGCGTAATCTGGAAAGCACCTTATTTATCACCGAGGGAGACAGTGCGAGTGGAAGTATTACAAAAAGCCGGGATGTAAATACACAGGCCGTTTTCAGCTTAAAAGGAAAACCACTCAACAGTTACGGACTCACAAAAAAGATCGTGTACGAGAATGAAGAGTTTAATCTTTTGCAGGCCGCACTAAATATTGAGGAATCCCTAGAAGACTTGCGCTACAACAACATTGTGATCGCCACCGATGCCGATGTAGACGGAATGCACATACGGTTACTGCTCATCACGTTTTTTCTGCAGTTTTTTCCTGAAGTAATTAAAGAAGGCCATTTGTATATTTTACAAACCCCGCTTTTTAGAGTACGAAACAAAAAAGAAACCATTTACTGTTATAGCGAAGATGAACGTCGCGAGGCCATAGAAAAGCTAAGGCCCAAGCCAGAGATCACCCGATTTAAGGGATTAGGTGAGATCTCTCCGGACGAGTTTGTACATTTTATAGGAGAAGACATTCGTCTGGATCCCGTGATGCTGGACAAGCAAATGAGTATTGAAGAGATGCTAAGCTTCTATATGGGCAAGAATACACCCGATAGACAGAAGTTTATTATTGAGAATTTGAAGGTGGAGTTGGATGCGGTGGAAGATTAAAAATGGAATATCGAGTATGGAATATGGACAAATGATTATAGCGTAATGCCTCGACACAATTTTAGAAAATTGAATATCTGGATGGATGGTATTGCATTTGTGAAAATTGATAACAAAAGCTTTTCCAAAATTTGAAATGTTTAATCTAACAAATCAGATGAATAAATCTGCTGTTTCAATTCCATCAAACATAGCTGAGGGCTCAGCAAAATCCAGCGACAAGCATTTCAAAGTTTTTCTTGAAACAAGTCTTGGCTCTGCTTTTGAATGGGGAACATAGCTAGAAGTTGCAAAAAATGAAGCATATATTTCAGAACTAAAAAAATAAAGAACTTTTAAAATTAATTCAATCATTGCAAAAAAGAATTGGAAGTTTTATAGACAGACTGAGCTAGTCCGTTCCACAATCCAGGTTCCATATTCTTAACAAGTACTATATAAATGAGCGAAGACGAAAACATAAACCCAGACGAATCATTAGATCCGGAAGAAATAAACCACCAAGAATTGGAAGGAGGCGATGCTGTATCTGAAGAAGAGGAACCAGATACCGGCGAAACTATAACCCGGGTTACAGGAATGTACCGCGAATGGTTTTTAGACTACGCCAGCTATGTAATTCTGGAGCGTGCTGTACCTGCTATTGAGGACGGTTTTAAGCCCGTACAGCGGCGTATCATGCATTCTATGAAGGATCTGGACGATGGGCGCTACAACAAAGTAGCGAACATTGTAGGGCATACCATGCAGTACCACCCGCACGGGGACGCGAGTATTGCAGACGCCATGGTACAGATTGGTCAGAAAGATTTACTCATAGATACGCAGGGAAACTGGGGAAATATCTTAACGGGCGATCGCGCAGCCGCTTCAAGATATATTGAAGCACGTTTGTCCAAATTTGCGTTGGACGTAGTCTACAATCCAAAAATAACCGAGTGGCAAGCCAGTTACGACGGTCGTAGAAAAGAGCCTATTAACTTACCCGTTATGTTCCCGATGCTTCTGGCACAGGGAGGTGAGGGAATCGCGGTAGGATTGTCTACCAAAATATTACCCCACAACTTTATAGAACTGATAGACGCTTCGGTGAAGCATTTACAAGGCAAGCGTTTCACTATTTACCCGGATTTCCCAACCGCGGGAATGGTAGATGTAACAGACTATAACGACGGTTTAAGAGGCGGAAAAATAAGAAGTCGTGCACGGATTTTACAGCATGATAAAAATACCCTGGTGATTCGGGAGATTCCGTATACTACCACTACGTCGTCGTTGATAGATTCTATTCTGAAAGCCAATGACAAAGGTAAGATCAAGATTAAAAAGATCGAAGACAATACAGCGGCAGAGGTAGAGATCATGGTGCATATTCCGTCGGGGATTTCGCCAGATAAGACCATTGATGCTTTGTATGCGTTTACCAATTGTGAAACGTCTATTTCGCCTTTGGGTTGTGTGATTGAAGATAACAAGCCACTCTTTATAGGAGTGACTGAAATGCTGAAACGCTCTACCGATAGAACTGTTGAGTTGCTAAAAAGCGAGTTGGAAATTCAGTTGGGCGAATTTGAGAATCAGTGGCATTATGCTTCGTTGGAACGTATTTTTATTGAAAACCGAATTTATCGTGACATTGAAGAAGAAGAAACCTGGGAAGGGGTAATAAAAGCAATCGACAAAGGACTAAAACCGCATACGGGACATTTAAAACGTGCCGTGACGGAGGAAGACATTGTTCGGTTAACAGAAATTAGAATCAAACGTATTTCAAAATTTGATATAGATAAAGCGCAGCAAAAGATTGATGCCCTGGAAGATCAAATCGCCCAGGTAAAGCATCACTTAGCCAACCTGATTGAATATGCCATCGACTATTTCAAAAGGCTCAAAAAAGACTACGGCGAGGGTAAAGAACGCCAGGCAGAAATTAAAGTGTTTGACGATATTGAAGCCACTAAAGTGATCATTCGCAATACGAAGCTTTACGTTAACCGAGAGGAAGGATTTATAGGTACAAGTTTGCGCCGTGATGAATATGTGACGGACTGTAGTGATATTGATGATATCATTTGCTTTACTGAGGAAGGGAAAATGATGGTGACCAAAGTAGACAGCAAAACTTTTATTGGCAAGGGAATTCTACACGTTGCCGTCTTTAAAAAGAAGGACAAACGTACCATTTACAATTTAATTTATAAAGATGGACCCAAAGGTGCAACGTATGTAAAGCGCTTTAATGTAACGTCTATGACCCGTGATCGTGAATACGACCTTACGGCAAAGACCAAAGGCTCCAAAGTGTTGTATTTCACAGCAAACCCAAATGGGGAAGCTGAGGTGGTCACCATTTTATTACGCCAGAGCGGAAGCATTAAAAAACTTAAATGGGACCTGGATTTTGCAGATCAGCTAATTAAAGGCCGTGGCTCCAAAGGAAACATTGTGACCAAATATGCCGTAAAACGAGTTGAGTTGAAAGAGAAAGGACTTTCCACCTTAAAACCTCGCAAAATCTGGTTTGACGATACAGTACAGCGCTTAAATCTGGAAGGAAGAGGTGAGTTGCTGGGACAATTCAGGTCTGAAGACCGTTTGCTTATTATCAATCAAAAGGGAATTGTTAAAACCGTAACCCCAGAGATAACCCTTCGGTTTGAAGACGATATGATCGTGTTAGAAAAATGGGAGCCTAAAAAGCCTATTTCAGCAATATACTGGGAAGGAGAAAAGGAGTTGTTTTATGTAAAGCGCTTCTTAATTGAAAATCCAGACAGGGAAGAGCTCATTATCACCGAGCATCCCAAATCGTATCTGGAACGTGTATTTACAGATCACAGGCCTATGGCAGAGGTTGTTTTTGTAAAAGAACGCGGCAAAGAGCGAAAGGACAACCAGGAATTGAATCTGGAAGAGTTTATCTCCATAAAGGGAATCACCGCTATGGGGAATCAGTTAACGAAGGATAAGGTGTTAGAAATAAATGCATTATCGCCTTTGCCTTACGAAAAACCAGAGGAAAAGAAAACCGAGGATTTGGATGTAGTAGACGAGGAGGAAATTAGTGCCGAACATAAAACTGAAACGGAAGTTGATACTAATACTGAAACATCGACCGACCGTGAGCCGCCTAAAGCTTCTATGGAAGACCAACAGAAAGCATCTGCAGACGATGAAGAAGAACCTCCGTTAGGAGAAGATGGGCAGGCAAAATTATTTTAATGGAACGTTCGAAGAATATACTGCAAACCATTAAGGAATATGCAATTCCTTATTACAAGCATACATACCATACTAAATTTTCGGCACAGGAAATACGAGAAAAGCTGCTCCAGCATGTTGATACGAAGGAGCGATCATTTTTTTCGAAGATTTTTGGAGCCAGTTCCTCAAAAAAAGATTCCTACCAGGGGAACATTGACGGAGATACGTTTAAAATCCACCGGGTTAAAAAAGGTAAAAACTCAAATAGACCTGTGATACTTGGAACTATTACTCCATCGGTTAACACAACCCAGGTTCATGTAGTAATGCGGTTACCCTATTTTAATGCACTTTCACTGGTTATCTGGATAGGTGTCCTTATATACATAGGGCTTGGAGATGCTACTCCAGCGAACTTTACCGATGCTAACATATACTTCTTACTGTTTATGCTATGTTTTGGGTATCTGGTTACCACGATTAGTTTTAATTATGAAGCATCTAAAACCAAAAAATTTTTAAAGCAAATCCTCCAGCCAGTGGTCGCAACTCATGAAAGTGACTGGATTATTCGGAATTAAAAACTGTCGCTTATGAAAAGTTTTATAAAAGAATTTAAAGACTTCGCTGTAAAAGGCAATATGATAGATATGGCGGTAGGGATCATTATTGGTACCGCCTTCAATAATGTGGTAAATACGCTGGTGAAAAAAGTAGTAATGCCCCCTTTGTCTTTGCTTACAGACGATGTAAACATTGCAGAACGTAAATATGTGTTGCGCGAAGCTGTTGGTGAGGCCACAGAAGTTGCTATTGGCTATGGTGAACTTATTGAAGTTTTAATAGACTTTCTTGTGATAGCCCTTACTATATTTGTAGTGATAAAAGGGATTAATCGTTTCAAGAAAAAAGCTGAAGACCCTAAAAATAAAACCGTAGAAACCCCTAAAAATATTGAATTGCTTTCTAATATCGAGCGGCTTCTCGAAGAACAAAATGCGGTTTTAAAGAATAAATCTCCAAATTAACTATAATGTTTGTATAATTGTAGGAAAAGTCTACTGCTTTGTTGGTTAAGTTACTCTCAGAATAAATTTTTATGCTACGTCCACACCCCAAACGGACCTATTTTATCGCCATTAGCGCGTCTACAGTTTTAGCCCTGTTTTGTATATTCATTTATATGGAAACCAAGAAACAGCTCGATCAAGAGTTGGAAGGGCAAATCCAAACCCTGGGGACCATGATTGTTACTGATTTTGAACGTATTGTTCGTAATAATGTTCACTCCTTAGAAAACCTTAAAGACCGTATAGAAGAAAGCGACGGAGCGTTTATGCAATATTTTGAAAGTGATGCAGAACGAATCATTCACCAACATCCGGCCATACGATTTGTAGAGTGGATTGACAAGGATGGTATCATACGTAAAATCCATCCGCTTGAAGAAAACCGAGCAGCTTACTTACTAGATATAAAACCTATACAATACAGGTATGAAGATTGGCTAAGTAACAGTAAAAATGAACAATCTAATATGACTTCGTGGGTAAAGCTTACCCAACAAGGAAATGCCTTTCTGGTAGATGTGCCTATTTTTATTGATGGTGAGTTTTATGGAACGGTCTCGGCTGGGATGGATTTTGAAGCTCAATTTAATGACTTGAACAAAAACCTTAAAAACCTGGACATCCAGCTAGTTGATGAAGAAGGAAATGAGTTTTACCGTTTTAACAATCTTAATTCTAAAGAATTTTCAGATAGTAAGAAATTTTATAGTGTCGTTCAGCCAATTCCTGAGACCTCCAAAGCCTGGAATTTTCAACTTGAGTTAGCTGGGAGTGATTTGTACAAAGGGCGTGATATTATTCAGAAAACCGCACTTAGTTATGGGCTTTTAATTTCTGTGATCGTAGGCTTTCTGTTTGTATATTTTTTACGTTCGAAAGAACGTACAGCGCATCAAATTGCGATCAACAACACCTTAACTCAACTCAATAAAGATCTTGAAGAACAGAAATTAGCTGCTCAGGAAGCATCCCTGCATAAATCTGAATTCATTTCTAATATGAGTCATGAGATACGCACCCCGTTAAATGCTATTCTTGGTTTTGTAGAAATATTACACGCGAAAAAGCTATTAAGAAATGAGCGCCTTTATTTAAAGCTGATGAAAAATTCGGCTCAAAATTTATTGAGTCTGGTAAATGATATATTAGATATTAATAAGATTGAGGCGGGCAAGACAGTCATTGCGAAAGAAATTTTCAAGCCTTCTCAAAACCTAAGTAAAATCATAGCAACCTACAAATCACAAATACAGGAAAGTAAACTGAATTTAGAATTTCAAATTCCAGAGAAAAAATACCATTCGGTGGTATCAGACAGTACAAAGTTCAACCAGATCATTACAAATCTTCTCTCTAATGCTATAAAATTTACTCCCAGAGGTAGTATCGAAGTTCATTATAAAGAATATGTGCAGCGTGATATGCTCATAGTTGATATTGCGGTTACCGATACTGGAGTTGGTATTCCAGAGGATAAACTGAATTCAATTTTTAGCAGGTTTGTTCAGGTCGAAAATGGAACCAGAAAACGACATGAAGGAGGCGGCTTAGGGCTCGCCATAACCCA
The DNA here is from genome assembly GCA_002337605.1 of Flavobacteriaceae bacterium UBA1903. Classification (GTDB taxonomy): domain Bacteria; phylum Bacteroidota; class Bacteroidia; order Flavobacteriales; family Flavobacteriaceae; genus Marinirhabdus. Next base: position 86,946 of record DDGL01000013.1, read on the forward strand.
TGAACTTGTGCAACTGTTAGGGGGTAGTATTGAAGTAAAGAGTGAAGAGCATAAAGGGAGTACGTTTGCGATAACCCTGCCTATGGTAATTGCCTCGGGACCGAAAAACACCATTACAAACGAGACCCCTGATCTTTCAGATCAAAATTGTCTTATTATAGATGATAACAGAATTAACAGGATGATCTTATTTAATTTTCTTCAAAAAACGGGATCAAAAACAGATAGCGCAGGAAGTGGAAAAGAAGCGCTGGAAAAAGTGAAGGACAAGGCGTACGATATTATTTTTATGGATATACATATGCCAGATATGGACGGTTTTGAAACAACTCAGAATATTTTAGAGCTAAACCCATTCGCTACCATTCTGGGAGTTTCTGCCGATGTTACGTTAGAGGCTATTCAAAAGGCCAAAGCTTCCGGGATGAAAGATTATCTAACAAAACCCATACATAAAGAGACTCTGTATGAAATGTTAAACAAACTGTTCCCTTCTAAAACAGGTAGAGAGCAGACAAACTCTTAAACCGCTATACAATCTGAAATACTACTCTTCTTCTTCGCTCTGTGGAGTATACCTAGAAAGTAATTTACCTGGCACCTTATACGTCGCTGCGTATTTTAAGCCTTCCTGTCGGTGTTTAAAAGTGTTAAACGCCTTAAGATACCATCTTTTATCTGATGCTTTCTTATTGTGGTCCTGATGCATTGTAGCGCCAAAAGAGGTGTTTTTAGCCCAGGTGTTTATGCTATAAATGCTTATGCCGAAGAAGCCAGCACGTTCAATAATGGTTGCGAAGTCTTCTTCCGAAAATTTATACTCTTCGGCTTTCTCGGCTTTTTTATTGAGGTTGGTTGCGTTTTTAAAAACCTCTTGTTGTAAAAATTGTAATTCTGTCATGCGGTAAAGGTCGGTATTGTTTTTCAATGTAAAACCAAAGTGCTCAAATCATTTTTTAAAAGCGCGGAGATACAATCGTTCCACCTTTTCCCGCGCCCAGTCTGTCCGTCTTAAAAATTTTAAACTGGAGTTTATGGAAGGGTTTGTTACAAAACTATTAATGCGAACACGTTCTCCTAATTCCTCCCAGCCATATTCCTCTACAAGTTCCTCCAGAATGGTTTTTAAGGTAATACCGTGTAGCGGATTGTTTTTCTGTGTCCTGGGTTTTTCTTTTTTCTGAAATATTCCAAAGAATTCATCCCCCTTCCTTGATGCGATAGAATTATAGCATTCCTCCAGGACAACGATGTCAAAATAGGGTTTTAAAAAGGTTCTGTATTCTGCTTCGGTGGCTCCGTAGGGTCTATGTTCATTGGGTTCCATTGCTGAAATCTCCATAAGCACCCCCACCAACTTTCCTTTTGGAACCAACAAAGAGGCCATTTTAGTAGCGTACTTAACCCGTGTCATTGGATCAGGTTCAAAAGAACAGAAAAAGGTTTGTTCTATAACAAGGTCATATTTTCCTTTGTGCTTAAAAAAATCTTTATGATGAATATGCTCATCAGGAAAGGTAGGGTTACGTTGTTTAAAATTAGCTAATGGAATTTTAGAAATATCGAGGATATGCACGTTCGTAAACCCGTTTTTATGCAGGTATTCGGCTTCATAGGCGTTGCCAGCCCCTGGAATTAAAATTTTGAGGGCTTTGTTTTCTAATTGTTCAAAATAGGCTAGCAGGGGACTGGAAGCTCCTCCAATGTCCCAGCCTATATCGTCGTCTTCATAGCGTTTTGTCCAGTATTCCTGATTGTTTTCTGTCATGTTCTTTCGGCGTGAGCGGAAATCTCATTCCGCATTTCTATATGTTATTTATTGCTTTTTTAGGATATTCAAGAAAGTAAGGTTCTGAGTTGTTTTCTGTTTAGAGTTACCATTCAACCTATTTCTTTTCAATTAAAAATTGTACCGAAGCATCAATTTCTATTTCGCAACCCTTCATAGACTACTATACTTACAGCGTTTGCAAGGTTTAAACTTCGAATGTGGGTACTGTGAATGGGGATTTTATACGTCATGGTAGCATATTTTTCTAAAATTTCAGCAGAGAGGCCTTTCGACTCTTTTCCGAAAATAAAGAACATATCGTCTTTAAAGGGTATGTCCCAATAGGACTTGCTTCCGTGACTGGATAAAAAAACCATCTTTTTATTGCAATGCTGTATAAAAAAATCTTCAACCGACTCGTATACAGTGAGGGGTACGTGCTTCCAATAATCTAACCCGGCACGTTTTACACGCGTGTCGTTTAACTCAAACCCAAAAGGCTTTACCAGGTGTAAATGAGAGCCCGACGCTAAGCTTAACCGCCCTATGTTCCCTGTATTGTTGGGTATTTCGGGCTCAATAAGAACAATGTTGTATGCCATTACTCTTTCATTATTTTAGCTTTCTCCTGTTGTAATTCTACGTCAATTTCATCTGGATGTGTTGTAACAATTTCACTGGTCGTTTTACGGTAACGCATATTTATAAATTCAATGAACAAAGAGAATGCAATGGTAAAGTAGAGGTATCCTTTTGGGATCGTTCCTACTTCACCTCCAAAAATTACGAGATGAGACAGGTGGGCGCCTTCAGCAATTAACATAAACCCTATGAGAATTAAAAAGGAAAGACCTAAAAGCTGCACGGTTGGGTGTTTGTTTACAAAACGTCCTACAGGGTTGGCAAAAACCATCATAATAATTACTGAAACTACCACAGCGATGACCATAATGATAAGTGCATCGGTAGGGCTGTTTCCAATACCGTTTGTCATCCCAACAGCAGTTAGGATAGAATCGAAAGAAAACACAATATTGATTAAACAAATCTGAATAATAGCCTTCGTAAGTGTTGTTCTACGGCCTTTTGCCACCTCACGCTCGTCGTGGCCTTTGTCTTCCACTTTTTCGTGTATTTCACTGGTACTTTTATACAGCAGAAAGAGTCCACCGGCGATAAGAATAAGACCTTGCCCACTAATACCTGCCTGAATCCAGGGTAGGTTAATGTGCCAGAAAGGAGCTTCCATGGCCACCAGCCAGGAAATACCAAATAAGAGTACCACACGAATGATCATCGCCATAAACAACCCAATGTTGGTTGCCTTTTTTTGATGTTCCTTTGGCAGTTTGCTTGCTGCAAGAGAGATAAATATAATGTTGTCTATCCCAAGAACAATTTCAAGGAATGTAAGGGTTAATAATGCTACAAGTGCATCGGGTGAGGTAAGGATTTCAAACATGGGTTAAAATTTAATCGGTAGGGTTCAGGTATTAAACAGGTTAAAGATAAAAACTTAATTAGTTCTTAAATATAATTTTGGTCTCAAATAGAAAATTAAATTTTAATATCAGTATAAATTTGAAATAAGGGTTTGTTACTTAATTGTTTGCAGATGGGTATATAGAATGTAAAAAGCTCAACGATATGATACCGTTGAGCTTGATTAAATTAATGTAATAAGTTATTTAGTTATTTTCACAAATAACCGTAGCATAATGAAGATTATTTAAATCTTCCCAGCCTGAGGTAGGATGAACTGAAGATTTGTTTACGGTGAACTCATAGGTAACTTCTCCTTGAGCATTAAAATCTTCTTTGCTTATATAAATTTGTGTTTGATCTGCGTAATAAATAGTTAGTCCTCTATAAAAATTAATATTATCAATTCCTCCATTAATTGCTTCCACTTCGCTTCTTACAGTAATGGTTGTGTTGGTTTCAGACAGCCTGCATACTCTTGCTCTTACTCCAGCTTCAGAAGAGCCTGTACCATCAGGAACCCCGCTTAAACATGAAGTATTATACACGGTCCATGCTTTACAGTCATTGGCACCACCGCCACCAGTTCCATCACCGTTTCCATCTCCATCACCATCTCCATCACCTCCATCTCCACTGGGATCTTCGGGACCACCTACTTGAGCCACGGAATCACCAATGGTCCAAGATATAGTATCACCATCCTGTACGTTATTTACTTGTACTGTAGGGTTTCCCATACCCGAAGTGCTTACCTGTACATCGACAGAAGAACTTTCCGATTCATACGTAATTGGGATGCTTCTTGTTTCTCCTACTTGAATATTACTTACTTGGTCAAAGTCAATATCGAGTTCTGAACCATTTATCTCGATGGTTGCAGTAACATATAAAGACTCTACAATATCATAATCACTATGCGTAATATTTAAAATAAATGAAACTACTTCTTTCTCTTTATCACAAGAGATCTGTGTAATACTAAGAGCGACTAAAAAAAAGGCCATGATGGCCCTGGAAAAAATTTTGTTTGACATAATGCGTTTGTTTTAAGATGGCAAACATAGTTCGGGCTCACAAATGACACAATACCCATTAGAGGGTATATTAAGAAAACAGTTTTTAAATTTATTTACTTTCCAACTTTCACAGCTGTACCCTGTTCTTTCCTGGTTTCTCCTACAATATTGTACTCAAAGGTGTATGTAGATCCCTCTGTGGCTAATATCTTCATATGGATAGCTCTTTTTTCAGCCTGGTTCTTCGGATTCTTTTTGGTGACAATATATTCACAAGCATTTATCCACCGAATAGCTGAGGTGTCTGCTTTTCCTCTAAAATAGTCAATTTCTATGGAATCGTTCCGTACAAAGGTGGTTTTGGTGAGTTCAGTACCTACAAGTGCTTCAAACTCGAAGGTTCCCGTCCTAAAATCTGAACAGTTTCTTTCTGAATTATAACAACCAGTAAGGGAAGTTGTAAATAGTAAAAGTAGAAAATAGCGCATAGACAACTTTAAAGTGCGAATTTCTGAAATTTTACGCACACATCAGGGTAAGTATTCCTTAAAAGTTCCATCGGAATAAAAAATAACAATGCGGTCGATTGAACTCGAACCTGAATTTGAAGGCAATTTTGAAGACGATTCTTTATCTATTTCTAAGGCTGGAAATCCTGAAACATCTTTTTTCTGAATCTTATTTTCAGTTGCTGAAACAGGTTCACTAGTCTTCACATCCGGAACGACAGCAGCCTCTTTTTTTTCAATTTCAGCAGTAGAAGGGAAAGTACCTTTTCCATTCAGGAGCCAATATAAATTTACTTCTTCAAAGGTATTTACAACCTTCATGACAAACTCCAGACTGGGCTTATTTCTCCCCGAAATTAAGTGGGAAATAGTAGAGCGGTTGAAGTCTATTTTTTCAGAAAAAGCAGTAGCAGACAACCCGTAATAATCGAGTATTTTTTCTAATCTTTTGGAGAAATCTGCACTGTTTACCATTGTAACATAGCGTGTCTGTGTAAAAACGTTTACAAAAGTAACATATTGTGGTTTTATTCACAAGAAGAATCGATAATACCTTAATAACAAGTAAACTAAAGCTTGTTATAACCTGTATTAAAATACTGAAAAACAAATATTTATAACTAATAAAATATTTAAAACAAGATATTTTCAAAACTCTAAGGACTTTTGTTTACAAGACCCTACTAAACTGCCTTATTTTGCTGTTTACATTTGTAAACTAAACAATAGTTACCTTTGTAACGCAGTAAAAATCACTATGAACATATTAGACAGCTATTCTACTTTTTTTGAAGATAAAATTCAAGGAAGATATGTCACTCTGAAGCACATTTCTCCGCTTCTAAAAACCTATAAAAATGTGTTTGAAATTTCAGAAATCGGAGTGTCTGAAATGGGTCAAAAAATATCCATGTTCAAAGTGGGTCATGGAAAAAAAATAGTTTTGGGATGGTCTCAAATGCATGGAAATGAAGCGACGACCACCAAGGCAATTTTCGATTTTTTAAAGCTTGTTTCGGAACAAAAAATTTACAAAAACGAGCTCTTAGAATTTTTAGAAAGCTACTCTTTTTATATCATTCCCATGCTCAATCCGGATGGGGCAAAAAAATACACCAGAGAAAATGCCAACGGAGTTGATTTAAATAGAGATGCTCAGGATCTTTCGCAAGCTGAAAGTAAGATTTTAAACAAAGTGTTTAATGAAATAAAGCCTGACGTATGTCTGAATTTGCATGACCAACGCACTATTTATGGTTTTAAAACCGGAAAACCAGCGACGATTTCGTTTTTGTCTCCTGCTGCCAATTCAAAACGTAGCATAACTCCTTCCAGGAAGACTGGGATGAAACATATTGAAACGATGGCAAGTATCCTGCAGGAGCTTATTCCGGGCCAGATAGGACGCTACGACGATGCTTTTAACGCAAACTGTGTTGGTGATTCATTTCAGATGGCAGACGTGCCTACTATTTTGTTTGAAGCAGGCCATTACCCGGGCGATTACCAACGTGAAGAGACCAGAAAATACATATGTGTTGCCTTGCTGGTATTTTTTAAGATACTACAACCATTGGAAGCAAACACTACTTCATATCATAAGATTCCAGAAAACAAAAAGAATTTCAAAGACGTACTTATTAAAAATGTAAGGGTTCCTGGTTTTTCCAGGCTTAGAACAGTTGGTTTTCAATTCACTGAGGTGCTGGAGGGTGCGGAAATCGTATTTCAGTTATGTGTGGATGAAATTGGGGGTTTATCATCCTATTTCGGTCATTTAGAGTTAGATGCCTTAGGGGGTGAAATTTTGGTGAATTCGCAAGAAAATTATAATGTTGGGGAAAAAGTTTCAAAAATTGTCAATAAAAAAGATAATTCGGTGTTATTTATTAATAGGGATTAATTTCGTTTAGAGCGAAAAAGTCCTATTTTTGCAACCTGGAAACACATTGAGACTATGGCTAAATTTAAACTTGACGATACCGATCATAGCATTTTAGATATGCTTATTGAGAACACGCGTACTCCCTTTACAGATATTGCAAAAAGATTGAAAATTTCGGCAGGGACGGTGCATGTTCGTGTCAAAAAAATGGAAGAGGCGGGAATTATTACTGGTTCTTCATTACGAATAGACTATAAAAAACTAGGGTATTCATTTATTGCCTATGTAGGTATCTTTCTTCATAAAACTTCTCAAACCCAATTTGTTTTAGAGCGTATCAATGAAATCCCTTATGTTACCGTAGCGCACGTGACTACCGGGAAGTTTAATATTTTCTGTAAGATACGAGCTAAGGATACAACGCAGGCAAAAGATATTATTTACCTGATAGATGATATTGAAGGAGTAACCAGAACCGAAACAATGATCTCCCTAGAAGAGAGTATCAACGATAAGAAGCGCTTAATGCACTCTATCTTTAAAGATATTTAAATAGTACGAATTACGATTGACGAAGAACGAATTTGAAAAAAAAAGCCGAAAACTAGTTAGTTTTCGGCTTTTTTGTGACTTATAATAGCTTAAAACTTCGCAGTAAGCCTAACGTTAAATACTCTTGGCGACAAAAAGTTCGGGATGCTGTATTGTGTTTTTGTGTACACATCGCGTACAAAGGTGTTTGTAATGGAGTTTTGTACATCAAAAATGTTGAAAATTTCAGCACCAATGCTTAGCTCCTTAAAGGGTTTAAAGAGACCGGAATCCTTCAGTTTGTCCTGATGAATCAATACATACGAAACACCCAGATCTGCACGTGCGTAATCTTTTAAACGGGTCTGGAAGTCGTACGGGTCTGCGTAACTCGGTGATCCTCCCGGTAAGCCTGTTTGGTAAACCAGATTTAAGTACATTTTTAAATCCGGAATGATCTTTACGTAATCCTGAAAAAGTACCGCAAACTTCAAACGCTGGTCTGTAGGTCTGAAAATATAACCACGATCGTCAATGTTTTCTTCGGTCTTTAAATACCCGAAACTCACCCAGCTTTCGGTTCCGGGCACAAACTCTCCGGCCAGTCGCATATCGAGTCCGTAGGCATATGCCACTGCATTGTTTCTCGCTCTGTAGCGTATTCTTACATTCTCAAGTGTGTATGGGTTTACGTCTTGTAAATCTTTGTAATACACTTCACTGTTCAGCGTAAAAGGTCGTCCCCAGAGGTTAAAGCTGTAATCGTTTCCTAAAACGATATGAATGGACTGTTGCGCTTTTACCCCGGGGCGCACTGTACCTGTAGAGTCTCTCAACTCACGATAGAAGGGAGGCTGATGGTAAAATCCGCCGGAAAGCCTGAAAAGCATATCCATATCCCAGTCTGGCTTTAAGGTTACCTGTGCTCTTGGGCTCACTACTGTTTGTGTCACACTCTCAATACCGTCACCACTCACGGTCCAGTTTTGAGAACGAACTCCTGCGTTTAACCACAGGTCGTTGCTTCCTAAGGTTGTTGCTTTGCTCCACTGAGCATATCCCGAAAAGCGATTGATCTGCACATCATTCTGCGCTCTGATGTCGGTAAAAGGGACTATAGGAGCCTCAAAAGGTGAATACGGCTGGTTGTTGGCAAAATCGATAATAGGCGGACGGATAGAAAACCCTGCAGAGTCAATAATTTCATATTCCTGTACCCGGTCTCTAATGTCTTCGCGGGTATATTTTACACCGTATTCTATGGTGGTTTCGTCACTTAAAGAGAAGATCCCTTTGTGCTGTGCATTAAAGATAAGGGCGTCGAGGTCGTTACGGGCGTGGGTGAGTTGTGAGCCAATTCCTTCGCTAAACTCAACTTCCCCTAAATTATCGTCTCCGATATTGGTATTTACTTCCCCTAAACGGTATTGTGCCAAAATATCAAAGTATTCCTGCTCTGTCGTTTGGTACGCGCTGGCAATAAACTTTGCCGTATAGGTATCAGAAACTGCGTAGGTACCTTTTAAAGCTCCAAAATAGGTGTTGTAGCGATCTTGTTCTTGTCCTTCATAAAAAACCAGCAAAGCAACAGGATCTGCCAGGGTACCAAAGTTGGTCTGGCGGGTGAGTGGTTCATAATCGTACTGATTGATAGCAATATTTCCTAAAAACCCTAATTCGAACTTATTACTGAATTTATAGGTTAAATAGGTTTGTGCATCGGCGAACTTTGGGCGGAAATTGGTTTCGGTTTGCTTCGCATTTACAAAAAGGCTGTTATCCCGGTAGCGCAAGCCTACTATGCCACGTAATCTTTCATTTTTAGAAATGCCTTCAACCGAAACATTTGCTCCCAGCAAGCTTAGGTCTGCTGTAGCTCCAAATGAAACCGGACGACGGTATTCAATATCTAAGACGGAGGATAATTTATCGCCATACTTCGCCTGGAATCCCCCTGCTGAGAAGTCGACCGAACGTGTCATATCACTGTTTACAAAGCTTAAGCCCTCTTGTTGTCCGCTACGTATTAAAAACGGGCGGTAGACTTCAATTTCGTTTACGTACACTAAGTTTTCATCATAATTACCACCTCGCACAGCGTATTGCGTACTTAATTCGTTGTTACTTACAACGCCGGGAAGTGATTTCAGTAAATTTTCAACACCTGCATTCGCCCCGGGAATTTTCCTGATAGCTTCCGGGCTAATGGTAGTTAATCCCTCAATCCGTTTACGCTTGCTAGCCGAAACTACTACAGTTGCAATTTGCTCTACGTCTACTTTTAATACGGGGTTTAGCTCAAAATCTTCGTTAGGGGCTAAGGTGGGGATGGTGACCGTTGCGTTTTTATGGCTTACGTGAGAGAACGTAAGTGTCACTTCTTGTCCTGAAGGAACATTTAGAATATAGTAGCCATCAAAATTAGATTGTGCGCCTAGACCATTGCCAACACTTACGTTTACGGCAGGAATAGGAACGTTATTTTCATCGAGGATAACACCTTTAATGGTTGCATTCTGGGCGATTGCATTTGCTGAAATGCAAAAAAGGGATAAAACGAGAGCGTGTAGTAATGTTTTCAAAAGCTATGAATGTATTTTTATTTTCTGAAAAAAGTTGCTTCAAATGTAGTACTATTTCCCATAGTATCCACGACGATCAGTTTCAGGTTGTTTTCAGTATCTTTTACAATGTCATCATCAAAATCATAGGTTAAAACGTCGGTTTTGTAATTATATTCCATTAAAATAAAGGTACCATTTACCGTAGCCCGATATGTACTTATACCGCTTAGGTCGTCTTCGATCTTTATTTTGAGTGTTTTGTTACTGCTTATCCACTTACCATCATCAAAATTTACAGGTTTTACAGTAGGAGGGGTCGTGTCCATAGCCAGAGTATAGGTTCCAAACGTACGAACTCTTGTAGTGAGTTTGTTGCCGCGTCTTGAGGTATTTGAGTAGGAGGGCTGTCCTCTGTAATTAAGCCTGCCAATGTATAATTTTGAAAGATCCTTTGCTTCATAATTAGAAGCATCTATACTTATGGTAATGTTTTTATGAATAGGAATCACATCTTCATGGAACTGCAAGGTATCTCCTTTGGCTTCAATATCCAGGTAGGTGTTTTCATATAGACTTTCAGCAGGTATGTAAATATCAAACTTGCCTTTGGTGATGGCCGTACCCTGGTTGTGGTACACATAATGGTCGGTTTCTTTGGTGTTTTTCGGCTCTGGATTTTCAGCTGCTTTTCCTTCAATGGGTACGGTAATGCGCATGGCGTTGCCTTTATAGTCTGTTATTTCTATGGTGTAGTCTGCAGAAAAACCCTCTTCTATTGTTACATAGCCATTGTCGTCTTCGCTTACAATAACACTCAACGGATTGTTATCCTGGCGAAAGAGTTTTTGCACCCGACTTCTGTTGGTTTCAAAATATTCGTAATCCATATACCTGTTCAGGTAGCGGGTTTCAGCAAAGGAAAATTTTTCAAACAACACTTTAAATTTCTCTGTACCATTCAAGGAAGTTTTTATCTGGTAGGCCCCGTTTTTATTGGAAGCGCCATTTTGCTGGTCATAGGTAGAAACCCCAAAGCCTATTTTTCCCAACGCTGAAAGTTTCTCGGTCCTGTAATTACCATCTTTTTGCCGGATAAGGCGTAGCTTATTTCGGTTTTTGGAATTGTTAGCATACGCGCTATCCCCTATAGGATATACAAATACCGAGTTTACGAGCGGCACCTTGGTGTCTGGAATTTCGATCCCGAAAAGCAATGGATTCATAGGGCGGGAGGCAGGATCGCGGATTTCAAAGTGAAGGTGTGGGCCTCCGCTGCTGCCGCTGTTACCGGTATAGCCAATAATTTCGCCTTTTTTTACAGGGAGCAACTTGTCTGAAGGAAATTCTTCAAACTCGAACGTTTCTTTTTCGTATTGTTTTTGCTTTACGTAATCTTCAATGTCGTGAGCGTAGCGTTGTAAGTGTGCATACACGGTTGTATAGCCGTTTGGATGCTGAATATACAGTGCTTTTCCGTAGCCATAGTGGGCAACCTTAATACGTTTTACATATCCATCGGCTGGAGCGATAATTGGAAAACCTTCTTTTTGCTGTGTCTTAATATCCAATCCACTATGAAAGTGATTGCTGCGCAGTTCGCCAAAACTACCCGATAAAATAAGGGGAATGTCCAGAGGATTGCCAAAATAACCTTTAGGCACATCCTGTTGTGCGGTTGCTAAAAGTCCAATAAAAAGGGTTGCAAATAAAATGTAATGCTTCATAAATAGTGTAATACGCTATAAATTAAGGGGAGTAGTATACTGTTGTTTTTAATAACAGTCAATAATACAAAAAATTGTAGAAAACAGTTGGCTTATTTGCTGGTGTGTGTTAACTTTGTGTTAGCAGTATTGATTAAAAATGAAATGAGCGATCTTTCTGAAATCGTTGACACGCTGGAAAATAGAATAAGCAAGTTGCTTCACAAGTATGAAAACCTGAAGCAAAAAAATATTCAATTAGAGGCGCAAACGGAAGAAACACAAAAATTGTTGGCAACTTCGCAAGAGGAAGCACAGCAATGGCGAGAAAAATGCAGCTCATTGCAGTTGGCAAATTCAATGCTGGGCAGCGACCAACATAAACGAGAAACAAAGCTCAAAATAAATGCTTTAGTTCGGGAAATAGACCAGTGTATTAGTCAACTTTCCGATTGAAACAATAAAATCAATGTCAAACCCGTTAAAAATTAAGCTATCTATTGCAGACCGAGTATATCCATTAAATATACCGCCAGAGCAGGAGGAAGGCCTTAGAAAAGCCACGAAGAAGATAGAAGCCATGATTAAACAGTTTGAAAATAGTTATGCCGTTCGGGACAAACAAGATGTTTTGGCCATGTGTGCCTTACAATTTGCAACCCAGGTAGAACAAAAACAGATTGATAACCAAACCGATACGCAACAAGTGGAAGAGCAGTTAAAAGCGCTTAACCAACTGTTACAAGAGCACCTATCGTAAACGTTCTTTACATATAATTAAAAGGTTACTGCCTACATTAGTACTTATTTTTGGTAAACTCAACACGAATTCTTTAAAAAGGGTGAGTTAAAGTTGTAAAAGCGGGCCGTCTTTGAGCGGATTCTTGACCAACTTGTTAGCCCTAAACTTTTCTTTAAGGAGTTTATTCAAAATCGCATATTAATGTAGGCTTTTTTATACCCTGAAGTGAACGGGGTATGGTGTACTGGATATGGTATTTCATATTCTACAATTTAAATTTAAACAACCATGGATAACACTATTATAGCCATCATTGCAGCCGTTGTAGGTATTGCTGTTGGCTTTATAATTGCAAAAATACTGGAGCGTAATAACTCCTCACAGCTTATTAAAAACGCAAAGAAGTCTGCAGCTTCTATCCTGAAAGAGGCCAAAAGTGAAGGCGAAGCTCTTAAAAAAGATAAAATGCTACAGGCAAAAGAGAAGTTTATCGAGCTGAAATCTGAACACGAAAAAGTAATTACAGGTCGTGAAAAGAAAATGAACGATGCCGAAAAACGTACCAGAGATAAAGAGTCTCAAGTGTCCAGCGAACTTGCGAAAAATAAAAAATTAAACGCAGATGTTGAGAACAAGAAAAAAGAGTACGACGAGCGTTTAGACTTCCTTGAGAAAAAACGTTCTGAAGTTGAAAAAATGCACCGTAGTCAGATCGAGCAGTTAGAAGTTATTTCCAGCCTTTCTGCCGAAGATGCCAAAACACAACTTATGGAAAGCCTGAAAGAAGAGGCGAAGACCGATGCGATGGCCTACATCCAGAACTCTGTGGAAGAAGCCAAAATGACGGCGCAACAGGAAGCCAAGAAAATTATTATTAGCACCATCCAGCGTATTGGTACCGAAGAGGCTATTGAAAATTGTGTTTCTGTATTTAACCTGGAAAGTGACGATGTAAAAGGTAGAATTATTGGTCGTGAAGGCCGAAATATTCGTGCCATTGAAGCTGCTACAGGTGTTGAAATTATAGTAGACGATACGCCAGAAGCGATCATCCTTTCGTGTTTTGACAGTGTGCGTCGTGAAGTAGCAAGACTTTCGTTACACAAGTTGGTAACCGACGGTAGAATTCACCCGGCACGTATTGAAGAGGTAGTACGAAAAACATCCAAACAAATTGAAGAAGAAATTATAGATGTTGGGAAACGTACCGTAATAGATCTGGGAATACACGGATTACATCCAGAGCTTATTAAGGCAGTAGGGCGTATGCGCTACCGTTCGTCTTATGGTCAAAACCTATTACACCACTCGCGTGAAGTTGCAAAACTATGTGGCGTGATGGCAAGCGAATTAGGACTAAATCCTAAATTGGCAAAACGCGCCGGACTCTTACACGATATAGGAAAAGTACCAGAAACCGAAACAGAAGTACCTCACGCAATCTTAGGAATGCAGTGGGCAGAAAAATACGGTGAAAAAGCAGAAGTATGCAATGCTATTGGAGCCCACCACGACGAGATAGAAATGACGAACCTGTTATCGCCTATCGTACAGGTATGTGATGCCATTAGCGGTGCCAGACCCGGTGCAAGACGCCAGGTACTGGATAGCTATATACAGCGTCTAAAAGATCTTGAGGATATTGCCTTTGGTTTTAACGGTGTGAACAAAGCCTACGCTATACAGGCAGGTAGAGAACTACGTGTGATGGTAGAGAGTGAAAAAGTAAGCGACGACAAAGCCGCGCAACTATCCTTTGAGATCTCACAAAAGATCCAAACCGATATGACCTACCCGGGTCAGGTAAAAGTAACCGTAATACGCGAAACCAGAGCGGTGAATATTGCGAAGTAACTTTTAAGTCGCTCAGTTTTGAGCACAAACCTATTTTAATCCCCGTTTCTTAGTTGAATTGGGGATTTTTTGTTTTGTGGGAGTGGAAAACCGTAGTTGATGATGGGGTCGGTTTTAATAACTTTACGAAATAAGACAGCTATAAAAGCTATGGTATCCGGTTATACTTTCTTTACAAAATGCATAAATTGTTTTTTATAACGAGTTGGCAGTAATTTTAGGACGAGATATTTTTTACTAATTATAAAAAGCTATTCTTCTTCATCTGCTTCTTCTGCTATTTTGACAAAATTGATGGAAGGAAGAATAACAGGATCGTAACCTGATTGCAAAGTCAGGTTTGAAATATAGGCTCTTAAAAATGGAAACGCTATTGCGGGACCATTTATTTTTGGGAAATTAGAAAGTTTAAATTCCTCTGTAATTGGATCATCCAATTTAAAAATAAATACTGCTTCGACATTTAAGTCAAATTGTTCATCTAAAATTTCTATTTCAAAACCAACACCAAATGAATTTTCTAATTCTTTTGGAAAAAAATGACCGTTACTTAAATTGAAAGTATTTTCTTTTCGTCTCTCGCCTTTGAGAGAAGAAAAATTTACATTAAGAACACTCCAAGTATCTAATTGAATTTTCATACTAAGCTGCTAATGGCATTGACTCCATTTTGTTGACATCTATGCTATCATCTGATTTTTGACAATAATAACTTTTACCGACTTTATCAAATATTTGATTGTCAATCTCAAAATCAATACTTTCTCTAAAACCATATTTGTCTATAGCTATGAAATATAATTCTTCAACAGAAATATTTTCAAAGTAATTGTCAATTCGGTTTTTTAAATCTTTATTTAGTTTCATCTTTAATATCTCCTATCTTAATAATATTAGAACTTATAATATTCTTGATTGGATTATATACTGTGCAAATTGTAGAATTAGAAGTTCTTAAGTTGATTCTTTTAATTCTTTCTTTTGCAAATTTAATGTAAAAATTTCCTTTTACTACTTCAATTGGCAAAATACCTTCTCCTACAGCTAAATTAATAAGCAAACCGTCAACTGGTTTAAACCCTTTGCCTAGTTTTTTTAATTTTTTTTCAAATTTATCAAAAAGGTATGATAAAATTTCCACTCCATCTTCGTTAGTCAAATCCAAAAAATTCTCTTCTTCAACTTGAATAACAGAACTCAAAACACAAAAACGCTTATATCGACGAGCTTTTCTTGTATTATCCCAAGAATGAGCAATAGCCCATTTCTCTGCTTGAACTTCGGGAGTTGAACTTATTCCTTTTATAAAGAAATAGACTCCATCACCTAACCATTCATCATCACCTACAGACAATTCATAATTTGAACTAATAATTTGCTTTGCAGCTGACAAATTAGTCCCGTGATAACCATTGAATTGTAAAAGCATTTAATAAATATTCGAGCAAAATTAAAAAACTACTGCCAACAAAGTATATAAAAAATAGCTAAATCTATGCCAAATTAATTAAATTGTTCTTTATAATAAAGAAAGTTTATATTTGAAAATATGAGCGTTTTAATCGCTACTATTCATATACGCACACGTTGTAGTGTATTAAAAAATCCCCTAAAATGATTAGAAATCTTAGAAATGAATCATGGAAAAGAATAGAATTCGATGAGAAAATTGCAGATAACGAGCAGTTTAAAATATCGAATTATGGTCGAATTATTAATTGTAAAGGTGAAAAGGAATTCTTGGTCAATAAAGTATTTACCAACGGATATCAAACCTTAAGTTTAAAACAGAAAAAAAACGGAAAATCAACTAGCAGATACGTGCATAAGCTCGTGGCTCAACATTTTTTAGAAAAAAATGATGGTGTTTTTGTTATTCATTTAAACTATGATAAAAAAGACAACCATTTAGAAAATCTAAAATGGGCAACTAAAAGAGAGAAAGAGCTTCATCAATTTAGCCATCCAGATTGGGAGGAAATTGTAAAAAGAAGGAGTAAGAAAATTGGTAAATTAAACGAAGGAAAGGTAAAGATCATTAAACGCCAATTAAAGAATAATAGAACTAGAATCAAAATGATTGCAAAACGTTTTGGAGTATCTGATATGCAGATTCACAGAATTAAAACTGGAGAAAACTGGGGGTCAGTAAAAGAATAGGATTAACGCACTACAACGGTTTTGCATTTAATACAGCGGTCACATTTGGCTTCAATTAAATTCCCTAACTTTATAGAAAATTTGGTGCAGCGGATAATTACGTAATGGCCCCGCCAGTGTCTTCCTATCGCAGAAAAAGCGCATTGGAGACAAGTGGCTGATTCGCACGCTGACGCTT
>DDGL01000013.1:103488-119456 GCA_002337605.1 Flavobacteriaceae bacterium UBA1903
CGCTTCCCACAAACCGCTGACGCAGTTTTGTTGGCACTGCCAAAGCTGCCGCTAAAAACCCGTCGTATCATATACAATTACCATAAAAACATAAAATGAAAGAAAACATAAATATAGCTGTCTTAATTGATGGTGACAACATACCATCTGCGAACGTCAAGGAGATGATGGAGGAGATAGCCAAGTACGGTAATCCTACTATAAAAAGAATATATGGAGATTGGACTAGGCCTGGACTGAATAAATGGAAAAATCTACTTTTAGAAAATGCTATAACTCCAATACAACAATATGGCTATACAACTGGCAAAAATGCAACTGATTCTGCCATGATAATTGACGCCATGGACATACTTTACAGTAATAAAGTGAATGGCTTTTGTCTTGTATCCAGTGATAGTGATTTTACGAAATTGGCTACAAGGCTAAGAGAGGCAGGAATGTTAGTTATTGGAATTGGGGAGAAAAAGACACCTAACCCTTTCATTGTTGCATGTGATAAGTTTATTTATATAGAAATTCTTAGGAAACAATCCGAAGATAAAACTGACCTAAAAGCAACCACTAAACCTTCAGTTGATAAAATCACCAACAAAGAGATTAATTTAATTTCATCTTCAATCAATGATTTATCAGATGAAGAAGGATGGGCTTTTCTTGGGGATGTTGGAAGTTTAATTCAGAAAAAACGTCCCAATTTCGACTCAAGAAATTATGGATTCGAAAAATTGACTCCGTTAGTTGAGTCCACCGGAAAATTTGAAATTGAAAAAAGAGAAACGCCAAAAGGAAGACGGAAATTAATTTTTGTTAAAAATAAAAAAAGCATATAACAAAGTGTAAAATTTATGGCTTAGCTCAGTACTAATAGATAAATTCGAACAAATAATAGTAAATTGTACTTCCGAAAAATACGAGCTCGCTTGCCCTTCTGATTCTCACGCAGCTCTGAAAATTTGAGAAAGTGGAAAATTTGAAGGTTGACGCTACTGCCAGCAACGCGCTGCGACAGGCGCCATAAATCGTATGCAAACCCGTTGTGCTTCATTATCAGAAACCGCTAACCAATGTTAAAATTCTTTAGAAAAATTAGGCAAAGACTGCTTTCTGATAATAAATTCAGTAAGTATCTGATTTATGCCGTCGGAGAGATTATCCTTGTTGTTATCGGGATTTTGATTGCTTTGCAGGTTAATAATTTAAATGAAGTTCGAAAATCAAATTTGGAATTGAACAAAATAAACCAAAACTTGATTCAGGAATTTGAATCTAATCAAAAAGCTCTAAATGTAGCATTACGTGGATTAAAATGGACAAAACGTGGAGGTTTAAAAATACTCTCAATGGTGGGGAAATCAGAAAGTGAACTGAACCGTACAAATATTGATAGCCTGATAGAAACCTCACTTTTTTGGCCAACTTGGAAACCTACTAATTTTGTCTTAAACGAACTCAAAAGCACAGGTAAATTGTCATTAATTAAAAATAATAAGATAAAAGAACTACTTTTTGAATATGAACGACAGTCTGAAAATGTAAATGAATGGAATAGACGCATGGAAAAAAGTTCGCAGGATATTGTTGATTACATCAAAAATTATGGTTCATTAAGGAATGTAAACCATAATCGGATTTCAATTAAAAAGTCTGATTTGGATTTTAACAATATTAGTTTCTTTAATGATTTAAAATTTGAAAATCAAGTTGATGAGAAAGTACTTTATTCGCAATTTCTGGAAAATGTTTATGCCGAAACTGATAAATTAATCAGTGAAATTTTAGAAGAAACCAGAAAATAGCGAAAGCACAACAATGTATAATCGCAATTACGGCGGATTCGACTATGCCCTAATTCACTTGGAATTGCTAAAGCCCATGACTAAACCTAACATTAACGCATACAAATCCACAACTTACAGTCATTCACGACCGTTGGGTGTAATTTACAAACAGGGAAGAACCAAATGAAAGTATCGTCAAAAGCACAAAAAATATATAGCGAAATCGACAAGGAAACAACAAAGCTGGGAGACCTGAGAAAAATCGCAAAAGAAATAAATAAAGACCACGCTTTGGCTATGGAGCTCTGGACAACTGGAGAATTTTTGCCGCGTCAGTTAGCAATTCTTATTATGGATAAAAAACTTCTAAATCAAGAAGTAATTGACCAACTTGACAATGATATTCAGAAACACGACTTTGATGAGCAAAATCATTTAATGGATTGGTTACTGGCCAATCAATTATCTAAAGACAAAAAGATAATTTCTCTTATGGAATCTTGGAAACATAGTTCTTCTAAATTACAAAGGAGAGTATTTTGGTATTATCAAGCAAGATTAAGATGGATGGGAAATACTAACCAATCCAATACAGAAGAACTGTTAAATTTAATTGAGAAAAATCTAATAAAAGAAGAGCCTGAAGTCCAATGGGCAATGAATTATACAGCTGGTCAAATTGGGAAATGGCAGGAAAAGTATCGTGATAGATGTATTTCAATTGGTGAAGAAACGGGGCTTTACAAAGATGAAATGGTAGCAAAAAATTGTGTTCCAAGTTATCTTCCGAAATTCATTCCGATAGAAGTTGCCAAATTAAAAAAGTGAAGTCAATGTTAGAAAAATCTACAGGGAACAAGCCGCCACACCATAAAAAAACCTCCAAACCACAATAACTAGATGTTTAAGGTTTGGAGGTTTTGATTATTGAGATTTTCTTAGCTACTCATCATAAATATTCTCATATACCTTACTGGGTTCTTCAAAGAATTTTCCGGTGATAAAGCGTTTGTGTTCATCCAGTGCTTCGATTTTTTGTATATCGTCTTTTGATAAGTCCAAGGAAGCCGCTTTAAAGTTTTCTTCAATATGTTCTTTGCTCGTTGATTTCGGTATTACTGCGGTGCCACGCTGTAGGTGCCAGTTAATAAGTACCTGCCCCACCGAAGCATTATTTCTTCGTGCTATATTTTGCAGAGTTTCAATTTCAAATAAATTGGCTTCGTCTTCCCCTTTCATATCTTCAGAACGATCTCCGGAACCTAATGGAGAATAGGCGGTCATAAAAATATGTTCGCTGTTACAATAGTCCAGCAATTCTTTTTGCTGTAGCAGAGGGTGCAGTTCTACCTGATTCATTTCAGGTTTGTGCGTCGCTTTGCCTACCAGATCTTTCAGTTTCTTCTTGCTGAAATTGGACACCCCAATATGTCTTGCCATTCCATTTTCCTTGGCTAATTCCATCTGTTTCCACGTTTCCACGATGGGAACTTCTTCTAACGAATAATAATCGTTTGGTTTCTGCGGAAAACTCACACCATTTTTAAAAGCAACAGGCCAATGTATAAGGTACAGGTCTAAGTACTCCAGTTGTAATTTTTTTAAAGATTTCTGCAACGCTGGAATTACATCTCCTTCTTTATGCGCATCGTTCCATAGTTTGGAAGTAATAAACACGTCCTCTCGAAGTATTCTCCCTTCTGCAAAAACTTCTGTAAGTGCTTCTCCAATTTCTTTTTCATTATCATACACCGCAGCGGTGTCTATATGCCGGTACCCTGCATACAACGCATCCTTAACGGCTTGTTTTACAGTATTTCCTTTTGCTTTCCATGTTCCCAGACCAATGCAGTGCATAGTGTCTTTATTGCTAAATTGTAGTGTCTTCATAATTTTATTTTTACTAAAATTACTGAACTATTTCAGCTCATTAAAGAAATGAATTCACTTTAGCCTTTATTTAACGGTAGGTTACTTTCTGGGATGGTATTTCTCCATCACTTCTGTAAGATAAGAAGTTTCAATGTGGGTGTAAATTTCAGTAGTAGTAATACTCTCATGTCCCAACATTTGCTGAATAGCACGTAAGTCGGCTCCATTTTCCAGTAAATGAGTCGCAAAGGAATGCCGAAATGTATGCGGACTAATGGTTTTTCTAATACCTGCTTTTTCCGCCAGGTTTTTTACGATCGTAAAGATCATTGCGCGTGTGAGTCCGTTACCACGTCTGTTTAAAAAGAGAGTATCCATGGCAGTTGGTTTGGGGTGCTGGTGTACCCGTACTTGCTTTTTGTAGGTGTCGATAAGCTGTATGGTGTTGGTACCAATGGGTACGTAACGTTCTTTATCTCCTTTTCCAGTTACTTTAATAAACCCTTCTTCAAAGAATAGATCTGAAATTTTCAAATTAATGAGTTCTGAAACACGCAATCCGCATGCATATAAGGTTTCAAGCATTGCACGATTACGTTCCCCTTGCGGTTTACTTAGGTCTATACTGCTGATTAACGTGTCAATTTCGTCAACCGATAAGGTGTCGGGTAGTTTTCGGCCAGTTTTTGGACTTTCAATGAGCTCTAATGGGTTTGTTTTTCGGTATTCTTCAAAAATTAGCCAGGCAAAAAAGCCGCGTAAGCCAGATATAATACGGCTTTGCGACCTTGGGTTCATTGTTTTGCTAAGCTCATAAATAAACTGCTGAATTTCGATTTCGGTAATAGTAAGTGGGGTGCACTTGAGTTTGTTGTCTTCACACCACAGGATGAGTTTTTGAATGTCTAACCCATAATTCTGAAGTGTATTTCTGGATAACCCTCTTTCAATTTTAAGGTAACTTTTATAATCGGTTAGGGCTCTGTGCCACTTCATATAGGGTGTTTTTCAAATTTCAATTTAATATAATATTAGGAAAACCCGCCCAAGTTTCTGCTATATTTGACTCAAATTAACGTTTAAAACAAAAAACATGAAAAAGATAGTAGTAGTATTTATTTTAGCTCTTGTTACCACAGGTGTTTCAGCACAGGGAATTGATTTTGGTATTAAAGCGGGTGTGAATTTCGCAAGCCTTAGTGATGCAAAGCAAGGCGCAACAGAGTTGGATTTTAGCAGCCGGACCGGAATCGTTGTTGGAGCCTTTGTTGGGGGAAAGCTAAATGATAAATTTGGTATTCAGGCAGACCTCTTGTACTCACAGCAAGGAGCAGAATTTGATGGAGGTGAATTCAATCTGGACTATGTAAATGTACCCGTTGTGGCTAAAGTATACTTTTTTAAAGGTTTACACCTACAGGCAGGACCGCAGTTTGGAGTAATTGTTAATGATGAAGCCCAAACGGTAGTTGGCGAAGTAATTAACGATATTGCCGTAAATGACTTTGATGTTTCTGCAGTTGTAGGACTTGGGTACGATGTGCCCCTGGGATTACGATTGGAAGCGCGCTATAACTTTGGTCTTTCAGATGTGCCAGACGGTGAAGGAGCCAGTGGTAAAAACAGTGTAGTAACCCTGTCTTTGGGGTATAGCTTCTTATAAAAGAGCTGGTTTATACTACAATAATGACGCTGTAGCGCAATACAGTTTAATGTGTTGTCTTACAGTGCTTTAGTGGTTTTGAGTATGATTTATTGCGTTTTATTAACATTTCATTAAGAATTTATTTCTTAGTTTTACTTAACATTTTAACAAAAATTAAAACTTAACAATTATGAAAAAACAAGTATTATTAATTGCTGTTGCAATTTTTTCTTTCGGAGTAATGCAGGCACAGGACATTCGTTTTGGTGCTAAAGCTGGTGTTAACTTTGCATCAATTGGTGGTGATTTTACTGATGGTGTTGAAGGGAAAACTGGGTTCCACATTGGTGGCTTAGTAGAAATTATGCTTTCAGACAAATTTGCAGTTCAGCCAGAACTTTTGTATTCTGCTCAAGGAGCAAAAATAGAAGATTCAGATACTCAGTTTGGAATTACTGTTACAGAGACATCAAAAACTAAATTGGACTATATTAACATTCCAATTATGGGTAAGTTTTACGTAACTGAAGGCTTAGCTTTAGAAGCAGGTCCACAAGTAGGTTTTTTAGTTTCTGCAAATGCTGAATCTGAAATTGAAGTTTCTGGAGATGTAGATCCTGAAATACTTGATGAAATAAACAATCAGTTTCCATCTGGAGATGTAGATATTTCAGATTTTACTTCTGGAGTTGATTTTGGTGTAGGTGTCGGAGCTTCTTATCGTTTGGATATGGGGGTTTTCTTTGGAGCACGTTACACATTAGGTCTTTCTAACATTAACGACGGTCCTGGAGCTGACAGTGTTAAACAACAAAATAATGTATTCCAGTTTTCTGTTGGTTACTTATTCTAGATAACAACTATAACAATTTCAAAAAGCAGGAGTTTTTTCTCCTGCTTTTTTTATACCTAAAAGTTGTACTTTTACCATCCAAACAAATAATTCGAATTCATGAAAAAAATAATTTTAGTAGCAACGCTTATCATTACTTCTCTTCAGTTACACGCACAGGAATTTGGGATTGGAGCCCACGCAGGATACCTTACCGAAATTGATGCCATTGGAGCAGGGATAGATTTTAACTACGACTTTACAGAAAAATGGGGGATTTCTACGGCTACTGTATTTTCAGCTACCGAAGAAGGTGGTATACGAAACAAGTGGTTTGCTGTAGACCTTAATGCAAGATATTACGTTGTAGACAAATTGTATGCTTTTGCTGGGGGTGAGTACCTTTCACTAACCGTGAAGACCCTTGGTTTAGGAGGAGGCGTTATTGGCGGTACTGAAACTACTGTTCAAGACTCAGAATTTGGTGTTAACCTGGGAACAGGGTATCGGTATAATCTTGTAGATAATGTAAATCTTTTTGCCGAAGTTAAATACGTGCTTTTAGACGCTGGTTATGTACACGCTAAAGCAGGAGTTCACTTCTCATTTTAATAGTACACCCATAAAATACTAAGAATCGGGCTGTGTCCCGATTTTTTTTATTCCTATCTTTAGCGTAGGAGAATATCTTTAAAAGAAACCAATAACGATACATAGTGTAGGCACTCCTCACCTTACTTACAGGCAAGTACCCTCAAGAGCTTTAAAATAGTATAATAAATGAAAATAGCTATCATAAACGGACCCAACCTTAATTTATTAGGAACAAGAGAAACCAGTATTTATGGGAAGCAGTCTTTTCAGGAGTATTTTTCTGAACTTCAGTTTAAGTTTACTGAAATAGAACTTACCTACTTCCAATCCAATATTGAAGGAGAACTTATAGATAAGTTACACGAATATGGATTTGCATACGATGGTATTATTTTAAACGCTGCAGCATATACCCACACCTCTGTTGGTATTGGAGATGCCGTAAAGGCAATTGAGTCTCCTGTGGTTGAAGTACATATTTCCAATACCTTCGATAGAGAGAGCTACAGACATATTTCCTATGTTTCTCCCGCAGCAAAAGGGATTATTGTGGGCTTTGGGCTTGCAAGTTACGAACTTGCCGTACAGAGTTTTTTATAATTCCGAAAACCGCGTGTTTTATTTTTTAGAAAATAAATAAACATACCCAATCGAAAACTCTGTAAAGTCTGCTTGCCCAAGATTTGCATTTATAGAAGCTCCGGCATAGATATTATGCGTAGGACTTGTTTCATTTCCGAAGAGATAATACCGTAATCCCAATCGGGTTGCCAGTGCTTTTTTAAGCTTGTATTTAGAGTTGTACTCACCCAACATCCATTCTTCCGGAATCTCACGCGGGGTATTGTCCCACCCTTGATTAATACGCCAATCTATATCGTATGCGGGCTTGTGAAGGTTAGCGCCAATCATAAACGTGAGTCCAATGTGGTTTAATAACACCTCACCTTCAGCAAATAAGGTAAGGTTGGAGGCAGACCACGTTGGGTTGTCCTTAAGGTTTTCAAACTCTCTACCGTCCTGTACTAAGGATTCATTCTGAATGATATAATCGTAGTAATGCTCATAATACCTGTAGCTAAAACCTAACCCAACCTTAAAGGTTTTATGAAATTGTTTTCCTGCAGAAAGCGCCACGGTATACACCTCCTTTTGGTCATTATACACCAACGATAAAATATTAGAGCCTATTCCAATTCGAGGTGAAATATAATAGGAGGCACTCTTCTGAAAGTCATTGGCTGAAGTTTCAAGGGGTTGCTCTACTTTTTTGGTACCCAATAGTGCCGAAACACTCCCTAACAAGGAGTTATATCCATTGTTAGGCAAGCGGGTGTGCCCGTTCGAATGATGCAAAAAACCACCCCCCAAACGCCATTGTATGGTTTCAGACTCATAAATTTTATAGTGAAAAAAGAGACGGAACGTCCAGGTAAGATCGGTAGAAACGGCCTGATTTAAAGGATTGGTAACCGCATCAAACTTTTTATTGAAATAGGAAGCGCCTAAGCCTACATTCATCGTAAAGGAACGGCGCGAACGCCCCAGTAAATTGAATTCAATAGTTGGGAGTACGGTATATGCTTGTCCTAAAAATTCGCTATTGCCATAATCTACAACACCCACCGCAACTCCGGTTTTAGGAAACCCTAGTCTATAGGCCCATTCTTGTGTATTGCCATTCTGAAATTTCCCAAAACTCACATACAACCCCAGTGTTGAGGACGTTTCAGGAAAGTTAGAGTTGGATGCTGCTGTGGTGCCTGCTACAAATTCTGGTGTTATAAAGTTTGAAAAATCAGTCGCGTTAGAGGTGTTTTGCGCATACAGGCAAACACAGGCTAGTAGAAATAGTATAGTAGTAGTTTTCTTCATCGAGCCTGCAAGAAACAATTTCTTCTGAAATTTTAAAAATTTAAAGGTACATTCGTATCTTAAAATATAGTATAAGTGGACTTTCTGGATACGTTATTTGCTGACATGGCCTCACTGGCATGGGGTTTACCCTTGCTTGTGTTACTTATGGGCGGCGGATTGTACCTGTTGTTTCGGATCAGGTTTTTACCATTCCGGTATTTAGGACATGCGGTTGCCATTTTAAGC
This sequence comes from Flavobacteriaceae bacterium UBA1903, assembly GCA_002337605.1. Taxonomy (GTDB): domain Bacteria; phylum Bacteroidota; class Bacteroidia; order Flavobacteriales; family Flavobacteriaceae; genus Marinirhabdus. The sequence continues at coordinate 112,316 of DDGL01000013.1, forward strand.
GGAAAATATAACAATGAACATGATGCTGGCGAAATTACCCATTTTCAGGCATTAACCACAGCACTCTCTGCAACGGTTGGGATGGGAAATATTTCAGGAGTTGCCGTGGCGATTGCCATTGGCGGACCGGGAGCTGTTTTCTGGATGTGGGTAAGTGCAGTTATTGGCATGTCCACTAAGTTTTTTACAGCAAGTCTTTCGGTACTATACCGCGGTAAAGACACCGAAGGAAATATACAAGGCGGCCCAATGTATTTTATAACAGAAGGGCTGGGAAAAAAATGGAAATTTCTGGCGGTGTTTTTTAGTGTTGCCGGACTCGTTGGGGCTTTGCCTGTTTTTAATGTAAACCAGCTTACCCAGGCTATCAACGACCTGCTTTTAAAACCTGCCAATGTATATACAGGAACAACCAGTAATATAGCAATTGGTGTAATCTTAGCAGTGATTACTGCGATAGTTGTCTTAGGCGGGTTGTCTAGAATTAGTAAAACAACTTCTAAGCTGGTACCGGGAATGGTATTACTTTATTTTGGGATGGTACTTTTTATCTTGGCAGTAAACTTCAGTGAAGTACCTACCTATCTTTCCTTAATATTTACCGATGCGTTTTCAGCTTCATTCTATAAAGGAGATGCCTTTTTAGGAGGTGTTGTTGGTGGGATAATTCTTTTAGGAATACGACGTGGCGCATTCTCTAACGAAGCAGGTATTGGTACCGCACCCATGGCGCACGGAGCGACCAAAACCAATGAACCCATACGCGAAGGCCTGGTGGCAATGTTGGGGCCGGCCATAGATACGCTAGTTGTATGTACCCTTACAGCACTAGCGATTCTGGTAACGGGCGTCTGGCAATCCAGCGAAGCAAATGGGGTGACACTCACCGCAGCTGCTTTTACAGAAACCATTCCTCAATATGGAAAGTATGCACTGCTTTTATGTATTGCTGTATTTAGTATCTCCTCGCTGTTTTCTTATTCATACTACGGAACAAAGTGTATGTCCTTTTTATTTGGTGCCAAGCATAAGGGTATATACAATTACTTTTATATTGCCAGTATCATTTTAGGAGCTACGACATCTCTCAGTATGATGATTAACTTAATAGACACGTTCTTTGCGCTTATGGCGATCCCTACCATGGTAGCCACGATACTATTAGCGCCAAAAGTGATTGCTGAAGCAAGGCGGTACTTTTCAAGCCTGAAGAGATAATTCAGTTTAGTAAACTGTTTAAATAGATATTTAAATCTGTAGAAAACTTCTTACCTCCTCTGGGGTTTAAATGACTTTGGTTCCAGTAATCTTTAGCTGAGTACTGCAGCGTATCTGCTTCCTGAAGGTACAATTCAATAGTACTATAGCGTTGTTTTGTAAGCTGCACGATGCTATCCCGTCTTTTTAAAATTTCAGGGACACGCTGGCGGTGGTAGGTTTTATACATAGGGACTTCAACCAGCATCACGTTTAGTTTTTTTGCTTCCAGATACTCTAGCATTTCAAAAAATAACTTCGTGTTCTGTTCAAATAGCTCCAGATTAGGTACTTTGTTTATTTTAAATACTTTTTTTTCTGAAATCTTAGCTTCATCGTAATTCAAGTCTTTAAATACACCGGCATAATTAAGCGTATCGTATCCAAACCTGTTAAAGCCGAAGCTTTCTTCCCTTTTTATATAATACTCATATAACTTTTCGGATAAAAATTGTGGATTGGAAAGGTAGATGAGCTGGTCTTTAAAATAGGTCTTGCGCTCGAAGTTATTTGCGCCGTAATAGGTCAAGTAGATACTATTCTTCCAAAAAGCGGAGCTGTTGTGAGGTAATTCAAAATGACTGTAGGAAGCTTCAATAATGACCGTTTTAACGTTGGGAAGTTTTGGTAACAGTTGTTTCAGTAATTTGAAATCGGTATCGTGATGTTGATTTCCAGAAGCTAAGTTCAGCGTTTTTAAGTCAATAAGTGCTGGGTTTATAGCGTTTTTAACCTGTGATGAGCCTAAGGCCAGTACTTCAATAGTTTCGCCTTCTGTCTTCATATATTCTGAAATATACCGATAACTCATAGGCAATTCTCTGGTGGCAAATTCCACGGCAAGGTACCCCAGAACTACCGGGATAAAGAAAGCAAAAAGCGATATAATAAATGTACGTTGCATTAAAACTGAAAATAAATAAAAGCCTCTTTAGGCTCTGCATAGCGAATGATTAAAATAATTAAAACATAATAAAGTACCCAACGGGCAGGCTTCGGAATTTTTAATTGTAATTCTTCTAACGGATACGCTTTATGGACGGTTACAATTTCAGCTAGAATAAGGGCTACAAGGTACAGCAGTTTCCAGGCGATTAATGATGATATACTGGTAAACTCAGTCAAAGTGAAAATCCGCTTTATAATAAACCAGGCCTCTGCAATACTTTCAGCTCTAAAAAAAATACTTGAAATGGAAGTAATACTGAAAAAATAGAAAAGTGTTACCAAACGTGGGGTCGTGGGTAACCATGTTGCCAGGGTTTTTTTTCTGCTAAAAAATGGAATGCGCTCCACGGCCAGAACAATACCATTAAACAACCCGAAAGCCAGGAACGTCCAGTTGGCTCCGTGCCAGAAACCTACCAGAAGCATCGTAAGGAGTAGCCCGATTACCCGAGTGCTTCGGGTTAGTTTTTTGAAACTTTTTACAAATGGAATGTAGACATAATCTGTAAACCAGTTGGTAAGAGTAATGTGCCAGCGTTGCCAGAATCGGGTAATAGATTTGGCTAAATAAGGGATTTTGAAGTTATTATGTAGCTTGAAACCAAATAGTTTTGCGGTACCCACAGCAATATCTGTGTAGCCGGAAAAGTCACAATACACCTGGAAAGAGAATAATACAGCCGCAAAGGCTAGAGTAAAAGCCCCGTAGTTTTCAGGGTTTTCAAAAGCTAGTGTCACGGCGATGCCTAATTTATCTGCCACTACAATTTTTTTAAAGAGGCCCCAGAGTATTTGTCGAAGCCCCTCTTTGGACTGCTGAAGGTTAAAGATGCGCTTGTTTTCAAATTGAGGTAATAAAAACTTTGCACGTTCAATAGGCCCCGCTACTAATTGTGGAAAGAAACTCACAAAACACAAAAACTCCAGCAGGTTTCTGGTGGGCTCAATCCTTCCTTTATACACATCTATGGTGTAGCTCAAGGTCTGAAATGTATAGAAGCTAAGTCCTAAGGGGATTAGTACATTCCAGATAGTAAACGAAGTTGCAACCCCTTCCGAAGAGAACAGCGTTGTAAACTCAGTTACAAAAAAGTTGAAATATTTAAAGGTAAAGAGAACTCCTAAGTTCCATAGGATGCTTCCATACAACCAGAGCTTCTTTGTGTTTTTACTTTTAGAGTTCCCAATGGCCTGTCCCGCCAGGTAGTCAATTAATGAGCTGGCAACCAGCAATCCTAAAAACCGCCAGTCCCATAAGCCATAAAACAAATAGCTGGCAACTAATAGGAGTAAATTTTGTAGTGTACGTCGCTTGCTACCCAAAAACCAGTATAAGGCATAGACCACAACTAAGAAAACCCCAAAATCGAACGAATTGAAAAGCACTTCAGAAATTTGGGCTAAAGATAGTAAAGTAGGGCGGACTGCCTACTCTAAAACAATTTGGTATTCGCTTAACATTTGCAGTAGCACAGTTTCGGTAGGAGAGAAGTGAGGAATAGAGGTAATATCCTCTTCGTGGTTTAATTTTTTTAGATAAAATTCAATAGATCCATCTTCGTATTTTTCGGGGAGAATGGGGTGTACATAATACTCCCGGCACACAGAACGTGTATTGCCTAAACCTTCGGCAGCGGTATCGTAAGCGCTTAAAATAGTACTTTTTATTTCTTTTTTGGTATCGTGCAATCCAACCTTATAGAGGTATTCAAAAAACAATTTACTTGCTGCCCAGGTTCTAAAGTCTTTTGCTGAAAAAAGGTCGCCACTTAACTCGTGTATGTAATCGTTTACCATACCACTGTCAATACTGTGGTGCGTACCGTTTTCATCGTAATACTGAAATAACTCCCAGCCAGGTATTTCTTCACATTGCATCACTAGTTTTTGTAAATGCTTATCTGCAATTGTTACTTGATGTTTTTTACCTTTTTTACCAACAAATTCAAACGCTAATTCTTTACCTGAAACATCTAAATGCTTGGTGCGCATCGTGGAAAGTCCATAGGTTTTATTTTTTTTAGCGTAGTATTCGTTACCAATACGAATGTGTGTTTCCTCCATTAATTTTAAAATCAATGCCAGACACTTTCGTTTTGTCATAGTGGTGAGTGAAAGATCCTTTTCAACTTGAGCTCTTATTTTTGGGAGCACATTGCCAAAGGCACTCATCTTAAAAAATTTAGTTTTGTTCTTTATTTCAGACCAACTGGGGTGGTAGCGGTATTGTTTGCGGTTTTTCTGGTCACGACCAATAACTTGTAGGTGGCCGTTTTGGAGATGTGTAATTTTTACATCTTTCCAGGCGGGAGGTATCACAAGACTTTTAAATCTTTTTAGAGATTTCTTATCAACTATCTTCTTTCCGTCCTTGGTGTAATAAAATCCCCGACCGTGCTTATGTCGCTTTATAGTTAGCTTATTGTCGGTTACATAAATAAGGTTGGCAAGCTTCGCCGCTTCAACGGGATTCTTTAAAATTTTAGTAGCCTGCGGTGCTTTTATAACCATAGCCTAAAAGTACTTTCAACAAAAGTTAAAAGCTCTTAACGACTCGCCAATTTATTCTGAAAAATTAATCGAAGTAACTAAATGTTTCGCCGTCTTTTAGTTGTAGGAGCGTTTCATAGATAAGTTTGATAACATTTTCTACGTCGTCTCTGTGCACCATTTCAACCGTTGTATGCATATACCGTAGTGGTAATGAAATCAAAGCACTCGCTACACCACTTCCACTATACGCAAAAGCATCTGTATCGGTTCCTGTGGCTCTGGATAGTGCCGCGCGCTGGAACGGTATTTTTTTCTTTTCGGCGGTTTCGGTAATTAAGTCACGTAACTTTTGTTGAACTGCCGGGGCATATGCGATTACGGGACCATCCCCAATTTTTGCTGCACCTTGTTTCTTTTGTTCAATCATAGGGGTAGTAGTGTCGTGGGTAACATCGGTAACAATGGCTACATTGGGCTGTATACGTTCTGCGATCATTTGTGCGCCACGTAATCCAATTTCTTCCTGTACAGAGTTCGTAATGTAAAGGCCGAAAGGTAATTTCTTTTTGTTTTCTTTCAGCATTCGGGCTACTTCAGCAATCATAAACCCACCCATACGGTTGTCTAGTGCGCGACATACAAATTTATCATCGTTCAAAACATGAAAAGTGTCAGGGTAGGTGATGACACAACCTACGTGGATTCCCATTTTCTCTACTTCATCTTTGTCTTTTGCACCAACGTCTATAAAAATGTTTTCCGGCTTAGGAGCTTCTTCTTTAGATTTATTACGGGTATGGATGGCTGGCCACCCAAAAACCCCTTTTTTTATTCCATCTTTTGTGTGAATATTCACGATCTTGGAAGGTGCGATCTGGTGATCGCTACCACCGTTTCGGATCACATAGAGTAATCCGTTGTCGCTTATATAGTTTACATACCAGGATATTTCATCTGCGTGCCCTTCAATAACAACCTTGTATTTTGCCTTTGGGTTAATTACAGCAACAGCGGTACCATAGGTGTCGGTTATAAATTCATCAACATAGGGCTTTAGATACTCCATCCAGAGCTTTTGTCCATCCCACTCATAGCCAGTAGGTGATGCGTTGTTTAGATAATTTTCTAAAAAGGTAAGCGACTTTTTATTGAGGATAGATTTTGCCATAGTTGGTGAATGCTAAAATTATAAAGATGAATGCCAAAATTAAGAATTTATAAACTAGTAAGCTCGTACAATTTTTTAATTTTGGAACAGTTTTGGTTTAAGAGAAGAAAAACATTTCATTGAAAACAATTTCATACATATTTATGGTGCTGTTCATGGGGGTTTCGGCTTATGGGCAAACGCTTGAGGAGATCAAGGAGGATAGTGATAGTCTAACGACTTTCTACTATATTATTGAGGGGGATACCATTCCGCGGGAATTTATAGATCTGGATGAGGTTGTCTTACTTAATAAACTGGAGTTCAACTCCAAGGAAGATAGGAGACGGTATTTAATTTTGCGTCGCAAGACCAGAAAAGTATATCCGTATGCGAAACTGGCTTCAGAACGCCTCACTACTATGACCGAGCGTCTTAAAACTGTTGAAAAAAAGCGGGACCAGAGACGCTACACCAAACGCATCCAGAAATACATAGAAGAAGAATTTTCCGAAAAACTGAAAAAACTTACCCGCACCGAAGGGCAGATTCTTGTAAAACTCATTCACAGGCAAACGGGCCGTACGGCTTTCGACCTTGTAAAAGAACTACGCACGGGTTGGCGTGCCTTCTGGTATAACACTACTGCCAGTTTGTTCGACATCTCTATTAAAGAAGAATACACTCCTTTTGATAATAAAGAAGATTACCTTATTGAAGATATTCTGGAGCGGTCCTTTCAGTCTAATAAACTGGAGCGTCAAGAACCTGCGTTCGACATAGATTACCTGGATCTTACAGCCCACTGGAACAAAAAAACGAAGTAGTACAGTTGCACCGCTTCTTTCTTTTTAAGATCAGCCTCTTATTGGTGATTTAAATAAAAAGAAATTTTACTATCAACTTACATGCGTATTTGGGCGTGCCCCGCTATTGGTATCTACTCCTGGGGGTGAAATGAAGACATACTGTTTGTGTTTTTTCATGTTGTGGTTAATTTGTTCGGTCGGGTCGCGTCATCCGCTGTATCCCCGATAGCTATCGGGGGATGTCGCTACTACCGCTCACGCAAACTTGAAAACCCTATTATATATATAGGTGTAAACTACCTAAAAAAAACTTTTTAAGATAAACTCAATAGTTTCAGCGTGTTGAGTTGTTGGGTTATTAAATCTTTAAAAAAAGGTTTAAATATGTTTGTTTTATAAAAGTAAGTGGTTGTATATTTGCACCCGCTTTGAAGGAGAGATCTGGACAGCAAAAAGTCGAATAGACACCGTTCATAATTTTTTTTGA
>DDGL01000002.1:0-305 GCA_002337605.1 Flavobacteriaceae bacterium UBA1903
GTATCATATGCAAAACCGTTGTGGTGCATTTATTGAGAAATTATAATTTGATTAATAATTCATAAGAAATGAATAGTTTGATTGATTTTTTTAAAAATAGTTGGACATTAAGAACTGTATTAATACTAACGGCAATCTATGTCGGATCTTCATATCTTTTTGGAAATGGTATGAACATTTTTGAGATTATTATTACTTTTCTTGTGTTCTTATATTTTGTTTGGGGATTCGGTAAAAAACCAACTAAGAAGATAGAATCTGATTGATTTAAATTAACGACACCACAACAACGCATATAATACAGC
>DDGL01000002.1:497-965 GCA_002337605.1 Flavobacteriaceae bacterium UBA1903
TATCATATGCAAAACCGTTGTACAGCATTAAATGTCATACTTCATAAATATTAAAGAAGAAGGAAAAATTATTGAATTACAACCTGGTATTTACAAAGTCAAATTGATAGGTAGTTGGTTTGTAGATGTAGGGAATTTTTCATTGTCAATACAAGACATTGATACAAATAATATTATTAAATGGCGGCGTTCAGAATTAGGAGCTTTCAGTAAAGTGAAAGGAATGGATGCTAAAATCATCGGGACAATTGATATTCCTAGTTGGACAAACTATTCGGTCCATTTTGAAAATACACAAGACTTAGCAATTTATAGAATGGGAATATTTGGAAGGTTTTTATTTAAAAGATTTGCAAAACGGACTTCCAATTTAATAATTGCAGTAGGATAAAACGCAGTACAACAACGCATATAATACAGCGGTCACATTCGGCTATCATTAAATTTCCTAACTTTATAGAAAATTTG
>DDGL01000002.1:1187-8716 GCA_002337605.1 Flavobacteriaceae bacterium UBA1903
GTATCATATGCAAAACCGTTATGCACAATTAAAATATTGAGACCAATTAATAATTATAGACGCATCAAACCACGAAATGATTAATTATTTACAAAAATATAGTCTTCTCTTTGTTACTTTAGGAATGATTTATGGTTGCAAAAAAGAGACCAAAAATCAGTTACTAAAAGACAAGATTGAATCAGCAGTAAATTCAAGACAAATGCCTGACACTGCCAAACAACTGGTAAGTTTTAAATCACCAGATTGGATTACTTTGATAAGTCCTGATATTACCGAACTAAACAGACATTTTGAATATTATTTACCTACCGTTACCATTAGTAAGAGAGGTACAAAAACCCAAAAGTTAGAAGAAAATCTGTCAGAAACATTAGGGCAGGAATTGCTAACCAGTATCTTTTCTAAAAAAGAAACTACCTTAGATGACATTTGCGCTCGTAAAGCAATAAATGGGGTGATTGTTCTTCACAAAGGAAAAATTGTGTACGAACGATACCCGGATATGGATCCGAACGACAGACATATCACAGCATCAATTGCAAAGTCTTTCGTAGGTACAGTAATAGCAACCCTCGCAGATCAGGGATTATTGCATGAACAAGATTCCATCACCAAATATTTACCTGAACTTGAAGGCGCAGGTTTTGAAGGTATTACCATTGAACATTTACTGCGAATGGCTTCAGGGATTAATTGTAGGGAACATTTACCCGATATGGAAGCAATCACCAATCCTGAATCGTGTTTTTATCAACTTTTAGAACATACGGGCTTGTTTCCTGAACCCAATACTGGATTTCAAAAGGATTTTCTACAGGTCATTAAAGAATTTGGAATAGCGGAGCCTCCCGGGAAAACTTATGATTATACCGGTGCCAATTCTGTGCTTCTTGCTATGATAGCTGAACGAATTTCAGACACTCCATATCATGAACTTGTGTCCTTGATGATATGGTCAAAAATTGGAGCGGAGCAAGATGCTCTAATTACAATGGCAAGCACGGGTATTTCTGGAAGTTATGGCCCCATGATGATGACATTAAGAGATATGGCAAGGTATGGCCTTGCGTTTACTGAGGATGCAGAAATCAAAATTGCCTCTGATAGGTATTTACAGGAAATAAGAAAAGGTGATAACGAACTATTTTTGTCTAAAGGAGGATTTGGAGACCTTGTCTGGTCTCACCATTATGAAGATCAGGGTGCCATGTATCAGAGTTACCATTGGGATGTTGTTTTTGAAGATGGGGATTTTATAAAACATGGTGTGGGAGGTCAGGCGCTTTATATTTCACCAGAAAAAAGATTAGTCATTGCTTTTAACAGTTCTCCTAAAACAACTATGGAAGAAAATCACAGTTTGCAATATCTTGTCAGAAGTCTGGCTCTTCTGGAACAATTCCAGTGAAAACATGTGCATAACAACGCATATAATGCAGCTGCTACTTTTGGCTATCATTAAATTCCCTAACTTTATCAAAACAAAACTAAAGCGGATAAAAATATAGAGGCGGCGCCTCTGCCCTGCTGATTCTCACGCAGCTCTGTGAGCTGCTACCAAACGCTACGCCACGTTGCTACTCCGCGTTTACACACAGCCGAATCAGCCGCTCATTGCCAGCCGCATCATATGCAAGCCCGTTAGGCATAATTTAAGAAAACTGAAAACTACATAGTGATTAATGCATACGAATACTTTAAAAATCATCCGAAATTCAACAAGCTTGTTGGAAATGATTTCTTGTTCGTAGAATATAAATGTCCTCTCAATATTGAAGAGTATCAATTGTGGATTGAAAATCATTTAATTACTTATGTCATTAGCGGAAAAAAGGATTGGATTACTTCAAAAAAAACACACAAACTTATTGCTGGTGACACTCTATTTGTTCGAAAAGGTGTTTATACTACAAAGCAATATTTAGAAAGTGAGTATTGTGTAATGCTATTTTTCATTAATGACAATTTCATTAAAAGGTTTATTTCAGAGAATCCAACATTTAAAAAAGAATTCAATAATAAGAAAGAGTATAATCAAATTTTCGACATTACTACTAATGATGTATTTAAAACACTAATTGAAAGTATATTCCAATATTTAAACCAAGAAGTGGAAATGCCTAAAGAATTAGTGGAAATTAAATTTAAAGAATTACTCTTCAATATCGTACTTAATTCAAACAATAAAGAACTGCTGTTATTCTTCAATTCAATAATGCAAAACAGTAAAACAACTATTGAAAATATAATGACAGAAAATTTTCAATACGATTTAAAAATAGCTGATTTCGCAAAACTTTGCGGAAAAAGTCTATCTTCTTTCAAGCGTGAATTTAAAAATAAATTTAATACAACACCAAGTAGGTGGTTAATCAACAAAAGGCTAGACCACTCTAAAACACTACTATTAGGTACAAATTTAACGATAAGTGAGGTCGGTTATGAATGTGGTTTTAAAAATAATTCCCATTTTATACAAGCTTTTAAAAAGGTCACAAAAGTAACGCCCAATAGTTATAGAATACTCAAAAAGGAAGCGTAACTATATTTATTGAACCTTTAAGAACATTATTTGGGCTTTTAAGAAATCCTGATTGGCAATATAAATACAACCTTTACATCATTAGTAAATTAAAAAAATGATGTGATGCCAAATCAAGAATTTTCAACCAAGAATACGAAATCGAATAAAGTCACTTCCATTGTTCACCAAAGACATTTAGTTCTTAATGAACAATATTTAAAAGATTCCACATCTGCTTGGATTACTGATTCGGCGGAGGTTATTGGAATAAATTTATACGACCCATTTAGAACATCAGTTTCCATAAATGATAAAATGAAGGTTCCTTTTAAAATTGGTGTTCATAAAGCAGTTGGAGGCGACCACGATTTTCCAAATCCTGGGGATTTACTTTGTGCTTCGCTAGCATCTTGTTTTGAAAGCACTATTAGGCTGATTTCTAATAAATTGAGAATAGAACTTATTGAAACAAAAATAAACGCAACGGCTCAAGTTGATGTAAGAGGAACTTTAATGATTGATAAATCTGTTCCAGTTGAATTTCAATCTATGCATATTAATGCATTAATTATTTCTAAAAACACCAATGAAAAGCTGTTACACAAACTAATAGAAGGAGCAAAACGTAGCTGTATTGTCTATCAAACTATAAAAAAAGGCATTCCAATTACTTTAAATGCAGTCGTTAAAATCATAAACTAAAAACAATAAATTATGAAAAAATCAATCATCTTATTATATGGAATTGTAGCATATTTTGTCTTTCTAATTGCTTTTCTATATGCCATTGGATTTGTAGGTAATATTATTGTCCCAAAATCAATAGACTCTGGTACAGAAACTACAATGTATTCTTCCATATTTATCAATGTAATTTTATTAAGTGTTTTTGCTTTACAACATAGCATAATGGCGAGACCAAAATTCAAAGTATGGTTTAATTCTATTTTTAGTCAAGCTATGGAACGTAGCACTTACATTCTGCTATCTAGTTTAGCTCTAATTTTAATCTATTGGCAATGGCAACCAATAACAACTATAGTTTGGAAAACCGAAAACACAATTCTTTCTAGTATTATAACTGGAATATTTTTTCTAGGTTGGCTTATTGTTCTACTTTCTACATTTATGATTAATCATTTTGAGCTTTTTGGATTATCCCAAATTTTCGATAATCTAAAAAACAAACAAACTGCTAACCCAAAATTTCAAACCAACTATTTATATAAAATTGTTAGACATCCCATAATGCTAGGTTTTATAATCGCCTTTTGGGCAACACCTACTATGACAGTTGGGCATTTACTATTTTCTCTAGTAACCACTATTTACATTTTTATAGCTGTAAAATATTTGGAGGAGAAAGACCTTCGTAAATTTATTGGTGAAAAATATGAAACGTACCAAAAAGAAGTGCCAATGATTATTCCTTTCACTAAAAACAAGCGGTAGATGCAGAAGAAAACTATGCCTAACACCGTATATAATTTATTGCTAGTTCTAGCTTACTTACGAAAGCCCTCGCAGACTTTCTATCTGTGATTTATTTGCTAACTTTAGTGCTTAAACACGCAACAAACCATACACAAACACGTTAGCTACAAGCGTAATGAACCCTGTTAACAAATTTAAAAATTGGTATGATGAGGAAGTCGAAATTAGTTCCGTTAGGATTCCTTCGGCGTGCTGCCTAACCTCAATTGGATTAGATGGCTATCCGAATTCGAGAATCGTATCCTTGAAAGAGGTTGTCGCTAATAGCTTTGTAGTTACGGGCCCATTGAATTCAAGAAAAGGGGTTGAATTATTGAACAACTCCAAATCTTCTTTGACATTTTGGTGGACTAAAACCGAAAGGCAAATTAGGATTCAGGGAGATGCTGTCCAAATTGATAATCAACTTGCCGAAAGATATTTCGCCGAAAGGAGTTTAGAATCTCAATTAGTCAGTAAACTAAGTTCGCAAGGATCTGAAATTGAAAACTTATCAGAATTGAAAGATATATTTGAAAAAAAAATATCAGGGTCGAATAACGATAAAATAGAAAGACCAATTGAATGGGCAGGTTTTTACATTAAACCAAAACGAATTGAATTCATGCAATTTCAAGCAAATCGATTCCATATTCGCGAATTGTATCTTCTAGAAAATGGCTCATGGAATAAAAAAATATTACAACCATAGAAAACGCCAGTAGCTAACAATGCATATATTTTATGTCTCAATTCTGGCTAAAATTGAATCTCCCCAATTAATCGTAAATTGTCCCAACGGATAAAACCGTCGGCGCGGCGCCACTGCCCCAGCTGATTCTCACGCTGCTCCGCAGCTGCAAGCCCGCCTTCGGCGGCCAGCTTGCCGAATCAGCCGCAGTCACGCCACAAAACATATACAAGACCGTTGGCATTCATTTATGAACAAAACAATTTTATTAGATTTATCTGGAATAATTGATGAAGAAACCTTCCACGAATATGTTTCGAAGAAACTTAATTTTCCCGCTCATTATGGATATAATTTTGATGCTTTTTGGGATTGTTTGACAGATTCTGACTTTGTCGACCCTAAAACTAAATTACGAATCGAAGGTATATCTGAATTTCGTAAAAATATGCCTATCGCATATCCAAAATTTATGAATTCTTTAGAAGATTATAAAACTGAATTTCCACAGAGAGTGATTATAACTATTGATGACAGTCCTTCTGGTGAGGGCATAATTTATGAAAGCGATATCTGATATAAACGAAATGCCAACAATGCATATATTTTATGCCTTTTATTTGGCTTAAATTGAATCTCCCCAATTAATCGTAAATTGCCATAACGGATAAATCCGTCGGCGCGGCGCCATTGCGCTAACTGATTCTCACTCCCGCCTGTGGGCGGGATGCGGGCCCGCCTTCGGCGGCCAGCTTGCCGAATCAGCCGCAGTCCCGCCACAAAACATATAGAAGACCGTTGTAACACATTTTGACAGAAATTTGAGAAAAATTTTTAAAATACTGATTTTACTGACTTTAACTTCAAGTTGTCAGGAGGAAAAATCAAACCGATCTGATATCAAACCAGTTTATTTTGACTACGAAAATTCTTGGGACGAGTGGAATCTTTTTGGAAAGGTAAAATCAATTACAGAATTCAGAGCCAATTTCAAAGCAAATGATGAATTGGATGAAAAAAAACTGCAATCAAAAAAATGGTTTACGGATTTTGGTGCTATTAAACGAACTGAATATTTTGGAACATTCGGCGATATAACTCAAATTGAGGAATACAAATATGATTCCAACAATAACCAATTAGAGAGCAATACTGAATTGGTCGGAGCGAAACGTAAAATAAAAACAGTTACAAAAAACGACACGATTAATAAAACCACCACCCACAAGTCATATTTGAATGACTCTCTTGCTGAGATAAATATTATATTCTATGGCGATGATGACCGAGTAAAGAGACATCTTGAAATCAAAAATAATGACACTATTAAATCTACATTGAATTCCAAATATGACGGAAATGACAATCTTGTTTCAGAGGTTCAGACAGAAATTAATGGAGAGGAATCAGAAACAACCGGAAATTATTTCCAATACGATGAGAATGATCGAATTATTTCATCAACATTCGAAATGTACCATACAAAGTACATTTCAAAATACAAATGGTCGGACAATAAAATAATATCACGTGAGGACTATTCCATTTTGCCAGATGAGAGCAAACACTTTAACGAAAGCTATGAGTACGATGAAAATTTCAATCCTATCATCCATAAAAAATATATAGAATCCCAAATTGACCAAGTAACTAAATATGAATATAAGCTTGATGATAGAGGTAATTGGACAAAGCGTACAGTATTTTTGAAACAAAGTCGCTTAGGGTCAAAAGATTTCGAAAAAGTGTATGTTGAGTTACGAGAAATTGAATATTGGGAATAAAACGTGTTACAACAATGCATATAGCAAAGCGGTCACTTTTGGCTCAAATTAAATTCCCTAACTTTATCAAAACTAAACCAAAGCGGATAGAAACGTAGTAGCGGCGCCACTGCCCTAGCTGATTCGCACGCAGAGACGAGCTCTGCTTCCAGCATCCCGCTGAAGCGGGATCGCTCAAGCCGAATCAGCCGCGCGGCACCCGCCTAGCCATATGCAAGACCGTTGTGCGCAAGCTCAGAAAAAATGAGAAATTATATAATAGTATTGACTGTAATTTTTATGGGACTCGGTTCTTGTGGAAAAGACCAAAAATCAACTTCCGATAAAGTTGATATAAAAACTATAAGATCCACAGAAAGTATAGTAATCTCTACACAGCAGAACTCTAATAAAGATTATGAAAAATTCATTGACACAAAATTTGAATACGTTGATTCAATCGGTAGAAGTCTGATAATTGAGAATAGCTTACCAAGGGGTGGACTAAATTATACCGATAAATATGAGAAAGATTATATCTATTTTATTTTTTGGTCTAAAATAACTAATGAAACAAATAATTGTTTTGAATTTAAACTTGAGTTTTCCAAAGATAATTATGAGCTTCCCTCTTCGTCTGACAATAAATTCAAAATAATGTTTGCAAGGGAGAAAATGGAAATTGATAAATTACAATTATTTGATTATGGACTTTCAAATTTAAAAATGACTTTAGATAATGAACTTCAAAATTCATATAAATTGCAAGGAACTATCAATTCAAACGAAACCAACTCATTTTATGTGATAATTTTATTTGAAAAGTCGTTAGAAGAAATAGTACGTACAGGTCTTCGTTTGAAGGATAACAATCTTTACTATAGAGTCAATGATAAAGAAATTTACAGCGGAAAATATAATATTAAAAACTTGAAATTAAAGCATTAAAAAAAGCCAGCGCACAACAACGCATATAATACAGCGGTCACATTCGGCTTAAATTAAAATTTTCTAAATTTAGAAAAATTTGGTACAGCGGATACATACGTAGAGGCGGCGCCAATGTCTTCCTCTC
>DDGL01000002.1:8878-11974 GCA_002337605.1 Flavobacteriaceae bacterium UBA1903
TATCATATGCAAAACCGTTGTAGCACATTACACGTAAAAACAGTGAATGCCTCTAGATTAGTCATTCACTGTTAAAATAAAAGAAATACAATTAGTTACTTCCATGCCATTGAGCCCAATCTTTCATACTTCCAAATAAGACATTCCTTCCATTAGAGCCATTGGTAAGTATAATAATACCAGATTTTGATTTAAAATCGAGCATGAAACCAGAATGCCAACCTTCGTTAGAACCTCCATGACCGTTCAATGTGAAATCTCCAAAACGATTCATCTCCATATAACCCATACCGTAATTTCCATTTGATATTTCAGTTGGTGCAGTTAAAAGTGAAATACTTTTTTTAGATAATACAGGGTTTCTTGAAAATGATGCTTTTGCAAATAGAATTAGATCATCTATGGTTGTATGTAAACCCGCTGCTGCTTGCGCATTAAAAAGGCGCAACGGAATTTCCTTTGCTTCTTCATCATACGCTTTAGAAGAGTTTTTTAATATCTTTTTATTGATATCGAAACTTGTATGTTTCATTTTTAAAGGCTTAAATATGTTTTTTTGCATATAATCTGCAAACGATTTACCAGTCACCTCTTCAATAACTAGTTGCAAAATAGAATAGCCTCCACCAGAATACTGCCATTTACTTTCCGGCTCCATAATAAGCTTTACGGCTTCATCTGGATTGGAAGTTCCCGATAGTGATTGCCTAACGGATGTTAATTCATTTTTAGATTCATACCCATTATAACCATGCACAGATAAACCAGCTGTATGCTGTAATAAATTTCTAATGGTTACTTTATTAGCATCAAACTCACTAGCTGGCAATTTCCACCCTGAAATATAATTGGAAGCAGGAGCGTCTAATCGAAGTCTTTCTTCTTCTACTAATTTCATAATTCCCCAAGCGGTAAACATTTTTGATATAGATCCAATATTAAAGCCTGTTGCACTGCTAACAGTTTCTCCGCTTTTTATATCAGAAAATCCATATCCTTTTTTAATAATTACTTGATCATTTTTAAAAACTGCGATTGCCATACCAGGCACGTTATGCTCTTTTAAAGCAATGGCTGTAGATTTATCTAAGGTTTTTTGTAGCTCCTTTTCAGCTGTCATTTGTGCATTAACGAATAAAGTAGAAAATGCCATTGTAATAAATGTAATTAAAGTTTTCATATGTTTTATGTTTTAAATTTGATGCAAACCTAGAACTGAATATTTGTCATTTAGAATTATTTTGATGAAGTTAACGTATCAAATGGTAATCAACTCATTATGATATTTAAAGTATCTTTATCAATAAATTTGATGCGTTTACAATATGATAAGAGACGTTCATAAAATAAAAATTGTAACCTTGAATATGCAATATAGATTTGTGTCAAAATCATAAACAATTAGAAAACATGACACACAAAAAACTATTTAAACTTTCTGCTATCTTATCTGGAATCATTATTGTATTAATGGTGATTTTAAGAAACGCCCAAAGCGAAATATTTACAGTCCTATCTGGATTATTGGGATTAACAGTCATTTACACACTTTTATATTATCTCTTTCAAACTGAAAAGATAAAATTTGGAGCTACAAATCCAACCCTAAAATATCTTTTCTTCGGAATTAGTATTCCCTTATTAGTTTACGGCATTCAAGTAACTTCAGGAACGGATGGATTTCTTGCAAATGCCCTTAGAATTTTTTTAACTATTGAAATTGCATATTTAATTTTCTATTGGGTTTATAAATATCGAAGAGGTATTCAGCAATTAAAAAGTGATAAACTAGAAGCAGAATTAATGCTCTTAAAAAATCAAATAAATCCTCATTTTTTCTTTAACACATTAAATAATTTATATTCCCTAATAAAGAAAGATGCAGATGCAGCACAAGACTACGTTTTAAAGCTATCTGATTTAATGCGATTTACTATTTACGATAGTGGTAAAAAAAGCGTAATGTTAAAAGATGAAGTTAGTTATTTAATTAACTTTATTGACTTACAAACGGCCAGATACCATAAAGATATTGATGTTAATTTTGAAAAAACGATTAAGAATTCAGATGCTAGTATAGCGCCTTTACTGTTTATCATCTTATTAGAAAACGCCTTTAAGCATGGTGTTGAAAGGGCAACTGAAAATGCATTTGTTCATGTAAAACTTATGGAAGATGATAGCAAAGTAAGTTTTGCAGTCAAGAATAATTATGATGTTGAAGACACTTCAGAAAATGAAGGCATTGGACTCAAAAACTTAAAAGATCGCTTAAATTTATTATATCCAGACACTCATAAATTGCATAATAGTATTGAAGAAAACATCTATTCAACAACATTAGAAATATATAAGAAATGATAAAATATATAATTGTAGACGATGAGACAGCCTCGCATGATAATATTAAAGATTATGCGAGTAATCTGTCGTATTTATCCTTTCAAAAAAGTTGTTATAATGCTTTTGAAGCTCTTGAGTATTTAAATAAACATTCTATTGACCTTATCTTTTTAGATATTAATATGCCTAAACTTTCTGGTTTAGAGTTTTTAAAAACACTTTCTAATCAGCCAAAGATAATCATTACCACAGCCTATGAAGAATTTGCTTTAGAAGGTTATGAGTTGAATATTGACGATTATTTATTAAAGCCATTTAATTTTAGCCGTTTTGTAAAATCTGTTAGTAAAGTTTCTGATGCATTGGCTAATAAATCCATATCAATACAAAATTCTGAAAATAATGAAGACGCTAAAATTTTTATAAAAGAAGATAAAAAATACTATCAGATTAAGCTTAATGACATTCTATTTATAGAAGCCTATGGAAATTATGTGAAAATTAATATGGTTGACAGAATAATCGTTTCACATCAAACCTTAACATCCTTTACTCATAATTTGCCAGAAAATAAATTTATTAGAGCTCATAAATCTTTTATTATTTCAATAAATAAAATTGAATTGATTGAAGGCAATAGAATACTTATTCAGGATCATAAAATTCCAATAGGCAAAATGTATAAGCTTAATGTAAATCGATTAATAAAATAAAATTATTTAAAAACGTGCTACAACAACGCATATAATACAG
>DDGL01000002.1:12227-12704 GCA_002337605.1 Flavobacteriaceae bacterium UBA1903
GCTGCCGCTAAAAACCCGTCGTAAATAATAATATTTTGAATTTTACACCGAACTAGAAAAATCGATTTTAAACATTAATGTAATCTAAATGCTTACAGATATCAATCCTAAACTACCAATGCGCGATAAAAATGTAACACGAGAGTTTTACATAAAACAATTAGGATTTAATGAGTTTGGAAGTGTTGATTTTGATGGCTACTTGATGATTGAAAAAGATAAAATTCAAATCCACTTT
Organism: Flavobacteriaceae bacterium UBA1903; assembly: GCA_002337605.1. GTDB lineage: Bacteria > Bacteroidota > Bacteroidia > Flavobacteriales > Flavobacteriaceae > Marinirhabdus. The sequence continues at coordinate 12,466 of DDGL01000002.1, forward strand.
TTTGAATTTAAAAATCTTGATCCGAAAGAGAATTATGGACAAGTTTATATTCGGACTGACAATATTAATGAATTCTATAAATCCTTATTGAAAAACCAGACTGAAATTCATCCAAATGGAAAATTGGGAATTAGACCTTGGGGACAAAAGGAATTTTCAATTCTTGATCCAGACAACAATCTATTGACATTCGGACAAAATATTTAAAAACGAACCGCCAACACCGCATATAATACAGC
>DDGL01000002.1:12842-13701 GCA_002337605.1 Flavobacteriaceae bacterium UBA1903
GATTCGCACGCTGCGCTTCCCACTTTCGCTGACGCAAAATGTTGGCACTGCCGAAGCTGCCGCTCAAAACCCGTCGTATCATATACAAAACCGTTGGCAACTATAGAAAAAAACTTGCTTCTGATGCAATTTTGATGTATTTTTACACCAAATTTATTATTATGGCTAGGCAAAGTATTTCCTTCACACAACCAAATGATGATTGGCTAAAATCTCAAATCGACAATAAAGAATATTCTAGTAAGAGTGAGCTCGTCAATGATTTGATTAGACAAGCTCGAAATCAACAAAGACAAATCGATTGGATAAGAACAAAACTTGAAAAAGCAGAAAAAAGTGGATTTACGTCCGACAGCAAAGAAAATATATTAGCTCAATCAAAGTCACTCATAGATGGCCAAATATAGATTAAGCAATGTCGCCAAAGATGATTTAATCAGAATTCACCAATACGGAACCAAAAGATTTGGAATTATTCAAGCTGATACATATTTCGAGTCATTCTTTGAATACTTTGACATAATTGCTCGAAACCCCTATTCATTTGAATCGGTTGACTTTATAAAGGACGGATATCGTAGATGCGTCTGCGGATCCAACAGTATTTTTTATCGAATAATCGAAGATACGGTTGAAATTATGGCAATAGTTGGAAGACAGGATTTAAATAACATCCTTTAAAATTTGGTGCTACAATTGCCAACACCGCATATAATACAGCGGGTTAAATGGTTAAGTGAATTGGATTTCCTGCAAATAATCGTAAATTAGTCATGCGGATAATCACGTAGTGACGGCGCCAATGTCTTCCTCTCGCAGAAAAAGCGCGTCGGAGACAGGCGGCTGATTCGCACGCTGC
>DDGL01000002.1:13840-153189 GCA_002337605.1 Flavobacteriaceae bacterium UBA1903
TGTTGGCACTGCCGAAGCTGCCGCTAAAAACCCGTTGTGCTTCATTATTTGAACTACCTAATACAATTAAAATCATATCTTTAGAGAAACTAACGGCTTGTGATAAAATTCTTCCGAAAAATTCGACAAAAAATGTTGACTGAAAATAAATTCAGTAAATATCTGATTTATGCAATAGGTGAAATAATTCTCGTGGTCATTGGGATTTTGATTGCATTGCAGATTAATAATTGGAATGAAGTTCAAAAGGGCAAAATGAAAGCTACCACTATTTTGAAAGAAATTCGTTCGGATATGTTTAAAGATTTAGAGTTAATTGAAGAATTAAAACCTTATTGGGGAAGAGAGATTATGTATTTTAAAAAGGTTTTACCTTCATTTAATCCTCGAAAAGAAATAACTTCCTTTGAAGGCTTTGATACTATTAGCAAAATATCTTATTTGGAGTTATTTGGATATGATATGCCCTTTCGGTCAAACACAAGTGCCTACGAAGCAATGATTGCTGATAGCAATTCTGATCTTATAATAAATGACTCCTTATATTCAAATATTCAAAGGTTTTATACTTTTAATGCACCTACCAATGAAAATCTATTTGAAATATTGAGGCAGGAATCATCTGATTTAAATTATAAATATGCTCATATAATAGCGTATAAGCCATATAAAAACATTAGTGATTTAACGGATGAGTATTTAATTGCTGATCTTAATATCTATTTTCAATCAAAGAATTTTTATTATTGGAGAACTTTTGTCATAAACCAGGAAAGCCTTAAGGATATTATTTCTCAAATTGACAAAGAATTAGAGCTATAGCTGAATAAAAAATAACAAAATCAAAATTAGGACGCATATAATTTATGGTTTAAATCAGTTAGATGAATTGTGTTTCTTACTTTTTAATTGACTTAGTCACGGAGGAAATATCCCTCGAGCGGCTCACCGCGGCTTCTGATTCGCTCCCCAACGCTAGCCGCCAAAACCGTTACCCTCCATTTAAAAATAATACATTCCCAAATAAATAGTATATTTATTAACTAACAAAGCTTCGATGGATACATCATTACCTCAATCATTACAAGATGATATTTATAACATCACGAAGATTGATGCAGTTCCTTCTATCTTAAATATCATTTGTAAAACTACAGGAATGAGATTCTCAGCTGTTGCACGTGTTACAGATGACAAATGGATTACCTGTATGTCAAGGGACGATATAGAATTCGGCTTAAAAACTGGCGACGAACTTGTTTTAGAAACTACAATCTGCAATGAAATTAGGCAACACTCAAAACCAGTTGTGATTGAAGAAGTTAGGAAGAGCGTGGAATTTTGCAACCACCATACACCTGCACAATACGGTTTTCAAAGCTATATTTCTTTTCCCATTTTTAAAAAGAATGGTGAATTTTTTGGCACACTTTGCGCTATTGACCCAGAACCAGCAAAATTAGAAAATAGAGAAATCAAAGATTTGTTCGAACTTTACACACAATTAATTTCATTCCATCTCGAAGCCATTGAAGAATTAAATGAGTTGAACAAAAACCTCGCGGAAGAACAACATATAGCTGAACTAAGGGAAACCTTTATTGCAGTATTAGGACACGACTTACGAAATCCCGTTGGCACTACCCGAATGTGTGCAGACATACTATTACAGATGGATTTGCCAGAGATTGCAAACCGCCAAGCTAGTACTATAAAATCCACGTCGTATAGGATGCAAGGTTTAATCGACAATCTTTTAGATTTTGCAAAAGGACACTTAGGGGATGGAATTAGACTAAAACTCACACCAAATAAACAAGCATTAAAGAAACTGTTGCTTCAAGTTTCTAAAGAAATTAAAACTGTGGACAATGATCATAAGATTACCACCAATATTGATCTAAAAGATAATTTTGAATGTGATATAAATAGAATTGGGCAATTGTACTCAAATTTATTAGGTAATGCAATTAAACATGGAGCCAGAAATAAACCTATCAGTACAGAAATAATTGCCAAAAATGGAACATTTAGTTTGGCTGTTTCAAATTCAGGCAAAAAAATTCCCGATGCAAAGATGGTCGATTTATTTAAACCCTTTTTTACGACTAATGCTACAAATAACAAATCGGGATTAGGTCTTGGCTTATATATATCATCTGAAATAGCAAAAGCTCACAATGGCAAAATGGAAGTTAAATCTACTGAAGAAATTACGGAGTTTAAATTCACAATGCCAATATAAATAATGGGTAACAATGCATATAATTTATGGCTTAAATCAGCCTAAAATCAAATCTCCCCAATTAATCGTAAATTGCCCTAACAGATAAATCCTTTAGCGTGGCGCCTTTGTGCTAGCTAATTCCCACGCTCACGCTTCCAGCGCTCCCCCAAAATAGCTGCAAAACCTATATAAACCCTATACGAGATCATTGTCTTTCAATATTTTGGAGCTCCAATTGATTAAATATCATATCTTTAGAGAAACTAACGGCTTGTGATAAAATTCTTCCGAAAAATTCGACAAAAATTATTAACTGAAAACAAGTTCAGTAAATATCTTCTTTATGCAATTGGAGAAATTGTACTTGTAGTTATTGGAATTTTGATTGCGCTATCAATAAACAATTGGAGTCAAGAACAGCAACAAAAAAAAGTGTTGAATAATATCTATGTAACTATAAAAGCAGATCTACAACAAGACATAGTAAATATTGATAAAATTGTCAATTCTTCACAATCTATCGAAAAAGATTATTTGGCAATTATTAATAGAACAAGAAAAAAAGAAGACTTTACAAACTGTATAAATTGTAGATATGTAAATTTCGGATTCCCAAATATTAAATTAAGAAAAAACGGCAGTGAACTTTTACAAAACTACAACCAACAAAACAACACATCTGGTGATTCTTTATCAATTAATCTTAATAATTTGTATTTAGATTTGTCGAATAATATTTCTGTTGATTTAGAGGAATTAGCTACAAACTCAAATTCTTTTTTAGAAATTGTAAAATCCACACAACCTTGGTTTGCCGACCTTGACTTTAGAGGCAATGGTGCCTATAGTGATGCTTTCATAGAATATGCCTTAACCGATTTTGGTTACAGAAATACAGCTAAAGTTATCTATGAAATGTATTTCAATAATTATATCCTACACTTAAAAGACTACAGAACCAAAAGTTTAGAAATCATTACTTTAATTGATGAAAAATTAATGGATGTATAAACCATTTAACAAATAACAAAAATCCAACTACTCATTGCCGAAACCATTATGCACTCTATAAATCCAAACCCGAAATGAAATTTATCGCACTAATAGTATTGACAGTTCTATCGGTTTCCTGCAATTCCCAGGAGAAGAAAACAGAATCTGTTGAAACTGAGAATTCAACGCAGCTAAAAAATGCTACACAAATAGGGCACTATGTTGTTGAAACATTTCAAGACGCTAAGGGAAATCTGTGGTTTGGGACGTTAGAAAAAGGAGTTGCAAAATTTGATGGAAACAATCTAAAATATTTGACTATAAAAGACGGATTACCAAGTAATCGAATAACGAGCATTATTGAAGATGATTTAGGAAATTTATGGTTTGGAACAGGTGCTGGAATATCGAAATTTGATGGAAAGACATTTTTCAATTATTCGGAAAAAGACGGACTTTGTAGTGATATGATAAGCGATCTGTTTATTGACAGCAAGGGAATATTCTGGATTGGAACCTGGGGCGGAGTTTGCATTTTTGACGGAACTCAATTTGAAAACTTCTCCATTCCCAATCCAAAAATAGAAACCAAAATAAACCAGGACACAAAAGACTGGATAACTACCATTTCAGAAGATTCAAAAGGGAATATGTGGTTTGGGAGAGACGGGTACGGTGCTAGCAAATTTGACGGAAATTCGTTTGTTCATGTTACTACAAAAGAAGGTTTAAACTCAAACAATGTTCAATCCATAGTGGAAGACAAAGAAGGAAACATATGGATTGGAACGAGAGTGGCGGAAAAAGATAACGCGGACACCGACAAACGAATTGGAAAAGGTGGTTTAAACAAGTATGATGGTGAAAAATTCACTTATTTTCCTGAAATCAAAGGACTAAGCGAACGTGATGTTTATACAATTTACAAAGACAATTTAAACGATTTATGGATTAGCACAACAAGTAATGGGATTTACAATTATAGAGGCAATGAATTTATAAAGTATAATGTTCCAACTTCAACCATGAGTTTTTTAAAAGACACTAAAGGGGTTCTTTGGCTAGGCTGTGCAGGTGGATTGTACAAAATTGATAAAAATGGAGAAGTGAAAAACGTAACTACAAAGGGACCTTGGAGATAAAAGAGACTATAGAAAAGATAGTTCATGTTTTAAAAATCAAACGTAAATCAAATATAGGCCCGTAGGTCATAAACTAAATTAAGTATGGAATATTCCGATTTACTGAATACGCTCGCCCAAATAGCCCTAGGAACTCTTGGCTTTACAGGGGTTGTTGTTGCATTAAAAAACAATGCAGATGATTTGGATAATCATGAAAAAATACGCTTTCAAGCGTTAGTCACTACCACGTTAACAGCCTTAGTTGGATCTTTATTACCACAGGTAATTAGTATAGCTACTGAGGACACTTCTCAAATCTGGAGATTAGCAAACTTAGGTGTTGGACTAATGCATCTGGCAAACTTTGGCTCAATTATTTACACAGCTGTAAAGTATAAAGTAAAACCTGAAACTAGAGGAATCAAAGAGATATTGGATACAATTATTGGTCCAGCTCTAATACTATGTCATTTTATAGCTGCCTTAGGTTACATTCCTTGGTTAAAACTATTGCTTGTTATTGGAATTTTACAACAATTGTATATTGGAATTAGCAACTTTCTGGTTTTTATTAGTTGGAAAAAAAGTTAATATAAACCCTTAACTGATAGCTATATGAGACTGGGGTGTTTTGGTATCTGAAATTTTCATTTCTTTTAATATGCTATCTTTAAAGAAACTAACTATAACCAATGATAAAATTCTTCCGGAAAATCAGACAGAAATTAATTACTGAAAATAAGTTCAGTAAATACCTTCTTTATGCTATTGGTGAAATTATTCTTGTGGTTATTGGGATTTTGATTGCACTTCAGATAAATAACTGGAATGAAAAAGAGAAAAACAGAAATGAAGAATTAAAAATTTTGCAGGAGATGCACAATAATCTCGTGAGCGACCTAGAAGATTGTATCTGGAATGTAGAAAAACAAAATAAGCTTAAAATTTCAAATCTAAAGGTGCTAAGGCATTTAGAAAATCAATCACCATTAGACGATAGTCTTAAAATACACTATGGCAACTTGGTATATTCAACTACCCAAAGAAGAAATATGGCCGCCTATGACCATCTTAAATCAAGAGGAATTGACCTAATAAGTAATGACAGCTTAAGAACACATATCACAAAAGTTTACTCAGAGCGTTATTACTACATTGAAAAAATGGAATTGGAACTCGACAATTCATATCAATTGAACACAGTAATTCCAGAATTAAATAAAAAAGTGAAGCTAGAAGCAGAAACAATACTCGGAGAGCCTTTAAACTTGAAAGAATTAACCCAAGATGATGGCTTTAAAGGTATATTGAGAATGAATATCAAAATTCGGGAAACTATGAGACAGCGCTATGGTAATCTAAAAATAGATTTAGAGAATTTAATTGAACATATTAGTTTTGAACTGAATTTAAATACTTGAATTCATTTAGATTTATTTACAATCTAAAATGATTAGAAAAAATAACAAAATCAAACTTAGGAAGAACTGAGATAAAAAACAATCCCATTCTTCAGTAAAGGTTTGATGTTATTTTCTAAAGCAAAAACAAATTTAAATGAGTTTTTGACTTTTTTTATGGGTATGTATTCAGGTTTAAGTTTTAAAACTCTCAAATTCTCAGTCCTAAGACCTGCCTGATTTTACGATTACAAATGCCTACCTTAGCAAGGTATTATCAGCAGGAATAAGAACAAACTTTTTACAATAAAAAATAAAATGCGCTACACACTAATTGTCTTCACTATCCTATCAGTTTTAATAACTGGTTTTAAACCTGCACGTACTATAGAAGAATCTAAAATTGTATCTGTAAGTATTGAGATCGATGCCAGTCCGTCGAAAATCTGGCATGTTATGACCCATAAAGATTTTGCGAAAGAATTAGGCAATGAATTTGATACGAATGCCTTTGTTGAATCGGATTGGAAGCTCGGGTCTGAAGTTCACTTTAAATATGAACCTGATAAGATTGTAAGTACAGGAACTATCGGAAAATTGATTGAAAACGAACTTATACAGGTTGATTATGATTTCCCTGGTTTTGACTATGTAGAAAAGTACACTATTGAAAAGAATACATCTAACGCAAAACTTTCGGTGTATGCCGGCCCCTACACCTCCGATTTTGAAGCACAAAAAATTGTTTGGAAAAACTGGTTGTCCAAAGTAAAAGAATTGAGCGAGCAATAACAGCCAAAACTATTGAGCCTATGAAAAGTATCTGGATTTCTTTAGTATTGATTGCTGTGTGTACACAATGTGCCATTGACAGAACAGTGATGCCTCTTAATAAGGTCGAGCTTGAAACATTAGCACTATTCAAAAAGCTTGAACCGAAACATCAGGTTACAGTGAGCACTAAAAATGAACCCGGGCAGAAATTATGGTTGTGCCTCACGTTTATATCGAAAGAAAATAAAGAACCTTTAAACAATCAAAAAGTAAGTTTATACCACACTTCTACCGCAGGTGAATATGAACCTTCAGACCCAAATAATGAAGCAACCGCTCGTTTAAATGGCTCGGTGTATACAGATAAAAACGGACAGGCATTTGTTCAAACCATTTTGCCAGGTGACTACGGAAGTTCAGCAGACAACAGACATATTCACACGACCGTAGTGGGCGCACGTCCGAAGGCATACGACATACATTTCGAACAATTTACGGGGCAAATGGGCACTAACTTTATTTCAGGAAGTGACCAGCATTTCCTTGCAAATTTAAAACAAGCTAACGATAGCACGCTGGTTACATTTTTAACAATTGAAGTGAAAAAACCCAGCTCAACAATAAAAAATTAAGTCAGCAAACCCCTTAGGTCCCACAAAATTTTCCACTCAATAATCTGTATCTTTGCGCAGCTATGAAATTCAAAATTAAATCAGATTTTAAACCTACCGGAGACCAGCCAGCCGCCATAGAATCTTTGGTCGAAGGTATTGATGCCGGAGAAAAGTATCAAACCCTCCTTGGAGTCACAGGGAGTGGAAAAACCTTTACGGCAGCCAATGTTGTGGAACGTGTCCAAAAGCCAACCTTGGTATTGGCGCACAACAAGACATTAGCAGCCCAATTATATACAGAGTTTAAAAACATTTTTCCGAACAATGCAGTGGAGTACTTTGTATCGTATTACGATTACTACCAGCCAGAAGCTTTTATTCCCAGTAGTGGTACCTACATTGAAAAAGATCTTTCCATAAATGAAGACATTGAAAAACTTCGATTAAGCACTACCTCCTCCCTGCTTTCGGGACGTCGCGATGTGTTGGTGGTGGCTTCGGTTTCTTGTTTGTACGGTATTGGAAACCCTATTGAATTTCAGAAAAACGTTATAAGCCTTCAAAAAGGGCAGATTTTATCACGGACCAAGCTACTGCATCAATTGGTGCAAAGCTTGTATTCACGTACCGAAGCAGAATTCTCCAACGGAAGATTCCGTATTAAAGGAGACACCGTAGACGTATTTCCTGGCTATGGTGATGATGCTTTTAGAATTCACTTTTTTGGTGATGAGATTGAAGATATTGAAGCTTACAATCCACAAAACAACGAGCTCATTGAAAAATATGATCGTCTAAACATTTATCCCGCGAATATGTTTGTGACCTCCCCGGATGTTTTGCAGAGAGCAATTCGAAACATTCAGGATGATCTGGTTAAACAAATAGAGTATTTCAAAGAAATAGGAAAACACCTCGAAGCAAAACGACTGGAAGAACGCACCAATTTCGACCTGGAAATGATTCGGGAACTGGGTTATTGTAGTGGTATTGAGAACTATTCTCGCTATTTAGACAGACGTTTGCCCGGCACCAGACCTTTCTGTCTGCTGGACTACTTCCCGGACGATTATTTAATGCTGGTAGACGAAAGTCATGTTTCCATTCCACAAGTGAGTGCTATGTACGGAGGTGACCGATCCCGGAAAGAAAATCTGGTGGAGTACGGATTCAGATTACCCGCCGCAATGGACAACCGCCCGTTAAAGTTTGAAGAGTTTGAAGCGATTCAAAATCAGGTAATATACGTGAGCGCTACGCCTGCAGATTACGAGCTTGAAAAAAGTGGTGGTGTGTATGTAGAGCAAATCATTAGACCAACAGGCTTGCTAGATCCGCCAATTGAAATCCGCCCGAGTTTAAACCAAATAGACGATTTATTAGAAGAAATTCACCTTCGCATAGAGAAAGACGAACGTATTCTGGTGACTACACTAACGAAACGAATGGCCGAAGAGTTGACTAAATATATGAGTCGTGTAAACATTCGGTGTCGTTATATTCACAGTGATGTGGATACTCTGGAACGAGTAGAAATTATGCAGGATTTACGGTTAGGTATTTTTGACGTGTTGGTAGGTGTAAACCTGCTTCGTGAGGGACTGGATCTACCAGAAGTTTCTCTGGTTGCCATTCTGGACGCGGACAAAGAAGGCTTTCTGCGTAGCAATCGTTCCCTGACTCAAACAGTAGGTAGAGCAGCACGGCATATAAACGGAAAAGCCATAATGTATGCAGATAAAATAACCAACAGCATGCAATTGACCATAGATGGGACTAATTACAGACGGGAAAAGCAAATTGCCTACAACACCGAAAACAACCTTACCCCCACTGCTATAAAGAAAAGTTTCGAAAATGCACTCACAAAAAAGAAAACAGAGCGCTTTACGTTTGATACCGCTGAAAGTTTAATTGCAGCAGAGCCTGAGAATGAATATTTGACAAAACCACAACTGGAAAAGAAAATAAGAGATACCCGAAAAGAAATGGAAAAAGCTGCAAAAGAGTTAGATTTTATGATGGCTGCAAAGTTGCGCGATAAGATCAAGTCATTTCAGGGACAACTTGAAAAGGTTCAATAATCTACTACTACTGAAAACAATTCCTCTCATCTCTGTTTTCTCTTTTCTTTATTCTATATTGAAGAAAAAATTATTTAGTATGCCCTTAACACGCTACTGTGTGGCTATTTTGTACTTTTCCACTTGTATGATAGCGACTTCTCAAATTGACCAAACCCATAAAATTATTCCTGAAAGTATTGAAAAAGAAGTCCTGGCTGCGCTATCCTATTATCCCGAATTAAAAGACACTCCTATCGAGTTTAAGTTTAAGGACAATATCAGGAAATCTACCATGCAAGCCCAGCCAACCTTTGGCAGTATTTTCAGAGCTAAAGAAAAAAGACAATATATTATATTGATGAGCCGAAAAATTCAGATCGAAGATGAACACTTCACCATGAAAGACATCCCCAGTGAAGTCCTTATTGGGTGGTTAGGTCATGAGCTAGGTCATGTAATGGATTATCGCGACAGAACAGGGGTTGGCATGATCATTTTCGGAATAAAATACCTCTTTAGCGGAGCACATATCAAGGAAGTAGAACGAGCAGCCGACACCTATGCTATTAATCACGGCATGGGAGAATATATCTTAAAAACGAAAAATTTTATTCTGGACAACGCCAGCTTTTCAGAAAGATATAAAGCAAAGCTTCGCAAACTTTATATGTCTCCCGAAGAAGTAATGCACTTAATTGAAGAAAAACAGTAAAAACTATGGATGCTATTGAAGAATCTTTATTTTTTAATAGCATTGTAAATAAGCATTGTATCTGAATTTTCTAACGATACGAACCTGACATCAGAGATAATTGGCGCCACAAGTAGTATACAAGTAAAGGTACCTAAGAGTTCTTTACAAATTCCTCCCACTCCGCAAATTTCTCTTCATTCATCACACGCTCCATTTTAACCTGGCCACCTTTCTTTTTGTTTGCGCCACTCCATTCGTGAAAAACTTCTGGTGAAACTGTTGTGACTTTTACTCCTTTTAAAGCTTTACCTCGTGCAACTTTGTAGTTCTTATTTGCTTCTTTTAAAGCGGTATCAAGGGCTTCGGCTAATTTAGTTTCTGCAAGATCTGTTTCTGTTCCCAAATACCAATGATGATGAAACTCCTCATCAACTTTTACAGCAGCTAGGGTAAATTCGGGAATTTTAATGTCGAATTGTTCTTCAAGTTCCCGGAGTGCTGTGTCCATTTTGTTGACAGACAGTTGAGATCCCACAACATTTAAAAAGAATTTTGTGCGTCCTGTGATTTTAATTTCTGCGCGCTCAACATCGGTAAAAGCAATAGTGTCTCCAATTAAATAGCGCCAGGCTCCCGAAACAGTTGAAATGATAAGTACATAATCCTGGTCTGTTTCAACTTCGGCTAACGTAAGTGCTGGAGCATCCTGCGAGAGAGAGCCATCTTCCTGTATATATTCTGGTTTAAAAGGCACAAATTCAAAATAGATCCCATTATCGGTCACCAGCTTCATAGATGTTGTTTCAGGACGTTGTTGAAAGGCTATAAAACCTTCCGAAGCTAAATAAGTGTCTATCACTGTGACGTTCTTTCCACACAACGCACGAAAACTTTTTTCATACGGCTGAAAGGCAACGCCGCCGCTGGTAAACACTTGCAAGTTTGGCCAGACATCGTGAATAGTTTCAGCATTATGATACTTGATAACTTCTTTCATCATTAACTCCATCCAGGAAGGGATGCCACTTAGGGCTCCTATGTCCCACTCCTTCGCTCGTTTGGCGATTGTGGCTACCCGTGTATCCCAATCGTCTATCTTTGCAATGTCTTCCCCTGGTTTGTAATACCCGCGAAACCAAAATGGAATATTACTCGCAGAAATACCGCTAATCTCACCTTCTAAAAACTCATCTCGCTCGGAAAGATCTGTGGAGCTCCCCAGCATCATAATCTCTTTTTCAAAAAAATCGGTTGGTAATTCAAAGTTAGAAAGAGCTCCTACCTGTTTAATCCCTGCGGTCCGGATGGCATCTATCATAGCATCGGTCACGGGAATTCGTTTACTTGTTTTCCCTGTCGTACCGCTACTTAGTGCAAAATATGAGGGTTTCCCCGGCCAGGTAATATCTTCCAGTCCTTGAATGGTCTGGTCCCACCATTCAGCTTTCATTTGATGGTAATCGAAAAACGGAACTGATTCTGCAAACTGCTTCTGAACAGTTTCAGACGCTAGTATTTTTGAAAAACCATAATACTTACCAAAGGCCGTATTCTTAGCTTTTTCAAGCATTTCCTTTAAAACTTGTTGTTGATCCTCAACAGGAGAAGTTTCTGAGACTAAATTGCCTCGTAAGTCGATTGCTTTTTTTATGATGGACCCTAAAATTGCCATAGTTTTTTTGTTAAAGTATAAATTTACAATTTTTGAAGTGTAGGAGAAACGCTTTACATCAAGTTTAACCTTTCGGGCTAAAACTGTATTTTTGTAGTATGAGCCATCACCCAGATTCTACCCGATTAAATAAAGCCATTAGCGACAGTGGTTATTGTTCACGCAGGCAAGCAGATACTCTTATTGAGCAAGGTCGTGTTACGCTAAACGGCGAGCCGGTTTCCTTAGGCGATCGCGCTATGCCCAATGATGAGATAAAAGTTGACGGCAAATTACTAACCGAAAACAACACCCTTGTTTACATTGCCCTTAACAAGCCTGTAGGCATTACCTGCACAACAGACCAGCGAGTGGATGGCAATGTAGTAGACTTTATTGGCCATAAAGAACGGATTTTTCATGTGGGACGTCTCGACAAACCCAGTGAAGGATTATTATTGATGACAAACGACGGTGATATTGTAAATAAGATATTACGCGCAGGGAACAAGCACGAAAAGGAATACATTGTAAAAGTTGACCGTCCTATTACCAAAGATTTTATTTTGAAAATGAGTAACGGGGTTCCTTTGGCTGAATTGGAGACTACAACCAAACGTTGTGAAGTAGAGCAGCTAAGCAGGTTTGTTTTTAGAATTGTATTAATTCAGGGGCTGAACAGGCAAATTCGTCGTATGTGTGAGTATTTTGGATATGAAGTGCTGGAGTTAAAGCGAACCCGAATCATGAATATTGAATTAGGGAATTTACCCCTTGGCGAATGGCGCGATCTGACCAAAAAAGAATTAAAAGATTTACAGGATTCTGTGGCTGAATCTGATAACAGTTCTTATGTTGATAAGGTCGAAAAAAACGTCACCACTGGCAGGCGTCGAAGAGGGAGAACTAATAGGTAGGTAAATGTTGAATGTAGTCCAAAAAAATAGCCACATACCGATTGAGTAGCATGTGGCATTTTCAACTAACTAACCAAATTAAATTTCAATTATGAAATCTCAACCATTTTCTTCACTGCTTTTTCTTCAACCTTTTTAGGAAGAGAAATAGACAGTATGCCATCTACGTGAGTGGCATTAATGTTTTCAGTATCAATTATTTGGGGTAAGGTAAACTTTCGTTCAAAGTTTTTTAAATCGAAATCCTTACGCAAATACTTTGTAGTTTCCTCGGTAGGGACTTCGTCGTTGACTTTTGAGAAAACTTTCAATGTGTTTTCTTCAACTTCAATGGCAACGTCATTTTTCGAAATACCGGGGATTACTATTTCGACTACAAAAATCGTGTTTTTTTCTGATATATTTATTGCCGGAATGCTAAAGTTTTCATAATTGGGAATGTCCAATCTATTTTCAGCAAATAATTCCTCAAAAATTGTTGAAAACAACGGGTTATTTTTTCTAACTAAATTCATGACTGTATTATTTTATGTGAGTTTGTATTATTTTCTTTTACCTAGTCAAATAAAGTTCCAAAAATGAAATACTGTCTTTTTGACGTGAAAACCGTGGTTTATAATGACTTTTTGACTGTTGTATTTTAAAATTCTGCTTCATTTAATTCAATTTTAAGAATATTACTGCTGTAACTGCGTACCTTCGTTTTTACAGAGTAGACCCTTATGAAAAAACTGTACGTTAGGCTTAAGACATTCTTCAATACCATTCAAGGTAAAATTGCTTTCTACCCAACACTTTTTGCCTTTATAGGTTTTAACCTCGCTTTTGTAATGGCCTGGCTGGAAGAAAGCGAAGTTTCAAAAATGCTTTTAGAGAGAGCACCTCAGCTTATGTTAGAAGATGGTGACACCGTCTTAACTATTATGAGTGCTTGTATCGGCGGGATTATTTCCATGATGGTTTTTAGCTTCTCTATGGTAATGTTGTTGCTTAGTCAGGCTTCCAGTAATTTTTCACCAAGATTGCTACCAGGATTGATAAGCGACAAGAAAAACCAGTTTATCTTAGGTATTTATCTGGCAACTATTATCTACCTCATTTTTATCCTGTTCTCTATCGAGCCTGATGATAAAAAATATACACTCCCAGGACTTTCCATATTACTGGGTATTGTAGCTACCTTGGTTTGTCTGGCCGCCTTTATTTACTTTATTCACAATATGTCCCAAAGCATACAGATTACAAATATTCTGGATACTATTTTTTATAAATCCAAAGCAAGGTTACAGTTTGTTACAAACGAAGAAGAAGAAAAGGATCCAGTTGAGTTAAACTCCTTCCCTGCTACTGATGACTGGTATGAGTACACAATTAATACAAGTGGGTATTTTCAAAACATATCATTAAAAAATATTACGAAGTTTTGTAAAGCGAATGAAACAAGAATTTACATTACCATCCCAAAAGGTCTTTTTGTCTTACAACACACTCCGTTTATTAAATCTGAAAAAGAGCTCACTAAAGAACAGTTAGAAGACATTTATGATAATATTAATTTTGCACGGGGTGAATTTGTGGAAGACAATTATATTCTCGCTTTTAAACAAATTACCGAAATTGCCGTAAAAGCTATGTCGCCCGGTGTTAACGATCCGGGGACAGCTATTAACGCCATTGATTACCTAACAGAGCTCTTTGCCCTACGTATGCGAAAAAATGATAATGGAGTTATGACAGCAGATAATAAAGCATGGCTAAGAATAGCTATTGTACCTTTTGAAGAGTTGCTATATACCTCTATGGCTTCGCTACGCACCTATTGCAAACACGATCCGGTGCTGGTTGAAAAACTGGTTTGGATGCTGAATTACCTTTACAATCAAAAAATTTATAAAAATGAAACTTATAAAGGAACCATTGCCAAGGAAATGAAAACACTGCTCAAAGATGCAAAGTCGTCTATGGCTAACAAACAGGACTGGAAGAAAGTAAAAAAAATGAGCGCAATTAGCTCATGATGCTGTCCATTCATATCTCGGATATCATTCAAAAATGTTTTTTTTAGTGAAAATTCAGTGGCTACTTATAGGATTCTCCATTACTCCGCAGCTGAAGTGCCATCAATTTCCAGGTTTCGGATAGCGTATGGGTTCTAATTAGCTCCTAGTATAAAAAGAATTGCTAATTATAATAGGTATTAAATATCTGTAACAGTTTTTCTGGGGGAATAATTTTATGTTCGTACCGCTCCATAGCTACTAACACCTGATTTATAGCCCCTGGTCGCAGACCAAGCTCTAAGCCAAAACCACGTAGAAAAGCTATTTCCTTTTCATGAGTTTCTCCGTCCACATTCATTAATAAAACCATTTTATGGAAATGAGTAATGCGTTCTAACTCAGTAAATGTTTTTTTAGTTGGTAATGGGTTGTGGTATAGTTCCCTAACTTCTTTTTCTGAAATTCCCATACGTGCTGCAAGACGATGGATAAAATCGAATTCTCCCTGGGTGATTTTATCATCGGCTTTCGCCATAAGTATTAAGTCACTCAATAGCGATTTTTGATCTTGAAGTGTAGGCTTTTGGAAGTTACTCATATTCAAAAGTAAAAAAAAATCCCGAAGCATTGCTGGTTCGGGATTTTTTTGATGTGAGTTAGACCTAGTCCTTAGACATAAATTTTACAGGAAGCGTAAAGACCTTTCCCTGTTGTAATTTGCTATCCAGCACCTTTCTGTCCAGACGCTCGTTAATGAAATTACGCACAGCTACGTCATCGCAATCCACAGATAATACAACTACCTCATTATCTCTGTTTAAAATAAACTCTACCATAACGGTACTTTCCTGAGTAACTAAAAAAGAAGGGTGATCTAACAACGCAGTTATTTCTTTAGTTACCGTCTCAGGTGTTCCTGTTGTTGCTGCAAAGGCACTCGATGTGATTAAGATCGACAATGCCACGAATACTGTTTTCAATGTTTTCATGATGTTTTGTTTTTAATTAATGAATACTTATTATAATAGACGAGCATCTGGTAGGATTTGTTACACAAAAGTCTGAAAAATAGACATTTATTAACAATCGTTAACACTAGGCAAGTAACAAAAAGAAGGTAAATGCTATATTCTCAAGAGAGTAAGAGGAATTTATCAACTATCTTTTAAGCTTATCATTGTTATAGTAATCAAATTATATTTCGGGAGTAAGAGATACCCCAGATACTGTTATAAATAAAAAAGCTCCGGATTTCTCAGGAGCTTTTTTATAGTTATGTATCTCTGTTTATGAAAGGACAGCCTGTACTTTATCGGCAGCTTCCTGAAACTCAATCGCACTTTGTACGTCCAGTCCGCTGTTATCAATTAGTTCTTTTGCAATATCTGCATTGGTACCTTGCAAACGTACAATAATTGGCACATTGATAGTTCCCATATTCTTATACGCGTCTACAATACCCTGCGCCACACGGTCACAACGTACAATACCTCCAAAAATATTTACTAGGATGGCTTTCACGTTAGGGTCTTTCAAAATTAACTTGAAAGCGGTTTCTACTCGTTCTGCATCTGCAGTACCTCCCACATCCAAAAAGTTTGCCGGCTCACCACCCGCTTGTTTAATTAAATCCATAGTTGCCATAGCCAGTCCTGCTCCGTTTACCATACAACCAACATTTCCATCAAGGTCTACATAGCTTAAGCCTGCTTCTTTAGCTTCTACTTCGGTAGCATTTTCTTCTCTAATGTCACGCATAGCAGCGTAATCTTTTCTACGGAATAACGCATTATCGTCTATGCTCACTTTAGCATCTACTGCAATAATTTTATCATCACTGGTTTTCAACACAGGGTTGATTTCAAACAAGGAAGAATCGCTATTTTCATACGCCTTGTATAAAGCTGATACAAATTTGGTCATTTGCTTAAACGCTTGCCCGCTTAACCCTAAATTAAAAGCAACACGTCTTGCCTGGAAGGGCATTAAGCCAACAGCTGGATCTATTTCTTCGTGAAAAATCAGATGTGGTGTTTCTTCAGCAACAGTTTCAATATCCATTCCACCTTCGGTAGAATACATAATCATATTTTTTCCTGTAGCACGGTTTAGCAAAACACTCATATAGTATTCTTCTGGTTCGCTATCGCCCGGGTAGTACACGTCTTCCGTAACAAGCACTTGGTGTACTTTTTTCCCTTCTGCACTCGTTTGGGGTGTAACCAGGTTCATCCCAATTATGTCTCCAGCGATATCTTTTACTTCTTGAATATTTTTGGCAAGTTTTACTCCGCCACCTTTACCGCGACCACCTGCGTGTACCTGAGCTTTAATTACGTGCCAACCTGTTCCGGTTTCTTCCGTAAGTTTTTTAGCTGCTTCAACAGCCTCTTCAGGGGTTGTGGCTACAATTCCTCTTTGGATTTCAACTCCAAAACTGTTCAATATTTCTTTTCCTTGATATTCGTGTAAATTCATAATAGGATGTTTCTGTTTTTAAGCGGGACAAAAATACAAATTGTCTCGCGGTTTTCTAGTTCATTTTATTTAAAAAACTCAAAGTATGTTTAGACTTTCCACTGTGCACATGCAGAGAGGAGCTATTTATTTCTTCGGAATTTCCTTTAAAATTTCTTTTACAAATTCCCAGAACTTTTGGGTAGATGAAATACTTGCGCGTTCGTCTGGTGAGTGCGCTCCCTTAATAGTTGGTCCAAAGGAAATCATATCCATTTGCGGATAGTTTTGCCCTAGGATCCCACATTCCAACCCGGCATGGCACGCAGCCACATGTGCTTTTTCACCATGTAATTTTTCATACAAGCTGTCTAAAACTTTCAGAATTGGACTGTCCATATTAGGAGCCCAGCCCGGATATTCTCCTGAAAATGTCACCTCAAATCCTCCCATCTTGAAAACAGATTCTAGTGTATTTGCCAGATCTAACTTCGAGGAGTTAACAGAAGATCGCGTTAAACATTCAATTTTAATACTTCCATCGTCTACTGAAACCTTTGCAATGTTATTTGACGTTTCCACCAAATCTTCAATGGCAGGACTCATTCTATACACGCCGTTAGGAGCTGCATACATAGCCTGAATAAATAGCGTCTGGTCTGCTTTAGACATCACTCTACTCACTGGATTTGATGTTGTTTCAACCGCAATTTCCAGGTCTTCTTCCGGTAGAGCATATTCCTCTTTTATGGCACTCGTAATTCTTTCGAATTCTGACCGGAACGCTTTTTCATTTAAATTTTCAACAACCACCGTAGCCACACTCTCACGCGGAATCGCGTTACGAAGACTTCCTCCTTTTAGCTGGGCAATGTGCAAAACATCCTGACAGGCATCAAGAACACGATTCATCATTTTATTGGCATTTCCCAGCCCTTTTATAATGTCCATACCGCTATGGCCTCCTTGTAGTCCTTTTACTGTTATTGTATACGTGGTAGCTTCCTCTGGTGCCACTTCGTGTTTGTAATGTTTTGAAGCAGTTACATCGACACCACCTGCGCAACCCACACCAATCTCATCGTCTTCTTCTGTGTCCAGGTTTAATAAAATATCACCTTTTAAAATCCCTCCTTTTAGGCCCATAGCACCGGTCATTCCTGTTTCCTCATCTATTGTAAAAAGAGCCTCCAAAGCAGGATGCGGAATTTCTTTACTCTCCAGAATTGCCATAATGGTAGCTACGCCTAAACCATTATCTGCTCCCAGCGTTGTTCCCTTGGCACGCACCCAATCTCCATCTACGTACATTTCGATTCCTTGAGTATCAAAATTGAAATCGGTATCGTTATTTTTTTGATGCACCATATCCAAATGACTCTGCATTACAATTGGAGTGCGATCTTCCATTCCTTTGGTAGCGGGTTTTCTAATGATCACATTTCCCACTTCATCTTCCAGCGTTTCAAAACCTAAATTAGTTCCGAAGTCTTTCATAAATTGTATGACACGCTCCTCTTTTTTAGAGGGCCGCGGCACGGCATTTAGGTCAGCAAATTTATTCCAAACTGCTTTCGGTTCTAAGTTTCTTATCGCTTCGTTCATAGTGTTTATTTAAATTGAAGATTAGCAAACAAAGTTACAAGGTTTTAGTATTTTTAGAGTCTAATAGCTAGCTATGTTATTATTAAAATGCGTTAAATCTTTCCTAATAAAGTATTCGTTTGGCAAGCAACTCAAATCTTTATCAAAAACAAATCATTGAATACTATTTCAAACTTCTTTAAAGCAAACCGAACCAAAGTGATCTTGGCGATTCTGTTACCCGTTCAGTTTTACGGCTTACAACTCCTCCGTTATTTTCCTGAGTTCGTAGAAAAATATTACAGCCAGGGCGTGTTTCCGGTATTGTCTAAAATAAATAGATACCTTTTTGGGTGGATCCCATTTTCGATAGGTGATATTTTCTATATATTAATTGGAATACTAGCACTTCGCTGGCTTATTGTAAACTTAAAAAGACTTCGGTTTGAACCTGTGAAATTCTTTTTAGACATAGCGGCAACGCTGTCCATAGTGTACTTTATTTTCAATTTATTGTGGGGCTTCAATTATTACAGGATGCCACTGAACAAAACGCTGGGATTAGATAAAGGGTACACCACCGAAGAGCTCGTGGCTACTACCAAACGCCTTATTGCAAAATCCAATGCCTTGCATCGCGAACTAGGCTATGCAGATAGTGTAAAAATAGACCTCCCCTACTCACAGAAAGAAATCTTTACGATGAGTGACAATGGCTATAAAAATCTGGAAGCTGAATTTCCACAACTAAAATACCATCCAAAAAGTATCAAAAAAAGTGGCTGGAGTCTTGGGTTAACCTATATGGGATATAGCGGGTATTACAATCCCTTTTCTGGAGAAGCACAGGTGAATAATTTAATTAAAACCTACAAATTTCCTGTAGTTAGCTGCCACGAGCAAGCACACCAAATAGGCTATGCTGCCGAAAATGAAGCTAACTTTATAGCCACCATAGCTACTCTAAACAATGACAATACCTATATTAAATATTCGGGCTACATTTTTGCGCTTCGTTATTGTGTAAACGAACTTGCCCGCCGGGACTTTGAACAATACGAAGCACTTCTTCCCACCATTAACTTCGGGATATTGGAAAGCTATCGAGAAATGCGGGAGTTTTGGGCGAGTTATCAGAATCCGTTTGAAACTTTTTCCAAGGCCTTTTGGGATCAGTTCTTAAAAGCCAACAACCAATCTGAAGGGATTATGAGCTACAGCTATATGGTCGCTCTCGTGGTTAATTATTTTGAAGACAAACCCTTTTGATTGTTGATTGAAGATATTTGATTGTAGATTTTTGAACTCAAAATCAACTAAAGAAGCTATTAACGGTATACTACATTAAAAAAGTCGAGAGAAAACTGCCCCTATGCTACATGCAGGTTAGTTGCGTACTCCCAGCAAACAGCCGAAGGGGTCCTACCGCCTATTTTTCTTAAAGCCCTGTTAAACCAATCTTAATATTTTTAAAAAACCGACTAAGGTTAGTATCTTGACGGACCTTTAATTTCAATCAAAAAAACAATGAAAAACTCTATCCTATGGATGCTGTGCTTATTCAGTATTTCCATCATGTCTGCTCAAGACTACTTTCCTGAAAATGGCGGTCTCAAAGAAGAAAACACCAATTACACCGCATTTACAAATGCTACCTTATATATAACCCCTTCCAAAGTGGTTAAAAACGGGACACTTCTCATTCAAAATGGGAAAGTAGTTGCTTCGGGTAAATCGGTTAACATTCCTAAGAATGCTATTACAATCGATTTGCAAGGAAAGCACGTCTACCCATCTTTTATCGATGCCTATACAGATTTTGGCGTCGACAAACCGAAACGTGCAGAAGGTGGCCGACGTTCTCCTCAATACAAAGCCTCCCGTGATGGTTTTTACTGGAACGATCACATTATGCCAGAAAACGAAGCAATTTCAAAATTTGAATACGATAAAAATAAAGCCGACGAGTTCAGAAAAGCAGGTTTTGGTGTTTTAAACACGCATATCATGGACGGTATTGCCCGTGGAACAGGAGTTTTAGTTGCTTTAAATGACGATGAAGGCGCTGGCACCAGAATAATCAATGACCAAAGCGGTCAATTTTTTAGCTTTGATAAAAGCGTGGCAAGCCGCCAATCGTATCCAACATCTTTAATGGGTTCCATGGCTTTGTTACGCCAAATGTACAGCGACGCTGCCTGGTACGCCAAGGGGAATAGCAAGACAAAAGACCGCTCTTTAGAAGCTTTGAACGCTAACAAAGCAATGGTTTCCTTTTTTGAGGCAGGAAGCAAAGACAACAACTTGAGAGCCGATAAAATTGGAGACGCTTACAACATAAACTACGTGATTATAGGGGGTGGTGACGAGTATGAAATGATGGACGAGATTAAAGCCAGCAACGCAAGATACATCATCCCGATTAATTTTCCAGATGCATACGATGTAAGCAATCCATATGCAGAAAAATACATCAGTTTAGCCGATATGCGCGACTGGAACCAGGCACCTATGAATCCAAAATGGCTTTCAGATAATGGAGTGCAGTTTTCATTAACAACCTTCGAGCTTAAAAAACCATCAGAATTTAGTGAGAAGCTATCAAAAGCTTTAAAGTACGGCTATGATGAAACAAAAGCTTTAGAAGCTTTAACGACAATTCCTGCTGCTTTCTTAAATGCTTCAGATAAAATTGGAAGCCTGGAAGAAGGACGTTATGCCAATTTCCTGATTACCTCGGGGCCCGTTTTTGACAAAGAAACTACACTGTATGAAAACTGGGTGCAAGGACAGAAAAATATAATTAACACTAAAGACCAACAGGACATTCGTGGAAATTATAAAATTTCAGCAGGCGGAAAAACATATGATGTAAAACTAACTGGCGAGGTTTCAAAATTAAAATCGGAAGTTTCTGTTGGTGACACAAAGTACCCTTCAAAAATAGACTACAGTGAAAACTGGGTGAGTTTAAGTTTTACAGACGAAGAAACCAATGAAGTTTTCAGAACGACTGGAATTATTCCGAAGGGGGAGCAAAATTTTTCAGGAAAATTGTTGCTGCCTTCAGGAGATGAAGCAGATTTTACCGCAACCCGCCAGGGAGATGCCGAGGAAGACAAAAAAGATAAGGACAAGGACGATTCAGAAAAAATTGAAACGGTACCCCTTACCTACCCGAATGTAGGGTATGGCTTTGCTACAAAACCAAAACAACAAAATATGTTGTTTAAAAACGCAACTGTATGGACGAGTGAAGATGCCGGAGTCCTAGAAAATACAGATGTTTTAGTAAAGAATGGAAAAATAGCTTCCGTAGGTAACAATTTAAGTGCAGGAGGTGCCAAGGTAATTGATGCCACGGGAAAACACCTTACAGCAGGTGTGATTGACGAGCATTCGCACATTGCAGCATTGTCTATTAACGAAGCCGGACATAACTCTTCTGCCGAAGTTTCTATTGAGGACGTCGTAGATCCTGAAGACATTAATATTTATCGAAACCTGGCGGGGGGTGTTACTTCCATTCAAATTTTACACGGAAGTGCAAACCCAATAGGTGGACGTTCGGCCATTATTAAATTGAAATGGGGTGAAAATGCTGACGGATTAATTTACGATAACAGTCCTAAGTTCATCAAATTTGCCTTAGGAGAAAATGTAAAACAGAGTAACTGGGAAAGTTACAGCCGTTTTCCGCAAACACGAATGGGGGTGGAACAGGTGTATGTAAATTACTTTAATCGTGCAAAGGAATACGATGCAAAGAAAAAAGCAGGGCAGCCGTTCCGTTACGATGAAGAAATGGAGGTGATAGCTGAAATTTTAAACGGCGAGCGATTTATTAGTTGTCACAGTTACGTACAGAGCGAAATTAATATGCTTATGAAAGTTGCCGAACGTTTCGACTTTAAAATAAACACTTTCACACATATTCTGGAAGGGTACAAAGTTGCCGATAAGATGAAACAACACGGCGTAGGTGCTTCTACTTTTAGTGACTGGTGGGCGTATAAGTTTGAAGTAAATGATGCCATCCCCTACAATGCAGCCATTATGGCGAGCGAAGGACTGGTTGTTGCCATTAATAGTGACGACGGCGAAATGTCCCGAAGGTTAAACCAGGAAGCTGCTAAAGGTGTAAAATATGGTGGTATGAGTGAAGAAGAAGCCTGGAAAATGGTAACTATCAATCCTGCAAAATTACTGCATCTGGATGACCGTACCGGAAGTATTAAAGAAGGAAAAGATGCTGATTTAGTATTGTGGAATGACCACCCACTCTCTGTTTACGCAAAAGCTGAAAAAACCATCATCGAAGGAGTTACCTATTTCGACCTGGAAAAAGACGAGCAAATGCGTGACAACATTAAAACAGAGCGTAACAAATTAGTAAAAATGATGTTAGATGAGAAAAATGGCGGCGGTAAGACCCGTGCTCCAAAAGGAAAGGATAAGCGCCATTTTGAATGTGAAACAATTAACTAACACTCTAACTTCTCTCAGGGTGTTTTGAAACTTTTGTTTTACATACCCTAAAAGAGTTTATTATAAAAACTAAAGACTTTAAGATGAAAAAATATATAAACATACTTACAATGCTGGTGGTGGGAAGCACGCTATTTGCCCAGCAAACACCAGCCCCCGAACAAAAAGAAGCTGTAACTATTGTAGGAGCAACCGCTCACATTGGCAATGGAAAAATAGTTGAAAACAGTAATATCGTTTTTGAAAACGGTAAAATAACCTCCATTGGGGGCTCGGGTTCTCCAATGAAAGGGCGTATTATTAAGGCGAGCGGCAAACATGTATACCCTGGGTTCATTGCTCCAGCCAAATCATTAGGATTGGTAGAAGTAAATGCTGTAAGAGCAAGTGATGACCAGGACGAATTGGGAGAATTTATCCCCAACGTACGTAGTTTAATCGCCTACAATGCCGAAAGTAAAGTTGTAGAAAGTATGCGTCCAAATGGTGTGTTACTTGGCCAGATTGCACCGCAAGGTGGTGGCATTAGCGGTACCTCTTCCATTGTCCAGTTTGATGCCTGGAACTGGGAAGACGCTGCCATTAAAGTGGATGACGGTATCCATATGAACTGGCCTAACAGCTTTAGAAGAGGTAGATGGTGGCTTGGTGAAGAACGCGGTTACAAACCCAATAAAGACTACGCTAAGCAAATCCAGGAAGGAGTAGACTTTATGCTGAATGCCAAAGCCTATGGAGCTGGTAAGGCAGGCGAACAACCCAACGAAGCCTACAAGGCCATGCAAGGATTGTTTGATGGAAGTAAAAAATTATACATCTACGCCGATGGCGAAAAAGAAATGATAGATGCTGTAACTACAGCCAAAGAAAACGGCATAGCAGATATAGTGATAGTTGGCGGTTACGAAGCGCATAAAATTATCCCGTTTTTGAAAAAAAATGATATTCCTGTACTGGTACAACAACCTCACGCACTCCCTTCAAGAGAAGACGACGATTACGATATGCCCTATAAACTCCCAAAATTATTGGTAGATGGCGGAATATTAGTAGGGATCCAAAATGAAGGTATGAGTAATTTCCAAACACGAAATTTACCCTTTTATGCGGGCCACGTAGCTGGACAGGGTCTGGACAAAGAAGAAGCTTTAAAGCTAATTACCGAGAACCCAGCAAAAATCCTGGGTATTGATGAAAATTATGGAACATTGATTGTTGGCAAAAGCGCCACTCTTTTTGTAAGTGAAGGTGATGCCCTGGATATGCGCACCAATATAGTAACCAATGCTTTTATAGACGGTAGAGAGATTTCTTTAGAAACCCATCAGACGGAACTTTGGAAGCGGTATATGGAGAAGTATGCTAGAGAGTAACTGTAGGTTCGAGCGCAGTCGAGAACTACCTTTAAGTACTTAGTTGTATTTATTTAGGTTTCGACTGCGCTCACCCAGACATTGTGTTTCAAATTTTAAACTCAAACTACAACTACTCAAATGAAACCCGCCACCGCCGTACAAATACGTAAGGAGTTAAAATTTCGTTCCAAAGAGGAACTGGAACAGCTTTGCTTGCGCTTGTCGCGTTTTAAGAAGGAAAATAAGGAGCTCCTCACCTACTTGTTATTTGAGGCAGATCATGAAGATAGCTATGTAGCGGAGGTCAAAGATTTTATCACACAACAGTTTGAAGAAACTCCTAACACCAATTTTTACCGAACCAAAAAACGTATTCGCAAAACCCTTCGGGAGACGAAAAAGTTCATTCGGTATTCATCGGTAAAGGAGACAGAGGTCGCTTTGTTGCTTCATTTTTGTGATAAAATGATCACCTTCAGTAGTAGCATAAAGCGCAGTAAAACCATGATGCAATTGTACGAGCGGCAATTACTTATGGTAGAAAAAAAGATTGACGAATTACACGAAGATTTACAACTAGATTATATTTCAGAATTAAAACAATTACCCAGATGATCACCCTATACCACAACCCAAGATGCAGCAAATCCCGTCAAGGACTAGCAATAGTTGAAGAAAGCGGTAAAAAGTTTGAAGTTGTAAAATACCTGGACGAACCACTTTCCGAAGCAAAGCTTTCAGAAATTATCGCACTGTTAGCTATTTCACCAAGTGATCTGGTTCGCAAAAACGAAGCTGTCTGGAAAGAAAACTATAAAGGCAAAGCTCTAACCGATAGCCAGATCATAAAAGCAATGGTAAAACACCCGAAATTAATAGAGCGTCCCATTGTAGTAAACGGTAAAAAAGCGGTTGTTGGCAGACCCCCTGAAACCATTCAGAATATTTTATAATTTTTATATTTTTATTTAACAAAACTTTGGGGTTTCTGGGTTAAACCCCCCCGTAATTTCGCAGTCGAAGAAGAAACGAAGAAACATTGACTATGAAATTATTTACCAGCCTACTCGCTTTATTTTTTACCACCCTTTTAATAGCCCAAAATACTTCAACCGTTACAGGAAAAGTTCTGGAACAAGGAACTAACTACCCTCTAGAATATGCCACCATTTCGTTTAATGATGCTTCCGGAAAAACCGTGACAGGAGGGATTACAGATCTTGATGGAAATTTTAGCATAGAAGTTCCTTCGGGCGTTTATACGGTAAAGTATGAGTTTATAAGTTACGAATCGGTTGAAAAGCCCAATCAGAATCTTCAGAATGACACTACTTTACCTACCACCTATCTTTCTTTAAATTCAGAAAGTCTGGATGAAGTTGTGGTCCGTGCCGAAACTACCGAAGTTCAAATTCGGTTAGACAAAAAAGTATACAACATTGGAAAGGATTTAACCACCAGCGGTGCTACGGTTAGCGATGCGTTAAGTAATGTTCCTTCAGTTACAGTGGATGTGGATGGGGCTATTAGTTTACGTGGAAATGAAAACGTTCGGATTTTAATAAACGGTAAACCCAGTGCTATTGCTGGATTTGGAAGCACAGATGCGCTTCGCCAGTTACCAGCAGATGCTATTGAGCGAGTGGAAGTAATTACCTCGCCCTCTGCCAGATATGACGCAGAAGGTACTGCAGGAATTTTAAATATCATCCTTCGAAAAGAAAAAACACTGGGGCTTAATGGATCGGTACAGGTAAATGTGGGAGTTCCGTTAAGTAGCGGTATAAGTGGAAATATTAATTTACGTACCGACAAGTTCAACATTTTTAACACGACGGGCATTCGGTATAGAGAGTCCCCCGGAAATGCTACTTTTGAAACACGCTATTTAAATGCAAATGCCTCCAATCCCTTGATCATAGAGGATCGTGATTATGACCGTTTAAACCGCGGTTTTAATACTAACTTAGGAATTGAGTATTTTTTAACTGAAAATAGCTCCCTTACCGCTTCAGGGTTTTTACGATTAGGGGACGATGAAGACACTACCACCAACTTAACACAAGAGTTCGATGCTGCAAATGCATTAGCTGTTTTAAGAAGTAGAATAGAAACAGAAACGGAAGAAGATACCAGCCTTCAGTTTTCATTAAATTACGTAAACAATTTTAATGACGACGGTCATAAATTAACCATCGATCTGCAAGCCGAAGATGATGAAGAAACCGAAACATCTTTTATAGACGAGTTTAATACCTTCCCCACCAACCAGCAATTACCCGCTGAATTTATTACCCAACAAGAAGACCAGAACGAATATTTAGTACAGGCGGATTACGTACTACCAATTGGTGAAAATGCTCAATTTGAAGCAGGCTACCGGGGTAATTTTGAAAAAACAACTACAGATTACCTACTAACTGAACAACTTGCATCTGGCGGTCCTTTTGTTAGAAACGACAGCCTTTCCAATGTATTTACGTATGAAGAAAATGTTCAAGCCCTGTACACGCAATACGGGAACAAATTTGGAAAGTTCTCCTTTTTATTAGGACTTCGATTTGAAGACACACAATTAAAAGGTGAGGTTACCGGTGAAGATATTACCAGTAACGACGACTTTAATGAAAACTTTGACAATAGTTATACGGGATTATTTCCTACAGTTAATTTGGTCTATGAACTGGGAGAGCGTGAAAATGTTACGTTGGGGTATAACAGGAGAATTAACCGTCCGCGTGGATTTTTCATCAACCCTTTTCCATCCAGAAGTAGTGAAGCCAACGTATTTCAGGGAAACCCCAGTCTACGCCCGGCCTTTGCAAATGCATTTGACTTAGGCTACTTACGGCGCTGGAAAGAATTAACGCTTACTACATCGGTTTATTACCAGCAGGAGACAGATGCTTTTGAGCGTGTAAGTGAAGATACGGGACAAGTAACACCCAATGGCGTTCCAATTATACGAACCATTCCTTTTAACTTATCTACCAATGAACGCTACGGTTTTGAAGCAGGAGTACTTTACAATCCTGCCAAATGGTTGCGAATAAACGGAAGTTTCAACTTTTTTGGTTTTCAAACCGAAGGAATGTTTAACGGCGTAGATTACGGTACCAAAAACACAAGCTGGTTTGCAAGAGGAAGTACTAAAGTAACGCTTCCTACAAAAATAGACTGGCAAACTACCGCTTTTTACCGTGGACCAAGAAACGACGCACAATCTGAAACTGAAGGACTGTTGAGTATAAATTTAGCCTTTAGTAAAGACATTATGGATGACAATGCAACTATTGGCTTTAATGTGAGTGACTTATTAAATTCAAGAAAACGAATAACACATACCGAAACACCTTCATTTATTAGTGATAGTGAATTTCAATGGAGAGAACGACAGTTCAATTTAAGTTTCACCTATCGTTTTAATCAAAAGAAACAACGCCAGCGTGATAACAGAGGGAATGGCGACGATGATGAAGGTGGCGAAGGAGATTTTGGAGATTAATAATCCTTATAGCCTATACTAAAAGCACGAAAAGGCACAATAAAACAAAAAAAGGAGCTCTGGTAGAGCTCCTTTTTTTATATATCTAGACAGCAATTAGTTTGCTTCTCTTTCTTTCTTTTTTGCTTCACGTTTCAATTTGAAGTTTTCGTACAATGCTCCGCCAATCCAATACGGAATAAAAGACACCAAGAAAATCATTAACCAGAAACCGATGGTTAAAATGGTTAAGAATGCTAAAAATCCTAAATACTGGTCAAAATCGAACATAAGGTGTGTCTTTATCTAATTAAGCTGTGGCAAAGATAAAAAGGTTTTTTCAGAAAAAACAACAAAACTTTCCTATTTATCCACAACAATTAAACAACCTCCCATTTGAACCAACCTTGTGCTTTTTGTACCTTTGCAACTCTAAAAATGAACACTATGGACTACCGAATAGAAAAAGATACGATGGGCGAGGTAAAAGTACCAGCCGATAAACTCTGGGGCGCACAAACTGAGCGTTCCCGTAATAATTTTAAAATAGGTGCACCCGCCTCTATGCCACTGGAAGTAGTCTATGGTTTTGCCTACCTAAAGAAAGCTGCAGCGCACACCAATTGTGAACTTGGCGTTCTTGCTGCAGAAAAAAGAGATCTTATTTCTAGCGTTTGTGATGAAATTTTAGCCGGAAAGCACGACGATCAGTTTCCCTTAGTAATATGGCAAACGGGAAGCGGTACCCAGAGTAATATGAATGTGAATGAAGTTGTTGCAAATCGTGCACATCAATTAGCCGGTAAAACCATTGGTCAAGGAGATAAAACCTTACAGCCTAATGACGACGTAAATAAAAGTCAATCCAGTAACGATACCTTCCCGACCGGAATGCATATTGCAGCCTATAAAAAAATTATAGAGGTAACCATTCCTGGCGTGGAGCAATTGCACAAGACCCTGGTTAAAAAGTCGAATGACTTTAAAGACGTTGTAAAAATTGGCCGTACGCATTTAATGGATGCTACTCCCCTAACCCTGGGGCAGGAGTTTAGCGGGTATGCGTCACAATTAGATCACGGACTAAAGGCATTAAAAAATACGCTACCACACCTTTCTGAACTTGCTTTAGGAGGAACCGCCGTAGGAACCGGTATTAATACACCAGAAGGATATGCAGTAAAAGTTGCTGAATACATTGCAAAATTTACAGAGCTTCCTCTCATCACTGCTGAAAATAAATTTGAAGCCCTGGCAGCTCATGATGCAATTGTTGAAACTCACGGAGCTTTAAAACAGTTAGCTGTATCCCTTAATAAAATTGCACACGATGTTAGAATGCTAGCCAGTGGCCCCCGAAGTGGTATTGGTGAAATTACGATCCCTGCCAACGAGCCAGGGTCTTCCATAATGCCAGGGAAAGTAAATCCTACGCAATGTGAAGCCTTAACAATGGTTTGTGCACAAGTTATGGGGAACGATGTAGCCATAGGAGTTGGTGGCATGCAAGGTCATTTTGAACTGAATGTTTTTAAACCAATGATGGCTGCTAATATTTTACAATCTGCACAATTGATCGGGGATGCATGCGTGTCATTCGATGAGCACTGTGCAACAGGTATTGAACCAAATACAGAGGTAATTAAAAAAATGCTGAACAATTCGTTAATGCTGGTAACAGCACTCAATACTAAAATAGGCTATTACAAAGCTGCTGAAATTGCGAATACAGCTCATGAAAACGGAACGACCTTAAAAGAAGAAGCCGTTAATCTAGGATATCTTACCGCCGAAGAATTTGATGCCTGGGTAAAGCCTGAAGATATGGTTGGAGAAAAATAAAATCCTTCAACTTATATAATGTACCAACTCCTGTTCAAAAGACAGGAGTTTTTCATTTTAAGAGTATTCCCTAAAGTTAAAAAATCATAAATTTAATCGACAAAGTGCATATTTATTAGTTGAAATGTAATTTTTGCGTATATTGGACTACCCAAATTAGTAAAAACTACTTATTATGAGACTACGATTTTACCCCGTATTGTGGTGTCTTTTAGCGGTGATTTTCTTGACTCCAACAAGTTCTGAAGCCTCTTCAAAAGCTAAACCTGTAAAGGCTAAAACTTCTGAAAATAAAGACGTTACAATTAATCCAAATGCAACATTTTTTACCTCAGGCCAGCGGTTTTCGGCAACGAATGCATCAGCTATTTCAGGAGCCACTAAAGGACTAAACACCTTAGTACCTAAAAGCATGGAACTCGCTGAAAATGCATCATTTGAAGAAAATTCCTACAAAAATTCAGAACTTTCAAGGGCTTATTCAGAAAAAATTTCAATTAAAAATGCTGCGCTTGATTATACCGCTTCAGCAGCTACAAAAACATCATTTTTACAGGGTTTGTATTATGGGTTTGCCTGTATGGTGCTCTTAATTAATTTAATGTGTTACTTTATTTTTGAAGAAAAACTGTTTCTGTTTTACTCTGTAACGCTAGTAGGTATTACTACAGTGTTCTTCTTTAATGATGGGCTACACAACTTATTTGGTGTTCCCACACCTAGCAATCCGTTTTTAGTACAATCGTTATTATTATGGTTTGCAATGGGAAGTAGTGCGCTATTTGCAGCAAGTTATTTAAGCATGAAGGAGTTTTTTCCAAAACTCAAGCTCGTCACATACCCCTTAATTGCTATTGGTGGGTTACTTGCTATTGTTGCGTTTGCGACCAGTGACCTGGTTACGGCATATGCTGCGAATTTTGTTTCTCTTTCTGTCTTAGTATGCTATTTTGTGGCAAGTGTGGTTTTGTTTAGTAGAAAAAACTACGCCAAGTTTTACGCGATTGCGGGGTTTATCCCACTCCTATTTGCTGTAGATTTCTTTATACTGAAAAACCTTGGAGTCAACTTTTTGTCTACTGAATCTATTCATATTAAGACCGCTGGTCTTATTGAAATGTTGATCCTTACCTATGCTATTGTATATCGTATGCGGGCTATAAAAGAAGAACACCTAATGCGACAAACAGAAATGCGTATTTTCTTAAAACGACAGGAAACCATGAACCGTCAAAGTGCCATAAAACTAGTGGAAGATGTTTATCTTGAAAACCTGATCATGCATTATGATCTGGATGGTTTGGAAATTAAACTCTTACAATACATTAGTGAAGGCAAAGAAAACACAAAAATTGCCCGCAAATTAAAAACTACCGAAGCCGAAGTAGAAGAACTTACCAAGGACCTGTACCAAAAACTTGAAATTGGTGAACAAATACAAGAAGACTATCGTTTGCTGGACAGCCAGCCAGATTATTTGTATAACTAAACTAACAGTACAACATATTACATAGTTAGCCATATGTCAACCTGAGCGCAGTCGGAGTTTATTTACATTGCTACTCAATATAAGTTTCGACTGTGCTCAACCAGACATTCCTATGTAATTTGGTACTACTACACTATCCTTTTTTAGTGTAATATTTTCTGTATTTGAAGTAGGATATTGTACTTAAGATTACAAAGAAGCCAACTAAATAGTAGATAAATGTTGGTGTCACGGGCACATCTCCACTTGCATAGCTATGTAATCCTGTGAGGTAGAAATTCACTCCAAAGTAGGTCATCATAATACTTGCATAGGCGAATATAGAAAATACTGCAAACGTCCATTTTCCTCGTAATCCAGGAACCAGACGTGCGTGTATTACAAAGGCGTAAATCATAATGCTAATAAGTGCCCACGTTTCTTTTGGATCCCAACCCCAGTAACGCCCCCAGCTTTCATTGGCCCATTGCCCTCCCAGAAAATTACCTATGGTAAGCATTACCAAACCAACGGTTAAGGCCATTTCAGTAATAATAATAAGTTCTTTAATATTAAGATCCATTTTTACCTTGTTCTTCTCATTGGTCATTAAAATAAGCAAAAGAATGGTCGTTCCCAGAATCATTCCCAAAGTAAAAGGCCCGTAACTCGCAACAATAACTGCCACGTGAATCATTAACCAGTAACTATCCAAAACAGGTACTAAATTGGCAATAGAAGGGTCTAACCAGTTTTGGTTGGCAACCCATAAAATAATTGCTGCTACAAATGCAGTTGAGGCAATAGTTAGATCACTTTTACGTCCAAATGCCAGTCCAAAGAAAACTGTTGCCCAGGCTACATAAATAATACTTTCGTAGGCATCACTCCAGGGAGCGTGGCCACTTATATACCATCTAAAAGCAAGCCCCAGCGTCATTAAAGCAAAGAATACCCAAATAGTGTATTTACACACTTTAACAAGTGTATTTACAGTCTTTCCTTCCTTAAAAATTTGAAAAATCAGAAACACAAACATCAAGACACCTACGAGTGTAAAATATTTGTACAGCCTATTAAAAATATCCACTTCATTGTAGGCAATTTCAGCTTTTATTTTGTTGTCGCTAGGCATTACTTCGGCTCCATATTTGTGCTGAAACTTATTAATTCCGTCTAATAGTGCATTAGCTTGTGAATAATCTCCGGTTATTCTTGCTTGTTGTAAACTCTGAAAATACGCAGGCAAAATATTCTTCACATTCGTAGCCTCTTCTCCTGTAAAATTAGCTTCTCCTAATTCTAAAAACGAAACCCACTTATTCCCTTCATCGTTTGGAATAGGAAAGATCTTAAGAATACTTCCACTCAACGCCTGATTTAAAAGAAATACATTCTCATACGTCTTCACAAAGTCCTTTTCAAACTGATTGGGATTTGTTTTTGACGAGGCTTCTTCCAGGTAGGGGTCTAGTTTATTGATTCCTTTTTCATCAAATAAATCCAACAGACTTATCTTCTCAGCATCCTTTGGAACACCCAGAACACTTCTAATACTATCGTTACCACGCTTTAAACTTACCAAGGGTACTTCTACCCAAACCCGCGGAAATTCGGTCATAGAAAGAAAAACCTGATTCGCATCCAGACCTTCATAAGTGTCGCTTCGGCTAATTTTTCGGAGTAACTGGCTGGCATAGGTGTGCACCGGTTTCATACGGCCATTGTCTTGTATTACCAGTTCAGCAAACTTGGCAGCGTGCGCTTTATCAACCACATTTGCCTGTATCACACTATCAATTTGTTCCTTCTTAACCTGAGTATGTGCATGATTGCTATCCTGTGCCTGCATTCCTAAACCGAACAAGAGCACCAAAACAGTTGTGATCTTAGCTTTCTTAGATTTCACCTTTTCCAACATTCGTTTTAAAGAACCAAAACGAGACCCTTTTACAAAGAGAATTGCCATTAATCCAAAATAGAGTAAGAAGTAGCCAATGTAGGTTATCCAGGTTCCCCAGGCATCATGGTTTACAGATAGGATGGTTCCTTTTTCATCAGGGGAAAAACTTGCCTGGAAGAAACGATAGCCTTTATGATCTAAAACATTATTCATAAAAACTTCAGTATCAAAAAACTCGGTATCAGAATCGCTGACGGTGAGTTTACTTTTAAACGATTTATAATTTTTTTCGGTACCGGGATATTTTTCAGCTATAAAATCACGTAGCGTAATGCTAAAGGGTAATTCGTATTCTTTACTTCCATAGGTAAGGTAGACATCCATCCCGTTTACGGTAACTTTTTTAGGGTCTGGAGCTGTTCCCGCACCACCTAATAACTCAATTGTTTTGGTTTCTCCCCCCGAAGAAACATCCAGAATAAGACCGCTCATATTTGTTTTCTCCAGTCCTTCGGCTTTCGTAATTCCCTGCCTTCCCTTGGTAACAGGACTAGGAATTACAAACTGCATATCGGCCAGATTATACAGAGAACGCAACAATAAGGGCTGTACGCTATCCTTAGCAAAAGGCCTGCGGAACTGATCCATATTGCCTGTCATTTGCCCAGGCTGGATGCCTGCCGCACTCAATTCGGCCATATTCAGAAATGAACCTTCAAAGGGGGCTGAAATACTATAACTCCCGTCTTCGGAATTATAGGTAATGTTTACTGCGCCTTCGGTAGGTTGGTTTAAAGCAAAAAGAATGTTATGAATATTCGCTACTTGACCCATTTCCAGCCAATGGTCGTGTTTTTCACCTCCGCCACTTTCAACAATTTTCAGGTATTCTTTGCCGTCCACCGTTGTAATGAGACTTTCCTTTGCATTGCCAATAAAGTTATTATAACGAATGGTAACCGGCTTGCCGTTATAGTCGGTTTTTATGGTAAAATCGTTATCCAGTCTTTCGGAAAGATTCAATTTTTCAGGTTCAAGCACACGGCGTTGTGCTACACCGTCTACCATATAATCGCCATCTATAAATGCCGTGAGATAGACGTGTTCCGAAAGAAACGTATTTTCGGTAGCGCCTTCTCTAATTTCCATACGGCCTTCATAACCTATATAACGGGTTACGAATGCACCAACTAAGATTAAAATAAAAGATAAGTGCAAGGTAAGTGTCGCCCATTTTTCTTTTTTAAATAATCTGAAACGAAAAATATTCCCCACAAAATTGATTACAAAAAATACCATAATAGCCTCAAACCACCACGCATTATAAATAAGTTCTCGCGAATAAGGAGTTGGTGATGTTTCGGAAGAAGCATCCAGAAATGTCCCCACAGCCATAGCAGTGGCAAAAACCAGAAATAGTACAGCAGTGAGACGGGTTGAAAACAGGAAATCGGCAAGTTTCTTTTGCATCGGGCAAATTTTTTGCAAAAATAAGGAAAATCTAAGGGTTGGGTGCTGTTTTTGAAATGAAAAACCATTTGAAAATGATCGCGTCCCTAAACTATCAATTTGAGCTATGAATTTTAAAATTTAAGCCTCCAGTTATGTAACTTCGCTATATGATTTCAATACTACTTCTGGGCTATGGAAATGTTGGGCAACACCTGCACAGAGCAATGCAAGGTGTTACAGGAGTTACTGTACAACAAATCTATAACCGTAGCTTTGTAGAAAATATAGAAACACCTCAAACCCAAAAGCTTTCAGATATAACTGAAGCCGATGTGTATATAATTGCTGTTCCGGATGATGTTATTGGTGATTTTTCAGCAAAACTCCCTTTTAGAAACAAATTAGTGGTGCACACTTCTGGAGGTGCCCATATGGAGGTGCTTTCTAACGCTAACAGACGTGGTGTTTTTTACCCCTTGCAAACCTTCAGTAAGAATACCGAGGTAAATTTCAGTACTATTCCTATTTGTGTAGAAGCTGAAAATAAAGATGACTTGAAATTATTAAAAAAACTAGGCAGCTCTATTTCAAAAAATGTGACAGAAATAAGTTCCGAAGAAAGAGAGCAGTTGCATGTAGCGGCAGTGTTTATAAATAACTTTACCAATCACCTTTATCATATTGCTGAAACAATTTCGGCTAAAAATAAGATGGAGTTTGATTTACTAAAACCCCTTATAGCTGAAACCGCTAAAAAAATAGAAACCCTCTCCCCGTCTCAGGCACAAACAGGACCCGCAAAAAGAAATGACACCAAAACCATTGAGAAACATTTGAAGTTGCTGGAAGGGAGTGTGTATAGGGAGTTGTATGAAAAACTTACGGAGTCGATTAAAAAAAGTGAGTCCTTTGATACGACTTGATTAAAGTACAGTTGCTTCACATCACTCAGGAACCACCTATTCGGTTTAAAAGTATAGATGGTACGTAAAAAATAATAAAATTAACGCCCCGTCAGCGGCGAAATAAATAATACCATGGAAAAAAGTTATAAAGAATACCTCGGCAATATTAAAGCGTTGGTTTTTGACGTAGATGGCGTCCTTACAGACGGAACCATACAAGTTAATACCGAAGGCGAACTGTTCCGGACCATGAACATTAAAGACGGTTATGCATTAAAAACTGCTGTAGATCAAGGATTGTATGTTTGCATTATTAGTGGCGGTTCTAACGAAGGTGTTCGCAAGCGTTTACAAGGCTTAGGGATTACTGATATTCACTTAGGCACACATCAAAAAACAGAGACCCTTCACAAGTACCTCAAGGACAACAACCTAAAACCAGAAAACGCACTTTATATGGGTGACGATATCCCAGATTACTATGTGATGCAGGAAGTTGGCTTGCCATGTTGCCCGCAAGATGCTGTCCCCGAAATTAAGGAGTTAAGTAAATACATTTCACATAAAAATGGGGGAAAAGGATGTGTTCGCGACATTATTGAACAAGTATTAAAAGTTCAGGGCAAATGGATTACCAAAGGCTCAGTAAGTGCTAAATACGATTAGGAAAGTACTCGATGCGTTTAAATCTAGGTGTCGAGTAAAAAAACCAATAAACAAATTCCAAAAATGACATATTTTAGGATTGTCCGGCCAGTGAATCTGCTATTGCTTCTGCTAACGCAATCGATTATAAAGTTTGGGTTTTTGGAGCCACTTGGCGTACATACAGCGATGGGTCCTTTCGATTTTGTTCTTTTGGTTATCGCAACACTTTTCATTGCCGCAGCGGGGAATGTAATTAATGATATTCAGGATGTTGCTATTGATATAGTAAACAAACCTAAAAAAGTACAGATTGGCAAAAAAATTTCAGAAAAGACTGCCTACAACTTTTACATTGCTTTAAATATCCTCGGAGTTGCTTCAGGTTTTTACCTCTCCAACAGACTAGGGCACCCAGGCCTGGCGGCTATATTTATAATCATTTCGGCCTTGTTATATAGCTATGCAGTGTACCTCAGGTCCTTGCTCATTGTAAGCAATCTGGTTGTTTCTTTTTTAGTGGCTACAAGTCTGTTGGTGCTCATTATTTTCGACATCTACCCGGCCATTACAACAGCCCCTTTAGAGGTACAGATTACCGCTTCCAAACTAATTTTATGGTATGCCGGGTGTGCATTTTACATCAACCTTATTCGTGAACTGGTAAAAGATATTCAGGATGTAAACGGCGATAAAAAAGGAGGAAGAAGTACAATCCCAATTACGTTAGGAAGAAAAAGAGCCACCAACCTGGTGTTTGCCTTAGGTGTTTTTATCCTCGCAGGAATTTTATGGTTTGCTTATTCATTTTTATATCAATTTACTTGGGTGGCAGGTTATTTTGTATTTTTAATTGGCGGACCGCTTCTTTACTTTTGTATAAAAAGCTGGAACGCGACAACGGTTAAAGATTTTAGAATACTATCCGTTATATTAAAAATAGTCATGGTCACAGGTGTTTGTTCGCTTCCTTTTTTTGCTGAAATTTTAATACTTTGAAATGGTTTTCGAAACATCACACCATATTACATTAGAAAACCACCGTGTATTGCTACGACCTCTTAAGGCTGAAGACAGGGAGCACCTGAAAGTCTTCTCTATGCAAGAAGCTGAATTATGGAACTATTCACTACTACCTGCCAACGGGTTAGAAAATCTGGATCAATATATCGCGGTAGCTTTAGAGAATAGAGTACTAGGCAATTCATACCCTTTTATTGTGTTCGATAAAATTACAAAATCCTTTGCCGGAAGCACTCGATTTTACGATATTCAGAACCATCATAAAAGTGTTCAACTTGGATATACCTGGTATGGTAAAGCCTTTCAACGCACAGGACTCAACAGGCATTGTAAATTTTTATTGCTTGAGTTTGCCTTTGAAACTTTACAAGCTGAACGCGTAGAATTCAGAGCAGATGCCAAAAATGCGCAAAGTATAACAGCCATGAAAGGTATTGGTTGCACAGTTGAAGGGATTCTTCGAAATAACTGTAGCAGCCCAACCGGCAGGCGTGACAGCATTGTATTAAGCATTTTAAAAGACGAGTGGTTTTCAAATGTAAAAGAAGACCTTCAATCAAAATTATTATAATTGTATGCTAAGAGAAAAACTAAAAAATCACAACCTTATCCTGGCTTCCGGTTCACCAAGAAGGCACTATTTTTTTAAAGAGTTAGACTTAGATTTTACTGTTGATGTGCGTTCCGTAGCTGAAGTATATGACACTACATTAAAAGAAGCTGAAATTACCGATTACCTTTCTAAATTAAAAGCTTCCGTATTTACAGATTTGAAGAAAAGTGACATTCTGGTAACCAGTGACACAATCGTTTGGAAAGACGGAAAACCCTTAGAAAAAGCTAAAAACGAAGCAGCAGCAAAAACCATGTTACGTGATTTAAGCGGTGAAATGCATGAGGTATTTACTTCAGTTTGTTTTACAGGGAAAGGCTTTCAGGAAGTAGTAAACGACCGTACCAGGGTTTGGTTCAAGGCGTTAACAGAAGAAGAGATCGATTATTATATAAAGACCTGCAAACCCTTTGATAAGGCCGGAAGTTATGGTGTACAGGAATGGTTGGGGTATATTGGTATTGAAAAATTAGAAGGTTGCTATTTTAATGTGATGGGAATGCCTACCAGACTTGTTTACAAAACGCTATTAGAAATTTCACAAAGATGATTTTTCGTAATTTTGCTAAAATATATAGTACATGAATTTTTTACGACTCCTGTTTATATTAGTATGTGTTTCAATAGTATCCTGCAAAAAATCTGAAGGAAACCTAATTCCCAATAGTGAAACCACTGCCAAGGAGAAACCTTCTAAAGATAAAAAAAGAACACTTTCTGAAGATTTTAAAAACTACTGGTATGCTGGCGAAGCTGAGATTACTTCCTATAAATTAATACAGGATCGCTATGGTGAATTACGTGAAGGAACTGCTGTGAACATTTTTGTGACAGAAGATTTTCTACAGAAAGAACAGGTAAAAGCCGATGTCCCCTCCGAAGAAAACATTCCTGTTTTGAAGTTAAATCAGACCAAAAAATATGTCACAGGTATCTACCCCTACGCTGTAATGACCAGCATCTTCACCCCTACCAATAGTAAAAACAATGCTATAAAAATTTCACACTCCATGCAGGAATGGTGCGGGCAAGTGTATGTACAACTTAATAATAGAAATGATTTTAAGATACAATCGCATTCGTATTTTGAGGGAGAGGCAGACCAAGAGTTCACTATGGAGAAAACATGGTTGGAGAGCGACCTCTGGAATTACATCCGTATAAACCCTTCCACATTGCCCGCGGGTGATTTCAGTATGATCCCCTCTTTTGAATATTTCAGAATGAGCCATACTAAAATGGAGGCCTACGAAGCATCGGCAAGTGTTACGGTGGGAGACTCTATTTCAAATTATGAGGTGGTCTATCCTTCTTTAAAACGAAAGTTAAAGATCTATTTCAGTAGTACTTTTCCGTATACGATTGAACGCTGGGAAGAAACCCACGCCAATGGAAATATAACTTCAGCAGAAAAAATGAAACGCATAAAAACAGCCTATTGGAATCAAAATAGCACTAAATTTGAATTCTTAAGAGACTCTTTAAGACTATAAATTATGGTAAAAGACTATTTCTACAATCATAGCATAGAGACTGTTTCCGTATTGGTTTTCCTGATATTACTACGCTGGGTGCTAATTTTGGTAACACGTCGTTTTGCTAAAAAATTCGAACGCGTAGAACACCGCACCGGTCTTATCGTAAAACATATTAATTACGCAACTATCTTTTTACTGGTACTTTCAATTATATTAATCTGGGGGGTAGACTTTAAGAATTTTGGTTCTGTGATTTTATCCGTGTTTGCCGTTATTGGGATTGGTTTTTTTGCACAATGGTCTATCTTAAGTAATATTACGAGTGGGATTATTATGTTTTTTATATTTCCGTATAAAATTGGTGACTACATTAAGGTTCACGATAAAGAACATAATTATGAGGGAATTATAGACGACATAAAAACCTTCCACCTTATCATAAAAACTGAAAAGGGTGAAACTATTACGTATCCAAATAGCTTAATGCTTCAAAAAGGAGTAAGTGTATTAAAGCCAGAGGAACTTGGACTTGTAGACCAACTTTTCCATCCTGAAATTCTTGAAGATGAAGAGAAAAAGGAAGATGACAAAAATGTTAAAGAACAGCCAATAGACTAATGTAACATAGCATTTTCGGTATATTTGATACTCTAGAAAAATATGGAATAATGCTTAAAAAATTGTTTGTACCCCTGCTACTTTTTGTAGTTGGCTTTACTTCTCTCACCGCACAACAACCCAGCAAGCCCACCGCTTCCGAAATATACCACAACCTTCAAAAGGTAAACTTTATTGGTTCAGCATTGTACATCGCTGCCCACCCGGATGACGAAAATACAAGGCTCATATCCTATTTAGCAAACGATGTAAAAGCACGAACTGCTTATCTTTCTTTAACCCGTGGCGATGGCGGGCAAAACCTCGTAGGACCTGAAATCAGAGAATTGTTAGGTGTAATCCGTACACAAGAACTATTAGCTGCTCGACGAACCGATGGCGGACAACAACTTTTTACCCGTGCCAACGATTTTGGGTATTCCAAACATCCCGACGAAACTCTGGCCATTTGGAACAAAGATGAAGTTCTGGGTGACGTAGTCCGCGCCATTCGCAAATTTAAGCCAGACGTTATCATAAACCGTTTTGATCATAGAAGTCCGGGGAGCACTCATGGGCATCACACCTCATCAGCCATGCTGGGTGTCGAAGCATTTGATTTATTAAACGATGCTTCAAAATATCCATCGTCGGCCAAAATGTACGGTATCTGGCAACCTAAGCGTTTATTTTTTAATACCTCTTGGTGGTTTTATGGAAGCAGAGAAAAATTTGAAACGGCAGACAAAACCAACTTAGTTGAAGTAGAAACAGGAAATTATTATCCCGCCCTCGGTCTTTCCAATGGTGAAATTGCCTCCTTAAGCCGCAGTATGCACAAGTCGCAAGGTTTTGGAAGTACCGGGTCTCGTGGCGGACAAACGGAGTACCTGGAATTCTTAAAAGGAGATTTTCCGGATGATAAAACGAATATTTTTGATGGTATTGATACGTCCTGGAACCGTTTAGAAGGTGGCGCCGCAATAGGTGCTATTTTAAACCCCTTAGAGGAAAATTTCAATTTTCAGAACCCGTCGGCCATGGTGCCACAGTTGACCCAGGCTTATGAGTTAGTTAAAAACTTGAAGGATACGCATTGGAGAGACATCAAGCTACAACAACTGGAAACACTTATTTTAGATTGTGGCGGGATTTTCCTGGAGGCTGTAGCTAACACCAACGCTAT
Source organism: Flavobacteriaceae bacterium UBA1903 (assembly GCA_002337605.1). Classification (GTDB taxonomy): domain Bacteria; phylum Bacteroidota; class Bacteroidia; order Flavobacteriales; family Flavobacteriaceae; genus Marinirhabdus. The sequence continues at coordinate 54,781 of DDGL01000002.1, forward strand.
CAATCCAAATGGAACCTACGAAGTTTCGATAGAAGCTGTGAATCGCAGTACCTATCCAGTGATCCTCAATAGTATAAAATCGGTTTCCGGCGAGGTATTGTTGTCAGCAGGCCAGGCACTACTGCCCAACGAGAAAAAAGAGTTCAATCTTACTATAACTTCTACTTCCTCACAAGTTTCGGCTCCCTATTGGTTAAACGACAAAGGAAGTCTGGGCATGTACAAAGCTCCCGAAACCATGATCGGCTTGCCAGAAACTCCTGCTCCGGAACAGGTAGTATTTGAAATGCAATTGAGCAGAACTCAAATTCCTGTGATACGAGACGTAGTATATAAATTTAACGATCCCGTAAAAGGAGAAGTATATCAACCCCTTGAAGTATTATCTGCAGTAACTTCCAGCATTCCTGAAAAAGTATTGATATTTTCTACTTCCGAAAGTAGGCAGGTGCCTGTAACTGTGACTGCTGGGCACGATAACATCAATGGCTCAGTCACTTTACAACATCCAAAGGGGTGGCAAGTAACACCAGCACAAGGTGTTTTTAATATTGAAAAGAAAGGGCAGTCACAAACGCTTCAGTTTACCGTAACACCTCCCGAAGACCAGAGTGAAGGCTACCTTCGCTCGTTAGCACAAATGGGGGACCAGTTTTTTGATAGAGAATTGGTGACGATAGACTATGATCACATTCCCTTTCAGCGGGTGCTATTGCCTTCCGAAGCAAAAATTGTACGTATTGGTATTGAAAAGAAAGGACAGAATATTGGGTATATTGAGGGCGCCGGTGATGCTATTCCGCAGAGTTTACGTGAAATTGGATATGATGTCACTACCATTCCACCCACTGAAATTATCGCTAACAACCTGAAGCAATACGACGCGATTGTTGTAGGTATACGTGCCTATAATACCGTTCCCGAGCTGGCTTTTAAACAAGCGGAACTGAACACGTATGTAGAAAACGGAGGCACACTCTTGTTGCAATACAATACCGCCCACCGTATGGTCACAAAAGATATAGCGCCCTACCCTATCACGTTGTCCCGCGACCGGGTGACCGATGAGTTTAGCGCTGTAAAAATTCTGGCGCCTAACCACGCTGTTTTAAACAAACCCAATAAAATCACTCAAACCGATTTTGAAGGTTGGGTTCAGGAACGTGGCCTCTACTTTCCTAACGAATGGGATGAAAAATTTACTCCTATCTTAGGAATGAACGATAAAGAATATGAAGAAAGCCAGGGGTCACTCTTAGTAGCACCTTACGGAAAAGGTCATTATATTTATACAGGATTAAGCTTTTTCAGAGAATTGCCTGCGGGTGTGCCGGGAGCATACAGGTTATTTGCTAATTTGTTATCCGTCGGAAAATAATATATAGTCAACTAATCCACCAACCAAAATGCAAACAGACGAAGTAGTAGAAGAAGTAAAGGACAAATTTGTCTGGAAGTGGAAATACACCCTCGTATTACTGCTTAATGCCGGATACATCGTCTTATTTTATTATATCATGAAAGCCTACGCATAAATGGAACAGATAGATTGGATCGTACTTATTGGAACGCTTGCGTTTATCGTATTGTATGGAACGTATAAAGCGCGTGGTAGTAAGAATGTAACCGATTACCTTAAAGGTGGAAACGACTCTAAATGGTGGACCATTGGGTTAAGTGTAATGGCAACACAGGCAAGCGCCATTACCTTTCTTTCTACACCTGGACAAGCATTTCACAGCGGGATGGGGTTTGTGCAATTTTACTTTGGACTGCCAATTGCCATGGTCGTTATTTGTTTGGTCTTTATTCCTATTTACCACCGCCTTAAAGTATTTACTGCTTATGAATACCTGGAAACACGTTTCGATTTAAAAACTCGAACCCTTACCGCTATTCTGTTTTTAATCCAACGCGGACTGGCAGCCGGGATCACCATTTTTGCTCCGGCGATCATCCTCTCGGCAGTACTGGGATGGAATTTGTTGTACCTCAATATTATCATTGGCGTATTGGTGATTATTTATACTGTTAGTGGCGGAACCAAGGCTGTAAGCGTCACACAAAAACAACAAATGGGAATTATCTTTTTAGGAATGTTCCTCGCTTTTTTGATTATTCTTAATTATTTACCCCTTGATATTACCTTCAACAAAGCGTTAGAAATTGCGGGTGCCAGCGGTAAAATGGAAGTACTGGATTTTTCATTCGACTTTGAAAACAGGTATACCTTCTGGAGCGGGATTATTGGCGGAACATTTTTAGCCCTCTCCTATTTCGGTACAGATCAAAGCCAGGTACAACGCTATCTTTCGGGGAAATCGGTTAAGCAAAGCCAGATGGGTTTAATAATGAATGGATTGCTGAAAGTACCTATGCAATTCTTTATCCTGCTCGTTGGGGTAATGGTTTTTGTGTTTTATCAGTTTAACGCCTCGCCCTTGCATTTTAATCCTGCTGCGGTGAAAGATGTAATGGATTCTGAATATGCTTCGGAATATGTAGCATTGGAAGAAGAAAAAAAAGGGATAGATTCTCAATTACGAGAGGTACAGATGACCTATTCGATTGCTGAAGATTCAGAAAAAAGTACCCTAAGTGCTGAAATTTTAAACTTGCAGCAACAAGAAGAAACCTTACGTGAACAATCTAAAGCGGTCATTAAAAAAGCAAATCCCAATGCCGAAACAAACGATAAGGATTATGTATTTATACATTTTATCCTAAACAACCTCCCGCGTGGATTAATTGGGTTGTTGCTAGCTGTAATTTTAAGTGCAGCCATGTCTTCCACAGCTTCTGAATTAAATGCTTTAGGTTCGACTACTGCTATAGATCTCTACAAAAGAAACGTGAAAGGGCGTACCGATAAGCAATATGTAAATGCCAGCAAATGGTTTACAATGCTATGGGGAGTTGTCGCTATTTTAATTGCTTGTGTTGCCAATCTATTTGAAAACCTGATCGAACTTGTAAATATTATAGGCTCTATTTTCTACGGAAATGTCCTGGGTGTATTCTTACTTGCTTTCTTTATTAAATACGTAAAGAGCAACGCTACCTTTATCGCAGCACTTATTACGCAAGCGATTGTAGTGGTGGTCTGGTGGCTGGATGTTATGCCGTATCTCTGGTTAAACCTATTTGGATGTGCTCTGGTCATGGGGATTGCCGTACTGCTGCAAGTAGTGCTAGGAAATACAGGGGGAGCTCATTCCTCTACGACTGAAGGATAAATTACAGTATCTTTACTGGTAAAGTACTTCCTATGGAAAATTTCAACTGGACTCAGTTTACCCGTAAAATTGCAATTTCTGCACCTGTAACGTCGCTCTACAAAGCCTGGACGGTATCTTTAGAACTAGAACGCTGGTTTTTAAAAGACGCCACCTTTATTACTTCAGAGGGTACACAAAGAGATAAGTCTTCTAGTATTGAGAAAGATGATGCCTATCTATGGAAATGTTATCAATGGGATGGGGTTGAAAAAGGTTCTATTGTTTCGGCTAACGGAAAAGATGCGCTCCATTTTACCTTTGCCGGAGATTGTCTAGTAGAAATATCCTTAGAGCCGTATGGCAAAGAAACCATTGTAACCCTAACGCAAAAAAATATTCCTACTACAGACAAAGCGAAGGTAGATATTAGGCTGGGTTGTGACCACGGATGGTCTTTTTACCTGGTCAATTTAAAGTCGGTATACGAAGGAGGATTAGATTTACGAAACAAGAATACAAACATACCTGCTATGGTAAATAGCTAGTCTGGTAAGTCCTTCATAAATATTTTGGCAATAAAGAAGTAATATAAGTTTCTTTTAGGAAGGTTTTTCCCACGATGGCGTGCAGTTTTAATTTTATTAATGGTAAGTAGTACCAAAACTACAAGACCAACAATGAGAAAAAATAAGAGGTAGTAAGCCACAATTATTAGTTATAGTAACAATATTATAAAAATACTTACGTAAAAACTAACAAAATTAGTTTCAAAATTACCACAAAAACAATTGGATCTCTACTTTTAGTACTTTACTAATTACAGTTCTGAAAGTGATTTTTTGGCCGCTTCAAATTCTGAAACCATCTCGGCAACTATCTGGGCTGCCGGTTTTATATCATGAATTAAACCGGCAATCTGACCTATTTCCAGCTCACCATCTTCCAAGTCACCTTCAAACATGCCGCGCTTTGCTCTTGCCCTTCCCAGTAGTTCGATAAGCTCTTCTTTTGTTGGGTTTTTTGTGTAAAGTTCCATGACTTCACTAAAAAATTTATTTTTCAGCATACGCACCGGAGCCAGTTCTTTTAAAGTTAAGAGGGTATCTCCTTCTTTGGCATCCACCACCATTTTTTTAAAAGCCTGGTGGGCACTGCTTTCTTCCGAAGCAACAAAACGACTTCCTACTTGTACGCCGTCGGCACCCAGAACCATTGCGGCCAACATTCCTCTCCCACTGGCAATTCCACCCGCTGCAATTAAAGGCACTTTTATTTGCTCTTTTACCATAGGGATTAAGGTGAAGGTGGTAGTTTCTTCCCGCCCATTATGTCCGCCTGCTTCAAAACCTTCAGCAACAACTGCGTCTACACCTGCTTCTTGTGCTTTCAACGCAAATTTGACGCTACTTACCACATGTACAACGGTAATCCCGTGATTCTTTAAATGCTGTGTATAGGTCTTTGGATTTCCTGCTGAAGTAAACACAATTTTAACGTCCTCTTCAATAATTATCTTTATAATTTCCTCCAGGTTGGGATACAGCATTGGCACATTCACACCAAAGGGTTTGTCGGTCGCCTTTTTACATTTTACAATATGTTCTCTAAGGATATCGGGGTACATAGAGCCTGCACCTAAAATTCCTAATCCGCCAGCATTGGCTACTGCACTTGCCAACCGCCATCCACTGTTCCAGATCATTCCTGCCTGAATAATAGGATATTCTATATTGAAGAGTTGAGTGATTCTGTTTTCCACTATTTTTTTAATATTTTAAAGTTATTTATGACACCTTCAGCCGCTATACTAGCAATATAAACGCCTCCTGAAAGTTCAGAAATATTCACCTTATTATCAACTGCAGAAATTTCTTTTTCCAGCACCTTTTTACCTAGTACATCATAAATGATCACGACAGCTCTTTCTAATTGCTGCGGAAATGATACGTTAAAAACATCGGTAACCGGATTCGGGTAAATTGCGAAGGTTTCTTTTAACATCTGGTCTTCAGTTCCCAGAACTTGCAAAGCATGATACGCTTCTTCAAAATCAGGGATTCCGTAGCCCATTTCGTTCGTTGGGTTGTTGAAAAGATGAGAATTCTGGCGAATTAAATCCATTAACCTGTTATTTTTTACTTCCTGCCTGGATTGCCACAAACATGCTATAGCACCTGCCATAATTGGAGAACTAAACGATGTCCCGCTATTAAAAGTAACATTTCCGTCTCGGTCTACCACAGCAGCATCTCTCCCTTGCGCCATCACGTCAGGCTTTATGCGCCCGTCTACGGTAGGACCAATTGAACTAAAATCTACGTAATCACCTCCAGCATCAACCGCTCCAACCGTTAAAATTCCTTTAGAATCTCCAGGGGTTGCAACAAATGTAAATCCGTTTCCATCATTTCCGGCAGAAGTTACCAATAACATTCCCTTTTGAAAGGCAAGATTTCCGCCTCGGGCAGCAATAGTTGTTTCCCCGTCAAGATCTTCGTAGGTATGGTCATAGCTGGGATTATCATAATCTTGATATCCCAAAGATGTGTTTACAACATCTACCCCTAAACTATCGGCACGTTCCAAAGCCTCTACCCACCATGCTTCTTCTACGGGGTTTTCGGTTGGAGCAAATTCTGTTCTAAATAAATAAAAAGAGGCGTCCGGGGCAGTTCCCACAAATTTTTCGGCTCCATCAAGAAATGCTCCAATATCGCTAAACGTTTGTGCTCCATGAGAGCCTGTTCCATCAACATTGGTTTGTCTTTCGGCGAAATCGTAAGTTCCCAGAAGACGCCCTTCTGAAACTATATCAGAGAACGCAGGATTGGTCATTACATTAGGAAAACCACTATCCAAAACGGCAATAATCATATCTTCCCCTGTAAAATCCTGCTCGTGGAGGAAATCTGCCGCTATTTGCTCTGCTTGATTTCTGGCAGCGCCATAATCGTAAACTATACGGCTTTCTTGCTTTTCTATCTTAAATTTATCTTCGGTTGGCCTCTGAAAAGGTGTGCGGTTTAAACTTTTATCAGCAAACTCAACTTCTGTAACAAACGCGAGGTTTGTCAAGTTCTCAATAGCGCTTTGAGAACCTCTCACATAAACGGCATTCAGCCATTTACTTTTAGCGTGTACAGTAATGCCAGATATATTTTTGAGCTGAGTGATGTATGCTTCGTTTACCGGAACATCCAACGCGTCTATTGCTATGTTGTGTAATGCTTTTCTATCAATCGCTTCTTGGGTTAAAATAGAAATAGGATTAGCAATAGAAGCAGCTACGTTTTCTTTATCAGCAAAAAACGCCAAGGCATCTTCTTGTGCGGTAGCTACGGTTGCAACTAAAAGCGCCCCTAGTAAAAGTAATTTTTTCATAGTAATTATTTTAAGAAATCACACCGCTACCCAACAATTCTTCACCTTTATACCAGGCTACAAACTGTCCTTCGGTTATCGCAGATTGCGGATTCGTAAAGGTAACATAAAGCCCCGATACTGTACGATGCAATGTAGCGTTTTCTAGTGGTTGCCGGTATCGTATTCTTGCGGTAACCTCCATGGTTTTGTCTACGGCAAGTTCTAAGTCTTCGCGTACCCAATGGATTTCTTCCTCACGAACAAACAAGCCATGTCTATACAACCCTGGATGACTTTTTCCCTGACCCGCGTAAATTATGTTTTCTTCAACATCTGTTGCAATTACAAAAAGTGGTTCTTGTGTTCCCCCTACTGCCAGGCCTTTGCGTTGTCCATTGGTGAAATAATGAGCCCCCTGGTGGGTTCCCACAATTTTTCCATCTGTTTTTTTGTACTGAATTTTTTTAGCAAGTGTTTCCAGATCATTTTCTACTGAAGACTTTGCATCATCTCGATAACCTTCAAAATCTGAAGCTACTTCAACAATAGCGCCTTCTTTAGGAGCTAATTGTTGCTGTAAAAACTCAGGTAATCGCACTTTTCCTATAAAGCATAGTCCTTGAGAATCTCGTTTTTCAGCAGTGACTAAATCCTGTGCAGCCGCAATTTTACGAACTTCCGGCTTTAGTAATTCTCCAATAGGAAACAAGGTTTTTGCCAGTTGCTCTTGAGATAATTGACACAAGAAGTACGATTGGTCTTTATTGGGGTCTTTCCCAGCCAGTAAATGATGTATTTCTTTAGCTATTCCATGCTGCTTACCGAGCGTAGTCGATGTACGACAATAGTGTCCTGTTGCTACAAAATCTGCCCCTAGACTAAGGGCAATTTTCATAAAGACGTCAAATTTAATCTCTCTGTTACAAAGAACGTCTGGATTTGGCGTACGTCCCATTTTGTATTCACGAAACATATAATCTACGATACGTTCTTTGTATTGTTCACTCAAATCTACGGTCTGGAAGGGTATATCAAGCTTTTGAGCAACTAGCATGGCATCGTTACTATCTTCCAGCCACGGGCATTCATCAGAGATGGTCACGGTATCATCATGCCAGTTTTTCATAAACAGCCCGATCACATCGTACCCTTGCTCTTTCAATAAATAAGCTGCAACGCTGGAGTCTACACCCCCGCTTAAGCCTACTACTACACGTTGTTTCTTTTTCATCTGAATACAAAGATACTATGTGGACATCACAAATTCTAAAAACCAAATTCCAAAATACAATACCTGCATTGGTTGGCTCTATAAAATGATTAGTTTGGACGTTTCTGTGGCTTTGGATAGGTTTCTTCCAGTTCCACTTTCCCATCTTTAAAGTATTGCCAAAGGCCGTGCTTCTTGCCGTTCTTGTAATATCCTTTGATGGTTACATTACCGTTGGCATCGTAATATTCGGCAGGTCCGTGGAGTTTATCATCATGGTAGATCAGCTTTTTAAGTAACACGCCTTCGGGGGAAAAATACAGGTTGTTTCCCTGTTTGATGCCGTTTGCGTATGTTATTTCTTCTGTTACCTTTCCGTCAGGATAATACGTGGTTTGTACACCGTCCAGTTCTCCAGTTGTATACACTTCCTTACTCATGATGGCATTGGATTTCTTTTGAAAATAGATCCACTCGCCTATTCTGTCTTTACCTTTCATTTGCCCTTCACTTACAACCTTTCCTTTAATGGTATAGTATTTTACATTGGCTATCTCAGAATTGGCTTTAAATTCTTTAGTTGTGGTAGGGTTGTCTCCACATTCTTCACAATAAAATTTAAACGTTCCTACTTCTTTTCCGTGGTTAAACTCGCCTTCGTACCGAAGCTGCTTTGTATTAGGGTAGTATTTTTTCCAGATACCATGACGTTCCCCAGCTTCGTCAAATTTATTGACCTCCTGGGCAATCAACGTGTTTGCTGAAATAAATGTGATAAGAAAAAAGATAAGGAATCGTATCATAGAAATGCGCTTTTTAAAATAACGAAGGTTTAAAAAATCTATTGAATTCTATGGGCTGTTTTTCAAAAAGAATGCCAAAATTAGAATAAAGAATAAAGACCGCTTCGCTGAAAGAAAAAAGACAAAACTTCTATTTTCTCTTGTCTCTTGTCTCTTGTCTCTTGTCTCAAAAAAATTATTTCTTCTTTTTCTTCTGAGCTTTTTTCTGTTCTTCGGCTTGCTCCATCATATCTGCCATTTTACGCTGGAAACGATTTTGCTTCTTCGGCTTTTTCTTGTTTACCTGAATCTGTGCGTGAATCTTATCTTCGTCAATAATATATGTTTTAATCACCAACATAATACCAATGGTAATTAGGTTGGATGTAAGATAGTACAGCGACAGTCCACTTGCATAGTTGTTAAAGAACACCAACATAAAAATTGGCGACAGGTACATCAAAAATTTCATATTTGGCATCCCAGGTTGCTGTTGCGCCTGCATACTTTGTCCTGTACTCATAATCATGTATGCCCCAATAGCAATGGAAGCTAAAATTGGGAATAGACTTACGTGATCTCCATAAAAAGGAATAGTAAAAGGAAGTTCTGCAATCGTATCGTAACTGGATAAATCTTCAGCCCACAAAAAGCTTTTTTGTCTTAAATCGAATGCTGTCGGGAAAAATGTAAACAACGCATAGAACACCGGGATTTGTAACAAAGCTGGTAAACAACCTTTTAATGGACTGGCTCCTGCAATGTTCTGAAGCTTCATTGTTTCCTGCTGAATCTTCATACTATTCCCTTCGTGCTTTTTCTTTATCTCATCAATTTCTGGTTTTAATACCTTCATTTTTGCCTGAGACAGGTATTGTTTGTATTGCACAGGAGACAATGCCAGTTTAATTAATACCGTCAACATAATAATGGCGATACCTGCTGGTAAGAAACCACTCAAGAAACCAAACAAAGGAATAACAACATATTTGTTGATCATTCCAAAAATTCCCCACCCTAGCGGCATGGCTTCGTCCAGATTTCTATCATAGTCATTAAATATCTGGTAATCGGTTGGGCCGTAGTACATATTCATGTTTTCGGCCAACGCACCTCCTTTGGGTTCAATTAAAATTTTTGCGCCATATTTTTTAGTAAATACAGTATCCACCTCTTCATCCAACACATAATCTTTTGAAGAAAAAGCAACTTCTTTGAACGGCGTATCTGTTAACAACATAGAGCTAAAAAAGTGCTGACGGAAATTCATCCAGTTTACCCCCGTTTCTACTTCAGCATCTTCACCTGTTGGGTCTAATTTGCTGAAATCTTCATCTTCGTGCTCGTAGGTTAGTCTTGAATATCGGTTCTCATATGAGATGCTCTTCGCATGACGATACCCTTTTAAATTCCAATCTAAATAAATTGGGGAAGAGGTATCTACCACCCCTTGTAATCCTTGCGATTTTATGCTGAAATCCAACATATAATCGCCAGGCTTTAATGCATAGCGGTACTCTATAAAAGAGTTCTCTCCAGATCTTAAACGCATGGTAAGCACGTTGTGCTCCCCATTTTTGGTCAATGAAGGTTCAAAATAGAGATCACGCGTGTTTAACAATCTGTTTTCAGCAGTGAACTGAAGATTAAAATCGTTGTTACCGTCCTTAATTAAATATACCTGCTCGCCCGTGTATGTGGTATGTTCTTTTAACATCGCTTCCACAATGTAGCCCCCTTTATTACTTACTTTTAAGACTAGTAAGTCATTTTCAACAGTTGTGACTGCATCGGTTGCTGAAGGCAATGTAGCTGAATATGCGAAAGAACCCAGTCTGTTTTTAAGCCCTTCCACTGCTAACGAATCTGTCGCCGAAGCGGTATTGATCTCAGCAGGTGTTATCTGCTTTGTTGCTGTGGTATCCTGAACATTTGTGGTCTCCTCGGCTACTTCTTCTGTAGTAACTTCGTCTTTTGCCTGTTCATCTTTATTCATATAAAGCATCCAAAGCAGGATCGCTCCAATAATTAAGAAACCAATCAGCGAATTTTTATCAAACTTTTTTTCTTCCATATTTCGACTCCGCTCAATATGTCGTAGCGGTTATTTTAATTTTATTCTTTCAGAATTGCTGTGACACTTCGACAAGCTCAGTATGACAACCTATTGTTACATTGCTTTTACAACAATTTCGCCTTTACTTTAAAAAGCGACACATTGTCTTATTTTATTTTTGAATGCTCGTGCGCAGCTTTTACGAAGGCTACAAACAACGGATGCGGATTGGCAACCGTACTTTTATATTCCGGATGGTATTGTACACCTACAAACCAGGGGTGTTCTGGAATTTCTATAATCTCTACCAGTCCTGTTTTTGGGTTAATTCCAGTAGCGCGCAAACCAGCTGCTTCCAATTGGTCACGATACGCATTGTTATATTCATAACGATGGCGATGCCGTTCCTGAATGATATCGTCCTCATAAACACTGCTTACAATACTGTTATCTTCCAAGGCACAGTCCCAAGAGCCCAAGCGCATGGTTCCACCCATATCTGTAATATTCTTCTGGTCTTCCATTAGGTTAATAACCGGATGATCTGTGTGCTTGCTCATCTCACTAGAATTAGCATCTGCCAACCCAAGTACATTTCGGCTATATTCGATTACTGCCATTTGCATTCCCAAACATATCCCCAGAAACGGGATATTATTTGTTCTTGCATACTTTACAGCCTCTACTTTTCCTTCAATACCACGTTCTCCAAAACCTGGTGCTACCAGAATACCATCCAGCCCGTGGAACTGTTCTGAAATATTAATGGGATCTATATGTTCTGAATGAATAGAAACCACATTTACCTTCACCTCATTTTCGGCTCCAGCGTGTATAAAGGCTTCCAGTATAGATTTGTAACTATCCTGTAATTCCACATATTTTCCAATAAGGCCAATAGTTACATTGCCTTTTGGATTTTTATGACGGTCTAAAAATTGATTCCAATGCGTAAGATCTACTTCGTTGGTGTCTTCCATATTCAATTTTGAAAGCGTCACCTTGTCCAACCCTTCTTCCAGCATCATATTAGGAACGTCGTAAATAGTAGAGGCATCTATGGATTGTATTACCGCTTCTTTTTGTACGTTACAGAACAAAGCCAGCTTTTTACGTAAATCGTCACTTAATTCGTGTTCGGTACGACATACCAGAATATCGGCTTTTATACCGCTTTCCATTAATGTTTTAACCGAGTGTTGCGTGGGTTTTGTTTTTAATTCGCCAGCAGCAGATAAATAAGGTACCAGCGTTAAATGAATTACCAATGCATTATCATCACCTAACTCCCATTTTAATTGTCTAACAGACTCAATATATGGTAAAGACTCTATATCCCCTACGGTTCCTCCAATTTCAGTAATTACAATATCATAATCGCCACTTTTTCCCAGTATCTGGATGCGTTCTTTAATTTCGTTGGTGATGTGGGGAACAACCTGTACGGTCTTTCCTAAAAACTCGCCACGACGTTCTTTATCAATAACACTCTGGTAAATACGTCCTGTAGTTACATTATTGGCTTGTGAGGTAGAAACGTTCAAAAAGCGTTCGTAGTGACCTAAATCCAGATCGGTTTCGGCGCCATCATCGGTTACATAGCATTCACCATGTTCATAGGGGTTTAAGGTTCCCGGGTCTACGTTAATGTAAGGGTCTAATTTCTGGATCGTTACACGGTATCCTCTGGCCTGTAGTAATTTGGCCAGTGATGCTGCTATAATTCCTTTTCCTAAAGATGAGGATACCCCGCCCGTAACGAAGATGTATTTTGTAGTGTTCATGGATGCCTTTGCTATGTTCGCTATACGGGATGCAAAGGTATGTATTTATTGAGATAGTTTATTGAATTTTCAAGAGAAACTTCCTCGTGATTTCATAACCTTTCAGAAACATATAAATCAACAAAATATAGTACTTTGCAGTATGGTTTTAGATACATTAGAAAATTATGGAAGTTACCTTCCGCTTCACAAACACATGGCTGCTGTCTATCAGTTTCTGAAAGAAAAGGATTTACAAGAACTTGCTGAAGACACTTACGAAATAGACGGCAAGGACTGTTTTGCCATCGTAATGAGTTATACCACCAAACCAAAAGCTGATGGTTTTTCTGAAGCACATTTCAACTATATAGACATTCAGTACATCATCTCTGGAGCTGAAAAAATAGGCACAGCTATCCTGAAAGAACAGCAGCCCTTTGAAGTTAACGAGGAAAAAGACTACGCTTTTTACAAATGCAACACTGAGGATTTTATGTTGAAAGAAGGCTTTTTTACCGTATTTTTTCCGCAGGATATCCACCAAACAGGCATCCTGATCGATACACCAGCAACAATAAAAAAAGTTGTTTTTAAGCTGAAGGTGACTTCGTAAGACTATTTCCGGTTTGAACGAACTCTTCGTTTAATTGGTCTGGTTTTTATAGTAACCACATCTTCATCTTTATTTGTGTAGATATAACGATATTCATTTTCTAAGAAGCCAATAGAGCTATTGAAAACCGTCTTATTTTCAGCAAGTTGTTTGGCGTATTTTTCTTTATCCACAAATTCTTTTAGGGTTGCTCCATTGTGGTCTGGCAGCAGATTAAAATTAGCATCCAACACAAATTCAAGTGGTATCGAATCTTCACTAGCCCAGTAGTTAATAATATCTTCCGTTATAAAGTCTTTAGGACCAAAACCTCCTGGCATCCCCATATTTAACATCATTTGCTGGTTAAACATCATAGTATGAAGCCAAAACCAGTCGTAATGGTGGTAGGTATCCCTGTTCACAACATCTACCACAACTGCATACTTATTGTCCTGGGTTTTATTCACTGAAACAGTTGACTTGAATTTAAACTTTTTAGTTTTCTTGAGGTATGCAAGCCGCTTCCCTTTAATAGTTCTTAGTTGCGAAAGTGTTCCATTAAGTGTGTGGGATTGTTTCACACTGCCAGATTTCGCATCATACACCTGAAACGCCAGATCTTCCTTTGTTAAAAAAGAAGCAAACAACATATCATCTACAATATGTGCATTAAAGTCGGTTGGCTTTTCCAGTACGTCTTGTAAAATTTGTTTTTGACTTATAATTCCAGTGGTAATATCTATAATAAGTATTTCTGGAGTATCTTTTTGAAAATAGTCATAGAATGTAAAGTAGATAGTTTCGTCATTAAAATATCCTTGAATTTCTGAAATAGCTCCGTGTTTCACAAAGTTTTGATTATCCACTATGGAAACAGGCTCTTTAAAAATTTCTTTAATAGCTTTTTGAAACTCCTTAGAGACCGAGATCTTCTTTGTTTGAACATCTGCTGAAGTCGTAATAGTTGTTAATTCTAAGGTTTCCTTATCTGTACGCTCCAGATATTTCGTTTTTGTAGCGTCAATAAATTTTATGACAGGTTTGTCTTTAGATTCCCATGTCTTTTCTAAAACCGAACCATTTTGCAGGTTATAATCTAAAACTGCAATGGTCTTATCCTGAAAGGTAGAAATGGACACGACATCTCCGTTAGTATGGTAAGCAAAAATGTCTGGAACATCTTCGAACGAACTGGTTTCAAACTGATTTACCATTTGTTGTGAATTCATATAAAACGGAATAAGGTCGTATTTTTTAGTGTCTTTGTTTTTTACAATGATCAAATGAATAGTTGCATTTTCAACAGCAAAAGAAAAAGTTTTTTCAAACTTTTGATGTTTTTCTAATGTATAGGAAAAAGTATCATTCGCAACAGACACGGTAGAAACAAACAACAATAAAATAAAGGTAATAGTTTTCATAAATTAGGGTTATGCCCAAATATACTAGTTTCTACGAATTCAGAAAGGAATTTATAAAAGTTGAAACAAACACTGAAAACACAACCCTTTGATAATTATCTCTTTTAGACGTTAAACTTACGTGAAGTAGGCCTCCATCTTATATGCAATTAAGTATCTTATAATTATAAAATTATATACATATGAAAAAGTTAGGATTATTGGCAACATTGAAAGCCAAATCAGGTAAAGAAAACGAAGTTGAAAAATTTATAAAAGGAGCCGTCGAATTAGCTCGCAAAGAAGATGAAACACTTACGTGGTACAGCTTTAAAATTGACGCAGATACCTTTGGTATTTTTGACACTTTTGAAACCGAAGCAGCGCGTGATGCGCACTTAAATGGTGAGATCGCCAATGCCCTAATGGAAAACGCAGAAAGGTTACTTTCTGAATCTCCAGACATTAAAAAAATTAATATTCTTTCAAATAAATAAAAAACTTTATGAATACGATAGATTTAAAAACAGCAGAAAAAATAATTGCAGCTGCAAAAGAAAAAGCAACGGCATTAGATACCAAGATGAATATTTCAGTAGTAGATGCAGGCGCTAATCAAGTAGCTTTTGTTAGAATGGACGGCGCCTGGTTAGGCTCCGCAGATATTGCACTTAAAAAGGCCAAAACGGCACGCTTTTTCGATATGAATTCCGGCGAAATAGGTAAACTTTCACAACCCGGGAAACCGCTATTTAACATTGAACATTCCAACGGAGGGCTTATTTCTTTTCCTGGAGGTGTTATTTTAAAAAATAAAGAAGGCGCTGTAATTGGAGCCGTTGGTGTAAGTGGAAGTTCTGTAGAGAATGATCACGACGTAGCCACTGCAGGTGCTGAGGCATTATAGGTTTACACAGAGTAAAAATGATATAGACAGCGCTGTATTGGCGCTGTTTTTTTATCAGGTTTTAGTGGCAATTACTTTTCAACCAGAGGCTTCAACAAACCTTCCAGACCATTTACTTTAATCTCAAACATTTCCTGCATCATTGTTCCCAGTTTTCCTTGTGGAAATCCCTTTTGCTGAAACCATACAAAATAGGCTTCAGGAAGATTCAGTAAGCGTTGGTTTTTATACTTTCCAAAGGGCATCCTATAGTTGGCCAGCTCCTTTAAATGATTGGGATTGGGAAAGGGGTTTTCACCCTTAGGATTTCCAGCGCTCATACTTCTTTAATTCTTTGGCAACAAACCTGCGCCATTGTATTTCGACAGGTTCAATTTTGGAGTGGTCTGTTTCAAAATCGAATTTGGTTTGTAGTTTTTTTCGGGCGTTTTCGATATTTTGATAGAGTTTATTTACTTCTTCTTTCGGATTGTTAGAAAAGGATGTTTCTTCCATCGCCTTGCGTAATTTACGAGCATAGAGTTCAGAAATATCGAAATGGGTTTGTTCGTGTTTCAGAATATAGGGCGAAACCAAGTCTGGTTTGTACCAGGATAATTCAGGGTAAAAGTTGCAAGTCACTTCATAATCCATCGTCATTTTACCATTCTTCACTTTATACGAAAATGAAAATGACACCCCACTATTGGTACTTGCCACAAAACTATCTCCCATATCTGGTTCCCCTTTAAAATCGCTCCAGGTAAGTTGCCGATTTTCGTTCCACTGCATCTTAACGGTATCGCCATCCAACGAGATGGAACAAATTAAAAGGAAAAGGGTTGCTAAAATTTTCATCAATATAATAACGCGTATAAAAAAAAATTATTGAGCGTATTTCGCAGGATCACCCCAATTAAAAGAGATTATTTTTTCAATATCCGGATGTAAACTGTGATATACCGGACACCTTATGGCAGCATTTTCTAAAATTGCTTTATTCTTTGGCTTGACAATTTCAGGTAGCGAAAAAACAACTTCAATTTTAGAAATACGTCTGGGGTCGGTAGCCATTGTTTTAGTAACTAAAGCTGTGCTAGCAGTTAAATCTACTCCTAAATCTTTAGCCTTAATTCCCATAATGGTAAACATGCAATTTGCCAAACCTGTTGCTACGGTATCGGTTGGAGAAAAAGCTTCTCCCTTTCCATTATTATCGATGGGAGCGTCTGTAATGTAGGTATTACCAGACTTTAAGTGCTCACATTCGGTGCGCAGATTACCTAAATAGGTTACTTTGGAGGTGCTCATTTTACGACGTCAAATTGAAGTTCTTTGTTATACTGCAAAATATACATTGCTTTGTTTGCGTAGCCAGATGAGGCTTGTGGCTGGTATCTGAATTTACTTTCAATATATTCAGTTTCAAATTCACCATTGGTTTCGTTATACAGATCTTCCGAAGACCCCAGGCGTAATAACACATCGTAGGTTACATCAAAACCTCTAACAGCGTATTTATTAGGCAGTACACCATATTTATTTCTGTAACTAATTAAGAATGCATCCTTCTCGTCATAATTATAGCTCTTACTCACAGCAGGGAAAGTTAACCCCAAGCGCGCCAGATTCATATTGCTTATATCATCAAAATCGTATGCTTTATTTTTATCCAGGGTAAACATTCTGAGGTTGTAATCGTTAGGCATTCCATTTAAAATAGTTACCACATTACTCAAGATTACAGGATCTACTGTTTCTACAATTACCCAGTTATCTGCCGTACCCTTTGCCATGTGTTTATCAATATCACCTACATATAAAAATCCTTTGTCTCTTGGCGTAATTATTTTTACAGAAGGGATAGCAGCAACAATTTTACTTTTCTGCTTAGCTCTTTTAGCATCTGAAATTAACACGACATTTTTTCCTGCGCTGTTTTCTTTTAACCATTGCAGCATACCATTCTCCAGTAGTTCTTCTGAAGGTAGCGTCTGGAATACATTGCCCATAGCTCTTATAGTTCTATTGCTTAACGGGGAAAAAACCGGTACATCGCTCCTGCTTAGAGCTGAAGATGCCTTCTCCACATTATTACTAAGTAACGGACCAATCACAGCATCCATACTGCTTACATTGTTATTTGAAATAATACTACTCACTTTAGACCCGTTGGCTTCCGTATCAAAAACATTTAATGTAACCGAAACTCCTTTATCTTTCGCAAATTCTGCGGCTAATAAAGCACCACTATAAAAATCTAAAGCAATGCGCATGGTTCGCTCCTTTTGAAGCACATCTGCATTGTTCACAGAATCTACCGAGGCTCTGTTCAGCATAAAAGGAAGCATTAAAGCGATCTTTTTATCGCTTTTATTACTGAGTTTGTTTTCAAGATCTACTTCAGAGATATCTTCTGATGAAATTAATTCACCATCCTTTGGAAGTTTTAAAATCATCCCTTCTTTCAGACCATCTTTTGCATAGGGGTTTAAGGCGACAATTGCTTCTTCGGTCAAACCAAACTTCACTTTTAAACGGTAAAAGCCTTCTTTGGGTTGTACCTCGTATAAGGTGTATTTTTCAGTATCTACCGCTTCAGAAGACACTTTCTTTTCGGGAACATTCAGTTTAGTGTTTACGGGTAAATTTTCTCCCAAACCAGGATTCATGGCATCGAGTTCGGCTACTGTAATGCCGTACATTCTTGCGATTCCAAATTTTGTTTCCTTTGGTTTTACAGTATATGTAGCTGTAGTATTTTCTTCTGAAGTGTTATCAGAAGTTGCTGTGGTATTTTCAGAAGACCCTGTTTTTAGAATAGGGATTCGCAGTTTTTCGCCCTTCTTAACTTGTTGAGCATACAGCTGTTTATTATATTTTTTAAGATCATCAAT
This sequence comes from Flavobacteriaceae bacterium UBA1903, assembly GCA_002337605.1. Taxonomy (GTDB): domain Bacteria; phylum Bacteroidota; class Bacteroidia; order Flavobacteriales; family Flavobacteriaceae; genus Marinirhabdus. The sequence continues at coordinate 72,954 of DDGL01000002.1, forward strand.
AGAAACACCGTATTGCTGAGATATGCTGAAAAGCGTCTCCTTACGTTTTACTCTGTGCATTTTAAATGAAACATTCCCAGTGCTGGAAATAACTTCCGCAGAAGGAATTACCAATACAGAATTCACTTTTACCCCGTCACGGGCATCTGGATTGAGTGCATAAATTGCTTCAGTCGTTGTGCTATACTGTTTCGCAATACTGAAAACAGTCTCACCTTTTGCCACTTTATGGCTCTTGTACGTCTCTTGTGCTGGGGATGATAGCGCATCGCAACTCACTAATATAAAGCTTGCAATGGCAATAAAGAGGATATATTTCAATGTTTGAATCAAGGTTTTTTCTTTTTCCTAAAAATACGGATAAAGCAGGTTTGTTCTTCTTAAAATATGATTAAAGTTGCACGTAGTGTGCCACAAGTTATTCCCATTCAATAGTCGCGGGTGGTTTGCTACTTATATCATACACTACTCTATTAACGCCTTTTACTCGGTTTATTATATGATTACTGGTTTCCTGTAAAAATTCGTAGGGTAAATTTACCCAGTCTGCAGTCATCCCATCGGTACTTTCTACAGCTCGCAGGGCGACTACTTTTTCGTAGGTACGCTCGTCTCCCATTACGCCTACGCTTTGTACTGGTAATAAAATAGCTCCTGCCTGCCATACTTTATCGTATAAATCCCATTTGCGGAGTCCTTCAATAAAAATAGCATCTACCTCCTGTAAAACACGTACTTTTTCAGCAGTGATATCCCCTAATATTCTAATGGCTAATCCTGGTCCTGGAAAAGGATGACGTCCCAATAGTTTTTTATCGATGCCCAATTGTGCTCCCACACGTCGTACTTCATCTTTAAAAAGCATTCGTAAAGGCTCTACAATTTTAAGCTTCATAAAATCTGGTAAGCCACCTACGTTGTGATGACTCTTTATAGTTACGGAAGGACCGTTTACCGAAACACTTTCAATAACATCTGGATAAATAGTTCCTTGTGCCAGGTAGGTCACATCGGTTATTTCGTGGGCTTCGTCATCAAAAACTTCGATAAAGGTACCCCCAATTGCCTTACGTTTTTCTTCAGGGTCAGATTTTCCAGCTAGTGCTGTTAAAAAACGTTCGGAAGAATCTACTCCTTTTACGTTTAAGCCCATGTCTTTATATTGTTCCAAAACACTGTCGAATTCATTTTTTCGAAGCAGGCCGTTGTTCACAAAAATGCAATACAGGTTTTTTCCAATGGCTTTGTGTAATAATACCGCAGCTACTGTAGAATCTACACCACCGCTTAACCCTAATACTACTTTATCCAGTCCAATTTTTGTTTTTAATTCTGCTACCGTAGTTTCTGCAAAAGCGGCAGGTGTCCAGGTTTGCTCCACCCCTGCCATTTTTACTAAAAAGTTTTCCAGCAGCATTTTTCCGTGTGTAGAATGGTATACTTCTGGGTGAAACTGAATAGCATAGGTTTCTTCGCCTTCAATTTTATAGGCTGCATTCATCACATCGGCTGTGCTTGCCAGACGTACTCCGTTTTCGGGAAGTTTTGCGATAGTATCACTATGGCTCATCCATACCTGTGTGTCTTCTGGTATACCTTTAAATAAGGGTTCACCATCTTTAATCATTGACAGTTTTGCACGTCCATACTCACGCAGGTTAGACGGTTCTACACTTCCACCACCAAAATGTGCTAAATATTGAGCACCATAACATACTCCCAATAAAGGTAATTTTCCTTTAATATTGGAAAGGTCAGGATGTGCCGCATCTTCATTTCTAACAGAAAGCGGACTTCCGGAAAGAATCACAGCTTTAAAGCCGGAAAGGTCTTTAGGAATGTTGTGGTATGGATGAATCTCGCAGTAGATATTAAGTTCTCTTACACGTCTTGCGATAAGCTGTGTATACTGCGAGCCGAAGTCTAGGATAAGGACGTTGTTTTGCATCCGCAAAAATACTATTTCAATATAATTTTTCATATAAAAAATGATGCTTTTTATATGAAAATTAATTCAGAAACCTTTTAGCAAGAAGTTTGTTGAGAGTTGTACGAAATAAAAGAATATAAAAAATTGTGAGTTTATAATTCCAACACGGTAAACGTTAATTCTAACGGGGTAAGTTCGCTTTTAAGTTTAGTTAGCAACCTGTCCCCATACGTAAGATAATACTCAGAAAAATTAGTATTTCGTTCTTGTAAACTTTGCTTGGGAAAAAGCTGATCCTGAATAGCGGTTAAGCGTTCTAGCTGGTCTGAAAGCTTTCGCTTCTGTGCTTTTAACAGGCGTTTTTCCAGATTATCCAACCCGTTTAACTGTTTTTTTTCCTGTGCCCCCACAGCTCCAATAAAGGACGCATCGGTTTCTTTAGCTAATTTGTAAAGATCTTTGAATTGCTGCTGCAAATGTTCTCGTTGTTTAGTAAAGTCAATATCAATTTTTGAGATCTGATGCGTAAAATCTGTTTTTAAATCGGCTTGCTTTTGGAACAATCGTTTTATCGAAACTTCCAGTTTATCCAGTTTTTCTGAAACTTTCTCTGGAACTAGCAATACAGAATTACGCAGTAATAATATAGGAAAAGAAACGTCCACAGCTTCAAAATAATCCTTTAACTGAAACCAGTACGCCAGCTCCCCACCGCCACCAACATAGCAAAGGTTCGGCAAAATCACTTCCTGATAGAGTGGACGCAGCAATGCATTAGGAGAAAAACGTTCCGGGTGTTCTTGCAATTCCCTGAATAGCTCTTCCTTAGTAAAAACCAGGTCAGTTTCATTTACAAAGAACTTTCCTTCAGCCTCTACAATGCGTTCCCGCAACCCTTCAGTTAAATAAAACAAATTAATCTCACGTGGATGTACTTGTTCGTTGTAGTCTAAATCTAAAAGTTTTTCTGTGGTTTCGGTCACTTTTTTATGGGACAGATTTTCGGAAAGTTCCTTTTCAGCATAAGGAATAAATTGTTTTTTCAGTTCAGCATCATTTCCATCAATAATAACTAACCCGTATTCCTTAAAAAGTTCGTTTCCCAGGTAGCGGGTAGCGTCTGCCAGGTTTTTATGTTTTGTATAGGCTTCAGTGAATAATTGCTGCAAGCGTTTCCCATGTTCGCTTTGACCGAAAGCTTTTTCAACTTCTCTGGCAACTTCAGCCAATCCTTCAGTAGAAAAATCGCCTACTGCCCCACCATCGGGTCTATTCCATACTATCTTTTTATCTTCAAAATTGAAGTAATTTATTTCCTCAAAATCGTGATCTTCGGTTGCCATCCAGTACACGGGAATAAAATGATGTTCAGGATATTCAGCATTTAATTGTTCTGAAAGATTGATCACTGAAAAAATCTTATATAAAAAATACAAGGGGCCGGTAAAAAGATTCAGCTGGTGTCCGGTTGTAATGGTAAAGGTATTTTCTTCGGATAAGGAGGTAATATTTTTTTGTGTCTCTTCTGAAACTGTAAAACCAGTGTACTGGTGCTGAAGTTGTTCCCTCAGTGAAATTCTTGACTGCAATCGTACTGATACTTTCTTGTCTTTTAACTGGGCTTTAAAGTTTTGTAATTTTGGTAACCTTCCGTAAAAATCTTTCAATTCCGGTTTTTCTGCCAGGTAATCGCACATTAATTGAGAAAAGTAGCCTGTTTCGTTATACGGAATAGTAGATTTTGACATAGCGTTTTTCAGAAGATTTATTCAAAAATACAGGATAATTAAGAATTCAGGATTTTTCAGAAGCAATTTGGCAAAAAATTAGGAGTAGCAAAACAGTTCAAGAAATAATTTGGAATTTGGAACCTGTCTGTCTTTAAATCTATAAAATTGTCAGTAGGCAGTTTTGATAGTTGGAATTTCTATTATCTTTAGCCATCAAAATTAAATACCCTATAATGTTGAAAAACCTTACGCTCGTTTTCCTGTTTATTTCAATCACACTTAATGCCCAACTAAAATCCCCAGCCGATTTCCTGGGCTACGAAGTGGGCACACAATTTTCCCGCCACGCAGATGTGGTAACCTATTTTGAACACGTTGCCGCCAATAGCAATATGGTGACTTACGATATCTACGGAAAAACAAACGAGCGCAGACCACTTACCTATGCAGTGGTTTCTTCCCCGCAAAACATTGCCAACATAGATCAGATTAGAAAAGATAATTTAAAAAATATTGGGTTAGAAAATGGCAGTGCGAGTCCGCAAACCGCTATTGTCTGGCTTAGCTATAACGTACACGGAAATGAAGCTTCCAGCACCGAAGCTGCTATGAGCACGCTCTACAAGCTTATTACCGAAAAACAAGACTGGCTACAAAATACAGTTGTAATTATAGACCCCTGTGTAAACCCAGATGGTCGCGACCGCTACGCCAACTGGTATAACCAGGTAAAAGCAACCCCTTACAATGCTAAGCAAGCTGCCATAGAACACAACGAACCCTGGCCAGGTGGAAGACCCAATCATTATTTATTTGACCTTAACCGTGACTGGGCGTGGGCCACACAAGTGGAAACGCAGCAGCGCTTGGAGGTATACAACCAATGGATGCCTCATATTCATGTCGATTTTCACGAGCAGGGAATTAATGAACCGTATTACTTTGCGCCAGCTGCAGAGCCTTTTCATGAGATTATTAGTCCGTTTCAGCGTGATTTCCAGACGGAAATTGGTAAAAACCACGCCAAGTATTTTGATGCAGAAGGCTGGTTGTTTTTTACACGGGAGCGTTTCGATTTACTGTATCCAAGTTATGGAGACACCTACCCCACTTTTATGGGCGCTATTGGAATGACCTATGAGCAAGCAGGCCACGGAAGAGCTGGGCTAGGGATTAATACCGATGAAGGTTTCGAATTAACTTTAGTAGATCGTGTAGCACACCATACAACTACCGGACTTTCAACCGTTGAAATGGGAAGCAAAAATGCAGCTAAACTAAATATAGAGTTTAAGAAGTTTTTTCAAAACGATAACCTCAAATACAAAAGCTACGTCTTAAAAGGGCATCCCGATAAGCTAGATGCATTAGCTAAGTTATTAGACAAGCACACTATTACCTACGGAATAAAAAGTAGCGGTACTGTAAATGGTTTTAAGTATACCGATAATAAAAATGGTTCGTTAGATGCCACAAACTCACTTGTTGTAAGTACCAACCAGCCAAAAGGTAAAATGGTAAAGGTATTAATGGAACCAAATGCCATTTTAACCGAACCCTTAACGTACGATATTACTGCCTGGAGCATTCCACACGCATATGGATTAGAAGCTGTAGCAACTACAGGTTTTATTTCAACAGATAAAGAATTGGCAACTTTAAAAACAACAAATGTAGCATCTCCAAATGCAGCAGGCTACCTGGTTTCTTGGAATAGTATGTATGACGCACAGTTTCTAGCTGAATTATTACAAGAAGATATACGTGTTCGTTTTTCTGAAAAAGATCTAAAATTTAATGGCAAAGAATTCGCTAAAGGAAGCTTGGTGATTACAAAAAGTGATAATAGAACCAATAATGATTTCAATAAAAAAGTAGTTGAAATTGCCAACAAACATAACCGACAATTGTATGCTTCTAACACAAGTTTTGGAGATACCAGAACCGATTTTGGTTCGCCAGACGTTAAGTTAATCAACAACCAACGAATTGCGGTGTTGCGTGGCGAAGGTGTTTCTTCTTTAAATTATGGCGCTATCTGGCACTTTTTTGAGCAACAATTAAACTACCCTATCACCTCTATTGATACTGGCGATTTTAGAGCCTCTACCCTCACCAGTTTTGATGTGTTGGTAATGCCCAGCGGTTGGTACTCCAGCTTAAACGGCAACACACTAGACGATCTAAAAACCTGGGTACAGCGTGGCGGAAAAATCATTGCTATTGGGAGTGCAATGAACAGTTTTACAGATAAAGATGGTTTTGATCTCAAAAAAAACCCTTCGACAGACTCAGGGACCGAAGATGATGAAGACAAAAAGAGTGAGGGAAATCTTATCCCTTACGACCAGCGCGAACGTGCCAGTGTAAAAAATTTTATTACCGGTAGCATTTATAAAGTGAAGATAGACCCAAGCCATCCTATGGCTTTTGGTTATGGCGACGATTATTATAGCCTGAAATTGGGAAGTTCTTCTTTTTCATTTTTAGAAAACGGATACAATGTTGGATATATAGAAACACCTACTTCAGTTTCCGGGTTTTCTGGAGAAGCTGCCAAAAATAAATTGACCAACTCACTTGTCTTTGGAGAAGCAAGAATGGGAAGTGGAAGTATTATTTATATGGTAGACGATGTTATGTTCAGAAGCTTCTGGGAAAATGGAAAACTGTTTTTTGTAAACTCGATTTTCTTTGTTAATAATAATAAGTTTACACTTTAATACTAGATGTAATTAAGATTTGGAATCTCATCCTATTTTTTAAAGTAAAGCACTCGTTAGACAAAGCGAATCCCATGAGCACCACATATTTTAGTTACTTTTTCGAAATCTGGTGGACCTGCCGGTAGTTTTGCTAATTCCCTGAACATGACTTCAATTCCAGCAGGGAATGCCGTGGTGATCATTTTTGCCTTTTCGGTTCCCACTACTGTCCAGGCGTGTGGTACATTTTTGGGAGCAAAAGCCATATCCCCTGCCTTCAGAATTGTTGCTTCTCCTGCTACCATAATTTCAACCTGTCCTGCAACTACTCTGAATATTTCATCTTCCAGTGTATGAATATGAGGTGGTATCCCCGTCCCTGGCATCACATTATCAACCCATTCCACCAACTGATTTGCGGTGTCACTCCCTACCAGTTTATGTGTTTGTATATCGCCAATTACATTGAAGATAGTCCCTTCGTCGTCTTTAACAAATTTAGGTTTTGACTGAGGTTGGTTACCACTAGTTTTTGAGTTACTTTGACTTCTCATCACTCCAGGTATAAAGGCTAATGTTAAGCCAAGTCCTGAAGCCTTTAAAAAACGTTTTCTGTCCATCGTATAAGTTTTAATGCAATGTATTACATTCACTTAGGTATAGAAATGTGAAAATCACGGTATATTCTTAGAAATTAAGAACTCCTACGTTTTTCGGAGTGCGGAAGGGGTACTACCGGTGTGGGTTTTAAAAAAATAGCTGAAATAATCAGGAGAGGAAAAGCCTAGCTCAAATCCAATTTCCTTTATGGTTTTTGTTGAAAACTTCAGCTCGCGACGGGATCGCATTAATAGCTGTTCTACAATAATATTTTTTGAACTTACCGATAAGACTTCCTGTACACATTCATTAAGGTATTTTGGTGAAATAGAAAGAAGGTTAGCATAGTACCCTACCTCATGATGCGCTCTTACATGTTGGTCGACTAAATTTTTAAACCTATAAACAATATTCGCTTTGGAGTTTGTATCTGTGATTATGGACTTAATATTACATTGACATCACAGTAAATAAAGAAGGTGTTGAGCAAGGATAGGATGGCGTCTTCTTTATGGTTAAGTTCAGATCCCAGAAGTTCATCGATCATTTCTAAAATTGCCTGAGTTCTTTTTTCTATGCCCGGACTTAGTTTAAATAATGGAATCTCTTCAGCATTGAAAAGTCGCACTTTATTTATATGCAGGTTGCTCAACGCCGGGTTATCCAGAACCTCACGGGAAAGGTATAAAACATAGCCAGCAAAAGCTGAGATATCTTTTTTAAGTATTTTCCATTGAAATTTAGGGTCCAGAAAAAAAATAGCATTCGAAATATCGTTGTATAAAACGTGATCAATTTCAATAGCATGAACCTCATCCTTGATCCAGCAAACAGCAAAATCTTCGCTATTTCTTTTCACGGTGGTTTCTTTGGTAATTTGCGATATAGATATAGAGTCAGGTTTCATTTATAAATACTAATACTAGGTACATACTTTAAATTAAACAGGATAAGAATTTAAATATACTAAATCCTGTGAATTACGTATGAGTTTTTAACTGAAGCCTAAACTCCCTATAAATTACTTTTTTGAATCCTCGTTAAACCCACCCAGAATGTAATCCGGGTTTTTCCATTTTTTTAATAAGCTGAACAGCTTTGTTGGAAAGACGTCGCGTTGGTCTAAAGAAAGTAGTGAAATAGAATTACTCAAATGAACGATACTAAAAGAGTCTTCTGTTCTGCGTAAAATAAATACCGTACGCATTTTATCAAATTCAGGATAATTTTCAAAAAAAGGAATATACCATGAGGATATTGTAGCTACAGTTATAATGTCTTTTTCAATTTTCTGAACCCCAATATTCGCTAACTTTATTAAAAAGGGATTTTCAATTTCCGTAAAATCGTGCTCAAGTGCCTGAGACCATTTCTCTTTCGTATATATTTTTGTAGAAATTCCATCCAAACCAATAAAATCATCATCAATAAGATCTAGTACAGCAGGGTTTCTTTCAGAATACAATTTAAAATAAGTCTCAACAAATTCCTTACTTCGTTTATTGTACTCTTTTTCCATAATTCAATTGTATACGCTTTGTCTCAATGCTAATTCAGAATTAAAGATACAAGTTTATGGTTACTTTTAGAGGAGTGGCTTTATCAAGGTAGCGTCTCTTACCTATATCTTTTTGTCTCCAGGAACTCAAAATTTGGATAATTTTATTCTTTTTCAGTAAGTTAGCACCAACTAATTTTTCTTGAATTTCAAAAAAAACTATTCTCTAATACTCCATATTTCATGAATTGGATCTCCCTTACTCGACAAACCTGAGTGGTGCCAATTGCCATCTACAAGTTCATACGTAAATTCTAAGCTAAGTCCTGCTTTGGAATCGTCTCTTGAAAAGAATTCGATATTCTCGGTATATGCCCCCTCTACAGTAGTATAGGTTCCTCCGCCAGAACCCATAAATTCTTTGGTCTCTGTATTATAGGCGATCCATTGGAACCGAGTACCTGATAAAATTTTCATTGTTTTTCTTGGTCTGCTGGTATCGCGTTGTTGCGTTTTACCATCTCTAACCCTGCCAGACATGAGCCAGGCACCTTGTAGTGCTCCTGGTTCGCCAGCATCTATTCTGCTAAATTTTATGTCTTTATCAGTAATTTCAAGACCAGCATCTGTAAGAGCTACCTTATAACTAACCTCATCGCCAACACGTTCCGGGGTAGCTGTGTCAAATTCTATTTTTTCTGTCATAAGGTCTCCTTCTAATTTCCATGACCCGCCATAGGTCTTACTAAACTCTCCTGTAGTTGTATTATAGGTAGTTACTGCATGATAGCCATCTGCAAAAATAGCTACGCTTCTAAGGCGGTCTTCCTCTTCAGAAGTTTCAAAAGTTTCCCATGCGCCAATAATACCTTGCGCTTTCATGGCACATGATATGCTTATACAAATTAGGAGTATACTAATATTTTTCATGACTTTTTGTTTTAGAAGTGAACACCAGAATGAAGAGTCCTGTTTTGTTACACACGACCACTTTTACTAATATACTGAAAATTTATTGGATGTTTTAATTAGAGAAAACCTACTACTGCTTGAAAATAAATATTCCTTTCATAGTGCTTATACCTCTATAAATATGCTGATGTTGTTCTTCGTTCTCCAGATAAGCGCTATAGATAATTTTTACTTTTTTACTCGTTAACATAAACAATAAAAAGTCGTTTACCTAGTAGTCCAAATAATGGTATTGTATTTTGTATGCGGAAGCCTCTCCTATACAGTTTTTAATTCCATAAACGTTAAAAGCTCTTTACTCGGCTAGTAATTTGTCTACAAAACTTTCAAACTCCTTTACAAACGCATCGTATTTTTCGCCTGTTGCCGGGCCATTGAAACCCGTGTGTATTTTTCGCACTGTTCCGGTTTTATCAATAAAAACAGTAGTTGGGTAACTAAGCACATTACTAAGCATAGGGAGTTTTTGGTTGGCTTTTTGTTTATCGCTGGAGCCGTATTGCGCTAATAGAATCGGGTATGGCACCCCTACTTTTTCTTTTAAGCGGTTAATAGCTGTCATCGCTTTTTCTTTGGTGGGAGCATACTCAAATGCGAGGGAAACAAATTCCAGGTTTTCGTTTTTATTCTTTTTGTAATAGTCTGTGTAGTACCGGGTTTCATCCAGACAATTGGGACACCAAGTTCCCATGATCTGTACGATGACTACTTTATTTTTAAATCGGTCATCGGCTAATGAAACTTCCTTTCCATTAGTGTCTGGGAAGCTAAACTCTAATTTTTCGTAGCCTTCTCGTAAAAAGGTAAGAGAATCTGCTTTTGGAAGTTCATAAGCTTCATTTTTTTGGGCGGTAAAGGGTTCTTTCCAATGGTTTCCGGAGTAAAACAAACCCTCTAACAGCGTATCGCCTTGTACTTTGGCTTCAAACAAAAAGGCGTGCGCGCCGTCGAACGTGGAAAGACGTAACGTATCGTTTTCCACCGAACCGTCCAGGTACCGATAATCTCCTGTTGTGGTTCTAAACGTTCCCGTTACCTTATGCCCTACTTGTTTGAAAATGCCTTTGGCTATGTACCTATCTGCTGGGGTATCCGGACTAAAAACAGTTTCCCAACTGCCTGTTACCGTTGCTTTGGGTGCTGCACTTACAGTAAATCGTTCCTTTCTGCCTTGCGTCATAACAAAAGGTACTGCTCTATTTAAACTGGGTTTTATAAAGTTGCCATAAATGCTGTCCGGTGTAAAGACTCCCTTAAAGACACCTTCGTAAATAGGATGTGCTATGCTAATAGAGTCGCCTTTTAAAGTAACATCACTAAAGACAACCTCTTCTTCAGCATTCAGTACTGTTAACCCTTCTTTTTCAGAATACGTAAATAAAAAAGGTAATTCTCTACCATCCATTGTTTCCAATGTTGCACGCCACTCACCCTCTATTGGTTTGCTGATTTCCCTGTTGCAGGCAAACAACAAATAGAAAACGCCGATAATACTAATAACTCTGACAAGGGAATGTTGAAACATGGAATTACAAATTAATGGGATTAAGGTCCGTAAATTTTCTGAAACTGATTCTATAAAAGTAATCACAAAAAATGGTATAAATGCTATCTTTGCGGTTCGTTAAGAATTTTTTAGGATGAAAATATCATACAACTGGTTAAAACAATTTTTAAATCTGGACTGGGAGGCCCATAAAACAGGCGAATTACTTACAGACCTCGGCCTGGAAATTGAAGGGATCACCCCTTTTACTTCGGTTCCTGGAGGGCTGGAAGGCATCGTAGTAGGCCACGTGGTGGAATGCGAACAACATCCCAATGCAGACCGCTTAAAACTCACCAAAGTTGACCTTGGAAACGGAGCACCTGTACAAATTGTGTGTGGTGCCCCTAATGTAGGGAAGGGTCAAAAAGTACCCGTTGCTACTGTTGGAACTACACTGTATGACGAAAAGGGAAGTCCGTGGCAGATTAAAAAAGGAAAAATCCGTGGCGAAGTAAGCATGGGAATGATCTGTGCTGAAGATGAGTTAGGCCTGGGACAAAGTCACGATGGGATTATGATCTTGGATAAAACACTAAAAACAGGAACGCCGTGTGCATCTGTTTTTGAAATAGAGAATGATACCATTTTTGAAATTGGACTTACTCCAAACCGTGCCGATGCCATGAGCCATTGGGGCGTTGCAAGAGATTTACGCGCTGGATTGTTGCGACAAGATATTTCCTTAGAGCTAATTACTCCTTCCACGAGTAACTTCTATATAGACAGCCGTACCTTAAAAATTGACGTAGAAGTTAAAGACACCGAAAGAGCACCGCGGTATTGTGGTGTGACCCTCAACGGACTTAAAGTTGAAGCATCGCCAGCATGGTTACAAAATAGATTAAAAGCTATTGGGCTTGCTCCTATTAACAATGTAGTAGATGCCACCAACTATGTTTTACACGAACTTGGACAGCCTTTACATGCCTTTGATGCTGCTAAAATTACCGACTATAAAATTGATGTGAAAACGCTTCCGGCAGGCACAAAATTCACCACACTGGACGGTGTGGAACGTGAACTACACGAAGAAGACCTCATGATTTGTGATGGTGAAAAACCTATGTGTATTGCAGGCGTTTTTGGAGGTGAACACAGTGGTGTAACCGAAAGCACCACGAGTATTTTCCTTGAAAGCGCTTACTTTAATCCGGTTAGTGTGCGTAAAACTGCAAAACGCCACGGATTGAATACAGATGCCTCGTTCCGTTTTGAGCGTGGGATCGATCCAAATATTTGTGATTACGCGCTGAGACGTGCTGCCATTTTAATTCAGGAAATCGCTGGAGGAGAAATAACGAGTGAAGTAATAGATATTTACCCGGTTAAAATTGAAGACCATCAGGTATTTCTAAATTTTGAAAATGCTACAAAATTAATCGGACAGGAAATTCCACGGGAGATCATCAAGGATATTTTGTGGTCTCTGGAGATTAAAATCAACAACGTTACAGAATCTGGCTTAGGAATGACCATTCCCGCCTACCGGAACGACGTTACCCGTGAAGCCGATGTGATCGAGGAAATCCTTCGGGTGTATGGCTATAACAATATTGACTTCACTGAAAAATTAAATGCCAGTATCGCCACCAATCTAAAGGTAGAAGATCATTTAATTCAGAATAAAATTAGTGGGGTATTAACGGCGCTTGGTTTTCACGAGATGCTAGCAAATTCACTAACCAACCCATCGTATGTAGCGCTTTCTGAAACGTTGAAGAAAGATTACAATGTAACCATGCTGAACCCTTTGAGTAACGAACTTTCAGCAATGCGTCAAAGTATGTTGTTTGGAGCTTTAGAAGCCTTGAGCTACAATCAGAATCGCAAAATGCCGAACGTAAAATTATTTGAGTTTGGTAAAACGTATCACAACTTCCCAAGTGGTCGTGAAGAGCATAAACATTTGTCGCTTTTGATTTCTGGAAATACCTATGAAGACAACTGGGCAACCGCTCAAAAGCCAACTACTTTTTTCTATTTAAAAGGAATTGTTACATCAATTTTAGAGCGACTGGGGATTGATAGTGTTTCAGAAAAACAGACAAAGAACTCCTTTTTAGCAGAAGGAGTAGCACTTACTAAAGGCAAGAAAACTTTGGTGGAATTTGGAGTACTGAAAAAACAAATCCTTAAAGCATTTGACGTAGAGACAGAAACACTCTATGCAGATTTTAACTGGGATGTTATTTTATCTGAAATTTCTTCAGCAACATTCCACGTAGCACCCATTCCTAAGTTTCCGAAAGTAAAACGTGACTTTGCCTTACTATTAGACGAAGATATTTCTTTTTCAGCTGTACAGGAAGCCGCATTTGCAACAGAAAAGCAGTTATTGAAAGAAGTAAGCTTATTTGATGTCTATACAGGTAAGAACCTTCCTGATGGAAAAAAATCGTATGCGTTAAGCTTTACCTTATTGGACGAACGGAAAACCTTAACCGATAAGCAGATCGATAAAATCATGAAAAAACTCCAAAACCGATTTGAAACCGATTTTGGAGCTCAATTACGCTAACAAAATAATTAGCGAGGGAAGTCGTCAGGTATTTATACCTTACATTTTTTTCTTATCCTGTGCAGGTAATAAAACCGTATCTATTACGTGAATTACACCGTTAGACTGGTTTACATTTGCGATCGTTACTGTAGAAGCGTTTCCGTTCTCATCTGTAACAATTACAGATTTTCCTTCAAGGGTTGCAGTTAATGTTCCACCAGCTACTGTTTTCATGGTTGCTTTCCCATTTCCTTTTTTGATGGCCGCTAGAATATCTTTAGCCTTCATATCTCCCGCTACAACGTGATATGTTAAGATACCCTGTAACATTTTTTTGTTTTCAGGCTTTAAAAGTGTTTCTACGGTACCTTTAGGAAGTGCATCGAAAGCTGCATTTGTTGGGGCAAAAACGGTGAAAGGACCTTTAGATTGCAAAGTTTCTACTAAATCTGCTGCTTTAACAGCTGCAACCAGCGTAGTGTGGTCTTTAGAATTTACTGCATTTTCTACAATGTTCTTACTTGGATACATAGCTGCTCCACCCACCATAACAGTCTTTTCCTTCATCTTCTTCTTTTCCATCTTGGCCTGCATCTTTTCGTCTTTCGACATTTTATTTTGCGCAAAAGAAGACGTGCCTACCAGTAAACACATTGTAAATAAAGCTGTGGTAATAAATTTAATACGTTTCATACTATTTTTGTTTTTATAGGTTATGTACTATAATAAACGTAGTAGTAGAAATACGGGTTTTTGAAAGTGGCAACTTTGGCTTTTATTTAACCTTTTACAGTATGCTGGCATTACTGATTAGAACCCGGCAAGAGCAACCCATCTATAATATGGTAAAAGCCATTTTTATGGTAGAAGTCCTCAGCAATTATGTTTGCGGTATTTCCCTGTCCGTCAAACAGAACCAGCTTTCCTGCCACTTCTTTCACCCCAAGACGCTGTCCCAGAATGGTATTAAAATAGGCAGTACCATTTCCATTAGCAACTGCTTTCGAAAGCGCATTGCTATCTACACGACCAGGAATTAAGTGATAGGTCACGAAAGACTTCCAGGAATCGGCAAACAGTGATTTCTCTTCATCTTCATCTAATTTACTGAATGAATTATCTATCATCACAAAAGCAGTGAGCATGGCATCCTCGGCAATTACGTCTTTTTTAAATAAAGGAGCAGCTTTAGAAAACTGATCTGTATTTTCTATATTCTGAAAGATAGATTTTTCTGAAGAAAATGTAAGCCCCTTCCACTCTTTGGTAGTGGTTTGGGTCGTAGTGTTGGTATATTTTTGAGCCGAAGCAGTAAAGGCTGCGAACAAGCAAACAAGTAGTATAGTTTTCAATTTCATAATAATAAGTATTACATCAAAGGTACATAAAAATGCCTTCAGAAGCTATAACGTGAACTTTACTCCAATATTGAACTGTATGAACTTCTATCTGTTAAAATATTGCATTCCTGCAGAACGTTTGCTATTTTTAAAAGAAAAATTGCGATGCTACCTAAAACAAATCTTAAAACTACATTACAAAACATTCGGAGCAAGCGTATTGCTTCGGAAAATATCCTGGCTGAAATTGAACAGGTTTTTCAGCAAAACGAAACTGAAAGAGCGGAAATTTCCGAACGACTCACTACCCCTTCTTCCGGTGACGGAAATACGTTCAATTTAGCGAAACTAGAAAGTGAAAGAATATATCATATTTCCGACATCAAAAAAATATGTGTGGAATACCGGCTGCGCTTTCTGAATTCACATTTTTTTAAAAAGGAAATTCCTGAAGAGGCAATTTCAAAAATAAGACACCTGGAGAAAGAACACGATAGCACCTTCAGTTCATTTAAAATTGTAGCGCCCGCAAAACTGCTAAAACTTGAAAATGCAGACGATCCGTTGCTATTTCTTCCTCTAGGAAACGATTATTTTTACCTCATCCACAAATGGGGAAACGATTTGCACCCCCTTCGCAAATGGATGATGTGGCCCTATAAAAGTTTTGAAAACCTAGTTTTTACTATATTTATTGTGAGTATGCTGCTTACCGCAATTACCCCCATGCAAGCATTTACAAAGGGCGAAGTAAGCAATCAAGAGTATTTATTAATGTTCCTCTTTATGTTTAAAGCCGTTGGCGGTATTGTGCTATTCTATGGCTTTGCCAAGGGGAAAAATTTTAACAACGCTATCTGGAATAGTAAGTATTACAATGCCTAATGTATCTATTATGAGCACTAACACAGAGAAAACCACAAGAATTTATACAGGTCCAGCCATGATTGCACAGGGACTGCGTGCCAGATTAAATGAGCTAGGCATAGAGCCCATCATTAAAGACGACCACCAAAGTGGCATTACGAGCGGATTTGCCATTGGCGTTCCGGGGCAAGTGCGGGTCTTTATCAGAAAAGATGAACTGGTGACTGCACAAGCGACTATTGATGAATTTTTAAAGGAAATAGAAGAATAGTTGGTAGACGGTAACACGTGGCTAAAGCCACTTGTAGTTTACGGGCTGCTTTGCTCGCCCTTTTTTATTTTTACAATTATTCTATTTTTCTAAAAAGAACTTTACTCCTTTGAAGTAAAGAATATGAATGATACCATGTAGCTTCAATATTTATTGGGTTTACTTTTAAATCTGTAGCATCAATTATATAATATTCCTTTGAAAGAAGCATGAAATTTAAAACTGTCTCATACCCTTCAAACGAAGGATTCCAATCTTTTTTTACTTTTTGATGTCGAACATATAAAAGATCCTGAGCATCTAAATATTCAGTTATTTTTTCAAAAGGAAGCTTTTTTCTGAAGAACATAGTATTGCAATTCTAATAAAATATGAGAACTAAAATTACAAGATGAATTCCGTAAAAACCTACCCTACAAACAGAAGGCGAAAGAAGCAGCCCGGGAACTAGTGGTACGCCTAGTTGGCCTTCCTACCGGCTGCCAACTACCCCCCTCCTCTCTACTAACTAAGAATACATCTCGTCCCGTTGCTCCTTAATCTTCTTGTCACTCATGTACTCATCAAACGTCATATAACGATCTATCACTCCTTTTGGGGTAAGTTCTATGACCCGGTTACCCACTGTTTGTGCAAATTCATGGTCATGGGTGGTAAAAAGCACTGTTCCTTTAAAGTTTTTCAGGGAGTTATTAAATGCTGTAATAGACTCTAGATCCAGGTGGTTGGTAGGCTCATCCAACATAACTACATTGGCACGCATCAACATCATTCGACTCAACATACAACGCACTTTTTCTCCTCCGGAAAGCACATTACTTTTCTTTAAGGCTTCTTCGCCACTAAAAAGCATCTTCCCTAAAAATCCACGGATATACACTTCTTCCCGCTCCTCTTCAGTTTTGGCGTATTGACGCAACCAGTCTACAAGGGTATCCTCACCATTTTCTTCCTTAAAAAAGGAACTGTTATCCAATGGTAAATAACTTTGATTTGTGGTTACTCCCCAGGCATATTCGCCTTTATCTGCTTTTTTATTTCCATTAATTATTTCGTAGAAGGCAGTGGTGGCACGAGAGTCACGACTAAACACAACAACTTTGTCTCCCTTGGTCAGGTTAATATTTATCTTACTGAAAAGCGTTTCACCATCTAACGAGGCTTCTAAATTTTCAATATTTAAGATCTGATCTCCTGCTTCCCGCTCGCGCTCAAAAATAATGGCCGGGTAGCGTCTGCTGGAAGGCTTAATATTTGAAACATCCAGCTTATCGATCATTTTCTTCCTACTGGTTGCTTGTTTACTCTTTGCAACGTTTGCAGAAAAACGGCGGATAAATTCCTCTAGCTCCTTTTTCTTGTCTTCCGCTTTTTTGTTTTGTTGTGCACGTTGTCTTGCAGCTAGCTGGCTACTCTCATACCAGAAGGTATAGTTCCCGCTAAAATGATTAATTTTTCCGAAGTCAATATCACTAATATGCGTACACACACTATCCAGAAAGTGACGGTCGTGAGATACCACAATGACACAGTTATCGTAGTTTGCCAGGAAGTTCTCTAACCACGAAATGGTTTCGTAATCCAGGTCGTTGGTAGGCTCATCCATAATCAGCACATCAGGACTTCCAAATAAAGCTTGCGCTAACAAGACACGAACTTTTTGCTTTCCGTCCAGATCGCTCATCATGTTGTAATGAAGGCTGGCGTCTATTCCTAAATTAGATAATAAAGCTGCAGCATCGCTCTCTGCATTCCACCCGTTCATTTCTTCAAAAGCTACCTGTAACTCCCCTATTCGTTCGGCATTTTCGTCTGTGTAATCTTCGTAGAGTTTGTCGATTTCAGATTTAATGCCAAATAATTCCTTATTACCACGCATAACGGTTTCCAACACGGGATATTCATCATAGGCGTTGTGTTCCTGTTCTAAAACAGACATACGCTTACCAGATTCGAGGTGTACCTGCCCAGAAGTCGGGTCCTGCTTCCCGGAAAGTATTTTTAAAAACGTAGATTTACCGGCACCGTTGGCACCAATAATCCCATAACAGTTGCCTGTTACAAATTTTGTATTTACATCGTCAAACAACACGCGTTTGCCAAATTGAACTGATAAATTGGAAACTGATAACATCTTTTTTTTCTTTAATTGGGCGCAAAATTAACCAAATACCCTAGACTGAAGAAATATTAACGTTTATATATTCCTTTTAACCTGCAATTAACAATTGAATGGATAAGGGAAGTCTATTTTTGTTTATCAAGTTGGCCCGTAGCTTATGATTAAACATTTACTATTTATACTTTCTGCGACACTACTGTTTTCCTGCAATTCTGAAAAGGAGCGCTCGGGAGACACCTATTTTGGTGGTGAAATTGTCAACCCAAAAACAAAGCATATTGTTATTCTGAAAGATGGTGCCGTTATAGACAGCATTTTACTTAATGAAGATAATACGTTCTTCTATAAATTTAAGGACCCTGTGTCTGGCATTTATACGTTTAAGCATAACGAATTTCAGATGTTCTATTTGCAGCCTGGCGATAGTTTGATGCTTCGTGTTAATACCATGGGGTTTGATGAATCCTTACACTACTCTGGAATTGGCGCCAAAGACAATAATTTTTTGATGAAATTATTTCTTCAAAATGAAGCTGAAGCAAGAGTGATAACAAAAGACTATTTACTTTCACCGAAGGAGTTTTCTGAAAAGCTAGATTCTTTAGATGCCGAACATACCAAGGAATTAAACAAATTTATCAAGAAAAATGACCCTGCGGAAGAGTTTGTTAAAATCGCTGAATCCAACTTCAGGTATAACGAGTACATTAAAAAAGAGCTCTATACTGCGGTGTACAACAGAAATGCCGAAAGAGTAGCCAATGCAAATTTTCCTGACGATTTTTATGCCTACCGTTCTGAAATAGACTTAGGCAATAACAAGCTACGCACTTATTACCCATACTACAGATTTCTGGATTTGTATTTTGACAACCTTGCTTTTGAAAATTACGACAACAATTCTTCTCTGGATCGAACTTCTTTTACACACAAGAAAGCTAAAATACAATTAATAGATAGCCTGGTTACCAACGATTCGTTGAAAAACAGCCTGATTAGAAGAAACGCCCGAAACTATTTGCTTCACACTAAAGATCCGGATAACGGACGGAAAATGGTCGAAATGGTACAGCGATTGAATGACAACCCGATACATCAAGAAGAAATTAAAAACTTAGCTCAAGCTACAAATAAATTGACTCCAGGGCAAAAAGTTCCTAATGTAGTATTGGTAAATTCAGACAATGAGGCAAAAAAACTACACGAAATTCTTACGAAACGGACGGTACTTTACTTCTGGTCCATGGAGTCTGTAAAACATTTCAAGGATATTCACTCCAAAGTAGCCGAACTCTCTTCAAAATACCCAGAATTTGAATTTATAGGCATTAATACTGACACCCATTATAAAAAATGGTTGCAAACCGTAAAAATGTCTGGATTTAATAAAGAAAAAGAATTTCAGTTAGAAGATATTGAAAATGCCGAAAGAAGCCTCGTACTAACTTCCAACAATAAAGCACTTATCATTAAAAGGAATGGTGAAATACTTGAGAGCAATACAAATCTCTTCAACCAGTCTATAGAGGAGCAACTACTAGCATTTCTAAACCTGTAAAGCTTTTTCAAATAAAAGCAGTGGCTCTGGATCCCCTTCAAAAAAGTAATCTCCCGTCTTTTTTAACCCTAATTTTTTCAACAACTTAATTGAAGCCACATTATGAGGCACTGTAAAGGCAAGCACTTTAGTTAGATTCAATGTGTCCACTGCATTTTTTAAAATCGCATTAGACGCTTCAAATCCGTACCCTTTACCCATAAATGGAGACAAAAATGCAAATCCGATATCTGGATGGTCTAAATTTTCTCGTTTGTACATTCCACAAGTTCCTACCGGTAGTTTTGAAGCTTTTTCTATAACCAGATAAGAACCATATCCATTCGTTGTGTAGCTTGGAATGTACTTTTCTATGATTTGCTGTTCAGCATCGGCAATAGTTTTTATGTTTCTATCTCCTATGTAGTGCAGCCAACCTTCGCTATTTAATAATTCGTAAAAAAAAGGAGCGTCTGTTACCTCGATTTTTCGAAGTGACAAACGCGCTGTTTCTATTTCTGAACTTTTCAAATACGTTACGATTTAAACAAAGGCAAACCTGCCATCATAGTATGTACTTTTTCAGCTACAGCTTCCAAAGCTGCATCATCTTCGAAGTTTGTAATTGCCTCATCTACCAGATCTACCACTTGTTTCATAGCATCTTGTTTTAGTCCGCGGGTAGTGATGGCTGCCGTCCCTATACGTATTCCACTGGTAACAAATGGAGATTTGTCATCAAAAGGCACCATGTTTTTGTTTACAGTGATTTCCGCTTTGCCCAGGGCTTCTTCAGCCTGCTTTCCAGTGATATTTTTGTTTCGAAGGTCAATAAGCATCATGTGATTATCGGTTCCACCACTTATAATTTTATAGTCTTTGGCAACAAAAGCTTCGGCCATAACGGCTGCATTCTTTTTAACTTGAATCATGTAATGTAAAAATTCATCTGTCAAAGCTTCTCCAAATGCGATTGCTTTGGCAGCAATGATATGCTCTAACGGACCTCCTTGATTTCCCGGGAAAATTCCGCTATCTAAAAGCGAAGACATTTTACGAAGGTTTCCGTTTTTCAATTTTATTCCGAAAGGATTATCAAAGTCTTTACCCATCATGATCATTCCACCTCTTGGTCCTCGTAATGTTTTGTGCGTAGTTGTAGTAACTACGTGGCAATGTGGCATGGGGTCGCTAATAATTCCCTTGGCAATCAAACCTGCGGGATGTGCAATATCTGCCATTAAAAAAGCGCCTACTTTATCGGCTATTTCACGAAAACGCTTGTAATCTATCTCGCGGGAATAGGCAGAAGCACCTGCAATGATCATTTTAGGTTTTTCTTTTGTGGCAACTTGTTCTACGTGATCGT
The DNA here is from genome assembly GCA_002337605.1 of Flavobacteriaceae bacterium UBA1903. Lineage (GTDB taxonomy): Bacteria > Bacteroidota > Bacteroidia > Flavobacteriales > Flavobacteriaceae > Marinirhabdus. The sequence goes on from DDGL01000002.1 coordinate 93,944, forward strand.
AATCTATGAGCCCAGTTTCACTATCAACCCCATAAAATACAGGATTGTATAACTTTCCGCTAAAATTTACGGGTGATCCGTGCGTTAGATGCCCACCGTGTGACAAGTCGAATCCTAAAAACGTATCTCCAGGCTGTAAGCATGCAGCAAATACAGCAGTGTTTGCCTGGGAGCCACTGTGGGGCTGCACGTTTACATACTCGGCTCCAAAGAGTGTTTTTGCGCGATCTATGGCTAATTGCTCTACCTCGTCCACCACTTCACAACCGCCATAATAACGTTTGCCTGGGTAGCCTTCGGCATATTTATTTGTTAATACAGATCCTGCGGCCTCCATCACCTGGTCGCTCACAAAATTTTCGGAAGCAATGAGTTCTAATCCGTTTAATTGACGTTGTTCTTCGGCTTCAATAAGTTCAAATATCTGCTGATCGCGCTGCATAGGTATATTTAATTTTAAGAGAGAAAGTTTTGCCCAAGCCCTAACGGGTAACTTTCAAAATTTTTAAAAAAATAGAAAATCGCTCTCTTTAGGGTCGGTGATCGATTTTTTGGTATTTACAACTTTAAATTTATTAAACAATTTCAGTAAAATGAAACACTATAAATGTAGGTTGCCGAGTGATTTTTTATGACTTCCGTTAAGGAAAACATAAAAAACTGTATCGAGGCACCAAAAATACAAAATGCTTGTGGTTAGTTGTTCAGAAATTATATATTTGATTCAACAAAATTACAAACAAAAAAAACCTGCTATGCCTTTAACAGCCAACGACCCAAAAAGAAAATCCTGGTTACACGTACCTAAAAACAGTGACTTCCCGATACAGAATATTCCTTTTGGCGTATTTTTAACCCGTGACGACATTATTACTATTGGTACCCGCATTGGAGAAACTGCTATAGATTTAGGCGCACTTCACCAATTAGGTTACTTTAAGGGCATTGATCTTACCGATGATATTTTTTTGCAGGACACTTTAAACGACTTTATTGCCGATGGTCGCAAAACGTGGCGTCTGGTACGTAATCGTGTTTCTGACCTATTTTTAGAAGGAAACGATGAACTACGCAAACACAAAGATCACTGCAAGGAAGTATTGTTCCGTTTAGATGAAATTGAAATGCAACTCCCTGTAGATGTAGGAGATTATACAGACTTCTACGCAAGTAAAGAGCATGCAACTAATGTTGGGTCATTATTCCGTGATCCTGAAAATGCATTGTTACCTAACTGGCTGCACATCCCGATTGGGTATCACGGCAGAAGCTCTTCTATTGTACCATCCGGAACTCCTATTCGCAGACCTATCGGGCAAACCAAACCTGGAGACGATGGCATACCAAATTTTGGCCCCTCGAAACTATTGGACTTTGAGTTGGAAATGGCTTTTATTACAACCGCAACAAATGATCTGGGAAAACGTGTCCCTATTAAAGAAGCCGAAGAAAACATCTTTGGCCTGGTACTCTTTAACGACTGGAGTGCACGCGATATACAAGGTTGGGAGTACGTACCTCTTGGACCCTTTTTAGGAAAAAGTTTTGCTTCTACTATTTCACCCTGGATCGTTACTCTTGATGCGTTACAGCCCTTTAGAACTAATGGACCAAAGCAAGAACCTAAACCACTCCCCTATTTGCAGCAAAAAGACAATATGAATTACGACATTCACTTACAAGCTGCTATTCAACCAAAAGGTAGTAAAGAAACTGTTGTAGCCAATTCCAATTTTAAATATATGTACTGGTCTATGGCACAACAATTAACCCACCACACAGTGAACGGTTGTAATGTACGTAGTGGCGATATGATGGGGAGCGGAACTATTTCTGGCCCCACTGAAGATAGTTACGGATCTATGCTGGAATTAAGCTGGAAAGGAACAAAGCCAGTAAAATTAAATGATGGTTCTGAACGTAAATTTATCCACGATGGAGATACTGTAATTATGCGTGGTTACTGTGAAAAGGATGGATTACGATTAGGGTTTGGAGAGTGCTCTGGAAAGGTTTTGCCAGCTAAGGAATAAGTTTTGGCACGCCAATTGTATTTTTACAATTGTAACCAAAACAAATTCGTTATGAAATGCTCACTAAATTTCTTCAAATTGAATGGAGTGTTCTCATTTGAGCATTCTATCTTCTTTATTAACTATTTATTCAGGATAAAAAAAATAGTACTCCTGCTCGGTATTGCCGTTGCATTCGCAGGATGTAACAGTGTAAAACGTAACCAGAAGTACTTGCTGAAAGGAAATTACGACCAGGCCATAGAGCTTGCCGTAAAGAAAATTGGAAATGACAGGAACGATACCCAGATCAACGAGCATATCATTTTATTAGAAGAAGCGTATGCAAAAGCTGTTTCGCAAGACAATAGAAGAATTACTGCACTTCAAAACAATACTTCGCCAGAAGCATTACGAGAGCTGTATTATATTTACAGTAATTTAGACAATCGTCAGGAAACTATCCGCCCGTTGTTACCCTTACGAAATGTGGAAAAAGGATTTGATGCCAGTTTTCCTATGGTAAACTATTCGCAACAACTTTCAAGAGCACGAAACAACTTCGCCAACGCTTTATATAATGAAGCTAAAGGGTTGATGGCTCGTAATAATACAATGGCATATAGAGATGCACATAAGGTGTTAAGTGAGTTGAAGCAATTACAATCTAATTATAAAGATGTAGACCAGTTACTGGAAGAGGCACACTTCTTCGGAACCGATTTTGTTCTGGTAACTATAAACAACCGAAGTAACATACTCATTCCAAGGCGCCTGGAGCAAGAGTTAGTAGATTTCAACACCTATAACCTAGATGATTTCTGGACCGAATACCACAATGAAAGACAACGAGACATCCAATATAACTATGGGATTGTGCTTAACTTTAGAGAAATTGGGTTCTCTCCAGAGCGTATTTCAGAAAAAGAATTCAGTCGTAGTGAAGAAATTAAGGACGGTTGGAAATACAAGGTAGACCGTAATGGAAATAAGATAAAAGACAAAGACGGAAACTTTATAAAAATTGATCTTTTTAAAACTGTAACTGCGCGAGTAACACACACCCTACAAACTAAATCTGTTTTAGTGGGAGGCGATGTAATTTACAGAGATCTACAAGGAGGTCGAAATATTGACAAACACCCATTGGCTACAGAATTTATTTTTGAAAATGTTTTTGCTACATACCGTGGCGATGAAGATGCTTTAACCAACGAAGACCTGCAACTCATTAGAAACAGATTTGTTCCGTTTCCAGACAATGCACAAATGTTACTGGATGCCGGAGATGATATAAAAGGCAGGTTAAAGGATATTCTGAAGAAAAATAGTTTTAGATAAAAAAAGCCGACAATCAAGTCGGCTTTTTTTATACAAATTTTTTCAATTCCTCAGCCTGAATCGTATGATGCGAGGCGTGATAAACAGCCACCCCGTTTTTTATAACTATAAGCTGAGGGCTCTCGTGAATAACCTGAAACTTATATCCTACTTCATCAGAGACGTTGCGATGTGCTTTTAGGTCCAGGTAATATAATTTCATCTGATCGTCGGTTAATTCATAACTTCTTTCAAAATTCCGGAATACCATTTTACTAATTCCACACGTAGTAGAATGCTTGAAGATAGCAACGGGAGTTGTTTTGGATTGTTCAGATATTTCATCCAACTGTTTTAATTCCGAAAGTACATGCCAAGGTACTTCTACAAGTTCTTCCTTAGCGATATCACGTTGTGTTTTCTTGAATTTATCGAATATTCCCATAGCAAAATGTTGTTTCAGCAAAAGTACGACAACTTGCAACATAACTATCTCAAAGAAATACTAAACAATCAGTAAAACCGTCATAATGTCTGTTAAAACAGTGCGTATTACAGACATATTGTCGTAATTTTAGATTGGTTCAGTATTTGAAATACTAGTTTCAAAAGATTAAAAAATGAAACCTGGACTGAATAAAACTTCAGCTTAAAACAGGTTCTTTCGGCGAAAGCCAAATCATTAGATAACTAATAAAAATAACAATAGATTCCGTTCTAACGGAAACAAGATACACTATGAACTTTAATAATTTTACCATAAAAAGTCAAGAAGCTATACAGCAAGCGCAACAGCTCGCGCAGGGCTTCGGGCATCAACAAATAGAAAATGAGCACCTGCTTAAAGCTATTTTTGATGTAGATGAAAATGTGACCCCATTCCTTTTAAAAAAATTGAATGTAAACGTAGGCTTGTTACAACAAGTACTCGATAAACAATTAGAGAGCTTCCCAAAAGTTTCAGGAGGAGATATCATGCTCTCGCGTGATGCTTCAAAAACGGTTAATGAAGCCAGCATCATAGCTAAAAAAATGGAGGATGAGTATGTATCCATTGAACATTTAGTGTTGGCTATCTTTAAATCGAAAAGTCAAATTGCACAGACCTTAAAAGATCAAGGCGTAACCGAAAAAGGACTTAAAAGCGCTATTGAAGAATTAAGAAAAGGAGACCGGGTGACCTCACAATCTGCTGAAGAAACCTATAACTCCTTAGATAAATATGCAATCCATTTAAACAAGCTGGCCGAAGAAGGTAAGTTGGACCCCGTAATTGGGCGTGATGAAGAAATTAGGCGAATTCTCCAAATTTTAACACGTCGCACCAAGAACAACCCTATGTTAGTTGGAGAACCAGGTACGGGTAAAACAGCCATTGCCGAAGGACTAGCACACCGTATCGTAGATGGAGATGTGCCAGAAAACCTAAAGAACAAAGTTATTTACAGCTTAGATATGGGAGCCCTCATTGCCGGAGCTAAATACAAAGGTGAGTTTGAGGAGCGCCTTAAAGCTGTTATTAAAGAAGTAACCAGCAGCGATGGAGACATTGTACTGTTCATTGACGAAATTCACACCCTTGTAGGTGCAGGTGGCGGACAAGGAGCGATGGATGCTGCAAATATTTTAAAGCCCGCCTTAGCAAGAGGCGAATTGCGTGCCATTGGTGCCACAACCCTCGACGAATATCAGAAGTATTTTGAAAAAGACAAAGCTTTAGAACGTCGTTTTCAAAAAGTACAGGTAAACGAACCTGATACCGAAAGTGCTATTTCCATCCTTCGCGGAATTAAGGAAAAGTATGAAACGCATCACAAAGTACGTATTAAAGACGAAGCTATTATTGCTGCCGTAGAATTATCGCAGCGCTATATAACAAATCGATTTTTACCGGATAAGGCGATTGACTTAATGGATGAGGCAGCTAGTAAACTTCGTATGGAAATTAATTCTAAGCCAGAAGAGCTGGATGTTTTGGATAGAAAGGTGATGCAACTGGAAATTGAGATTGAAGCTATAAAACGTGAAAAAGATGAAGCAAAGCTAAAAAGTCTCCGAAGCGATCTTGCCAATTTAAAGGAAGAGCGCAATGAGTTGAACGCCAAGTGGAAAAGCGAAAAAGAAGTCGTTGAAAGCATACAGCAGTATAAGACTGAAATTGAAGACTACAAACTGGAAGCCGAACGTGCTGAACGTGACGGAGACTTCGGGAAAGTAGCCGAAATTCGCTATGGAAAGATTAAAGAAGCACAAGAAAAACTGGCTAAGCTAGAAAATGATTTAGCTGAAAATCAGTCGGAACATTCTTTAATCAAAGAAGAAGTAACCAATGAAGATATTGCCGAAGTGGTAGCAAAATGGACCGGAATTCCGGTTACAAAAATGCTTCAAAGTGATCGTGAAAAATTACTCAAGTTAGAGAACGAACTCCACAAGCGTGTGGTAGGACAAGAAGAGGCTATTGTTGCCGTAAGTGATGCCATACGTAGAAGCCGTGCTGGATTACAAGATCAGAAAAAACCCATTGGAAGCTTCCTGTTTTTAGGAACTACTGGAGTGGGTAAAACCGAATTGGCAAAAGCCCTTGCAGCCTATCTTTTTGACGATGAAAATGCAATGACGCGAATTGATATGAGCGAATATCAGGAACGTCACAGTGTGAGCCGTCTGGTAGGGGCACCTCCGGGATATGTGGGATATGACGAAGGCGGACAGTTAACCGAAGCCGTTCGAAGAAAACCCTATTCTGTTGTACTACTAGACGAAATTGAAAAAGCGCATCCTGATACATTCAACATTTTATTGCAAGTGCTGGATGAAGGGCGCTTAACAGATAACAAAGGAAGAACAGCCGATTTCAAAAATGCGATAATTATTATGACCAGCAATATGGGAAGTACTATAATTCAGCAACAATTTGAGACGGTAAAAGACCCGGAAACGGCAATGGATGCAGCCAAAGTAGAAGTACTAGGCTTATTAAAACAAACGGTACGTCCGGAGTTTTTGAACCGGATTGACGATATCGTAATGTTTACCCCACTGAATAAGGAAGATATTAAGGAGATTGTTGGGCTTCAATTGAAAGGGTTGACAAAAATGTTGTCTAAACAAAACATCACCTTAGATGCTACAGATGAAGCTATTAATTATCTTTCAGAAAAAGGGTTCGACCCTCAGTTTGGAGCACGTCCTGTAAAGCGAATCATACAAAAAGAAGTGCTTAATAAATTGTCCAAAGAAATACTTGCGGGTAAGATTACTACTGAAAGTATTATACTCCTGGATAGTTTTAACAGTGAACTGGTTTTTAGGAATCAGGGGGATTTAGTAAGCTCTTAATATTAAAATACAAGGCAGAGGTTGCCTACTGAAGCGTGAGATACTTCGACAAAGCCTCGATTATTTGGTTGGTTATACCACCCGTACTTATAATAAGTGCGGGTGGTTTTTTTATGATTAAAACCGAAGGATTACGTACTTTCGCTTTCAATGAAGCTTTCGGCATACATCCTTTCAATATCCCTGGTGCTTATCCTGGCTATAGGCTGTAAAGACGCTCCTACTGCCATCCCAGACAGTCGTAAAAGTGATTATGCGCTCTACGATGCCAATGGCGGGTTTCACAGATTTTCCACCTACAATAATAAAAAAGCCATTGTTCTCTGGGTACAGGGGAATGGGTGCCCTATTGTACGTAATGCTTTAGCAGACTTTAATAGCATCGTTGAAAGCTATTCAGAAAAGGGGTTTCAGTTTTTTATGATAAACAGCAACATGCAAGACGATCGTGCTGAAATTGCTTTGGAAGCAAAAGAGTTCAACTTTAAAACACCCGTTTTAGTGGATAACGCCCAGATAGTAGCAGACGAACTAAACATTACCAGTACCGCCGAAGCTATTGTCCTGCATCCCACAACCCGTGAAATTTTATTCCGAGGCCCTATAAACAACAGGTTAGATTATGAAGCACAGAAAGATTTTGCTTCAGAAACCTATTTAAAAAATGCCTTAGACGCTATCAGTAAAGGAAAACATGTAGCCCTCAAAAAAGAAGTTACCCGAGGTTGTACTGTTACACGCTTGTCTACTATAGAAAAGAATAAAGTCTTAAACTACAACGACCACATCGCTTCTATACTTGTAAACAACTGTGTAACGTGCCATAGAGAGGAAGGCAGAGCACCCTGGGCTATGGAAGATTATCAAACTGTTGTAGGATGGTCCGGAATGATAAGAGAGGTATTGTTAAGCAAACGTATGCCTCCCTGGAAAGCAGATCCTACCATCGGGAATTTTAAACATGATTTTTCTTTAGCAGACAGTAATGCAAGAAAAATAATAAGATGGATTGATCAAGGAATGCGATCTGGATCGGGAAAAGATACCCTGCAGTCGCTTATATTCCAACCTGCAACCTGGGAACGTGGCATTCCGGATAAGATCGTTGTGCTACAGGAGGAGAACGTTCCAGCTTCTAAAAAAATACCATACCAATATCAATCATTTAGTCTTGACCTCACAGAAGACACTTGGTTACAAGGTGTTGAAATTATCCCTGGGAATCCAAAATTACTACACCATGTGGTTCTCATTCATGAGAATGGCTATACTTCCAGCCCAATCACAGATAGAAAACTGAGACGGTTTACAGATAATTTTATTGCGTTGGGTGCAGGTGCTAACCAATCAACTTTTTTTCCTGAAAATACCGGTGTGTATCTGAAAAAAGGAGAGAAATTGAAGATCCAGCTACACTACACTCCTATTGGAAAAGAAGCAACAGATCAAACAAAAATTGGTTTTTACTATCACAAGGAGAAACCAGAGAAGTGGTACTACCCGCTCTCTCCTACCAATGTTACATTCACCATTCCACCGCATACTGGGAACGTAAAAATAATGGCACAGGATACGATTCAACAAGACATTTATATACATAGCCTTATGCCTCATATGCACTACCGGGGCAAGACTATAAAAATGTCCGTTAAGAAGCCTGATGGAACTGTAATTCCTTTGGTTTCTGTCCCGGATTTCAATATGGACTGGCAATGGCTTTACGAATTGAAAGCCCCCATCTTTGCTCCAAAAGGTTCCTTGATTATCGTGGAGGGAGTTTTTGACAATACGGTTCAAAATCCTTTTAACCCAGACGCTTCTAAAGAGATACGGTTTGGCATCCAAAGTACCGATGAAATGCTTACTGGATTCTTCAACTATACCCTGGCAGATTAATTTTTTGCTATAGTAACTGTAACAAAATGAGGCACATTGTCGTCTTATTTGTATATCAATCTTTAAACCGAACCGTCATGAGAACTCAAAAACAATTTTATTCCGTAGAAAACAACAAGCAAACCCGAAACAAAGTGTTGGCTATTTATATTGCAACAATCACCCTTATAGTTGTGAGCTACTCCCTAGTAACTGCAATTTCAGTTTTATAAACAAAAAAAACCGTCCTTTAGGGGACGGTCTCTCTTTCACAGCAACTTCTGATATTTCAAAAAGTTACCAGCTTGAAATCTCTTTTTTTACTTCGTCTTTGGCCTTTCCAGTTTTTTCCTGGATTTTACCTACCATTTCGTCATACTTTCCTTCACTGAAAGCTTCATCATCATTAAAGGTAATCCCATATTGTTTTTTGGCATTCCCTTTTATTTGGTTCCATTTTCCTTTTACTTCTGTCGAATTCATAGTTTTATTTTTTTGTTAATGTTCATTTTTATTTCAATACTATAAATATAAGCAGGAGTTCAGGCTTTTTATATTAAGGCATTCCCAAAGAGTTTATTTTAAATGTTATTCTTTTACCAACTTCTCTTAAAAAGTGTTATTTTTCAGCTTTAAACACACTATCGATGCGCTATATATTTCTTTTGGTTACGCTTATATGTATATCATGTGGAAGTGATAAGAAAGAGGAAAAGTCCTCAGAGGAAGAAACCACAACAACGTATTATTTAATTCGTCACGCCGAAAAAGACAGAACTACAACAAATGATCCCGGTCTCATTGCAAAAGGAAAGGAGCGGGCTATACAATGGGCTGCATATTTTGAAGAGGTACCATTGGATGCAGTGTATAGCACAGACTACAATCGCACAAAAGAAACGGCAGCACCAACTGCAAAGCGAAAGTCGTTAACCGTACAGGTATACAATGCAGATAATCTTTATAACACTGAATTTCAAGAGGCTACGAAAGGAAAAACCATATTGGTGGTGGGGCATAGTAACACCACTCCAGCTTTAGCAAATACAATTGTAGGTGAAAATAGGTTTCCGCAGATTAGTGATACTGAAAACGGCATGATCTATAAGGTAGTTGTCTCAGAAAATGGAATCACGACGGTAACTACAGAAAAGGTTGAGATGTAGGTTTCAGGTAACTAGGTAATTGGGCAACTTTTAAGCTATTCATAGTTTAACTATAAAATTACCTATGAACTAATTTCCTGCTCAACTATTTACATTTCAATTACTACCTCACCTACGCCTCTACGAACTTTTTTTAAGTCGGCAAACATATCGTCCTCAGCACGATGACCTACTGCCAATACTAAAACTGAATGCAGGTTCTTTTCTTTCAACTGAAGAAATGTATCATATTTTTCAGGTTCAAAACCTTCAATCGGACATGCGTCTATTTGTTCTAGCGCACAAACCGTTAATAAGTTCCCCAATGCGATATAGGCTTGTTTTTCCATCCACTGGTTTATTTCTTCTGCTTCTTTTTCAGCAAAACTATCTTTTAAAAAGGTTTCAAAAGGTTTCAAAATAGCTTTAGGGGTATTGCGTACGCTTGCTACTTTATTAAAATAGGTTTCAATAAAATTTGAAGTCATTTCAGTTTCCACACACAATACCAGAACGTGCGAAGCATCTGCCACCTGCTGTTGTTTCATTGTAAACGGTACGAGTTGTTGTTGCAACTCTTTATTCTGAATAGCGACCATTTTTAGGGGTTGTAACCCGTATGAGGTGGCTGTTAAATTAAAAGCCTCTTTTAGAATATGTATTTTTTCTGCTGAAAGAGACCTGGTAGCATCAAATTTCTTAGTAGCATAACGCCAATTTAGTTTCTGTAAAGTTTCGGAACTCATGTATGTATCTTTGAAGTACAAAGGTAAGGTTCCATTTATAATGTACGGTATTAGATATACAATTTGAGGTAAGAGAATAAAAGATTAGTAAAAAACTAAATTGAAAAATTGTATTGTTAAAGAGACTTCCCTCTTTATAATTACAATGTATGAAAACTATTATTCAAAAAAGAACTAAGTCTTTTGCAGCGGCTATCTGGCATTTTTGCGAAACATTACCAAACTCACAAGGGTATTATTTATTTAAAAATCAATTGATAAGGAGTTTGAGCTCTGTGGGAGCAAACTACCGGGCTGCACAACGAGGTAAATCTACAGCGGACTTTATAAATAAATTAAAAATTGTTGAAGAGGAAGCAGATGAAACCCTATTCTTCCTCGAATTACTTGAAATAAATAAAAGTCTGGAAATAAAAATTAATCCATTACACAAAGAGGGTTCAGAACTCCTAGCAATCACAGTAGCTTCAATAAAAACAGCTCGTAAAAACAATACGTAACCACTTTCGTATATTGTTTGTTGTAAACCGTAAATTTACACTATGCAAAATATCGAACTACTGAAGGACCAATCAGAAACCAGAATTTTCAAGGCAGTCTTCCCAAACACCACCAACCATTACGACACGCTTTTTGGCGGTACTACCCTGCATATGATGGACGAAGTTTCTTTTATTTGTGCAACGCGCTTTAGCAGAAAAAAAGTAGTAACAGTAAGTACAGATAAAATCGATTTTACCAAACCCATCCCTCAGGGTAGCATTGTAGAGCTCATAGCACGCGTAACTAAAGTAGGAAGAACCAGCTGTGTAGTAAAAGTGGATATTTTTATGGAAGATATGTACAGCAGCAACCGTGAAAAAGTGGTGACTGGATATTTTACTTTCGTGGCCATTGGGGACGATAAAAAACCTGCTGCTATTCTGGATTGACCCTACGCTACAGATAGAAGTGTACAAAAAAGTATTTGTAATCCACTAAAAACTACATTACTGTTATAAAATATTTAGCTTTGTATTCTCCTAAAAATGTATCGCTATGGTTGCAGCAGTCTCCCTTTTTCTTATAGTTTCATTATCTGTACTCATCACAAAAATAGCAGCTATTGCCCTTATGCATACTGGACTGTCTACAGAGAGTGCAAAATTTCAAGCCAGATCTGCTTATACAGGAACAGGACTTAGCACTCAAGAGACTGAAAGTATTATGAATCATCCTGTGCGCCGGAAAATTGTTTACCATCTCATGCTAATTGGGAACGCAGGAATTGTCACGGTAATGTCTTCGCTTATCCTAACATTCATACTTCCAGACACTATGGCTTCTAAACTTTACGGGTTGCTTATTGTTGTTGTAGGAATGCTGGTGCTTTTTTTAGCCGTGCGCAGTAAGTGGGTAGATAAGGGGCTATCGCGCGTTATTAATAAAATGCTGAAGCGCTACACAAATATTGAAATCCACGATTTTGCAGCAGTCTTACACCTCAAAGATGATTACACCATAATTGAAGCCAAGGTAGACCATGACGGCTGGATGGGAAATAGAACGCTTGAGCAACTCAATCTAAGAGAAGAAGGTATTACTATTTTAGGCGTAGAACGCAAAGAAAAGGGATATTTTGGGTCTCCCTCGGGGGAGTTTAAGATTTTACCAGACGACCTTGTTACTATTTATGGAAAGTCTGATGGTATTAGAAGTATCTACAGTAGAAAAAAAGATCATTATGCCCAGCAAGAGCATCACAAGTTTGTTGCAGAGGAGGAACTAAGAAAAGAGAATGAAAAGCAAATAGTTTCGGAGAAAAATCGAGAATAACCCAATGCATAGAATTCAATTCTCCATATAAAAAACATGCTGGCACTTTAAAAAAGTTAGAAAAGACTTTTACAGAATATTTATTTATCGTAATATTGCAATGAACTAATAAAGGAATCATGGGATTAGCTAAAACCGAAATGTTTACCGACCAGCAAAACGAAATTGCACGCTTCGCAAAAGTCTTTGGTCATCCTGCACGGGTTGCTATTTTACAACACCTTTTTAAACTAAACACCTGTGTTTGTGGTGATCTGGTTAGTGAAATCGGCTTAGCACAGCCCACTATCTCTCAGCATTTAAAAGAGTTAAAACATTTAGGTTTAATTAAAGGAAACGTAGAGGGAACGAGTGTTTGCTATTGCATCAACACCGAAAACTGGACACAGATGAAAGAAGTAATGTCCCATTTTTTAGATCAGGATATCACTAAAGCAGATTGCTGCTAAAAAAAATTAATTTACTTAATCGTATAATCGCAATAAACAAATAAATTATGAAACTATCAGAAGTAAAAAACAAACTGAACCAATTGGAAACAATTTCCTTTCAATTACCGAACGGAACATTAGTACCCAACCACTTCCACGTTACAGAAGTAGGTAAAATCACAAAACACTTTATCGATTGTGGCGGAACTGTACGCAAAGAAGAAGTGGTAAACTTTCAACTATGGAACGCAAACGATTACGACCATAGATTACATCCTGAAAAATTAGTGAGCATCATTGAGCTTTCAGAAAAGGTTTTAAATATTGAAGATTTAGAGATCGAAGTAGAATACCAAGCCGATACGATTGGAAAATTCGGACTTGATTTTAACGGAACCAATTTTCTTTTAACTACAAAGAAAACCGATTGTCTGGCAAAAGACAGTTGCGGAGTTCCAGCAGAAAAACCAAAACTTCAATTAGCCGACATAAGTGAAGAGCCTTGCTGTTCGCCAGATGGAAACTGTTGCTAAAACGTTAGAAAAATGACAACAACAAAATCAGTTTTATTTCAAGCAATAGAACGCCTCATTAAAACTTTAAAGACTGAAACTATTTCAGAAGAACGGAAAGCTGTTTTACAACCGTTAACAGAATTCATTCAAGCAAAAGTTTTAAATGATCAGGAAATTCGCATCAATTTTATTTGTACTCATAATTCGCGACGGAGTCATTTATCACAAGTCTGGGCACAAACCATGGCGTATCATTTCGATATTAAAAATGTGGTTTGTTATTCTGGAGGAACTGAAAATACAGCACTTTTCCCGGTGGTAGCAAATACGCTGAAAAATTCTGGCTTTGAAATAAAAACACTTTCTGAAGGCACTAATCCGGTGTACAGTATTAAATATGCTGAAAATAAACACCCTGTTATTGGATTTTCAAAAAAACTAGACGATGATTTTAATCCATCCACCAAATTTGCAGCAATTATGACATGTGATTCAGCAAATGAAGCGTGTCCCTTTGTCCCGGGTGCTGAAAAACGCATTCCGATAACGTATGAAGACCCTAAAGCTTTCGACGATACTCCGCAACAGGCTGAAAAATACAACGAAAGAAGTCTGCAGATCGCAACCGAACTCATGTACGTGTTCTCACAAATCAAATCTTAAAAATGGCAGCTAAAAAATTAAGTTTTCTCGATAGAAACCTAACCCTATGGATATTTGTTGCGATGGCAATTGGTGTTGGATTAGGATATTTTATTCCAACATTTCCTAGTATAATAAATTCATTTAATAGCGGAACAACAAATATCCCCATCGCAATTGGGTTGATCTTAATGATGTATCCACCTTTAGCAAAGGTGAATTATGCTTTATTGCCCAAAGTATTCAGGAACACAAAAATCCTATCCATTTCTCTAATTCTGAATTGGATTATCGGTCCCGTTTTAATGTTTATTCTGGCCATTACATTTTTACGGGAGTATCCCGAATATATGGTCGGACTTATACTAATTGGATTGGCTCGTTGTATTGCAATGGTGTTGGTTTGGAACGACCTGGCTGAAGGAAGTAGTGAATATGGTGCCGGTTTGGTAGCATTGAATAGTATTTTTCAGGTTTTCGCCTACAGTTTTTACGCATGGATTTTTATAACGGTGCTCCCACCCTATTTTGGTTTTGAAGGTGCCATTGTCGATATTTCAATAGGAACCATTGCCGAAAGTGTAGCCATTTACCTGGGTATTCCATTTGTAATGGGAATTTTAAGTCGGTTGATTTTAGTAAAACTTAAAGGTGAAGAGTGGTACACGAAAAAATTTATTCCGGCGATTTCACCTATAACCTTAATTGCGCTTTTATTCACCATCGTGATCATGTTCTCTTTAAAAGGCGAATTAATTGTTGAAATCCCAATGGACGTTGTAATAATCGCAATTCCGTTACTTATCTATTTCACCTTAATGTTTATTATTGGCTTTTTCTTTACCAAAGCAACGGGTGCCGAATACGATAAAACTACAGCAGTAGCCTTTACCGCAGCTGGAAATAATTTTGAACTGGCAATTGCAGTTGCCATCGCAGTTTTTGGGTTAAATTCCGGACAAGCCTTTGCTGGAGTTATAGGCCCCTTAGTGGAAGTTCCTGCACTCATCTTACTGGTGAGAGTCTCTTTCTGGCTACGGAAAAAGTATTTTACAAGCGAACGTGTATGATGTTTTAAGACTAAGTTGCGGATAAAAAAACTCTGCAGTCTTTATTAAGAAAAAAATAAGCTACCCTAAAATGGTTTGATTCAATATAATGTTATAAATTATTGTGAAAATCAGTCTGAGTGCAGTCGAAGCCCTTTAGATTCTAATATTTTGATTTACGTTAACTTTATGAAATTCACACTGGTTAAAACAACGGCGATATTACTTTTAACTGCCCTTATCAATTCAGCATACGCTCAAAATACCAATGGACAAGTTCTTGATTACGCCGGTGTAGGTATTTCAAAAGTTGCTGTACTTTTAAATACTAAAATAATTTCTGAAACCAACTCTGAAGGAGTTTTCACGATACCTGAAGCCTATCCCCTTCCGCTAGAAATAGAGCTAAAACATCCAGACTATCGTATCAAAATAGTTACGTTACCTAAAAGCAACACTGTTTTCAGACTAACTGCTCTGGAAAGTACTCAAAATCTCGACGAGGTTTTTATTTCATCAGCCTATCAAAAAGAAAGTAAAGTACTTGTACCCACCACAAAAATAGCAGCAGAAAAATTTGAAGCATATAGTCCTATAGACCTGGTTTCGGCGATTAATGAGACGCCTGGTGTTTATATTCAGAGTGGTGCATTAAATACCAATAGGATTGTGATTCGTGGTGTAGGATCACGTACGCTTTATGGCACCAATAAAATACGCGCTTATTTTAATGGCATTCCCATTACAAACGGTACAGGCGAAACCGCTATTGATGCTTTCGATCCTGAGGATATAGCAAATCTGGAGATCGTGAAAGGCCCCAAAGCAACACAATACGGAACTAATCTGGGGGGTACTTTATTACTGAGTTCAAAACAGGTTTTAAATGGAGAAACCTATGGCAGAAGTACTCTTACTATTGGTAGTTTCGGGTTGCTGAAAAACAATGTTTCCGTAGCCACCGCATCTGAAAAACTATCCCTAAACCTCAATTATGACCATTTAGAATTTGACGGATTTCGTGACAACAGTACCTATAATCGAAATGCAGTTTTCCTGACTTCAAACTATACGTTCAATTCAAAAAATGAAATCGGACTTTTACTGAACTATACCGATTATATTGCCCAAATACCCAGTTCTATCGGGAGAACTGCGTTTGAGGAAGATCCTTCCCAAGCAGCCTTTACGTGGAGTGCAGCGCAAGGATTTGAGGATAATCAGCAGCTTTTAACCGGACTCTCGTTTACGCATCGTTTTTCAGAAAATTTCAGCAACACAACTTCCGTATTCTACACCTATCTGGATCATTACGAACCGAGGCCCTTTAATATTTTAGATGAATACACCTATGGGTATGGCGCAAGAACTTTATTTGCTAAGGATTTAGAATTTTTAAGCAAGAAAGCCAGCCTTAGTTTTGGGGGTGAACTTTATAAAGATGAATACAACTGGAAAACCATAGAAAATCGCTACGAAGAGAACAATGGCAACGGAAGCCTGGAAGGACAACTATTGAGCGACAATAAAGAAAACCGAAACACTCTTAACATTTTTGCAACTGCAACACTTCCCTTCACTGAAAAACTTAAAGCGCAGGTGGGTGTAAATTTCAATAAAACTGATTATTCATTTATTGATGTGTTTAACACAGGTGAAAACAACAAAAATGCCGACCGTGATTTCGACCCGATTTTCGCGCCTAGTCTGAATGTTTTGTGTCAACTAACACCCAATGCAAAAGCCTATGTGAATGTAAGCCGAGGGTTTAATTACCCTTCTATTGAAGAAACACTCACGCCTGGAGGACTTATTAATCCTGAGTTAGGTCCGGAAACAGGCTTCAATTACGAGGTGGGTAGCGAACTATTCTTATTGAAACGAAACCTACACATGCAGCTTTCGGCCTACTTATTGGATATTGACAATTTGCTCGTTGCAGACCGTGTAGGAGAGGATCAGTTTATAGGTAGAAATGCAGGTAAAACCGAACATAAGGGAATTGAACTATCTGTATCATACACACAAACATTTAACAATTGTTTTTCGCTCGCCCCCTATTTAAATGCTGAATTTTCTGACAACACGTTTATTGATTTCGTAGATGGTGACACAGATTTTTCGGGAAATACACTTACAGGGGTTCCCAATAAAAAAGTGAATGGGGGTATTCGTTTCGGTTTCAAAAATTTCAGTCTAAATACTAATTTTCTTCATATTGGAGAGCAGGCATTAAACGATGCCAACACCCTTAATTATGAAGGACATACGGTTTATGATACGAAACTATCCTATAGAAAAAACCTTGCGAAGCACCTCTCCATTGAACTGAATGCTGGTATCAATAACTTTACAGATGAAGCCTATGCATCATCAATACTCATAAATGCAGTGGGGTTTGGCGGCTCAGAACCGCGTTATTATTATCCTGGAATACCACGCAATTGGTATAGTGGTTTTAAAGTTGGATATTCACTTTAGATATTAAAATAAGTAATATTTAACAACACTAGTTAAAATTTGAAGCCAGTGGTTGCTAAAGCTAGTATTTTATTCACGCCTATCTGTTTATCAAACTTTAAGTTTAACTTGTTCAGGAGTATAATAATACCTATTTTACTAATGCATTACTAAAAGCGATCCGAGCAAAACAATCCAACTAAACACCTATGAACTCATATATAGCAAAGTTTATAATTAAAGTAACTCGTAAGTTCAGAAATAAAAAAAAATACCCTACAGGAGCACCTTCTGAATACCAGCTTGCTAAAAGGTACCGGGAATTTGTTATTTCTTTTAAACGAAATGTAAAAAACCTGATCCTGATTATCATTGGAATTTTTTCTGCGTCTTTTGGCTTTAAGGGGTTTTTGCTAACAAACGATTTTATAGATGGAGGAGCTACCGGAATTTCATTGTTACTGGCCGCCATTACAGAGGTTCCTTTATACCTCCTTATTATAGGTGTTAACCTCCCCTTTATAGTTCTGGGTTATAAGATCATGGGGAAGCGTTTTGCAGTAAAAACAGCTTTAGCAATTGTAGGCCTTGCGCTATGTGTTGCTGTTGTTCCTTTTCCTAATGTTACCAATGATGACTTACTGGTAGCCATATTTGGAGGCTTCTTCCTTGGAGCAGGAATAGGGCTTTCCATAAGAGGAGGTGCCGTAATTGACGGAACCGAAATACTCGCTATTTTCTTGAGCCGGAAGTTCAGCACAACAATTGGAGATATTATCATACTTATTAATATTGTTATATTTTCTTTTGCGGCATACCTGCTCTCCATTGAAATTGCGCTTTACTCTATGATAACGTATATCGCCGCTTCTAAAACATTGGACTTTGTGATCGAGGGTATCGAAGAGTATATAGGTGTAACAATTATTTCTTCTCAAAGTACCCGTATAAAAGAAATGATAGTAGATAAATTGGGACGTGGAGTTACCATCTATAAAGGACAAGGTGGTTATGTTAAAGATGGAGCTGCAAGAGACCTGGATATTATTTACACTGTAATTACCCGTTTAGAGCTAAACAAACTAAATACTGAAATCGAAAAAATTGAATCCAATAGTTTTATTGTTATGAACAGTATTAAGGATATTAAGGGGGGAATGATCAAAAAAAGACCCCTGAAACACTAATCTCTGAATAACGTAACTAATAAAATAACTACAAGGAAATTTAATTGTTTTCAATCAATAAAATGGAATAGCAACCTTTTATTTCAATAAAACTAATTTTTAAATAAAGTACTTTTTACCAATTCATAGTAACTATCACTTACTTGTATCATTTCTGTAATTAAGTACAGAAACTTCTTAGAAAGGAGTCCCTCCATTAAAATTTCCAGGGGGATCGTAATTGCAGACTAAAATGTATTTACCATTTTCGTTTATTGTGACTGCACACCCTACTTTGGTTGTTTTTTTCCATACAATTTGGGTATAGTGTCCACAAATTTTACCATCAAAACATCTTTTCGTAACTGGATTAAAGTTTACTTTTTCACCATTCCCCCACCCATTAAAGATACGAATCTCAGGTCGGTCACCGGTTACAAATCCGCCAGCTACGTTTTCTCCCAGACCACGGGTTTGAGAATGTTCTAAAACAAATTGATCTCCTCTGTTTTTCATTGCCAAACGATTGGCAAAGTCCTGAGCAATTTGTGCCAGGCGATCATCCCACACCAAAGGAGGCACTCCTACCTCATCACGCAATTGGTTGTGAGCATCCAGCGCCAATTGAGGATTGAAATAGGTAGTTGCATTAGTATTGCTCCCCTGTGAAGTTGAGCTTACTCCCGTGTTATTTTGAAAGGTAGCCGCGGTCGTTGGGCGTTCCATAATCCACATGGCGCTATGCCAATGGGATTCAACGGGACTACAGGCAAGTCCGCGCTCTATATGGAGGTATCGATCCGGAATTTGAACGTTCTGGATTCTTACGTGGTCACCATCCGGTAGCTTTTCAAACATCCATATAGTACCGGTAGCTGTGCTTTCCGTAACGGTGCTTAATTGGTTATGAGCAAAGTTTAGGTATGTGTTCGTTGCAGCATTTTTTAGTTGATACTGTTCATTACCAACATCTATTAAATGCCATTGGACATTTTCTGAATTTGGGTTTATATCAGACACTTGAAGCATCTCATTTTCGGTATGTAAATAGGAGCCTTTCCAAAAATTCTTTAAAAGAATTACATCCTGCGCATAAATGGAACCACACAAGAAGCTACAAAGTACGATACTGAGAATTGCTTTTTTCATAGGTGTTGTTTTTAACTTGATTTTACTTTGAAAGATACAATTAGTTAACACACTATAAAATAAGGGTTTATACGTATTTTTACAGGGAGTGATCTTACATAATTATAAAGTGAAATATCACTACATTTTAAAAAATATGGTTAGTGCTTTTCATAGGATTCGTTGTTATAGGCAGTGCTTATTCAACTGTTCTGTTGAGATCTAACGCTTTTCAAACTAATATTCTAGGTCTGTTTTCATAAATCGTTATCATTTTCGATGTAAAGATTTTATGTATTTAAGCGGAACAATCATATAATATCAAACAACGGAGCTTTTTGCGGAGAAAGAGATTCACTACGTTGATCCCTACAATATCCCCTCGAGACAATAAAGCTCGATCCTGTTATCGCAGTCTCTGGGCTTTTGTATTTTATCTGCTTTTAAAGGTCTGCTACTTTTAGCGCCTCTAAAATACAAAAGCCCGATTTTCAGTAAGAAAATCGAGCTTTGCACTAAGCGGAGAAAGAGGGATTCGAACCCCCGGAGGTGTGACCCTCAACAGTTTTCAAGACTGCCGCATTCGACCACTCTGCCATTTCTCCTTGAGTGCCTCATCACCCCGATACCTATCGGGGCCTTGAATGCGGTTGCAAATATACTATGTTTTTCAAAACTCTGTAAACTTTTTTTACTGAAATTTTTTGCACCTAAAAAATTGTTAAGCTTTTTACCAGAACCACTACTTCCTAGTACCTTTATATAGAACTAACACACTAGCTATGTCTGAAATCTTACGCCGAATTATAGATGCTCAACATAAGGAGGATAATCCGTTTTTTAAGGATGCTGAAGGCCGTATTATAGAACTTACCGCTTCTCAGGGCGAAGTATTTACTGGATATTACCAGGCGGACGATACTACCTATTACACCGAAAAAGACTGGCTCGAACAACAGCGGCAGGAAGAACTAACCCGCTTAGCCGAAGAAGAGTACCAAGCCGAACAAAAACGGCTAGCAGCCCAAAGAGCCGAGCGAGAACGCAAACAAAAAGAACTGGAAGCTCGCCAAAAAAAAGAAGAGAAAAGAGCCGAAAAAAAAAGACCGCTACTGGGTAAAACCTTTCTGATCGGCTCCCTTATCCTATTCGGTCTTATAGCATTAGTGTTTGTTTTTTGGCCTGATACAACAACAATTTCAGAAACTAACACCCCGGATATTCTTCTAACCGATACCATACAGGAAGACATTTCTGAGCCTGTTTTTGGGAACGCCATCATCACTGGAAATGACGTGCGAATGCGAGCCGAACCAACCTTAGAAGGAAAAATTATAACCTATTTCCCCGAAGAAGGAGAACGTATTCTGCTTGTACAAGCCGTAAACGACACACTACAATGGGCACGCGTACGTCGCGAGAACGGTACCGAAGGCTGGGTGTTTGGAGAGTACGTAAAGCAAATTAATACGTTAGATAAGTAAAGCAGCAGGTTGAATCAGCCAGGAACTACACAATTACCTGGTTACCTAACAAACCGCTATCACTAATTTCTATTTATTTATGACTTCCTTAGTATTTTATATCGCTTCTTGCTAATAACTTTAAGCAACGAAAAGCAATGCTTATGGAAGTATCTGTCCTCTTAGTATTTATTATCATTGGTGTTACCATTCTGTTGTTTGTAACGGAGTACTTCGCTATAGACAAGATTGCATTCCTAATTATTATTGCTTTAGTATTGCTACAGCTCACCACACCAGAGGAAGCTATTAGTGGCTTTTCAAACCCAGCCGTAATAACCATACTCTCCTTAATGATACTGGCCGTTGGCCTGGAGGATAATGGCGTTATTCAATGGCTTACGCAAGGTATTAAGCAACTTAAAATTCTCCCTTTGCTTTTACTAACCCCTGTCTTTATGCTGATTTCAGCGAGTATTTCTTCGTTTATAAGTACAACAGCAGTAGTCATTATTTTTATTAAGATTATAAGTCAGTTGGCAGAACGGTACAACTTTTCATCTTCAAAGTTATTAATGCCAATTTCGTTTGCAGGGATCCTAGGCGGAAGTTGTACCCTTATGGGAACCTCTACCAATTTGCTAGTAAATTCAATCGCAAAACAATCTGGTGTAGAAGCATTTTCATTTTTTGAATTTACTAGCTACGGCCTCATATTTCTTGCCATAGGAATCGTATTTATGACGGTAGCTTCACGATTCCTGCCTAAAGATCCTTCAGCCGATCTTCAGAGCACTTATGAAATAGACAGCTATATCTTCACGGTTAAAATTTCAGAAGAAAGTGACCTTGTTGGGAAAACTATTTCGGAAATAGACTTTATGGCTGAAGAGCTTGCCACACCACTAAAACTCATTCGCAACTCAAAGGTCATGAACGCCCCAGGCAAATATCTGGAGATTAAAGCCGGGGACAACTTAGTGCTTATGAGCACTTTTGAGCAGATTAACGACATTGTGCAACAACACGAACTCATAATAAACGATAGACGCAGGGACGCACAACATAAAAAATTTGGGGATGGCGAGAGTGAGAACGAGAGTGATATGACCTACGTGGAACTGTTAATTTTACCGGGGTCCAAACTTATTGGAAACACCTTAAAAAATATGCGCCGTATGTCCTTGAACGGAGCCTACCCTATCGCAATAAAAAAGCGTCAAAATTTACGCAATACCAAAGAGCGCCTGATACGAAAAAACATAAACGATATTAATATAAAGCCTGGTGATCGTCTATTGGTAGAGTTACAGGAACAACAATTAGGGAAAATGTACGCGCTGGAAAACATAGCTATTTTAAATCAGCATGAATATGAGCCTGCGGTACCGTTAAAACGAAAGTTTACCGCACTGTTTATTTTATTGGGGGTTATTGGTCTGGCAGCCAGTGGTGTGTTGTCTATATTAGCAGCTTCGTTAACCGGAGTAGCAGCTTTACTGCTGTTTAGACTCATCTCATTAGACAACATTTACCACCGTGTAAACTGGCAAATTATCTTTTTATTGGCGGGAATGATTCCTCTGGGCATTGCGATGAGCAATAGCGGTGCCGATGTCTGGATAAGCGATCAATTAATGAAATTACTGCAAGGACAGCCCCCAATGATAGTAATGGGGTTGTTGTTTGGGGTTACCATGTTACTTTCAGGATTTATTAGCAACAATGCTACGGCTATTATAATGACACCAATAGCTATTGCTATGGCCGCCGGATTTGGACTGGATGTAAAACCCTTCATTCTGGCTGTGATGTTTGCTGCGAACTTCAGTTTTTTCACCCCTGTAGGATATCAAACAAATACCTTAATTTACGGAACAGGATTGTATAAGTTTAAACATTTTGTAATTATAGGAGGTGTCCTATCGCTCATTTTATGGTTAACAGGAACCTTAGTATTAACCAATGCTTTATAATATGTTACTAGTTCAAGAGACCAAGGAAGATACCACTACCAGCGAAGGCATTGTTGCCACGCTTTCTGATACGTTACTAGGCTGGTGGGATGCCTTTATTATAAAACTCCCAAACATTGGAGTGGCCATTCTGGTCATCATCCTCTTTTTTATCCTGGCGCGCGTCATTAAAAATATACTGCTACGTATTCTCAGGAAACATATGGCAAACCGCTCTGTGCGTAGAATTATCGCTAAGATGGTATATGCCACAATTCTCCTAATAGGATTTTTCCTGACGTTAGGCATTCTGGATCTTGACAAAGCCCTGACTTCTATCCTAGCTGGTGCCGGTGTAGTAGCATTAGCCATTGGACTGGCGTTACAAGGCACGCTAAGCAATACGTTTTCTGGTGTAATGCTATCGTTTTTGCCTCGCATCCGCATAGGAGATTTTGTAGAAACTAACGAACACTCAGGGTTTGTTCATGAAATAAGTCTGCGGAATTTAGTATTACGCCAACCCGATAATAAGTATGTGATTATGCCTAACAGCAAATTTATTGAAGAACCTTTTGTAAATTATAGCCTGGAACCTCGCGGACGTATTTCGGTAACCTGCGGAATTGCCTACGGAAGTGACCTTAGAGGCGTAAAAAAAATGGTTTTAGAACTTATAAAAGCTAACTTCCCACCCCAAGAAGAGGAACGAATTGAATTTTACTATACCGAATTTGGTGATAGCTCTATTAACTTTATGATCCGTTTCTGGATAGATTACGTGAAGAAGAGCCAAATGTATACTGCACAGGATGAAGCTATTTTGCTTATAAACGACCTGTTCAATAAAAACAATATTGAAATACCATTCCCCATTCGTACGTTAATGATGCCAAACCAGAATAAACCCCTAAAAGAATAGTCGCATGGAAACACCAAAAGCATTTATTGAAAGCATTAACAAACTCATTACCAAGCACAACGACCTTAATGCAAAGTTTCTATCCTTTTCGGTAGTGGCAGAAGGTGTAACCTTAAAAGGAATGCTACGACATCACGCCGATATGCACCGCTTTTTTAGTCTGCAGTTGGTACACGATTTTAAAACATACGTACCAGAAGCACAACTGGAACTTAACAGAACCTTAGCCAATGCTATAGAAATGGGCTGGGAAGATATTAAAAGCTCCTTAGGCTTTCATAATGATAAGGACTTAGAAAAAAATCTGGCCGAAGAACACCGTACCTGCGCAAACCTAAGTGATGAGGTCTTCCTACAGACAAAAAACACCATGCCCAACCTTAAAGCTACCCTGGAAGAACAAATTGCATGGCACAAAAAAGTAAGTGAGCATTTGCCAGAGATAGATGACTAGGGAACTAGTTAATTTGGGAATTGGAAAACTAGTTGACTAACTAATCGACAGCTGCCCTACACCTAATTCCTCATTTAACTTTTAACAAGTAATTTGAACCCTTACCTTTGCCCAAACAAAAATTAAAACCCAACTAGGCACCTGAAACCCTAGTTAACTAATTAACAACCCAACAAATGCTAAAAGCAGTTTTATTCGATATGGATGGAGTGATTGTCGATACAGAGCCCCTCCATCGCAAAGCTTACTTTATGATGTTCAACGATATGAATATTGATGTTTCTGAAGAAATGTACACTGGGTTTACCGGGCAAGCCACGTTGAATATCTGTAAGGAGCTGGTAGATCATTTTCAACTTTCCGAAGCCCCTGAAACTTTGGTTACGTGTAAACGCAAACACTTTAAAGAACTGTTTGATACCGATGATACCCTGCAATTATTGGATGGCGTGCTGGACTTAATTAAAGACTACAATAACAACGGACTTACCTTAGTGCTGGCTTCTTCAGCTTCTATGCCTAATATAAACCGCATTTTTGATCGATTTAATTTGGACCAGTACTTTGTAGCAAAACTAAGTGGGGCAGACCTTGAGAAAAGCAAACCTCATCCCGAAATATTTATAAAAGCCGCTCAGGCTGCGGGGCAACCGCGAGAGTGTTGTATGGTGATAGAAGACAGTGCAAACGGGATAAAAGCCGCCAACGATGCAGGGATTTTTGTAGTGGGATATGACAGCAAGCACTCTACAGATCAGGATTATGGAAATGCTGATAAAGTTGTATCCTCTTTTACAGAAATTAGCTATCAGAAAGTGAAAGAGTTAGTGTAGTTTTTAATAAATAGCGAGTAAGAAGGATTGAATTTTGTTCACTGTTCACTGTTCACTAATAATTTAATTTACTTGCTAAAACGTCCATATTACAAACTCTAAATTCTAAATAATCAATCCCCTTTTTAACCAATGCGCACCTTCCTTACCATAGTCCTCTTTTCTCTCTTATTCTCCTCCTGCGCTACAAAAAAACACACCAACCTCCCTTACCTCAACAACCCTGAACTCCAGATAAATACAGGTGGTACTGTCCCAACCCTCAATATTTTTACGCCAAGAAAAAAAGCCAACACCAAACGCCCTGTCCTTATTTTTGTACATGGCGGTAACTGGAACAGTGGTAGTAAAGAACTCTACGGTTTCTTTGGACGTAACTTTGCTAAACACGATGTGGTTACAGTGCTTCCAGGATATACCTTAAGTCCCAATGCCGATTACGATCTCATGACGCAACAAATTGCCGAAGCAATTGCCTGGACGCAACATAACATTTCAACCTATGGAGGCGATCCTTCGCAAATCTACCTTACGGGACACTCGGCGGGAGGGCATTTAATTAGTTTAGCAACCCTCCATCCTAAATATGGAATAGACCCCAACAGTATCTCTGGGATTATCCTAAATGATGCCGCCGCATTGGATATGTTTCATTATTTACAAAACAATCCGCCAACTGAAGAAGACAACTACCTAACCACCTGGACCGCAAACCCCAATACATGGAAAGTTGCCTCCCCTATTTACTTTTTAGGTGAAGACAGTCCGCGGTTTAAGATCTATCTGGGAAGCAAGACCTATCAGTCTATTGATACTGCCAACAGACGTTTTTTAGAAGCTCTACAAAAGTTCCAACCTGGGGTGGAATTGAAAATACTAGATAAAAAACATGTACCTATGGTAACACAGTATTTTTGGCCTTGGAGTAATCGTTATGACGAAATAGTTCAGTTTATGACGCTTTCAGCAGCAGGTGAGTAACTAAGAACATGTAGGGTTAGCTTTTATAATTTTTAAATCTATGTACCACTCCTGCAGCCCAGTCACTGATTTCCGGGCTAAAACACTCTAAGATCGCATCCGTCCCTAACACACTTCCTTTAGCATTTCTGCCTATCACTGAGATGGGGATGTGTTTTGTTTGATTTTCAACAGGTACAACAGTAGCTTCTGGATAGGTTTGAATTCCTAATTCTGGATGGACTGCTTGTATGAGCTGTTGTTTTTGTAAACTGTCTATTAAAGGGCTTTCCAGTTCTTTGAGTACAGGAGCTTCCATAACAGAATTGCATAGTTGTTGTGCCTCTTGGGTGTATTTATCTTTGCTGAGTTTCCAACCGGTTTCTATCATAGTTACTTCAGGATTATTCACAAACCGAAGGTCTAATATATTGGCATCTACTAAGGCGATTAGTTGTAAGATACTCTCCACTGGAGGACCGTAGGAATAACGTTTGATACTTTCATCCATAGTGACTAGTTTCTTTAATACATGTCCAGGCAACCCACTAAACGCAAATAACCGATACATTGTAGGCTGCAAATGGCGCCATACCTGCCCAATGGTATAATCCAATGAGCTTTCTTCGGTTCCATAAGCCATATGCACACAACGCACCATATATGCTTTGGTGTCTAATTGAGTATCCAGGATAAGTTCGTGCTTGGTATTGGTATCTTGTAACCAGGCTACTATAAGTAATTGCAAGCTATGGGTAGCAATAATCTCCTTATGATTTCTTTTAAAAACAGCCGCTGCCACCCTGGCAAATGCATCTAAAAGAAACTGAAGGTCTTCATTGGCTTCTGGGGTGCTCAGGGAATTTCTTACCGCAAGCTCAAAAGTGTTTGTTTCGGTATTAGTGGGTGCAAACTGTTCGTCTACCGTACGACCGTAAGGTTTTGGGACACATGGGAGCCCGTCAAAACTATAAGGGATTAGTTTGTGTACACAACCCTTTTCCGGAATAAAGTTTAAGAAAGGTTCTTTTTCATTCTTTTTAAACCTGCCATATGCATAACTGGTAAGCTGTCGGGCAATATCTATCATAGAAAGTCCGAAGCCTTTTATTGCTACGATAGTATTAGACATATTACCCTGAGCCAGAAGCGTTTCGTAAGGATTGTCAATATAAATGCAGGCATTGTTACGAGCGTGCGCCTTGAACTGTTTGGTTTCTTCACTGTCTTTGGTAGGTAGATGTCCTAGTGTAAGTACTGCTTCGGTTACTTTGTATTCCTCCTGCTGCGCCATTAAAATTAATTCATTAGCTGAAAACGTAATGTCCGTAATCTTAGCCTGGCAAATCGTGAGTAGCTTGTGCTCTTTCAATACAGTACAGATACTGCTGGCACGTTGGTTCAAGTAGGTTCCCATCTGTGAGCGTGCAGGATACACATCTTTATCGCCTTTAATATTTTCAGTCTTTTGCTCATTGATACACCACTGACTATAGGATGGAAACGAAGGGATGGTACAAGCACCCCATACCAGCTTTTCCCGGCCTTGTAAGTTTTGTAGGGCATGGTCTGAAATATTTATGTAATTAGTCTCTGGTTGGTTCAGTTCCCAAGCCTTTCCAGTGCCTAACCGTGAAGAAGGCTCAAAAACTGTAATTAAAATAGGAATGTTACGTTTCTCTTTACCTAAAGCGAGCACCAGGTTTTCAAGACATGCAAGTCCGCGGGGACCAAAACCTACTAGGGCTATCTTCATTCTTGCTTTTTATTTAAAGGTCGGGATTCTGGGAAGTTTTATTTATTATAATTTCGTTAAAAGTTTTAGGGATATTGTAAAATGAAAGATGTACTTGGTCTCTTTTTTTACTCCAAAACAACAATCGAACTCTCCAACACCCAGTTGCCATTGCGCTCCACACTGCGCGTCACTGTAATCTTACCTGGTCCTGTTTTTTTAACAACATCTATTAGGTCTAAATTTTTGTGTACTGCAGTGTTGATGGTAACAGGCGGGGTTAGTAATTTACTGTTGGTGGCATCAAAAATATAGAGGCTTTTTTGCGTAGGTTTTATATTCCAGAACCCTATTTCATCTGCGCTATCACCATTGAGGTCTTTTAAGTTTTCTAATTGCGATTGGTAGGCGTTGGCAATGGTAATTGGGCTTAGGCCTGGCGCACTAAAATTAATAACGCTGTCACAATCTCCTTTGCATAAAGAATCGGAAGCAGTCTGATTGTTTTTTTCGGCTTCTGTTAGAAGAATCGGGCTCGTCACATACGCATAATCTGAAAGTCCGTCGCCATTAAAATCGCCGAAGAGTTGCCTGTTTCTTGATTTTGCAATTGTTGCTTCCCTGAATTTAGGAAAAATAGCAGCATCTTGATTTTTAGCATCTTCAGCAACCCCTTCACGTACAATTTTATAAGTCCCGTTTTTTAAAATTAAGGACAGGTAATATTCATAGGTAGCTTCCACTCCTTTGTATTCTACTTGATTGGTAAAAACCACCAGGTATAGTCCGTTTTCCTTAGTTATGGTTACTTGATCATTGAGCAGTTGTTGTGTATAGTCCGGAAACTGCTCAAACAATACAAGTTTATCCTGACGTAGTTCTGCTTTGGTACGTTCTTTTCCGTAATATTCCACCACATCCATATAGTCTTGTTGCAGGAAGGGTGCTTTTAATTGGGTATGGTTTTTATTCCATTTTTGCACAAAGGCGTGTATGTCCTCTTCCCCTTTTGGATCTACTTCATTACAGCTGAAACACAGAATACATAACAAACAAACAATTAATGGAGCTACTTTCATATAGAATAGATGTACTGAATAAATTAGGAGTTAAAGATACAGGGTTTTTAGGGAATTATTGGGGTGCGAGAGTTCAGTTATTCGTTAGTGCGTGTGAGATATGAAGTGTGACGTATCAGGTTTGAATATGGAGTATGGAATATGAAGTCTTACGCAGTACGTAAGGTTACTAAAAAAATATCTCTCCTTAGAGTTGGGGGTATTTATTTAGGATATCAAAGCTTTAAAACCGTAACCATCAATGGCGTCTAAGTATTTTTTTTGTTTTAGAAGTGTAGAAAAAAATGCATTGAAAGCTAAACATTATCCCTACGTTAAGTTTACGAAAACAGGCTTTTTTTACAAAGATAATCTCCTAGTTTTGTATAAAAATACACGCTTCGGCGCAAGCTGAAGACAACATAATGTGAATCAATTACATAACCCAGAATTAAACAATTGAAATGAAAAGAAAACAACTCCCCTTGTACTTTGTACTTACTTTACTCCTGAGTGTCTCGCAGATTTTTGCCCAGACCACGATAGGATTGGAAGATTTTGACGGCAACGCCGTAAACCTCAGCGCCACAGCAAATGTAGCCGATTATAACACTGCTACGGGTGGTGACGTTTTTGGACGTGTGGATGGCCAGCTAGGGGGTAACGGAATGCCTTTTGACGTAGCCGATGACTCTGTAGAAGATGTTAGTGGTGCAAGAACAGGAACTAATTTTCCTGGCGATACTTCTGGGTTGGCTGGACAAAACACTACTGCGTTTTTTGCATTAAACGATGCCGATGGCGTAGCAATAAATAATGCTACCTGGACTTTTAATGGTTGGGGTACAGCCATACTTAGTTCAATTGTAATGGACTTAGGAGCCATTGGTGATTTTGAAGCGGGTTCAACCGACGGCTTTTTAATTGAAGCGGCTATAGACGGTGGTGCCTATCAGGAAATTTTTAGAGCTGCTACAGACGAAAGTGCCTCAAAAACCTATAGAGCACTTGACGGAGGTTTGGTTCCAGACTTTAACGATCCGTTGGAGTTATTTATTGACGGTAGTACAACTTCGGTTGGTTTCCTGGACAAATGCGATCCTACAACAGGTAACTTCGATACCTACACTTCTACTTTAGTAGATGGGTTAGCTGCAACTTCCGTAACTATTCGTCTAAGCTGGAGCGGTACCCCTAGCGGGTCTGAACCTATGGGAATAGACAATATTACCATTAACGGATCTGCCAGTTCACAACTGGTGATTTCAGAAATCATGTACAATCCAAATAGCGATGAAGACGATTGGGAATATCTTGAGGTGTATAACACCGGAGGTACGGCTATAGATCTTGCAGGCTATGTGGTAGACGATAATAACGGTGTAGCACAGGGAGCTGCAAATATTGCAGCAGGAACCATTGCTGCAGGTACTTCAGCTATTTTGTACAATGCTGATGATATTTCAGCAGCCGACTTTACCGCTGCCTGGGGTACTGTAAACCTAATTGCTGTTACCAACTGGAGTGCAATGTCTCTTAACAACAGTGGTGACACGGTTGGAATCTGGGAGGACTTCGCTTCGTATTCTGGTGATAATGTTACACAGGCAAATGTACTGGACAATGTTGCTTTTGATGACAGTACACCTTGGCCGGTAGATAACAATGCTGCTTCAATTTACTTAAGCGATCTCACTGCAGATAATGACGATGGTGCCAACTGGACTCTTTCTACAGATGGAGGTGCAACCCCATTATTTGAAGGCTATACAAGCTTGGCTACCAACGGAAATTCTGGAGGCGATGTAGGGTCGCCAGGAGTAAGTAGTACGGCTGTATTACCTTTATTACTAAGCGAAATAACTGTAACCCCTACTGCGGGTGAGTTTATTGAAATATTCAACCCAAATGCAACAGCGGTAGACTTAACCAATGTATATATTACCGACGCTACTTTTGCAGGAGGTGGTACCTACTACTACAACATTGTAACTGGAGCTAACGCTGGCGGCGGCGGTTTTGGAGATTTTTTAGCACGCTTCCCGAACGGTGCTTCAATTGCTGCAGGTGCCTACCAGACCCTGGCAATTTCTGGTTCTGAAGATTATACTACAACCTACGGAATGGCCCCTACCTACGAGCTATATGAAGACGGCGCTACTGCAGACGGGATTCCGGATATGCTGGAAGGCTTACCAGGCTCTATAAACGGTCAAGGCGGTTTAACCAATAGTGGTGAAATAGCTATCCTATTTTACTGGGATGGTGAAACGGACTTAGTAACAGACTTAGACTATGTGCTTTGGGGAGATACCAACGAGGCTGTTGATAAAACTGGTGTAAGCATAGACGGTCCAGATGCCGATGCTACTGCCAGCACCTATGCAGATGATACCCCAATAGCAAACCAGGAATTAGTAGCTGCAGGGTCTCACCCCGGAGGAGAATCTTTTCAAAGAAACGATCTTACAGAAGGTGCAGAACTTTCAGGTACTGGAAATGGAGTAAATGGGGATGATGAAACTTCTGAAGATTTAAGTAATACCTGGTGTTCGGCTCTTGCCACAGCAGGTGTCGTAAACGATTGTGGTGCAACACCTCCTACCATTGTACTTATTAGTGAGGTACAGGGAACTACAGGAACCAGCCCTTTAGAAAATACAACCGTTATAGTAGACGCTATTGTAACTGGAGATTATCAGGAGGATGATCAGTTAAGCGGTTTCTTTATTCAGGAAGAAGATACCGATGCAGATGCAGATGCAATGACTTCGGAAGGGATTTTTGTATTCTGCCAAAGCTGCCCAACAGCTGTTGCCGTAGGAGACCGTGTGGAAGTATCTGGAACTGTAGTGGAGTTTTTCGGAACTACACAAATAGATGTTACGGGCGGTAGTGTTAGTGTAACCAGCAACGCAAACCCATTACCAACACCTGCAACCTTAACGCTGCCTGCTCCAGCAGGAACCGATATGGAAGCTACCTACGAAAGTGTAGAAAGCATGCTTGTTACCTATACTACAGATCTGGTAGTAAGCGAATATTTTGAACTGGCACGTTATGGTCAGTTGGTACTTAACGCCAACGAAAGAGCACAGCAGTTTACAGATGAGAATGAGCCAGACGTAGTAGGATATGCTGCTTTTCTTGCCCAGTTAGAAGCTTCGCGCATTATTTTAGACGACGACAATAACATACAAAATAGCAATGTAAATGGCCCGATAGATGAGCCGTATTTCTGGCCTCGTCCGGGATTAAGCAACACCAACTTTATTCGTGGGGGTGATCAAATTAGTAACCTTACCGGGATCATGCACTGGTCTTTTGCAGGACAAAATGGTACCGATGCCTGGAGAATACGACCTGTAGAAGAAGCGTTTAGCTATGACTTTACAACTGAAAACCCAAGAACTGCTATGCCGGAAGATGTTGGTGGTTCTTTAAAAGTGGCCAGTTTTAATGTATTAAATTACTTCACTACTCTAAATGAAAGAGGAGCGAATAGTTTAGCTGAATTAGACAGGCAACGCGAGAAGATCGCTGCTGCCATCTGTGGTTTGAATGCAGATATTGTAGGTCTTATTGAAATTGAAAACAATGGTGTTACTGCTATAAACGATTTACTGAATGGAACAAATGGAATTAATGCAACCTGTGCTGCTACATACGTCGCTGTAGACGCTGGGGTGATTGGTACAGACGAGATTGCTGTTGCCTTTATTTACAACACAGCAACGGTAAGCTTAAACGGGGCGTTTGCTATCTTAGATGCTACGGTAGATCCGCGTTTTGATGATAACAGAAACCGTCCGGCCCTGGCACAATCATTTACACAAATAGCTATTGGAGAATCCTTGACTGTCGTGGTCAATCACTTAAAGTCTAAAGGTTCTTCTTGCGATGGAGATGGAGATCCAGACTTAAACGATGGTGCAGGAAACTGTAACCTTACTAGAGCCGAAGCTGCTGCTGCAATGGTAGACTGGTTAGCAACAGACCCTACAGCTAGTGGGAATGAAAACTTCTTAATTATTGGAGATTTGAATGCCTATAAAAATGAAGATCCAATCGATAATATCCTCTTGGGTAGTGATGATACTGCTGGTACCGATGACGACTACACCAACCTTATTGAAGACTACCAGGGGGCTGACGCTTACAGTTATGTATTTGACGGGCAATTGGGGTATTTAGACTATGCGCTTGCCTCAACCAATATGGCTGCTCAAGTAACAGGAACTACCGTTTGGCACGTCAATGCAGACGAAATAGCTGTATTCGATTATAACGATGACATCCTTGACCCAACGGAACAATCGTTTGAAAGAGAGTCCAGCGCCTTGCCTATTTATGAAGGAAATGCCTTTAGAGCTTCAGACCACGATCCTGTTTTAGTTGGAATTGAACTAAGTGTTGCTCCCACCATTAGCTGTCCTGCAAATGTTACAATAGCAAACGATACTGGTGAATGTAGCGCCATCGTAACTTTTGATGATGCAACTGCTACAGATCCTAACGGAGACCTTACTTCTGTTACACAAACAGCTGGTTTAGCTTCTGGCAGTGAATTTCCTGTAGGGGTTAGCACTATAGAATTTACAGCAACCGACGCTGCCGGAAATATGACAGTATGTACTTTCACTATAACTGTAACCGATGGAGAAGCACCCGTACTTACGTGCCCAGCAGACCAGACCATAATACTGGAAGCTGGGGAAACGCAATACACTATACCAGATTACTTTGCAACAGGAGATACTACTGCCGTGGATAATTGTACAGATCCTGTAACAGTTACCACTCAAGATCCAGCAGCGGGAACCTTACTGAATGAGGGAACAACTACCGTAACGGTTACCGCTACAGATGCTGTCGGAAATACAGCAGACTGTGAGTTTGATGTAACTGTAGAACTTACATTAAGTGTAAATGAAGTAACCCTGGAGAATGGGATCGCACTGTATCCTAATCCAGCAAATGGAGTGATCACACTTAGTAATAAAACCAGCAGTGCGTTACAAAGTGCTGTTATTCGCGATATAAGTGGAAAGACTGTAAAAACCATTAACCTGGAAGGAATGGGAACTGAAAAGCAATTTACTGTTTCAGATCTTGCATCTGGAATCTACCTTATTACTGTTGAAGGTGAACTTGGTACTAGTACCAAGCGAATTGTGAAGGAGTAATTGTTTATTATTTAAGTTGAAAGCCGCTCCTGTTTGGAGCGGCTTTTTTTATTTGAGTATCTTACAATTGTAAACTATTCTTTCTTGTTTCGTTGACTGGAAGGAGTTTCTTTCTTAGTTCCATCGTCACTGTACCCTGCAGGGTCGTTCGATTCTGGAACTTTCTTTGGATTTTCCCTTGTAGGTTCATCAGGAGTATCTGGTTTTGAGTTTGGCTCGCCAGGGTAATCCTGATTTTTAATGTTTTGTTCGTTCTTTTTGTCCTTATCAAGTAAAGGAGCTTTTTTGTCGTCGTTCATAGTGTTTTTTTTTATAAAGGATTAGGCTGCCAAATAGGATTTACAGGCTTTTATACACTCTTCGCACGCCTTAGCGCAATCCTTACAATGTTGGTGGTCGTGTTGCTCGCAAGTACTCTTACAATCTTCACAAACACTTATACAATATTCAATAAGTCCGTTAACATTAGTGTATGTTGTATGTAACACTTGTGAGAGACTGCTACATACTTCGGCACATACGCGGTCTGTACGAATGCAATCTACCATCATCTTTACATTGTCTTCCCCTAAACAGGCATCAGCACAATGGTTACATGCGTTGATACAACTACCTAATGTGGATATTAATGCTTCTCTTTTCATAGTTTTATCAGTCTTTTTTATCTTTTTTTACTTTTTCGTCTAACTCCCGGTCCTCGGGAGCATCGTTTTTAGATTTCTTTGGTTTGTCATCACCGTCATGGCTATCTGGCTCATTAGGCTCGTCTAATTCCCTGTCTTTCTTTGAAACATGGTCCTTTGACGGTTTTTCCGTGGGTTCAAAGCCAGTCTGCCTTTTATGAATCCTTAGCTTTGTAACAGCACTGGAGCTTTTATGTTCTTTCGAGTCGCTCATTATAATAGCTTTTAATTCAGTATCACTGTGTTCTGGTTGCGTCATCCTTATCGCCATACTGATTGGTATGTTCTGGCTTTTGAGGTCCTTTATGTGTTTCGGGATGCAGACTTTCCGCCAGTTCTTCCTCTTTTGTTTTCTTTGTTTTTTTATCAGTACTCATATAATAGTTTCGTTTTATGCGTTATCACGCGGTTGGTGCTTTTCTCTGCGTTGCTTTTCCTGATGGTTTATTTCACGACCATCTGCTTCGTTCGCTTTTTCGTCTATAGCACTGTCCTTAATACTTGTTTTGTGCTCTTCTTGTCCGGGTATTTTCTTGTCGTCTGTGCTCATAATTTTTATTGTTTTGTTAGAATTACATACTAATATACGAGGAGTATTTCTGAAAAAGAACTTCATTAATACTCTTTAACATCCAATGTTAAACAGTTCTCAATTAGCAATTCGCTAAGAATTTTCAACTTTTTAGAATAGTATCTTTAGTTCAAATAAAACAGCTGAAAACTATTTTGGCATAAAAAAAAGAAAACTATGAAAACGACAAAAGAAAAAGCAGATCAGGATATTCACGATAATCTGGTGAACAACCTGCAAGAATTATTAGAGAAGAACTACGATGCAGAAAAAGGCTTTACCAAGGCTATGAAAGATGCTCAAAACAACAACCTTAAAGAGTATTTTAAATTTCAGGCCGCACAGCGTAGCCAATTTGCAAACGAACTTACCGACGAAATTAGAAACCTTAACGAAACTCCTAAAGAAAGCGGAAGTACTACGGGAACCTTACACCGTACCTGGATCGATATAAAATCCTCCCTGAGTGGCGATAAAGACGAATCTGTTCTGGAAGAATGCATCAGAGGTGAAAAAGCCAGTGTTGAAGAATATGAAAAGCGACTGAAAGAAAATCGCTTTCCTTCACAAATTGAAGGGACTCTGAACAACCAGAAAAGTCGCATTCAAAATACGCTTAACAAAGTGAAAACCTTAGAAGATCTTGCAGATAACAACTGGAGCTAAACTATAATTTAGTAAAACTAAAAACCGCACTATTGATAAAATAGTGCGGTTTTTTTAGTTATAATATTACGACTCTAAACTGTTGGTAATTTAAAGTTTATCTGCTGTAATACGTTCTTCACGATTCGCTACTTCCCAGGCTGTCTGAAATATAAGTTGGGTACGTTTAGCGTATAAGTCATATTCAATCTTGTCCGGAGTATCGGTTGGCTTGTGGTAATCTTCGTGTACTCCGTTAAAGTAAAAGATAATTGGAATGTTGTTTTTTGCAAAGTTGTAATGATCACTTCGGTAGTAAAAACGATTTGGATCATTCTCATCATTAAACTTATAATCCAATTCCAGGTCACTATATTTTTCAGCAACAGCTTCAGAAACATCGTGTAATTCCTGGCTTAGTTTATCGCTACCAATCAAATATATGTAATTAGGCGTGTCCTTTTTGTCTGGATCTATTCGACCAATCATATCGGTATTCAAATTCGCTACTGTATTCGCCAATGGAAAGATAGGATTCTCAGTATAATATTTTGAACCATACAGGCCTATTTCCTCACCCGTAACGTGTAAGAATAAAATAGAGCGCTTAGGACCCTTTCCGTTTTTTACAGCTTGCTGAAATGCTTCAGCAATTTCCAGCATAGCAATAGTTCCACTTCCGTCATCATCGGCACCATTAAAAATCTCTCCATTTTCCATCCCTACGTGGTCGTAATGTGCAGAAAGCACTATAATCTCATCCGGCTTTTCGCTTCCTTTAATAAAAGCGACCACATTTTCAGAACTCTTCGGTTCTTTCATTCGTCTGAAGTATTCAGCTGGAATATTCTGATAGTAGTTGTTTTCCTCTATAGGAGAAGCAATACCCTGATCCTGATAAAAATTACGTAGGTATTCTGCCGCTAATTTCTGCCCCTTTTCTCCGGTCATCCTTCCTTGCATCTCATCGCTGGCAAACTCGTATAAATGTGTTTTCAGTTCTGCTGAAGTTATGGTATTGGCATAGTCTTCACGAGACATGTTCTTGCCCTTATTAGTTTGAGCAGAAT
This sequence comes from Flavobacteriaceae bacterium UBA1903, assembly GCA_002337605.1. Lineage (GTDB taxonomy): Bacteria > Bacteroidota > Bacteroidia > Flavobacteriales > Flavobacteriaceae > Marinirhabdus. Next base: position 131,125 of record DDGL01000002.1, read on the forward strand.
TACACCCAACCGCCAATATTGTCAGGGCTGTTATAAATAGTACTTTCATCTAGTGATATTTTTGATTAAAAAACGGGTAAATATACAAAGTGTTACGAAGTTGAAGGAACTTTTGTGGATTACTTAACGCTATTCTCTATTCTCTATTCTCTATTCTCTATTCTCTATTCTCTATTATTAATTTATCTGAAAAGGAAACAACAACTATTCTTATCTTTGCAAAAAACCTGAAGACAATGAATGTTGAACAACTATACACAGGCTGTTTAAGCCAGGGAGCCTACTATATTGAAAGTAATGGAGAGGTGGCAATTTTAGACCCGTTGCGGGAAACCAAGCCCTATCTGGATCGCGCCAAGCGGGACAATGCTTCCGTAAAGTATATTTTTGAAACACATTTTCATGCTGATTTTGTAAGTGGACATCTATCCCTTAGCGAGGCAACAGGAGCACCCATTGTCTACGGTCCTAATGCCAACCCGAGTTTTGACGCAATTATTGCTGAAGATGGTCAGGAATTTAAAGTAGGGGAACTTACCCTGAAAGTGCTACATACTCCTGGACATACCTTGGAAAGTACTACCTACTTACTAAGAGATGCCAACGGAAAAGACTATTGTATCTTTAGTGGTGACACACTGTTTTTAGGGGATGTAGGAAGACCGGATCTTGCCCAGAAGGGTGCCGATATGACCCAGGAAGATCTTGCAGGTATTTTGTATGATAGCCTTCGTAATAAAATTATGCCTCTGGCAGACGATGTAATAGTATACCCTGCCCACGGAGCAGGTTCGGCGTGTGGAAAGAATATGATGAAGGAAACCGTGGATACATTGGGCAACCAGAAAAAAATGAATTATGCGCTTCGTGAAGATATGACCAAAGCAGAATTTATCGCCGAAGTAACCGACGGTCTCTTACCGCCTCCCTCCTATTTTCCATTAAATGTAAAGATGAATAAAGAGGGCTACGATAATATTACAGATGTATTGGAACGAGGTACTAAAAAACTAAGCCCCAAAGAATTTGAAGCCTTAGCAAATGCCACAGGTGCAGTGGTACTAGATGTGAGACACCAAAAAGATTTTATGGAAGCGCATATTCCGCAATCTATTTTTATAGGAATTGACGGCGGATTTGCCCCTTGGGTAGGTGCCATGATTGCCGACGTGGAGCAACCTATTTTGTTGATTACCCCGGAAGGTCGCGAGCAGGAAACAGTGACCAGGTTGTCGCGTGTTGGGTTTGACAAAACCCTTGGATTTCTGGAAGGCGGCATAAAAGCCTGGAAAGATGCTGGTAAAGAAACCGATCGTATGCAGTCTGTCTCTGCTGAAACATTAAAAAGCCAGTTGCCCAACAATGTTCCCGTTTTTGATGTTAGAAAAGACGGTGAGTTTGAAAACGCCCATATCCCTACAGCAAAACATACTTCGCTGGAGTTTATTAATCAGCATTTAGATACATTTCCAAGCGATGAACCTTTTTATGTGCATTGTGCCGGCGGATATCGTTCGGTAATTGCTTCTTCCATTTTAAAAGCACGTGGCATTCATAATGTAATAGATGTTGCAGGGGGTTTTAAAGCTATTAAAGAAGCAGGAATTGCAGTTACTTCATCTTCCTGTGCATCCTCGTAGCTACTATGAATATTGTCCCCTTTCACGAAAACTATGCAGAAGCCTTCTACAATCTCAACATAGAATGGCTGGAGACCTATTTTTATGTGGAAGCCTATGACCGGGAGGTACTAAGCAATCCTCATCACTATATTATTGAACCTGGCGGTCATATTTTTTTCGCTGTTGAAAATGGAACAGTCTTAGGCACCGTAGCATTACTGAAAAGAGGGAAGCACGCCTATGAACTCACAAAAATGGCCGTACTTCCCAAATCCAGAGGAAAACAAGTGGGACAAAAACTGATGCAGTATTGTATAGATTTTGCTGTAGAAAATAAATTTCAGAAGCTATTCCTATATTCGAATACCATGCTAGCCAATGCCATTCATATTTATAAAAAATATGGTTTTGTGGAAGTTTCATTAGAACAGCCTAATCCGTATGAGCGTAGCAATATAAAGATGAACTATATTTTTTCATAGTTCCCATTTCAGTTTGTATCTTTATAGAAAATCGCACCTATGAAGACTTCAGTAGTACTTACCCTGTTATGTATATTTTTTATTTCCTGTAAAGACCCTAAAAAGGAAGGTGCCGAAGTACCAAAAGAAGATACCGCAACTGTTGAAAACACCACAGGTGATGCTGTAAAATCCACTATTGACATTACTCCAATTTCTCACGCCACCATGGTTTTAAACTGGGGCGAAAAAATAATCTACGTAGACCCCGTTGGAGGGGCAGTAGCTTTTGAAGGACAGCCCAAACCAGACGTTATCTTACTTACAGACATTCACGGCGACCACTTTAATATGGAAACACTTCGCGCGGTAACTGCAGACGGCACTGGCATTATTGCCCCGAAAGCAGTAGCCGAAAAAATTGATGAAGAGCTTCAACAATTAGTGACCGTGTTAGATAATGGAAACACTACCCAAATACAAGGATTAGATAATCTTTCTTTTGAAGCTATCCCAATGTACAATTTACGGGAAGAAGCCTTGAAATTTCATCCCAAAGGACGAGGCAACGGCTACGTTCTAGACGATGGAAACCAGCGGGTTTATATCTCTGGCGACACTGAAGACATTCCGGAAATGCGCGCTCTTGAAAACATTGACATCGCTTTTGTATGTATGAACTTACCGTACACGATGCCTGTAAAAAGTGCTGCAAGTGCTGTGGTAGATTTTAAGCCTAATAAAGTCTTTCCCTACCATTACAGAGGCACCGAGGGTTTAAGCGACGTAGGACTGTTTAAAACCTTGATCATGAAGTCCAGCGTAGCCAATGAGGTAGAAGTTGTGCAACTCGATTGGTATCCAGCACAATAAAAAATAGTTCCATTTTTTTGTTTAAGCTAACTTCCAAAAATTCAAACAGTTAGAGACAAAGCAATACAAAAGCTGGATTTTTTCAGTAAAAAGAGGTTTTTTTTTCGCTACATTTGAGAGTAATCAACTAGTATAGCTCCCTCTTATGTATCCCCTCACCCAGTTGCCTAGGGCAATTTTATTTTTTTTTATTCTTGGTATTTCGGCAACAGCATTTACACAAAACCTTACTGATGCTACGGTTGAAAGTTTAGTAAATAGAGCTCGAAAAAACACCAATAATTCAGACAGTCTTAAAGCAATTGGCAACCAAACACTGGTACACGCAAAAAAGGAAGATTTAGCACTAGGAAAGATGGAGGCCTACTTTATGCTCGGGTATTCATCCTACCTTAAAGGGGATTTTAAAGAAGCTATAAACGCTTTCGAAAAAGGTTTAGAAAAAGCACCACAAGATCCCGAAACGTATCCTACCGCCTACAGATTGCTAAAAAACAAAGCTATCGCATATGTACGCTTGGGAAAACCCGATAGCGCACAAGTGATCTTCAAACATGTAGTAGACCTTACAAAAGAAAGAAACGATGCAAAAAACCATGCCAAGGCGTTAAGCGATTATGCCATTGGCATTAAAAATAAAGGCGATTATAGCCAGGCCCTGGATATTTACGCCAGAACTATGGAAATATGGGACAGTCTTGGTGTAGACAGGTACAAAACGAGTCTTCTTTTAAATATTGGTCTGGCCCAGAACAACCTGAAACAAACAGACCGTAGTATCCAGACCTATCACGAAGGACTGGCATTGGCTAAAAAGTTTAAGGTTGATAGGGACATTTACCGGTTTTACAATAACCTGGCTGTAAATTATACTAATAAAAAGCAATACGATTCATCCCTTTATTACTCCCGTAAATCTGCAGTTTATTATAAAAAAAACAATAGTGGCGCGTCCGAAGCACTGGCATATCAGAATATGGGAAAAGCTTTTATGTTACTGGCACAACAGGACAGCGCAAGTTACTACTACACAAAAGCTGAAACCAGCTATAAAAACACCGGTGCTAAAGCAAGGTTGGGCGAATTGTATTTTTTGAGAAGTAGTAATAACCACAAACAAGAAGACTATCAAGCTGCATTAAAGTATTCAGACAGTGCAATTAACATATTTAAAGACCTTACGCTTGTCGCTAATTTGAAAGATTCCTACGACCAAAGAGCCTTAATCTTAGAAGCTACAGGAGATTTTAAAACAGCGAACAAGTATATAAAAGCGGCTAAAAAGCTAGAAGACGAAGCTTACAAAACTGAAAATGTAGAGAAACTCAACGAAATTATTACAAAATACCAGGTAGAGAAAAAAGATGCTCAAATAGAAGACTTAAGCACTCAAAAATCTATTTATAAATCTACCTCCTTTTTGGTGGGGGTCATTTCATTAGTATTACTCTTTATCGTAATTATTTTCTGGCTACGAAATAAAAAGTCAAAAAAAGAGCTGGAAGTATTACGGGAGGAGTTAAAGAATTATAATGCTGCAACTGCAGCTGAAAATGCTCCGACACTGCTTCATCTTAAAAGCAAAGCAGTACTAAACACAAAAGAATTACTTTACGTAAAGTCTGACGGGCACTACCTTGAATTTTATACACAGGACAACGCCAAACCCGAAATTGACCGACACACCCTCAAAGAAATGTCGGAGCGATTGGCTACGGAAGGTTTTGCACAAATACATAAATCGTATCTGGTAAATTTAGATTACATCCGTATTATCAACTCTACAAAACTTATGCTGGAGGATGGCACCTGGCTCCCTCTTTCAAGAACGTACAAACCAAAATTGAAAGAAACGTTATTGCACACAGCAACTTCGTAACAAAATTTTCTTCTTAGTTCGTTGCCTGTTTAACGTTACTCACGAAGAACGCATAAAATCACACCTGTCATTTGTGACAACAAACACGTTAGTAGTGACATAAATCCTTATGTTATAGGAGATTTCATATAGTTTAGCAGTAAGAACTACTCAACTAGTTAACCCCGTAATATGTTACTTATGAAATCTCAAACCCCATTAAACTTTTTGAAAATAGCTTCCAGAGAGTCACAATCTTTACAGCTACATTCGCCAAAAAAGAAAATTGAACGCTTTGCAGAAAAGTTTATAACCCATCATTCAAAAATTGACGCTGTAACTGCTGCTGAAGATAATATCAGGTATTTATACAATGATGTTACCGCACTCAAGAAGCTAGAAAAAATGGTTTCCTTATACGAAACTATTGAAAGCGATCTTATGAATAAAGGGGTAGATACTTCATTAGTAGCCACCATTACACCCCAGGAAGAAACTATCATCACATTAATTGCTGAAGGGTTACAGACCAAGCAAATTGCTGCCGCGTTGTTTATTTCAGAACATACCGTACAAACCCACCGCAAAAATATTTACAAAAAGCTGAATGTAACCTCAGTAACAGACTTGGTAAAAATTTCAATGCTGTTGCTGGTACTCTAAAGGATCCATCTCATTTTCTGGTAGCCAGCACCCTCTTTTTCAGAATTAAATAGTATGTTTATGTAACTACTTTAAACATTCCTATTATGAAAAAGGCTCTATGTATACTACTATTATTTTTTACACCAATTAGCCTGCTTGCGCAAAATAATGATGGTGATAAATTAATTTCAGGATTATCTATTGCTCTTATAGTTCTTATAGGGCTTCTGATCTATATGGCTATAAAGCTTCAAAAGACTCAACGAGAGAACCTGTCCTTGCGCTCAAAACTAGAACACCAAAAGAAAAGCTAAAACAAACTTTTATTTATACTTTTCAAACCATGCCAGGGTGTGTGCTACCTTGGTAATTAAATTGCTGGGACGTGCTGCTATGCCATGTGAGGCTTCCGGAATTTCCACTAACACGGTCTCAATTTTTCTTAATTTTAAGGCATGATATAATTGCTTTGCTTCACTTGGTGGCGTACGCAAATCGTCCATTCCTACCATAACCATTGTGGGTGTTTCAACGTTACCTACCAGCGAAAGCGGTGAGAATTTCCAGTAGTTTTCAAAATTCTCCCACGGTTGCCCTGGGTAACGGGAATTGGCATACCCGTAATAATTATCAGCTACTAATGTTTTACTGATCCAGTTCATCACAGGTTTAGCCACTACGGCGGCTTTAAACTCATTGTTTTTACCAATAATCCAGGCTGTCATAATACCCCCGGCACTTCCTCCTGTAACGTACAAATGCTCTTTGTCTGCCACACCTTTGTTTACCAATTCATGTACCCCATCCATCACGTCGTTATAATCTTCGCCAGGGTAGTTGTTGTAAAGCAAGTTTCCAAATTCTTCTCCATAACTTGTACTCCCACGCGGATTGGGATAAAAAACCACATACCCTGCAGCGGCATACAATTGTATCTCAGCAGAAAAATGAGGTCCATAATTTAAAATAGGCCCTCCATGATTTTCAACCAGCAAAGGAGCTGGTTGCGATTTATTATGATTGGGCGGATACACCACCCAACCTTGCACCTTGCGGCCATCTACAGTAGAAGTATACCATATTTCTTCTACCTCCCCCATGGTTCTGTAGTTGAGCAGGTCTTCATTTAAGGCCGTAAGCACTTCTGGTGTCTTTCCTCTTTTAGATAGCACGGCAACATCGGCCGGGCGATCTGTTTTTGAAAGTGTATAGGCAATGTTTCCGTTGTTTGAAACAGAAAAACTTCCGCTGGCATACGGTCTTCCCAGAGTGGTTCCCCCTACATTGTCTACTAGTTCTGTTAAATTTCCGCTTAGGTCCAAATAGCCTAGCTTCGTAAGTCCTAAATCGTTATACTGAACGTATAGTCCTTTGCTATCCCTTGCCCAAACTGCATCACTAATACTTCGGTCTATCTTGAGGGTTAGCACCTTCTTTTCAGAACCGTCAATATTCATAAGCTGTAATTTTCGGGTCTGATAGGTTTGTACCTTATCTACAAAGCCAAGGTAAGCAATATGCTTTCCATCCGGAGAAACCTGAGGGGAACCATCGGGACCATTGGCGTCTGTAAGGGCATTTATAACTCCTGTCTGGGTGCCTACTGAATAGACTTCGCTGTTTCTGAAATCGTACTCCCAGTCTTCGTTCCTGTTAGCTGAAAAATAAATATTCGCACCATTAGCTCCCCAGGAAAGACTACCTCCATGGTTAAAATCGCCCGAAGTCAATTGTCGAGGCGCTCCCCCTTCTGCAGAAATGGTAAAAATATGGTTGAAGCCTGGCTTTAAATATCCTGCTCCATCGGCCTCGTGTTTTAATCTATCTGTAATGCGAGGTGCTTCTGCCCACTTCGCATCTTTTGGTTTTTCAGGCATTTTTGCTAAAACCGGGGCTTTTGCATCCACTTTCATACTAAAAGCTATGTGTTTCCCGTCGGGTGACCAGGCGATATTTGAGGGACTGTTCTCTAACTGAGTGAGTTTTGCCAATGCACCGTTGGCCATCCAGTACACAAAAATTTCACTACCGCTATCTCCACTGCTCACAAAAGCTATCCTGTCGCCACTTGGTGACCATCTGGCAGAGCTTTCATTTTCTTCTCTACCGGTAAGCTTGTAATGTTTTTTTTCTTCCGAAGTTGAAACCATCCAAAGATCTCCTTTAGACTTATCTTTCATAATATCAAAACCCGTACGGCGATAGACCACGTGGTCCCCATTGGGAGAAATTTGCGGATCATCAGCATATTCAAGCTGGAAAACATCCAGAGATTCAAAAGGTTTTTGGATTTGTGCATGTACCTGAAATACACTCAGCAGCCCCACAAGAAGAAAAAGTTTTAATACGTTCATAGGTGAAAAATATTTGAACTCTAAAGATAGTGAGTTTGAACGGGCTGTTCAAATGACGGGTATTAAAAAGAGGCTATCTATAAAGGTATTTTAGTCTGTTAATTTAACATCCAAATTTACTTTTTAAACAGCCTCTTGATCACTTAAGCTGGAACTTATCGAATCAACTTCTTGTATTTGATACGTTTCGGGAGCAAGTCGCCACCCAGACGTTTCTTTTTATTTTCTTCGTATTCGCTAAAGCCACCTTCAAAGAAATATACCTGGCTATCGCCTTCAAAGGCTAAAATGTGCGTACAAATCCTATCCAGGAACCAACGGTCGTGACTAATAACCACGGCACAACCTGCAAAGTTTTCCAGTCCTTCTTCCAAAGCACGTAAGGTATTTACATCGAGGTCGTTTGTAGGCTCATCAAGTAATAAAACGTTTCCTTCTTCTTTAAGGGTCATGGCCAGATGCAAACGGTTACGTTCTCCACCAGAAAGTTTAGAAACTTTTTTGTTTTGTTCGCTTCCGCTGAAATTAAATCTACTTAGATACGCTCTTGAGTATACTTGCTTACCTCCCATCATGATCAACTCCTGCTCATCACTAAAGTTTTGCCAGATCGTTTTTTCTGGGTCAATATTGCTATGACTTTGATCTACGTAGGCAATTTGTGCGGTTTCCCCAACGGTAAAATTACCTTTATCGGGTTCAATCTCGTCCATAATCATTTTAAAGATGGTGGTTTTACCGGCACCATTGGGCCCAATAATTCCAACAATTCCTGCCTGCGGTAGTTTAAAGTTTAAGTCTTCGTATAAAATCTTATCATCAAAAGCCTTACTCACGCCTGTTGCTTCAATTACATTGGTTCCCAGACGTGGACCATTAGGGATGTATATTTCCAACTTTTCGTCCAGTTGCTTTTGGTCCTGGCTCATTAATTTGTCATAGTTCTGTAAACGCGCTTTCTGTTTTGTTTGTCGGCCTTTGGCACCTTGTTTTACCCATTCCAATTCACGCTCCAGGGTTTTTTGACGTTTACTTGCCTGTTTCTGTTCTTGCGCTAATCTTTTTGACTTTTGATCCAACCAGGAAGAATAGTTTCCTTTCCACGGGATACCTTCCCCTCTATCCAGTTCCAGAATCCACCCTGCAACATTATCTAAGAAATAACGGTCGTGTGTTACAGCAATCACAGTTCCTTTGTATTGTGCCAAATGATGCTCTAACCAATGTACACTTTCTGCATCCAGGTGGTTGGTAGGCTCATCGAGTAATAGCACATCTGGTTCTTGTAATAGTAAGCGACACAAAGCCACTCTACGACGTTCTCCACCAGAGAGCACACTTATTGGCTTATCGCCATCTGGTGTACGCAGCGCATCCATAGCAATTTCCAGTTTGGTATCTAACTCCCAAGCGTTGGCTGCATCAATTTCATCCTGAAGCACGGCTTGTCTTGCCATAAGCTTTTCCATTTTATCGGCATCGCTATAGACTTCTTCCAGGCCAAACATATCGTTAATCTTATTGTATTCGTCTAGAATAGCTACTGTTTCGGCAGCACCTTCACGTACAATTTCAATCACGGTTTTGCTATCATCCAGTTTTGGTTCCTGTTCCAGGTAACCTACTGTGTATCCCGGAGCAAAGACAACATCGCCCTGGTAGTTTTTTTCCTCGCCTGCAATAATTTTCAGCAAGGTAGACTTACCACTACCGTTGAGACCTAAAATCCCAATCTTGGCTCCATAGAAAAAGCTCAGGTAAATATTTTTTAAAACGGGGGTTTGTGCGCTCTGAAATGTCTTGGTTAATCCAGACATGGAGAAAATTACTTTTTTATCGTCGCTCATTTTTTAAGTTGATTTGGTAATTAGGTTGATTAAATGATTAAGGTACATCGGTCTTTCTTTAAATGGATTACGGCTTAAGCAGGGAAATGTTCTGTTTCAAAAAGTAACTATTTTCACCTACTTTATATCACCCGTAACGGGTATTTACATCCGTCCTTTTAGTGCATTAAATACCCAAGCAATGGCAAAAAAGCCGAAGCCTACAGTTGCAAAGCCCCATCCGGCAACATCGTCATATCGAAAAGCCCCGAGGGCAATGAGGGCGCAGCCCATAATTATCATTATAAATGTGGCCCAGGCCAATACTGTATTTTTATTCATCATGAGTTTTTTGTTTTTGGGCGTTCCCCTCTTTCGCCTTCATACTTCAAGCTTCAGAAGGTCGGGCTTTCACTACTCGCTTCCCGATTTTCATCGGGAGAGCTCAAACAAACCGCTCAATCCCTAACGCAAATTTAGATTCAAATACTATAGTAGGCGAAGCTATAAGCCCCGCTGTTTTAAATTCAAAAAAATTAAAACATACCACTACTATAAAAGATGGCTATACATCATAGCACAATCCGACAAATATCGGATTTTTATATAAAAAAAGCACCCAAAGGATTCTTAATTGTTAGGCAGGTAAGAACCCCATTTTCCCTTGTTGGTAATCGCGTAGCGCCTCCATAATTTCCGTTTGGGTATTCATAACATACGGTCCCCAACTTGTAACTTTTTCGTTAATAGGGGTTCCAGAAAGAACCAGTAATGTACTTTCAGCAGTTGCTTCTATAGAGAACCCTTCTCCATCCTGTTTAAACCATACGAGTTGTTCGTGATTCAGTTTTAAATTTATAGTGTCATTAATCCTAACATCCCCTTTAATAAGATATACCAGTGCCTGATGCTCTTCTGGGATCGCTACTTCATAAAAACCGCTCTCCCTTGCAGTTACCATAAAAGCATTTACGGGTGTTTGTGTAGCAATTCTACCATAGATGCTTTCTAATTCTCCTGCAATGACCTGAATGTTCACTTTTTTATCTTTAGAAGTAACCACTCTGAAATCTTCATTTTTTTCGTGCTGATAGGCTGCTGGCATCATTTTTTTCTCCGAAGGTAAATTGAGCCATAATTGAATTCCCTCTAAGTCACCTCCTTTTTTTACAAACTCCTTTGTAGGACCTTCGGCATGCATAATTCCCCGTCCAGCAGTAGTCCATTGTACATCGCCAGCCTTCACAACACTTTCATTTCCTAAAGAGTCTCTGTGCAACTGCTCTCCTTGCAGTAAAAATGTGACAGGCTCAAAACCACGGTGGGGATGCGGTCCCAGATCGAAGGGGTTGTTTAATTCGTTAATAGGATAAGGTCCATAATGGTGCAACAGTATAAAGGGATCTATTAATTCAATATCGGAAGTTGGTATGGGCTGTCTTAACTGAATAGGGCCCATATTCACAAAATCGCTTCGTCCAATTTTTTTAATGCTATTTAGTTTCATCGTTTTATAGTATTTGTCTTGTAATAACAGTTATTTTTTATCTAATTTTATCTAATAGATCGCTTAACAGGGTCGCTTCTTTCAGAGTGATATTTTTTAAATACTCTGTAGGGTGTGCTTTGTCTATTTCAGTTAAAAGCCGGAGTCCTTTTTCTGTTATTTCCACCTGTACAACACGGCGGTCGTTGCTACAAGGCACACGTTTTATAAGTTCCTTATCACAGAGCTTATCCATCATTCTGGTTGCATTGGGAGCCCGTTGTAACATTCTGTCTTTTATGGTTTGCACAGGCAAAACTTCTCCCGCTCCACGTAGGATCCGCAATACATTATACTGCTGTGGTGAAATTGAAAAAGGCTTAAAAAAACTGTTTTGCTGGCTCGTAATCCAGTTTGCTGTATAAATTATGTTAAGCATGGCTTTCTGCTTATCGTTTTTAAACCTACTGTTTATATCTTTTGAAATATCTCCCATACTCGTGCTTTGTTATTTAATGGCTTGTTGAAATACAGCAACAGCATCTTTTAATCTCGTCTGTAATGCCTGATCTTTGATACCAGCTTCTGAAAAATTATCGTTAAAATTAGGCAGGGAAAATGTGGCAACAATATTTCCACCCATATAAGGAAATCTTCCTTTTGCAATCTCAAGAACGGTTGCTCCTCCCCGACCCCCAGGTGAAGTTGCCATTAACAACATAGGTTTATCGCTCCATAATTTGCCATCAATTCGGGACATCCAGTCAAAGATATTTTTAAAAGCTGTACTGTAAGCGCCATTATGCTCTGCCAATGACAAAATAATCCCGTCGGACTCTTTTATCAGGTTCAGAAAAATCTGAGCCTTTTCGGGAATGCCGTGCTCCTTTTCATGGTCAAATCCGTACAACGGAAGCGTATAGTCATTAAGATCAATTATAGAAACAGTAACATCATTTATCTGATTAGCAGCATAAACGGCCAGTTGTTTATTGATAGAAACACTACTGTTGCTTCCTGCAAACGCTATTATTTTATTCATAAGATTTATAATTTATCACAAAAGTATGCTTTTTTATTTTCCCAGGTAACTATTTCCAGGGAAAATTTATAACATCTGAATTTTCAGAAGATAAAAAGCACTAGATTTTTGTACCTTAGCGAAAAATTAAAACACGTGGATATTAACTTCAACAAAAACGAAGATCATAATAAATTAGCCGTTTCAGAATTACGCAAAAAGTTGGCTCAGGTAAAATTGGGCGGAGGCGAAAAACGTATCGAAAAACATCACGCCAAAGGTAAAATGACTGCCCGGGAGCGTATTACATACCTACTGGACGCTAAAAAACCCAGTGTAGAAATTGGTGCTTTTGCAGGAGACGGGATGTACGAAGAGCACGGGGGTTGCCCTAGTGGTGGTGTGGTGGTAAAGATAGGCTATGTTCAAGGCAAACAATGTATTGTCGTGGCAAACGATGCTACTGTAAAAGCAGGAGCCTGGTTCCCCATAACAGGAAAAAAGAATCTTCGTGCACAGGAAATTTCCATTGAAAACAAATTACCTATCATCTATCTGGTAGACAGTGCAGGGGTGTATCTGCCCATGCAGGACGAGATCTTTCCGGACAAAGAACATTTCGGGCGTATTTTCAGAAACAATGCTGTTATGAGCAGTATGGGAATCACACAAATAGCAGCCGTAATGGGAAGCTGTGTTGCCGGGGGTGCTTACCTCCCCATTATGAGTGATGAAGCGTTAATTGTTGATAAAACTGGAAGTATCTTTTTGGCTGGTAGCTATCTCGTAAAAGCAGCCATAGGTGAAAGTATTGACAACGAAACCTTGGGGGGTGCTACAACCCACTGCGAAGTAAGTGGTGTTACCGACTATAAGGCCAAAGACGATAAAGATGCTTTGGATAAAATAAAAAATATCATCTCTAAAATTGGTGATTATGATAAAGCTGGCTTTAATAGAGTTGGTGCTAAAAAGCCTATAGCAACACAAGAAGATATTTATGGAATCCTTCCAAAATCAAGAGCCGATCAATACGACATGCGGGAAATCATAACCCGTCTCGTAGACAACAGCGAGTTTGAGGAATACAAAGAAGGCTACGGGCAAACCATCCTAACAGGCTATGCCCGCATCGATGGCTGGGCAGTTGGTATTGTAGCCAACCAGCGAAAGTTAGTAAAGACCACAAAAGCAAAAACCAAACCAAGCGAAATGCAGTTTGGCGGTGTAATTTATAGTGACAGTGCAGATAAAGCCACAAGGTTTATTGCCAATTGCAATCAGAAGAAAATTCCATTGGTGTTTTTACAGGATGTGACTGGCTTTATGGTAGGAAGCAAAAGTGAGCACGGAGGCATCATTAAAGACGGTGCCAAAATGGTAAACGCGGTGAGCAATAGCGTGGTGCCAAAATTCACAGTTGTAATCGGGAATAGTTATGGTGCAGGAAATTACGCCATGTGCGGAAAAGCATATGACCCAAGGTTAATCGTTGCCTGGCCAAGTGCAGAGCTTGCTGTTATGAGTGGAAATAGTGCCGCGAAAGTATTACTTCAAATTGAAACTGCTTCCTTAAAAAAGAAAGGTGAAACCATTACCCCTGAAGTAGAAAAAGAATTATTTGATCGTATAAAAGCCAGATACGATAAACAAATATCCCCCTATTATGCCGCTTCCAGAATTTGGACCGATGCGGTAATTGACCCTTTGGAAACTAGAAAGTGGATCAGTATGGGAATTGAAGCTGCTGACCATGCGCCTATTGAGAAGCCTTTTAACTTAGGGGTAATTCAGGTGTAAGGCTTGAGGTGTGGGGTGTGAGGAATTAGGAAAAATAAGATTCACCCTCTTACAAGGTGAGATTTTGATAGTATGCTAAAAATGAGTACCTTGTGTAGGTTCAACAAATACATTTTTTAGCCATGGGAACTATAAAATCTTTAAATAAATGGGCTAATAAAAACAGTTATTACCCCATCGACTTACTTCGCGTAGCACTAGGAATCCTCCTGTTCTATCAGGGTGTTTACTTTATGTCTAACTTACCAATTCTTTTAGAGCTGTACGAGCCCATTAAGCCGCTCATAGGCGATGTGCTATTAGTACATTATATTGCGCCTGCACATTTTGTAGGTGGATTTTTAATTGTTTTTGGGCTATTGACCCGCTGGGCCATTATTGCACAGTTGCCCATCCTCGTTGGCGCAGTACTTATTAATTTTGTGGGAACTATGAATACGAATAATTTTATTCTTGCCCTCGTGGTTTTACTCGTATGTGTTTTCTTTTTGTTTTACGGCTCCGGGAAACATTCGGTAGACAAGTATTTAAAAATGCAGCAATAATTAAAATGCTTTAATAGCTTCCTGCCTTCCATTCACATACCGAAACCCTTTGGGACCCCAAAACCCTGCTTCTTCGAGCATGATACGTATGTCCTTATCCCATTCTTTAATGTATTTGGTATTATTTAATTCTATAGCATATACCGTATTTTCATGCAGCGGATAATCACCATTTACGGGAACGCCATCCTGGCTGTCCCACATACCCAAGGTTGTTCCAGAACTATGCCCGTAGGTTCCTAAAGGGTGTGTATAAATGGAGGGACGCAACCCTTCAGCTTTTCCTTCGGCCAGAGATTTTAAAAGAATTTCATTTCCTGTTTTTCCTGTTTCAAAAGTATCGGTAAAAATATCCTGTACACGGTTTCCGGTTTCAAAAGCTTCCGCTAAAAAATCGGGTACTTTGGTTTCACCCTCCTTTAAGACATAAGCGTGTTGCTGGCAATCTGTGTTTAAGGTAATGTAGGTAATTCCGAAGTCGCAATGCAGCAGATCTCCGGGTAAGATCACCTCATCCCTCTTTGCTTTACTGAAAGATTCAATATGACTTTTTAGTGCTTCGTTGCTTCGTTGTACATCTATGGTAGGATGAAACCATGTTTCTAACCCCATATCGGTTACTTTCTGGCGCATCCACCACACTACATCGTCGGTTGTAGTTTTTCCCGGAGTGATGACTTTTCTGGAAAAAGCTTCGTCAATAATATTGTGTGTTACTTTTACTAAGGTATTGTAGAGCTCCATTTCTTTTTCGGTTCGGGTTTCGATCCAGGCAATAGCCAGTTTTTCTGCTGAAACAATTTTAGACTCTAAATACCCCGGAAGTGCTTCTTTTAATTCCTCAAAATCGGTGTGCACCAACCCATCTGCAATCCCGAAATGTTTGCTGTAATTCACGGCAATTTTATCTGGATTCCGTTCCTGAATTATTTCTACCAAACGTTGCCATTGGTCTGGTTGCTGCTCCTTATCCCAGGCGCTTTGAATATTTTCTCCTACATCGTACCGAGCTACAGCAAGTTTCTCGATCGTATTTTTTTCTTTATCCCGATAAAATACCAAGATCGTTCTTCTGCGAGCATTAAGCCACCTTGCAGGAAGCATAGTGCGCATTACGGGGTCTTCGTTGTATTCTCGTGAAATGACGAGCCACATATCAATATTGGTATCGTCCATTAATTTTGGAAGCAGGTTGTTGAAACGATCTGCTAAAATTTCATCCCGCATGGTGGCGCGGTCCCATTCAGAAAGGATCTGGGCATTTCCAAAGAAACTTACAGCAACAAGAAATAGTGTGAGAAGGAATTGTTTTTTCATAGTTTAAAAATTTCAACTAAAATTACAACAACCATTTCAATTAAAAAAGGAGTTCCATCTCTGAAACTCCTTTTACCAACAACCTCAACTTTTCCTCCTCCGTGAGGGTGTTCCTTTAAGATTTATAAGCACAGCGTAAATATAAAACCTAAAATATGTATCCTAAACGCAGAATGAGCCAATACTACTTTTGATTGAGGGAAGTATGATTTTTTGTTTCATTTACCTCTGGAAGGACATAAGCGCACTCCTTATATTATGTATCTTTACATTTCTAGAATTGAAACTTTTTTTTACACGAATACAATGACTGAACTCCAAAAAACCATAGAAACCGCCTGGGACGATCGCTCCCTTTTAACCAACCCCGAAACCATTGCCGCCATTAGAGAAGTGGTACGTCTATGTGACGAAGGACAGTTACGTTGCGCCCAACCTACTGCCAACGGATGGCAGGTGAACGAATGGGTGAAAAAAGCGGTAGTACTCTATTTTCCAATCCAGAAAATGGAAACTATGGAAGCAGGTATTTTTGAATACCATGATAAAATACCACTAAAACGTGGCTACGAAGCAAAAGGAATTAGAGTTGTTCCTCACGCCGTATCACGTCACGGAGCCTACATTAGCAAAGGCGTTATTATGATGCCCAGCTACGTAAATATTGGCGCTTATGTAGACGAAGGCACTATGGTAGACACCTGGGCCACTGTAGGAAGCTGTGCCCAGATTGGTAAAAATGTTCATTTAAGTGGTGGCGTAGGGATTGGCGGCGTTTTAGAACCCTTACAAGCTGCTCCCGTAATTATTGAAGACAATGCGTTTATTGGCTCCAGAAGTATCGTGGTAGAAGGAGTTCGTGTAGAAAAAGAAGCCGTACTTGGTGCCAATGTAGTACTAACAGCTTCTACAAAAATTATAGATGTTACAGGTGATGCTCCAAAAGAAATGAAAGGGTTGGTACCTGCAAGATCTGTTGTAATTCCTGGTAGCTATACCAAAAAATTCCCTGCGGGTGAGTTTCAGGTAAGTTGTGCTCTTATTATTGGAGAGCGCAAAGAAAGCACGAATAAAAAGACATCGCTAAATGATGCACTTAGGGAATATGATGTAGCGGTATAGTTAATAGTCGGTAGCTGTGAGTGGTGCGTAAAATTAAAAAGCTACGAATAACTACTGAATCCTGCGTACTGACTTACTGAATACTACTTTCTCCTTCTTCGCAACTTTTTACTATTCACTTTTTTCTGAAATGCTCTGCTGTACCTGGTCATCAACGCATGGGTTTCGGATTCAGGTTTATTATAGAGCGACGCATATTCTTTTGCCATAATGTTTATCATGGTTTTAGAGAGCCATAATCTTCTGAAGTTATGCATCCGTTTTTTGAAATCCATTGGCTCAAATCGCATTCTGTTCAAATCGATTAAATAGAACTCATACACCCCATTTCCTACATCGTTTATAAGCGTATTCCCTGGCGAATGATCCAGAAAATTGATTTCCTTTTCGTGTAAGTTGAACGTAAAAACCGCCATTTGCCGGAGTATTTCAGCACGATCAGGCCATTTGGGATTATGGTTCAACACCCTGAAATCGAAATCGTAATCTACATGTTCAGAAATGTAATAGCTTTCTTTTAATCCGCCGGAAAAATGTTCAATATACCCTACGGGTAATGGCGTTTTAATATCCCTTTTAGTTAAGATTTCAGCATACTCAAAAGAGCGTTTTGCTTTGCTTTTCCGGATATATTGATACACCAGGCTTTGAAATGCATTAGGCGTTTTAAACTTTTTAATGTTGTAAAACACACCTTCAATTTCAACCTTTTTTATCACATTGCGTTCACCTTTTGTTACATAGTCGCCCGTAGTTTCAAAATTGGCAACAGCTTGCAACATTGCTGTTTCAATATGTTTATAATTTGTATGTATGTGGGTTCTTTTCATTCCTCTTTTGTATCCAGCCCAAAAGGCGTCCACGTACTCTTAGTAGTTTTTGTCTGTTTTCTGATCTTGTTATTTTTCACAATCATTTCTTCCTTAACATACCCTTGCGCATGGTCTAAATGCATAGTCACCAAACTATACCTCGCCTGTACTGGCTTTATCCCTAAATTCATTAAACGCTCGCCCAGTTCCCTGTCTTCCCCACCGTATTGCATTCGCTCGTCAAATCCGTTTACAGTTATAATATCCTTACGCCATCCGGAAGCGTTATTCCCATCCCACGTGGCTTTGGTAGGCGTGATCCAATTTAAAAATGCTGCTTTTGCACCTGTTGCAGTGAGTTTGTTCAGTTTAAAACTTTTCTTCAATCCATGTTCCACCAACCAAGTTGCATCAAAACATTTTTTAGCGTGAATATCTTCTTCGGAAATTTTAGCTGAAAGTTCCTTTGGTAATTTATAATATCCTCCCGAAAGAAAACATCCTTTCTTTCGCATCTCCAGATGTTTTTCGACCAAATCGAACCGAGGTATACAGTCGCCATCTGTAAAAATAAGATACGCGGCTTGGGTTGCCTTAATGGCTTTGTTCAGGATTTTGGTTTTCTGAAAGCCATCGTCTTCCTGCCAAACGTGTGTGATGTTCAACGTATTTTTCTGCTGAAATTTTTGAACTACCTGTCGGGTTGCTTCTGTAGAGCCATCGTCTGCAATGATAATATCAAACTCTTTGTACGTCTGCCCTTCAAACCCCCACAAGGCTTTTGTAAGCCACTCTGGCTGATTATACGTACTAATTATCACCGAAACAGAACTCATGGTTTAAAAAAAATAAATACCTTGCGAAGGTACTCTTTATGAAACAAATTCTTGTTATACAGAACAAACGAATTGGCGACGTGCTCATTAGCTCTGTGCTTGCCAACAACCTAAAAAAACGCTTCCCGGAAAGTACCATCACCTATCTTGTCTATCCCTATACTGCTGGAGTTTTAGAAAACAATCCCCACATAGATCGCATTTGGAGCGTAGATGAAAAGTGGCTCAAAAAATTACCCAATTTACTTAAAATGATTGCGCGCGTACGACGGAAGAAATTCGATATTATTCTTGATCCGTATGCAAAATTACAAAGCAGGCTCATGTGCTATTTCTCGGGAGCCGAATACCGCATTGGTTTTAAAAGACCTGGTAAAAAATTAAAGCTTCCCTTCTACTCACATCCCGTTCATTTTATACCAAAAAAGACTCAGTTTTGCGGTAAAGCCATTGAAAACAGACTTAATTTACTCAATGCTGTCTTTCCAATGCAGGATATGGACGACACCCCAAAAATTTTTATTACCGAAGAAGAGGCACAGTATGACAGAATTTCTCACCTCAAAAAACCAGTCATTATGCTGGGCGTTTTGGGAAGTACCCCACAAAAATCGATGCCATACGCATACATTGCAAAGCTGATAGATTACATTACCAAAAACTACAAAGCATCTCTCCTGTTTAATTATGCCCCCTATCAAAAAACAGAAGCGGAAACTATTTATAATTTGTGTGAACACAAAGAGCAAATTCACTTAGACATCTACGAAGACAGTATTCGGGGGTTTATTGCTTTAATGAACAAATGCGACCTGCTTATTTCTAATGAAGGGGGAAGCGTACACATTGCAAAAGCACTCGACAAACCCACCTTCACAATGTATTCTCCCTATATTGAAAAAGAAGACTGGAACAGTTTTGAAGATGGCAAAAAACATCAATCGGTTCATCTGTTAGATTTTAAGCCCGAATTATATAAAAGTTTCACCCGCGAGGAACGGAAAGCCATTGAAGCAGATCCTTCTGAGTTATACCATGAATTAACGCCAGAACTGATTTTAACCTCGTTGAAACCTTATTTACAAAACCATTTTAGCTAACTACTTTTGCTATGAACATACTAGATAAATTTCACCATTGGCGCCGTCGCAGACGCTGGAACAAACAATATAAAAGCGGTCGCTGGAAAAGCCTGAAAAGCGATATTGAAGCAGATCGGTATTTAAAAATTAAAAAAGACTTACGGGCATTTGCACCTGAAAACCCAAGTATTCTGGACATTGGTTGTGGCGACGGTGTGCTAAATGAACGCTTAGGGGATTATCCTTTCTCTTATTCTCTGGGGGTCGATTTTTCTTCGGAATCTATCAAACAAGCACAAGAAAAAAACCTTCCCAATTCGGAGTTTGAACATTGTGACGTACTCCACTTTGTACCCAAAAGAACTTTTGATGCCATTGTTTTTAACGAATCCTTCTATTACATCCCGGATACCGAAAAGACAAGGGTATTACAGTTTTTACTGGATCACCTTTCAGCAGAAGGCGTACTTATTGTTTCCATTTTCCGAGAAGGTCCAGGGTGTTGGGAATACTTTAAAGAAAACCCGAAGCTTAAGGAACTGGATTTTGAGACTATAAAAACTTCTAAAGAAATGACGTATTGGAAGATCGGGGCGTATAGGAAGGTTTAGGACTTAGACGATGGAGTATGGAAAATAAATTATCTTCTCATCCTTATTCTTTTTGTGATTTTTTAATCTTGCTGAGTTTTCCTAACTATCCAATGAGTCCATATTCTAGTTCCCCTTCTCCCCTTTTACAATCCCGTGTTCCGTCCATTTTTTATTTTCCTCTTTCACTTCTTTTCGTATTGCGAGGTTTCTATCTAACGATTCCTTTGTTTTATACCCACGAGCGTGATCCAAATGCAGCACGATTGCTTTATGCCTGATCTGTTTTGGTTTTAGACCGTAATTTTCTAAACGTTCCCCTAGTTCCCGGTCGGGTCCGCCGTATTGCATACGCTCGTCGTAGCCGTTTATAGCGATTAAATCTTCTTTCCAGGCGCTGCTATTACAGTTGTTAAAACTTGCGTTGGTTGGGGTTATAAAATCCAGAAAAGTTGCCAGAGTGTTACCACTATTCAGTTTTAAAGCTTGTGTTCCTTTTAACTTGTCTTGCTTTTTTAACCAGGCAACACTAAAAGCATTTTCAGTTTTTATGGCTTCGTCGTCAATAATTTTACTGGTTTTCATAGGAAGTTTACAATAGCCTCCCGATAAAAAATAGCCTTCTTCAGCATATTTTGCGTGCACTTCCACAAAATCTTTTCGGGGGATGCAATCACCATCAGTAAACAAAATATAGGGTTTATCGGCTTCGGTAATGGCAATATTTAAGATCCGCTGACGCCGATACCCATCGTCCTCATGCCAGATATGACGCAAGGGCACGGGATAATCTGCTTTAAATGAATCTATCAATGCTTTTGTTTCAGGACGTGAACCGTCGTCTGCCACGAGCACTTCAAAGTTATTGTAGGTCTGGTATTTATAGCCTTCCAGGACTTTTTGCAACCATTCTTCTTTGTTGTAGGTACTTACAATTACGGTGATGCCAAGATTGTTCAAAATAGCTTTTTTTAAAGTAGATTACAAAGGTACGAACTTTCCTAAGACCCTTTAAATTTTGTTACCTTTGGGTCGTGCCAACACTCGCCGTCATCATGCCCACTTTAAATGAGGAAGCCTATATAGAGGCAGCCCTACGCTCTGTAAGGTTTGCAGATGAAATTATTGTGGTAGACTCGTATAGTACGGATGCAACCCCTGAAATTTCCAGAAAATACGCCACTACTTTTTTACAACGAACATTCGATAATTTTTCAAACCAAAAAAATTACGCACTGAAACACGCTACGGCAGATTGGGTACTGTTTCTGGATGCAGACGAACGAATTACCTACCCGTTACAGCTGGAAATTTTAACAGCCATCAATAGCAATACTCACGGTGGCTATAAACTAAACTTCCCGCATTTTTACATGAACCGCTTCCTCTACCACCACAGTAATGATGTAGTACGGGTAGTAAAACGGGAAGGTGCTTCCTATCAAGGGTTGGTACATGAAAAATTAACCTGTGAAGGAACTATAGGACAGCTTAAGAATCCTGTATTACACTTTACCTACAAAGGGCTGGAGCATTTCTTACATAAAAAGGAAAGCTATGCTTGGTTTCAGGCAGAACAGCTTCAGAAAAAAGGGAAACATACTACCTGGGGGCATTTATTTGTAAAACCTACCTGGCGTTTTTTTAGTTCCTACATCATCAAAGGGGGTTTTCGGGACGGGATTCCAGGCTTAACCATTGCAGCCAATAATGCGTATGGGGTGTTTCAACGGTATGTAAAGCTCATGCTTTTGAATAAGGGAATGCGTTAATTGGTAAGTGGTAAGTGGTAAGTGGTGAGTGGTGAGTGGTGAG
>DDGL01000016.1:0-96840 GCA_002337605.1 Flavobacteriaceae bacterium UBA1903
AAAGAATTTAGGGGACATTTTACTCTAAAAAGATAGCTATTACTATGAAGCTTACCAAAACATACCTATTACTTGCATTATTAGTATCTCCATTTGTTTATGCCCAGGATGGGATACCTGTATATTCAGATTACTTTGCTGATAACCTCTATTTGTTGCACCCATCAATGGCTGGAGCATCAGATTATAGTAAATTGAGATTAACAGCCCGACAACAATGGTTCGATCAAGATGATGCTCCTAATGTTCAAACGTTAAGTTTTAGTACAAGACTTAATCAAAGTTCAGGAATTGGCGCAATTATTTTTAATGATAAAAATGGATTTCATTCTCAAACAGGAGGATTCCTGACCTATGCGCATCATATTAGTTTCGCTGGAAGTAGCTCTGAATTAAATCAGCTATCATTTGGTTTAAGCGCAGGACTCATTCAGTCCAGGCTTGATGAAACTCAATTTGATCCGAATGATTTTGACCCAATTATTGCTGGAATTGTACAAAGTAGTTCCTATATAAACATTGATACGGGAGTTTCCTATAACCTGGGGAATTTTTCAAGTCACGTTACCGTGAAGAATCTTTTATTTCAGAATAGAAGATTGAACTCAGAGCAGTTTGAGCCTAATAATCAACGATCGTATAATGTTACTTCTGCATATTTTATAGTGCCCTCTAAAGGTCTTTGGGCGTATGAGCCTTCTTTCCTGTTTCAGTGGAAGGAACGTACAGGAGAGCAAACTATAGATATTAATGCAAAAGTGTATAGGGAATTAGATTTTGCCAGAGTTTGGGGTGGACTATCTTACAGAAGAAGTTTTGATGGTGCCGAATTTATAGATGGTCAGGAAATTACAGATCAAAAACTTCAGTATTTTACACCGGTTTTAGGAGTTAATTACAAGAAGTTTTTATTTGCCTATACGTACTCTTTCCAGACAGGGAGTGTGCAATTCCAAAATGGAGGTTTTCACCAGATAACATTAGGGTATAACATCTTTGATGGTAAAATAAGAAGTTCCTGGTCGCAGGATATGCGCTACAACGGTATGTTAAGACCAGATACTAAATAAAATAAAAAACCCCCAGCCCTGGGGGTTTTTAGTACTATTCTTTTTGGGTATATTGTTCTTAGTCCCTTATTCCCAAGTGTAGTTTTTTTGTTGGGCTTGTTTCTTTAAAGCCTGAATCATTGCACTTTCTAAAGCGTTACTGCCCCCATCCTTGTTTTCGGCAATATACGTACGCCTCCTTTTATTAAGGGATGCAATTTCATCTTGAATACGATTTCGTTCATTTCGCTTTTCTTCAACATATCTTTTTATCTGGGTCGTGGTTTTACCTTTTAAATTGTCCGGCAACTCTTCTTTTTTAAGCTCCGAGTAGTCAAAATCTTTTTCCTTTTCAGCATCTACAAGATCCCAGGTTTCATTTTTGTATAAATGAGAGCCTTTAGAAACTGTTCGGCTTACAGCATTTGCTTTGCTATATGAGACTGCATTGTTATCCTGTTCTTCCTGTAGGGCAACTTTCTTTCTGCCGTAAGCTCCATAGGGAACGTAAGTCTGGTTTAACTGAATATTAAGCTGTAAGATTAAATCGTCATAAGGGGAGGCAATGTGTACTGTTTGTTTGTTGTGGTCTATGGCAGTATAATCTCCGTAGGTTAGTGTAGCTCCATCTTTCCAATGGGAATCTACTCCGTGTTGGAAATTACCACAAAAAATAGTGTTTACAACCACGCCTTTCTCTTTGGCATCTGCAGCAGCATCTTTATAGTTTATTTTTCCCTGTGTAAAGGGTTCGTTTCCTGCTATAAAAATTAATTTAAGGTCATCGGCATCTTTTCCCCATTCCAGATCCTCTAACGAAGCCTTTATAACAGTCCCGCAATATTCACTTCCGCCGTTTGTGGTAAGTGAGAATAGTTCTTTAGAAATAGTATCCAGATCGTCTGTAAACGAGGTTATTTTTCGTAGAAACCCTTTTTCTTCAGATAATCCATCGTTTCCATATTCATACAGGGCAATTTCAAGGGTAGGGCGTTCTTTTTTACATCGGGCGTGGGATAGTTCGTTAACGAGCTCCCATAATTGTGCTTTTGCCTGGTCAATGAGACCATCCATACTATTGCTGGTATCTAATAACAACGCTACTTTAATTGTGTGTTTTTTGGAAAGCATGGGTGTGCTTTCAATGGCAAGAGCTGGTTTATTTTTTTCTGTTTCGGCCTTGCAGGCAGTTATACCTATCACAAGGACTAATGCAACTAAGATGTGTAGCTTTTTCATAATTCTTTATTTTAATACACGCCAAACCTACCTGCAACTTAATTGTTAAACAAGCAGCGATGAGGGAACGCCCCTTTTCAGTGCGTGAAAAAGACGGGTGTCTTAGGGAACACTTTAAAACGGTAGTTGACTTGCCCTAAATGATAAAATTGTAACTTTCGCAAGTGTACGACAATACGTATGTTTACACTTTTAAACCAGTTATGAGAATAGTATTGTTATGTGTGTGTTTGTCCCTTGTCCTTGGTACGGGCTATGCGCAGGTGCGTAAAACTTCAAAAGATTCCTTTGTGTTGAAAGGAATTGTGGTGGAGGACGAAACCAATATACCTATTGCAAGGGTAAATGTAGAAACAAATAATGGTGCCTACACCACAACCAATGGAAATGGTGAATTCTCAATTTCGGTTGAAATTGGAGACGAATTGAGTATTAAAAGCGATGCCTTTAAAACAGTATACTATACCATAAAGGACCAGCAAAACATTACAATTAAAGTTCAAAAAGCTAAGGAAGAGGAGCTGTTGGAACCTGTAACCTCGACCAGATCCAAGAAGGATTTATTTTCGGTTTATATAGATTCGGCCAAAGTATTTTTAAAGAAGGATGCAGGGAAAAGTATTGGGTATGTAACCAAGGCGTTGCAGCCGTTTCGTGGTACTTCCGTTACAAAAGTACAGAACGCTATTGCCTTTGAGACATTAGGTGATATAAACCTTTTTTGGAAACAGCCAGACCTGGCAATAGATAATTACAAGCGTAGTATATCCGAAGTTGAAACCATAGACAGGCGCATTAAATTAGCAAATGCCTTTAGAATGAATAGCAACTACCAGGAAAGCCTTTCGCTGTATAAAGAACTGCTGAAGGCCTCTCTTAGCAATTATCAAAAAGTGACCGTGTATGAAGGCCTGGGAGATGCATACAAAGCAATTAATGATCCGGTAAAAAGTGTCTTTAATTATCAAAAAGGATTGGATGTGGCAACCGCACACCGTATAACCCCCAAGATAACCGACCTAAATTCCAAAATTGCTGAAGTATACTCTATAAGCGGCGCTACGGAAGAAGCAGCACAGTATTTTGATAACTCCCTTAATCTGGCACAAAAAGAGAACCCGAAAAGGGCCGTAGAGGAAAAAAATAAGGTGGCAGATTTTTATAACCGAAACCGAAACTTTGACGAAGAAATTAAGCTCAGAAACGAGACCCTGGACGAGTTAAAGGATATTGACGATACCGATTCCGAAGCAGGAGAAACACAAGACAGCCCGTTAACTCCGCAACGACAAAACTATTATATTGCCAATGCATACATTGCTCAGGATAAATACGAAGAAGCCATACCCTACCTGGAAAAAAGTATCTCTGAAGCTGAATCCAAAGAAGATCTTGTGGTAGAAAAGGATGCTACCCGTAAACTCTCCGAAGTCTATAACGGCATAGGAAATTTCAGCAAAGCGGCCGAAAGCTACGAACGCTATGTGGCGGTTGTAGACGAACTGTATGTTAAAAAGGAACAGGAGCTATCGCAAGCAACCCGTTTTAACAAAGAGATCGCCTTAAAGCAAAACCGCATTACAAGTCTGGAGAATGAACGAGAGCTTAACGAAAGTAGGTACAAACTGGCTTTTGAAAACCAGAACCTTATTCAAAAAAATAACCGGGTACAGCAATGGGTGATCGCTTCCTTAGTACTTGTTGCTTTGTTATTACTTTTTGCTGCCTACACGCAGTATAAGAGCGTAAAGCAACAACGTTACGCAAATAATGTACTGGCGTTAAAGTCGCTACGTACACAAATGAATCCGCATTTTATTTTTAACGCTTTAAACTCTGTAAATAGCTTTATTGCAATAAGTGATGAACGGGCAGCCAATAAATACTTAAGCGAATTTTCACAGCTCATGAGGAGTGTCCTTGAAAACAGTGAAGAAGATTTTATACCGCTACGCAAAGAAATTGAATTGCTGGAACTGTACGTAAAGCTGGAACATTTCCGCTTTAAAGATAAGTTTGAGTATGCCATTACAGTGGACGAAAATTTACAGTTGTCAGAATTTGTAATTCCGCCTATGTTGTTGCAACCTTATGTCGAGAATGCGGTATGGCATGGCCTGCGGTATAAAGAAGAGAAAGGGAGTTTGACCATACATTTTAAGCAGCTGGATCCCGAAACTGTGACCATTACGATCACCGATGATGGAATAGGTAGAAAGAAATCTAAATTGCTGAAAACTGAAAATCAGAAAAAGCAGAAAAGCAAAGGGATGGGGAATATTGAGAAAAGAATTACCATCTTAAATGAAATGCATAAAGATAAAGTGGATGTGACTGTACACAATGTGTTTGAAAATGAAGAGGGCACACAAGTAGTGCTGACATTAAAAAAAGATTAATAAAGTAAATGCAAATTTGAAAAAATAGTTTCTACAAATGTCTGGTAGAGCACGGTCGAAGTGTGTTTAACTTTTGTTACTTCAATTAGTCTTCTACTTCGCTCAGGCTGAAACCGTTACTTAGAAAAATAAACTTATGAACCTACGTACTATTATTGTTGAAGACGAAGAGACCAGCAGGGATATTCTTAAGAATTACCTGGCCAAATATTGCCCAAAGGTAGAGGTGCTGGGGGAAGCTGCCAATGTGGATGAAGCACTGGTGTTTATACGTACGCACGAACTAGACATGGTTTTTCTGGATGTTGAAATGCCCTATGGGAATGCTTTTGATCTGCTGGATAAAGTAGGGGACCGTACCTTTGAAACCGTTTTTGTAACGGCATATAACCAGTATGCGATAGATGCTCTCAACGCCCATGCTTCGTATTATTTACTGAAACCGATCGATATTGACAAATTGATTCATGCTGTAGATTATGTACACGAAATCAAAATGAAAGAAAACTCATTGCAAAATACAGTGCTGCAGTCTAAGATTACACAGGTAACAGGCAAATTAACCATTCCAGTCCAGAACGGTTTTGAAGTATTGCAAATGGAGGACATTCTCTACTGCCAGGCAGACGATAATTATACCAACATTTTTATTGGAGACAAAAAGAAACTGGTGAGTAAAACACTAAAATATTTTGAAGATGCCCTAAAGGAAAACGGTTTTGCCAGAGTGCATAAAAGTTATTTAGTAAATGTAAATGCCATCATCGAATATAAAAAAGGAAAGGGTGGTAGCGTCGTGTTAAGCAGCGGAAAAGAAATTATGGTAAGCCCTTCTAAAAAGAAGGATTTGCTGGCATTTTTTGGATAACTCCAGTCATCTCGAAGGAGGCAAGACTGAGAGATCACAATCGAATAATTCACTGTGTTTAATTTATGTATTAGCTGGGTGCGTGATGTCTCCAAAGCCTGTACTGAGCTTGTCGAAGTATCTACAAGACTTCGATACCAACTAAAATTCTTTTTTTTGAATGTGTATCTTTCCTTCAAATTCTTTCAATAAAAAAGTAAGGGTGTCAATTTCAGCATTTGTATAAAACTGAAGTTCTGGCAGTTCTTTTTCTTCTGAAAGCAACGCTATATTTTCCAACATTAACCTGGTCTGTCTTGCTACAGCTTCCCCGGAATCTATAATGGTAACGGTCTCTGGTAACATTTTCTGCAACTGTGGTATGAGGTATGGGTAATGACTGCACCCCAGTACCAGGTAATCTATTTTTGCTGCCAGCATAGGGGCCGTATATTTTTCGAGTAGTTTTTGCAATTCTTTGCTCCCTAAGGCTCCTTTTTCAATTAAGGGGACCAAGCCTTCCCCTACAATTTCAATAACGGAGATATCCTTTGTAAAAGCTTCAGACGTTTTATGAAATAATGTGCTACTCAAGGTTCCCTTGGTTGCCAGAATTCCAATACTCTTGGATCGTGTTTGGAGGGCGGCAGGTTTAATAGCAGGTTCAATGCCAATGATGGGGATGTTGTAGTTTGTACGTAATATATCAATGGCGTTGGTAGTAGCGGTGTTACAGGCAACCACTATGAGTTTACACCCCATAGAAATAAGGACCTCTGTGTTTTTTATGCTAAGTGCTACAATTTCGGCTTCGGACCTGTTTCCGTAGGGTGCATTGGCACTGTCGGCAAGGTAGATGGTGTTTTCATTGGGGAGGAGTTGGTGTATCTCTTTCCAAATGGAGGAACCTCCTACGCCGGAATCAAAAATACCTATGGGAGCCGTTTTTTTCATTGGCTAAAGATACTGAAACAAAAAAGCCCGTCATAAGGACGGGCTTTCAAAATTTTTGTGGTAAAAAAAGAGCTTAGATTCCTAATTCCTTTTTTACATCGGCAAGAAGGTCTTTACCATCTGCCAGTAAGATTCCACCTCCTGGTGTAGCGTCCAACACATAACTAATGCCTTGTGCTCTTGCTACTTTCTGGATCGCTGTACGCGCTTTGTCCAGGATAGGTTGCAAGATATCAACTTCTTT
This sequence comes from Flavobacteriaceae bacterium UBA1903, assembly GCA_002337605.1. Classification (GTDB taxonomy): domain Bacteria; phylum Bacteroidota; class Bacteroidia; order Flavobacteriales; family Flavobacteriaceae; genus Marinirhabdus. The sequence goes on from DDGL01000016.1 coordinate 6,733, forward strand.
TTTCTGAAGATCCTGCATCGCTTGTTGGTTAAATGCTTGGATGTTCCCTTGCATTCCCTGTACTTCCTGTACACGTTTTGCGTTTTCTTCTTCTGTTTGCTCTAAAGCTTGAGCATCGTACATTTTTGCTTTTGATTCAAGCTCTTTGTACATATCTTTCAACTGAGTGTCGTATGTCTTCTTTAATTTTTCTAATTGGCCTTGCGCTGCTTTCATTTCTGGCATCGCTTCTACGAGGTCCTGTGTGTTAATGTGCGCTACTTTAGCCTGTGCGTTTGTTAGGCTGGTTCCTGCTACAAAAAGTACTACTGCAATTGCTATTAATTTTAATCGTTTCATTTTATTTAATTTATTAAGTGTTATTTTTAATAAGGGTATTCTTGTTTTTAGTTTTCTCCGTCGTCGCCTTCGCCATCATCGTCACCGCTAGGTGGATTTCCAGAGCCGCCACCGCTTCTGGCTTCGGCTATAGAGTCTTTACGTCTTTGACGAATGTCTAATAAGCTGTCTCTTCTTCTTTGAAACTCGGCTTTTTTAACGGCGCGAATAGAGTCTCGTATTCTTTTACGATCTGCCATAGCAGCTTCACGTTCATCTTTTTTATCCTCCAGGGCTTCTTCACGTTCTGTGAGCACCGCATCTTCTTCATCGCTCAGGCTTTCACGTCTTTCAACTTCTTTTTTCTCTCTACGATTGGTAACTTCTTTACGCTTGTTGTTACGGTTAATGCTTCTTAATACTGTTTCGCTAATGTCATTTCTTTTTGCTGCAAAAAGCATCACAACATCTGCAGATTTGTCAAAAATGAAGTCGTATTTTTTTGCTTCAGCAATTTCTTGTACAATATTAAATACCTGATCCTGGATAGGTTGTACCAGTTGTCTGCGTTGAATAATAAGGTCTCCATTTGGCCCAAAACGATCCTGTTGGTACTTAATTAATTCATCTTCTTTAATTTGAACCTCTTCCTCACGCTCTTCAATAAGCTCTTTGGTGAGCAATACGCGTTCGTTCGCAAGATTTAATTTCATTTGGTCAATTTCCAGGTTCATTTTCTGAATGTCGCCTTTCCATCGTTGTACTTTACCGTCTAACTGTGTTGCCGCCTCTTGGTACTCTGGAACACTCTCTAAGATGTATTCCATATCGATGTATCCAATACGAGCGCCTCTTTGTGCATCTGCTGCGAAAGAGATGCTTAAAAACGCTAATGAGATTGCAAGTAATTTTAGTGTTTTCATAATTGTTGGTTGTGATTTAAGAAAATATCGTGCCAATATTAAAATTGTTGTCCAATAATAAAATGTGTTTCCCAGCCATTTGCTTCGCTTCTCCCTAAAATTGGATCAAAACCGTATCCAAAATCAATACCAAGAAGACCAAATGCCGGCATAAATATACGTAATCCTGCGCCAGCAGACCTGCTAATTCTAAATGGATTATAATCCCGGAAGCCATCATACGCTGCTCCACCCTCTACAAATGTAAGCGCATAAATAGATGCTAACTGACTTAATGTAATTGGGTATCTTACTTCTAACGAAAATTTATTGTAAATGGTATTTCCATCATTGTCTGAAAGTGATTGGTTAGGATATCCACGTAGTTGAATTACTTCCCTACCATCTAAACTAAATGCTCCTAAACCATCCCCACCTACAAAGAAACGTTCAAATGGAGGAACACCACGATCATTATTATAGGCTCCTAAGAAACCAAATTCAGATTGTGTGCGCAATACTAAATCACCAGTGATACGCGTGTACCAGTCTCCTGAAAATTTAATTTTATAATATTCCAGCCAGTTAAATCTTTCCTGGTCTATTTCAGCAATTCGCTCTCTGGTATCAACACTATTAGGGTTGTCTTCCAGAAAATCCTGAAGGCCATCCCGTTCGCTTCTCAACGCATTGTAATCTACCCCGTTAAATGCAGAGTAGGGCAAGGTCATTTTTGCTGTAATACTCCAGCTGGATCCAGATTTAGGATAGATTGGGTTTGTAGCAGTATTGTTTCTACTCAGGCCTACGGTGTAGGCTAAGTTGTTGGAATACCCATCTCCAAATGTGAAAAGACCCGTGTTATAATTTTTTAAATTATAATGCTGAAAACTAAGCGCTTGCGAAAAGGTAAAATAATCGTCTGGCCATTGTAATCGTTTTGCCAATCCAACAGAACCTCCCGTAATAAGGAAACGTCGGTCTCTGTCTACATCACGTGTTTGGAAATCGAACAGGTACTGAATGGTATGTGAAAAAGAAGTACTTAACTGAACAGGTTTTTTCCCGCCTAACCAGGGTTCTACTAACGATAAACTATAGGTCTGGTAAAAACTACTTGCTTGTGCTCGTAACGATAATTTTTGACCATCTCCCATAGGCAATGGCTTGTAGGCTTCGCCATTAAAAATATTGCGCAAGGAGAAGTTGTTAAAGGAAAGTCCTAACGTTCCAACAAAACCACCACCGCCATAACCTCCTTGGAGCTCTATCTGGCTGGATCCCTTCTCTACAACACTATACTCTAGATCTACCAAACCGTTGTTTTCATCAACAAATTTGAAGTTAGGAGAAAGTTGCTCGGCATCAAAATAACCTAATTGTCCAAGCTCACGGATGGTTCTAACCACATTTCGTTTGCTGTATTTTTGCCCCGGACGGGTACGGAGTTCACGGTAAATAACGTGATCGTTGGTTTTGTCATTTCCAACTACTGTAATATGGTCAAAATAGAATTCTTTGTTTTCGATAATTCTAATTTCAAAATCTATAGTATCTTGACGTACGGCAACTTCAACAGGATTTATTCTGGCAGCTAAATATCCATTGTTCTGGTACAGGTTGGTAAGGTCATTTGCATCCGGGTCTGTATCATCTGCAATGCGTTCTTGTAATAAAACACCATTGTAAGGTTCTCCTTTTTGAATACCGAGTAATTGGCGTAACTGTCCATCTGTATATTTACTGTTTCCAATAAAACGAATATCTCCAAAGTAGTACCGTTGTCCTTCTTCAACGTCTATATTTAACGCAACATTTTTCTCATCTTTAACGATTAGTGTATCCTTAATAATACGTGCGTCTCTATACCCATTGGCTTTGTATTTTTTGATAACGCTTGCCTTGTCTTCGGTAAAAGCTTCCTCTGCATACTTTGAGCGTTTCCAGAAACGGAAGAAATTTTTACGCTTCGTATTTTTCATGGCGCCTCTTAACTTACCGTCGCTTAAAGCTTCATTTCCGTTAAAGTTAATTTTGTTGATTTTTACACGTTCGTTTTTATCGACGCGTATTACCATGTTTTTTCCAACCTCAACACCAGTAGAATCTACAAAGGGGGTGGTACTAATAGTAACCTGGGTGTTTAAGAAACCGTTTTCTTTATTTTTATTGGTAATGTAGTTTTTGGTAGTGGTAAGAAGGTTTTTTGTAATCTTTTTCCCTTTCTGAAGATCATTGTCTTTTATGATTTCCTTCTTTTTACCTTTTCTTACTCCCTCTATGGTAACTTCATTTAGTTTTGGGAGTTCTACAATGTATAGCTCAAGATCTATAAGGTCTCCATCTATATTGGTAACATAAAAGGCAATGTCGCTAAAAAGATTTTGGTCCCATAACTTCTTTGTTACAGAACTTAATCGTTCCCCGGGAACATATAGGCGTTCTCCTTCTTTAAGTCCGGTAAAGGCAATAACGGTCTGCTCATTAAAACTTTGAGCCCCTGTTACCGTTACGCTGTTTAAGGTGTATTTTCTGCCGCTGTCCAGTTGTTTTTGTTGTGCAAGGGTACTCCCAGCAAAAAATACTGTGACTACAAGTAGACAAAATAACTTTTTAGGTATGTGCAATACTATACTATTGTTCAAGCTGTTCACTAGTCTTTCCAAATCTTCGTTCTCTTTTTTGATAATTTAATATTGCTTCAAAAAGATGGTCTTTTCTATAATCGGGCCAAAGGGTTTCGGTAAAAAACAATTCAGCATAAGCAATTTGCCATAATAGGAAATTACTAATACGTTGTTCACCACTGGTGCGTATTAATAAATCCACGTCTGGTAAATCGCGGGTGTAAAGATGATTATTTATAGTTCCTTCATCTATTTCAGACGGCGAAATTAGGTTATTTTTAACTTTGTGGCTAATCTCTTGGATGGTTTTTACAATTTCCTCACGAGAACCGTAACTAAGTGCCAGTGTGAGGGTCATGCGTTTATTGTCCTTTGTTTTTTCTATAACGTCCAACAATTCATTTTTAGCCTTTTTTGGAAGTGCGTCCAAATTTCCAATTGCGTTTAAACGAATGTCATTTTTGTCGAGCGTTTTTATTTCCTTTTTTAAAGATGAAACTAATAACCTCATCAAAGTTTCTACTTCTAGTTTGGGTCTGTTCCAGTTTTCGGTAGAAAAAGCATATAAGGTGAGATACTCAATGTTTAATTCGGCACTGGCTTCTACAATTTCCCGAACTGCTTTCGTTCCATTTTCGTGACCAATGCTTCTGAATAAACCTTGTTGTTTTGCCCAACGACCATTACCGTCCATAATAACGGCAATATGCCGTGGAAGTTTGTTCTGGTCTATTTGCGCTTGTAAGCTCATATTAAAAATTACAGTAACAGGGTTTCCTTCCAAAGGTAAAGGTTAGGGTTAACCCGGTAAATACATACCAATCGTCACTATTCACATTTCCAAATTTTAAACCGGCATCGTCTGCCAGATCTTTTACGGGGTTGCTACCATCCAGATCATCTGTAAAGGTGTAGCGCGCCCCAACCTCAAACCCCAGGACCAGTTTTGTTCCCAAGGTAGTTTTATATCCCACTACCATAGGAATAGCAAGTGTTCCTGCCTGGTCGTACTCTGTAATTAAATTACTACCTGGTCTTTTCAACAAGGCATTGTAATTAAAATAGGTAATCCCAGTGTACAAATAAGGGGTCGATACAGGCCTCCCGCTATACATATTAAATTCCCAAAAGGTATATTCTATTCCTAAAGAAAATTCTGTAATGGTATTATCAAACTGGTACCCACGTTGTTGTCGTCTGCTTTCGCTGGATTCCAAATCGTCTCCACTAATGCCAGCAACTAAAACAGATGCTCTAAATGCATGTCGTGGACTTCGATTCCATTTAAAAACTCCTCCAACTACTACATCGCTGGGCGAAATGTAATTGGTTTTTCCAATATCTCCTATATAATTAGCACCTCCTATAAAACCACCAACTTCGTAAGTTTGGGCTTTCATCGAAAAGACACTTATCACCACTATAAAAACGGTCGCGAAATACTTCATATACCTTAAAAGTTTGCAAATATAACAATAAACTCCGCTCTACCATAAGTGAAGCGGAATTGTCTCAGTTGATTAACAAATTTTAGTGGTTTTTATTGTTTTAAATTTCGCTTGTCTTCGCCCCACAGTAACTTTTTTCTTAGTGTTTTAATAAAACTATCATCCAGCAGCTGTACCAGTTTAATGGTAAAGGGCGCTTTCTGTACAGTAAGACGAGTGTTATTTGTGAATGTTGCAATACGGGAGTCTAAAGACACCAAATAAGTGTCTTCACGTCCTGAAACTTGTAATGTGATTTTGCTGGAATCTGGCAATACCAGTGGTCTGGCGCTTAAGTTGTGTGGTGCAATAGGGGTGATTACCAAACTATTGTTACTGGGGTCTATAACGGGGCCGCCACAACTTAATGAATACCCTGTAGAGCCGGTTGGTGTGGCCAAAATGAGTCCGTCGCTCCAGTAAGAAGTAAGGTATTTGCCATCAACCTCGGTCTCTACTTTAATCATGGAAGTAGTGTTTTTTCGGTTAATGGCAACTTCATTTAGCGCAAAATTTAATTCTGAAATTTCCGGATTGTGAGGTTCTGAGGTAAGCTGAAGTAAACTTCTTTCTGAAATAGAATATTTGCCTTCTAGTATCTGATTGATACTTTCAGCAATGTTTTCCTTTTGAATGGTCGCTAAAAACCCAAGTCTACCTGTGTTAATACCCACAATAGGAATTCCTGAATCCTGAACGTAGGTGATAGACTTTAATATAGTACCATCCCCACCAATACTGAAAAAGAGATCGTAGGTAGCATCAAGTTTTGAAAAAGTTTTAAAAGACGAAGTAGTCTCCACCCCGTCGTTATGGTTAATAATGTCCATAAAATCCTCTTCAATAAGAACTTCGTGTTCCTTTTTCCGAAGGGCATCTAAAATTATCTGAATATACTGTTCAGAATTTTTGTGATAGAACTGTCCGTAAATACCAATCTTCATCGCTTAAATATTTAGGTATTTATCAAGGTAGTTGGAGCGTTTTTTTAAATCTTCCAAAAACCTGTCTTCTTCATGATTACTCACCACAGTATAGCTATACCTGCGGAAGGTTTGTACAATGGCATTCATCCCTTGGTGCCCTATTTTTAACGTAATCTGTGTAAGGTCACTGTCACTTTTTGAGATAAAAGCACCAAAAATCTTTGCGTCATTTGTTTCAATAATTTGAGAAATTTCACTGAAAGAATAGTCTTTTGCTCCTTTTTCAACCACAATAATTCCTCCCGCTTCGTTTAAAAAAGGGGTGTCATAAAAGCAGTGCATAATATCATTCAGTTCATAATACCCAAGGTACGAGTTGTCATTGTCTAGCACAGGCATGATGTTGCTGTTATTTAGCGCGAAAGCTTCCAGAATATCTAGCCAATGCGTGGTTTTTCGTACAAAAAAGGGTTCCAGTGCATATTGATACTCTGTAAGTGTTTTGTCGTTTTCAAAACAATGCGCATCGGTTTCAGAAACACAACCCATAAACTCTCCTTTTTTTTCGACAATAAGATGTGAATAGGTAAGCTGGTTGAAAGTTTCCTGTATAATTTTTATAGAAGCCGAAATTGGAAAGGCCTCAATGTCGTTTATAATGTAATTCAGGGTATTCAAAGTAATTTAATTTTTCTGCAAATTAGTCAAAATATGCCTTTAAAGCATAAAGGCAAGTTTGTATTTTTGTTACAAGATATACTAGTATGACAAAGTTAAGTGTAAATATTAATAAAATAGCCACCTTACGTAACGCAAGAGGTGGAAATATGCCCAATGTGGTGCAAGTGGCTAAAGATGCCGAGAAATTTGGAGCGCAGGGAATTACCATCCACCCACGACCAGACGAGCGACACATTCGGTATCAGGATGCGCGGGATCTAAAACCAATAGTCACGACCGAGTTTAACATTGAAGGAAACCCCATAGATAAATTTCTGGAACTGGTGCTGGAGTTAAAACCCACGCAAGCTACCCTCGTGCCGGACGCTGTAGACGCAATTACCTCTAATGCGGGTTGGGATACTGTGAAGCATAAAGACTATTTAAAAGAAGTGATTTCAGAATTAAAGCGAAACGGAATCCGTACCTCCATTTTTGTAGATCCAACTCTGGAAATGATTGAAGGTGCTGCCCATACGGGAACCGATAGAATAGAGTTGTACACCGAAGATTTTGCACACCAATATTCTATAGGATCTACAGATGCTGTAAAGCCATACGCCCAATGTGCCGAATTAGCACACAAGTTAGGTTTGGGTATTAATGCAGGGCACGATCTGTCACTTCAGAATATTCAGTTTTTTAAGCAACATGTACCTCACTTACTGGAAGTTTCCATTGGGCACGCACTTGTTTGTGAGGCATTGTACGAAGGGCTGGAGTCTGTGATTCATCAATATTTAGCAAAACTAAAATGATCTTACATTCACAAATTATAGGAGAAGGTACTCCGTTTATAATCTTACACGGTTTTTTAGGATCGGGCGATAACTGGAAAACTCTGGGCAACCAGTTTGCTGAAGATGGCTATCAGGTACATTTGGTAGACCAGCGTAACCACGGACGTAGTTTTCATTCTGAAGATTTCAGCTATGCACTCATGGCAGACGATTTGCTGAAATATCTGGAGCATCACGCTATTTCAGAATGCATGTTGCTGGGGCATTCCATGGGTGGGAAAACGGCGATGCAGTTTGCGACGGAGCATCCAGAAAGAGTATCAAAGCTTTTGGTGGCAGATATTGGTCCTAAGGCCTATCCGCAACACCATCAGGATATATTAAAGGCATTGTCTTCCCTGGATTTTTCTGAACTAAAATCGAGAGGGCAGGCAGATAAAGTGCTGTCAGAATATATTCCGGAACTGGGTACAAGACAGTTTTTGTTAAAGAACTTATACTGGAAAGAAAAAGGAAAACTGGGGCTACGGGTAAATTTACCGATACTTTCAGAAAAAATAAGTGAAGTAGGTAGAGCATTGCCAAGTGACCAGGTTTTTGAAAAACCTACCCTGTTTCTCAAAGGAGAAACGTCCGGATACATCGAAGGAATGGACGAATTATTAATCCATAAACATTTTCCAAAAGCGATACTGATCACGATTTCAAAAGCTGGACATTGGTTGCACGCAGAAAATCCTTCCGAATTTTACCAAAATGTTATCAAATTTTTATAACATTGCAAAGGAAAATTTATTATGTATGCATAATAAATCTTAGATTTAAGGAATAATTGACACCTTGATTTAACATTTTGCGCATTAATAACTTAAAAACTTTAATCAATCTTTAAACATTATGAAGAAACTTTTACTCCTTTCTGTTTTTGCTTTAGCAACTGCAGTTACGTATGCTGGAGGGTATCGTGTAAGCCTTCAGGGAAACAAATCTCTGGCCATGGGGCACACGGGAGTTGCTGTAGTAAACAGTAGCGAATCTGTATTTTTTAACCCAGCAGGTCTTGTGTACCTAGAAAATAAATTGAACATTACTGGTGGTGGCTTCGGAGTATTTTCCGATGTAGCGTATCAAAACACAGCGAATGGAGCGTCGGCAATGACCGATAGCCCTGTTGGAACTCCTTTTTATCTATATGGCTCATACCAGGTAACCGATTGGTTAGCGCTGGGCCTTGGAGTATACACTCCTTTTGGAAGTACGGTAGAGTACGAAGATGACTGGGCTGGTTCTCACTTGGTAAATAATATTGACTTGGCTGCTATTTTTGTACAGCCTACGGTTTCTATTAAATTGAGCGAGTACTTTAGTGTAGGAGGTGGACCTATTTATGTGAATGGTTCTGTAAACTTCAACAGAAATCTAAACCGTACGCTTTCAGATCTTGATGGAAACCGTTCTGAAGTTACTGTAGATGCTACAGGAGTTACAAAATGGGGATGGACTGTTGGTGCTATGTTTAACCCAACTGAAAATTTAACTATTGGTGCGCACTACCGCTCAAAAATTATCTTAGAAGCTGAAGAAGGTGAAGCAGATTTTGAAAATGTGCCTAACTCCCCGTTAGCACCATTTGCAGATACTACATTTGATGCAGCTTTACCACTTCCTGCTGAAATGACGGTAGGTTTATCCTATGAGTTTTGCGACAAGTGGTTGTTTGCTTTCGACTATAACCGTTCTTTCTGGGATGTATACGAAAGTTTAGATATAGACTTTGCAGACCCTAATATTCCGGATTCTATGAATCCTAGGAATTATAAAAATGCATCTACGTACCGTTTCGGATTACAGTACGAAGCTACAAAAATGTTTACGCTTAGAGCTGGATATTATTTCGATGAGTCTCCTGTGACAGAAGGTTTCTTTTCTCCTGAAACACCAAGAAATGACAGTAATGGATATACTGCTGGTTTGTCTGTAAATATCTCAGATCGCCTGGCAATAGATGCGTCTTTCCTATACCTTCACTTTAACGAGGTAGATGCTTCTTACGAAGGGTATACAGAAAACGGACAAGTGGCTCCGTTTAACGGAACGTACAAGTCTAGTGCTTTTGCGCCAGGGCTAGGGGTTACTTATAAAATGTAATTTTAAAAAATTTAGAACATGAAAAAATCAATATACATACTATTAGGCGGCTTACTTACTCTTGGGTTTGTAAGTTGTGAGCCAGAATTTGATAATCCTGTGGATGAAGAAGGATTTTATACGACCGGAGATGCAGACATGAGCAATTTTGTAGCTGTGGGGAACTCCTTAACGGCAGGATTTGCAGATGGGGCTTTATACATTACAGGACAGGAAAACTCATACCCAAACATTCTAGCACAACAATTTGCGTTAGCAGGTGGCGGTGAATTTACACAGCCTTTAATGAATGATAATCTAGGAGGTCTTTTATTAAACGGAACTCAAGTAGCAGATAACCGATTTGTGTTGGCTGCGGATCCAATGACAGGGGAGCCTTTGGGACCAGTAGTTCTGGAAGGAACCCCAACTACCGAAGTAACTACAAGTGCAACAGGGCCTTTCAATAATATGGGGGTTCCCGGAGCTAAGAGTTTCCATTTGGTAACTCCCGGGTATGCAGGTTTAAATCCGTATTACGGGCGTTTTGCAACTAGCGGAAATGCGACAGTACTTGCAGATGCAGCATCTTTAAGCCCTTCATTTTTTGCACTTTGGATAGGAAACAACGATATCTTAAGCTATGCGACCAGTGGTGGTGCTGGTGTTGACCAGACCGGAAATTTAGATCCGTCTACGTATGGTTTTAACGATATTACAGATCCTAATGTATTTGCATCGGTATACAGCGAGCAGGTAGCAGCGTTAAATGCTAGTGCTTCAGGAGGTGTATTAATCAACATCCCAGACGTAACGTCTATCCCTTTCTTTACTACAGTGCCTGTGCGCTCTATTCCATTAGATGCAGCGACTGCTGCTGCGGTAAATGCGCAATTTGCATTGTATAACACACAGGTGTTACCTTTATTGCAAGGAGCAGGAGTGATTTCGGCTGAAGAAGCTGCCGCACGCCGGATCAACTTTTCGGCGGGTGTTAACTTTCCAACCATGACAGACGACGATCTAACAGATGTGACAGCTGTCCTTATTTCTCAGGGAATTGATCCAGCGACCGCAGCTTTACTAGGTCAGTTACGTCAAGCTAATGAAGATGATTTAGTTGTCTTAACAGCATCTTCAGTATTGGGGAGTTTAGCAGATCCAGCAAATCCACAATCAGTAATTGGAGTAGCAGTACCGCTGGCAGACCAGTTTGTGCTTACAGCTGTTGAGCAAGAAAGAGTGAGTACAGCAACCAGCTCGTACAACATTACGATTAGCTCATTAGCCACTGCAAACGATTTGGTATTGGTTGATGCGCGTAGAGCATTAAGAGATGTTGCTAACGGAGGTATCGCTTACGATGGAGGTTTATTAACAAACACGTTTGTAACAGGTGGTGCATTCTCTTTGGATGGTGTACACCCAACGCCTCGTGGGTATGCGTATACTGCAAACCTTATTATAGATGAAATTAACAGAAAATATAATGCTACTATTCCTAATGTGAATATTGGTAATTATGGAACTATTACTATTACTAACAATCAGTAGTAAAATAATAGCTAAACAAATTTTTAGCTTTAAAACCGCTTCAGGGTCATTCCTAAAGCGGTTTTTTTATACCTTTAAATTCAAAACAAAAACCTATGAACTGGATTTTAAAACTCTTGCTAACGGCGGTAGCTGTGATTGTATTAGCATATGTACTCCCTGGAGTTGAGGTGTCCGGGTACCTTTCTGCAATAATCGTTGCTGTTGTGCTGGCCATCTTAAGACTAGTAGTGAAACCCATCTTAGTGGTGCTCACCTTTCCGGTAACTGTGATTACCTTAGGGTTATTTTTGCTAATTATTAATGCCGTTATTATACTTCTGGCAGACTTTTTTATCGGCGGGTTCGCGGTTCGAAATATTTGGTGGGCACTTATTTTTAGTGTGCTCCTTTCCTTTCTTCAATCTATCTTACATTCCTTGGTTTCAGAAAAAAAATAACGTCTTGAAATTCAGTATTTCTACAGTTGTTCAATCGGTTTAAAAGCCGTACTTTTGCATCCCGAAAATTATAGGATATATGAACATCACAAAAAAAGAAGTAGACAAGCTGAATGCAGTTGTAACTGTTGAAATTTCAAAAGACGACTACGCAGGCAAAGTAGAAGGTATTTTAAACAACTACCGCAAAACTGCTAACATCCCAGGATTTAGAAAAGGACACGTGCCTATGGGAATGGTAAAAAAACAGTACGGTCAGGCAGTACTGGTAGAAGAAGTGAACAAATTGTTGCAAGAGAATCTTCATAAATTTTTAACCGAAGAAAAACTGGACGTGCTTGGAAATCCTATTCCACGTAACGAAGCCGAAATTGATTGGAACAGTGATGAATTCAAATTCGAATTTGACCTAGGACTTGCTCCGGAATTTGATGTAGCCCTACCAGGAAAAAAAGCGACGACACAATATAAGATCGTTGCAGATGATGAGATGATCAACAACCAGGTGAAAACTATCCGTAAGCAATACGGAACGTTAACTTCAAAAGATACTGTTGAAAAAGGAGACGAAATTACCGGAACGTTTACTTCAACCGAAAAAGAGATTGAAAATAAGACTACTATTGCGTTAGAAGATATTAAGGGTAAAAAGCAAACAACAGCTTTAACAGGTGCTAAAGTTGGTGACGAAGTTGTTCTGAAAACCAAGGGAATGTTTGCAGACGATCACGATAATCAAAAGCATTTAGGAGTGGCGCACGATGATGCACACGGACTTGATATTGAAGTAACCTTCAAAATTGAAGAGGTAAACACACGTGAAATGGCTGAACTAAACCAGGAATTGTTTGATAAATTGTTTGGGGAAGGTGTAGTAACTTCAGAAGAAGAACTTAAAGATAAAATTAAGCAAGACGCCGAAGGACAATTTGCCCAGCAAAGCGATCAGAAGCTTTTAAATGATGTGGTGGAAGACTTAATTGAAAACACCAAATTTGACCTTCCGAAGGAATTTTTACAACGTTGGATTCAGGTTTCTGGTGAAAAACCCTTAACAGATGAAGAAGCTGCTGCAGAGTTTGAAAGAAGTGAAAAAGGATTGCGTTACCAGTTAATTGAAGGAAAACTAAGAGCAGACAACAACCTGCAGGTAACCTTTGACGAGTTGAAAGACTACGCAAAAAATATGATTAAAGGTCAAATGGCTCAGTTTGGGAATGCTAACCCAACCGAAGAAGAGTTAGAGGGTATTTCGGCAAGAATTCTTTCAAACGAAGAAGAAGTTAAACGTTTGAGCGAGCAGTTGAACACTACCAAGATACTGCAGTTTTACAAAGAGAAAGCTAAACTGAAAACCAAAGAAATTACCTACGATAAGTTCATCAAAGAAGCGTACGCTTAATTGAGCAAAAAAATCGGTATCTTTGAGGGCGTTGAATGATTAGTTTCAACGCCCTTATTGTTTAAAAAAGAAGTTGCATTTATATGAATTACGGAAAAGAATTTAAAGACTTTGCTATCAAAGATCAAGGCATAAGCAGTACCTACTATGATACAATTTTAAGTAGTATGTATCCTGTAGGCCTCACCCCAAATATTATTGAAGAACGCCAGATGAATGCGGTTGCTATGGACGTGTTTTCACGTTTAATGATGGACCGTATTATCTTTTTAGGAACAGGTATTAACGACCAGGTAGCAAACATAGTGCAGGCACAATTGCTCTTCCTGGAGAGTACCGATGCCTCTAAGGACATTCAGATTTACATTAACTCTCCTGGCGGGAGCGTCTATGCAGGCTTAGGTATTTACGATACCATGCAGTTTATAAAGCCTGATGTAGCAACAATTTGTACAGGAATGGCCGCTTCTATGGGAGCAGTATTGTTATGTGCAGGAGAAAAAGGAAAACGCAGTGGCTTAACGCACTCAAGAGTAATGATACATCAACCTCTGGGAGGTGCACAAGGACAAGCAAGCGATATTGAAATTACCGCCCGGGAGATTGTTACCTTAAAAGAAGAATTATATAAAATTATAGCCAAACATAGCGGTCAATCCTATGAAAAGGTATACGATGACAGTGACCGTGATTATTGGATGAAAGCAGATAAGGCGAAAGAATATGGAATGATTGACGAGATCTTAGCTCGATAATCCCTCCAAAAACAAAATTATGGCGAAAGAAGAATTAGAATGTTCATTTTGCGGTCGAAAAAAAGCCGAAACCAACTTGCTTATAGCAGGACTGGATGCGCATATATGTGATAGATGTATTGAGCAGGCGCATGGTATTGTAGTAGAAGAAGCATTGCATACCACTACTACCGACTTGCACAAAGACGTAATGCTCAAGAAACCAAAGGCTATTAAAGAGTTTTTGGACGATTATGTAATTGGCCAGGAATTTACCAAAAAAGTAATGTCTGTAGCGGTATACAACCACTACAAACGTTTGTTGCAGCCAAAGAGCGATGACGATATTGAAATTCAAAAAAGTAATATTGTAATCGTAGGGCAAACCGGGACAGGAAAAACCTTAATCGCAAAAACAATCGCAAGAATGCTGAATGTTCCTTTAGCGATCGTAGATGCAACCGTGTTAACCGAGGCTGGTTATGTAGGAGAAGATGTAGAAAGTATTCTTACCAGATTGTTACAAGCCGCAGATTACAACCTGGAAAAAGCACAAAACGGAATTGTTTTTATTGATGAAATTGATAAAATTGCCCGTAAAAGCGACAATCCAAGTATTACACGCGATGTAAGTGGTGAAGGTGTACAGCAGGCTCTATTGAAATTGCTGGAAGGAACTACTGTAAATGTACCGCCAAAAGGAGGTCGTAAACACCCGGACCAGAAGTTTATTGAAGTAAATACCGAGAACATTCTCTTTATCGCAGGAGGTGCTTTCGATGGTATTGAAAGGCATATTTCGAAGCGTTTAAACATGCAGGCTGTTGGTTTTAGTGCGTCCAAGAAGGAAAATACACTGGAAAAAGATCATATGCTTAAATATATTATTCCAAAGGATTTAAAAGACTTTGGTTTAATTCCTGAAATTATTGGTCGATTACCTGTGCTTACCTATATGAACCCGTTAGATAAAGCAACGCTACGTGCCATTTTAACCGAGCCAAAGAATGCCATCATCAAACAATATAAAAAGTTGTTTGAAATGGACGGAATAGACTTTGTAATTACTACAGAAGCGCTCGATTTTATAGTGGAGCAGGCTATTGAGTACAAATTGGGGGCAAGAGGGCTTAGATCTCTCTGTGAAGCCGTTTTAACCGATGCCATGTACGAATTGCCAGGAGATGATGAAAACAAAACTCTGAAAGTAACAAAAGATTACGCCGAGGAGAAACTTCAAAAAACAACCATTAAAAAGTTAAAGGCTGTTTCGTAATACGTATTGTAACCCTACAAAAAAAGCCGAACATCCCTGTTCGGCTTTTTACTTACATTAACTTAATCTATCTAATCTATGGCATTTTTCAATGCTATAAATATCTTTAAGGGGTTGCAATAACCGTCTTTGCTTTTTTAGAGGCAATTTTTTGTTGAAATTGCTCTTTCTTATCTTTTATCGTATACTTGGCAACTTCAGTATTCTCTTTTTGAATGGCTGAAGCAGTTCCGCAGGAAGTAAAACTTACTGCGAATAGTACTAGAGTAATTGTATAAACAAACTTTTTCATGTGCGGGGGGTTTCATTCATTTGAACAGTACAAACGTATGACGTAAGAAAAGTACTACCAAAATTTTTAGCCGAAGTGCACAGGAAATTCGTTGAAATACATTTTGAAATTTCACCCTTCGGTGAAGTGCAAGATTCATCGATTTTGCGGATGTTTTTAAGCGACGAAAGAGACTGTTAATCGATGGGGTTGTTTAGCCTACCAGTATTAAGACGTAATAATTCTTCAAGATAATCCCGTTTGTTCGATAATCGTGGGACTTTGTGTTGTCCCCCTAATTTTCCATTACCTTTTAACCAATCGTAGAACAATCGTTCTCTGGCACAATGGATTGTTGGACCGTTTAAGGTGGTGTTGTTAAAACGCTTTGCTTCGTAGTCGCTATTTACTTCTTTCAGGGCAGTGTCAAAAACATCTGTAAATATTTTAAAATCTTTAGGGGGTGTTTTAAATTCAATGATCCACTCGTGAGCTCCCTTTTCTTTTCCTTCCATAAAGATTGGAGCTGCAGTGTAATCTAACACCTCGGTATTGGTGAGTGTGGAAGCTTTTCTAAGAGCGGCTTCAGCATTTTCTATAATTAATTCCTCTCCAAACACATTAATATGGTGTTTGGTGCGTCCGGTTACTTTAATTCGGTGGGGTTTAACTGAAGTGAATCTAACTGTATCGCCAATTTTATAACGCCACAGTCCGGCATTGGTAGTAATAATAATGGCGTAATTTTTTCCCTCTTCCACATCGGCAAGCGGGATGATGGTTTCTTTTGCCGTGCCATAAGTTTCCATGGGGATAAACTCATAGAAAATCCCATAATCAAGCATTAAGAGCAGTTCTTTGTTCGCATTTCTATCCTGGATTGCGAAAAACCCTTCAGAAGCATTGTAGATTTCATAATACCTGAAACTATCCTTCGGTAGTATTTTATTGTATTGTTCTATATAAGGATCAAAACTTACGCCCCCGTGAAAGTAAACTTCCAGATTGGGCCAAATTTCAAACAAATTCTCTTTTCCTGTTGTTTCCAGGACATTGTTCAGCAAAACGAGCATCCATGAAGGCACACCAGCCAGACTTGTTACATTTTCCCGAATAGTTTCATTTACAATAGCCTGCATCTTGGTTTCCCAGTCTGCCATTAAGGATATTTCATTTTTTGGGGTACTGCTATATTCTGCCCAGAATGGCATATTATCAATCAATATTGCAGAAAGATCCCCATATACAGTTCCGTTTTCCTGATACAACTCTTTACTACCTCCTAGTCGTAATCCTTTGCCAACAAACAATTGTGAGTCTGGATTGTTGTTTAAATACATACACAGCAAATCCTTACTGGCAGCATAATGACAATCTTCCAGCGAGTCGCTGCTTACAGGGATAAATTTGCTTTTGGCATTGGTAGTACCACTGGATTTGGCAAACCATTTTATGGGCGTGGGCCAGAAGATGTTGTTTTCCCCTTTCCGGGCACGCTCAATACGTTCCTGGTTATCTTCGTAGGTAGTAACGGGTACGCGATAGGCAAACTCCTGATAGGATTTTATAGTGCTGAAATCGTATTGTTTGCCAATTTCGGTATGCTTTGCTTTCTGAAGAAGATTATGCAGTAACTCTTCTTGTACCTCTATAGGGTATTTTAGAAACAGTTCTATTTGGTGAAACCGTTTCTTTAAAAACCAGGAGGCAATAGAATTTACAATGGGGATTGGCATAATTTTCTGCTATCTTTATGCAATAAAAATAACAATTTTTCTCTTAGGGAATTTCAGATTTTCAATTTTGAAATTTTCTGGAATCTACAAGCTTTAAAACTAATGCAATACAAAGGAGTTTTACGGAAAATGCAGACCGAAAATGGGTCTCCCATTCAATATTATCTGGTGTTTGAAAACGATTTCCTGCAAATGAACCAATTGTTAGACAAACAACTCAGGATTGAATTTTTAGGCTATGAATGCCTTAATTGTGGCCTGAATAAAAAAATATACCGCCAAGGTTATTGTAAATCTTGCTTTTATGAAGTCCCTCAGGCTGCAGATTGGGTAATTAAACCAGAATTGAGTACAGCCCATTTAGACAAGGAAGACCGCGATCTGGAATATGAGAAAAGAGTGCAACTACAGCCTCACGTAGTATACCTAGCCAATAGTAGTAATGTAAAAGTAGGCGTGACGCGTAAGACACAGGTTCCTACGCGCTGGATAGACCAGGGAGCCCACGAAGCTATTGAAATTGTTGAGGTTCCTAACCGTTACCTTGCGGGAATTACTGAAGTGGCTCTAAAAGACCACGTGGGCGATAAAACCAATTGGCGTACCATGCTTAAAAATGAAGTTGATGATGAAAATTTAGTAACCTGGAGAGATAAACTGAAACAATACATTCCAGAAGAAGCACTGCCTTATTTTCTTGAAAACAATTCTGAAACAGAGTTAGAATTTCCGGTATTACAATATCCTAAAAAATTGAAAAGCCTTAATCTGGTGAAAACCCCAAGCTACGAAGGCGTATTAAAAGGCATCAAAGCACAATACCTTATTTTTGAAGACAGCACTGTTTTTAATGTGCGCGGGAATGAAGGCTATGTAGTGGCTATTTCAATTTATTGATCTAACAGCATTCGGATAAACTGGACGATAGAGCCAAGTATAAGCGCTATGCCAATTAAGTTCAATACGATAGGATGCTTCTTGTTTTTTTTCTTCCCAAGTTTTTTGCTCATTTTACCATAAAAATAAAGCGTTGTAACTTTTCCGAAAAAGATTCCTATAAATAAGCAGGCAAGGTTTAGTACGGGGCTAAATTTTGAAATCGCAAACAGATAGGTATTACAAATGCTTATAATCAAGATCCAAAAAATAAGCGCAGGGGGATTTATAAATGCTAATAACAATCCTTTCGAGAAATTACCGATCCTGTTATCTTCTGAAAGTGGATTTTCAAAATCCATGTTAATCAAATTCCGTAACAAGATGAGTACTCCAATGCTGAAAAATATAAACAGAATGGTGTATTGGACCCACGGATTATCTTCAAAAAAATCTGTAAAAACCTGACTGTATAGTAAAGCAATAAAAGCTAATACGACACTACCAACACCAGCGCCCAATGTAATTTGAAAGCCTTTTGCAAAAGTTTTGTCAAGTGTGGTCGTGATTACTGCAATGTTAGAAGAACTGGCAGGAATTGCGCCCAGTCCGGAAGCCAAAAAACCTGTTAACAGGAAAAATAACACCATTAAAATTTCATATACCATAATTCACTAAAGTTGGGGCATGTACGTGTGGTACAAGATTTTAATTGAAATAGATGGGTATTACCCGATTAACACAATACTGTTATTTCTGAACAGAATCTTTCTTTTTTCCAAACAGCCCTCCAAAAATATCTTTTACTACTTCGGTTGGATCGGTTTTAGGGGTTCCTGTATTGTTGGTGTTGGTGGAGTCTTTCGGTTTGTTTCCCCCGCCAATGAGGTCTTTTATTATATCCGTTCCTTTGTCTTTTAAATCCTGCTTTTGCTTGTCAATAAGCTTTTGCGTTAATGTTGAAATTGCAGCTTTGGTGTCTACAGATATTTGTGGGTTGGTCATAGAGCCACGTAAACCTATAGGTAATTTTACAGTGGTATTTGCCGCTTCGGAAGGATCTAACTTTGCTAACAAATTATTTACTTCACCACCCAGGTATTCTGCCGGAACGTCCAGATTTACGTTGTAATTAATAGTTTTATCCAGACTGTGGGTTCCGGCAACTGTCACTCCAATTCCCTTTACATCGAAGTCGAAAGGCTGCACTTCAATGTTTCCGTTATTGAATTTTAAAACTGTGCTTACATCGCGTAAACTAAGCCTGTCTAAATTTAAGAAAGATACCTTATCTCCTAATTTCGAAAGCAACGGGGTTTTGTTTTTATCTACTTCAGCAGTGATTATTTGTGCTAACGCATCTCCTGCCAGGGTGCTTAACTTTGGAGTTAGGTTGCTGTTAAGTGCTCCATTTAATTTTATGTTCGTGTTTAAATCGCCTTGTAAAGACTGTGCGATGGGTGCTAAAAAACTCAAGATGTCCAATTGCTGAAAGGAGCTGGCAATGTCAATCTTTTTCAAATCAAGATCCATGGCAAAGGTGGGGGTATTGTTCTTTGTTGAAACATTACCCGATAGTGCTACATTTCCGCCTAATAAAGATGAAGTAACGTTGTTCAAACTCGCTGTTTCATTTTTTATGGATACACTCCCTTTTGCATTGTCCAAAGTGAGGTCATCATAGATCACCTTCTTGGCATCAAAATTAAGAGTGGCGTCCAGAAAATCAGGAATTTGGAAGCTTTCTTTAGCAGTAGAGGCAATCCCAGCAGTGCTTTTATTGCCTTTACTTCCAGACGCTGGAGCTTCTTCAGCCATAAAGTCATTAAGGTTAAACGTGTTTGAGGTAACGTTAAAAGTTCCTTTTAAATCCTGTTTCGCCATAATCCAGGGAATAAGGTTTTGGATATCGCCATTTGCCGCTACATCGGTACTACCGGTAGTTGCTGTCATTTCATTTAACGTAATGGTTCCTGGAGACATGGTAATGGCAGCATTTCCAATATTAATAGCATTTTTAAAAGCGGGATCGGTATAGGTAAAGTCGCTTAAACTAGCCGTACCATTGGTTTTTATGTTCTGGTATTGCTCATTTTCTACAGAAGCCATATCAAAATTAGTAGTGACATCTGCCTTAAAAACACCTCGTAAGGGTTGCTCCATTTCAACTGGGAGCACCTGGTCTATGTTCGCCAGGTTTAGCGTTCCTTTCAGGGCTAAATTAACCAGGGCGTTCTCAGTAAGATTTCTAATACTTCCATTGGCTGCAAATAGCTCTTCGTCAATTCTGAAGGTAAGATTGCCAATGTTTAGATAGGTGTCTTTCAACAAGCCTGTTTCGTTCATTAAATCGGCATTAATGGTAATATTTCGAACCGTTTTTGGCAAATCAGGGTATTTAAAAGAAGCATTGTTACTTCGTATTTTAATATCCATGGTAGGAATGCGTTCTTCGTCAACTATTCCTTTTAGCTTTCCGTCTACAGTAAAATCGCCAGTGGTAGTAACACCGTCCAGTTCTTTTACATACACCTTCGGGATAACGGCTAAGAAGTTCTTAAAATCTGAAGAAGGCGTTTTAAACGTAAGGTCAATTTCGTTGTTGTTCTCGTTCACTTTTACAAAACCATCAAAGGTGAGCGGCAATTCATTAATTTTTGCTTCGTTTTCAAGAAAAGTATATTTCTGATTGGCGAGGTCTAGTTGAAAATCGGCGTCCAGCGATACTTTGTTGTTACTTAAATATTCAATATCTCCCAGTTTAAAAGAAACTAATGCCTCGGTTGTAGTAGCTAAATTTGAAACTTCTACAGACAAATCGCCATCGCCTTCGTGATGTACTTCGGTAAGCATTAAGTATGTTTCAGTGGCTTCGTCTATGTAGTTGATGCGGGAATTGTTTACTTCATAATGCTGTAAATCGAACACAAATCCTTTTTCTTCAGCTGAAGCATTTTCATCTGTTACAGGAGCATCACTTTTCACTGCTACGTCATAATTGGCATTGCCCAGGCTGTCTATTTTTATATTTATAAAGGCGTTGTCTAGTTTCAGGGCGTCTACTTTTATGGCCTCGGTACTACTTTTAAAGAGCTGGGTAATACCCATATCTATTTTTAGAGACTCGCCACTAGCCAGGGTATCTCCTGCAAAGGGAGCTTTATTAATAACGGTAAAATCTTTTACAACAACTGCGGCATTGGGAAAGCTCCTAAATAAACTAAGATCCAGTTCCTCCCAGGCAACAGTAGCGTTCAGGTTTTTGTTGATGTTTTTCTTCAGTAAATCTTCTATCGTTCCCTTAAACAGAAACGGGGCAAGGAGTAAGAGAATTATAACTAAGCCTACAACGACTCCCAGTATTTTTAATATCTTTTTCATTATAAATTTTTAATGTTTCTTTTTTAATTCAAAGTGCCTTATTAATGTGAGGCAGAAGTATCGCCTCTAAGGTCGAGCTCCTCTCCAATTCCTAATCCGAATCTTTTCCGCAAGGCATAAACGCCTGCATATAGTAATGGAGTATCTAGTGCTGCTACCAGTACTTTAAACAGGAAGCCACTCAATAATAGTGTGCCAAACAAGGACCAGTCAATCTTTCCGAAGGTACATAGCAGCAATAATACCGTGAATGTATCTACAAATTGCGACAGGAAGGTCGAAAAATTATTCCGAAGCCAGAGGTGCTTACCTCGCGTAAGGCGTTTCCAGAAATGAAACAATTGTATGTCTATATACTGCGCTAATAAATACGCCATCATCGAGGCAAAAACCGCAATAGCTGTGGCGCCAAATACAGTGTTAAAAAGGGAGTCGTCTACGGGACTCCAGCTTGTGGCGGGTACTATATCTGCAACATATACTATGAGTAAGGAAAATAGCGATGCAAATATTCCTGCCGTTACTACCTGGTTTGCCTTTTTCTTACCGTACACTTCGCTAATAATATCGGTAATTAAAAAAGTAATGGGATAGGGCAGTATGCCTACTGAAATTTCAAACGTGTACAAACCGAGGAAATCCCATGTAAAGAATTTCTGAAAAATAAGGTTGCCCACCACCAATGCTGCAATAAACAACGCCCCCAAAATGAAGTAGATACGTTGCGCTAACAAAATGTCTTTTACAGAAAGGCGACTCAAAAGTTCTAGTTTGACTACAAATATACTAGTCAGTTCTTTTGTTTTCCTTAATTTCGTCTTAAAACAAAAACCATTGTATACGAGTCATAACAACAACATTTACTTGTCTTTAGGGAGCAATCTGGGCAACCGTTTTGAGTATTTACAGCAGGCTGTAGATGCTGTCTTTATAGAAATTGGCACGCTGCATAAAATATCTTCGGTGTATGAAACTCCTGCAATGGGTTTTAAAGGCGATGCTTTTTTAAATTGTGTGCTTTGGGTACGTACCAGCCTGACAGCTAAACAAACGTTGAAAGCTATCCAGAAAATTGAAAAGAAGCTGGGGCGGGAGCGAAAGAATGCGTCTAAAGGTTTTGCATCCCGTACAATCGATATAGATATATTGCTTTTTAACGATGAACTATTTTCTGAAAAGGACTTACAAGTGCCTCATCCAAGATTGCACGAACGTACATTCGTACTCCAGCCCTTAGCCGAAGTGAATGGACAATTGGTACATCCTACCTCAGGGCAAAACGTGATCAAGTTGTTGTCGCAAACCAAAGACGATAGTAGTATCACAAAACAATCTAAGTGGTTGCGAAATCCTAAACAGGATTACGACATCTCCAAACTGAATTATATAGCCATTGAAGGCAATATAGGCGCAGGAAAAACCAGTCTCGCCTCCAAAATCGCAACCGATTTCAATGCAAAGTTGATCTTGGAGCGTTTTAAGGACAACCCGTTCTTACCTAAGTTTTATGAAGACCAGTCACGGTATGCCTTTCCACTGGAAATGTCTTTTTTAGCCGATCGGTATCAGCAATTGCTGGAAGATATAAAACAATTCGACTTGTTTAAGGAATGTGTGGTGGCAGATTACGATGCGTATAAGTCGCTTATTTTTGCCAAGGTAACCCTGGCCGATGAGGAGTTTAACCTGTATAAAAAACTCTTCAACTTAATGCACAAAGAGCTGCCTAAACCAGATGTATATGTGTATTTATATCAGAATACTGAAAGGTTGCTGGAGAACATTCAAAAGCGCGGACGGAAATTCGAAAAGGGAATCGCACCCGAGTACCTGAATAAAATTAATGAAGGCTATTTACAGTTTATCAAAACCCAACCTCAGGAAAAGGTAAAAATTATTGATGTTTCAGAAATTGATTTTGTAAAGAACAGGAAAGACTATCTGGCTGTGCTGGAGCAGTTGTTGTCGTGAGCGGTGAGTGCCTCGTTTTCCTCCTTTAAGAGGTAATCTCAAATATTGATTTCGTTTCCCTATTTTATACACGCGTTGTTCTCCGCTCCTGATTCAAAAAATTTACAGCGCTTTCAGTTTAGAAAAAAAGTCCCAGACCACCACGCCACAACTTACCGAGATATTTAAAGAATGCTTCGTCCCATATTGTGGGATTTCGATAACAGCATCGCTGGCTGAAACTATTTTTTGCTGGACTCCTTTTACCTCGTTTCCAAAAATAAGTGCATACGTGAGCGCTTTTTGTATAGAGAATTCCTGAAGTGGAATGGAGGCTTCTGCTTGCTCAATGGAGGCTACAAAAACACCTTCGTTTTGTAATTTCTCTACAAGTTCTTCTGTGTTTTCAACGTATTCCCAGGGCACACTATCGGTTGCTCCCAGGGCCGTCTTTTGAATGTCTTTGTGCGGTGGTTGTGCCGTAATACCGCAGAGATATATTTTTTTTAGTAAAAAAGCATCTGCAGTTCTAAACACAGAGCCAATGTTGTTAAGGCTTCTAATATTATCTAAAATAATAATAAGGGGTGTTTTTTCTGAAGCTTTAAATTCTTTAGGGTTTATCCTATCTAGCTCGCTATTTTTCAGTTTGCGGTGTTTCATTAAGCAAAGATACAGTCATTTTTAAAATGAGTCATTTCGACGATAGGAGAAATCACATATTCAGCTCCGATGCGATATTAAAAAATGCAAATTCATTCGAATGTGATCTCTCTGTCGTGTTTTATTCGGAATGACAGGAACAGTGATTTCGATGCTTTGCCACTTGTTAAAACCCTGGCGATGTACCTGGTGTAAAAAAGAGCGTTTTATTGTAATAGTGTGCGTTCAAATCCTTTCTAAAAACATCTAATTCATGTATATTCTCGGCCTGTAAAAAAGAGACATTATGAAGGAGGAAGAAATCCTAAACTATATAAAAAATGTGGTAGAAAATATGCCAGCGGATTGGGTAACTATTACAACCCATCGACTGGATATTTATGATGAAAAACAGGCTAAAACGCAATTTTTAGAGCAGTTCGAGACGCTGTTCCAAAACAACAATGCTTCATCAGCCTCATTAAATAGCCTACCCACGGCATACGATTATATCCGATTGGGACATCCGCTTTCCTGTGTGCTGGAGTGGACAATTGCCAAATTAAATACTCGTAAACCAGAATGTGTTATAAGTTTTTCGTCACAGACAATTCCGGTTCTGGCGATTCTAAGGAAAAATTTATTAGACAATAAAAACACCAAAATTACCTATACAGGGGAATTGCCACCCTTTTTTGATGCTGATCTTATAAAGAACGTTTACGGGTATACTTTCGAGCTTCAAAAAGTTGAAAACCCTGAAGCAATTTCTGAATTCGAGGGAAGCACTATTTTTATTTCACAGCAAGATGAAATGGCTACCATGGAGCTTTCCCCAAATATTGATTTTTTAATTACAATGCATGCGCCCCTCGGAAGTATTTTAGTTGTTAACGGAGCGCACAATGAATCGTATATTTCAGAAATACAGCATGTACGAAGAAGGGAGACCGTTGCCATGACACCTGCTAATTGCCATACGGCCTTATTAGGATTGCTAAAACAACCTGCAAAAAGTGTGGAAAAAAATACGCTGGAAGCAAATAAGACACATGTAGTAAACTCTATTAAAGAGATCGCAGGCGTAGCAACTGCGCCATTGGTTGGTTCCAGCGGATTGTCTATTCAATATGCCATTATGATGGGGCTTATTCACGATGCCCAGGAAAAACACAAGGGAAAAGCTATCAAATTTATCGTTCCTCCCAACTGCTATGGGGGAACAAACGACCAGGCAAGACGGGTTGCTGCTTGTCTGGATAATGTTGAGGTAGTGGATTTACCTGTAGACGGGAATAATGATATGGTGCAAAGCGTAGATACCGTTTTGAATAAAATTGCTAAGGAGGACGCAGTTCCTTATATCATAGCTGAAATTCCTACAAACCCCAGAGTTGAAGTTCCGGATCTTGAAAAACTTAAAGCCACGCTAAGTGCAACCCGTAACACGGCAGCCGGTGACATTGCGATTGACCCGGTCTTTATTTTAGACCAGACCTTTTGTCCAAACGTACACTTTTTAGGAGCCCATGAAGTGCTGTCCACAGTGCGGGCTATCTCCTATGCCAGTGGCTCGAAATTTCCAAGTGGTGGGAAGTGTACTGCAGGCTATTGTATTGCAAATAAAAAAGGAGAGGATCTTATGGAAAAGATAGCAACGCACCTGGAGCTTTGTGATAATGAGGCTACCGCGTTGCAATATGAAATACTGGCAGCGCAATTGCCATCCATGAACCAACGCATAACAGCTGCCTATAAGAACACACGGGAATTTGTAACGTTTATAAAGGACACGTTGCCAGCCGCGAAAATAAATTTTGTATCAGAACAATTGGCGGAGCAAGGGTTTACGCCTTCGGTGTTTTCATTAGATCTTCCTACACAAGGAGCAACCCCCGAAGAACGAGAAGCTCACAAAAGAGCTTTAAATCTAAAGTTGATCAATTTGATGATTACCGAAATTCCCAACGAAAGTAAATTTTGTGTAAGCTATGGACAGTTAAAAGGGTGTTATTGGACCATACCGGCAACCTCTACCCAGGGGACAACAAAAGAAGGAGACAAAGACTATATTGTTCGTGCTTCGCTTTCCCCTGATCTGGACCTGGAACTTCATAAAAAAGTATTTCAGGAGTTTGTGGAGACAATGTAGAAAAGTCCTTATACTGCTATCAATATAGCTTTTTTGAAATCATAGTAGATAGCATGGCTAAAGCTGTTCTAGATATTCAATTATTTCAGTGTTTTCATATTTTTTGGCATAGTCCAGCGGTGTTCGCCCTTTATAAGCTTAACTTATATCTGCTCCAGCATCGATTAATTTTTTCAGCATTTCCAGTCTGCCATATTTAGCAGCATAATGTAAGGGAGTTTTACCTGTGCAAGCTAGATTCAAATCTATTTCTTTTTCTGAAAGGAGCTGTGTAAAACAATTTTCAGCATTTGTTTTTATACTTAAGGAAAGCAAACTATAGCTACTATTTTCAGCCTCATAGCAAATGTTAAGGTTCTGGTATTGAGATGCTTTTTGCAAGGTTGCAACGGTATCATCTTTAAAAGCTGTGTAGATTTCTTTTGAAAGTTCTTGCGCTTGTAAGGAAAGCGTGAAAGCTAGTATAAGTAACAAGAGTGTAGTTTTCATAATTTTTAAGTTTTAACTGTTATTCAACATAAATTAAAATATCACCTGGCTGGCATTCCAATGCTTGGCAAATAGCTTCGAGCGTACTAAAGCGAACTGCTTTTGCCTTGCCCGAGCGTAGGATAGAAAGGTTGGCTTCAGTAATACCAATAATTTCTGCTAGTTCCTTGCCTTTCATATCTCTTTCAGATAAAATTGTATCCAGATTTATTTGTATGGGCATAAGTTATATAGTTAGGTCGTTTTCGTCCTTTACGAGTTTTCCTTTTTCTAGCAAATCCAGATAGAGATAGACAAGTAATGCTACAAAAGAATGTACTATAAGTAGCAAATACTCGCTGTCCATTCTAAAATTATGGGTCCCTATATAGGTAACTAGTATATAACCAACGCCTGCGCAAACAGGAATTAGATTGAGTACCATAAAACGCTTTAAAACTTTTACTGAGGAAGCCGTAAATACTTCCTCTTCGGTGAATATTTTAAAAAACTTTGAAAGTGTAAAAAAATAGAAAGTATAAAATGCAAATGCAAGCCACATAAGTACAATTGCAAAGGAATTTTGATACGCAACGTGTAAGTCTGTGATAGGAATATCAATTCGAGTATAGGATAACGAATCGACACCAGCTTCAACTCCTACAAAAGGTATGTTTATATTCAGATTACTTTCAGCAAAAGCAAGAATACTAAAGAGGATAATGAATACTGAAAATAACAAACAAACAACAAATGCCAATCTGCTTATAAAATAGATGCTATGAGAAATAGTGATTTTTTTCATGTTATATGGTTAAGTCATTTTCATCTTTTACCACTTTGGCGTTGGTCAATATGGAAGTGATAAGTGCAAATAGAAGTCCTGTTACCAATAGAAATGTGCCATGTAAAAAGTCTAAATGAAGGGTGTTAAACATGTCAGTTTTTATGAAACCATGCCTTGGAACTCGAATTGAAAGAAATAATGTAAGTATTCCTTCAGCAATAAAAAGATAGGCACAAACGTCTAGTTTTTTGATAATGGAAACGTCATAGTGTTTTATATTGTTCCATTTCCTGAAGGCCATGATTAAAAGAATGCTAGTGATGGCAATTGTCAGGCTTAGAATTATATTGTTAAGAAGCACCGCATTAATCCAAATGCTTGAATATATCTCACCCTCTATAAGGTGTGTGTTGTCAAACACTGAAGGGGTTGGAAGTCCTGAAAAGTATAGCGAAAACGGCCAAATGAGCATAAAGAATAATACAATCAATAAAAGTGCGACTACGGTAGCGTTGTTTTTCATAGCAAGTTGGTTATATAGTTAAGTCATTCTCTTCTTTTAAGAATCTGGCATTGGTAAGCGTATTGGCGATTATCTTAAAGAACAATCCAATAATGGCTAAAAATAAAGGCACGAAAATGTTATTTCCATACTGCATTGAGATCCCAGAACCATCAAAACTTGCGATCCACATTGCAATGTAACTAGCGAGGGCGCCCAAAGCTGAAAGAATCATAAAGAGGCCACTTTTATTTAGATTCCTGCTTACAGGTTCTTTTAATAAGTTATTGTCCATAAAATACCGGGCCGATTTCTTTAAAAACCAAAGTGCTGTAAGCATCAAACCGTAGGCAAACATTGCAATACCAACCCCCACCCAGTAGGAAATGGGTAGGTTTCTAACATCTTCATACCCATCTACTGAAACATCACCTATAGTATTGGTAAACAACCCTAAGGGCAGTATAAATAAAAACCCTAAAATCCCGGGAATCATTAGAATGAATAGCAAATCAATCAGGTTTTTAAGTAACAAATTTGTTTTCATATAATTATTGTTTAACGATAACAAATATATAAAAATTATTGAAAAACAATAATAAACATACTTTACTCATTTTAGAAATGATTTTTTAATAGCTGAAAATGTCGTGGTATATTTGAAGCATGCTCCCAAAAAAACTCCAAAACAAACTAGATAATCGCGTCACCAATAATTCATTGCGCACATTGGAAAATTCAAATAATTTAATAGACTTTTCTTCGAACGATTACTTAGGACTTACTACGTCTAAAGCAGTTTTTTACCGTGCTTCTGAAATTTTAAAAAGTCACAATTTAGAAACAAACGGAGCTACAGGCTCTAGATTACTCTCGGGCAATCATAAACTCTACGAACTTGCCGAACAACAAATCGCCCAATTCCATAATACCGAAAGCGCTCTGCTTTTTAACAGTGGTTACGATGCTAACGTAGGGTTTTTTAGCAGCGTCCCACAGCGCGGCGATCTTATTTTGTATGACGAGTTATGCCACGCAAGCATCCGTGATGGCATAAAAATGAGCGATGCAAAATCCTACAAATTCAAACACAACAACTTAAAAGATTTAAAACGAAGGTGTCAGGTTGAGCGCAATCGAAACCCTGATGAAACTTCCGAAATTTATGTGGTTACAGAAAGTGTTTTTAGCATGGATGGCGACCAGCCAGATTTAAAGGAGTTAGCAAATTTCTGTACAGAAAATAATGTGTATTTAATCATAGACGAAGCCCATGCGTTTGGAGTTTTTGGAGCAAGGGGCGAAGGATTGATTCAGGAACTAGCGTTAGAAAACCAGGTGTTTGCAAGGCTTATTACGTTTGGTAAAGCACTAGGATGTCACGGAGCAGCAATTTTATGTAATAAAAAACTGAAACAATACCTTGTAAATTTCGCCCGGAGCTTTATGTACACCACCGCATTGCCCCCCCATGGGGTGGCAACTATTTGCAGTGCGTACGAAGCTCTTGAAAAATTTTCAGCAAGAGAACAGTTGCATAGAAATATTGCGTTACTTCAGGATAAGATTGCTGAAAACAACCTCCAAAACTTTTTTATTTCAAGTACATCTGCTATCCATAGCTGTGTTATTCCAGGGAATGAAAAAGTCAAAAAAGTTTCAGAAGCATTACTAAAAGAAGGGTTTAATGTAAAACCCATCCTTTCTCCAACGGTGCCCAAAGGACAGGAACGCCTACGTATTTGTGTACATAGTTTTAATACTGAAAACAACATTTTTAATTTGGTTAGAGGATTGAGTATTTTACTAAGAAAGGACGTTTAGACTCACGACCGTTCGCGTAGCTCGTTGCAAGAACCACGATTTTTTAAGGCATTACGTTAGAAACTGTCTTGTGTCAAAAAGTCGTCATTCGTGGTTCCCTTCGGTCTTGTTTCCTAACTTTGTGAAATGGAAAACCAAACCTATTTTATCACGGGCATCTCAACAGAAGTTGGTAAAACAATAGCTTCCGCCATCATAACAGAAGCGCTTCAGGCCGACTATTGGAAACCTGTTCAGGCAGGAGAACTGAACAACAGCGATACACATAAAGTGCAAAAATTTGTTTCGAACAAAAAGACAACGTTTCATTCTTCGGCTTTCAACCTGGAAACGCCTATGAGTCCGCATGCAGCTGCCGAAATTGATGGTGTTCAACTTTCAGCAAAAAAAATAAAACGTCCTGCTACTAAAAATAACCTTGTGATAGAAGGTGCTGGTGGAATTTTAGTGCCTTTAAACGGTACGGAAACTATTGCAGATCTAATTCAAAAAGAGGATAAAGTGATTGTTGTTTCCCGCCACTATTTGGGAAGTATTAACCATACGTTGCTCACTGTTGAAGCCCTGAAAGCAAGAAATTTAAATGTCTTCGGAATTATCTTTAGCGGAGCATCAACTCCTTCAACTGAACGTGTTATTGAAGAAATGACGAATGTTCCCATCCTGGGAAGGATTGAAGAAGAACCCTATTTTGATGCGAATGTAGTGAAGGAGTATGCTACTATTTTGCAACCACGACTAGCGGGAACCAGGAACCAAGGCTAGATTTTTATTACAAAAATTGGGGGATCCCCATCCGTTAATCTCCAACCAATACTAGTAACTTTGTGCAATGAAATTATCTAAACGCGACCAAAAGCACATATGGCACCCCCTTACCCAGCATCAAACTGCACAACCTGCTCTAGGGATTGTAAAAGCAAAAGGAGCACTGCTTTGGGATGAAGCCGGAAACGAATACATAGACGGGATTGCATCGTGGTATACAACCATGTATGGGCATTGCAATGAGCATATTGTTGCCGCAGTTTCTCAACAAATGAAGGAACTCGACTTTGTGATGTTTAGTGGGCTTACACACGAGCCGGCAGTGCAACTTTCAGAGCAATTGATGAACATCTTACCGGAGAATCAGCAAAAGATTTTTTTTAATGATAATGGTTCTACTGCTGTGGAAGCGGGAATAAAAATGGCATTGCAATTTCATCATAATGCAGGGGCTAAAAGAGACACATTAATCGCTTTCGAAAATGGATTTCACGGCGATACATTTGGTGCTATGAGTGCTTCCGGACTTGCCAGTTACAACGCTCCTTTTGAAGATTTTTTGCTGAAAGTGATCCGTATTCCTACTCCACAAGAGAATAATCTGGATGAAGTACTTCAAAAATTAGAAACTGCAATTACCTCAACTTCCTGTGCAGCTTTTATTTTTGAACCTTTGGTGCAAGGTGCTGCGGGGATGAAATTTCATACGGCTGAAGGTTTAGACGCCATCATTAAAAAATGTCAAAAAGCTGGAGTGATATGCATAGCCGATGAGATCATGACAGGATTTGGTAAAACAGGAACCAATTTTGCCTGTGACCAGTTACAAAACAACCCCGATATTATGTGTTTGGGAAAAGCACTTACGGCTGGAATGTTCCCGTTGAGCATTACCAGTTGTTCTCAAAAAGTATTTGATAGCTTTTTAAGCGATGAGGTAAGCAAAGGATTTTTTCATGCCCATACGTTTAGTGCGCATCCGTTGGGGTGTGCTGCGGCTCTTGCAGGATTGGAATTGCTAAATGCTGCTGAAATAGTAGAACAGCGAAACTACATTGAAAGGGCACACCAACACTTTGCAGCCCGAATAAAAAACCACAAAAAAATAAAAGAAGTACGCTGCAAAGGAGTAATTCTTGCCCTGGATTTAAACGTTGAAATGGAGCGCTATGGAAGCGTACGTGATGCGTTGTACCAGTTTTTTATGGAACGTGGTGTGGCATTGCGACCTTTAGGAAGCACTGTGTATCTCTTGCCGCCTTATAGTATTGCTAAAAAAGAACTTCAGAAAATTTACGATACTGTTGAAGAGGCGTTGGCAATAGCTTAAATTTGCCAAAAAATACATCCTTGCCACAACCCATTTCCATAGCTGCTATTACTACTGTTTCTGCTTTAGGTGCGTCTTCTGATAAAGTCTGGCAGCACTACAGAGATGGTATTCCGTTGTTTTCTGAATGGAACGGCACTATTGTGTCAAAAGTGTCTTCTGAAATTGAAACCGAGTTACAACAGCTTCAACAGCAAAACGATCGGTATAAAAACCTGGACCGGTCTGTACTACTGGCAATTTTGGTTGCTAAAAAATGTGCGCAGAAGTTTGAATTTCAATCCAAAAATACAGGCGTAAACATTGGTTCTTCTCGTGGTGCAACGGGTTTGTTCGAAAAATACCATCAGGATTTTCAGCAACACGGTAAAGTTTCTCCGTTCGCTTCCCCCACCACTACGTTAGGAAATATTTCTTCCTGGGTGGCACAGGATTTGGGAGCAGATGGTGTTGCGATAGACCATTCGGTTACGTGCTCTACTGCTATGCATGCACTGTTGAATGGGATTGCCTGGTTACAGGCCGAAATGGCAGACATTTTTGTAGTGGGTGGAAGCGAAGCCGCACTCACCCCGTTTACGATTGCACAAATGAAAGCGTTAAAACTCTATAGTGCTTCCCGCCACCGAATGGCGTGTGAGAGTATGCGCTTTCAGAAAAAAGAAAATACCATGGTGTTGGGAGAAGGTGCTGGTGTTGCAATTTTAGAAAGAGGAATTTCAGAAAAAACACAAGCAGTAATTGCTGGCTACGGAATTGCCTCGGAACAATTGGAGCATAACAGCTCTATTTCAGAAAACGCCGACTGTTTTCAAAAATCGATGCGTAGGGCATTGGATAGTGCAAATTTAGAGACTGTAGATGCTGTTATTTTACACGCCCCCGGGACGGTAAAAGGAGATGTGGCTGAAAAGAATGCCATAAACCTGGTGTTTGGAAAGCAGTTGCCATTATTAACTTCCAACAAATGGCTGGTGGGGCATACCTTCGCAACTTCAGGAATGTTGAGTATAGAAATGGCGGTACTCATGCTTCAGAAAAATAAATTTATTGAAAACCCGTTTTTTGCCAATGCGCGTCACCTTCCGCAGGAGTTACAAACCGTGCTGGTAAATGCTGTGGGCTTCGGGGGAAATGCAGTGAGTATTATTCTGCAAAAACCCTAAAAAACTTACTTCAATTTCCCTATTTTTGAACTATCTCAGAGACCTGTCAGGTTTCAAAAACCTGACAGGTCTTTCCTAATTAAAAGTTACCCGACTGCTCGGGCACTAAAGATGACCAAGATAAAACACAACTGGACCAAAGAAGAAATAGTAGCCGTTTACAACAAACCAATGATGGAGCTGCTCTACGAAGCAGCAACGGTTCATCGGGAATACCACAACCCTAATCAGGTACAGGTTTCAACCTTACTTTCCATAAAAACAGGAGGGTGTCCGGAAGATTGTGGCTATTGTCCGCAAGCAGCACGATACCACACCGATATTGAAGGAAATGATTTAATGAGCGTTCCTCAGGTTAAAGCGCAAGCCTTGCGTGCTAAAGCGAGTGGTAGTTCCCGTGTATGTATGGGAGCCGCCTGGCGAAATGTGAAAGACGGAAAAGAGTTTGATCAGGTGCTGGAAATGGTACGGACTATCAACAAATTGGATATGGAAGTGTGCTGTACACTTGGGATGATTACCGAAAATCAGGCTCAGCGCCTTGCTGAAGCTGGTTTGTATGCTTACAATCACAATCTGGATACCTCCGAAGATTATTATAAAGATGTAATTTCTACTCGTGCCTATCAGGATAGGTTGGACACTATTGGTAATGTTCGTAAGACAAACGTAACCGTATGTAGTGGTGGAATTATAGGAATGGGTGAAACACTGGAAGACCGCGCAGGAATGTTGGTTGCACTGGCGAGTCTAAGTCCGCAGCCCGAGAGTACTCCCATAAATGCCTTGGTGCCGGTTGAGGGTACTCCAATGGGTGACATCGAAAAAGTAAGTATCTGGGAAATGATACGTATGGTTGCAACTACCAGAATTGTCATGCCACAAACCCAGGTGCGACTTTCTGCAGGAAGAACTGAAATGAGCCGTGAAGGCCAGGCTATGTGTTTCTTTGCAGGAGCGAATTCTATTTTTGCGGGCGATAAGTTGTTGACTACCCCGAATCCAGATGTAAATGAAGATATGAAGATGTTTGAATTGCTGGGGCTGCAACCTATGAAAGCTTTTGTGAAAAAGGCCCAGCCCGAAACCGTTGAGGAACAATATTCTCAATACAAGGAACAAGGGGAAAAACCAAAATGGACCCGTCCCGGGCATACTATTGAGCGTAATGTAGAGGCCAAGGCTAAAGCGAAGCTTTAATACATTCGCTTACGGAGCTTTTCAAAATCTATCTTGTAGTAACTAGCCGTTGGTACAGCGAAGTTTTAAAAACTTCAATAAGCGAAAGTGGTTTTGCAACAAATCTTAATGCAAAAAAAACTATTGAAATAGATAAACATTTCATTTTTATATATTTGCAACCAAATTCAAAAAAAATATAGTATGAAAAATGTTTTATTGGCAGCCTTTTTTGGGTTGCTCTTAGTTTCTTGTTCTGGAGATGATGACGGCGGTGGTTCTACTGTGGGTGATTGTGATCAACCTACACAATTTGTAGAATTTAATATTACGCAGACTTCTGCAGTAGTTGAATGGCAACAGGAAGGTGCCCCTTCTTTTATTGTAGAATATGGTGAGCAAGGGTTTGCCTTAGGTTCTGGCGATCAGGTGACCTCAACAAATTTAAGTGCTGAAATTACAGGTTTGACGCTAGATACTACGTACGATTATTATATAAGAGCTGTTTGCTCTTCAGATAATGTGAGCGAATTTATTGGACCAGAAAACTTCACTACGTTGGCTTGTGAAAAAGTGACAAATGTTGAAGTTTTTAATATTACAGAGTCCTCGGCTTTTATCACGTTCGATTTAAACTTATCTACAGTAGAGTATGAAATTGAATATGGTCTATCTGGTTTTACAGTAGGTTCTGGGACCAAAATAGTTTCTGATGGTGGTGTCGAAGTTGATGATTTATCTCCAGATACAGCATACGACGTGTATGTTAGATCTATATGTGGTGAAGAAGTTAGTGAAGACTCTAATGTGGTAACTTTTACAACACTACCTGCGTGTACTGCTCCTAAAGCATTTGATGGGGTGGCATTAGGTTCTGGTAATGTTGGATTAGGATGGGATCCTTCAGGTGAAACTGCTTGGAGATTAGAATATGGGTTGTCGGGGTTTGCTCTAGGGACCGGAGATGAATTAAATACATCGAACAATTCAATTGAAGTTACTGGTTTACAATCTGGAGAGGTGTATGAGTTTTATGTTCAGGCTAATTGTGGGTCTGATGGTTTCAGTGAATTTACTGGACCTCTTACAATTGCTGTGCAATAAGCTTTATAAACAACAAGCACTATTTTATAAAGCCGATATACCAAGTATGTATATCGGCTTTTTTTGTACTCTAATGTTACCATAAAGTTTCGTAAATTCGTCTATTACAATATGCAGCTACAAGAAATAGATCGGGTTAAAAATATTACGAAAGAAGATTTCCGTAAACACTACTTAAAACCACAAAAACCAGTCATTATAGAACGCTTTGTAGATGATTGGCCTGCCGTGCAGAAGTGGGATTTGGATTACATGGCGGACGTGGCGGGAGATATTACGGTCCCATTGTACGATGATCGTCCCGTGCGTCACGACGAGGGTTTTAATCAGGCGCACGCTACTATGAAGATGCGCGAGTATGTAGAACTCCTTAAAAAAGAGCCTACCAGGTATCGTATTTTTCTTTGGAATATCTTAAAAGAAGTGCCAGAGCTGCAGAAAGATTATACGTATCCAGATTTTGGAATTAGCTTAATGAAGGGGCTGCCCATGCTATTTTTTGGCGGGGAAGACAGCTATACCTTTATGCATTACGATATAGACCTGGCTAATATTTTTCATTTTCATTTTCAAGGAAAAAAGGAAGTGATTTTGTTTGATCAAAGCCAGAATGATTATTTATACAAGATTCCACATTCTTTAATTGTACGGGAGGATATAGATTTTAACAACCCCGATTATGAGAAATGGCCTGCTTTAAAAAAGGCAAAAGGCTTTAGAGGAAATTTAGAGCATGGTGAAGTGTTGTATATGCCCGAAGGCTATTGGCACTATATGCGCTACATCACTCCAGGATTTTCGATGAGTCTACGTGCTATTGCCCGTAACCCAAAAAATTTAGGGAAAGCTATCTACAATATTGCTATCATGCGCCATTACGATAACCTGATGCGTCGCTTACAAGGGCAGGACTGGATCGATAAGAAGAATGAAAAGGCAATAACCAAAACGCATAAAAAACTCGGAATCGATTAATATTTGACTCACGACTCACGACTCACGACTCACGACTCACGACTCACACTTCACGGACTTTTTCCCAAACCATACTACTTTCCCAACCCCGATACAACAGATAATCTGCCAGTTTCTTTTTCTTTTTCTGAAGATTGGTTTCGTTTTCTAATTGGCGTAAGCGTTTTTCGGCGAGTTCGTGGAAGGTTTTGTAGTAGTCTTTTTCTGAAATTTCCTTTAAGGCTAGCGTAATGTTATATTTTGAAATCTCTCTGAATTTTAATTCACGTACAATGCGCTGCTTCCCCCATTTTTTGGTTCTGAACTTTCCTCTGGCAAAGGCTTGTGCAAAGCGCGTTTCGTTTAAGAAGTTGTGCTGTAATAAATGATGAATGATAACATCTATGGCTTCAGGGATCATACGAAGTTCCTGAAGTTTTTTGTGTACATCCTTATGGCAACGCTCCTGGTAAGCGCAGTAGCTTTCTAGCCTGGAAGTTGCTTCCTGTACTGTGTATGTTTTGTGGGTTTTGTACACGATAGTTTCAAAAGTACATTTTTAGTTGTTTAGAATCAAGATCGTTCGCTACAGTAAATAGGACTATCCTACCTAATAGCTAAGTTTTTCAAATTTTTTGTCTTGGGTCATGGTTTGCTTCAGTCTTGTTTTTTTTGCGTTAGGGATAGCAACGGCATCCTTTTTTATTTTTACGCACCCCGAGCGAAGTCGAGGGGAAGTGAAAGGTAAAAAAGATATAGTGGATAGCCGGACCCTGAGCACTGTCAAAATAATATTTCGAATTCCTATTTTGTATTTGCGAAGGGGAACGCCCAAAATACAATAAAAGTAAATATGTTTAGCTCCCTCTAAGTGAGACTTGTCTTCGACGAATGAGGCACGATTGAGAGGAAGGCACAAGGGGTGAGGGCATAAAAAAACCCCTCACAATTCCGATAACTATCGGTACGAAAGGGGTTTAGGTATTTATTTTATCTCTTCACCATTTTTATCATTAAAATGGTATTCAAGATACGTGTAAGCATCTCTTGGTTGGATTTTTATCCATTTTTTATGCTCCATGAACCATTTGGTTCGCATAGACGGAAAGCCTTTTACTAAAAAGGCCGCTATAAAAGGATGTGTGTTTAAGGTTATCTTTTTATAGTCTTTTTTGAGGAGTCTTTTCAGGTCCTCGGTAATTCTGTTTACCACGGTAATGGGGGCTTCAATTTCGCCGCTTTCGGTGCCGGGTGCGTCTTCACGCGTCTTTATATTCATTTCCGGTCGTACCCGTTGGCGGGTAATTTGTATGAGCCCAAATTTACTGGGTGGTAGGATTTTGTGTTTAGCTCTGTCCTCTTTCATTTCGTCACGAAGGTGGTTGTAGAGTTTTTTTCTGTTTTCGGCTTTACCCATATCGATAAAGTCTATCACAATAATCCCGCCCATATCCCGTAGGCGTAACTGTCTCGCTACCTCGGTAGCGGCAATCATATTTACTTCCAGTGCGGTGCCTTCCTGGCTAGTGCTTTTGTTGCTTCGGTTACCACTGTTCACATCTATAACGTGCATGGCTTCTGTATGCTCAATCACTAAATAAGTACCCCGACTGCTGGAAACGGTTTTTCCGAAAGAGGTTTTAATCTGTCTTTCTATACCAAACTTCTCATACATAGGTACTTTGGAGTCGTATAGTTTTACGATGTTTTCTTTTTCGGGTGCAATTTCCTGCACGTAATCTTTAATCTGTGTGTAGAGGGTTTCATCGTCAATACAAATATTGGTGAAACTGTCATTAAAAACGTCTCTAATAATAGAGGCTCCTCTGTTTAATTCACTTAGCACCTTACTAGGGTGGTGCGCCCCTTGTAGCTTTTTGCACATCGCTGTCCAGCGATCTACTAGATTTTGTAAATCTTTATCCAGTTCTGCTACTTTTTTGCCCTCTGCTACGGTACGTATAATAACTCCAAATCCTTTGGGGCGTATGCTCATAATTAAGCGTTTTAGCCTTTCTTTTTCTTCCCGACTTTCTATTTTTTGAGAAACAGAAATACGGTCTGAAAAGGGAACCAATACAATATAACGACCAGCTATGGAAAGCTCGCTGCTTATTCGTGGTCCTTTGGTGGATATGGGTTCTTTAACAACCTGTACCAGAATAGATTGATTGTTTTTAAGGGCATTGTTAATGCCTCCATTTTTATCAATCTCTTTTTCAAATGGGAAATCCTTTAAAGTATAATCTTTAAGTTTACCTGTGCTTACACGTTTTACGAACTTCAGCAAAGAGAGTACTTTGGGGCCTAGGTCATGGTAATGTAAAAAGCCATCTTTTTCATAGCCTACATTTACAAATGCTGCATTGAGCCCAGGAACAGTTTTCCGTATTTTGGCAATAAACACATCGCCAACAGAGAACTTGTTGTTTTCCTCTTCCTTGTGTAACTCGAGTAGTTTTCCATCTTTTAAAAGGGCAAAATCAACTTCTTGTGAACTGGATCTAATAAATAATTCGTAGCTCACGATTTTTGATTTTTGTCCCGATGTATATATCGGGATGGATTAAACAATAATTTATCACAGGATTTAATGTTCCTAATAAAAGGAACTACCCGTCGAAACATAACTATACCAAGGTAAAGGAGTAGTTTTGTTTCATTTTCAAAGAACGGTTTGTTTGTTTCTTAAACGAAAAAAGTAGTTAAAAAAACTACTTTTTCTTATGGCGATTCGCGCGTCTTCTTTTTTTACGCTTGTGCGTCGCTACCTTATGTCTTTTTCTTTTTTTACCACTTGGCATATGCTTGTGTTTTTATGAGTTCCTCAAGAGAGGAACGGGTTATTATTTTACTTCAACATTAGTTTTTACACTTTCTACAAAAACCTTTGCTGGTTTAAATGCTGGTATGTTGTGTGCAGGTATTTTAATGGTAGTGTTTTTTGAAATGTTTCTACCAGTCTTTTCGGCTCTAGTTTTAATAATAAAGCTTCCAAAACCACGTAAGTAAACATTATCTCCACCTTCTAATGAGTTTTTAACTTCGCTCATGAAACTTTCGACAGTAGCTTGTACATCTCCTTTTTCCATTCCTAGTTTTTCTGAAATTTTTGCTACTAAATCTGCTTTCGTCATTGTATTATAAGTTTTAAATTGGGTATTGAGGTTTATTTTTCGAGGTGGCAAATATACATAATTAAATTATTAAAACTATCCCCATAAACTATTAAAATTTAAACAGATAAGGAGTACATTCGTGAAATGCCAAAAAATAAAACCTTCTTTGCTAAGAAACTAATAGCGTGGTACTTACAAAATAAACGTGCGTTGCCCTGGCGCAACACGAAAGACCCGTATAAGATTTGGCTTTCAGAAATTATCCTGCAACAAACCCGAGTAGCGCAAGGTTTACCCTACTATACCAAGTTTGTTGCAGCCTATCCAACTGTACAGGATCTGGCTAAAACCCCTGAAGAAGAAGTTTTAAAGCAGTGGCAGGGGTTAGGGTATTATTCTCGTGCCCGAAATTTACTATTTACGTCAAAAGTTGTGGCAAATGAGTTAAAAGGCGTGTTTCCTGATACTTACAAGGACCTTAAAAAATTGAAGGGGGTTGGTGATTATACCGCAAGTGCCATTGCTTCTATTTGCTTTAATGAAGCTGCCGCCGTAGTAGATGGAAATGTGTATCGGGTTCTGGCTCGTGTTTTTAATGTAACCTTACCTATTAATAGTACCGAAGGTATAAAGTATTTTAAACAGCTGGCACAGGAATTATTGGATACTTCGCAACCGGGAACCTACAACCAGGCCATTATGGAATTTGGTGCCAGGTATTGCGTGCCACAGAATCCTGTGTGCGAATCCTGTATTTTTAACGATCGTTGCGAAGCTTTTAAAAATAATAAAGTGCCCCAATTGCCTGTAAAACTGAAGAAGTTAAAAGTAAAAAAGCGGTATTTTAATTATCTGGTCGTAGTTTCAGAAGACGGTAAAACGTTGTTGGAGCAACGAAAAGGGAAGGGTATCTGGCAAAATTTATATCAGTTTCCCTTAGTTGAAACCGTTGCAGAAATTTCCGAAGAAGAACTACATACTAAAGAAGGATACAAAAGTTTTGCTACCCTGGTACAAGCCAACAGTATTTCAAAATTTAATGAAACACCCACCATACATAAACTCTCGCACCAGCACTTGTTTACTACTTTTTGGATTGTAGAAACGGGGAAACTTAAGGAGCGTGGTGTGCCCGTTTCAGAACTACAGACATATCCTGTTCCTGTTTTGGTCTCTAATTTTTTGGACACATTCGGTTTTCAGGGTTTCAATGAATGACCAGCTGTTTGTTTTGAATTTAAAAATTGGAAAAACAACAAACTATAAAATCTTAAAATTGATTATATTTAGATTTCAAAATATACCTTTGTAGATTAATTAATATTATGAGCGGAACATTGAACAAGGTCATGTTAATTGGCCATACAGGAGACGAAGTAAAAATGCACTATTTTGAAGGTGGAGGGAGTATTGGACGTTTTCCGTTAGCTACTAACGAAACCTATACAAACCGAACCACTGGAGAGCGTGTAAACAATACCGAGTGGCACAATATTGTAGTGCGTAATAAAGGAGCAGAAATTTGCGAAAAGTACCTTAAAAAAGGTGATAAGGTGTATATTGAAGGTCGTTTAAAGACGCGTAAATGGCAAGATGAAAAAGGGATGGATCGTTACAGTACTGAAATACAATGTACAGATTTTACCTTCCTCACACCAAAAAGTGAGGGCGCTGGAACACAGCAAGACACTGCGTCTGGACAACAACAGTCCGGACAAATACCTGCACAACAACAGCACGTACAACAACCCAATACCGAAGATAATGACGATCTTCCGTTTTAAGTTTATCTAAAACCATAGCATTGGACCCTGAACCCCTGAGTTTATTTAGTTCTCTCATAACATATACCGAAATTTCCAGTTTGGTTATTTTACTGGTTCTACTACTGTGTTCTGCGCTTATTTCCGGAGCCGAAGTAGCTTTTTTCTCCCTCACCGCAACCGATTTTGAGTCTGGCGATGAGAAGAACCCCAATAAAAAACTAGCTATTGTAGAGCGATTACTGGCACGTCCTAAAAAATTGCTGGCGACTATTCTGGTGGCCAATAACCTTATAAATATTGCTATTGTTTTACTGTTTGCTTCCTTAAGTGATGTTTTTTTTGGAGGCTTAAGTGATGCGTATTTTGGAATTAATATTCGATTTATCCTGGAGGTGGTCGTAGTAACTTTCCTTATCTTGTTATTTGGTGAAATCCTTCCAAAAATATACGCGAGCAGAAATAAACTATCTTTTTCGTTACTCATGGCATATCCGCTAAATGTGTTGGATAAATTTTTCTCCCCCATCAGCTTACCCATGCGGGCTGCTACTTTATATATTGAAGACAAATTTGGTAAGCAGAAATCTAACCTAAGTGTAGATCAGCTTTCACAGGCTCTGGAGCTTACAGATGCACGGGATACCACTAAAGAAGAACAAAAAATCTTACAGGGTATTGTAACCTTTGGGAATACCGATACCAGGCAAGTAATGAAGCCGCGGATGGATATTTTTGCACTAAATGAAGGAGCGCCGTACAAGGAGATCATGCCGGAAATTATCTCTCATGGGTATTCGCGTATTCCTGTGTATAAAGAGAATATAGATAACATCACTGGTATATTATACGTAAAAGATCTGATGCCTTACATAGAGCGTAAAACCTTAGACTGGCCAAGCCTGGTGCGGGATGCTTATTTTGTGCCAGAGAACAAAAAACTGGACGATTTGCTCAACGAATTTAAAGAGATGAAGATGCATCTCGCCATTGTTGTAGACGAATATGGGGGGACCAGTGGTTTGATATCCCTGGAAGATATTATTGAAGAGATCGTAGGTGAAATTAGTGATGAGTTTGACGATGAAGATTTAATTTTCTCTAAGCTGGACGATAATACATTTGTCTTTGAAGGTAAAACCCCTATGAAGGATTTCTATAAAGTTATAAAGCTGGAAGATCCGCAACTGTTTGAAGATGCCAAAGGAGATTCCGAAACACTGGCAGGATTTTTATTAGAAATTTCAAAAGGCTTCCCGAAACAGAGCGAGGTACTAAACTTTCATCAATACGCGTTTACTATTGAAGCGTTTGACAACAAAAGAATAAAACAAATTAAACTTTCAATTACCCCTTAATATGCGTACCCTTTTTTTAGTTTTTATGGTTATCTTTTTTGCCTCTTGCGAAGATGAGGTTACCGTGAAACCTTCAGCTAAACTACGATTAGAGTATCCGGTACCAACATATACTTTAACCAACTCTAATTGCCCTTTCAATTTCGAGAAAAACGAATTGGGAACTCTAGCAATAAAACGGAATTGTGCTGTAAATGTAGAGTATCCAAGAATGAATGCAACCTTGTACCTTACTTATATTCCGGTAGACGACCGAAACCTGGATTCTTTACTAGTAGATGCCCAAAAGCTTACCTATGACCACAACGTAAAAGCGCAAGCCATTTTTGAGCAACCCAGAGTGGACAGCCTTAATCAGGTCTACGGAATGTTTTATGCCATAGATGGAAATGCTGCCACACAATCACAATTTTACGTGACCGATAGTATTCGGCATTTTGTACAAGGCTCTTTATACTTCAACGCAAAACCCAATTACGATTCTATCTATCCAGCTGTGATGTACCTGCGTAATGACATCCGTCATATTATGGAAACCATTGAGTGGGTAGAATAATATCGAAACGCCAAAATCACCTGTAAATTTCTGTGTTTACTTTACGTAATAACTAAGCATAGCATTCTGGGTTCAACTAAAATAAATTCCTCAACTTTGCCTCTTTAATATTTACAATGGGCAACAACAATAGTAAGTGGCTGTATCTGGCCATTCTCTCCCTTATCTGGGGGAGTTCTTTTATTCTTATTAAAAAAGGATTGGTGGGAATGACGGACTATCAGTTGGGTTCAGCTCGTATTGTACTTACGTCTATTTTTCTTTTCTCCGTAGGCTTTAAAAGTCTAAAACAAGTACAGAAGCATCACTGGAAATGGATTGCTATTTCAGGGTTTATCTCTTCATTTTTTCCGCCATTTCTATTTGCAATGGCTCAAAACGAAATTGACAGCGCAGTAGCCTCCATATTAAATAGTATTGTGCCTTTAAATACTGTAATTGTGGGAGCGACACTTTTTGGCATTCTGAGTACCCGAAAACAAATTGCTGGTGTTTTTATCGGGCTGGTGGGAACGTTTTTATTGATTATAGTTGGAGCGGACTTTAACCCCGATCAAAACTACTGGTATAGCCTTTTGATCATTACTGCAACAATTGGCTATGCGCTTAATGTAAATATCATAAAAAAATACCTGAGCGATATTAGTGCTCTAGCGGTAACAACGGGAAATTTTTTGTTTGTCTTTTTTCCGGCATTGGTTATCCTGTATTTCACAGGCTTTTTTGAAACAATTTTTTCTTCAGCAGAAATGCAGCTGTCATTTTTCTATGTAGCGATATTATCGCTTTTTGGAACGGCAATTGCCAAAGTGATTTTTAATAAACTAGTGCAAATTGCCAGCCCCGTTTTTGCTTCTTCGGTAACCTATACAATGCCTATTGTTGCCGTTTTATGGGGTGTTATTGATGGAGAGTCCTTCAGCATATGGCAACTGGTAGCAGCGGGTGTTATACTTTTTGGGGTTTATCTGGGTAATAAAAGAAAGCAAAACCGCTAAGATTGCGTTAAAGAATAGGATGGTTTTATATTTTTTCCGAAATTTATAGGTACAAAAAACCAAAACCATGTCTAAGATATACATCAAATACGGAGTACTAATTGCCATTGGACTTATTTTATATTTTGTAATTACCAAGCTTTTGGGATTGCATAAGTATCCTGTTTTGAGTGCTGCAAATGGAGTAATTTATGGGGCAGGAATTTTAATGGCTCTAAAAAAATCGAAAGAAAGAAAAAGTAAGTTCAAATACCAGAAAGGGTTTCAGGTAGGGTTTATGAGTGGTGCTATAGCCACCCTTATTTTTGTAGTGTTTATGGCTATAAATATGTACCAGATTGACACGGAGTTTGCTCAAACAATTCTGGATAGTTGGAACTGGAATTATGACAGCGGAACGTTTATTATTCTTGTTTCGCTGGTTTTAATGGGGGTGTCGACATCTTTGGTCTTAACCCTGGCTTTTATGCAGCTTTT
The DNA here is from genome assembly GCA_002337605.1 of Flavobacteriaceae bacterium UBA1903. Classification (GTDB taxonomy): domain Bacteria; phylum Bacteroidota; class Bacteroidia; order Flavobacteriales; family Flavobacteriaceae; genus Marinirhabdus. The sequence continues at coordinate 51,347 of DDGL01000016.1, forward strand.
AAAAGATTCCTGGAACACTACAGATGGAAACCGAAATCAGCCAATAAAATAGAAGGTAAACCCTTTGTGGATTAAGAATTTAAAATTATATTTGCACCCGCTTTGAAGAGAAGCGGGTTTTTAATTATATAACAAACATTTAAACGTTACGCTATGTACGCAATTGTAGAGATAGCAGGGCAGCAATTTAAAGTTGCAAAAGACCAAAAGGTTTTTGTAAACCGTTTAGCCAGTGAAGAAGGAGACAAAGTCGAGTTTGACAGTGTTCTTTTACTAGGCGACGGAGACAATATTACCGTTGGCGCCCCGGCTATAGACGGAGCTCTTATTGGAGCTAAAGTCTTAAGACACCTTAAGGGTGGCAAAGTTATTGTTTTCAAAAAGAAGAGAAGAAAAGGCTACCAGGTAAAGAATGGTCACAGACAAGCTCTTTCTGAAATCGTTATTGAAAGCATTGTAGGTTCTGGAGCTAAAAAAGCTAAGAAAGAAGAACCTAAGAAAAAAGCAGCTCCTAAAAAGGAAGCTAAAAAAGCAGCCCCTAAAGCTGAAACTAAAAAAGCTGAAGCAAAAGCTCCAGCAAAAAAGGCAGCTCCTAAGAAATCTGCAAAGGCAGATGACCTTAAGAAAATTGAGGGTGTTGGACCAAAAGCAATGGAGGCAATGGTAGCAGCAGGCTTAGATACTTTTGCAAAAGTAGCGAAGGCAAAACCAGAAAAATTGGCTGAAATCCTTACGGAAGCAAGTTCAAGAATGGCGCACTTAGTTACAGATACCTGGCCAAAGCAAGCTAAATTAGCTGCAGATGGTAAGTGGGAAGAATTGCAAGAATTACAAGATAAATTAGACGGTGGGGTTGAAAAATAATTCAACAACCATTTAAGTATAACGTATCCGCCGTAGGCGGACCTAAAACCGAAACAAGATGGCTCATAAAAAAGGAGTTGGTAGTTCAAAAAACGGTAGAGAATCAGAATCGAAACGCTTAGGTGTAAAGATTTTTGGTGGGCAAGCAGCTATAGCCGGGAACATCATCATAAGACAACGTGGTATGGAGCACCATCCTGCAGATAATGTATACGCTGGAAAAGATTATACATTACACGCAAAAGTGGACGGTGTGGTAAAATTTACCAAGAAGAGAGATAATAAATCGTATGTTTCTATCGTGCCAAGCGCAGAAGCATAACCATTATTTTTTCAAAATAAAAAACCTCAATCGAGCAATCGGTTGAGGTTTTTTATTTGGCAGTAGATCCAGTAGCGGTAAGTTGCCATTTTTTTTCCTGAGGGACGTGTGTCTTTATAAAATCTGAGGGCTTCGTACAGTACCAAAACCAGTGTGGGGCAGAAGGATTGCCGTGACTTATTGCCCAGGTAATATCCAGCAATTCCCACGTTCCATTTAAAAATACAGCATTCCAGGTGTGTTCAGGTATTGCTGAAGTCTTTTTTAGTGTAGTGCCCTGCTTGGTGTACCCATGAATTACTTCGGCCTTAATACCTACATCTTCGCACAATTGCTTAAAGAGGAAGGCATACCCGCCACAAAGCGCTTTTTTTCTTCGTAAAGCCTGGGTGATTACGTTGGCCTCGGTAGTATAAATTTCTTTTTGAAGGTTTCGGTCTAAGCGTAATTCAGTATCATATTGAATTGTAGTTGCGATCCAGATAAATATACTTTTGGCTTTTTCAACATCGGTGGTTTTACTACGTGTTATTTGTTGGGCCAGGCTTTTGGTATGTGTCTTTTGAGAGGTTAATTTTGTTTGACTTCTGGTGTTTCTATATTTTTTATAGGGAGTCTTTTTTCCGATGATTGTTTTTCCCTGAGCAACTATAGGGGCTGTGAAACCCATTGTAAATAAGAGGAATAACAGTGATGCAACAAGCTTCAGTTTTTGAAAATTCATAATAAAATAACGGCAGTTCTGTATTTATATTTTAAAACGCAAGTTTAGTGCCAGGTACTTCGGAATAATTATTGAGGTTTGTTTTTTAAACAACTAACACATGAAATATCTTTCCGCAACAGTAGTAGCTTTATTTTTTGTTTCCTGTATTCCATTACAGATCGCTCCCAATTTTGAAGGTGGTAAAGTATTTCCACCCAAAAAATTTAAAAAACAACTACCATACAATTATGTTTATGTGTTTGAAGATCCTAAAGATGCCAACGAGTTTTTCAACTATATGAACGCAAAGTTTCAGATTTTCTACGATGACGACACGGGAAACATTCCTGTTGAAATAGAAAACGAAACCTATTACCTTACTTTTTATGAAGTAGAACGAACCACTAAAACAGTGAATTTAATTCCAATGGCCATCGATGCGGGACTCGAGGAAAATGGATATGGTCCTGTGTTGGGAGGTGCGCACCAAAGCAGAAGCGGAAAATGGTTTATCGCACTAACTGTTACAGATGAAGGTTTAAAAGATGCTCTAAAACCAGCATACGATAACCATAAAGAGGTGCTGACTTATGCAGATACTATGCGAGAAGAATACTTAAATACAGTGGAGTATATTGAGGTGTATCTAAAAAGCAAGCCTACGACCAGATAGATTTTCTTACAGTGTGTGATGCCAATTGTAAAGGCTTGTCTTACTACTAGAAGGTTTTTGCAATAGCGATAGCAGTGGCAGCTTTTGCCGAGGCGCGCATCGAGGCAACACTATAAAGAATAGCGCGGCCATTGCCCAAATTAAAAAAACCCTGCACCCCGATAGCTATCGGGGTTGCAAGGGTCTATAATCTTAAAGGCTTCAATATTCCGCAGACTGAGCGGAGTCGAAGTCTAGTAACGGTAATACTCAGGCTTGTATGGGCCTTCCACTTCCACGCCAATATAATCTGCCTGGTCTTTTTTCAATTCAGTAAGCTCAACACCAATTTTTTCTAGGTGTAACTTCGCTACTTTTTCATCAAGCACCTTTGGTAGCATATATACTTTATTTTCGTATTGATCGCTGTTTTTCCAAAGTTCGATCTGCGCCAACGTCTGGTTAGTGAATGAATTACTCATTACAAAACTTGGGTGGCCTGTAGCACAACCAAGGTTTACCAGGCGTCCTTCAGCAAGCAAGATAATGTGCTTTCCATTAAGCTCGTATTTATCTACTTGAGGCTTTATTTCATCCTGTGTGGCATTTTGTTTTAACCAGGCAACATCAATTTCATTATCGAAGTGGCCAATGTTACATACGATCGTTTTGTCCTTCATTGCTAAAAAATGCTCGCCACGTACAATGTCTTTGTTTCCTGTAGTTGTAATTACAATGTCTGCGTTCTCAACAACAGTTTCTAATTTCTTAACTTCAAAACCGTCCATAGCAGCCTGAAGCGCACAAATTGGATCAATTTCAGTAACGGTTACAATACTTCCTGCTCCTTTAAAAGAAGCGGCAGTTCCTTTACCTACATCCCCATACCCACAAACAACAACACGTTTTCCTGCCAACATTACGTCGGTAGCACGTCTAATAGCATCTACGGCACTTTCTTTACATCCGTATTTGTTATCAAATTTACTTTTGGTAACACTATCGTTTACATTAATTGCTGGCATTGGCAGTGTCCCTTTGTTCATGCGCTCATACAAACGGTGTACACCGGTAGTGGTTTCTTCAGAAAGTCCTTTAATGCCATCTACCAGTTCTGGATAGCGGTCCAATACCATATTGGTAAGGTCTCCACCATCGTCCAGAATCATGTTTAACGGCTTGCGATCTTCACCAAAAAATAAGGTTTGCTCGATACACCAGTCAAATTCTTCTTCGTTCATTCCTTTCCAGGCGTATACCGGGATGTCTGCGGCAGCAATTGCAGCAGCAGCCTGGTCCTGTGTAGAAAAAATATTACAAGAACTCCAGGTAACTTCAGCTCCCAGCGCAATTAGTGTCTCAATTAAAACAGCCGTCTGGATGGTCATGTGTAGACATCCTGCAATACGAGCTCCTTTAAGGGGTTGTTCGTTTTTGTACTCTTCGCGCAACGACATTAAGCCGGGCATTTCTGCTTCAGCCAGTTCAATTTCTTTACGACCCCAGGCCGCCAATGAAATATCTTTTACTTTATACGCCGTGTAAGGCACTGTGTTAGTAGACATATTATTATATTTGAATTAATAAAGTTTTCTTTTTCCGTCCATTTTTAGGACTGCAAAAATACACAATATTCACGAGAAAATATGCCACTTTACAAAACTATAACAGTAGAGAATAAAGCTAAGGTGCTGATTTGGAAGATTGAAGAATCTTTCGAGCAGCTGGCGCATGGTATCTCTCTTACCGAGCATTGTGCAACCAGGGTAGCGTCTATGAAAAGCGACTTACACCGTCGTGGTTTTATGAGTGTGCGTCATTTATTGGCTGCCGCAGGCTATACAGATCATGACTTGTATTACGACTCCAATGGAAAACCACATTTACAAGATGGAAAATGTATTTCTATTACTCATTCTTTTATCTTTTCAGCACTAATTATAGGCACTACTGAAGTTGGAATAGACATAGAAAAGCAACGTCCTAAAATTTTAAAAATAGCCCACAAATTCACGCCAATTGAAGAATATCGAACGTTAGCAAACGACGATGCTATTATGCGAAAGTTAACCATGGTCTGGGGAGCTAAAGAGAGTTTGTATAAAAGTTTTGCAACACCCGGGGTAAGTTTTTTGCAGCATATTTACGTGGAAGATTTTAGGTTAGACGATTTAAAATCGACAGCCAATGTAGGCTTTCAGGATACTGAAGAATATTATAAAGTTTGGTTTCTGGAGTTTGAAGAGTTTACATGTGCGTATGCGTTGAAGATATGAGATGTAAAAAATTTTTTGTAAATAATTCTCTCTGGGATCTCTGTACCTTTTTTGTGAATTTTAAATATAAACTGCAGGATTTGAATAGTTTTAAAAATGCTTAAAAATAATACAACGACCCTTTATAGTGAAATCTTCAGTGCAAGTCTTGAAAACCGGAAATTGATCGCCATATTAATAGACCCTGAAGAGTTTACTATTGAAACAACTTCAGAATTTTTAAAACAAATACCACCTGAAACAACCCATGTTTTCGTGGGAGGAAGCACCGTTCCTAATGGTGCAACCGAAGCTGTGGTAACTGCCTTAAAATTTCAAACCGAAAAGCCCATCATTTTATTTCCTGGTGACGTATCACAACTTACTCCAAAAGCAGATGCATTGCTTTTTTTAAGCCTGCTCTCCGGTGATAACCCCGAATACCTTATAGGTCAGCACGTTAAAGCTGTTTCAAAAGTAAGAGACTTTGGGCTTGTTGTGATTCCAACGGCGTATTTGTTGCTGGATGGCGGACATCAGTCTGCGGTTGCGAGAGTTACAGGAACAACACCTATGTCTCAAGAAAATGTTCAGATTATTGTAGACACAGCAAAGGCAGGGGAGCTATTAGGGATGAAATTAATTTACTTGGAAGCGGGAAGTGGTGCAAAAAATCCAGTTTCTGAAGCAATAATCAGAGCTGTAAAAAACGAAATTAACATTCCGTTAATCGTAGGAGGCGGTATTAGAACCGAGTCTCAAAAACAAGCAGCTTACCAGGCAGGAGCAACTATGGTGGTAATGGGAACTCAATTCGAGGTGCGAAGTGCCAATGACGAGTGATACGTTTCAGTATATAATGAACTGTAAAAAATTATTCTAACAAACTCTTTGTGATTCTCTACAAATCTCTGTGTCTTAACTTTAAGAAGATCTTTTACTCCAAGAGTTAACAGGGTTCACTGTTTTGAAAAAAAACTCACCACTCACCACTCACCACTCACCACGCATTCCTATCTTTGAAACCAGAACTCAGAAACTAAAGAAATGAACATTTCCGTAGAACTAACCCTCACTCCACTTCAGGACGACTTTGAACCAGCCATCATCGATTTTATAAAAAAATTACGAGCTTCAGGACTCACAGTACTTGAAAACCCATTGAGCACACAAGTTTTTGGGGAATATGATGCAGTACTAGAAGTCCTTCAAAAAGAAATGAAAACAGCTTTGAAAGCTATAGATAAAGGCTTGCTGTATATGAAAATAGTAAAATCTGATCGCAGCGATTATGAGCCCCATTTTTGATTTCCTTTTTAGCCAGTATGCCGAATATGAAACTCATCAAATACTACTGGAAGCGGTTGCTGTCATATTTGGCTTGGCATCGGCACTATGTTCCTGGCGCAATAGTATCTGGGTGTATCCTACCGGGATTATTAGTACTGCAATTTTTGTGTATTTACTCTGGCAATGGGAATTGCTGGGCGATTTAATCATCCAGGGATATTATTTTATAATGAGCATTTACGGCTGGTATATCTGGACCCGAAAAGTCTCACCAGATAAATTTACACCCATTACTAAGGCTTCAAAAAAGGAGCACGGTATTGCCGTAATTATAGGAATACTATCACTTATTGGGGTTTTTATAGTATATACAATTTTCGATAAATGGACCAGCTGGACCGCTTATGTAGATACCTTAACTACAGCAATTTTCTTTGGCGGTATGTGGATGCTTGCCAAGCGTAAAGTGGAGAATTGGTTGTATTTATTGGCAGGCAATATTATAAGTGTACCGCTTTATTTTATTAAAGGCTATACAATAAGCAGTATGCTATACCTTATCTTTATAGCCATTTCAATCATGGGATATCTAGCATGGAAAAAACACTTGTACAGCGACAAAGTGATTGCCTGAAAATTGTATTGTTTGGACCGGAATCTACGGGCAAAACGACGTTGGCAAAACAACTGGCTGCGCACTTCAAAACTAAATGGGTTCCAGAATATATGCGTACCTATTTACAGAATAAGTGGGACGAGAATGCTCAGAAAATTTCAAAAGAAGACCTTTTGCCAATTGCTAAAGGACAAGTAGCTTCGGAAAATAAACTAACGAGAAAAGCGACCAAACTCCTGTTTTGTGATACAAATTTACTGGAGTTGCAAGTGTATTGTGAGTATTATTACGACGGTTGGTGTCCTTCAGAAATAAAGAAAGCTGTTGACAATCAATACTATGACTATTATTTTTTAACTCATATAGATGTGCCCTGGTATCCAGACGATTTACGGGACAGGCCTAACGATAGGTCGGCCATATTTCGTAGTTTTGAAAAGGCACTTACAAGTAGACAAATTCCATATACCATCCTTTCAGGATCTCAAGAAAAACGCTTGAACACTGCCATAGAAATACTGCAAAAAAAGACGTTATATTATTCCATGCTTACGAAAAAAGATATTCAACAAATTGAAGAAAATAGACTTACTGTAAAGCAGGTAGTGTCACAATTAGAAACCTTCGCGAAAGGAATCCCACCATCAAAAATTATAACTGCAGCTACTGTTGGCAATGGTATCGAGCAAATTTCTGAAGATAACAAACGAGAACTTATAGCTCTGTTTGAGAAATTTAAAACTAAAAAAACCATTGTAAAGTTTGTGCCTGCATCCGGAGCTGCGACACGTATGTTTAAGTTTCTTTTTGAATTCCTGGATGATTTTAACCCAGGGGCAGAAACCTTCAATAGATATATAAAAAAGGGGAACTATGCGCAATTGGAGCTGTTTTCAAAATCACTGAAAGAATTTGCTTTCGTAAATGAAGTAAGAAAGAAAATACGAGAAAATTACCCCGAATATAAACAAAGTAGGAAGGGAGCAAGACTTCAGTACTTTGTAAAGAGTATGTTGGAAGAGAAGGGGCTTAATTTTGCACACCTTCCTAAGGGGCTTATTCCTTTTCATAAATATAAAAAATACGCAACGACGGCTTTTGAAGAGCAGTTGTACGAAAGTGCATTTTACGCCACAAGTAAAGATGATGCATACCTTCACTTTACTTTTTCGGAACCCCATGTGCCACATTTTAAACAGAAATTCGAAACCATTAAAAACCGGGTCTCAAAAAAGACTAAAACCGAATTTCACATTTCGTATTCTTTTCAAAAACCTGAAACAAATACGGTTGCCGTTACTCCAGAGAATAAGCCTTTTAGAGATGAAAATAACAAATTGGTTTTTAGACCATCCGGCCATGGAGCGTTACTGGAAAACCTGAATGAAGTGAATGCAGATCTAGTGTTTATTAAAAATATAGACAATGTAACTGCTCAGGAATACACCGAAAATGTTGCTGAGTATAAGAAAATGCTTGCCGGAAAACTGCTAGCCGTGCAGGAAAAAGTATTTCATTATTTGAAATTATTAAAGAGTAAAAATATCTCTGAAGAAACTATTTCTGAACTGAAATCTTTCCTTTGGAACGAATTAAATATCAAAGATATTCCGTCCTCCAAGGAAGCACTCTTTTTTATATTAAACCGTCCCATTCGTGTGTGCGGAATGGTGAAAAACACAGGAGCTCCGGGGGGTGGTCCATTCTGGGTAAAACAAGTGAATGGGCAAACCAGTCTGCAGATTGTAGAAATGGCACAAATAGATACAACAGTAAAACACCAAATGAATCTTGTAAAAGAAGCGACACACTTTAACCCGGTAGATTTGGTTTGTGGGGTAAAAGATTATAAAGGAAATAAATTCAATCTAACTAAGTTTAGCGACCCTAACACGGGTTTTATTTCTACTAAATCCCAACATGGGAGGCCCTTAAAGGCCCTGGAACTTCCAGGTCTTTGGAATGGGGCTATGGCTCGCTGGAATACTATCTTAATTGAAGTGCCACTAAGCACGTTTAACCCTGTAAAAACAGTAAACGATTTGTTGCAAAAAGAACACCGTCCAGACGCCTGATGAACACTTCAATAATTTTATCTGAATTAACCTATAAAGCAGTACGAAGCAGCGGGCCAGGAGGGCAACATGTGAATAAAACGTCTTCAAAAGTAGAGGTGTATTTTTCAATAGAAAATTCTCAGGGATTATTAGAGTCTGAAAAAACACTCTTGTTACAACGTTTGTCCTCTCGTCTTACTTCAGAAAATATGCTAGTGTTGCATTGTGGTGAAACCAGAAGCCAGCATCGCAATAAAACACTTGTTACTAAAAGATTACTTCAACTTTTAGAAGACCATAAAAAGCCTGCAAAAAAGAGGAAGAAAACAAAACCTTCAAGATCTGCTATTGAAAAGCGACTTCGTGAAAAAAAGCAAAAAGCGCTTAAAAAATCAAACCGAAAGCCACCAGAGTTTTAAATTATGCACAAAAAGTGTGTAAAAAGTATACAGGTGTATACACAAAGAAACACTCTTGTTTCCTGCTAAGAATTGCCGCAAAGCTCTCTAAGTCTTTAGAATGAGCTGTTTATGCTGTATAAAATACCAAGTGATTGTTTTTGGCGTGATAGTTTCTATATACCTATAAGAAATATACGCTAGACGTTTATAACAAACCTACTGTATTTTTATAATAAGATAGTTTTTATAATTAATAAGGTTAAAACTACTTATGCTATTATAACTAATATCCTGAAACAATCCCCACTTTGAAAAAAGTGTTTCAGAAATAGAAGTGAGTGAATCTGAATTTCCTCGCCATAACAATTCTGTAGCCATTATAATTGAGGGTGCTACCATTGTACGGCTTGCAAAAAATTCTGAAAAAGGTGAATTCAATAATTAGTAACTTCTATCGATAAGGCAATGGCCTGAGCTTGTCCCCAACAACAAGTGTACGATAGTTACAAACGCAGTAAGCTGCAGGTATTTTTAGATTCAATACTTCGCATGGGTGCCCAAACAGGGCACCCTTTTTTATACCCATATTTGAAAAAATCTTTGACGCTTTACTTAGCTATTTAGATATTATTAACCTTAAATGCGATGTATATTCTTTATTTTTGCATTTTTGGCACTTCCTATGACAGAACAGGTATTACTAATTGAAGACGATGTTGCCTTTGCCGCAATGCTTACCTCATTTCTACAACGAAACGATTTTGTAGTCACTGTAGCGCATAATGGTGAGGACGGGCGTAAGCTATTGTCTAAAGCAGCGTATGGAGTAGTGATAACAGATCTTAAGTTACCAGATACTACTGGAATTGAAATTTTAGAGTTTTGTAAGGAAACCGCTCCGGGCACAAAGGTTCTTATCATGACGGGCTACGCAGACGTCACAACAGCCGTAGACGCTATTAAAAAAGGGGCTATAGATTATATCTCCAAGCCTTTTAGACCTGAAGAGTTATTGATGGTACTTAAAACAGCTGCTTCAGAACCTACCGAAGAGTCCAAAAAAGTTTTTACTCAGAACGGGCAAGCGGCTCAAAAGAAGCTCATGGGTGCCCCTTATGTAAATGGAATTAGTGAAGTTTCAAAAAAATTTAATGAATACCTACAACTTGTGGGTCCTACTAATATGTGTGTGCTTATACAGGGGGAAAGTGGTACCGGGAAGGAGGTGGCTGCTAAGGCAATTCACGATATGAGCCAGCGAAGTGGGAAGCCCTTTATAGCTGTAGACTGCGGTGCTATTCCTAAAGAGATTGCCGCAAGTGAATTTTTTGGACACATTAAGGGAAGTTTTACTGGTGCTGTAAATGATAAAATAGGTCATTTTCAGGCAGCAGATGGCGGTACGTTATTTCTGGATGAAGTAGGGAATCTTTCGTACGAAAACCAGATACAGTTGTTACGTGCTTTACAGGAACGACGTATAAAACCTGTAGGGAGTAATACCGAAATTGAAGTTGATTTACGAATTATTTCTGCAACCAATGAGGATTTAACCAAAGGTGTTGCTGAAGGAACGTTTCGGGAAGACTTGTACCATCGCTTAAACGAATTTTCAGTTCACATTCCAGCTTTAAAAGACCGAAAAGAAGATCTTTTTCTGTTTACTGAATTTTTCTTAGACCAGGCAAATACTGCTTTAGGGAAAAATATTAAAGGACTGGACAAGCAAGTAGAAACGGCCTTTAAAAAATATGCCTGGCCAGGGAATTTAAGGGAGCTTAAAAATGTGTTGAAACGCGCTGTGTTGCTTACCAACACGCCTAAAATTGCCTTAGATGTTATTCCCAGAGAAGTTGTTACTGCTGCCGATACGACTCCTGCAAAAGACTTCTCTAAAGAAACCAACGAGAAGCAACTTATCTTAAATGCTTTAAAAGAAGCCGAATACAATAAAGCCAAGGCTGCAAGACTCTTAAATATTACGCGAAAAACTCTTTATAATAAATTGAATCATTACAACATAGAGCTTTGAGAAATTTCGGTTTCTAATGCAGTGGTCATAGTTTCCATTTCTACTTCCAGTTTGCTGAAAAGACGCGCTACCTCTGATGCTTCATCTGTATCCTTTACCAGTTCTAAAGTTTCTAATATCGAAACTACGTTACTTGCTTGTATTTGTCGCGCCATAGTGAGTTTTCGGTGTGATAATGCCCGTATCGTGTCACGATCATCTGAAGCAACAGCCTTCTTAAGTTCCTCCATATCTTTTTTAGTCTGAATTAAAAAAACCGATACGATTTCTTTCAGTCCATTGTCATCTTTCATAAAAGATTTTAATAAACTTAAATCGTATACCGCCGTTCCTTTTTCGGAAGAAACAACAGGCTCTTTTACTATTTTTTCACCTACATCAAATAATTCTTGTAGCGTGTTTAACAAATCTGCTTTATGAAAAGGTTTATGAAGTAGCTCGCTGAACCCCTGTTCAAAATAATACGCTCCTTTGTGTAGTTGATTACCCGTCATAGCAATAATGGGCTGGTCTGTATACATTAAAAAACGTCCGCTTTTTAAGTGTTTTAAAACCTGAAAGCCATCGGTTTCGGGCATTTGTATGTCTGTGAGTACAAAATCATAATCTACAGTACTTGCAATAGCTTCAAATTCTGAAAAGGTTTCAAAAGTGTTGCAGCTAATGCCCTCTTGTTCCATAACTTCCGAAAGTAGGGAGCGCATGGCAGGATCGTCATCAAAAACTATGGCTTTCAGTCCTAGATTGGCCAGATTGGTTGTTTCGCGAGTGTTTTTTTCCAGAGCAACTCTTTCGGTTTCTGCTATATTTTCTAACGGAAGTGTGACAGAAAATGAACTTCCTTTTCCCAGTTCACTCACTACAGAGATGCTTCCGTTTAACAAACCAGCCAGCTTTTTTGAAATGGCCAGCCCCAAACCTGTGCCTCCAAATTTTCTTGAGGTATCTTCTTCGGCTTGCGTAAATTCTTTAAAAACAAGCTCTTGTTTTTCAGCAGAAATACCAATTCCTGTGTCTTTTACGGTAATTTTTACCTGCGTTCGTTTCTTTTTTTCAGTAACTATTTCAGCAATTATAGAAACACTGCCCGCTTCCGTAAACTTAAAAGCATTACTTACCAGGTTCAGTACAATTTGCCTGATACGCAACGGGTCACTTTTAAAATAGCGATTTTTCAGCTTTTCCTCAATACTAAAGTGGAGCTCCACGGTTTTTTCTGAATACCTGTCTTTTACAGCATTTCCGGACTCTAACAAGATGTTTTCTAACGGAAAAGCAATGTGATCAATTTTTAATTTTCCTGCTTCCAGTTTTGAAAAATCCAGCAAATCGTTTACCAGTTGGGTAATAAAAAGAGAGCCGCTGGCAATTTGGTTGGTGTAGTATTCTTGTTTTTCAGAAAGGGGTGTGTTTTTGAAAAGTTCGGTATACCCGGAAATTGTGTGCAAGGGTGTTTTAAGATCGTGACTTACTGTGGCAATGAGTTGTTCCCTGCTTTTTAAAACATCTTCGGTGGTTTCTTTGGCAATTCTTAGTTTTTTTCGAAGTTTTTCTGCCCTGAAGAAATCTGAGATAATAATGTAAGAAAATAACAGAATCACTACCAGTCCAACAATTCCAGAAATCTTTAAAACACTACTGGCCTTTGAAATTGAGCGCTGCTGGGAGGTTTTCTCTCTGAGGTAGTTTTTAGAGATCTCCTGATCAAAAACCGTAATAAGCTCCTGTAATTGTTTGGAAATTACCAGATCGTTAGCGATAAGCTCTGCTTCACGTATTTTTAGCTCTTCTCTGTTTTTATTTTGTATGTATTTTGCTTCTGCCACAATAAAGCGTGTTGCGGCAAGGGTAGAATCAATGAGTTTAGCAGGCACTTTCATTGTATCTACTCCTTTAATGGCGTTTGATATTTTAATAATGTTTTGCCAGGACTCACGTTCTTTTCGACTTCTCCATTTTGGGTTGAGGTAGTTGTCCATGGTAAACTTACCCATGTTGTTTTCCAGATTATTAAACTCTCTTAAGATCTCGTCAAGAGACCGGTCCTCATTCATCTGCATAGAGAGCTCCCGAAGCGCAATAATATTTTTGTTTTTGGAAATAAGGAGTCTTTTAATACTGTCCAGTTGCACTTTTTGAGCCTCTTCTGGGGTAGATTTTCTGAAATCGGCTATTCTCTGATATAAAGAGTCTACCCGTGTTTGAAAACGTTCAAAATCTTCTTCATCTTCAGAAAGCAGTGCAAGACGGGAGTAGCTGTCTGTTTCGTAGACCAGGTTAATAAGAGAGCCCGTCTCCACTACTTTTTTACTGTCCGTATCATTAGCAGCATTTAGGTACGTGCGTAATTCAGAAAAAAGAAAAACAACCACGACAACCGCCATAGTTGCTAGGACTAGGTAGCTCGCAATAATTTTTAGGGGAAAACGAGTTTGTTCAGGCTTGCTCATCTAAAGTAAAGATACAGAAAATCGTTACTTAAAATTGAACGAAATCGAAAAGCCTTTATTACTTTTGCGCCACATCTCAAAGGGGTGCTTTTTTGAATGACGAATGTAGAATGACGAGCAACGAATTTTTGATTCGTACTTCGTAATTGTACCTCGTGTCTCGAAAGGGCTGAGATTATACCCATAGAACCTAGAACAGGTAATGCTGTTTAGGAATGTAACTGTCGCATCGAGCGCAGTCGAGATGTATAAGTCGAGAAAATCTTAAAAGTCTCGACTGCGCTCGACTAGACAAAAAATAAATAACAAACAACAGAATAACGCCCCTTTTATTCGTAAACTAAATTTTTTTACGAATGAAAACGTTACAAATTACTGCAATTGCCCTGCTGGCTTCACTTACAGCTTTAGCACAGGAAAAACAACAAGACACTACCAGTGTTGAAACTTTAGAAGAAGTTTTGATCCAATCGGTGAGAGTAAAAGCAGACTCGCCTATTACACACTCCAACCTTTCGGCCGAAGATATCGAAAAACGAAACCTGGGCCAGGACATTCCAATTTTACTAAATTATTTGCCCTCCGTTGTCACCACAAGTGATGCGGGAGCTGGTGTAGGATACACCTATATTCGGGTTCGGGGTAGTGATGCCTCCAGAATAAATGTTACCCTTAACGGCATCCCTTTTAACGATGCCGAAAGTCAAGGGACTTTCTTTGTGAACCTACCCGATTTTTCTTCTTCGGTACAAAGTTTACAATTACAACGTGGTGTAGGAACTAGTACAAACGGCTCTGGAGCTTTTGGTGCCAGTCTAAATTTATTGACAGATGCAGTTTCTGAAGAGGCTTATGGTGAAATAGCCAATAGTTTTGGATCGTATAACACCAGAAAACACAGTGTAAAATTCAGCACTGGGTTGTTGAACGAGCATTTTGAAATTTCTGGACGTCTCTCCAATATTGCGAGCGATGGGTATGTAGACCGGGCTACCAGCGATTTAAAATCGTATTTCCTTCAGGCTGCTTTTAAAGATAATAACACACTTATTAAAGCAATCACTTTTGGGGGGCGCGAAGAAACCTATCAAGCCTACTACGGGATAGACGCCGAAACCCTGGCCACGGACCGAACATTCAATCCTGCAGGTTTGTATACAGATGAAGATGGGAACATTCAGTTTTATGATAATGAGGTAGATAACTATGCGCAAGACCACTACCAGTTACTCTGGAACCAACGATATAACAATAACTGGAGTAGTAATGTAGCCTTAAATTATACCTACGGAAGAGGCTATTTTGAACAATATAAAGAAGATGAGGACTTTGAAACCTATGGGTTTGAACCTATAGTGATTGGCGAAACCACCATAAATACAACCGACTTGGTTAGACGTCGTTGGCTGGATAACGACTTTTATGCAGTAAATGCCAATGTAAATTACAAGGATACTAGTTGGGATATTTCTTCCGGATTGTTTTATAGTTTGTACGATGGAGACCATTATGGAGAAGTGATCTGGGCGCAATTTGCGGGAGGCTCGGAAATCCGTGACCGCTATTATTTTGGAACAGGTGATAAAAGCGAGTTTACCATATTTGGAAAAGCAACCTATCGTATTAACGACCAATGGAGCGTGTTTGGTGATTTGCAGGGACGTTTTGTAGATTATAAAGCAGACGGCACAACATCGGACCTGATTGTGTTAAACGATGAGCAAACCTATGAGTTTTTTAACCCGAAGGCTGGTGCATCTTTTCAGTTAAATAAAAGCAACCAGTTTTATGCCTCTTACGGTAGAGCCAACAGAGAACCGCGCCGTAGCGATTTTGAACAAGATATTTTTACTGCTGAAACCTTAGACGATTTTGAATTAGGCTGGCGTTTTGGATCCCCTAATGTTTCGGTAAACAGTAATTTATTTTATATGAACTATCAAAACCAGTTGGTGTTGACAGGTGCTCTTGATGATGTAGGGCAACCGCTGCGTGAGACAAGTGGAAATAGTTATAGATTAGGACTGGAAGTAGATGCAGAAATTACAATTCTGGATAACTTAAAAGCGTTACCGAACATTGCGTTGAGCACCAATAAAAATCAGGACTTCTTCTTTTCTCGTGACGGACAATTGACCAATTTAGGAAACACCAACATTTCCTATTCGCCAGAAATTGTAGCGGGGAATGCAATTTTGTACAGCCCTGTTTCAAATTTAGAAATAGGGTTTCTATCCAAGTTTGTGGGTGAGCAGTTTATGGGGAATATAGATAGTGAAGTTTCAAAATTGGACAGTTATTTTGTTAATGACCTTAATGTGAATTATACGCTTACAAATATTCCGTTTGTACGGGAAGTCTTATTGCAAGGATTGGTAAACAATATCTTTAACGTAAAATATGTAAGCAACGGATACTTTTTTACGTTTGACGATGATTTCAGCAACCCACCAGCAGTAACAACGGTTGAGGGTGCAGGGTTTTTCCCGCAGGCAACGATCAATTTTTTAGTTGGGGCTACTGTGAAATTTTAAATCATAAAACAATCTAAGATTACTGAGCTAAGTCGAGATATTAATTAGTCACCGTAACTACATTTCCATTGCGAACCGCGCGGTAGCGTAGCATTGGGAAAAGGCTTTGATCTCCTGTGTGCTGGCCAGTTACAATGTTGTATTCATTTTCGTCTGTAGGACACGGGCAGGTAGCAATAATGCCATCTACCTCCATCCGTGAACAGGAGTTTGGAGTGTGGTTAGGGTCGCTTAATTCAAAAGCTGAATATTCAGAATTGTTAATATTATAAACCACAACACCTCTAATGCCTTGCGGAGGGTTCAATAAAACGCTGCCTCCGGGAAATTTTAACGCGTCATATTCAGGCAAACTCAGGTTAAGGTTTATGTTCACTAACGGGTCTATAAGGTTGGGGTTGTTTCCGGTTAGGTCGTCATCGCTTTTACAGGAAAAGGAGAGAATACTTATAAGCAGTATACCAAAAATTATTTTTGCTGAATTGCACATGGAAGTATAAATTTTATAGGTTTGTATCATTGTGATTGCGCAGGTTTTTTCCGTCTTCAAAATTACGATAAAATAGCCAACAAGTTATTTTTTAGTATATTTGTATAACGAAATCCCGTCAACGCATGGGATTTTTTGTGTTTACTACTGACGGGGATAGTTTGTGCCCTTTCAGAAGCAATAAAATTAAGTTATAAGAATACAACGAAGGAATTATGAGCAAAGTATCTTACTATACTGCCGAAGGATTAAAAAAACTACGCGAAGAGTTAAATCAATTAAAAGATGTGGAGCGCCCAAAAGCGTCTCAGGCTATTGCGGAAGCCCGTGATAAGGGTGATTTGAGTGAAAATGCTGAATATGACGCTGCAAAAGAAGCACAAGGTATGCTGGAAATGCGTATTTCTAAACTGGAGGAAACCCTTGCTGGTGCACGTTTAATTGATGAAAGTCAATTGGATACCTCTAAAGTATTAGTGCATTCTACGGTAAAGATCAAAAACCAGACAAATGGTGCTATGATGACCTATAAACTAGTAGCCCAAAGTGAAGCCGATTTAAAAACAGGGAAAATTTCAGTAGATTCTCCTATTGGGAAGGGGTTGCTTGGTAAAAAAGTAGGTGACACAGCCGAAATACAAGTGCCTAATGGTACTATGAAATTTGATATTATTGAAATAACCCGCGAATAACCATGGCGTCTATATTCACCAAAATAATAGAAGGCGAAATCCCCTGTCATAAAGTAGCTGAAGACCATAAATTCATTGCATTCTTGGATATTAATCCAAATGCAAGGGGGCACACCTTATGTGTTCCAAAAGAAGAGGTGAACAAGGTTTTCGACTTAGGTGAGCAGGATTATCTTCAGTTAATGCAGTTTTCCAGGCAGGTAGCAAAAGCGCTCGAAAAAACGGTGAAATGTAAGCGTGTAGGGCTTTCTGTAATTGGTCTGGAAGTTCCTCATGTGCATGTGCACCTTATTCCAATTAATGAAATGAAAGATATGACGTTTCAACATAAAGTTGAAATGAGCCAGGAAGAATTAGCTTCCCTTGCTTCAGAAATAGGAGAAAACTTTTAGCGAATAACATAGTAAACTACTGCCGCTACTAAAATTATAGCTAGTAAGATTAGAATATAGAATAGCGGTTTCAACTTCATTCCTGTAGTACTTGGTGTTGCTAATTTTCTGTTATATTCATACACCCTTTCTATATCATCTGTCCAGTTTACAGGAAATATGCTGTTGCCACAGGTGTGACAATATAGCTTTGAATTTATTTCTCTCGCTCCCTTTTCATAAAATTTAGTAGTTGTTTTTTCCTGCGTAAATGCAAGTTCAAGACCGTCTGTTGCGAAGCAGGTTGGGCAGTTGTTGTTTAAACGAGCGGTATGTAGGGTATGGGTTGTTTTCATGGTTAGTTAGTTTGACGGAGCATGATACTCATAGTGGTTCCAGTCTTCGGGCTGCTTTTTAGAACGCGAATTTTGCCGTCATGGTATTCTTCAATGATTCTTTTTACTAATGACAATCCAAGGCCCCAGCCTCTTTTTTTGGTTGTAAAACCAGGAGAAAAAACTCGTTTAAAATCCCGTTTTGGAATTCCTTTTCCAGTATCACTTACCTCAATAAAAGCTTTATTGTTTTTAGAAGAAATGGAAAGGGTTATTTTTCCTTTCCCTTTCATAGCGTCAATGGCATTTTTCACTAAGTTCTCTATGGTCCAGCTGTATAATTGCGGGTTCAGTTTTACCTGAATGGGTGCTTCTGGGGTAAGTAATTCGAAATCGATAAGCTTAGAGCTTCTGGCTTTTAAATACTCGTAGGTAGCTGCAGTTTCAGCTACTAAATCGGTTTTTTTCAGTGCAGGGACAGAGCCTATTTTAGAGAAGCGCTCGGTAATGGTTTGTAGCCTGTCTATATCCTTCTCTATTTCAACAATATAATCCGGGTTAACATTCTCAGTTTTTAAAATTTCAGTCCAACCCACCAATGAGGAAAGCGGGGTTCCTATCTGGTGCGCTGTTTCTTTTGCCATTCCTGCCCATAGTTTGTTTTGATCAGAGTTTTTAGCGGTTTGATAAAAGAAATACGCTGCAGTAAAAATAAGGATTAAGATAATGATGAGTAAGGCAGGGTAAAATTTCAGTTTATTGATGATAGGGGAGTTTCCATAATAGATGGTACTTAATGCTTTGTTTTTATAGGTTACCTGCAAGGGCTTGTATTCTTGTGCAAATTGTTTTGAAAGTTCGATACGTTTTTGCCTTATGTTTATAGAATCTTTTTTTGTGAAATCGATATTCCTGGAGTCGTAAATATCTTCCTCCAAAATATGAATGACCATAGGTGTTGTGGAGTTGCTCTCTAGGACCTTGAGTACAACAGGACTCATAATCATATCCTTGCTTAACTGAAACTCCTGCAGGTCTTGCTGGGCAGCAGCCCAGATTTTCATTTTGGCTCGTTCGTTTTCCTTTAGCCTGTCAAAGAAGGAATACGTGTGATAGCCAACCAGAGTTACAATACCAAGAGCAGCCAGAATAATCATCCATCTTGCAAAGGTTTTTCTTTTATGCATATGTTGCCGTTTTTCTATTTAAGTAGAGCTTTAAATATAAAGTAAATATGTTGATATTATTGTGTAACTAGTTTTTCTAATGCTTCTTACTTTGGGTACATTTGTGCCATGATAAGTATAGACCCAAAAGAAATCCCGGTTGGTACATTGCACGGTTATTTGCTGGGTGCAGTATCGCCAAGACCTATATGTTTTGCAAGCACCGTGGACAGCGAAGGTAAAGTGAACCTATCGCCTTATAGTTTTTTTAATGTGTTTAGTGCTAATCCACCCATTATGATTTTTTCTCCAGCGAGGAGAGTTCGGGATAATACCACCAAACATACTTTGGAAAACATACTGGAAACCAAAGAGGTGGTTATAAACATTGTAAGCCATGCTATGGTGCAGCAAATGAGCTTATCTTCTACTGAATATGCTAAAGGTGTAAACGAATTTACAAAAGCAGGTTTTACAGAAATGCCTTCAAGTATTGTAAAACCTCCGCGTGTAAAAGAAGCGCCCGTGCAATTTGAATGTAAGGTGAATGAGGTAATTGGCCTAGGGAGTGAAGGTGGCGCTGGTAATCTGGTAATTTGTGAAGTGGTAAAAGTACACATGCACGAAGAAATCCTGGATGCTGATGGAAAAATCGATCCTTTTAAAATTGATACCGTTGCCCGTATGGGCGGAAACTGGTACTCGCGCGCTAAAGAAGGAATCTTTGAAGTGGAAAAACCACTGCGTACCTTAGGAATTGGAGTAGACAGCTTGCCACTTTCGGTAAAACTGAGTAAAACACTTACAGGAAATGATTTAGGAATGTTGGCTAATGTAGAAATGCTTCCGGATTCGTCAGAAATTGATACCTTTGTAGCCCAGATTTCGGAGCCTTATCAGTATTTAATTACTTCGGGAACAGACGCCGAAATTCACGAAGAAGCCCAATCGCTTTTGCAGCAAGGGAACGTACATGAAGCATGGCTTTTACTACTCAGCAAAAAATAAATAATACTAATAATACTGAAACTGTCACACGGAGCACAGTCGAAGTGTAATACATACTAAAAATGGAAGTACAAGGAAAAATTAAAATGATCGATGAAACCAAGACCTATGGGAACAATGGTTTCAGAAAAAGAGAATTAGTTGTAACTACAGAGGAACAATACCCACAGCACATCATGATAGAGTTTGTGCAAGACAAGACAGACTTGCTGAATAGCTATCAGGTAGGACAAAACGTAAAGGTAAGTATCAATCTTCGAGGAAGAGAATGGGTAAATCCGCAGGGAGAGACTAAATATTTTAACTCTATCCAGGGATGGAGAATAGAAAATATAGATCAATCTGTTTCAAGTGATATGCCACCAATGCCGCCAGCCGATACATTTGAGCCGGCAACCAATTTAAACGAGGACGATCACGACGATCTCCCTTTCTAATCCATAGAAATCAGAATTTTTTAAAATCCTGCCATGTGGTGGGATTTTTATTTTCATCTGGTATTCCTTATTTTCAATAGCTGAAATCACAAAAAACTAAATGATTCATTTTCTGGAAAAAGACATGGGTTTCCCAGCAGTTTCTGAAGCCTCAGAAGAGGGGTTGCTTGCCGCTGGGGGCGACTTATCTCCAGAACGATTGCTGGTAGCATACCGTTCTGGGATCTTTCCGTGGTATGAGGCAGGGCAGCCTATTTTGTGGTGGAGTCCGGACCCAAGGATGGTGTTGTTTATAAAAGATTTTAAAGTTTCAAAATCGCTGAAGAAAACCATTCGGAAAAAAACCTTTAGCGTTACTTTTAATCAGGATTTTGAGGCTGTTATCAATCATTGTGCAGCTGTTAAAAGAGACGGACAGCAAGGCACGTGGATCACACAGGAAATGAAGGACGCATATCTTCAGCTTCACAAAAAAGGGGATGCAATTTCTTTTGAAGTGTGGGAAGACGGGCAATTAGTGGGAGGTGGCTATGGAGTAGCATTGCCCGAAAAGAAAATTTTCTGTGGCGAAAGTATGTTTAGTCTGGTAAGTGATGCTTCAAAAGTTGGATTCTTTCACTTGGTCCAAAAATATAAAGCTGAAGCATTTGCATTGATAGATTGCCAGGTGTATACCCGGCATTTAGAAAGCCTGGGCGCTCAGGAAATCCCGAGAAACGAATTTTTAGAATACCTAAACTTTTAATTAACAGCCACTTAGGGAAGATAAAATTTATGAGTATATTCGCTTTAAAATTATTGAATTTCAT
Source organism: Flavobacteriaceae bacterium UBA1903 (assembly GCA_002337605.1). Lineage (GTDB taxonomy): Bacteria > Bacteroidota > Bacteroidia > Flavobacteriales > Flavobacteriaceae > Marinirhabdus. Next base: position 72,834 of record DDGL01000016.1, read on the forward strand.
GAAAAAGTTATCCCCTATTGTAGTTGTACTGTTTTTGTTTTTTACAGCGCCACTGCTTGCTCAGGAACAACCGATCCCTCATTTTTTAACCGAAGCAGAAAAGGAATTACTGCCTAATTATACTTTTGGGAGTGATAACCGAACCCCACCGCCAACAGGTCCAATACGTACCATGGCAGAATGGGAAGAGGTGGAATACCTGGTGGTTACCTGGCAACCAAATTTCCCTAATATCTTACGCCAGATCGTACAAGCGGCTGTTCAGGAGTGTAAAGTAATTATTACCACTCAAAACGAAACAAGCGTCGCTAATTACCTTAGCTCTAATGGTGTGGATTTAACCAATGTTACTTTTCTGGATGAAGATTGGGATACAATCTGGATTCGTGATTATGCTGGAAATACTATATATAGTGACGATGTTGGCGAACGTGCCTTAGTAGACTGGATCTACAACCGCCCTCGCCCGAATGATGATGTAATGCCTCTGGCTCATGCGTCTAACACAGGATTGCCAATTTATGTGACCGATAGTGGTACTAATGATCTGGTAAATACTGGTGGGAATTTTATGAGTGATGGTCTTGGAAATGCGTTTGCTTCAGAATTAATACTGGAAGAAAATGAACCTGGGAATCCGTATGGCGTATCTCCCAAAACTGAGGCCGAGATAGACCAGGTGATGCTCGACTATATGGGGATAGAATCGTATATCAAAATGGAGGTCTTACCTTTTGATGGCATTCATCATATAGACATGCACATGAAGTTGTTAGACGAGGAAACACTTTTGGTAAGTAGATATCCGGAAGGTGTGGCCGATGGACCTCAAATTGAAGAAAACATAGAGTATGTGTTAAATAATTTTCAATCAACTTTTGGAACTCCTTACGATGTAAAATGGATCGATGCACCACCAAGTACTTCAGGGAATTACCCAGATACAGGAGGCTCTTACCGTACATTTACTAATGCAACTTTTGTAAATAAAACTATTTTAATACCCACCTACAGAACCGAAGTTGACGATCCTGCCATAGCACAATGGGAGGAAATGATGCCAGGATATACTATTGTAGGAATTGATGTAGATAACGGAGGTGAAAACCTAATTGCTCAATTAGGAGCTATTCATTGTATCACACATACGATTGGTGTGGCAGAACCACTTTGGATTGTACACCAAAAAATTAAAGAAGCCGAAGCAAATGCTGTAGTGCCTGTAGAAGCACAGATTAAGCATAACTCTGGAATAGCTAATGCCACTGTTTTCTGGAAAGAGGAAAGTGCTGCTACTTGGACAGAAACGGCTATGAGCACCAGTGGTAGTGATATGTGGACAACAGATATCACCCTGCCGGATACCGAAGAGAACATCCAATACTACATAGCAGCAGAAGCTAATTCAGGTAAAACACAAGTTAGGCCTATTGTAGCTCCGGAAGGATACTGGACTATGAACTTAGGAGGTGTTTTGGGAACTAACACCTTTGAAACGACAGCAGTTAGAGGGCCTTTTCCTAACCCTGCTACAAATGAGGTCTCCTTTGGTTTCGATCAGGATATTTCAACAGTGCGCGTTACCGTAAATACTATTTTAGGACAAGAGTTAATGGACAAAGAACTTTCTGTAAGTAATGGTTTGTTGACGCTTGATTTACCAGGAAATTGGTCGGGAACATTATTTGTAAGCCTGACTACTGAGAAAGGAACAACCGTTAAGAAATTGCTTAAAAAATAGGGGTAAAACAATATTGAAACTTTTAATGCCGTTACTTTTAAGTAGCGGCATTTTTTATTGCCCTAATATGTGGGTTTCATCGGATTTATTTGGTTTTTAATCAGATAATCAGCATATTGCTACTGTTTATTTCTAAAATTCCCTAACTCATGAAAGGACAAAGCCGTAAGCTCATTGCTTTTATACTCCTTCTTTTTGTATCCTTTGTTGGTTTTTCTCAACAGCAAACTACCACAAATAAGAAAATTGATATCGTTACAGTATACGAGCAAACTATTAAAGAAGGGTATCCTACTTTAGAAATTTACCAGAAATTAGCAACTACTCAATACTTTCGTAGCAATTACAAAGAAGCCAAAAAATGGTTTGAAATGTGGTTTGAAATGGAACCGCCCAAAGATGAAACTTCAAGGTATCGCTACAGGCAAACCCTAAGAGCCCTTAACGTAGAAACTAAAAAGAATAAATACCTGGCTGTTTCAAAAAGTCCCCAGTAATTTTACTTCTTCATACCTGAAACAATCTGTTAGGTGGTCGTTTACCATCCCGGTAGCCTGCATATGCGCATATACCACAGTAGTTCCTACAAATTTAAATCCGCGTTTTTTTAAGTCTTTACTAAGGGCGTCACTTAAAGGGGTGTTTGCCTGTACTTCAGATTTATTTTGTAAAGAATTCTGAATGGGTTTTCCGTCTACAAAGCCCCATATATAGTCACTAAAACTGCCAAATTCCTCTTGTACCTTCATAAACGCCTGAGCATTTGTGATGGTGGCACGAACTTTCAATTTGTTTCTAATGATGCCTGCATCTTGTAATAATTCCTGAATTTTAGCTTCAGAATACCTCGCTATCTTCTTATAGTTGAAATCGTCAAATGCTTTTCTGAAGTTTTCACGTTTCCGGAGCACAGTGATCCAGCTCAATCCAGCCTGAAAGGTTTCCAGGATCAAAAACTCAAACAATTTTTCATCATCCTTTACCGGTACTCCCCATTCAGTATCGTGATAGGCTACATAAAGTGGGTCGTCTCCACACCACCAACATCGTTGCTTTTCCATAATTTTGTACTAATAGCTTAAATGTAGTAAGATTTAGGTAGAAAGTACGTCCTAGTGGGTATGGAAATTTCAGAAGAAACAAAAGAAACATTGGTAATTGAAGTGTTGAAAGATGCACTTACCTATACTGAATATAGAGCTATGGTTGCAAATCACGCCGCTAACGAAACCAGTACTGGAGATGAACAAACGGAAGCTTTGAGTGAATACACACAGCTTAATAATGCACGTATGAGGCGCCTGGATAAAACCTTACAACCCTCTGAAGCTGTAGCTGAACGTTTTAAAAACTTTACCAAGCATCAAACCTGGCTGGTATTGACCGAAAGCTGGTGCGGTGACGCTGCCCAAAGCTTGCCGGCTATGCAAATAGTAACAGCACTTGCTCCTAACATTGATTTTAAAATTATTTTACGAGATGAACATCCTGACCTTATGGATGCTTTCTTAACAAACGGGGGGCGCGCTATCCCAAAACTTATCTTGTTTGATACTGAAACTCAAAAAATAGTAGGCGATTGGGGGCCAAGACCCTCAAAAGCGACTAAGATGGTAAGACAGTATAAAGCTGAACACGGAGCTTTATCACCAGAATTTAAAAAGGATTTACAGGTATGGTATACCAGAGATAAGGGCCAGAATATTTTTGAAGACGTAGCAAATTTAATCGCTTAATACTGCCCTGGGAAATTGTAACTAATAGTTCCTAATTGTCCATCTCTTCCAGCCAATGTGGTAAATCGCGCCTGGCTGGCATATTCCAGGGCGCTGTCTATGAGGCAGCCGTTTGTGGTGGTAGAAAGCCCTTTGTTATAAGTTGCTTTCGTAATATGGCCTGTAGCACTTACCTCGATTGAAATAACAATTTTCCCGCCTCCTTCACATGTGTACACAGGATTGGGAAGCTGCAATGCTTTTCTGTCTTTCAGGCTATAACTAATGGTGGTTCTGCGGTTACTCCCTTTTGAGGCTTTCTTTTTGCCTAGATCTTTTTTCAGAGAACTTTCAAAAGTCTCTTCCATTTTTTCTTTAGCGGCTTTAATAGTTGCATCAGAATTGTTGGTGAGTCCTTCGGTGATGGCGGCGTCCATTCTGGCTAGTTTCTCTTCGAAGCTTTCTTCCTCTTCGCTGTCGTTTCCTTTATTTAGGAATGCTTCAGCTTCATTGTAGGCGCGATTGGTTTCTATTTTTGTGTTTTCTAATTCAGAAAGCGCTGCTAGTTCTTCCAGTTTTTCTTCCTCCAAAAGCGGATCGGTTTCAGTGTACTCAATATCGTATTCCGGGTTAAAAGGCTCTTGTCCTTTTCCCAGTTTCCAGCTATAGAGTGCGAGGAAAAAGATGGCAAAAAGCAAGCAGGTAATAATAAATGCGCGGTATGAATAGTTAAAGTTCACGAGTGCAAGTAATGAAATTTTGCTGAAAACTCCTTGATAATTAACGGGTTGTTAAGAGGGTGTGTTTTTTAATTGGGTTTCAAACTCATCAATAGAAACAGCGTCCTCCACCAAATAATCCCCAATCTTAGTCCGTCGCAAGGCCGAGAGATGTGCCCCATTATCCAACGCCTTCCCAAAGTCATGTGCTAAAGAACGGATGTACGTTCCTTTACTACATGCGACCCGAAATTCTACTTCAGGCAGGGAAATATTGGTAATTTCAAAGGCTGAAATATGAATAGTTCGTTTTGGGATTTCTACTTCTTCTCCCGCCCGGGCATATTCGTACAGGCGTTTTCCTTCCTTTTTTAATGCTGAAAAAACAGGAGGTTGTTGTTGTATCTCCCCAATAAATTGATGGGTAGCTTCGTGAATTTGCTTTTCAGTAATGTTAGAAATATCAAAAGTCTGGTCTAGTTCAGTTTCCAGATCGTAGCTAGGAGTGGTGCCACCCAGCGTAATAGTTCCGGTGTATTCTTTGTGTTGTGCCTGGTAGGTTTCAATTTGCTTGGTAAATTTTCCAACGCAGAGAATGAGCAATCCAGAAGCCAGCGGATCTAAGGTTCCAGCATGTCCTACTTTAATTTTTTTAATATTGAATTGCTTTCGAATCAACCATCGCACTTTGTTCACCACTTGAAAGGAGGTCCATTCCAGGGGCTTGTCTATTAAAATAAGTTGTCCGTTTTTGTAGTCTTCTGCAGTCATATCAGGCAAAGCTAACAACTATGGCGATAATCCCCACAATTAAACAGTAAATAGCAAACCAGCTTAGTTTACTTTTCTTTACAAGTGCGATCATCCAGGTACAGGCAAAAAGTCCTGCGATAAAAGCAGCAACAAAACCAAGTCCTAAGGTGGTGAAATTTGTAGCTTCAGAAGTAAGATCACCACTAAGCACGTCTTTGGCAATTTTACCAAAAATTAAAGGCACGACCATTAAAAATGAAAACCTTGCAGCTTTACTTTTGTCATTTCCAAGTAATACCGAGGTGGAGATAGTAGCCCCACTCCTTGATATGCCAGGCAACATAGCGATGGCTTGTGCAATACCAATTACAAAGGCATTACTGAACGATACTTTTTTACCTGTGTTTTTGGCCCTGTCTGCCAGCCAAAGTAGCACAGCGGTTACAATAAGCATAGCGCCTACAAAGGCAATACTTCCACCAAAAAAGGATTCTAATTCTTCTTCAAAAAGCACTCCAATAATAGCTGCGGGAATCATGGAGACTATGATTTTTACAACAAATTGAGTTTCTTCATTCCAGGTAAATTTCAGCAAACCGCTTACAATTTCCCATATATCTTTTCTGAAGACAACAATAGTGCTTAATGCAGTTGCGAAGTGTAAGACAACAGTAAATAAAAGGCTTTCTTCGGGCACGGTAGTATCACCCATAATTGCTTTCCCCAGTTCTAAGTGACCACTGGAGGAAACGGGTAAAAATTCGGTAAGCCCTTGAATAATGCCAAGTACAATGGCTTCCCAAGCTTCCATAAATTATTTTTTCTTGTGCGGATTCAATAAAATGGCGTAGACCTCGATCCCAAAGCCAATCAAGATCATAGCGGGTGCCAAACGAATACGTCTCCAGCTGTAGATTTCCGGATTAAAAACAGTTGGATCGTCACTTCCACCACCGGTCATTAAAATAAAACCGAGTGCGATAAAGGCAACGCCTATCAACATAAACTGATAATTCTTTTTCTCGAATATAAACGTTGTGCTATTTGCAGCTTCTTCTTTTCTTTTTTGTTCTCCCAAAACGTAATTATTTAATGGTTTAACGCAGTTGAATTCTTCGGAAATTCTGAATATAGAACGTCTCCTGCTACTTCTAATTGTGAAATGTGCTCACTTTCTGTTCCAAACCAGAATGTATACAGGTGCAAGGTAATGGTTTTATTTAAAACAGCAGCTTTGGTTTCTTCAAGAGTGAAGCCATTTTCAAGTCCGCGGTTAATGTAATAAAAATCGCCATTGGCTTCGTGAAATACTAGGTCTTTTACACCGCCTTCGGTCACCTTCACTACGTTTATCTCTTTTACAATACAGTCTTCTTGATTCGGGTTTTGAATAATACAACCCTGTAGCAGTGCTGCTAAAAAAATAATTAATGTAAATTTTAATCTTTTCATTGTGTAAATGTTTAGATCTTCACCACTCACCCTCACTACTAATAATAAAGTTCATCTGTCCTCAAATTCAGGAAGCGTTGCGTAGCAAAGAAGGTGCTTAACCAGGAGATAAATACTCCAATTAAAAATACACCTGCGAAAAGTGCAACAAGCAATACTTTGTCTTCCAGTAACTGCAATTCAGGAAAACTTTTGTCCAGATAGTACAACACAACCCCCATTCCAATAAGTGCCAGTATTGCACCTATCATTCCCAATCGGACACTCTTCCATATAAAAGGACGTCTTATAAAGCTTTTGGTTGCTCCTACCATTTGCATTGTTTTAATAGTGAAACGCTTTGCATATACTGAAAGCCTAATGGAGCTATTAATCAGTAACACGGCAATAAACAAAAACATACTGCTAACAATAAGAACCCAGAGGCTTACTTTTTTTACATTGTCGTTAAGCAAGGCGATTAAGGGTTTGTCGTATACTACTTCATCTACAAAATCTTTCGTCATGATTTCGTTAGTGATTTCTTCCAGTTTGGTGGGTGAAACATAATCTGCCAGCATATATACATCGATACTGTTTTGCAACGGATTGTACCCTAAAAAGTCCATAAAATTCTCTCCAATCGTTGCTGCGTGCTCTTCGGCAGCTTGTTCTTTAGAGACAAAAGTTGCTGTTTTTGTATACTCGGCCAGGGCCAGGCTTTGTTTTAATTCGGTAATTTCAACTTCTTTGGCGGTGTCTTTTAGGTAGACCGTTAACGCAATTTTTTCTTTAAAATGATCTGCAACTTTCTTCGTGTTTAGAACTAGAAGTCCTAACAACCCCAATAAAAACAATACCAGCGAAATACTAATGACTACTGAAAAGTAAGAAGAGATCAATCGTCGTTTTTGATATTTTTCAAAACTGGATGCCATGGGGTGTTTATTCGTTTAACGTTACTAGTGTAAAGGTATCAACAAATTTAGATTATTTCGTTGAACGAACGATGAATTTAGAGCGATGAGTGACGAAATTTTCAAAGATTTGAAGTATCTATTTCATGAACGCCGAAACATACTTTTATAGTATTCAGCAGAAAAATCCATTTCAAACCCAATTTCAACCTGCCCGCCACAAATTTAAAATAAGGAGGGAGGCGGGTTTCAATTTCAGCCTAATAGCTGTATTTTTGCCCTCTATTTTCACTGAAACACAAGCAATGAGCAACTATCATTTCAACGATATTGAAGAAAAATGGCAACAGTACTGGGCCAAAAATGAAACGTTTAAAGCATCCAATGCTTCTGAAAAACCTAAATACTATGTGTTGGATATGTTTCCCTACCCTTCAGGAGCAGGATTACACGTAGGACATCCGTTAGGATATATTGCGAGCGATGTGTATGCGCGTTACAAGCGTCACAAGGGCTTTAATGTGTTGCACCCCATGGGATACGATAGTTTTGGGTTGCCGGCAGAGCAATATGCCATCCAGACCGGACAGCATCCAGCGCAAACTACCAAAGTGAATATTGAAGGTGGAACCGATAAACAAGGCACAAAAATAGCCGGGTATCGTAAACAACTGGATCAGATCGGGTTTAGTTTCGATTGGAGCCGCGAAGTGCGCACGAGTGATCCGAGCTACTACAAATGGACGCAATGGATTTTCATTCAGCTTTTTGAAAGCTGGTATGACACCGAAGCTGATAAAGCCCGTCCTGTTTCAGAATTAGTTGAACTTTTTTCTACGGAAGGAAATACAAAAGTACAAGCAGTCTGTGATGAAGCTATTGAATCATTTACAGCCTCACAATGGATTTCTTTTTCTGAAGCACAACAACAGGAACTATTATTAAAATACAGACTTACCTATTTGGCCGAAACCGAAGTAAACTGGTGCCCGGAACTGGGAACCGTTTTGGCAAATGACGAAGTGGTAAATGGCGTTTCAGAACGTGGCGGACATCCCGTAATCCGTAAAAAAATGAAGCAGTGGAGTATGCGTATCACTGCATATGCTCAAAGATTACTGGATGGTTTGGACACCATAGACTGGCCACAACCCCTTAAAGATTCACAAACCAATTGGATTGGGCGTTCCGAAGGTGCAACAGTTACTTTTAAAGTAAAACACGATGCCACCCTGAGCACAGTCGAAGGGTCACACACGATTCCGGTGTTTACCACAAGACCAGACACCATTTTCGGTGTTTCATTTATGACGTTGGCACCGGAACACGAATTAGTGTCAAAAATAACCACGCCAGCACAAAAAGACGAAGTAGAAGCGTACATCACCGCAACCGCAAAACGTAGCGAGCGCGAGCGAATGGCCGATGTAAAAACTATTTCTGGTGCATTTACAGGCGCTTATGCCGAGCATCCTTTTACCAAGAAACCTATTCCTATCTGGATTGGCGATTACGTATTGGCAGGCTACGGAACAGGAGCGGTGATGTCTGTCCCCTGTGGCGATCAGCGGGATTACGATTTTGCAAAACATTTTAATATTGAAATTCCTAATATTTTTGAAGGGGTTGATATTTCTGAAGAAGCCTATGCAGATAAAGACAATACAAAGATTGCTAATAGTGATTTCCTAAACGGGCTCAACTACAAAAAAGCAACCAAGACCGCTATTTACGAGCTGGAAAAATTAGGAGCAGGAACAGGGAAGGTTAACTATCGTTTACGGGATGCTGTGTTTAGCCGACAGCGCTACTGGGGAGAGCCATTCCCGGTATATTACAAAAATGGAATGCCACAAATGATAGACGCAGCGCATTTGCCACTGCACCTGCCAGAAATTAACGAGTATTTGCCTACAGAAGATGGTCAACCGCCTTTAGGCCGTGCTGAAAACTGGGCCTGGGATGTTGAAAAGTTGGCAGTTGTTGGTTGTGAGTTGATAGATAATGAAACCGTGTTTCCTTTGGAGTTAAACACTATGCCGGGCTGGGCGGGGAGTAGCACGTATATGTTTAGATACATGGACCCGAATAATGAGGAAGCCTTAGCGAGTAAAGAAGCGATGGAGTACTGGGAAAATGTAGACCTGTATTTAGGGGGAAGTGAACACGCTACAGGACATTTACTGTACAGCCGTTTCTGGGTTAAAGCACTGTATGATCTAGGACATTTGAAAGTGGAGGAGCCTTTCAAAAAACTCATTAACCAAGGAATGATTTTGGGGGAGAGTGCTTTTGTTTACAGGTTGGACTCTGTAACATTTACAGATAGTGAATTAGAAAATGAATTTTTCAATTCAGCTATTTCTAACGAACATTATCTTAGAGATAGGCGTAGAGCTATAGTTGAAACTAAAGATGTGAAAAAATTAGTTTTAGTTACATTCAATAAAAAGGAAGATTTTTCTTTTTTAAACTCTTCAATCATAGATGTCGGAGAAAATCGAAACTTTTATTCTTTGAACTTTTCACCTATTCATGCAGATGTTTCTATGATTAACACGTCTAATGAACTAGACATCGAAGCCTTCAAAAACTGGCGCGAAGAGTATAAAGATGCCAAATTTATAACCGAAGAAGACAGCACCTTCAAAGTTTCCCGCGAAGTCGAAAAAATGTCCAAATCCAAATACAACGTGGTAAGTCCGGACGATATTTGTAAGGATTACGGGGCAGACACCTTGCGTTTGTATGAAATGTTCTTAGGTCCCTTAGAACAAGCCAAGCCGTGGAGCATGGCGGGGATCACAGGCGTGCATAGTTTCCTTAAAAAATTATGGAAGTTGTATCACACAGGTGAAAACGGAGCGTTTGCAGTTTCAGCTACGGAAGCTTCTAAAGACAGTTTAAAGATCTTACACAAAACCATTAAAAAGGTAGCAGACGATATTGAGAACTTCAGTTTTAATACGTCGGTTTCTACCTTTATGATCGCAGTAAATGAATTAACGGCTCAAAAATGTACATCCAGAGAAGTATTAGAACCTTTATTAGTATTGATTTCACCGTATGCGCCACACATTGCTGAAGAATTGTGGAGCAAACTAGGGCATTCAGAAAGCATAAGCGAAGCTCCGTTTCCTAAGTTTGAAGAAAAGTACCTGGTGGAAAGCAGCAAAGAATATCCAATTTCATTTAATGGAAAAATGCGTTTTACGTTAGAATTGCCATTGGATATGAGCAAAGACGAAATTGAATCTGCCGTAATGGCACATGAAAAAACGGCGCATTACTTAGAAGGAAGAACGCCTAAAAAAGTGATCGTAGTGCCCGGAAAGATCGTGAATATTGTGGGGTAGTTTAGCTATTAAATTGATAGTTCGAGCTTAGTCGAGAACTATGTTGAATTTAGATAGTTTCAATGAGGTTTCGACTGCGCTCAACCAGACAGCGTTAGTTTTTTGTAGTAGTTCTGTTAATTTTTTCTTCAAATTTTGTCAGCCTGAAAATGCTTGCACAGTATTTGCTATCTTTAATCCAGAATTAACTCAGTTTATTTCGGATAAATAAAAACAGAAAATAACAATAAAAATAGCGAAAGCTATTTCAATAAATAATAAATTTATGTTAGGATATTATGTGCTCGCAGGAGCAATCTTCTTAGTAAGTATGTATGTAAGCAACAGGCTTAAAAGCAAGTTCAAAAAGTACTCGAAGGTTCATTTACAAAACGGAATGAGCGGTAAGGAAATCGCCGAAAAAATGCTTGCAGATAATGGAATTACCGATGTTGAGGTAATTTCAGTAGCAGGACAATTGACAGATCATTACAATCCAAAAAGCAAAACGGTAAACTTAAGTGAACCCGTGTATATGCAGCGTAATGCTGCGGCTGCGGCTGTGGCAGCACACGAAGTGGGTCACGCAGTACAACATGCTACGGCGTATAGCTGGTTGCAAATGCGTTCGGCTATTGTACCGGCAGTTGGAGTAAGTAGTAAGCTCTCTAACTTTGTGATCATGGGGGGAATTATATTGAGTGCTATGGGAATGGCTCTTGGAAACTGGGTTTTCCTTATTGGAATTGGACTATTTGCCATGACAACAGTCTTTTCATTTATTACGTTACCGGTAGAATATGATGCCAGTAACCGTGCTTTGGCCTGGTTAAAAAATAATAACATGGTGACTTCTGAAGAGCTAGCAGGTTCTAAAGATGCTTTAAAATGGGCTGCCAGAACGTATTTGGTAGCAGCGCTTGGTTCGTTGGCAACACTATTATACTTTATCTCTATCTTTTTGGGGAGACGATAAGTAGTTGATATAAAATTAGGATTTTAACCGAAGTTAGTGGAAGCTGGCTTCGGTTTTTTTATTCCTTGTATAATACTTTACAAATAACAAAATACTTATAGGAGGAAGAATGCCTTTGAATATAGAGATCACAGTTTCTGTAGTGCCTGAAAGTATTTTTTCATCTGTGCCTGCTAGCAACAATTCACCATACGGAGCAGCATCTAAGCAAAGTGTGACTAAAAAGTTCCATCCCAGATGCATACCCACTGCTAAAGCAATTGATTTTGTTTTAACAAAGGAATATCCCCAAGCGTAGCCCATAAAGCCTGTAATTACAAAAACATATATCATTGGAATTATGTTGCCACCTAGCATCCCATAGGAGAACCAGTGGTATACTCCAAATGCAGCTGAAGAGATCAACAGTGCGTATGTCTTTTTTAATCTTGATAGTAATATATATAAAATGGCACCACGAAAAAGGAGCTCTTCGTATACAGCAGATTTTAAATGATACCAAAAAGAAAGTACTATTTCTGAAATATGTATAGAAGGTTGTAGAGTCCAGGTACGTTGCGAAATTTCAGATTGAATATATACTACGATCCCATTTAATATCAAGGTAAAAAACAAACCCGTAATAAATTGAAGTATTCTTTTTGTAAGCGGAAAAGGACCTAGTGTCCGAAGGTCTTTTTTCTCAAAGACATAGAGGAGTCCCCATGAGAGTATCAGGATGATAAGGATTCCAATCATAACAAAGTCACTTAGTAAGCTTGTACAACAGCAAGCTAATACCACTAATTACTAGTGCAGCAAACAGAAGAAGCTCGAAAGTGGTTTCTGGAAAATTTGGCGATTGAGCGAGGTAGGCCAAGGCTAAAAGAATTAAAACAACCATACCACCAACATATAGGGCGATTTTCCCCCTATGTTTTGGAGCTTGTATGGCTTGATCGCGATTGTCTAACAAGTCTAATGAAAAGCCCAAATGCTTAGCAAGCACTTTTAAAGTATGCATTCTCGGGGTGACTTGCCCTTTTTCGATCCGTTGGATAGAACGGAGGCTTATGTTTGAAACGTCAGCTAATTCTTGTTGGGTATATCCCATGGCAATACGGTATTTTTTTACAGTGTTAGCAATGATCTCTTGTTGTTTATCTTGCATCACAAACGTATCTATTAATAAGCTATATTTTGTTTTAAGGCTTACGTCACTCTTGCGCCATTCTTATGACACTCCTTATAACAGCTGACTTTACATTTAACTAGCGCATCAAATTATCCAACCACATTATCAGGGTTATACCCTAAATAAGGCACTTCTTTTTCAGTAAAACGAATTCCGTAGTCTTCCATTTCCTTTAAAATAGGTTCGTATACTTCTTTTTTAATAGGAAGTTGCACCCCTGGATTGGTAATTTCTTCATTTAAAATTTTAAGCGTTGCAATAGCAACTGGCAAGCCAACTGTTTTTGCCATGGCTGTATAGGTTTGGTCGTCACCATTAATGACCATGCTACTATCTATTTGATATTTTTTGCCTTTTAGCTCGTATCCGAATTTGTGGTACATCACGATCATATCTTTATCGTGTGCCTGTAAGGTCCATTTGTCTTCTAGTATTTTTTGAAGGGCTTGTGCAGGCGTAGCATCTTTTATGCCTATTTTCTTTTTATTATTAAATATATCCAGCTCCAGCAATTTGCCCCACATAAGATCGTCCTGATCTATTTTAAGGTTGTGGCGAAGCTTCAATTCTACAGAATCGGTTGGAGAATACGGTAAAAATAAGTTTACAAAATTACGGTAACTTAAATTTTCAGAATCCGGAATGGTGTAGCTATCGTCTGTCATTCCTAATTGCACAAACATATTCCATGCTTTACTAAATCCTACCCGACGAATGGTCCCGCGGTATAAGGTTAAGATGTCTTCCAGTCCATAAATGCTTCGGTACTTTAAAGAGTTTCTATTAGCAAGACCTTCAAATCTTCCGTGACCTTCTACTTCTAAAAATTCAGTTCTTCTAAAGAGTCTGTGGTAGGGGATATACTTATAGGTGCCTTCCTGGATAAATTCGGCAGCGCCTCCCTGTCCGGCTAGCACTACATTTCTTGGGTTCCAGGTAAATTTATAATGCCAAAGGTTATCGTCACTCTCCGGAGCCACCAAGCCACCAGTAAAGCTTTCAAATAAAAGCATCTTTCCGCCTTTATCCCGTATCCGGTCTATTACCTGCATCGCACTCATATGGTCAATTCCCGGGTCCAAACCTATTTCATTCATAAAAACCAATCCTTTTGCTTTTACTTTTGGATCCAACAATTGCATTTCGTTGCTAACGTAGGAAGCGGTAACCAGGTTTTTGCCAAACTCCAGGCAGTCTTTTGCCACCTCCATGTGGTAACGGGCAGGTAGCATAGAGATTACAATGTCTGCATTTTCAACAGCTTCACGTCGTTGGGCAGCATTAAAAACATCTAATAAAATACCACGCCCGTTGGGGTGGCCGCTTGTAAATTTTTGAGCATTCTGAATATTGAGGTCTCCAATGGTGAGGAAAAGTTCTTCAGCCTCAGATTTATCGAGTAAATATTTGATTAAACTTGTGGCAGAACGTCCTGCACCAATAATTAAAATGTTACGCATTTGTGGGGTTTTGGTTATCTTTGAAGTATAATTTTATTGCAAGCGAATTTACTAATTGTGAGACACATTTATGGATAAATTGAGCAAAAATATTGTGGCGACTAGCGCTATTCTGGCTGCTGTTACTATCGCTATTGGTGCCTTTGGTGCCCATGGATTAAAACAATTAGTATCGGCAGATTCACTGGCTACTTTCGAGACAGGAGTGCGGTACCAGATGTATCATGTGCTTGCCTTACTGATAGTTGGTTTTACTTCTGCTATTCCGTCGAAAACCAAAAAATGGGTCTTTCGCTTTTTCTGTTTTGGAATCCTTTTCTTTTCTGGATCTATTTATTTACTGGCATTGAAGGAACAGTTGCCCTTCTCGGTTTCATTCTTAGGACCTATAACACCTATAGGTGGGCTTCTTTTTATTTTGGGGTGGGTACGGTTGTCTTATGGGTTATTAACATTTAAAAGGGGATAATTACCTTTTTTTAAAGATATTTTGTGTCACATATTTGTTATTTTTGCAGTCACAACAATTAAAACAAGTTATGGTCGATAAAAACCAAACTACCAAAATGATTTCTGTAGAACAATACGGAATCAAAAATGCCAACGTACATTACCAACTTCCCTCTGCTGCGTTGCACAAAGAATCTCTTGACAAAGGGATGGGAAAAGAAGCAAGCTCAGGAGCCTTAGCAATTAATACAGGAGAATTTACCGGGCGGTCTCCAAAAGACAGATTTATAGTTAAAGACGATATTACACGAGACAAAGTGTGGTGGGGAAATATTAATATACCTTTCCCAACCGATATGTTTGATGCTTTGTACAACAAAGTAACTGACTATCTTTCTGAAAAAGAAATTTATGTACGCGACAGTTATGCGTGTGCAGATCCAAAATATCGCTTAAACATTCGTGTTGTAAACGAATATCCATGGAGCAATATGTTTGCGCATAATATGTTCTTGCGTCCTACTGAAGAAGAGTTGGATGGTTTTGATCCAGAGTGGCTTATTGTAAATGCCCCGGGTTTTATGGCCGATCCTAAAGTGGATGGAACACGCCAGCACAATTTTGCTATTTTAAATTTCACCAAAAAAATCGCCTTAATTGGTGGTACAGGATATACAGGTGAAATTAAAAAAGGAATTTTCTCTGCGTTGAATTTTATTCTTCCCGTAGATAAAAATACAATGCCTATGCACTGTTCTGCCAACGTGGGAGACAATGGCGAAACGGCTATTTTCTTTGGATTGTCTGGAACAGGAAAGACAACCTTATCTGCAGACCCAAAAAGAAAATTAATTGGAGATGATGAGCACGGGTGGACTGCTGAAAACAAAGTATTCAACTTTGAAGGGGGTTGCTATGCAAAAGTGATCAATCTTTCTGCCGAAAATGAACCAGATATCTATAATGCTATCAAACCAGGAGCTATTCTTGAAAACGTAGTAATGGATGCTGAAGGCCACGTAAATTTTGCCGATACTTCAATCACGCAGAACACGCGCGTAAGCTACCCGATATACCATATTGATAATATTCAGGAGCCATCTATAGGTGAAAACCCTAAAAATATTTTCTTCCTAACAGCCGATGCTTTTGGAGTGTTGCCTCCTATCTCAAAGTTAACACCTGGGCAAGCAGCCTATCACTTTATTAGTGGGTATACTGCAAAAGTAGCGGGAACAGAAGAAGGGATCAACGAGCCAACCCCAAGTTTTTCAGCTTGTTTTGGAGCGCCTTTTATGCCGTTACACCCAACCAAATATGCCGAAATGCTAAGTGCAAAAATGCAGGAAGCTGGTGTTAATGTGTGGTTAATAAACACAGGTTGGACGGGTGGTCCTTATGGAGTAGGTAGCAGGATGAAATTGAAATATACAAGAGCGATGATCACGGCAGCCTTAGAAGGTGAATTAGCCGATGTGGAGTATGTAAACCATCCTATTTTTGGTTTGGATGTACCGCAAAACTGCCCTAATGTTCCTAATGAAGTTTTGAATCCAAAAGGAACCTGGAGCAACGAAAAAGCCTACGATATTCAAGCGAAGGAATTAGCTGCATCGTTCAAGGAAAACTTTAAGAAATTTGAAGAATATGCCAACGCCGAAATTATGGCAGGCGCTCCAATAGGAGGATAATCACAATCAGATTTAAACCAAAAAGCTCCAAAGGGATACCTTCGGAGCTTTTTTATTTTTGCCTAAAGCCTAAAGCCTAAAGCTATTTACCCTTATTAGCCTCTTTTATATATTTCTCCAATGCCATTGTCATAGACGGTGTTTCAGGAGTAGGTGCTTGAATGTCTACGCGCAGACCATTATCTGCTGCTGCTTTTACTGTGGTATTTCCAAACACAGCGATACGGGTTTCGTTTTGCTTAAAGTTAGGGAAGTTTTCTAACAGCGATACAATGCCGCTAGGGCTAAAGAATACCAGAATATCGTAAAAAACATGTTCAAGGTCTGAAAGATCGCTTACAACTGTTTTGTAGAAAGTAGCTTGCTTCCAGTTTACTTTTAGATCGTCTAAAACGTTAGGTACCTCAGGTTTCAATTTGTCTGAAGAGGGGAGTAAAAACTTTTCGTTTTTATATTTTTTGATAAGCGGAGAAAGTTCTGTGAAGGTTCTTTTACCAACATAAATCTTACGCTTACGGTACACTACATATTTTTGAAGGTAATAGGCAACGGCTTCACTCTGGCAAAAATACTTCATGCTGTCCGGGACTTTAAAGCGCATTTCATCTGCAATTCTAAAGTAATGATCTACGGCATTTCTGCTGGTTAAAATCACAGCAGTAAAATTTCCTAAATCAACTTTTTGAGAACGAACATCTTTTCCAGAAACACCTTCTACGTGAATAAAAGGCCTGAAATCTATTTTTACCTTTTGCTTGTCGATCAAATCAAAATAAGGGGAGTTTTCAACCTTAGGTTCTGGTTGAGAAACTAAAATAGTTTTCACTTTCATAAGCTGTGGTTTTTTTTGTTTCTTGAGACCTATACAAATACTTTATAAAGAATAATATAGGGTGAAATTTCAAGTGCGCAAAGATACAAAATAAAATAAAACAACTGGTTAAAAATTACAGTGCGATTTGTTTTGTAGCTGTAAAACAGTGTGATGCCGTTTAACAGTGCAATAATTCCAATAAAAATAAGTAATGCTATTGCCGATGGTTCTACTACATAATAAAACAAAAGGTTGCCAATAAAAAAGAGCACCGTTAAAAGATTTCGGTAGCTTAGTTTTTGGTAGAGATACCTGTTGCTAAGGGTTTCAAAATTAAAAATGGTACCAATGAGCTTTTCAATAATAAATTTTGAAAGCACAAACACGGCGTAGCCGGTACAGATTTGAACAAACAATAGTAAGGGGTTCTCAAAATCACCTCCCTGCTTAACCTTCAGAAAAAGATAAAAAAACAAGGAGACCAAGAGCACCTGAGGAATAAATAATAATATATTGAAAGGGTGTTTTATCTCGTCCCCTTTTCCCAGCACCAGAAAATACTTATTGGTAATTGGGAGTAGTACAAATTCCTGAAAACGTTTGGGGTATAGATATTTCGTCAGCGTATAACATAGCAAGCACCCCACCAGAATGAGGGTGACCCAATCTATATTTTCCCAAGTACGTGCTACGTAATCCATTGCGGTAAAATTAGTAGAAATATGCGGTTCATCACTTTTTCTATTGATGATTTTACCAACAATATGTGGGTAAAAAAAAGTACATTTGCCCTAAAATTAGTGCATGTCTAACGCCCTAGTGCTTATACCAACTTTTAACGAAATTGAAAACATAGAGCGATTGCTTCGGAATGTATTTTCGCTGCAACGTGAATATCACGTGTTGGTGATAGACGACAATTCGCCAGATGGCACGGCTCAACAGGTAAAAGAAATGATGCAGGAGTTTCCTGACCGCTTATTTATTGAAGAGCGTCAGGGAAAAATGGGGCTGGGAACTGCCTACATTCACGGATTTAAATGGGCTTTGGAAAGAGCATATGAATACATCTTTGAAATGGATGCCGATTTTTCTCATAACCCAAACGATCTTATTAGACTACAAAATGCGTGTGTAAAGGACGGATACGATATGGCTATTGGTTCGCGTTATGTAAAAGGCGTGAATGTTGTAAACTGGCCTATGAGTAGGGTTTTACTGTCCTGGTTGGCCTCAAAATATGTGCGTTTTGTGACCAGGATGAAAATTTACGACACTACTGCAGGTTTTGTATGTTACCATCATACTGTACTGCGTAAAATAAATTTGGATAAAATTCAGTTTGTTGGGTATGCTTTTCAGATTGAAATGAAATACAAGGCATATCTGGCGAAATTCAAGATTCAGGAAGTGCCTGTAATTTTTACAGACAGAACCAAAGGAGAGTCTAAAATGAGTGGTGGTATTATTTCCGAAGCTATTTTTGGAGTCTTAAAAATGAAATTTAAAAGCCTTTTTGGCAACCATAACTATAACGAAATTTAATGCACCCAACCTTAATTAAGAACGCAAAAATTGTAAACGAAGGAAGCATCACGCAAGGCGATGTTTTAATCGTAAATGACGTCATTGCTGAAATTGGAAGTATAAGCGCCAAGACTGGTGATACAAAAATAATAGATGCAGACGGCCATTATTTAATTCCTGGGATGATAGACGATCAAGTGCATTTCAGAGAACCAGGGCTTACACACAAAGCAACTATTGAAACCGAATCTCGTGCCGCTGTAGCAGGCGGAATTACCACATTTATTGAAATGCCAAACACGGTTCCGCAGGCAACTACCATAGACTTATTAGAAGAAAAGTTTGCGAAAGCCAAAGAAACTTCCTGGGCCAATTATTCATTTATGTTTGGCGGTACAAACGATAATCTTGCTGAAATTTTAAAGGTTGACCCTAAGAAAGTAGCTGGATTAAAATTGTTTTTAGGTTCTTCTACCGGGAATATGCTGGTGGATGATCCAAAAACCATCGAAGAGATTTTCAGTAAAAGTAAATTGCTTATTTCGGTACATTGTGAAGATGAAGCTACCATCAGAAAAAATATGGAAGCTGCGCTAAAAAAGTATGGGGAAGATATTCCAATTTCGGAACACCCTAAGATTAGAAGTGCCGAAGCGTGCTATATTTCTTCCAGTAAAGCTATTGAGCTGGCAAAGAAAACGGGTGCAAGGTTGCACGTGTTTCATTTATCTACAGAAAAAGAAACACATTTATTCAGCAATAAAAAGCCTCTTTCAGAAAAGAAAATCACTGCCGAAGTTTGTGTGCATCACCTTTGGTTCACCGATGCCGATTACGCTGAAAAGGGCACTAGAATAAAATGGAACCCCGCGGTGAAATCTGAAAAAGACCGTGACGGACTCTGGAAAGCTTTAAATGACGACAGGATAGATGTGATTGCCACAGATCATGCACCACATACTTCCGAAGAAAAGAACAACGTCTATACCAAAGCACCTTCTGGTGGGCCGTTGGTTCAACATGCTCTGGAGGCTTTGTTTGAGATGCACCATCGTGGAAAAATTTCAGTTGAAAAAATTGTCCAAAAAACAGCTCACAATCCTGCTATTTTGTTTGAAATTGAAAAGCGTGGATATGTGAAGGAAGGCTATAAAGCAGATTTGGTTTTAATAGACCCTCAGTCACCCTGGACAGTATCGAAAGAAAATATTGATTATAAATGCGGCTGGTCTCCTTTTGAGGGAACTACGTTTAAATCCCGTATAACCCATACCTTTATTAACGGAGTGTTGGCATACGAAAATGGTAAATTCCCAAATAGAACGCATGGAGAACGCATTACCTTTAACCGCTAATGAAAAAACTTCTTTACATAGCTACTTGCTTTTTCCTTTTTGGATGTCAGAACATAGAAAAGCCTGAAAAACCAGACAACCTCATTCCTGAAGATACCATGGCCGAAATTCTGGTAGAGGTATATTTAGGTAATGCAGCTAGGAGGGTAGACAACAGAGCTATGCGTGAAAAGGGAGTGAAAATAGATTCGTTCTTGTTTAAAAAATACAGTATAGATAGTTTGCAATTTGCGAAAAGCAATGCCTATTATGCTTCAGATCTGGATACCTACAATGCTATTTTTCAGAAAATTGAGCAAAAGTTAGAAGCTTTTAAAGCAATAGAAAACGAAAAAAGACTGCGTGTTGACTCTTTGAAAACAGAAACTAAAAAAGCCAGGAATTTAAAAGAAGAGGAAACGGAGTTGGATACCACCAAAACAGAAACGGAAGGTGTGTTAATAGATTCAGCAATTTCGGAACAGAACTAACTAGGTAGCCTTCCTGAAATTATCAGCCACTCGTTCCATTGTTATGGCTAGCGGAGTGTATTCGAAGTCAATTGCTTTTGTAATAGCATTTCCATCGTACGTATCAAATTTATAGAGCGATTCTACATGAGTGCGTAACAGTTTTCTTTTTGTTCCGAAGAAAAAGCTAAAAAACCAATCTATACTGCTGAATAACGACAATTTCCATTTTGCAATTTTTCTGGACGGTTTCCGGGTGTTAAGTTTTTCAGCCAATTCGCCTAAGAAATCTTTGTAAGGTACATTTTCAGCAACCAGTATAAAGCGTTTGTTGGTTATATTACTTTTCATTAGCTCGACCATCACGCGCGTTACATCCTGAACATCTACCAGCCCAATACCGCCAGTTGTGTAGTATGTTAGTCCTTTTGCAACACGTTTTACAATACTGCCACTGCCTTTATGCCAGAGTCCTTCCCCCAGAATTACACCAGGGTTCACGATCACGGCATCCAGTCCTTCCTGGGTGGCACGCCAGACCTCCATTTCGGCGCCGTATTTTGTAATGGCGTACACACTATTTTTGGCTTCGGGATTCCAATAGGATTCTTCATCCAAGACTTCATTTCCAATAGCATCGCCCAAGGTTGCAATAGAACTCACATAGCATAACTTTTTTACTTGATGGGCAATACACATATTCACTACGTTGGCTGTCCCTTCAATATTGGCTTTTTTGAGTTTATAGTAATTTTTTGGGTTAAAATCTACATAAGCAGCTGCGTGGTATACGAGTGTTATGTTTTTGAATGCGGCTTCAAGCTTCGGGATATCGGTAATGTTGGCTTCAAACCATTCTAGATTTTGAAGCAGACTTGTGGCATCTTTGGTGTAATATGAAAAAACATTATTGAGTATGGTGAGATCACTTCCTTTTCGGTGAATAGCACGCACTTTTTGACCATCTTTCAGTAAAAGATAAAGCAAATGGCTTCCTACCAAACCTGTACCGCCCGTAACTAGAATCATAGTACGAAAATACTATTTTTTATGGGATGCTTTCTAGTTTAGGTGCATCGGTTTATCTTTGCCCAAAATCTATATAATGAGCTTGAAAAATTTTGTTGAAGAACTGCAATGGCGAGGTATGGTACACGACGTGATGCCGGAAACCGAGGAACACCTTTTGGAACAAATGCGTAGCGCCTATGTGGGCTTTGATCCTACGGCAGATAGCTTACACATTGGGAACCTGGTGCCTATTATGTTGTTGGCATTTTTTCAGCGTAGTGGCCATAAGCCCGTTGCTTTGGTGGGTGGTGCTACGGGGATGATTGGTGATCCTTCAGGGAAGTCCAGCGAGCGAAATTTGCTGGATGAAGAAACCTTACGTCACAACCAGGAATGTGTGCGCAAACAGTTGTCACACTTTTTAGATTTTACCTCAGGAGCTACCAACGAAGCTGTAATGGTAAATAATTACGACTGGATGAAGGAGTTTTCATTCCTTGGGTTTATCCGCGATGTGGGAAAACACATTACAGTTAATTATATGATGGCGAAAGATTCGGTTAAAAAAAGACTTACAGGCGAAGAAGCCGACGGTATGAGCTTTACCGAATTTACCTATCAAATGGTTCAGGGATACGACTTTTTACACCTGTACAAGAATAATAACTGCACCCTCCAGATGGGTGGAAGCGACCAGTGGGGAAATATCACCACAGGGACCGAATTGATACGAAGAATTGGCGGTGGGAAAGGGTATGCACTTACGTGCCCGTTAATTACCAAGAGTGACGGAAGTAAATTTGGAAAAAGTGAAGGCGGTAATGTGTGGTTGGATGCCAAAAGAACGTCTCCTTACAAATTTTACCAATACTGGTTAAATACCAGCGATGAAGATGCTGAAAAATACATCAAGATCTTTACTTTTTTAGAAAAAGAAACGATTGATGCTTTGGTGGCTGAACATGCCCAAGCGCCTCATGTAAGAGCATTACAAAAGCGTTTAGCCGAAGAAGTGACCAAAACTGTGCACGGGGAGGATCAATATGATAATGCTGTGAAAGCCTCTTCTATTTTGTTTGGCAAATCAACATCTGCAGATATTAAAACATTAGATGAGCAGACATTTTTAGATATTTTTGAAGGTGTACCACAAGCTGAGATCTCAGAAGAAGCGCTTGCTAATGGGTTGGATATTATTGGTGCTTTAGCTGAAAAGAGCGGGTTTCTAAAAAGTAATGGCGAAGCAAGACGTGCATTAAAGGAAAATTCTATTTCGGTAAATAAGGAAAAGGTGAATGATAGCTACGTAGTGACTTCCGAAGATTTAATTAATAAAACTTTTGTACTGTTACAGCGTGGAAAAAAGAACTACTTTATTTTGAAGGTGGTTTAATTTAAAATAAACCGGTGGCTCAGCAAAGCCGAAGAAAAAAGAAACCCTCAACAGTTCATCAACACTGTTGAGGGTTTTCTACTTAACTAACTAACCAATCAATTATAAAGCCTTACTTGCTTTCATCCATATTCATTCCCATCTGCATTTTTTTCCAGTTTTTATCTGCTTTTTTTTGCATCATTTCTGGGCCTTCATCATTCCATTTTTTTAGGGTATCTATAAAAAGAAAGTCATAAAATAAATAGAGTTTTCCGTCTTTAATTTGATACGATTCTGGATCTATTTGAACTCGCTTTCCTTTTCTGGCTATTTGGTAGGCACAATAACCACCGTATTGTGGGGTATATTTTTCAGGATTTGCCATGAAGGTCTTTAAATTTTTTTCTGTGGCGAATTTATATTTTACGCCTCCGTGTGTTGTGGTGTTCATCTTGTCTCCTTCCAACGCCTGATCACTAAAATATGCAACTACGTCATACCCTTCGGCAGCATACCCTTTTTTGGTGTGGATGTCCTGAGCAAATAAAGTTGCTGAAACAACCAAGGCTAAAATAAGTGTGATTTTTTTCATAACGAGTGTGTCGGTTCTAATAGAGCAGGCTTACATCACTGATTCAAAAAAAATCCTATTTATGGCATTCCACCTATAAATAGTTGCTGAAACTCTTTTTATAAAACCATAAGATTACAACCGCGAATGTCGCTATTGTCGAAACGCCCTATCACTTCAAACGTATTGTTGGAATGTGTTTTACCTAAGTCCTGCGTAGCAATAAACGAACAGGAATAGGTGTTTGCCAGGTCTATGATGTTTATTCCGCCTGTTTTACCAGAGACGTACGTAAAGGCATCCTCGGTATCTCTAGTGAGAATTTTCATCCACGGCGGACTTTGGTAAATTCCGTTTCCTTTGGAATAAGCTTGCGATAGCAACTCTGTCATTCCGTATTCACTATGGATTTTGTTTACTCCAAACCCTTCCGTTAAAATATCGTGGAGTTCGCTTTTAATCATTTCTTTTCGGCGCCCTTTCATCCCGCCAGTTTCCATGATGATGGTGTGCCTGAGTTGAAATTTTTGTTGCTCCATAAGA
>DDGL01000016.1:96972-517491 GCA_002337605.1 Flavobacteriaceae bacterium UBA1903
ATAAGAAACACCCAATAAAATTGTTTTTTGTCCACTTGCTTCAACCTGCCGCAACTTTTTAATTAGAGCTTCCAGATTGTTGAGGTAGAAGCCGCTATCTGGATTCTTACTTTCAGAAATAAGCGCATTTGCCATATAAACCAGTGAGGACCCGCCGCGCTCAAGGTACGAAGGCAACAACGCAAGAAATGTGTAATTTTTTGGAGCTCCATAAAATTGCTCAAATGCTTGTAAAAAACTCGCTTCGTAGTAGCTTGTATCTGCTACCAGATGTTTACTCGTTATACTTCCTGTAGTACCACTACTGCTGAAGGTTTTTTCAGGTTGCATTCCATTTGCAATTATTGTTTCCGTCTTAAAAAACTGAATGGGTAAAAAAGGAATCTCTTTTAGTTCTGAAATTTTCTCCGGGTTTACCTTTAGCAGCTGGCAAAACCTTCGGTATACTTCAACATGTTGGTATTGAAACTGAAACGTCTCCAATGCAACTTTTTTAAAATCGCTTTCAGAAGAAATAGTACTAAAATGGATCGGAAGTTTCAAAAATAGGGTGCTTGCTGAACTTCAAAAATAACACTATAAATTTGAAATTACTGCACTACGAGTTTTTCAGTTACCTGCAAATTGTTTTGTGTAATTTTCAAAAGATATATTCCGCTGTTGAGTTCTGAAATAGCTATACTCTCCATAGTACTAATGGTTTTAACCAACCTGCCTGTGCTGTCGTAGATGGCCACATTCATTTTGGAAACATGAGCTGAAATTATACTGAAAGTATCTCCGGTGACTGGATTTGGATAAATTTTAAAGCTATTCTGAGCAATTTCGGGCGTGTGTAAGATCACACCATTTACATCGTTTAGATTTCGCGATGTTAAGTAATACGTGCCGTTTCTATCTGTAATAATTCCTGCAATATTCACATTGTTTTCAGGTACTTTTAAGCCTAAGTAATCTGCTTCAAAAAAGGCAGCTCTAAAGGTAAACGTTCCGTTGGGGTTTAGCATTCCGTAAATCTGGTCTGCAATCCATGTAGTGTTTGTTGAAGCATCAATATCCACCCCTTGTACAATTTGAATAAATTCAGACTCAAAATCTTCTGGCGATGCATTTAGTTGAGTGATAGAGACCGCCTGCGGAATTACACTATTAAACTGCGAAGAAGCTGGCCCCGGATCACTTTCAGGGAGGAACTGCATCTGGCCATTAAACTCACTTAGTACTCCGGTAATTCCTGATATGCCATTTTCTATACTGTACTTGGTTGTAATAATACCCTCTGGATCGTCTATTAAAATAGCGGCTGTGCTATCTTCAATAAATTTTTGGTTTCTTAAACTTTGTTGAAATGTGAGCACAACTTCTCCTGTTAGCGTATAGGTTTCGCCTAAGATACCAGCCCTTAATTGAGCAATGGTTTCAACCTCTCCAGAAGGTTCACAAGCAACTGTAGTAATAGTGGTGTCTACAGAACAACGTATGCTTGAAACGTTTACGGTGATCATGGTGTTTTCTTCCACTTCGGAAACAAGGATGGTTCCTGTTTCGTTAGTTGTGGGGTCATCTCCTCCAACGATTCCTGTTCCGGTTGTAATACTAATAGTAAAAACTTCAGTACTACCCCCTTCAAAATCCAGCATAACAGTAGTAGTATCAATGCCAGAAGTAGTAGTATCGCAGGTACTGTCTGTTGCTGAAATTTCAAAGTTGCAGGAGGCACAGAAATTTTCAGAATCTAGTGTTGCAAGAGCCGTGCAGTACATTCCATCTGCCATTCGTTGAAGAGATTCTAGTTCGCTATTGTTGTTGAGGTCTTCGTTATATTGTGTGATTTCACCCAGGCCTACTAACAAATCGGTATCGTCTGGCTCTCCTTTTGCGTATACCAGAGCCGCTACAAGGTTTTTTGTTGTAGGAGGGGTTTCGTTTGGGAAATCTGCGGGAACTCCAAAATACAAAGCCACTGCATCGGGACCATTTTGTATCCTATTGCTGGCTCCCAGAGCAATGTCTACCCCAGGCACGTTGTTGTCTCCAATAATTAGAAGCCCGTTACTATCTGTGGTAAAGCCGTTGAGGTTTATTACGTTATAACTTCCGTTTACGGGATGGTTCCCGTTAAATAAAACAACTACCATTCCGTCCAGGGGAGTGTTTGGCGGGTTGGTTTTTAGTTCAATAAATTCTAGGGTGTCGGTTCCGTCCTGGTCGGCATCCAGTTCGTTAATAAAATACTGGGGTCCTTGTCGTGTCTGGCTTATCCCTATGGCTGTAAATAGGAATGCCAGGAGCATAATTTTTCTCATATCGCAAAAAGAATTGCGGGGAGCCACTACAAATATAACCAAAAAGCTACTTGTATTCAGTGTATTAAATTTTGGTGGACCAATAGGTTATTCAAAAACATAGAAAGAGGTATACAGTGTTACCTAATCGTTAACAATTGTGTGGCAGATATACCATATTTGGTATTTGTAGTATCTTTAACTTTTTGATAATAAATTGGTAAAATGAAAAAGAAAAACATCAAGATCTTACTAGTTGACGACGAGCCGGACATCCTGGAAATTGTAGGGTATAACCTTACTTCTGAAGGATACCAGGTATTCACTGCAGAGAATGGGATAGAAGCTATTGCTATTGCTAAAAAAGAAATCCCTCATTTAATAATTTTGGATGTTATGATGCCTGAAATGGACGGTATTGAGGCATGTGAAAAATTACGAAACATCCCGGATCTGTCCGAAACTATTATTACCTTTTTTACTGCAAGAGGTGAAGATTATTCGCAGGTAGCAGGTTTTGACGCAGGAGCAGACGACTATATAACCAAACCTGTAAAGCCAAAAGTGCTTATAAGTAAGGTAAAAGCACTACTTAGACGCTTTAAAGAGTCTTCTGGTGAGGATACTAATGTAAAATTGGGTAACTTGGTCATAAATAGGGAGGAATATAAAGTTGTTTTGGGCAAAGAAGAAATAGCACTTCCCAGAAAAGAGTTTGAATTATTAGCCCTGCTGGCATCAAAACCTGGCAAAGTCTTTAAACGCGAAGATATTCTGGATCGTGTTTGGGGTAATGAAGTTGTTGTGGGTGGCAGGACTATAGATGTGCATATTCGTAAATTGCGCGAAAAACTGGGTGATAATAAGTTTAAAACTGTAAAAGGAGTAGGGTATAAATTTGTAGTATAGTGGCAAAACCATTTAAGAAAACATATAAGTTTGCAGCGTACACCTCTACGTTTATCACGCTGTTTTTAACACTCGTAATGGGTGTTTTTTTGTATATGCAAGGCGCTACTAGTTATTGGTTTTTAATTGCTTTTGTAGTTATTTGTTACCTCTTCTCCTTTTTTATTATTCAATACCGGGTTCAGAAATTTATTTACAAACGGGTAGTTAAAATTTATGAGGATGTTCGGTTGTTGGATGCAGCTACATTTACTCCGAAACGAGTAACTACAGATATGGAAACACTCACCAGGGAGGTGGAGCGTTTTGCTGAAAATAAAAAACTAGAAATTGAATCCCTTAAAGTACGGGAGAATTACCGAAGGGAGTTTCTGGGGAACATTTCCCACGAATTAAAAACACCGTTGTTCACTGTTCAGGGGTATATTCTTACTCTTTTAGAAGGTGCTATGAAGGACAAATCGGTTCGAAAAAAATATTTACAGCGTGCCAATAAGGGGGTAGAACGCCTTATCTATATTATTAAGGATCTGGATATGATCACCAAACTGGAAGCGGGAGACCTTAATTTGCACGAAGAAGAATTTAATATTATTGAGTTAGTGGAGAATGTTTTTGATCTTTTGGAGATGAAAGCCACTAAAAAACGAATTACCCTTACCTTCGACGTAGAGTATACAGATAGCATTTTTGTGTTTGCAGACCGGGATCGTATTCAGCAAGTGCTTACAAACCTTATTGTAAATTCTATAAAATATGGTGTAAAAGATGGTACAACCGAGGTAAGCATTGAGGAATTTGTAAAAAATAAAGTGCTGGTACGAATTACAGACAATGGGGAAGGCATTGAAAAAGAATTCCTCACTCGTTTGTTTGAACGGTTCTTTAGAGTAGATAAGAGCGGGTCCAGAAA
Organism: Flavobacteriaceae bacterium UBA1903; assembly: GCA_002337605.1. GTDB lineage: Bacteria > Bacteroidota > Bacteroidia > Flavobacteriales > Flavobacteriaceae > Marinirhabdus. The sequence goes on from DDGL01000016.1 coordinate 101,080, forward strand.
AGAAGGGGGCAGCGGATTAGGACTGGCCATCGTAAAGCACATCGTAGAGGCGCATAAGGAGAAGATTTATGTAGAAAGCCAGGTTGGAGTAGGGTCAGAATTTTCATTCACGCTCGAAAAGGCCAAATAGGTCTGAATAGTCTGCCCGTGCCGAAAACCCCTGTAAGCCTTTATACAAAGACACTTTTTTTAATTTTTTTTCTGTGAAATTTTCCTGTTTGCAACTGGGGACAATACCCTGTTCTTTCAATTTTTTAGCAAGGTACTTTTGCTCATACTGTCCTGGGGTAGGGATAAAAAATGCGGGTTTGTTAAGTACCGCCAGATCCATTAATGTTGTGTACCCGGAACGGGAAACTACTACCTCACTTTGGTTGATAAGCATTTCTAAACCTGCGGTTTCCAAATAATTATATACGCTAATTCCATTTAATACCTGCTTTGTTTTTTCTCCATGAACCTTCCCCTGTACTAGGGCAACTTTTTTTGCAGAACTGCTAAAGACTTCCATCAGTTTTTCTTCAAGCATAGTACGTTGGGGCTCAGGTCCAGAAAGTATGCAGAGGACATCAAATTTTTTTGGAAGGTCTTTTCTGGCCATTCGGCTTAAAGGACCAATGTATGTTATGGGTAGGTCGGTTTCGGTTAAATGTCCTAGCTTTCCACTCAGATTTATGGGGCCTGAGACATCTGGTACCCAGCATTCAGTAAAATTTTTGATGATCTTCTGGTGTATTTTACTACTGAAATAGGAGGTGTTGCCCGAAAGTACATTTAGTTGGTGCGTAAGAAATACAGAAGGTACTTTTTTGCTCAATACACCCATCCGGTTATCGCTTATAATGCCTTGAATTTTATTTTCGGCAACCAGTTGCTGGACCACTTTTTTTTCTGCCGTCATCGTTTTTTTTATATGTGGAAGTTTCAGTAGAAGTTTCCATTTAAAAAAACTTCCTTTTTTTGTGTAGGTAACGTCGTAGGCAGGAAGCTCGATATATGCTAATGTTGGAAACTCTTTTCTTAGTAATAAAAGGGCGGCGCCATCACTACCTAACAACACGTGGTATCCGTTTTTTATAAGCGAGCGTATAATTGGGATACAGCGCGTGGCATGTCCCAAACCCCAGTGCAACGGGGCAACAAGTATGGTTTTCTTAGGTTTCAGCTGAAATTGTAGGTTGTATTAATTTTCTTCAAGGTAAAAAAACAAAACTAACTAGAATTCTCCCGAGTTATATTTCCTTAATTTTACCGAATTATTAAGCAACTGCTGAAAAAATATAAGTTTTAAAATATCCAAACCGTGGGAAGTAAAAACAAATTAAAACGCTTTAAAGAGAACGAAACTTTTGACAATGTTGTCCAACCAACAAGAGCTGAAGTGACCGATGGAACGTTCAGCTTAAAAGGAAACTGGAAAAAGGATTTCTTTAAAAATGAAAATCCGCTGGTATTGGAACTGGGCTGTGGAAAGGGAGAATATTCGGTAAACCTAGCGCGTAAATATCCAGACAAGAATTTCTTAGGAATAGATATTAAAGGAGCTCGATTCTGGAGAGGTGCCAAAACCGCTTTAGAAGAAGGAATGGATAATGTTGGTTTTTTACGTACCCAGATAGAACTTGTTAATTTCCTGTTTGCTGAAAACGAAGTAGATGAAATCTGGATCACTTTTCCGGATCCACAGATTAAGTATAAGCGTACAAAACACCGGTTGACCAATCAGGAATTTTTAGACAAATACAAAAGCATTTTAAAACCTGAAGGCGTTGTACATCTAAAAACCGATAGCGAATTTATGCATGGGTATACCTTGGGGCTTTTACATGGGTTGGATGAAGACATTGAGTACGCGCATCACGACGTGTATGGCAATTCGCACTCTCCTGAAGAGGTGGTTTCAATTCAGACATTTTACGAGAGCCAATATCTCGAAGTAGATAAAAAGATTACTTACATCCGGTTTAAATTCCGCAACAAATAATTGTATATTGACAGAGCAAACTAACCTTTAATGTCGGTATTTTTAAATTTTATTATTGGCTTTACAGCAGCACTTATTGGTGTAATTCCACCTGGTTTGCTTAATATGTATGCTGCCAAAGTAAGCGTTAATGAAGGCCGTAAGCGAGGATTAACCTTTTCTCTGGGGGTGTGTGTTACCGTAATGTTACAAACATACATAGCACTTATTTTTGCTCGCTTTTTAGACATGCATCCCGAGTATGTGGATATGCTCCAAAAGGTAGGATTGGGAATATTTATTTGCCTCACTATTTATTTCTTTTTTATTGCAAAAGACACTCGGAGAGAAATGCCAGAAGGGGTAGAAAAGCATTCAAAAACCAACCGGTTTTTCTCGGGAATGTTATTGGCACTACTCAATTTATTACCATTGCCCTATTGGTTGTATATAAGTATTACGTTTGCAGGTTTTGGGTGGTTCAGCTTTGGACATTTAGAGCTTTTGGCAGCTGTTTTAGCCTCTGGAGTAGGAACTTTTGCAATGCTGGCTATTTATGTATGGTTTTTCAGAAAACAACACAAACCCGAAAAAAAAGGAGTAAATATGAATTACATTATAGGGTTCATTACGGCAATCATTTCTGCGATTACCTTTTTTAAAATTTTCAACGATTTCTAACATGGCTGAGGCTGGTTTTTTTGAAAAAGTATATCAGGTTGCCGTTCAAATCCCGTACGGAAGAGTAACGAGCTACGGAGCCATTGCTAAATATGTAGGCGCGGCAGGGAGTGCGAGGATGGTTGGCTGGGCGATGAACGCTTCCGGAAAACATCCTAACGTTCCGGCACATCGTGTTGTAAACCGAAAAGGTCTTCTTACAGGCAAACACCACTTTCAAGGCACCAACCTGATGCAACAATTATTAGAAAGTGAAGGGGTGGAAGTTGTTGAAAACCAGATTCAGAATTTTGAAAGCCTGTATTGGGACCCAATGCTCCATTTACCTCCTTTCGAAACTGAAGGTTGAAGATATTATTACTACTTCCCAATTTTTAGAAATTTACAAGTACTAAGAAGTCACTATTCAATACCATTCTGAAAATATTTATCCAGCTATAAACCTTTTCAATCCATCTCTTTTCTAGTCTGAACCTTGCGCCGTATATTTGCAACTTAGAATCAATCTTAATAATGAAATTCAATAAACAGGATATTTTAAAAGCGTTAGAAAGTATTTCGCTTGCAGGAGAAGGAAAGAATATGGTGGAGAGTGGTGCCGTGCTTAACGTGATCACGTTTGCTGATGAGGTGGTCGTGGATATTAAAATGACTACCCCGGCAATGCACATAAAGAAACGTGCAGAACAGGACATTATCACTACAATTCAAGAAAAGGTTTCGAAAGATGCTCAAGTAAAAGTGAACATCAAAGTAGAAGCCCCAACCAAAAATGATGCTAATTTAATCAAAGGAAAACCAGTTCCAGGGATTAAAAACATCGTAGCGGTAGCTTCAGGAAAAGGTGGTGTAGGGAAATCTACCGTAACTGCCAACCTTGCGGTCACTTTGGCCAAAATGGGATTTAAAGTAGGAATCTTAGATGCCGATATTTATGGGCCGTCTATTCCGCTAATGTTCGATGTTTTTAATGAGCGTCCGCTTTCAGTAAATGTAGGAGGAAAGAGCAAAATGAAGCCCGTTGAAAATTACGGGGTAAAGGTCTTATCCATCGGTTTCTTTACTAAGCCCAACCAGGCAGTTATCTGGAGAGGTCCCATGGCTTCCAAAGCATTAAATCAATTAATTTTTGATGCAGACTGGGGCGAGTTAGACTTTATGTTATTGGACCTTCCGCCAGGAACAGGAGATATTCATTTAAGCATTATGCAGTCGTTGCCTATTACAGGCGCCGTTGTTGTGAGCACGCCACAAACCGTTGCTCTGGCCGATGCCAGAAAGGGAGTGGCTATGTTTCAGCAGGAAAACATACAGGTACCTGTGTTGGGAGTGGTAGAAAACATGTCGTATTTCACTCCGGAAGAGTTGCCTGACAATAAATATTATATCTTCGGAAATGGAGGTGCTAAAAACCTGGCTGAAGATCTTGAAATACCATTTTTAGGCGAAGTGCCTTTGGTACAAAGCATACGGGAAGCTGGCGATGTAGGTCGTCCGGCAGCCTTACAAACTGCCTCACCCATTGAAGCTGCTTTTGAAGAATTAACAAGGAATGTTGTTTCTGAAACTGTAAAAAGAAATGATACCTTGCCACCCACCGAAGCCATTAAAATAACAACCATGGCTGGCTGTAGTGCCGTTAAAAAATAAATTATGGAAATACTCACCTTACACGATAAAATTGAAGCTGCTCTGGAGGAAATACGCCCTTTTTTGCAAAATGATGGCGGTGACATAAAGTTACTTTCTGTTGAGAACGATAAAATTGTAAAAGTACAATTGCAAGGTGCTTGTGTAGGTTGTTCTGTAAACCAGATGACCTTAAAAAGCGGGGTGGAAATGACCATAAAAAAACACGCGCCCCAGATTGAACAAGTAATAAATGTAGAGGGGTAAGTTAAACTGTAAAAGTATCTTTCGCAAATATGATGCGGAGTTGAAATATGATAAAAACCGATATTCTTATTATTGGCGCAGGACCAACAGGATTATTTACCGTCTTTGAAGCAGGCTTACTAAAACTAAAGTGCCATCTAATTGATGCGTTACCGCAACCTGGCGGACAATGTTCTGAAATTTATCCTAAGAAACCCATTTATGATATTCCTGCCTTTCCAGAAATTTTGGCTGGCGATCTGGTGACTAATTTAATGAAACAAATTGAACCTTTTCAACCAGGATTTACCCTGGGAGAACGGGCACAGACCATTAAAAAACTGGAAGATGGTACGTTTATAGTAACTACAAATAAAGGTACAGAACACCAAGCGCCAGTAGTTGCTATTGCTGGGGGGCTGGGAAGTTTTGAGCCTCGTAAGCCTCCCATTACTAATATTTCAGCCTATGAAGATAAAGGAGTAGAGTATATTATCAGAGATCCCGAAGTGTACCGTGGTAAAAAAGTAGTTATTGCAGGTGGGGGAGACAGCGCATTGGATTGGAGTATTTTCTTAACTGATGTTGCTGAAAGTGTAACCCTTGTGCACCGTAGGAATGAATTTAGAGGGGCTCTGGATTCAGTTGAAAAAGTACAGGAGTTGAAAAATGCCGGAAAGATTGAACTTATTACTCCAGCCGAAATTATTGACGTTGTTGGGGAAGAAAAAGTACAAGGTGTCTCCATTAAAAGAGGTGCTGAGGTTTCTAATAAAGAATGTGATCATTTTATTCCGCTCTTTGGACTCGCTCCGAAATTGGGCCCTATAGCCGATTGGGGACTGGAAATTGAAAAAAATGCCATCAAAGTAGATAACACCCTGGATTACCAAACAAATATTCCAGGCATTTACGCTATTGGCGATGTGAATACCTATCCGGGTAAATTGAAATTGATCTTATGTGGTTTCCACGAAGCAACACTTATGTGCCAAAGTGCCTACCAGCGTATTTTTCCGGACAAACGGTATGTAATGAAATATACCACCGTTGGGGGTGTAGAAGGCTTTGATGGAAGTAAAAAAGAAGCCCCTAAAGCTGTTGTAAAATCTATAGATTAAGTTGAAAGACATCACCATTCACATAACAGACCGAAACGGAAAAACCCACGAAGTTCTTGCTCCTACAGACATGAATATGAACCTTATGGAAGTGATTCGTTCTTTCGAATTGGCTGAAGAAGGAACCATAGGGGTTTGTGGCGGCATGGCCATGTGTGCCTCCTGCCAGTGTTATGTGGAAAGCGATCACGCACTACCTGAAATGAGTTATGATGAAGATTTAATGTTGGCTGAAGCTTTTCACGTCGAAGCAAATAGCCGATTGGGTTGCCAGCTATTTATTACAGAAGCATTAGAAGGTTTAAAAGTTACGCTTGCCCCAGCTGAAGGCTAATTTACTGCTTGTTTTGCTTTAGTGAACAGCCTTTCTACAAATAATTTATACGCTTTCCCTGAAGGATGTAGTCCGTCGTTTGCTACCAATTCAGGATCTTCCAGACCTCTTCTCGTAATATCTGTAATGTTTTGAAAGGTAACTCCTTTTTGTCTGGCTATTTGCTCAGCAAAAGCATTGTATTGGTCTATTTCATCTGAAATCTGCTGTGCATTGCCATTATTCTCTCCAAATGGAGTAAAGGCATAATCCGGAATTGAAACTACTATGACACTGTTTTTATCTCCTTTTGCAAACTCGATTGCCATATCTAACAACCTTGGAAATTCTTCCTCATAAATCGAAAATGGCTTCCCTTGAAACTGATTGTTTACTCCAATGAGCAAAGTAACCAGATCATACTCTGAAGTCGGATTCTGGCTTTCAATTGCATTTAATAAATTGGTGGTGGTCCATCCTGTGCGCGCAATAATTTTATAAGCCCCTGTTTCATTCAAACTTTTACTCAAGGAATCCTGTAATTGGAATGGAAAATTTTCTGTAGCTGCAACACTTTCGCCAATAGTATAACTATCGCCAAGGGCTAAATAGTTGAATTCTGCTTCGGCATGAGGTGCAGTAGTATTTTCTTCAGAATTGGAACACGATAGAAACCCAATAAAGAAAAATAAGGGTAAAACGTATATAGCAAATAGTGGTTTCATATATAAAAGTACGGTATTTAGTTTGATTCGGTTTTATAGGAGCTCAGCTTTTGTGGTCCTTCCAATAGTCTTCGAATTACTTTTAAGGTTCCATCTTCTGTAGTGGCAATGTGCCATTTTATGAGTGAAATAGCTCCTTTTTCAATCTCTAATCCTGTAATACTTCTGGGGTGTACACAGCTTCCGTCGTTGAAATAGGCAATATCGCCTGGTTCAGGAAAACGAGGGCGATGGGTGTGACCTGTGATGGTAAACAGGTTGTCATTTTCAATAATCCATCGTTTGGTACGACGTTCCACCTTAATGAGTTCTCTGTAGTTTTTGGCTGGACTGGTAGGATCGCCGATTCCAAAAATTTGTAATTGCCGCCAAAGGGCCCGCACCATAAAGCGGTTAAATTTCCAGCCTACATAATTCATCCATTCTGCTTGATGCCCATGTGCCATAAAAATTTCTTGTCCTGTGGTTTCATGTTGCAACAGCAAGCCCTCTGTAAAGCTAACGCCGGGAAACAGTGGCTCCTCTTTTCCTGTAATTTTATTGAAGTAGCTATGCAGGTTCTTCTCCACAAAACGTTTGTTCTTATAAACCATGTCGTGGTTGCCAACAACCTGGTGAAGCCTCTTTTCTTGAAAGAAAAGCTTCAGAAGATCAAACACATTTTTATGTGCTTCGAGTATTTCCTTGAACTCTATATTCTCCCAAAGTTCGTCGCCATCACCTAATTCACAATACGTGAAACCTTCATTGTAATAATACTTTAAGGCGTGGAAGTAGATGTTTCGGTTGTTGGCAAACTCATCTGCAAAGCTATTGTCCCCGCGGTGACAATCGCTGAAGATGATAAATTTTGAAGCGTCATTAAAAGAAATACGCTTTGCTGTATCATAAGCCCTACTGAACCTTTTACGGGAAGACATTCGTTTTTTGTTTCCCTAAAGATACAATTTGAGAAGTAGTTACGCTAGAGCTGGTGCGGTGATTTCTTCTAAAATACCATCCCATAGCTGCTTGCGAATTTCCAGAGCTTCTACGGAAGTGTTACCTACTTCCTGCCATTTTTCCTCGGTATCACAAAGCTGTTTTACCATTTCCAGTGCCATGGGACCGTGTTCATCTCCGTCTAGTTCAATATGGCGGTCGAAGTAATATTTAAACTCTCTTAAATCTTCTTCAGGGAACTGTTCTTGAACTTTTGCAATTAGTGCAGTGAACATTTCAGGAATTAAGTCTTCGCGTCCGAAGGTGAATGCAGCAGCAATACAATGTAGTTTTCCGCTTTCAATGGTTTTAAATGTAAATTCTAAAAACTTTTTAGCAGTAGCTGGAAGCGCTGCAAATTTGATTGTATCCTCAATGGTTTTAGTGCTTGAAGTGCATTGTCTTACAAAATTTTCAACGTAGGTTGTATTTGCTCCAGCTTTTTTCATGGCATCCAAATACATTTCAAAATGACTTTGGCGCTCACCTTTTAGGTTTATGTCAGTTTCTTCTGCTAAAACAATCTCGTTAATAAGGTATCGTGTTTCCGGATTGCCCACGGGTTTCCATGGTAAGGTTGTACAGGTAAGTCCTTGCTGTAATGCTTTCAGTAATGACATAAAATCCCATACGGCATACACATGATGCTCCATAAAAGTCCGAAGGTGCTTAGGGTGTTTAATTTCGCTATAAAGAGGATGCGCAATTAATTGTTGCTGAAGGGGGGCAATAGTATTTTCGACTTGGGATATCATACTTCAATTTTTTTGCAAAAATAAAAAGGCTTCACATTGCTGCGAAGCCTTTTTTAAAACTTTAAGTTTTTTTATTTAAAGGCATTTAACCCGGTAACGTCCAGTCCTGTAATTAACAAGTGGATGTCGTGAGTACCTTCATAGGTTATAACGCTTTCCAGATTCATCATATGGCGCATAATTGGATATTCGCCTGTAATTCCCATACCGCCTAACATTTGTCGTGCTTCACGGGCAATTTTAATGGCCATATCTACATTATTTCGTTTTGCCATGGAGATTTGCGCAGACGTGGCTTTGTCTTCGTTCTTTAGCTGTCCAAGGCGTAATGCAAGCAATTGTGCCTTGGTAATTTCAGTGATCATTTCGGCTAATTTCTTTTGCTGTAATTGAAATCCGCCAATAGGTTTTCCAAATTGAACACGTTCTTTGGAATATCTTAAAGCAGTATCGTAACAATCCATGGCTGCTCCAATAGCACCCCAGGCAATACCATAACGGGCACTGTCCAGACAACCTAAGGGTGCTCCTAAACCAGATTTGTTAGGTAATAAATTTTCCTTTGGAACTTTTACATCCTGAAAAATAAGTTCACCCGTTGCCGAAGCTCTTAAGGACCATTTGTTGTGGGTTTCAGGAGTGCTAAAGCCTTCCATGCCGCGTTCTACAATTAAACCGTGAATACGTCCCTCTTCATTTTTGGCCCAAACCACAGCTACATCGCAAAATGGTGAGTTGGAAATCCAAAGTTTAGCACCATTTAATAAGTAGTGATCTCCCTTGTCTTTAAAACTGGTTACCATACCGGCAGGGTTACTCCCGTGGTCTGGTTCGGTCAGTCCAAAAGAACCCATCCATTCACCAGTAGCCAGTTTTGGAAGGTATTTATTGCGCTGGTCTTCGTTTCCGTATTTCCAGATAGGATACATTACCAAAGACGATTGCACAGAGGCGGTAGATCTTACACCACTATCGCCACGTTCTATCTCCTGCATGAGTAAACCATAACTAATTTGATCTAATCCTGCACCGCCATATTGCTCTGGAATATAGGGTCCAAAAGCGCCAATTTCTGCCAGTCCAGGAATGATAGATTTTGGGAATTCAGCTTTTTGTGCGGCTTCTTCGATAATGGGAGATACATCACGCTTAACCCAGGCTCGGGCTGCATCACGTATTAATTTATGTTCTTCGGTTAAAAGATCGTCTATGTTATAATAATCGGGAGCTTCAAATAAATCAGGTTTCATGTACTTTTTATTTAGGTATACAAAGGTAAAACTCACAAGTTGAAAGACCTACATTTTAAGATAAAAATCCTTTACTAAATCTCTGTATTCTTTTGTGTATAGATGTCTTTTGGTTTCTAGAACCAATGTTTCCAAAGAGGGGTTGTTCTTCTGAAATGTAAACTCCAGCAGGCTTCTTTTTTCTTCGGAAGTTGGCGTGCCTTTAACGGTGCATATTCGTTTTGGGAACAGGTTGCTTTTTGCAGCAATTTCAATAAAATGAGTTTCTTCTTTCTTTGGAAGTATTACAGCAAAAGTTCCGTTTTCTGAAAGTAAGTGTGAAGCACTAATTGCCAGATGATCAAACGGAAGAGCATCTGTAAAACGCGCAATATCTCGTGCGCTGTTTTCGGATTTAAAATTTTCGGAGTAAAAAGGAGGGTTAGAAATGATTAGATCGTAAGTTTCTTCAATTTCAGAAACAAACTCCTGAATTGAGGCATGGTAGCAAAATAACCGGTCTGCCCAGGGTGAGTTTTCAAAATTCTCAGTGCATTGCTCGTAGGCATCGTTGTCAATTTCTATGGCGTCTATGGTTTCAGCCAAAGAGCGTTGTGCTAGTTGCAGGGAGATAACACCTGTGCCAGCGCCAATGTCCAGAATGCTTTGTGGAGAGTTTTCTATGGAAACCCAGGCGCCAAGGAGTACGCCATCGGTACCGATTTTCATGGCGCAGCGCTCTTGTGCCACTGTAAATTGTTTGAAGTTGAAGGGCTTATTTGCCATTAGAGGTACAAATCTATCAATCCTTCAGGGGTTTCTAAGTGCAGGATCTTGCTATCTCGATCTACCTTTTTTATAATTTCGTCATTAATAGGGACCAAAATTTCTTTGCCTTGAAACTCTATTTCAAATAAATGTTGTGCAGTGCTGTCATTTACGCTCGCAACAACCCCTAAATCTCCAAAATTTGCATCCAGTACTTTAAAGCCGATAATTTCATGGTAGTAAAACTTATTGCCGGAAAGTTTTGGCAACAGGGAAAGAGGGAGAAATAATTCGGTACCAAGAAGGGCGTCTGCGTCTGCTTCAGTTGTAACTTCTTCAAATTGTACGCGCAGCAGCGTAGATTTATGTAACGAAAGTTTTTCAATAAAAAATGGAATCAGGTTTTTGTGTTGTTCCACAAAAACCGATTCCATTTCTAAAAATTGCTCGGGATCATCAGTATCTAGCTTTACTAGTAATTCCCCCTTAAAACTGTATTTTTTTACGATTTTGCCAACGAAGAAACAGTCCTTCTTTTGCATATCGTTCAGTTTTATTCTTCTTCTTTTGTAGCTTCTTCAGTCCCTTCGGCCGCAGCTTCAGTTCCTTCTGCAGCTTCAGCAGTTGCTTCAGCTTCTTCTTCTACAACTTCTTCTGGTTGTGCTTCAGCAATACGTGCTTCATTCACTTTTTTCTCTGCTGCAAGGGCTTCCGCTTTTGCTTTTTCCTGTGCATCAGATAACTTTCCTTTTTTAGCATCAACTGCTTTTCCTTTATCCTCTAACCAAGCGTTGAATTTTTCTTCTGCTTGGGCTTCGGTTAAAGCACCTTTGGCAACACCACCCGCTAAGTGCTTTTTAAGCATTACTCCTTTGTAAGAAAGAATTGCTCTGGCAGTATCGGTTGGTTGTGCACCATTTTGTAACCATTGCACAGACTGGTCTACATCCAGCTCAATTTGTGCAGGGTTTACGTTTGGATTATAGATACCTAACTTCTCCAGGTATTTACCATCTCTTTTCGCGCGGGCATCTGCCGCTACGATCCAGTAAAAAGGCTTTCCTTTTTTACCGTGTCTTTGTAATCTAATTTTTACAGGCATAAAATTAATTTTTGAGGTTCACGACCTCGATTTATAATTAAGGACGGCAAAGATAGTATATTTTTGACATGAAAGTAGTTAGATAGAACTTTTATTTTATATTTGTGCATTAACCTACAAACTTTTTACCCCATGAAAAAGTATTTATTGCTAGTATGTGTTGCATGCACACTTGTTGCTTGCGAAGATGTAGAGGAAAACTCTCCGGCATTTCAAGGAAACTTAGACAATGTATTTTATAAATCCCTGGACGCTCAGGCTACCCTTGCAGACGATGGCTCAATTTCAATAGTTGGAGCAACTTCAGACCAGCAAATTACGTTGGTATTATCTGTTTTTCAAGGCGGTAGTTTTATGTTAAATAGTGGCAATGGCCATCAGGCTTTTTACGAAGATGGCTCCGGACAACTCTATTCTACCGAAAATGGTGGTGACGGAGTTGTTAATATCACCGGAAGGGGTGAAGAAGGAGGGGTTGAGTATTTATCGGGTGATTTTAACTTTAATGCCATTTTACCTGGTGTTGATACTGTTACTGTGGATAGAGGGTTGCTTTTTAAAGTGCCTATAGTTTCTGGTACAATTGAAGACCCTACAAACCCTAGTGATCCTAACCAGGATGGTGCTTTTGTTGCTGAAATTGATGGCGAACTCTTTGATCCCTCTACTGTGGTAGCTACTACAACCGATACTTCTATTGTAATTATTGGTGCTTTAGGAGATAATACGATACAGCTTGTCATACCTTTAGATGCAGAACCTGCGTCACAGGCTATTCCGGGAGCTGGTTTTAATGCTAGTTATTTTATCGCTGGTGATGAAGAGCAGGCAATTAGCGGTGCTATTAGAGTGGTTACCCACGATATGACAGCTCAAGGCATCTCAGGAACTTTTAATTTTATGACTGAAAATCACCAAATTTCTTTAGGACAATTTAATATAGATTATTAATCTATTGAAAATAGATGCAGTAAAGACCGATGGAAACATCGGTCTTTTTTTTTGACATTAGCTCAAATAGCGTTAAACCTTGTTAAAGCCCGTTAAGCTTGGGTTAAATACTTGCCAGTGCCTAACTTTACTGGTATATTGAGGTATATCGAAAAAGAGAAAACAAGGCTTCTAACTTCGATTGTCGTTAAAAATAGCTTTGCACATTTAATAGAAAAGAAGATATGTATACCGATAAAATGTCAAATAAATTAAACGAATTATTAACCAAGAATTACGACGCTGAAGCAGGCTATAAAAAAGCCGCAGAAATCGTTGAAAATCCGAAACTGAAACAATTCTTCGAGACAGAAGCGCAAGCCCGTTACGATTTCGGTCACGAACTAAAAACCGAAATCCGTAATACAGGCGGAACTCCAGAAAAAGGAACGAGCGTTCAAGGTGATGCTCACAGAGCCTGGATGAGCATAAAAGATACTTTTACCTCGAATGATGAGGAAAATATCCTTGAAGAAGTAAAGCGTGGTGAAAAAACGGCTGTAAACGAATATCAGGAAGTGATTTCAGATACAACCTTACCGCCTACAACCAAATCGATCTTGACCAAGCAAGTGTCTAACATTGAAAACACTTTGCAAAACGTGAAGAATTTTGAAACCATTGTATCCTAATTCAATCAAAATAAACCTGATAAAGACCGAAAGTGATTTCGGTCTTTTTTATTTTTTACCATCAATATTCTCAGCTTTTTCCTGCTTATCTCTATTTAGAATTGTAAGTCGTACCCCAAATTGAAATATCAAATAATTAACTTTGTTAAACGAGTCTGCAATCAAGTCTGGCGCATTTATATTCAGGCGATCTGTGCGCAGTTCGGCTCTGCTAAAAATTTGAAAACTCTTGCCTAAATTATACTCCGCTTCAATTCCGGCCCAATAGGTTGTAAAGCTCTCAGTAAATTTTTCACCACTTGCTTTATTTTTATAAATCCCAAAGCCAATTCCTGCATTTCCAATAAACCAAAAGTCTCCAGCTTCCAAAATACGATACCCGCCAACAAGATTAAGGTTAGAGATATTGCCACTGTTGTAGGCTCCTGTAAATTCACTGTCGGTAACCGAATAATGAAAACTTTCCACACGTACTCCAAGCTGAAATCTATCCTTGACAACTTTCTGAAATTCGAAAGAAAGTCCACCATCTACTTCAGTACCTTTATTTATAAAGCTATCTCCAATAGGAGCAGGTCTCAGATAAGAAAGGCTAAAAAACCCAACACGTTCGTATTCTTTGCTTTTTTTTGAGGGGTCTTCTTGCCCAATACAAATAGAAGAGCAAAAAAGAAATGCCAGTACTGTATTCTTAATATTCAAATTCATAAGAGTTGGTTGTGTTGTTCAGCGGAATTTCCACTATTGTTTCTTCTCCGGTTTCTCCAATTTGGTAGATAAACTTTACGGGTGTTTCTTGCAGTGATTCAATTTGTGTGGTAAATGTGGTTTTGCCATTGGGTCCTAATTCCCCTGAAAAATTCACAGATTCGTAACAACGCAGGGTGACATCATCTGGAAGTATGTTTGTTAATTGAATATCGCAAAACGTGTCTTCGTATACAAACGTGTAAAAAAGGGTAGGTGCTTCAGGAGTATTTTTAGTAAGCGAGACATTCAAAAAACCTATAGGTTTTAATACGGCTTCACCTATTGAAAAATTGTTAGCAGCTGTATTAAAGGCGAGATAATTCAGCTTGCTTACCGTAGTGTCGGTTTCCTTGTTAATGGAGAGTGTCATTATTTCGTCACTGCTTTTAAGCGATACAAACGAAAAAGCACCCGAGGCATCTGTGAGATCCTGACCTAAAATTCCAGAATTTTCAGAAATGGAAACGTCGGTATTTACAACTGGAGTGCCGTTTTCAAGTGTTACAAAACCTTCCGCGTAGAGCCTTTCGTTTTCAATAATATCCAGGTCGTCGCCTGGGCAACCCATTAACAATGGGGTGAGAAGTGTTACTAAGAATATCTTTTTCATAGAGATGCTTTTGCACGAAGATACAAGACTGCCAAGATAGTTGCTTCTATAATTGTTACCAATTTGTTACTTCCTGTGAACAACTCTTTACAACTTTCCCAAAAGCTTCGGAGGAGTTTTTTTATTTTTGAATTTGCTCAGTCACCTTACTTTTGTTCTGGCGATAACTCGTAATTCGTACCTCGTATTTCCAAATTTTAGTTTATGTTTTTAATCTTCGATACCGAAACCACGGGACTGCCCCGTAACTGGAACGCTCCCTTAACCGATAGTGACAATTGGCCACGCTGTATACAAATTGCCTGGCAGTTGCATGATGCGATGGGAAATGTGATCGAGCATGAGGATTACCTCATTCAGCCGGACGGTTTTAATATCCCCTTTGATGCTGAAAAAATTCACGGAATTTCAACCGAACTGGCCGAAAAAGAAGGAATTCCGCTTGCTGAAATGCTACAGAAATTTTCAGCAGTATTAGAAAAAACAAAATTCATTGTAGGACAAAATGTTGGGTTCGATCTTAATATTATGGGAGCCGAATTTCTTCGTTTGAATGAAGAAAATGTACTTCCTGATTTTCCGGTATTAGACACCTGTACCGAAACTACCGCACAACTGTGTCAGATCCCAGGAGGACGAGGTGGAAAATTTAAACTGCCTACCCTTTCAGAATTACACCAGTTTTTGTTCGACACTTCTTTTGCTGAAGCCCACAACGCTACTGCAGATGTGGAAGCAACTACCCGTTGTTTCTTTGAACTGGTGCGCCGTCAAATTTTCACGGTTGAAGAACTGGATGTACAACCCGATTATTTCGAGAATTTTTCTGAAGAAAACCCGAAGGAAATCGAGCTCATTGGTCTGGAACATATAAATCTGAAGGCAGCTTCGGAAGCCATCCGAAAAGAACTCGAAGCCAAGACCGATACTCAGGAAATCTCTTCCGAAGAACTCGCAGAGAATATTGAAGTGCTGGAAGATGCCCCATTTGCGCACCTGCACAACCATTCGCAGTTTTCTATTCTGCAATCTACTGCCAGTACCCAAGATTTGGTGAATGCCGCTATTGCCGACAATCAACCCGCCGTTGCGATTACCGATACGGGAAATATGATGGGTGCTTTTCATTTTACTAGAGCGGTAAATACGCACAACGCTGGCCTTCAGAAAAAATACGAAGAAGACCTTAAAGCGTATGAAGAATTTGATGATACCGCAACTCCCGATAGCTATCGGGATGATGGCGTAGTCCCCGATAAACCTGAACCACCACAAGAATTAAAAGCGATTGTAGGGTGTGAGTTTTTTGTGTGCGACGACCATACCAACAAGTCGCAAAAGGACAATGGCTACCAGATAGTATTGCTCGCAAAGAATAAAAAAGGGTATCACAACCTGGCAAAAATGTCCAGTATAGCCTATACCGAGGGCTTTTATTACGTGCCTAGAATTGACCGTGAAGTCATTAAAAAATACAAGGAAGATGTGATGGTGCTTTCAGGAAGTATGTATGGCGAAGTGTCAAGCAAAATACTGAACATTGGTGAAAACCAGGCTGAAGAAGCTCTTTTGTGGTGGAAAGAGACCTTTGGAAAAGATTTCTATCTGGAAATTATGCGTCACGACCAGGAAGATGAAGACCGGGTGAATGATACGTTGATCGCTTTCAGTAAAAAGCACGATGTAAAATTGATTGCGGCGAACAACACCTATTATATCGACAAAGAAAACGCCAATGCGCACGATATTTTATTATGTGTTAAAGATGGCGAAAAGCAAGCGACACCTATTGGGCGTGGTCGTGGCTACCGTTACGGATTGCCTAATCAGGAGTATTATTTTAAGTCGCAGGAGGAGATGAAGGCCTTGTTCAAGGACTTGCCGGAAGCGATTTCAAATATCTCAGAAGTTGTTGCGAAGATCGAATCCTACAGTCTGCAACGGGATGTACTCCTTCCAAAGTTTGATATTCCAGACGAATTTAAAGTAGCGGAAGACGAAGCAGACGGCGGAAAGCGTGGTGAAAATGCATACCTAAAACATTTAACCTTCAAAGGTGCTGAAAAACGGTATGGCGAAATTACTCCTGAAATTAAAGAACGCCTTAATTTTGAGCTGGAAACCATTGAAAACACGGGTTATCCAGGATATTTCCTAATTACAGAAGACTTTATCCGCGAAGCCCGTAAAATGGATGTTTCGGTAGGACCGGGACGTGGGTCGGCAGCGGGGAGTGTGGTTGCCTACTGTCTTTGGATCACCAATATTGATCCTATTAAGTACGACCTGCTTTTTGAGCGTTTCTTAAATCCGGATCGTGTGAGTATGCCCGATATCGATATCGACTTTGACGACGAAGGCCGAAGCCGTGTGATGGACTATGTAATTAAAAAATATGGTGCCAATCAGGTAGCACAGATTATTACCTACGGAACCATGGCAGCCAAAAGTTCTATTCGAGATACCGCGCGAGTGCTTGATTTGCCGCTTGGTGATGCCGATAGAATTTCGAAGCTCATCCCAAATATGACGAAGCTGAACAAGATCTTCAATATGAGTGATCAGGAGCTTCGGTCTAAATTCAGAAGTGATGAATTGCCTAAAGTGAACGAGTTGCTAAATCTTTCTGAAGGTAGTGATCTGGAGGCCGAAACAGTAAACCAGGCGAAGATCCTGGAAGGTTCGGTTCGAAATACAGGGATTCACGCATGTGGGGTGATCATTACCCCAAGCGACATTACCAATTTTGTACCCGTAGCCACCGCTAAGGACAGTGACCTATATGTCACCCAGTTCGATAACTCCGTAGTAGAAAGTGCCGGGTTGCTGAAAATGGATTTTCTGGGCTTAAAAACCTTAACGCTCATTAAGGACACGGTAAAACTGGTAAAGCATAAGCACAATGTAGATTTAAATCCCGATGATTTCCCACTGGACGATGAAGCAACGTATGAGTTGTTCCAGCGTGGGGAGACGGTAGGGATCTTTCAGTATGAAAGTGCTGGGATGCAGAAATATATGAAGGAGTTAAAACCTACTGTATTTGCAGATCTTATTGCAATGAACGCCTTGTACCGTCCGGGCCCGTTGGAATATATCCCTAGTTTTATCCGAAGAAAAAATGGGGAAGAAGAAATAGACTACGATCTTCCTGCCATGGAAGAATACCTGCAGGAAACTTACGGAATTACAGTCTATCAGGAGCAAGTGATGTTGTTGTCACAGAAGTTGGCCGATTTCAGTAAAGGTGATGCCGATGTCCTGCGGAAGGCGATGGGTAAAAAGCAAAAAGCCGTCCTCGATAAAATGAAACCGCGCTTTATTGACAATGCATCTGCCAAAGGCCACGATGCCGAAAAGCTGGAAAAGATCTGGAAAGACTGGGAAGCCTTTGCGAGTTATGCCTTTAATAAAAGTCACTCTACCTGCTATGCGTGGATTGCCTACCAGACCGCCTACCTAAAAGCCCATTACCCTGCCGAATATATGGCCGCAGTGCTTAGTAATAACATGAGCGATATTAAACAGGTAACCTTTTTTATGGAAGAGTGTAAGCGAATGGGACTGGAAGTATTAGGGCCGGATGTAAATGAATCCTTTTACAAATTCACAGTAAACGACCGTGGTGCCGTACGTTTTGGTATGGGTGCTGTAAAAGGTGTGGGAAGTGGTGCCGTAGCCACCATTGTGGAACATAGAAAAGACGGAAAATACAAATCTATTTTCGATCTGGCGAAGCGTGTAGATTTACGAAACGCCAACAAAAAAGCCTTTGAAAACTTGATCCTGGCAGGGGGATTTGATAGTTTCGACCAGCACCGTGCGCAGTATATGCACGATGAAGGGGATGGCGTGAAATTTTATGAAAAGGTGGTGAAGTTTGCACAAAAATATCAGGAGACTCAAAATAGTAGTCAGGTGAGTTTGTTTGGGGATGCCAGCGACGTACAAATTGCCGAACCCCAGGTGCCACCTTGTGAGGAATGGGGCACCATGCAAAAGCTGAAACAGGAAAAGGAAGTGGTAGGGATCTATATCTCCGGTCACCCGCTGGACGACTTTAAAGTAGAAATGAAAAATTTTACCAATTGCAAGGTGTCCAACTTTAATACTCTGGAAAAATATGTAAACCGTGAGCTCTGTTTTGGAGGTATTGTAAGCGATGTACAGCACAGGGAAAGTAAAGCCGGAAAAGGCTGGGCCATCTTTACGGTTGAGGATTATGAAGACAGTTACGAGTTTAAGATCTTTGGCGAAGAATACTTAAAATGGCGTCATTTTCTCATTCCCAACAGTTTTATATACGCCCGCGTATTTGTAAAAGAGGGCTGGACCAACCGCGATACGGGTAAAAAGGGCGACCCGCGTTTACAATATACCTTTATGCAAATGTTACACGACGTGATGGATAACCAGGCGAAAAAGCTCACCATACAAATGCCCGTGCAGGATTTACAGGACGGTAAGATAGACCGTTTAAAAGAACTGTTTAGCTACCACAAAGGCGACCAGAAACTCTTTTTTACCATTTATGAAGTAGAAGAAAAAGTAAAATTACAAATGCCCAGCCGTACGCATAAAATTAAAATTTGTAATGAACTATTAGAAGAGTTGCAACTGGATGGGGTGAAGTATCGGTTGAATTAGGGAAATATATTGATGAAAAAAAGAATTGAAGTTGTTGCTGGAATTGTAATGCTAAGAGATGAAATTCTTTGTGTTCAAAGAGGAAAGAATCTGCAAAGTTGGCAATTTAATTAGAGTTTCTAATCACATCAAAAACCCATTCACAGCCTCCGTAGGTTTTGGAATATTGGTGTCGTCTATCATTTCGCGCAGGTCTATTTCGATACCGCGGGCAATGGCGGTGATGGGCACGTCGTTATAGGTGCCTTCGAAGGGGTTTTCGCTATAGTCGCCTATTTTTTCCATAAGAAAGAATACCCAGATAATAATGGCCGAGATCACAGGGCCCAACCAATACATCCAGCCCATGGCGGGGTTAAAGATTTCTAACAAACCAAACGGTACAAAGGCACAAAATACGATGGTGAGCCAATAGGCGGTAGAGGCATATTGCCGTGGGAAGGGGAAGTTTTTAATGCGTTCGCTTTTGCCCTGGTCTTCGTAAAAGGTTTGGATGAGGTGGTGGAATTCCATGTGACGGAAATCTTCAAACAGCTTGGCATCGCGTAACTCCTGTAACCGAATAGACTGGTTTTTTAAAATCTGCGTGGCACGGTTGGAGTACTTTTCTAAGGATTTGAGTTCTTTTTCCGACAGGAACTGCTGTAGGTCGGTGTGTAAGCTTTTTTCGTAATCTTCACAAACACTGGCGAAGTATAATTTTTTGATACGCTCCTCGGTATGCTCCCATGGACGACTCAGGCGCATTTGATAGCGTAAGGCAGTGAGCCAGGCAATGTGGCGGTAGAGGAGTTCTTTTTTAATTTCGGCTTCGCTGGGTCCCTGTACAAAGGAAACTACAGCAGCGCCAAACGTACGGCTGTTGTTTACCATACTGCCCCATATTTTTCGGGCTTCCCAGGTACGGTCGTAAGAACTATTGTTTTTAAAACCGAGGTAAAAAGCTACTGCAATACCAATTAAACCGAGGGGTTGCCAGGGTAGGTAAAAACGAAGTTCTATGAAATAAAAGGTTACAAAAAGGATTGCTGCATAGAATAGCCCGATAAGGAGTGGTTTTTTGGACCAGTTGAGGGTCATAAAAAAACCGTAGTTGCGTTTGGTGTACATAGTAAATGTATTGGTTGTTATAAAGTTACTCAATATTTTGTTGTGTATTGCCTTTCGGGCAGGGATTGAGGCTTTGTTGGAGCTCTCCCGATACGTATCGGGAAGCGACTGCCGAAAGCCCGGTGCTGCTTTTTCTGCAGTAGCCCGCCCCTGAAAAAAGTCGGATACAATCATTCTTCCAAAGTGTTCTGGGAATCCCGCCAAATTGTCAACATAAGGGCTATCAACTTGCCAAATACCTCCATCATCTAAAGTAATGTTAAGCGGGTGGGGATTGGAATACTTTTTGACTATTTTTGTGAAACAATTAAAAGAAGTACAATCGTCCTCATTTTGAGGAACTAATAAATAATAAAATGGCTTTAGAAATAACAGATGCAACATTTGAAGAAACAGTATTAAAAAGTGACAAGCCTGTAGTGGTAGACTTCTGGGCAGCTTGGTGTGGCCCTTGCCGTATGGTAGGACCCGTAATAGACGAGTTGAGCAAAGACTACGATGGCAAAGCAGTTGTTGGAAAAGTAGACGTAGACGCTAACCAGGAATTTGCAGCAAAATTTGGAGTGCGTAACATCCCTACGGTATTGATCTTTAACAACGGAGAATTGGTAGGACGCCAGGTAGGTGTTGCTCCCAAAAACGTATACGCAGAAGCAATTGACGGATTATTAAACTAAGCTCCTGCAATTAAAAGCATAAAGGCTTGGCAGTTTGTCAGGCCTTTTCTATTTTTCAGTGGTATAAAATGTCCGTTCGAGCGCAGTCGAGAACTATTTTAAGTTAAGGACAAGTTACTAACCTCTCGACTGCGCTCGAGGAGACCTAGTGAGAATTTATTATGAGCACCGATAAAAAACAAAAAGTACAAGATAAAATTGAGCAACAGCAGTTGGAGAATCGTACCATTTTCCTTTGGGGACAAGTGGACGACAAGACGGCAAAACACATTGTAGATAGGCTTATGTATCTGGATAGCATTAATCACGATGAGATTAAATTGTACATAAATAGCCCGGGTGGCTACGTCACTGCGGGATTCAGTATGTACGATACTATTAAGCACATTAAAAGTCCGGTTTCTACTATTTGTACAGGTCTTGCAGCTAGTATGGGGAGTATCTTACTTTCGGTAGGCGAAAAGGGGCGCCGGTTTATTCAGCCCCATGCGCGAGTGATGATCCACCAGCCTAGTGGCGGTGCGAGAGGCCCTGCAAGCGATATTGAAATTACTGCACAGGAAATTTTAAAGACGAAAGAGATTTCAGCAAAGATCTTAGCCGATAACTGCGGACAGGATTTTGAAAAAGTAATGAAAGACTTCCAAAGAGATCACTGGATGGATGCTGAGGAAAGTGTGAAGTACGGGATTGTGGATGGGATTCTTTCTTAGTGAGCGGTGAATGGTGATTTGTGAGCAGTACATACTTTAGCGATGGATCATAAGGAAATGGATGTTTGGAAAAAGAGTATGGACTTAGTGGAAGCTGTTTATACGATGAGCGCACAATTTCTAGTTAATGAACGATATGGACTTACGAGTCAGATAAGACGTGCTGCCAGTTCTATCCCGTCAAATGTTGCCGAGGGAGCTGCGAGAAAAAGTGATAAGGAATTTATTCAATTTATTAGCATTGCTTTAGGCTCTTTGTCTGAAGTTGAGACACAATACCAACTAGCTATTCGCTTAAAATTTATAAATAATTTGTCTGAAATAGAAAGTTTGATTACTTCTGTGGGAAGATTGCTGATTGGGACTAAAAATTATTTATTAAAAAAATAATATCAAACCGTTCACCGTTCACTTCTCACAATTTACCAATAAATGGAAATAGAAAAACAAATAAACCAAATCACAGGCTTTAAAAACCTGGAATTACTCGCTACCCAGGTGGTAGAAGGGTTTATTTCCGGGCTGCATAAGAGTCCGTTTCATGGGTTTTCTGCGGAATTTGCTGAGCATAAGATCTACAACAACGGCGAAAGCACTAAACATATAGATTGGAAACTCTACGCAAAAACCGACAAGCTTTACACAAAACGCTACGAAGAGGAAACAAACTTACGTTGCCATTTAATATTGGATAATAGCAGCTCGATGCACTATCCGAAGTTAAAAGAGTTTACTATAAATTCGTTGAATAAAATTGGGTTTTCGGTACTGGCCAGTGCTGCGATCATGAATTTACTGAAACGCCAACGGGATGCTGTGGGGATGAGTATTTATAGTAATGAATACGAATTCTACGCCAATGAAAAAGGCAGCGAACGGCACCACCATATGTTATTGCAGCACCTTGATACTGCACTAACACAGTCTCGTAAGGAGGTACAGACAAAAACATACACCCATTTGCATTTAATTGCTGAAAAATTAAAGCGAAGAAGTCTGGTGTTTTTATTTACAGATATGTTTCAAAGCGATGCTGAAGAAGAACAATTATTTGAAGCCTTACAGCATTTGAAATACAATAAGCACGAAGTGGTACTCTTCCACACCTTTGATAAAAGCAAGGAGCTGGAGTTCGATTTTAACAATCGTCCTAAGCGCTTTGTAGATGTAGAAACCGGAGAGCACATTAATTTATATGCAGATAATGTGAAGGAAACTTACGAAACTGCAGTGCAAGAATATTTTGATGCGTTACAACTTAAATGCGGCCAGTACCGAATTAAATATGTGCAAGCAGATATTAATGAAGGGTTTAATAAAATACTAACCACGTATCTGGTAGAGCGCCAGAAGTTTGGGTAGTCCTGATAGTTCAGTTTTGTATAAAGCTGAAAAAAAAGTTCATTTTTTTGAACAAAAAATTTGCGAGAATAAAAACACGGTGTATATTTGCACTCGCTTCTAGCAATAGGGGTAAAGACAAGCTTTTAAAGTCTCTAAAATAGTAGCACGGTCTGGTAGTTCAGTTGGTTAGAATACCTGCCTGTCACGCAGGGGGTCGCGAGTTCGAGTCTCGTCCAGACCGCAATTAAAATGTTGTGTTGAAGTATTATATTTATGTAATACTTTGTGGTTTAAGAAATTAGACCGATGAGAAGCTTATCCAAATGGATGGGCTTTTTTTGTTTTAGGTAATTATTCTTATAAGCATTAGTCTAAATAATAATAGGATAGAGCTGAGCCAACGGCTTTATTATGAATTTTTAAGTTAGAATTTTTATTTACCTTTATGGTGTTTGACACTCTATAATCCTCTAATTTTTAAGCGGGTTATGGGTTTTTTCATCAATTCGAATTAAGTAAAGCCCATAATTTTCTAGCTCTTTTTTCATGGCAAAACGGTTTCATATCCTAAGTTTAGAACCAATTGTACTTCAGTTAATTAAGTGGATTAAGAAGCCGGTATTGGAAACTTCGGGACTTTTTAAGCGATGCTATGAGTTTGTTGGAGTACCAAAACATAAAAAAGGTATACTCAAGATTATAAGTTCATTGGTCTTAGCTTCGTTGCTAAGTGTAGCTACCTATGTCCTAACCAACAGGCCTATCTCAGATGGTAAAGCTAACGCTTACATAGGTGATTTAAATTTTTATTTTGGTTTTGATGGTTCCGACAGACTCAACACCGCTACATTTCTTGAAAATGTAGTTTGCATAAACGTGGCATTCGATAAGGAGATTGTTACTTATCGCGATAGTATAAGTGGTGTAACACGTGGAGAAATGGCAATTACAAATCGGGAAAAGTTGGCCACTTTGTTAGAAATATCAAAGAACCAACACAAATATATGTTCATAGATATTCTTTTAGATCCTGAGGTATCTTCCGTAAACGATTCATTACTTTATAGTGCTCTGTCCATAACTGAACGTGTTTTGGTACCCTCATATTACAAAGGAGGTCAGCTGGTAACTCCAGATGTTTCAGCTAATACGGGGTTTTCTGGTTTTAAGGTAACCGATGAAAACGAACGCTTTTTGAAATATAGTTTTATTCATACGGATAGTATTAAAAGCGTTGCTCTGAGAATGTATGAAGAACTAGATAATGGCGAACTTACAAAAGGAGCTATTTTTGATACGTCAAATGGTGATTTGTCATTAAGCTCTTTGCTACTCGCTTTACGTGTTGGGCCTTTTGACCAATATAGAATAGACGGTCGTTTAAACTATTACGATTTGGGCACTCAACTCCTAGACAGTCTGGTGATTGAAAAAGTTAGCGCTATTGTAAAGGATAAAATAGTGTTAGTAGGAGATTTCGAAAGTTCAGATGAGCACCTTACTCAAATAGGGCATCTTGCAGGCCCTATAATTCATTATAATGCCTATCTCGCGCTACAAAATAATGACCACAAGATTAGTAACACTCTCATTGCAACCGTGTTTTTTGTTTTTTTTCTGTTTTTACTTAATGTTCTATTTTCTTGGAATGTTAGTTTCTGGGCAGTAATTAAGGTAACGCTGATGAAAAAAAAGTGGTTGAAGCAGGGTGCGAAAAATAAAGCCCTTTCAACAATTTATCACTTGTTTTTAAAGGGTTTGTTTGTTGTTATAGATGCTTCCTTACTTTTACTGTTATTAAGTTATTTAGTCTATAATATTTTCGGTATCCACATGGATGTATTTTGGCTTTCCATTCCCTTTATTTTTTTAATAATTATCCTACACAGGATTAGATCACCACAAAAATTCACAATATGAGCACTACAGGTAAATTTACCATACTCTTTTTACTGGTAAGTCAATTAACGTTTGGACAAAAGGAATGCACTGTTACTGAAGTAATGGGGAAAGTGATGATTAATGGCAAAAAGGTAAAAAGAGGATATACATTTTCAGAACTAAACACTATCCCTGCCACAAATTCTAAATGGAGCATAGTTTGTATCTGTGAAGAACCCTTGGGTATGCTCGGTATTTTTTCTGACACCTATCGTAGCTCTAGGGCAACTAACCCAAAGGAATACTGGAAAGCCATGGGCGTTCGCGGAGGGGATCAGTTTATAGTACAACATTTTGAAGATTTTATCAATTCCCAGCAGATTGGAATTTTTGATTCTCTTTACATAACTCTCAAGGGATTTCATATAGAGCTCACCGATAACCATCAGTTTTATGTTCGTTATGTACATCAAAATATGATACTGAATAAGGTGATACCCATACAAAATGATAGTTTGGTTATAGGTTCTAATTTTTTTTATGTAGAAGGGAATCCAACACCGCCTGATCGATTTCCTGTAGAAATATACCTGCTAGACGAAGGAAGGTCTATAAATTATAAGCTTCACGAAAAATTTCACCCAGTATTTATTGACAAGAAAAAACTTAGAAATACTCTGTCCAAAGTCTTAAGGAAGAAAAAGTATACAGTACCCGATAAATTGGCAATTCTCAAGTCATATTTATATGCAGAGCACCCCCAAACCAATTTCACAGAAAACACCTTACACAAAATAATTTCAGCTTATGAAAAATAAATACCTGTTCATAGTTTTTTTTATACTGTGTGCAGGCTTTGTTAATGCACAACATGAAAATCATCCCGTAGTTAAAATGTCTACAAAATTTTCGAGTTTTTACAATAATGGAGATTATGCTGCGGCATATCCAATGATTGAGGAATTTGTGCTTGCTGTAGGAGAGCTAAACGGAAATTCCAGTGAAAGCTATGCTGACGTATTGCAAATGTCTGGTGCAATTTGTTATCATCTTCAAAAAAACGATGAAGCCATAGCATATTTGGAACGTGCATTTGAGGTAAGGAGAACATTGGGAAAAATGGAACTTGCCCGTGTGCTTGTGGGTATGAAATCACTTGCCAGTCTTTACCAGAGTATAGGAAAATTTAAAGAAACAGAAGCTATCCTCAAAGAGGCATTGGCAATTGCCTTTAATGTGTACGGTACCAAAAATATTGGATATTACCATCAGGTCATACAACTGGCGTCTTTTTATATAAACACCTATAATTTCGATAAGGCAATAGTTTTGGTGGAAGAAACCACAAATTTTATAGAAAAAAATTTTAAAAACACAGATCAGGTCTACCTTATCATTAAAGTAAGTTTAGGGTTGTTCTACATGAAGGCTGGATACTATGAAAAGGCTTATGATGAAGTTCAGGGACTTATGCCTAAGTTGCAAAAATTGTTAAAGTCTGGCAATGTCGAATCTAATCGAAATACCCTGATGATGTTAGGTTACATTGATTATTTATCAGGTCGCTATAAAGAATCGCTACATTATTTTAATGTTGTCCTTAAGTTTTACAAAGATAATCAGGAATTATATTATCGTGAATTCGTAGACCTTATAGGTATGGTAGCCAGTAATTATAGCGCTTTGAAAGATTATCCAATGGCATTTGGGTATAAAGAACGATACTTGAAATTGGCATCTCAATTGTATGGTAAAGAATATGTAGGTTTTAAAGATGGATTAATCCACTTGGGCTTTCTTCTTAGCCTTCAGGAAGAATTTGAAAAAGCTAAATCCTATTATATACAGGGAATGGATTATTTAAAAAAGGATATAAAAGAAAAACAAACGTTTATGACCGAAGTTGAAAAGGAAAAGTACTTGCTTGTCCAAGATGGTTTTTTTGATCATTTTAATTCGTATATGCTCCGTCATAAAAACGCTCCTGATTTGACAGGACATGCGTATGACAACGTGCTGTTTGTTAAAGGTCAATTATTGAATTCATCAATTGCCCTAAAGAGACATCTTTCCAATTCCACCCAACCGGAAACGAGAAGGTTATACGATACTTTGGGTTCAATTAAGAAGAGAATCTCGAATTGGGATAAACGAGATGCCAAAGGCCGTTTTATAGAACCAATAAAATTAGAGGCCAAGGCACAAGAAATTGAAAAATTATTGCTTACTAAGTCGCAATTCTATAAAGATTTTTTAAAATCGCTCAACACCAAATTTCAAGAGGTAAAGGCCCATTTAAAACAAAATGAAATTGCCATTGAGTTAATAGACTTTAGTTATTATGAAGTCGCCAATTCCAAAAAGCGGTATTATTGTGCGTTACTCGTAAAACCATCGAGCAGGTACCCAGAACTGGTTTTTTTGTTTGAAGAACAGTCATTAAAAAATTTGATTTCCAAGAATACAAATAATTTAGAGGCGGGAGTAAACAAATTATATGTTGATAACAGCCAATCACTGTACAATTTGATTTGGAAACCAATAGCTGCTAAGGTTAAGGAAGGGAGTACTATCTATTATGCCCCTACAGGTCTGCTTCATAAAATTTCATTCCCTGCACTGCATGATGGAACAGATTATATATTAAATAAATTCAATTTGATTCAAATGATTTCTACGGCAAAATTACTTGATAGACAGACCTACAAGGCCACAGCTATCAAGGAGGTTGGATTGGTGGGAGGTATCGATTACGGAACACAACAAAAAGCTTTGCCTGGAACCAAAGTTGAGGTTGATGAGATTTATGAAGTGTTTATATCTCAAGGAGTTACAGTAGATAATTTACAAGGAAAATTGGCTGTGAAGGATGCTTTTGTCGAAATGGTCAAGGATAAAGATGTTTTGCACATCGCTACTCATGGTTATTTCACAGCTGTTAAACACACCGAATTAAATTCTGTGAATTTTGAACAGGTTACTCTCATTCGCGGAAACACCGCTGCACTCCATAAGGTACCCAACTCCAACTTAACCTCAGGTTTATGGTTTGCTTCTTCTCGAAAAAAAGAGAAGTCTGTCAATAGTATATTAACTGCAGAAGAAATTGGAGCTTTAAATCTTTTTGGAACTAAACTGGTGGTTCTTTCAGCTTGTGAAACAGGCCTCGGAAAAATAAATGGAAGTCAAGGAGTATATGGATTGCAGCGCGCATTCAAAAAAGCTGGAGTGGATAAAATTATTATGAGTTTATGGAAAGTTCCGGATAAAGCCACTCAGGAATTTATGAATTATTTTTATCGCTCTTTGTATACTGAGGTCAGCATTACAAAAGCGTTTAAGAAGACGCAACTTACATTCAGTAAAACACACGATCCTTATTATTGGGCTGGATTTGTTATGCTAGATTAATACTTGGTATTTTTTTCGATATTATTGCCCCCCTCAAGTTTTTAATGTACTATTCAGATTGATTAAATTGCCAATCGGATGCTTGTAATTATATATAAGTATGCAAAGATTTTGTTAGTTTCTAAGTAACTGCTCGTCCAGACCGCAACTTCGACTTCGCTCAGTTTGCGAAGAAGAAGCAAAATGTTGTGTTGTCCGCCTCAGGCGGATGTGGTTTAGTCCCGATAGCTATCGGGAAGAACCGATGAGAAGCTTATCCAAATGGATGGGCTTTTTTTGTTTGACAGCGTTTTATACCTATAGATTCTTTTTCTTGATGAAAAAAGCACAGATACTACTATATTTATTGGTGTCAATTTTAAACGTGAGATACTAAAACTCTGCTGTAGGATTTCAGTATCTTTGTAAGTAACTATTACATTGAATTTATGCTTACTGAAATCATAAAAAACCGCCGTGCTATCTATCCCGATGCATTTGCAAATCAATCAATTTCAAAAAACGAAGTGGAGCAAATCCTCGAAGCGGCCAATTGGGCGCCTACACATAAACGTACAGAACCATGGCGCTTTAAAGTTTTTCATTCAGAAGAAGCCCGCGAAGCCTTGTCAAAATTTTTAGGGGAAGCGTATGTAAAGTCTGTTGAAAAACCTTCAGATTTCAAGCAACATAAGATGGCGCAAAAAGCATTGCAATCAGGTTGTGTGATTGCAATTTGTATGCAGCGTGACCCCGAAGGACGCATTCCTGAATGGGAAGAAATAGCTTCAGTTGCCATGGCCGTTCAAAACATGTGGCTTACAGCACATAGCCTTCAAATTGGTGCTTATTGGAGCTCTCCAGCGTTGCTACAATATTTTGGAGAACACGTAACACTTGAACAAGGTGAACGTTGTTTAGGTTTTTTTTATATGGGTACCTACCATGGGGAATTACCAGAAGGAACCCGTAAGTCTGCTATTTCAGAAAAAACGACCTGGATTTAACTTTTTTTGATGACATTTTAAGAAGGTATCGATGGTAGTGTAAACACCAACTATGAAACCTTTTTTAATCGTAAATTGTGTCTTTATTCTACTCCTTTTTTCTTGTAATAAAGACGACAGTCAGCCAGAACAACAAGATGAATTTGAAACATTTACTTCAAGTATTTGTGATAATGTGATAGGTCCCAAGGCACTTTACTGGGATTATGCACACAGCCTGCCGGTTCCCTTAACCGAAATCCCCAGTATTACTGAATTTGGAAGCCAATATATAAATAGTCAATATCCAGGGCTGGGTCTACAGTTGCCACCCAATTATACTGCAACAGATGTAATAGTACCCCAAACACAAACGATTGGAGTAAATGTGTTGCGAGAAGATAGAAACGTACTCTGGCGTTATCTACCTACTTCTACATTTCAAGGACAGGTTGATGTAAATGCAATAATAGGTTTTGAAATAGATACAATGACTGATATCTTAGAGTTTAATGGTACTCCAGATGTGTTATGTACTACAACCCAACAAAGTATCGTTGGTGGTTTTTTTGAAGGTACTTTTGGTGCGCGCTTGGTCGAGTTTGGCAATTTCACTGCTTTAATTTGGGTTAATAACTTATATGATAGTTCACTGGACTTAACCTTTAGTTCTATTTCAGTTTCGCTGGCTCCAACTGCTGAATATGATGCTATTGTGTTTGATGTGTTTTTACCATTCAGTTTTCAGCTGTTGATTATTAAAGACGAAATAAGAGATTCGGACGCCGATGGGTTTCCAGACGATCAGGATAATTTCCCGTTTGATCCAAATAGGCATTAAAACTGGGTAGTTACCATTTTTATTGATCAACTTTTTATAAGAGATTGTAAGTGGTTGAAGCTTTGGTGTCTTTCAAAATTCTAAGAAACAACCATTTCCCAGCTCACGTAAACTTTATAAATAAAGATTCCCAAATAGACTAAGGTCGCAAAAACCTTAATAAAGGTCGAGGCCAGAAATCCAATAAAAGAACCAAAAGCGGCTTTAATAGCAGCTTTACCTTCAGTTTGATTGAAAATAAGCTCTCCCAATAGGGCTCCAACGAACGGTCCAATTAATATTCCAAAAGGGATGGGAGCAAAAATTCCTACCACGAGGCCTATGGTTGTTCCCCAGGCACCCGCTTTACTACCGCCAAATCTTTTGGTTCCCATAGCAGGGATAATGTAATCTAAAATGTAAAGCGTTATGGCAACTACACCCGTAATAATAATAAATGGCCAATCAAAAGGAAGGGACGGGGCTAGATATAGGCAAACTAACCCTAACCAACTTATAGGCACACCCGGAATAACAGGCAATACAGCACCTGCAATCCCTACAAGTATAAAAACGAACCCAGCAACCAGGAAAAGAATATCCATACAGCTACGTTAGTACTTGAAATTAAAGTATTGTTACAATCTTTATAACTAAAAAATTAGTTTAACTAAAAATTTAGTTGTAAGTTTGATTTCATAAGTGAGCAAAAAGTGCCCCGAGGGAA
The DNA here is from genome assembly GCA_002337605.1 of Flavobacteriaceae bacterium UBA1903. Lineage (GTDB taxonomy): Bacteria > Bacteroidota > Bacteroidia > Flavobacteriales > Flavobacteriaceae > Marinirhabdus. The sequence goes on from DDGL01000016.1 coordinate 131,870, forward strand.
TTATCCCATAACTTGTTTCGGGATTGAAATGCTTACGTGAGCTAAATACATTAGTGCCTTTTCTATGAAGTTTAAAATTATCATCTGTATCATTGGTTTGACCTTGTTCACACTGGGAATAAAGGCACAAACATATATTGGTGAAGTTTTATTTGGCACGACATATCAGTATGCGAAGCTTTCCATTACAGATTCGCTTACCACGTTTAGTTTGCCATATATAGACAAGGACAAGAAGTATATAATTTCAGAACAGATAAAAACAGCACCTGATTGGAAGGTGATGCGGGATTTTGAAGTCTGGGATTTCAAGACTACATTTTCAAAAAATATAATTAAGGGAGCTCTTTTACTAAACGGGACTTCTCAACCCGTTCTTTTTTACGAGCAACAACATGCGTTGCCGGAACAGTCATTGGCTGCCTATGAAGGTGTTTTTAAAGACGAAAAGGGCAATAAGGCCATAGTATATGCAGGAAACGGATACCTGCACCTTATGTCTCCGTTTTCAGAACGAACCATGTCCTTAAAACCAGTTGAAAACAATATGTTCTGGAGTGTGTCTGGTGAGACTTCGGTTTTTAAAAACCTTAAAAACAATAGTTTCCATACTTTACTGATACAAAACCGATTCCATACTGAAATTGAATTAACAAAGATACCGCCAACAGTCATAGAAGATGCCTGGATTCCCGTTGGAGAAGACACGATTTATGCAAAATTATTTATCCCGCCTACAGGAAAAAAAGCGCCAGCTTGTCTGGTTTTACCAGGAGGTGGCCCGACAGGAATGGCTAATTATGAATACGAAGCCCGCTTTTTTGCTGCCCAAGGAATGGTGAGTTTGGTTTTTGATAAATCTGGGAATGGCAAATCAAAAGGCCCCGGGAATTTTAACCTACAGACTTTTGAAGAAAAAACCGATCAATACCTGCAGCTTTTCTCTTATTTGCAGCAACACCCCAAAGTTGATCCCACCAAAGTAGGAGTGCACGGCCCAAGTGAGGGAGGCCGGTTGGCGTTAATGATGGCAATAGACGAACCCTCAGTTGCTTTTGTAAACGCAACGGCAGCTCCCATTATGAATATGAGAGAAGGTCAGCTATACGCCATACAGCACCATGTGAGGAAACGGGGTATTGTTGAAACAGACAATGTGAGCATTACAAGCCTTTGGAACGAATATTATCAAGGTATTATAGACGGTAGCATACTTCCTGAAACTATTAAAAAGGCAAATAGGTTTCGTGAAACATATGAACGTCTTTTTCTGCCACCAGATTATTTAGAAATCCCGGGATCTCCCAGCAAAAGTGATCTGTTAAATGACAGGGTAGCAAAAGAAGCCGGGAAAATTAAATGCCCTGTATTCCTGCAATATGGAGAGAACGATGAGCGGGTAGCGGCACAAAAAAGCATTCAGAATTTCTTTACCTATGCTTCAAAAGAACTACCTGTTTCGGTAAAACTATACCCCAGAGCAAACCATTCTTTTATGACACCCGAATATGAAATTTCTCATGGGTATACAGGTGATAAATTACAGTGGCTTAAAAAAATTGGAATATTATAAATTGAAATGATATGAAAAAATTAGCTTTTATAATCCTGCTCCTTATTACAAAAACAGTTGGCTTTTCACAGGTGTCTCTGGAAGAAAAAAAGGTAGTGCGGGCTTGCTTAAACTATCTGGAAGGTTTTTATGAAGGAGATACAGCGAAGTTAGAACAAAGTTTACAACCTAATTTGTACAAATTCGGGTTTATGAAAAACAGGGATGATAAGGATTACCGACAGGTGCCAAATATGACGTATGAAGCTGCGTTAGACTTTGCGAAAAATGTAAAAGAAAAAAAGAATTTTGCGAAAGCTGATGCCCCGAAAATTGTTGAGGTTTTAGACATAGCAAACACAATTGCAGCTGCAAAAGTTACTGCCTGGTGGGGAATCGATTATGTACTGCTATCAAAAAAAGACACCGTTTGGATGATAGAACAAGTACTCTGGGAAGGGCCTTTACAGAAAAACCATATAACACAGTGACAATGAAATATACTATTTTAATTCTTATCTGTTTGTTTTCAATATCAGTTTCGGCACAGACAATCGCGGAAGAAATACTTCAGCAAAACCGAAACATGGAACAAGCGTATAACGATGGCAATCTTGTCGAAATAGCGAACTATTACACAAAAGAAGCAGTCATTGTAGGGCCTGGCACCGAAGTCATAGGAAATAAAGCGATCGTGGCGTATTGGAAGAGCCTGGAAGGCAAAAACGTAAAATGGGAACTGGAAAATGTTGAAATCACCACCTATAGGGACGTGGTCATACAAAGAGGTATATCACACCTGCACTATTATTATGAGGATACCATAGTACAATCAGATGTTCGCTTTACCCTTGTCTGGATACAGGAAAACAACCAATGGAAAATTAGTATAGATCATTATTCACCGTTATAATTATGAAATGCTTGTTATGTATAGTAAACTCACTGAAGATGTATAATGTAAGCATTCCATTTTCCACTTTATCAAATATTTTATACAGATGAAACAACTCACAAAAGCAGAAGAAGACATTATGCAGGTCCTTTGGGATTTGGGCGAAGGCAACGTAGCCGCCATTATAGACGAGCTACCCGAACCAAAACCCGCTTACAACACAGTGAGTACTATTGTACGTATTCTGGAAAGTAAGGAATTTGTAGACTACCGCAAGGAGGGTCGGGGCCATATTTACTTTCCAAAAGTGAAAAAGCCCGAGTACAGCAACCAATCTATTAACAAGCTGGTAGATGGGTATTTTCAAGGCTCTTTTAAGAGCATGGTTTCGTTTTTTATGAAGAAGAACGACATTAGTATTCAGGAGATGGAGAGTGTTTTAAATGAAATCAATAAAAAAGAGAACTCATGATACATTATATTTTACAGGTTATTTTGTTTCAGTTACTATTTTTAGTAGTGTACGATGTGTTTTTGAAAAAAGAAACGTTTTTTAGCTACAACCGTATCTATTTAGTATGCACAACTGTGGTGAGTTTTGTGATTCCGTTTATACACATTGAAGCCCTACAGCAAAGCATTCCACAGGAATACAGAGTGCAACTCCCTGCTGTGATACTAGAGAATGCTTCTGAAACTACTACAAATACTTCCGTTTTATTAAACGAAGTAGTACTAACACAGCAAACCGCATCATGGACCAGTATTGCCTTGGGGATTTACCTTTTAGGACTCGTAATTTCCTTTGTGTTTTTTGCAGTAAAACTTCGGAAATTATTTGTGGTAAGGAAAAACGCAACCCTTCAAAAATGTGATACGTACAAGATCGCAATAATTCCGGATTCTGATGTTGCCTTCACATTTTTAAATACGATCTTTTTAGGAGACCAGCTCACCGAACCACAAAAAGAAAATATTCTGCAACACGAATTGGTACACGTACAGCAACACCATAGTCTGGATTTGTTGTTTTTTGAAGTATTACGCATACTATGCTGGTTTAACCCAATGGTATATCTGTATCAGAATAAAATACAGGCATTGCACGAGTATACGGCAGACCGTTTGGTAGCTTCAAAAGATAAAGCAGGCTATTATCAAAATTTACTCTCAGAAGTATTTGGCACCACAAAAATTTCATTTATCAATACATTTTATAAATCATCAATCCTTAAAAATCGAATCGTTATGTTACAAAAATCAAATTCAAAGAAAATCGTTCAGTTAAAGTATTTACTGCTAATTCCAGCCGTTTGTGCGATGTTGTTGTATACCTCTTGCTCGGAGGATAACAATGTTCAGGAAAGTACCCTTTCTACAAAAATTGCAGATCTTTCAGCAGAGATCTCAAGCAAAGGGGAGCTCACACAAGAAGAGAAAGGTGCATTGGCAGAATTAATTTACAATCATTATCCCGACGGTGTTGGAGGAATCACCGGGGAAAAAGGAGAAATTCATCTTGATAAAGACCGTAACCATTTTAAAAATGAATATGATAATGATAGTGAAGTGCCATTTGCTGTTATAGAAAAAGTCCCAACCTACCCGGGATGTTTTGGAACCAATGAAGAAATGAAAGCTTGTATGTCCAAACAAATACAACAATTTGTTGGTGAAAATTTTAATACAAAATTAGCGAACCAAGTAAATTTAAGTGGTCGCCAGCGTATTTCCGTCCAATTTAAAATTGATAATACTGGTAACGTCGTAAATGTTAGGGCCAGAGCAGCGCACCCAAGCCTAGAAGAAGAAGCTGTAAGGGTGGTTTCAGCATTACCGGCAATGCTTCCAGGAGAACAAGAAGGTAAAAAAGTTGGAGTGATCTATGCCCTCCCCATTATTTTTGAAATAAATGAATAGAGTTTCAATACTCATACTAATACTGTTTACAGCCTTAATAGCCGATGCTCAAAACGCATCGGCTATACGAGTTGGGGACAGTTTATACGCCTTAGGAGACTACAGCAATGCCATCCAGGCATATGAACAAACAGAACGTTCCGAAGATAAAATTGCGCGCTCCTACAATGCGATAGGAAATACTACAAAAGCTTTAGAATACTATGAAAAAGCACTTTTAAGACAAGAAGCCAACCCATTAACGCAATATAACTACGGAAAACTATTGCTTAAAGCTACACAGTACGAAAAAGCAGATAGCATTTTTCAGGTACTTACCAACACAAGTCCAAAAAACCCAGAGTTTGCCTATCAGCTAGGACTCGTGAAAGAAAAACGGAATGATTCCACAGCGCACTCTACCTTTCTCTACACCTACTTACTGGATAAAAACCATCAAAATGCATTGTATAAGCTTGCCAAATATGCAGCAGAAGACCATAATTTTGATAGAGCCGAAGCGCTTATTAAAGAGGGTTTGACGGCAGATCCCAATAGCACTCGTTTTCTACAATTAAAAGCTGTGGTGGCATATGTTCAAAAGGAATATCATCTGGCTGCCTCAACATATGAAACACTTTTAAAATTCCATCAAAACAATGTACAGCTACACGAAAATCTGGCAGTAAGTTACAACCAAACCAATCGTTTTGAGGAAGCAATAGAACAATACACCATCCTCATAAACGAATACGACGATAAAAATCCCTCTTGGCATTTCAGTATTGCAAAAAACTTTGAAGCGTTACGATATCTTGACAAAGCACAACATCATTTTGAAATAGCTATCCTGCTGCAGGACCTGCCTTTGGATGAATCCTATTTTGCTTTGGCATCAGTTTTTAAGAAACAACAAGCGTATAAAAAACAATTTGAGGCGTTACAAAAAGCAGTTGTAGAAAACCCCGAAAATCAGGCAGCATTATATTTTCTTGCTACGGCAGCCGATAATTATTTTGAGGACGACGCTAGTGTAATTCCTTATTATGAAACCTACTTAGCTACGTTTGGAGCCAATGGAAAGTTCTCCGAGTTTACCAAACAACGTATTAAAGATATAAAGACCGATATTCATTTTAATAAAAACTAGCAACATTGTCTGGTTGAGTGCAATTAAAACCTTCGTAAACTATATAAAACTGCAGCAACCTTCCCTAAATTTTAAATCAGCAATCCCTCAAAAATTTGTACTTTCGGTGTGTAGTTGCACTATATGAAGCTTTTCGCATACCTTTTACTTGTATTGGGCTGTACTTCTTGTCAGTTTTTTGAGACGGAAAAAATTTCGTCAGAGACTTTTTATGAAGCAGAAATAAAAACAATAGACTGGAAAAATGTGGATCGCTATCCGGCATTTGTCACCTGCGACACCTTTTCAGAAAAAGATCAACAAAAAAGCTGTTTTGAGGGGGAGCTAGCGTACCAGCTACAGCAAAGTATGACGGCCCAGGGGGTAAGGTCTCTTCAGGATCTAAACGATACCATTGTATTGTCGTTCGCAATTTCTGAAAAAGCACAGATTTCTATCCTTCAAATGCAAATAGATAGTTTGTTGCAACAAGAATTTCCACATTTAAAAGACAGTTTAAAATACTCTATAGACGCCTTGCAACTGGTTGCTCCGGCGTACAAAAGAGGGATTCCTGTAAAAACACAATTTACATTACCCATTGTGGTGATTACTGAAGAATTATAGGGTGAACTTATACCCCAAAGAAAAATCCACAGGAAATTCGTTATTACTATCCAGTCCTAATCCTATAATATCGTTATAATTGAAAAACAGATAGCCGTTTCCAACTTTATAATCTGCTCCCAGTCCAAAGACCCCGTGTGCCGTAAAATCGCCTCCCGAACTAGACTCCAAAACAACCGAACCGTCTGGCTGAATCACAGGAAAATCGTCACGACTGGAGTAAGTATAACTAACAAACTTGGTATTTAGAAAGATATCTAGCGTTTCAGTCTTTACAAATTTTAGGCGGTAATTTAAGGAAGCTTGAAATGCATTGTATTGAAAGTCGTCATTACCAAACGTTTGCTTTAAGCGCATTACAACTGAGTGTCTTTTTAATTTTACTTCGTCAATTAGCTCGAGATCAACACCGGCTGTGGGAAGCAGGGAGTTGCTGGGATTTTGTGTAAAAATAGCGTTGCTCACTCCTGCAAAAACCCCCAATCTTACGCCTAGTTTTATAGCAGGCTTTTCGTTAGAAAAGTTAGGGTCTACTTGCTTATTATAAGTGTTTGTATACGTGCGAAGGCTAGGCAAAGTTAGGTTTACCTTATTAGTGTTTACGGGGTTGTCTGCCGTAAGTAATTGTAAAGCTTCTTTAAATTCTTCCTGATATGTGCCGTTGGTTTTTGTGTTTTTTAATTCGGTGATGGCGTTTCCTTTCTTCGCAAAATACCGGTAGTCGCCATCTATTGTATTCCATAATAGGGAAATAGTGCCGTCTACCTCAGTTTTTAATGTGTAAGACTGGCCATCAACTGTATAGGTTTCCTGAGCAAAAACCTGAAGTTGAGCAAGGACTAGAAAACTTAAAATGAGGAGTATGCGTTTCATAGTAGGTAGATTTTGGTACGGTTAAAGGTAGAAAAAAATATGAACTAGCGTAAAAGTTGAAGTGTTTATGTGAGGTGGTATTCTATAGGAACGGACAGCATTTTAATTTTGTTGTTTTTTAAACGAGCGCTCTTTCCATACATAGCTTCCCGAAAAGCTAGAAATTACCACAGCTACCGTCACGAGTGGGTATACTAAAGTGCTTGCCAAAAAACTTAAAAAAGGAAACTGCTTTTTAAAGAATTGTGCGCTTTTCCTAAGAAGAAAAAAATCTAAGAGTATCTTATAAAAAATAACACCGACCATAACCATACGTTGCTGTGGCCATAAAACAACTGCTAAAGGTAGTATTACAATGAATCCATTCATTGAAAAAACCAACATTCCCAATACTTTGGAAGCAATACTTTTTTGGCTGGATGTTTTGGAAGCCCAACGCACTCGCTGTGAAACCAGTTGCTTCCAGCTGGCTACAGGTTGTGTAGTTACTACCGCATTTCTGGATTTGAGATACCCGATTTCTTTCGGAAATTGTTGTTTAAATTTTTCCAGCAAAAACATATCGTCACCGCTTGCAATGTGAAGGTTGCCCTCAAATCCGTTTACTTCTTGAAATGCTTCTTTAGTATAGGCAAAATTGGCACCATTGCTTAACAGGACGTTCCCAAGTCCAAAACTTCCCACAGTAACTGCCTGCAAGCTCCAGTTGTCCAATTGCTGATAGCGCTGTATGAATGAACTATTTGCTTGATACGCTACAGGCATCGCAACACAAACTGGCGAGGTTTTTAAGATAAAATCATTTAAAACTCGCAACCAGTTTTTAGGAACTGTACAGTCTGCATCGGTTGTAATGATCCATGGGTTTTTTGAAGCTGAAATGGCTAGCGCAATGGCTGTTTTTTTTGGCGAAGGCTGTTTGGGTGTGTTCTGAAGGATTTGGAAGTTGATACTACTGTTTTTCAATTGGTCTGAAATAATAGTTTCAGAAGCATCGATAGAGGCATCATTTACAAAAATGATTTCAAAATGGGTTGAAGGATAGTTAATGTGCTGAAGTGATTTCAGCAACCCTGGTAAATTTTCAGCTTCGTTTCTAAATGGAATGATGATGGAAAATTTAGTTTCAATGTCTGTCCCAACCGTAGAGAAATAGGGCACCCGGTTGTACCCAATATATAGGAGGACCAAAGCCCAGAAATAGGATGCTATAAGTATACATGCTACCCAAATCATCTTGGCGTTGGTTTAAATGTGAGTACAAAGTAACTTCCAAGGATTGCGGGCAGGACGGTATTTAATATCCACATCATAAACACGGTCGAAAGCACGACAATTTCGGGAACACCCAAAAACGAAAATAACCAGACTCCAACCCCGCCACGAATAACCACATCCAGTACGAAAAACGAAGGAATGACAGAAACCAAAAGATACATTGTGAAAATAGTAATAAGTAAAATTTCGGGGTGTATATCTGTTCCTGAAAAACGTAAAATACTATAAAACAATGTGCTAAATACCATATAACGAAGCATGGAAAGCCCCACAATACCTGTTTTACGCTTTATAGAGATCTGCCTGAATTTCTTCCAGAGGGTAGAAAGCGTCATACCCTTAAAACCAAAAGGTCTTTTTCTATACGAATAGGCTACTACAACTAGTAATAACAATATTCCGGTACCTAAAAGAATCCGCCATAATGATAAGTTAATAGTATCTCCAGTTCTTATTACATAAAGTAGCAAAGCTGGGATGCCAAAAAATAACGTTACTAGCATTTGCGAACTGCTATGCACAAAATTAAGAAAGACTATTTTTTTTCTGTTTTTTGGAGGAAAGTACATTGCCTTAGCTCCGTATTCGCCAATTCTATTTGGAGTAATAAGCGAGGCTGTTAATGATCCCAACGTCTGTTTGGCAGCCTCCTTAAACGTTAAAGGAAACCAGGTGCTCACGCTCACGTTCCATTTATAGATTTCCAACAGCCAGTTAAGCGTTGCCAACCCAACAAACCAAAGCCAATAGGGCAAGGTATCTATTTGGAAACTGGCTTTAAAATGTTCCAGCGTAGTAGTACGCTCCTCTTTAATTTTCAGCAACATATAACCCAGGGCCAACACAAGTAGTAAAACCTTTAGGGCAACGAGCCAATATTGCTTAGATTTGTGAGAAGCCATCATGGACTACGAAAGTAGTGAAATCGAAACCGATATTGAAGCAAAGCAAATCACAAACTACAGAAAAAATTATCCTGGGAATTGACCCTGGAACCACTATTATGGGTTTCGGACTTATTAAAGTAGTGGGTAAAAAAATGGAATTCATGCAACTCAATGAGTTGAAATTATCCAAATATGACGACCATTACGTACGATTGCGCTATATTTTTGAACGTACTATAGAACTTATAGACTCCTATCATCCAGACGAAATTGCCATTGAAGCACCTTTTTTTGGAAAGAACGTGCAATCTATGCTCAAGTTAGGTCGTGCGCAGGGAGTAGCTATGGCTGCCGGACTATCCCGCCAGATCCCAATTACCGAATATTCCCCCAAAAAGATAAAAATGGCCATTACTGGTAGCGGAAATGCAAGTAAAGAGCAAGTTGCAAAAATGTTGCAGAGCACACTAGGACTTAAAGAACTTCCTAAAAACCTGGATAGTACCGATGGGTTGGCGGCAGCCGTTTGCCACTTTTACAATGAAGGTAGAATTCAAGTAGGAAAGAGCTACAGCGGTTGGGCAGCTTTTGTAAAGCAAAATGAAAAGCGAATTGATAAATAAAATGTAAACCTCTACTGAAAACTAAATAATGGCTGGAATTTACATCCACATCCCATTCTGTAAGCAGGCATGCCATTACTGTGACTTTCACTTTTCGACTTCGCTGAAGAAAAAAGATGAATTGATTGCTGCCCTGGTAAAAGAAATTCAACTTCGGAAAGAGGAGTTGACCGGAACTGTGGAAACTATTTATTTTGGAGGAGGAACTCCGAGTTTATTGAAGAATTCAGAGTTGCAATTGTTGCTGGACGAAGTATATGCTAATTTTGAAGTTTCGGAAAACCCCGAAATTACGCTGGAAGCCAATCCGGATGACCTTACCGAAAAACTAATTTACCAATTAGCTCTTTCACCAATTAACCGCCTCTCCATAGGAGTACAGTCTTTTTTCGAGGAAGATTTGAAGCTAATGAACCGCGCCCATAATGCTGAAGAAGCGGAGAAATGTATTCAGCTTGCAAAGGAACATTTTAGCAATATAAGCATCGATTTAATCTACGGAATCCCAGAAATGACCCACGAACGATGGTTGGCAAACGTTGAAAAAGCCCTCGCATTGAATATTCCGCACCTATCCTGTTACGCATTGACCGTAGAACCCAAAACCGCGTTGGAGAATTTTATAAAAAAAGGAATTGTGCCCCCAGTAGAGGACGATGTGGCGCAAGAACACCACAGGCTTTTAGTCGAAAAAACCGAAGCGGCTGGGTATGAAAACTATGAGTTTTCAAATTTCAGTAAATCTGACTGGCATTCAAAAAACAACACAGCGTACTGGCAAGGCAAACCATATCTGGGTATTGGTCCAAGTGCCCATAGTTATGATGGTGGCAGACGTAGCTGGAATGTGGCTAATAACTCGGTGTACATAAAAAAAATTGAAACCGGAGAACTTCCGCTGGAACGAGAAACACTTTCAACAAAGGACAAGTACAATGAATATGTAATGACGCGATTGCGGACTGCGAATGGCATCTCCATTCAGGAAGTTTCCAAAGCCTTTGGCGTCCCGTACAAAGACTATTTGCTACAACAAGCAGCGCAACATGTTGCTTCAGAATTGCTTGAGCATAAAAATGAAAGGCTTATAGTGACAAAAAAAGGGAAATTCTTAACAGATGGAATCTCCAGCGACTTGTTTTTGGTAGAATTGCAAGGATAAATTGTATCTTACAAAGTAAAAATAAACTGAATGCTTGCTACTTTAAATATTAACAATCAACAGCAAACAATAGACCTTTCAAAGCCTCTGGATATTTCTATTGAGTTAACAGATACTTCTGAAAACCCCTTAGCATGGTATATGGAAAAACCTGTGATCAGCCCTGTTACATTGGATGATTGGGTAGGCAAAGTAAGTGAGGGCGCTTCGGTTAATTTTAATACTATTCTTTTTAATCCGCATGCACATGGCACGCATACGGAAGGTGTCGGGCATATTTCGAAAGAGTTCTATTCGGTTCAAAAAGCTTTGAATACTTTCTTTTTTACTGCGGAAGTTATTTCAGTTACTCCGGAAGATTTTGGAGGAGACCTGGTGATCTCTTCAATACAAGTAAAAAAACTGCTGAAAGGTAAAAAACCTGAAGCCGTTGTTATTAGAACCTTGCCTAATACAACACAAAAAACATCTAAAAAATACTCGCATACCAATTGGCCCTATGTACACGAAGATGCTGCTAATTACTTACGTGAATCAGGAGTGAAGCATTTGTTGATCGACTTGCCCAGCGTAGATAAAGAGAAGGATGATGGAGAGCTGTTGGCGCATAAAGCTTTCTGGAACTTTCCTGAAAACCCACGGTTAGATGCGACCATTACCGAATTTATTTACGTTCCGAATACTATAAAAGATGGAAAGTACCTATTAAACTTACAGACGGCAAATTTTGTTAACGATGCAACGCCCAGCCGTCCTGTTTTATACGAAATTCTATGAAAACAGTCTTAAAATTAGAAGAAGCTGCACTATTCATCTTAGGAATAGTGCTGTTTGCACAACTTGATTTTGCGTGGTGGTGGTTTTTGGTGTTACTCCTGCTTCCCGATGTTGGAATGTTAGGGTACCTTGTAAATACCAGAGTAGGAGCTTTCACGTATAACTTGTTTCACTACAGAGCCATTGCAGTTGGACTGTTAATTTTTGGCTACATTTATGGCCAGGAATTAGTGTTGCTTAGTGGTGTGATGCTATTTTCTCACATAGCATTTGATAGAATGTTAGGCTATGGTCTGAAATACCCGGATAATTTTAAGAACACACATTTAGGAACGATAGGAAAAAACTAATGGAATTACTTTTTGTAGGCTTAGCATTTGGTGCTGTGATCGCGTATTTTTTATTTCTGAAGTTCAGTAGTGGGCGGAAGAAAGAGAAAACACAAACACAGTCGGTTATTTTAATGGAAAAAATACGGAGCGTCTGTAAATTTATTACTGTAGAAGGCGATTTTTCTGAAATTTACCACTACGAAAATGTAAAAGACAAATGGCTTAATTTAGTGTTGGGAAAAAAGAAAGCACTGGTTTTGATTGAAGCCAAAGCGCACGTAGGTTTTGACCTTACAAAGATAAAAATGGACGCTGACACTAAAACACGAACCATCATTCTTACTAATTTTCCTCAACCCGAACTTCTCACCGTTGAGACAGACTTTAAATACTACGACAAGAAAGAAGGCTGGGCCAATCCGTTTACAGCTTCAGACCTAACCGAGATTAACCGGGAGGCAAAGCAACATATTGTAGATAAAATTCCAAGCAGCGGTCTTTTAACCGAAGCTTCCTCACAGGCGTTGGAAACTATTAAGTTAATGGAAAAACTAGTGGAAACTATCAACTGGAAATTAGACTTTACAGCGTTGGAAGTGGAAAATGCTCCCGTTAAAAAAGTAGCATCATGAAAAAATTCTACACGTTTTTTGTGTTGTGTGTCCTTTCACTGAAATTGTGTAGTGCCCAGGTGGATGCTGCACAAATTGATGCTACCATTCAGTTTTACCCTAAAACATTTACTAATGTCACCGAACTTTCCAATTTAATTACCCGGGATTTTACTTCTGAAGAAGAAAAGGTGAGAGCAATTTATGGCTGGATCACGAATAATGTTGCGTACGACCCTAAAGAATATGAAGTGTTTAACTATAGTTTTAAAAACTACCGTGAACGCAATTCGAAAGAAGAAAATACGCGGAACAAAACAATAGAAAGGACGCTTCAAAAAGGAGTTGCGGTCTGTGAAGGCTATGCCATGCTTTTTGAAAAATTGTGTGAGCTACAGGGCATTCAAAACTACCTGGTGCGGGGCGATATAAAAACCAGTTTTGACGATATTGGAAGAGGTTTTAAGCGCATCCATATGTGGAATGTAGCGTATCTGGACGGGCAGCCCTACCTTTTTGATGTTACATGGGGTGCTGGAAAGTACAATCAGAAATTTATCAAGGATCCCAGTTACTATTGGTATAAAACAGACCCAGAACATTTTGTGAAAACGCACTATCCGGATCTGGTGGAAGATGCATTTTTGGATGTTACGTTTAGAAAGGAAGCCTTTGCCAACCTGCCGCTTATTATTAAAGAAGACTTGCTCATTGAGAACGTAAAAAGACCTGAAAATGGGGTGATCTCCTCAATGGAAAATGAAAAAGAAATTACTTTTTTATTAAAAACCAACCTCCCTGAAACTATATCATATTCGTATAATTTCGGCAAGAAGGAAAAGGTAAAGAAGATCAATTCAGCAGATGGTTTTTTAGAATTTCAGATAAAGACAAGACCCCAAAGCAATCTTGTCGTGTATTTTAATGACAAACCTGCACTGGCGTATAAAGTAGAATAAATGAATATAGAAGAATTCAGAAACTATTGCCTAGCCAAAAAAGGCGTAACCGAATCGCTTCCCTTTGGTCCGGACACCCTTGTGTTTAAAGTGATGAATAAAATGTTTGCTGTATGTGGTCTGGAACGCACTCCAACACAAGTGAACTTAAAATGCGATCCAGACAGGTCTGAAGAATTGCGTGCCGAGTATGACGGTCTTATCATTCCGGGCTGGCACATGAACAAGCACCATTGGAATACCGTTTTTATTGAAGATGCACTACCTCCAAAATTAGTAACCGAGTTAATTGACCATTCTTACGAGTTAATCGTAGCTTCGCTTACCAAAAAATTACAAGTAGAGTTAGCCGCATTATGAAGCATACCCCAAGAGAATTTTACGAAGCGCAACTAGAGCAGCACACCCAGGAGTTAAATACATTAAAAAAACAACTGGCGGTGTCAAGTACGCTGCGTTTATTGGTTTTTTTAGCAGTTTGTGCAGGTGTGTATGTTGCTTTTGGTAGTACAAAATTGGTGATTGCTCTTATTGTGGCTGGAATTATTTTGTTTGTGTATATGGTAACCCGGCATAGTAAATTAAAATATAAGCGTGACCTTAAAGAAGCATTTCTGGAGTATAATAGGACTGAAATTAGTATTCTAGATGGTAGCCCAGGAATTTTATGGAACGAAGGAAATGACTATAAAAACTCAAATCATTCTTATAGTCAGGACATAGATCTGTTTGGAGAAAGTTCCTTCTATCACTATATAAACCGAACGGCATTGGAAATGGGTGCTCAAAAACTAGCCAGTTTATTAACTAAAAATAGTATTGACAACATTCCACAAAAACAAGAAGCTATTAAAGAACTCTCAAGACTTGCTGAATGGCGACAACAGTTTACAGCCGTTGCATCCTTGGTAAAAACTGAAGTTTCCTCAGCCCGGGTAATTACGTGGCTTAAAAACTACAAGCCGTTCGCCCCCAAATGGATCAAAGGTGTTGCGGAAGGATTTTCGGTACTTTCAGTAGCGTTGATGGTGTTGTATTACTTTGAATTTATTTCCGGTTATATACTGTTTGGATGGTTTTTAGCAGGCTTGGCCATAAGCGGGCGGTACCTTAAAAAGGTAAACGACTTGTCGCAACATACGTCAAAGATCCAAAGCACGTTTGAGCAGTTTTATAAATTGATTTCAGAAATTGAAAAGCAGGAGTTTTCTTCAGCACTACTTTCAGAAAAGAAAAATTTAATAGTAAATACTGAAGTAAAGGCATCAGCTACCCTTAAAAAATTCTCTAAACATTTAGATGCTCTAGACCAGCGTAATAATATGCTCGTAGGAGTGCTGCTGAATGGTTTTATGCTACGTGACTTACGGCAGTCCTACAATATTGAACAATGGATCGCTACCCACAAAACCGAAGTAGAAACCTGGTTCGACACTATTACGTTCTTTGATGCCTACAACAGTCTGGCAAATTACACGTTTAATCATCCCATTCATGTTTTTCCTGAAATAACACAGGCAGAGACTGTGTTGAGAGTAAAGGGTGGCGGACATCCATTATTGAATCCAAATACTATGGTTCGCAACGATTTTGAGATTCGTGAAAAAGAATTTTTTATCGTTACAGGAGCTAATATGGCAGGAAAAAGTACGTTTTTACGAACCGTTTCCTTGCACATTGTAATGGCAAATGTAGGATTGCCTGTTTGCGCTGTTGCTGCAAAATATAATCCAATTAAGCTTATTACAAGTATGCGGACTACCGATAGCTTGACAGATGATGAATCGTACTTTTTTAGTGAGCTGAAACGCCTTCAGTTTATTGTTGAACAAATTAGAACCGACCGGTATTTTATTATTCTGGACGAAATTTTAAAAGGAACCAATAGTACCGATAAAGCCATTGGCTCCCGAAAGTTTGTGGAGAAACTGGTTGCGGGAAATAGCACAGGAATTATTGCGACCCACGATTTAAGCTTATGTGAGGTCTCAAAGGAATTGCCCGAAGTAAAAAACTATTATTTTGATGCTCAAATAGTAAACGAAGAGCTATTTTTCGATTACACTTTTAAGCCAGGAATTTGTCAGAATATGAACGCTTCTTTTTTGCTGAAGAAAATGAAGATCATTGACTAAATAACCAACAACTAACATGGATTCTCTTACCCAAATAGTACTAGGAGCTGCAGTTGGCGAAGCTGTTCTCGGCAAAAAAGTAGGCAATAGAGCAGTGCTGTATGGAGCTATAGCGGGAACTATTCCAGATCTGGATGTAATTTCGCAGTACTTTGTGGATACGGTGACGGCCTTAGAATGGCATCGCGGATTTACACATTCTATCTTTTTTTCGGTGGTCTTTGGTTTGTTCTTTGGATGGCTTGTCTCACGCTGGGAAAAAAAGGCCAGTTGGAAACAATGGTCGTGGCTCTGGTTTTTATGCTTTGTGACACATCCCTTATTGGACGCCCATACTACCTGGGGGACTCAGCTGTTCTGGCCGTTGGATTTACGATTAGCATATAAAAACATATTTGTGATAGATCCGCTCTATACGTTGCCGTTTTTAGTGTTCTTATTATTAGCCTTACGACGGAAACGAGACGACCCCAAAAGACGAAAGTTAAACAATTTAGGGCTTTGGATTAGTAGTAGTTATTTAGTGTTGACACTAATTTTAAAAGGAATCACATATCAGAAATTTAAAAATGCGTTACAGGAGCAAAACGTTACGTATAGTGAATTAGAAACAAAACCAGCACCTTTGCAAGCTGTTTTGTGGACCGCAAATGTAGAGACGGAAGATGCTTTTCTAATAGGCTATTATTCACTGTTCGACTCGAAAGCTATAACATTTGGTAGCCACCCTAAAAACCATGACTTGCTAGGTGATTTAGCAAAAAATGATAAAGTTAAACGTCTTATACAACTTAGTAACGGGTTTTACACCATCACCAAAACCGAAGGAAAATTATACTTTAACGATCTTAGATTCGGAACTTTAAGTGTAGATCCAGACAACGAGCAGTATGTATTCAGTTACTTATTAGAAGGCAACAAAGAAAACCTTGCCATTACTGAAAACCGTAAAAGACCCGAAGATGCAAAAACAATGATGCTTGATTTGTGGGAAAGAATAAAAGGGAATTAATTAAACAAGTTGAGGGGTTGAGAAGTTGTGGAGTTGATAAGTTGAAAAATTTAGACTTTTCGACAACCGACAACCGACAACCGACAACCACTAAGAGCTCATATCCGCCACGATCTTCCACGCCCCATCAATCTTTTTAAAGATAATCAGGAAGTTTCCATGGGCGTCGCCTACTTTTCGTTTTAAATAATAACGGCCCATCACCCAATAGCTATTATTTTCAATAGGTGAAATATCATCAATTTCAAAAGTTAAGGTGCCACTGTGGTCTTTGGTTGGGTAGCCTTTTTTGTAATTGTCCAGCGTTTGTTGCCACCCTTTTGTAAGGCCTCCACTTCCATAGAATTTAAGAGAATCACTTTTCCAGTAGCCCTGCATAAAGCCTTCCAGATCGTTTTGGCTCCACGCTATTTCCTGGTCTTTCATTACTTTTAAAATGGCAGTTTTATCATTTTCAATACTGGATTGAGCAGCACAGGATATAAAAAATAGACTGAAGCAAAAAAAGGTAACTACTTTCATGGAACTGAAATTTTAATTCATTGGAAAGATACGTAATTTTGAAAAGCCAAAGCACCATGTATGACAGATGTAACCGTTGTAACCTGTAAAAAATACCTTCACAATACGGAAGGCAGTACCTATGTGAACAATATTTTTTTAGAGTATACATTATTAAAAGATGCCCTTGAAAAAAAGGGCCTTTCAGTACAAAGGGTTCATTGGGACGACCCTACGTATAACTGGAGCCAGACCAAAGTAGCGCTTATAAGAACAGTCTGGGATTATTTTGAACGTTTTGAAGAATTCAATATGTGGATGGTAAAAACAGCTTCGGTTACTAATTTAATAAACCCACTACCGCTACAACAGTGGAACAGCCATAAGTTTTACTTACAGGAACTTCAGGACAAAGGTGTGCGAGTGGTGCCTACAGAATATATTTCAGCAAAAAGTAAGACCTCTTTAGCAGAAATTTCAGCAAAAAGAGGATGGAAAAAAATGGTGATAAAGCCGGCAATTTCAGCAGCTGCATTTAACACCTATAAAGTTTCAGAAGAGACTAGTATCGAAAGTGAAACGATATTTCAGGAGTTATTACAAAGTCGGGATATGCTGGTGCAGGAATTTCAGGAGACAATTGTTACAAAGGGAGAAGCTTCCTTAATGGTTTTTAATGGAAACTATACGCACGCAATTTTGAAGAAAGCAAAACAAGGGGATTTTAGGGTGCAAGACGATTTTGGAGGCACAGTACATCCGTATACCCCAAGCCAGGAAGAAATAGAATTTGCCGAATTTGCCAATACCCAATGCCCGACAATACCCGTTTATGGCAGGGTAGATATTGTCTGGGACGACAAGGGTCTGTGCTATCTTTCTGAAATGGAATTCTTAGATCCTGAAATATGGGTGCGGAATGCTCCGGAAACTGCAAAACTACTTGCTGAAGGAATTTTCCAATCGATACAATAGATTATTACAAAAGTTTACTATCAATAAAGGAAATGAATTTTAATAGGCTTTAAAAGACCTCCTCAAATAACAAATTTGGATTAGGGCATAGCTTTTTCCAGCGTTCCAGCTCTGAAGGAAAAGCAACACCGTTGTAATTTTCGGTCTCGTTCATCAAATCTGTAATAATTTGAAAATGTAGATGCGGTACCCAATGCCCGTTTTCTTCTTCTGAACCAATGTTTCCCAGTAGCTCCCCCTTTTTTACCTTCTTTCCTTTGGGTGAAATTTTTAAGGACTCCAGGGTTAAGTGACCATAAAGGGTATAAAATATTTCAGTAGTATTTGTGTGCTTTACTACCAACAAGGGGCCGTAATCTTTATGGAAATCGTTATGATGTGAAATTACAACTTCTCCATCCAGGACTGCATGAACAGGAGTTTGGGCAGGTACCCAAAAATCGGTGCCTAGGTGAATGTTTCTATATTCTGTGATCCCGTTAACGGTTCTTTCAAAACGAGGAGTGTTGTAAAAAGACCGTTCTTCCAGATACCCATTTGCCAACAAAGCACCTAGATTTTCTTGCTGAAATTTTCCTAATCTTTTTGTGGCTAACTCCAGATCTTCATGTTGTGGGTCATTTCCAAAAAAGTTGCTACCCACACTCATATCCGGAATAGCAATTTTACTGAAATGGAGTGTTGGGAATAATTGGTGAAGTGAAGTTTTTCTGGAATTTAGAATCATTTTTTAAATTTCAGTAAATCTAGAAAATTACAGACTACAAAAAAACCTTCAGGTCTTTCTATATCCTCCACAGCTTTAGGCGTAGGAGGATAGACCTTAAAGGTTTCAACTTTTCTCAACTCCTCAACCTCTCAACTCCTCAACATTTTCTACAATACGCCTTTCTGCTTTTTATAAAAGGCATCTGCCTGATCTTGCATCAACTCTCTGGCGATCTTACGTTTGTAATCATAGAGTTCCTGCTCGTCTGCAATATCTGCATAAACGCGGTTGTTTACGTCTTGATCTGTAGCGACCAAAATATCCCGCTGACTTTTCTGCTGTGTCACCCAACTTTTTAAAGCGCCTTCCTGATCGGCAAGTTTTAAATCGTATGCACCTTTTGGAGAAATAAGTTTGGCAAAGATGGGAGAGGTTTCAATAGCCAGAAACAATAAAAAGATAAAGAACGAGGGCAGCCACGGTAATTCGCCAAGCGCATTCACACGGGCCATTAAGCCGTCAAAACCATCGATAATAGGTTGGGTTTCGGCTACTTTATCCTGGTATTGGGTAGCAAGTTGTGCTATTTGCGCTTCGGTAGCTTCAATTTTTGCATTGTTGGTTTCTTTTAGCTCTTTCAGTGCAGCCAACTCAGCGTCGTGTTTTTCTCTCTTTTCTTTGTAGACGGGACCTTTCCCAAGCTTTTCTGTTCCTGCGGTTCCTTCGGCTTCGCTAATGTAGACGTCGTATAATACATTAACTTCAGCTTCTTTGGTGGTTACTTCTTTCTTCAGCGTTTCAATTTCAGCAGTAAGCCCTTCCACAGCGGGTGTGTACTGTAATGCTAATTGATCTTTATTTTCTAGCGTGAGATCATTTTTTTGTTCCAATAAGACCTGGTTGATCTCTTTTTCGAAAATCTTAAGCTCCAAAGGTTTTGAAATCACTACAGCGATAATAATAGCAAGCAGGATTCGTGGTGAAGCCTGGATAAGTTCATCAATAAAACTATCTCTTTTCTTGATGGTTGAAACGATAAACCTGTCCAAGTTAAAAATAAGCAGCCCCCAGATCAATCCGAAGAACACTGCCATAAATATATTGTCAAAAACTGTAAAAAGCGCATAACTTCCTGCAATAGTTGCCATCACAGCGGTAAAAAAAACAGTGGCGCCAATGCCTGCATACTTCGTGTTTTCGCCAGCAGAGCAATCGTCTAGAATATCGGTGTCTGCTCCCGAGCAGAAAATAAAAAAGCGTTGTAACATAGTTAGCTGATTTTAAGTGATTGATGAATAGTTAAAACGTTTTATCAATATAGTTGTTGTGGAGAGCGTACGTTTTTTTACTTACTATGCTACGTTTTTCCTTAAGGTGATAGATCTTACTCATTTAGAAAGCATCCTAAAAATGGTTTTTATCGATATAAAATGTATTTAATCCTTTGAATTAACAAACATTTAACTATTTTTGCAATGACAAACTTATGAACCTCGCCCCAAAATGAGAACTTCCAGAGCCTATTTAGGTACCTTTATAATTTTTATTTTTTCATTATCTGCTATTGCTCAGGTTGGAATTGGTACCGTTACACCAGATCCCTCTGCAGCATTGGACATTAGTTCCTCTACACAGGGTTTTTTACCCCCCAGAATGGATACAGCCGATCGATTAGCCATTGCTACCACAGCTACATCGGAAGGTTTATTGGTTTTTGATACTGATGAAAATGCTTATTTTTATTATGGTGGTGGGCAATGGACAAAATTTATTAGTGAGAATTCTGTAAATGACTATACGGGTTGGGGAGTCTATAATGACACTCAATTTACGTCTGCTTCTCCAGGAATAGTCCCATCTACTGGAATTTATTATTTACCAAATAATGCACTTAGTAAGATTGAATCCCAAAAGCCTATCGATGTTAATACATTTTATGATGAAACTACACAACAAATTACAGGTAGGAATGGAGATGGCTTAAACGTGGTTATAGAATTTAGAATGAGACCACGAACTAATAATGACACAAGAGTAACATTGGGTATTGATATAGGCGGTAGTATAGGGGAAATTTATACCAGAGATTTTGTATTAACAAGAGGAATAGGCCAAGAACATTATTATCTTAGTTCATTTAATGCATATACGCTTAATACCTGGGAAGCAAATGGGGGAAGGGTGCTCATTAGAACAACACATGAAGTTGAAGTGTATGACATAAGGTACGTTTTAACGAGAACACATAAAGCAAGGTAGCAACTACTCTGTATAAAAAATCCTCCAAATATTCGAGGCTTTTTAGATTTGACATTTATTTTGATTAATGTGATTACCACTATTTTATTACAACAACATCAAATACAATAGAAGGTTTGTCATGGGGAGTTTGTGTTGTGTCAATCATAAAGTGACTGTATTTTTCAATTAATTTGAGAGCATCCTTTTTTGAAATTTTTGCTTTTTCATTCCAAAATGAAGCGCCACGGGTATCTAGAAGTTCTACAAGTTGTTTTGGATCTTTGGAGGTGGTATTTGGACTAATAGTAGGAGGATCAAATAGCATTAATCGTAAGGTTGTCTTAACTTGTTCTACATTCCCTGCTGTTGGCTTTGGAGCCTTTCTTTTATTGTTCTCTACGGAACCTGCTTTTTTATTTGAGTTAGAGGATTCAATTTTTTCTCCTTTTTCGTTTACTTCTTGATTTAGGCGGCTATTGAAGTAACGTATATTATTACCAGTTTTTATGAAGAAATGTGTTTCACCATTAATTTCAAAATATCCTGATTTTTCTTTCTCCTTTATAGCTTTTATAGATTCTATGCTTTTGTAGTGATTAAAATCTTTCCCGTTTGTTTGTATGACAGTAGTGCCTTGTTTTTTTTGAACAAAGTAGGCTTCAGTTTTGTCGCTATTAAAAGTAATAGGCTTTGTTGAAATTTTTACCTGTGGATTTTTAGAGCTACTTCCTGTTGTTTGAATATTCAGGTCTTTATTTTTTTTGATTATTTCAATCGCTTTATCTGATGTTATTTGCTTTCCTTCAAAATAGAAGGTTGCATTCTTTTTTGCCATTTCAATAATATGGTCTAGCGGACTCGTTGGAGGAGGTGGCGGGGGAGGAGTATTGAAACTCCCTTTGTTCACACCTTTTATAACCTTTGGGGCCGGGGGAGGTGGTGGGATATTCCCATCACTACTGTTTACACCTTTATTAATTTTTGGAGCCCCTGGTGCTGGCGGAGGGGGTGGGGGCGGAATGTTTGATCCTGTATCATGTACGCCTTTTAGTACTCTTGGAGCATCTGGAGCCGGTGGTGGGGGTGGCGGAGAAGTTGGAATAATACTTTCGCCACCGTTGGCTTTAAAATACCTGGTCTTTCTGAATTCAGCATCTAATTTTTTCAAAAAGCTGTCCGGAGTACCTGCCACCAAAACCGAAGGATGCGCCGCTTTAAAATCGGCTGTAGTCCAATCTTTGGTAGCCTTATCTATCTCTTTAGCAAAGTTTTTTAAGGATGTTATTTTGCCATTCACCATTACTTCACTCACGTTTATAGTGATGACGATACTTTTCTTATTATTTCGTGCTGCCCCGTCATTATAAGCTTTAGCATAGCCCTGCTCCCAGGAAATTTGGTTCTTTGGTAAACACTCTGGAAAAGGTAATGCATTTTGTTTTTGGGACTCGCTCATTTGACGATAGATATTCTCTAAAGTTTTAAGATCCTCCCAACCAATTTTACGTTCTGAAACAGGAATGGCGTTGTATTTTTTTGCGAGTTTATTATAAATTTCTACTTGCTGAGGAGTGGCGTTTTCGACTGTTTTTATTTGAAATGGCTCCCGTAATGGGCTCATAATTTCATTAAAATCTTCTTCGCTTAGTATACCGCCATTTTCTTCCGCAGCACTGGTAACACTTAAGCATTTCCCTACATTTAAACGAACCAATTCTGCGATAACACTTTTTGCAGTCAAAACATTTGCTTTGCCCGAAACTTGCAGCACCACATCAGTAAAGTTCTCTTCTGTCACAAGAGCTTCTATATCGCCCACTTTTATAATCTTGTTGTCAAGAATAATTTCATTTTTTTCATTAATTATAACGTCTAAAATAGTTGAAGAAGCTGAAACAGTCTCAGGTGTTTCAGGGGTTTTAAATTCTTCTTTCGTTTCGCTAAATCCATAGATCAATACTGCTAACAACGGCAATATCAATAATCCTTTGAGCCATGCAGCTCGTTTTGTGGTGTGTGTTTTCATAACTGTAAATCGTTTTTTAATTGATGAGTAATTGATTGAATGTGCCATGGCAGGCACGCTGGAAGCTGATGAGAAATCCAGTAAAATTGTTTGGTATTTAGTAGCATTAGCGCCAAGGTTTAAAACGGTGCGGTCTGCCAGAAATTCGTGATTCAGTTTTATGCTATGTTTGAAAAAATACAAAAGCGGGTTAAACCAGAATACGATATTTAGTAATTCAATAAAAACAATATCCCAGCTATGTCTTTGCTCCACGTGAGCTGTTTCGTGTGCCATAACTTCTTGAGGAATTTCGCCTGCTTCGTATTCGGCTTTGCTAAAAAATATGTAGTTAAAAAAACTATGAGGGGTTATAGGAAGTTTCAGTAACACATGTAAAATAGATTGTTTTTTTACGGAAGGATTGCATCGCACTTTGTTTAATATCCGAAGCATATTCCGCCCAAATCTGAAGCTGAAAATTAGCACTCCCAAAGCATAGATACTTCCTAAAATATAAGGGGTGTAGTTTATGGGTTCTTCAATTATTGCTGGGGTTCTTTCAAAAGTAGTGATAGGGTGTTGCGTAACCGCTTCAGTAACTACAGGGGTCACTTCAATATATTCGGTAAAGGTGACGAATGGGATTAGAAATGACAGTACCAGGCCACTTAATAAAAAAAACCGTTTTGTTGTATGGAGCGAGGTGTTCTCTAATACTAATTTGTAAAACAAGAAGAAAATACCCAAACAAGCAGCCGATTTTAAAAGATAGATTTCCATAGCTTATTTTTTTTCAGTTTTCTGATCAATTTGTTGATCGATCATTTTTTTTAGCTTTTTCAATTCAGCTTTACTTAAGTCGGTTGTTTCCGTAAAAAAGGAGGCAAACTGGGCAGCATCGTTGTTAAAGAAGTTTTTAATAAGCCCGTTCATTTGCTTGCTGAAATAGTCCTTTTTCTTAACCAGAGGATAATACTCGCGCGACCTTCCCAACTGCTTATAATCTACAAAGCCTTTGTCCTGCATCCTTTTCAGCAACGTTGCAATAGTGGTTGTGGCGGGCTTTGGATCTTCGTACGCTTCTATAAGGTCTTTAGCAACCGCTTTTTTCTGTTTCCACAGATACTGCATTAATTGCTCTTCGGCGTTGGATAAAGTCATGATGTTTTCTTTTTACTCTACAAACGTAGAATAAATTTTTTAATTCTACAAATGTAGAGGGAATAAATTTCACTTCGACTCCGCTCAGTGTACTTTATAAATTTCCAAAAAACAAATTCCAAATTCCAATTGAAAGTCGATACATTTGTTCAAAATTAAACCATGAGCCTAGAAAGAGAAGTCACTAAAAGAGCAGAAAACCGATGTGAATTATGCGGTGCTGAAGAAAAACTGAATGTATACCAGGTTCCCGAAACCCCCGTTCGAATTGAAGGGGCTGAAGGTGCTATTTTGGTTTGCAATACCTGCGAATCTCAGTTTGATGCTGAAGAACGCGATGCAAATCACTGGCGTTGTTTGAATGATAGTATCTGGAGTCCCGTTGCAGCGGTAAAAGTGATGTCCTTTAGAATGTTACACAGATTAAAAGCAGAGGGTTGGCCACAAAACTTGCTGGACATGATGTACTTAGAAGAGGACGAACGTGAGTGGGCAAAAGCAGCAGGAGATGCCGAAGATAAAAGCAAGCAGTTAATACATCGCGACAGCAACGGAAATATTTTGCAGGCAGGGGACAGTGTCGTGCTTATTAAAGATCTAAAAGTGAAAGGCAGTAGTATGATCGCCAAACAAGGGACAGCCGTGCGTCGTATATCGCTGGACCACGAAAACGAAACCTACATTGAAGGAAAAGTAGACGGACAACAAATTGTTATTATTACGGAGTACGTAAAGAAGATTTAAGTGTAACACCCCAATTTATATAAAGAAAAACCTGTTTAATCTGAAAGATTGAACAGGTTTTTCTTTGGTATGTATACAGTTTTTACTGTTTTAGCTTCGTAAATTCAGCGTAAAACTGAGGTATAGTTTCAATACCCTTTAAATAATTCCAAATCCCGAAATGCTCATTCGGGGAGTGGATGGCATCACTATCCAAACCAAAGCCCATTAAAATAGTTTTGCTTTTTAGCTCTTTTTCAAACAACGCTACAATGGGGATACTTCCACCACTGCGTTGTGGTATTGGCGTTTTCCCAAAAGTGTTTTCATAGGCCTTACTCGCTGCCTGGTATCCAACGCTGTCAATTGGAGTAACGTATGCTTGTCCGCCATGGTGAGGCTTCACTTCAACTTTCACAGCCTTGGGAGCAATACTTTCAAAATGATTTTTGAAGAGCTCGGTTATCTTTTTCCAGTCTTGGTCTGGTACCAATCGCATAGAAATTTTGGCATAGGCTTTACTGGCAATCACTGTTTTGGCACCTTCACCGGTATAACCGCCCCATATTCCGTTAACGTCCAGAGTTGGGCGAATGCTGTTTCGTTCGTTAGTACTATAACCGGCTTCTCCGTACACATCTTCAATATCCAATGCTTTGCAATACGCTTCTTTGCTGAAAGGTGCTTCGGCCATTTTTGCGCGTTCTTCAGCTGAAAGTACTTCCACGGCGTCATAAAATCCAGGGATGGTAATGTGATTGTTCTCATCGTGTAATGAAGCAATCATCTTCGTTAATACATTAACCGGGTTTGCTACCGCACCACCATACAAACCACTGTGTAAATCTCGGTTGGGTCCCGTAACTTCCACTTCAACATAGCTCAACCCCCGTAATCCAGTAGTAATGCTTGGTATATCGGGAGCGATCATTCCTGTATCACTAATTAAAATAACATCGTTCGCCAGTTTTTCCTGATTGCGTTTTACAAACCATTCCAGGCTCTCGCTGCCTATTTCTTCTTCCCCTTCGATCATAAATTTTACGTTGCAGGGTAATTGCCCTGTTTCGGTCATATATTCCAGGGCTTTTACGTGCATGTACATCTGGCCTTTATCGTCGCAACTTCCGCGGGCAAAGATGGCGCCTTCCGGGTGTAGTTCAGTCTTCTTAATAACAGGGTCAAATGGCGGGCTGTGCCATAGGTCCAGAGGATCTGGTGGTTGCACGTCGTAATGGCCATATACCAATACTGTGGGTAAATTTTTATCTAGTATTCTTTCTCCAAAGACAATAGGGTACCCTGGTGTTTCACAGATTTCAACAGCATCACATCCGGCTTTTTCTAAGCTTTCTTTAACAACAGATGCCGTTGTAATCACATCCTTTTTATAAGCTGAATCTGCTGAAATAGATGGGATTTTTAATAATTCAATAAGTTCGTCTATAAATCGTTGCTTGTGTTCTTCTATATAGGGTTTTGCGCTTTTCATACTTCGGCAGAGTTTATCCTGTGCTTGTCAAAGGGCTCACCTTCGAAACAAGCGGAAAAATTTTAAGGTTAATGTTCAGTTTTCCGCTAAGTTACAAAAAGCACATTTTTTAAAAGAAAGATTGCTTGTAAATAAAAATAGTTCTTTATATTTGCCGTCCCTTAACGGGATTACTGGAACAGCCGCGGATGTGGTGGAACTGGTAGACATGCTAGACTTAGGATCTAGTGCCGCAAGGCGTGCAGGTTCGATTCCTGTCATCCGCACACTTCGACTGCGCTCAGTGCAGGCGAATTTAAAAGACTCAACTAAAAGTTGGGTCTTTTTTTATGGATACTAGTAAGACAGGAATTGAAGTTTATCCGGTACTTATGGGATTCTTGTCGTTAATGTTATAGCTTTGAATAATACACTGTCTAAAAAGCTTCTTAGAAATGAGAAACTTTTTTATTTGAAACCTTTTTTAATTCTTACCTTTGTCAAAAATTAAATTTATTGAATATGGGCTTAGGTGCTTTAGCTGTTGGTACAGCGTTGTTATGTTTGTTTATTGGAATTGTTATTGAAATAAAAGAGCGTTTCTAGACACTGTTTTTAAGAGGCTTTATAATTTGATTAACTGCTGTTCTGGTGGTTGTGATTCTTACCTAGTGTACATAGAAGTAGCTGTTTTTTAGCAATTCAAGAAAATAAAATAATGGCTACTGAACAGTCCAAAAATGGGGCTGATTTCGATTAAATTAATCTGCCCGCTCTATCAACTCTTCAATTTCCTCCTTGTCATCTCCGTTTAAAGGTGTCTTCGTTGCTTTTTCCGCTTTTTTTTTAAGATGAATTTCATAATACATTGCAAAATGGTCGCTTCCAAAATACCTGGTGCGCTCCATTACTTTCGCAAATAAGTCTTTGGTATGAAATAAGTGGTCTAAAGGAAACCGCATCAACCTGTAGCCTGCGTGATAGGTCGGAAAAAAACCACGACCAATGCGGGGGTCTATCATTCCGGTCATTTTCTTTAGCAAGCGGGTGGTGCGACTCCAAACCACGTCGTTCATGTCGCCACAGACCACAGCGGGTCTGTTTAGGTTTCTTATGTGTTTTCCTGTTAGGATAAGTTCTGCATCACGTTCTTTGCTGGTTTCATTTTCAGTAGGACTGGGCGGAGCAGGGTGTAAGCAGGCAAAAAATATTTTTTTACCATTGTCCAGCCTGTAGTCAAAATAAATGGAAGGCACGTCTTCTTCAATCTGATATTGTGAAGAAACATTTTCAAGTTCTTTTTTAGCATACAGGTGCATCCCATAGTAATTTTCGAGCGGAATTTTAACTGAAAACGGATAGGTTTCTTCAAGCGAAGAAATCCCTTCTTCCCATGCATTGTTGGACTCCATAGTTAGAATGAGGTCGGGGTCGTACTTCTTACATTCAGCTAAAAATTTGTCGTATTCCTTGTTGTCCTGAAGTACATTACCAGCCAAGATTGAAACACAACCGTCACTTGGGAAATCGGGTTTTTTCCTGGGATAGAACGAACTGTATTTGTACACTTTGTGCAATTGATAAATGATGCTGAATACAAGTCCGCCTGCTACAATCCATTCAAAAGTTGAAAATTGCCACCCAAAATAAGCCAGCAGGCCTACTAAAATTACCTCTATAGCAATTGACTGTAAGCGAACAAAATCGGCCGTGCGAAAAAACCAATGCGGATTTCCGGTTGCTGGAAAGAATGCAGAAACTGTAAAGAAAATGCAGAAAATGTACAGTGCAATCATACTCAAAAATAGTTTTTTTAAATTAGTATTTCATACGTATTTACAAACAATTAATAGTTTAAACTCTCCTCATTGCCTTTGTAAAACCGTAATTTTGCCAAATAACTTTTATAGAATAAAAAGCTACAATGCAATTGAAACCTAACGCAAAATTAGACCTCACAAAAGAAGAAATGACGGCTTATGGATATAGTGTCGTGGACGCTATTGTAGATCATTTTGATACCCAGGACCAGAAACTTCCAATCGCTCAGGCATCCAGAGCCGAAATGGACCACCTTTTTTTAGAAGAAGCCCCGGAAATGCCGAGCGACCCGCAGGGAGTATTAAATTTTGTATTGAAAAATGTAATGGCGCAAAGCCAGATTGTATCGCATCCAAAATCCTTTTCGTTTGTACCCGGACCAAGCAACTACATTAGTGCAATGGCCGATACATTGGCTACAGGCTTCAATATATTTTCCGGAGGGTGGGCGGCTTCTCCTGCCGCTGCAGAGTTAGAGATCGTCACAATAGGCTGGTTGCTTAAGATATTCGGATTTCCTAAGAAAAAGGGAGGAGGGATATTTACCAGTGGAGGTTCTATGGCAAACCTAACTGCTGTTGCTACTGCGAGACGTATTAAATGTGGAGAAGATTTCAGCAAGGCGGTTATTTATCTTTCAGACCAGGCACACTCGTCCAATATTAAAGCGATTAGAGTATTAGGTTTTAGAAAAGAGCAGATACGTATTATCCCTACCGACGGAGAATTCAAGTTTGCCATTAATAAACTTAAAAATGCTATTGCAAAAGACCAACTGGAAGGGTTACAACCTTTTTGTCTTATTGCTACGGCAGGTACCACCAACACAGGAACTGTAGATCCTCTTATGCAACTGTCAAAGATTTGTAAAGAAGAAAATATATGGTTTCATATAGATGGCGCGTATGGTGGCGCGGCTATTCTGGCCAAAAACGGCAAACAACTTTTAAAAGGAATTGAAAAGGCAGATTCGCTCACGGTAGATCCGCACAAATGGTTTTTTCAACCGTATGAGATGGGCTGTCTTCTGGTGCGTAACCACAAATGGTTGAAAAATACGTTTACCGAAAAGCCGGAATACTTAAGAGATATTGAAGGCAATGAATCTGAAATAAATTTTTACGACCACGGTATTCAGCTTACACGTCGGTTTAGAGCACTTAAATTTTATATGAGTATTAAAACTTTTGGCCTTAAAGCGTTCAGAAAAGCCATTACGTATAACTGCGAGCTGGCCGAAAAGACCGAAAAAATTCTAAGAAAGAGTAAAAGCTGGGAAGTAGTGTCTCCAGCCACCCTTGCAGTTATTAATTTTAGGTATAACCCAATGGCACATAATTTTTCTGAAGAAGAATTAGATGCGCTTAATCAGTATATTTCAGAAAAAGTAGTCAATTCCCGGAAAGCGTTGCTGGTTACTACGGTCTTAAACAAACAAGTAGTATTGCGTATGTGCCTTATAAACCCCAGAACTACCGAAGCCGATGTAAAAGAGACCCTAACTCTTTGTAAGTATTTTGCTGAAGAAAAAATAGCTGTTTCATAACATCAGGTCCTCTGGCTGTTTACGTATCTAATTTGAGATATGTATTTTTGTAATCAATAAAAAAACTACTTATGAAAAATTTTACCTCCCTTTTATTCACCCTTATTTTAGGGTACGCTACCATCCTAGCACAAACATACACTACACCCAATACAGGGGTAGACTGGACGTTGACAGATATTGCAAATGCAAGCCCCTCTACCATATCTGTTGATGGGAATGAGTTTACCCTTCAGGAAAATCTGGTGATCGCAGAAAATGATAAATTGAGAATAGACACCGATGCCATCGTTTTAGTAGAAAACGCTATTTTATTGACTGTTTTTGGCGAATTTGAAGTTTCTGCAGACGAAACTATGTTCCAGGCGGCAGACGTTAATTTTCCTTACCAAGGGTTTCGTTTTGAAGAATTTTCAACCATTATGATTCAGAATGCGACCATCACAAATGGTGGCGGATTAAGAGTGTTAACCGAAGACTTTACCATTGACAACTCTATCATTACTCAAAACGTTGCCGGCGGAATTACAACAGGTGCTGTGATTTCCCTTTCAAGGGGTATGCCACAGATCACAAATAATGAAATAACATTTAATGAGCTACCCGCTATTAGTTCTGCAGCAAATGCTGAAGTTTCAGCGACCATTTCAGGAAACTATATAGAAGGAAATAACACCTTAAACGCTAACAGGCCTCAAATTAATTTAGGTAGTACAACTACAACAGAGGATCTTCAAATTATTGATAATGTCATTATAGGCGATGTGCTAAACACTGAAGCGGGAGGAATTGCAATAGCAAACCTTCTGGGCGGTACCATCAGAGCCATTGTTTCCGGGAATGAAATCAGGGATAACAGATACGGAATTACGATTGTAGGAGGTACTGCAACCGTTGAAATTTCAGAAAATATCATTGAAGACAATAACACACAAGGAAACCCTAATCTTGGAGGAAGTGGTATTAATATTAATGCATCTACAAACGATATGGAGATTACTGCTTTCGGTAATGAAATTCGCAGAAACCTGTGGGGCATTACTCTGCAGGGAGAAGCGTCGATTAATTTAGGGGATGATACTAACAATCCAGGCGGAAATGTCTTTTCTGAAAATGGCAACAACAATGAAATTTTTGCCCTGTACAACAACACACCCAATACTATTTCTGCCTTAAACAATTGCTGGGTTGAAGGTGTAGAAAATACGTTAGCAATTGCAGAAAGTGTGATTTTTCATCAACAGGATGACAACACTTTAGGTGAAGTTTTATTCGATCCTGTGAATTGTGAAGTGCTGGATGTTACTGAAAACACGCTGGAATCTTTTACTTTTTACCCCAACCCAACGAAGAACACCTTGCATTTTTCTTCAGGGTTCTCCATTCAAACGGTTGAAATATTTTCTGCAAATGGTGTTTCTGTTTTTAGTGAAGAAATATTAGAAGACCAGCAGGAAGTAAGGTTCAACCTTGCGACGGGAATCTATTTTGTTTTATTTACATCAAACGACAATCAAGTGGTTAGAAAGTTACTGATTCAGTAATTGTCCTGTTAAATTTATGGATTGAAAGACACTTATGACATTTTAATTCTGGGCGGTGGCGCTGCTGGTTTTTTTACGGCCATCAATACTGCTGAAGTTAACCCGGAACTCACTATTGCTATTCTGGAGCGAGGGAAAGAGGTATTGACCAAAGTTAAAGTTTCCGGTGGCGGCAGATGTAATGTAACCCATGCCGAATTTATTCCGAAGGACCTTTCCACCAACTATCCTCGGGGCGAAAAAGAATTAATAGGCCCATTCCATAGTTTTATGACAGGCGATACCATTGCTTGGTTTGAAGAAAGGGGCGTTGCACTTAAAATTGAAGAAGATGGGAGAATGTTTCCTGTTACCGATAGCTCGCAAACCATTATAGATTGTTTTGTAAATGAAACGAAACGACTGGGAATTGAGGTGCTACAAGGACAATCGGTTAAACAAATTTTAAAAACTGATGGGGGCTTTGAACTGGTAACTCCTTCGGAAGTATTTTCGGCAAAAAAGGTGGTCATTGCTACGGGAAGCAATCCCAAAGTATGGAAGATCCTGGAAGCATTGGGGCATACTATTGTCCCGCCAGTTCCTTCCTTATTCACCTTTAACATAAAAGACGAACGTATTGCCGATTTACCTGGGTTGGCAACGGAGGTCTCTGTAGAAGTACTTTCAGAAAACGGAAGCGTTTTGCTGGCAAGTGAGGGCCCGTTGTTAATTACCCATTGGGGGATGAGTGGTCCTGCTATTTTAAAACTTTCGGCCTGGGGTGCACGGTTGCTGGAGCCTACAAAGTATCATTTTACGATTCGGGTAAACTGGCTTCATTATCTTTCAGCAGAAGATGCCATGGAGCAATTACTAGAGTTGAAACTTCAAAACCCAAAACAAACATTACAGAAATATGCCCAATTCGATCTGCCAAAACGTTTGTGGCAGCGTTTGCTAAACGCTTCAGAAATTACGGTGATACAAACCTGGGCAGACGTTTCAAAAAAAGAGTTGCTGCGACTCTCCGAAGCCCTTACGCAAAGCACATTTAAGGTTGAAGGTAAAAGTACGTTTAAAGAAGAATTTGTGACCGCTGGAGGTGTACAACTGAAGGAAGTAAACTTTAAAACCTTTAAAAGCAAAGTGATTCCAGATCTTTATTTTGCTGGGGAAGTATTGAACATAGATGCCATTACAGGCGGATTTAATTTTCAGAATGCATGGACGGGCGGCTATTTGGTGGCGCAAAGTTTAGCAAAACCTTAAAATAGTTTCTTCGGTTTGAGACGTACCTTTAGGTATGAAATATATCTTCTTACTTATTTTAATACCTTTTGTTATGAATGCACAGGATTTAGAAAAACACCAATGGGAAAACCGCGTTATTGTGATTGCTTCACCAACCTTTGGGAATAGTCAGGCTGCTATACAGCTTGCTTCTCTGAAAGTTGAAGCACAGGCATTAAAGGAACGTAAAGTAATTGTCTATCATGTAACCAATTCTGGTTTTACGGTAAATTTTGACAAAGAAGTTTTGGTTTCGGAAAAATCGGAGTCTACCATCACTAGCTTTAATGTCTCTTTAATAGGCTTGGATGGGACAGAAAAATTTCATGCAACTGAAGTGCAAAAAGCAGTAAAATTTTTCAGTCTTATTGATGCTATGCCAATGCGACAACGTGAAATAAAAGGGAACAATAAAGAATGATGCGTACAATAAAAATAGCCCTTCTTCGCGGTATCAACGTTGGCGGGCATAA
The DNA here is from genome assembly GCA_002337605.1 of Flavobacteriaceae bacterium UBA1903. Taxonomy (GTDB): domain Bacteria; phylum Bacteroidota; class Bacteroidia; order Flavobacteriales; family Flavobacteriaceae; genus Marinirhabdus. The sequence continues at coordinate 165,066 of DDGL01000016.1, forward strand.
AAAATTTTCAAAGGCAGACCAGCTAGACATGGCTAAGCAGTTGGGGTTTCAGGATATTCAAATCTATTTGCATACAGGAAACTGGATTTTTTCTTCCGAGAAAAAAAGGAATGATCTAGAAGCCGAAATTTCGGCAGCTATTCTTAAAAAATATGACTGGGAGGTCCCAGTGATTGTGAAAACGGTTTCAGAAATAAGAAATATGTTGGAGCTGTGTCCGTTTCCGAAAGAAACTCTGGAAAAGAGCTATTTCATTTTACTTCAATCAGTGCCATCACCAGCTAATGTCGCCATGCTAAAGGAAGTTTCTTACCCCAATGAACTAGTTCACTATACTCAAGAGTGTATCTATTTTTATCCGGCAATTGGGGCAGGCCGTGCAAAAATGAGTACCAACTTTTTTGAAAAAATACTGAAAGTAACTGCCACGGCGCGTAACTTCAATACAATAACAAAATTAATAGCGTTAGCCAGTTAAATTTTAGCTTTTATAGAAACCGCCTCTTTTTCTGGGAGTATAGGTTTTCTTTGGTAAGTTACTATAGGTTTAATCGTTTGTAGCCAAAATAGATAAGAAGTAAAACGCATACTCCTGCAGCCCAATACCAGAGGGTATAAGAAGTTGAAAATTCTATAGGGGAGGTATCTCCAATAAGTACCAAACCTGCCCAGTACTGAGGTGCTGCAGTTCTTCCTTTTGCTGTGGCCAGATAGTCTAATTTTGCTTGTTGTAAGGCTACTTCTTTAGAGGAGCCATCTTTTAAGTGTTCATAAAATGAACTCACAATCTGCGAACTGGATTGCTCATCAATTTGCCATAGACTTGTTAAGATACTTTTACTGCCCGCATACCGAAATGCATGTGCCAGCGATATCATGCCTTCCCCGGACTGATACGTTGGTTTACCTGTTTCACAAGCGGTGAGGATGGCTAATTCGGAAGTGAGATTCTGGTTGTAAATCTCGTAGGTATATAGCGAATTATTGTTTAAAAGGGTGTCGTTTGAAATATTTTTGGCAAATATGAGTCTTGAAAGCTCTGGTGTAACGTTATTTGATTCTGCATGCGTGCCAATGTAGATGATCTTGTGTTCCCCGGAATTGGTTATAAAAAACTGCTTGGAAGCGTTCTTGTTTAAAAAAACATCGCCCTTAAAAATGGTCGCATATTTTTTTGCTATTTCCGAAGTAAAGGGTTGGGGGAGTAGGGTTAAATAGGTCTTATCCAATGCTACAGAATCTGTAACGGCCAATTGGTATTGATCCTTCATTTTGGCTGTAAATTCTGGTGCAAAACCAATGTAGTTGTTGTTATAGGTAATGGAGGTGGTATCTGTATTTAATAACAATAAGCTGAAATTATAGGAAATAGTGTGTTCATAAAGTAAACTATTGGTTGCTAAACCGCTAAAAGTTGAAATGGGTTTGGGGGTTAACATTTCAAAACTCAGGTTGTAAAGTGCCCCATCCGGAATAATTAAAACTTTTTTATGCTGAATATACTTTTGAAGCGGTTCCCACAACCCCTTATAAAGCTTGTGTAGACTTGGTGCTAATTCTAATGCGTCAAATTTGTTTGTCTGAATATTATGGAGTGATTTTTTTAAAGGTTCAAAATCCAGCGAAATTAATTGCTTCTGGTCTTTGTCCAGCACAACAGCATATAATTTAGAATCTATAAACATATATCGAATGGCGGTTGTATGATGAGGTAATTTTTTTTGAATTGATGCTAAAGAGGTTTCAATATTTTTATACCGTATTTCATAGTAGTTAGGATAGTTGGTCTTGAGGCTGTCAATAAACTGATTCCAGGTTTTAGTGGCCTTAAAAAACTGATCTATTCCATGGGAGCTTTCAGATTGTAACGAACTGGTTAGTGCGGTTTTCAACTGCTCTTCTCGTTCCGTTACGGCTTTGGGCACACCTGCATACGTTACATCCTGTCTTAGGTTTAACCGGGCGCGAATGCGGGTATAGATGGCAGACTCGTGCAGGCTTAAAATTTCATCAAGAACTTTTTTCTGTTCCGTCTGTACGTAATAATCAAGACGTATTTTTTTAGCAAAATTGAACAACTCTTCATTGCTAGCAATAAGTTCGGAGACATCTTCTGAGGTTTTAATTACAGCTTTGCGTTGTTCTAAAATGGAAATCCCTTTTTTTAATAAATCTAGTAATTCGGCTAACTCCTCTTTTGAAAGGGACTTGCTTTTTGCGTAGATGCCTTTCGCTTTTGTTAGATAGGCATTTGGTTTTGAAAACTGAAGCAATACTGAATCCTGGAGGCTTACCTTATTTTCAGAAGTGTTCATTTGAAAATTGATTGCCTCATCACTGTACGCAATAGCTTGATCATACGCCTCTAACTGAAGATAGATATTTGCTAATACTAATGTATTGGTCTGTTCTTGAGGAGTGTTTTTAAAGTCTCCTGTTTTTGTGATCTGATAGATCTCTGTACCTAGATCAAGTGCTTTTGTTTCATTGTCCTGTTTAGCGTAGAACAGTGCCATTTTACCAAACTCATTTAAAATATCGTTATTAAAGTTGCCCTTATATATTTCTCGGTAAATTTCTTCAGCCTTTTTGTAATAGGCTGTGGCTTTTTCAAATTGTTCTTCTTTTTCAAAAATCGTGGCTCGTGTAGAGTAGGCCGAAGCACGCCAGGTGTTTTGAACTCCGGTATTTTTATTGAGCTGTTCTATAGATGTATCCAGCAAGTGAGCAGCTTCGGTTAACTTTTGAGTGTTTAACTTAGCTTGGGCCAATATAATCTGGGATATAGTAATGTTGGGATCATCCGGACTTTTTGATTTCTTCTTCTGTTCCAGGGAGTAAGAAATAAGGGCTTCGGCTCTGCTAAATTCACCAATTGTATTGTAAAACACTCCCAGGTTATCAATAGCTACCATTGCATTTCCTCTGGCAGCATTTTTACGTTGTTCGTCCTTGGCTACTTTTATAAAGGTTCGAAAGTTGGTAATGGCTTCTTCTGAAAAGGCAATGGCTTCATTGTTTTTTCCCATCATATTTGAGACTACGGCCATGTTCATTTTTACCAGTCCTGGTCTGTAAAATTTATTTAACGCCGAGCTATCTGTTTTTTTAAGAGCTGCTAACGACTGTTTAAAATAGTAATTACAACTGTCCATCTTTCCCTGGGTCCACATTACCCCACCAAGGGAATTGTTAATTTGCTGTAAGAAAGCGTAATCGGGTTTTTCTCTTTTTCTTACTAAATCCAAAACACGTAAATAATGAACTTTAGCTCTCTGGTATTCACCCGAAGCACCCGAGTAGTAACCAAGATTATAGGTTAGATCTGCTACTGTAGACCCCTTCGGCACAGTTTCTTTTTTGGCATAGACTAATGCTTCCAAGATTAATTGGTATGCTTTATCAGGCCTTCCTGTTTCGTCGTAGATCCAGGCCAGTTCTTTTAAAGCTTGTTTTGTAATACTCGCGTTGTTATACTCTTTAAGCTCGTTCACAAATAGCTGTGCTTTGTTCAGCGCCAAGTCCCAGTTATTATCAGAAAGGGTGTAGCTGCCAACAAACTCAATATAATAGGGAAGTGTGTCGTAGTTTTTCTGAGTTTTAAAAAAATCGATTTGAGCGGCTACTTCTTTTTTGGCTTCTTCAATTTTTTTTGAAACAATGAGTTCGCGAATTTTTGGAATTCCAGAGAGCGTGTCTGCTTGTCCGAAGCAGTTGTGCATACTGCTTAAAAGTATAAATAGGAACAAAACGAGTACGCTAAAACATTTCATAGAGCCTCAATTTAGTTCTGTGAGAATTTTGTTGCTTTCTGCCTTCTTACTTTCCTGAAAAGCACGTTTGGCTTTTTCAACGGCACCTGCTTTTAAATAGGCAAGCCCTAAATAATAATGAACATCGTTATAAAACATACTCTCTTTTTGAGGGAGTACTTCTTGAAGGTATACAATAGCTTCCTCTGGGTTGTTGTTTGCCAGTTGTGCCATACCCAGGAAATAGTTTAACGTATCGTTATCAGATTTCTTAGTATACAGGCTTTTCCACTTGGTAATAGCAACCGTATACTCTTCACGTTTGTAATTAACCATCCCGTCATAAAAGGTGTAGTTTCCTGAAGTACTCATAGTTGTGGGCAGACCAGGATCCGGAACAAAATGAGCTGCAAAGAGCTGGTCTGTAGAAGTACTTTTATTAAAAAACAAAAAGATACCCAACACAGCAATGATACTGGCAGCAATACCAAGCCATATGTATGTTGACTTGTTGGTTTGGCGAAGGGCACGTACAGGGGTTTCAGATTCCATAGTGTTATGAAACGCATCCAACTGCTCCTTTAAAACAGCACTTTCTATCCCAAGGATGAGTGCTTTGGTTTTTTCAAACTGACTTCGAAAAGCCGGGTCTGTGTTTAACTTCTCATCATAGGCAGTCTTTTCGGGAAGTGTCATGGCCCCATTTAGATACCTTTCGGCATCTTCTAAAAACTGAACTGACATGGCTTCTTTATGATTCATTGTAGGTTATTTGGGATGTGCGACCAATGTTTTTAATTTTTGGATACAGCGATATTTTTTATTCCTGGCTGAGGCACTCGTTAGGTTTTTTTCTGCTGAAATTTCCTTCATCGATTTTTTTTCATAGTAAAACAGCTTCAGTAGTTCTTTACATTCGTTACCTAATCTTGAAAATGCATCTATAGTAGCATTCATTTGTAATTGCGCTAAATTATTTTCCACAGGTATGGTGTCTTCATCTTTCATGGTTGCTGAAATGCCCTCACTCATTCCCTGTACTTTTTTAAACTGCGACGAACGCAAATAATCTGTCCACTTATTTTTTGCTATGGTAAATAAATATCCTTGCAAAGCAGTTTCAGAATTTGGTTCAAACTTATCTGCCTTTATATTTTGATAACAAGCTAAAAAAGCTTCCTGGTACGTATCCTGGGCTTGTGGTATAGAACCGCTATTATTTACAATATGAATTTCTACCTTTTTATAATTTTCCTGATACAGTTGTTGTAAAACTTTGGAGTTGTTTGCTTTTATGGCAACCACTAATTTACTTTGTTCTACTATGTTATTTTGGCGCTCCATACGGGTAAGTATGGAGAAAGATACAGATTTTTTTAGTTTTCAACATTAAACTGTGTCCACTCACTGTTATTTATATTCTGGTCTATACGCGGATCATAATTTGCATTATTTGTCCCAAAATATTCTCCATTATTATTTACCCAATAGTAGTTACTTCCAGAGGGAACTGTGTAATGTTCGCCCGTACCATGATTGGCTATTACAGTATTTTCGCTTATCATATTAATAGTTTTAGAATGTCCTGCACTGTTAATATTATTGCGTTTTAAGTAGCCAGCGTGTGAAATGTCTGAGATGTCACTATAGGTTTTTGAAATTGCTCGTGAGGCATTTCCTCTTGCTTGAATAGCAGCCATACGTTTTTGATGTGCGGCATTGCTAACGTTGGCACGGTTTATATCCTTATTGTTAAGCACTGCGATCCATTGTGGGTTGTATTGCTTGTTTTCCAATCCATAGATAAAAGCCTTTTTAGCAGCTTCAAAATCCTGAGAACGGGCTTGCAAAAATGTGCCGTAGAATGCCCAGTAACTCCCTAATTGCGACCGGTCATCAATAACATTGAGTACTGTAATGTAGTTCATCCCTGCGGTGTCTTTCCACTCCAATGCGTAGGCTCTTGTGCTTTTTTGTGAGGGGGCGTATTGCCATAATTGATTTCTGTAATTCTGAGTTACCCGGGCCACTTGTGGAAGCTCATAGGTTGTTAGCAACGTCCTGTTGGTTTGTTGCGCTGTAGGCATAAAGAACTCCTCTATAATTTGCTGGAGGTTCATTGGAGGCCTGCTGTTGCCTCCGTACCCAATGGTAGAAGAACCATAAGTAAAATTCTGACCAAACTCCCCGCTTATTTTTAGGTTGTCAGGTCCTTCAAACGTCCACTCACGACTGTTAGTAACTTGCCTCCAGTTGGATGGAAAAGGGATGGTAGCTGCAACCATTCCGGTCTTTGGATCCTGAATTTGGAAATTCCGGATGCTTTGTTGTTTTTGTGTGGTACCTCTATTTGATTGTAGATTATCCGTATCGTTTTGTTGCCAGGTTTCCTGCTGCGCCATGGGTTCTTTATACCCGTAGTTTTCAGTGCTTTCTTCAGTATAATTATTTTCCGGGGTGTTGTTTCCTAAGAAACAGCTGGAGGTCATTGGGACCATCACTACGAGTAACAAATAAGTAATAGGTTTCATCTTGGTTCTGTTTTGTCTGTTTTTATAGCATCGTAGCTTTTATAATATGTCATCAATATTTTTATAGGTTTTACCACATACAGCATTTGCTTATATTTGCTTTCTGAAAAATAAACTCATAATGGTAGCAGCATTTGTCCCGAAACCGTACTCCAAAAAACTAGAAATGGGAAGTGTTTCCTCCCAGGCACCCAGCAATATCGCGTTGGTAAAATACTGGGGAAAGTACGGTGAGCAGTTGCCGCAAAATGCTTCGGTAAGTTTTACGTTAACTGAATGCAGAACAGAAACTACTCTTCATTTTGAAAAGATTGTCCCTGCTGAAACGTTCAACTTTAAAGTTTTTTTAGACGGAAAAAGAGAAAAGGACTTCGAACCAAAGATTGTAAAATTCTTTGAACGTATTTCAACGTACGTACCCTTTCTGAAAGAGTATACATTTAAAATTGAAACCAGGAACTCGTTTCCACACAGTAGCGGTATAGCAAGTTCCGCCAGTGGAATGGCAGCACTGGCAATGTGTTTAGTTTCTTTAGAAAATGCGTTATTGGGGGGTGCTTCGACTGCGCTCAGCATGACAAGTGAGAGTCAAATACAAAAAGCATCTTTTCTGGCTCGTTTGGGTTCTGGGAGTGCCTCCCGAAGCACCGAAGGTCCGGTAATGGTATGGGGAACGCACCCCGAAATTGAAGGGAGCAGCAACCTCTTTGGTGTAAAATATCCCTATAAAATTCATGAAAATTTCAGCAACTACCAGGATACTATTTTGCTGGTAGATAAAGGCGAAAAACAAGTGAGCAGTACAGTGGGACACGATCTAATGAATGAGAATCCATATGCGGAGGCCCGATTTAAAACAGCTAATACTAACCTGTCAACACTCATAAACATTTTTGAAAGCGGTGATATTTCAGCCTTTATAAAGGTAGTAGAAAGCGAAGCCTTACAGTTACATGGAATGATGATGGCGAGCGAGCCCTATTTTATCTTGATGAAGCCAAACACCCTGGAAATCATTAATCGAATCTGGGAGTTTAGAAGTGCTACTGGCAGCCAGGTTTGCTTTACCTTAGATGCCGGAGCTAATGTACATGCGCTGTACCCGCTTTTAGAAAAGGAGCGAGTTCAAAAATTTATAACCGAAGAACTTGCTGTTTTCTGTAAAAATGGTGAGTATATTCACGACCGGTGTGGTGTGGGAGCCAGTATTTTTACTTCGTAATCAACCAGATTTTTATATTTTCGTATCTTTGCACTAACTAGTTAAAAAATTGTACTTTAGTCCTACAGAATCAAACTATGCGCGGTCCCCTTTTCTATTCAAAAATTTTACTCTTTGGCGAATATGGTATAATAAAAGACTCTAAAGGTCTGTCTATACCGTATAATTTTTACAATGGTGCGTTGAAAATAGATGCCCACAAAACCATTGCTACCCGTAAGAGTAACGATGCGTTAAAGCGTTTTACTGCGTATTTAGAAAACTTACAGACAGAACAACCAGCATTGGTGGCGTTTAATTTAGAAAAACTCAAAACCGATGTTGAAGCAGGGTTGTATTTCGATTCCAGTATCCCAATGGGGTATGGAGTAGGGAGTAGTGGTGCTTTGGTTGCTGCGGTTTACGACCAGTATGCAACGGATAAAATCACGGTTCTCGAAAATTTAACGCGCGAAAAATTACTGCAGCTTAAGAAGATATTTGGCGAAATGGAATCTTTTTTCCACGGAAAATCATCTGGCCTGGACCCTCTGAACAGTTATTTAAGCCTTCCAATTTTAATTAACAGCCAGGACAGCATTGAAAGTGCCAACATTCCTTCACAAACGGTAAATGGAAAAGGCGCAGTGTTTCTATTGGATAGTGGCCAGACAGGAGAGACCGCTCCTATGGTCAATATCTTTATGGAGAATATGAAACAGGAAGGATTTCGAAATATGTTGAAAAACCAATTTGTAAAACATACCGATGCCTGTGTACACGATTTTCTGAAAGGCGATGTGAAATCACTTTTTGGAAATGTAAAACAACTTTCTAAAGTAGTGCTGGATAATTTTAAGCCTATGATCCCGAAAGAGTTTCATACCCTTTGGAAAAAAGGAATAGATACAAACGCCTACTACCTTAAATTGTGTGGTTCAGGTGGCGGTGGCTATATGCTGGGCTTTACCGAAGATATAGACCAGGCACGTACGGAACTTAAAAACTACAATTTGGAAGTGGTTTACAACTTCTAAACCCTATTTACATGCTAAGCCGAAAACAGAAATACTTTTTTTTAAAGTTTTTCAGCCTGTTTTCAATCGTCAGGGGATATAATATTCTGGTGATTGCTCTGGCGCAATACCTTACCTCTATTTATATTTTAGCTCCTGATTTACCCTTACGGGAGGTGCTTTTTGACCCTAACTTGCTAATGCTTGTTTTGGCGTCTGCTTCAGCTATTGCCAGTGGGTATATTATTAACAGTTTTTACGATTCTGAAAAAGATCTAATTAACCGTCCGCATAAAACGATGCTGGATAAACTGGTGAGCCAGCAAACCAAACTCTCGGGGTATTTTGTACTGAATTTCCTTTCTGTAATTTTTGCCAGCTACGTGAGTTTTAGGGCAGTAGTGTTCTTTTCATTATATATTTTTGGTATCTGGTTTTATTCCCATAAGCTGAAGAAATACCCCTTTGTTGGTAATTTGGTAGCAGCTACCCTGGCTGTTATTCCTTTTTTTGCGGTATTTATTTATTACAGCAATTTTGATGTGGTGATCTTTGTCCATGCTACCTTCTTGTTTCTGCTTATTTCTATGCGGGAATTAACCAAAGATCTTGAAAACCTGAAAGGCGACTTAGCACAAAACTACAGAACCATTCCTGTGGTGTATGGAGAAAAGCTCTCCAAGCGCATGCTAACGTTGTTGAGTATAGCTACACTAGTTCCTACAGTCCTTTTACTCACCAAATTTGAAATTGGCTATATGTATTTTTATTTCTTCGGAAGTGTGCTGGCTTTGGGGTTGTTTCTTTTTATACTCTGGAATTCGGCAAAGAAGATTCACTACATAATCTTACATAATATTTTAAAATTTATAATTGTAGTAGGTGTTTTTAGTATTGTACTTATTAATGTAGATCTTTTATTGCACAGAATCTTTTAAGAAATTAAAATCAAAATCTCAGGGGATAGTTATTTCAGGAAAAATCTTTACAAACCTCTCTGGTAATTCACTCTTTATAAAAATCTCTTCTTCAGAAAAAGGATGTACAAATTGAATCGCATACGCATGTAAGTACAAGCCCTTCCCTTTTAAAAGAAAGCCCTCTTTTCCATAGTCTTTATCCCCTAAAATAGGAGTGCCAATACCAGCCAAATGTTTTCGTAGCTGATGTCTCCTTCCTGTTTTTGGATCTAATGTAACGAGATTCAGTTTTCCAAAACGTGAGGATGTAACAGATTTTAGTACCTGGTAGCTGGAATGTGAAGGTTTGTCATCTATGGTAGTTGTTATGTCGCCTTGGCTTTCCATTGTGCCAATCGTAATGGCATAATACGTTTTTTGTACTTTCTTGTCCTTAAAAAGCTTGTTTAAAGCTCTAATGCCGCTGTTTGTTTTTCCAGCTAAAATAACTCCTGTTGTAGCATAATCCAATCTGTGTACAGGTTGCGGCGTACAGGCATCCGGTTGTTTGCTTTTAGTTAGGTTTTGAGGTAATGCTCTGGCAATGGTTTTAAAGCTGTTTCCGCTCACCAGAATTCCTGCGGGTTTGTGAAGAATGGCCAGGAATTCATCTTCAAATAAAACCTGCAAAGGAAATACTAGCTCTTTGGAAGAAATTATTTTTTCTGAAATAGTAAGCGTGATCACCTCTCCACCCTGAATATAGGTTGCTGTAGTAGCAATAGTACCATTCACTGTGATCAATTCTTTTTTAAGTGCTTTTTTTAGAGCAGACCTGGTAGGGCATAATTCAAAAACACCCACCCCGTATTCTTGTAACCGGGTGGGTTGTTTTTGTTTTGAAGCGGTATGTGTCAAGGTTTTAATAGGATATAAAGATACTTAATTTTCATAGTATATTTTCAGCTATAGTTAGGTACACTAGCTTGGATAATACTGTACAAAATACCTTGACATTTTCTAAGGCTATACCCTCACATGACCGTCACCAAAGACATAGTACTTATTCGTAACTAATTGTTTTAATCCTAAAGGGCCTCTGTGGTGAAGCTTGTCTGTACTAATGGCCAGTTCTGCACCAACACCCATTTGCCCACCATCGGTAAATCTCGTGGATGCATTGTGGTATACAGCGGCACTGTCTACCTGTTCCATGAATTTTTTAGCTAACTTCTTGTCTTCCGTTAAAATGGATGCCGAATGTCCGCCAGAAAACTCATTGATCATTTCGATAGCAGCGTCGGAGCCATCTACTTCAGCAAGGAGTAGTTTCATTGCTAAAAACTCTTCATACCATGTATCCTTAGTAGGGATCGTTTTTTCCTCTGGAAGAATTTTTCCTACACCTTCATCAACGCATAGCTCTACTTCCAACTTAGTAAGGATAGCTTGGAGTTCCTGAAGTTTCTTTTCATAGTCTGGAATATTCTTGTCTATTAATACTTTGTCCAAGGCATTACAACCAGATATTTTATCGGTCTTGGCATTAATGATAACCTTTACTGTTTTTAACCAGTCTGCATCTTTGGCTACATATAAAAAGTTATTACCACGGCCACTAATTAAGACTGCACAAGTTGCATTGGCTTTTACAAATTTAATGAGCCGTTCACCACCTCTGGGCACAATAAGATCCAGTTTTTCTGGTGGGTTTTTTAAGAATTCTTGTGTTTCTTCACGCTTTAAATGAAGTAGCTTGATCCAGTCTTTTGAAAGATCGTTTTCTTCCAGTGCCTGGTGCCAGCATTCTTCAAGAACTACATTACTGTTAAGAGCTTCTTTTCCACCTTTCAATAAAATTTTATTATTTGCTTTAAAGGCTAATACTGCAGCTTCAATAGTAACGTCTGGTCGGGATTCATAAATGATCATAATCGAACCAAACGGAGCTGTTTTATTCGTGATCTTTAACCCATTGTCTAAAGTTAGGTCAGAGATCTCTTGCCCTACCGGGTCTTCCTGCGCTTGTACTTCTTCAATAGCTTTTATCATGCTATTTACTTTAGCATCGTCTACCACAAGTCTGTCGTAAAGCGCCTGGTCGTCTTTAGTAAATGCCTCCAGATCCTTTTTATTGGCCTCCAGAATGTGCTTTCGCTTTTTGTCGATGATTTTAATCATCGAAGCGAGTACGTTATTTTTTATTTTTGAACTTAAAAGTTTCATATAATTTCAGTTATTTTTTAATGAATAAATTTTGTTCCAACTTCTTTATTGTCCATAATGTCAATAATTACATTTTCACGTTTTCCATTGGCAATGTATGTTGGGATGTCTTTTTTCGCTGTGTGCTTGGCAATTTTTAATTTGGACTCCATGCCGCCGCGTCCTTCGCCTTCTTTCTTATTAGAAGCTTTCACAAATTGCTCTACATTTTCTTCTACTTTCACCTTGTTTAACTTTACAGAATCTGAATCGTCCGGATGTCCCGTATACAATCCATCTGTATCGGACAAAATAATTAAACGATCGGCATCTAATAATTCTGCTACCAAACTTGCCAGCTCATCGTTGTCCGAGAACATAGACATGGTTAAGGAAACCGCGTCATCTTCATTGGCAATAGGAATAACGCCTTCAGACAATAAGCCTTCATAACAATTAATCATATTTTCCCGATGCTTACCCGGGTCGAAATCGCGTTTTGTAGCAAGAACTTGTGCGCATCGCATTCCGTAGTCGTGAAAAATACTGTAGTAATGTCGCATCATTCTTGGCTGTCCTACCGAAGAATACACCTGTCTCCTTATGGAAGGATCCTCAATGGCTGTGTCTCCAAGCACCTCTTTTCCTGCCATAGCAGATCCAGAGGATACTAATACGACCTTGATATCACGTTCGTATAATACAGCTATTTGCCGCACCAGTTCTCTAAGAACAGGGCCTAATATTCTGTTGTCTTTGTTTGTTAATACGTTTGTACCAACTTTTACTACTACTCGTTTTGGTTCCATATAGTTTTTCCAAATTTTGCTATTCTAGTAAGCTGAAAACACAACTTTAAGAATAGACTCTTTTATAGTATTTAATTGATTATTTGTATACATAGGGTGCAAGGACCATACAGAAGTCCTTGTCTGAGTATTTAATTCTATGAATTACGATGTCTTAAGGTTCTGAAAGAAATTATTGAGATATTGGAAAGATTCTCACCAATACATTGTGGAATAATGAATTAGGTGTTTGTAAAAACGACTGCATGCGACACTTTGTCGGTGACAGATTGGAGGTTTTATGGCAATCGAGGATGTTTTTAGTATTGTGTATACTTAATTTTTGGTTGTTAGAGAAGTGTGGTTACGTAGCGTTATTGAGAAGCTGTATCAAGGCGCTTGTCAAGCAATGTCCACTTTTTAGCGATTGGTTTATGGGTTTTTATGAACTCTTGCGGGTCCATCAAAAAGAAAGTGTTGTCATAGGTATGTTCAAACCTATATGTTTCCATATCTATAATGCCACTGGACCAGGTAGCATCACACAAATACCAGGTTCCATCTAGTTTTATAGCGTTCCACGAATGGTTTGGGATGGTAGTGTCATCAGACTTTAATAAATTCATTTTGCCGTAGCCGTGAATAATTTCGCATTCCAGACCAGCAAGGTTGGCCAGTTCTTTTAGTAAGTATGCGTATCCTGTACAAAGTGTTTTCTTTTCTTCGCGCAGGAGGGTAAAGATTTCTTTTCGGTACTGTCTACTCCATTGCTGTAAAGCAGATGGGTTATTGTATAGCTTTTTGTGCGTTTGCTCATTGGCATTCATTAAGGTATAGTCGCCGCGTATGTTGTGGGTCACCCAGAAATAAATGGCCCTGAAGCGCTCTGCATCGGTATCTAATTGTGCGGTTAATCGCAGTGCTAGTAAGGGTAGATTATACAAATCTTCACCTTTGTACCGTTCCGCAATCTCATCTGCTTTTTGAAAGTCGATTTCTTTAAAATGACTTTGCTGTGCATGCAAGAACAGGCTAAAGGTGAAGAAGAGTAAGAGAATACTAGTTCTCATGGAGTAGTCTGGTTATTTTTTAGGAGTACTTTCTGAAGTGTCGGTTCGCAACGCTCCATATAATAAAACAGGATTATCTTCTAAAAAAGGTTCGATGTAAGTAGTTACACGGTTAATGGTAACTTCCTTGTTTTTGTATCCCAGGTAACTTACTACCAGGATGTCGTTTTCCTTCAGTTTCTTTGGAAACGTAAAAGCACCTGCTTCATTAGAGGAGACGCCAATTGTCGTTCCTTTTAAAACTATCGTAGCGCCTAGCAAGGGACCGTCCAGACTGCTTACCACTCCAGTGACGGTTCGTTCGTTGTTTTGAGCATTTACGGGGTTGGTAAAAAGGCATAGTCCCAGTAGGATGGCCAGCACCCAGCTAATGTTTAACTTGTTTTGTTGCATTGAAATAGATAGTGTTTTCATAATAGTATTGTTTTTGTTTACCCAAACGTAGTGATATCAGCACCGTATTAAAAGGCATCTTGAGGTAACCGGGCACCTGAATGAGGGAAAGATGGATTTTTACTGAGGGAGATTAAGGTGGACGTTTTTTTTTAAAAGGGGATTATATCTTGGACCAAATCATTTTTCAACAAATCTAATTTCCTAAATAATAGTAACTTTAACCAATGAAGAACTCTCACCTCCTTAAAGTCGCACTGGCACAAATTTCTCCGGTATGGTTAAAGAAACAAGCAACGCTTAAAAAGATAGAAACTCAAATAGAAGAAGCCGCGCAAAACAAAGCCGAACTTGTCGTGTTTGGGGAAGGGTTGTTACCAGGCTATCCGTTTTGGTTAGCGTTAACCAACGGCACCCATTGGGATACTACAGTAAACAAAGAACTACATGCTTTTTATGTACGCAATGCAGTATCTATTGAAAACGGCGATTTAGATACTGTTTGTGCTTTGGCGAAGAAATACAACCTGGCTGTATATCTGGGTATTATTGAGCGCCCTTTGGATCGTGGCGGGCATAGTATATATGCCTCTTTAGTGTATGTTAATGAAAAAGGTAACATTCAAAGCGTGCACCGTAAACTACAACCCACATACGATGAGCGCTTAACATGGGCACCCGGGGACGGACACGGCTTACGGGTACATCCATTAAAAGATTTTACCGTTGGCGGACTTAATTGCTGGGAGAATTGGATGCCGTTACCAAGGGCCGCACTCTATGGGCAAGGCGAAAATGTGCATATAGCCGTCTGGCCAGGGAGTGACCATAATACAAAAGATATAACCCGCTTTATTGCACGGGAGAGCAGAAGTTATGTGCTTTCGGTTTCCGCATTAATGAAGGTGGAAGATGTTCCGGAAGACACTCCGTACCTGGATACAATACTTAAAAAAGCACCCAGTATTTTAGCCAATGGAGGAAGTTGTATCGCAGGTCCAAATGGTGAATGGCTGGTCGAGCCCGTTGTAAACAAAGCTGGAAATATATACCATACTTTAGATTTCAATAGAATTTATGAAGAACGTCAAAACTTTGACCCTGTGGGGCATTATTCACGTCCGGATGTAACAAAATTGACCGTAAACAGGGAGCGACAGTCTACAATCAAACTGAATGATTAAAGATTTTAAGAGAACCTTCATACTTCGTCGCTCGTAACTCGTATTTTATATCCTATCTTTGCAAAAAATAACAACGCACTAGGTAATAGTGCATTAAAAATGCAATCCGTAGCATATTGAGTACTTTGACAGGCTCAGTATAAACAAGTCGAAATATGAGCAGACAAGACAATAGTAAAAAAGGAAAGACTTCAGGAAGAGGAAAGAATACCAGTAAAGGAAAAAGCAGTGCACGTGGTAATGCGCCCGTGAAAGGAGGGAAAAGTAAAACACCTTCAAAGACCCATTTAGCTCCTGCGCGACCTGTTATAGAAAAAAAACAAGACACCCCTAAAAAAAAGGGAGATGGTCGTAAAGGGATTCGGTTAAATAAATATATTTCTAATAGCGGTGTTTGTTCCCGCCGCGAAGCAGACACATTTATTGCTACCGGATTGGTAACAGTAAATGGAAAAGTGATTAATGAAATGGGCTATAAAGTGAACCTAGAAGATGATGTTCGTTTTGATGGCCGCCGTATCAATCCTGAACCAGACACCTATATTTTATTGAACAAACCAAAATCTGTTGCCTCTACTACGAGTGAAAGTAAGGGGTTAACAGTAATGGATTTAATTAGCAATGCTACCACAGCAAATGTAAAACCCGTAGGTAGGTTGGGTAGAAACGCCACCGGATTAATTTTGTTTACCAACGACGATAAATTGGTGAATAAGCTTCACAGCAAAGGCATGGAGCGTTTATTTCATATAGAATTAGACAAGAATTTAAAAGCTTCAGATCTGGATAAAATCAGAGAAGGAATCTTGATAGATGGTGAAAAAGTTTTTGTTGAAGAAATAAGTTACGTGGACAATGCACCTAAAAAAGAAATAGGCCTTAAGATCAAAAATATGGGGAATAGTGTTATCCGGACTATTTTTGACCACCTTAACTACAACGTAGTTAAAGTAGATTGTGTAACCATTGCACACCTTACCAAAAAAGACCTGCCACGTGGACGCTGGAAAATATTAACCAAGCGCGAAGTAGAGCTCTTCTCGATGCTATAATTTTAGTAACCATTGAAATTTTAAAAGGCTCTCGTTTTGAGAGCCTTTTTTGTTGATAGACGTCAACCCTTCAGCAGGTTGCATCAGAAGAAGAATGAGAGGTGGCTGCTTGGTTTTTCTTTGTGTCCTATGGCATAAAAAAAATGTATCGAAACCCTTAAAATTTTTCTTAAAAAGAATTTCCAATTCAAAAAATAAATTACATTTGCTCAGTTTTTAGCTGAACACATTGAACCCAGTTTATATGTTCGGGCTTTTGAAGATTAGGAAGTCATATTCAAAAGCATTCTGCCAGGCGGAGAACCGAAATTTAAAGCTAGCTTCCGTTACTCCCAAGATAGAAGGCCCGGTTATTAAGACCAAAGGCATCGCATCTCGTTTGGCCTATTGGCTAAACCCCATTCGCATCTAGTTTACAGCGTTAAAGTATTGTTATTCCGTGATTTTACTACGGAAACGCTCCCATTATTCTCTATTTTTATATACTCAAAAGACATAAAATGAATACTAAATATATTGATCTTATCGATCAAACCTACCATTTCCCACAAGCTGAGTTTAACTTGAAAGAGGACACTCTTACGTTTCACGACATAGACCTAATGCAATTAGTGGAACAATATGGTGCCCCTTTAAAGTTTACTTATTTGCCAAAGATTTCTAATAACATCCAGCGTGCTAAAAAATGGTTCGCAGATGCCATTGAAAAGAATAATTACAAAGGAACGTATAACTACTGCTATTGCACAAAAAGCTCGCATTTTAAGCATGTGTTACACGAGGCACTTAAGAATGATATTCATATTGAAACGTCTTCAGCATTCGATATTAATATTGTTGAAAATTTAAAGGCTGAAGGAAAAATTACAAATCAGACTTAC
Source organism: Flavobacteriaceae bacterium UBA1903 (assembly GCA_002337605.1). Lineage (GTDB taxonomy): Bacteria > Bacteroidota > Bacteroidia > Flavobacteriales > Flavobacteriaceae > Marinirhabdus. Next base: position 182,038 of record DDGL01000016.1, read on the forward strand.
GTAGTATGCAATGGTTTTAAAAGGGATCAGTATGTGAAAAATATTGCCCGTTTTATTAATGAGGGTCACGAAAATTGTATTCCTGTAATTGATAATTATGAAGAGATTTCGTTGCTTTCAGAAGAAATAAGTGGTGATTTCAAAGTAGGGATTAGAATTGCCAGTGAAGAAGAACCTAAGTTTGAGTTTTATACCTCAAGATTAGGAATTGGGTATAAAAATATTGTTCCTTTTTACGAAGACCAAATTAAAAATAACGATAAGGTAGAGCTAAAAATGCTTCACTTCTTTATTAATACTGGAATTCGTGATAACGCCTATTACTGGAACGAATTAGTGAAATGCTTAAAAGTTTACACAAGACTGAAAAAGATTTGCCCAACACTTGATAGTTTGAATATTGGCGGCGGCTTCCCAATTAAAAACTCTATGGCGTTTGAGTATGACTATGAGTATATGATTAACGAAATTATCAACCAGATAAACATCACTTGTGCCGAAGCTGAGGTGACTGTCCCTAATATCTTTACTGAATTTGGAAGCTTTACCGTAGGCGAGAGTGGGGGTGCTATTTATGAAATCCTCTATCAAAAACAACAGAACGATCGCGAAAAATGGAATATGATAAATTCCTCATTTATAACTACGTTACCCGATACATGGGCTATTAGCAAACGGTTCATCATGATGGCAGTGAATCGCTGGAATGATGAGTATGAACGCGTATTACTGGGAGGTTTAACGTGCGATAGCGACGATTACTACAATAGTGAGCAGCATATGAATGCTATTTACCTTCCCAAGTATAAAAAAGAGAAACCGCTTTATATAGGTTTCTTTAACACGGGAGCATACCAGGAAACTATTGGAGGCTTTGGCGGATTACAACATTGTTTAATCCCGAGCCCTAAACACATTCTTATAGATAAAGATGAAAATGGAAACATTTCACATAAACTATTTTCCCCTCAACAAACCAGTGAGCAACTCCTTGGAATTTTAGGCTACGGAACCTCTCCTGCTGAAGAAAAAATAGAAACACAACAACCAGAATTATCAAATAATAATTAGTATAATGAACACCAGAACATACGCTGGCATCCCAAAGGAATATGCCGCATTGGAAACTTCAAAAATTGTTTTAATCCCTGTGCCTTATGACGGTACCAGTACCTTTCAAAAAGGAGCAGATAAGGGGCCAGAAGCTTTTTTACACGCTTCAGAAAATATGGAGTTGTACGATATTGAAACTCAATCTGAAGTATACAAACAAGGAATTCACCTAACTGAAGCGATTACCGAAAATAGTTCGCCGGAAGCCATGGTGAAAGAAGTCCACAAAAAAACCAAAGAGCTAATTCTTCGGAATAAATTCGTGACTGTTTTTGGAGGGGAGCATAGCATTTCTATTGGTACCATCCGTGCTTTTAATGAATGTTTTGACGACCTTACCGTGTTGCATATAGATGCCCACGCAGATCTTCGAAAGGAGTATGAAGGCTCTAAATGTAACCATGCCTGTGCGGTGTATGAAGCGAGCCAGACCACTAATTTAATCCAGGTTGGAATCCGTAGCATGGATGTTGCGGAGACTACCGTGATGGATGAAGATAAAACCTGGTTTGCACATGATATGGCAACCGATGAGTACTGGATGGACAATGTTATTGAGGCGTTGGGAGACAATGTGTTTATTACCTTCGATCTGGATGCGTTAGACCCTTCCATTATGCCTTCAACCGGTACTCCGGAGCCTGGTGGATTATTTTGGTATGAAACCTTAGATTTCTTAAAACAAGTATTTGATGCTAAAAATGTAGTAGGGTTTGATATTGTAGAGTTAATGCCAAGAGCAGAGGATAAGTCTTCAGACTTCTTAGCCGCTAAGCTGTATTACAAAATGTTGAGTTACAAATTTTCAGGGCAAGAAGCCGATGTAGAGTTTGAAAGTAATTTCAACGATAAGGGAAGTACTATTTCAAAATTTAAAGACACAAACAATGACAACTAAAGGAGCGATTACAGAATTTATTGAAAAATATTACTTACACTTTAACGCAGCTGCCTTGGTAGATGCCGCAAAAGGGTATGAAGATCAATTAAATAGTGGTGCAAAAATGCTGGTTTCTTTAGCAGGCGCTATGAGTACAGCCGAATTAGGGAAAATTTTTGCTGAAATGATTCGCCAGGACAAAGTGCATATTATCTCTTGTACAGGAGCCAACCTTGAAGAAGATATTATGAATCTGGTAGCCCACAGCCATTACAAACGCGTGCCAAATTACCGTGATTTGACAGCACAGGATGAGTGGGATTTACTGGAAAAAGGGCTTAACCGTGTTACCGATACCTGTATTCCTGAAGAAGAAGCGTTTCGCAGAATTCAGGAGCACATCGTTAAAATATGGATGGATGCTGAAGCAAAAGGAGAACGCTACCTGCCGCATGAATATATGTACAAACTACTGTTAAGCGGAGTCTTAGAAGAACACTACGAAATAGATCTAAAAGACAGTTGGATGTACGCTGCTGCCGAAAAAAACCTACCTATTGTTTGCCCGGGATGGGAAGATAGTACGATGGGAAATATTTTCGCCAGCTACGTGTTAAAAGGTGAATTGAAAGCCGCTACCATGAAAAGCGGAATCGAGTATATGACCTTCCTGGCAGACTGGTATACCGATAATTCTGAAAAAGGAATAGGTTTTTTCCAGATAGGAGGCGGAATTGCAGGAGACTTCCCAATTTGTGTAGTACCCATGCTCTACCAGGATATGGAGCGTACCGATACGCCATTCTGGAGTTATTTTTGCCAGATCAGCGACTCCACTACCAGCTACGGAAGCTACTCTGGAGCAGTGCCTAATGAGAAAATAACATGGGGGAAACTAGATATTAATACCCCAAAATATATTATTGAAAGTGATGCGACCATTGTGGCGCCACTAATTTTTGCCTATCTGTTAGGTATGTAATTCACAAAAAAATGGATCTCTCCAAAATTGAAAATATTGAACTGAAATTCTTAACGCTTGAAGATTACGACGCGTTAAAACAGGCTACCCTTCAGGCGTATGGTGGCTTGCCTAATTCGTATTGGAAACTGGAAGAGATAGGTCGTCTCATTGAAATTTTTCCAGCAGGGCAGGTAGTTATTAAAGTTGATGGTGAGATTGCAGGATGTGCACTTTCGGTTGTTGTAGATTATGATAAAATTGACAACCAGCATACTTATGATGATATTGCAAGCGATCCAACCTTTGCAATACACGATGAAGAAGGCGATGTGCTCTACGGAATAGATGTATTCATACGACCAGATTACAGAGGGTTGCGTTTAGGCCGCCGTTTGTACGATTACCGAAAAGAATTGTGTGAAAATCTAAATTTAAAAAGTATCGTATTTGGTGGTAGGATGCCTAATTATCATTTGCATTCAGATAAATTTTCGCCCAAACAGTATATTGAAAAGGTAAAACGGAAAGAAATTGAAGATCCGGTGTTGAACTTTCAGATTTCAAACGATTTCCACCCTGTTCGTGTACTAAAAGGATATCTGGAAGGTGATAAAGCATCGAAAGAATTTGCCGTGTTAATGGAGTGGGATAATATTTATTATACAAAACCTACAAAAAAACCGAGTACGGTTAAAAGTGTGGTGCGACTGGGGTTAATACAATGGCAAATGCGCCCCTATGCTTCTTTTGATGATTTAATGCACCAGGTGGAATATTTTATAGATAGTGTGGCAGGATATCGTAGTGATTTTGCAGTATTTCCAGAATTTTTCAATGCGCCTTTAATGGCAAAGTACAATGATCTGGGTGAGGCCGATGCCATCCGGGAACTAGCAAAATATACGAAGCCTATAATCGACAAATTGTCGGAGTTGAGTATTACCTATAACATCAATATCATTTCTGGAAGTATGCCTGAAATTGTACGTAACAAGCTGTACAATGTTGGCTATTTATGCCGAAGAGATGGGAGCGTTGAGCGGTATGAAAAAATACATTGTACACCAGATGAAGCTAAGGTTTGGGGAATGCAAAATGGAAACAAACTTCAAACTTTTGAAACCGATAGCGGTAAGATTGGTATTTTAATTTGTTACGATAGCGAGTTTCCGGAATTGTCGCGTTTATTGGCAGACGAAGGGATGGATATTCTGTTTGTACCCTTTTTAACCGATACTCAAAACGGCTATTCCCGGGTAAGGCTATGTGCCCAGGCAAGAGCTATCGAAAATGAATGTTATGTAGCAATTTCAGGAAGTGTAGGGAATTTACCCAATGTACATAATATGGATATTCAGTATGCCCAATCGGCTGTGTTCACACCTTGTGATTTTTCTTTCCCAAGTAATGGAATTAAAGCCGAAGCCACCCCCAACACCGAAATGATCCTGGTGGCAGATGTAGATATAGATTTGTTACGAGAGCTCCACTCTTTTGGAGCCGTTAAAAACCTGAAAGATCGCCGCAAGGATTTCTACAGGTTAGAACGTGTAAAAAAACAGTAAAGTCAGTTATTTTTTAATCAAACAAGTTCCTTCAAGAAGGAGGAGTACCCCCTATGTATAAAGTACAATCGCGCCAGATTGCGCAACATCTCAACATACGTGAGATTAAAAAGAATATTAAATTCAACCTGCTCTTTAGTGATAGCGATGAGCTATTTTACAAGGTAAGTGACACCAAATATGTGTATGTATTTCAATTTGGTATTGTGAGTTATTTTAACCTTTCTGAAACTACGATTAAGGATGTTGAGAAACAATTAAGTGCTGCAAGAAAAGGTATGGTGAGTGACCATTTAATGGAGACCATAGATGTTTCCGTAGAAGAGAAGACCTTAAAAGTTTCTTTTAACAGCGTTACCATTCCAGAAATTGACGAAGAAATGATCCGCTTAATTATGTTGCATACTTCACAATCTGTAGCATTAGACAGGTATTCTGAAATTACCGAAAAACTTTTAGAAGAAGCTACCAAACACACCGATTCACTTGAGAAAAGGGGCAGGCTTCGTATTTCCAGCTTAAAACTGAAAAAGTTTATAGGGCGGACGTTAAACATCAAAAACAGAATTTCTGAAAACCTTTATATTTTCGATTCGCCAGATGTGGTTTGGGATGATGAGCAGCTGGAAAAGCTGGACAGCCACCTTAAAAATACATTCGATCTTAAAAACAGGTATCGGAATATTCAGGATAGAATCACTATTATTAAAGAAAACCTGGAGCTATTTAAAGATATCTGGAATCATAAGGAAAGCAGTACTTTAGAGTGGGTCATCATTATTTTAATTGTGATCGAAGTGATTGATTTGTTTGTGATGAAGGTTTTTTAATCTTCAACAACTCTGAAATTCCCTTTCCGTTCACCATTTTGTGCAAGAATTTCGGTAATCGCAAAGGCAATAACAATAACATATTCTACGGCAACCAACCATAAGTTCTCTTTAAATCCCTCGGCTCCGTAAGCCGAATAACTCAGCATCACAACAGCACTCCATACAATGGGGAACCTATATTTTGTAAAAACAGAAAGTAATAAAGGGGTCGCAATATACCAGGGATGTACTGTAGTGGATAATAAGAAATATGTTGAAATACCAAACAGCATTCCTGTAATTAATTGTTGCGTCGTAGTGTTCTTACGAAGAAAAGTAAGTGCTAATAAAGTTAAAATAACAACAACAGGTAAAATTTTCCCAACAGTACCAATTAGATTCCACCCAACGGTTTGAAAACCAACCCAGCGGATGATGTAATATATACTCGCATTAAACTCAAAATTCTGAAACCAAAGCGAAAGGGTCGCAGAAAAATTTGAAATAAATTCAGAAGACAAAAACGGGGCGAAAGTAAGTGCAATAGTAGCTAAAGTAACAGTGTAAAATCCACCTAACTTTGTCACTCTGGCCCAGTCGACCCTTCGATTCCGCTCAGGGCTCGCATTTTTTTGATTTAAAAAGTAGTTAAAAAACAGAGGAAGCAATAACAACGGCAACAACTTCACCGAAACTGAAATTCCCAGCAATACTGCCGCCCAGAACCATTTGCCTTTATGAAGCAGGTAGAGGGACCAAAGTACAAAAAAGAGCATGACACCTTCAAAATGGAGATTTCCGGTTAGTTCAATAATAATGAATGGGTTCAGGAAATACCAGAAAATGTTTTTAACGGGTAGGTTTAATTTTTCAAGAAGCTTTTTTCCAAAGTAAAGAACTCCTATATCTGCCAATATAACTAGGATTCGCAGTACAACCGTAGCGCCTAGAATACTTTTACCGGCAAAGAGTGCTGCAACAGCAAAACATAACTGATTTATTGGAGGGTAATTGCTATAATGACTTCCATTCAGTTCTCCCATTCCTTTATACAATTGAGAAGCTTGACCTACTTGAGTTCCTGAAGTTACCTCGAGCGCAGTCGAGAGGTCTGTGAAAAATAACTGCGGTGTAATTAAATATGGATTCACCCCTTGGATCAACAAACGCCCATCCCATAAAAACCGATAAAAATCCTGTGATAAATTAGGTGTAGCAACTATAAAAACAAGCCTGAAACCGATACCTAAGAACATTAAAACCTTAAAATTCCAACCAAATTGTTTTATAAGTTGCCAGGTAAGAAAGAAAAGTGCTGCAAAAAGTGTGAATAGTTTTATAAAATCACTACGCACTAAATCATAACCAAAAGCCCAATACAGCCCAACACAAGCAAGCGCCATCAAGATTGGGAACTTATAAAGCTTTATGAAGTTGGCTACCGAAATCATCTGTGCGCATTAAATACTAACTGGTTAAAATCGGTGGTCAAAAAGCCACAGTTCAATAGTTGATTTAAACTAACACTCAAAGATAGTTGAGTGATTCAGATAAAATACGTTTGAGGCATTTTATCTGTATTGTATCGAAATTAGTCCTGCCACTCTGCAATAAACAAATTGGTGTCTCTCCCGCCGCCATTGTTTCGGTTTGATGAGAACGCCAAATATTTGCCATTGTTTGAGAATACCGGAAAGGCATCAAAAGTTTCGCTGTGGGTGACGCGCTCCAGGTTTTTTCCATCAAGGTCTATTAAGTATAAGTTGAAAGGGAATCCGCGTTCCGCTTCAAAATTACTACTGAAGAGAACTCTCTTGCCGTCTGGCGTAAAAAACGGACTCCAGTTGGCATTGCCAAGATTGGTGATTTGTTTCATATTACTCCCGTCTGCATCACAGATAAAAAGTTCCATTTCAGTAGGTTGAACGAGACCTTGTGCAAGTAAGTCTTTATACTCTTTTACTTCGGCAGCTGTTTTTGGGCGTGAGGCTCTAAAGATAAGTTTTGTTCCGTCCGGAGAGAAAAATGCTCCTCCGTCGTAGCCTAATTCGTCCGTTATTTGCTGTACGTCACTTCCGTCCAGATTCATGGTGTACAATTCTAAATCGCCACTTCGCATAGAGGTAAATACTATTTTATCCCCTTGTGGAGAAACGGTTGCTTCAGCGTCATAGCCAGGTTCTTTTGTGAGCTGATCTGTAATATTTCCCTCCAGATCTGACACAAATATGTCGAAACTATCATACACAGGCCATACGTACTTTCCATTTTTCCGAAGCGGGACTTCTGGGCATTCATCGTCTACCAGATGAGTAGAGCCGTATACAAAATGTTCGTTGTCCGGAAGGAAATAAGCACATGTAGTCCGTCCTTTTCCAGTAGATATCATAGGAGGGACTTTGGCTCCTTTAAAAGTTTCAGAGGCGTGCATTAAGAACATTTGATCGCACTCCACCCGCCAGTTTTTATTATTGGATTGAAAAACCAGTTTGCTATCGTCAAAACTCCAATAGGCCTCTGCATTATCACCTCCAAAGGTTACCTGTCTAATATTCTTAAAATGTTTTTCTTCAGGGTAGATAAGGCTGTCGTTGTCCCATTCCATCACGATCTTTTCTGAAGAATCTTCAACAGCTTCAAGCGTAGGTTCAATTTTAGTTTCTTCCGAAGCATTTTTACAAGAAATAAAAAGCAGGACAGATAAAATTATAAGTAAGTATCTCATTTGTATAGATTTCTTTTTTTAAGAATTTTGGATTTGTTTTTTTTTGGATTTGAATTGGTTGTATTTTTGTGCAAAAATAAGAATATGCGTTTAATATGTTTACTATGTGTCGCTTTATGTATCATTTCTTGCCAAAAAGAGGTTGAAAAGAAGAACGTTACCATGAAAGAAGATGTGTATGCTTTGGCAGACGATACATTTAATGGGAGACAAACAGGTACCAAAGGAGAGCTGGCAGCGGCGGCATATATAGAAGAAAGGTTTAAAGAAATTGGTTTGGCGCCTAAAGGCTATAAAGAAAATTATACCCAGACATTTACATTCCGTCCCAGTAGTAACCCTCATGAACAGGCAGAATATACTGGCTTAAAAAGTGATAGTACATTAACGGGAACCAATGTAATAGCATTTCTGGATAACGGAGCCAAAACTACTGTGGTTATTGGAGCACATTACGACCATTTAGGAATGGGGGGGGAAGGTTCGTTGTATCGTGAAGAAAAAGCAGCCATTCATAACGGTGCCGATGATAATGCCAGTGGGGTAGCGGTGATGCTGAATTTAGCAGCACGACTCTCTGATGATGCAACACCCAATCCTGTAGACAATAATTACCTGTTCATTGCTTTTTCAGGAGAAGAAATGGGTTTGTTGGGAAGTAATTATTTTGTGAAAAACAGCACGGTTCCTGTTGAAAAAATCAGTTATATGATAAACATGGATATGGTAGGACGTTTAAATGCTGAAAATACGATTGCCGTTCATGGCGTTGGAACTTCTCCAATCTTTAAACAAACGCTTTTTGCAAATAATGAAGCTGACCTTACTATTGCTGAACATAACAGCGGGATTGGTCCCAGTGATCACACCAGTTTTTATCTTGCTAATATTCCCGTTCTTCATTTTTTTACGGGCCAGCACGAAGATTACCACAAACCAGGAGATGATGCCGAAAAGCTGAACTATGAGGGAATGCAGAAAATTTCAGACTATATTTTTTCAATTATTTCAGACTTAAACGATAATGGAAAACTAGCTTTCAGAAAAACAAAGGATGAAAGTGAAGAGGTGCCACGATTTAAAGTAGGGTTGGGGGTAGTGCCGGATTACCTCTTTACAGGCAAAGGAATGCGTATTGATGGTATTAGTGAAGACAGACCCGCTCAAAAAGCAGGCTTAGAAAAAGGGGATATCGTTGTGAAACTAGGCGAATTTGAAGTGACCGATATGATGAGTTATATGAAGGCACTTGCTACTTTTGAAGAAGGACAAACTACTGAAGTTGTGATACAGCGTAATAATACTGAAGAAAAAGTAATGGTGACGTTCTAAAAATTCCGGCTAATTGAAAGCGTTGTAAACCCGTGTGTCCCCGTGCTTTCTACACGTCTTGTTGAAAACATATATGCGACCTTAACATCAAGAATTTGATTTCTCCAATACGATTCAGCTCCATAAAAAAAGAGGGAATCTACTGGTTCTAAAGTGAACTCACTATTGTCTGCAATAATAGAGCCTTGCAGCATTGCATCGTGAATCACAAAACGATAGGCGCCTGTGAGGGCAAAGAATAATTCATTCTCAGTATCGCCCAGTTGCCTGTGTGCCATGGTGTATTCAAGCTCATTTCTTTTACCTATGTAAAGCTTCACATCATTTTCTAGATAATAGTCTTTGGTGCCAAGCGCTACTTTAGGTTTTGTAGCCACAAAGACGTTGAAATTGGAATCCCAAAGCAACCATTCCTTTAAGTAACTTCCGTATAGATTGGCGTGTGTACTATTCTCTATTTGCCCGGTCCAGGTAGCGGTTTGTGATTCGTTGGTGCTGTGAAACCAGCTTTGTAGCCCTTCAGATCCTGAAATCTCCCCTGTAACGCCTATGGTTAGTGTAAAGGCTAAGATTCTGTTTTCATTGATCAGGCTTATTCCTGTGTTAAACCCTAGAAATCCTGCGTACGGCCTGTCGTAATCTTCAATTCTGGAAGAAAGGATGTTGGAAGGTGTAAAGAAGGACTGCTCTAACTGTAGCGTAAACTGTCGTTTGTTATTGTTTTCTTTATCTGTTTCATTCAGTAGCTTTCTGTAGGCTATAAAACTTCCGGTAGTGTACCAGCGGTCTGTAAAATGCAAAAAATCGTTATCGTGCATAAGCTCGACCTGCTCGCTTACATAACGACTACCGCCTCTGTATTGAGCGGAAATTGTAACCGAACATAAACAGAGAAAAACACATGTAAAATACCGTGCAGAAAGTGAAATAGGCATGGAGTTAGTTAGCTGAATGCAATTAGGCTTCTAATTTAAAAGAAATTTTTATTTAAGCCTTACTTATCAGGCTTTTAAAAAACACAAAGCCAAAACCAATAAAGAGCATGAGATGAAATGGGAAGAGTCCAAAGTCGCCTCCCTGGTCACCAACGATAAAAGCCGAATACATGCCAAATCCAAAATAGAGCATTAAAATCCCTTCAATTAAGATATTAGGTGATATTTTGGCTTTTATGTATTTGTTTCCTTTCCAGCTGTCTTTCAGGTTGTTAATGTTAAATTTTGGGGTGCGGATGAAATCACTTTTCTTGCCTAAATGCCCTTCAAGAACGGCTATAGAGTTATGCACCGAAAAGCCCATGGCAATAGAAAAGAAAACAAAGAACATTCCAGTATATTCAAGAAAATTTATAAATCCACCCCCATTAATTTTTTTAAAGGTAAACCAGTAACAGATAAAAAATATTAAAGTGCTAATGACAAAAAAGCTCATCACGATAAAGTAATACTTTAAATGTGCGTATTCGTTCTTAATGTATAACATTGGAATACTTAAGATAGCCACCACCAGGATACTTAAAAACATAGTACTATTAAGTAGATGCAAGGTGCCGTGTATTTTTGTTTTAAACGTAATGTCTTTATTTCGCCAGACACGTCCCAGCATTTTTCTGAAATTTTCTGCACCCCCTTTATTCCATCTAAATTGTTGTGAACGTGCTGCGCTAATTACCACGGGTAGTTCGGCAGGGGTTTCTACTTCTTCCAGGTATTTAAATTTCCAGTTTTTTAATTGCGCACGGTAGCTTAAATCCAGATCTTCGGTTAGGGTGTCCCCTTCCCAGTTCCCTGCATCCAGGATGCATTGCTTTCGCCACACACCGGCGGTGCCATTAAAATTTATAAAGTGTCCTTCACTATTTCTACCCACCTGTTCTAAGGTAAAATGCGCATCTAAGGCAAACGCCTGGACCCGGGTTAAAATAGAGTATTCCCTATTAATATGTCCCCAACGGGTTTGTACCACGCCAATATTTCGATCTTTAAAATAGGGAATGGTGTCTAACAACCAGTTTTTCTGAGGAAGAAAATCTGCATCAAAAATGGCGATATATTCTCCTTTTGCAGTCTCCAACCCTTCTTTAAGAGCACCTGCTTTAAAACCTTTGCGGTCGGTGCGTGTTACATGCTGAATGTCCAGCCCTGTTCTTTGCAGTTGTTTTATTTGCAATGCAGTAGTTTCAAAAGACTCATCAGTACTATCGTCTAACACCTGAATTTCTAATTTCTCTTTTGGGTAATTTATTTCAGAAATATTATCGAGCAGTCGTTCCATAACATACAGCTCATTGTAAACAGGGAGTTGTATAGTGACGTAGGGGATTTCGTCTGGATTTGCGAGGTTAAATTTAGCACATGCTTCTTTTTTATTTCTGTTTCTCAAATAGTTGAAAAGCAGGTTCAGTTGTGCCAGCGCATACAATAGAATTAGGAGGAGCGCGCCTGTGTAAATAACCATGACAATGGTTTCAAGTATCATTTTTTGAACGTGTATTTAAAAATCCAGCTGAGAATTTTAATCCCAGCAAATATAGCACCTTTTACGGTCCCTGAAACTTTTGAAGTCCCTATCCTGTTTCGGTATTTCATAGGAACTTCGGTATACGAATATTTTCTTTTAAGTGCCTTCAACTGCATCTCTACAGTCCAGCCGTAAGTTTTGTCCTGCATTTCCAGCGCAAGTAACTTATCGTATTTTATGGCTCGAAAAGGACCTAAATCTGTGAATTTTGCTCCAAAGAAGAGCGTCATTAAACTTGTGGCAAGCCAATTTCCAAATCGCTGCGGAAATGTCATCGCACCAGGTTCTCTAAGTCGTTTTACGCGGGCGCCAATTACAAAATCTATATTTTTTTCAATTATTGGAGCCACTAATTCTGTTAATTGTTCAGGATAATCACTGTAATCTCCGTCTAAAAAAACTAGTATATCTGGCTTCTCACTTTTTTCTGAAATGTACTGCATTCCCTTTAAACACGCGTAGCCATACCCTCTTTGTGGCTCTTGTAAAACAGTAGCTCCGGCAGTTTTTGCAACTTTTTCGGTTTCATCAACAGAGTTATTATTTACAACGATCACTTCAGAGACAAAATCCGGGATATCGGCAAGCACCAAACCAATGGAAGCTTCCTCATTGTAAGCTGGAATAATGACATTAATGGCAGGATTCATTAGAAGGAAACGTGTGGATTATCTTTTTTAAAGTCGAAAATTGAAATCCATTCACCGATTTTTTGATTGTTTTTATATTTTTCAGCCCGTTTCAAGTTTCCGTGTTTGTAGATAAGTGCGAACCCATTTTTCATATTTCTTTTGTATTGAAACCGTTTTTCAGTTTGGGTTGCAATATCGTGAAAAATCCACCAATTTTCGGCAATCCCATTGCTATAGTGTCCTTCTTTCAGGACTGTTCCACTTTCTGTATAGAAATACCAATAGCCTTCTTTTTTATTGCCATTAAAGTTTCCTTTTGAAGCTATCGTGCCATTAGAGTAGTAGAAGTACCAGTAGTCGGTTTTGTTTGTGTCTAGTTCCCAACCTTCAGCCTTTAAAGTTCCGTTGGCATAGTATTCTTTTTGGTATTTTTTTTCAGTAAAAGAACATGTTGCAGTTAAAACAGTGCTGCAACTAATTCCGAAGAAAAGAAATAAGAGAAGTTTTTTAAATGTCATAACAGGGTAGACGAATTTAAGGTTGAATCCTAACTTAGAGCGCGCATGCTTTCCATAATTATTAACCAAATACACTATCCGCAGCCTACTATTTTGAATTCATCAATTTCATTAAATCTACATCATTCCCTAATAAAATTTCATTTCCATCAATACGACCATTCATGCTATCGTTTTCTAATTTTAATACCCCACGTGGGCAAACAGCCGAGCAAATTCCGCAGCCTACACAACTACTTCTCACAATATTTTCGCCTTTTTGGGCATAGGCACGCACGTCTATTCCCATTTCACAATAGGTGGAACAGTTTCCGCAGGAAATGCATTGTCCGCCATTAGTAGTAATTCTGAATTTAGAAAACAACCGTTGCTGAAATCCTAAAATAGCAGCCATAGGGCATCCAAACCTGCACCAGACCCGGCTCCCGAAAATAGGGTAAAAACCAACGCCAATAACGCCACTAAACATAGCCCCTATTACAAACCCGTAGCTTTTACGAAGTTCATACGCTTCAAAAAAGAATAATTTACCAGGACTACTAAAGTACGTAAACAATAAGATAGAAATAACCACCACAAAATAACCAATGGCACCATATTTAGCATCTTTTGCCAACTGTTCTCTCTTAAAGAGCATCACCCAGGCAAATACCAGGGTGAGTAATCCAATGATAAACCATACAAAAAACTCTTTGCTAATCCAAAAGGTATCGTAATAGCTGGTTTCTTGTCCTTCGGTCACATTAAAATTAGCTCCTTCGGCGCTGTCTGTGATGAGTGTAGCTGCTTTTCCTTGGTTAATTTTTTCCAGTGCTTCTTTGTTTTCAGCTTCGGAAGCAAAAAAGTAGTCTATGGTAATTCCATCAGTATTTTCTAGGGTGGGTGCTTTGGCGTTTGGATCGGTATTTAAGAAAACAACACTACTGGCGCCTGCTTTTTGAGCTGCCAGTATGCGCTCGTTAAGCGGTTTGCCTTCTGCGTCGCTTATAAATACCATTTTATTGTCTAGGTTACTCCACTCACTAATGTTAGCCGATTCGTTTCCTTGTAAATAAGAAAACAAAACCGCAGTAGTCATGACCGTTACAAACACCACAACACTATGGATCACCCAGCGCTCCACCTTCCAGGCAACCTGGCGCTTGTCGCTTAAATGTCGAAAAGGATCCCCGGCAGTTTCTGCCAGCCCACCACAACCACAAACCCAGCTGCAATACCACCGTTTTCCATACTTGTAGGTAAGGATGGGGGTAATTACAAAAATGGAGAGAAGTCCGAAGATGAGCATTATAAGCCCAACATCGCCTGCACTTATAAATTCGTCTATTTTATAGCCTGCAAAGAGATCGTAATTTAAAGGCCAGACATTTTTAAAATCGTAATAAGGCTGGTTTAATCGCACTAAAATTTCAGGAATCACAAACGCAAAAGCCAGTTGAAAAAACATGACCGAAAACGTGCGAATTACTTCATACCGGTTGTGCCTGTATTTCCAAATAAATTTTATCCCAAAAGCAAGAATGGCAAGTGTATAGAGCGTACCGTATAAAAACCATTGACTGGCCGGATTGCCGCTCAAAAATTTGCTTAACGGATCAAAAAGTGCAACAACTCCCTTGTTGTCACCATCCTGAACCAACCCTAAATACTGTGGAAACCAATAGAGCGCAACATAAAATAAGGTCATAGCAATACCCAGTACCCAACCCCAGAAACCTCTGGAAGAGAGGGATTTAAAATAGACACCGTCATTCTTTATCCCTTCGTGCTTATTGCCATAAGCAGCCTTTGTAAACCAAATAATTCCTATCGCCATGGAACCAAGTGAGAGAGATAGCCAAAGTGTTTTATTAGGAAAATTTACGTTGAAAAATGCTACAATCAATATGGCAAAACCAATCAATCCAATGGCTGAAGCAATTTTTTGTTGTGTAGTAATGGTTTTTGGCGGTTGCCCGGTTAAGGACATATCTCTTTGTATGGTGCTCATTAGTTTAGGCGTTTACGGGTTGGTGTTGTTGAAATTTTTGTAGAATATCGGTTTCAAAATGCGTGTAAAATTCAGGGTCGAAATTGGCTTTCTTAAGATTTTTTACAACAAAATCAACTTTTTGATGTTCGTTGAGCCATTGGTCAAAAACCTTATGTTTTAAACGTATTCCGAAGGTGTTAATCCCTAAAAAGGCACGGGTTTCCTTGTGATATGCAATGGTAATACACTTGGTGTCGTCTTCGTGATGCCAGTGAAAATGCGCTTCATACTCTTTCTTATCTGAAAAGACCCATCCGTACGTCTGGTATTCAATATCAAAAAACTTGGCACTATTAAACCAATGCCCGGGATTGTACTCGAAGGGGTTGCCGCAAATAGTTTGTGCAACCGTCTCGCCCATCATCCGGCCTGTATACCAGACCGCTTCAACGGGTTTTCTGTTACCAATGGCCTCGCGCTGTTGGGCACAATCGCCTATGGCATAGACGTCTTTTACGTTGGTTTCTAGCTTTCGGTTTACCAAAATACCTCGATCTGTTTCAATAGTACTGCCTTCTAAAAAGGATATGTTGGGTTTTACTCCTGTACAAATACCTACCATACTGCACGGTATTTCCTGCCCTGTTTCCTTTGTGAGTATGGCTCTAACTTTTCCATCCTCATCGCTTATAATTTTATCGAGATTGGTATTATTTTGTAAATCTACACCGTGTGATTTTATGTGGCGGGAAATCATTGCAGCTTCATCTTGAGGCAATACGCTATCCCAAAAATTCTCTTCACGAATTAAGAATGTAACTTCAATATTTCTGGTGCGTAGCATTTCGGCTAGCTCGACACCAATAAGACCGCCCCCTATTAAAACTGCTCTTGGGCATTCGTCGTTATTGGGAGCATATTTTTTTATTTGTTCCAGGTCTTGTTTGGTTACCATTCCTACCACACCATCACTTTCCAGTCCTTCCCATCCAAAGGTATTTGTAGTGGAGCCAGAAGCGATAATTAGCTTGTCGTACTGCATAGTACCTCCTTCTTTAAATTGAAGTGTTTTGGAAACTGTATCAATTTTTGAAACATATGCTTTCTTCAATTCTAAGTTGTTTTTCTTCCAGAACCAATGTTCGTACGGTTCAATATCTGTCCATCGCATATGGCCCATATACACATACATTAGGGCGGTACGTGAGAAAAAATGGTCTGCTTCTGCAGAAATGATTGTGATTTTTTTATCCGAAAGTTTCCGAATGTGCCTTGCTGCTGTTACGCCTGCAATTCCATTTCCAATTAGTACAATATGTTCCATAAATATTCCCGTGAAGACGGGTGGCTAATTTTTAAGCGTATTTCTAATTGGGTCGTTTGTTTTTGCTGAAACATTACAATCCAACTAAATTCATTTTTTCAAGGTACTCATTTTTTCAGTAGTAACAGGGGGTGAGGAATGGATTGGGAAAAATTTAATAAAAGCATTTGTAAGCAATTCAACATACGCTGGACTCATTGCCCATAAAATAGTTAAGATGAAAAGACTTGTAATCCTCACATTTGTACTTGCCATTAGTTCAGTTTCGGGTGGAATCTCACAGAATACTTCAACCTTTTTTGATGAAGCGGATAGCTTTTTTAACACCTATGTTTCTAACGGAAAAGTGGATTACAAAACTCTTTCTGAAAACCCTAAGCAGCTTACCTCGGTGTTAGCATTGGCAAAAGATATTTCGGTTTCAACTTCCGAAGCAAAAACATACCAGGCGTTCTGGATAAACGCGTATAACCTTTCCGTAATAAAAGGTGTTATAAATGCCTATCCCATAAAATCTCCTCTAGATAAAAAAGGATTCTTCGATACAACAACCTATACCATCGCTGGAGAAAATATCACTCTTAATGACATCGAAAATAAAAAGCTACGGGCAAAATTTAACGAGCCTCGCTTTCATTTTGTCTTAGTGTGTGGTGCAATAGGATGCCCACCTATTATTTCAACTGCCTACACGGCTTCCAATCTTGAAAAACTGCTTCAGCAACAAACAGTGAAAGCGCTAAACGACCCAGGTTTTATAAAAGTATCTGGGAACAAAGTTGCTTTTTCTGAAATTTTTAAATGGTACAAAGAAGATTTTGTACAAGATGGCAACGAGGTCGATTTTCTAAACAAATACCGAAAAGAAAAAGTGCCCAGCAACGCTAAGGTAACTTACTACGACTACGATTGGCGTCTCAATAAAAAATAATACAACGTTTGATCTGCACTGCGTTGGGCAGGAGCAAATTATCAGAAAGCCAAAAAAATTAAAGCTTACCTCTGTCGGCTAAGCTTCAAAATGCTTAGTTGACGGGAGAAGTACAACCTAATCTTAAAAAATCTATGAAAAATATAAGGCTATTTTCAATTTTAATTCTGTTTCTTCTTGCCATTACAGTTGTTTCTGCTCAGGAAGATACAAAGGAAATAAAAGGTTCTGTAATTCAGAATTTAACGCCCTCTAAGCTTATTGCTAAAGGGCAGTACGATATAAAATGGTTTAATAATTTATATACACAAACCGAGAGTACATTTAGTGATGGTACAGAACCTCGTGAGACATTTTTCACTTCTACAATTGAGGGGTATACAGGAGTTAGCGATAGCAAACGAGTAAATGTTGGGTTAATTTTAGAATTTAAAAGTAATGTGGTTGCAGATCGAGATGCGTTGGACGTTTTTAAGTTTGACGGAGAGCGTGGAACAGCAAGAAGCGGGTTTACCAGTTTTGCACCTTCTGTAAAGTTTGTTCCTTTTAAAAAGGTAACTAATTTCTCTATACAATCCTCAGTTTTTATACCCCTGGTAGATAACGAAGTGGAAGAGGGCGTATTTCTAGACCAAAAGGGGTACACCTGGCAGAACCGTTTTTTTTATGATTATACCTTCCCGGGTGATAGTTTTCAGTTGTTTACTGAATTAAATTCTGAACTTAACGTAGGTAATGAAGATGAAAGTTTTGCGAATAATAGTCTTAACCTAACACCCGGAGTATTTTTTAGCTATTTCCCTTCTTCAAAATTTACCGTGTTAGTACTGGTACAGCATAGTAAGCGTATAGATTTAGGAAATGATTTTGAACAAGATTTTACGGCGGTAGGTGGAGGTGCAAAGTATCAGGTAACCGATGCCGTAAATTTGGAAGCACTTTACACCAATTTTGTACGCGGAAACAGTACAGGGCTGGGCGAAACATTTAACTTAGGAGTGCGGGCTGTATTTTAAAGAAAGATGTAGTGTAAATGTGTATCTTGGAGCGTAAAATATAATCGTGATGAAACAATTTTTACCTGTCTTCTTTTTCATTTTTTTACTACAAGCATGTACCTCTCAAAGTACAAAAATAAATGGGGTGAGTTACGTAGCTTCAGGCAAACCCACGACACAGGAGCACGTAGAAGAAGTAAAAAAAATTCATGCCAATTATGCTGCGGTAATGCCCTTTGGTTTTATTCGTGATATACAGAATCCTGAGATTATATTTAATTCCGAACGACAATGGTATGGAGAGCGTAGAGAAGGAGTAAAACAATATATTGAAATGCTGCAGCAACATGCTATTCAAGTAATGCTGAAACCCCAAATCTGGATTTCAAGGGGTGAATTTACAGGCTATTTAAAAATGGCTTCGGAAGAAGATTGGAAAAAACTGGAAACCTCTTATAGAGAATTTATTTTGTTGTATGCTGAATTAGCCGAAGAAACCAATGTTAAGATGTATTGCATTGGCACCGAATTAGAACAATTTACCGTACATCGCCCTAAGTTTTGGCAAGAACTTATTGTTGAAGTAAAGAAAGTATACAAAGGAGAGCTAACCTATGCGGCCAACTGGGACGAATACAAGAGGTTCCCGTATTGGGAGCAGCTGGATTATATTGGGATTGATGGCTATTTTCCCGTTTCAGAAATGAAAACACCCACTGTGGAAGATGCCCGAAAGGGATGGCAATCGTGGAAAACTGAAATGAAAGAAGTTTCAGAAAAAAACAACAGACCTATTCTTTTTACCGAATACGGATATCGAAATATAGATTTTTCAGGCAAAGAACCGTGGCAGAGTAACAGAACTGAAGAAGGACACAATACCCAGGCACAAACCAACTTGTATAAAGCTTTTTTTGCTGAAGTATATCCGGAACCCTGGTTTTCCGGCGGCTTTATCTGGAAATGGTTTATAGACCATAAAAATGCTGGTGGCTTGGAGCGCAATCAGTTTAGTCCTCAAAATAAACCTGTTCAGCAGGAAATTAAAGCGTTTTTTGAGGAGAATTAATCTAAGCTGTTATGCTTATTCAAAATACCTAAAGATTTATCAGGTTTCTTGTTAGTAATGTAAATATGAGCCTACTAACCAGATATCGTGAAAAATTTTTTTTATTTACTTTTTTTAATAACTTCTAGTGTTATGGCACAGACCATTTCAGAAGTAGTTGTTCAGAACAATAAAAAGACACGCACGAGTTTTATTAGAAAAGTTACCCAAGCTACAGAAAATATGACCCTGGATAGTTTGCAGTTAGAAGCAGATATCATTCGTTTAAAGCGGTTGCCAGGGATAGCACATGCCTATTATCAAGTAACTCCGAAGGATGATGGGACCTATAAAGTGGTATACGGGGTTGAAGAAAACTTCACGATTATTCCTTCGGCAAACATCTATACTACAAATGACGAAGAATTTGCCTATAGGATAGGGCTGTATGAATTTAATGGCTTAGGAAGAAATTTCATCCTGGGCGGGTATTATCAGAGAGATATCTACAATAGTTTTGGCGCAAATTTTCGTGCGCCATACTTGTTTAGTAATCAGACAGGCGTTGCGTTAAATTACCAGAACCTGACTACCCAGGAACCCGTTTTTTTGGATTCTGGAACCGCAGATTACAAATATAACAACACCTCATACGAAATTTTGGGACTTCACGAATTTAATTACCGGAATCGAATTGAAGGAGGAGTCAATTATTTTACTGAAATATACGAATATACAGAAGGTGCTACCAGTCCAGACGTTCCGCAGTTTCTGGAGGTTAAAAAGTTGCTCTATAAGTTTATTTATGAATTTAATGATGTAGAGCGCTATTACTATTTTGTAGATGGATTTAAAAGTACGTTCAACTTTCAGTATGTTACCACAAGAAATGAAGCCTTACCCGAATTTGTAATTGGTTTTAATGACTTTATTTATTACAAACGTGTGGGCAAAAAAGGGAACTGAGCTAACCGATTACGCTTAGGAGTAGCCACTAATAATGATAGTCCTTTTGCACCTTTTGCTGTAGATAATAATTTGAATATTCGAGGAGTTGGGAATACTATCGACCGTGGTACCGCTGCTATTGTTTTAAACACGGAGTTCAGATATACATTATATGAAAAAGACTGGTTCGTTTTACAGGGAAATGCCTTTGTAGACGGTGGGAGCTGGCGAAACCCCGGGGGTGATTTTGGTGACTTTAGTGATGATCAAAATCTTCGGGTTTACCCAGGGGGTGGTCTTAGGTTTATCCACAAGCGTATTTTTAATACCGTTTTTAGAATAGATTATGGCTATGGAATTACACCAGACGCTACAAATGGATTCGTAATAGGGATAGGACAGTACTTTTAAAGAGCTCAAAAGTTGTTATGCAAGCATATACAAAGGTATTCCCATGTAAAATACATTCCACATAATTTTAACCCAATGCTATTGAGTGAACCCGAATGAAGACTGCAGTTTAAGTATTATCCTTTTCGCTGGACTTCCATTTCAGTAGTATATTTTTTAGCAAGCTCCTTTTTTTGAGTTTCGCTAAACACTTTACCTGCCATTTGAAAAAATGATTTTTCTTCATCTTCCAGATGGTGACGTACCTGATGGTCTAATGCTTTAAGATGTGCTAACCAAGCCGAGCTGTCCATGTCTGATTCTTCTACTTTTTCAATAAGCTCATCAATTTCATGATGTTCGGCAATACCGTGACGGGTGTGTTCCACCATCATATCGTTGTCTATAAGTTGTTTGTAAAAATTGCGTTCTTCAGCCACTTCGTGCCCTTTTAATTCAATTTTTAACTTATCCCAGATTTCTTTACGTTTTTTCGTGTCTCCGGAAGTGGCAAGTGCCTTCTCTAACAATTCTCTTTGAATGTCGTGATCTGCTCTAATGGCTTCAAAAATGTTCATAGTGCTTTTTTTTAGTTGGAATTTAAAATTACAACCAAAAAAAGATGAATACTGTTTATGAAATCTTAAAACTTACTTGTCGGCAAAAACTTCCCGTGGTTTTTCGACTATAGAAGTCAGTGGCTTTCTATTTTCTTTAATATGCTTTACATAATAAGCAAGTAGCTCATCGGCATCTGCACCCATCCATCGCTTTACGTAGATAGCCCAAAAATGATATTGTAAGTACCATATACCTTTATCGCGATATAATCTGGCTGAGGAGCCCAGAGACTCTTGAATTACAACAAATTTTTTGCGCTCGTAAAGTTCGTTTATGAGAATGTTATCTTCGTAAATAACAAACGTTTCATCATAGCCGCCAATTTCGTCAAAGAGTTTACGCGTGATAAACTGACTTTGATCTCCGCCACGACACGCCCGCCAGGAAAATCTGGTAAAGTAACTTGCCAGACGTAACCACCAATGGTTGCTGTCAAATTTCATCTTAAAGCAACCCGCAGGGTTTCCTTTCTGGACTTCAGAAATAATTAGACCATCGAACTTTTTTGGAGGAAAGCTATCGGCATGAAGAAAATAAAGAATGTCCCCGGTTGCCTTTTTGGCGCCAGCATTCATTTGCTTAGCACGTCCTTTTTCAGAAGAAAGTAACTGAATATTGAATTCAGTGTCTTTTGAAAATTCGTTCACTAACAATCTGGTATCGTCACTACTACCACCGTCTACTAAAATTAGCTCAGCAATATTTTCTGAAGAGGCGTTTGTAGTAAGGTGTTTCAACACCGAAGTAATGTTTTCGGCTTCGTTGAGTACAGGAATGATGATACTTAGCATGGGTGTAAACTTACGGAAATTTGAAGTTTTTGGTTGTTTGGAAACTAAAAAACCTGTCAGGTGCTTAAGACCTGACAGGTTTGGTATGCGTACTATTTTACTGTTCATTCAAACCCCAATCGTATTCTTTGTAGGTTATATTGGCTTTAGGATTCATGTTTCTATTACTGTACTGGTTAATATAGCCTATAATATCTACTTTTCCGTTTACTTTCCAATCGTTTGGATAAAATTTAAAGATGGACGAAATTTCTGCTTTATTTTCCTGAATATCATTTTTATCGCTATTTATAAAACTTTTGGTGACTTGATCCAGCTGTTCATTGATTTTTGCAGCAGTATATGCTTCTCGTATCAATGGCGGACAAGAAATAGAGGCACAATTTATGGCAAAGTGGATTCTTGGTTCGTTCATTTTACGGAGGATTCCATTTTCAATCCCGCCTAAGGAAAGCTCACGCCCATCAACCCTTGCGCGACCTTCAGTCCAAGGATTGTTTACATCTTTTATACTTTTAACCGGGTAGTTTTCTAAAATTAAGTTAACGGTTTCGGCGTTGTATAAATTTATATAGAACGCCAGTAATTCCTGTACGCTCCAGTTGTTGTTAGGATCTTTTTTAGCAAGCATATTCAGGTAATCGTCCAATGCTTTGGCATCTTCCCTAAATCCTTTATAATCTACCAAACCATCCTGATCTACGTGTTTTTGTAATAGTTTGGTCCATTGAGAGTGGTCTACGTTCACTTCAGAATTTGCTGTGGTTGAGGTTAATGTACCTTCTACTTTTTTAGTGGGTTGTCCCTGGCTGGTAATGCCCGCTGCAGAAAGTAAATTGCAACTTTGTAAAGTAAATGCTAGTATAGTGCCAAAGGCAAAGTATTTTAATGATTTCATAGATTCAATTTTATAAGTCTACAAGCTACAACGAAATAATTTGAATCTGCACTTGGTTAACAGTGGCTTGTGCTAACTTTAGGAAAAATTTAATTGTTCAGTTCCCAATTGTAATCTTTATAGCGCACTTTGGCATTTGCCGAAATTTTTGTGTCTGAATATAGGTTTAGATACTCTACTACACTTCCGTTTTGCTTAAAGTCTTTCGAAAACCAGGTGAATATCTTTGAAATGTCTATCCGGTCTGTTGTGATGGTATTTCGGGTGGGATCGTTGATAAATTGTTTTGCCAAAAAATCTAATTGTGCATCTACCTTTTCAGCAGTAAAGGCCTCATTCAATAGTGGCGGACAAGAATAGGAAGCACAATTTATCCCGAAGTGTATTCTGGGCTCGTCCATTTTACGAAGGATCTGGTGTTCAATTTCATCCAGATTGTACCATTTGTCACCTAGCTTCCATAACCGTTGTTCCCACGGTTTGTCAATATCTTTAATACTTTCCAATGGTAAATTCCGAAGGATCAAATCTACCGTCATTGCATTGTAAGCATTCATCCAATAGGCAAGTTTATCGTTCTTGGTCCAAGTCTCATTAGGCATGGTTACACCCAAAGATGAAATATAACTCCTCAGCGTTGCGCTGTTTTTTCTGAAACCTTCATAACTAACAACACCTTTTGCTGAAACATTGTTTTTTAAAAGCTCGTTTACTACTGAGTGGTCAAATTTTTCAGTCGTCACGGGAGGAACAAATTGTTGTGGGTTTATTTCCACAACAGCATCTGTATTTGTTAAGGGAGATACTGTTTCCATCTCTGAAACTGGCTTTGTAGTGCCAACTTTTACACCTGTTGCGGTAGTGATTATTATGCTGTCCTTTTTCATTTCTCTCTCAGGATTTCCAGCAATTGCATCTGAAGAAATTTTGCCGGTGTTTACAGGTTCTTTTGTAGCTTCCTTTTTTGCAGTGCAGGAAATTACTATAAACATAATAAATAGAAGCGGTATGTAGTGTTTCATAATATGGATTTCTAATAGGAGGTGAGTCGGAATTAATTGTGTTTTATTTCATGGCAATTGTCATTCGATTAGCTGCGAGGTTCTCTTTTTTCTGAAATAGGATATGTTTCCTGTTTAAAAAATCCTTTGGGGAAGGTCTCATCTCCTTTAAACCCTAATTCAATATCCTTACCGTTATGTGGAATGTGGTTTGTCTTAAAGAGATAGTCCCACACACTCAATGTTAATCCATAATTTACACCATAACGATGTTTCTCTGGTAATTTTTTTGCGTGATGCCAGATGTGCATTTTTGGGTTGTTGAAAACATACTTTAAAATTCCATAGTCCCATCCTAAGTTGGCATGGTTTAAGTGGCCTACGGTTAGGGCAAAAAAGTGAACAATCGCAACATCTGCAACATCAAAACCTCCAATAATAGCCAGCGGAATGTACAACAACGACTTATAAACAACCGGCTCCATCCAGTGATAGCGAAGGTGTGCTGCAAATCCCATTTCTTTTACAGAGTGATGGAGCTTGTGAAAATTCCATAAAAACGGTACTCTGTGGAGCAAGCGGTGTGTGTTCCATTGTACAAAATCTGAAACCAAGAAAAAGATCAGTAAACCTACCCCCCACGGTAGTGCATCAAGATCAATGAGTTGAAAATCTGAGATCTTCAAATTAATTAAACTTAGCAGATCATTGAACACAGCTGCGGCTGTATTGGAGAGGAATATGAGGACGATCAAATTCAGTAAAAAAAAGTTGAAAAACATATAAAAGGTATCCAGCCAAAAGTCTTTACGGAAGACTTTCTGGTCTTTTCGCCAGGGAAAAATCACCTCTAAGCCCCAGACTGCTAATGAAACTATAATAAGTCCGTAGAAATAATTTTCCCAGTGAAAATGAGAAATCTCGTTCAACAGGTAATTAAAATACCCTTGGTAGGAATCTTTAAATATGTTGCCGTATTTTTCCATAAATAATATTTAAACCTGTAAGGTCTGGACTATAGTTAGTTTATTGAATTAGGTTTTTTATACTTGTCTACCTGCAAACGCAAGTTTCATCTTTTAAATAACTTTTGGTTTGTTCTTTTTTAGGGGTATTGAAAAACATGTCATTTGTCCCAGATTCAATTAATTGCCCGTTACACATAAAAAAGACCTGGTCCGAAATTCGTTTGGCCTGTGCAATGTTGTGTGTTACTAAAACAATGGTATATCTTTTTTTGAGGCGCTCCATTAAATTTTCAATAACTCTAGTGGTTACGGGATCTAATGAAGATGTGGGCTCGTCCATAAGTAAAACTTTAGGAGCTGTCGCAAGCGTTCTTGCAATGCATAAGCGTTGTTGTTGCCCAATAGAAAGTGATTGCCCAGAATCTTTAAGACGGTCCATCACTTCGGGCCATAGGGAAACTGCTTTTAGAGTTTCTTCGGTTATGTCTTGCTTTTCAGATACGGTAAGTTTTTTGTGTTGCTGAATTCCAAAAATCACATTTTCTAAAATAGATTTAGGGAACACACACGGACTTTGAAAAACCATTCCAATGTCCTTCCGAAGTTGGGTTAGGTTGGTAACCCCGTTTAAAATATCTTTTTCGTTGAAATGTACGGCGCCAGTTACTTTCAATTTTTCAGTGCCGTCATTTATGCGGTTTATGCTCCTAAGGAGTGTAGACTTTCCACTTCCCGATGGTCCAATAATACAATTCACCTTATTTTTTTGAAAGTCTAAAGAGAGGTCTTTAAGAATATGGTTTACTCCAAAGAAAACGTTTAGATTGGAAATTTTAATAGAAACTTCCGCTTCCTCTTCAATCCCTGCATTTATTTTACGAGCTGTATTTGTTTCCATTAATAGTTGATTTTTGAATATTGAATCCGCCGTACTAAAGCGCTTATGCTAAAAATAAACACTAAGCTAACCAGTACTAAACTGCTTCCCCAGGCGTTTTGTAGTGCCTGTGGATTGGTTGCTTGTTGTGCCAATGCTAGAATATGTGTAGGTAAACTGCTTACGGGTTCTAAAAATGTACGTGGAACTGTAACTCCAGAAAAAGCCGTTGCTATAAACATAATGGGTGCTGTTTCCCCAATAGCACGCGCTAAACCTAATAAAAGCCCTGTAAAAGCACCGTTAATGCCTCTCGGAAAAATAACGGCTCTAATTACTTGCCATTGAGTTAACCCAAGTGCTTGAGCGTTTTCTCTATAGGAATTTGGAATACTGCGTATAGCCTGGTGTGAAGCAAGAATAATGGTGGGTAAAATCATCATAGCTAGGATAATTCCACCCACAAACCACGAAACTCCAGTTTGTAGGATATTCACAAAAAATATGAGTCCGAATATTCCAAAAATGATGGATGGGATTCCATTTAAACTGTAAATGATGGTATCGGTTATATTTTGAAATACTTTGCTTTTTACATACTCACTCTTGTAGATGGCAACTCCCAGTGCAATAGGGAAACTACATACCGCTGCGCAAAGTGTTAGTGCGAGACTTCCTATAATTTGATATAAAATTCCACCTTCCGAGCCAAAATTTTCTGAAGCTGAGGTTAAAAAACCAACAGAGATGGCTCCCATTCCTTTCCAGATAAGCGTTGCAATAAGAAACACTAAGATTGCGATAGAAAGCACAGCCGCAGTCCAGATTAGTGTGTTATAAACGTTATTTTTAAGGGCTCTACTCATACTGTTCGTATTCCTTTTCGCATATATACTTGCGTGCCAATAGTGAGCGTAATCACTAGTAGTAACAATAAAAATCCAATCGCATTTAACGCACTAAAATGTAACGAACCAAAAGCACTCTCTCCAACCTCTCTCCCCAGTTTTGAAGTAATGGTCTGGCCAGGGGATAACAAGTTATAGAAAGGTTCAGGAATTTTATCGATACTCCCCACCAATAACATTACGGCCATGGTTTCGCCCAGGGCTCTTCCAAGTGCGAGTAATACAGCTCCTGCAATATTTCTTTTGGCTATGGGTACCAATGTTTTCTGAATAATCTCAAAAGGGTATAAACCCAGCCCCTTTGAGGTTTCTCTGTATTGCTGCGGAATGTTATGTAACGCATCATCGGTTAGGGTAATAATGGTTGGTAAGATCATAACAGCCAATAATATGCCGGCAGTTACAAGGGTTCTTCCCGAACTCAACTCAAAAAGTGTTGCAATCCATGGACTTACCAAAGCAATTCCTATAAGTCCGTAAATAATAGAAGGGATGCCCGCTAACAGTTCGATGGCAGATTTAACATACAGCCGATACCTGTTAGGTAAAATTTCCGACGTAAAAATAGCGGTCAAAATACCTAAAGGAACAGCAATAAGTAAAGCAATAGCTGTCACCGCAAGTGTTCCAAAAAGCATCGATAGGACTCCAAATTGATCCTTTGCAGGATTCCAGGTCATAGTAAAAAGATCGAACCCTACAGTGCTTAGTGCTGGGTAACTGTTCCAGAACAAAATCAGGAAGATAAGAAGTGTTACAGCAATGCACAGGTATGTGCTTGCCAAGACATATCCTTTCCCAATTTTATTTTGAAATACTAACATATCCGTTTTGTTTGACGATTTCCTGTCCTTCTGGACTCATGATGAAATCAATAAAGGTTTTGGTTTGTCCAGTTGGAGTGCCGTTGGTCACTAAAACCAAATCCCGTGTAATAGGAAATTTATTATTTATAATATTTTCGAGTGTAGGCTCCACAATACTTCCATCTGGCATGAGGATGGAAATTCCTTTTACATCGTCATTTAACCATGCGTTAGACAAAATTCCTAGTGCTGCGTCGCTTTGTGTAAGGGCAGTTTGTTCTTCATTATTAGCACCTAAAACCAGATCGGCTCCTTGGGCTACAGCTTCTTTATCGCCCAAGACTATTTCCATAAATACGTGACGCGTGCCCCGAGAAGCTTCTTTGTCTATCACCAGAATATCTTTATCGGGTCCGTTCAACTCTTTCCAGTTCGAAATTTCACCTCTGTAAATTTTAGCAATCTGTTCTAAGGTTAAGGACGTAATGCCAGCATTGTAAAGTTCCGACGAAACCACAGGAACAACTGCATCTCTTCCAATTGCATGAATTTGGAAGGAAGTTTCTGGATATTGTTCTAGTTCCTTTTGTGTAATATCTCTTGAAATCATTCCAATTTCAATTTGCTGACTCCCAACCTGATTAACACCTACGCCTGAACCTCCTGCGTTTACAATAATTCTACTGTCGGGATGTAGTTTCATATAGCGTTCAGCAGCCACAGAAATAACTGGCAAAACAGTTGTGGAACCCGCCACCCGTACCGTATCGTTCTTAGGTTTAGAACAAGACAGCGCAAGCAGTACAAAACCAATCACTAAAATGTTTTTCATGTAAGGTATAGTTTTAGTTTTTGAAAAAATCTAACTAATTAAGGTAGCTGAGTGATCCCGCTAAAATGCAAAAGCATTTTCGCGGGATTATTGTACCGAAGCTAGCAACAACCACCCCCGTCGTAATGGTAGGTAGATTCACTAAAATAAATATCATCTCTTCCCAGCGCTTTTAGCGCGCCGGCAGTTTTATCACAAATAGCCAATGGCTGATTTTTTAATAAAATATGCCCTAGCTTGTCATCAAAGTAATCTTCGTCTCCATAGTAAATAGCAGCCTGACCTGTAAACACGCAAGGACCATCTTCTGGCATTGGGTCTTTAATTGCAGCTACTTCAATGCTTTCGATATAGATAAGCTCATCCGTTGGGTATTTTTTTGGATCTAGGATTCTGTAAGGTTTACGGGCTCTTATTTCTATGGTTCCAAAACCTACATCGGTTAATGCTTTTACGTATTCGGCAATGGGGAGGCTTCCACTTAAGCATAAGGCACGCAAACGCTCATCGTTGCGTAAGGTATCATTCATAGGTTGCTCACAGGTTGGATCACTCATCACCAAACGTCCGTGAGGTTTTAAAACACGGTACATTTCTTCAATGGCACGTTTTAAATCTTCAGCTTTAAAAATGTTGAAGAGGCAGTTTTGCGCTGCTACATCTATGCTGTTATCTTCAACAGGGAGGTTTAAGGCATCTCCTTTTTTAAGATCGACAAATTCACTTTTAAACCATGGGTTCATTTTTTCAGCTTCTACAAAATTCTTGCGGGAGGCTTCCAGCATTTCGTCCACCACATCGACACCTACAACACCGCCTTTTTCGCGATTAAAGTAAGCGAATTGTAGTAGTTCCATGCCGCCGCCAACGCCAACATAGAGCATTTTAGGGTTGTTGGAAAGATCACGTGCATGTACGGTGCTTCCGCAGCCGTAATTCATTTCCTGCATTATTTTTGGGATTTTCAATCCTGGTAATTCCCAAATTGGGTTGGTGGTGCAGCAAAGGCCAACATCTGGTGTAAGGGCTGCTTCTTTGTAAACGTCGTGGGTAGTATCTAAATAGCTCATATTTTTAAGTTTGCAGTAGCAGTTTCAGATTGCAGTAAAACTAATTACTGCGTACTGAATCCTGTGTACTTTTTTATAGTTGTTTAATTAATTCAGTAAAAAGGGTAATCATATTGGGTTCGGCTTTTTCAGCCTGCATAATAATATCAGGAATATTTACAGGTTCCAGGTTATCCGGGTCGCACTCGTCTGTTAATACTGAAACAGCCGCCACAGGCAAGGCTAAATGATTGGCAACAATCACTTCCGGAACGGTACTCATACCCACAGCATCGGCGCCTATTATTTTTAGGTAGCGGTATTCTGCACGGGTTTCCAGTTGTGGGCCCACTACACTAGCATAGACTCCTTTGTGTAGGTTTATGTTGTGTTTTTTAGCAATTGCTTCAATTTTTTTATTCATTTCTGGGTTGTAGGGAGCACTCATATCTACAAAGCGTTCGCCTAATTTCTCTACATCTCTAAAGGCTAAGGGAGAACCTCCTTGTAGGTTTATGTGGTCGTCCAGTAACATAAGCTCCCCTTTTTTAAAGTTGAGGTTAATGGCGCCCGAAGCATTGCTTACAAGAAGTTTTTTTATTCCTAACTGGTTCATAACGCGTACTGGGAATGTTACATCCTGTAGTGTGTAGCCTTCGTATACGTGAAAACGCCCTTGCATGAGTATTACTTTCTTACCGCCTAACTGCCCATAGATTAGTTTTCCCGTGTGGAATTCTACTGTGGCGGTTGGAAAATTGGGAATGTGGTTGTAGCTCATTTCAGCTTCAATTTCTACGTCTTCCAGTATTTTGCCCAAACCGGTTCCTAAAATAATCCCTATTTCGGGGGTTCCAAAACCTCGTTGTTGTAAAAATTCTACGGCTTCTTTAATGTATTTCTTCATATTTTGACTGTATTTCGACTCCGCTCAATATATACTTTAGCGGGTGTTTCTTGTTTTTTATACTGTCATTTCTTTTTGCCCCGACTTAATGGGTATAGTAATGACGGGTATGTTTTTCAATCTATAGTGTTGTCCAAATGCACGGGTAAAAACTTTTGAAACGCTTCAATATCTTTTATGTCTGCGTAATAATCTATGTCGTTTTTTTCAGCTAGTAAGGCCACAGATTCTTCCTTTAAATCTTTCAATGTATGTTTTTGAACAGTATGAGTCCCCCAGTTTTTGTTTTTGAATAGTTCAGGTTTTATGGTGTTCATTCCTAATAAATAATAGCCGCCATCTTCGGCTGGCCCCAGTACAAAACTGTTAGAAGCTAATTTTTGAAATGCTTCATTAATATCCTCTGTATTCATATCGAACATATCGCTACCAATAATAATGGCACGTTCGTACCCCAGAGAAAAAACTTCGTTAAATGCATGTTCCATACGTATGCCTAAATCGTCGCCCTGTTGCACTTTTTTTCTGAAAACGGCTTCACTCCAATAATCGTTTTCTCTTTGTTTTTCAGAATAAAACACAAATTTATCAGCGTTTACATGTGCTGAAATTTCCGCTGTATGCTTTAGTAAAAACTTATAAATTTCTAGCGCTGCTTCATCTCCAACAGTTACCGCCAGGCGTGTTTTACATTTGCCCAACTCTGGATTTCGGGTAAAAATGATAAGCGCGTTTTTAGAAGCCGGGAAGTGAAACACTTCCTTGCCATTGTCTTTATTGTCTGTATTTTTTAAACCTTGTATTGGCATAATTTTATGTTAGATGTACGATTGTAGATTGAGGATTTAATAAGATTCTACAATTACACTTTTTCTTTTATTTTTTCTTTTCATAGACTGGAACACCTTTCAATAACCATTTACTCCAGGTTTTTGAAAATGTATGCACACTATCGGTTTCTTTTTTGGCTGGGTTAAGTATAGGATAGCCTTTATTTTTCCATTCAAAGATTCCTCCGTATAAGTTTTGTACGTTGGTGTAGCCGGCTTTCTGTAACTTTTCACCTATTTCTTCACTGCGTATTCCCAGGGAGCAATACACGATAATAGGTTGTTCTTTGTTAGTGATTTTTGCTGAAATAGTTTCTACTGAAAAGTCTGTATGTCCCACACATAATGCTCCATCAATGTTGCTTACGGCGTATTCTGAAGGTTCACGGGAATCTAAAATTAAGACGTCATCATTCATCTGAAGCGCACGCAATCCTTCAACCGAAATGTACGGAACACTTCGGGTGTTGTATTGATCCAGCAACTGATCCAGTGTTTTTTGAGCAAAGGTGTGCTGTGCAATAAAAAGAGTTAGTATGAGTAAATAGTTCATACGGATTTACGTAACATTTAAATGAATAGTACCTGTAAAATAAGGGTGGTTAGCGATAAGAAATTTATGCCGCCAGTGGAGAACCTTTGTTATAAAGTTGAGTAGAGCGTGGCTTAAAAGTATAGTTTGTTACATACGTAGTGCCAAAGACTTTTAAAGAGGCAATTTGGCATAAAATAAACCTGATGGTTCCTGAAATGTAAAAGGCATCTTTTAATGCCTGAACATCCTCAAGCGTATCAATATCCTGAAGAACCTGTAATTTTTTAGCGTGTATGTTTTTTTGAGAAAAAACCTGTAACAGCGTTTCTAAAAGCTGCACTTTTTGCCATGGCAACTGCAATAGCAAGTCTGGATTGAAAGAAGACTTATGAATGCCTAATAAATAAAATCCGCCGTCCTTAGACGGGCCAACTACAGCTTTATTTCTTTTAACTTCTCGTGCAGCATCAAGAATGTGTTGCGAGCATAATTGCGGGGTGTCATTTCCTATGGAAATTACATGGTCAAAACCCTGATCGAAAATCGAGGCCAGTGCATTTGTATAACGCTCACCAAATGTAGCGCCCGATTGTTCCTTTTCTGAAACTAAAAAATAGGGGAGGCCGGTTTGCTTTGCTTTTAAGATTGCCTCTTTATTGAGCGCATCGAAAAGCACTTCGGATTTTAAGAAAAATTTGCGGTTTTTTTCCTGTGTGGCCGAATTGGCAAAAATTAGTATGGCGGTATTTCTATTCAAGATTTTAGATTCAATATTGAGAAACTACTCTGCTACAGCTCCCTGACAGCTGCTTCCTGCGCCAGCGGTACACCCATAGCAATGTTGTGAAATTACAATATTTCTATCGTTTAAAACATCTTCGTTGTATTCGCTTATATGCTTTATTTTACTTGCTACGGGTAATTCCAGCATTTGATTGAAATCGCAATCAAACAAATACCCGTCCCAACTTATGGAAATGGTATTGGTACACATTACATTCTTTACTGCTGCCGGGTTGTATGCATCTACCAGTTGATACATATAGTCTTCATAATTTTCAGAAGCAATTAGGTAATCTAGAAATCGTGCGATAGGTAAATTCGTAATGGCAAATAAGTTGTGAAACTGAATTCCAAAATCTTCCATGAGTGCTTTTTTGAAATCCTTTTCCATACTGGCCTGGTCTCCAGGTAAAAAGGCGCCGCTTGGGTTGTAGACCAGATCCAGTCGAAGGTCGCTGTCTGGCATTCCGTAGCCGCGTTCGTTAAGTTCCTGTAGGGCTTTTATAGACATATCAAAAACCCCCTCGCCACGTTGCTTATCAGTTTTTCCACGAGTCCAGTGTGGCATAGAGCTCACTACGTGTACGTTGTGTTTTTTGAAAAAATCGGGGAGGTCGTAATACTTTTTGTTGGCTCTTATAATAGTCAGGTTACTACGAACGATAAAATCTTTAATTCCAGCTTTACTGGCTTCTTCTACAAAACGACGGAAGTGCGGATTCATTTCTGGTGCGCCACCAGTAAGGTCTAAGGTGTGCGCTCCAGTATTTCGGATTACCTCCAGGCATTGCTCCATGGTTTCCCAGGTCATGATTTCCTTACGGTCGGGGCCGGCATCTACGTGGCAATGCTCGCACACCTGGTTGCACATATACCCTACGTTAATCTGAAGGATTTCCAGTTTTTTGGGTCGAAGCGGAAACTCATTGGTAGTTTCTTTTATTTTTTTTGCGAAGGTAGGTAGCTCCCCGTTTTCGAAAATCCCATTGGAGAGAATTTCTAATTGTCGGTTAGATTGAGCGAGTTCGCTATCGCGTTTGTGTAAGCTTTGTGTTTTTAGTTTCATAAAATAGATTATAGAACATAGAGTATAGAATATAGACTCAAAAAATTCTTACTTATAGAATTCTGTTCATTTATTTTAAAATTTGCGTGAGGGATTGAGGCTTTGTTGGAGCTCTTTTTAATTTGTCTTCCTGAGCGCAGTCGAAGGATTGGACACATTAAAAAAGCGACTGCCGAAAGCCCGACCCTTGTGGTCACGCCCAAACAGATACTATCCGTCTAATTTGTTTACTTTATTCATCATCATAACGCCATGCACCAGTGTTGCGCCACTTTTAATGGCAGCTCCTGCGTGTATCGCCTCCATCATTTCTTCTTTTGTCAAACCTCTTTGTAAGCCGTCTTTAGTATAGGCATCAATACAATAGGGGCATTGTTCTGTATGGGCAACGGCCAATGCGATGAGTGATTTTTCTCTGGCTGTAAGGGCGCCTTCTTCAAAAACTTTTCCGTAGTAATCAAAAAATTTAGCGCCTAATTCTTCGCTCCATTCTGTAATGTTTCCAAATTTGCGAAGGTCTTTAGGGTCGTAGTATGACATGTTTTTTTAGTCTAGGTTAATATGTACGCAACAAAATTTTGTTTGGTTTTAAAAACGTATTCTGTCTTTCTCTTTGACCATTCAATTCAAAGTCAAGACCTGTTTACCGCGTAAATATAACGAAGTAGTCTTTGTCTAAAGAAAACCTTACGAAAGATTTGGGAAATATTAGTCGAACGTATACGCTACCCCAGTAGTAAACTCGTATTGCGAATTTGGAATTCCCACTGCCGGGAAAGCATCATATACAAATGTATGACTCAGTTTTACCGAAAAGTTACTGAAAAGCCCTACTAAAAGAGAGGTTTGACTTGAGATACGATAATCGCTCATATTTTCAAAGAGTGGCTGATAATAGGTGGTACTAATAACACTCACATGATCTGAAGGGTATAAGCTAAAAGAAAAATAAGAGCTTCCTCTGAATTTCTTTTGTGTAGGGGTACTATTATCCGTGACTTCTTCATACTCATACATAGCAGCGGCGCCTAGGTAGAATTTATATTTTTCGGAACTGGAAAGTTTAAATCTTGGACCTGTACCTGCAAGACCTCTGAACTCAATGAGGTTAATTTTATTATACTGTCCTTGTACAAAAGCTTCCCAGGCAATTCTTGGATGAATTTTGTAGTTATATCGAAGGTGCGAAATAAGGCTATTCTCAAAATTTTCACCTTCAATTTTTTGAAAATTTACGTTGTTTTTAAAAAGGGCAAGATGGTTGTTATTCTTATACTGAATATGGATGTCACTTCCTAAGGTAATAAAGTCGTTTACGTTTCGCTTTAACGCAAAATTTACGCTAGCGGTTCCTGAAAATCCTGAAGTATCGGTGACTTTCCGAAGCGACTCTGCATTTAAAATTTGTGCTTGACTGTAGGTGGTTGCAAATAAGAGTATTATTAACAGTATTCTTCTCATAATTGTGATAATATTAATACTTCGCAAAGGTACTATTTGCTAGTTAAAATGTAGATTTGCGACATCAAATTTTGAACTGTGTTAAAGTTTTGTTTAAATTTTAATTTAAAACACTAAACTGAATTATATTTAGTTCTCAATTAAGAAGATAAAGACAAATTCCAACCTTTAAATTAGAAGCATATGGATATCATAAACGAAGCCTTGCAATTTGAGCAAGAGAAACTTACTTTTAAGACTACAAGCGATAGAATCAAGGCAAGTCGAAAAGCAAAAAAATTGATCTTAGGCGTTAACGAAGTATATAAAGAAAATAAAGACGCAACTTTAATGGATTTAATGAAGCGTCTTACCGTTATAAAACAAAAAATTGAGAAGCGATTAAAAGGTCGCGCACTGGCAGCCTAAGAGTTGCGCTTAAAAATGTAAACCGAAACAAAATTTGTTTCGGTTTTTTTATAAATAAATTTTGCAATACTTAAAATAAACTTATATTTGCACCCGCTTTAAGCAGGTACCTTAGCTCAGTTGGTAGAGCAATGGACTGAAAATCCATGTGTCCCTGGTTCGATTCCTGGAGGTACCACAAAATACCCGAGCTTTTGCTCGGGTATTTTTGTTTTGGGTTTATTTTAGCAAATTCCCTGAAACACCACCGTAACTTTTCAGTCTTTAGCAGCAGATGAACTTAATTGTAGATGTAGGAAATACGCGTATTAAATTAGCCGTCTTCGAGCAATCGGAGCTGGTGTATCTTATGCGTACGTCCAAAGATGAAGTGGTGGAGGCTCTTGAAACACTTTTTAAAGATTTTCCGAAGTTGGAAAAATCCATTGTGTCTTCTGTTGGTAATTTTCCCGAGGCTGCATTACAAGTGCTTCAAAACAAATTGGAGGTCCTGCAGCTTACAAAAGAAACACTGGTGCCGTTTACAAATAAATATACCACACCCAAAACCCTGGGGGTAGATCGTATTGCTCTGGTAAGTGCAGCGGCGATTCAGTATCCCGAAAAAAACGTGCTTGTGGTGGACGCTGGAAGTTGTATTACTTACGATTTTTTAACGGCTCATAATGCGTATGTAGGTGGGGGTATTTCACCGGGAATTTTAATGCGTTACAAAGCGTTGCATACGTTTACCGAAAATTTACCGTTATTGTCACCAACACGACCCGCCAACACTATTGGTGATACTACCGAAAATTCCATGCACAGCGGCGTTTTTTTAGGCGTTGTGAACGAAATCAACGGATTCATAGATTTTTATCGTGAGAAATATCCCGATTTTACCATTATTTTAACAGGAGGTGATGCTCATTTGTTGCGAGATAGCCTAAAAAATAGCATCTTTGCCATCCCTAATTTTTTAT
Source organism: Flavobacteriaceae bacterium UBA1903 (assembly GCA_002337605.1). GTDB lineage: Bacteria > Bacteroidota > Bacteroidia > Flavobacteriales > Flavobacteriaceae > Marinirhabdus. The sequence goes on from DDGL01000016.1 coordinate 218,413, forward strand.
TAGAGGGCTTGGATCACATTTTAGAACATAACACATAGGAATGTTAAAGAAATTTTTAGTATTATTTTTACTCCTTGCAATAGGAGCTTCTCAAGCCCAAGAGGGAACAACATCCCCCTATTCCTTTTACGGAATTGGAACCTTAAAATTTAAAGGTACAGCAGAAAACAGAGCCATGTCAGGAATTAGCGTGTATACAGACAGTATTCACCTAAGCCTGCAAAACCCAGCTGGGGTGGCAGATTTAAGGTTGGTGAATTTTACAGTGGGTGCCAGTCATAAATATGTAACCCTACAAACCGATGCCGATTCACAGCAAGCTTCAACAACTTCACTGGATTATCTTGCTATAGGGTTGCCAATTGGCGAGAAATTTGGTGCTAGTTTTGGTTTGATACCTTATACAGCCGTTGGATATCAGTTAGAAGGGCAAAACACACTTGGGACTACACAATATGAAGGTTCGGGTGGGCTAAATAAAGCATTTTTAACCATTGCCTATAAAATTATGGATGGATTGAGTGTTGGTGTAGATGGGAACTATAATTTCGGAAATATTGAAAATGTAGCTACCAGTCGTCAAGATGACATTCAATATTCAACCCGTGAAGAAAACAGAAGTGACTTGCTTGGTTTCAGCTTTAATGTTGGTTTGTCCTATAAGAGAATGTTGACTGATAAACTGCAGTTATATAGTTCATTAACCTATACTCCTGAGACTGATTTTACCTCAGAAAACAGTAGAACACTATCTACCTTGTTAGAAATAGAAAGTGGTGCAGAAGCTACTATAGATAGTCGTGATATTGTTGTAGACGATACAGATTTTACATTTCCATCACAATGGACTCTTGGCGCAGGAATTGGCCAAAACAAAAAATGGTTTGTTGGCGCAGAGTACACAGACCAGAAAACAAGTAACTTTACCAACCGAACCTTCGATATAGAAAATGTGTCTTTTCAGGATGCTAGTAAATACCGTGTGGGAGGTTTTTATATTCCAAATTATAACTCTATTGGAAACTATTGGCAACGAGTGGTTTACAGAGCTGGTTTTAGGTTTGAGGAAACAGGGATTAATGTAAATGGGCAGGATATTAACGAGTTTGGCATATCTTTTGGAGTTGGATTACCTGTAGGAAGATTATTCTCTAATGTAAACCTAGGTTTTGAGATTGGTACCCGTGGTACAAAAGACTTTGGTTTAGTACAGGAAAACTTCTTTAATACATTCTTAAGTTTGTCACTAAACGACAAATGGTTTGAAAAACGATATTTTGAATAACACTTATATAAACACTAACACTATGAAAAGGAAAGCAATTTTACTTGCAGCAGTATTGTTTGTTGCCTTAGGTAGCAAATCTTTCGCTCAAGACGAATGTCACACATTAGGTTCTTTATTTACAGAGCCAGCTAAAGCAAAAAATTATCAGGGTGCGTTACAGCATTATAAACCATTAGTAGATAAATGTCCAACGTGGAGCATGGCAACATACCAGTATGGAGCAAAAATGTTCGAAGATTTTATCGAAAAAGGTGATAAAAGCAAAATCACAGACCTGGAGCAGAACCTTGCTAAGCGTATGCAGTATTTTGCTTCTAAGACAAAAGAAGGACGTGAGCTGTCAAACATTGCACAAGTAAAGTACGATGCTGGCATTGGCACCAAAATGGAGCAATTTAAAGCTTTTGACGCTGCTTTCAAGAAAGATGAAGAAACTTTTACAAGTGCTAAGAGCTTGTATACTTATTTCTCTTTGGCAGTAGATTTACACGATGAAGGGAAAATGGATATCCAGGAAGTGTTTAACTTATACGATACCATTATAGATAAACTGGAAAAAGAAGAAATTGAACTTTCTGGGAAATTAACAAAGTTGATTGAGAAAGAAGATTCTGGTACTGCGCTGTCTTCAAAAGAAAAGAAATACCTGAAAAATTACGAGACTAATTTAAGTGCCTATGGAAAAGTAAAAGGTAGTGTAAATGGTAAGTTAGGTATCTTGGCAGATTGTCCAAACCTTATTCCATTGTATGAAAGATTATACGAAGAAAAGAAGAACGATGTAAACTGGTTGAAAAGTGCTGCTGGAAAGTTGAACGCTAAGGAATGTGAAACACCTATGTTCTTTAAAATGGTACAACAGTTACACACACTTGAGCCTTCTGCAAGATCTGCTTTCTACTTAGGTAAACTAGCTGAAAGAGACGGAAACGGGAGCAAGGCAATGGAGTATTACAATCAAGCCGCTGATCTGGAAACTGTACCTAAAGAAAAAGCAAAGGTGTATATGAGCATTGCAGAAAATATGCGTAGAAAAGGAAGCCTAAGCAGTGCAAGAAACTATTACAACAAAGCTCTGGCAGAAAATCCATCTTTAGGAGTAGCATATTTACGTATGGCAAAAATGTATGCCGATAGTGCAAACAGTTGTGGAGAGACTGCTTTTGAAAAAAGAGCAATCTATTGGAAAGCCGCTGAAATGGCAGATAGAGCTGCCAGAGTTGATGGTAGTATTGCTGGAACAGCAAATGCAACAGCGAGTTCATATAGAGGATATGCCCCAAGTAAGAGTGATATTTTTAGCTCTGGAATGGCAGGAAAAACAATTACCTTTAACTGTTGGGTTGGTGGTAGTGTGAGAGTTCCTAATCTATAAGAATGATTAACATACCTTATATTATTAAAAGCGTGATGGCGATACTATTCGTTATCACGCTTTTTTCATGTGAAGGTAATTATAGTAATGTCCAGAAACTACAGCAAGCAGATAACCTTCCTTTTGCAGAAGGAAAAGGTGTTAATATGAAATACACAGACTCTGGAGTTGTGGTGGCAAATTTAAAAGCTCCGGAACTGTTAGATTTTGCAAATAAAGAATTTCCATATAAAGAATTTCCTAAAGGGGTAGAACTTTACTTTTGGCAAGACGGAAAACTAAGTACGGTCTTTTCTGATTATGCGATACTGTATGAAGATACTGACTTAGTGGATTTACGTAAAAATGTTGTGGTGGTAACCAGCGACAGTGTCATACTTAAAGCAGACCAGTTGTATTGGGATCAGTCCAGAGAATGGGTTTATACAGACCAGCCTTACCAGATACAATTAAAAGATGGTTCTGTAAACAATGGAGAGAGTTTCGACTCTAATCAGGATTTTACTACCTTTATATCGCGAAACAACCAAGGGACGCAACTTATTGACAAAACTAAACTAAAAGATGACCAATAAAATATATCAACTTTTCGAATATGTATACCTAGCCATGGCGGCATTCGCTATTTATTTAGTGATTTCAGAATGGGATAATGACAGGAATAGAGCCTATCTGTTTTTGTTTTTTACGGTGGTAGCAATTTTTATGTTTTTCTTTAAAAGAAGGTTCAGGAAAAATATTGAAAAACGAAGGAGAGGGGAGGATTAGCCTTTGATGCATCCCGATAAAAAGGTATTAAACTTTTATTGAGGACACTCAGGCACCATTTTTTTAGAATTAATTAACTATAACCAGCTCCTTACCTTGCAAAGGGAAGGTGGTTCAGCGTTGCTGAATCGGAAGGGTAACCCCATAGCGGAGCACTCTATCCAGCGAATCATATTTTAAACCACAAAGCTCGTTGGACTATACCATCATCATTATTGTTGCATCGTTACTTTTCTCGGCATTCTTTTCGGGGATGGAGATTGCGTATGTTTCGTCCAATAAAATTCATATTGAGATTGAAAAGAAACAAAATGATTTTCTAGCCAAAGTACTTCAGAAAATTACAGCAAGGCCTTCAAAGTTTATTGCAACCATGTTAGTGGGGAACAACATTGCGCTTGTAATTTATGGGTTCTTTATGGGCGACTTGCTTATGGCATGGTCGCAGGGAATGTTGCCTTCAAATAGTGCGATCATTACATTTCTTTTTGATGATTTTAGCCTCATAACACAAACCCTGATTTCTACAATAGTGATCCTGCTTACCGCAGAATTTTTACCAAAAGTATTCTTTCAGATTTATGCGAATAGTCTGGTAAAAGTTTTTGCAATGCCAGCTTATTTCTTCTATATCTTTTTTGCGGTTATTTCGGAATTTATCATCTGGATTTCAGACTTAGTACTTAAATACCTTTTTAAGACTGAAGGCGACTCTGTACAACTTACATTCAGTAAGATCGAATTGGGAAACTATATTAGTGAGCAAATGGAAACTGTTGAGTTGCAGGACGAAATAGACAGTGAAATACAGATTTTTCAGAATGCACTGGATTTTTCAGAAATAAAAGCCCGGGAGGTTATGATCCCGAGAACTGAAGTAATTGGGACCGATATTTCAACGACCCCCAAGGAACTTTCAAAAAAGTTCACCGAAACAGGTCTCTCAAAAATTATTGTTTACAAAGAAAACATAGACGATGTGATGGGTTATGTACATTCTTTTGAACTGTTTAAAAAACCGCAAGTCCTTAAAAAGGTGCTCATGCCTGTAATTTTTGTTCCGGAAACAATGCTGGCTAAAGACGTGCTTAACATCCTTACCAGAAAGCATAGAAGTATGGCGGTAGTGATAGACGAATACGGGGGTACCTCTGGAATTATTACAGTAGAAGATATAATTGAAGAGCTTTTTGGAGAGATAGAGGACGAACACGACAGCGCGGTGCTCACCGAAGAAGAACTCGGAGAAAACTACTATAAATTTTCAGCAAGACACGAAGTAGATTATCTGAATGACACCTATAAATTAGATCTTCCAGTAAGCGATAGTTACGAAACGTTAGGAGGGATGATCGTACACGTGACCGAGGAAATTCCCGAACAGGGAGAGGTGCATGAAATAGAAAATTACCACATTACGATTCTGGAAGTCTCCAATACCAAAATTGAATTGGTAGAATTAAAGGTAATAGAGGAGTCTTAAACGCTCTGGGCGGCACTACGTCAAGGAGTTATTGCTAAAAAAATAATTACAAAACCTAACTGTTTTTTTTTCGGGGAAACGTTTTCATAAATGGTGGGAAAATGGTATTTTCGCCCACTAGATAAAAATTGAATTAACACCTTCTCGTCACAAAGGCAAAGGTTAAACTTACTTAATAAGATGGCAGTTTTAAATAAAATTAGACAACGTTCGGTTTTCCTGATCATTATCATTGCGTTGGCATTGTTCTCATTTGTTTTGGCAGATGTGTTGCGTAACGGAGGTTTATCTTCAGATAAGTCACAAACTACAGTGGCTACAGTAAATGGAGTAGACCTGGATCGTACCGCTTTTATGACCAAAGTCGAAAACGCACGTCGTAATATGGGGCCAAATGCACCAGCAGGACAAGCCATAAACGCTGTGTACGAGCAAGAGGTAAAACGAGTTTTACTAGAAGAGCAGTACGAAGAACTAGGGTTAACCGTTCAGGAAGATCAGTTAAATGACGCCTTGAGTACAAATCTTGCGGCAAATGAAACGTTTCAAGATGAAACGGGACGTTTTAGCCAGGCAAAACTAGACGAGTATGTTGCGAGTATCCGTACTAACCGTCAGGCATCTCAACAATGGGATGATTTTATTGAAAACACAAAAAAAACAATTTTAGAGCAAACCTACTTTACTATGGTAAAAGGAGGGTTGGCTTCTACACAGGCTGAAGGTGAGCAGGAATACAAGTTTGAAAACGATAAAGCAAATTTAGAGTTTGCGTTTATCCCTTTTACAAGTATCCCGGATGAAGAAGTTCCTGTGACCGATGCTGAAATTGAGGCATACATTAAGGATAACAAGAAGGAGTTTGAAGTAGAGCCGCAAGTAGACATTCAATATGTAACTATTTCTGAAAAAGCTTCTCAGGAAGATATAGAGGAAGCAAAAACTTCTATTGAAAATTTACTGAAAGATACGGTTGAGTATAACGAAGTTTCTAAACTAAACGATACTATCAAAGGTTTTGCTACTACAACAGATGTAGAAGCTTTTGTAAACACAAACTCTGAAGCACCCTACCAGGATCGTTGGATGTACAAAAAAGATTTGCCAGCGGCTATCAAGGACACTGTTTTTAACATGAGTACAGGTTCTGTTTATGGTCCGTATAAGGTAGAAAATACCTATAACCTAAGTAAAGTTGTAGCTACACGCCAAATGCCAGACTCGGCAAAAGTGCGTCACATACTAGTTCCAATAGGATTGAGCCCAACTGATAGTATTACAAGAACCAAAGAACAGGCAAAAGCCACAGCAGATAGTTTGCTAACTGTGTTAAAAGCAAACAAAACTAAGTTTCCTGCTTTGGTGGAGCAATTCACATCGGACGTTGCAAGTGTTGAAAAGGACGGTGTATATGACTACTTCCCATACAACCAGATGGTTCCCGCCTTTAGAGACTATTCTTTTGAAAAGAATGTAGGAGATATGGGTGTGGTTGAAACAAGATTTGGTTACCACTTAATTGAAGTGCTGGGTCAAAAGAACTCTCAAAAAGTAGTAAAAGTGGCTACCGTTTCAAGAGAGATTGAGCCAAGTGAGAAAACATTAAACAATGTTTTTAGTGAAGCTACTAATTTTGAAATGGATGCTAAAAAAGGTGATTTTGCCGAAACAGCTACAGCTGCGTCACTACCTCTTAAGCCTGTAAATAAAATAGGAAAGCTAGACGCTACTATTCCAGGAGTTGGTAACAATAGAGAAATCATTAAGTGGGCTTTTGAAGAAGAGTCTAACGTTGGAGATATTAAGCGTTTTAGCACTGCAAATGGATATGTAGTAGCACAGTTAACACGTAAGAGTCCAAAAGGATTAATGAGTATTGCTGAAGCTTCTTCCAAAGTGAGTCCAATTCTAAAAAAGAAGAAAAAGGCAGCTAAAATTAAAGAAAGCATTACAGCAACAACGTTACAAGAAGTTGCCTCTAGTCAGGGCGTTTCAGTGCAAAATGCTACTGCTGTCACTATGGCAAACCCAACACTGGCTGGTGCAGGTAAAGAACCTGTAGTAGTAGGAACTGCATTTGGTAAACAACCTGGTGAAGAAACTGACCTTATTGTAGGTGAAAACGGAGTGTATAAGGTGAGAGTTCTTGCTTTTAATCCAGCGCCAGCATTAGATAACTATACTTCTTATGCAAACCAGTTAACGGCTAAGGCAACCCCTGCTGTAAATGGAAAAATCTATACTGCATTAAAAGAAGCTGCAGAAATTGAAGACAATAGAGCTAATTTCTTCTAATAGAGCTTCATAAAAATATCATTCTTATAGAATGCTGAATAGTGAATACCACTGTTCAGCATTTTTTTTGTAAAACACCCTTGTAAACTGTAGCTGTTATAGATTTTGAGAGGTCTATAATTACGTTTAATACTCACGTTTTATCGCTTAAAGGTAATTTTCTGGGAAATAAAACGTTAAATATGAGTTAAATAATTGTGTGTAAAATTTACACACACTCTTGTAGGACTTGTATAGTCTGCGATTTGAGTTGTAGGCTGTTTCTTACTCTCTTGTTTTTTTGTAAATACCGTGTCAGGTGGATTAATTGGTTTTATTAAAAGATTAGAATACAGTAATTTAGCGCATTATTAATCCCCGATAATACTAATATGAACTTTACTAAATTGTGTATTTCAAAATTTGAAATACTACTCCCAATGCTATTTCTTTTCTTTTCTTCTCAAATTCTTGCTCAGGTAGGTATTAATACAACTTCACCATCTGCCACACTTGATGTGAATGGAGATTTTAGGGTCAGGAATATGACCGAAACCTACGGCGATTATGTTATCACTACTGATACTAAAGGAAACTTTTCAAAAACTAAAACGTATTTATTATATGATGCAGGTGAGGTAGTTGCATCTGGTGCTGTTGGTAGGAGCCTGACAGGAGATGAGATCATGGAGGATATAGATCTTGATCTGGAAGTGCCTGTGCTTATTCCCGCTAATAAAGAGGTTAAAGTAATTATAACGTATTCTGTGCCCATGGGAACAATCCTGAACTCTAATCCGCCAAATACCTATATAGGCGCTACTTTTTTTAAAGATAATACCGAGATACAACAAGGTTCCAGGAAAGTATCTCTTTCATATAATGCAAGTCAGACAAATGATCGTATTTGTAATATGAGCACAATCACCAATAGTTATGTTGAAAATTTCTCTTCATTGGCAGATGACTTAGTAGTAAAATACAGTATTAAGGGGTATATAGAACAATATTCCGAACAATCGAACCTGTCTTATTCTTATAAATTTAATATGTGGCAACCTGGAAACTCAAACTATAACTGGGGGAAGGCCTCGGTTAGCTATCAGGTATATATTAAATAGTAACAAAACTATTTCTTAACCATATTGCTAAAAGGGATAATGGTGGTATAGCCCTTTTTCCTGAAATAATCAATTTCAGTAGCGGTTCCTGTAGCTAGAACAAAATCACCACCCCAGGCCCCTAGACTTTTTACGCTTCCGTTATACTCTGGGAAAAGCCTCTCTTTAACAGTTGGCAATCCTATTAATTCTGAAATTACGACTTCATGTGCATTCAGAATTGATTCAAAATCTGATAGCGTGTAGCATAACAATAGTTTTTTTGTAAAGTCAGATATCTTTTCAAGCTGTCCTAAAGTTGCAGGGTTTTTCTTATAGCGTGAAATCCCTTTTTTACTGTCCTGCTTTTGATTTAAATGCACAAAAAACAGAGACCCTGTAAAATCCCAGGACAACCCAACCTCTTGAACCTTTGGTGTGTTTTTTTCTAGGGTGTAGAAAACAGGCGTGTTATGTTGTGCTGCAGCAATATCGTACCCACTGCCACCAAAAGAGTTTTTTAGGAGTGTAAATGCATCTACATTGGCCCACTGCGCAATGTTATTGATAAGGGTGGATGAAGTTCCAAGCCCCCAATTTCTCGGAAAGTCTAGTTCAGTAATTGCCTGAACTCCAGGTGAATTTAGTAAAAATTCAGGTTGTATACGGCGTGCTTCTTTTAGGATCTCTGATACTATTTGGGCGGTTTTTAAAGTATCACATGCTACTATTTTAAAAGTATCTAATGAAAACTCTGCGTTAAACCAGCACTTATTTTTTTCGTCATAACTATTCCATAACAGCTTCCCTTCATCCCGGGGGAGTAGTGTGAGTGACTGTCCCTTTTTTGTAGGCAGCGCCAAAGCAGTTGCTCCATCCAGGACTACATATTCTCCGGTGAGTAATAGCTTACCATTGCTGTAAAAAGACTTTTTCAATTTTTACTATTTTATTTTTCTAATTAAAAACTCCTCAACTCCTCAACTCCTCAACTCCTCAACTCCTCAATATAATTTTCAACAGCACTATGAGAAACCGAAATTTCTTTAAAGTGCTTCAATGCTTTTTCTTTTTCAGTTGAAGAAGCCTCTAACTGATTCAAAATATTCATTAAGTGCATTTTCATGTGCCCTTTTTGTATCCCCACGGTTACCAGCGATTTTATAGCTGCAAAATTTTGTGCCAGACCAGCAGCGGCAACCAATTGCATTAATTCTCTTGCATTGGGGTTTTGTAATAACTGCAGTGCAAATTTTGCTAAGGGGTGTAAGGATGTAAGTCCGCCAACAGTGCCTAGCGCCAGTGGTAGTTCAATCCAGAACCTAAAGACACCGTCTTCAACCTGGGCGTGTGTTAAACTACCGTAGTAACCATTTTTTGCTGCATAGGCGTGTACCCCGGCTTCCACAGCTCTAAAGTCGTTTCCGGTCGCTAAAACCACAGCATCTATACCGTTCATAATTCCTTTGTTGTGGGTCACGGCACGGCGCGTTTCAGACTTAGCGATGTTTATGGCTCGAACAAAATTTTTGGCAAAGACTTCTCCCGAAACTTCCTTTTGTGTTAAGTCTTCTACCTTACAATGTACTTCTGCCCGAACGAGACATTCAGGAACATAATTGGAGAGAATGCTCATTACCACGCGTGGTTTCTTTTGGGTAAAAGCTTTATAATTTTGAGCTTCGGTAGTAAACGTTGTAGCGATTTGTTCTAAACAGCTATTGATAAAGTTAGCACCCATAGCATCCAGCGTTTCAAAGGTACAATGTAACTGGAAATAGCCTTCAAGGGTTTCAGAAGCGTCCAAGAATTCAATATCCAGCAAGCCACCGCCTCGCCTTTTCATATTTTTCTGAAGGGCATCCAGACTGGCGATAAGTTTTGGTTTTGTTGCTTCAAAAAATTCGGTTAGAACGTTAGCATCTCCATAATAATCCAGATGTACTTGTCCGTTTTTTACTGTTGAAATTACTTCCGAAGTAAAGCCTCCGCGCTCCAGCCAAAATTTTGCGGCGTTACTGGCAGCCGCAACTACCGAGCTTTCTTCGGTCACCATGGGAATGGCGTATAGTTGCCCGTTTAACAGGAAGTTAGGTGCAACACCAAAAGGGAGGAAGTAGTTGGTAATGGCGTTTTCAATAAAATCGTCGTGTAGTTGTTGTAGTGCGTCGTCGCTATTATAATATTGCTGAATGATTTTTTTTACGTCATCGGCATCTTTGAAATAAGTAGCTAGTAGCCATTCAATCTTTTGTTCTTTCGATTTTTTAGAAAAACCAGAAACGGGTTGTCGCATGGGTTGAAGTGTTGAAAAAGCAAAGATAAGATTTCAGAAATTGAAAGTTTCCAGAATAATTTCAAATTTCAGTAGTTAAAAGGTTTTGTTTATGATTTTGCAGGCCTTAGAACGGCTATTTTACAAGAAAAAACATGGAAATTTCACTAAATTTTAGTAACATTGGCATAACAAAATTTTAACAGTTTGAAACTACTTCCTCGAAATCCCCTACTCGTATTATTTGTTTTGACCATTTCGGTCGCAACGGCACAAAAAAAAGAGATAACCTTAGAAGATATATGGGGTGGGACATTCCGCACAGAGCGACTGGATGCCCTTCGTTCTTTAGATAATGGTAAAGAATATGCAGTGCTTAATTACAGTAGGCAACAGAGTGCTTCAACAGTAGATGTGTATGACTATGAGAGTGGTGAAAAAGTAAGAACTCTTGTGGATAGTAACGACCTTCCGGGGATTAATTATATTATTTCCTATGAATTAAGCGAAGATGAATCCAAACTACTGCTGGCAACTCAACTAAAACAGATTTATCGTAGATCTTCCTTGGGAACCTATTATGTGTACGATATTAAATCTAAAGACCTCACCTTGGTGTCTCAAAAGCAAATACAGGAACCTACCTTTAATGAAGATGCAAGCAAAGTTGCTTTTGGACACAACAACAACCTCTATATTAAAGATTTAAAATCTGGTGATGAAATACAAATCACTACCGATGGTAAGACCAATAGTATTATTAACGGTATTACAGACTGGGTGTACGAAGAAGAATTTGCTTTTGTACGTGCGTTTGACTGGAATAAAGACGGTGATAAAATAGCCTATATTAAATTTGATGAAACAGACGTTCCACGATTTTCTATGGACGTATACGGAACAGACTTATATCCTAGCCAGCAAGTATTTAAATACCCAAAAGCAGGAGATCCCAATGCTAAGGTTTCCCTTCATTTATACGATTTAGACACTAAAAAAACAAGTGATGTAAACTTGTCTAACTTCGATAGCTACTACATACCACGTATTAAATGGACCAAAGATGCAGATATATTGAGTGTTCAGTTAACCAACAGAAAACAGAATGAAGTGAATCTGGTTTTTGTAAATGCAAAAAAGAACATAGCCTCACTTATTCTGAAGGAAAGAGATGATGCTTATATTGACATTACAGACAACCTTACTTTTTTAAATAATAATAGTTTTATCTGGACGAGCGAAAAGGATGGCTGGAATCATATTTACCACTATGATAAAACAGGAGAGCTGATCAATCAAGTGACCCAAGGAGACTGGGAGGTGACAAATTACTACGGGTTTGATCAAAAAACAGGTCGTGTGTACTACCAGAGTACTGAAAACGGAAGCATAAACCGGGATGTGTATTCTATTTTAAAGAATGGCGAAAATAAAGCGAGACTGACGCTGCAAACAGGTACGAACAGTGCTGCTTTTAGCTCGGACTTTACGTATTTTATCAACACGTTTCACGATACCGAAACACCGTATATCTTTACCTTGCATCAGGCTCTTGACGGAAAACTTATTAGAGAGATTAAAAACAATACGGAGCTAAAGAACCAATTGGCACAATACAATACATCTCCTAAAGAATTCAGCACTATAAAAATTAACGGAGAGGAATTGAACATGTACATCATCAAGCCTTCCAATTTTGATGAGACGAAAGAGTACCCTTTATTTATGTATCAATATTCTGGACCTGGCTCTCAAAATGTAAAAAACAGCTGGGGAGGTTCTAACGATTACTGGCATCAAATGCTGGCGCAGCAGGGCTATGTTATTGCTTGTGTGGATGGTCGTGGAACAGGGCTAAAGGGAAGAGATTTCAAAAAAGTAACGCAAAAAGAACTGGGTAAATATGAAGTTGAAGACCAGATAGACGCTGCCAAAGAACTTGGGAAGCTGCCCTACATAGACGCATCCCGCATTGGAATCTGGGGTTGGAGTTACGGAGGATTTATGTCCAGTAACTGCCTGTTTCAGGGAGCCGATACTTTTTCTATGGCAATTGCCGTAGCGCCGGTGACCAGCTGGAGGTTTTACGACACAATTTATACCGAACGCTATATGACGACCCCGCAGGACAATGCTACAGGGTATGATAACAATTCGCCTATTAATCACGTAGATAAGCTGGAGGGAGATTTTTTACTAGTTCACGGAAGTGCAGATGATAATGTACACGTGCAAAACACCATGCGTCTGGTAGAAGCTTTGATACAGGCCAACAAGCAATTTGACTGGCGAATATATCCAGATAAAAATCATGGGATCTATGGTGGCAACACACGATTGCATTTATACACTATGATGACCAATTTTATTAAAAACAATCTATAATTCAATAAATAAATTAACTAACACTTCTATTCTATGGAATTTAAATTTGGAGGTTCAGAGATTAATCAGCGAACCGTTTTAGGCCATCCTTCGGGACTTTTTGTATTGTTCTTCACCGAGATGTGGGAACGCTTTTCTTACTACGGTATGCGGGCTTTATTAGTACTATTCTTAGTGGCATCTGTTTTAGATGAAGGCTGGGGATGGGAACGTGCTGAAGCTTTGGTGTTATATGGCTGGTATACAGGTCTTGTGTATGTTACGCCAATATTTGGAGGATTAATTGCCGATAAGCTTACAGGATACCGTAATGCTGTTGTAATAGGTGCCTTGTTGATGACGTTGGGACACGCAGCTATGGCGTTAGAAGTATTTGCAGATCCTTTTTTCTATGTGGGATTAGGGCTGTTAATTATTGGAAATGGCTTATTTAAGCCGAATATCTCTTCCATGGTAGGTCAGTTATACAAAAACCAGGGTAAAGAAAAGGATGCAGGATATACCATTTTTTATATGGGGATTAATGCTGGAGCCTTTCTAGGTATTTTACTATGTGGTTATATAGGCGAATCTGTTGGTTGGCATTATGGGTTTGGGCTAGCAGGAGTTTTTATGTTCTTTGGAATGCTACAATTTTACTTCGCTCAAAAAATATTTGGCCGTATTGGTCTTTCTCCAAAAGGAACTCAGGACTTCGATGATACGGTAGAAGATACCTTAGAAAACACAAAAGATGCGATTGAAGATACGATTGACGATGCTCAAAAATCTAAGGTGACACGAGACAGATTGGTTGTGATAGGAGTATTAGCGTTCTTTACTATTTTCTTTTGGTGGGCCTTTGAACAAGCCGGTGGTTCTATGACTATTTTTGCTGCAGATTATACAGACAGGGTCTTGGAAGGTAACGGCGCCCTTATATTTAAGGTGTTTAACACCGTGCTTACCATAGTTCCTATGTTAATTATTACCTGGGTATTAGGTATGTTGTTCAAACAAACATTTGGTAAATATGCACTATCCAATATTTTCTTGGGAATAAGTTTTGTAATTATCTGGGGAATTGTAATATGGATGTTATTAAGAGAATTTAATGCAGACGTTGCTGAAGTAAAGGCATCCTGGTTTGGTATTTTAAATTCGTTCTTTATCATTGCCTTTGCACCTCTATTTTCTAAATTATGGCAGAGTAAATACAACCCATCAGGTCCTGTGAAGTTCGCAATTGGACTTATTCTGTTAGGTCTTGGTTTCGGTATATTAGCATATGGTTCTACCGCAATACCACTAGGTGCAAAAACAGCTTCTGTAAGTATGATGTTCTTAGTGTTTGCTTACTTGTTCCATACATTAGGAGAGCTTTGTGTTTCTCCAGTAGGGCTTTCTTATGTAAGTAAATTAGCTCCGGTTAAACTAGTAGGCTTAATGTTTGGGGTGTGGTTCATCTCTAATTTTATCGCCAATTTAGCAGCAGGTATAACGGGAAGTTATATGGATCCTATTCTTGAAGAAAAAGGGTTGACCTACTTCTTTATGATATTTACATTAATACCTATTGGTGCAGGTGTCGTAATGTTAATATTAAATAAGACATTAATTAAAATGATGCATGGCATCAGATAACCACACAATTAAAACAAATAAAAAACGTTCCCTTAGTGGAACGTTTTTTGTTACATGTATTTTCGACATTAAAAAAACTACAGTAAGACAGACAAAAGAAAAACAGATGAAGCATTTATTCCTTTTTACCTTGCTTATAGTTGCTGGTACTATGACCGCCCAAAAAGTTAATTGGATGAGTATGGAAGAAGCGCTGGCAGCTCAGGAAAAAGCGCCTAAGAAAATTTTTATGGATGTGTACACAACCTGGTGCGGCCCGTGTAAATTACTCGATAAAAACACCTTTGGCGACAAGCAGGTAGCAGACTTTATAAATGCCAATTACTACCCCGTAAAATTTAATGCTGAAGGTAATGAGGAAATTACCTATAATGATTTTACCTATACCAATCCCAACTACGTACCCGGGAAAAGAGGGCGGAATTCACAACATTTGTTAGCACACGCATTAAAAATCACAGGGTATCCAAGTCTGGTGTTTTTTGAAGCAGATGGGACTTTAATACAAGCAATTCCGGGATATAAAACTCCTAAGCAATTGGAAATATATTTAAAAATGATTGCCAATAACGATTATAAAACACTCACCACAGCTTCTGCATGGCAAGAGTATCAGGAAAATTTTAAAGGCACTTTTAAGTAGTTGTTTTTAGTTAAGTGTTTCGACTATTTAAGTGTAAAGGCTCCCTTCGTACCTGTGTGGTGAAAAGGGAGTTTCTTTTTTTTACAGGTTTCCCGCCATCGGTTTACATAGCTTGTATAATTACTCGCATCAGCAATTATTTGTTGAGGTTTTATACTGTCTATAAGCCGTTCCAGATTCACTTTTGGGCTGTATGTAAGCAGCAGAATATTTACTTCGGATTGGATCGGGGAGATCGCTAAACTGTCTAAGACCAAGATTGACTTTTGCTGAAATTTAAAGTATTTTGGAATGATTTTTTCAGAATATGAAGTGACAGCAGTTGCGGTTTTATAGCCTTTTATAGGATACCTCGCTGAAGTTTCCGAAAATGCCGTGTCGCTCTTAAAAACCGTTAAATGGCTGTTTTCTTTACTACCAATAAGGGTGCTTCGGCTTTTGTTGAAGATGACCATTTCAGCATAACCTGACTTCTTTTTCTCCCAGATCAATAGTGTAATTAGGATAGAAACTGAAGCTAAGCAATATAATAATCTCCTATAGGTATACTGTTTCCACAGCAACACAAGACGAACCAACAATACATAACTTCCTGCCACCATCAACTTTGAAAACGGAATGTCTTGAAATAAAAATGCATCCTGTCCTGCGACCCAGGACACAAAACTATTTAAAAGTGTAAGACAGTACGTATAGGTTTCAGTAAAGAAATCTGGAAGGGCATTGCATGCAGCCAGTACTACGAGTAGCAATCCGCCAGCCAGTAAAATTCCCAGTACCGGGAGAATGACAATATTAGTCACAAAAAATAACCCCGGGAATTGATGAAAATAATACAAGCTCAATGGAATAATGCCCAGCTGTGCTGCAATAGTCACGGTAATGATTCCCCAGAATAACCTGTCCAGATAAAATTTTGGTTGATACAGTTTGTATAATTTCGGCTGTATCCAAAGAATACTAAACACTGCCAAGTAACTTAATTGAAACCCCACATGGAATAACCAGTTTGGTCGCATTAAAAGCAATAAAAAGAACGATAAAAACAACGTGTTAAAACTATTCGTAGGTCTTTTAATAGCTGTGGCAAATGTAAAAAATGAAAACATAGTCACGGCTCTTACAACAGAAGGCGATAACCCCGCCAAGATTGCAAAGCACCACAGTACAATAACAATAAGAAAACTCCTTAGCAGACTACCGTATTTTAAATAGGTAAGCGGCTTGAAAAGAGATAACAGGATAAAATAGAGTATTCCTACGTGAAGCCCAGAAACTGCCAGGATATGAATAGCACCTGCTGCTGCATAGTCATTATAAAGAGCTTTGTCAATATCACGCCGTTGCCCTAATACCAGTGACTGTAAAATGCTTCGTTCGTTGGTTTGTAGTGGAGTGTTTTTTAGTTTTGTGATCAGATGATTCCGGATATGTTCTGAAAAGCCCACTAGAGTTGTTTTTCCTTTTTCAGAACTAAGAATAGCACGATGTTTACAGAGCAGTTGCCCATACACGCCTACTGTTTTCATATAGGCTGCATAGTTAAACTGATGTGGATTCTTAGGCTCAGGTACCGGTTGAATATTTCCTGAAACCAGGAGTACATCGTCTACCAAAAGTACAGGTGGTAATGAGTCTTTTCTTACCTGGAGCAGTATGTTTCCTTTGGATGTACCTCCATTGATAGTTTGTACGCTGGCAATATATTTCGAGTTGTACAGATCTGGTTTTAGTTCTTCAGTAACCTTAAGCTGCAGCAATAGTTTGTTTTCTTTAGAAGAAATAACCTGTGTAAAGTGATTTGGTTGAGAGCCGGGGAGCCTTACACTATGATTTGTAAAGCCCAGAAGAAAGAAGAACAAATACACCAGAACTCCAAAAATAGGGGAGGGCTCTAACTGCTTCTTGTTCCAGTGCCAAGTAGCGCATAACAAAATACTTAATAAAGCAAGTGTGGTAAATAGTGTTGAAGGAGTTATTAAAAAAGCTCCAGAACGTTCCATACAATAGCTTGTAACAATGCCCAGTGCAAGACATACTGCGAAGCGAATCACCGAAAAATTTACATAAGAAACTCCCATTGCCTGCTTCCTCCAAAAACTTCTTCCTTTGCCTTTTTAAATACGTAGAAAAGCATTCCCGATTTTGGGATTCAGAAGTTGTTTTTTGTGGAAATTTTAGTTTGGGGGAGTTAGTTTTAAAGATACAAAAATTTACAGTACCCTGCGCGCTTGTACAAAGG
The DNA here is from genome assembly GCA_002337605.1 of Flavobacteriaceae bacterium UBA1903. Lineage (GTDB taxonomy): Bacteria > Bacteroidota > Bacteroidia > Flavobacteriales > Flavobacteriaceae > Marinirhabdus. The sequence continues at coordinate 235,869 of DDGL01000016.1, forward strand.
AACTGTTCCAATAGGCTTCAGAAATATCACTAATAATTACCCCTCGGGAAGTTGTAGAGTGAATAAACTTTAGGACACCACTTTTATTATACACAACCAGACCTACGTGATTAATAACATTCCGGCTTTTGTTGGTCTGGAAAAAGACCAGGTCGCCTTCCTGCACTTTTAGTAAAGAAATTCGTTTGCCTTGTTTGGCCATATCACGCGATATTCTGGGTAAAGTAATATCTTCTGTGGCAAAGGCGGTATAGATTAAACCAGAGCAATCCATTCCTTTTTTGGTAGTGCCGCCAAACTTATAACGAGTGCCTTCAAAGCTTTTGGCATGTTTTATAATTTTTCCAACGGTGCTGTTAGGGCTGCTGGTACTTTCTACCTTGTTAGAAGTTCGTTTTTTGTACGTAGTACTTCTTTTTGAAGCTCCACAAGAGGCTAAAAAAAAAGTAAGTAAAAGCAAGGGTAGTAGTTTTCTCATATTTCGATGCCGCTCAATATGCATTGCTGCGGTACAGTATGGTTAGACTTTAAAAATAAGAATCAATTTTATAGGATCTGTATTTTCTGCAAGCACTTATTAAAACGTAATTAACAACGGATTCTTGTGCTTTTAGGACTCGATTTTAAAGGTAAAACCGAAAATTTACTATCTTTCAGGTATGTTATATTATATAAATAAAACTTTTTCAGCGTACATTTCAACAGATGAATACATCACTATTACGTATGTTTTGTTAGTTGGAACTTGCTTTGGGTTGTATCAGCTACATAAGAAACTGAAATTCAAAAATTTTTCTTCAGATGTCAATGGTTCTTCGATTCACTCCATGGATCATTACACCCTTAGCTTTAAGGATTCCGAAGTGGCCATTGCCAGTAGTTCAAAGAAAATTGGGATTTTAACGAGGCTGTTGGTGTGGGGCTTGATCGCTTTTTTTGTAGTCACTCCCTTTTATGAAATTATACCTTTGTTGGAACCTAAGAGTATTTGGGAATACTCATTTATGAATTGTTTTTCTGGATTGTTGAGGTAATCAACTGCGCCGTCTTCTCACTTGCCCCTTTTCCACCTAACTCCTGTTCCAGATCGTAGTAATCTAGAAAGAGCTTGGCACGTTGGTATTCGTCCAGAATATGTGTGAGTTCTTTCTTTAAATTTTTTGCGTTTAGTTCTCCTTGGATAAGTTCCTTTACCACTTCTTTATCGCTAATAAGATTTACCAGCGAAATATATTTCAACGTAATAATACGCTTCGCAATTTGGTACGAGATAGTACTTCCTTTATAACAAACTACCTGAGGCACTTTAAATAAAGCTGTTTCCAAGGTAGCTGTTCCGGAAGTGACCAGTGCTGCAGAAGCCATACTTAATATATCATATGTTTTATTGGAGATGAATTTTACATTATTTTCGGTTACAAAAGACTCGTAAAATAAAGCGTCCTGACTTGGCGCACCAGCAATTATAAATTGATAGTCAGGAAAGTCTGAAACCACACTCAACATGACCGAAAGCATTTTATTAATTTCCTGTTTCCGGCTACCGGGAAGTAACGCAATTATGGGGCGTTCGTCCAGATTATTTTCGGTTTTAAACCGAACAGGATCTACCTGGACTCTGTTGGCAATGGCATCAATTAATGGGTGGCCTACAAAATATACAGGGTAATCGTATTGCTTGTAAAAATCTTCCACAAACGGCAACACCACATACATATGGTCTATGGTTGCTTTTATAGTTTTTACACGGCTGGCACGGGATGCCCAAACCTGCGGACTGATATAATAATGCGTGCTGAAGCCTTTTGGTTTTGCCCATTTGGCAATGCGAAGATTAAAGCCGGAATTGTCTATAAAAATAAGCGCATCGGGATTAAAAGCTTCAATATCGTTCTTGCACTGCGCAATAAATTTAAAGATCTTCCCCAGATTAAACACCACTTCAGAAAAACCCATAAAGGCACGCTCTTTATAGTGCGTAACCAGAGTTCCGCCAACCTCCTGCATTAAGTCGCCACCCCAAAACCGAATCTCGGCATCAGGATCTTCCTTAAAAAGGGCTTTCATCAGGTTGGACCCATGTAGGTCGCCAGATGCTTCGCCTGCAAGTAGATAGTATTTCATCTATATAAATTAGGCTTAAAGATACAGGAAAGGAACACAAAGTTGCTAATAAAACTTCGAAGCTAAAATTAAGAAGGCAGCTACCAATGTTGCCATAATGACACCGCGGGCACGGTAATAGCGGTTCTTTTTCAGAAAAAAGAAAAATAATAATAGATTCAGTAAAGCGCCTAATCCAATAATATTCCCCATCACATCTTCTTCTAAAGCAACATCAATTGTTGTTTTTATACTATATTTCGAAAATAGTAGGATATAAAGAACGCTTCCTACAAAATTTGTGAGCAACCCCAACACAAAACCAATCGCGATATTTTTTCCTATGGCTCGTTTCATTTCAAATCCCAGGAATTAATGTCTTTAATAGCATGATGCGCTGTAAGATCAAATTGAACAGGTACCACAGATACAAAGTTGTTGGCAAGTGCCCATTCATCGGTGTCTTCGCCTTTGTCCTCGTTTACAAATTCACCTGTAAGCCAGTAATAGTCACGTCCCAAAGGGTTGGTGCGCTTATCAAAGTTTTCGATCCAATGCGCGTTTGCTTGTCGACAAACCTTCAAGCCTTTTAGTTCTTTTGCTGAAGCTTTTGGGAAGTTTACATTTAACACAACTCCTTGTGGCATTTTATTTTGCAGGCATTGTTCGGCAACTTGTTTTACATATTTTTTTACGGGTTCAAAATCTGCGTCCAGACTGTAATCCAATAATGAAAATCCAATAGATGGAATACCTTGTGTACCGGCTTCTACAGCAGCGCTCATGGTACCACTGTAAATTACATTAATAGAAGAATTGCTCCCATGGTTAATACCACTCACGCAAAGATCTGGTTTGCGTTTCAGGATTTCGTTTACAGCTAGTTTTACACAATCGGCTGGAGTTCCACTACAACTATATTCTTTTTGTGGTTGATCTTTATGGACTTCCACTTTGTCACAATACAAGGTGTTGTTAATGGTGATGGCGTGTCCCATACCACTTTGAGGAGAGTCTGGTGCTACCACGTAAACATCGCCCAGAGTATTCATGACTTCAATAAGAGCACGGATTCCAGGAGCTGTGATACCATCGTCATTGGTGACTAGAATAAGAGGTTTTTTCTTTGCCATTTTTAAATATACTAAGATTGCAAAAATACAGTTAATAATTAGGAAGACCGAAGCACTGTAGCTGAAAATCTGAAGCGCTACCGTTTAACAAAAAATTAGTACCCTAAGCCACGCTTGGCACGGTTTTTTCTCTATTTTTAGGGTTCTTAAAAAAATTAGACAATGCATTTTATGAAAAAGAATATAAAAATTTTATTTCTTGGAGTTTTAATGGCTGTAACTTCTTGCAGCTTTGCTACCAAAGAATTTAACGACCCCGATAAAGATAAGGTATTGCTAGACCTTATTACATACGTTTTAGAAAAAGGACATTATAGTCCAGCAGATATGGACGACGCTTTTAGTATCGCTGTATATGACGATTTTATCAATGCGATGGATCCTTTGAAGCGTTATTTTCTAGAATCAGATATAAAGGAATTCAGCAAGTACAGAATGTCTATAGATGATCAAATAAAGAGTAAGGATCTTTCTTTTTTTAATGCTGTATACGAGCGTTATATGAAACGTAATGAAGAAGGAAAAAAGAGGTATACAGAAGTGTTGGAAATGCCTTTTGATTACAGTATAGATGAAAAAATTAATGTAGATTACGATAATTTGGAATATGTGAAGACCGAAAAAGAAATGAAAGACCGCTGGAGACAACAGCTGAAATTTTCTACACTTTCCAATTACTACGATTTGGTTGAAGAAAAAGAAAATGCTACAAAAGCCAAAAAGGAAGCCGATGAAAAAGGAGAAGCTTATGAACCTTCAGAAAATGCAAAACTTACAAAGACTGAAATTGAAGAAAAGTCCAGAGCACAAACCAAAACTTCCCTTGACGAGTATTTTGAATTTACAGACGATCTAGAACGTAAAGATTATTTCGCCACGTTCTTGACTACCGTGGTAGAGGAGTTTGATCCTCACACCAATTATTTTGCACCACCAGATCGTGATCGTTTCGATTTACGTATGAGTGGGAAGTTAGAAGGAATTGGAGCACGCCTTCAGAAGAAAAACGACTACATAAAAGTGGTAGACGTAATTAGTGGAGGTCCTGCCTGGAGAGGTGAGCACCTGGAAGTGGGTGATCTTATCGCTAAAGTACGCCAGGAAGACGAAAAAGAATCTGTGAGTGTGGTAGGTATGCGTGTTGATGATGCCGTTAAACTCATTAAAGGCCCTAAAGGCAGTAAAGTAACACTTACTATTAAAGGAGTAGACGGTACCTTGCGTGATGAAACAATTACAAGAGACGTAGTAGAGTTGGAAGAAACCTATGCAAAATCTACCATTATTGGGAAAACAGACAAAAAGTTTGGTCTCATTAACTTGCCAGCGTTCTATTTTGATATGGAAAATTATAAAGAGCGTAACTCTGCAAGTGATGTGAAACGAGAAGTTGAACGTCTTAAAGAAGAAGGTGTAGAAGGATTAGTGCTAGACCTGCGAAACAATGGCGGGGGTTCTTTACGAACAGCTGTGGATATTGCAGGGTTGTTTATTAAAGAGGGACCAGTAGTGCAGGTGTCAAGTAGTAGCGGTAAAGAAGTATATGAAGATAAAGATGATAGTATTTTATGGGATGGTCCTTTGGTGATTCTTGTAAACGAATTATCTGCCTCGGCTTCTGAAATTTTAGCAGCAGCTATGCAGGATTATAAACGAGCCATTATTATTGGTAGTGAACAATCTTATGGGAAAGGAACTGTACAAAATTTAGTAGATCTTAACCAATGGTTACGTAAAAATGATATGGGCGATATGGGAGCACTAAAAGTGACTACCCAGAAATTCTATCGTGTAAATGGTGGGTCCACACAATTAGAAGGAGTAAAAAGCGATGTAGTCATGCCAGACCGTTTTAGCTATATTGATGTTGGCGAACGCGATTATGACAATCCGTTGCCTTATGACAAAATTGACCCGGCAAATTATGACTTATGGGATGGTTATGTAGATTTTGATGAAGCCATAGAAAAGAGTAAAGCAAGAATGGCAAAAAGTGAACAGTTAGCACTTATCGAAGAAAACGCACAATGGATTAAAAAACGGCGTGACGAAATGGATGTTACGCTCAATTTTGACGAATACTACGCCGAAATTGAAAAGCGTAAAGCAGAAAGCAAAAAGTTTGAAGCCATTGATGATTATGATAATAAGCTGAATTATACTTCTCTTCCAAATGAAATTGCTTTAATGAAACAAGACACCACACTACGAGAAAAGCGTAAAAGATGGCACAAAAGTTTAGCTAAAGATATTTATGTAGAAGAAGCGATTCACGTATTGGAAGACCTAAGAGGAACTAATATTAAAGCGAAGAAAGTAGCCAATATTAAAAATTAAATTTTAAGAACTATTTACTCAGTAGCCTTTTATTGGGTCGCTGAGCAGAGCCAAAGTAAAACCTGTCTAACAATAAAAGTTGGGCAGGTTTTTTTGTAATTTTATCCTGTGAAAAATCAGTCTACTTCACTTACTAAAATTGCACTCCAAAAGTTTAAGAAAAACTTTTGGGGTATGCTTAGTTTGTCCTTTTTAGTGCTATGTTCTTTGGTGGCTATTTTTGCATATGCCATTGCTCCTGATGACTCAGAAAACGCAAACCAAATGCATTTGTCTATTCACTCTAAGGCGCCAGGATTTACCGTTCAGCTATTAACGATCCCTTCGGAAATAGAAGAACGTAACGGATTTACTTCTTTCTTCTTTGGAAAGAAGACTACTGCTTCTGAAATTCCCATTTCAGCCTATACAACTACACCAAATGGAATTTTAATCACCGAATATTCCGGAAATGCAACCGATGGACTTCAGAAAGAATACAGAACTGCACTATTTCCGAAGGTGAAATCTGCTGAAAATATTTCAGCAACCTATGTTTCAGAAAAAAAATTCTTGTTAGGAACCGATAAATACGGTCGTGATCTATTGAGTAGAATGTTAGTAGGGATTCGTATTTCGCTTGCCATTGGTTTTGTGGCGGTGTTTATCTCCCTTGTTATTGGTGTTACCTTAGGCGCTATTGCTGGTTATTTTGGAGGGAAAGTAGATGCTGCTATTATGTGGCTTATAAATGTTACCTGGTCCATCCCAACACTACTTCTTGTTATAGCGATCACTTTAGCCTTAGGAAAAGGATTCTGGCAGGTTTTTATTGCTGTTGGACTTACCATGTGGGTAGAGGTGGCACGTGTGGTACGAGGGCAGGTAATGGGAGTTAAACAAATGCAATATGTGACTGCAGCACGAGCTTTGGGGTATACAGATTTCAGGATAATCTTAAAACATATTTTACCCAATGCCATGGCACCTGTGATTATTATCTCAGCAGCCAATTTTGCCGGAGCGATCCTAATTGAAAGTGGCCTTAGTTTCTTAGGGATTGGAGCGCAACCACCCATGCCAAGCTGGGGAGGAATTATTAAAGATCATTATAGTTATATTATTTTAGGAAAGCCCTTTTTAGCAATTATTCCCGGACTGGCCATCATGAGTTTGGTAACAGCATTTATGCTTATTGGGAATGCGCTACGGGATGCGTTGGATGTAAAGACTTAAATTAATTTTTTAATGAATCGAAAATACCTGTACCCACTTTTAATCATTGTAGTTACTGTCGCACTCTATTATGGCGAAAAGTACGTAGACACTAAAAATGAAGCTTATCCAGATACTTCTGAAACTGATAAAAGCTATTCCGAATTTGACGATCGGTTTTTACCTACTTCAACTACAGGGGTGATCGTTTCGCATCAGTATTACACCTTGTCCTATTCTGAAGCCCACGAACAGGCAGAGTGGGTAGCGTATGAACTGAAAAAGAGCCAACTAAAGAATAGTGATTTTAAACGCCCGTATTTTGTGGAAGACAGAAGTATAGCTTCAGGTTCAGCAGATTGGCGGAACTATAAGAATTCTGGTTACGACAGGGGACATTTACTGCCGGCAGCCGATCGTAAGTTTGATTATGATGCCTATCACGAAACATTTTTAACCAGTAATATAAGTCCGCAAAACAATGAGTTTAACGGGGGCATCTGGAACAAACTAGAGCAGAAAACGCGCTATTGGGCAAAAAAATACAATGGTGTATTTGTTATTACCGGAGGTGTCCTGGAAGATGGGCTCCCTACAATTGGCGATGAAAAAGTTTCAGTACCCGCAGCATTTTACAAAATAGTTTTCGATAAAAGTGAAGGAAAAGCTAAAGTGATCGCTTTTTTAATTCCCAACCAGCCAACCGATAAGTCTTACTACGATTACACCGTTTCGGTAGACGAAATAGAGGCTAAAACGGGTATTGATTTCTTTTCACAATTTTCTAAAGCGATGCAGGAGCAATTGGAAAGCAGTGTAGATAGAAAGGGATGGTAACCTCGATACAATTTATGTTGAAACTCAATCTTCAAAATAGATAATTTGGCGAGATCCAAACAAAAATTAGTGTTCTTACTCCCAATGTTTTTTAATTTCAATTTCAGTTTTACTAGGTATAGTAATAATTCCCGCCATCCAACCTAACAAATATAAAAAGTAAAATAGTAAATCCCCATAATCCGGAGCCCCCGTAGCTAAAGAAAGGTAAAGGAATCCCAACCGTTGGAAATAATCCGGTTACCATTCCTACGTTTACAAAGAAATGTAAAAAGAGGATAGCTGCCACGCTATAACCGTAGACACGTGCAAAGGTATTTTTTTGCCGTTCGGACAAATATAAAACACGTATAATAAGGGCAACAAAGAGGAAAACGACCACAATACTTCCTACAAAGCCCCATTCTTCTCCTACGGTGCTAAAAATATAATCTGTATGTTGCTCCGGGACAAAATTACCTTTGGTTTGTGTGCCTTGTGTCCAGCCTTTTCCAGTCCAGCCACCACTACCAATGGCAATTTCACTTTGGTTGGTATTATAGCCAATCCCCTTCGAATCTGTTTCTTTGCCCAGTACAATATTAAAACGATCGCGGTGGCGTTGTTCAAAAAAATTATTAAAAATATAATTTACAGAAAAAGCAAAACCAATACAGGCTAATGCTATGATGCTATATCGTATAAGAGGCGGACGCTTTCGTTTTCGTTTGAAATTATACATAAAAATAAGCGCACCAATTAATACTATACCAACGGCAACCCACGCGACACCAAATGCCAGGGTGGAAACAAATAGTGCAGCAGCAAAAAAACCAAGTAATAAATACACAAAATGCAATCCTTCGCGGTATAAAGGAAAAATAAAGGCTGCATATACTAAAGCGCTCCCGGGATCTGGTTGCGGTATAATAAACAATGCGGGCAATGCAATAATAAGAAAGGTACGTAGCTGGTGTTTAAATTCACGCATATTGGTTTGCATATCGCTCACATATTTTGCAAGCGCTAATGCTGTAGCTGCTTTTGCAAATTCACTGGGCTGTAAACCAAAGCTGCCAAAGCTATACCAGGAGGTAGCACCATTAATATTTTTTCCAAAAACAAATAAGCCCAGTAAAGAAAGTAAGGATACAATGTAAATGACACTGGAAAAACGTTCGTAAAATTTTGCGTCAACCGCAAGTAAAAATATAATAAGCCCAAGACTAAGGCCAATAAATAACAACTGTCTAATATAAATTTGGCTGAAATCAAAAAATACAGTAGAACTATCATCCAGGGAAGCAGAATAAATATTAACCCATCCAATAGCAACCAAGGCAAAAAACAAAAAGATGGTGAGCCAATCAAATTTCAAAAAAACGGTACGCTGGGACATAGGGGAATTTGACTTGGAATTTTCTGCTTAACTATTGGATTTGTGTTATAATTCTAGTTCTTTTAAAAACTTTCCGCTTATTTTCTTTCCATCATTGATAGGAAATGGCTTGCCAAGAAGTGGTTTTTCATACTCGTTCATTAGACTGCCTTCGAGAACGTATTTTTCAAGATCGGTTCTGGTTATTTCGCCTTTTATATATTTTTCAATCAGCAAACTGGCTATTTTTCCTGCATAGCGACTTCCCCAATAGCCATTTTCAACAAAAACGGCAATGGCGATCTTTGGGTTGTCTTTTGGAGCAAAAGCCACAAACGTTGAGTGGTCCGTAAGTTGTGCTCTTTGCCCGTTAATTTTCGTATAATTTTCGGCGGTACCCGTTTTTCCACATATTTCAATATCGGGAACACGCAAGCTGGCTGCTGTACCTTTGTTATATACATCAAACATTCCTTGTACTACGGGTTCAAAATGCTGTGGGTCTATGGTAGTATTAATTCGCTTTGTATATTCTTGTGGGATGGTGTCTACTCCTTCAATATTTTTAATAATATGCGGCCGGTACCAATACCCCCTATTAGCAATAGCTGCTGTAAAATTTGCCATTTGCATCGGGGTTAAATTCACTTCTCCCTGCCCAATGGCGTTAGAAATGGTGGCAGTTGCATACCATTTGTATTTCGGATAATTATACCAACGGTTGTAAAATTCTGAAGTAGGGATCAATCCCTTTTTACCACTAGGTAAATCGTATCCCATATAATCTCCCAGCCCAAAGCTTGTAAGGTGTCTTTTCCAGGTGTCAATACCTTCCTGAGGGGTTGGGTATTTTTCTATAATGCGACGGTATGCGGTACAAAAATAAGCATTGCAGGATTGCGCAATACCATCTACTAGTGCTAAAGGGCTGTAATGGCTATGACACCCTAATTTTTGTCCACGTCCGTACACATATCCATGGTTGCAATATACTTTTTCGGTGGTGGTCATCACGCCTTCTTCCATAGCAATAAGTCCCGTAAGTGTTTTAAATGGGGAGCCGGGAGAATATTCACCTTGTAGTCCTCTGTCAAACAATGGTTTTGCAATAGTGTCGTAATATAACTTGGTGAAGTTTTTTGAGCGTTCTCGACCTACTAAAAGTCCGGGGTCAAAATTAGGGGCTGTGACTAATGCCAGAATTTCTCCTGTAGAAGGGTCAATAGCAACAATACCACCACGCTTATTTACAAATAGCTCTTCGCCATATTTCTGAAGTCGTGCATCTATAGTTAATTCAATATCCTTACCACGTTCCGGAATGGTGTCAAAAGCTCCGTTTTTATAGGAACCGATATCACGATTAAACCTATCTTTTTGAATGTATTTTACTCCTTTTGTGCCGCGCAAAACATCTTCATAAGCTTGTTCTGCACCAGATTTACCTATAAGTTCTCCCATGATGTAATCTGGGTTATCCTTAATAATGCGCTCATCAACTTCTCGGATGTATCCTAATACGTTGGCAGAATGATTTACCTGATATTCACGAAGGGATCTTTTCTGAATAAAAAACCCTTCAAATTTGTACATTTTTTCTGAAAGAGAAGCGTACTCGGCTTTGGTTAGCTGTGCTATAAAGGGTTGTGGGATTCTGGGAGAATATACCCAGGCTTTATCCATTTTTTTTCTGAACTCTTCTTTTGAAATTTTAAGCAGTTTGCAAAACTCAAGGGTATCTAATGGTTTTACTTCTCGTGGAATTACCATCACATCATATGAAGGCTGATTAGATACTAGTAACTCACCATTGCGGTCATAAATGTACCCTCGCTGGGGGTAGTCGTACTCAATTTTAATAGCGTTATTTTCAGATAACTTTTCAAACGAAGTATCGTATACCTGTAAATAGAAGAGTCTGCCGGCAAATACAACGCCAGTAATCATTACAACAACAAGTAGTAATAGTTTTCTCATAATATAATAAAAGCTCGAATGTGTCTGTCTGTACGCAGTCGAGGACTTTTTAGTTTTTTCTACTGAAAAGCAAGGTGATACAAAGAAGTAGCACAATGGTAAAGATACTTGAAAATAACGTAGATTTCAGTACCAATAATATATGGCTAATGTTAAAAATTTCCAAGGAAAAGAGTGCTAAATGATGTAAGACCACCGCTACTGAAACATAGGTGATCCGTGCACCAAAATCTGCTTTGCTCAATTTTATGGTGTTAAATTCGTAACTCACTCCAAAAGAGAATTTTAATAGTAGTGGACGTATGTATGCCAGAAAGACACAAGCTGCAGCATGTACCCCGCCAGAATCACTAAAAATATCGACAGAAAGGCCTAATAAAAAGCCTAAGAAAATAAGCAGGCTTTTGTTCCCCGTAAACGGAAATACCAAAATAAATATGATATATGGATACGGATTCACATAGCCCAAAAAATTAATGTGGTTAAAGAGTAGAATTTGAACCACAACCAGCACTAAAAACCGTCCAATATTTATCAAGAGGTCACTGTTCTGCATTTGCCTGAGGTGTTTCTTGGTTATTGGATTGTTGTATTTCTAAAACAGAAGCGTCGCCTGGATTTTCAATTTGTTTAATAGCTTCTTTTTCGTTGTTTTCTATAATATAAACGTGGTGTAAACTCGTCATGTCATTAAATAATGTAATAGTTACATCGTAATAATCCTGATTGTTTGAGAGTTCAAATTCTTTTATAGTCCCTACTAAAATTCCTCTTGGAAAAATAGTAGACTTCCCATCGGTAACAATGGTATCACCTACAACTACAGGGGCTTGTCTTGGAATATCGACTAACTTTGCTTCGTTAGGATTTTTGGTTTCTGGATCCCAGACCAGAGATCCAAAGTGGAATGAATTTTTTAGCTTAGCATTAATCTTACTATTCGTATTTAAAATAGATTGTACCGAGGCATATTTTCTGGAAACCTTATTTATAATACCAACAATCCCTTTAGAAGAAATCACCCCCATGTCTGTTTCAATAGCATCTTCAGCTCGTTTTCGAAGCGTTAGGTAATTCTTGGTTTTAGCATACGAATTATTAATAACCTTGGCTGGATAATAAGTGTAAGGCGTAGTTAAAACGGTGCTGTCCAGTGTTTCAAAAATAATGGTGTCTTGTGTTGAACGCAATAGAGTTCGTAACCTCATGTTTTCGTCTGCCAGCGCATCATTTTGTTCTCTTAGGCTGAAGTAATCAGTTACATTACTTTTCCAATTATAAATGGTTCCACTAAAAAAATTGGCAGAGGTTACGTATTTGTTTTTATGGTAGGAGTGACTGTTAACGGTAAGCCCTAACGAAATAACGAATAAGAACAGGAACAACAAGAAATTTTTATTCCGTATAAAGAAATAGATAATCTGTTGCACACGCTAGGGTTTATTTAATGAGCACACTCTTGTATTTGGCTAAGTTTTTAAGGCAAATACCCGTTCCACGCACTACTGCACGTAAAGGATCTTCTGCGATATAAACTGGTAAATCTGTCTTCTGAGATAATCTTTTATCCAGACCACGTAGCATAGATCCACCACCGGCAAGATAAATACCTGTGTTATAAATATCAGCCGCTAATTCTGGAGGAGTTTGCGATAAGGTTTCCATGACAGCATCTTCGATACGAAGGATGGACTTGTCTAACGCTTTGGCAATTTCCCGGTAGCTGGTTTGTACTTGTTTCGGTTTTCCAGTAAGTAGATCTCGTCCCTGAACACTCATTTCTTCCGGAGGAAGCTCTAGGTCTTCGGTAGCAGCTCCAATCTGTATTTTTATTTTCTCAGCAGTACGTTCCCCAACATATAAATTGTGTTGCGTACGCATATAGTACACAATGTCGTTAGTGAAAACGTCTCCTGCAATTTTAACCGATTTGTCACATACAATTCCTCCAAGGGCGATCACAGCAATTTCGGTAGTTCCACCTCCAATATCCACGACCATATTTCCTTTGGGTTGCATAATGTCTACGCCAATACCAATAGCGGCTGCCATAGGTTCGTGAATTAAGTACACTTCTTTACCGTTTACTCGTTCTGCACTTTCTTTTACTGCGCGCATCTCTACTTCTGTAATACCACTTGGAATGCAAATAACCATACGTAGAGAAGGAGTAAGCCATTTCTTTTTAAGCGCAGGAATATCTTTGATGAACATATTGATCATCTTTTCACTTGCATCAAAATCTGCAATCACACCATCTTTAAGCGGCCTTATCGTTTTTATATTTTCATGGGTTTTTCCTTGCATCATAGCAGCTTCACGCCCTACGGCAATAATTTTTCCCGTGCTACGATCACGAGCAACAATTGACGGCGCATCTACCACAACTTTATCATTGTGGATGATGAGGGTATTTGCAGTACCAAGGTCAATGGCTATTTCTTCGGTGAGAAAGTCAAAAAATCCCATAAATTTTGAGGTCGGTATAAAAAATTAATCTTTCAAGTGTGCAATCCTAACAAATGTAACAAAATTAGTGTTTAAAGTGTCGGGTTCCGGTAAATACCATAGACATTTCGTTATTATTACAATAATCTACGCTTAACTGGTCTTTTATGGAGCCTCCCGGCTGGATTACAGCTTTAATTCCCGCTTTATCTGCAATCTCAACACAGTCTGGAAACGGGAAAAATGCATCACTCGCCATCACAGCACCGTCAAGATTAAATTTAAAACCGTTTGCCTTTTCAATGGCTTGGCGTAACGCGTCTACGCGGCTTGTTTGTCCAGTTCCACTTGCGCACAATTGTTTGTTTTTTGCTAAAACAATCGTATTACTCTTTGTGTGTTTACAAATTTTAGAAGCAAACATCAAGTCTTCTAACTCCCTGTTGTCGGGTTTATTGTTGGTGGCGTGTGTTAATTCTGAAATCGTATCTGTTTTGTGATCTTTTTCCTGGACAAGTACCCCGTTTAAACAAGTTCTCACGGTAGTTTCAGGAAGTTCTGCCTCTTTTTGAATCAATAGGATTCTATTCTTTTTTCCTTTTAAAATTCCTTCAGCTTCTTCAGAAAAAGAAGGGGCAATCACTACTTCACAAAATAGCTTGTGGATTTCATCGGCCGTAGGCGCATCAATTTCAGTATTACTGATTAAAATACCACCAAATGCTGAAACCGGATCGCCAGCCAGGGCATCATTGTACGCATCCAGAACAGTATCGCGTTGCGCAATCCCACAGGCGTTGTTATGTTTTAAAATGGCAAAGGTTGGTGCCTCGCCTTTAAATTCATTCATTAAATTAACTGCAGCGTCTACATCTAGCAGGTTGTTGTAGCTTAGTTCTTTTCCGTGCAGTTTGTCGAACATAGCTTCAAAATCACCAAAGAAGAACCCTTTCTGGTGCGGATTTTCACCATAACGCAATACTTTTCCGTTGGTTTCGCTAATTTTCAATGAGGGTATCGAATGATCGCTGTTGAAATAATTGAAAATAGCGCTATCATAATGTGAAGAAACATTAAAGGCTTTTGCTGCATAACGTTTTCTGTCTGCCATAGAAACTTCACCTTCGTTTTTGGAAATTACATGTAAGAAGTCTTCATAATCTTCCATCGAAGAGACACAAATGGTGTCTTTAAAGTTTTTGGCTGCTGCGCGGATTAACGAAATACCACCAATATCAATTTTTTCAATGATATCCTGTTCAGAAGCCCCAGATGCTACGGTTTTTTCAAACGGATACAAATCCACAATAACCACATCCAACTGCGGAATGTTGTATTGTCCCATTTCACGTACATCACTTTCGTTATCCTGACGGTTTAAAATGCCTCCAAAGACCTTTGGGTGTAATGTTTTTACACGTCCGCCCAAGATAGAAGGATAGTCAGTTACATCTTCCACTGGGATTACGTTAATGCCCAGGTCGTTAATAAATTTTTGTGTGCCTCCTGTGGAATATATTGTCACACCCAGGGCATCCAGTTTATTAACGATGGGACCTAATCCATCTTTGTGAAATACTGAAATTAATGCTGAAGAAATCTTTTTGGTATCGCTCATAACTTTTGGTACTGAAGTCTGGTTTTAAAAAATAGAACTGCTTTGGCTTTTGGCTTTACAGAATTTAAGGTGCAAAAATACATATTACGCATCGTTTTTTGTAACGAATGTTAACAGAAAGCGTCCTACTTTTCATAACTTTATCAATAGAACAGGATACGCTAAACAGCCAACCATGCTAATTTACCTTCGAGTACTTAAAGAAAGCTTTAATTTTGCAGTAAACGCGCTCAAAAACAATAAGTTGAGAACCTTCTTGTCGTTAGTAGGCGTGACTATTGGAATATTTTCAATCATAGCAGTTCTGGCTGCTGTAGATTCTTTAAAGAAGGAGATTGACGGTAGTTTGAGTTCGTTAGACAATAGCACAATGTATTTAGGGCGGTTTTCTTTCGGCCCAACCGATGTGCCTCGATGGAAATCTGAGCAGTTTCCCGATGTAACGTACGAAGAATACCAATACTTAAAAAGAAGTGTGCCGGACGTCAAGGCGATATCGTATACGCTGAACGTTCCTCAGGAAACGATGAAGTTTGAAGACGCCTCTGTAAGCAATGTGCAAATTGGAGCTGTAACTCATGAATATTATGAAATAGAAGCCCTGGATATTGCCGAAGGACGTTTTTTTAACGAAACCGAAAGTTTTAGTGGTAATAATGTGGCAGTAATTGGGGACGAAATTGCGAATGTACTTTTTGGGACCGCCGTGCAGGCCATAGGAAAACAGGCGAGACTGTACGGAAGAAAATTTACGATCATAGGGGTGCTAAAAAAAGAGGGGTCCTCGCTTTTTGGGGGGTCTCGAGATACTGCTGCGTATATTCCTGTAAATGCTGTGCGTAAAGTTTTTGGTAATAGTAATAGAAACCTGTTTCCGTTCATTGTATTAAAGCCTGAAAAAGATGTGGAAGCCGAAGAGTTTATTGCAATGCTTTCTCAGAAACTCAGAATGGCGCGCGGTATGAAACCTGACGAAATTGACAACTTTTTTGTAAACCAGCTAAAAGGTTTTACCGATCTTATAGACAACATAACAGGGCAGATGAATATTATTGGCTTGATTATTAGTGGCTTTTCACTGCTAGTTGGAGGGTTTGGAATTGCCAACATTATGTTTGTGAGCGTAAAAGAGCGAACAAACCTGATTGGGATTCAAAAATCGTTGGGAGCAAAGAACAGGTTTATCCTATTTCAATTTTTATTTGAAGCGGTAATTCTTGCAGTAATTGGGGGGTTAATTGGACTCTTTCTTGTGTTTATCGTTTCGATAGTGGCATCTTCCTTTACGGGCGATTTTGAGTTTGTGTTATCACCTTGGAATATGTTTATAGGTACTGCAATTTCAGCAGCTATAGGTCTTATTTCTGGTATTCTTCCGGCAATTTCGGCTTCTAAGCTGGATCCTGTGGAAGCCATCAGAACAGGTATGTAGCCGCCGAAAGAGGAACTTATTCTCGCTAGAGAATTTCTGCCACTTTTTCATTCACCCACTCCAAAAACTTTTCATCTTCTTTAGAAAAAGGGTCGGCTATGTGTGAATCTATATCTATTTGGCCTATGTTTTTTCCATCTTTAAATAACGGTATAACGATTTCAGCCTTTACATACATACTACACGCTATGTAGTTGTTTTGTGCTTTTACATCGGCTACCACAAAATTCTCATTGCTCTCAGCTACTTGTCCGCAAATCCCTTTGCCAAAAGGAATAACGGTATGCTCTGTGGGTTCTCCCGCAAATGCTTTTAAATGCAGCGTTCTGGCTTCGTGATTGGCAAAATAAAATCCAACCCAGTCATAGTATCCAATAGTAGTTTGCAGTACCTCACAAACTTGTGTGAGACGGTTGTCTACCGTTTCTTCTTCATTGTGTAAGATGGCTGCGACTCGGGGTTGTAAATTCTTAAATGGCATAATGTTTTTTTATAAGATTATTTACTGAAATGGTTACTTCAGTAAGACCATAACAAATGTATTTCAAAACCTTCATTTTTAGGAAATTTAAATGCTGTATTTTTGTTAAAACCGAATGAAACAACTTTTCAGCAAATACAAATCTGTTGTGCTCTTTTTGCTTCTTTTTTTAGGAAGTTATTTAGTGTTGAGTTTAGTATATGGATTTTATTTACAGCTTTCAAAAAACGGAAATTACGCTCCGGATTTTATTACAAACCTTGTAGCCAAGCAAAGTAGCGCTGTGATGGAAGGGTTTGGATATTCGGCCCAAGTGGTGCCACATCCCAATCAGCCCTCTATGAAATTATTTGTAGAAGGAAAATTTTTAGCAAGAATTGTTGAGGGGTGCAACGCGCTTAGTATTATAATTTTGTTTGTTTCTTTTATCATTGCATTTGCACAGGGCTTCAAAAAAACACTGCTGTATATTTTTGCGGGGATCATTATCATTTACGCTGTAAATATTCTCCGCATTGCTATTCTTGCTATTGCTTTACATGTCTATCCAGAATATCAACATGCACTGCACGGGGTAGTTTTTCCAGGAATTATATACGGGATGGTTTTCTTGTTATGGTTTATTTGGGTGCGCTTATTAACCCCTAAAAAAGTACAAGAATGAGCAAGGGCTTAAAAATATCTTTTCTTTTGGTGGGACTTTTATTTTTGGTCCTTATTAGGCTCTATGAAGAAACGTTGTTTTATGACCCACTGCTAAATTTTTTTAAAACTGATCACACAACACAGCCGTTACCTGATTTTGAAACAGGCAAGCTGCTTGCCAATGTCTTCCTGCGCTTCTTGCTGAATGGGATGATCTCAATTGGGATTATTTGGGTGATTTTTCAACGAAAAGGGGTTGTGAAATTTTCAATACTACTCTATCTGGTTATACTCGTAATGCTTATCACAGCATTCTTTATCTTGCTGAATACCTCCGAAGCCGGGGAGTATTTCCCGTTGTTTTATGTGAGAAGATTCTTGATTCAACCATTGCTTTTATTCTTGCTGGTACCCGCATTTTACCTACAGCGAGTTAACAATAGTTTATAACAAAAAGATTTAAAAGTTGTAACTTTGTTTCTCAAATAAAAAATAATGAAATTGAACTATTTTATACCAGTATTTTTGGTAGTGTTTGCGTTCACTTCTTGTAAGAACGACACCAAAAAAGAAACTCCTGAAACTGTTGAAGTTACTTCTGGCGATGAGGTTACTCAGTCTAACAGTAAAAAACCAACCATTGGTGATGTAGCATTTAACGACCCAAAAATGGCAGTGGTTTTTCGTGAATACCTGGGATTAAAAGATGCCCTGGTAGGAACCAATGCAGCACAGGCAGGAGCGTCTGCTGCAAGGTTAGTAACTGCGTTTGCAACTATGGACGAAGCAACTGAGGCTTCAAAAGCTGCTAAGAATATAGTAGAAGCATCCAATATAGAAGAGCAGCGAACAGCATTTGTGCCGTTAACTTCAGCTGTTGAAGCTATGCTGGATGGCGAAATAGCCTCAGGAACTATTTATAAACAATACTGTCCTATGGCATTCGATAATACAGGTGCCTCCTGGCTAAGTGTTAGTAGTGACATTATGAATCCTTATTTTGGAGATAAAATGTTACGTTGCGGCCGTATTGATGGTAAGATTGAATAACACCTTCAAAATACGTTTTTTCGTTGTATTGGGTTGAATTTTAATTTTCTTGATTTTCTGAAAAAATAAAACAATGCATTCTTTTCTAAAACAGTGGGCAGAAGCAGCATACACCAGTGCAGGTTTCTTCTGGATGGCACTATGGGCATTTATATTAGGTTATATAATAAGTAGTATGATCCAGGTTTTTGTGACTGAAAAGAGAATGCAAGAAACTATGGGCAAGAATGAAGGGAAGAGCGTCCTGTTGGGTACTTTTTTTGGCTTTATTAGCAGTTCTTGCAGTTTTGCAGCATTGGCATCTACAAAATCACTTTTTAAAAAAGGGGCAAGCTTTGTATCCTCTATGGCTTTTTTATTAGCATCTACCAATTTAGTATTAGAATTGGGGATCATCATTTCCATTTTTTTGGGATGGCAATTTGTAGTTGGAGAATATGTGGGAGGCGTGTTACTTATTTTAATCGTTTGGATCTTAATCCGAATTATTAGCCCAAAAAAACTCATCAAAAAAGCCCGAAAAAACCTTCAGGATGATGAGGCAGAAAACACAACAGACGAAACTTCCTGGAGGCAAAAAATAACCTCAACCAAAGGATGGGTAAAAGTTTCCAGGCAATATAAAATGGAGTGGGGGATGGTGTGGAAAGATGTTACCGTAGGTTTTACTATTGCGGGAATTGTAGCTGCTTTTGTACCCGAAAGTTTTTTTCAAGCTCTTTTTGTAAATAGCGGGCAAGGCACTACAGATTTTACTTTTCTAGAAGTATTGGAACACGTTGTAGTTGGACCTGTAGCAGCTTTTTTAACCTTTATTGGGTCTATGGGCAACATTCCATTGGCTGCTCTTTTGTTTGGCAAAGGTGTAAGCTTTGCCGGAGTAATGGCATTTATTTTTAGTGATTTGGTGGTATTTCCAGTTTTGAGAATTAATGCAAAATATTACGGTTGGAACATGTCTTTATTTATCGTGTTTTTACTGTTTACTGCGTTGGTTGGAACCTCCATAACTTTGCATTACACATTCGACTTTTTTAATATTTTGCCAGATCCATCTCAGGTTACCTTAGGAGAGGGCGCTTATTTTAAGGTAGACTATACATTCTTTTTAAATATTGCTTTTTTATTGATTTCAGCATACCTTATCTATTTAGGATTTTTTAAAAAGACAGATGTGGAGCATACAATGGGTGAAATGGCACCTAAAAGCAAGCTGTTGGAGACTATTTTAAAGTATGCAGCGTTTATATGTTATGTGTGGCTTGCAGGAGGCTTGTGTTTAAAACTATTTCTCAATTGAACCGTTCTGAAAATTTCTACAAAAACGAAAAATTTAAAATGTAAATCCCTTTTTGTATTTTTACACCAATGAAAAAAATAGTTTCCATATTCATGTGTTTGTTACTCCTTGCGAGTACGAGTGGCGTTGCATACGCCCAGCACTTTTGTGGAGATTTTGAAATGATGGCAACTGTAACGTTAGGGGAGGAAAAACTCTCCTGCGGTATGGCAGCAGAAGCCCACGACGATAGTTGTGATACTGAAGGTGCTGAAAAAGCTGAAGACCATACTTGTTGCGATAACCAGTACACCAAAATAACTACAGACGATAATTTTAACGCATCACAAGATACATTTCATCTGCCTGCTAATTTTGTAGCAGCATTTGTTTCTGTATTTATAATGCCAACTGAAACTACTACAACCTCTAAAATTGTAGCTTTTTCAGAATACAATCCTCCTTCTCTCATAAAGAACATTCCCGTGCTTTATGAAACTTTCCTTATTTGATTTTTAATGCAGCGGTTCGTAATGACGAACCCTTCCTGAAACTCCCAAAAGTATTTTTCGGGAGTAAATGTTGTATTGTACAACACATTAAAAATTTCAATTAATCTTTTAAAAAGATACTAATAATGAGGAAACTAATATATCTTCTACTATTCATTCCACTATTGGCTATTTCGCAAGATAAGGTCGAAGGAATCGTATTAGAAGTCTCAAACAATAAAGAAGTCCCACTAGGTGGAGCCAATGTGTTCTGGCTAGGCTCTAATGTGGGCGATGTAACAAATTTTGACGGTCTTTTTGAGGTGCCTTTTGAAGAAGGGCGCACTCAATTAGTTATAAGTTACGTAGGGTATAAGTCTGATACATTAACCGTCACCACTCCCAGAAAAATAAGGCATGTAGTATCGTCTAAAGGAGCGCTGGATGAAATTACAGTTACATCAAGAAAAAAAGCAACCTCCCGTTCATTTTTAAGTACCCAGAATACCATAAACGTAAGTAGTGCAGAGTTGCTAAAAGCAGCCTGCTGTAACTTGTCCGAAAGTTTTGAAACCAACCCTTCCATAGATGTAAATTTTGCAGATGCCGTAACAGGAGTGCGCCAAATACGAATGCTGGGATTAACAAGTCCGTACACCTTAATTGCTGTGGAAAATATACCTACAATACGAGGGGCCAGACAAGCTCATGGGTTAAGTTTTATACCGGGCACCTGGGTAGAGAGTATTCAGATCACCAAAGGTGCTGGAAGTGTGGTGAATGGTTTTGAGAGCATCGCCGGACAAATTAATGCCGAGTTTGTTAAACCGCAAACCGATGATACTTTGTTTGTAAATGCTTACGGAGCGATTAATGGTCGTACAGAACTCAATACACACTTTAATACAAAAGTGAGTGATAAATGGAATACCGGCTTGTATGTACACGGAAATTACCGAGGTGTAGAAAATGACAGGAATGATGATGGATTTTTAGATACACCGCTGGCACAACAGGTAAATGTATTGAATCGCTGGCAGTATACCGATGCTGAAAAGGGCTTTGTAAGTTTTATAAACCTGCGGTATATGAAGGACGATAAGCAAGTTGGACAAACAGCTTTCAATCCGGATACAGACCGCGGTACTACCAATGCCTGGGGAGGTGAAATAGATACACAACACTATGGTATTACAGGGAAATTGGGCTACGTTTTTCCCGAAATTCCGTACCAAAGCTTAGGGTTGCAAGTAGCGTATAGTAATCACGATCAAAAAAGTTATTTTGGATTGCGCCCGTACGATATCAAACACGAGAGTTTCTATGCCAATGCGTTGCTAAGTTCTATTATTAGTGATTCGCGTCATAAATTTAAAACAGGACTTAACACTACCTACGAAGATTATGATGAGGCAGTAGAAGGTGTAGATTATGATAGAACTGAAAATTCTTTCGGGGCCTTTTTTGAATATGCCTACGACGACCTTGAAAACTTCACGATGACAGCAGGGTTACGTGTAGACACACATAACTTATTAGGGACGTTTATCACACCACGAATTCATGCACGCTATACCCCTTGGGATAAAGCAGCGATTAGAGCTTCGGCCGGACGTGGGAAACGAAGCGCTAATATTTTTGTTGAAAACCAGTCATTGTTTTCTACCAATCGTACCATTTCAATTTTAAATACGGAGGGAGAAATATATGGGTTAGACCCTGAAATAGCCTGGAACTATGGAGTTTCCTTTTTACAGGGGTTCGACCTGTTTGAAAGACGCGCTAATGTCTCTTTGGATTTCTACAGAACCGATTTTCAGAATCAAGTGGTTGTGGATTGGGAAGATTCTAAACGCATCAGGTTTTACAATTTGAAAGGTGAAAGCTTCGCCAATAGCTTTCAGGTAGAGTTGGATTACAATCTGGCGCAACATCTGGATGTGCGTGCTGCCTATAAATTTTATGAGGTAAAAACCGATTATTTAAAAGGAACCCTGGAAAAGCCCTTAACACCCAGCCATAGGGTTTTTGCTAATGTAGCTTATGAGACGCATGTAAATGAGAAAACAGGTGGGCACTGGAAATTTGATCTAACCTATAACTGGCTGGGGGAACAACGGTACGCATCTACGCTTTCCAATCCTGTAGACTTTAGAAGGAGTGAGTTCTCACCTTCTTTAGGAACCTTTAATGCGCAGGTAACCAAAGTGTTTACTCCCTCGTTTGAAATTTATGCGGGTGCCGAAAATTTCACAGATGAAACCCAGGAAAACCCAATTGTCGATCCTCAGAATCCTTTTGGTTCAAATTTTGATACTACCTTTGTGTACGGGCCCATATTTGGTAGTAATTATTATCTTGGACTTCGATACAGATTATAAAAAAGAATAAATTAATAACTATTCTTCTGAAAATTATTCAGAAGAAAAATAAAAATAAAAATAAAACGATGAAAAAATACATAATCATATTACTAGTAGCCTTCGTTGGCGTAACAGCAACAGCACAGGATAAAAATGCAAGAGCTACAATAGAAGTAGATGGCGTTTGTGGCATGTGTAAAAAGCGAATTGAAACAGCAGCTATTAAAACCAAAGGTGTGAAAAGTGCTGTTTGGAATGTAGACACTAAGGAGTGCAGTCTTATCTTCGATGAACGTAAAACAGACCTGGCAACCATTAGCCAAAGCATTGCAGATGTAGGTCACGATACCAAAGAAATTAAAGCAACGGACGAAGCATACAATAGCGTGCACCCATGTTGTCTATATAGAGACGATGAAGTGAAGAAAGATCATGGGTACAAATAATTGTCTTGATCATTTTAATTGGAGCTCATCTTGCAAAAGGTGAGCTTTTTTGTAAAAAATAGTCTGTAATTTTAAAAGAACGTTCAGTATGAAAGGTGTATATACCGAAGAAGGAATGCCTGTAGTGGCTGTAAAGCTTCGGTAGAAAAGCATTTAGGTGAATTAGAGGGTGTTACCGAAGTTTCAGTAAATCTTGAAGATGCTGAAGCTACGTTTATTGAAAACGCCCTTATGATCGTGATGGCGGGGGTAATGATTTTCGGGTGAATATAGGCTGATTTTTTTAGTTAATTTTTAGCTAACGGATATTTTTGTGTCATTTTTTGATATACATTTACTACGTTCTTAGCAACCTAAGAATATGATTGTACGTTATGCTGAAGTATGAAAAGCAGTGTGACACAATTCAGTAACTTTAATATATTAAGTTATGGCAACAGCTAAGTCTAACGGTAAGCCACAAGCAAAACCAGCTCCTAAAAAAGCTCCTGCTAAGAAGGCACCTCAGGCTACTTCAAAAAAGAAGTAATCTGCCCCGAAGTTTTTGAAATAAAGCTTCCTAAAGATACATACCCAGTGTGTACGCTTTCAAAAAAGAAAACCAAAAGAAAACCGCCCTTAAAAAAGGCGGTTTTTGTATTTTAGTGCTATGCAATTAAAACCAGTATTTTTATTATACATTATAACGATAGCCGTTTTAGTAGGTGCTATTGTCTGGGAATACTACGTCCAGCAATGGATGGCAGCACAGCCCGAAGGGGGTAGCGAAGTGATGCGGGTAGACCTTTTTGTGATCTGGCCCTTGGTACTTACGTTAGTGGCTATTTCCTTGTTTCGATTGATTAAGGGGAAGAAATAACTTAGCTGTTTATGTCCTTTCATAAAAAAAGAGGCTCAAGTTATAAAACTCGAACCTCAAATTAAGTATCAATTATAGTTTAGTTTCTGCCAGCCGGGGCTCCCGGTTACATCATTCCTGGCATTCCGCCACCGCCCATTGGGGGCATTGCCGGAGTATCTTCTTTAATATCAATTAAAGCACATTCAGTAGTAAGAATCATTCCAGCTACAGAAGCTGCGTTTTCCAAAGCAATACGCGTTACTTTTTTCGGATCAATAATTCCCGCTTTTAGCATGTCTACGTATGTTTCAGTCTTTGCATCAAAACCTTCGTTCTTTTTGCCTTCTCTTACCTTATTTACGACAACTGAACCTTCACCACCTGCGTTTTCAACAATGGTTCTTAATGGAGACTCAATGGCTTTAGAAACAATTTGGATTCCCGTTGCCTCATCCATAGTGTCTGTAGTAAGTTTTGTCAATACTTTTTGAGCACGCACAAACGCTACACCACCACCGGCTACAATACCTTCTTCTACAGCTGCGCGGGTTGCGTGAAGAGCGTCATCTACACGGTCTTTCTTTTCTTTCATCTCTACTTCACTGGCAGCACCTACGTACAATACAGCTACTCCGCCAGCCAATTTGGCCAAACGTTCCTGTAATTTTTCCTTATCGTAGTCGCTTGTGGTAGATTCAATCTGTGACTTTATTTGTCCTACACGGGTTTGGATATCGCTTTTCTTCCCAGCACCATTTACAATGGTAGTGTTGTCTTTGTCAATCGTTACTGTTTCAGCAGTACCTAACATATCTAAGGTTGCATTTTCCAGCGTAAAACCTCTTTCTTCTGAAATTACAGTTCCTCCGGTTAAGATAGCGATGTCTTCCAACATAGCTTTTCTACGATCGCCAAAGCCAGGTGCTTTTACAGCAGCAATCTTTAGTGATCCTCTTAATTTATTTACAACCAATGTTGCCAACGCTTCACCGTCCAGATCTTCAGCAATGATCAAAAGTGATTTTCCTTGTTGTGCTACGGGCTCTAAGACGGGCATTAAATCCTTCATCGAAGAGATTTTCTTGTCGCATAACAAGATCATTGGGTTCTCCAATTCGGTTTGCATTTTTTCGCTGTCGGTCACGAAGTAAGGAGACAAGTACCCACGGTCAAACTGCATTCCTTCTACAACGTCTACATACGTTTCAGTTCCTTTTGCTTCTTCTACGGTGATTACACCTTCTTTGCCTACTTTTCCGAACGCTTTAGCAATTAGTTTCCCGATGGTTTCATCGTTATTTGCTGAAATCGCTGCTACCTGCTCAATCTTGTCTGAAGAGTTGCCTACCTTAGTTGCCTGTTTTTCCAGATCTTTTACGATAGCTTCAACAGCTTTGTCGATGCCACGTTTTAAGTCCATTGGGTTTGCACCTGCAGCCACATTCTTTAAACCTTCTTTTACGATGGCTTGTGCCAAAACAGTTGCGGTAGTGGTACCATCACCTGCCAGATCGTTGGTTTTAGAAGCTACTTCCTTTACCATTTGAGCACCCATATTTTCTAATGGGTCTTCCAGTTCAATTTCTTTTGCTACGGAAACTCCATCTTTGGTTACCTGTGGTGCTCCAAAGCTTTTACTAATAATTACGTTACGACCTTTTGGTCCTAGTGTTACTTTTACTGCGTTTGCCAAAGCATCTACACCGCGTTTAATCGCGTCACGTGCTTCAACGTCAAATTTTATATCTTTTGCCATAATTTTTTTCTTGTGCAAAAAGCAATAGGCGCTAGGCACTAAGCTTTATGCTGTTATTTTAGTTTTTGTTTTAAAGTATATATCTTTTTTTTAAGGGTATTTACTTGTTTGCTTACTATCTCAAAAGTACTACTGTCTATGTATTTTAAATCGTGAGAAAGAATGAGTAAATACTCGGTTTCATTGGCTGAACCTACTGCTATAGTTAGGAATCGGTTAAATTCAGAATCGCTGTCTCTGCCACAACCTTCACTAATGTTGGTTGGAATAGAAGCGGAAGCGCGTCTTATCTGTGAGGTGATTCCATAGATTTCAGAATTAGGGAAGGAGTTTGAAATAGTATATATATCTAATGTTAGCTCGTGGCTTAACTTCCAGATATCATATTTCCTAAAGTCCCTCATTATTACGTATAGCTTATAGCGTAAAGCCTATAGCAATTAAACAATTGCAAGTATATCTTCTTCTCGCATGATCAGGTAGTCATTGCCTTCTAGTTTTAGCTCGCTACCAGAATATTTTCCGTACAATACAGTATCACCTACTTTTACGGTCATGTCATGGTCTTTTTTGCCTTTACCTACGGCTACTACTTTACCTTGTTGTGGTTTTTCTTTTGCGCTATCTGGAATATACAATCCAGATGCTGTCTTTGTTTCTGCCGCCTGGGGCTCCACAACGACTCTGTCTGAAAGGGGTTGGATTTTTAATGCCATACTAAAATCTTGATTTTATTATTCCCGCGAAAGCGGAAATTTCTTGTTAAATTAATAATTATAATTTCTATCTATTCATTAGGCAGAAAGTGTGCCAACAGAGTACAACTGACATTTTGAAAGTGAAGTAAGGTGCAATTGTCAGCTTGGCAGTCTAATGATGTTTTTTTAATGTTTATAGCTAGATACAAACAAGATAAATCCGGCAATTATAGCAGCGCCCAATGTAACTAATCCTGAAAAACCCAGGGTACGCCCTGTAGAAAAACTTCCTTCTTCCAGTTTGCTAACGTCAGAAAAGGCAATGCTTCTTACTTTACCTCCTTTTGTAATATAATACACATCTTTGCCCACAGAGTCTATTTTTTTATTGAATTCGGTACCATTTTTCAGATCGAAATGATATTTGTTCCCTGCTAGTATAGTTGCGTATGTCTGGTTGATAGGTCGATACGAATAACAACTGGTAAAAAGAATACAGAAGCTACAAAGAAGTACGGTGCTTTTCATTTTTATACTTTTTTGAAAAGATACAATAAAAAAGGTGTGGGCATAAAAAAACCAGTCTTAGAAAAGACTGGTTTTTTTATATTTTAAGGAGTGCAAAAACTACTCGTCGTTTGGTTCAGTTGTAGCTTCAGCGTTTGTATCTGTTGTTTCTGGAACTACGTTTTCAACACCCTCCTGAAACGTGCTGTCAGTTCCGGTGTTGTTCATAATTGGAATATTGCTGGCCAGAATTAAAACCAATAAAACTATTGCCAGGGTCCAGGTACTCTTGTCCAAGAAGTCTGTGGTCTTCTTTACACCACCCATTTGGGCACCACCCCCGCCACCAAAGGTAGATGACAATCCGCCTCCTTTTGGGTTTTGTACCATAATAACTACCACCAATAAAAAGGCGATAAAAATAATCAAGACTAAAAATATTGTAAACGTGCTCATTGTGCTTCTTTTGTATTCAGTTTTTTAATTGCCCGAATTTGGTCTGCAAAGAAACCACTTTTTTCGGGATTTTTCAAAATTAATATTTCATATGCTTTAATTGCTTTCTTATAGTTTTTTTGTTGCAGGTATACCTTCGCCAAAGTCTCTGTCATCAAGGCATTAGGCGTTTGTGTGTAGGGTTTTGCTAAATCGGGTTGCTTGGTTTGTGAGACAGAAACTTCAAGTTTTGGCTTCTCCTGAATGAATTTATCGATCAATTCGAACTTTTCTTCGGCTGAAGGGATATTGGTTAGTTCCTCTTTTTCAGCTGCTTTTTCTTCAGGCCGCTCAATAGGTTTTGCCTGTGTTAATTGCAACCACTCACTAAAAGAATGGGTGTCGTCCTTTTTAAACGGAAGCGGTGCATTGGTTTCAATACCTTTTTCTTCTGAAATTTCAGCGGAAGTTTCAGGTTTTGCTTGTTGTTCAGTTTCAGTTTCGATTTTGTTTTCTTCTGCCTCCGCTAAAGCTTCAGAAGACACGCGGTCTGAAATTTCCACAACCGACTGTACTTTTCGCTCAAACAAACGTGGGTTTAAAATGGCTTCAGCTTTTTGTATTTCGGCCTTCATTTGCTTGTCCAGCTCCAGGGCGGTTTGTTCTGAAACATCTTCATGTTCTACTTCCAGCTCGTTCACCGAAGCATCGTGCTGTAAAATAAGTTCCGAAATTTTATCCTGTACAAATTCTTTTGAAGTAATATATTGAAACAGAATATCACGGTCTGCTGTATGTGCTGCAGTTACTTTTAAGGTGTCGTTATATAAGAAACTATTATTGTTTTTCAGCCCCTTTAACTGCAATGCCCGCGCACTCTGGAAATAGGGATATTTTTGAACCACGGTATTAATTTCCGCGAGTTGTTGGTCTGTCAACTGCTGCGGATTTGCCAATAGATATGTAAAAGTTTCTGTGTTCACATTTACCAGTTAGCGAGTGATTTGTTAAAAATATCCTGCGTAATACGCTCAAAAATTATGTTGATGGCTTCATCCAGTGCAGTACCTGTTAGTTGGGTTTGTCCGGCATAGTCAAAATAAAAAGAGAAGCGCTGCTCAAAGTCTTTTTCTTCTTTTTTGGTGTTGAAAAACCGAACGTTTATGCTTATTGTCAACCGGTTTTGAGCGGCGGTACTGTTGGCTTGCGCTGTAATTGGAGCAATGTAATACTCTACAATTTCACCTTCGTAAACCAAATCACCGTTGTTATTCACCAGATCCAGGCTTGTCTGATTGATAAGAATGTCCTGTAACTCTAATGTGAAGTCTCTTGCAATTCCGGGCTCTACAATAGGAGCATTGTTTTGAAAAAAGTTTACCTGAAATGTCTGGGTGGTGCTGTAATCAATATCGGCTCCCGTGAAAGAATAAAACTTGCAACCTTGAATCATTGGAATCAGGGCAATTAACAACGCTATTTTGAATGCATATTTCATCTCAGGCGAATATACTTATAAATTATATTGTTTTATCTTTCGGTATAAGGTGCGTTCACTAATACCTAGCTCATCTGCTGCATCTTTACGCTTTCCATTATATTTTTCCAGAGATTTTTTTATGAGTTCCAGCTCTTTGTCTTGTAGCGAGAGGCTTTCTTCTTCTTGAATTTCTTCAGCAAAATCGTATTTATCATCTCTTTTTTCTGAAGCTTTTTCAGCAATATTCAGAACTTCAACGTCTGCGGGCTCTTCGTATTCTTCATCTACAATAGCAGCCAACTCTTCCTGATGGTTGTGGTCTTTTGAATATATTTTATTGATAAGTCCACTGTTTTCCTCTTTTACTTTTGAAGCGTTGCCAGCACTGGAATCTGAATTCATTAACTCTAAGGTCAATTTTTTAAGGTCGTTTACATCCCGTTGCATATCGAACAACACTTTGTATAAAATCTCACGCTCACTGCTAAAGTCGCTCTCGTTTTTCTTTGGATTGATAACGGCAGGTAAATTGCTTCCCATATCCGGGAGGTAGTGCCGTAGTTTCTCACGGTTAATGGTTCTTTCTTGCTCCAGTACTGAAATTTGCTCTGCCACATTCCGCAATTGACGGATGTTTCCGCTCCAGCGATAATTCAATAGGGTTTGCACGGCTCCATCTTCCAGCCTAAGTGTTGGCATTTTATATTTCTGTGCAAAATCGGCTGCAAATTTCCGAAACAATAAATGGATGTCTTCCGAACGCTCTCGTAGTGGCGGAAGGTTTATGTCTACGGTACTTAATCGATAATAAAGATCTTCACGGAACTTCCCTTTTTCAATGGCTTCTACCATTTTTACGTTGGTAGCTGCCACAATGCGTACATCTGTTTTTTGAATTTTTGAGGAACCTACTTTTAAAAACTCACCATTTTCCAGCACCCGCAATAGACGCACCTGGGTAGGCAAGGGAAGCTCACCCACTTCATCCAGGAAAATGGTGCCGCCATCGGCCACTTCAAAATAACCGCTTCGGGTGGTGGTGGCTCCTGTAAACGACCCTTTTTCGTGTCCAAAAAGCTCACTATCTATAGTTCCTTCAGGAATGGCGCCACAGTTTACGGCTATATATTTTCCATGTTTCCGATGTGACAGGGAATGAATTATTTTTGGGATACTTTCCTTTCCCACACCACTTTCCCCGGTTACCAGTACCGAAATATCTGTAGGGGCAACCTGTATGGCTTTTTCTACGGCACGATTAAGTTTTGGGTCATTTCCAATAATCCCGAATCGTTGTTTTGTTGCTTGTACGCTTTCCATAATATCTTAAAATTCACACGCTCCGCTCCACTTAGGGCGTGGTATTATTTGCTTAAATTCTTGTCTTGGTCACTTAGTGTAGCCGAAGTGCCAATCAACGTAGCACTTGTACAGTCATTAATTTTCACCATCACAAAATCACCTGGTTTATGATGTTCCTTTGGGAATACCACACCAATGCCTTGCTCATTTCGACCGCTCCATTGGTTTGGGTCTTTTTTGGACTCTTTTTCTATGAGCACTTCGGTTGTTTTGCCTAAAAATTGTTGCGTTCTGTATGCCGCGTGTGCTCTTTGGGCATCCACGATCTCAGTTAATCGCCTTTTTTTAATGGCTTCAGGAACATCATCTTCAAACTTTCTGGCGGCCATCGTGCCGGGTCTTTCAGAATACTTGTACATATACCCAAAGGCAAACTTTATATCTTCCATTAACTGCAAGGTGTCTTGATGGTCTTGTTCGGTTTCACTTGGGAAGCCCACAATAATGTCTTGTGAGATGCTACAATTGGGTAAAATTTCCCACATTCTTTTTACCAGAGCTCTATATTCGTCTGCGGTGTGCTGGCGATTCATTTCTTTCAACATCCGGTCGCTACCGCTCTGGAAAGGTAAATGCACATGGTTGCAAATGTTTTTATATTTCGCCATTACGTGAAAAACATCTTCGGTCATGTCCTGCGGATTGCTGGTAGAAAACCGAACCCGCATTCCTGGCTGTGCTTCAGCAACCATGGCTAGTAATTGTGAAAAAGAGATTGCCGTAGCTTTCTCCATTTCCGAAGCATTTTTAAAATCTTTTTTAAGTCCGCCACCGTACCACAAGTAGCTATCTACGTTTTGTCCCAATAAGGTAATTTCTTTATATCCTTTTGCCGCAAGTTCATTGATTTCTTCTAAAATACTCTGCGGATTCCTACTACGTTCACGTCCACGGGTAAAAGGTACTACGCAAAATGTACACATATTGTCGCAGCCACGGGTTATGCTTACCAAGGCGTTAATTCCGTTGGTGTTCAGGCGTACCGGAGCAATATCTCCGTAGGTCTCTTCTTTAGAGAGGATTACGTTTACGGCGTCGTTTCCGGCTTCTACTTCGGCAAGGAGATTGGGGAGGTCTTTGTAGGCATCTGGACCTACGACCATATCTACTATTTTTTCTTCATCTAGAAACTTTTCTTTTAAACGCTCGGCCATACAGCCCAGAACACCCACTTTCATTTTTGGGTTGTGATCACGCTTTACGGCATTGTATTTTTCAAGACGCTTGCGTACCGTTTGTTCTGCCTTGTCTCTAATGGAGCAGGTGTTTACCAATACTAAATCTGCGTCTTCTAATTTTTGAGTAGTGTTAAAACCTTGTTCGTTGAGAATAGACGCTACAATTTCGCTGTCGCTAAAATTCATAGCACAGCCATAACTTTCAATAAAAAGCTTTTTGGTATTCTCTTTTTTACTTTCCAGAACTAGGGAGTCTCCTTGTTTGGTTTCGTCTATGGTTTTATCTTGCATATAATTTTCTGAAATCGTTTTTTCTACTAGCTCAAGCAGTGTGCAAAGATATGGATAAATCTATAGTTATGTCAAAATGGCAGACTTCTTTTTTCTATCTTTAACGTTCTAAACAACATAATAGGACTCATGGAACATCCAATCTTTGACCGAATTGAAAACGCCCGAAAACCAGATTTCGGGAATATTTTGACCAAAACATTCGACTCAATTAAGATCCTGTGGCAACCTGCGTTGTATCATGGGCTTATTAGTATGTTGTTTATGATCCCTTTTTTGATATTGGTGTATGTTCCGTTGGCTCCTATGTACATTGGACTGTTTAAAAATTTAGGAGATCCTTATTACCAGCCAGAGATCAATTTTCCTGTTTCTTTCTGGGTTGGGTATACGTTGGGCGTCTTTGTTATTGCGCTCCTTGTTCAGTTGTTCAGTTTTTCTTTGGTGGCTCATTTTTATAAAGTAATTAGACTAAAAGACCTGGGCTCTACCGAAGATCCAGGAGGATATTTTTCCTATGTAAAAGGAAACATTGGGAAAATCTTAGTTCTTAATCTGGCGGCAATGGGAATAGCCATCGTAGCAGCATTGTTGTGCTACCTTCCTGTTTTCTATGTAATGGTCCCGCTACAGTTGTTTGCTGTACTCTTTGCATTCAATCAGGATCTTTCGGTGTCACAGCTTATTAAAGCTGCATTTAAGCTGGGGCATAAATTCTGGCTTGTCATTTTCGGGATTATTTTACTTAGTAGTATGATTGCCCAACTGGGCGTACTATTGTGTTTTGTAGGTGTTTTTATAACACAGCTTTTTGTCCACATTCCTATATATTACATTTATAAAGATACCATTGGTTTTTCTTCGGAAGAAAATGTAATTACTCAGGGAAATTAGTTTCTTGGTACCATGTGGAAACCCGTTTTATTTCAGCAATAGTTTCCTTTTTATTAACCCAGCCGTTTAAAACTATAGGTTCGGTAGTGTCGTTATATTGAAACCAGAGTTCAATGATCTCAAGTGCCTTTGGGTACTTCTCTTGGAATTCTGTGATATCTTCTGCCTGGATAACTTGAAGCTCCGGATCTTTCGGAATACAGATAATCTTGTCGTCCATTTCGCCATCGTCCAGCACCCGAAGCATTGCAATGGGATATGCTTCAATAACTGAACCTGTTGGGATACTTTCACACAATAATAAAATATCGATAGGGTCGCCATCGCCGCCTTTTGCTTTGTCCGAAAAAGTAGCAGGAATAAAACCATAGTTGGCAGGGTAGGGCAAATAATCTTTAATGCGTTCCACTCCGTTGATCTTGTCTATCTTAAACCGCTTAGTTGTTTTGTTAAACTCAATTTTTTTATTGGTGCCAGCAGGAATTTCAATAATGCAATTTACTGTAGTTTCGCTGGTAAAGGCGGGAATTGTTTCTAATTGCAATGTAGGCTTACAGGAAATTAATCCAGATAAGAAAAAAGAAAATGTGATACAGGTAAAAAAACAAAGTTTCATAATTTGATGTTTTGAACGTTTTAAAGGTGAAAAACCACAAACAATTTCGCATTAATTCGTCATTTCAATGTTAACAGAACCCTAATTTTTACAGTTAAAATTTCGGTATAAAAAAATTCATATACTTTTGTAGTCCAAAAATTGTATTCCTTTCTTCTAGGGAGTGCTTAAGAAAAAGAACCTATGGCAAAGAATTTAGTGATTGTGGAGTCCCCGGCAAAAGCCAAAACTATAGAGAAGTTTCTCGGAAAAGATTTTAAAGTAGCTTCCAGTTTTGGTCATATTGCAGACTTGCCTTCAAAAGAGTTGGGGGTAGATGTGGATGGAGATTTTACACCTAAATACATCGTCTCTCCGGATAAGAAAAGTTTGGTAAAAGATTTAAAAGGCCTTGCCAAGAAAGCTGAAATGGTTTGGTTAGCGAGTGATGAGGACCGGGAAGGAGAAGCAATTGCGTGGCACCTGGCCGAAGAGCTGGACCTTAAAGATGAAAATACCCGACGAATTGTATTTCACGAAATTACCAAAACAGCCATTTTAAAGGCGATTGAAAACCCAAGAAAAATAGATTACAACTTAGTAAATGCCCAACAAGCCAGACGTGTGCTGGACAGATTGGTAGGGTATGAGTTGTCTCCCGTGCTTTGGAGAAAAGTTAAAGGAGGCTTGTCGGCAGGACGTGTGCAATCTGTTGCCGTTCGTTTAATTGTGGAGCGGGAGCGCGAGATCGAAGGATTTACACCTGTAGGCTCTTATAGAGTTGATGCGGAGTTTATCACAGCAGAGGGAAGCTCTTTTAAAGCAAAAATTCCAAAAAACTTCGAAACGGAAGCTGAAGCAAGAGCGTTCTTAGAAAAAAATGTTGGCGCAGAGTACAAGATCGCAGACCTTACTAAAAAGCCTGCAAAGAAATCGCCTGCCGCTCCGTTTACTACTTCCACCTTGCAGCAGGAAGCAGCACGAAAGTTATATTTTTCAGTAGGAAAAACAATGACCATTGCACAACGGTTGTACGAAGCCGGTCTTATTACCTATATGAGAACCGATAGCGTAAACCTAAGCAACGATGCCAGAAATGCCGCTCAAAAAGAAATTGAAAGTTACTATGGAGACGCGTATAGTCAACCCCGTAACTACAAAGGAAAATCTAAAGGAGCACAAGAAGCACACGAGGCCATCCGTCCAACCGATATGAGTACTCATGGTATTGATGGCGACCGCGACCAGGCAAGATTGTACGATCTTATTTGGAAAAGAACCTTAGCAAGCCAGATGGCCGATGCAAAACTGGAACGTACCAATGTGAAAATTGACGTGCTGGGGGCAAAAAAAGTAAAAGAACAATTCACTGCAAACGGTGAAATGATAAAATTTGATGGTTTCCTGAAAGTATACTTGGAAGGAACCGATTTTGAGGAAGAAGAGCAAGATGGAATGTTGCCTAACCTAACGAAAGGTGATGACCTAAGTAGTAATTACATAACTGCTACAGAACGTTTCACAAGAGCACCCTACCGTTTTACCGAAGCCTCTTTGGTAAAGCAACTGGAAGAGCTGGGAATTGGACGTCCCTCTACGTATGCACCTACCATTTCTACCATTATTAACCGTAATTATGTAGAGAAGGGGACCATTGAAGGCGTAGAGCGAAAATACCTTCAACTTACGTTGGAAAAGGACACACTTAAAGATACCACCCTTACCGAAACTGTTGGAAGTGATAAAGGAAAATTGGTACCAACAGATATTGGGATGATCGTAAATGACTTCCTGGTGGAGCACTTCGGAAATATCCTTGAATTCAACTTTACAGCACGAGTTGAAGAAAATTTTGATGACATTGCTGAGGGAAAAGAGGACTGGAAAAAAATGATGAAGGACTTCTACACTAAATTTCACCCGCATGTGGAAGATGTTCAGGAAAATGCCGATCGTGAAAGTGGCGAACGTATTCTGGGTGATGACCCTGAAAGTGGACGACCTGTTTTAGTGCGCTTAGGAAAGTATGGTCCCATGGCGCAAATTGGAGCGCCAGACGATGAGGAAAAGAAATTTGCCAGTCTGCGCCCGGACCAGCAATTGCATATGGTTACTTTTGAAGAAGTAATGGACTTATTTAAACTTCCTAAAACGTTAGGGGTTTATGAGGGTGAAGAGGTTGAGGTGAACAACGGGCGTTATGGACCGTATGTGCGTTTTGGAAAAACGTTTATATCCTTACCAAAAGGAATGGATCCACTGGATGTGGAGATGTCTTTTGCAAAAGAATTAATTGAAGAGAAGAAGAAAGCCGATGCTCCTATATACATGTACGAAGATCTGCCCGTGCAAAAAGGAAAAGGAAGATTTGGTCCTTTTATTAAGTGGAATAACATGTTTATTAACGTGAACAAGAAATACGATTTCGATAATCTGTCAGATGAAGATATTGTTCAGTTAATTGAAGACAAGAAGCAAAAAGAAATAGACAAGCTAATTAACGAATGGCCGGAAGAAGGTATTCGTCTGGAAAAAGCACGTTGGGGTCGTTTTAATTTGATCAAGGGAAAAACCAAAATTGAGTTGCCAAAAACAACCAAAGCAGATAAAATTACCTTGGAAGATGCCCAGGAGCTAATTGCAAAAAAAGCGCCTAAGAAAAAAACGGCCAAGAAAAAAGCGACCAAGAAAAAAACCACAACCAAAAAGAAAACTTCAGCTAAAAAGTAAATGATTGAATTTCTTTCCCCCGTTTCAAAAAAAGTACTGGCACATAAAGAAGTGTTGCCCGAAGGTACCTTAGGAAAACAAGTTGAGGCACACCGGAAAAAAGGAGACCTGCCATCGTTAAAAGGGGTGGGGTTTGCTCTAGTGGGCGTGCTGGAAAACCGAAAGGATGTTGATTATATAGGAGAAGAAATTTCTCTGGATGCTTTCCGAAAAACATTTTACTCGCTTTACCCTGGAAACTGGAATAAAAAAATTATCGATTTAGGCGATATAAATAATGGCGCTACTGTGGAGGATACCTATTTTGCTCTTAAAACAGTTGTTGAAGCACTACTCAAAAAAAAGGTCATCCCATTAATATTAGGGGGTAGCCAGGATGTGTTGTATGCACAGTATAGGGCGTACGATACCTGGGGTAAGATGGTGAATATGGTAAATGTAGATGCCAATTTCGATTTGGGTGATGCTGAAAAGCCTATTTCAAACAAATCGTATGTAGGTAAAATTATTGTAGACGAACCTTACAACCTTTTTAATTATAGCGTTGTGGGGTACCAGTCGTTTTTTAACCCGCCCGGAGAAATAGGGCTTATGAACAAGCTTTATTTTGATGCATACCGTTTGGGAGAGATCACTGCAAATGTGTCCATTGTAGAGCCGGTTTTACGGGATGCAGATATTGTAAGTATCGACAGTACGGCAATAAAAGGCTCAGAATTAAGTTATAAAAACAGTGCAAGTCCTAATGGTTTCGATAGCAGAGAAATTTGTGCGATAGCCAGATATGCTGGAATAAGCAATAGAGTGAGTTCCTTTGGAATCTATGAGCTAAAAGATTTTAAAGGAATAAAAAGTGGGGCTATGTTAATTGCGCAAGTACTTTGGTATTTTGTAGAAGGTGTTAATTTTAGGGTTTTAGACGAAGATTTTACCGACGAACGGTACTATTCTACCTATAAAGTGCCAGTTGAAGATGAGGTTTTGGTTTTTAAAAAGAGCCATAAAACGGGTCGATGGTGGATAGAAATACCTTTTATTTCAGAAGTAGATACTAAACTGAAAAAGCATACGTTATTACCTTGCACGTACGATGAATACGTGGGTGCGACAAATCAGGAGATTCCTGAAAGGTGGATGAAAGCCCGCCGAAAAAATGAAATTTAAAATAAATCTAATTACTACGATTTAAGGGTTTTTTAAGAAAATTGTTGCTTTTCTTAAATTTTATAGATAGGTTTACGCCCTTGAATTAAACGAATTTAACCTAATTACCTATGAAGAAGATTCTTGCATTAAGTGCAGTGCTAGCCTTTTTATTTAGCTGTAACTCTGGAGACAGGGGTGAACTAGTTGGCGCAAAGGGCAAAAAATGGTACCCAGAAAAACCATACGGAATGACATTAGTTCCCGGTGGCTCATTTATTATGGGTAAAGCTGATGATGACTTTGTTGCGGTAAATGATGCCCCTACAAAGACAGTAACGGTTCGATCTTTCTACATGGACGAAACCGAAATTACAAACGCAGAATATAGACAATTTGTAGAGTGGGTACGTGATTCTACAGTTCGCCTTAAGTTAGCAATCCTTGCCGATGAGGTAGGAGCTACCCCTGGTGATGGAGAAGGGAGTATTGGTGATTTTGCCTTCGTAGACCAAGAAAACGAAGAAATGACACCGTATGATCAATACATGTACGATAACTACTACGGTATGGGCGACGATTTCTATGCGGGTAGAAAAATAAACAGTGATATTGACCTTATTTGGGACACTTCGGAGTATCCAGATGAGTATTACTCTGAAGTAATGGATACCATGTACATCCCTGCAGAAGAAGCATATAACGGGCAACGTACCATAGATGTGGATAAACTGAAATTTCAGTATACCTATATGGATATTCAGGCTGCTGCTCGTGCAGAAGGAAAACGTAGAAAAGACTTTATTAAAAAAGAAGAAGTACAAATCTATCCTGATACAACCGTATGGATTAGAGACTTTAACTACTCTTACAATGAGCCTATGCACAATGATTATTTTTGGCATGCTGCTTATGGAGACTATCCTGTAGTTGGTGTGAGCTGGAAACAGGCAAAAGCTTTTTGTGCGTGGAGAACCTTGTACAAAAACTCATATCAAAAATCTAAAAAACGACAGCATGTAAACTCTTTCCGTCTTCCTGCTGAAGCAGAATGGGAGTATGCAGCTCGTGGTGGTCTGGAATCTGCGACCTTCCCTTGGGGTGGTCCTTATGCGAAGAATGACCGTGGTTGTTTTATGGCAAACTTTAAGCCATTGCGTGGAGATTATGCAGCAGATCAAGCTCTCTATACTGTAGAAGCAGACGCGTATGAACCTAATGATTATAACCTGTATAATATGGCAGGAAATGTAGCAGAGTGGGTAGCATCTAGCTACGAGGCTGCTTCTTATGAGTATACTTCAACAATGAACCCAAGTGTAAACGACCCAGACAACATGCGTAAAGTTGTGCGTGGTGGATCATGGAAAGATGTTGCTTACTTCTTACAGGTAAGTAGCCGTGACTTTGAATATGCAGACTCTGCTAGAAGTTATATAGGTTTCCGTACCGTACAGGACTATATGGGTACAGACATTACTGTAAATAAAAACTTTGGTGACGCAAGATAAGATAACCTCTTGCGTTTCCTTTCTTTATATCGAATCTAAACTTACTTACTTAACTTAACTAAAAACTATTGAATTATGGCACAATCAAAATCATCTAAAAAATTATTTAACATGGCCTATGGCCTTGGAGCTTCTATTGTAATTTTAGGAGCATTATTTAAAATTCTTCACTGGGAGATAGGACCACTTAACGGAGGTGTTCTTTTGGCTGTAGGACTTATTACCGAAGCTATTATTTTCGCAATTTCTGCTTTTGAACCAGTAGATGATGATTTAGATTGGTCTTTGGTATATCCGGAATTAGCTGGAGGAATGACTTCAGGAAAAAAAGAAGCGCCTAAAGATGCGGAAGGAATGTTGTCTCAGAAATTAGACAATATGTTGAAAGAAGCTAGAATTGACGGAGAGTTAATGGCTAGCTTAGGAGACAGCATCCGTAACTTCGAAGGGGCTGCAAAAGGAATTGCTCCAACTGCAGACGCTATGAACTCTACTAAAAAGTATAGCGAAGAAATGGCACTGGCAGCAGCACAAATGGATTCATTGAACAGCTTGTACAAAGTACAAATTGAGTCTACAAGCCGTCAAACAGAAGCAAACGAAAGAGTTGCTGAAAATGCAGAACAACTAAAAGCACAAATGGAGCACCTTGCTACAAACCTTTCTTCATTGAATGGAGTGTACGGAGGTATGTTAACTGCAATGAACAGAAACTAAGATTGTTCTTTTCACCTATTATAAACTTATAAAAAGATAAAAATATGGCAGGAGGACAATCCCCCAGACAGAAGATGATTAACCTAATGTACCTGGTTTTCATCGCAATGCTAGCACTTAACATGTCAAAAGAAGTATTATCTGCTTTTGGTCTGTTAAACGATAAAATTGAAAAAGCAAATACTGAAACTAGCGCACGTAACTCTGCCTTTATGGAAGGGTTAAATACGAAAGCTTCTGATGAGCCAGCGCAATATGCAGCAGTGTACGCAAAAGCACAGGAAATAGAAACAGTATCTAATGAACTGGATTCTTACCTTACAAGCTTGAAAAGCAATGCTATTCAAGACCTGGAAGATCCAACCGATTATGAGGTAATGGATAAGCCTGATCACTATAACAACTTGTTTTTTACTGGAGACAACTACAAGCCAGAAGGTGAAGAGTTTATTGCAAAAATGAACCAGTACCGTACCGAGATGATGGCTATTTTATCAGATACAGCAGTAGCGAAAAAAGTGGCTGGTGTAGAAGATTTAAAGAAATCTATTGAAAGGAACTTTTCAACAGCTCCAGAAACAAATCGTGATGGAAAAGAAGTAGAATGGTTAAACTATAACTACGAAGGGTTCCCGCTTATCGCTTCTTTAACAAAAATAACACAATTACAAGCAGACGTAAAAACAACAAAGAGTGAAGTGCTTTCAAAAATGCTTTCTGGAGAACAGGCAGCAGCACTTTCTTTTAGTAACTATTCAACTATTATGGATGTAGAGAAATCTGCATACTATTCTGGTGAAACATTTAACGGAGCTATTCTTTTAGGACGTACCGATGCCAGTACAGTTCCGCAAGAGGTGAACCTTACATTAGATGGAAGAGAACTTACCGAAGATCAGTACTCTGTTCAGGGAGGTAGAGTTGTTTTAAATGTTGGTGCTGGTAGCCCTGGAGATCACAAGATCGAAGGAACACTTGTATACGGTGAAGGTGGAGAAAAGGTAGAGGTTCCTGTTAAAACAGGTTTCGCAACCATTTCCAAGCCAAATGCAGCAGTGATCGCAGCCGATAAAATGAACGTGGTATACCGTGGGGTTGTTAACCCAATGACCATTTCTATCCCTGGTATTCCAGATAATAAAGTTTCAGCTTCTGGAGCTGGATTATCTAAAGCTTCAGGTAGTAAGTATAATATGACACCTGGTTCAGGTAGAGAAGTTACCATTACTGCTAGCGGTACCTTACCAGATGGACAGAAAATTAGTACGAACTCTGTGTTCCGTATTAAAGATATTCCACGTCCAACAGGAGCTATTAGAGGTGAAACCGGAAACGGTGGTGCTGTACGTATGCAACGTCAAGGATTAGAGATTTCAACCGTGAGTGCTGTATTAGAGGACTTCGACTTTGATCTAAACCTTCAGGTAACTGGATTTAGCTTTAAAGTATCCGGACAACCAACCATTATTGTAAATGGTACCCGATTAAACGATGGTGCTAAAGCAGCGTTACGAAGAGCTAAGCGTGGCGATGTTGTTCAAATTATTGATATTAATGCAAAAATTGCTGGTAACTCAGGATATAAGTTGAAAAAGATTTCTCCTATAGTTATCGAATTGACAAACTAGAAATAAAAACTGATTTATGACTTTTAAAAATGTTGTTTTACCTGTTTTTGGTCTGTTGTTATGTGCAACTACAGCTTCGGCTCAGTTGAACGTATTAAACGCAAAAACACCGGAAGATATAGGCAAGAAGACTGAAGCGCAGATTGCTTATGACAATGACGAGCCGTTGCCTTATGGGTATACAGACGAGCGTGATATCCTGTGGTCTAAAACCACCTGGGAGATCATCGACCTAGATGAGCGTGTAAACTTTCCGTTGTACTATCCTATAGACACGAACAACATTGGTGGTGAAAGACGTTCTTTGTATGATGTTTTGGTAAAAAACATCAAGAACGGAAACATTGAAGATGTATATGCAGATTCTTATTTTACTGAAAAGCGAACGTTAGGAGACTTAAGTGCTTCTTTAATGTACAGCGATACTACAGATTACGGTATTGAGCAGTACAACGCTGAAGGTACAGTAGATGAGCAGTTCATCCGTAAGTTTACGCTGGATGCAGGTGATGTTGAAGAATGGAGAATTCGTGGAATCTGGTACTTAGACAAGCGCCAGGGCGAATTAAAGTATCGTCTATTAGGATTGTGTCCTGTAGCAAACGAAGCACGTTCTAAAGCATTCCCGGATGAGAACATGGATAGTAAAGTAGAATTGTTCTGGGTATGGTTCCCGGGAGCGCGAGAAGCATTGCACAAAGCAAAAGCCTTTAACCGCAAAAACACTTCACAGCCTATTACCTATGATCATTTGTTGAATTCCAGAC
This sequence comes from Flavobacteriaceae bacterium UBA1903, assembly GCA_002337605.1. GTDB lineage: Bacteria > Bacteroidota > Bacteroidia > Flavobacteriales > Flavobacteriaceae > Marinirhabdus. Next base: position 277,593 of record DDGL01000016.1, read on the forward strand.
GTTTTAACGCCATGATCTACAAAGAAGACAACGTCCAGGGTGACCGTGGTGTACGTGATTATATTAATGATAACGCATTAATGCAATTACTGGAAGCCGAGCGCATCAAGGACCAGATCAGAAATATGGAAATTGACCTTTGGAACTACTAGTAGTTTTAAAGTGAACTATAACAAGCCTCTCACCTTAATTGTTGAGAGGTTTTTTTTATGGAATACCTTTTCACAAAATAATAATTTATCATATATATGGCTCCTTCCCGTTTAAAGGGAAGGTGGTTCAGCTTAGCTGAATCGGAAGGGTAAACCCATAGCGGAGCGCTTTTTTTAGAGTTTTAATTTAGTAATCCGAATCCTTGTTTGTCCCAATCCTAAAGGAGCAAAAATTCTTTAGCTATTGAATACATGAAAAATAAACCGTTCTTTAGGTTTGAGGAAAGGCTTATTTGGCTTTATAACCGCTAAAAATCACTTTTTAAGCCTAATTTTACCCAGAATGAAACACGTAGACTACATATTAGTAGGATTAGGCATCGCAGGCCTTTGTTTTGCTGAAACATTACTACGACAGGGAAAAAACTTTCTGGTGATAGAAGATGGTGAAAAAGAGGCTACAACGGCCTCTGGAGGTGTCTTAAACCCTACCGTACTAAAACGCTTTACGGCAGCCTGGAATGCACAGCAGTTTTTCGATAAAGCAATACCATTTTATGATGCAATAGGAGAAAGGCTAGAGAAACAAGTTTTGAACCCAATAGGCATTCAGCGAATTTTTAATAGTATCGAAGAGCAAAATGACTGGGTGGTAGCCAGTGATAAAAAACAATTGACGGCCTTTCTTTCTTCTGAAATTCAAAAAAACACAAATGAGTCAGTAAAAGCTACATTAGGGTTGGGTAACGTAAAAGGAGGTGCATTACTTCATCCAGCTGAACTCATTGAGCGCTATAGAATGTACCTTCAGCAAAATGAATTGCTAGTATCAGAAAATTTTGACTATGATGCTTTAGAGACTGCTGAAACTACCAATACGTATAAAAAGTATACCGCGGAACAGATTGTGTTTGCTCAGGGAGCAAAGGTACGGGAGAATCCTTTTTTCAACCTTTCAGTATCGCCGGAGGGCTCTAGAGTTTTCGTTGGGAACAAAGGGGAGTATGTTATTTTTAAAGCCCCAAACCTTCAGCTTACTACCATTTTAAAAGGTCCGGTAATGATTATTCCACTCGGGAACGATCTGTACAAAGTGGGAGCCAGCTACGGTCGGGACGATTTTTCCGAAGGAACCACCAATAAAGCCAGAGAAGAAATTGTTTCAAAACTAAAAAAAATGATTTCCTGCAATTTTGAAGTAGTTGACCAGGTTTCAGGAATACGACCCACCGTAAAAGATAGAAAACCTTTGCTGGGTAATTTCCTGGATCACCCTAAGCTATATTTTCTAAGTGGCCTTGGAACGAGAGGTCTTTCCATGGCGCCCTTACTAAGTGAATGGTTGTATGATTACATAGAAAAGAATGAAGAGTTGCCCAGAGAAGTAGATCTAAAAAGATTTCTGTAATCATTTCGATACTTCGACAGGCTTAGTAGAGGCTGACAGGAGAAATCCCATTTAAGTAAGCAAATCCTATTTCACATGCGTCTTAGCTAGTTGTGTGACCTCTCCTGCGTCGAGGTGAATCGTTAGTCATTTCGACACTTCGACAGGCTCAGTGCAGGCTAACAGGAGAAATCACATATACCTCCGTTATTTAAAAAAAGGTAAGTATAATTCTCTTTTTTCAGCGTGGCGATCTTTTCTCCCTATTCTTTATTCTATTTTTTTTGCTTTCCGTTCATCAAACTTAAAAAAGAAATTAATCCAGATATTGCGTGAAATCCGTAAAATAATTGGGAGTAATACTACTAAAGTGCCTGTGATCACAAAAAAGGTATGCAACCTGCCTAGGCCAATAAAAAAATAGGCAATTATAAAAGCAGCGATGGCAACAGCTACACCAACGGCATAACTCACGTACATGGCTCCATAAAAAAAGGAAGGCTCAATTTTAAATTTAACATTACAGTGTGGGCAGTGTTCGTGCATTTCTAGGGTTTCGGAGAATTTGTATGCATTGCGGGTTTTGTACATTTCCCCGGTATGACAAACAGGACAGGTGCTTGTGAATATGCTATAGATTTTTGTGCCTTTTAAGCCCATATATTCTTTATGCTAAGATGATTTTTTTTGCAGTACAAATTTAAGCATCTTTGCACCCAAATTTCATCACCCCTATCATTATATTTTATGCTTAATATTCATAACTTATCGGTTTCATTTCAAGGCGAATACCTTTTCGAAGGCATTACTTTTATGCTGTCTCCAGGGAACCGCGTAGGGCTTGTTGGTAAGAATGGAGCAGGAAAATCTACCTTGCTGAAGATAATTTCTGGTGAGCAGGAGTATGATGAGGGTGCCATTGCTACCGATAAAGAAATTTCAATTGGGTTTTTAAAGCAGGATATAGATTTTACCAAAGGGAGAACCGTTCTGGAAGAATCGTATGAGGCTTTTACCGAAATTAAAAAATTAGAGAAACAACTAGAAGAGATAAATACACAGCTAGCTACCAGAACCGATTATGAGAGCGAAAGCTACAATCAGTTAATGATCGATTTAAATGAGGTGCAGCACCAATACGAAATTCACGGAGGTTATAATTATCAAGGAGAAACCGAACGTATTTTACAAGGGTTGGGATTTCAGCGGGAGGATTTTGGCAAAGTGACCGAAACCTTTTCAGGAGGATGGCGTATGCGTATTGAACTAGCAAAACTATTACTTCAGAACAATGATATTTTGTTGCTGGATGAGCCTACCAACCACCTGGATATTGAGTCTATTCTCTGGCTGGAAGATTTCCTGAAAAACTACGCAGGAGCCGTAGTAGTGGTGTCTCACGATAAAATGTTTCTTGATAATGTCACCAACCGAACTATTGAAATTTCCCTCGGAAAGATCTACGATTATCCAAAACCGTACACAAAGTACTTAGTGCTTCGTAAAGAACTGCGTGAGCAACAATTGGCTTCTCAGAAAAATCAGCAGAAACAAATTGAACAAACTGAAAAGCTCATAGAAAAGTTCCGTGCCAAAGCCAGCAAGGCAACCATGGCGCAATCACTTATCAAAAAACTGGATAAAATAGACAGAATTGAAGTAGATGAAGATGATAATGCGGTGATGAATCTTCGGTTCCCTATTTCAGTAACACCTGGTAAAGTAGTGATCACGGCTGAAAATGCTTCTAAAAGTTACGGCGACAAAAAAGTATTAAGCAATGTTGATCTTTTGATTGAGCGTGATTCCAAAACAGCATTTGTTGGCCAGAACGGACAAGGAAAATCTACCCTGGCAAAAATGATCGTGGGTGACATTCCGTTTGATGGAAAAATAGACCTGGGTCACAATGTACAGATAGGGTACTTTGCCCAAAACCAGGCCGACTATCTTGATGGTACCAAAACGGTGGAAGATACTATGATCGATGCTGCCGATGAAAAAACACGACCCCGTGTTCGCGATATTCTGGGTTCTTTTCTTTTTAGAGGTGAAGAAGTAGACAAGTATGTGCGTGTACTCTCTGGAGGAGAACGTAACCGTCTGGCATTGGCAAAACTATTACTACAGCCTTTTAACGTGTTGGTGATGGATGAGCCTACCAACCACCTGGATATTAAGTCTAAGAACGTTTTAAAAGAAGCGTTGCAGAATTTTCAGGGAACGCTTATTTTGGTTTCTCACGACAGGGATTTTTTGCAGGGATTAACCAATAAAGTCTACGAGTTTAAGGATCACAAATTAAAAGAATACCTGGGCGATATAGATTATTTCTTAGAACAACGTAATCTTGAAAATTTACGTGAGGCCGAAAAGAAAACAAAAGTGGTTTCAGAAGAGAAAGCTACAGCATCGTCTGGTAAACAAAGTTACGAAGATCAAAAAAAGCTGAAATCGCTTCAAAATAAGCTCAGTAAAACCGAAGCACACATAAGCAAGCTGGAAAAGGAGATCAAGGAAATTGATGTGGAATTGCAGGTAAACTACGAAGAGACCATAGCAAAACCAGAATTTTTTGATAAGTACCAGGCAAAAAAGGACAAGCTCAATGCCTTGATGGAAGATTGGGAGAACGTAACGGAGTCGTTAGAAAAGTTTCAACTTTAAGATACTTTTAACTTCAAAGGAGTTGTACCGCAGTATTTTTGAGTTTTTATAAACTTATTTGCTGGCAATGCGGAAACTTATACTATATGGCCTTGGAATTGCAATACTCATTGGAGCTTTTTTTGGGTCGAAATACCTTATAGATAACAACAATAAACCGAAACCGACCTTCGACAAGGTAATAAAAACGGTATTTGCTGAGACGGTAACCAATAGTACGGTGCCTATTATAATTCCTGCAAATGGAACTCTTCAGGCCAAAGAACGACTGGAGCTGTATTCTGAAGTACAGGGTGTTTTTCAGGGTAGCGCTAACGATTTTAAAGCGGGACAAGCCTACAAGAAAGGACAACCTCTTATTCGAATTAATGCTGCTGAATACTACGCCTCTGTGCAGGCATCCAAGAGTGAGTTTTATAATCTGGTAACTTCTTTAATGCCAGACCTTAGATTGGATTACCCGGAAGCCTTTCCAAAATGGCAAGCCTATTTAGATAATTTCGATGTAAACAAAGCTGTGCCAGCGCTGCCTGAAACTACTTCAGATAACGTCAAGTATTTTGTAACTGGTCGAGGGGTGTATTCCTCCTATTACAATCTAAAAAATCTGGAGCAACGTTTGGGTAAGTACACTATCTACGCCCCTTTTGACGGTATTTTAACGGAAGCTTTAGTAACCAGAGGAACCTTAATCCGCCAAGGGCAAAAACTGGGAGAGTACATTAATACTTCAGTATATGAGCTTGAGTTAGCCATTGGAAAAACATTTAGTGATCTCTTGCAGTTAGGGGAAAAGGTAGAACTTTCCATTCCGCAGAGCTCTAAAACTTATACAGGAACGGTAAGCCGTGTAAATGGTCGTATAGACCCAGACACTCAAACCATAAAAGTTTTTGTGGAGGTAAAAGGAGAGGATTTAAAAGAGGGTATGTATCTGGAAGCGCAATTAGAAGCTCGCGAGCAGGCAAATGCTATTAAAATCTCAAGGAAACTACTAGTGGACGAATCTGAAATATTCATCGTAAGAGATAGTATTCTTGACCTAATTCCAGTAGAACCGGTGTATTTTTCACCCAAGGAAGTTGTGGTGCAGGGAGTGCCGGACGGGACGACCATTTTATCCAAATCCATCCCGGGAGCGTATGCTGGTATGTTGGTAAAAATAAATGAAGATAGTTCCTCAGCGACCAGCCAAACCGAAACAGTAGAATAGCATGAGAAAGGTTATTAGTTATTTTATTAAGTACGAAGTAGCTGTAAATGTCATGCTCTTTGCTTTTATAATTTTTGGGGTAATAGGAATGTTACAACTAAAATCTTCCTTTTTTCCGCTTCAGGAAGCTGAAATTATAAGCATTAGTGTAGCATATCCTGGCGCTGCACCTCAGGAAATAGAAGAAGGTGTCGTTCTGAAAATTGAAGATAACCTCAAAGGGTTAATAGGTGTAGAGCGGGTCACCTCTACTTCCCGAGAGAGCGGAGGGAGCATAACCGTTGAAATTGAGAGCGACGAAGATATAGACGCAATGCTTGCCGAGGTGAAAAATGCTGTAGATCGTGTGCCTAACTTCCCCACGGGAATGGAACCGCTAGTGGTAGCAAAGCAGGAAAGGATCAGGCAGACTATAGATTTTGCCATAAGTGGCGATAATATAGAATTAAGTAGCTTAAAACAAATTGGCAGGCAGATTGAAAACGATTTGCGCGCTATGGAAGGGATTTCCCAGATAAATGTCTCTGGATATCCCGAAGAAGAAATTGAGATTTCTGTCAGAGAAAACGATTTACTGGCCTATAATTTAAGTTTTACGGAAGTAGCTGCTGCCGTATCCCAGGCAAATATTCTGACTACAGGCGGAAACATTAAGACAGACGCTGAAGATTATTTAATTAGAGCCAATAATAGATCGTACTACGGCGATGAGTTAAACAACCTGGTAGTACGGGCTAATCCTAACGGGACTGTAGTGCGTTTGCAGGATGTAGCCAACATAAAAGACAGGTTTTCAGAAACACCCAACGCTTCTTACTTTAATGGCAACGTAGCTGTAAATGTAGAGATAACCAATACCAACAACGAAGATTTAATTTCTACCGCAGACCAGGTAAATGCGTATGTGGATGAATTTAATCAAAAATATACAGGCGTTAAGATTGATGTGGTGAGTGACTCTTCTATTCGTTTGAATGACAGAACAAACTTGCTTCTTGAAAACGGAGCTGTGGGAATTATTCTGGTGCTTATATTTTTATCGCTTTTTCTCAACACACGACTTGCTTTTTGGGTAGCTTTTGGATTGCCAATTTCCTTTTTAGGGATGTTTATTTTTGCAGCGCAGTTTGATGTCACCATAAACGTATTGTCACTTTTTGGGATGATTATCGTGATAGGTATTCTGGTGGACGATGGTATTGTGATCTCAGAAAATATCTATCAGCATTACGAAAAAGGAAAATCTCCTGTTCAGGCAGCTATTGATGGGACGATGGAAGTATTGCCTCCTATTATTTCAGCTATTTTAACTACAGTTTTAGCGTTCTCCACCTTTCTTTTTCTCGATGGACGAATTGGAGATTTTTTCAGTGAAGTTTCGGTTATTGTAATTTTAACTCTTGTGGTCTCGTTGGTAGAAGCACTTATTATACTGCCAGCGCATATTGCACATTCAAAAGCATTAAAGCGAGAAACCCAAGAAGAGAAAAGCCAGAAAAAAGGCATTGCAAAAGTTTTTCAAAAACTACGAATTATTAACGAATACGGGGATCGGTTTATGCGCTATTTGCGTGATAATGCCTACAGCCCGGTATTGCGTTTTTCCCTTAAAAACAGGTTTGTGACTTTGGCTGTTTTGTTGGGGTTAATGATCATAACCATTGGCTCTTTCCAAGGGGGAATTATACGTGGCGCTTTCTTTCCAAGTATCGCTAGTGACCGTGTGAGCATAGATCTACTGATGCCGGAAGGCACCAACCCAAAAATCACAGATAGTATAATTACTGCCGTGGAAACAGCCGCCTGGAAAGTAAACGAACGCTTTACTGAAAAGCAAACAGGCAATGTACAAGTTGTTGAAAACATTATTAAGCGTGTAGGCCCCGGAAACAATAAGGCATCTTTAAATGTAAATTTATTACCTGGAGAAAAGAGGGACTTTGGTTCCCCCGAAATTACCAATGCTATTCGTGATGAAGTAGGAGAGGTGTACGGGGTAGAGCGACTTACGTTTGGTTCGGGAGGAAACTTTGGTGGGAGTCCTGTTTCAGTTTCCTTATTAGGAAATAATACAGAAGAATTAAAAGCAGCGAAAGACGAGTTAAAAGCGGTCCTGGAGAACAATGCACTTCTGGCAGATGTTACAGATACCGATCCTGAAGGAATTAAAGAAATTAATATTGAACTAAACGAAACTGCCTATGCACTTGGATTAAACCTTCGAGATGTAATGAGTCAGGTTCGAGCAGGGTTCTTTGGGTTACAGGCACAGCGTTTTCAACGCGGACAAGATGAAATCCGGGTTTGGGTGCGGTACGATCGCGCTAACCGTGAATCTATCAACGACCTGGACGATATGCGAATCATTACTCCGGGTGGGCAACGTGTTCCATTTGGCGAAATTGCTACGTATAACATAAAAAGAGGAGAAGAAAGTATAAGCCACCTTAACGGTCTCAGGGAAATACAGGTGAATGCAGATATGGACGATCCGAAAGGAAGTCCCACCGAAATTCTGGAAGACCTTCAGGACAATGTGATGCCTGAAATTTTATCTAAATACCCAACAGTTTCAGTGCAATACGAAGGGCAAAACAGAGAAGCCAAAAAACTAACTGATTCTGCGTGGACTGCTGTGCCTATTATACTTTTTTTAATTTATGTGGTAATCGCATTTACATTTCGTAGTTATAGCCAGCCATTTTTATTAATGATTATGATTCCGTTCAGTTTTATTGCTGTGGCCTGGGGGCACTGGATTCATGATTTCCCAATTAATATACTTTCTATGCTGGGGATTATTGCCCTTATAGGTATTATGGTAAACGACGGCCTGGTGCTTATTGGTAAATTTAATAGCTATCTGCGGGAAGGGATGAAATTTGACGAAGCCTTATACGAAGCAGGGCGCTCAAGATTTAGAGCTATTTTCCTTACCTCATTAACTACTATTGCAGGTATTGCTCCCTTGCTATTGGAAAAAAGCAGACAAGCGCAATTTTTAAAACCTATGGCAATCTCTATTGCCTATGGAATAGGAATCGCAACCGTATTAACATTGCTTATTTTGCCTTTGTTATTGTCCATCACAAACAGTACTAAAACGGGTGCAAAATGGTTGTATTCTGGTGACAAGGTGCCTAAAGAAGATGTGGAACGCGCTATCAAAGAACAAAAAGAAGAAAAAGAACATGCGGCTTAAATTTAATGTACTACTACTTGGCCTTATTGGCTTTGGAAGTGTTTCGGCTCAGGAAATGCTTACCAAGCAAGAAGCTATAGAAGAAACCTTGCAGAATAATTTCGGAATAGAGATAGCCAGCAACGACCTTGAAATTGCTGAAAACAATAAGAATATTTTAAACTCGGGGTTTTTACCTTCTTTAACAGGGGTTGCAGGTGGGAATTATAACCTGGAAGATCAGGAGGTGACGTTTAACGATGGCTCTACAAATGTGGTAGATGGTGCCGAAACAACACAATACAATGCCTCTGTTAACCTTAATTATACCTTGTTCGACGGTTTAGGTAGGTGGTATAATTATAAAAGCTTAAAAGAGACCTATGATCTGGGTGAGTTACAAGCCAGACAAACCATTGAAGCTACTATTTTGCAATTGTTTTCTGTGTATTATGAAGTAGCACGTATTACTGAAAATATTGAAGTTTTAAAACAGACGTTAGAAAACACAAAAACAAGACTTACGCGAGCTGGGTATGCTTTTGATTACGGGCAGGTAAATAAACTAGAAGTGCTGAATGCTGAAGTAGATATCGTCACAGACAGTATAAACCTTTTAAATGCAAAACAACAATTACGTAATACCAAGCGGGATTTAACAGTAGTCCTTAATGCTGAATTGGACAGAAGTTTTGAAGTAGACACTTTGGTAGCCTTTATTGGAGAACTGCAAATTGAGCAATTCATTAAAAAGGCTGATACAAACAACGTTCGTTTATTGCAAGCCAGAAAAAACATTGCGATAACCGATTATAATTACAAAGCCAGTAAGTCTGTTTTCTTGCCCTCGGTTGGACTTAATGGATCTTACGGCTGGAATAAAGGAGAGTTTCCGGTTACTAGCTTTGCAAGCTCGCGAACAACTACTGGTTTTGCAGCAGGAGTGAGCTTAACATGGGATTTGTTTGATGGGGGAAGCGGCATTACCAATGTAAAGAATTTACGAATTCAAAAAGACTCACAGCAACTGTTGCTTAAACAAATAGAAAACGAAGTAAAACGAGACGTGGCTAATGCAAATGATGCGTACCAGAATAGGTTGGAGGTTTACAGACTTCAGGAACAAAATGTAGTGACAGCAACCAACAACTATGAGCGTTCCCAGGAGCGTTATAAATTAGGGCAGATCACTTCGGTAGAGCTTAGACAGGCTCAGATAAATTTGCTGAATGCCAAAACCAATAAAAACTTAGCAAAATACGAAGCAAAGCTGTCGGAGTTAGAATTGCTACAGCTTACAGGACAATTACTTAATATTGATTTTTAAAACCTGACGAGTATACATAAAAGTAGTAGATATTTTATTTTACCTATCAACCGAAAACCAACAACCGACAACCAATAACTAATATGTACGAGCACTACTTTCAATGCCCTTATTGCTGGGAGGAAATTTCAATGCTGTTAGACCCTTCGGTATCACAAACGTATGTAGAAGACTGTGAGGTATGTTGCAATCCTATTACCATTTCCGTAGTCTTTGAAAATGGTGAGCTGCAATCCTTCTCAGCTGAAAATTTAGGTCAATAGCTAATTATTTGATTTGCAGGTTTTTTAAGCTGTTTTTATAAGAATTTTAGAAATTTATCGTACATTTAAATATGTACGATAGTTTTAGTCTTGCCGAAAACTCTGTTGGGTTTATTCTAGATGGTTCTTTTAATGAAGAGACTATGAATCGACTGCATCAAGCTATTGAAAATAAGCTTAAAAAATTTGAGAAAATTAAATTATACATTGAAGATGATGATATTGAGACATTTTCTGTCGAAGCTATTGCTAAAAATATACTATTTAAATTCAAAAATTCGGATCGATTTTCTAAAGTGGCTTTTGTTACAAACCGTAAATGGATCAAGGCTTGTGCGACGATAGAAAATTTATTTTTAACGGGTGAAGTTAAAGTATTTACTTCGGATGATAGGTTAGAAGCTATAAATTGGATAACCAGATAGTTAAAGGAGACAGTCTTTTAGAGCTCCCGATATGTTTAACCAGAGATAGTTAAAAAAGGATTTTGTACGGTCTGGTGTTACAGTAGCAGAACACTCACTAAATCCACTAGTACTACTATTACTATCTTTTTTTACAAAGATATTTAGAAGCCCGGATAATAGCTTGCTTTGTTTTTTTCCGTTATCCCGTAATATTTCAACCTTAAAATGATCATACTTCATCCTCATATTAATTTCAGATTCAGAGGCATTTCCATAGATCGATAAATAGGTTTTTTGGGTTTCTCCCTCCAATTCGACCAGGAGATTAGGTTTTGTAAAAGAATTCATTTCATTAGCCGGAAGCATTCCCAATTCTGCTTTAAATGTAAAATCATCTGCAGTACTATTTACGTCAAAATCCCAATCCACATGCAAAGGTGCACTATGCATAAACCGCGAATCTATTACAATGCGTGTTTTGAGCTCTTCACCATACGTATTGCTAACATTGCTTAGTTTGGCTTGGAAATTATCGAAATAAATAGTTCCCGCAGGTTGGTCTTCCTTCACTTTTTCCTGATAAGTAATAGCACTATTTTCTATAGAAAGTGAATCTACAGTAAGATCTATAGGTAATTCCCGAAGCATTTTGCTATACAAAGGCTTGGTTGTAGGGTCGTCTGCTACTAATTTATTCCGGTAAATAGTGGCATCCACTTCAGTTAATTTTACAAGGCTGCTTTTGGCGAAGAACTTTCGGTTGTTAAAGCCGAAATCAATGTTATTTACTTTAATTTGTTCTAAGGCTACATTAAAATGATCTCGCTCTTGTTTCAACATACTGGCATGTTCAGCTTTTGAAAATTTTGTAGCAAGATGCAATTTGTCTATAATAGCTTCTTTATTCTTTAATTTGAAATCACCAACAGTCAGATTTTCAAAAGGACTTATTTTTAGAAATATCGAATCTGCTTCCGCTTCGTAATTTTTGAAGTCAACAGGAAGCCTCTTATTTAAAGTGCTATTGTTTACCAGGATATCATCAACCTCTACGGTAATGTCTTTAACATGCAAAAGGGTATCTTTTTTACTTTGGTCAAAAAAAGTTACTAAAGCATTATCTATACTAAGCTCGTCTACCAATAGCGGTTTATTTAAGGTTAGGAATGCTTTGGGTTTTGTTGAATCCTTAGCAACAACAAGCAGGTTTTTATAATATTGAATGATGGGCGATTTAATCTTTATATCTTCAATATGTATTTCTTTCTTAAACAAATAGTCCCAATAGCTTACGCCCTCAATAATCACTTTTTCAGCCGAAAGATAGGTATGTGTCGTGTCGTTGGATTTGTTTTGGAGGGTTACTGAAACATCATTGTAGGTTAGGGTTCCGTTCAGTAAATGAAGGGAAACACCTTCAAAGTTTGCAGTAATATTTTCGGGAAGCTGGTCTTTTGTAAACTTCGCAATTTTATTTTTAATAATAATATTGCTGGCGATAAGGATCCCGAAGAAAAGGACGGCAAGTCCTAGAACAACAAATGTAGTAAGCCGTAATTTTTTAGACATATTTAAAAATAACAATATGGAATTGGTTCCTGAAATTTTTGTGAGTTATTGTTAAAATATAGGTGTAATAAACTTGTGGGAATCTAAAACCTTTGTATCTTTGCAGTCCAATAATTCTGCTGGCATTATGAACTGGCACAAATAAGATGCATTGGAGCATACATCGCGGGATAGAGCAGTAGGTAGCTCGTCGGGCTCATAACCCGAAGGTCACTGGTTCGAGTCCAGTTCCCGCTACTAAGGAGAAATCCAACACCAGAGCGGTTTAGCGAAAGCTAAACCGCTTTTTTTATGTCCCCATTATCGAATTTTCTTACATTTGAATACGATTTGGAATACGTTTTAGAATACGATTTGAAAAAAAAGAAACAATTTTCACAACCAAAGATCTATAATGCCAAGGGCGATCTGTCCAAAAGATGGTACGTCTATTTTTCCTTTCGCGATCCCGAAACCGGAAAGTTAAAACGCCAGGCTCCCATCTATGGCAATGCCAATAGCTATTCCACAAAAGGGGAGCGGTTGGAAGTACTTACCATGTTACGGCGGAGTCTGGCAGATTTTCTTAAAAAAGGGTACAATCCCTACGCGCCCGATGCGCGTCCCCAGCCTACCCCGAAGGTGAATACCGATAGGAATACGCCGGCCCCAACGGCCCCAGTTGCAACGGCCGATAAACCCAAGCGCAAAAAGAAGGGAATGCCAGTAGGGGAGGCCTTTGAGAAGGCATTATCCATCAAGCAGCACGTGGTAGCAAAATCGACCATTGTCAACTACCGAAACAAGGCGAAGCAATTGGAGCGTTATCTGGAAAAAAACGTGGGTAAGAAGGTAACGATAGAAGAAGTGAGCAAGAAACACGTTGTAGGCTTCTTAAATGAGGTTTTGGAGCGTTCCAGTGCAAGAACTAGGAATAACACCCGAGTAGAGCTCAGCAGTATCTTCCAGACCTTGGTAGACAATGAGATCATCCCTATCAATTTTATACAGTCCATCAATAAATTACCCACCCGTCCCGAGCGCCATAAAACCTATTCGGATGCCCGGCAGGAAGAGATCTATGAATACCTGGAAAAAACGGACCCCGTTTTATTGCTGTTCATACAATTTATCTCGTTCAATTTTTTGCGTCCGGTGGAAGTGTGTCGTTTGCACATCAAGGATGTGGACCTAAAAGAAAAACGGTTGTACGTGCGTGCTAAGAATAAACCTGTAAAGATCAAGATCATCCCCGATATCATGCTAAGGGCCATTCCAGATCTTTCCAATATGGACCCAGAACATATTTTATTTACACCCGACGGAATTGGGGGCGAGTGGGATGCGATCCCCGTTAACCGCCGTGATTATTTTACCAAACGCTTTAATATGGTGGTGAAGAAACATTTTAAGTTAGGGAAGGAGTACGGCCTCTATTCGTTCCGTCATACGTTTATTACACGTTTGTACAAGGAGATGATCAAGAACGCAACGCCTTTTGAGGTAAAGAGCAGGATCATGCTCATTACGGGCCATTCGAGTATGCAGGCGCTGGAAAAATACCTGCGTGACATAGATGCCGCATTACCAGAGGATTATTCTAGCTACCTCAAATAAAAAACGGCGGTTCAACGGTGCCGTTGATAGAATTTCAACCGTGGCCGTTGGATAGGGGTTGACACTATAAAGTGAGGAAAAAAATTAATCGAATACCAATTAAAAATCCATAAAGCCAATTTTTTCAGAATGTGCGATGGCTTCGCTGCTTTTTTTAAAATACAGAGAATCAACACCCATGGAACCGATATTTTGCAATACCGCCTGGACCTTTTTTTTTGGTCTTTTTCTTGTTTGGCGTATGTAGATAGTTTTAATGTTTTTAGGAAATACTTTACAAATACGCTCGTAAAGAAAGGGGTCCCGTTGGGAGTCGTCCCCTAGAAGTACGTAGTCTAATTCTGGGTAAAATGATATGATTTCTTTAATTTTTTCAAATTTATGGTCGTGGCTTCCGCCGCCCGTAAATAAAAAATCTCCTAACCCCGTTTTTATTTTTTTCAGTTTAAGAACGGCTTTTGGTAAATTATATTTATTGGCAATAGCCACGATAAAAGAGTACAAGTTCCATTCACTACTAGAAACATAGAAAAAAGAATTATATGAATCTTCGTTCGTATGACCAGCTTTGCTAAGAGCCTGGTAATGTTTTGGGACATCATCGAATACTTCGCGGTTATCGATATTTTGGGTCAGCATCACATAGAGTTTCTTAAAGAAGCTTGCACTGTGGGATACCAAAAAAGTATCATCAATATCCGAGATTATACCATATCTACCCGGATGTGGTTTTAGTATTTCACCATTCGAAATAATATTGAATGTACCAATGTCACATTTTATGGAACAAGGATGCCAACCGCTTTCCAATTTTTTGTTGAACGGTATTTTAAAATTGAAGTAGCCATCTTTGAGTGTTTTTGTGGAGACTGTTTCATCTTTAAACTGAAGAGTCACCGTTTCGTTGGGCATTGGTTTTATGGTAAACATTTTTAGTATGGATAAGCTATGTTTTATGGCTCGCTTTTCAATACTGTATTGGCTGGGTGCCCAGGACCTGAATACGTGTCCCGAAATTGTTAATTCTTTATCGTTCATGTATCCCCGATAGATACTGATGTCTACTTTCATATTGATTAATCCTAAAATTTGGATAAATTTATAGTACTAAATATATCGAATTCTAATGAAATCAAACCTGCTCTTTGTGATTAACCCCGCTGCTGGATCGATAGATGCTAATAAAGTGGAGGATACAGCCAGAAAATTTGCTGAAAAGTATGAATTTGACATAGAATTTTACTTTACGACAGGAACGGAGGACGCCAAAAGGATTGAAGAAAAATTAGCTTCTAAATCATATCAGCGCGTGATCGTGGCTGGTGGTGATGGCACCATTGCTATGGTAGCTTCTCAATTACTTCATAAAAATACCATATTAGGAATCCTGGCGTGTGGTTCTGCCAATGGATTGTTGACGTCTTTGGATTATCCCAAAACATTGCCCGAACAATTTGAGATAGCATTTGGCCATCATACCCAAACCATCGATGCCATTTGTGTTAACGATACTATTTGCTTGCACATTGCCGATATCGGAATTAATGCAGAACTAATTTATAACTACGAAAAATCTAATTCCCGTGGTATGCTGGGGTATGCGGCACATAGCTTACCCACGCTCTTCAAATCGGATTATCCCTATAGATTTAAGATACATCTCGAAGATAAAGTGATTGAGAGTTCTGGCATATTATTAGCGTTTGCAAATGCTAATAAATATGGTACGGGTGCCAATATAAATCCGATAGGAAATATAGACGATGGATTTTTCGAGGTTGTATTATACAAAAGATTGAGTTTTTGGGAAATTCTAAAAACATTCTTCAATAAAACATCCGATAAAGAGCCGTACATACATATGTATCATGCAAAGTCAGTAAAGGTGGAGAGCACACATCCCATCGCCCTGCAGGTAGATGGGGAGTTTATTGGCAACTTTGAAACCTTTTCAGCTAACATACTTCCAAAATGCTTACCATTAGCACTAGTGAACCCAGCCAAAAAGTGAATTGAATACATCGGTTTTGGTGACTTTGAAATCCCTTGAAATCTAAGATGCTTATAGATTTTGGAGCCTCACTTTTAAAATGTTTTAGTGCATTTTAAGCTTTTCCCTTTTTTAAATAAACTTAACAATTCAGGTTAAAAAATGCTAATGTGTTTATGAGAATTTAGTTTCCGTGGTACTTTTAATTAACAAAACAACTATTAAACTCGCACTCGGCCATTTGGTTAGTGCTTGACCAATACTTTACTCATGAAAAAATGGTTCTCCACCGATCTGGAGTCGCTGCTTGCGATTTCTATCACCACACTTGTCATTTATATTGCCGTGATCTTTTTTACCCGGATTTTCGGAAAACGTAGTTTTTCCAAAATGTCGAGTTTCGATTTTGCAATGACCGTTGCCGTTGGTTCCCTTATAGCTACTACAATCTTATCAGACTCTGTTTCTCTTCTCGAAGGGATCGCAGGTTTGTTTGTGGTTTACCTATATCAGCTTTCAGCGGCACTCTTACGTAAATGGGAACCCTTCAGGAAAGCTATCGACAACAAACCGCTTCTACTGATGGATGGACCAACTATCATAGAAGATAATCTTTTAAAGGCCCGGGTAACCAAAGGTGATCTTCGCTCAAAACTTAGGGAGGCAAATGTTCTCGATCTATCGCAAGTGCGGGCTGTAGTTTTTGAAACCACGGGCGATGTCGTCGTATTGCACAGCAGTGATCAATCACAGAGTTTAGAACCTTGGTTATTAAAAGATGTCAAAAGAAGCTAATGCATACTCTAAAGTTAGCATTGTTGAATTGCTGGCTACTGTGTTTGTGTAGGAAAAAGAAGATAGATCTATGGATACGACCAAAATAATAGGAATACTGGCAGGAGTTTTTACGACCGTTGCCGTTATTCCGCAGATTTACAAGGCGATCAAGACAAATAAAGTTGATGATATAAGCCCGGTATTTTTTAGCATTTTACTATTGGGTGTCGGACTCTGGACCGTCTATGGAATTTTAAAAACAGATTGGCCTATTATGGTGACGAATGGAATTTCGTTCATGTTGAATGCAACCATGTTGGGAATTTATATAACAAACAAGATAAAAAAATGAAAGCTATCGTTGAAAGTAAAGAAGATATTGAAGAATTAGTACGTGAATTTGTACTGGATGACCACCCCTGTGTCATGGCGCAGAGTGTCATTGCAGATGACAACGTAACCATTCAATCGTATGGTAGTATGGATAATTTTTGTCCAAATACCTTGATGAAAGATTTAGAGATGTATGTAAATGACGTAGAGCAGGATTCTATGAAATTTCAGACTTTTATTGCTGTCTTTGACGATTCTCATTTTGAAACTGAAAAGGAATTTGAAAACTCACTTTGGAAACTACTATATACATTACACAGCATGGATACCCACGCTTGGGACGAGACAACAAATTCAGACCCTGCTTCACCAAAGTTTAGTTATAGTTTGTTCGGCACCTCGTTCTATATCGTTGGGATGCATCCTAATTCTTCTCGCTGGGCAAGGTCATCTCCTTTTCCGATGATCGTGTTCAACTTACATAGTCAGTTTGAACTGTTACGTAGCTCTGGACGGTATGGAAGGGTTCGTGATCTCATACGTAAAAGAGACAAGGCATATCAAGGCTCTGTTAATCCCATGTTGGAAGATTTTGGTGAGAACAGCGAAGCCAGACAGTATAGCGGTAGAGCCGTAGAAGATGATTGGAAATGTCCCTATTTAACTAAAAAGTAATTTTATGTATTGCCCGGAACATTATAGTAAACAGGATAAGAAATATCGGTACGATTTCCTTCAGCAATACCCCTTTGCTACCATGGTGCTTCAGGGTGAGTCAATGCTGGCTACACATATTCCGGTACTTACCAAGGGCGGGCCAGAAGATTTCTATCTGTATTCCCATATCGCAAATAGCAATCCGCAGTATGCACACCTCGAGGACGGCACAGAAGCCCTATTTATTTTTCAGGGTCCGCATGCGTATATCTCGTCATCCTGGTATACCCATGAGGATATCAGTACATGGGATTATGCAGCGGTGCATATCAATGCAAAAATTTACAGACAGACCGCAGCCCAACTCGAAACATCATTACAGGAATTGGTTTATTTTTTTGAAAAGGATCAAGAGAAACCTAACTATTATCACGACATACCACAGAAACTTATTCAAGAGCATTTTCCCAGAATTACCGGGTTTACCGCCAAGCCTACGAAAATACAGGCGATAGCCAAATACCATCAAGATTTTGATGGTGAAAACGTAAAGAATATCTGCCGAAAGTTAAGTACAACTAACAACGCTATGGATGATCAAGTAGTAAAAAATATAAAAAAGGAACATGAATAACGTAATTAAGCCACAAACAGGCACCGCATTTTATTTAACAAAAGGGCAAAAGTTAAAAATAATCGATGTCGAAGGACAACAGGTTAGTGACATGGTTTTATTCAATGCAGAAGATACGAGAGAACGGATTTCTTCTGGCAAGACATTAGATTTTGAGGAATGCATACAGATAACTACCAATAATTTTTTGTGGAGTAACCGAAGCAACAAGTTGGCAGCGATAGAAGAAGATACCAACGGACGAAATGATTTTTTACTTGCGCCATGTTGTAAGCAAACCTTTGAAATTATGTACGATCATAAAGGCTACCATCCAAGCTGTAAAGAAAATCTGGAAACGGCTCTAGCGCCTTTTGGTATTGAACCTGATGACATTCCTACTGCCTTTAATGTGTTTATGAATGTTCAGTATGATAGCGACGGAAACCTGTCGGTTCTCCCACCCACTTCAAAAGCGGGGGATTACCTTATTATCCGGGCTGAAATGGATCTTTTGGTAGGTCTTACAGCCTGCTCGGCAGAAGATAGCAACGGCGGCACCTTTAAGCCAATAGCCTATGAAATTATAAAAGTGTAAAAGAATATGGAAGCACTACATAGTTTTAAAGATTTCTTGAAGAAAAATAAGAAGGCATTCTACGGTGGGATAATCGCCACACTTTTTTTAGGGCTGGGTGTTTTTCTTTTGGGTAGTGTTTCGGGCTATGAGGCAAAAAAACTAATCACAAGTTCCCTTCCTGGACTCAACATGCTCTGTAATACTATTGTTTTAGCGTCTGCCACTATTTTGGCACTGTTACTCACCCTATTGGGAATAAGTACCGGAACAGAAAATAAATTAAAGAAAGCACATTACAAACAAGTGCTTAGTATTGCTACTTTTGATACCGTTTTGTTTGTGGGATCTTTGATCCTGTTTCAGCTATTCAATATTCCTATAACCGAAGCTGAAAATGTACCTACCACCTGGTTTGATGCAATTTATTGGGCCACATTGATATCATCTTCCATCCTTAGTGGGATGATGATCACTGTTATATTAATGCTCTATAAAACGGTGACGAACATTATTAATATTGTGGGGTTGGGGAAAGATCACTACTTAATTTCAGATGAGGAAATAGAGGAAGAAGAAAAAGAGTCAGGTACAGATTGATTTTTTACAACCACATTTTCAAAAAAGAATCGTAGAAACGTTCCATACCTATTGCTGCCATTCCAAAGATAATATGTGCCACGATAAGTTGAATATGGAACAAGCGGGTATGAGTTGGCGGATCGGTATTGGCAAGTTTGTAAAGTGCTTTCCACATCATAATTCCAATTCCTCCCAGCATACATCCAAAAATAATTCCCCATTGCACTGAGATTGAAACGTTCGTCACCGAATACAATGCTATTAACATAATTAGGAATACTATTCCAGTGAGGTAGTGTACAAGCCAGCCCACCCAAGTTGGAAGCTCAACATTTAAAATCTTGCCTAATAGGTCGGCTAATAATTTGGGTTCCTTGAAATTTTCATTTAATAGGGTAGAGAATACATAACTAAACCCTGTCATGCAGGTGGTAGCAACAATCCAAGCAAGAAAGAGTGTAAAAAGCATACCTAACGTTACAATACTTTTTTGTGTTAGACTATCAATAAAACATAAAGATAATAAATAAAATTGGATACGATTTATAATAAAAACACACTAGTACAGTCAAAAAAGTCAGATCGGAAAGATGAGGCTTATATGAGTTAACTAACTGAATTTTAGTGCTGTCAATTATTTATAGTCTCTAAACAACGGCTATGCAACGGCCCATTCACGGGCCGTTATTTAATTTCAACGGCGCCGTTGTCAATTTCCCAACGGGCCGTTTTTTGCTCCGTTGGACTAGTGTGAATAAGATCAAAAACGTAGCGAAGCCTAACAAAGATTAACAAAGTCTTACAAAGAGTAACAAAGACTTACAGAGTCTAACACCCAAAGTTTAATTCTTGGCATATTGCAGACAATTCTACTGCACTAATGAACGCCACTATTGTTTTTAGCATCGTACAGGCACTTCCCCAGGAAGAGCAACAGGCGTTGTTGAAAATGATGAAGTCGGCCGTTGCACCTTCACGGTTGCAACCGCCACAAAAAGAAAAGTTGCTCACCCGGGCGGAGGCGGATGCTTTTATATTAAGGACGGTTTTTGGTTAATTAATCTTCCTAATATCTTTAATCCATTTTCTTAATATGCTAAAAAAAGTATCTTTACCCATCATAAGACACGCTCGAAGTTGCAATTTTCTTGCTACTTCTAAATCTAATTTAGGTATTAGGCAATTGGCAAATATTTAATCTGAAACTTTATAATAATGAAACGGAACTCTATCTTATTACTCTTGATTGTTGCAATTATTTTTAGTTGTAAAAACGATAGCACTAAAGAGAATGAATTGTTACAAAAAGAAAACGAACTCTTAAAAAAAGAAATAGAATTAGAGCGGAGAGAGAATTCAATGGATAAGAAAAAATCAAATAAATCAGAAATAGAATCTGAGGATATTAAATCAAAACCATCTAAACGAGATTTGTTATCATCTAATATATCAGAATTTAATATGCTTCACTCTAAAAGTGAAAATATAAAAGTTCAATACAATGGTGATTTTGTTATTGATATGGGGAGTGCTTCTTCTGGAAGGGTAGCTGGTAATCTAAAAAATTTGAATCTAAGTTTTGAACATCTACCTGAAAGACCAGGTTGTGCAGATGTTTGCCCAGAAATGATTGTGATTAAATTTGATTGTAAACTTAGAAAAAAATGTATTTCTGAACCTACGATGTCAGATTTTTATAGCGATTCTGGGACTATTTCAATTGCTAATATCTCTGTTGGCAAAAAGACCTTTGAACTACTAAATAGGATTAATAAAAATCTAAATTAAAATAATGCAACGAAAGATTTTTTCTCTTAGTTACCGATAATTAAATTTTAAAAGCAACCGTAACCGTTACATTTACAACCAAAAGAAAAATTACTAACCCGAGCCGAAAGCGGATGCGTTTATTTTTAGGATCGTTTTTTAACTATTAAATTCAATTATTCATATAAGAATTTAAAATTCTAACGCTCTACGTCAATATTTAAAATGGGATATAACGAAGAAATTAATTTATCCTCTATGAAGAAACGATTGATGGCATTTTCTTTACCAGGATAAAGTAAAAAGGAAATTTCTACATTCTCTTTTATTAAAGCTAAGGCATCCCTATTAAAAAGACGTTCCAAACCGATTCGCAATTGACTTACAGTGTTTGGTTTTTTACCAAAGCCATATCTGCATTTCGTTAGTCTATTTTTGTTCTTGCATTCTGGCCATAGATGGCTAAGATGGTCATCTGGTTTGTTCTTGCTCATACTATCTTTCCAAATTGTATTACTATATTGGTTATCATTTTCGGGGTCTATATTGTATCGAAGGTGACCGTCTATTCGTTTTTTAATATTAGTGCTTTTTCCAACATATAAACAGATATATTCGTCTTTACTAGCTTTGTCTATCCATTCCTTTGTAAAAATCACTTTTAAGAAATGATTTGCCTTCTCCGAATTGTCGTGTGGACCTTTTAAATAATATTCGGTATTAGGGTTTAACAAGTGTTTTCGAAGCAAGCCATTGTTGTCATTCCACCAAAAAGCATAAATTCCTTGTTGTTTTAAATCATTAATAATAGGGTTAAGAGAACCGTTATAAATTTTTTCAATTGCATATTTATTTTGATCTAATAAAAGGTCATATGCACCTTCAATATCACTTAAAGAGAACCTATTTTCAATTCTATCTTTCATAGGTTGAGTTTAAGATTTCAATCGTTAAATCCTCGTGAGCTTTTAGGTTTTCATCGTTCCAATCGTCAGCCTGCTCCCACATTAATTCCATTTTTAAACTTTCTAGCTTGTCATCAGGTCTGTGATAGTTCGCTTTCTTTGCTTTTGGTAAGTCATTACTGAAACGGGAGTTTTTTTGTTGGCTTATTAGACAAAGATTACCGAATCGATCTATATTATCAAAAGGTGGTTTATCTCCATTTCTAGGCTGTTGAGGAAAAAAATGTTCTACTGAACTTCTAAAGCCAAATTGAAAATTTTTAGCTTTTTCGATTGCAACAAGATTTTCGTAATTTTCTGTCTCTTGTGTGGTATAATACCAAATTAAATAGTCTAGCCTATTAAATATAAAATTTTTGGTCTGTGTGCCTAGACTCCAAATATGATTGCTCACAGATTTATTTTTTGGTTTAGAATTATTTTCAAAAATGATTTCTTCATAGTCTAAATCGCCGTCAACCGATTGATTTCGATCAAAGTAAAAAGCATCATTTAACAGTTCTAAATATGTTATAAACTTATCTGCTTCGATTACTCCATTTTCTGAATTATTGTACAGGTGGTATAAAGTAGCATTAAACCAATGTTTATAGATTCTTGTTGGAAATGATACATGGAACATAGATTGCAACATAATGATACGATTATTATCAGTATTGTTTTCATCATCGCTTCCAGCTCGTTCAAATGTATCTTTAAAGTAATGTGATTTTCCTTTTTGGAACTGATGGATTTGCTTCCTTAATATCCATTTGGTGTCCTGTCCCAAATCTAAATTTCGAATAACATATTTATCAAATAGAAATTTCATTTTGAGCAGACTATAGCAGAAATCCTTAGCAAACTTGGACGGGTCGTTCTTATCAATATAAACGTGCTCAAATTGTTTAAGTAATTGCTTGTCGTCTAGGGCAATATCTTTGTTGTTTTCTTGAATTTTTAAAACATGAAGTAAGAAATTAGGGAAGTTAATTACAGCCGTTAGTTGTTCCTCGTCTTGCTTGCCTTCAGGCTCTTCAAGGTGGACTATTTCAGTTGAATCTAAAATTTGACTAAGACTGGGCTTAGTCGATCCATGTTTTTCTTCTGTTACCTCTTGAGTACTTAAAAATGCATCTAGCAATTCATCGTAATCTTTTGGTATTTCGTTTCCATCATCTCCAAAGATTTTCTTTCGGGTATTTTTACTATTATTTTCTGTGTTCCTTGTAAAGAACAACTGTATGTAACGATTCATATCACTTGCAGCTTCCCATACAGTATTGAATAGTTCCCGATCCTCCGGGTATTCTTTTAGAAAGCTCATTAGGCGTGATTTGAGAACTTCGTGCTTTTCAAGTTGTTCACCACGCACATTCATAATCTCAAAATAATGGTTGAGATTCGTGTCTGGGGGAACGGCAACTTTTAGAAGAAGCGTTTTATTTAAAAGGTAGTCTGTAAATTCCTGAGCTGTAATATTAAACTCTTCTAAATAATGACTTAGATTATCTTTAATAATTTTATAGGCAGCTTTAATAGCTGGTTCATTTACATCATCAAGTTTTTTATAATAGACTGCTTGTAATGCGCTAATTGAATTGGGTCTGGAATCAAATAATAGAGTGTTAAAATCAAAATTTAAACTATAAGACGATTCTTTACTGTGAGAAAGGTAGGCTAGTATGATATATAGCGTGGTCAATCTTTGCTGTCCGTCTATTACTTCTTCTTTTCCTTGAACTCCCTTATTAATAACTAACGTGCCTAAATAGTAGTTGTCGTTTTGATTGGCTTTTACCTGACTGCATAAGTCAGATAATAGCTGGGACACTTCAGTAAGTGTCCACGCGAATTCCCGTTGATAAATAGGAATGCTGTAATTTGCAACCTTAAAAATATCAGAAATACTTAACAGTGGTGGATTTTTGGACATTAGGCTTTGATGAGTTGGTGTTGAGTAAATAATTTAGCTAACTCATTTGAATTACCTCCTATTTGTGTAACAGGCTTAAGTCTATAGATGAGTATTTGAGAGATTGTTAAACTTTCCCGTATTAGGCGGATAAGACTATTTGGATGTCTCGCGTGATTGTCAACAGATTCCAATCTTACGGCTGTAAGTTTTATGCGAGGTCTGTAAGCCCAAAAGAAAATTAATGGAATCACTTTTTCCAGTTGCCTTTCACCAAACTTATCGATGTAATAGAGCAGGGTTACTTCAAAAAGATTGCGACAATATTTATCCCCAGTTCTGTATGATTTAGTGTAGGTGTTCAACTCATTAATAATTGCAAATGCTTTGGAATCAGGAGTATAAAAATCCTTATTTATATTAGTAAAATTTTTAATTGCTTCAACCATTTTTGATTTGTGCTTTACAAAATCAAAAAACCATTCACCGTTTACGGTAAATGCATCAAGCTGGTGTGGAAAGTGTTCTTGGCTATCGTTGAAATCATATAATATTTGCTGTTTTAAGCCTACGTATTTTGCATTTATAGCAATTGGCCGGGCATAAGGGTACAGTTGATTGTCTAAAAGATTCACACCCTTAAAAACCGTGATTTCATCTTTAGAAAAATAGGAAGCACTTTTACCTGTTGACCAATTCCTGATCTTGAAGAAATAATTGGCAAATGCATCTTTAAGGAAATGAGGATCGGTATTATCCCAATGCTCAATCACTTTGATTTTTTCAGACTCCTTTAGGTGGCTCATCTCCCGAAGGTGAAACGCTTTGAGTAAATTATGAGGATATAATGCCTTACCTCTAGAGTTTTGGGAGTCAAAAAACTGAAAAGCTTCTCCCAAATCTGTTATGGTAACCTGAACAAATTGACATTTATTTAAAAAAAAATGTATCAAGTTCTCATCAAAATCAGTAATCCGCGATTGTATATGAGCGTAATTAGCTTTGAGGTTACCAATGCTAATAGCGTTATCAAATTTTAATTTGTCTAAACCTGGAGTTTCAAATTTTAAAAAAGGAGTTTCAAATTTTTTTCTTAAAGCTTTATATAAAAGTAATAAGGTTAAGTAACGTTGTTGACCGTCTACAATTTCTTCTTGATTTTCAGACTCTATATCTTTATAAATAATGATTGTACCTATGCGATAGGCTTTCTTTTCCTGAAAGGTTATGATGTCATCAATAAGATCGTTTACATTTTTAACCGTCCATTTATAAGGTCTTTGATAGTCTGCGATTTTAAAATTACACTGAAGTAATTTTTTGATATTGAAAATAGCAGCCGTAGGTTCTTGAAGGTTTTTATTTAACGTCTTCAAATTTTTTTCTGTTTAATGGTTTACAATCATTCTCAATAAAGGCATTCATTAATTTTTTAATTTTTTCCAACTTTGATTTGTGGTCTTCACCTACTATAATATTTTCAATTTCTTTAGTCTTTAAATACTCATAATAGTTTTTGAAGCCGTTCTTTCTAAATTCTTGATAGATCTCTTTATTTGTTTTATCGACTTTTAGAGCATCCCAATCTGCTTTGTTGCAGAAAATCTGACAAAGGAAATCATTTGGTTTATACGTCTGGTGTTCTTTTGGGAATCCTTCTGGTTCCCCTTTAAAGTCTAGATATTCTCCCCATACAAAGTGAAGAAAATACTTTTGTAAGTGTGTTTTGAATAGTTCGTCAGCTTCAAACGCTAATATAATTTTATAGTCTTCTGCAATAAAATCAATTTGTAAGGTGTAGTAGCTAAAGTGAATATTATATCCTACATTCTGTTTCAGGATGTGCTTGAACTTTTCTAATAATACATTTTTGGTGTTCGATAAATTAAAAGGAAAATTAGGGTAATCGATAGAATTTTTTTCTGTGTAGAGATCGTCTCTATCTTTTCTTGCACCGTTTATAACAACATCTGCTAAAAAGCGATCTATTGGACCTATACTCACATTAGAATTAATAAGAGCATCCTTTAAATCTGTATGAGTAAGATTCGGTGTTTTTGCGGAGATATTTTGAATGGTTTTTTCAATTTCCTTGAAATCGTTTACAAGAGAAATGAATTCAAACTGATTTAATGCGGTTATAAATTTTGAAAAATCAGTTTTGTTGTCTATAGAATCAGAAATTTCAAACAAATATAACTTTAGCTCATTGAAAGCTTGTAATCTAACGTTTTGTGACAAACCCTTCATTCTATTTATCAAGTCTATAATGTTACCTGCGTTGAAAGATTCTTTAAATTTAGAGCGCGTATACGCGTCATTAGGAATTCCATTTCTCAAATAAAAATTAGTGTAATAAGATTTAGAAATAGTATACTGATTTGTTTCATAGAAAGCTTTACTTTTTTCACCGAACAAAATACATAAGGAAGCATTGACTATTTCAATATCTTTTGAATCATAACTATTAACTTTCAGTGTATCGAAGAGTTTTTCTTTAGAGCTTTCAGTATAAATATAATGGCTACCATCATTCTCGTTCCAGCTATCAGTCATTTTTTGATTTACAACGTCATAGTCTTTGTTATCAATAATACTTGATATTTTTTCAAAAACTAAGTTGTGTAAATTTCTATAGCGAAAAGTTAGAAGTCTAAACAGTACATAATCGGGAAGATAAATATCATTCGTGTTGATTAAGGTTTTACTAAATTTAAATTCATTAAGAAATCTCTTTAAATCTCTGTAGGTTCTGATAAAATGCTTATAATCTAACTTTAAGTCACTACAAATAAATTGGTTTTCTTCATTATGTAAATTATCAAGACTAATGTCAGATATATCCAAAGTAGCTTGAAAAGATTTGCCCGCAAATAAGGAATTAAATACTAGAAATAATTTTTCATTTCTAATGCGTTCTACTTGTTGGTCTTCTTGATTTATACGATGTGGAAATGCTTTTTTAATACCATCCAAAAGTATTTCATTGATTTGACTCTCATCAAATGGTAGGAGATCAATTTCTACTTGAAAAATTTTATTTATGTAGTTCTCCTTACTTTTTCCAAGTGTTTTTTCTAGGTAATTCCTGTCATAGCCAGCTAGAAATATTACATTGTCAAAATCAGATAATGTTCTTATAATTTTATAAGTATCAAGAATTTCGTTGTCTTCAAGTCTATCCAAATCGTCAAGTATAATTATGATCTGCCGATCTATACGATGTATAGCTTCTTGAATCTTTTGATAGTACTCTTCAAGACTATGATCTTCTCTAAAGATATCTTTACCAGCTTGTATTAAATTGCTAATCTCTCCCGGACTTACACTTAAAATAGCATCAGTATATTTTTCAATATTATCTTCAATTTCAGCAGAGTGAGGCTTGAGGTTTGTTGCGAATTCTTTGAAGAAATTATCAATGATGGCTTTATCACCTTTATTTTTCCATATGTGAAACCAGAACATGATGGTTTCGGAATTTGTTTTTCTAAATTCTTGATCAAATCGATGTAAAAAGGTCGATTTACCAAAACCCCATTCCGCATTAATCCCTATACTAAATGAGTTTTTTGGCTTGTAATCTGTAATGCTAGTAATCAATTTTTGTACAATTAATTCATTATCAATTTCTCCATCTACAAATACAGCATCGTTGATAAAAAAGTCTTTTCTATTTGGATTTGTAATTGAGCTTCGTTCTTTAATGTTGCTCCAGTGAATACAATGCAATAGAAAAAATAAAATAACAACATCAATGTATTTTATAAGCGTGGGCTCTGGAAGGTATATAACTCCGTTGTCAAAAAATCGAAAAATCAAATAACTTGAGAATAGAGCAATTGCAAGGAAGTGCCCCTTTTTTGAAACTATATATTTTTTATCTATTAAAAAGAGGTAGCCACTTAATCCAATAATTATCAATAAAATATAGCCTAGCTTAAACTCAGTTGATTCAAAATTGAAGAGTTTGCCTAAATCAATTAAAAGATTCTGTATGGTGCTTTTAAAAACAAATAAAATTGCAATAATTGATAGATACCGCACTACATACTTTCTGTTATTTTCTATCAAATCATTCAACATTTTCAAACTATAAAGAGATTATTAAATAATAGGCATTTTATTTTCAAGATTCCCCTCGAAAACCTCCCAGGATCAACTCTAAATTAAGTGCTGACTAGGTTCTTGTCTTGGTTATTTTAATTTATAAGATTATTTATTATGCAGGCAAAATAGTTAGTTTACTACCATTGACTGGGCTGATTTTTACATTTTTACTACTTAAACAATTTCTGACAGCTAAATCTAACTCATCTATATGTTCAAATCTATCTGATACTAACAAGAAACAAACAAGAAACTCATTTGGGCTATTCCTATTCATTAAGCTCAACCGAGTTTCTCTTGCCAAATAACAAGTCTCTAATTGGTCACGTATCTCGATTAATAGTTCCTCCATAATTGTATGCTTTAATTAAAAACCTCCCTCAAACAACGCTGCATTAACTGTGTACTATGTTCTTGGTTTAGTTGTATTTAATACAGGATTTATAAAAGTTATTAATTTCATCTATATATTTATAATCTTGTAACTTAGAAATTATTTCTTCATAGAAAAGAGGTTTTATTACTGTTTTTTCAAGAACTGGATTAAATTTTGTTTGTAACCATTTTATTCTTTCTTCATAATCGACTTCATTTTTATATTGTTCAACCCTTTCTTTAACTCTATCAAAAATGTCTGTTTTATCTAAGAACTTTTTAAAATTCTTCTTCTTCTTATTGTATTGATCTTCGGGAACCACTAAATAAAAACCTATAGATAAGTCATTTAATACTTCTAATTTATCTGCTTCGTCAATCGTCTTTGCTATGCAGGCAACGTACCTCGCTGCTTGATTATAAAATGTAGCATTACTAACTTTTTTAGAAAATCCAGAATTAATTTTTGCCTCAAAAATATTTAACTTGTTCCCTTTAAAATGCAAAGAACCTTTGCTATTGACGTTTCCAATTTCAAAATTTCCAATTACACCATCAGCGTGCGTATGAGTTTCAGCAAGTGGATCTCCTCTAAATCTTTGTAAGAATGGAGAGTACAGTAATCCTTCACTAAAAAATTTATCTTTTTCATTTACATATAGTGGATGCTCTTTTAAACCAAAATCTGTAATGGCATGAACTAACAATTTTAACAACCAACCTTCATTATAAAATTCTGTTGGATGTGTGTATGCTTTCCAATATTCAAAAAAATCAAATAATTTATTTAAGTCGTAGCTTTTATCATCTATTCGTTTTTCCTGTTCACTCATACCTCAACAGTTTTATGTTCTCCCTCAAAAACCTCCCTTAAACAACTTTGCATTAACTGCTCACTGTGTTCTTGACTTTGCAGTACTTCTTGCTCTAAAGCATCACATAAACCCATTAAAGCATTTACTTTTTGGACGATGGCTTTTTGTTCTTCTAATGGCGGCAACATAAACATTAGAGATTTTAATTTTATTATTGTTAGGGCACTATATGCAGTACCTGATACTTTACCTAAAACTTCATCCATAAAAGTTGGACTTTTAATAAAAAGTTGAGTGTAAAAAGTATCTACATAATCACTTCTATTTATTTGCGTAATATTTCCATCTTTATAATAAAACTCTCTATCATCTGCAACCCAAGTATTTCCAATACTACCAACGGATGTTATTAATAAATCCCCTTGTTTTGGTGCTCCAAATTTTTTCGATATTTCTAAATACTTTTGATTTGATATAAATAGTTTTGACTTTGCTTTATTACCTCTAGAAAAATCTCCAATTTCCTTTGACCTATAAAAAGGAACACCTTGTTTTACATAATCAGCTTCATAAATTCTTTTACTAGACCCAATTTGTGAGACGGTACCCAACCTACACCAGACCCAACTTTCAGGTAATTCATAAGGAATTTCATCTGTTGTAATTGGTGGAAATGGTTTTTCCTTTTTTATTTTTTTGTCTTTGATGAGTTGTGCTTTCTCTTTCTGGATGCGTTTTAATAAAATTGACGCATCTTCTATATTAGGATTATTTGCGCGCCAATCTGCTGTGAGTTTACCTTGAACGGCTAATTGTAAAATGGTTTCTCGTAACTTTTTAATGTTAGTTGTTTCATTAAAAAAGGTTTTAAAATGGTCTTGTAAAAAAGTCCATTCTTGTTTTGCATTATTGGTGGTGAGTTGGTTTAATGCTGAAGTAACAAAGTCTTCTTTTAAACTAATTCGCTCAACGGTTAATTGCTCTAATTGCTCAACTTCTTTGAATAAGGTTTCTACAACTTCTACGATTGCTTTTTGTTCTTCTAGTGGTGGAATTGGCATGACAATTTTCTCAATATTGTCTTTACCTATATTCGGTTGTGCATTTTGATTTATCCGTTCTCTTACCAAACCTTGAAATAGCTCAGACTCTAATATTACATTAAGAAAGTCAAGCGAAATTACTCTTTCATCAGCAAAGAAATTGCCAACACGGTAGTTTTGAACTAATATACCATAGTCTTTGTCGACCCTAGTCACCTTGCCTAACGTTCCTCCTGTCAAGGCCATAAGAAGGTGGCCCTGAAAAATTAAATCATCCTGAAATTCATCCTTTCTATTTGAATCAATATAGTTACACTTTGTGAAATCTAATGTTCCGTCAGATTTGCACTGACCAATTTTGATAACAGGAATACCCTCTTCAACAAAATCATATTTTCTAAACTGGTGTCCATGTCTTAGTTCTGCTACATCAATAAATTTAGCCCATTCCCAAGTAGAATTTAGTTTAAATGGAATTTCACTTTCTTGAACAATTTGCAATTCCTTTTTTGCCTTAATAGATTCTAAATTAATTGAAGCCTTATTAACATTTGGATTATTTGTTCGCCAGTCTCCTGTTAACTTACCTTGCACTGCCAATTGCATGATTAAACCTTTTAATTCTTGGGCATTTGTAGGTCTAACCGTAAGTTCTTTAAAATGTTGTAGTAATTGCATAGTTTGAGATTCCTGCCTACGCAGGAAATTGTTATTTTAAAGCTTCAGTTAATACATTTATAATTTCGTCTTGTATGCTAGCAATTTTTTGTTCGGTAGTTCTAAACTTTTCTAACAACACTTCTGGACTTGCCAAAGTATCAATTTCTTGGTGTGGGTTTTTGATATCTAAATTATAACCTCGTTTTTTAATGTCTTCAATAGAGACTTTCCAAGCCTGTGTATTTTCTTCGCGATTATTCCACCACGCTTTTTCTACATCAAACTCTTTGATGTGTATCGGTTTTCCTTTGTTATAACTTTTTACACCATCGGGATATGGATGCTCATAATACCAAATTTCTTTGGTTGGTGTGCCTTTTTCAAAAAACAATAGATTGGTTTTAATACCTGTATAAGGATTAAAAACACCATTTGGTAAACGCACAATGGTATGCAGGTTGCAACGCTCTAATAGTTCCTGTTTTAAACGTGTTTTCATCCCTTCGCCAAACAAGGTTCCATCTGGTAATACAATGGCGCAACGGCCGTTATTTTTAAGTAACTTAATAATCAAGGCTAGGAATAAATCGGCTGTTTCTTTGGTTCTAAATTTTTTAGGGAAGTTGGTTTCGGTTCCATCTTCTTCCACTCCTCCAAAAGGAGGATTGGTGACAATAATATCTAACTTATCTTTTACACCCCAATCTGCATAAGGCTTGCTTAATAAATTATCTCTACGTACTGCTGGTAAATCAAAACCGTGTAGCATTAAATTGGTGGTACACAGCAAATGAGGTAACGGTTTTTTCTCGATACCTCTAATAGAATTTTGCAGTATATCTCGGTCTTTAGGAGTTTTTACTTGCTCACGTAGATGATCAATAGTACAGGTTAAAAAACCCCCTGTACCACAAGCCGGGTCGAGTATGCTTTCTCCTAACTGCGGATCAATCATATCTACCATAAACTGCGTCACCGCTCTGGGGGTGTAATATTCACCAGAAGAGCCAGCAGATTGCAGTTCTTTTAAAATGGTTTCATAAATATCATTGAATAAGTGACGCTCTGTGGTGCTATTAAAGTCAATCTCGTTAATCACATTGATGACCTGACGGAACAAGGTTCCGTTTTTCATATAGTTGTAGGTGTCATCAAACACCGAACGAATAATAGTAGCTTGTGGGCTTATGGAAATGTCTAAATCTTTAAGTGCAGGAAATAATTCATTATCAATAAACTCCATTAAGGCATCTCCCGTTAACCCTTCATCGTCTGCTGCCCAGTTTTGCCATTTTAAATTCTCAGGGATTGGAGATTCGTAATTGTCAATCGTTATTGCCCATTCTTCTTCTTTATCGGCAAAAATTTTCATAAAGAGCATCCACACCATTTGCGAAATGCGCTGTGCATCTCCATCTACTCCTGTATCCTTACGCATGATATCGCGTATGCCTTTTATGTTTGTTGTTATGTTACTCATTATTAATGATTTCTTCTATAGTTTTAAAATTTACTCTAGGTCTTGAAAGAATGTTGTTATTTGAATCTTCTCCGGCATAAAAAAATATGCTACATCTTGAATATGATGCTCTATCTGCATTTGAAAAAGAAGCTCTAATGGTACTGCATAACCTACGGCGATTCTTATTAACTGCAACAAATATTGCATTTTCAAAATTTAATTGTTCAACATAATTCAAAAGTTTTATAATATCATAGATATCTTTTGCAGAAGTATCGTCACCAGTTTTAACCTCAACAATAACCTTCTGAAAGTTATAACCTCTATCATCTTGATCCTTATGGAGTACTATATCAGGACTAACTCTTAAATAAGCTCCTAATTTCTGTCTTACATCTGGGTCTTCGCAAGAGTAACCACAGTCTCTAAGGTTTAAATGTCTATCAACTTTACTAATTTCACCATTTAGCTGCAGAAGGTTATATTTTACTTGGTTTTTAAGCATTATTAGACGAATCTGATGATATAATTCATATGCAAAGACACGCTCAATTTGCTGAAAATCATGAATAGATTGATATCTCCATTTAGCATACTTTGGCTCTACTTCTTTACAAGCTTTATATATATCATATCCGTAACTACTAAGCACTGGTATTGTATATTTCGTTTTCTAATTCCTTAATAGCTAGTTCAAAATCCTTTTGTTTTCCAAAAGCTCTTACTAGTTCAACGGGAGACCCCATTTCGTTTAAAGGTTTTACTTTAAGAACAGAACCTTGCTCAATTGACACAATCCCTTCTTGTTCGTATTTGTCCAACAAGCTATTTAATACCTTTTGTGCTGTTTCATTGTATTTGCCAAAGTAGTTTCGTTTGCGCACATTGTTTGCACGTTCTTTTCTCGTTAGTGCTGGTTGGTCAAAAGCGATGTGGCATATTAAATCAAAGTCATCTAAATCTAAGCCCACATCTTCGCGTAGGGCTTCGAGTAATACACCGTGATCTGCCAATTCTTTTATGAGTTCTTCTTTTTTTTCAGATTCACTCCATTTTTGGATAAAATCATCAAGTGAGGTAAACTCCTTTTCTATATTTTTCTTTGAGTAATCTTTTAAGGATTCTGTAATCAATTTGCCATTCTTACCGTAGTATTGCACACGCTCATTTGCAATAGTTACTGGGATGTTATTTACATAAAACTTTTTTACTTCATCGGTTTCTGGATCTATAGTAATATTTGGCGGTGAATATGGAGGTGGATCATTGGGTTGAGGTTGTCCAACAATTCCGCTAGGTGGAACAGGATCTGGAGGAACGACAGGTTCACCTGGTCCTGGTTCGTATATTTGTACGGGATCACCATCAAAATCGGGTCGTGCAAAAATATTGGTTGCCTTTCTAAAATCCATGATGGTGAAATATACTTTTCCTTCGGCTTCTCTAATGCGGGTTCCTCTACCAATAATTTGCTTAAATTCTGTAACGGAGTTTATATTAGATTCCAAAACAATAAACTTTACCATTTTGGTATCAATTCCGGTAGTCAACATTTTTGAGGTCGTTGCTATAACAGGAAAGGGTTCTTCCACATCAGTAAAATTGTCAAGTTCTTGTTTTCCAACCTCGTCATCTCCTGTAATTTTTACGCAGTAATTCCAATGTTTGGCCACCAAGTCGGCATTCTCATTAATCAATGCCTGGCGCATTCTATTTGCATGATCGATATCGGTACAGAACACGATAGTTTTTGCAAAACGGTCAGTTGCTTTCAGGTATTCAGTTATTTTCTTTGCTACAACTTCTGTTCGTTCATCAATGGCTAATGTTCTATCGTAATCTTTTAAATTGTAAATACGATCTTTTATTTCATTTCCATACTTATCAAGTAGACCAGAAGTTGGCCTCCATCCATCATCTACACTGGTAGTGATTCTTACCACCTTATAAGGTGCTAAAAATCCGTCATCAATGCCTTGTTTTAAAGAATAGGTATAAACAGGCTCGCCATAATAATCCATATTGGAAACATCTTTTGTTTCCTTGGGAGTCGCCGTCATACCAATATGGGTTGCAGATGAAAAGTAGTCTAGTACTTCTCTCCATGCCGAAGCTTCTGAGGCACTTCCCCTATGACACTCATCAATAACTACTAAATCAAAAAAGTCTCTGCTAAATTCTTTGTAGGCATTTTTTTCTTCATCATTGCTGGTTAATCCTTGATATAAGGCAAAGTAAATTTGATAAGATTTATCAATTTTTCTATTTTTAATGATGTGCATAATATCATTTCCAAAAGGGGAAAAGTCTCCGTTTTTGGTTTGTGTCAATAATGCATTTCTATCTGCCAGGAATAAGATGCGTTTTTTCACTCCGGTTTTCCACAATCTCCAAATTATATTAAAGGCGGTATAGGTTTTCCCAGTTCCTGTTGCCATTACCAACAGAATTCTGTTTTGCTCCTTTGCAATAGCCTCTAATGTTCTATTAACTGCATTCTGCTGGTAATATCTTGGATTCATTCCGCTATCGTCAACTAAGTATTCCTTCTCAACAATCTCTTTGGCTTTAGGGGCATCAAGATTCTTATATGCTAAGTATTTTATCCATAATGTATCAGGAGTAGGAAAATCATCTAATGAAATTTCTTGTTCAACCGCTCCGATTTTGTTTGTTTTGTCATGAAATACAAATGAATCTCCATTGGAAGTAAAAACAAAAGGTATTTGAAGAATTTCTGAGTATTCTAATGCTTGTTGCATTCCAGAACCAACAGGTTTTTTATTATCCTTTGCTTCAATTATTGCAATTGGTAGATTTGGTTTGTAGTATAATATATAATCGGCTCTTTTACTTTTTCCTCGTGTATATAATTTACCTTGAACAATAATGCGTCCATCGGTAAAGGAGACTTCTTCACGTACTTGTTTTTTCATATGCCATCCAGCCTTTTCAATTGCTGGGTTTATGAATTTTGAGCAAATATCTCTTTCGCTTAGGTGTTTTTTGTTCATTTTGGTTAGTATGTTGCTCGGTAAATATAATAAATCACATAGATGAATGCTTACGTATAAACCCTTAATTAGATGGATAACCATACATCCAATTTGCAGGTCGTTTAACTAATACATGTGGATGTTTCGATTACTCAATTAATAATTTCAATATCTTCTACAGTTTTCAAAAACAATATTAATCTATCTACATACGCTTCCATTTCTTCCTCCTCTTTAATAAAGCCCCAAGCATTTGTTATTTTCACGTTCATAGTTACTGCTATTGTATTATGCTTATCGTTTGTGAGTTCATAGTTATTCAGATAATAACTCTCAGGAAGTTCTTTGGACAGTTGTTCCATTTTTAGCAGCATGGCTTCATAACGCTCTTTTGCTCTTATGTCCTTTGCTGCAGGCTCTTCTAAATTTCGATGAAAATCTGAATGCTTTGCTTTTATGTAATACCAGCATTCATAGCGTGCTTGTAAACGATATTCTTTTGCGCCTGTGTGAATAGAAATGTCTAAACGATACTTATGCTTGCCTTTTTCAATTAAAAAAGTTAAATTGGATTTAACGGCCTTTTGTTCATAGAGAATCTTGATGTTTTTTGTTGCTGCTTGCTTGATTAACTTGTCTTTAATTCTACTTCTTAATCCTTTTAAAAAACCTGATTTATGAATCTCTTTTACTTTGGGTTCTTCGGTAACAGTGTCATAGCTAGTTACAGACGCTATTTGTATGGCATTTGTCATTACATCTTGTACCGAAACATCTTGTGATTCATCAGAAGAATTGGTGGCATTCTTTTCAATCCGTGTTTTTAGGGTATTAAAGAGCCTGGAAATTTGCATCGCCCGATTACTCAAAAAGTTCTCGCGTTGACATAACTGATATAGTATTTGCTCCCATTCATCATCGAAGTACTCATTTTGCGAAAGTTTATCTTTTAAAGCAGGATCTAATGGTTTAAGTTTAAACGTTTCGATAACTTCATTATTCCAAGCTGTAAAATCGGGGTAACGCTCTAAGACTCTAAAGATAAGTGGATATGCTATTTGAATGCTAAATACTCCAATGTTTATAAGTTGTTCGAAGGCTGTTGGTTTGCTCTCAGACTCTACTGCAAGCATAATACTTCGCACCAAGGACAAACTATTTAATAGGCGCTTAATTGCTCTTGGATTAGAACCTACCGTTAGATTGCTTATCTCTACAATCAAATCGGAAACATCTGCAGTTAACTCACCCTCATTAAAATATTGTAGTTGTTTTAGATTATCTATCACTAAATCATTTACACGATATTGACCAATTGGCATGGTGAAAGGCAACTGAATGATTTTTTCAAAAAACGAACGAAATTCGCGTTCGTTGTCGGATGTTTTTTTACCAAATTTTGGTTCTAATCCCTTGACAACAATCTCGTAATCAATAGCTAGAATAAATATGCAGTTTTCTAGGTCAAATATATTTTTAAGTAATTCTAGTATCTGAACAGCTACAGGAGGGTTTATTCTATCCAAATCGTCTATAAAAAATAGAAAACCCTTTGCATTCTCCTTCTTCCCAATGCTCAGGTTTATTTGATTCTGTAGTTCGGTATGTAACTCGCGCAAAGACGATTGTTTTTCTGAGGTTTCAAAAAAAGCATCTGTTGCGTCACCGGCTATTCCAGCTGTTGCTGCATTGACGCCAATCTTTGCCGCACTTCGTGCCGCTGTCTTAAAAAAACCAACTGCTTTTTTCTTTAGTGCCTCAAGATTCTGGTTTTTATCTTTTTCTAAGACAGCAATTACAGAAGATATAATACCTTGAATAATATTAGTCATGGTAGTATATTCGTCTGTGAGCAACGAATATTCCCAAGTATTTATCCAAATACCATAAAAACCATCTTGGTCCTTACACAAATCGTGCTTTATTGCATTCATTAGTGAGGTTTTGCCGCTTCCCCATTCACCTTGAATAGCAATTGTAAGTGGTGTTTGTGCCGTATTTATAAACCCGGTGAGTCCATTTTTATAGGCATCTATACCCAGCTGGTCTTTGTCATGCGCTTTTTTAGGAATGTCAATTATACTAGATGTGCTCATTTATTTTGAATAATTTCTACTGATTCGCTTAAATTTTAAGTCATAGGTTTCTGCATAGTTACCTACTTGCACTGAAAACGTTTCGCCCGAAGCACCTAAAAATTGATCTATTTTTAAGTACTTACGTGATACTTTTTTTAAATCTTCGTTGAGCACCTCTAAATAGCTGCCATCTTGTACGACAACTATTTCGCTCGAATTACCTAAAAAGACGTCGTTGCAATAGGCCCGTTTAATTTTACGTCCATTTTTATCGTAAGTTTCTAAATAATTCCCGTCAACTTTTACTCTTGAAATCATATTTTTTTGGTTTGCGGTATTGGTTAGCACTGTTATTAGTCATTATACGTAGGTGTTTTTTTATTTTTTAAGGATAAACAATAACAAATATTCAGGTTTGCATTTCCAGAAATTTAAAATTTGATGACTTTCCAAAAATGCCCAAATCATCTTGCCAGCAAAGAATAGGGCTATTTTTTATATACATTGTTGTCTCTCGTTTTTTCTCACACAGTTTTTAATATGTATTCAATTTCGTTTTCAAGATATGGAACATTCACTTTGTAATAATTGTCGTTTTCGGGATACATTACAATTAAATACATATTACCTATCTCAAAATTATAGTTTTTTTCGAGTATGTATTTATATAAACTTTGTTGTAAACAATATCGATTATAGCTTGTGTCATCAATATGACTTAAACCACCTACACCTTGTTGCCATTGATTTTGTTCGGTTGGTTGACCGTCAAAAGTATTGACAACCTTTTTGCTTCTTTTCCAATCATAAATATCGTGTTTTGTTCCGTTTGTAACAATCAAGTCAATCGTACCTGCTATATTCAAAGTGTCATCAAAAATTCGCCATTCAGAACGATAAGGTTTTAAATCAATATGGTCATTTAAAAAATCTCTGAATTGGTCAAATTCTTCTGTTTCAATATAATCAATACCTAAATAATAATTTTCGATTTGTTCGTGAAGCAATGTTCCTTTGTCTCTTGCAATTTTACCTTTATCACCCCACATTTTGGCAACTTCAATTGCTGTCATTCCCAAGTCAGGTGCTTTTCGTGCAGACCAATATTCCATATCAAATTCAGGAAAAAATCTATTGATTATTGTACTTGCTGAAGGTGCTGGAACTCCATCAATAGTGTATATGTGTTTTTCTGAATAAAATTTTATTCTATTATCTCTTTTATGTTTGTTCAAATTGTTAAATCCAACGATTTTCCCATTGTCTTCCTTTCCAAAAGAAGTTGCAATTACATATTTTTCTTCTTCAATCTCTTGTTCATCAAATCCTCTCTTTAGTGTTTCCTTTTGTTCTTCAAGTATTTTAAATTCGTGGTTTAAGTACTTTTCTCTGTACTTTTCTTTTTCCCATTTTTGGGCTTGAACTATATCCCAAACTTTTTCTTTCCTTAATGGGGCAATACTTTTAAGCTCGTTGGATATTTCAATTGAAGAATTTAATTTTGATAGTAAGTTAGCTATGAATTTGAGACACTCTTTTTCTTGAGTGTGAACTTGATATTCTGAAAATCTTATCACAATCCAACCTCTGTCTTTAAAATAGTTATCTCTATTAATGTCATCTCCTACACAATGGGTTGGTTGTCTTGTGATTCCAGCGTAAGGTTCGTCTATTTCTATATCAATTCTAATATTTTCTATGCCTTTACCCAGCATAGCGATATCTGGTTCAAAAGGTCTTGTTTCTTTTCCGGTATTCAATCTTGTATTTCCTGAAATTTGAAAATTATCGGAAAAGAAGTGCTCAATTGCTTTTTGAAAAGATGCCTCCTTAAAACCTCGTCTTTTAGTTGAACCGAACCTGTGAGAACGTACAACGCATTTTTGATTTGGTATTTTTAGGATTGGAAAATCAGTCTCACTTTCTGAAATTTTCAAAACGTAATTGACATACTTAATATCAGAAATTGGTTTTTTTACTTCTTTAACAGAATTCGGAAGTGTTTCTTTTTTCTTCTGTTTTTCAGTTTGAGCTATTTTCGGTGGTTCTAATTTCTTTTCAGATTTGGACTGTATTTTTTTTTCGGATTTAAAAACTGCAATAGGTTCGGAAACCGTAATAGTTTCTTCTTCCTTTTTGATAGACGTGTATTCAGAAGCTTTGGGTTTATGGTTTTTGTGATTGGTGAACTTACTCACGGAAGATTGTTGTTTTGCAACTGGCTCGGTAATTTCTTCAATCGGTTCTCGATAAAACAGCGAATTAATAATATAATCTAAAAGCAAACCCAATAACCAACCCCAAAACGCTCCATTCAAAGCACCTATTAATACTAAAATCCATTTGTCCTCAAAATCCAATAGTGATAAATGGACTATAATTCCGATTATTGCAAAAATCCACCAACTTGATTTTGCGATTTTTGATTTTTTATTCATATGCTCAATGGTTGGTTTAAATGAGAGATAATTTGCAAAAAATTACTTCTTATACTCTTTTCGGTCTTATTGTTCCAGATAAAAGCACTTATAGTATATTACTATTTTTGGGTAAAATATCCATTTCTGTAAATATACCCTTTTACTACTCTTCCCAAAATACCTAGAAACACGTAATTTACATTTCTAGTAACCGCCACCGTTTAACCGTGAATTTAAGGAGGATTTATTGCTTTACAGTTTACTGTTTTCTAAAACCAAAAAAGCGTAGTATATTTACTACAAATTAATACGCTTTCGAATACGATTTGGAATACGTTTTTGAATTTTTAGCGAGACGCACCCTTCGGAAGCCCCTGTAAATAGGGGTTGACAGAAATTACGAGCTTAACTCATAACCCGAAGGTCTTCAGGTTGATTTGAGTCAACTTTATTGACAAGCTAACCACCATTATTACTTCTATATCTTGCGCATCGCGGCGCATAGAATCTAACGTAGTTTCTGCCACAGGTCTTATTTAAATAAAAATAGATGTTTCTTTTTATGCTACGTACCAAATCTTACATAGTGTATAAGGCATTCTAGTTGTAGAATGACATATGTCATAACTTTGAAGTATACATTGTGCTATGTTTGTTCAATATGTAACAAACATGCTGTCGCGCTACCTTCCCGTATTTATCATCCTATCGTTACTGGCAGAAATTTTTGGGACCGTGGGCGGATTCGGATCATCAGTATTTTTTGTCCCCGTAGCAAACTTCTTCCTAGACTTCCAATCGGTGTTAGGAATTACCGCACTCTACCACGTATCTAGCAACCTTACCAAAATTGCCTTTTTTCGAAAAGGATTGGACAAAGATGTGATATTGAAATTAGGTGTTCCAGCGGTGCTGTTCGTGATTATTGGCGGATTTATTAGTAAATATATCGACCCTACCACCCTAACCTATGTATTGGGAATTTTCTTGGTAGGATTGAGTCTTGCTTTCCTAATCTTCAAAAAATTGGTAATAAAACCAACGACCAAAAATGCTGTGACGGGAGGAGTTTTATCTGGATTAAGTGCTGGAATTTTAGGAACTGGCGGTGCTATTCGTGGTATCACACTGGCAGCCTTTAAAATGAAAAAGGATAAGTTTATTGCAACATCTGCCGTAATTGATTTGGGAGTCGATTTTAGCCGAACCATCGTGTATTATTTCAATGGCTATATTAAAAGTGAACTACTATACCTTATTCCTATTCTCATAGTAGTGGGAATCTTGGGTACTTGGATTGGGAAATTAATTTTAAACAAAATGTCCCAAGAACAGTTTCGATACATTGTTCTATTCCTGATCTTGGGAATTGGGTTAGCCAGTATTATCAGTAATTTATGAGGCTAAGAGCTTGGGAAGAAACTCCAATGCTTTGGGATCTCTGTTTTTAAAATAGTAGTACGCATATTTTTTAATCCATACCTCGTCCAAGAACTTAATAAACGCAGGTAGTAAGTGGTTTTTATATTGTTTTACCTGTATTTCTTTGCCATTGGGCAATCTGTGCGAATAGAGTTTGTAATCCTCTTTACTCTTCGGAAAATTCTTTTCCAGATAATTATCAAAATGAATTCCCACGCTTACCTCAGGGCGCATTTGTTTTCCTGTTAGGGCTTTGTTGGGGATATGATACCCTAAGCGTTCAAAACGACCATACAGGCGAATGAACAATTCAGTTAAAACCGAAAAATGCCCAGGTGCAATACGGTCATAATTATCATTGAACCGAATAACAAAATTGGGAATCTCCAACCGTTTTGTTGTATAATATCCTCTCACGCGAATAAGTGGTAGCACTTGATCCGTAACCCATTTTCTGAATTTGATGGCGCCTTCCGTATCACTTCGAAAAATAAGTGCATAGAGTCCACTTTCTGAAATTAGATTTACATTTTGTGTTTTTCCATCTCTGAAAATTTCCGAAGACAATCGCTCATTTTCATCCAAACTATCCAACACCTCGATAGGGTCTTTCAGTTGTAAAATACTGGTTATATCATCCGCAACAAACCAAATCTGGTTGTCAATCTCTACCGACCTCAATTGCTGAAAATAATTGAGCGGTTTATTTTGTGTGGCTACTGTTTTCATAAATTTTAGGTGTTAATTTTTCCTATGGCACAGCTTACATACGAAGCTGCTTTTTTGAGTACTGTGTTTTTATACCCTACTACGGGATAACCAATTTTTGAAAGTTTGGCACGAACGTTCTCATATACATCTTCATCTTTATACGTAAGCGCTATAGAATTTTCATCGGTATGCACAGCAATGTTCTGCACACCATTAATGCCCAACAATGCATTGAGGATTGTGTTTTCACAACCTCCACATTTTAAATTCTGAATTCGAAATGTCTTTTTCATTAGAGTATTATTTACCATAAATATACACTGATAGACTTGCAGCATCTATGATAAATATCAGTTTACTTAGCTGACTTATATCATTTTATCTTTAAAAATCGAAATCTATTTTTACTTCTAAGAAAATGATGAATATTGAACAGCACCGACACGATAACAAGTAAAACCAAACGCTTTTTTGAAGAAATAGGCGATATGACATATTTCGCCATACGTTTCTTTAGAGAGGTTTTTACGGCTCCCTTTGAATGGAGGGAATTTGTTAGGCAATGTTACCAGATGGGCAATCGCTCCTTTTTGTTAGTGGGTGTTACTGGCTTTATTTTGGGATTGGTATTTACCCTGCAATCCAGACCCACATTAATGGAGTTTGGAGCCGAATCGTGGATGCCCTCTATGGTAAGTATCTCCATCGTGCGTGAAATTGGCCCGGTAATTATAGCCCTTATTTGTGCGGGACGCATAGGATCTGGAATTGGTGCCGAACTGGGCAGTATGAAAGTGACCGAGCAGATTGATGCGATGGAAGTGTCTGGAACCAATCCGTTTAAATATTTAGTGGTTACCCGAATTTTAGCCACTACGTTAATGCTCCCATTGCTCATCATAATGGGGGATGCCGTGGCACTTTTAGGTTCTGCCATTGTTGAGAATTTAAAAGGCGAAGTTTCATATCTGCTGTACTTTAACAAGGTCTTTGATGCCTTGCAGTTTAGCGATGTTATTCCTGCAACCATAAAGTCGTTTTTCTTTGGTTTTGCAATTGGTTTGGTAGGATGTTACAAGGGGTATCATTGCTCAAAAGGTACGGTTGGTGTTGGTGAAGCTTCAAATGCGGCTGTGGTCTATACCTCGATGCTACTCTTCGTTATTGACTTTATCGCCGTATTTCTAACCGATATTTTCTTTGAAATATGAAATGCACAATCACATACTTAAAATCATTAAAAAATAATAAACAGGGCATTCCATCTTCCTATTTATCTAATAATATCTGCAGATGAAAAAGCCCGTATTAGAAATAAAGGATTTACGCAAAAGTTTTGGCGACAACCACGTGTTACACGGTTTTAGCCTAAAGCTGTATAAAGGCGAGAATCTAGTGATTATGGGAAAGTCAGGTTCGGGGAAATCGGTAATGATTAAATGTTTGGTGGGCTTGATGGCAGCCGATAGTGGCTCTATAAAAATTAAGGACTTTGATATCATTTCTCTGGGCAGAAAAGAACTGGATGTATTGCGAACTGAAATTGGTTTTCTCTTTCAGGGAAGTGCGCTGTATGATTCTATGACAGTTCGGGAAAATTTGGAGTTTCCCTTGCGCAGAAACAAAAACAAAATTGATGGTTCGCAAACAACCGAAGCATTGGTACTCGAAGCCTTGGAAAATGTAGGTTTGGTACACGCCATAGATTTAATGCCAGCAGAGCTTTCTGGTGGGATGCAACGTCGTGTAGCATTGGCAAGAGCGCTGATATTGAAGCCAAAGATTATACTCTATGACGAACCCACCACAGGTCTTGACCCCATAACCTCGAAGGAAATTATTCAATTAATGCGCCGGATACAAGCCACATATAAAACATCATCACTTATCATTACTCACGATGTGGACTGCGCACGAGTGATTAGCAACCGAATGATTTTATTGGTAGATGGAATAAACTATGCCGAAGGCACCTTTGAGGAACTTTCACAATCGCAAGACCCACAAGTAAAAGCCTTTTTTAAAACCTAAAGATTATGAAAAAATCAGCTTCCCATAAAACCCGAGTCGGATTGTTTGTTGTCGTTGGCACCCTATTGTTGGTGGCAGCACTCTATTTTATAGGTAATAGGCAACATATCTTTAGTAAGAATATGCAGGTGTATGCTGTTTTTCAGAATGTGAATGGCCTGCAATTAGGTAATAACGTTCGCTACTCTGGCATCAATGTAGGTACTGTTGGCAAAATTGAAATGGTCGATGAAGCCACCATAGTTGTGCAAATGATGGTGGAAGAAAAAACAGGCGCATTTATCAAGAGAGATGCGATAGCGACCATTGGGTCAGATGGGTTGGTGGGAAGTATGGTGGTTAATATCCTTCCAGGGAAAGAAAATTTTTCCCAAATTAAATCTGGCGATACCATTCCTACCTACAGCAAAATAGGTGCTGATGAT
The DNA here is from genome assembly GCA_002337605.1 of Flavobacteriaceae bacterium UBA1903. GTDB lineage: Bacteria > Bacteroidota > Bacteroidia > Flavobacteriales > Flavobacteriaceae > Marinirhabdus. The sequence continues at coordinate 322,058 of DDGL01000016.1, forward strand.
ATGCTATCAACCCTTAATGTAACTAACGAAAATGCGGCCTTGCTCACTTCAGACTTACTGAAAATTACTAATAAAATCTTAGAAGGCGAAGGAGCCTTGGGAGCCCTTATCACAGATGCTACCTTAACTAAAGACATACGTGCCACCTTGACCAATCTAAAAAACACCACTAACGGCACCAACCTATTAATTGCTTCCATAAATCGTAAGGTTTCAAAAATAGATATGGAAAATAGTGCGGCTGGAGTAGTGCTGAATGATACCCTTGTAGGCAATCAGATACAACGAATGGTATCTAATCTTGAAAAATCCAGTACTTCTATTTCGGAGACAACGAAGCAATTGGTAACTATTATTGCTGAGATTAATACGGCTGAAAGTACTTTCAATTACCTCACTAAGGATGAAACATTGCCAAAAACGATTGATTCCACAATGATAGAAATCAAAGAGGCTTCCCAAAAGTTGAATGAAAATATGGAAGCACTGAAACATAACTTTTTATTCAGAGGCTATTTTAGAAAACAAGAACGTGAAGCCAAGAAAAAAGATACATCTTCAAAATAACAACAATGAACATAGAACACCTTGAAGAACGTGTGATAGATTATAAGACCTCTATCGAAACAGTGGTTTCCAAAAAGACTAAATGGAACAAATTTGCTAAGCCCTTGTTATTAAAAACGCTGAAGGCTATTGCGACAAAATATCCCATTGGTTGGAAAGTACAGGAGCTCAATTGGATTCATAACAGCGAAGCCATTAATATTAGTTTTGAAGCCTTTCCGGAGGAATTAATGGATTGTACCAATAGAATTCCTGCATTTCAATTTATTCCTGGAGGAGCTTTGGTGTTCTCACAAACCTACAGTGGAGATGTTTATATTTTTGTTCTATTTCCAGAAATTGACGGAATGTCTGTGGAAAATAATATGATAGAATTTGGAATGGTAAGCCCTTCAGAAATCACAGAAAAGGTAATTATTGAGAAAGTAGATGATTTTTTAAAGGAAATGATTCAATGGGAAGTGCCCAATAAGAAAACAAGAGTTGGCTATAGTTCCTCTTGAATTTGAAAGGTTGCAAGACTCTGTTTGGCCGCTTCGTAGCCTATTTCAAAGATGGCATCGATAGCCTTAAGGTTGAACATCCCATATTTTTCGAGCCTTTTAGGTGCAATCAACAGATCCACATCTTTAAATTTAGGGAGGCATTGACTGCCAAAACTTATATGATAGGCGCGATATGCAACTTGGTATGAATGTTTTAATTGGTGAGGGTAAACATCTTCTAAAGGATTTACGTAAACGCCCACGATTGTATCGCAAATATCTTTTAAAGGTTCTACGGGAAAGTTGTTTAACACGCCACCATCTACATAGGGAGTTTCGTTAATGATAACGGGAGTAAATAATCCAGGAAAAGCTGCAGAAGCGAGGACAGGTTTAATAAGTTCACCTTCCGTAAAAATTGTTTCGCTTCCTTCTATAAGATTGGTGGCTGGTACATACAGTTTTCTTTTCAATACCTTGAAATCATCTTCTTTAAAGAGCGGGGAAAAATCTTGATAGAATTTTATGGTATCGATAAAGCCTGGTTTGTTACGCGCATATCGCTTATAGTGGAAAATAGGTACTTTCTTGAAGAATGTCAAGATTGTTTCACAAGAATGCCCTGCTGCATACAACGCTCCTACAATGGCTCCTGCGCTTGTACCAGATAAATGGGTAATCTCAATTTGTTTTTCTTCAAGTGCTTTTAAAACGCCAATGTGCGCCACACCTCTGGCACCACCACCTGATAGAACCAATCCTGTTTTCATATTTTGCTTCTATTTTTTCTTGAAACCGTCCAACAGAGCATTCAAGTCATTTACATATTTTTCAAGCAATGCTTCTGTGTGATTTTGTTCTGTGTCTGAAATCAAAGTTATTGGGTCTTCATCCAATAATTTATAGACTTCAGGATAATCCGTTTGGATTTTTAGCAACGCATCAGTCACTTTCTTAATCGTTGTTGCTTGAATTTTAGTGTTCATTGAGATTTTATTGTTTCTGGTAAAAATAGATAAGCGAGCGCATACATAAGATGATATCTATCAGTCAAATAACATTTTTCTCTATATGATAAATATCATAGGGTTCAGGAAATTTCATGAGTATTTTAGCTGTTTAAAATGCTAACAGATGAGATCGAAATTTATAAGTAGGGTGCTCTTTGTTTTAGGTATTGTTTTGGTATTACTGGCATTTGGCTATTGGTACAAGCTGACCTACTCTATGGAAGTTGCCGAAAATAGTGGGATTAATAGCCCACAGCTTGCAACCAAAATTTTGATAGCAACACAAGGTAGTGACTTTAAGGATGCCATTGTTACTAACCTTATCAATTTCTATAAGAAAGATTCTGTACATCTTAAGACGATAGATGTCACGCAATTACGACAAGTTAAACCCAACGAGTATAATGCAATTATCCTTTTGCATACCTGGGAGTATGGAAAGCCACCTCGAATTGTGAGTCAATTCATCAATGAAAATAGCGCATTAAAAAACAAAATGATTGTTTACGCTACATCTGGCGCTGGGAATAATAAAATAGAAGGTATTGATGCAATGGCTGGCGAGTCAATACTTGAAAATGCCAGTGATGTTTCTGATGAGGTTATTGAGAAGATTGAGAGCATACTAAAATAGTGGCTTCGTTTTTTCAGAACGGAAAACCAGAGAATTCTTTAAGGTTACATTTTTAAAGACTGATAAATATCATAGTATTCCTAATACCATCCTACTACTTTTGAAATAATAAATGAAAAACTATGACAATTAATATTCAATTTGTAAAGATGAAGACCAGCGAGAGCTTGGTTGCGTATGTGACCAAGAAACTTCAAAAATTAAATAAAAAATATAGCTGGGTTATTCGGGCAGATGTATTTTTCAAAATTGAAAATGATCCTACTGAAAAAGGACATATCTGTGAAATGGAACTCAGTTTACCCGGTCCTAAAATATTTGCTGTTTCTAATGAGAAAAATTATGAAATGGCCGTAAAGGAAACCATTAGCGACCTCGATAAGCAACTAAAAAAACGAAAAGCAAAATTCACGAAACAAAATATCTCATCATAAATGAAAAAAATACTCATACCCGTAGACTTTTCAGAACACTCTGAATATGCCCTTGAAGTAGGAGCAACATTAGCAAAAAAACACGATGCTACTTTAATTGTCCTTCATATGATGGGGCTTTCAGAAGCTGTATTGACCAAAAATGAATCCCAAGAAATGTTTGAAGCCATTTATTATATGAAGTTGGCCGAAAAGCGCTTCAGTGATTTTTTGAATAAAGACTATCTTAAAGGGATTACCATAGAAACCACCGTTCAAAATTATAAAGAGTTTCACGAAATAAACAGGGTCGCTGAAGATTTCGAAGCCGACTTGATTTTGATGGGCTCTCACGGCGCCAGCGGTCTCAAGGAAGTATTCGTTGGAAGCAATACCGAAAAGGTAGTGCGAACTTCAGACATTCCAGTGTTGGTAATTAAAAATCGTACCGAAGAATTTAAAATGCAAAAGGTAGTATTTGCCTGCGACTTTAATATGGATTTCACAGGGGCATTCAAAAAAGCCTGGGATTTTTTTGAGAAGATTGATGCAGAGTTTCAAGTGGTCTTTATTAATACTCCAGAGAAATTTTTGAGCAATCAAGAAATGCAGGAACGTGCTTTTAAATTTATGTTACATAGTGGCGTGGACAATACCGATGTGTATGATAACACTGCATATTACTGCGACTATAGATTAGAACACGGTATTTTCAGTTTTAGTGACGAGGTGGATGCAGATATGGTGGTAATCCCAACCCACGGAAGAAGAGGGCTGGCCCATTTCTTTTCTGAAAATGTTGGCGAGGCTATCGTGAATCATAGTGAGTTGCCCATAATGACCTTTAAGGTCTAAGGACGATGCATTATGATTGAAAAGGGAATCCTGTAAAAGGATTCCCTTTCTTTACTTAAAACATACGCATCCTTCCGGTAATATCTTCAATACTGATGGTGAATACAATAGGGATATCGTCCTTATAAATCTTGCTGGAAAACTGACTTATAAAGTCTAGGTCCAGTAGCTTTTTCCTTAGAATAAGGTCTTTTACACCCAATGAGAATTGATGTAATAAGGCTTTAGCGGTGGAACCTTCCACTTCACTATAAGTGCCTTGAACCAAAACCGATTTCCAGTCATTGACCGAGTCAATATCGGTTACCGATAGTGATACTGCGTTATTTTTTCGCATTGCCTTAATCTTGTGTCCCATTGCCGAATAACCTATGATGTTATTTTTTTCTTCGTTGTAAAAATAAGTAATAGGTACTACAAAAGACTTGCCTTGAAATAGATAGCCCAAACTCCCTATGTAGTTTGTACTAAGCAATAGGATTTTTTCTTTATCGTCTAAGGTCTTGATCATAACACTGTGTATTAATTAATTAGTAAAGATAGGGTGTTTCACTTGCTAAAATAATGATATTAATCAGTGCCTAATGAGAACTTAATGCAAGGTGTTTAAGGCAATCTCAACCATTGTTGAAAAGCTGGTCTCACGTTCCTCTGCGGGAAGTGCCTCTTTTGTTACCAATGAATCTGAAACGGTCAATATGGCCAGTGATTGGACATTGTATTTTGCTGCGATGGTATAGAGTCCAGCGGCTTCCATTTCGACACAAAGCACTCCAAACTCGGCCCACTGCTTATAGTTGTCAAAATCATCCTCATAAAATTCGTCACTTGACAATACATTGCCAGCTTTAATCAAGATGTTATGTTCTTTTGCATATAAGGCTGCTTTCATAAAAAGTTCAAAGTTTGCGGTAGGAGAATAATCGGCATTGATAAATCGAGAGTTATTAATACCAGAAGTAGAAGAAGCGGCCATTGCTATGACAATATCCCGTAGGTTAATATCTTGTTGGTATGAACCCGCACTTCCTACACGGATCAATTTCTTGACACCGTAATCATTAATAAGTTCGTGGCAATAAATGAGTGCTGAAGGAATTCCCATCCCTGTTCCTTGAACTGAAACGGCTTTGCCTTTATAGGTACCTGTATAACCCAACATTCCCCTAACATCATTATACAACTTTGGTTGGTCTAAGAATGTTTCTGCAATCCATTTGGCACGCATAGGGTCGCCTGGTAGTAATACACTGTCTGCTATTTCGCCTTTTTTTGCTTCTATATGCGTGCTCATTCTTCGTGATTTTTTGGGTCATACACTATTGCCACACCGTTGGATGTTCCTATTCTATTCGCTCCCGCGTTTATCATTTCAATGGCTTTTTCAGCAGTTTTAATACCTCCCGAGGCTTTTATCTGCAGTTGGTCGCCTAATTTTTTCTTTATGAAAATGATGTCTTTTACAGTAGCACCTCGCGTTCCAAATCCTGTTGAAGTCTTTACAAAATCTGCCCCAGCAAGTCGTATTAATTCACAAACCGATTTAATTTCAGCTTGGGTGAGATAGCAGGTTTCAATGATTGCTTTTAGCTTTCTGCGACCAATAGCTTTTTTAACGGCTCGTATTTCTTCACTCACAGACTTTGTAATTTCAGATTTTAAATACCCGAGATTTATGACCATGTCAATTTCGTCCGCTCCGTCATTGATTGCTTTACCGGCTTCTTCAATCTTTGAAATAGTAGAGGATGTACCTAAAGGAAAACCAACGGTAACAATAACTTTTGTAGGGTAGTTTTTTAACTCATTTGCAGCTAAATAGGCATAACAACTATTTACACATACACCATAAAAATCATATTTTTTTGCTTCATCGCATAAAGCAACAATATCATCAGTTGTTGCAGTAGCTTTAAGTAAGGTATGTTCTATGTAGGTTTGGAGGTTTGTCATTTTACTTAGAAAGAATGGTTTTAATAAGGTCTTGTTTTTGCAAAACACCGCTCTGTCGCCATACTTGTTTCCCGTTTTTGAAGAGTATCAAGGTAGGAACACCTCTCACTTGGTACTGGGTGGCTAAAGGTTGATTTTTATCCACATCTATTTTAACGATTTTTACTGCATCACCCATTTCGGCTTTAATATCTTTTAGAATAGGAGCAATTGCTTTACAGGGGCCACACCATTCAGCAAAAAAATCTACCAAAACGGGTGTCTCAGAATTTATAATCGAATTAAAGTTACTTTTCATTGGTATGTAAATGTTCTTTTAGTTTTTTAAATATTTTTCTTCTTGAAGCTCTTGAAGGTTGTTTCTTCAAAATATAGGATGAGAATGCATAGAATAACCATCCAAAAGCTACCAGAAACAGAATTCTTTGGTAAATACCTCGATATTCGGGATATTGAAACATAAGTAATGGCAATACCATTGCGATTAAGAAGACCGCAAATGTTTGCCATTTGTGGTTTCTTTTTTCAACAATAAAGATAAGAGTGAAACAAAATAAACAAAAGGCAAAACCGGTTAGCATAGAAAAAAGGGAATGCAATGCATCATTTGTATAATTGAAGATATAGGTATGTGCATCGAGGCCTGCAAGCTGATAAACTCCAGTAAAGAAAAGGCTTATACTGAAAAAGTAAAGTGCTGCCAATTGTTTCCAATATGGTCGTAACTGCTGAGTTCCCAAAAGCACAACAGCAAAACTCAATAGTATGATGGTCAAATTAGCAAACCAGTTCCCAGGTGTTTTCTGCGCCCCAAGCTCACTAATGGTATTCTCTGTTATTGCGTACCCTTCAAAAAAAAATAAAGGAAGTACAAACATAGTTGCCATTAACAAAGCATAGGCAAAAAGATAGATTTTAGCATATAGTCTCATTTTATAACAATAATGGATTTAGCTTATATTTTCGCAATACGGGCAGCAGTCTTTCCAAAGGAATCTCTACAGAGAACGTCCCAGTATAGGATGGACAAATAACACAATCGTCAAAATAGTATTCTACTTTATAATCATCTACCACAAAGTTATCCTTGTATTCGAAAAAGTCATCAAAGGTTATTTCCCAGCAATCGTAATAAATATCGCCAGAATTTATTTGTTCGCGTAAGACTTCGTTCAATATTTGTGTCATTTTTTCTTCCGTACCTTCATTAAAAAAATCTTCGTAATTCATGAAAACAGAACGCTCTAAATCAAAATTGAGACAATCAAAAGAATACGTGGGGTGCAAGGTGCCAGAGTAATAATTTTCTTTATAGAAGAGCACACTTATTAAGTTTTCATTTAAGTTGTAAATTTTATAGTCTACCAGTCGCTTTTCCTTGAATCTATTAATGCGTAACGTATCACAAATCATTTCTTTATCTTCCAGGATGCTTGCTTCCACACCAGCAATATCCATATAAGTTTCTTCCAGATATTCATTAAAATTTTGGTGCGATTCCTTTAATGCCGTATTTAAATATGGATAGTTAAAATCGATTAAATACAGATCCTCATCGCATTTGAAAGTTTTCTGGATAACAAGTTCTTGCAACAGTTTAGCATCATCTTCTTTATCTATAAGTGACTGCCGCTTAATGACAACCTGTTTTGTTTTATTGATTTCAATGTCAGTCGCTTGAGGTATAGAATCAAAAGGCAAAATATCTTCAAAATTTTCAGTCTGTTGTATGGTTTCTGCATCATCTTGGTCTGTATTTACCTGCTTTGGATCTTCTTTGCAAGACAGAAGTAGAAATGAGACAACTAATAGTATAATTTGTGTTCTTTTTTTCATGGTATTATTCTTTAAATAAAAGTTCTAATCTAGTAAGCATTATTAATTCACTTTTATTACTGCCCCTAAAGGCATTTGCGATTTTTCGAGCTGTACGTATAATGAGCTCTTTTCTATTTCCGTAGAAACTATTTTTTTTGTCATTATAATAATCCTCAAAATCATTGTAGCAGTCCTGAGCATCCATTTGCTCATAATCAAACCACTCAAACACAATAGCCATCTGGTATGCGGCATCGGTACCAAATCTATCTTCGTAGTCATCCATACTTTTCCATTCGTCTTCCACCATTTTAGCCAATGCATCGTATTCTGACTTCCGTACCACTCTGTCTGAGGCTGCCACAGCGTAAAAGAGTTCACCAATTTTTTGATAGAACAGTAACTCAGGTTTGCTTACTTTTTCCATTTTCAATCATTTTATGAGGTAAAACTACAGTTGCAATTTTGCACGTGCTATGATATTTATCAGTTAAAACTGTTATTATAAATTCGGTATTTTTACAGTATGGAAGTTTTTAAAAAAGGGAGCAATGTATTTAGGATTCTTTCGGAAGCTGTTTCTGAAGGAATCATATTTGTAAATCATCAACAAATTATAGTAGCCACAAACAAGGCTGCAAATATGCTGTTTGGATATGCCGAAGAAGAACTTATAGGACAACATCTGGACATTTTAATTCCTGAAAAATACCACAGCGACCATCATAAGCACGTGAAGGGTTTTATGAAGGGTAGTGACAAAAGGCAAATGGGACACGGCCGAGATTTATATGGAAAGAGAAAAGATGGTTCTCAATTTCCAGTAGAAGTAGGACTCAACCCTTTTACTATTTACGAGAATGATTATGTGATGGCACTGGTCATAGATATATCTGTTAGGAAAAAGGCAGAGCAAGAGCTAAAGCATTGGGCAGAAATTTTTAATGAATCGCTCAACGAAATTTTTATTTTTGATGCAGCTTCACTAAAATTTCTGGATGTAAACAGAGGGGCACAAAGAAATATTGGGTTCTCACTGGACGAATTGAGGGGGTTAACACCGGTAGATATAAAACCTGATTTTGATGAAGTAACTTTCCACAATACAATTGAACCTTTACTTAATGGGGAAAAAGAAAAGTTGAAATTTAATACTACCCATCAACGTAAAGATGGAAGCACTTATCCTGTAGAGGTGCATTTACAGAAAACTGTGAGAGACAATAAAGACACATTGGTAGCCATAATATTGGATATTACCGAGCGTGTCGAATACACAGATAAGCTGGAGAAAGAAGTTGTAGAACGCACACGACAGTTGCAAGATGCCCTTGCTAAAGAAAAAGAACTGGGCGAACTGAAAACTAAATTCCTATCGCTGGTTTCCCACGAATTTAAAACACCTTTGAGTGGAATTTTGACTTCTGCCACCTTAGCTGGAAAATATACAAAGACAGACCAACAGGAAAAGCGGGACAAGCATCTTAAAACTATTACCAGTAAAGTAAAATATCTCAATAATATTATCAATGATTTTCTTTCTATTGAACGGCTGGAAAGTGGAAATGTAAACTACAAATTTTCCACTTTCCCCTTGAGTAAAGTGGTAAACGAAGTTATTTATGATGCCAATATGTTACTTAAAGAAGGACAATCCATAGCGTATCCTGAGGGCATAGATAATATTGTAGTAGATTTTGATGAAAAAATATTAGAGCTGGTCTTGACCAACTTAATTAATAACGCAATAAAATATTCTTCAGAGCACACCACGATAAAGATAGTTGCCGAGATTATTGATGATAAACTAAAAGTTATGATTTCTGATGAAGGAATTGGAATTCCTAAAGAAGAACAAAAATATATTTTTAACCGATACTTTAGGGCAGAAAACGCCCTTTTGGACCAAGGAACAGGAATTGGACTTAACATAGTAAAGACCCACTTGGAGAAGTTAGGAGGCACTATTACCTTTAGAAGTATTGAAAATGAGGGATCCACCTTTGCCATTACCGTCCCATTAAATATCGAAAATAAATTATGAGAACCATCCTATTAATAGAAGACGATACCGCCTTACGTGAGAATACTGCAGAACTTTTAGAACTTGCCGATTATGATGTGTTAACTGCTCCAAATGGTAGGATTGGCATTGATATGGCCAAAGATAATATCCCGAACATCATTGTGTGCGATATTATGATGCCAGAAATAGATGGTTATGGAGTTTTGGAAGCCTTGTCTATAGACGAGAAGACTACACATATACCTTTTATCTTCTTATCTGCTAAGACGGAACACAAAGAGATACGAAAGGGGATGGATCTTGGGGCCGATGATTACCTTACGAAACCTTTTGAAGAAGAAGAGCTGATGAGTGCCATTGAAAGTAGATTAGCTAAAGCAGAAATTTTAGCAAAATCAATACCTCCGGTTTCTAAAACAAAAGAGGATGAAGGTGGACTCAGAGACTTAAATGAACTCAAAAACTTCTTTGATGACAATGGTGTAGTTTCAACTTATACACCTGGCGAAAAAATTTATGATGAATGGTCACACTCAAATACGGTGTATCTTATTTTAAAAGGAACTGTAAAATGTTTTAAGCTGGATGATGGAAAAGAACTCATTACCGCACTTTACAAAGCAGATGATTTTTTAGGATTTACCTCTTTTGAAAAAAGCATGTTACATCAAGAATCTGCTGTAGCTATAGACAATGTAGAATTGGCTGGAATTTCTAAAAATGAATTAAAAGAAATTCTAACTAAGAATAAAGAAGTTTCTCTTGCCTTAGTAAATGTTTTGAGCGATACTGTTTCTGAGATTAAAGAACAGCTTTTACAAATGGCGTACAGCTCGGTACGTAAAAAAACGGCCCAAACTATTTTACAATTTTCACAAATCCTCAATAAAAAACCAGACGAGGCCATTAAGATTTCACGAGCAGATCTGGCAAGTGTTGCGGGAATAGCCACAGAAAGTTTGATACGTACCTTATCTGAATTCAAAAAGAAAAATCTCATTGAGATAGAAGGGCGCAATATTACGATCCGAAACTTGGAAGCGCTGGAGATGATGGTGTAATTATTTTCAAATACTGACAATTGTCATTCTTTACTGGATAGCTCCCCAATACATTTGTGCTATAAGTAACAGTAATGCAACATATTTTAATTCCTACAGATTATTCCCTAAACGCTTGGAATGCTCTCGAGTATGCGTTTCAGTTTTTTAGTAAACAACGGGTAACATTTCATTTAATTCACGTTGAGACTTCCCACGCTATACTCCAAGATGAAAATCTACATACATCGGGCTTCCTTTCCTTGAATGAAATAGATAGCGAATTGCAAGATGAAATGGCTACGTTGCTGGAGCAAGCAAGTAGTAAAAAAGGGAGCAAAAATCATAGAATTGTCGCTTCTGTGGTTAAAGGGCGCTTTATCGAGCGCATCCGTGAATATGTAATAACCAATACCATAGATTTAATAATAATGGGCACCAAGGGAGCTTCTGGTATAAAAGAAATGACCGTAGGAAGTAGCGCAGGAGCAGTTATTACCAAGGTTAAATGTCCAGTTTTGGTCATTCCGGAAGAAGCTACTTATACGCCTCCAATAAATATTGGGTTCCCTACAGATTTTAACATTCCCTACACCAATAAGGTGCTACGTATTTTGCTAAGTATGGCAAAAACCCATAAATCAATGGTCAAAGCGCTTAGGGTTGCACAAAATCAACAACCCTTAAACGCTTTTCAAAATACCAATAGGGTGTATTTAAAGGATCAACTTGCTGAAATAGATCATAGCTTTCACGTAGTAGAAGATACTAATCTGGAAGATGCACTACAGTCTTTTATTAGTTCTTTCAAAATCGATATGGTGGTAATGATAGCAAAAAGCCTCAATCTTTTCCAACGTATTTTATTTAATCCCCGTGTCAAAAAGATAAGCTATCACACCCGGATACCTTTCTTAGTTTTACACGAATAACTCCCAACAATTTATTGAATAATTGATATGATTGGCTATACGGCTGATAAATATCATTTTATAAGGGTGTTTCTCATAGTAGATTTGGCATAGAAACAAAGCCAATCTTATGAGAACCATCATCATTCCTACCGATTTTTCTGAAACAGCCGAAAATGCCATCCGCTATGCGGTGGAGCTTTTTAAGTATGAAAAGAGTGAGTTCATTATAATGAATGCATTTGCAGATGAGGTTTATAAAAATACGGTTGAAATGGATCGTGATTTTTTTGAAGAGTACAAACAGAAGAGTGAGGAAGCTACCGAAAGAGCATTGCAAAAAGTGATTGCCAAAATATTGGAAATCTCGCCAAATCCAAAACATACCTATTACTACGAAGCGAGTTTTGGCAGCTTGGTAGATGAGGTTAACGATTTGGCGAACAAGCACAACGCAGATATTATTGTAATGGGTACCCAAGGAAAATCCAATAAGGACGATGTTACTTTTGGTAGCCAGACACTTCAGGTAATTAAATATGTTAGTTGTCCGGTTTTAGCGGTTCCTGTTGGTTTTCACGGGTATCCCCCAGAAAATATACTATTCCCTACAGATTATATGCTTCCATTCAAGCAAAGGGAGCTAAAGCTTATCAATACTATGGCAAAACGATTTGTAACGATGGTTCATTTTCTTCATATATCCAATGCAAAGGAGCTAACACACAGGCAAAATGACAACAAAGTATTTGCTTCCTGCTGTTTCGACGATGTTAAGACTTCTTACATAAAAGCACCTGGCGAAGACATTACAGCTGTCGTAAACAAGACTTTGAAAGAAACCGCTATAGATATGCTTGTTATGGTAAACCATAGGCATTCTTATTTGGAGAACATTCTGTATCGCTCCACCATCGAAAAAATAGGTTTGGAAATAGAAATACCTTTTTTGGTCCTTCAAAATCTACCACGATGACCAAACGCATAACTTAAAATTTGACCACTATGAAACGAATATTATTACCCACAGATTTTTCAGAAAATGCATACAACGCTATAGCGTATGCGCTTCAGTTATATAAAAATGAAATTTGCGAATTCTATTTGCTACATACCTATACCCCAGCCTTTGTAAGTGCAGGTAGTATGATAGATAGCTATTCTGCATTAACGCTTCAAAAAGTGGCCCAAGAGAATGCCGAGAATAGATTAAATGCTCTGAAAGAAAAACTCGATGATAATTTCAAGAACTCCAAGCACAACTTTACAACCGTAGCGAGCTTTAATATGCTCATTTCTGAAATGAAGCGAATAACCGAAGAAAATGCTATTGACCTTCTGATAATGGGTACGCAAGGTGCTACTGGTGCCAAAGAGATATTTCTTGGCACGCATACAATGTATGCCATTAAAAATATGAAAATACCTGTGTTGGCAGTTCCAGCTAATTTTAGTTACGAAGAACCTAAAGAAATACTTTTTCCTACAGATTTTAAAGTGCAGAAAGATAATCGTTATCTGGATTTAATTAAAGAAATATGCGAAACACACATATCAAGATTACATATTCTTAACGCCTATTACGGTACTCCGCTAAGTGACGAACAAAAAGGAACGAAGGAGTTTTTGGACATTTTTTTTGGCGCAAATGCACATCTATTTCATATTGCTGAAGGAACCGACGTGTTGGGAGCAGTTGAGAAATTTCAGATAAAGAATAAAATCAATTTTATGGTTATGGTTCATAATAAACATAGCTTTTTAGAGAATATCCTTTTTAAGCCAGTGATCAATCAAGTTGTGTACCATACCAACGTTCCATTTTTGGTAATCCCTTCCATAGAAAGGCAATAAAATCAAACAAAATGAAGACAATACTTGTACCCACAGATTTTTCTAAAAATGCATATTGTGCATTGCACTATGCAACACAACTCTTTTCAAATGAAACGTGTAAATTTATTATTCTACACTCTTTTGAAAATCAAGTCAGTAATCTTACCAGCAGGGTTGATATTGGTAAAACAGAAGCCGTTGTTGATGAACTTTATAACACCTATGAAAACAAATGTGATGCAGTGATGCACACCATCGTAAGGGATAATCCAAACGATGAACATACGTATAAAACCATTGCAACTTCAATAAGTTTAGCCAGAGCCATCAATAGATTGGTGGTCAAGGAAAATGTAAACTTCGTGGTAATGGGCAGCAAGGGGGCTACGGGAGCCGCGTCGGTTTTTATGGGTAGCAACACCCTACGGATGATTAAAAAAATTAAAAATGCACCCTTATTAATTGTCCCTCAGAAATTAGATTTCACGCCCATAAAAAAGATAGTATTTACTACCGGATTTAAGCGAGCCTATACCGCTGAAGAGTTACAACCTTTAATAACTATTGGAGAAGGTCAGAATGCAATTGTAAAAGTTGCGTATATTCACGAAAAGGAAAAAATGACAGAAAGTCAACGGGAGCACCTACACCAACTATTTGATATACTAAACCCCTTGAAACCAGAATTACATTGGTTACACGAAACTACAGATAAGTATGATGCTGTAACTTCATACATCAATAAAGAAAATGTAGAGATGCTGGCAATGGTCTATTACAAGCATAACTTTTTTGTCTCTCTTTTTCGTGAGGCTGTGGTAAAAAATATAGCCGAACATAGCGCAGTACCATTTTTGATTCTTCCATCCAAGAGCTGATATATATCATAGTTGTTGCCATCGTACCGTGTTATTTTTAGCCTATAAACTCTAAAAATCACTACGATGAAAAAGAAGATATTATTACCCACAGATTTCTCGAAGAATGCTTGGAATGCACTTCGTTATGCAAGTGAGTTGTACAAAAACGAAGAAGTAGATTTTTATCTACTCAATGCGTTTACGACAAACAATTTCGCTCTGGACAATATGATGGTGCCAGAACCTGGCGAGCAATGGTATGAGCAAGCAAAAACACGCTCAGAAACTTCAATCAAAAAATTGCTGAAGGATATTGAAGCACTGGAAGTTCCGTCAAACCATACCTACTTTACAAAGTCTGTCTTCAATACACCTCTCGAAGCGGTAAAGGCTTTTGTAGAAGACAAAGACATTGATATCGTCATTGCATCTACCAAGGGAGAAACAGATGATGTAGATACCATAATGGGAAGCAACAGTATCGATTTTATGGAAAAAGTGCGTAACTGCCCTGTATTTATGATTCCTGCAAATGTTTCTTTTAAAGAGCCCAATGAAATTGTATTTCCTACAAGTTTCAAGACACACTATAAGCGTAGAGAACTGAACTATTTACGTGAAATCGCTAAAATTACTAATGCACCCATTAGGATTTTACACGTTTCGAAAGAAGATAAACTTTCTGATGAACAGAAAGAGAAAAGGGCATTACTCGAAGAGTGTTTTGAGGGATTGAAATATACCTTTCATACACTTGAAAATACCAGTGTGCAAACAGGACTTAATGTATTTGTGCAAAGCCGTAATAGTGAAATGATTGCCTTTGTAAATAAAAAGCACAACTTTTTCGGCTCTGTTTTTTCAAGGCCAATGGTTAAGGATTTAGGGTTTAACGCCAAGGTGCCGGTATTAGCATTGCACGATCTACGTAATTGATTTATGAAAAAGGAAAACTTTAAAATTATAAAGTCGTCTGGTGACAAAGTAGATTTCTCTATTTCAAAATTAAGAAACAGTCTATACCGAAGTGGAGCCGATGAAGCTACCGTTGACAATATCATCAACGTGGTTCGTGATGAATTGTACCAAGGTATTTCTACCAAGGAAATCTACAATAGGGCATTTGCGATGTTGAAAAAAAGCAAATCCATCTATGCTTCCAAGTACAAGTTGAAAAAGGCCATATACGAATTGGGCCCTACAGGATTTCCGTTTGAGAATTTCATAGGTGCGTTGTTGGAATATTCGGGATATCAAGTAGAAGTGGGTAAGATTATGCAGGGCAAATGCGTATCTCACGAAGTGGATGTTATAGCTTCAAAAAATGGACAGCATATTGTAGCCGAGTGTAAATTTCACAGTGAGAAAACAACCACCTGTAATGTAAAAATTCCTCTGTATATCAATTCGCGATATCGAGATATTGTCGAGCAATATAAAAACACTTCCAAATGCCCTAACGAGGGCTGGGTAGTTACCAATACCCGTTTTACAGCAGATGCACTTACTTATGGAAAATGTGTAGGCCTTCATTTACTAAGTTGGGATTATCCCAAAGAAAATGGGCTAAAAGACCGTATTGATAGGTTGGGTTTATACCCAATCACAGTTTCAACGTTGCTGACAAACAGGGAAAAGCAATTTTTATTAAGTAGGGATATTGTTTTGTGCCGACAATTAGCAAATGACGTCTTTTATCTGGACCACTTGGGAATTTCTGAAAACCGAAAATCCAAGATTCTTTCTGAAATTTCAATGTTGTGTAACTTTAAGTAAAATGAATACATTAAAAATTCATTTTTTAGGTGCTTCAGGAACTGTGACAGGATCCAAATTTTTATTGGAAACACCCGAACGGAATATCCTGATTGATTGTGGAATGTTTCAGGGGCTAAAAGAGCTTCGCGAACAAAACTGGAAGGAATTGCCCTTTGACGTTTCAAGGATAGATACCGTTTTGTTAACCCACGGCCACTTAGATCATACAGGCTATTTGCCCAGATTGGTCAAACAAGGATTTACGGGTAAAATCTTTGGTACTGCACCTACATTGGAAATCACTAAAATCATATTACTGGACAGCGCAAAAATAAACGAAGAAGATGCAGAACGTGCTAATGAGGAAAGTTACTCTAAACACCAACCGGCATTACCTTTTTATACGGTGGAAGATGCAGAACGCACCATCAAAATGTTTGTACCAGCAGAAAAAGATGCTTGGCATTCGTTTTCGGAAAATTGCAGATATCGATTTAAGTATAATGGTCATATCATTGGTGCTACTTTTATTGAATTAGAATTGTACGGAAAAACGTTTGTTTTTTCTGGCGATGTTGGTCGAAAGGAAGACCTTTTATTGTTCCCTCCAGAGAAACCCCAAGGGGCAGATTATCTCTTCTTAGAAAGTACCTACGGCGGAAAATTACATCCAGCCGAAGGTGTTTCCGACAAATTGATTGCACTCATCAACAAAACGGTACACAATCGTGGAACATTGATTATCCCTTCTTTTGCCGTAGAACGCTTACAAACCTTGATGTTCTTACTTTGGGAATTATATAATGAAAGACGTATTCCAAATATTCCCATCTTTATAGATAGTCCAATGGGAAACAACGTTCTGGGTGTTTTTGAACGTTTTGCAAGTTGGCATAAAATCCCGCAAGCAGAATTCAGCGCAATGAAACACCGTATGAATAGTATTAAATCCTATAAGGAAACCTGGGAAACCATAGACGACCCACGACCAAAAATAGTGATTGCTGGTAGTGGTATGGTCACAGGAGGTCGTGTGCTAACCTATATGAAACAATTAATTGATGAGCCAACTACCACCATTTTAATGGTAGGCTATCAAGCTGAAGGCACCCGTGGGAGACAATTATTGGAGGGTGCACACGAATTAAGATTCTTCGGAAAGTATTATCCAGTAAAAGCTACTGTTGAGCACATTGAAAGTCTTTCTGCACACGCAGACCAAAACGGGATATTAGATTGGTTGAGCGAAATTAAAAACGTTCCCGAAAACACCTTTTTAATTCACGGCGAGCTCACTGCTTTGGATGCGCTTCGAGTGAAGATCCAGGATGTGTATGGTTGGAGGGTCACCCTCCCAAAGTTGTATAGTACAGTAGAAGTTTCGATTTAAAATTTTCTTCTGTTTTCTCCGTACCGCCATTTTGGTTTGTACTTTTTTTGACCAACCCAAATTTTTTAATAGCGTGTACTTTTATGTGTTCGACTACCCCTTCGGCAGCATCTGTCACAAAAAACAGTTTCATATCTTCTGGACTTATGCTTTCATTTTCGGCCATCAGCCTGATATGTTCACATAATTCCTTATGATATTCAGAATCAAAAATAACAACCGGAAAATTTTATATTGTTTTGGTTTGTATCAAGGTAATCGCTTCAAAAGTCCATCCAAAGTACCCATACCACCGGGTGTTACTACAAAAGCGTACGAATACTTTATCAATAAAAATTTCCGCACAAAAAAACAGGGAATATTCCATTTTTAATCACGGTAACATTACGATTCCACAACTATTTCGGTTTCCAACGTTACTTTAGATTTTATAGAATTAGAAATTAAACAAGCCACTTCAGATTTCTGAACGATGCGTTTGGCTCGGTCAATATCCTTTTCGTTTTTAATGGTAACGGTGGGTTTCAGGATGATTTTGGTCATTAAAAACTTTCCGTTTTCTTTCTCCAATATTCCTTCCGATTTGCAACCGAAGCTTGAAAACTCCAATTTTGAGTTTTCGGCAATGGCCAAAAAAGTGGTCATAAGGCAACTAACTACTGAGGCGGTGAACAAATGTTCTGGCGACCATATATGGGGCATTCCCTTCGGGAACTCTGGTGGGGTTGCAACCTCTATACAATTGGAAGTTGTATTGTCTCCTTGTATTAATTCTGGTGAGCACAATAAACCCTTGCGTTCATTGCTCCACTTTATATCAACGTTAAATTGATGTTTTTCCATTGCTTCGTTTTTAGGATTAGCTATTCAAAATTAGCTCGTTAGTTATTCTTAGTAAATGACATATATCATTTTTCACTGGCATTTTTCAAACTATTTTAGAATTTCTAAAAACCGATGCTTATGGAAACCCAATCACCAGTAAAACTCATCGCAAACTTAGAGAGACCGATTTGGTTTTCGGTGATCCGTTTTATGGAGCAGGACATCACTTTTATAAAACAACTGCTTACCGCACCCATTTACAAACAGAACGTACCCAATGTATTTGAGCGTCTTACCAAATACCTCACCCAAACTGATGAGCTAGGGAAAAAGGTATCAACGTTCATAAAAGAGGTGGCGGTTTTTAAAAAAAGCCTGGAAAATTATCCTGAAGAGGGCAACCCTTCCATAGATGAGTATTACTATGGGAGACACAAACATTTTAAGGATGAATATATAAAATTAGATGGAGAATTTTTGCAATTGAAATCTAAAATCTTTTGCTATATAAGTACTACGCTTTTATCACCAACCTCCAAAAATTAATACTTTGGAAACTGAAACCACGTATCGAGATATGCACATAAAAGCATTGCAATGGAAGGTGACATTGCAGCAAGCTGAGGAACTACTTTATGGCATTGAGAAAAAACTGCATACAATAAATTCACGTCCTGGAATAACCAATGTAGATGTTACAATGGAGCGGTTGTCGAAAAGCGCAAAGAAAAAATCAGAAGAAATAAACCGTATAAAACAAAGCATATCTTACTTTGAGAACAGGCTTTCGCTAATGAATGAATGTGATACTTCACAATGCGATACAGCATTTTTTGAAGAAGCTGAAGCAATATCCCTGCAAGTAAAGATAGTAAACAAAAATGTAAATGTGCTTAGTTCTAAAATTGATATTATAAAAGAATCTAAAATATTAGACTAATGAAGTAAAACTGATAATTATCATTTCCAGCACATTGACACTGAGGTATTTTTACAGTATAAAACAAATAGTAACCCTATAAAAATTCAGTATTATGTCTTTAGTAAAATTCAACAGAAGAAGAGTTCCCTGGATAAACGACGGGATAGCAAATTGGTTTGATACCGACGGTTTTTTTTCAGATGAGTTTTTCGCAAGAAAAGCCAACTTGCCTGCAATGAACATCAAGGAAAACCCAGAAAATTTTGAAGTTGAACTTGCGGTACCAGGTTTCTCAAAGAAGGATATTGAGGTGTCCTTAGAGAATGATATACTGCACGTATGTGCAGAAAATCGCAAAGAAGAAGTAGAAGAAAATCAAGAGGGCTATACGCGAAAGGAATTTAGTTACAACTCGTTCGACCGTAAACTTCAAATTCCTACGTCGGTAAATCAGGAGAAAGAAGTAAAAGCTACCTACAAAAACGGGGTGCTAAAACTGGAGCTTGCTAAAAGCGAAGCTGCCGTGGAGCCGCCTAAAAAAATGATTGAGATAGCTTAAACCTCTTAATTGAAGAGGCAGAAAGCTGGCAGTGAGGTGCTGTTCTCTGCCTTTTTTAAAAGT
Source organism: Flavobacteriaceae bacterium UBA1903 (assembly GCA_002337605.1). GTDB lineage: Bacteria > Bacteroidota > Bacteroidia > Flavobacteriales > Flavobacteriaceae > Marinirhabdus. The sequence goes on from DDGL01000016.1 coordinate 341,983, forward strand.
CCTTTTATGAATACCACAACTCATTTTAAATATATAGAATGGCGCAATACGAAAGGATTGCACGAAGATTCAATAAATGCCATTTCCGATCTTATGTTTCTAAAAGACGAGTTACATTTTCTAAAAGATCTGGTAGCAGAACACACACTGGAACTCATGTATGGAAAGTCTCACGAAGAAGCTGTTAAGATAGGTATAGCTCTTCACACCCTTGATGACAGATTGAAGAATTTATTAAAAGACCTTGTGGTACACTCGAACAATTTGAAGGTGTTAACAGATGATATTGATGTTCCCAACGAATTGCAAGACTACAAGAATGTACACTACAAATTAATGGTAGAGGCGATGGATTTTCATACAGACCTAAAGAAAACCAAGCGAATCATTTTTGAGATGATGGCGGATATAATGAAAAAGAGCAAGCAAAAGAAACTGTCCTAACTTTTATCTAAAAATGAAAAATATAACCTACAAAATAGTACAATGGAGTACACCAGAAGAATTGTATAGCGAATGTCTGGAATGGGCATCGCAATTAAAATTCATTAAAGACGAACAGCGCTTTCTGGACAATCTCATTAAAGAATACACGGTATCTCTAATTTCAGAAGATGCCTACAATGATTCTTTAAAACTGGTAGGGGAATTGAATACTGAAGAAAAGGAACTGTCTAAGTTATTTAAAAGAGTAAAAGATCATACTAACAGTATTGAGGTTTTGCTTGACGCTACAGCGGACGAACGCAAAGGAGCTGCATATAGAGAGATACATTACTATTTGAAAGTTGATGTATTTACGTATGCCAAAAAGTATCGCGAAACTAAAACGGCACTGTTCAAAAAAATCAAGAAGTTAATGAAAAATGAAAAACGTTGTCATTTACTGAAATAATCTTTTAAAACGTAGTATTATGAACAAAATCATTATGTATGTAAGTATCGCACTATCCCTATTTTTACTTTATAGTTGTGGATCCACAAAATTGGTACAACAATATAAAAACCCAGACACCGTAAACTTTGAAGCCAACAAAGTATTGGTAGTCGGTATTTCTGCCGACAAAGAATTACGACGTACTTACGAAAAAAATATGATAGATGAACTTGATAAAAAAGGCGTAATCGCTGTAAAAAGCATCGACTTTTTTGAAACTTCATTTACAGACAATAAAAAGTCCGTCGTGCAACTTGATAATATCGAACAACGATTATTGGAAGCAGGATTTGATGCTATACTTTTTACAAAGATTACAGGACGCGAAAGCAGAGTGACGATGGTAGATGCATACCGAAATTTTGCAAAAAGATATCAATCTTATGAAGATTACTTCTATGGAAATGTAAACATATATTACAGAGAGCAACAAGAACGTTATCAAGTCTATACTACTGAAACGTCATTGTATTGTATATGTCCAGGGAAGGAGAGAGAACTATTATGGCGTGGTGAGATTGAAGTTGTTGATGCAGAGAAAGTGAATCGTAATATTAGCTCTTATATCAAGATTCTTTTTGATACACTTAATGAAAACAAACTTCTATTACTATAGTCAAGATGAAAGTACTTATCTATAGTGCCAAACCTTTTGAGGAGCCTTTGCTTAAGACTGCAAATAACCGAGTTCACGACCTTTATTTTACGGAAGAACGACTTACTTCAGAAAATGCGATGCTGGCATTAAATTATGATGCTATTTCTATTTTTTCGGCAGATGATGCCTCAGATATCGTTCTTGAAAAGCTACACGATTTTGGGGTTAAGTTTATTACACTTCGTTCCGCAGGTCACGATAACATCAATTTAAAAACAGCCCGCACACTTGGGCTTAAAGTGGCCAATACACCAGAGTACTCTCCAAATGCCATTGCTGAACACGCTATAGCATTACTTCTCGCCTACAACAGAAAGTTAATTAAGGCGCAAAGCCAAACGTTACGTAACAACTTTCTTTTAGATAACTTGATTGGTTTTGATGTAAACAAAAAAACTGTCGGTGTAATGGGCACTGGGAAAATAGGAAGTGTACTGGTTAAGATCTTACACGGATTTGGATGTAAAATTGTAGCCAACGATACCAGTAGCGATGAGCAACTCATAAGAGATTATGAAGTAGCGTATATTTCTAAAGATGCAATTGCGGTAGAAGCTGAGATCATTTTTATTTGTTTACCCCTTACTCAAAACACACACCATTTATTTGATGCGGAATACATTAGCAAGTTAAAGAAAAAACCAATTATTGTAAATGTAGCGCGTGGTGCCATTGTAGAGACTGAAGAAATTTTAGAAGCGCTCAATAGTGATATTATTAGTGGGTATGCGACTGACGTATATGAGCTTGAGCACGGTATTTTTTTCTATAATCGATCTAACGATGCTCCAAAAGATGCAATTTTGCACCAACTACTTTGTCATCCCAAAACAGTAGTAACACCGCATCAAGCCTTCGCTACAAATGAGGCACTGCAGAATATTGCTTCAGCAACCATTGATAATTTAAATGCCTGGGATAATGGAAAACATTCGATTAATGAGCTTTCGTAGCTCTATTGATGTAAAAACAATAAAGGAATTAAGGTCCTATAGACAAGTGTTGAGGTGTTTGAGCCAAAGAGCAATCTTTCTAAAAAAGTTTCTTTTTCAATAAAAGCCGCGTGAATATCCACCTTTAATAGCTGTGTGGCAGTATTCACCGCAATAAGTCCAGGAATAGTGTTTAGACAGAAGTAGGTATATGGATGTTCTGGAAATAGTTTTTGTAGACATTTATTATCTTCTTTTCGGGACATAATAATTGCATCATCATCAAGTTCAAGCACGTTTAATTCGCATTGGTGCATAGTCAGCATTTCTTTAAATGCTTTAATGCCTTGAAAGGAAAAATCTTCACAGCGCTGGGTAGAAAACAAAGCACTTTTAATTCCAGCATATTTGTAATGATCGGGTATTGTTAATGTGGGACAATCGATGTTCCTAAGTACCTGTAAAGTGTTACTGCCAAATAAGTGTTCTTTTGCGCCCGTTGCTCCGTTAGACCCCATAATAATGAGGTCGATAGAATGAAATTGAACAGCTTGGTTCACAGCTGAAATAAAATCATCATAATCAAAAAGGCCATTAAATGTATAAACCTGCGATTTGTATTTCTTGCTCAATTTTTTAACTAATTGATTAATAAGTTTTTTATTGTCGTTTGCAATACTATCATAAATAGTATCAGTCTTAGAACCAGCAACAAGATCGTCACTTATATATTCTGAAATTTTCTGCACATTGAGAATATAGAAGTTGCACTCCCAATTTTCAAAAAATCGCATTGCATAGTCAATGGCGTTCATTGAGTTTTCCGAAAAGTCTGTAGGTAGAAGGATGTTTTTCATCAGTTTGACATTTATATGACGAATGTAAATTCAATAGGGAAGAAAAAGAATGAGATATATCAGTTTAAATAATTTACAGAATAAAATTTCTATGAAACAATTAATATGAAGATAAACTCATTTTACCAAATGTTAAGATTTATAGTATTAATAGAATATATTTTCTAGTCATTGATTTTCTTAATCTTAAAGGTTTTGATTTTTGAGTTTTGTTTCAGTAATAAACCTATTGCTAATACCAAAATTGCACTGGCGCAAATAAGTGTTAGGTAATAACTGTCAAATATCGCTTTATCTAGCCATATGGCACTGCCCTTGTAAAAAATGAGAGTTTCCGTTACTATATAACCTATAAGAAAGAGAAAGTACACAGTGAAACTGGTGCGTATTAATCTGAAATAATCAAAAAAGAGAAATAGACTCATACTTATAACACCCAAAAAAGTTAGGTGTAAATAACCAATGGTAAATTCTATAATTGAAAAAGCCAGATTTGCAAAATAAGGTATTGAGGTAATCAATTGAAGAATAATTTTTAAGCCTAAAATAACCAAAACGGTCTTGCCGATTAGAACCTGAAGATTACTAAAATTACCTTTCAACAAGATTTTATTTTTGGAAAACCATCTTAATAAAAAAAGAAAAGCAAAAAGCTGAAGAACCACACCTAAGCCATTCAATAAATACAAAACCTTTATTTGGACTGCCCAAAATATAGATAGGAAGAATGTGAAGACCACCCCAAAATTTACAGAGTAGAAAAGGTAGTTGTTTTGGTTTCTTGAAAGGTGAATACCTTTTTTTTCGAGTATTGCAATCAATATGCCCAGTAGGGCAACCAACATCCAGCCGTTATACTGGAAATGTAGATAGAAATAAATCGAAATTTTATACCAAACTGAAGCTTTACCCAAAGTGGCCATAACAATCCCTAAAGCCCAAGGGCCCAGAGTTGAAATTACATTATAAAACAGGGCTATTCGTATATACTTATACCAATTGCTGTGCTTCAGGTTTTTAGGTGTATTTCTTATAAAAAACCAAGCGTACCAATAGGATGCAAATAAGAACAAGGTCGAAAATGTGATTGAAAGAAATGAGTAGCCCTGAAAGGGAAAGGTGCACAACATTCCAACCAGTGTTATTTGTATAAACACATAAATTTGTCGGTATCGATTACTGTTCTTTTTTTCGTCTGATAAAAGTTTGTAGAATAATGTTATGAGTGCCAGATACACCCAGCCCAACAAAGCAATGTGGGAATGTCCGTGAACTATATGTCTATAATCCACGCCTATATCAAGAATATGCAGCGGCCTTAAAAAAAGACCCAATACAGCAGCTATTAAAAAATAACCCAATGCGAATCGGCTATGTAGTTTTAGATCTATCAACAAATAAATGAAATTGTCTGTTCCAAAAAACTAAAAATCTTTTTTTCTGCTTTTTCTGTAAATATTGAGTAAAGGCAAAGCAACCCATAGCGCAAGTGCCGAAAGTGCCATTAAAAAGCCAAGTCCTGTACCAAAGAATTTCTGAAAAACAGCACCAGTATAGCCCAGCAAAGCAGAGATGTCCAGTTTTAAGAGTATCAAAATACGCGACAAGTCTATTGGGTTGAAAAGTGTAGCACCTATTGAAAAGGTGTCTAACGGGTATTCTTCTAATAGGATTAGCGACATTAAAAACAATCCGTCATAAATAACAGCCATAAACAACCACAGCAATATCGCATAGCTAAACCCTTTGATTTTATTCTCGTTGTAAAGCGCAATATTGAAAGCCAAGCCTGTAAAAATGAGCGTTAAAAAAGTTCCTGTGACCAACAACAATACAAAATCCCAAATTGCACTGGATTGAAAAAGACCATATAGTATAAAGGGCAATCCCAAACCAATCAACAAACTCAACGATAACGATATAGCGACACCAAGATATTGGCCTAAGAAAATCGAAGCGCGCTTTACGGGTTGGGCAAGTAACAATTCTGTAAATTCTTTTGAGTCGTAATAGTACATTACCCCAAAAATAGTCCCGATGAGTGGTACCAGGATAATGATGACATTCATCAATGTAATAACAGCTTTTGAAAGGTCATTATTTAAGAAAAGCAATACGAATCCCAGTGCTAAATAAAAGAACAGGTACACATAACTCCAGCGGCTACGTATTAAATCGAAAAAGCTATATTTTAAAATTTTAAACATTTTGTTCGGTTAAAAGGTTGGCTATGGCACGTTCAAAATTTGGTTCGTTGGTTTGGGTCAAAAGGGTTTTTATATCGCCTTTAAAGTACACCTTGCCTTCCAAAAGAAATACAATCTGGTCTGCCATTTCTTCTACAAAGCTCATTATGTGAGAAGTGATTAAAATGGTTTTCCCTTTTGCTTTTTCCTGAAGAATTAAATTTTTGAGGTGTAACAATGCAATGGGGTCAAGTCCTGTAGTGGGCTCATCGAGTATAATTAACGGACTGTCAAACATTAAAGTAAGTACCAGATTTACTTTCTGTTTTGTACCACCAGATAGGTTGCTCAGTTTTTTATTGAGAAATGGGCTTAACTTAAAGAGCTCGATAAGTTGCTTGTCTTCACCATGCAGATTCCGAAGGTCTTTAATCATTTTTACAAGTTCCTGTACTGTAAGATTAGAAGGGAAATTGGCTATTTGCGGCAGGTAATCTATCTCGTTTCTGTAATTCCATTTGTTTTTTATAGAATTACCATTGAGCGAAATTGTACCACTATCGGGAATTACCATCCCTAAAATAGATTTTATAAGAGTGGTTTTACCCGATCCATTGGGGCCAAGAATTGCAAAAATACCCTTTTCTGAAATAGATAGGTCAATGCCTTCAAGCACTTTATTCTTGCCAAAACTTTTGTATAGATTTTCTATGTGTATCATTTAATTTTTTTCATTTTTGGACGCTCATCCACTAAATTATCTGGTGTGAATACTGGGGAAACTTTTTCTGAAAAGTCTATAATATCAATAAATAGGCTACGCATTAAAATAATGGTTTCCGGCGTCCTGTTTACGATATATGAAAATAGTTTCACCGGACGGTAGGGTATATCGCCTATGCCGTCCCTGTCTAAATCGTAGCCTGTGTAACTACTCCAATAATTGTTTGCAAATACGTTATCGTTAATACGGCTGTTGTAAGATATATCGAATGAGTTATACAGAAAATTGTTGTACTCAAACACATTGGTATAGCACGCGCCCAAAACTTTAATGGCATAACCATTTCTTATAAAATTATTTTTGTGGTACGTTATTCGGTTAGAGCCTTCAATGTTAATGCCTACTGTATTTTCTTCAAACGTATTTCCGCTTATTTCGGCATCGTTAATTTCTTTCAGTAAAAGGCCAAAAGCGGCTGTTCCCCAATTTTTATGAAAAGTGTTGTTCAACATTTTTATTCGTTTTGAAAACATTACCGCTACACCTGCACCGTTGTTTTCAAAAGTGTTATTGGTGTACACATCATCGTTTGAAAACATAAAGTGAAGCCCATACCTCAGGTTTTCTGTGCTTATGTTATTATCGATGGTTATGTTATCTGAAAATTCCAAATAAATACCATCCCTCGTTTTTTGAACAATATTTCGGCCCACAATTACATTTTTGCAATACCAAAGCTGTATGCCGTTGCCCGAATTGTATTCGTCCTGTGCATCACCAATAATCTTATTGTGATATACTTTTCCGTTGTTTGATTTTTCTAAATAGATACCGAAAAACAATTTTTCCAATACCACATTCTGAATCAAGAATTTTTCGCTCTTTACCACACGAATGGCTGCGTGGTCGCTGGTGTAGCTTGTGCCTACGTTAATAATGAACAATCCATCTATTGTTACATTGTCTGAAGTAATACGAATGATTTCCCCTTGGTCCTCTCCATCGATAACTGGGAAGTTTTCTCCTTTTATGGTCAAGGGTTTATCGACAACAATATTAAACTCTTTGTAAGTTCCTTTTTTTATAAAAATCGTATCCTCTGCCTCGGCTACGGCAATCGCTTTCTTGAGTGACGCTATGTCGCAGGTGTTGCATACGGTTATCGTTTTTGCCCAGCCAGTTGTAATACTGAAACAAGCAATTAAAAAAACGATTTTGTATAGAAAAATAATTCTCAAGGCTGTACCTATTTGTTTAAATATGACTTCAATTCTTTCCAATTATAAAGGTTACCGCCTAAATCTGATTGAATTTTCTCGGCAGTACTCTTTTCTTTAAAAGCGGTTAGGCTTGCACCCATAGGGCTTGGTAATTCTTTAGATATTAAATAGGTAGCTTCTGAAGAAGGGATGAGTTCTGTTGGGCTTTCATAGTAATTTGTATAGTAAACCCCTGTGTCTGAATTTGGCGTATCTTGTGCGTAATTTAGCATACATTCGGTAGCATCAAATTTATATATCTTCCCTTTTTCGGTTACAAATTCTGAACCGTGAATTTTATCTACAATAGTCATTTTACAAAAATGGCAACCATCGTTTCCGTAATCTATAGTTTGTGGTCCCGTATTACAAGAAACTGTAAATACTGCTAATAGTGTTAAAAGTGACATTTTTATACTGTTTTTCATATAGCATTTTTTTTAGAGCGCTTTCCTACGAAAAAAGCAACAAGCGTTAAAAGCATTCCCAATCCCATTAAATAACCGCCCAATCTTGGATACGAATAGGCATCGAAATTCAATAACTTTTTATGTCCCAAAAGTGGTGGTTTGTAGCTCATAGGCGTGCCATCCGGATTTTGAAGTTTCATAATGGCATTAGGGTCTAAGTTGGTACCGTAATCTACCATCCAAGCGTTAAAGTCGTACATACCCAATATGCCCAAGATGGTCATCACCAAAAACCAACCTAAGAACCAGCGATGGTCTACTTTTTTGAAAAACGCTAAAAGCCCAATAACAATGCCTAGTGCTGCCATACTGCCTATCACAATCGGGAAAACACTAAACTCCCACATATCACTAGGTTTTGGCAAGGTTTTCATACCGATATAGTGGTTTAACCCATCAATGTTCTGGATGTCAAATTCACTTTGTCCTTTTATGCCGTTTATGTATATGTTCATTCCCAAAGGTTCAGGGTATTGTGGTGCGCCCAGTTGTATATTCCATAATGGATATATGAAGAGTCCCAACAACAACAGTGAGCCTATAATCATTAGTATACTTGCCTTTTTCATTTTAGCTGTTTTTATGGTGTAGTGCTTATGGGAAAGCGTTTTGATTTAAATAGCAGGCAGTAGATCGCCATACTGCCTGCATAAAAACCAACCAATATTAGTCTCCAAGAGACCAACTCAATTCTATGTTAGAATTTGCGGGTGAAACCCTAACATATCCCTGCATTTCTTGGTGCAATGCAGAGCAGAAATCTGTACAATAAAATGGCCAAACACCTACTTGCTTTGGCTCCCAAACCGATGTTTTGGTCTGCCCTGGCATAACTAATAATTCTGAAGTGTTTTGTCCAATCATTGCAAAACCGTGCGGAACATCAAAATCCTGTTCGTGATTTGTGATGTGGAAATACACTTTGTCTCCCACTTTAATACCTTCTATATTATCGGGTGTAAAGTGACTACGTATGGTGGACATATAGATATGCACTTCGTTACCATCACGTGTTACTTTTGCCTCACCAGGGTTATTTATAGCATACGGGTGTTTGTTTTCGTCCAGTCTATAGATCTTTTTAGCCTTTGGTGCCAGTAATTCTGCTGGACAACCTGCTGCGTAGTGCGGTTCACCGTGCGTTGGGAAATCATAGATTAGTTCCATTTTTTCACCAGAGATATCGTAAATCTGTGCTGAATGTTCCATTTCTGGTCCTACAGGTAAATATCTGTCCTTGGTGATTTTATTTAAGGCAACTGCATACCCACCAAATGGTTTTCTGGAATTTCCGCCAGGAATCATTATATGACCTACAGAATAATAGGTAGGCTTTCTATCAACTACTTCCCAAGATCCCAATTTCCATTTTACTACTTCAGAAGAGATAAAGAAAGTAGTATAAGCATTTCCTTTGCCATCAAACTCTGTATGTAATGGGCCTAATCCACCACTTTTTACGGTTCCTGCCAATACGTCTTCAAACTTAAGGATTGGGATTCCGTATGCTTCACCATCAAATTTTTTGCCTTCAATAGCAGCGATCATATTATCGAAAGAGTGTACCGTAAGGTCTGCAGACAGTTTACCATTACCAATAATGTATTCTCCAGATGGATCTACATCACAACCGTGTGGTGATTTTGGTGTAGGCAGAAAATATACTGCTCCTGGCACCTTTAATGGGTCAACCGTAAGCACTTCTTTTTTCATTGTGGTTGTTGCCATATGCGTACTTTCATCATACACGTTATGGGCATAATTTGCAGGTACTTTAGTACCACCTCCATTGTTTACGTACTCTTCAATCTTTTTCCAGTTTACCGCTGCGATGAAATCCTTATCGTTTTGTGATGCATTCACTTCTTGAAGAGTATGGGCCTCTTCTGTATTATACGTAGTAAAGAAGAACCAACCGTGCGATTTTCCACGCCCTGGGTGTGAAAGGTCGTAATTAAAGCCAGGCATCAAAAGCTGGAATTTAATATCCATATGGCCGTGCTCTGGATCTACACTTATAAACGATAGTGATCCTTTAAAGTTTTCTTTATAATCACTTATGGCCATATCACGTTGTGGAATAGGTACGGAAAAACGTGTCCCTGCCACTACATACTCTGTATTTTCTGTAATGAACGACGAACTGTGATTACCAGCACTATTAGGTACTTCTATGATTTCTTCTGTTTCAAAAGTACTTAGACTAATTCTCGCAATTCTTGGGGTGTTGTTCCCGTTTATAAAAATCCATCTTCCATCTAATTCTCCGTTGGTTTGAGAAATATCTGGGTGGTGAGAATCGTCCCAAGGCACAAATCCGTGCGATGTGTTGAGCATTGGTTTTGTTTCTTCAGAATAGCCGTACCCAGAAGTTGGGAATTGTGAGAAAACAGGTATTTCTTTGAACATTCTACCAGATGGTAAGCCGTACACCGTTAGGTTACCACTATATCCACCAGACATAAATGCGTAATAATCGTCCTGTTCGCCAGGTGCAACATACATTTTCTCTGCTGCACTAGCGTTTAATGCTCCATTAGAAGAATTTTGACCATTGTTGTTGCCGCAACTCGTGAGAAGCGCAAATGCTGCAATAATCGATAGTATATGAATTTTATATTTTTTCATCTGTTCTATATTTAAGGTTACTTGTTTTTTATTAATTGGCTGTTGGTAAAATCACTTTGTCTACTACGTGCACGATACCATTTCCAGCTTTAACTGTGGCTATGATTTTGGCACCACCTACGTACACATCGTCGCCTTTTACCTCCACGGTTGTGTTAGTATCATCTGCTTGACCCAATTTTTTGAAATTTTTCAAAAAATCCTTGTCATAGTTTCCAGCAGTTACATGGTGCTTTAGGATAGTAGCCAGTTTTTGCTTATTCTCTGGTTTCAGAAGGTCTTCAACCGTGCCAGCCGGCAATGCTTCAAAGGCTTCGTTAGTAGGTGCAAACACCATAAGCGGTCCTGCATTGACCAACGCATTTTCAAGGTCTGCGGCTTGAACGGCAGCCACAAGTGTGGTGTGGTCTGGTGAGTTCATTGCTATTTGTAGTACGTTGGGTTTTGATACATCTCCTCCGATAAATGCTTGTCCTTGCTCTTTTGAAGAAGTGGTTGATGTAGCTTCAGTATTTGAAACATTGGTATCACTTGTTTCGTCCTTACAACTATATAGTGTAAGGGTAAGAGCAAACAATCCTATTAAAAATTTTAAATTGCTTGGTTTCATAATTTATTTATTTTAAGGTTCTGAAATATTCTAAGATATCACGAGCTTGCTCTTTGGTCATATTTTGGTTTGCCATAGCAGCACCGTTAAATTCAACTAAAAGGTCTTTTGCACATCTATCTTCAGCAACCATTAATTGTGGATCCAAAATCATATTCATAATCCATTCTGGGCTTCTTCTTTTCATAATGCCAGAAGGTGAAGGGCCAATAAAACGCTTTCCTATTTTATGGCAAGCTGTACAATTGGTTTTAAATATAGCTGCACCTCTTTCTACCATTGCATTGTCGATAGTGGTAGGTAACTCTAGGTTTTTAATTTCCCCCACACCCTTGTTGTCCAAAGTAATTCTCTTGGAAGCTGGTACTTCATCAGATGTTGGTTCCTCAACTTTAATAGATTTCACTTCAGGCTTTTGCCCTATTTGGATTCTTTCTTCTTTTTTTTCTTCTTTCCCTCCACAGCTTATGAGGATACCAACTGTGAAAAGGAATGCGAATTTGCCTATTGTTCTCATTTTTTTGGGTTTAATTGTTTAAATCAGTTGACATTATTTTTAGTAATGGCCAGAAGGTCTTTCCTTTTGACACTACAAATTTAGATGAGATACTAAGGGTAAAAGATGACTTTTGTCATATTTCGGACAATTTTATCTTTTTTATATTTGCAGTATAAAATTTGATGTATGTTTTCAAAAGCCTGTGAATATGGTATCCGTTCTTTGATCTTTATTGCAATGAAATCGAACGAGGGTAAACGGGTCAATATTTCAGCTATTTCAAAACAGATAGATGGACCAGAAGCCTTTACCGCAAAAGTGTTGCAACAACTTGTAAAAGGCGGTGTGATCAAATCAATAAAAGGACCTCATGGTGGTTTTGAAATTACATCAGAAAGTATAGAGGCGACTACACTTGCAGATATAGTAGCGATTATCGATGGACCTAAAATTTATAGCGGCTGTGGGTTGGGGCTCAACGACTGTAACGAAGAAAAACCCTGTCCATTACATTTTCAATTTGCAGAAGTAAGAAACGGACTTAAAACAATGTTGGAAAATACGACGCTCCAAACCCTAGCTTTTGACCTAGAAGCCGGGACATCATTCTTAAAGCATTAAAAATTTAAATTCAATAAATAAAATAATATGGAAGCACTTAAAAAGAAAGAGATAGGGCGATTTGTAGCCGAAGATTTTAGAACAGCCGCAGTATTTTCTGAATACGGAATCGATTTTTGCTGTCGTGGCAACAGACCTCTGGACGAAGTTTGTGAGAAAAATAATATTGTCTTGGAAGATATTCTTGAAAAACTGGAAATCTCGTCCACACAAGTACAGCATAATGTGCAGGCTTTTAATACGTGGCCACTGGACTTACTGGTAACCTATATTGAAAAGACCCATCATAAATATGTAGAAAGCAAGATACCAGTACTATCACAATTTTTAACCAAACTTTGCAAGGTTCACGGCGAACGCCATCCAGAGCTTATTGAAATTAACCGCTTATTTGAAGCCGTTGCGGGCGAGTTGGCACAGCATATGAAAAAAGAAGAATTGGTGCTTTTTCCACGTATTAAAAAGATGGTTGAAAGTATTGACGAAAATATACCTCTGGAACCAGCTCATTTTGGCACCGTGCAAAATCCCATTTCTATGATGGAACACGAGCACGACAATGCGGGGCAGATCTTTAGAGATATTTCAAAACTTAGTGATGGATACACGCCACCAGAAGACGCTTGTAACACCTACAAAGTTACATTTTCTATGCTTGATGAGTTTGAAAAAGACCTTCATCTACATATTCACCTTGAAAACAATATTTTGTTTCCAAAAGCATTAAAAATGGAACAAAAGCTGATGTCAAGTAATCAAAGTTGTGCCCTCTAAGAGGTTTAAGACTTCATACATATTCTATAAAGCAGATGGTAAAAACGATTGAAAACAGGGAAGATATTTCATTTCTGGTGCATAGTTTTTATGCGAAGGTGCGGAAGGATTCCCTTTTGGGTCCAATTTTTAACAGCCATATACCTGAAGAAAAATGGCCTGAACACCTTGAAAAGTTAACCGATTTTTGGGAAACCAATCTTTTTGGTATTGCAAAATTTAAGGGAAGTCCTACTCAAAAACACGTGAATGTGGACCGTAACCTAAACCATACCGTAGGCCAAAACCATTTTGGGCAATGGCTCAATTTGTGGTTTGAGACAATAGATATTCTTTTTGAAGGTCAACTGGCACAAAATGCGAAAGAAGCTGCCAGAAGAATGGCACACGGGCAGTTTATGGCTATCTGGAACCATCGATAATACATTTAAAATAATTTATACTTTACGATGAACCTAGAAAAAGCCCTTTTGAGAATTACTCAAAAGGGCTTTGTTTATAGAACAGAGCTCTAAATACTAAAAATTAAAATCAAATTAATTCTGTTTCTGAATCATTGATTTCATTATTTTTAACAGGAAATCCTTTAATGGGGTGTCCTATTTCAGCAAGACTCATTTCGAGCGATATCAAAGCATTGTGCGAAATGCAGTCCAAAATCAAATAGCCATTAGAGATATCTAACTGAGTGTTGGATATTCCTTCTATGCTCGCCGCTTTCTTCACTACGGTATCGGCACAATCTTTACACTTCAAAATATGTGATTTAAATTCAACTTTCACAACCTTTAATCTTTAAGACAAAATTAGAAGGTTTTTATCCTATGGATTATGACAAAAGTCAGTTAGGTCTTTTTTTGATATGGCGTTTGCACAACCCTCGCATTTTAAACTTCATCAAACGAATGTTGTGTTCATAGCAGGCTTAAAATTTTCTTATTCTTCCAGTTATCTCATCCATACTAATGGAAAATACAATTGGTATTTCGTCATTCTCTATTTTACTTGAGAATTCACTTAAAAAATTTAAATCCCTTAGTTCCTTACGTATAATTAATTCTTTTACCCCTAAAGAGAATTGATGAAGTAAGGCTTTTGCTGTACTTCCCGAGCTTTCCTCATACGTGCCTTTAATAAGGACTGATTTCCACTCATTAACAGATTCAATATCTGTGACAGAAAGAGAAACCGAATGGTTTTTACGCATAGCATTAATCTTGTGCCCGATAGCTGAATAACAGATGATTTTCTTCTGCTCTGCATTATAGAAATACGTAATTGGTACTACAATAGGTGTGTTTTGATGAATATATCCCAATGAACCAATGTAATTATTACTAAGTAGTAGCAAATTTTCGGTTTTGTCTAATCTCTTTGTCATATCATTGAATTTAATTCAACATAAAATTAAACCGGCTGCCTTGAAAATTTTATGACTTATGTCAGCAAATCGATATTTCCTATTAAGAAGTATCGTGATTTAATAAATGGATGTCTTTTCAGAATCTCGTGATAGCATCAAAATAATTTAGACTGACTTAAATCATCTTTTTTATGCAACAGGTCTCATAATTTTGTAACAACATTTAAAACCAGATACTATGAAAACCATTTTAATTCCTATAGATTTTAGCAGCACCAGTAGTAAGGCTTTAGAAATAGGTGCTACGATAGCAAAACGTATTTCTGCCAAGATTGTGCTTACACATATGGCGGGAATAGAAAAAGGTGTTTTAACAAGGACGACTAACTTTGAGGAAACATTATACCATACCAAGCTTGCAGAAAAACAGTATAGTGAGTTATTGAAGCAACCTTTTTTAGAAGGCATACTTGTAGAACCTGTTCTACAAAAAACATTGAATTTTTCAAGTATCAATAATTTTGCAAAGGATATAGATGCATCGCTTATTGTGATGGGGTCTCACGGCAGTAGTGGCTTAAATGAAATTTTTAAAGGAAGTAATGCAGAAAAGGTGGTGCGAAGTTCAGAAATTCCTTTGCTCGTAGTAAAAGAAAATGAACTTGCTTTTGCGCCCGAAAGATTAATTTTTGCAAGCAATTTTGACGAAGAAGCCTGTGACGCCTATTCTAAAATCGTCGAGATAGCTGAATTATTATCTGTTCAAATAGAATTACTATACGTTAACTTACCTGGAAAAGAGTTTATTAGCACCATAGAAATGGACGAAAAACTACTGCGTTTTTTCAACAAAGTAAATCATCCAGACCCGGTAAATGCTATTAAAACAGTAAATCGGGTTGCAGATTACAGCGTAGAGGAAGGTGTTTTCAATTTTGCATCATTATCAGGTGCAGATATCATCGCCATTCCCACACACGGTCGTATGGGACTGTCCCATTTATTGAATGGTAGTATAGGTGAAGACATTGCAAACCACTCAACACTTCCGGTTCTTACGGTAAAGATTTAAAAAATGATAGATCATAACCCTTTGCAGGAATTTCATAAGCTGTTCTGCAAAGCCAATGACCATAGCAACGGTTCCGAAGTAAATGCAATGCTTCTTACCACAATAGGACAAGATGGTTTTCCCCATTCTCGGACGGTATTACTTAAGAAATACGATTGGGATGGGTTAACATTATTCACAAATTACGACAGTAAAAAAGGACGTGACATTGCTTATAATAATCGAGTTCATTTGTTGTTTCAATGGCAGCATAATTCAACTGAAATCCATATCGAAGGACTCGCAGAGAAATTACCAGAAGCTATTTCGCAGAATTATTTTAGTGTACGTCCAAGAGAAAGTAAATTAGGTGCCTACGCCTCACAACAGAGTCGAACAATAGCATCAAGAAAATTACTTGATGCTGCTTTTGCGAAAGCGGACAAAGCATTTCAAAACAAAGAAGTACCAAAACCTAACAATTGGGGTGGTTATTTGGTAAAACCCTCGAAAATTAGTTTTATTAATAACAGTAATTATGTGGTTGAAGATAAAACCTACGCACTCAACAAAAATTATAATTGGTCTTTAAAGGCCCACTATTTTATAAAAGAAAAATAACTATGAATATGAAGTATGTTACCGCCCAAGAAGCAGTAAAAAAAGTTACATCTGGAAATCGTGTCTTTTTTCAAGGTGCAGCGATGACCCCTAATCTTTTAATTGAAGCACTTTGCGACAGACACCAAGAATTTAAAGATGTAGAAATATGTCAAGTACACACTGAAGGCAATGCACGATACACTCAAGAACCCTATAATAAATCATTTAAAGTAAACAGCTTTTTTGTAGGTAGTAATGTGAGACAGTCCGTGAATAAAGGCAATGGTGACTACGTTCCTATTTTTTTGAGCGAAATCCATCATTTGTTTCGACAAGAAATTCTACCACTTGATGTGGCTTTTATCCAAGTTTCAGAACCAGATGCACACGGGTTTTGTTCTTTAGGAACGTCTGTTGATATTACATTGCCTGCGATTGAAACTGCCAAAACAATAATTGCCCAGGTCAACCCAAAGGTTCCCAGAACACACGGCGACGGCATTATTCATTCCTCAAAAATTGACATTGCGGTACACTATGACCGACCAATGAAAAATACGGAAAGCGTATCACTTACGGCAATAGAAAAACAGATAGGCGAGAACGTAGCAAATCTCATTGAAGATGGTGCAACCTTGCAAATGGGAATAGGCAATATTCCAAATGCTGTATTAAATAATTTGGGCAACCATAAAGGCTTAGGAATACATACCGAAATGTTTTCTGATGGTATAGTACACTTAGTAGAAAAAGGTGTCATTACAGGCGAACACAAGATTATCAAACAAGGAAAAATTGTGACTTGTTTTGCTGTGGGAAGCCAAAAATTATATGATTTTGTAAATGACAATCCATTGGTACATTTCAAGGAAGCTGCCTATACCAATGATACGGCAATCATTCGACAGAATCCTAAGGTAACTGCTATAAATAGTGCAATTGAAATAGATTTAACAGGGCAAGTATGCGCAGATACCATTGGCGGAAGGCAGTATAGCGGCGTAGGAGGACAGATGGATTTTATACGTGGTGCATCACTTTCTAAAGGTGGTAAACCTATTTTTGCTATGACTTCCACGACCGCAAAAGGAATTTCAAAAATAACACCGTTTCTCAATCAAGGTGCTGGTGTAACTACAACAAGAGCGCACGTACATTATGTAGTAACAGAATATGGCGTTGCAAACCTCTTTGGCAAAAACCTGAAACAACGCGCCAAAGCATTGATTGAAATTGCTCATCCCGATGTTAGGGAAGAGCTTACAAAAGAAGCTTTTGAAAGGTTTGGGAGTTTAAATTTTTAGAAAAATTAAATGCCTTCTACTAGGTTGTAGAGGGCTTTTTTATCTTCAATTTTTATACGTTTTCCAGATGTAGAAACGAGACCTTCTTTTTTAAACTTGGTAAGTGTTCGTATCAATAATTCTGTTGCAGTTCCTACCACATCGGCAATATCGGCCCTGGTAAGTTGAAGGTACAAATAGCCTTCATTATCAACCCCAAAATTATCTTCAAGATACATCAGTACTTCGGCAAGACGCTGGCGCACACTTTTTTGTGCCATATTTACAATTACGTCATCTGCAAATTTCAATTCTTGCGCCATATGTTTTAGCACCGCATTTGTAAAAACAGGATTGGTTTGTAATGGTTCTTCTATATGCGTTTTTGGGATAAAGCAAACTTCCATATCTTCAAGAGCCGTGGCACTTAAATTAGTAGCTTCTGAAGAGATCACAGAGCGATGTCCCAAAACCTCGCCTTTAGTAGCGAGTTTCACGATTTGATCGCGACCATTATCGCTCATTTTAGACAATTTAGAAATTCCATTACGTACACAAAACACGCCTCCCAGCCGTTCACCTTCACTAAAGATAACTTCACCTTTTTTGATGACTTTTGTTTCTTTATGGTCGGCCATTTGCTTCAACTCTTCCTTTTTAAGGGCCTTAAAGCTGTTCATCTGCCTAATAATACAATTCTCGCAACGCGAGTTTTCGTGTTTACTCATACCGCTACAAAATTAATGGAAATAAAATTAACGGAGATAGTATTTGCCGATTTCTAAAATACCCGTGAAATAGTTGAATCTTAAAATAGATAACAGAGTTAACAACATTTAATTGTACTGCTGTTAATTATACTACTGTCCCAAATCCGGTCTGTCCTCGTAAAAATCATTGAAAGTTTTATCAGTTCGATAATCATCCGTTAATATTTTATAAACGGTGTAGACCAACAAAACCTGACCTGCGCAAGTGGAGTAAAATACCCAGCTAAATGGAAGATCCATAGCTGTAAAAATCACGACTGTTAAAAGAAGTAAGGTCGTGATACCCAATAATGTCATTGCTGATAATTTCATTTTTCTTATTAAGATACAATTCTTAAGTTTAAAATATTTTAAGGTTTTCCTAAAGTTTAAAACCAGCTGACAAAAGTCGTCGACAATAAAATGGAAAACCCGTATGTTGCATATTTATCTAAAGTAATTCAACAATATGAGCGAAAATCCAAAACCTATAAAACGTCATAAAGCATTACAACCATTGAGTAGGCAACATCATTTTGGACTCTTGTTTTCTTGGAAAATAAGGAAAGGTTTTGCTCAAAACACTTCTCTAGAACGTATGCAAAACTATCGGGATTGGTTTTTTACAACTGAAATTCTTCCACATTTTGAGGCTGATGAAAAGCACATATTCCCTATTCTTGATAAAATCCACCCTCTTATATTACGAGCCTTAAAAGAGCATCGACGTATTAAACAACTGTTTACAGATACCGAAAATGTTGAGAAAAGCTTAAGCTTACTGGAAGAAGAACTACAAGCGCACATACGATTTGAAGAGCGCATATTATTTAATGAAATTCAAGAAATCGCTACTACAAAGCAACTTAAAAAGATTGATGAGATACATCTTGAAGTTGCCGGTAAACCAGGATATCAGGACCCCTTTTGGAAATAAGTTGTGATTTTTATGCATTTTAATGGTCCTCAATATAATTTAAGTTAGTTAAAATAGTAATACACATTTTCCATTGATACTAATAAGATAGCCATCCTTTCATTCTGACTTCTATCTTTTTTTCTTGAGGATAAACCGCTTCAATAAAACCTGGCCTTTCTTATTGATTTACGAGATAAAGCAACACGATCACAGGTGGTTATATTGCTCATTTTTCCATTTTCAAAAGCCTTTATTTCATTTAAAACTTATTTTAGTCATTTTTGATGTTTATGAGAATTTCCTAAAAAATAGGCGCAGGCACTAACCAGTCCAGCATAGCAATGATGGCCAAGCCAATTAGTACTGCGACTATATAGAATGTACGGTTGCTCATTGATTTCATAGCTATCTGTGTAGTGCTATTACAGGTGTACCGGGGAGTGGGCCCAAATCTGTGATTCGCGAATGGGTAATGCCCAATTTTCTCCAGAAATCTGGTTTTCTGTCCATTAAACAAATTATATAATCTGAATGATATTTTGCAAAATCTTTTAACGCAGGGGCATTTTCAACATATTCCACTGCAATGGATTTTTCAGAGAGCATTTCCAGGTAATAGCGCACCTTGTTTTGATGGGCTATTTGAAGCCCAGATAGGTTTTCTTTACCAGATAGCGTTACTATCTTAATACTACCATTGGAAATTTTTACCAAAGAGTACCAATTTTCGAGTTCAGCTTTTGGAAGCGCTAAATCAAAGTTTGATACCAATACAAATTTTGGTTTCTTATGCATTTTTGCAGAAGATGGAATAATCATTACGGGACATTCCCTTATATTTTCAATAATATTTTTAGTATTCCTACTGTATCTTTCTACACCTTCATTGGTGTTATCTCTCCCAGGAAGCACTACTAAATCTATTTCTACCTTCTTAATAGTTTTTTTAATTGCCTCAATAAGATTAGAACATTGGGAAATGGCGTTGAAACGGTGTTTGTCATTTCTGTTGTTATGGGTGTATTTGTCTATTGCTTGCCCCAGGTTCACCTCTGAAAAAAGCTTTGGTTTTTCAAAGAAATCATCGTCAGCTTGTAAAAGTTGAATACCGTTTAAACCATTTATATCATAGGAATAGGTATTCAGGAAATAGAACTGACATTTCTCTTTTTTAAAGAATGTAACGGCATAATCGATAGCATCATAGCTACTGAATTTAAAATTGATAGGAATTAATATCTTTTTCATCTTTTCAAGGTTTTATCTACGTTGATACTTGGATAATTTTTGGTATATCCCTTTTTTGAATTGTGTGAATTCTTGAATAAATGCAATATGAACACCACGTTTCTTTTCGTGTTCTTTTGCTCGGCTTACATTATATTCCCTTTTCCCGTATTCATATTCTGTCTTAAGTTCTTGTTCATATTTGCAGAGCATAGCTAACAGTAAGGTATTCTTCCTGCGCAAGCCCTGTAGCATAGCTTCTGCATTTTGATCTTTAATAAGTTGCTGTCCAATAATTTTTAAATAATCAATTTCTGTGTTTATCTTGGTAACTGTATCCATCCAATGGCATAGTTCTATAAGATCTTTCTTAATACATAGCCTTCGGTGCGCATTTACTTTGTATGGGAGTTCAATTTCCAAAATAGCTTGACCTTACGATATCCCATTTAAAAGGGTAAACTTGCCCTGTACTTTGCTAAAAAATTCATCTTTCAACCTTCTGTATTTATCAAGATGGTACAGATAACTCCTTCTGTAGCTTTCGTGCTCAGTAATAAAGGCCATGTCACATTGCGTGTCTTCACATTCAACAATTTCCTCTCTGGAATTCATATAGTTATGAAGTGCCCTGAGTAATGTTTCATTTTCAACATCTTTCTTCTGAAATTTTTGGAGCACGCTATCGTCTTCAAGTGTATTACTTAAATCTTCTCCACAAAGACCAATGAGGTTGCTCAGCTCTTTTTTTATGTACTTTAAATGGTTTATCCAGTTTTCAAGCTCCATCGTGTTTATTTTGTGTGTAACATCCACATCAGTATCATGATTAAATATTTTTGTTTGTATGGCTTCCATTTTCTCAATTTTTTAAATAGGTACTTCTATTTTTTTTTGGGTTGCGTCCTGGGTTACAGTTACAATTTTTATTATTTGTTTGCCAGAGGGAAAATCCCACTCAATCTTGTCTCCTTCAGAATAACCATATAGAGCAGCACCCATAGGTGTAAGAATGGATATTTTATTCTGTTTGGCATCTTTATCTGCTGGAGCTACTAGTTGAATGACTTTCTCCCAACCATTTTCAGAATACACCATCACTTTACTATTAAAGCGAATCACGTCTTCTGGCATTTCATCCTCATTCATAATTTGAGCACTTTTAAGCTCTGTGCTCAATCGTTGTAGTGATTTTTGTGTTTCAAAATCTTCGGCATAGCCTGAGATATTGAGTATGCGTTTTAGGTACACATACTCTTTTTTTTCTATAATTAAACTTCCGTATTTCATTTCTTCATTTTTTAGAATTCATAAATCAAGGGAAAATACCTCGCTGGATATAGGCCTTTTCAATTCTTCTAATTGCAATACAATATGCAGCGGTTCTAAAATCCATATCCTCATTTTTAGCATACTCATA
This sequence comes from Flavobacteriaceae bacterium UBA1903, assembly GCA_002337605.1. Lineage (GTDB taxonomy): Bacteria > Bacteroidota > Bacteroidia > Flavobacteriales > Flavobacteriaceae > Marinirhabdus. Next base: position 363,753 of record DDGL01000016.1, read on the forward strand.
CACTTTGTTGAATGATTCACGCATTTTCTTGTCAAGTTTTGCCATTACCTCGTCCAGTTGCCATAGTTCACCATTTCGGTTCTGCAACCATTCAAAATAACTGCCTACCACACCGCCAGAATTGCAAAGAATATCTGGGATTATAGTCACGCCGCGCTCTAGAAGTAATTTTTCACCTTCTACATTGGTAGGACCATTGGCTCCTTCGGCGATGAGTCTGGCTTTTATTTTGGTAGCGTTTTCTTTGGTAATCTGGTTGCCTAATGCCGCCGGAATACAGATGTCACATTCTGAAGTAAAGAATCTTTCATTGTCTAGATCAAATGCTTCAGGAAAACCTGATATGCTTCCGTTATTTAATTTTGAATAATTGAAAAGATCTTCCACTTTGATACCATTGGTATTTCTAATACTTCCAAAAGCATCTTGAACTGCTACCAATTTGGCACCTTCTTTTTCTAAAAAATGAGATGCCCAATATCCCACATTACCAAATCCTTGAACAATGAATTTTTTGCCTTTTAGTGTTTCTTTATTTTTTTCTGCCCAGAATTTGATGTTTAAAAACACACCATACCCTGTTGCACGGTCACGACCTTCCAAGCCTCCACTACCGTCGGGCTTTCCTGTTACAACATGCTGGTTTGCGGTACGCTCTGCTGGTGGGCGCGTACTCATATAGGTGTCTGCAATCCAGGCCATTGTCTGGCTATTTGTATTTACATCTGGTGCAGGAATGTCATGCTCTGGTCCTATATTATCTGCCAATGCAAATGTGAAACGACGTGTGATGCGCTCTAGCTCGCCCTGTGAATATTTTGAAGGATCTAACTGTATGCCACCCTTGCCACCACCGTATGGTAATCCTGCGAGTGATGTTTTCCAGGTCATCCACATAGCTAATGCTCTTGCAGCATCTATATCTACCGTTGGGTGATATCGTAACCCCCCTTTGTAAGGACCTAATGCATTATTGTGTTGTACACGATATCCTGTAAATATTTCAACTTCGCCATTATCCATCTTTACGGGAAAATGTACGATAATTTCATTATTGGTAATGCTTAAAATCTTACGTATGTTGGGGTGGAGGTCAATATGGTCTGCAGCGCTGTTAAACTGCTCCATTACGTTGTCCATCATTCCCTTTACAGGAATTTTTTTCTTTTTAATATTATTTACTTCAGCTGTGATTGTTGTCATAAATATGAACCGTTTTGAACGGATTTTTTTTCGTGATTATTTAAAAAGTCGGTTGGTGATGCTTCTTTCGTGATATTTTTCGATGATGTACCTACTTCTTCGTTTTAAGACTTCAGCTCTTTTTTGAGCTTTATGATTTGATTGCACTTGTGTGTTCATAGTTTTATTTTTAAAAGGGATTCACTGTCAATCCTCTGTTTCTTAAATTCCGTTTACCTGCAAACCTATAGGGGCTATTGCGTATGGTATCAAATTTTAATTTTGTTCCTTTTCCTGTTTTTGAAAGGAGTACATCGATTAATTGGTTAAAAATCATATCTTATTTTTTATGTTATGCCATTGCCATTTCTAGTTGGCGCTCTGTTTCTAAACTTTTTTCTGGTATTGAAACCTTATTTGCTTTTTCATCATAATCGCTACACGACCAAACACTGTTTTTTTGGTGTGTTAATATGCAGGTAGCGCTATGGATACAAGTGGGACAAATATTGAAAGTGTTTAATCTCATAGTACATAGTTATCATTTGATGTAGATAAGACAAGGTGTGTGCCACTAGATGTGCCAAAAATAGTTGGAAATTAAAAAACCCTTGTAGAATAAGGGTTTGGGAGCTTTTAATAAAATTAAAGTAAAATCAACAACCGGTACAAAAACTCCCGGTCGGGATAAAAAGTACCAGTCTTAAAAATTTTTAATCTGAAAGTTTTTGTCTGATAGTCTTCCTGTCAATTCCTAAAATTTCCGCAGCTTTCGTTTTGTTGTTATCTGTTGCGCGAAGTACTCTTTTTATATGGCGTATTTCCATTTCTTTGAGTGAAAGCAATGCTTCTTCTGGAAAAGTAATGGTGCGTTTTAAAGCATATGGAAGGTGTTCAATGTTCACCATTTTATCGCACATAATTACAGCGCGTTGTATTACGTTTTCAAGCTCTCTTATATTACCTGGCCAATCATAACGTTGTAAAATTTCCGAAGCCTCTGGGCTTATCTTTATAAAGCGGTCTTTGTATTCCACACCATATTTAAACAGGAATTTTTTAACCAATAATGGAATGTCTTCTTTGCGTTCTCGTAAAGGAGCTACATCAATTTCAACAACGGTTAGGCGATAATAGAGGTCTTCCCGAAACGTTTCTTTTTTAATCATTTCTTTTAGGTCGCTATTGGTGGCAGCTATGATACGAACATCAATTTTTTCTGCTTTTTGCGCTCCTATTTTTACCACTTCTTTTTCCTGCAATACACGTAGTAAACGAGATTGCACTGCGGTGGATGCGTTACCAATTTCATCTAAAAAAATGGTTCCCCCATTGGCGGCTTGAAAGAAACCATTTCGCTCTTTTTCTGCCCCTGTAAAGGCGCCTTTTGTATATCCAAATAATTCTGCTTCCAATAAATTTTCAGGAATACCGCCACAGTTTACAGCAATAAAGGGGGCTCTGGCAAATTTTCCTTGATAATGAATTGCACGTGCCACGAGCTCTTTACCCGTACCGCTTTCACCCTTAATAAAAACGGTGGCTTTGTTATCCTTAACGCGTTCAATAATTTGTATCACTTCATTTATTCTTTCGGAAGCACCTATTATTTCACCGTAAGTATTATCTTTTTTTGTTGAAATCTTGATGTCTTCAGGAGTCTTCTTCTCTGAAGAATCTATTGACTTGTTGATAGCGGTCTTTAACTCATCTTTTGTAAAAGGCTTGGTTAAGTACTCTACCACTCCAGATTTTATGACGGCCAGCGAGTCCTGTACCGAAGGATATCCGGTAACAACTAATTTTGGAAGATTTGGATAATGTTCTGAAACAAATTTAATGAGTTCAAACCCATCTATTTCAGGCATTTTTAAATCGGTTATCAATAAATCTATTTTGGTGTCACGCAAGATTTGTACAGCTTCTTTGACAGATACTGCTTTATAGGTATGATACTCCCAGGTTGATAAATGACGGTGTAATAATTCTAAAATATGGAGGTCGTCATCTACTATGAGGATGTTTTCTTTTTTTAGCTGCATAGGTTAAGATTTTGGGAGTTTTACGGTAAAAGTTGCCCCTTTATTTTCATTATTTTCAACAGTAATACTCCCGTTGTGGCTGGCAACAATACCGTGTACCACACTCAATCCCAGTCCAGAACCATCACCGGTAGGTTTCGTAGTAAAAAATGGTTGGAATACTTTTTCCATTGCGGTATCTGTCAATCCTGGGCCTTCATCCATTACTTTTAAAATAATACAATTTATAGTTTGCTGGGCTTCAATAGTGACCAATCCTCCTTTTGGGGAAAAGTAAATGGCATTTATGATTAAGTTGAAAATAATCTGTGTTAACTGAATGGTATCGGCCTTTAGGAGTAATGTTTCATCTTCAATTTTAACAATGTACTTAACTCCATTCTTTTTAAAGGAAGCATCTAGTAGCGCAATAGCATTTTTTATACTGGGTACAATATTTACTTCCTGCATTTCTTGTGGCATTTCGCAGGCAAAAAACATTAATTTTTTGACAATCTCACGAGAAAATATGGCATTGCTAATAATCTTATCTACATCTTCGGAAGCAGTAGTGTCAGAATCCAAATTATCCTTTAACAATTCGGCAAAGCCCAAAATATTTGCTAAGGGTGTATTTAATTCGTGTGCGATACCAGCAGTTATTTCGCCCAAAATCCCCAATCTGTCTGCTCGTTCCATTTGACGTTTAAGGGAACGTTCATTTTGCTGGATTTCAATTCGCTCTAAGAGATTTCCTAATTTTAGGGTAACGTTATCAAGCAATGGTTGTTCTTCTTTTAAAAAAGTGGCTTCATTATTAGTGAGGGAGGCTATAATTTTACCCTTTGGGTTATTAAAAACATTGATAGTTGCCGTAATATAATTTTTTAGATCTTTATTGGATGTCTTGTAGATCTGAAGCGGTGTTTCAATTATAATTTCGGTGCTTTCTGGAAACTGAAATCCTTTTTTCAAACTTATGGCGATAGCCCTTAGCGTTTCGGTCATTGCACCAACATCTGCATTAACAATTATCGAAGACACTTCATAAAGACACGTAAGTTCCTTAATACGTTCTTTTAGCGCTATTTCTGTTTTACTCATCATTATGATGCTAAAATAAACAAATTAGGTTTTAAACTATGAAGCAAGGCTGTTGTTCAATTTTATACAACGCCCTTTTTGGGGAATAAAAAAGTAAAACTGACAAAAGTCATCTTTTCAATGAGCCATCTTTTACACCTTTGCCACAGGTATAGAGTAAATTATGGAAAATTGTTATCACTGTGGTGACGCTTGCCGTGATACAACTATAGAGCATCAGGAAAAATTCTTTTGTTGCAACGGTTGTAAAACGGTGTTTGACATTCTCAATGAGAATGATCTCACCTATTATTACGACTTACAAACAACACCAGGAAAAACGCCTTTGGATATTGAAGGCCGTTTCGATTTTCTGGACAATCAACATATTATTCACCAGTTATTGGAATTTGACGAGCAGGACACTCAGATCGTTTCGTTTGTTATCCCTCATATTCATTGCAGTTCTTGTATTTGGGTGCTTGAAAATCTCAACAAGTTACATCCAGCAGTAAAAAATGCGCAGGTCAATTTTCCGCAAAAATCAATTCGGGTTACCTATAATTCAACAGAAATTAATTTAAAGGAATTGGTGCTTCTATTATGTAAAATAGGCTATGAGCCCAATATCTCACTTGAAGATTTCAACAAAAAAGAAAAGAAAATTGACCGAAGCTTGATTTACAAATTGGGCGTTGCGGGCTTTGCCTTTGGCAATATTATGTTCCTGTCCTTTCCTGAATATTTTGAGGTAAGTGAGTTTTGGCTGGAACAGTTTAAGCATCTTTTCCGCTGGTTAATGTTTGCTTTTGCCATTCCGGTAGTTTTTTATTCTGGTCGCGATTATTTTGTATCGGCATACAAGGGTCTGCGCTCTAACATTTTAAATATTGATGTTCCCATTGCGATTGGTATTGCAGTACTTTTTCTGCGTTCTACCTTAGAGATTGCGATGGATTGGGGAACAGGCTTTTTTGATAGTCTCGCAGGATTGGTGTTCTTTCTATTACTAGGCAAATTTTTTCAGCAAAAAACATACGCATTTCTTTCTTTTGAAAGAGATTACAAATCCTATTTCCCTATTGCGATAACACAATTGTCAAAACAGGAAGAAGTACAGACACCCGTTTATGAACTCAGACCTGGCAACCGCATTCTAATCCGAAACAATGAACTCATTCCCACAGATGGTATTTTAATTAAAGGAAGCGCACTTATCGATTATAGTTTTGTAACTGGGGAGGCAGCACCTGTGGCAAAACAATCTGGCGATAAAATCTATGCTGGTGGGCGTCAACAAGCAGGTATCATTGAAGTTGAAGTGACCAAAGAAGTTGAGCAATCTTACTTAACACAGTTATGGAACAATGAAGTTTTCAGTAAAAACAAAGCCACCACCTTTGAAAATCTGACAGACCAGATAAGCCGAAGGTTTACCGTTTCTATTTTAAGCATTGCTGTAATAGCAACGGGTATTTGGTTATTTATAGATGCGTCCATCGCTTTTAATGTCTTTACCGCAGTGCTCATCGTAGCCTGTCCTTGCGCTATAGCACTGGCAGCACCATTTACATTGGGTAATATGTTGCGCATCTTTGGGAAGCGAAAGTTATACCTCAAGGAAAGTAGCGTCATAGAACAGATGGCACACATTGACACCGTGGTTTTTGACAAAACAGGAACGCTCACCACGCACAACAAAAACCTGATTACCTACCAAGGCATATCACTTACTGAAGATGAGCAGAAAGTGTTGACCAGCACCTTGCGTGCATCCAACCATCCGTTGAGTAGAGCACTTTACGAATTGTTGCAGGATAACGATATATGTACGTTGGATGATTTTACGGAAGAAACGGGTAAAGGGATTGAAGGAATTTACGGAAAAACGAGCGTAAAGGTAGGAAGCTTTGCTTTTGTAGGAAATAAAAATCAACAACCTGAAACGACAGATACACAGGTACACATAAGCACAAACGATGGTTACAAAGGTAGCTATGTGTTTTACAATACGTATCGTGAAGGGATGCAAAAACTCTTTTCTGAATTGAGTAATACGGCAAACTTAATCGTGTTATCTGGCGATAATGATGGCGAGAAGAAATTTCTAAAAACACAGTTGCCGCAATCGGCACAGTTAAAATTCAATCAAAAACCAGATGACAAGCTCAATTATATCAAAAGGCTACAACAGCAAGGTAAAAAGGTGATGATGGTAGGCGATGGACTGAATGATGCGGGTGCACTGGCACAGAGCAATGTGGGCATCGCTGTTTCAGAAGATGTAAATGTATTCTCACCTGCGTGCGACGGCATTATCGATGCCAGTAAATTGAGGGTTTTATCTGAATTTATGGCGCTTTCGCAAAAGTCAATTCGCATCATTAAATACGCATTTGTATTCTCATTATTCTATAATCTCATTGGGCTGGGATTTGCAGTGACAGGAAATCTCGCACCCGTGGTTGCCGCTATTTTAATGCCTTTAAGCTCAATTAGTATTGTGGTGTTTACCACCATATGTACCTATTTATTAGGTAGAAAATCAATAACATAAATTCAATAAAAATGAAACAAGAAATCATAGTAGTATCACAATTATTTCTTCAATTAAAGAAAAAATATGAAATGAGCAATTGCACACAATGCCTTGTGATGCAAGATTATTTTAAAAGTGAATATCATCGCCTTAGAATGAAATTGCAATCATTGGAAAAACTTTCGGCACATAATGATTTGGTGTTGAATACTACATTTACAGAGGCACAACAAACAGCTGGAATTTTAGGCTTGTATGTAATGGTCTGATAAGTATTCAAAATTAATTTTTTGTAACTGACAAAAGTCATCTTTTAAGCAAGTGCATCCAAGTAATTTTACACCATAATTCAGGTAGGTATGAGTATTATTTATGTTTTAATCACTGTGAGTGTGATTGTGGCTATCATTTTCTTTATCGCGTTTGTGTATTCGGTAAAGAAAGGGCAGTATGATGATACCTATACGCCATCTGTTAGAATGCTTTTTGAAGATGAATTGGTTAAGCCTAAAAAAGAGCAGGAAAAAAGCGACAACAAAGAAATCATTCAAACCAGTAACCAATAAATTATGCAAACAGAACAATTCTACTACGACAATAAAATCGTAAAAAAGTTTGTAAATGCCACCATTTTTTGGGGTATTATCGGGATGAGCGTAGGACTACTGCTCGCCTTTATGTTTTTATTTCCTAACGTAACAGACGGTATTTCGTGGTTAAGCTTTGGGCGATTGCGACCCTTGCACACCAACGCTGTAATATTTGCCTTTGTGGGCAATGCTATTTTTGCAGGGGTTTATTATTCTACGCAACGACTGCTTAAAGCACGTATGTGGAAAGATTGGTTGAGCAACCTGAATTTTTGGGGCTGGCAAGCCATTATCGTAGGTGCTGCCATCACACTGCCATTAGGCTACACTACTTCAAAAGAATATGCCGAGCTGGAATGGCCTTTTGATATTGCTATAGCACTTATTTGGGTAGCTTTTGGTGCCAATTTGATAGGTACAATACTCAGGCGAAGACAGCGCCATTTATATGTTGCGATTTGGTTCTATTTAGGAACTTTCGTGACGGTTGCTGTGTTACATATTGTGAATAGTATCGAAATTCCTGTTTCAGCATTAAAAAGTTATTCGGTGTATGCAGGTGTACAGGATGCCTTGGTACAGTGGTGGTATGGGCACAATGCGGTGGCGTTTTTCCTCACCACGCCATTTCTTGGTTTAATGTACTATTTTGTGCCTAAAGCGGCCAATAGGCCGGTGTATTCTTATCGACTGTCCATCGTGCACTTTTGGTCGCTTATTTTTATCTACATATGGGCAGGACCGCACCACTTGTTATATTCTTCTTTACCGGATTGGGCACAGAATTTAGGGGTTGCCTTTTCGGTAATGCTTATTGCACCTTCTTGGGGTGGTATGATAAACGGATTATTGACATTGCGCGGTGCCTGGGATAAAGTGCGAACAGACCCGGTTCTTAAATTTATGGTGGTAGCGATTACCTGCTACGGTATGGCCACTTTTGAAGGACCTATGCTTTCGCTTAAAAATGTGAATGCCATTGCCCATTTTAGCGATTGGATTATTGCGCACGTACACGTAGGTGCATTGGGCTGGAACGGGTTTTTGACCTTCGGTATGATTTATTATCTCGTGCCAAAACTATTCAAAACCAAATTATGGTCAACAAAACTCGCCAACGCGCATTTCTGGGTAGGAACTTTAGGGATCATAATGTATGCGCTGCCTATGTATGTGGCTGGATTTGTACAGGCTTCTATGTGGAAACAATTTAATCCTGATGGAACGCTTACCTACGGAAACTTCCTCGAAACACTCAACGAGATCATCCCAATGTACTGGATGCGTGCCATAGGGGGTAGCTTGTTCATCTTAGGTTCGTTTATAATGTTGTATAACATTGTAATGACAGTGCGCCAAGGTAGTAAGGTAACAGACGAACTTGCTGAGGCTACACCATTACAACGCGTGACCAAAAAACGAACAGCAAAAGAAGGGTACCACACGTGGTTGGAGAGACGACCTGTAAAGTTGACCATTTTCGCCACCATCGCCATATTGATTGGTGGTATGGTACAGATAATCCCATCGTTGATGGTCGATGACTATGTTCCGGTAATTTCAACCGTAAAACCATATACACCTTTAGAATTAGAAGGGCGTGACATTTACATCCGTGAAGGTTGTGTATCCTGTCATTCACAGATGGTTCGACCCTTCCGAAGTGAAGTGGAACGCTATGGCGAATATTCAAAATCTGGGGAATATGTATATGACCACCCTTTCTTATGGGGAAGTAAACGAACGGGGCCAGATTTAATGCGTGTAGGTCAAAAATATAGTGACAACTGGCACTTAAATCATTTTTATGACCCACAGAGCACAAGTTCTGGTTCGATAATGCCATCGTACAAATGGCTTATAAATAAAGAGCTGGATAAATCACAGACTGAAGATAAAATGGAAGCAATGGTTTCTTTGGGTGTGCCTTACACAATGGAAGAGATAGAACGGGCACAACAATGGATGGACGAACAAGGAACTCAAATCGAAAAGAACTTATATACAGACCCTGATTTTGTAAGTTCCTACGAGGCCAATAAGAAATATGCAGAAGAAAACGGTGAAGCGTTTGTTGAGATGCGCGACCGTGAAGTAGTAGCTCTTATAGCATACCTACAACGTCTTGGTACAGATATCAAGATTAAAACAAAAGAAGAAGTAACCACAAACCAAAACCAATAGTTATGTTGAAATATATAAAAGGCAACTTGGAAAATATAGATGGTGTAGAAATTTACCCAATGATTTCCCTACTCATTTTCTTCATCTTTTTTGTAGTGCTTTTCTGGTGGGTATTTACCGCCAAGAAAGCACACATCACAGAAGTGAGCAACATACCGTTAGAATTTGATAATAACGAAAACAACGAATCTCTATGAAGACAGCAGCAATAGTAAGAATACTGGGATTCTCAATCTTTGGGTATTTTTTCCTGAATTGGATTGGGTCTGAAGGCGAAACATCTGTTTTTGTAGAACAGACTTGGGTCTGGGCTTTCTTGGGTGCTTTAATGCTATTTTATATCGCATTTGAAGTATGTCTTCACGCTTTTGAAAAGATAATGTATAGAACACTTTCAGAAGAAAGACAAGCAAAATATGATGCCGATATGGCTCTTGCAAAAATAAACCAATTCAAATGGTTTAAGGATACCTACAAAAAGTTATTGGGTAGCAAGCCCATTGAGCAAGAAGGCGAGATAGTTCTAGATCATAATTATGACGGCATCCGCGAATTGGATAATAAACTACCGCCGTGGTGGGTATATGGCTTTTATGCCACTATCATTTTTGCTGTTGTTTATATGGCGCGCTACCACATCTTTGATGGAATAAATCAAGATGAGGAATATCAGATAGCAGTTGCCGAAGCAAAGATAGAAATCGAAGAATACAAGAAAACAGCAAAGGATTTAGTAGATTTTAATACCGTGGAATTATTGACAGAAGCAGGAGACCTCGATGCAGGTAAAACCATTTTTGCAGGAAACTGTGTTGCCTGTCATAAAGCAAGTGGTGGTGGCGGTATCGGGCCGAATTTAACGGATGACCATTGGATTTTAGGGGGTGGAATTAAAAATGTGTTTAAAACGATTTCTGAAGGAGGACGTGCCGGCAAAGGAATGGTAGCTTGGAAATCTGACCTGAAACCTTTCGAAATGGCACAGGTTGCGAGTTATATTTTAAGTCTTCACGGTACCAACCCAGCCGATGCTAAAGAACCCGAAGGCGAAATATGGAGGGACCCACTTGCACCTGTTGAAGAAGTAGACGTAGAAGTAATAGATAGTACAAAAGTACAAGTGATTATAGAAGACCAACCAGTAACTGGCGATGTAGTGAATGACAGTATAAATTGATTCTGAATTCTGAAACCTTAATATGTACCAAGATGATGACCGAAGTAGCACAAAATCTAAAGGTAAGCGACCGTCCCGTTGTTAAAAAAATTTTTGATGAAAACGGAACGAAAATAATGGCCATAGGTTTAAGGCGTGGTGTGGAACTTGCAGAGCACGTTGCGCCTTGCAAAGCAAAATTACTTGTAGTACAAGGCGAAATAGATTTTAATACAGAAATGGAAAGTAAACGATTTGCTCGTTACGAAAGTTATGATATTCCAATGAATGTGAAACATAGCGTAGTGGCTTGGGATGACGCTATATTCTTATTGTTCTTGAATGAAAAAAATGAAAGATATAGAGACAAGGAATGATATAGAAGTATTGGTTAATAGCTTCTATGATAAAGTAAAAGCAGATAAAACTATAGGCTACATCTTTAATGATGTTGCTGCGGTAGATTGGATCCTACACCTGCCTAAAATGTACAGCTTCTGGGAAACTGTATTGCTGGGCAAGATGAGCTTTAAGGGAAACCCGATGCTTAAACACATCCAATTGAGTAAAAAGACAAAAATGAGCAAAAAACATTTCGACCAATGGTTAAAATTGTGGAATACAACTATTGAAGAGCACTTTGAAGGCATCACAGCCACAGAAGCGAAGCAGCGAGGTAAGAATATAGCTGGATTGATGCTTCATAAAATTGAGAGTTACGCAAACTAATGGCAGAACAGGGTAAAGATAATTTCAGAGATACCATAGGTACGCTCAATGAAGAAGGAAAGCGAGCTTGGGTGTTTCCAAAAATGCCTGTGGGCAAATGGTACGAGTATCGCAAGTATGTGAGTTACGTGCTTCTCGTTTTTCTGTTTGCTGCACCCTTTGTAAAAATTAACGGTCATCAGTTTTTGCTCTTTAATGTATTGGAACGTCGTTTCAATATTTTTGGTCTACCGTTCTGGCCACAGGACTTCTACATTTTTGTGATGGTTATGTTGGTTGGCGTGTTATTCGTCATTCTGTTTACCGTTGCCTTTGGGCGTTTATTTTGTGGTTGGGTATGCCCGCAGACCATCTTTATGGAAATGGTGTTCCGCCGGATAGAATACTGGATAGATGGCGACCGTGGCAAACAAATGCGATTGGCTAAAATGCCGTGGAACAGGGAAAAGATTCTCAAACGCTCTTTAAAGTGGTTTGTCTTTTTTGTGATTTCGTTTTTGATTGCCAATGTGTTTTTGGCATACTTAATAGGTAGTGACCGCCTGATACGCTATATCACAGATGGCCCGATGGAACACATGAGTACACTAATTTCGCTCATCATTTTTACAGGGGTATTCTACTTTGTGTTTGCATGGTTTAGAGAACAAGTTTGCATCATTGTCTGTCCTTACGGAAGATTGCAAGGCGTGCTACTGGATAATAAAAGTATTGTGGTTGCTTATGACCATAAACGTGGTGAAAAAGAAGAGGGACGTGCAAAGTTCAATAAAAAAGAAGACCGTGCAGCCTCGGGTAAAGGTGATTGTATCGATTGTTTTCAATGTGTACACGTTTGTCCTACAGGAATTGATATACGCAACGGAACACAAATGGAATGTGTGAATTGTACCGCCTGTATCGATGCCTGTAACAATATAATGGAAGCCGTGGACCTGCCCAAAGGGTTGATACGCTATGCGAGTGAAGAAAATATAGAAAAGAAGGCCAAGTTTGAGTTCACACCACGTCTTAAAGGGTACACCGTGGTTCTTGGAATTCTAACAGCTGTATTAGTAGGAATGCTCTTTCTGCGCAACGACGTGGAAGCAGATATTCTACGATTGCCAGGTCAGTTATACGAGCGAAAAGCAGATAATATTATCAGCAATGTGTACACCTATAAACTGGTCAATAAAACCAATAACGACATTGAGGATGTACGTTTCAAACTTTTATCCCACAATGGCAAGATTAAAATAGTGAGCCACGAGACCTTTACCGTGCCAGCAAGCGATTTTGCCGAAGGCACACTTTTTATAGAGGTAAATGCTAGCGCTTTGAGTGGGGATAAGGATAAAGTGGTCATAGGTGTGTTCAGCGGCGATGAACAGATAGAAACAACTCGGACAGCTTTTCTTGGCCCGAGAAATTATAAATAATATGGATGTCTGTTCTAAACGAGACCAGAACGTAATGAAAAAGTAATAGATGAAAAACCAACACGAAAGCAACTGTTGTAATGGTTGTAAAAATGGACGACCTGGGGGTAATGCTGCGTGTCAAGCAAAACTGATGGTCGAGAAAATGAAAAAGATGGACATACAACACGTTTTAAAAAATAGAAATTAAAGGTTATGAAAATAAACTGGGGAACGGGATTGGTCATTGGGATGGCACTTTTTATAGGCTTTATCTTATTTCTGGTGTACCGTATGACGACGGATAATAACTTGGAACACGACTTGGTTACAGAAGGCTATTATCAAAAAGAAATGGAATTGCAGGACAATATTTATGCACAACAAAACACTGCTGCTATGGAAAAACAGATCACGGGAATTAAAAATGATATGGGCTATTTGCTTCAGTTTCCTGAAGGCTTTGAGCCACAAAAAATAAAAGGAAAAGTGTTCCTATACAGACCGTCTAATAAGCAACTGGATTTTGAACTTCCGCTGGAACTCACAGATCCTAATTTGCTCATACCTGACAATCGCTTGCTGGACGGTCGCTGGAACATTACCATAGATTGGGAATACGAAGAGAAGAAATACCGCTTTAAAAAAGAGATAACCTATTAACAATGTTGCTAACGGCACTCATATTCGGATTATTAGGCAGTTTCCATTGTGTGGGAATGTGTGGCCCTATTGCTTTTTTGCTTCCGGTAGATAGGAATAATCCGGTAAAACGTGTGTTACAAATATTGAGCTATCACGTTGGGCGACTACTTACGTATGGAACCATTGGGTTGTTGTTTGGCTTTTTGGGAAGACGGTTGGATTTGTTTGGCTTTCAACAACATATATCCATTGTGATAGGTGTACTGATGATTTTGGTAATCATATTACCTTCAAAAGTATTCAGTAAATACAATGGTTCTCGATTTATGTACAAATGGGTCGGGAAAGTAAAAAGTGCTTTGGGTGCAGAGCTCAAACGAAAATCAATAGACAGTTTTTTTACCATTGGCTTTCTTAATGGTTTCTTGCCCTGCGGCTTGGTTTATATGGCAGTTTTTGGAAGCGTGGCAGCAGGTGGTACTTGGGAAGGGGGGGTATATATGGTGTTTTTTGGATTGGGAACCATCCCTTTGATGACAACAGCTACTTATTTGGGTAATTTTCTCAATACCAATTTTAAAGAGCGTATTGTAAAAGCTATACCCGTGTTTGTAATAATTGTAGGTGTGCTTTTTATAGTAAGAGGACTTGGGTTGGGAATACCCTACGTGTCGCCTTCAAATATGGTAGCCATTGAAAAAGTATCAAACAACCATTCGTGTCATTAAAACAAAGAATAACCAGAAAACTATAAAATTATGAACTCACTCTTCTTGCCACTTGTGAACTGGGGATTAGGCACAATACTAATTGGCGTATTTGCAATTGTTTGTATTGTACTTGTTGCAGTTATTTATAACCTTACCCGTAGCAATCAAAATATCAAAAACGAACGTAACGAAGATTCTGAAAATGATACTATCATAAATAGATAATGATGAGAACAACACAAATTTTACTTCAAGATATAGGTCGTTGGACAGACGGCTGGGTGGCTTATAGCCTGTATGGCATTGTAGTAATAGCCATTGCGGTATTTTTAATTTATAAATTAAGAAAGGCAAAAGAACGTAAACGCCGCAATGAGCGCATTCGTAAAGAAGATATTGAAAAGAGAAAATAGAAAACCCGCAAGACAAATAGGTTCAAACGGGTTTTCTGAGTAATGAACTTTTAAAATATTTAAACCGTCATCGAGAACAATTTAGTCTGTGGTTTTTTACGTTGTAACCGCAAGTCAAAAGGCAAGCACACATTACGCACATAGGGTTTTCCTGCTTCTGTAACTTTTAGATGGTTTTCTGTTATTTCAATAAGACCATCATCCTGCATTTCTGAAAGTTTGCTCAAAATTTCTTCTATTTCTGGAACGCGCATTGTTTTTTCTTGCCAAGAGGTTTCAAAATTACACATCAAGTTCAAGATGTGTTTACGCATAATAAGGTCTTCTGTATTTAAAATGTGCCCGCGCATAACAGGTAATTCATCATTACGTAAAAGCTCGTAGTATTCTTTTAGAGTTTTCACATTTTGCGCAAATCCATACCAGCTATCGCCTATGGCAGAAACGCCCAGGCCAATCATCACATCTGTCTTGGAAGAAGTGTAGCCCATAAAATTACGGTGGATACTCCCATTTTGTTGAGCGCTATATAAGTTGTCGGTTTTAAGCGCAAAATGGTCCATCCCAATTTCCACATATCCTGCCTGCAACAGCATTTTTTTACCTATCTCATATTGTAACCGCTTTTGTTTTGGCGATGGCAAGTGTTCTTCACTATATCCACGCTGCCCGTTTCCTTTTATCCAAGGTACGTGTGCATAGCTATAAAATGCAATGCGGTCTGGCATCAATTTTATGGTTTTGTTGACTGTATTAATTACGTCGTCCTGTGTCTGAAATGGAAGACCAAATATAATATCGTGGCCTACCGATGTAAATCCGGTTGCACGTGCATCTATCGTAGCACGTTCTACATTTTCGAAAGGCTGGATACGATTGATGGCTTTTTGCACGGTCTCGTTATAATCCTGTACTCCATAACAGACTCTTTTAAATCCATTGCGGTTGAACATTTTGAGATGTTCCCGTGTAGTATTATTGGGGTGGCCTTCAAAGCTAAATTCGATTGAATCAGCCATATCTGCGATTTCAAAAATTCCAATCAATAGGTCTTCCAGATTTTCGGAAGAAAAGAAGGTGGGTGTACCACCCCCCAGATGCAATTGCTGTATCAAGGGTCTGTGACCGATAATTTTGGCATACATTCTCAATTCCTTCAGCAATGCTTGGATATACGGTTTTTCAACCAAATGATTCTTTGTAATTCTTTTGGTACATCCACAAAACGTGCACATACGCTCGCAAAAGGGTAGATGTATGTAAATACTTATACCTTTGCTTGTTTGGTTTTCGGACAAGCATAAACCCTGTTGAATACTCTTCTGCCATCCATCAACAGAAAAACTATTTCCATCCCAATACGGTACGGTAGGATAGCTTGTATATCGAGGACCTGGAACGTTATATTTAGAGACTAAATAAGTGTCACGTTTCATATAAAAAGGCTTGTTACAATTACAAAACTATTAATAAGAACACTTGCCATTAAAAGTTTAAATATTAATGTAGGCTTTTGAACTGTTAGGATAGCCGCGTTGTGCAAGCTACAAACGGCTACGCATACCAAGACGAGCGCCATATTTAAAACTCCGTGTCCAAAATTGAGTATTTGAAAAATAGCAATAGAACCCACACACGTGGAAAGTACAATTCCTAATGCCGAATATCCCATTACGTTTTCTGTAAAATCTTTTTCTAATCTTGCTAAAGCTGTCATATCTATTATTTTAATATTACAGGACAAAATTAGCAGAGAAGGGAAGGGTATTTTATGACTTTTGTCAGTTTGGAGAAACCAAAACTGAATACTATAAAAGCTATAAGATAAAGCTTAAATATTTTAATCAAAAATTCACACACTATCCAAAGCGTATTCTGCATTTATGTGAGTAAAATTGGCTTGTTAGTACAGTGTTTTTTTTAAATCACTTTGACGATATAATTTTTGAAGCATCAGTGGATGAATTTTATCTTTTGCAATATTTCTGTTAGTGGTGCTTTCGCCTCTAATTATGTAGTATGAGGAGCGTAGCCATAAGAATTATAAAAATTATTCTACGACTTCAAAAGCCTGAATCGCCGCATTTGGCTCCATAATGGTATGATCTTTCCAGAAATCCGGATCGTATTTGGTAAGATAACTAGCCTCCACTTTTGGGTTTTCAACTGTGTTTTCAAAGTCTCCCTGTGTTATAGTTTCTGAGGAAAAAACGACCAGTTCATATTTGGTCCTGTTGGTGATGCCAATATCCAGATGCAAGGCCAGTTCGTTCTGCTTGCGTCTGCCTTTTACGTGCTTGTTCTTTTCTATCACATTAAGGGGCCTATCCACGCCAACAGTTTTCCCGTCTTCCAGTTCTATATATCGGGGACCATAACCGCCACTTGCTTCTTTTGCAAACAACATTTTTCCTTTAAAAACCGAGTGCCGGTACCTAATGCCAAACAAACCAAATTTCTTTAAGGGACGCACATTTTGAAATTCTAAGCGCATCACCGCAAAGTCTTCCGTATTTACGTATAACACACCTTTAAAATCTTTTCTTCTTTTCGGTTCGAAGGTGATGATGTACACGGCCGCATCGTCTATAAAAGTGTAGTCCGTATGGGTAAATCGATATCGGTTGGATTTATCTAAAATATCCAAGGCGGTACCCTCCTTAAAAAATAACTGTTCGTAGAGTTCAGAAAGCCGGTTTTTCATGCTGGACTGGAAACTGGAGCTTTTGGGTTTTTCAACTTCACGCTGTACCACAGCTGCTTCTTCCTTGTTTTCATTTGTAATGGAATCTAACTCTAACTTTGTTCCTATAAGTCCGGAACGTATTTTAATATAGGAATCTGGTTTTACATTCTCTTTAAAAATACGCTCTAGGTTTTCTGTAAGCCCTTCAAAAGAGACATCTTTGGTTTTGTCATAGAGCCGTGCTGCCTTATCTACATACAATTTTTGAGTGCGGTAATCGCCATAAAAGTCGCCCACAGCCTCTTTATAGCTCCAGGACTCCCTGGATATAGAGGCGGCAATCTCATCTATAAGTTCTTTGTTGAGTTCTTTGATAGTAGACTTTTTAAACCCAAAATCTACTTTGTCCATAAGGTTAAGGTCGCTTTGTCTAAAGAATATTTTCCTTTTGGACGGAGCGATGTTGTAATTTGTGTTTAGATTTTCCTTTACCTTTTCAATAACTTCCTGGGCAGACAATGGGTTGGCATTTATAAATACCTCTGCCAACTCGAAAGTTTTGGGTGCCAAGCGAATGGTTAAGTCTCCCGTAGGTTTCCAAAGGGCTACATTTTCGTATCCCATGGAGGAAATAAAAATAGAATCTTTAATACGCTTTAGCTGTGCCTGTGTGATCGTAAATACACCGCTCTCGTTGGTGATAAGTCCGCTGTGCTTACCTGTAACTATGGTAGCAAAGGGAATAGGGGCGTCTGTTTGAGCATCGACGATGGTTGCCGTTAGGTCCTGACTAATTATAGGCTGGATTCCTAGAAATACGATAAAAAAGAAAAAAAAGGTTCTCATGGTGATTGGTTTTTATATAGAGACGCAAATCGTGAGCATTTGGTTGCCTCACTTTCAAGACGAATATATTAAAAGGATGTTACTCGGGATTATTGGTCAGCAACTCACGATATAGCTCTTTTATAGAATAAACGTTACAATGTACGTAGTTGAAATAAAAAAGAGTCGGGAAAACTCCGACTCTTATCAGTTATAAAATATCAAAATTCATTTTATTGTTAGCATCAAGAGGTTAGCGCTAAATGCACAGCTTGCTGTTTCTTGATCTTTTTTCAGAGAGAAAGTGGTCTGCCAATTGCGTCCAGCTTTTAGCCAGACTTAACTCATCACTCAATAAAAAGTATTCCTCATTGTACAACGACACCTTTTATTCCTCCCTTTGATTTCTGAATAATCTAACAAGCTGCCTTATGGGTATCCGTAATTAAGAGAATTCCGAACAAATCAGGTGTTTCGAAACTTCTACCTATTAAATTTTATTGATGGTTAGAAATGAGCCCTTTTCCTTGCTTCTAAGATGGGTATCAAGACTGTATGGCCATTTTGTAATGATTTGTATTTTTTTGTAATCTTATAAATGTCTAAACTGTAAATACTTAGACTCTTTAATTACACAATTACAAAATTTTACTATTATTAGAGCAACTATTCTACTTAAAAATATCTCTAATAAACTCAAGTATTAAAGGCTTTATTATTTCAACGTGCTCCCAGGCTAAATTGTGACCTACCTCTGGTATTATTTTTACAGTGCTATTTGAAAAAATACTGTCTGTATATTTTAAATTTCCAACGGGTACCACATTATCTTCTGAGCCATGAAGGTGTAGTATTGGAATAGAAACTTTCCTCCAATCCTTTTCTATTTTTTCTAATTCTAACGCGTGTACCTTTTTTTCATCGCCTGCCACTCTGTACCCTGTAGGGACAATCCATCGTGTGAACCACCATTTTGTAAATCTTGAAGCCCAAATATCTTTCTCCTGTCTGGGATCCATAGCAGCAGACAATAGCATGACACCTTTTACATTTGGATTGAGCACCGCTAATCGTGCCGCCAATGGGCCTCCATACGATGTGCCTATTGCAATAATATTATTCAGTTCTAAATCGTTTATAATGGTATTCATTATTTCGGCTTGATGTTTAATTGAGGGCATTTCTTCACCAAAATTTGAGTACCCATAGCCTGGTCTGTCAATAGCATATAAATTTGCAGCCTCTCCTAAATCTGAGTCACTCATATAGGCTTGCCAAGCGGTAAGGGAGCTAGGTGAACCGTGAAAAAAGACTATGTTGATTTCCCGCTCGGACAGATTTACTTTTTGAACCCGGATTTTAAGGTCTAAACTATCAATATTAAAATAGGTTAGCTTTGTGGCAACTCCCTTTTCCTTGAATTCATCTATAATCTCGGTATCGGTTCTTCTGTATTGTAAGGTTGTGCAGGATAAAAATAGCAGACAACAGTAAACGGATAGAGCGGTAACAACTATTTTCTTCAATTTTACTTCCCTGTTCTTCATTACTATATTAATTTTTGGGTTGAATTTTGCTTTCCACTTTACTACTACCCACCTTCAAATCTTCAGTCAATAATTTTTCCTGTTGCGCAATTTCTTCTTTTGCTCTAAAGATATATTCCTTTTCGTTTTTTCGGGTTCCAGCTAGTCTTTTCAAACTATCGACATCAAGTTCAATAAATTTTCGGGCCTGCCCTTCAATGGCTTCTTTGTCAAATCCCATAAAGCGCAATACATCACTCGCCATTAATACAGAGGTATCCAACGACTCCCTGTAAATATGTTCTATCCCTAGCTCGTGTAAATCATATGCATCATATCGGTTTTTTGCCCGGACCAGAAGCTTTACCTGTGGGTATTTTTCCTTTACTTTTTTTACGATTCCGAAAACTGCATCCGGATTATCTATGGCGCATATTAAATAATCGGCTTCTGCTATTCCTGCAGATTCCAGTAAATCCATTCTGGAAGCGTCTCCATAAAAGACCTCAAATCCCATTTGTCGTAAAAAATCCACCCTGTTAGAGTCCATATCAAGAACTGTTGTGGGAATGCCATGGGCACGTAGAAATCGGCCCACAGTGCTTCCAAAATGTCCGAACCCCACTAAAATGGTCTTATGGCTTTTTTGAATATCGTCCATGGGTCTTTTTTCAGATTCCTTGGTGCCAACGTTAGGTAAACACATACGTTCGTTCAAGATCCATAAAATTGGGGTTAGTGTCATGGTCAGTGCGGTAACTACGAGCATTATGTCAAGTTGCTCTCTTTCAAAAATGTTTAGTTGAAATGCGAAAGAAAGTAGAACAAAGGCAAATTCCCCAATTTGTGCCAACCCTACCATTAATAGTAAGCGTTGATCAATTTTCAGCTTAAAAATAATCCCTACTACAAATAAGACAATGGCTTTAATAATGATTACTGAAACTACAAGTCCTGTTATTAAAAACGGATTTTCGCCAATAACCACAAAGTTGATAGAGGCGCCAACGGCCATAAAAAATAGACCCAGGAGTAAATCTTTAAAAGGGTCTAGTGTGCTTTCCAGTTCGTGTTTAAACTCACTGGTTGCTAAAACCACGCCTCCTAAAAAGGCGCCCAAGGCGGGACTTAGGCCCACTAGCTCCATTAAAAAAGAAATCCCTACAACAATCAATAACGCTGAAGCTACCAATAATTCCCGAACTCTGGATTTGGCAACAATTCGTAGCATAGGAACAATTAAATATTTACCTGCCACTATAATGAGGACAATGGAAAAAACAATGGCAAGTCCCTGTAGTCCCAAGGGTAAATTATCGAGAAGGTTGGTATGGGCACCATGTCCACCTGCTTCTGCTGTAGCGTTTTCTGAAACATTGGACAATAATGGTAATACCGCTAACATTACAATTACAATGATATCCTGAAAAAGTAAAATCGAAAAGGATGAGGTTCCATAGTTGGTTTGCATCAATCCCTTTTCCTTATTGGTCTGGAGTGTGATTGCTGTAGATGAAAGTGCTACTGCCATACCTACGGTCAAGGCTAATTTCCAATTTATCCCGAAAGCATACAGTACAGCAAAGGTAAGTGCCATCGTTCCAAAGACCTGGATGCTTCCCATCCCCAAAACAAGCTTTCGCATTTGCCAGAAGCTTTTGGGTTTTATCTCTAAGCCAATTACAAAAAGCATCATCACGACACCAAATTCTGCAAATTCGAGGATATCTTCTCCTTCTTGTCCCACAAACCCTAAAATATAAGGTCCAATTAACATTCCTGCCATTAAATAGCCTATGACAGAACTCAAGCCAAACCGCTTTGCAATAGGGACACAAATTACTGCGCCGGCCAGAAAAACAATGGCTTCAAAAAGGATGCTTCCACTCATACTAGGTAGTTAGATTTTTATATTAAATCGTATTAATTACAAACCGCTCGTTTCAGAAGCATATATTCTCCGTTGTTCTTAAAATCACGTACCGAAATACCCACGTAGCGTTTAAAGGTTTTAGACAAGTGGCTCACATCTGTAAATCCTAATTCGTCTGCAATCTCAGTTAAGGTGTAGTCTGAATTTAAAAGTCGTATCTCTACCAATCGAAGTTTTGCTTTTATAATGTATTCCCGCAAAGGCATATTCACCTGTTTTTTAAAGAACTCACTCACGTAGGTTGCAGACATCATAAAAACATCAGCTAAATTCTCTACTTTTAATAATTCAGTATTTCCTAGGTTTTCATTGATGTAGGTCAGCATTTTCGTGGCTCTGTCGTCACTACTATTTTCTGCCACTTCGTAATGACTTCCTTTTTTAATATTCCGTATTAAGATTTCCAACACACTGGTCATTAAACTGGAAACTAATGAAATGGAATCCCCGCCATAATTTCGGGATTCTTGTAGGATCATTGCTGTCAACCGGTTAAGGTGCTCTCTGTCAATGTCACTTTTAATAATGTCACCGGGCAACTGATTGTAATTGGAAAGAATATAGGCAGCTTCACTGAACCATTCAGCCCTGTCCACAGCAACCCGCTTCGAATTTTTAAAGAACGAATCTGTAAATTTCAAAAACACAAATTTAGAGGGAGACTCTATGTTAAAGGAGTGACATTGTAAAGGAGGTAGTAGAAAAATGCTCCCCTCACTATATGGGTACAGATTGTAGTTAATACACTGTGTTCCTTCCCCTTGTTTGATTAAAACCAGTTCAAAAAAATTGTTTTTTACAGGACGTTGTTTCCATTCAGACAATTTTAATTCTTGTATTTCAAAAGGTTTATATGCTTCTAAAACTTCCATTGTTGTATCATTTAAGGTCAAATTTATATAAAAAAGAGCTATTCAAACTAATTTTTGTGTTATAAACCTTTAAATATACCTAAATACCCATTTTATGTACAAATAATCGTGGTGAAATGGAAAGTATATTTGTAGTATATCAAACTTAAAACAGAAGAATAATGAAAGCAATGCAATTAAAAGAATATGGTGAAAACGCGAATTTTGAGATGAAGGACGTTGAAAAACCATCCCTACGATCGGATCATGTTTTAGTGAAAATTGCTGCTTCGAGTATAAATACGGTAGATACCATGATAAGAAACATGGGAAATGACCTGCCCTTTGCACCTGCTATACCAGCAATTTTGGGAATGGACTTCGCAGGAACGGTAGAGGCACTTGGCGAAAATGTTACAGAATTTGCCGTAGGGGATGAGGTGTATGGGTGTGCTGGAGGTCTGGGAGAGCTGCAAGGTACCTTGGCAGACTATATTGTAGCAGACAGTAAGTTACTAGCTAAAAAAGCAAAAAATATTAGCATGAAAGAAGCTGCTGCGTTGCCCTTGGTGGGTATTACTGCGTACGAAGGTTTAATTCGTGCAGGAGTTTCGAAAGGCCAAAAGGTGTTGGTTCACGGAGGATCTGGTGGTGTTGGACATATCGCTCTACAACTGGCGAATCATTTTGGAGCTGAAGTATTCTCTACAGGCGGTGGTGATATTCAAATGGAGGTGATTAAAAATTTAGGGGCAACACCAATTAATTATAAAACCGAAACAGTAGAGCAGTATGTAGAAAAACACACCAATGGTGCTGGTTTTGACATTATTTATGACTCAGTAGGTGGCGAAAACTTATCAAAATCGTTTGAAGCGGCAGCACTCAATGCACACATAGCAACAACCGTATCATTGTGTGAACTCGATTTAAGCCCTGCGCATTTTAAAGGGTTAAGCTTGCACGTAGTATTTATGCTCATTCCCATGATACACAGTCATAATCGGAAAGCACACGGAGAAATTCTTGCAGCCCTCACTAAGATTATTGAAGCAGGTGATTTAAAACCTATTGTAGATGAAAAGAACTTTTCACTGAAGGAACTAGGGGATGCCTATGCTCATTTGACAAGTGGTAAAGCTATTGGAAAAGTGGTAGTAGAGAATTAATAGTATCATCTGGTCGAGCATTATTTGAAAGATTATGAGAATACTATTGAAATATCCAACACAGTTTTCGAGACCTACTCGGGTATTCCTAAATGACCTCAATCCCACTGATAACAACATTTCAGTTATATATATATGGTAACTAATGAAGAAGTTTGAACAAATTAACAAAGGATATAACAGCGTTTTTAAAACCAATCGGTTAAGCGTGGGCATTGTGGTTCCCATCGAAAGGTACGCAATGGGGCCCGTGCCAACAATGCAAGATCATTTGCAGCGCGTGCAGCTTGTCGAGAAACTGGGATTTAAAGCGTTATGGATTCGTGATGTGCCGTTTCATGTACCCTCTTTTGGTGATGCAGGACAAATCTTCGATCCTTTTACTTATTTGGGCTATCTCGCTGGGCAAACCAAAGAGATTGCTTTAGGCGTTGCCAGCATTGCACTGCCCCTACACCATCCCGTTCACGTGGCAAAAAGTGCTGCAACGATAGACCAATTATCCAACGGACGATTGATTTTGGGTGTAGCTTCAGGTGACAGACCAGACGAATACCCTGCTATGGGCATCGACTTTGAGTCTCGTGAGGCACGTTTCCGCGAAAGTTTTAAGTACATCCGTAAAGCCCAGGAGAGCTTTCCAAGGGTAGAAACAAAACACTACGGAAATTTGAACGGACATATCGATATACTGCCAAAAGTAACAGGACACAAAATCCCATTGTTAATGACCGGAAGTAGCCGACAAAGTCTGGAATGGAATGCTAAAAACGCTGATGGATGGATGAACTATCCAAGAGATTTATACACTCAAAAACAAACGATCAGGCAATGGCGAAAATTGGTGAAAGAATATCACGAATTTGACAAACCCTTTATGCAACCCTTATATGTGGTGTTGGAAAAGGACGACGATTTTAAGCCACAACCCATTCAATTGGGTTTCAGGATAGGAGCCAGATATTTAAAAGAGTATCTGCAAAAAGCAGAAGAAATAGGTGTGAATCACGTGGCACTTAACTTGAGATTTAATTCAAGAGATATGCAGAAAACACTGGAAGAAATTTCTGAAAAAGTACTACCACATTTTAATCATTTAAAAGAAGAACTAGTATGAGTAAAACAATTTTAATAACGGGAAGTACCGATGGAATCGGAAAATTGACCGCCATTAAGTTAGCTAAAGAAGGTCACAAAATATATGTGCACGGCCGAAATGAAGTTAAATTAGCCAAGGCAGTGCAAGAGGTTAAAGAAGAATCAAATAATGATGAAATATACAGTTTTATAGCAGATTTTTCCGACTTGTCAGCTGTGCAAAAAATGGCGAGGCAGGTAAAAGATCAGGTTAGAGCGTTAGACATTCTCATCAATAATGCAGGTGTTTATAACAGTCCGCAATTACAAAATAAGGATGGGATTGATATGCGAATGGTAGTAAATTACCTCGCTCCTTATGTATTGACAAATGCACTACTTCCTACTTTAAAAAAAGGTACAGACATCCGTGTTATAAATCTGAGCTCAGCTGCACAAATGAGTGTTTCAGAAGAAGTATTAAAGGGAGTTCAAACAGCTACAGAACAGCAAACCTATGCACAAAGTAAATTAGCATTGCTGATGTGGAGCTTTTATTTGGCTGAAAAAGAACCAGACATACAAGTAATCGCTGTTAATCCAGGATCGCTTTTAAATACTAAAATGGTAAAAGAAGCTTTTGGACATCATTATTCTTCTGTTGACAAAGGCGCAAACATTCTATATGATCTGGCAGTTTCATATGCATATAAAGGAATTACTGAACAATATTTTGATAATGATAGAGGTGCTTTTGGAAATGCACACCAGGATGCCTACGACCAGCATAAAATAGAACGCCTGATAAGCGTAACAAATGAAATTTTAAACCACTGAAAACAGTATCTTATGAAAAAGAATATTTTCCTTGTATTAGTAATAGCAATTGGGGTTTCAGCAAATGCACAGACACCTAAAACAGACAACACAAAATCTATTAACGAAGTAGTAACAACTACAGATATAGAATGGGGGTGGTTAAACCCACTTCGGGGCGATAAAAGTCCTGCAGCCGGAAAACTCTGGGGTGATCGTACTGGAGCGGATGCGTCTGGTTTTTTAGTTAAGTTCAAAAAAGGGTTCTCTTCACCACAACACATTCATAATGTCACCTACCGTGGTGTGGTTATTAAGGGATTATTGCACAATGATGATGAAGAAGCTGAGGAAATGTGGTTGCCCTCAGGTTCATTCTGGCAACAGCCAGCAGGAGAAGCACACATTACCGCAGCAGCGGGTAAAGAAAATATGGCGTATATCGAAATTCAGGAAGGTCCGTATTTAGTAAAACCAACCACTGAGGCTTTTGATAATGGTGAACGCCCTGTAAATGTGGATCCAACAAATCTGGTTTGGTTAAACGCCTCAGATATTACATGGGTTTCAGATGACAGCACGATACAAACTGCTTTTTTATGGGGAAGCCATAAAGAAGGTGAGTTGAATGGGTCACTTATAAAATTGCCGAAAGGCTTTAAAGGTGAAATCAAAAATATGAGTCGGAATTTTAGAGCCGTAATTATTCAAGGAAGTATTAAGCATCGTGTTTCTGAAAAAGGAGAAGAATCTACTTTGGAAGCTGGAACCTATTTTGGAGCTGCTGAGAATTCAATGCATACAATTACTTCAGCAGCCAGCGAAAGTATTATCTATATCAGGGCAAATGGAAGGTTTGAGGTAGTTTCAGCTCAAGAATAAGTCAATGCTTTAAAATTTCTGCAAAAAGTATTCAAGGTTCTGCGAAATAGATACGTTTTTTAAAGCTGTTAAAAAGAAATTTGCCTTATAAAATCATTAAAAATAATTTAGGCAAAAATGGAAACAAATAAATTTGGTAAACAAGGTTGGACACCTGATATCATCACAAAATTTTATTAATTCATTTTTATATATCGGTATTTATAGATATGTTTGTGTTATGGATTTGAAATCGGCTACTGAAATAGGAAAATGTTTATCGAACCAGACCAGGGTACAAATACTGGAATGGCTAAAAGCACCAGAAAAACATTTTCCGCCACACGAGACCTTAAAGCATTTTAAAGATGGGGTTTGTGTCACCTATATTCAGGAAAAAGCCGGATTGTCACAATCGACCATTTCAACCTACTTAACCAATATGGAAAAATGTGGCCTTTTAATTTCAACACGACATGGGAAATGGACGTATTTAAAGAGGGATGAGGCGATGATACAACAATTTGCAGATTTTATAATTTAAAAAATTTGAAAAACATATCTACATATACCAATATAACAAATTATGAAAACACTTGTGGACATCCTCGGTTGGTCGGGTTCTGGCTTTATCGTTTTTGCTTATGCTCTAACGCTTATTGAAAGTAAAAGATATTTGGACTATGGCAAATATTTGAACTTGCTTGGCGGGCTTTTAATCGCTGTAAACTGTTATTACTACAATGCAATTCCGCCTTTTGTAACCAATTTGCTTTGGAGTGTCATTGCAACATTCACAATCTATAAAACCAGAAAGGTGAAACCAAAGAACCATAAAAAGCAGTGTTTAACTTAAAAAAAGATACTATGAAAATTTTAATTATTGGAGGAAATGGAACCATAGGAAAAACAGTGGTCGCCCATTTCAAAGAAAACAACGAAGTTATAATCGCTGGAAGAACGAGTGGCGATGTAACGGTCGATATTGCAGAAAGTGAATCCATAGAAGCGATGTTTAAAAAAACAGGAAAACTGGATGCCATTATCTGTATCGCTGGTGAGGCCAAATGGGACGATTTCAATACCCTTACGGAAGACGATTACTATATGGGTCTTAAAAGTAAATTGATGGGGCAAGTTAATCTGGTTCGGATAGGACAACATTACGTAAACCCTAATGGATCGATAACGTTATCAACAGGCATTTTAGCAGACGACCCTGTTGTAAAAACAACGAGTGCGGCCATGGTTAATGGCGGGATCCACAGTTTTGTGCAAGCTGTTGCCCTTGAAATTGAAAAGGGTATTAGAGTGAATGTAGTCTCTTCAGGAATGGTGGAAGCAGCGTATGAAAAGTATAAAGAGTATTTTCCGGGCCACAATCCTATCCCAATGAAAAAAGTGGTTAACGGCTATGTGCGGAGTGTTAACGGAAAAGGAAATGGGGAAGTGATTAGAATATACGATTAAAGAGCACCCGTTCTAAAAAGAAATTACTTTACATGTGCGTGCACAAAACAGCATACGCATTAGGTTTAAAATCCCGTGCTATTTCAATAAGACCTCCACCATTAAAACTATCTGCTTTTAAATAGTTTTTTGATCGCATTTAGAAAGGTGTTTTCTAATTTTTCAAAGGATTTTGGGTTTATAGCTTTTAAAATGGTTGCTGCAATGGGTTTGTCTTCAGAAGTCACGGCTATATCATATACGGCTGCTTCTAAAGTATAGGTAGTTATTTCTTTCTTTTCGTAAACAAGGTCATCCTCATTCCTGCTATTTAACTTCAAGGGTTCTAAGGAATTCATATAATTATGTAAAGATTTGGCGAGTACTGTATCTACGATCATCTCTTTTTGTGAAGCCAAGAGCACTTTGTCAATACCTTTGTTTTTACATTGTAATACAAACGCATTAATATCTTCTTGTGTATGGTCTTCTTTATGTTCAATTTCTGGAAACAGTTCGTGCATTTTTAACGGGGCAATGCCTTCAGCAGCCAACAACAAGGCCATTTTGTCCTCAAAACGGTTTTGAAGCTCCCTGTCCTCAGTGTTAGCAAAAACTAACATGCGATCAAATTGCTGTTTTTTAAATTCATTTGACATCCATTGTGACGGGATTGTTTTTGAAGTTGAACATCCCGTACAAATGAGTAATGCAAGCGAAAGCCAGGTAATACTTTTCATAAAATGAAGTTTTATGCAAGATAACCAAAATCGTATTTATCGTTGACGCGCTACTTCTTGAAAGCGATTAATTTTTCAGAAATTTTAAGTAAATCGGGTTCATTTATCTCCACGTTTGGCGCCAAAGGAAACAGTTGTTGCCCTGGCCTGCTAATAAAGGCTGCTCGCCATCCAGCCCAGAGTGCTCCTGCAACATCCCATCCGTGAGCTGCAATAAGCATGCATTCTTCTGGTTTTATACCCATTTTACGGGCTGCCCAGGAATATGTGTCTGTAAAGGGTTTAAACTTACCTACTTCCTCCACACTTAGTCGTTCATCAAAATACTCAGTTAAACCTGCGTTTTCAAATTGCTTTTTCACACCTTCATTTGAAGAATTTGTGAAGGATACTAGTGTATAACCGTCATTTTTTAATTGGGCTAAGGCTTTTTTAACCTCAGGATGCGAAGGCAATCCGCGCAATGAGTTTACGACTGTATTGTGTGCCTCTTCTTCGGATATTTCGATATTATTATTTGCGGCAACCATTTGTAGGGCTGCAGCGCCAATGGTTCCGAAATGCTTGTAGTGTCCGCTTGCGGTTGTTACTAATGAATACTGTAGCATAGTTGTAAACCAAAGGGATAGTAAGTCATCCCGATCGTTCAATGCTTTGCTTATTACCTGTTTCATATCGGTAAGATCCAGAAGTGTTTCGTTAACATCAAAGAATAGTACTTTTGGTCTTACGCTATTGTTGTTTTTCATAGTGTTTTCTTTTGATTGCCCTAATACCATGTGGGGGATTAGTATTCCTGTTGTTCCTAGTAACCCCAGATTTTTTATAAAATTTCTTCTGTTATTGTTCATATTTAATATCATGCTGTTCAGCAATAACTCTTTTAAACACATCAACTGGTTGCGCACCTGTTACAGCACTTTTTTTATCGAAAACGATTGTAGGAACTGAGGTAACTCCAAGGTTCTTCCAATATTCTTGTTTGCTTCTTACGTCAGAGCGTGCTTCTTCACTATCCAATTTTGCCAGCGCTTCCTCTGCATTTAACCCAACATCTACTAAGGCCTGCTTTAATACCGTCCTGTCTGAAACATCTTTGCGTTCGCTGAAAAAGGCGTTCGTTAACCGCATTTTCAGTTCGGTTTGCTTACCGAAGGCTTTCGCATATTCCAATAAAATATGTGCATCGAACGTATTCACCATTCTCATAGCATCAAAATAATCAAAGGTAAACCCAAGCTCTTTACCAATGTGGGTCATTCGCTGTTGCGATTCCTTTTGTTGTGCTAAGGTCGAACCGTACTTTTGAGTAATATGTTCCGTTACACTTTGTCCCTCGGGAGGCATAGCTGGATTCAATTCAAACGGATGCCAGGTTATGTCAACCTGGTCTTCCATTCCTAATTCTGATATCGCTTTTTCTAATCGTTTGTATCCAATGGTACACCAGGGGCACACCACATCGGATACAATATCTATTTTCAATTTTTCTTTCATAATTTAATTTTTTAATAATAGACCTTCCTAATAAACGGAAGGTCTATCGTTATCAACCAACCTGTGATTTTTGGGATTAGGAAACCACATTTTCTTTAGACCAGGCAAATTTTTCGAAAGGTGCATCCACAGGTGTGTTAGCAATATGGTTTACATAATTACTAATGGTCTTTTGGGATACCCCTAAAATGATTTCCAAGACTTGTGTTTCGCTATAACCGACCTTATAAAAAGTGTCTAAATCTTCCTGGGTCACATGACCTCTATTTCTAACAATAGTTAACGTCATGGTGCGTAAAGCCTCTAATTTTGGGTTTTCAAGAGCTGTTTCGTTGCGCAATGCTTCTGTAATGGCATCGTCTACCTTCATCCCTTTAGCGATTCCCGTATGCGCAGGCACACAATAATGACAAGCGTGTTCTACGTTTATGGTTTGCCATACTACGGTTAATTCTTCCTCATTAAATGAAGTTTCAGTAAATAGCTGATGTAATGTTTGGTACGCCTCTAAAATTTTTGGCGCTCCTGCCAGCACTCCGTGCAAAGCAGGAATCATACCGTATGCTTTTTGAGATTTTTCTAACAGTTGCTTGCTATCTTCTGGTGTAGTTTCTAGGTTGTGAATTTTTAATGTTGTCATAATTTCTGTTTTAATTACTATTTATTTTAAATTTTAGTGGTAGTATATTTTATATGCAGCAAGCGAGATCATCCAGATATTTTTCAAATGAATTTTTTCGGAACAAATGAAAGATGGAGTGCAGATCCTGATGCGATAGCTCGTTCGCAATGCTGTAATTTTTTGTGGCAAGAAATGATTTAAACTCATTTAAATTATTGGTCTTCATGGCTGCTCTCCTCAATAGTTTGGTGAGTTCTTTTTTCGTAAACGTATCCTGACCTACTTCATAGATTTTTTCAGAATTTTTGGCTTCCCTCAAAAAATTACGGTATTTAAATTCGTTTTCAGATGCAACTTCCACCATGAAGTTAGAAATTTGATGGGAGGGTGATGAAACCATTTCATCTGTAGCAATACTGTTTGAAACAGTAATAAAGTTTTGTGCTATAACCGATATCGAGATCAGTAGTAGTGCAATGGTTGAGAGTACATAGTTCATAATAAAAGGTTTTTAAACTAAACAATCGGTTAGTTTTGAGTTAAAAAAAATGCTTAGAGATTTTTAAAAATATTTTTTATATAATTATCAAGTTGGGTTTTATTAAAAATTCTGGTTGCTGAAGAAAGGCCGAACATCGATATTAAAAGATAATCTGCCTGTTCTTCTATAATAGTTTCGCTTTTAGTAGTATCCTGCCTGAGTTTGGTGGCAAAAACTTCTTTCACATCATTGGTAAATTGTGAGAGTAATTCTTTGATACAATCTTGGCAATCCTCTCGTATTTCATTAGCAGTATTGGTGATTAAACAACCTTTCCCGAAATCTGTAACTTTTGTAAACGCTATAAAATCATAGAAATATTGTTTAATTCCCATAACATCATCAGAAGATGCTTTTAACGTCTCGATAAGTTTATTCAACTTCTGTTTATAGCACTTTAAGCTTTCCATAAAAAGCCCATCCTTGCTCCCAAAACTTGAATAAATAGAAAACTTATTAATTCCCATTTCCTTTTCAAGCATTTGCATAGAAGTGGTTTCATACCCATTACGCCAGAAAAGATTCATCGCCTTTTCTACTACTTCTTGCTCGTTATACTTTTTTGTTCTAGGCATTATTAAATTACTTGATGGCACAAAACTAAACAATCGGTTAGTTATATAAAAATTTTTAAGAGAATTTTATATTTTTGAGTGGTAGTTATAAGTCTAAGTAGTTTTTATTAAAGAAATTTTCAACCCTGTTTACAGACTTCCTTCTAGGAACGAAGTATCTTTGTAGTTGAAATATAGTTAGAAAAAAATAACGCTATAGCAACTCAAAGCAGCACTTCGTCAATACTACGATTTTTGAAAAGCACTAACTTTTCAAAGGCGATGCTTGTAGGCATTGCTGTGAGTATTCCTGTTGTTTTAGGAATTGTCACGGGGCACATAGGGGTTGGGCTGGCATTGTGTTTTGGGGCATTTTGGAGTTCGCCCAGCAATACGCCAGGTAGTTATTACCATAAAAAAATAGGGATTCTATTTTCTACAGTTCTTATTACTGTCGTAAGTTTTATAGGAGGGCATCTGAATATTGCCACGTGGTTGTTGCTTCCTATTTTAGGTGCACTTACTTTTGGGATCGCTTACATTTCTATTTACGGTTTTCGTGCTTCGCTCATTAGTTTTTCGGGCTTGCTGGCGTTGGTTTTAGGATTTGCTCACACCCCATCAGAATTAGCACCTTATCAATATTCACTTCTCGTAGGAATTGGCGGTTTATGGTACCTGTTACTGGTTACCATTGCTTACCGTATCAACCCCAAAGCGCAAACCGAAGAATCACTTTCTGAAACTTTTTCACTTACCGCCGATTTTCTTGAAACACGCGCGCTGTTAATGGGAGAGCAAGTTGAGCGCGAACCCCTAGAAAAAAAACTTCACGAGCTACAAACAGAACTTATTGAACACCATGAAACCTTACGTGATATTTTAATTGCTTCGCGTAAAACATCTGGAAATTCAAACTATCAAAATAAACAATTACTCATTTTTATTCAGCTGGTTGAAATGCTAGAGACCGCCATTGCAAACCCGGTCGACTATGATAAAATGGATACGGTTTTTGAAGGACATCAGGAGTTAAAAAGTGATTTTCAGACCATAATTTTTACCTTTTCGAAGCAGCTAGAGTATTTTTCAAATTCAGTTAAACCTAAAAAAGATGAAGCTTTTGCAACCCTGACAGCCTTGTTTAAGGCTACAAAAAAAAACATTCAAAAATTAGACAACAAAGCCGATTTTGAAAGTTTTGTAATTCTCCAGAATTTATGGGAGTACCAGGAAAAGCAGTTCGAAAAACTAAAAAGAATCTACAAGCTACGAAGCAACTCCAAAATAGACGCATCAAAATATCTGCCTACCAAAGTTCTTAAGCGGTTTTTGGTTCCGCAGGAATTCGATTTAAAAATAGTGCTGCAAAACTTCACATTTAAATCGGCTATTTTTAAACATTCCTTACGACTTTCGGTTACTATGATGGCAGGGTACCTTGTTGGAGACTTGTTCGAGTTTCAAAACCCATATTGGATCTTACTTACCATAATTGTAATAATGAGGCCTAGTTATGGACTTACAAAGTCACGCTCCAAAGACCGGATCATTGGTACTCTTATAGGGGCTGTTATTGCAACGGGGTTGGTCTTGTTTATTGAAGATCCATTTCTACTGGGAGGGCTGGGAATGGTCTCGCTTATTGTTGCGTTTTCGGTAATTCAGAAAAATTATAAGGTATCTGCCATTTTTGTAACGCTTAGCGTGGTGTTTATTTATGCTATTTTACGCCCAGATATCTTAGTGGTCATACAATACCGCATATTTGATACTCTTATTGGTGCGGCGCTTTCATTTATGGCTATTCTATGGTTGTGGCCAGCCTGGGGATTTATAGAAATTCGCGAGAACATTAAAACAAGTATTTCGGCAAATCGTACTTTCTTTGAACATATTAGCAAAGTATATGTTGAAAAAACTTCAGTTTCAACAGCATACAAAGTAGCCCGAAAAACAGCTTTTTTGGAAACCTCTAACCTTAGTGCTGCGTTCCAGAGAATGGCGCAAGAACCAAAGTCCAAACAAAAAAACATAGATGCTATTTATGAACTTGTGGTGCTTAACCACGCAATGTTATCATCTTTAGCTTCCTTGAGTACCTATTTGCAGCATCATCAAACTACACCGGCAAGTGATGCGTTTAAAGATGCCGTAAGGTTAATTAATGCAGACTTATCCCGGGTTTTCAATCGTTTAGATAAACCAACCCTAACGACCGAAACCATTCCGGAAAAGGCAAAACGAGCTTTAAACAGTGAACAGCTGTCCAGGTTTTCATTTACTGATGTTGAGGCAATGATTCACTCCACACCGCTGAACGAGTACAGTTATCAGGAGGCCCACCTGGTCTGGGAACAATTGCGGTGGTTGCATTCCATTAGTGAAAAAATGCTTGAGCTTACGAATACTTTATTCAAGAAGATATAGATTGGTTCAACACACTTCTGAATGTGTTTTTTGTGGTAGCTCTTTTTTGACGAAGTACTTTCTAACCCTTTTTTTTTCCTGTTCGCTCATTCAAGAACAACGTTCCCTCATTCCCCTTTTTAAGAGATTCTGTCAGGCTTTACGTTTGTACAATACTCTTAAAACCAATCAAGATGAAAACAAAAATTTTAAGCATTTTCGCAATTTTAATTACAATTACCACTTATAGTCAACAAACACTATCGGGTACTGTTACAAACGAGTGGGGAAAATTTCTAAACGATGCACACATCATTATAGTGGGTAAACAAACAGGTGTGGTGGCAATAGACGGAAGGTATCAAATAACAGCGCAACCTAAGGATACTCTAAGGGTGTCGCATTTAGGGTATGAAACCAAGGAGGTTCTAGTTTCAGATAAGAAGAACATTGATTTTATAGTATCGCTGGCAACCTTAGATGAAGTTCTCATATCGGTTCAGGCCGAAAGTAGAGTGACATGTGGTTTTAGTTACTGTTACACTACTTGCGTAACTAATTGCTCAGTAGAGTTAACGGAAGAAACATTGGGGAATGCCATTCCTGAAAAAACAAGTACAATAACACTGTACCCTAACCCCTCCCCAAGTGGTTATTTTAAGTTGAAATTTCCAGAAAAACATAAAGACCTTAGCGTGGAAGTCTTCTCCATAACGGGTCAAAAGATACGTTCTTTTTTATTTAATGAGCTTAGTACTACAGTCTCATTAGACCTGTCTTCTCTTGCGAAGGGAATTTATTTAGTAAAAGCTGCTGCAGGGGATAAGGAGCTAGGCACTCAAAAAGCGCTTGTTCACTAAAGAGGTAATGAGCCATAGGTGGTTTGACATAGCATTGTGGCTTGAACCAGGGTAACAAAAGTTTTTGATAGAAACCCGTACGGTTATAAAGTTTAAAAAGAATGGGCCGGAGGTGTCCCGACCCATTTCATCTAACTGTAAACCATCTTATGAAACTAAGTTACCTTTCATTTCTTAGGCTACTGCTGCAGCAACTTGTTGTTCGTTCTTTTGTTCTATAACAGAATTCCTTTCAGAGAGTACGCCTTGCACTATTTTTTTCCAGTTTTCGGCAATGGCGAGCTCGTCGGTTAAGAGACTTTCTGCTTCGTTGTAGAACTCTAGTTGTACTACTTCGATGCTCTTTTTTGAAATGAACTCTAAGTGTATGGTTTCCACCATTTCATCAAACCCCTTATCCTTTTTAATACGTCTTGTTTTGCTGACAATTTCGCAGGATTTTATATCTGTAAGATCAATTATTTGAGAGGTTTCATTTTCTTCACTTTTCTTAAAAAAGTAGAGAATCTTGTGGGTTTTATCTATCCCTAGTGCAAAATTATATTGCTCGGTGTGTTGAGATAATACTCCATTCTTTTGTGCCACAACGGCATTGAGTCCGTTAAATAATTTTTTAGACTGTTTTTTTGTATTTTGAATTAGTACCAAAGTAGGTACTAAGATTACTGTGAAGAGTACCACAGCAATCATGATCATTCCTGTTTCCATGAGTGTATATTTTTAATGTAATTAAATTGTTGTTTTTGTACAGGGTTTTTCAATGAAACCCTATACTAGCAGAAGAAAATCAACAATAATTTACCAATGCGAATGGAAAGGAAAAAGTAACTGTTTTGTGTAATATTTGTGTACTGAAGCGTTCTCTGTAGCAGTAATTGTACAGTGTTCTAAAACGCTTAAAAAGCCACCCTTATTAAAAAGACCTGTGAAAAAAGGGCCGTCATCCCATACTAAAGGAGGCGACTCCTGTTCCTTCTCAACAATTAGTTCTTGTTGTGAACTGTCAATAAGGTATGCTGCAGTTTTACCAAGAGAAATAGCATCTACTAGGTTTTGAGGTGTAGAAGTTGTGTCTAAACTGCCAGTAGTTCCAATACTAGTTGCGTTTGCAGATAATGCTGTAAGCAAAATCGTCATGCATAGGCTCACTATTTTCTGAAACGTTTTCAATATAGTTACTAATTTACAGGCAAATGTAGGATACACTTTTTATAGAATACTACAATAAAATCATAAATATTTAATTGATTACCTTGCCTTCTTAGACGGCAGCTAATAGCTGACATATTTTTGTAACAGTCAATGATAGCTAAAAGAGTACTAAGAAGATATACGTTGCAAATGTTTAGAAACTTTTAAGTAATGTCACAAAACAAAGAAGAAAAAACATCAAAAAGTAATGTGCCACTTTACCTTTCTATACTATTGGTAGGGGGCATGATTGTTTGCTATTTTTTAATCCCGAGTGTCCAGCAATTTTTTAATGAAGCCTGGAACGTACTCACCAGCAATGATGAGAAACGTATTGAACAATGGGTGTCCGGCTTTGGGTGGTTTGGACCCTTTGTATTGATTTTGGCTATGATTTTTCAGATGTTTTTACTGGTCGTCCCTTCTCTAGCGCTTATGGTAGTTTCTATTTTGGCATATGGTCCCATCTGGGGAAGTATAATTATTTTAGTGGCTGTGTTTGCAGCGTCTTCTGTAGGATATCTTATTGGACGTTATTTGGGGCAAACAGTAGTGCTAAAGCTGCTAGGAGCAAAAACTGAAAATAAAATAGAGCGTTTTATTGAAAGCTATGGGTTCTGGGCTGTCATTGTCACAAGGTTAAATCCTATTTTGTCCAATGACGCTATAAGTTTTGTAGGAGGCATCTTAAAGATGAACTATTGGAAATTTATAGGAGCAACCTTACTGGGTATTTTACCGTTAACTGTATTTATTGCAATTCTAGGGAAAAGTACGGAAACCTTGAAAACGGGTTTGTTATGGGGTTCTGTTGTTAGTCTGGTGCTGTTTGGAGCTTATATTTGGTGGGATAAACGTAAAAAATAATGGGTATGCATCCGGTATTTTCAACTTAGAATAATATGTAGAAATGGCAAAAAAGGGAAAAGCAAAAAACACAAAGAATAAAGCAAAGCACTCTAAATTGATGGATCGCAAGAAGAATAAATTAAAGAGTGAAACAGCGCTTAGAAAAGAACGCTTAAAGGAAATCATTAAAAAAGCAAATGAAAGCAATGGGTTGCTTTAAATTCCTTTTTTGGTTGCAATGGCATCTACGCAATTAATTCCATCGATTGCTGCAGAAATAATTCCGCCAGCATATCCGGCGCCTTCTCCACAGGGATACAACCCTGAAACTTCAATATGTTCTAGGGTTTCCGTATTCCTTGGAATAGAGATAGGGGATGAGGTTCTGCTTTCGGGAGCATGCAACACGGCTTCATTGGTGTAATACCCTTTCATTTTTTTGCCAAAAGCCTTAAATGCTATGCGTAGCCTTTTAGTTAGGAATGGCGGTAATACGTTGTTTAAGTCTGCCGAAACAATGCCCGGTTGGTAAGAGGTCTTCGGAAAGTGTTCAGATACGCGCCCTTCCACAAAATCTATCATTCTTTGCGCAGGAACCCTCTGCGTTTTTCCTGCAGCTTCCCAGCAATCTTTTTCCACCTTTTTCTGAAAATCAAGGCATACAAACGGATCTCCTTTAATATAATTAGGCAAATCTTCTGGAGAAACACTCACGACGATTCCAGAATTAGCATACGGATTGTTACGCTTGCTGGGACTCCAGCCATTGGTAACCACTTCTTCCTGAGCTGTGGCACAAGGAGCAATTATACCACCTGGGCACATGCAGAAAGAATAGACGCCAAGGCCATCCACTTGTTCTACCAAACCATAGGAGGCAGGCGGCAGATACGGATTGTCTGCATCTCCATGGTATTGGATAGCGTCAATTAACTCTTGCTGATGTTCTACCCGCACACCAATGGCAAAAGGTTTTGCTTCAATTTTAATACTGTGCTTGTGAAGTAGGTAGAAAATATCACGGGCAGAATGACCCGTCGCTAAAACCACATTGTCAAATGAATGCCAGTGAGTGTTATTAATTTCAATGGCAACAATGCTACTATGTTCAATTTTAAGATTAGTAAGTTTTGAATTAAAATGCACCTCACCACCGGCAGCTATGATCGCTTCACGCATGGTCGTAATAATTTTCGGTAATTTGTTGGTGCCAATATGCGGATGTGCGTCTACAAGAATTTCGGCATCGGCTCCAAAGTGTACAAACCACTCTAGTGATTTTAAAACATTCCCTCTTTTTTTAGAACGGGTGTATAGTTTTCCGTCGCTGTAGGTTCCAGCACCTCCTTCGCCAAAGCAGTAATTTGAATCTGGATCAACAATGTGCTCTTTATTAATTGTTGCCAGATCTCTTCTACGTGCCCGAACATCTTTGCCTCTTTCAAAAAGAACAGGCTTTAACCCGACCTCTAGGGCTCTAAGTGCAGCATAGAGTCCTGCAGGGCCTGCTCCTATAATAGCAATAGCTTCTTTATCTTTTACCTGTTGTGGAATAAAGGGGGGAATATGAGTAATGTCCTCATTTTTATGCCAGAACTCTAATTGTAGATTCAGTTTTACCGGGGCGCGACGTGCATCGATAGAACGTTTCCTAATGCGCCAGTCCTTAATATCTTTTTTATACAATTTTGCTTTGGTAAGACCCAACTCTAAAATATAGGACAGATCTTCTTGTTGCTTGGGTAAAATTGAAACCTGAACCAGTGTACTCATGCCTCCAAAGATAAATCAAAAATATGGTGTATAATACGATCGATTTTCTGAGCTGTATATATTCTCTATTGAACTTGGAGGCAGAATTTTATGTATTGTGTTACTAATTCTGCTCATTATGTTAAAACAAGAAAAAATATAACAGATACTTAACATCAAAATGCAAATTTGTCCTCATCTTTGCAAAAAAAAACAACAGGATATCCCCAATCCTCATAACTATACAAGCCTACTGCAATGCTAAAATCTACAGAAAAAAAGAAATCCGTAAAATATGCAAATATAGATATGGATAAATTTAAATTCGACTTTCATCTTTTTGTGCCAACAGAAAATGAAAACGGTAAGGTTACAGATGAAAAGCAAACTAATGCATAAATCTTATACTTGTAAGAGTTTTGAGTAAAGGAATTTAGTATTTTAATTTTACTGAATATCTTTGCCTCATGCAACCCAATAACTTCACAACTGAATTTTTCGGAATAGGTATTCTCCACGGTAAAACTCCAGAAAATCTTGGGGTACTTTGGCGAACAGCTCAAAACCTAGGCGCTAGTTTTATTTTTACTGTAGGAAAACGATACGCCAGCCAGGCGAGCGATACGCATAACGCGGTAAAATCTATGCCGTATTACCACTACAAAAATTTTGAAGATTTTTTCAACCACCTTCCTAAAGGGGTTCGTATTGTGGGGGTTGAAAAAACTGATACAGCCGAAAACCTGGAAGACTTTCATCACCCAAGACGCTGCGTATATCTATTAGGGGCCGAAGACAACGGCCTCACCAATGAAGCGATCGAAAGGTCGCATTTTTTAGTTCAATTCCCGTCTCAGTTTAGTTTAAATGTAGCCGTTGCAGGAAGTATTGTGATGTATGATAGAGCTCGTGATAAACCCTTTCTTAATGGCTAGGTTTTTAATTTCGAGATTTAATTCTAGTCGTCTATTTTTTCTTGTAAAATAGCCAGTTTAGAATCTTTACCCAGATAGCTATATATATTCATAAGTTTAGTAACCCAATCTTTATCTTGAGGTTGTGATGCCACGATACTTTCTAAATAGGGGAGCACTTCATTGTAGAGTTTAGTACGCTCCAGTTTTAGTTCTTCATACCTTTTTTCTTCAGCATCAGACATGCCTAAACTGTTCATTTCTTCAACAATACCTGTTTCTTGTTCCAACAGTAATAGAGATAAATTTAATGTTGCATTTACGTGGTTAGGTTTCAAATCCAGGGTTTTTTTGTAAAACTCCATTGCTCTTTCAATATCGTTATTTTGCGTACTGGATACACCAAAGTTATAATACATATTAGGATCGTTAGGGGTCTCCTTACTAAGCAAATCCATTATTTTAAAATACTTGTCTTTGGCGTCTAACTGGCGGTATAGATGGAAAGCCTGGTTTAATAATAACCTGTCGTTAGGCATTTTTGCTAATGCGTTATCAATAATTGCTACTGCTGCATGTTTGTTATTAAGTTCAATAGAAGCCATGGTAACACCTCTTAATAACTCGGGTATTTTGGAACTGGTCATCGCTATTTCAGGCTTTTTGTGTGTTCCTTGACGTATCGCTGTATTTCTTGCAGAAGACGAACTAAAAGCCTCTTTCTTTTGAGATTCAACATTTGTGGCCACGTAGCGAATCTTAGCATCGGTATAACCCATGTAAAAAAGACGGCTATAGGCTCTGAAAGCTTCATCATACTCTTTAGCTAATAAATGACTTTTTGCAGCGTTGAAAAAATGAATGGTATCTTTAGTAGCATCGTAAGCTACATTGTAAAGGGTAGCGGCTTCAGAGTAATTTTTCTTTTTAAACTCGCCTACTGCTGCGTTTGCTGATAATCCCTTAAGTTTTGATTCAATTTCGGAAATTCTAAGTAATAGTGATGAATCTGGATTATAGCTGCTAGCAAGTTTTATAGAATTTGAAATGGACTCCAATCGATTCTTGTCTAAATCCTTATGAGCAAGATTCATTTCAGCTTCCACAACATAGTAGTGAGCCCTTGTCTTATCATCAGCAGCAGCAAAAATTCGTTTTGCTTGTTGTAAATAGGAAGAGGCACTTGATAGGTAGCCAGAATTTACGGCTTTTTCAGCTTTTTTTATTTCTTGCTTTTGTGCCTTCATAGAAGGAATAGCTATGAGTAAGGCGGCTAGAATCGTAATATTTTTCATGGGGGAATATTTTTAAGATTTTAATTCTAATTTTTACTATATCATTACTAAATTTTGATGTTACTCTAATGTCTTTAACAACGTGTGATTTCAACTGTAGCAAACAATTTTATAGACTTCAAAGTCTACTATTACAAGGACAAATCAGTTCCAAAACTTTTCTTTAAAACAAAAGCTTTCAAGATGTTAAGGAAAGGCAATGTAAAAAAAATATGGTATAAATGTAAGAATTTTTTTGCAAAACTTTTGCTTTTTTGTGTATTACATCGATATAATTTACTTTACGTCGATAAAAACATAGTTATCTGTAAGAAGTAATAGTGGCTTTTAGTACTGGTATTTCAGCTTATAAAATGATGTAATTGGTAGTTAAAAAATGCAGCTTATTTTGCAGGGACAAATAGTAATAGCGTTCTCAAAAGGAATTTTTAATAGGTGCTTTTAATTCGGTTTTCTGGTTTACTTAACGTGAGGTGCAGTCTTGAAGTAATAGGTTGTACCACCGTCCTGAGAACAAACCAAAAATTTATAAAAGTTGACACTTCGATTTTTAAGAACGCCGTACCTTTGCATTATGCAAGAAAAACAGCACAAAGCAGGATTTGTAAATATTATTGGTAACCCGAATGTAGGAAAGAGCACATTAATGAATGCCTTTGTTGGTGAACGCCTTTCCATTATTACCAACAAGTCACAGACAACCCGTCACCGTATCTTAGGAATCGTAAATGGGGACGATTTCCAGATGATCTTAAGTGATACCCCCGGAATTATTAAACCAGCGTATCAATTACAGGAAAGCATGATGGACTTTGTGAAATCTGCTTTTGAAGATGCTGATGTTTTACTGTATCTGGTAGAATTAGGTGAAAAGGAGCTTAAGGATGAGCAGTTTTTCAACAAGATCACCAATGCAAAAATTCCTGTATTGTTGCTTATCAATAAAATTGACAAGGGAAATGAGTCTTTGTTAGCCGAAGCATTACAACACTGGCAGCAAAAAGTTCCCAATGCCGAAGTTTTTGCCATTTCAGCCCTGGAAAATTTTGGTGTTGCTGAAGTCTTCACCCGAATTATAGAGTTACTTCCTGAAAGCCCACCCTTTTACCCAAAAGATCAACTTACCGATAAGCCCGAACGTTTTTTCGTAAATGAGATCATTCGCGAGAAAATCCTGATGCATTACAAAAAAGAAATTCCCTATTCCGTAGAAATAGATACCGAAGAGTTTTTTGAAGAAGAAAATATCATTCGGATCCGTTCCATTATAATGGTAGAGCGGGAAACACAGAAAGGAATTATAATTGGCCATAAAGGCGCTCCTTTAAAACGTGTGGGTGTA
Source organism: Flavobacteriaceae bacterium UBA1903 (assembly GCA_002337605.1). Lineage (GTDB taxonomy): Bacteria > Bacteroidota > Bacteroidia > Flavobacteriales > Flavobacteriaceae > Marinirhabdus. Next base: position 406,164 of record DDGL01000016.1, read on the forward strand.
GAGGCAAGAAAAGACCTGGAAAAGTTTTTTGGAAAACAAGTGCATCTGGAAACCTATGTGAAAGTGAATAAAAACTGGCGTAACGACGACAGACAATTGCGTCGCTTTGGGTACAATAACAAGTAAGCAGTGCTTAGTTGCAGTAAACAGGAATAATATTATATAGAAAACTGCCAACTGCGACTGAATACTGCCAACTATATTCTAACTTTGTACCCCTTAAGAAAAAAACCATGAGTATTGTTGCTATCGTAGGAAGACCCAATGTAGGGAAATCTACTTTTTTTAATCGTTTAATCCAACGTCGTGAAGCAATTACAGACGCTGTAAGCGGTGTTACCCGTGATCGTCACTATGGAAAAAGTGACTGGAACGGAAAGGAGTTTTCGCTTATAGACACAGGAGGGTATGTAGTAGGAAGTGATGATATTTTTGAAGCTGAAATTGACAAACAGGTAGAACTTGCTATTGACGAAGCAGATGCTATCATTTTTATGGTAGATGTAGAATCTGGAGTTACTGGCATGGATGAGGAAGTAGCCGAATTACTCAGAAAAAGCGGAAAGCCTTATTTTCTGGCTATAAACAAAGTAGATAGCGCCAAACGTGAAAACGATGCTGTAGAATTTTACTCCTTAGGGGTTGAAAAATATTATACTATTTCCAGTATAAATGGTAGTGGTAGTGGGGATTTACTGGACGATCTGGTAAAAGCACTCCCGGACGAACCTGAAGTTAAAGAAGAACCGCTGCCAAGATTTGCTGTAGTAGGACGTCCTAACGCAGGAAAATCCTCTTTTATAAATGCATTAATTGGTAAAGATAGATTTGTAGTAACTGATATTGCGGGAACCACACGTGATAGTATTGATACAAAATACGATCGCTTTGGTTTTGAGTTTAACCTAGTGGATACGGCAGGAATCAGAAAGAAAAGTAAGGTAAAAGAAGACCTCGAATTTTACTCGGTCATGCGAAGTGTGCGTGCTATTGAGCATTGCGATGTTATTCTGTTGGTTTTTGATGCTACCCGTGGGTTTGATGGGCAGGTACAAAATATTTTCTGGCTGGCTGAACGTAACAATAAAGGCGTGGTAATCCTGGTAAACAAGTGGGATTTAATTGAAAAAGACAACCAGAGTACGAAAGAAATGGAGACCTACGTACGCCAGCAGTGTGAGCCTTATACCGATGTTCCTATTGTATTTATATCGGCATTGACGAAGCAGCGTATTTATAAAGCGATTGAAACTGCTGTTGAAGTCTATAAAAACCGAACCAAAAAGATCAAAACTTCGGTATTGAACGAAACCATGTTACCCATAATTGAAGCGTTCCCGCCACCACAATACAAAGGGAAATACGTTAAGATTAAATACTGTACCCAGCTTCCAACACCGTATCCTTCCTTTGCATTTTTTGCGAACCTTCCGCAGTACGTAAAGGAACCTTATAAACGGTTTATAGAAAACAAGTTGCGTAAAGAATTTGATTTTACAGGAGTTCCTGTGACTATTTATATTCGGAAGAAGTAATTGCTTTATTTGAGACAACCTTTGTGTTAAGAATATCTTAATACGAAACATTGTTTTACTTATGTCGTTAGTTTTATACCAACATCAATCAACTAACTAACACATACCACTTATGAAGCATTGCTTACGTGCGCTCATATTTTTATGTAGCCTTTCTACATTTGCTCAATTACAGCCTTTTAAAATTACAGGTACACTTACAAATCAGGACACTCAAGAACCGCTGGAATCTGCTACTGTGTATGTAGAGAGAGCCAGAGACAGTACCTTGGTTACCTATACCATTACAGATCAGGATGGGGCTTTCAGCGTACAGGAACGAGTAGGGGTGAAGGAACTAAAAATTTATATCTCTTATGTTGGGTTTGAAACGTTTCAGAAAGACATCACCTTAACTTCTGAAGAAATAGACCTGGGAATTATAAAAATGAAAACTGATTCCAATACGTTGGATGAAGTAGTCATAAAATCGAGGGCTCCCATCACCATTAAAAAGGATACCTTAGAGTTTAATGTAAAATCTTTTAAAACAAAAAAAGATGCCAACGTAGAAGATCTGCTGAAAAAACTTCCAGGTGTTGAGGTAGACGAAGAAGGACAGATTACCGTAAACGGGAAACCCGTAAACAAAATTCTCGTAAACGGGAAACCCTTTTTTGGGGACGATCCCACCATTACTACCCGAAACCTTACCAAGGAAATCATCGAAAAGGTGCAAGTAACCGACACCAAAACAGATGCTGAAGCTTTTGCAGGGGAAGCCAGTGACGGGCAAAACAAAACGATAAACCTTACCATTAAAGAAGAAAACAACAAAGGAGTCTTTGGAAGAGTAGCAGCCGGTGGCGGAACTGACGAGCGCTACGAATTTGCAGGCTTTTTTAATCGTTTTGACAACGACCAGCGCATAAGTGTGTTGGCGGGAGGAAATAATATAAACTCGGCCGGGTTTAGCTTTGGCGAGATTCGGAAAATGTTTGGTGGGGGGCGAAGTATTTTTACTAGCAGTGACGGTTCTTTTGGTATTGATGGACGCCGTTTTGGTGGGGGTGAAGGAATTGTACGTTCTAAAAATGCAGGGGCAAACTATGCCGATTCCTATGGAGAAAAGATAGAAATCTCTGCAGATCATTTTTATGCGGGCAGTAACAGCGAAGACAGGAACAGTACCCAACGTGAGAATATTTTACCCGACAGACGTTTCTTTACCAATTCAAATTCAGAATCCTTTACCGAAAATAACAACAACAACACCAACGTACGCCTGGATATAAAACCAGATTCAACCTTTTTAATAAATTTACGTCCATCGTTTACCTATGGAACGGGAAATAGGAGGTCTACCAATAACGAAGTCTCCAGGAATGAGGAAGGCACTATTACAAACCAGGCAGACGCTGCCCGTTTTTCTGAAAATATAAACCGAAGTTTTAGAAATGCGTTAGACATCACCAAAAAATTTGGCGATAAAGGGGCTTCTGTTAGCCTGGATATTGACACTGAATTTGAAAATAATGATTCTGAACAATTTTTAGAATCCAGCACAGAAGTCTTTGGTGATACTCCTTCGGTTTTAAACCGAAATCAATTTACCGATAGGAAGTTTACGTTAGACAGTTACAACGCTACGATAAGCTATAGGATGCCTATACTAGCCAAAAAACTATACTTAAACCCACGTTTTACACACCGGGAGGATGTGCGGAATAGTACCGAGAGTACCTTCGATTTTAATGAAGATACCCAGCAATTTTCAGATTTTAATCAGTCATTAAGTACAAACTTTAAATATACTAACAGACGCACCACCCCTTCCTTGGGGCTTCAATACAATACGGATAAATTAAATGCCAATATAAGCGCGTCGTATGTATTTCGAACTCTGGAAAACAATGACCAGTTACGCCCGCAAACCTCTTTCGAGCAGGATTTTGAAGCCGTTGAGTTTAATACGTATCTTAATTACAGGTTTAACCCAAAAGCTTCGCTGTACGCAAATTACAGGGTGAGTAACCGTCCGCCAGAAGTGGAGCAATTACAGCCCTTTCAGGATGTAAGCGACCCCTTAAATATTATTACTGGAAACCCAAATCTGGAGCCCGCCAATGAGCATCAATTGTATGCAAGATATAACGCATTCGATTTTCAGAAGGGAACTGGATTTGGTTTTTGGTCTAACGCAAATTTCACACAAAACCAGGTAGTACCGCAAACCACTGTAGATGAAAATCTGGTGCGAACCACCACCTATACGAATGTAGATGGAAATTATTATTTCTACGGAAGTGGAAATTATAGTAAGAAGGTTAAGCTAGATACCATTAGAGATGTAAAATTTCGAGCTGCAGCATCGGTGAGTACAAATAGAAACATCAACTTTAATAATGGGGTGGAATATGCTGCCAATAGTACCACCTATTCCCCTGATGTGCGTATTACGTTTACCTGGAAAAAGCTCTTTGAATTCATCCCAAACTACAGAGTAAGTTTTACAAATACAACCTACGACCTGGCTAGTTTTGACGACCGAAAATTTACACGCCATAATGCTGGACTAGAAACCGCTACCTTTTTTCCTGAAAAGCTGGAATGGCGCAATACTATAGACTACAACTACAATCCGGATGTAGCGGCAGGATTCCAGCGAAGCGTTGTTTTCTGGAACAGCACCTTAGCCTATTCGGTGTTAAAAGATCAAGGTACAATTACCTTAAAAGCCTATGATCTACTGGGCCAGAACAATAACACCCGTCGAACCGCCACGGCCAACTATATTCAGGATTCCCAAAGCTTAGTACTGGAGCGTTATTTTATGCTGAGTTTTAGCTGGAAATTTAATAGCCTGGGGAAGAAAGGAGAAATTGGAAATGGCGGGATGTTTCAGTTTTAGTATTCTAAGTTTAGGAGTTTAGGAGTTTAGGAGTTTAGGAGGTGTTTCTACATACTTTAAAAATGAAGTTTAAATTTTACTTTCTGATTCTAATACTAATGTTCGCAAGAGCATTTATTGAGAATGGAATAATTCAAATTGAAATTAATAAAGAGTTCAACTCTGAATTTGTTTTCTGCGGAGGAATGGGATGCTTTTTAAGATTTAAATATCAAATCTTAGCTGATATTATTTCCTTCACTGGCTATTATATATTTGGAAAAACTATTTTGAAGTTAAATAAGAAGAGCTCAATTATAGCAGCTATAATCTTTGTGTGTGTTTTCATGTTAACAGGTTTATATCATGATTTAGGAGGTCTTACATATAACTTTATCAATGATATATTGTTACCTAATACAGCATCTAATTTAGGCTTATTTTGGGCAGTTATATTGTTTATAGGAATCCTTTTTAGTTTTCTGATTATGACTTTAGGTATTAAACTAGTAAGAAAACTCGTGCCTTAAGTTGCCAACCCATAATTTTCAAGTTACAAATTTGAATAAACAACCACCGCCAATTTCGGCTCACTTCAGTTTTTTAAAATAAATCGTAGTTCGTCGTTCGTATCTCGTACTTCAAATCACCAGCTGCCAGAAGCCCCGCCTCCTCCAAAGCCACCGCCTCCGAAGCCTCCTCCGAAACCACCGCCGCCTCCAAAGCTTCCACCGCTGCCAAATCCTCCGGTGCGCCCCATATTGCTGAGGATAATTACGTCGAGCAGGCTTCCACCGCCTTTTCCGCCGTTGTTTTTGCCTCTTCCTTTATTTCTACGCCTTAGAATTATGATGATGATAAAGAAAATAATAAGGATGTGTGTGATTAGTTTCAGGGAACTTCCGTCATTAAACGTTCGTTCTTCTTCAAATTCCGCCTGAAGCGCTTTAAAAATAGCGTCGGTTCCCTGGTCCAGTCCCGCGTAATAGTTGTTCTGTTTAAATTGAGGAATGATAACCCGGTTAATGATACGCTCGGTCATTCGGTCTGTCATTCGGTATTCAATTCCGTAGCCCGTGTTAATATCTATTTGCCGGTCTTCTTTAGAAAGCAGAATAAAAATACCGTTATCTTTTTCTGCTTGTCCCACCCCCCAGGATTGCGCCCACTTGGCGCCTACCATCGAGATATCGTCTCCATTTAAATTTTTTACAGTGGCGATTACTATCTGGGTCGAAGTACTATCGGCATAGCCAATTAATTTCTTCTCTAGTGCATTTCTTTGGGAAGCTGTGAAAATCTGTGCTCCATCGTAAATAGAGGTTTGTTCAGATTGTTTGCTAAGTTTAGGAGGAATGGTGAACTGCGCAAAAGAACTATGGAAAGCCAGCACCGCAGACACGATGAAAACTATACTGAAATATTTATGAATTGAAACGTTCAAATTAATTTTAACTACTAACTACTAACTACTAACTACTAACTACTGACTACTGACTACTAACTACTAACTACTGACTACTGACTACTGACTACAACATTACCCAACAGAAATATCATCAGGTAATTCATTTACATCCTTCTTTGTATACGGAAAATGTTTTTTTAACTGCTCGCCCGCTTGCAGAATACCATCTACCAACCCTTGTTTCATAGCTCCTTTTTTGAATTGTTTGATAATGGCATCATTGGTGCTTTCCCAGAAATGGGGTGGTACTTTATCATTAATCCCTTTATCGCCCATAATTACGATGGTGCGGTCCTCTACAGCAATATAGATAAGTACACCGTTGCTCAGCTTGGTATTGCTCATATGCAGAAAATCGAAAACTTCGGCAGCGCGATCGAAGACATCTTCGTTGCTGTGTGCTTCCAGGTGAACGCGTATTTCACCCGAGGTGTTTTTCTCGGCAGTTCTAATGGCTTCTACAACGGCTAGTTCTTCTTCAGCGGTAAGGAAATCTTCAACTTTGGACATGGGTAGTTAAATGGTTAACGGTTAAATGTCTGTCTGAGCGCAGTCGAAGACTAATGACATTCTTGTAATTGTGATCACTTCGACTGCACTAAGTGTGACATTCTATAATTATTTAATTAAAATCAAATTCAACTTCGGGAGCATCTTGAGCTCCTTCATCGGCTTTAAAATAGGCCCTTTCATCGAACCCAAGCATACCTGCAAATAGTTTGGCAGGGTATTTTTTTATTTCAACATTCAACCCTTTAGCTGCTTCGTTAAAACGGTTACGCTCTACATTAATACGGTTTTCGGTACGTTCCAGTTCGTTGATAAGTTCTTTGAAATTTTCATTTGCTTTTAGATCCGGATACCGTTCAAAAACTGCTAAAAGCCTCGACAGGGCAGAGGTAAGTCCTTGTTGTGCCTGTTGAAATTGCTGCAATTGTGCCGGTGTTATATTACTTGGATCTATTTGAATAGAGGTCGCCTTGCTTCTCGCTTCGGTTACTTTTATAAGGGTGCTTTGCTCAAACTCTGCATAGCCTTTTGCCGTATTTACAATGTTTGGAATTAGGTCTGCACGGCGTTGGTATGCGCTTTCCACATTTCCCCATTGAGCCGATACATTTTCGTCCAGGGGCACTAAGCGGTTGTTAAGGCTGGCTAAGTATGCTCCAGCTAATAAAATGATACCTAGGATAATGATAATGGGTAGCCATTTTTTCATAATATGATAGTTTATAGTTGGTCTTTTATTTTTAGTAATTCGGCTTTCACGGTTTCCAGTTTCCGAATGATTTCAAAGGTATGCAAGGTATCTTGCTTGTTTTCTTTTAAATGAATTTTAGCGCCTTCCAATGTAAACCCGCGTTCTTTCACCAGATGAAAGATAAGCTCCAGGTTTTTTATGTCGGTTGGTGTAAATTTCCGATTCCCTTTGGCATTTTTCTTTGGTTTTAGCACATCAAATTCCTTTTCCCAGAAACGAATAAGGGATGTGTTTACATCGAAAGCCTTGGCTACTTCGCCAATACCATAATATAATTTTTCAGGAAGGTCTACGTGCATAGTGTTTTATTGCTATACGAAGTTAATGAATTTATGGAAAGCTTAGGTAGTATTGTGTAAAATTGGTGTTTCAGAAAAAACAATTCAAAAAAATCAACAATCTCCAATCAACAATCGTTAATCTAATGACTGATTCTCCTGTTGTGATTTTTTCAACAGTTCGGCAAATTCTTCAGGGCTTAAGTTTCCGTAGTAGAAATTAATAGGGTTAATACGCTCGCCATCTTTAAATACCTCGTAATGGAGGTGAGGCGCTTCACTACGACCGGTACTTCCTACAAAGCCAATTAAATCGCCACGCTTTACTGTTTGCCCAGCACGAATGTTATATTTATAAAGATGGGCATACAAGCTTTCGTAGCCATAGCCGTGGTCTATACGAATGTGATTTCCATACCCCGATGCCGAGTTATCTGCACGGGTTATTTTTCCGTCACCACTAGCGTAAATAGGTGTTCCGCGGGGAGCGGTAAAGTCCATGCCCCAATGCATTTTACGCGCTTTTGTAAAAGGGTCGGTTCTATAGCCATAGCCAGATGCCATACGGGTAAGATCTTCATTGTTTACGGGTTGTATGGCTGGAATGGCTGCAAGTAGCTTTTCTTTTTCTTCGGCAAGGGAGGCGATTTCATCTAAAGAACGGGATTGCACTACAATTTGTTTGGTTAAAATGTCTAGACGCTTGTTTGCGGTCACAATAAGTTTTGAGTTGTCAAACCCTTCCAGATCTTTATAGCGATTTACACCCCCAAAACCAGCTTTTCTTTGTTCGTTGGGAATTGGGTTTGCTTCAAAATATACGCGGTACAGGTTGTTATCCCGGTCTGCAATCTCATTCAATACAGTTTCGGCCTGGTCCATTTTACGGTTCAGCAAATCGTATTGCAATTCCATATTGGCCAGTTCACGTTTTAGAGTTTTTTCTTTCGGGGTTTCAACGTAGGGTAGATTTAAATACACGAGTAGCAATAAAAAACCACTTAATAACATACCCACTAAGCTCAGTAAAAAGATGCTGAGTTTACGGCCTTTTTTCTTTTCAATTTTCCGATAGGAAAGGGTCTCGCTATCGTAGTAATATTTAACCTTAGACATACGCTAAAAAAATCCTATTTTTGCGGTGATGGGAGTGTTACCAATTTGGAAACGTCCTACAAAGATATAAATTGTTTTCACGTGCCAAAAATGTGCACGGTTTACCATAATCAGATACAGATGAACTCCAGCGAAATACGCTCTAAATTCTTACATTATTTTAAATCGAAAGAACACCAGATTGTTCCTTCGGCACCCATGGTCCTTAAAAATGACCCTACCCTGATGTTTACTAACGCAGGGATGGTTCCATTTAAAGAATATTTCTTGGGGAATAAAGAAATAAAGAATCCCAGAATTACCGATACCCAAAAATGCCTGCGTGTAAGTGGGAAACACAACGATCTGGAAGAAGTGGGGATGGATACCTATCACCACACCATGTTTGAAATGCTGGGGAATTGGAGTTTTGGTGATTACTTTAAGAAAGAAGCCATTACCTGGGCCTGGGAACTGTTAACAGAAGTCTACGGCATAGATAAGGACATCCTGTATGTTACCATTTTTGAAGGTGATGCTGAGGACGATCTGGAGCGCGATACCCAGGCATATGACCTATGGAAACAATTTGTTGCCGAAGATAGAATCCTAAACGGAAACAAAAAAGATAACTTCTGGGAGATGGGCGAGCAAGGGCCTTGTGGACCCTGTTCTGAAATTCACGTAGACATTCGTTCTGCTAAAGAAAAAGCAAAAGTTTCAGGCGCTAGTCTGGTGAATCAGGACCATCCGCAAGTAGTGGAAATCTGGAACCTGGTATTTATGCAGTTCAACCGAAAAGCAAATGGAAGCCTTGAAAAACTACCAGCGCAGCACGTAGATACCGGGATGGGCTTTGAGCGCCTTGCAATGGTCCTGCAAGGAAAACAAAGTAATTACGATACCGATGTGTTTACCCCGCTCATCCGTGAGGTAGAAGCCATTACCAACAGTACCTACGGTACAGACGAGAAAGTTGCCATTGCAATACGTGTGATTTCAGATCACGTGCGTGCCGTGGCTTTTAGCATTGCAGACGGACAATTACCAAGTAATACGGGGGCAGGGTATGTAATTAGACGTATTTTAAGACGTGCTATCCGTTATGGTTTCACATTTCTGGATACTAAGGAGCCTTTTATCTTCAAATTAATTGATACGCTTACCAAACAAATGGGCGAGGCGTTCCCGGAATTGAAAAAAGAGAAAAATTTAATTACCAATGTAATAAAGGAAGAAGAAAAATCTTTTTTACGGACACTTTCTGATGGAATGGTACTTCTGGAAAATATTGTCAGTGCTTCAAAAGAAAAGGAAATATCGGGTGCCAAAGTTTTTGAACTTAAAGACACCTATGGCTTTCCAGAAGATCTTACAGAACTTATTCTACGAGAACGTGGTTATACATACAATCATACTGAGTTTGAAAGTAAACTTAAAAAACAACAAGATAAAGCCAGAGAAGCTACCAAAGTTGCCACGGGCGATTGGGTGGTCTTAGATGATGATACAGACGAAGAATTTGTAGGCTACGATACCCTGGAAACGAATGTGAAAATAACGAAGTATCGAAAAACTGAGAGCAAGAAAGAAGGCGAGCTTTACCAGTTAGTTTTTAATCTAACACCTTTTTATCCTGAAGGTGGTGGGCAGGTAGGCGACAAGGGCTACCTGGAAGCACCAAATGGTGAGGTGGTATACATTGTAGATACCAAAAAAGAAAACAATCTAATTGTTCATTTTGCTAAAAACCTACCACGTAGCACAGACGGCACTTTTAAAGCTGTTGTTGATACAAAACAGCGAAACAGAACGGCATCCAATCACACTGCCACACACTTGTTGCATCAAGCGCTCCGCAATATTTTAGGGGAGCACGTGGAGCAAAAGGGAAGTATGGTGCACAGTGGGAATTTACGCTTTGATTTTTCACATTTCAGTAAAGTGACCGACGAACAGTTACGTGAAGTAGAAGATTTTGTAAATGCCAGAATTAGAGAGGGAATTGCGTTGGTAGAAAGACGTGGAATTCCTTATCAGCAAGCTATTGACGAAGGAGCTATCGCTTTGTTTGGGGAAAAATATGGCGATGCGGTACGCGCGATAAAATTCGGGAAATCGATGGAATTGTGCGGAGGAACTCATGTACAGAATACGAGTGATGTATGGCACTTTATTATCACTTCAGAAGGGGCAGTTGCCAGCGGGATTAGACGTATTGAAGCCATTACGGGCGATGCTGCCAAAACCTATTTTGAAGATAGAAGCAAAATATTCAAAGACGTTCAAAAACTGTTGAACAATACCAAAGACCCTGTTTCGGCAATTGAAAAAATACAAGAAGAAAACAACAGCCTGCAAAAGCAGGTAGATGAATTACTGAAAGACAAGGCAAAAAACATAAAAGGGGACCTCAAAAACGAAGTGGAAGTAGTGAACGGTGTTAATTTCTTAGCTAAAGAAGTAGATCTGGATGCTGGAGGTTTAAAAGACCTGGCATTTGAGTTGGGGGGCGAACTGGACAATCTTTTTATTTTATTTGGTTCCAAAAAAGAGGGGAAGGCTCTATTAGCGTGTTATATTTCCAAAGAATTAGTTGCTGAGAAAAACCTGAACGCCGGACAAATAGTGAGAGAGCTGGGAAAACATATCCAAGGCGGCGGTGGCGGACAACCATTTTTCGCTACTGCTGGAGGGAAGAATACAGAGGGGGTTGAGAAGGCGCTAGAGGCAGTTAAGAATTACATTGAATAAAGAGTAGACAGTAGTAGCAGCAGTTTGCAGTTTTTGTAATTGTACTGCCACTGAAAATTGCGAGATGAAATTACAAACAACCATACCGTTAACTCCTGAAAAAAACCAAATAGACTACACCTCTAAGGTGTTGTTGTTAGGGTCTTGTTTTACGGAAAATATAGGGGGGAAGCTGGATTATTTTAAGTTTCAGAATTTACAGAATCCTTTTGGGATCGTATTTCATCCTCTGGCACTACAGAACCTGGTGAAACGTGCAGTTACTAAGTTGCAGTTTACTGATGCCGATGTGTTTGAACGTGACGGACAGTGGTTTAGTTTTGAAGCACATTCTTCCATTACTGCAGCGACAAAGAGCGACATGGTAATGTTACTGAATGAACTTCTGGAGCAATTTTCAAGCTATCTAACAAAAGCATCACATATCATCTTCACCTATGGAACAGCCTGGGTGTATCGGTACATAGCTTCAGATACTGTGGTTGCAAACTGTCATAAAATTCCACAGAAAGAATTTAAAAAGGAATTACTTTCAGTTCAAGAAATTTCAGCAAGTTTAGAGAGAACAGTTTCGATGATTTCAGAAGTAAATACTTCAGTAAAAATTATTACTACTGTTTCGCCCGTGCGACATCTAAAGGATGGTTTTGTGGAAAATACTCAAAGCAAATCACACTTAATTTCTGGTATCCATCAGTTCAAAAATCAGCTAGTTACAATCAGCAATTTACAAACGTATTATTTTCCTTCCTACGAACTTATGATGGACGAGCTACGAGACTATCGGTTTTACGGGGAAGATATGGTACACCCTAACGCTACAGCGGTACACTATATCTGGGAGAAATTTAAACTGGTTTGGATCGCTAACAAAACGGAGCAACTGCAAAAAGAGGTAGATACCATTCAAAAAGGACTGCAGCACCGTGCTTTTAATCCTAACAGTGATGGGCATTTAAAGTTTCAGCAAGACTTGCAGCAGAAAATTGAGAAGGTGAAAAAAGCATTGCCTTTTGTGAATTTTTAGAAAAACAAACCTCACACCTCAACTATATTTCTAAATTTCGTTTTTCATAGTTCTATTTTCTAGCTCGTACTTCGTAAATCGTATGTCGTAAAATCATTTATACGTCAATTGCCCTATTGATTGCCCTTGTCGTATCACGCATCTTTGTACCATAAACTTAAAAACCTTTAATTATGAAAACTTTAAAAAATGTAATGCTTGTACTTGTAATGAGTCTGGCAATAGTATCTTGTAAAAAAGATGATGACGGTGGAGATGATCCGCAGGGTGGTACAGGAACACTTACTGCCAACGTAGGTGGTGCATCTTATTCAGCAACTTTTGGTATAACTGCACAGCTATCTGGAAGTGGCGCTTCTCAGGCTCTGGCAATTTCAGGAGGTACAGCAGACTCTGAAAACTTACAAATGATAATCCAAGGGTTTGATGGGGAAGGTACTTATGATCTGAGTTTTGTAAATATTGGAACTTATACAATTCTAACCGACATTAACGATCCTATGAGCGCTATAATTTATTCAACTGTAGGGGATGCACAATCTGTAAATGGTGAGGTAAATGTTTCCAGTTTCGATGGGAATATTGCAAAAGGTACTTTTGAATTTACCGCTATCAATTTAGATGATGCTTCAGATATTAAAGAAGTAACTAATGGTGAGTTTAACATCGAGGTAACTAATCAATAAACAATAACATTTAAGAAAAATCTCAATAATGAGGTTTTTACGTGGAGCCGGGAGCAGAACTGTATGTTCTTCTTCCGGTTTTTTGCTGCCATACGATTTTGAAAAAGCAAAATCACTCAGCAACCCCTATATACTATTTTTAAAATGAAATTAATTTATAAACTAAACAAAATACTTTCTTTCCGATTTCCTGAAGGTGAATAACATACCAGTTTATAATTTAGGGCGAGCTTTAGCAGCCCGTGCACTACAGCAACTTTAGTTGCGTCCTACCGTCTGCCAACTAACAACCAAAAAGAATACGTCAATTGCCCTATTGAATTGCCCTAAAGCAAGTTGCATCTTTACAGTATCAATTTGTAAAAACCTTATACTATGAAAATTTCAACAACAATCAATACATTGCTATGTGTCCTATTACTAGGAAGTGTAGCCCTGGCTCAAAAAGCCGAAACACCGGATTATAGATATGATACTGGTGCAAAAATTAACGAAATGACCTTGACACAAGGCGGAACAATGGTCGTTGCTACCAACGACGGTTTAGTGGGGATAAAACCGGGTAGCAACGACCTTTTGTTCAATTTTACTGAGTACGGACGTGTAAAACCCGAGGAGCTATTATATGTGCCCAATGCACCTTATGTAATTGTTTCTCAGGGAGGATTTGCGGGCATTACTTCAAAGAAGTCTGTGATAGATTATATCTCTGGTAAAACCTTATTTACTACAGAAGGCAATGGTTGGAAATCTGTCTACACCTGTGACGTTATGATGCCTCAAAATAAACTTGTTGTAACTGGGCAACGCACTTCCAAAGAAGATTTTGCTGCTCAGGTTGCGGTATATGACCTTAACACTGGACAAGAAGATTACAAGTTTGACATGGCTGGAAAAGGAGGAACATTTGACCCTACAGCGGTCATGACAGGAACTCCACTATTACTTAAAAACAGCCTTGTATTACCAACGACTAAAGGCTTGTATGCAAAAAAAGCGCAAACAGGGGAAACCTTATGGAGTGCTAAGATTAAAGACGTGAATTGGTTAACTGCCAGCGCAGACGAAAAAGATATTTATGCATTTGATGTTAATGATAATTTTTCCAAAACCGAAATCAATAAAATAGGTACCAATGGGGAAGAATTATGGAAGGATAATGTAAAAGTAAAAGGAGTGATAACCAATTTCGAAATTTTACCGCAAGGCTTAGCGATAGTAAGTAACACATACAACGAAGGGAAAAGTGTGTTTGCGGGAGCTTCGGAATCTAAGATCGCAATGTTAAGTGCTGCCAACGGAGAAGACTTGTGGGACAAAGCGCCAAAAACGAAAGGGTATGTGCAGCATTTTTATATTATGGAGGATGGTATTCTCTTTGGAATTCAAGAGGGCGGAATTAATAAAGTGTCCTACGATGGTAAAACACTCTTCAAAAAACCTTTAAAAACAGGAGAAAATATTCTGACGATGGCCGAAACAGATCAGGGCTTAATTTATATTACTTCTGAAGATGCCAATATTGTAAATATGAACACAGGTGAAAAGGTATGGGACAAACCGCTAAAGTATAAAAGAGCAGATGCAATATCGTCTACATTCGACAGAAAAAATAACCGCTATTTAATTAGCGCAGACGAACAATTGTATGCTGTTGACGCTGCAAGCGGAAAGGTAAGTGATTTTGCAAAAACCAAATTTGACGGAAAAGAAGCGCCCACCAGTGTAGCGATACGTAACGGTGGAATTTTATTAACAAGTGACCAAAACCTCGCAATGCTGGACTGGGAAGGAAAACCCACATGGCAGGAATATTATAGAGCTCCCGGTAAAAGTGCTTTTGGAGCCATTTTAGCAGGAGTTGCAGCAGTTGCTTCAGCAACAGGAAGTGTGGTTGCAGCAAACTCCTCCATACGAAATAGAATTGCAAAATACGATTCGCAAGCAGACAGAGATGCAGAACTGGCTGGAGGGCTGGCGGCGGCTAGCGGGGCTTCAGTTTCAGAGATGTTGAAACGTTTTAAGGCAACAGCAGCCACAGCAAATGCACAGTTTATCTTAACTAAATTAGACGACGGCATTGGACTTGTGAAAATAAATAAAGACACAGGGGCAAAAGAAAAAGAGATTGTACTCAAGGATAAAAAGCCAGAATACCAGGTAGATGATATTGGTGGAATTTTGTATTACAAGGCAGACAACAATTCAATTTTTGCATACGATCTTAAAAAGTAATAACTAACCAAGTTATATTTCGAAAATAGAGTTGAGGAGTTCTATTTTTATAGTGAAGATACCCCATGATACTATGGGGTATTTTTTTAAAACAGTACTTTAGAATGCGCTATACCCTCTAAGATACCATTGAACATAAAGCCTGAAAAAAATAAGCGAGACGATCGGTATAAAGCGTCTAAATGTACATAGGTATAAAAGTAGGTTTGTTGGGTTCAGTATGTGTTTTTGTTTACATTTGAATGTATCTGTTAATCAATGCAGTATGAAAAAATTTATCCTTTTATCCTTTTTTTTAGTTGCAACTATTAATACTGCTCAGGAAACGGTGAAAAACATAGATAGTTTGTTAACCGCATTAGTCCAAACCTCTTCGGACACTACCAAAGTTATTCTATACCAAAAAATTGCAGGACATTATAATGTAACAGCGCTGGATAGTGCTAAAGGGTTCTCCCTGGAAGGATTAAGACTTGCCCGAAAACTAAACTTCCCAAAAGGCGAGTGGATGAACCTGAATGCGCTAGGCAATTATTACGAACGCAAAACCTTGTACGATAGTGCTATGGTGCACTACAACAACGCCTTAAAGATCATCGATAAAACCAATTCAGATAAAGGCCGTGCTATTGTGTACAACAATATTGGGATGGTAGATATTAGAAAAGGAGATTATCAAAAAGCCTTGCAGGTGCTTTTTTCAGCCTTACGGGCCGAAGAAAATCTAAAGAATAGAACTGGCATTGCGCAAAGCTATAACAATATTGGGGTAGTACATTATTACCTTCAGAATTATGACAAAGCTACAGAGTACCTTCTCAAAGCATTGGACGAACAAGAACAGCTAGGAAATATAAGTGGGTTACAACAGGGGTATAACAACGTAGGGGCTATTTTTGATTATCAGCAAAAGTACCCGGAAGCCATCGAAATCTATCAAAAAGCACTGGATATAAGCAAAGATCTGGGAGACAGAATTCTGGAGGCATCAAATCTTGCAAACATTGCGTTGGCATACACTAAAATACCAGATTTCGAAAAGGCAGACGATTTCTTTCAGCAATCTATAACTGTGAGAGAGGCGATTGGAGATAAAAAAGGGTTGGCACATTCATATACCTCATACGGGGAAAATTTACGGTTGCAAAAGCGATATGCGCTGGCAAAACGCTATTTGGAAGAAGGGCTGCAGTATGCCGAAGAAAACAAATTAAAACTCTCTAGCAAAGAAGCCTACAGTTCTCTGGCAGAATTAGCCAAAGATGAGGAAAAACCCTCTGTTGAAGCTGATTATCTCCGAAAATATATTGCAATAAACGATTCTATTCTGGACGAAACAAAAGCTAAAGCTATAGAAGAATTAGAAACAAAATACGAAACTGAAAAAAAAGAAAATCAAATTCTGCAACAGCGCGCCCAACTGGCTGAAAAGGATCTTGAAGTCCGTAGAAAAAACACCTTGATCTATGGTGGTTTTGGCTTGGCACTCTTACTGGGTTTACTGGGCTATCTTTTCTATAACCAACAAAAATTAAAAAATAACCAGCTTAAAAAAGAGGCCGAGTTGCAAAGTGCCTTGTCCAAAATTGAAACACAAAACAAATTACAAGAACAACGATTACGCATTTCAAGAGACCTACACGATAACATTGGCTCGCAGCTTACATTTGTAACCTCTTCCATAGATAATCTAAAATATGCTCTGGAAGGAAGCAACGAAAAAGTAACCCAAAGACTGGGCTATATTAGCGAATTTACCACACAGACCATCTATGAACTTCGGGACACCATTTGGGCGATGAATAAAACTACAATTACTTCAGAAGACCTTCAGGTACGTATCGCCAATTTTATTGAGAAAGCAGGGAAGGCAACAGATGGGGTGTCGTTTGTTTTTAACGTGGGGGAAGAGGTTTCAGAAAAGACATTCACATCGGTTCAGGGCATGAACATGTACCGTATTATTCAGGAAGCAGTAAACAATTCACTAAAGTATGCCAATGCAAAACATATTTCAGTACACCTAAAAAAGACTGATGAAATACCAGAGCAGGAAAAAGCAGGATCTCAAACGCAACAGCTAAAAATTCAGATTGAAGATGATGGTGTTGGTTTTAATGAAGCGACTATTGAAGCAGGGAATGGGTTGGCCAATATTAGAAAACGTACTAAGGATATAAAGGGTGTGGCTACCATTGTTTCTGAAGAGCATAAAGGAACCATAATTACAGTTGTTTTTTAAAACTACGGCAATTGCCGTATAGGGCGCACGGTAAAAAGTATGTAAGTTTACTTGTATTCATTTACTATGACTATAATTCAGATACTCATACTGTTTGCTGTGTTTTTTCTGTGTATTGTAAGTGTTCTGGTATTTTATTTTCAGAATAAAAAAGAACAACAGCTACATATACAATCAGTTAGGCTATGTATGAAGCAGATTAAAAAAAATAAAAAGCAGGTACAGTTACGAAATACCTATTTGAACCACTATAATTTTATAAAACAAAACCTAAATGAAGCCTTGCACGTACAACATGAAATTGACCTTACCTAAGAGAAGACAATTTTTTGTTTCGTTCACAAACAGGCTGTGAGCAATACCAATTGTTAGCCTATTTGCCTATCTTTAAACAACTAATTAACCAACGCATTATGAATGTACGTGTAGCTATAGTAGACGACAACACTTTCTTAATTCACGCTATTAAGGAAAAATTATCCTTCTTTGAAGATATTGCTATAAAGCACACAGCAACCAACGGCAGTGAACTACTGTCAAGACTTGAGGAAAGCCACCATCTTGACGTGATTTTAATGGATATTGAAATGCCCGTTCTAAACGGTATTGAAACCACCCAGATTGTAAAACAGAAATATCCGCAACTTAAAATTATCATGCTTACCGCATTCGATAACGATGAAAACATCTTCAACGCTATAAAAGCAGGCGCAGATGGCTATTTACTGAAAGAGATAAACCCTAAAGACCTGTACAACGGTATACACGAAACTTTAAATGGGGGTGCTGCTATGAATCCCTCTATCGCTTTAAAAACATTAAAACTACTTAGAAACCCTATAGACATTCAAAACCCCAGAGATCAAGAGGAAATTTCGCTCTCCAAAAGAGAAGTTGAGGTGTTAGAGCAACTCAGTAAAGGGTTAAGCTACACGGCCATTGCAGAAAACTTGTTTCTCTCTCCAAGTACCGTACGAAAACACATTGAAAATATCTACAAAAAACTACAAGTACACAGTAAGATTGAAGCCGTACAAAAAGCTAAGAATCACAACATTATTTAAGCTGAAAGCGTTGGATCTCCATCTTAACAATTACTTAGCAGTCAGGTGTTAATAGATGCTAATTACGTATCCCTGGTGTTCGCCAACATTTATCTTTATCGGTATGAAAAAAATAATTTTTATACTAACGATACTTCTCTTATGTTCATGTAAGAATGATGATGGAACAAATGCTCAGACTCTCATCCCTACTACTCCGGGAGCTGCTTTTGTAGCAAGTAACAACACCTTTGCCGAAACGTATACAACCTTATTAACTACTCTGGAAGCAAATCAGAATATTACCATTGTAGCAGAAGTAGATCATACAGCCAATGCTCAGTCTGCTGGTTTAGAACTTAGAAATACCCGTCTGGTACTCTTTGGAAACCCCAGTCTTGGAACTCCTATAATGCAGTTAAATCCGCAAGCCGGATTGGACTTACCACAAAAAATTTTGGTATATGAAGATGAAACCGGATCGGTTTTAGTGAGTTACAACGGGACAGACTATCTGGTAGCTCGTCACGGTGTGGAAGACGCAGGGGGTCTGGCACAAATAGAAAATGCACTTAGTAATTTTGCTGTTATTGCTACAGATGGGACAGTAACAGAAAGACCTGCCACTGCTATTGGGTTAAACGATGGAGTTCTTACGGTAGAAAGTGAAAACGATTTTGCAACTACCTACACTAAACTTAGGTCGAGCATAGAAAACAATGATAACCTAACTATTATGGCACAATTGAACCATCAGGAGAATGCCAACTCTGTTGGGTTAGATTTACTTCCTAGCAGAATTATTGTTTTTGGAAACCCTGCTTTAGGAACACCCCTAATGCAAAACATGCAAACTACAGCACTGGATTTGCCACAAAAAATGTTGGTTTGGGAAAATAGTGACGGCCAGGTGATGATCTCCTATAACGATCCTGAGTTTTTAAAACAACGGCACTCTATTACAGGAGCAGATACTGTTCTACTACAAATTACAAATGCCTTGCAAAATCTTGCTGAAGGTGCTGCAACTCCATAAATTAAATTTAAAATAGTTAAACCGTTTTTCATCCCCGAAGAACGGTTTTTTTATGTGTCAATACTATTATCTCTTAATTTTAGTTTTAAATAGAGATGAAAAAGATTGTTTTTTTAATTTTTGTCGTAGGGTTACTTGCCGTGTTGTTCTTTACAAAGAAAGGAAAGGTGGTGAAAAATGTTGCGTTGAGTTATGTGATTACCCCTAATTACATTAAGAAAGATGGAGCTACAATTTCCAAAAGAATTTTAGTGCCGGAAAATTTTAAAAGGACAACCTATCCTGCTGGGTCTTTTTCAAACTATATACAGCAGTATGCTTTAAAGCCTTTCGATGCTAAAATTATAAATTATGATGGGCAGGAATATGTGTATCAGCAGGGTCATGTAGGGATCTTAGAAGTTCCTGTACCCTCAAATGGTCTCCAGCAATGTGCCGATGCACTTATAAGGCTGCGGGCTGAATATTTATGGGAACAAAACCGAAAAAGTGAAATAGGCTTCAACTTTACTTCAGGACATCACTGCACCTGGACTACATACGCAGAAGGGTATCGTCCTAAAATTGACGGCAATACAGTATCCTTCAGTAAAACAGCTTCTCCAAATCATTCCGAAGAAAATTTTTATAAGTACCTGAATCTGATTTATACGTACGCAGGCACCCAATCGCTCTACGACGAGCTCATAAAGCGCACTAAAGTTGAAGATCTGGAAGTGGGGGATATGGTCATTAAACCAGGGTTTCCCGGGCATATTGTTATGATTGTAGACAAAGCTACCCACGCCAACGGCGAAATTTTGTTTATTTTAGCGCAGGGAAATACACCGGCACAAAGCGTTCACGTTCTTAAAAACTTAAATGATACTGCAATCAGTCCCTAGTATCAATTAGCGTTGGATGCGTATCTGGAAATTCCCACCTATTATTTTGATCAAACCAAATTTGTCCGCTTTCACTAATGGCACTACCTCTTACCGAACAAGAACTGCATAACCTAGCTATGAACATCGTAGGCAAGGAACTGGAATCTAACGGATTCGAATTCCTGGGCGTTAACTCAAAGCTGAAACGTGACCCACAGTTTGTAGCTTTAAAAAATAAAAAACTTCATTTTGTGATCGTTCGTGCTGTACACTACCCGAAGGATGCCAACGTGTTCGACCCTGTATTTATGCAAACCATAAAAGATCATGCCGATAAATTTGAAGCAAAAACCTTTTATGCAGGGGTGGGGTTAGGCCATGGAACAGATTATGCAAAACCAGTTCTAAAAGATGAAGATTATACGATGGTGTATAACGGATTACAGGAAATACCATAATTATGAAAAAAGCACTGTTGCTACTGTCTATCACTTTTTTACTTTTTTCTTGTACCGAAAGACCACCGGAAGCAAGGGTGTTACAAGGGGCTGCCTTTGGAACTACGTACAGCATTCAATATTTCTCTGAAGCTGAATTTGATGCGCAGAAGGGAGTGGATTCTGTTTTGGCTTTGGTTAATAAATCGGTGAATACCTATATTCCTGAAAGCGATATTTCAAAAATTAACCAAGGTGATACAACGGTAGTTGTGGATGAAATTTTTAAAGAAGTGTATGCTATTTCTGAAACTGTCTACCTCAGTTCTGAAGGTTATTTTGATCCTACGGTAGGAATTCTTAGAAATGCATATGGTTTTGGAGATACCAATCCCGTTACTGTACTAGATAGCATCGTTTTAGACTCCCTGCGTACGTTTGTAGGTTTCAGAAAAGTGAAATTATTGGAAAACGGAACCATAAAGAAAAAATATCCTGAAATTTATTTTGACTTTAATGCTGTGGCAAAAGGCTACGGAATTGATAAGATAGGCGACTATTTAGAGGCTCAGGGGGTTTCAGATTATATTATTGAACTGGGCGGTGAGTTACTGGCAAAAGGAAAGAACCTGACCAAAGAACAATTTTGGACCGCGGGAATAGAAGCGATAGATTCAGAATTGGAGAACCGAACTTATCTGGCAACCGTTCGACTGGAAAATGGTGCATTGGCTTCCTCGGGGAATTATCGGAAATTCAGAATTAATCCACGTACAGGGCAAAAATATGTACATACCATAAACCCCTTAACTGGGTTAGCCGAAGAGAGCAATGTAACCAGCGCGACCGTTCTGGCACCTACGTGCGGTCTGGCAGATGCATATGCAACAGCGTTTATGGCAATGGGATTAGAACGTTCAAAAAAAGTACTTGCAGCAACTAACGGTATCGAAGCGTTTTTAACCTATCATACTTCTTCAGTAAAGAATGGGGAGGAAGTAGGCCGGTTTATTACAAATGGGTTTAATAAGCAACTGGTGTTACCCAAGCTTCCTGCAGACGGGGAGTAATTCTCCTTTTGGCAATCTGTATTTTTCAATTTCTTTTTCTGAAAGTTGAGCAGTATAATCTACTGCCTCAACACTAAACCCAACCGATTTCAATGTGTCGAAATAATCCATTCCGTATACACGCACATGGTCATATTGTCCAAAGATAGCTGCGCGTTTTTTTGGGTCTGTAATGGTGTGGTCTTCAAAGGTAGTTTCCCGGGTTCGGTCGTAAGGAACTTGGAGGATAGCGGTGCCGTTTGGGGCCAGAACTCTGTATAGTTCCTGCATTGCTTTAGTGTCGTCCGGGATGTGTTCCAGGACGTGATTGCAAATGATAAAGTCGTAACTATTATCTTCAAAAGGAAGGCTGCAAATGTCTGCTTTTACATCGGCAATAGGCGAGTTGAGGTCTGTAGTGGTGTAAGATATATTTTTTAATTTTCTGAAACGTTTTAAAAAAGCTTGTTCCGGAGCAAAATGGAGCACCCGGGTATTTTCAATAAAAAAAGAAGTTTCGTGGGTAAGGTACAACCAGAATAGGCGATGTCTTTCTAATGAGAGTGTCCCGGGAGCCAACACGTTTTCTCGCACTTTCTCGTAGCCATATGGTAGAAACTTACGGTACGAATTCCCGTCAATAGGATCGGTATATTTATTTCCTCTTAAAAAAAATGCTACCAATGGACGAATCACATAACTCAAACGAATGAGGAGCGTCCTTGGGAATAGGTTTAAGAAGTATTTGAATAGTTTGTTCAAAATTAAATATTATTACGCGGAGTCTCACGGAGAAGCGCAGAGATTCACGGAGACCCTAATTAGTGTTTACGAATCTTCGGAGACCAGATTTTAATAGTTTGGTGTGAAAGTTAATTAATAATCCAACAGGATAATCACCCAGTTTTAAATATGTGAGAATTTGTGCTTCGTGCACATCGGTAAATGCTTCGACTGTTTTTAGTTCTATAACGACTTTGTTTTCAACTAAAAGATCAATTCGATACCCGTGATCCAGCTTAATATCTTTATAAACAATAGGTAACGCCTTTTGTTTTTCAACTAAAAGTCCTGCTTTCTTCAATTCAAAATAAAGACATTCCTGATACGCAGATTCTAATAGTCCAGGCCCTAAAATACGATGCACCTCAATAGCAGCTCCAATGATGACTTCTGTTAATTTAGCATCCATATTTCTCTGTGTGTCTCAGCGCTCCTCTGTGTATCTCTGCGCAATAGCTTAATTCGTGAAGTTGGTGTTAGATAAATTCGTGTCTAAACTCATCCTCCTCATCACTCACAATTCCCAGAGCTTCATACACATAATCAAATGTTGAAAGCAGCTTTGGTTTCCCGTCTACTAACGCCACATCGTGTTCAAAATGAGCACTTGGTTTTCCATCACGTGTTACAATGGTCCACCCATCTTTTAACTGGTTAATACGGTGTGTTCCTAAATTAATCATAGGCTCGATGGCAATGGTCATACCTTCAATAAATTTCTTTCCACGACCTCGTTTCCCGTAGTTCGGGATTTCCGGGTCTTCGTGTAATTTGGTTCCTAACCCGTGTCCTACCAATTCTCTCACTACACCATATCCATGCGATTCACAATACTTTTGAATGGCATACCCAATGTCTCCTACACGGTTTCCATTTTTAAATTCTTTAATTCCTAAATACAGTGAATTTTTGGTTACCTCCAATAGTTTCTTGGTTTCCGGAGCTACTTCACCCACCTCAAAAGTATAGGCATGATCCCCATAGAAACCATGCTTTATGGCACCGCAATCGATGGCTACAATATCTCCTTCTTTTAGAGGAATATCTGTTGGTAGACCGTGTACTACTGCTTCATTTACGCTGGTAAGCAACGTGGAGGGACAATCGTATAACCCTAAAAATCCGGGAACGGCATCCTGTTCACGGATAAAAGCTTCGGCCATATCGTTTAACTTGTTTGTTGTAATCCCCGGTTTCACTTCTTTGGCAAGCATTCCCAATGTTTTTGAAACCACATGAGCGGCTTCTTTCATTAAGGAGAGTTCTTCGGTTGTTTTGGGTATGATCATGTATGTTTTTGCTTTTTATATAACGTGGCTAGTTAAAAGGTAGGTAGTGGCTAACACGGCACTTTTTTTTAGAGTCCAAACCAGCCTTTTTTCTTTTTAGGTGTTGCTGGTGCAGTTTCACCCAATAATGTTTGATAGATTTCTCCCCAGCCTACTAGACCACCAATATTCCGGTCGTCTATAAATAGATCTGCATTTATTTTTCGGCTGTATTTTTCGTCAAATTCTTCTTCCGGGAAGCTTTTATTTACGGCGTAGAAGGTAATTCCGTTTTCTTTACAAAAAGCAACGGCTTCATCAAGCGCACGGCCATGTCTGTAGGTCCAAAGGATCAATCGGTGTCCTTTTTCCTGTAGCTTTTTAAGAGTGTCGAAAGCAAAGAGTTGCTCTTTTCCTATCTTAGGGTACGCGTCTTCTACAATGGTGCCGTCAAAATCTACCGCAATGGCTAGCGTTTCGTTCATTGTTTTTGGTTTGAAGGGCAAAAATACAAAGAAAATAGGGGATTACCGATGGGAGATTTTTGAGTACTCAATTTTGATCTTTCAGACCACTTTTCATACCTAAACCCCTACGATTTCCTCTAAAGGAATCGTATACTGAAATAACAGTGTTTAAATATGTTATTCTGAATAAGCAGGACTGTAGGCTTCGCCTTTTAAAATTGTAAGCATATCCTGTTCCAGGGTTCCGTGGGCGTACTCTACTATTCGGTTTAAAGTATCTCCGTTTTTTATAAAAATTATCGTAGGTACGTACTCGATTTGGTGCCCTCTTTCTAGTCCGTTGGGGGTGTCTTTATCGTGTGATACCGCTACCAGGCTAAGATCTTTAGTGTCGAAATTGGTCGCATCCAGAATTTTATACAATGCAGGTACTTCCCGTTGGCTGTCTTCACACCAGGTGCCCATAAAAACGCTGATTTTCACATCGTTCAACAAGGGTTGTAAGCTGTCTATTGCAGTTGAGTCCAGCCTGTGGCTTGTTTGACTTTCAGTAAACCATTCGCTGTAAGGTTCGGCTGTGAGGCCGCTTTTATTTATTTTTCCAAGAAGCATCATTCCCCCATCTTCAGGGTCTTCAAACTCATTGTTTACTTCTTTTGTGAGGGTGAAGGTAATGGGTTCTTCTTGCTTTTCTTCAGAAACAACTTCTGAATTTTTTTCAGTAGCATTCTTACAAGAGAGCGTTGCTAAAAGAGACAGTAGGGCAATTGTATTTTTCATGTAGTTAATTTTAAAGTAAAGATTTTTGTGTCATCGCTTCTGGTTTTGGGACGCCCATTAATTCTAAAATGGTAGGAGCAATGTCCCCCAGAACGCCCGAATTAATAGTTTTAAGTTCGGTATCTACCAGAATCAAGGGAACAGGGTTGGTCGTGTGTGCCGTGTTTGGCGAACCGTCCGGGTTTCGCATCGTTTCACTATTGCCATGGTCTGCAATGACCAGGGTTGTGTACCCATTTTTATGTGCAGCCTGCACAATGCTTTTTGCACAAGCATCCACTGTTTCACAGGCTTTAATGGCGGCCGAGAGCACACCAGTATGGCCCACCATATCGGGATTGGCAAAATTTAAACAGATAAAGTCTGCCGACTGTGAATTGATCTCCGGGATGATTTTATCCCGCAACTCATACGCACTCATTTCAGGTTGAAGGTCGTAGGTAGCAACTTTGGGCGACGGACATAAAATCCGTTTTTCGCCTTCAAAAGGAATTTCTCTTCCGCCGTTAAAAAAGAACGTAACATGAGGGTATTTCTCTGTTTCAGCAATTCGAATTTGAGTTTTCCCGTGTTTGGAAAGTGTTTCGCCAAGGGTGTCTTTCAAGTCTTCTTTGTTGAAGATTACGTTCATATTTTTAAAGCTGTGGTCGTAATTCGTTAGCGTCACAAAATGTAGCGGCATCTTATGCATCCCAAATTCTTCAAAATTTTCTTGACTAAGTACTTCTGTAAGCTGGCGGCCGCGATCTGTCCTGAAGTTAAAGAAAACTACTACATCGTCTTTTCCAATTTTGGCGATAGGTTTATCCTCCTTAGCAAGGATGATAGGCTCTAAAAACTCATCGGTTATGTCATTTGCATAGCTTTTTTTAATACTCTCAACTGCGTTTGTGGATAGTGTTCCATTTCCATTTACAAGGGCGTCATACGCTTTTGCTGTGCGTTCCCAGCGTTTATCACGGTCCATAGCAAAATACCTTCCTGTAACCGTAGCTAATTTCCCTGTGGTTTTTGAAAGGTGTGCTTCCAGTTCAGCTATGTCATGCACAGCACTTTTGGGGTCTACGTCACGTCCATCGGTAAAGGCGTGAACATACACCTGGTCCAGGTCGCTTTCAGCAGCGACAGAAAGTAATCCTTTAAGGTGATTGAGGTGGGAGTGAACGCCTCCTTTGCTTACCAACCCTATAAAATGTACTTTTTTATGATTGGTTTTGGCGTACTGAAATGCTTGTTGTAAAACTGATTCGTCTTTTAAGGTGTTTTGTTTTAGTGCCAGATTGATCTTAGCCAGATCCTGATATACAATACGTCCGGCACCCAGGTTTATATGGCCTACCTCGCTATTACCCATTTGTCCATTTGGCAGGCCAACATTAAGCCCATGAGTTAATAATTGTGCTGTTGGATAATTTTCTGAAATACTATCTATAAAAGGAGTTTCGGCCTGTGCAATGGCAGATACATCTGGGTTTTGAGTCATTCCCCAGCCATCGAGGATTAAAAGAAGCACTTTTTTGTTCATCCTACAAAGATAAGGAATCCTGTTTTTGATAGTCGCTTAGGATGTTTTTAAATAAATTTTCACAAATAATTTCTCCTTTAGTAACATCGTAGTTGAATTTTTATTGAAATAAAAAAACAAGACGTAAATTGTAGAGGGCGAGAATTTTAAAACAATCAACTTGAAAAACTCTTTTTAAAAATACAGAGTATGAAATTTGTAGGTAGTCAGTTAGCTTATTATTTAAAAGACAGAGATTTTAGAAAGAACTCTAAGATATTACTTAGATACTTGGCTCTTTTGGGAATTGTTATCATCGTTTATTCTATTCTTTTCCATTTTATAATGGAGGTTGAAGGGCAAAACCACTCCTGGGTTACCGGATTTTACTGGACACTCACTGTTATGAGTACCCTTGGTTTTGGTGATATTACATTTGAATCTGACTTAGGCCGTGCTTTTAGTATACTGGTTTTGCTTTCAGGCATTTTTATGTTATTAATTGTATTGCCGTTTGCCTTTATCAGGCATTTTTATGTGCCACTTTTAGAGTCTAAAAAGAAAAATAAAGTTCCCCGTCAAGTCCCTGCAGGAACAAAGGGTCACATCTTAATATGTTCCTACGATGTTATAGCAAGTGATCTTACGGAACGATTGAAGCAGGAGAATATCCCTTATTACATCATCGAAAACAATTTGGAAAAAGCATTAGAAAATCATTATGATCAAATTCCTGAATTGTTTGGTGAACTCGATGCTAAAGAAACCTATATAAGAGCTAATATTAAAGATGCGAAACTGGTTTTGGTCAATAGGGATGATATTGTAAATACCAAGATCATCCTTACCATACGAGACATTGCTCCCAATGTGCCTATTGTTGCAATTGCTACCGATGTAGAATCAATAGATGTGCAAAAACTAAGCGGCGCTAACCATGTGTTACCTGTACGAAAATGGCTTGGGGAACAACTGGCCAACAGGGTAAACGCACAACACGCAAAATCGCAACCTATTGGACAATATGAAGACCTCTTACTTGCAGAGCTGCCCATCCACAATACTCCATTGGTTTCTAAAACCATCCGGGAGGCCAGATTAAGACAAAAATTTGGGGTAAGTGTGGTTGGAATCTGGAAACGCGGTAAACTGCAAGTCATCACCGGAGATGAAAAATTAGCGCAGGATAGCGTTCTGGTCATCATAGGAAATAAAGAACAGCTCCACAGCATCGATGAACTTTTTCATGACTACAATGTAAACCCTAATCCAATACTATTAATTGGCGGGGGTAGTGTGGGGTTGGCAGCTGCAGAATCGTTACATAAAAACGGCATTTTAGTGAATGTAATTGATAAAGATCCAGAGATCAGTAAAAAACTGAAGCCTTATTGCAATGAGGTATTTACCGGTAAGGCATCAGACTATGAACTGCTAAAAAAGGCTGGCATTCTTGAAGCTCCATCGGTATTGCTTTCTACCCACGACGATACTATGAATATTTATCTGGCCTCCTATTGTCGCCAGTTAAACAAGGAATTGAGAATCGTAAGCCGAATATCTGAAGCTCGGAATATTGATATTATTCATAAAGCAGGAGCTAACTTTGTATTGAGCTATTCTACACTAGGCTCTGAAGCAGTGTTGTCCATCTCTAAAGATCAGGAACTAACTGTTCTTGGGGAGGGCATTACCCTGTTTATTATTCCAACCCCACGGGCATTAGAAGGTAAAACCCTTGCAGCATCTGGTATAGGTGCACAAACCGGATTGTCTGTTATTGCCATAAAAGAAAATTCGAAAGTCACTACGCTATTATCTGCAACTACCTTACTTCCCAAAGGTGCTGAAATAGTCATGCTTGGAACTATGGAAATGAAACAAGTCTTCAATAACATATTTGCCCAGGTGGTTTGATGGGTGTTCTATGGTGTTGAAGTGTAGAATTAAAGTTGGTTGAATAGTAAGAGCTTTAGCTTACAACCTTATTCCACAGTCCCGCCATACTTCCGGATACTTTCCTTGATCTGGTCTATCCTGTTGTCCGGATCCGGGTGTGTGCTTTGAAATTCTGGTGCGCGACTGGGACCTGCAGCAGCTTTAAGAATTTGCATCACGCCTATCATTTGGTTAGGGTTGTACCCGGCTTTTATCATAAACCGAACCCCTAGATCGTCACTTTCCAGTTCATCGCCACGGCCATTGGTTAAGAGGGTGTTCATCCCAATTTGAGATACGGCATTTCCGGCACCCATACCTACCTCGGCACCTTGTGCTACGGTTTGCCAGACCTGGGAATTTGCAATACGCTCACTACTGTGGCGCCCAATGACGTGTCCAATTTCATGACCTAACACTCCTGCAAGCTGGTCTTCGTTTTGCAATTTTGAATACAAGGCGTAGGTAATAAATATTTGTCCGCCGGGAAGTGCAAAAGCGTTAATGGTTTCAGGATCTGCCAGTAAGTGAAAATCGTATTGATAGGGAGTTTGGGTTGCTACCGTACTTTTCACTAGTTTTTGACCTACCAGGTCTATATAATTTTGAAGCTGCTGGTCCGGATACATCCCGCCATATTCTTCGATCATTTTAGGTGCGTTGGCGAGGCCAATGGCAATTTCCTCATCGGTATCCATAGAAATGGCTTGTGTGTTTCCTGTATAGGGATTCTCTTCCATAGAAGAACAATAGCGTACCAGTCCGAAGCCAGCAATAAGCACCCCAATTAAAATTCTAATTTTCCAACTTCCTCTCATAAAAAATGTACATTTTTTATTCCCACGAAGGTGGGAAACTCAATTTAAACCATCTAAATTTACGAAAATTTGTTCTGTGTTTTATATAAAATTGCCTCTTAACCGCAGAGGTCACAAAGTTTTTCGCGAAGGTCACGAAGGCTTTGAGTACTCTGTGTCTTCTCTGTGTCCTCAGTGGTTAAAAGAACAAGTGTGTCAGATTCTTCAAAACCTTTATTTTAGAGCAACTTTGGATTAATGTCTAAAATATTTTCAATGCGATATTTTTTGATAAAAGCATCACTGAAATGCTCGGCACCTTTTATTTTTTCCTCCAGCATAATTTGCTTGATATCCAGTTTTTTATACTCCTGTAGCATAGGTTTCGAAACGGGGGCATAACTAAAATGCCACGGCTCGTATTTAAAACCTTTGCGGTTGGCGTTGTCTGTATATACTTCGTAAAACCCAAAATTATTAGCATGTTCGTCGAGCCATTCTTTTAGTTTGCAAAAGGGACCTTTGCCGTGAAAGTGTTCGGGTTGCAAGACGCTAGCAGGGCGGGGAGTAGCGCTTCCGTCAATAATATCTATATCGGTACCCCAATGGTGACGGGAGGTTCCAGGGATGGTGGAGTATTCAATAATTTTCTCAATGGCTTGCACAGGGGTGAGCCCCTGGTTCGTAAACCGGTTGTATTTACCTTCGAAAATTTCTTTTTGTCGCTGGAAACTTCGGTAAGCAGAGACTACTTCAATTTGGATTCCCGCTTCCGCCGCAGCGATTTTCATTTTTGAGAATGCTGCCTTTGCCTCTTTATGCATTTTGCTGGTGTAGCTATCGCCTACAATATCTGGGTTACCTTTCCCAATTAATTGAGAGCGGGTAAATGTTTGTTGTAGTTCTGAAGAAAAAGACAGAGAAGGAAATAGGGAAATTCCTACTGCTGCCAGGGTACTCAATTGAAGGAAGTGGGTTCTTTTCATAGGTTAAAAATAATCAATTAAAGTGCCACTTTTCACCTCATACGCAGGTTTATCTTGCTCAAAAACACGTGCGGTAAGCCTGCCTTCCAACGTTATTTCTTCTCCTTGCACACGTAACCAGCTCCCTTCGCGCAACCCAATAACAGGGATGGTGTTTTGGGTGTGAAACTCTTTGATACGTGTTTCCCGCGATTCGCCCATATGTTTGCTGTTGGGGTCTGGGTCTAAGTAATGTGGGTTGATGTTACATGGTACGACTCCAAGCGTTTTAAAACTTGGCGGATAGACAATAGGCATGTCGTTGGTGGTCATCATCGTGGTACCACAAATATTACTTCCCGCACTCGTACCTAAATAAGTGATGCCGTTAAAAATAGCTTCTCGTAAAGGCTGCATCACACCAAGCTCGTGTAATGCCTTTACCAGAACAAAAGTATTGCCACCGCCTGTAAATATTCCTTTGGCATTTTTAATGGCTTCTACAGGGTTTTTAAAGGTGTGGATACCTACTATTTTCTTATTGATTTTTTTAAATGCCTCTGCTGCTTTTTCAGTGTATTGGTCGTGGGAGATACCACCTGGTCTTGCGTAAGGAATAAAAAGAATTTCTTCGGTTTCTGAAAAAAGGGCGGTTAATTCATCCAGTAAGTAGTCCAAATAACTTCCTTCATGAAGGGTTGACGTGCTGGCAATGATAAGGTTCTTCATAGGCTTGTAATATGCAAACGAAAGTTTCGTCTTTGTAAAAACATCACAAAGCTTGCGATTATTTTCGGCTTAAAAAATTATAACTACAAAACTTTACTGTGAAAGCAATTGTTACTTTTCTTTTTTGTGTCATTTCTGTAAGCGTTTTTTCCCAAACTGCAGAGCGTGTAAACATTGCAGGAAAAATCTTTGCTCCTGAAGATGAGGACAGGGAAGGGGTGAGTATTTATAACAAATCCTCCCAAAAAGGAACCGTGAGTGATGCAGCAGGTAACTTTACCATAGCTGTGGCCGTGGGAGATGTTGTAGTTATAACGGCTTTGCAGTTTCAGACCTTTACACGTAAAGTGACAGAGGACATTCTACAAAATGAAAAGATGAATATTCTTTTGTATGCAAACATAAACAGGCTAGATGAAGTTTTGTTGTATAGCCATGACCTGACCGGAATTCTGGAACTGGACGCAAAGAAAGCTACTGTTTTTAGTATGCCAAAAATTGAACTAGGCTACAGTGCTGATGCCAGTTTTGCTCCGGATAGATTTTCCAGGATACAAGGAAATGCAGCGCAAGCGGCCCTTGGTAACAGCCCAATGCAAAACGGGCTTAACGTTGGCGCTCTATTGGGCTTGGCGCTTAAATCCCTCTTTCCAAAAAAAGATAAAAACTATATAGATCCCTGGGCAGAAACAAAACCTAAGGGAGTATCCCTTCAGGAAAGGTTTAGTGTCCAGTATTACAGCACAACGTTTGGAATTCCACCAGAGCAGGTAGACGATTTTATCTATTTTGTTACACATAATGTAGCTACATGGCACTTACTCGGTCCCGAAAATGAAATGAAACTATTGCAAGTGCTTTTTGAACAAAGTGAACGCTATAAACAAAAATTAAAAACAGAAGAATAGGCTTTTAAGAAAAACTAGCTTATTTTTATAGTATGAAACCCTTCTTAATCATCTCTTTTTTATTAATTGCTTTTGTATGCAGTGCGCAGCAAACAGAACGCGTTATGGTGGATGGTGAAATTATTGTGCCTAAAGGGGACGATAACGAGCAGATTAGTGTGTATAACGTATCTTCACAAAAAGGAACGAGTACCGATGCCGAAGGAAAATTTAAACTCGAAGTAGGAACTAACGATCGGGTGTTAATTACAGCACTTCAATTTCAATCATTTACGGTGGTGGTAGACCAGGGGGTTGTGGATAAAAAATTTATGCGGATTTATATGAACCCTACCGTCAATCAGTTGGAAGAAGTTGTTGTGAGTCCGTACGATTTGTCTGGAAATATAAATGTAGACGTAAAACGGATTAACGTTTACGAAGACCCGGGGTATGACCTTTCTTACAAAACAATAAACTACGATTATGAGTTTACCCCAGACCGGCAATCGGCTATTGAAGGGAATGCTGCAGAAAACGCACTCCATAATGGCGGCCTTCAGAATGGAGCTAATTTTGTGAGTGTTTTTGCACTCTTAGCCAGGGCAATTTTACCAAAAAAGGCAAAAGATACGCCCAAAGAAACTTTGAATAATGGACAGGTATTGGTCACTGCATTACAACAGCGCTTTAGTAGACATTATTATACCGAAACCTTTGGAATCCCCACTGAAAAAGTTGATGCCTTTATCTATTTTGCTGAAGAGAATGCAGTAACAGCCCGTATGCTGAAACCTGAAAACGAGATTGAATTACTTGAAGTGTTATTTGAGCAAAGCATCCTCTATAAAGAACGGCTGGCCGATGAAAACTAGGCTTTTTTTTATATTCTTCACTACTTTTTGTTTTGCTGAAATCTTTGCCCAAACAACCACGCTTCAAGGCAAAATAACCAACCTGGAGGATATAGAAGGGATTCATATTTTGAATAACAATTCTCGAAACAATAGTGTGACAGATGCCTTTGGAAACTTTTCAATTCGTGCAAAAGAGAATGATACGTTGGTTTTTTCATCGGTACATTACCTTCCGAAGAAAATTGAAGTCACCGAAATTATTATAGAGCGAGGGATCGTAGTAGTAACCTTGGACAGGTTAATCAACCAGCTGGATGAAGTGTTTCTGGGCAGCAGGCTTACAGGAGATCTGGAAAATGACGTGAAAAACATAAAAGTTAGGAAAAAAATTGATTTTGATAGCTTAGGAATTCCGGGGTTTAAAGGCAAGCCACAGGAAAAAATACCCCCCTTAATTGGGCAGACCATTGGTCTTACCCATGTTAATGTTGAAGCCTTGTACAAGCACATTACCGGCTATTATAAAACGTTACGTACCAAGCGAAAATGGGAAGCAGAAAACAATACAGTGGCTAGAATTCTATATAAATACGATGAAGATTTTTTTCTGAAATCTTTTGCAATACCAGCCGATAAGACCTACGACTTTATCCTTTTTTGTATGGAAACAACCTCCTTGCAAACTAACTTTAACAGGGAAAATCATGGCATTGTACTGGATATTTTTGAAACGAAAGCACCCGAATATGTATCAAGAATAGCAACTCCGAGCGAAAAAAAGGAATAATTATTGTAACATTCCAGGCTCAAAACCGTCTTACATTCCTCATTGTATACCTATGAAATTTATTAAAGTTACGCTTATTCTTCTGTTGTTTCCTTTATTAACAGCATTTACCAGTCATAAATTTTATGTAAGCATCACCACTATAGAGTATGCACCAAAAGAACAAACATTACAGCTTATTACTAAAATATTTCTGGACGATATAGAAGACGCCATGGAAACTCGCTACGGTCGGAAATTTAATTTCAATTCAAAAAAGGAGACAGAGCAGGATGGAGAAATTCTGAAGGAGTATGTCTTTCAGGAGCTTAAAATTAATGTAAACGGTACTCCTGCTACGTTTAATTATATAGGAAAAGACTACGATATTGATGTTGTAAAGCTATACGTTGAAATCCCAAATATTAAGAGTTTTAATTCTATTGAAGTGGAAAATAAAGTATTGCTGGATATGTTCGATGAACAGCAGAATATAATTCATATAAAAAAATACGATACCCGACGCAGTTTAATTCTTGAAAAACAAAACCCTAAAGGATTGTTAAATTTCAGCGATTAACCCGCATAAACACTTTAGAACAAGTATTTTTAAACCTTTCAAAAAACAATAAATTATTCTACTCATGAAATTAGTAAAATACCTTTCCTTGGTAGCCTTGTTTTTCACAGCCGGAATGCTATATGCACAAGAAGGCGATGTTGAAAAAGAAGAAGCACGTAAGCCAGGACATTACAATAACAACCGTTTTAAGCAGTTGTACGAAGAGTTTTCTACTCCAAATGTATACCGTTCTCCAAACGGGGCGCCAGGACCACAATATTACCAGCAACAGGCAGATTACAAGATGGACATTATCTTAGATGATAAAGCATCAAAACTTTACGGTACAGAAACTATTACTTATACCAACAACTCTCCAGACGAACTGGAGTACCTTTGGGTGCAACTGGACCAAAATGTACGGGCAAAGGATTCTAAATCTCCTTTAATCGAATCCAGTGGTGCTGCTCCTGCTGAAACGGCAAGTGGCTTTGTTGGAAAATATATGGGTGCCGGTTTTGACGGTGGATTTAAAATAGACTACGTAAAAGATAAGTCTGGTAACCCACTGGCACACACAATCAATCGCACTATGATGCGTATTGATATGCCAGAGAACTTAAAAACAGGAGATGACTTTACTTTCTCTATTAAGTGGTGGTACAATGTGCCAGATCATACCATTGACCGTGCACGAAGTGGATACGAAGTTTTTGACGACGGTAACAAAGGATTTGTAATTGCTCAATTCTATCCGCGTATGGCTGTGTATAGTGATGTGGAAGGATGGCAAAATAGTCAGTTCTGGGGACGTGATGAGTTTGCCTTACCATTTGGTGATTTTGAAGTAAATATCACCGTGCCTTCAGATCACGTACTGGATGCAACAGGTAAGTTATTAAACAGAAAGGACGTTTTTAGTAAGGAAATGATGAACCGCTACGAAAAAGCGCAAAAGTCTTATACCGAACCCGTACTAATTGTAACACAAGCCGAAGCTGAAGCAGCCTCTAAAGGATTTGCAACGGGGACTAAAACCTGGAAGTTTAAGGCAGAAAATGTACGTGACTACGGTTTTGCAACTTCGCGACGTTTTATCTGGGATATGATGGCTGTAAAAATTGGAAACCGCGATGTTATGGCAGTTTCAGTATACCCGCCAGAAGGAAACCCATTATGGGAAGACTGGTCTACCAAAGTTGTAGCCAGTACCTTAGAGACATATTCACGTATGGCATTTGATTACCCATACCACAAAGCAATTTCAGTTCACGCAAAAAATCAGGGGATGGAATATCCTATGATTTGCTGGAACTATGGACGTCCGGATAAAGATGGTAACTATAGTGAAAGAACAAAATACGGAATGTTTGGTGTGATTATTCACGAAGTTGGACATAACTACTACCCAATGATTGTAAACAGTGACGAGCGCCAATGGACATGGATGGATGAAGGAATTAATACCTTTGTACAGTACGTTGCCGAACAGGATTTTGGTGAAAAATATCCAGAAGCGATTGCTCCCAATAAAGCATATCCTTCCCGTAGAGGACCCGCAAAAAATATTGTTGGGTATATGAGCGGAGATCAGGATTACATTGCACCTATTATGACCAAGGGGTTAAACACCTATAGTTTTGGTGCCAATGCCTATTCTAAGCCAGCAACTGGATTAAATATCTTGCGTGAAACCATTATGGGACGTGAGTTGTTTGACTATGCCTTTAAGACCTACTCACAACGTTGGATGTTTAAGCACCCAACACCAGAGGATTTCTTCCGTACGATGGAAGACGCTTCTGCAGTAGACCTGGATTGGTTCTGGAGAGCGTGGTTCTACACTACAGATTATACAGATATTGGTGTAAAAGAAGTGAAGAAGTTCTACGTAACCAGTAAAATGAATAAAGAAGTAAGAGAAATGATGGAAGCACGTGGTATGAAAGAAAGTGACTTGCCACCTTTGGTGTACCTGGTAGAAGAAGGAAGTGAAGATTTTGAACCAAGTATGAAAAATGCAACCTTAAACGATGTTACAACATTACAAGAGTACATTATTGATAATGTGCCTGCTGCAGATAGAGCAACGATGAAAAACCCTAAGTATTTCTACGAAGTAACGTTCGAGAAGCCAGGAGGAATCCCAATGCCTATTATTGCTGAAGTAACCTATGCAGATGGAAGTACAGAGCGTTTTAAGTATCCAGCACAGATCTGGAGAC
This sequence comes from Flavobacteriaceae bacterium UBA1903, assembly GCA_002337605.1. Classification (GTDB taxonomy): domain Bacteria; phylum Bacteroidota; class Bacteroidia; order Flavobacteriales; family Flavobacteriaceae; genus Marinirhabdus. The sequence continues at coordinate 442,573 of DDGL01000016.1, forward strand.
TGAACGATGCTGAAGTAGGAAAAGTACTGGCTTCGGACAAGGAAATCACTAAAATTGTAGTGGATCCAGACGAAGAAACTGCAGATATTGACACAGAGAATAATACCTGGCCACAACGTAAGAAGTTAGGTGAATTCAATAAATTTAAAAATGAAGTAAAAGGCGAAGAATAGTCTTTTACTGAACTATATAGGAAGCCCTTTTCTCCCGATAGTTATCGGGATTGGAAAGGGCTTTCTAATTTTACAATAGTTTTTAAGTATCTGAGAATTTTTCCATAATCCGTACTCCAAAACCCCCAGTTAACTAAAAATAATTCGTATTTCGTAATTCTGAATTCTGAATTGAATAAAGTATCTTTGTAGCCTATGGAGTTAATAGTCCTTCCTTTATTTATTAGCGGAGCCGAAATAGCGTTTATCCTATTTATCGTGCTTATGGTTTTTGGTGCCGATAAGATGCCGGAAATAGCGCGTGGTTTAGGAAAAGGAATGCGTCAGATAAAAGACGCTACAAATGACATTAAATCTGAAATCACCAAAAGTGCCGAAAAGCAAGGTTTAGACATAGACATCACCAAAGACGTTCGAAAAGAAATTGATAAAGTAAAAGAAGACGTCGAGGAAGTAGCTGGTCCCATTAAACGAAACTTCTAATGCTTCAAACCCTAAAAGAATGGGATAGAGAGCTCTTTATCTGGTTAAATAGCTTAGGAATAGAGCGCTTTGATAGCTTCTGGATCTTCGTCACTCAGATTGAAAGCTGGATTCCGTTGTTTCTTTTTTTCTTCGTTATTATTTTTGTGAAGTACGGACTTAAAAAAGGATTTGTTGTAATTTTTTTTACCTTAGTAACCTTTGGTGTCACCATTACTTTTACAAATCTTGTAAAAGAGTATATAGCCCGGTTACGCCCGAACAATGTGGAAGCCATGGCAGATTTAATCCGTATCCTCCAAAAACCAACAAATTATAGTTTTTTCTCAGGACACGCTTCGTCTAGTTTTGCAGTGACCACTTTTGTCGCACTTGCCATACGTACATATACCAAATGGATCTACATAACTTTTCTATGGCCTTTGATCTTTATTCTAAGTCGTATATACGTTGGCGTACATTACCCAAGCGATTTGTTTGTAGGGGCTTTGGTGGGGACTCTGCTAGCGTTTCTTTTTTATTGGGTATGTACAAGGGTTCTGGAGAAAATTGGGTAAGATTATTATGTGAGAGTCATTATAAGTTAAACTTGCCTATTGAAACTAGTGATCTTTGATCAAACTTTCAATAGTTTTTTCTGTCAACTCAAATCCTTCTTGCTGAGGCCATCCTTCCCAAACAACAATTCCATCTGGATTAATTAATACACAATGAGGAATTCCCTTAACTTCATAAATAGTTTCTAACCTTCTCTTAGGGTCAACCGCATTATAATATGCTATTTTTGGTCTTTTCATTCTTTTTACCTTTGCTTTAGGTTCACTACTAATTCCAATAACTATTAATACATCTTTAAATTTTTCATGAAAATCATTTAACTCTGGAATAGCTTTTTTGCAAGGAGCACACCATGTAGCCCAAAAGTCAATTAAAACAAATTTGCCTTTAGTTTCTGGTCTAGTAGTTAACCATTCTTCAACTATAAATTCTGGTGCTTTTTCATATACGTTCTATTAATAACCATGACTTGTTGATGTAATTACTTGGTTGAGTAACTAATTTAGTGAATTTAAAAGTAATAGAAAACTCGCGAGTACTTAAAACTATTTTACTCTGGAAATTGTAAGCCCATCCCTAATTGGCAATAAGACAGTTTCCAACGCAGGATGCTCGTTGAGTATTTTGTTATACTCCAAGAGCGCTTTAGTATCCAGGTCATCTTCTTTTACGGTCTGCACTACTTTTCCGCTCCAGAGCACATTGTCGCTTAGGATGACCGCTCCAGATTGTAATCGTGGTAACAGGAGTTCCAGGTAATTGGGGTAGTTACTTTTGTCTGCATCAATAAAGACCAGATCAAAGTTCTGCGATAGGGTTGGGATAAGTTCTAAAGCGTTGCCCGTATGTTGTTTAATTTGCTCGTTGTAGGCAGAAGCTTTAAAGTATTTGCGTTGTAGGTCGTGTAATTCTTCGTTTATATCTATAGTATGAAGTTGGCCTTTGGGATGCAGGCCTTCGGCCAGACAAAGGGCAGAATAGCCAGTGTAAGTGCCAATTTCCAGAATGTAGGTTGGGCAAATAAGTTTGGAGAGCATACTTAACACACGTCCTTGCAAATGCCCGCTCAACATTCTTGGGGCAAGAACTTTTTGCCACGTTTCACGGGTAAGTTGTTGCAACAATTCAGGTTCGGGCTGGGAGTGTGCAACTACGTAGTTATCTATTTTTTCTGGGAGGAAGTCCACAAGTATAAATGATTTTATTTTGCCTAAAGCCTAACTTAATATTCGATCTACTAATTTCTTCTTCGCTTTTTCATCATCTCCACACAACCATTGTATTACGTTATCTTCCCACATATGGTCTGCATCTTCTGCAGTAATTATATTTCGGTCTTTGGCGAGGTCTAAAATTTTTCCGGGATAGGAAGATTGTACCACGCTTTCCATTTCACCCAATGGATACGGATCGTCTAATCCTACCAAAACTTGTTTTACCCCTTGATTTTTAACCACCAATTCCAACGATCCTGTATCGTGAACAAGTGTATCAAAAAAGATGTTTTTGTGTCCCACGCTTTTTCTGGGGTGCGTTTTTCCTTCAAAAAGATCGGGGCGCCCATCAAAGCCCTGGATTCTCCGGCCCAGATTCATTTGTGCTAGTTGTCCGCCGTGGGCAAAACAGGTTCGCATGCCTGGGTACTTATCTGCGTAGCCATTCAGTGTTAAAAAATGATAGGCATCGGCACATTGTGCAAGCATCCAGATAAGGTGAAAACGCCAGGCTGTATTTTGTAATTTTATAAATTTTTCACCATCGTAGGGATGGATTTCAACTGCCAGATTGTATTTGCTGGCGAGTTCAAAAATAGGTTCATTTTCTTCATCAAAAATACAGCGCCAGGTACCAATAGTGTCCATGTAATGGGTTGGTAAGCACAGCAACTGCATTCCCAATACTTCAACACAGCGCTCAATTTCCCATAATGCACCCCGAATAAACCCCGGGTGAATTACAAAGCCACACGTAAACTTAGCGGGGTTTTCCTTTTGCACTTTTGCATTAAAATCGTTTTGAAACCGAAGCGCCTGCTTCATTTCTTCCAGTCGCAGCCCATTTCCGTAAAGTTGTGAAAGGTTTAAGACGACTGCGTGGTCAATCTTGTACTTTTCCATCCATGCCAGCTTTTCATCTAAGAAAAAACTGGAGTCGGTTACAGGGCGGCTCCAATCTTTCTGAAGCATAAATTTCCGATCCTTATCTACCCAGAAAATACCCTTATCCTGCATAAACTGCGGGATTTCTTCCGGATAAGGAAGGAGATGCGAATGGCCGTTTATTCTAAGTTTTCTTTTTGTCATGAAATATGGGTTTGGGCGTGTCCCACTTTGGCGGGTCGGGCTTTGTGGCTACTTGGCAGCCTACTCTATCCCCGTCCGAACGTACCTATTTGGTACGGGCGAGCCTCACGCAAGAGCTAAAGTTACAAACTTTTTGTTCTCCCTCCGTCCACAGGAAGGTTAATTCCGTTAATGTAACTGGCAGCCTCGGTTGCTAAAAAAGCCACAGCATTGGCTACTTCACCTGGTTGGGCAAAGCGTTTGGCAGGAACTAAGGATTGCATCCATTTGGAAGCATCTTCTTTGGACTTTCCAGTTCTATCTGCAACTTTATCTATGATAGCTGTTAACCTATCTGTAGCCGTAAATCCAGGGAGTACATTGTTTACGGTAATTCCATATTGCCCAAGTTCATTGGCCAATGTTTTGCTCCAGTTTGCCACAGCGCCACGAATGGTATTACTTACGCCCAACCCGTCAATAGGTTGTTTTACTGAAGTGGAAATAATATTGATAATTCGTCCATAGTCTGCTTCTTTCATTCCAGGGACAACGGCTTGCACTAAAATCTGGTTGCATTCTAAATGCATCGAAAAAGCCTTGATAAATTCAGAAGTATCTGCTTCAAAAATAGGTCCGCCTTTAGGGCCACCCGTATTGTTCACCAGAATATGCCAGATCTTACGTTCTTTGGCAATAGCAACTTTTTCTCGTACCTCTTCAGGATTGCTGAAATCTGCTACAAAATAATTGTGTTTTTGTCCTTGCTCATGGTGTAACTCGATTAAGGTTTCTTTCAACTTCTCCTCGTCCCTGGCTACTAAAGTAACTGTAGCTCCCAGTTGCGCCAATTGCTTTGCAACGGCTTTTCCAATTCCAGCGGTACTTCCGCAGACCAATGCGTTTTTATTTGTTAAGTCTATGTTCATTGTATAAATTCAAAGTTCAATATTCTGTAAGGTAATCTAATAAAATTCATCACTTTGCCAAAAGTTTATGAATTGTTTGGCAATCTGTAAAAGCACACTACACCTTTTTCTCACCACTAATAACTAATACAAACATTCTTAGGTTCTGTAAAAAAGCGTAAGGCTTCAAAACCTCCCTCGCGTCCAACACCGCTGTCTTTCATCCCGCCAAAAGGAGTGCGTAAATCCCGGTTAAGCCACGTATTTACCCAGACAATTCCGGTTTCCAGTTGTTTTGACAATCGCATGGTACGGTTTAAGTTGTTGGTCCATACAGTTGCTGAAAGTCCATATCGAACACCGTTTGCTAATTGCAATGCCTCAGATTCAGTCTTAAAAGTCATGATTGTGACCACAGGTCCAAATACTTCTTCCTGCTGGATGCGACAGTTGTTATGCTCTACTTCGATTACGGTAGGTTGTAAATAGTAACCGTTTTCAAATCCTTTCACTGAAACGCGCTCTCCTCCATACAGAATTTTTCCGTCTTCACTTTTGGCGATTTCTATATAGTTTTCCACCTTTTCCAAATGTTCTTTTGAAACTAATGCGCCTATATTGGTAGCTGCTTCAAAAGGACTGCCAATGTGTAATTCGGACACTTTCTTGACAAAGTCTTTTTTAAACTGTTCAGCAATAGATTCCTCTACATAAATTCTACTTCCGCAGAGGCAAATTTGTCCCTGGTTGGCAAAAGACGACTTTACCGTTACTGCCAGCATTTTGTCATAGTCACAATCTGCAAAGATGAGATTCGGGTTTTTTCCACCCAACTCTAACGAAAGTTTTTTAAACATTGGTGCAGCGGTTCTGGCAATATGCTCGCCCGTTTTAGTACCGCCTGTAAATGAAATAGCTTTAATATCTGGGTGTGCTACAATGGCCTGCCCGGCTTCAGGCCCAGTTCCGTGTACAATATTTAGAACGCCTTTTGGAAGTCCCGCCTTGGTTAGAATTTCGCCTAATAGATATGCGGTCATTGGAGTGACCTCACTGGGCTTCGCAACTACACAATTTCCTGCAGCAATAGCAGGAGCCACTTTCCATGTAAATAAATACAACGGAAGGTTCCACGGTGAAATACACCCTACAACACCTATGGGGCTTCGCAAGGTAAAATTCATGGTATTCAGACCAACACTTTCGTGGGCTTCACTCGCAAACTGTGTAATGGCATTCCCGAAAAATCGAAAATTTGCCGATGCCCTGGGAATATCCACTGCTTTTGCTAAACTCAAGGGTTTGCCGTTATCTTTTGCTTCGGCTTCGGCAAGATGGTCCAGGTTGGTTTCAATGAGTTCGGCTATCTTCAACAAAATCTTACTGCGGTCTTCAATCGTTGTAGTACTCCAGGCTGGGAATGCTGTTTTTGCTGCATCATAGGCCTTTACTACATCTTCTGAAGTGCTTTTTGCAATTTTTGAATAAACCTTACCTGTACTGGGGTTGTAGTTATCCAGCCATGCTCCAGAAGTGGAATCCTGGTAAGTGCCGTTTATATAGTTTTGAATTTTTTTCATTATACTTTATTGACTAAACCCTGCATACTGGCTACTGATTACTGATTTACTGGCCTATACGCCGTCACCTTAATTTCAATCACCAGTTGCGGGTGTGGTAGTTGATGTACCGCTACTGTTGTTCTCGCTGGGCCTGTTTCTTTCTTGAAAAATTCACCATACACTTGATTATAGCCTCCAAAATCGTTCATATTTACCAGAAATGTAGAAACATCTACCACATCTTCCATGGTAGCATTTTCGGTCGCGAGGACATCTTTTATATTGTTTAAGACGGCTCTGGTTTGTTCTTTGATGTCCAGGAAAATGGTTCCCATGTCATCAATTTTATTAGCACCGGCAATGGTGTTGTCTGGCAGTCGCGAACTTGTCCCGCTCACAAATAAAAAATCTCCCGCGCGTTTAATGTGCGGGTAGGCACCTCGTGGGGTGGCTTTTCCTTCTACTAAGTTGCTTTTTGTTGTCATAATAATAATTTTTTGAAAACAGTCTTTATTCTTTCAGTGAGTAACGAGAACGGTCTTTTCTCTTTCTTCTTATTCAGCCAAACGCTATTGCATCATCATGCAAAATAGCATTCGTTTCTTTCTGTACCATTCCTAGTTTTTCACGAAGGTTCATTTTGTCTGTAATCTTACCATCTGCTATTAAATTTAAGATGGCTTTATCCTGTGCGCGCCCTTTTTTAAGTGCTTCAGAATAGGTGATGTCTTCATTAAAAGTAACCAGCGAATATTTGCTGTAATATTCCTGCGGAAACTCAGCTTCAAAAGCAGTCTCCAACTTTCTTTTTTGCTGAAACAACGGGCTTGCCGTGTGTTCTTTCATTTCGTGGAAGTTGTCTACGGCCAGATCGGCTATTGCATCGGTATCTCTCTTTCTGGTTTTTTCGTATTCGTAAAATATCTTGCTCCAGTCTGTTTTACCTTCAAATGCATCTAAAATTTCATCAAAAACCACCACGTCTTCAAAACTGGCGTTCATTCCTTGTCCGTAAAAAGGGACAATGGCGTGAGCGGCGTCTCCCAGGAGTAATGTTTTTCCGTAGCTATTCCAGGGAGAGCATTTAATAGTTCCTAAAGGACCGGTGGGGTTGCTGAAATACTCTTCCACCAGGTTGGGCATGAGTGCCACGGCATCTGGGTATTCTTTATTGAAATATTCGGTTACCATTTCTGGTGTCGTAAGATTGTCGAAACAGTAGTCACTGTTGGAATAAGGCAGAAAAAGTGTAACAGTGAAACTTCCATCCAGATTGGGTAGTGCAATGAGCATATCTTCCCCCCGAGGCCAGATATGTAGTGCGCCTTTTTCGGTTCTGTAGCCGCCACTTTCAGCAGCTGGGATGGTAATTTCTTTATATCCGTGAGTGAGCCATTCCTGTGAAAAACTAAAGAGAAATTTTTTATGGTTGAACATACTTTTACGCACTACAGAACCTGCTCCGTCTGTCCCCAGTACAATATCTGCCCTATAGGTTACTTCTTCATTTGTAGCGTAGTCTTTAAAAGTAGCTGAAGCATTTTTTAAATCGACTGCTTTACATCCTTTGTTGAAAACAACCTCTACGTTGGGCATTTTTTCAGCCTCGTCCAATAGAAGCATATTTAATCCGGGACGCGAAATAGAGTTAATGTACTCATCTTTTCTGCCGCTGTATTTACTTAAAAAGGTGTTCCCCTCTTTATCGTGAATCATCCTACCCAGCATAGGGATGCAAAGTTCAAGTGCTTTTTCCTCAACACCTGCTAATCGGAGTCCCTTTAAGCCTCGATCACTAAGCGCCAGGTTTATGGAACGTCCGGCATCCTGGTCTTGTTTGCGTAAATCGGGCCGTTTTTCCACCAATTTCACGTTATAGCCTCGTTGTGCCATTCGCAGCGCAAGCAAACTCCCGCAGAGTCCTGCACCTATGATAAGTATGTTTTGGTTTTTGGTCATAGTATTTAACAAGTGGAGGGGTACAACCCTTCCGATTTTTTAAACCTCTCGTTTTAAAAATCACCTTCCCTTTTTTAAGGGAAGAAGCCTTTTATTAGTTATAAAATTAATTTCAGGCGTTGTACAAACTCATATACGTCTTCAAAACTATTGTACAGAGGCGTTGGGGCAACACGTATTACATCTGGCTCACGCCAGTCGCTTATAACACCAGCTTCAGTTAGTTTGCTATGCAAAGCTTTGTCTGCACTCTTTACCTGTATGCTTAACTGGCAACCTCGTTCTTTTTTATTCCTTGGCGTGATAATGTTGATGTTTTCATCATTCAGCTCGTCTAATAAAATTTCCAGGTAGCCTGTTAACTTTTCAGATTTAGTACGTAAATTATTAAAACCAGCTTCAGCGAACACATCCAGACTTGCTCTAATAGCAGCCATACTTAAAATAGGCGGGTTGCTTAATTGCCATCCTTCTGCACCTTCCAGAGCATCAAACTCGTGGCGCATATTAAAGCGAGTTGCTTTGTTATGACCCCACCAGCCTGCAAATCGGTTGAGTTTGTCATTTTTGGCATGCCGTTCGTGTACAAAACAACCGCCCAGGCTTCCGGGTCCGCTGTTTAAATATTTATAACTGCACCACACGGCAAAATCGGCTCCAGTTTCATGCAGATCTGGCTGAATATTCCCCGCACCATGCGCCAGGTCAAATCCTACCATACAGGTATGCTGATGTCCTAGTTCGGTTATTTTTTTTAATGGAAAGTGTTGCCCCGTGTAGTAATTGGTACTGCCAATCATTAGTAACGCAATTTCATCTCCCTGCTCTTTCATTATGTTTTCAAGGTCTTCAAATCGGCATAGCTCTTCGCCTTCTCGGGGTTTCCAAAGAATCAGCCCTTCCTTTGGGTCGTACCCGTGAAATTTCAACTGACTTTCAACTGCATATTTATCGCTTGGAAATGCGTCGCTTTCTATTACGATTTTGTATTTTTTCGGTGTCGGAGTATAAAAACTCACCATTAATAGATGAAGATTGGTAGTGAGCGTATTCATCATCACTACTTCGTTGGGTTTAGCTCCTACAATTTCAGCCATACTTTTGGTGAGAAATTCATGATAGGGAAGCCATGGGTTTTCGGCGTCGGTATGGCCTTCAACCCCGTGTTTTGCCCAATCATTCAGCTCTTGCTGGATATACTCTTGTGTTAACCTGGGTTGCAACCCCAGGGAATTTCCGCAGAGATACACTAAGGGCTTACCGTCTTTATCTGTGGGTATTAAAAATTGTTGCCTAAAGTGAGCTAAAGGGTCTTCGGCGTCACATTGTTGTGCGTATTGTAGGGTATTCTGCATTATCTTTTTACTGAAATGTTAGTGAAATACAATTTAAAACCTCCTGTGCTATCCTGGTGCATAGTTGCCAGTTGTAACCCGTTAAAACTTTTAAAATCTTCAAATGTGGTGGCCATAGTTGGTATACTGTCATTACCTTTTCTGAAAACCCATTCTTTAATATTTAGATTTTCGTTATAATAAAAGTCGTAGGCATCGCCAGGAGTATAACCGCCTTCGTTTCCGTAGGTGGTAGTTATTTTGTTCAACGTATCCCCAGAAATGGGAGCAACTTGTTTTGTAGCTTCAGAAAGGGTCGTGCCCTCGTCCAAAACCAATTTGTAAGGGGCGAGTAGCCAATAAGAATCGTTTATAAATGCTGCATCGTGTTTTCTGGAAATACTATCTAATTTGTTTCGGTTAAACGAAACAGTGTCTTGCGCATTTTCCATCGTGATATCGTTGGTTTTAAGGTTCCAGATCCAGGAACGCTCAAAATGATTTTCAGCTCTATCCACATTAAATGTGAACTGTATTTCTGAAACATCATTCCAGTTTTGTAGTCCGTGTTTATAGGCAATTTTCTCAGCTGTGGTAAGTTCTTGCTCCGTAATTTCTTCTGAAGGTTCTTCAGGAAGAGTTGCTTTCTTGTCTTGACACCCAAGAAATAGCATTGAAAGACTTAAAAAGAGCAGTATGTTTTTCATCAGGATTGGTTTGATGTAAAAATAGGGAAAGTATTTTTGGTCGCATAATTTTCGTAAATTTAAAGTATGGGAAAAGTAAAAGAATATTCGAATGGAGAAGTTACCGTGCTCTGGAAACCGGAGCTTTGTATTCATTCTGCAAAATGTGTCCATGAGTTGCCAGAGGTTTTTAAGCCAAAGGAAAAGCCATGGGTGCAAACTGAACATGCAAAAACCGATTCGATTGTAGCTGCCGTAAAAGGATGCCCCAGCGGTGCGTTAAGTTACTATATGAATGAGCTGGGACCTTCAGAAATAGATGAAGCGAAGAAAAACGAAATCACCAAAATTGAAGTAATGAAAAACGGCCCGCTCATGGTACTGGGAGCAGTTACCATTACTCATGATGATGGGAGAGAGGAACAAAAGCAGAAGCGAACTGCTTTTTGCCGATGCGGTCAAAGTGTAAATCAGCCGTTTTGTGACGGTAGTCATAACGCATCTCTATGAACATGTCAATTACAGACAACAAAGAAGAAAACCGGTTTGAAACCACAATAGACGGGAAAACAGGGTTTGTAGACTACAAAAGAAAGGGCGATTTCATGCATCTCACTCATACCGAAGTTCCTAAAGCACTGGAAGGAAATGGGGTTGGGTCTGCACTGGTAAAATACGCGTTGCAAGCTTCTAAGAATGAGGGTAAAAAAGTAGTTTCTCATTGCTCTTTCGTAAGCGGGTATATAGAAAGACACCCTGAGCTTGAGAGCTATCTTGCGTGACAATAAAAAAGACCTTTTCAGAACTACTGAAAAGGTCTCCTTACTAATACAAGTTTTAATTAATCTACAGCATCTTCAACATCGTCTGCTACTTTTTCAACGGTAGACTTCTCTCTGCAACTTGTAAAAGAGGTTGCGGTTGCGGTTAATAATCCTGCTGCTAATAAAAATGTGAATACTTTTTTCATGTGATTAGTTTTAAAATTTTAATTTATTTTTTCTCTGAAAATTTCAGAAATTAAGGTCTGCGACCTGTGGCTAGTCGGTATAAAATACCAATTACTGCTAGTACCAATAAGATATGAATTAAACTTCCTACAGCGTCCCCGAATCCGAAAAAGCCTACAAGCCATCCAATGATTAATAATACTACGATAAGCCAGATAATGTCTCCCATGATATGTTGGTTTTTAGGTTATTTATACACTAAAGGTAAACGTTAATTGTATAGTCTGGTTGTGCTTTAACGATGGTTTAACCCAGTTTGTTAAAAACATCCCAACTAGAAATTATCTGGATTTTCAATAATTTTTGCAGCTCTATCTTTTAATGCGGCAAGTTTTTCGGCAGGCATTTTGGCCAGCATACTCATCATCATATTCATACGTTGGTTCTCTTTAAAATGCTCTTTTTTATCGTCTAAAAAATTCCAGTACAAACTATTAAAGGGGCAGGCGTCTTCTTCAGTTTTCTTTGAAATTTTATAATGGCAGTCTTTGCAGTAATTACTCATTTTGTTGATGTAGCTTCCGCTTGAAACATAGGGTTTAGTTGCTACGATCCCACCATCTGCAAATTGAGACATTCCTCGGGTATTTGTGATTTCTACCCATTCAATAGCATCTATGTAGATTCCCAAGTACCAGGCATCTACTTCATCTGGGTGGCATTGGGTAAGTAAGGCAAAGTTTCCGGTGATCATTAAACGTTGGATATGATGTGCATAGGCATGATCCAGGCTTTGTTTGATAGCGTGGTGAAGGCAGTTCATTTTTGTGTTTCCGGACCAGTAAAATTGAGGAAGTTTATTTTGGTTGTCCAACTTATTACTGCGTCTATAGCTAGGCATTTCTTTCCAGTAAATTCCCCGCATGTACTCGCGCCACCCTAAAATTTGTCGCACAAAACCTTCCACTTGTGATATGTGTATTTCATCTTTATGAATTTGCCAATAGCTAATAACCGAATCTATTACTTCCCTTGGGTGTAACATCTTACTATTCAAGGCAAAGGAAAGCCGTGAATGATAAAGGTATACGTGTTCTGTATGCATGGCATCCTGGTAATCGCCAAAATGAACCAAAAGGTTTTCACAGAAATAATTTAATACCGAAAGGCAGTCCTTCCGCGAAGTAGGCCAGTTGAAATTTTCTTCAGAAAGAGTGCCAATATATGAAACGCCACTCTCTTTTATGCGCGTTACGGTGCTTGAAACATCTTTTCTAAAACCACGCTCGTGAGGAATTTTATCTTCTCCCTTCCATGTATTACGGTTACTTTTGTCAAAATTCCATTTGCCTCCTTCCGGGCTTTTATCATTGACCATCAGGATGTCGTGCTTTTTACGCATGTCACGGTAAAAGTACTCCATGGTCATCTCCTTTTTTCCTTTATAGAACTTTGCTAGTGAAGTCCTTGTAGTAAGGAAATGTTCCGTATCGTAGCTTTCAACTTCAATAGATGAGTTTGCTATTTTTGTAGAAAAATTTTGTAGTTGTTCATCTAGCCTGTATTCATCTGGGAGTTGATATTCGAACTTTTTAATAGCATGGTTTTCTATAAGGTGCTCCAGATTTTCAATGAGATCCTGCTTATTATCCTTATGGTCTAAAGTATAATAAATTACCTCGTGTCCGCGTTCCTGAAGCCAGATTCCAAATTCTTTCATGGCTTCAAAAAAAGCCACCGTTTTTTGAATGTGGTGCACTACGTAATCTGTTTCCTGGCGCATTTCGGCTATAAAGTACAACACATCTTTATTAGAAGTATCGTACCACGAATGCTTGTGATTTAATTGATCGCCAAGGATAAGTCGTAGTGTTTTCATCTTTTAATTTGTTTTTTAAGCTGAAAATTTTAGGGTGATAAAACCTTCATACACCTAAGCCTTAGTGAAGCCATAGGTTTCGAAAATCACCATTTGAATCATAATTTTCAGCTTGTTTTTCGATATTAAATTTTCTGTCCCGGGGGTCATTACCAACTCCAGAAACATATTGCCAGTTCCCCCAATTGCTGTGGACATCATAATCTATTAGCTGGCTTTCAAAATAGCTGGCTCCAATTCTCCAGTCCTGTTTTAATTCTTTTGCCCAAAAACTAGCTACATTCTGGCGTCCACGGTTACTCATCCATCCCGTAGCGGCTATTTCTTTCATATGTGCATTTACAAACGGATATTTAGTTTCTCCTTTTATCCAGCGTTCTTTAACTTTTTCTGAAGTTCCCCAGTCATAGGGTTTGTCTAAAATTCCACCTAATTTAAAGAGACTGTTGCCATGCTTGAGCGAAACATATTTAAAGAAGTCGCGCCAGATAAGTTCAAAAATCATCCAATAAGTATCCTGATTTTTCTTAACGTCTCTCTCAAATTTTTTCACCTCCCAATAAATCATTCGGGGGGAGAGGCTCCCATTTGCGAGCCAGGCAGAAAATTTAGAACTATATGCGGTGCCTATCAATCCGTTTCGGGTTTGTTTATACGTGGCAATGTTTTGGGTATCCCAGATATAGTCTTGTAAGCGCTTTTTTCCGGTAAATTCACCTCCCTGAAAGGGAAATGCTGTGCGTTTATCAAATACTGGAGTGGTAAGATTTAATTTTTCAAGCGTAGGAAGCTTAGTCTCACTACGCGTGGTTAATTTTAAATTGGAAGGGTGCTTTTTTTTAGGTATTGGAAGGGTTTCTTGTACCTCAGCATATTTTTCACACTTTTTCCTGAAGTCAGTAAAAACTTTTGGTAATTTTTGAAAGCTATCATAGGGAATATCGGCTGGTTGAAATAAGAACTGATCGTAATACTCACACCATTTTATATCTGCAGGAATTACTTTTTTTACGGCATCTGAAACTATAGTTTCGTCACGAGTCCATTCGGCTTGCGTGTGAATGCTTTTTATATGAAATTCTTCGGTTAGTTTTATAAAAATGGATTCAGGTGTAGCTCTAAAAATAAAGAGTGGAATGTTGAGTCCCGCTAAATTCTTTTGTAAGTCTGAAACGGTCTCCATTAAAAATTTAGCTCGGAATGCGCCTGTTTTTGGAAACCCGAATTTTGTTTCTAGATAATGTCTTGGGTCGAAACAATAGACAGCGATTACAGTTCCTTCAGTGTTACAAGCTTCCCTTACAGCCTGGTTATCTGTTACCCGTAAATTATTTCTAAACCAAATTATGTGTGTCATACATTCTTATTTTTTCGGCATCGCTCACTACAATAAAGTACCTCTTTCCAATTGCGCTCCCATTTTTTTCGCCAAGAAAAGGAACGGTTGCAGACAGGACAAATTTTAGTGGGTAGTTGTGGCTTCTTATGGGTCATGTATTATTCTTTTGGCCTCGCATACGCCTCTCTCTGAAGTAATTTAGGCAGTGCATAGCCGTCCAGACCATTTATAGCCACAGTAGTACTTTTGTCCAATTGAATAAACCCATCATCTTGCAGCACGATCTTTTTGCAAAACAGATGTTCAATCCTGCCTACGATTAAAAGGCAGTCATTTTCTTTTATAAAATATTCACTCACATACGCACAGCCAATTTGTACTGGAGCTCCTTCAACAAAAGGAGCCAGGAACTCTTTTTTATACATTGAAGTGAGATTAGTTTTGCTAAATTCAGATACTACTCCATCGTATTTAGCACTTGTATGGTGCGCGTCTTCGATAATAGCTTCATAAATATGATTTACGGTAAAATAGCCAGTTTTCTTGATATTATCATAGGTATTTCTAGGTACCGTCGTGGGGCGTACTACAAACCCCAGTAAGGGAGGGTTGCTTCCCAAATGAACTACACTACTAAAAACCGCGACATTTTCAATCCCATCACTGGATTTTGTAGCTATTAAGTTGGCAGATTTGTACCCGGTGCAACTGTTTATCAAGTTGATTCGATATAACTTTTCAAGTTTATCTAAATCCTTAGCGTTAAAATAATTCATGTTCTAAAAATAGAGATTGTTTAGTAAAACGAAGAAAACATTAGACAAAATTTAACTCACTATCTTTCGGGATAAAATAAAATTTAATGGATTTTCAGAAAGCATTTCAAACTAACAAAGAAACCTGGGAGCAAAAAGTTGCTATCCACGCAGCGAGTGACTTCTATTTTATGGAGGATTTTAAAAAAGGAAAATCTTCTTTGAACCCCTATGAAGTCAAGGCGTTGGGAGATGTGAATGGTAAAAGCTTGCTGCATTTGCAGTGCCATTTTGGACAAGACACGTTGAGTTGGAGTAGGCTAGGGGCAAACTGTACAGGGGTGGATATATCTGAAGAAGGAGTAAAGCTTGCACGTGCTTTAAATGAAGAGCTACAACTAGACGCTACGTTTGCATGCTGTAATGTATTGGAAGCTTCGCAGCATATTTCAGAAACTTTTGACATTGTATTTACCAGCTACGGAACTATTGGCTGGCTTCCCAACCTGAAGCCTTGGGCAGCAATGATTACAGAACGGTTAAAACCCGGAGGCGTATTTTATATAGTTGAATTCCATCCTATTGCCTGGATGTATGATTACACGGTCTCACCTCCCAAAATGAAATATGCCTACCATCAAAAAGAAGCAATTTATGAGGAGTATGAAGGGACGTATGCAGAAGATGAGGATAGCACCAAAATGATAAGTAAAGAATATGGTTGGAACCATAGCTTGAGTGATGTAATAGGGAGCCTGTTAGAGGCTGGTCTTACTATTGAAAGCTTTAATGAGTACGATAGTTCACCGTATGATGTTTTTCCGGACTTGGTGAAAAATGAAGAAGGCATGTTTGAACTTAAAGAGAAAATGTACCCCTTACTATTTGAGGTAAAGGCGATAAAGAAATAAAAAAAACCTGACAGAATTTTAAGATCTGTCAGGTTTATGAGTGCTTTATTAACTTCTGATTAATGTGCGTCTTCCTTCAGCAATTCAGGAAATTTTTTCTGAAACCTCTTGAGTCTGGGAACAGAAACGTTTTGTATATACCCGTGGTTTGGATTGTTACGCTCAAAATTTTGATGGTAGGCCTCTGCAACCCAGAACTTCTGAAAAGGTAGTACTTGAGCGGCTACTTTTCCTTCGCCTAGTTCCTTTTCGAGCGCTGCAATTTTAGCATCAATAATTTTTTTCTGAGCGTCATTTTGATAAAAAATAATCGAGCGGTATTGCGACCCATGGTCTGGACCTTGCCCATTTACCTGAGTGATGTTTTGCGAACCGAAATAAACATCTACCAGTTGTTTAAAACTCACAATACTTGGGTCGTAAATAATTTCAACAGCTTCGGCATGTCCTGTACGACCTGTATTGCTGGATTCGTACGTAGGATTTTCGGTATGACCACCGCTGTATCCGGAAATTGACTCCTTAACCCCTTTTACGCTCTCATAAATAGCTTCTACACACCAGAAACATCCACTGGCAAAATAGGCCTTTTCAAGTCCGTTTTCAGAAGGAACTTCTACAGGTTTTTGTGTGTTTTGAGCCTGAGTCTCAGCTTTTTTGTTGCTCTCATTACCAGATTGGCAAGAGGCTTGTACGGTAAGTAGTAAAGAGGCAAATACAATAGAAAATAACTGTTTCATGACAATTTTTATTTTGGGTGTTGGTCGGTTATATCCCGAATCCTTTCAAGGAAAATACTAAAAAAAGCCTCCACATATTGTGAAGGCTTTGTTATATTTTATAATGAATGTGCTCTGAGCGTGCTCGAAGCGTTACTTCATTTTTTTGAACATGGCGTCCATTTTCTCCTGCTCTTCGGTAGCTAATTCTGGATCCACCAGAATACGACCACTATGCTCATCTGTAATAATTTTTTTACGAGAAGCAATTTCCATTTGTACTTGTGGTGGAATGGTAAAGAAAGACCCTCCAGATGCACCGCGTTCTACGGGAACAACAGCTAAACCATTTTTAACGTTGGTTCTAATGCGCTTGTAAGCTTTTATCAGACGCTCTTCAATTTTCTTTTCGAATTTTTCAGATTCTTTGATCAGGGCTTTTTCTTCTTTTTCGGTCTCAGCCAGGATTTCATTCAATTCACCTTGCTTGTGCTTTAAGTGTTCCTGACGATCTCCTAAACGTGATTGGGTTTCCTCAATTACCGCATTCTTTTGCTCAATCTGTGCCTTAAATTCTTTAATGTGCTTATCGGCTAACTGAATTTCTAATTCCTGAAATTCAACCTCTTTGCTCAACGAGTTGTACTCACGGTTGTTACGTACATTGTCCTGTTGTGCAGTGTATTTTTTAATAAGGGATTTAGATTCCTCAATCCCGTTCTTTTTCTCTTTGATGTTATTTTCAATAACTTCAAGTTCTGCTTTTAACTTGTCTAGACGGGTGTTCATTCCGGCAACCTCGTCTTCAAGATCTTCAACTTCTAAAGGTAATTCCCCGCGTACGTTTCTAATTTCATCTACGCGAGAATCAATTAATTGTAAGTCGTAAAGGGCTCTTAACTTCTCTTCTACAGTGGTTTCTGTTTTTGTGGCCATAAATTAAAAATAGCTAATAGGATTGGTGTTTGTTTGTGATAAAACGACTGCAAAATTAGTGATTTTTTTTGTAAGGACATCAACTAAAAGGTCTTTTGTGTATTGTTCACTCTCATAATGTCCCACATCGCATAGTAAAATCTGATTTTCAGCCTGAAAAAAATCATGGTATTTAAAATCTGCAGAAACAAATGCATCTGCTCCTTGTGCTTTTGCAGCGCTAATAGCAAAGCTTCCACTACCTCCCAAGACCGCTACTTTTTTGATGGTTTTATTTCTTAAAGCTGAATGTCGTACACAGCCTGTTTTAAATGTTCTTTTTAAAACAGTAAGGAACTCCTTTTCAGAAATAGCTTCTGTAAATTCACCTAGCATGCCCATTCCTAGTTGTTGATGAGAATTTTCAAGGGTTGTAATTTCGTAGGCTACTTCTTCATATGGGTGTGCTTTAAAAAGGGTTTTTAGTACCCTGGACTGTAAATGTTTCGGGAATGTGATGCCTATTTGTGTTTCGGCTTCAAAATGAAGTTCTCCTTTTTGGCCTACATTCGGACTACTTCCTTCTTCCCCTTTAAAACTTCCATTACCTTCAATAGTAAAACTACAATGACTATAATTACCAATGTTTCCTGCGCCAGCTTTAAATAAAGAGTCACGTACCACTTCAGCTTCGGTAGCAGGGACAAAGGTGGTTAGTTTTTGAATTGTTTGTGTTTTTGGGAGCAAGATATTTCGGTTCTCCAGCCCTAATACCTCACACATTTTAGCATTTACACCATTCCAGGAATTGTCAAGCGCCGTGTGAATAGCAACTATGGAAATATCATTTTTAATTGCTTTTTGCACCGTACGTTCTACGTAGGTTTTACCCGTAAGCTTTTTTAACCCTGAAAATATAATGGGATGAAAACTTACAATAAGATTACAGCCATTCTCAATTGCTTCATCAACTACAGCTTCCAGGGTATCTAAGGAAACTAAAACTCCAGAGATTTTACTGTTTGCGTCTCCTACAAGTAAACCCGTATTATCAAAATCTTCGGCATAGTGGAGGGGTGCATAGTCATTCAAAATATTGATTACGTCTTGTACAGTCATTTTAAAAACAATTTTCAGTAAAGATAACAGTTTATCAATTTTAAGCATATTTACATCAACAAACTTATCTTTACACTTTAGTTTTTTATGAAATTACTCCGAAACTTGTTATTTCCTTTCTCCGTTTTGTATGGCTGGGTTACGGGTTTTCGTAATTTTTTATACGACAAGGGATGGTTAGAAAGTAGAGTCTATAAAACACCCTTGGTGTGTGTTGGTAATCTTTCGGTTGGAGGTACGGGCAAGTCGCCTATGATTGAATACCTGATTTCTTTTCTGAAAGACGACTATCGTATAGCTGTTTTAAGCAGAGGTTACAAAAGAGAAACAAAGGGATTTTTAGAAGTAAACGAAACACATACGGCAACTCAGGTAGGAGATGAGCCGCTTCAGTTTAAAACAAAATATCCACAGGTAACCGTTGCTGTATGTGCAGACAGGCGGATGGGTATTGAAAAGCTACAGGCTAAGGCCGATGTAATTTTGTTGGACGATGCCTTTCAACATAGAAAAGTGAAACCGGCTGTAAATATACTTCTCACGCCGTTTCACGATTTATTTATTGAGGATTATGTAGTGCCTACTGGTAATTTGCGAGAGCCCCGAAGCGGCTCCAGACGCGCACATTGTATGGTGGTTACTAAGTGTCCGCCACGGGTTCCCTACGCAAAACTTCAGGAAATTGAGTTGCGGATGCCTATTTACAATCATCAAAAGCTATATTTTTCAGCGATTGGCTATGCCTCACAAATTTTTAATGTATCCGAAAGTTTACCTCTTGAATACTTGCAGGACAAGTCTTTTACGCTGGTAACAGGTATTGCAGATCCTTCCCCGTTGGTGCGTTATTTAACTGAAAAGAACTTCAGGTTTACCCACGAGAAGTTTCCCGACCACCATAACTTTTCAACCACCGAAATTTCACAGCTACGAGAAAAAGATATTATTCTCACTACCGAAAAAGACTTTATGCGTCTTCAAAGTAAAATTGAAAAGTTTGCAATGTATTACCTGCCTATTGAAACGGTAATCTTAAAAGAGCAAGCAGCATTTTTTGAAGATTTTATAAGAAAATCAATAGATAAAAAGCGGCTGGGCTAACAGGGTAAAAACTTCAAACACTATTTTGGCATAGGCATTTTTCTGCCTTGCAGTGTTTTGAAGATTTTTTCAAAAAACTCTTCTGTTTTAAAAGGCTTTGGAATGATCTCATTAAATCCGGCTCTGTAGAAATCGTCTAGATTTTCATCGATAGTTACAGCGGTTAGTGCAATAATTGGTAAGTCTTTATCAAACTCTCTAATCTTTTGTGTAGCCTCTATACCACTTATCCCTGGCATGTGGATGTCCATTAAAATAACATCAAAGTTTTTCTCCTGGGTCATTTTTATCGCGTCCATTCCATTGTCTGCCACGTCACAAAGCATCTTGTTTTTCTCCAAGATTTTTTTGGTAATCATCTGGTTTATCTTGTTGTCTTCAACCACGAGCACTTGCTTATTTACAAGCGCGGCGTAATCTACTTCAAAGGCAGTATTTGGTAGTGTATTTTCTTCTTGGAATTCTTCTGAAACATTAAAGTTAATGTTAAACCAGAACTTGGAACCTTTTCCTAACTGACTCTCTAAGTGAATTTTACTCCCCATGAGCTCTAGCAGGTTTTTTACAATAGAAAGTCCAAGACCCGTTCCTCCGAACTTTCTGTTAATTTGTAAAGATGCCTGTGAGAACGTTTCGAAAATACTTTTTTGTTTTTTCTTTGAAATCCCTACTCCGTTGTCTTCCACTTCAAAATGAAGTTTTACCTTAGAGGAGTTTTGATCTAGTTTGGAGACTCGAATTACTACTTCGCCATTTTGTGTAAACTTTACTGAGTTTCCAATTAGATTAATGAGCACCTGTGACAGCTTTAACGGGTCTCCCATCAATTTGCCAGGAATGCTTTCATCATACTCTAGCTTTAAATTGTTCTTACGGTCGTCTGCAGACTTTTTGAGAGCGATAAGAACGTCATTTATTCGTTTCTTTAAGGAGAAGGTGGTTTTCTCAATTTCAACCTTATTAGCTTCTAGTTTGTTCAGGTCTAATATGTTATTGATAAGGGAGAGCAGGTATTCCCCAGAAAACTTCAAAGAATTTAAGTGTTCTTTTTGTTGCTCTTTTGGGTCTTCCTCCAGCAGTAAGTGGGTGAGTCCCGTTACAGCGTACAATGGCGTGCGTAACTCATGGGTTATCGTGCTAAGAAACTGCGCTTTTGCAAGTGAAGCTTTCTCTGCTTTTTCTTTTGCACTTTGCATTTCTACGTTTTTATCCTGCAAGAGGTTGTTTGCTTTGGCGCGTAAATTATTGTTTTTATAAAGTGAAAGGGTAAGTAGCGACAGGATGATAATAAGCGCAATACTTAGACCTGTAGTCATTTTGTTCAGGTTCAAAGACCTGGCCTGGGCGTCAATTTCAGACTGCTTATTTTCTATGATTTGTTTAAAATTACCAACATCCCCTTCAGCATCTATACTCTTTGAAATAGCTTGCCTGTATACCTGACTTATAGAATCGTTTAGTAGCAGATAGCGTTGTAATATTTTTTCAGCTTCATTGGTTCTTCCTTGTCTTAAAGCAATCTGTGAGCCAACCTTATAGCTTTCAGTTTTTAGTTCAGAGTAGCCTCTTACTTCAATAATTCGATCTGCAGTTGCGATAGAGACATTAGCTTGCTCCAGCGCATCTCTAATTTCTTCATCTGAAAGGTTTAGCAATGCTTGCGCCTTATTTATTTCAGCAAAGGCTTCCTGATACTTTAAATCTTCCACTCTAAAAATGGGAAGACAGGCGTTAAAATAGTTAATTGCTTTTTTATAGTTTTTACGTTTTAGCTCTAGGATACCAAAGCCAAGAATGACATTGGCTTGTCCAGGTTCGTTTTTTTGAGCAACGTAAAGCTTGTCTGCCCTTTCAAGAAAGTTTTCTGCTTGAGCGTATTTGTTATTTCGGGTTAATATTAGCCCGTAGAGCGTATATGCGTATGCTTTAGTTTGCGGGGCAGTCTTTTCATTTATGTTATTGATAGCTACTTCCATTTCGGACATTGCCTTTCCGTAATTTTGAATATAGTAATGAAGTTCTGCTAAAAGCAACTTAGAATCCAACTTTAATTCTTGAAAAGAACCCACGCCAATTTTTTTATCGGCTTCAATGAGTTTTACGATAGCACCCTCATACTGCTGATTAGCAATACTATCTGAAGCTTCCTGGTGTAACTTTTGTATCACCGCAATAGAATCGTTACGGGTTTGTTGTGAGTAAACAACCAAAACCGTAAAAAAGCATAAAGTAGTAAGCAGCAGCTTTATATTTTTATGGGGCAAACTTCGCATTTAGCAGGTGTACTTTGGGACTAAATATACTTATTTCCTAGAAATATGTAGGATTAAATCTACGATTCTTGAAGAATAGCCTACTTCATTATCGTACCATCCAATGATTTTTACCATTGTACCTATAACTGAAGTCATTCCAGCATCGAAAATACAGGAATGGGGATTACCCACAATATCTATTGAAACTATCGGGTCTTCAGTGTATTGGAGTATCCCTTTCAATTCCTTTTCTGAAGCCTCTTTAAAGGCGTTGTTAATGGTTTCAATGGAAACTTCTTTTTCAACATTAAGGGTTATATCGCATAGAGAACCATTGGGAACTGGTACTCGAATCCCACAGCCTCCAATAACATCAGAAAGATGCGGAAAAATTTTTGTCAGAGCTTTTGCTGCACCTGTAGTAGTTGGTACAATAGATTGCCCAGCGGCTCGCGCACGTCGTAGATCCCGATGGGGTTGGTCGTGTAAACTTTGGTCTGTTGTGTAACTGTGTACGGTAGTAATATAAGCCTGCTTAATTCCACATAGTTTATCGATCACCTGAAGCATAGGAGCCGCATTGTTTGTAGTACAGGAAGCATTCGATAGTATGGTGTCCTGGGCATCAATTTCAGATTCATTCACCCCAAGCACAACTGTTTTAATACTGTCGTCTATTGGGGGGACCGATAAAATAACCTTTTTCACATTGCCCTGCAGGTGGGCCTCTAAATGTGACTTTTCTTTAAATTTTCCGGTGGCTTCAATTACTACTTCGGCATCTCCCCAGTTTATGTGCGTAATGTCCTTTTCTGCCGAAAAATTAACCGCTTTTTCAGCAATTATAATTCCTTTAGGTGTAGTTTCAATGGTTTCGTGTAATACCCCGTGAATACTATCGTATTTAAGCAGATGTGCTAATGTTTTAATGTCTGCAATGTCGTTTACCTGAACCACTTCAATATGTGGGTGGTGCAAAAGACTGCGGAAGAGCGTGCGACCTATACGTCCAAAGCCGTTAATGCCAACTTTTATTTTTGCTGCCATTGGTAGGTTCGATTACGTTAGGTGTTTTTGAGCTTTGTAAGAGGAACGGACCAATGCCCCACTTTCAACATGGCGGAAGCCCATTTCCAGTCCTATGGTTTCGTATTTTTTAAACTGCTCTGGCGTGATAAATTCCTTAACAGGTAAGTGTTTTTTAGAGGGTTGTAAATACTGGCCAATGGTTACAATGTCCAGGTTAACACTTCTTAAATCTTCAAGTGTTTGTATCACCTCCTCTTCTTTTTCACCTAACCCAAGCATAATCCCGCTTTTGGTACGGGTAATACCTTCAGCTTTCAGGTAACGCAACACTTCCAGACTACGTTCGTATTTTGCCTGTATACGTACTTCCCGGGTGAGACGTTTTACAGTTTCCATATTGTGGGAGACCACTTCCGGAGCTACGTCAATAATTCGGTCAATGTGTTTTGTAACGCCCTGAAAATCTGGAATAAGGGTTTCCAGTGTAGTTTCTGGATTCATACGCCGAATTGCATTCACAGTTTCAGCCCAGATAATAGAACCCATGTCTTTCAAATCGTCACGATCTACCGATGTTATTACGGCATGTTTAATTTCCATTAACTTAATGGAGCGGGCAACTTTTTCTGGTTCGTCCCATTCTACCGTTTCGGGTCTTCCTGTCTTTACACCGCAAAAGCCACAAGAACGCGTACATACATTTCCTAAGATCATAAAAGTTGCGGTACCTTCTGTCCAGCATTCGCCCATGTTCGGACAGCTTCCAGAAGTGCAAATGGTGTGCAAATCGTATTTGTCCACCAGGCCACGTAATTCGGTATATTTTTTACCAGTAGGTAGCTTTACGCGAAGCCATTTTGGCTTCGGTGCAGGTCTTGTAGGGGTAAGGGTTTCTGTGCTCATAGAATGGCACAAAGATACAATTTTATAACTTCAAAAAATGAAGATCTGGAGTCAAGATTGTCTATGGCTGTATAGCGGGATGTGATGTTCTGGGATCAGATCAGATTCAGTAGAAAGGAATATCTTTACTGTAAACTATTGGATTTAATAATTTCGGAAAGTAGTTTTCTGGCTCTTAGGAGGCGCACCTTTATATTGTTTAAAGGCTCTTCAAGGGATTCGGAAATTTCATTGTAAGACATTTCCTGAAAATAGCGCAGGTTAATCACATTCTGGTAATGTGGTTTTAACTGTTTTATATAGCGCAATAATTCGGCTAGATTTTGTTCGTTAATAAGCTTGTCTTCGGCAGTAGGGGCAAGATCCGGAATTTTCTTTATGTGTTCTTCGCTTGTATCTGCGGTTTTTGAAAAAACAGAGGTGTTTTTTTTTCGATGCTTGTCTATCTGTATGTTTTTTGAAATAGTAATGAGCCAGGTGCCAAAAGTGTAAGAAGGATTGTACGTGTCCAGTTTGTCAAAAGCTTTACTGAAAGTTTCTATGGTTATGTCCTCTGCTTCGTACTCATTGTTCACCCTTTTTAGCTGAAAACCGAATACCTGGTTCCAATAGTGGTGCAATAAAAAACTGAACGCTCCCTGCTTGCCTTTTTTTGCATTTTCAATTGTTGAGAGTATGTATTCTTTGGTTATTTCCAACGGGTGGGTTTTGCGTTGCTATTAAAAATAAAGATACTTAATTGCACCCAAAGTAAAAACAATTCTAATAAAGGGATAAATGGGATGAGGTTATTTTCCTTAAGCTTCTGAGCAGCTTTTCCAACCACAACATACTGCCATAAAAGACGAAAAGCTAAAATACCAAGTGTGATTTCCCAGCTGCCAAAAACAAATGAAAGTGGGAGTGCCAGCCAAAACAGCAGATTGGCTGTGTAGTAGATTCCTAACAAGATCTTGTGCTTTGGTTTGTATAACTTTGC
Organism: Flavobacteriaceae bacterium UBA1903; assembly: GCA_002337605.1. Lineage (GTDB taxonomy): Bacteria > Bacteroidota > Bacteroidia > Flavobacteriales > Flavobacteriaceae > Marinirhabdus. The sequence goes on from DDGL01000016.1 coordinate 467,372, forward strand.
TGTTGTTATATGCCTTCTTTTTTGAGTTATCCAGCTTTTATACGTTGTTTTTGGGGTAGAGGTGGTAAAACTTTCTTCAGCATAACAAAGTGCAGTGTTTTGTGCTGTAGCGGTTTCGTTTATAAATAAATCGTCATCACCGGATGGTAATTGGATATGACTCATGTACCCATTATTATCATAATATAATTGAGCGGTGTAGGCCAGATTTCTACCTACGCCCATATAGGGGATGCCTGCTTTAGCGTACGAAAAATACTGGGTTGCTGTTAGCAGGGTTTCAAACCGTATGAGGCTGTTTAAAACTCCTTTTCGTTTTTCGTAAGCGCCATAGCCTAAGGTAATTTGTGTGGTTTCGTTAAGCGGGGCGGTCATTTTTTGAAGCCACTGGGTAGAGGCTGGTTTGCAATCGGCATCTGTAAAAACCAGGCGTTGGTTAACAGCTCTTTTTATTCCTAGCGTAAGCGCGTATTTCTTATTCCCCCAGAAAGCCTCGTTATTTTTAACGTTTACCAGTTTTATTCGTGCATCAGCTTCCGCAAATTGCTCCATTACTTCAAGGGTGTTGTCACTTGAGGCATCGTTTATTAGAATAAGTTCAAAATTTGGATGCTCCTGTGCCAGAATATGCGGGATGTTTTCTGAAAGATTTTCAGCTTCGTTTTTAGCACAAACTAGTACGGAAACCGGATAGAAGTTTTTTGGTAAGTTTTCAGCAGCTTTTGCAAAAGCAAATTTTGAAAACAACACATAATAGCAACAATTAATAAGGGCAATAACTGCCAGTGCGTAGAGTAGCATCATAAGCGCAGGACTAGCAAAGTATTATGGTTTATGAGGTGTGTACCTCTTCTTCACAGTTCTCGAACTGATCTGGTGTTTTTCCGCAAAATCCACAAGCTTCCCCCTCTTTGTTTAAAAACGGGTTTTGACTGGCGCAGGTGCCTGCAAATTTGCCATCTTTCTTTGCCCATATTTTAATGGCAATTCCAGCCACTGCCAATAATAAAAGAGCAATTGTGATACCTAAGATTTTCATGGAGTGAAATTTAGGTGCAAAAATACAATCTTTCTTGGTGATGCCTTAGAAATTTAGTTATTTTTAGCTTTCAGAAAAACATATATAATGAGATATAATCTACTACTTAGTATGGGACTATTAGCCACCGTACTACTATTTTCCTGCAAAAATGAGGCTGACAAAAAAGCTGACACTCCAACTCCTGAAATTTCAACCACGAAGAAAGTTGAAAAAAAGGTGTTGACACCTGAACAAAGTGATAGAGTGAATAGTCTCTGGCGTAAAGTTTCTGTTAACGGAGATACTAAGAATTTTATAAGGCTGTTAACGAGTGCCGGTATTGCAGATACCTTGTTGTTTCCTTCTTCTAGTTTCACTGTTTTTTCGCCAAGTAATGAGTCTTTCGAGGTTTTCACAGAGAGGTCTAATGTTACAAACAACCCAGCTCAAAAAGAAGAACTGGTTACATTACTTAAAAACCACATAGTTGTAGGGAGCATGAATTCAACTCAACTGGTGCAAGCTGTTAAAGAGGATGGTGAAGTAGTGCTTGTTACACTTACTGGCGATAAACTTACTGCTACTATGGATGGAAATGATATTGTGCTTACCAATGAAACAGGTACAACGGCAAAAGTGAAAAAAACAGATATTAAAGCCAGTAACGGCGTATTGCACATTATTGATGCTGTCTTAAAATAGAACTGCAAACATTCAGATAACGTTTACTTCAGGCTCTATGAAGATACCAAACTGAGCCTTTACCTTTTTCTGAATTTTTAACGCGAGTTCCCAGATTTCTTCGCCAGTGGCATTTCCATAGTTTACTAACACCAAGGCTTGGTTTTTATGCACGCCAGCGTCACCAAAACGCTTGCCTTTAAAACCTGCATTTTCAATTAGCCAACCTGCGGGTATTTTAAATTGTGTTGGCGATACTTCATAAAAGGGTGCTTCGGGGTTTTGTGTTCTGAATTGCTGAAACTCTTCGGCTGAAACTACTGGATTCTTAAAAAAACTACCGCTATTCCCTAATTCTTTTGGGTCTGGTAATTTAGATTGCCGGATGGCAATAACAGCTTCTGAAACATCCTTAATGGTAGGGTTTTTAATATTTTTTGAAGCCAGTTTATCTTGAATTGCTCCGTATCCAGTATGTAACTGGTGGTCTTTTTTGGTAAGCTGAAAGGTAACACTCGTAATAATGTATTCGCCTTTTAGTTCATTTTTAAAAACCGAATTACGATACCCAAAGTTACAGGCAGCTTTACTGAAGGTTTTATGCGTTTGTGTTTTAATATGGAGTGCTTCACAGCTTACAAAGGTGTCCTTTAGCTCTACACCATAGGCCCCGATATTTTGTATAGGTGCCGTGCCAGTATTGCCAGGAATTAGAGATAGGTTTTCAATACCACCATAATTTTTGCCGATACAATACTGAACAAATTCATGCCAGTTTTCGCCAGCCATCACCTTTAGCCGAACATTCGCATCACTTTCTGAAACGACTGTAATTCCTTTTAAATCAAGGTGAATAACAAGAGACTCTACGGCTTTGGTTAACAACATATTGCTGCCACCGCCCAAAAGAAATAATGGCTTATTGGAGTGTTTGGCTAGAACCACTTTAAGTTCATCAACAGTTGTTACCGAAACAAAAGTTGCAGCTACAACGTCAATGCCAAATGTGTTATACTTTTTAAGAGATTTTTGATTTTCTATGTGCATTAATTGCGGTATTCTTCCAGAGCAATTTTTAAAATATTAACAGCTTTTATCAAACTTTCTTTATGAAGCACGTAGGCAATTCGAATTTGATTTTTCCCAACGCCTTCACTGGAATAAAATCCAGCTGCTGGTGCTACCATTATAGTTTCTCCGTCTACATCAAACTCTTCTAAAAGCCATTGAGCAAAGAGGTCGCTGTCTTCTACGGGTAACTCTGCAATACAGTAAAAAGCACCTTTTGGGTGTCCTACTTTTACGCCTGGAATAGCTTCTAAAAGTTTAATAACTGTATCCCTTCTATCCTTGTACTCTACGATCACCTCATCAAAATAACTTTGTGGGGTGTTAAGCGCCGCTTCACTGGCAATTTGGGCAAAGGTAGGCGGGCTTAACCTTGCCTGAGCAAACTTTAAAGCCGTTTGTATTACCTCTTTGTTTTTTGAAACCAGGCACCCAATGCGGGCACCACACATGCTGTACCGTTTTGAAACGGAATCTATAATAATCCCATTTTCTGCCATACTTTCTAATTCCAGTATGGAATAGTGTTTATGACCATCATAGGTAAACTCCCTGTACACTTCATCTGCTACTAAGAAAAGGTTGTGTTTTTTTACAATCTTTGCGAGGGTTTCAATTTCTTCTTTAGAGTATAAATAGCCCGTAGGATTCCCTGGGTTGCAAATTAAAATTGCCTTTGTCTTGGGTGTAATTAGTTTTTCAAATTCTGAAATAGGAGGTAAGGCAAAGTTATCTTCAATTTTAGAAATTACCGGAACAATTTTTACACCACTCGCTGTTGCAAAACCATTGTAATTTGCATAAAAAGGTTCTGGAATAATAATCTCGTCACCCTGGTCTGCAATGGTTCCCATAGCAAACAGCAGTGCCTCACTACCGCCAGTTGTTACAATAATATCGCTGGCATTCACCATTATGTTATTACGGTTGTAATAAGCGGCAATTTTGGTTCGGTAAGGTTCAGAGCCTTCACTTCGCGTGTAAGCCAAAATTTCCAGATGGTGATGCGCTACAGCATCCATTGCTATCTGGGGACTTTTAATATCTGGTTGTCCAATATTTAAGTGGTAAACGGTCTTCTTCTTTTTGTAGGCAATTTCGGCAAAAGGCACCAGTTTTCTAATAGGTGACTCGGGCATTTTTGCGCCTTTTATGGATACTTCTGGCATACGCTTAAAATTAAGAAACAAAGTTGCGAAATATATTCCATAAATACACAGAGTTGTGGCGGTAGATGGCTTATTTTTTTTATCTTGAAAGGTATGTTGGCAACTTCTGTAGATAAAATGATTTTTTTTCTCTTGCTATTTTTTTTAGGGAGTCAACTATATATGAAAGGGCAGGAAGGTTTTGAGCTTCCTGGCGGGACAAAAAAAGACAAGATAAAATTTGAATTAGTAAATAACCTGGTCATTATTCCCGTAGAATTGAATGGTACCAAACTCTCTTTTTTATTAGATACAGGTGTAAATACCACATTGGTTTTCAGCATTGCTGAAAATGACTCCTTAAACCTTAACAATGCAATACCTACTAAAATAAGAGGTCTGGGAGCGGGTGGAAGTATTGATGCGCTTGAAAGTAAAAACAACACCTTGCAGGTTGGCGAAGCCATAGATAAAACACATTCTTTATATGTTATTTTTGATGAATCGCTCAACTTTTCTTCAAGAATGGGCGTTCCTGTACATGGAATTTTAGGGTATGATTTCTTTAAGAATTTTGTAGTAAAAACAGATTACACTTCAAAAAAGCTAACCCTATACAACCCGAAAACCTTTATAAGACAGCCCTGGCGAAAGCACGAAGCGTTCGACCTGGAGTTTACTGCTAATAAGCCTTTTGTTACCGTTAAAATTTCAGAAGAGAACGGACTTCAAAATATACCCCTGCTTATAGATTCCGGTTCTAGTGACGGCTTGTGGCTGTTTAGGGAAAAAAATTATATTTCGGAAACACCCAAAAACTATTTCGATGATTTTCTGGGACTGGGACTAAGTGGGAATATCTTTGGGAAGCGTTCAAAAATAGATGAGGTTGTCATTGGTGAGTATCGTTTAAAAAATGTTAGTGCTTCTTTTCCAAACCAAGAGGCGCTTCGTAACATTGTTTTCTTTAAACACAGGCATGGAAGTATAGGCGCCGCAATATTAAAGCGATTTACTGTATTTATGGATTATAAGAATGGCAAGATGTATCTAAAGAAAAACAGCAATTTCTCAAAACCTTTCTATTACAATATGGCGGGTATTACTTTGCAGCACGATGGGACTGTGACCGTTAAGGATGTACAGGATTTTAGGACTGGCTCTTTAAATTTAAGCCAAAGTGACCGTAATAATGGTTCTATTACTATTCCAGTGAGCCCTACCTATTCATTTTTCTTGGCTCCCCGAATTGTGATTGCCGAACTCAGGGTTAATTCGCCAGGAGCTCAGGCAGGACTTAAAAAAGGAGACGAAGTGGTTTCTGTAAACAACAAATTAGCTTATAAGTACAAACTTTATGAGTTGTCTGCGTTGTTTAGTTCCAAAGAAAATAAGACCATCTATATGGTTGTTGAGCGTGATGGTAAACAAATAAAAAAGAAATTTAAGCTACGTAGAATACTATAAAAAAAGCCAATTCTTCATAGAATTGGCTTTAGTCTTATTAAAAAGTAATGTTTTACTGCATAACACTTTGTCCTTCCGGTAAAACTTCTCCTTTAATTTTTAATGCTTTTACCGGCTCATCTGCGTTAGAATAAACAGTAACTGTTTTTCTGATAGGGCCTACTTTATTTTCAGTATCGTATTTTACTTCTATAATTCCATTTTCACCTGGAGCAACTGGCCCTTTAGGTTTTTTAGGAATAGTACATCCACAACTGGATTTTACGTCGCTTACAACCAGCGGCTGGTCACCAACATTAGTAAATTCAAATACGCGTACACCGTCACTTCCTTTGGCTACTTTTCCGTAGTCAATTGTTTCGGTTTTAAACTTAAATTTTGCCTGTGCATTCATCGCAACTCCTGCGAATAAAACAATGGCAATTAACAATAATTTTTTCATGATTTCTAAGATTTTGGTATGGCTAATGTAGGTAACTTTTATGCAACCTGCAAACCAAGTTATTCACTTTATAATTTTATAATACTATGGTAAGTGCTATTTTTGTACACTATTTCAAAAATTAGACCAAACTATGGCACTAGCTGCAAAATATAACTCACAATCGGTTGAAGACAAGTGGTATGACTACTGGATGGAGCATGGATATTTTCATTCTGAAGTGAATGAAAAGGAACCGTATACCATTGTAATTCCGCCACCAAACGTCACGGGTGTGTTACACATGGGCCATATGTTGAACAATACGTTGCAGGATGTACTCATACGCCGTGCGCGTTTAAAAGGATATAACGCTTGTTGGGTACCCGGAACAGACCATGCGTCTATTGCTACTGAAGCTAAAGTAGTAGCCAAATTAAAAGAAGAGGGTATTGAAAAAGACAGCCTGACACGGGATGAATTTTTAGAACACGCCTGGGAATGGACCCACAAACACGGGGGAATTATTCTTGAACAATTAAAAAAACTAGGAGCTTCCTGTGATTGGGAGCGAACTAAATTTACCATGGACGAAGATTTGTCCAAATCGGTTAGTAAGGTTTTTGTAGATTTATATAACAAAGGTAAGGTGTACAGAGGGTACCGAATGGTAAACTGGGATCCACAGGCCAAAACCACCTTAAGTGACGAAGAGGTTAATTACATTGAAAAGCAAGGGAATTTATACTATTTAAACTATAAGATTGAAGGTTCTGAAGACTCTTTAACCATTGCTACCACACGTCCTGAAACTATCATGGGCGATACCGCTATTTGTATTAACCCAAATGACAAGCGTTTTACCCACTTGAAAGGTAAAAAAGCAATTGTGCCTATCTGCAACCGTGTCGTGCCAATTATTGAAGACGAATATGTAGATGTAGAATTTGGTACAGGATGCTTAAAAGTAACACCGGCTCATGACGAAAACGATAAAATGCTGGGCGATAAACACAAGTTGGAAGTGATCGATATATTTAATGACGATGCTACTCTGAATAGCTTCGGGATGCATTATGAAGGGAAAGACCGCTTTGTAGCACGTCGTGAAATCGTTAAAGAACTGGAAGGTTCTGGCGTTTTGATCAAAACCGAACAACACACCAATAAAATTGGAACAAGCGAAAGAACAGGCGCTGTAATTGAGCCGAAACTAAGCGACCAGTGGTTTCTTGATATGAAAACGTTAGCGAAACCCGCGCTGGATGCTGTATTGGAAAAAGATGTGAATTTAGTTCCTGAAAAGTTTGTAAATACCTACCGTCACTGGATGGAAAACGTTCGCGATTGGAATATATCACGCCAGTTATGGTGGGGACATCAGATTCCTGCGTATTTCTATGGCGATGGAAAAGAAGACTACGTAGTTGCCGAAACGATAGAAGCAGCTTTAAAACTAGCGCAAGAAAAAACTGATAACGATCAACTAACTACTGCCGATTTAAAACAAGACCCGGATGCACTTGATACCTGGTTTTCTTCCTGGTTATGGCCTATAAGTGTTTTTAACGGAATTATGGAGCCGGATAATGAAGAAATTAACTACTACTATCCTACGAACGATCTGGTTACAGCACCAGAAATCTTGTTTTTCTGGGTGGCACGTATGATCATTGCCGGTTATGAATACCGCGGTGAAAAACCTTTTACTAATGTATATTTAACGGGGATTGTACGGGACAAGCAGCGCCGAAAGATGAGTAAGCAGCTAGGAAATTCCCCAGATCCTATTGCATTAATGAATCAATATGGGGCAGACGGGATACGTGTAGGGATGCTGCTAAGCTCACCGGCAGGAAACGATTTAATGTTTGACGAAGACCTGTGCAAGCAAGGGAGTGGTTTTGTAAATAAAATCTGGAACGCCTATCGTTTAATAGAAGGGTGGGAGGTTTCAGAAACCGAACCCGCTTCCGAAGCTTCAAAAATTGCAATTTCGTGGTATAAAAGTAAATTCCAGAAAACAATTGCAGAGCTAGAAGACCACTACAGTAAATACCGTATTAGCGATGCGCTCATGAGTACGTATAAACTGGTTTGGGACGATTTTTGTTCCTGGTTGCTGGAAATGGTAAAACCAGAATACCAAAAACCCATTGCTGCTGAAACCTATGCTGAGGTGATTTCAATTCTGGAGGAAAACTTAAAAGTGTTGCACCCGTTTGTACCTTTTATTTCTGAAGAGATCTGGCAACATATTACTGAAAGAACACCGGAAGAAGCATTGATAATCTCCCAATGGCCTAAAACTTCAGATGTTGACACGCAGATCATTAAAAACTTTGACGTGGCCTCTGAAGTAATTTCAGGAATACGAACCATTCGAAAGCAGAAGAACATTTCATTTAAAGACTCAATCTCGCTTTCAGTTATTAATAATGAAAAAGCTAGTACGCAGTTTGATGCGGTGATTTCAAAACTGGGAAATATTTCTGAATTAAATTATGTAGACGCACCCGTAGATGGAGCGCTTACTTTCCGTGTAAAATCGAACGAGTATTTTATACCTATTGAAGGTGCAATTAACGTTGAAGAAGAAATAGAAAAGCTTCAAGAAGAGCTAATATATACCGAAGGCTTTTTAAAGAGTGTTCAGAAAAAGCTAAGTAACGAGCGTTTTGTTGCGGGAGCCCCCGAAAAGGTTGTTGCTATAGAAAAGCAAAAAGAGGCAGATGCCCTTGCAAAGATTGAAACAATTAAGGCAAGCCTTGCAGGATTGCAATAGTCAAAACCCGTTAAAAACCTTTAAATTGTTTTAAAATCACGTTAAATCCCTCTTTCTGAGGTGTGATTGTCTGTATCTTGCTGTAAAACCAAGAGTAATGGAACAAGCAAAGTATGATCAAATGCAAGCAATGCTGAACAAGCTGGAGGATATTAAAAACAGCCAGGAAAGTATTATAGATAAGATTAATCACGTAATCACAGACCTTTTTCAAAACCCCGATAAAGATCTTGAAAAAGTGATGGAAGAGGCGCATCAAAGAGCTTCAGATAATGTAGACAAGATTCGTGATGCGATGGAGGAATATGAAATAAAATTTAACAAAGCACAGCAATCGTAATTTAAAATAAACACTTACTAATTAATGGCAGTCCTAAAGGGCTGTCATTTTTTTTACTTTCTATATAAAAAATACTGGTTCACAGCATCAATATATTCCTGCTTTGCTTCATCTTGAGACAGGTCTTTAGTTTGAAACAGTGCATTGGTTTTAAAGGCGCTTATTAAAGGGTTACTTCCGCTGGGACGGTCCTCACTATTGGTAGCTTTTTTGTAATAGGCATAGAGACGTAATAAGACATCGGCTGGGAAAGCTTCTTCGTGCTCGTTAATGCTTTGCACAGCTTTTTTAAAAGCGATATCTAATTCTTCCGATGTCATTACTATAATTTATGGACTTTTTTAAGTGCCTAAAGTTATGGGCTTACGTGCACTAAAGTTGTGTTCATCTTTAATTTTGCCTACAGCCTACTTTTCTGCTAGCACGGTAATGCCCCCTTTAACTTTCTCATTAAGAGCTACGTTAATTTTTGTTCCAAGAGGCAAGTAAATATCTACGCGAGAGCCAAATTTTATAAAGCCGCTATCGCTGGCCTGCTCAACGGTTTCACCTTCTTTGGCGTAGTTTACAATACGTTTTGCTAAAGCTCCTGCTATTTGGCGGTGCAAAACCTCTCCAAAGGTTTCAGACTTTACTACTACCGTTGTTCTTTCGTTTTCTTCGCTGGATTTTGGGTGCCAGGCAACTAAAAATTTTCCAGGATGGTATTTACTGAATGTTACATTTCCGCCCACGGGATAGCGGGTTACGTGTACATTAATAGGCGACATAAAAACGGAGACTTGTAAGCGTTTGTCCTTAAAGTATTCCTTTTCGAATACTTCTTCAATTACCACTACTTTTCCGTCTACAGGAGATAACACGTGCGCTTCATTTAAAGGAAAGTGTCTTTTAGGATTTCTGAAAAACTGAAGAATCAACAATAAAAAGACGACCAGAGTTAAAATGATCCCCCCTTTGTAAAGCTGGTTACCTACAAAATAATTGGCCACCAGGCTTAAGATGACAACCAGAGAAAAACTGATTAAAATTATTTTATTTCCTTCTTTATGAAACATAATCTACAATTAATAAAAATGCATATAAAAACGGACTCGCATACATAATGCTGTCCAGTCTATCGTATAATCCTCCATGCCCGGGCATTAGGGATCCGCTGTCTTTAACACCGGCCTGACGTTTAAATTTTGATTGTACAAGGTCGCCTATAGTACCAAATAAAGAGGCAATTAAAGCCAGGCAAATCCACACCCACAGCTCGTATAATTCTGTAAAGTTAAAGATAATAAATGCTGCCAACATGGATCCTGCGATACCGCCTAAAAAACCTTCTACGGTTTTGTTTGGAGAAATTCGTTCAATTAACTTATGTTTTCCAAAGGATTTACCTACCATATACGCCATGCAATCGTTACTCCAGATAAGGGTGAAAATACCGATGATGAGTTTTGGGAAAAAATCGTTTTGCTGAAAAGGGATAAGGGTAAGAAATACAAACCCACTGATAACATAAAAAATTACAGTGATGTATTTTTTCTTTTCGAACATTGGAATTTTTGTTGTCCACAGTATGTCTTTCAGTAAAAATAGGTTTACAAAGCACGTTAAGATGAGGTACAGATAAATCGCGTTACTATCGAAAATATCGTAGCTCAAAAAGTACATAAATCCTATAAGCAAGACATAGGCTATGTAGCTTTTAAGGTGTACAAGGCGTAAAAATTCGGTAAGGGTGATTCCGGCAAGAATCAGGAAAAGTACCATCAACCATTCGTGCGAGGTGTACATCGAGAATACAATGATAACAACATAGAGTAATCCCGAAATGGTCCGAACGATAAGTTCTTTCATAAATTAAAGGTCTTCCAGAAGCAGCAAATATAAGTTTTTTGTGCTACTTCCATAACTCATAAAGTCCTTTTCTTTCTTACTCTCAAAGTCTTGAATGGTCGTAATGTTGCTAGGAATTTTACCCTGGCACTGGTTTTTTATAATGCGCAGGCCTTCGCTAATGGTGTCAACTAACTGACTGGTAGTAGCAAAGATAATAATGTTGTCTGGAAGTTCATGGAGTTTCTTTTCCTTCATCTGGTTTGAAGAGAGCAGGATGGAGCCGTTGTTGGCAACCAGGCTTTCACAGGTAGAAAGAAAAAAAGTGGTGTTTCCTTTTTTGCTGAAGGTTAAGTTAAAACCATCAAATCGTGAGATGAGTTGTTCGTTAATACAGAAGACATCGGTTTCATACCAATCGTTTTCTAAAAGAATATTGTCAAAAGCTTCTAAGGTTTCTTCAAGATTTTCGCAGTAGAGAAATTTCCCGCCGTTTTTATTAAAGTTATAGGTGAATTTTTCGTCTATGGGAAGTTTTTCTTCTGGGTAATATTTACCTCTTGCTTCTTTTTCTGAAGCTTTATTCTTATTGGGGTTTAAAAGTCTTTTAAATAGACTCATGCAGTACTAGTATTGAGGAGTGTAAATAGCTTTTGCTGTAAAGATAAAAAATCTTAGTTGAAGTATAGTTCAACAAACCAAAAGTTTATATAATTACAACGTCTCTTACTCGTCTACTATTGTCTTTGTTTCACTTGTTTCAGAAGGAGGGATAATAGGTGGGGTAGTTTCAGTTAGCTTTACCTCTTCCGGTTTCTTAAAAGGACGCTTTCCAAAAATACGCTCTAAACTTTCCTTGAAAATAACTTCTTTTTCTAGTAATTCTTCAGCTAACAAGGTAAGCTTATCTTTATTATCTTCCAGCAACTTGATGGCTCTTTGGTATTGTTCTTCAATAATACTGGAGATTTCCTTGTCAATAGCTTCCGCAGTTTTTTCACTGTAAGGTTTGCTAAAGTTATATTCAGACTGTCCTGAAGAATCGTAATAGGTTAAATTTCCGATCTTTTCATTCAATCCATATATGGTCACCATAGCACGGGCTTGTTTGGTCACTTTTTCAAGATCACTCAAGGCGCCTGTGGATATTTTATCGAAAATCACCCGTTCTGCAGCACGGCCACCCATGGTTGCGCACATTTCGTCCAGCATTTGTTCAGGACGCACAATTAAGCGTTCTTCCGGTAAATACCAGGCAGCACCCAGGGATTGCCCACGTGGTACTATGGTAACTTTTACCAGCGGCGCGGCATGCTCCAGCATCCAGCTTACAGTGGCGTGACCAGCTTCGTGAAAAGCAATTGCTTTTTTCTCGTCCGGAGTAATGATTTTATTTTTCTTTTCAAGACCGCCCACAATCCTGTCTACAGCATCTAAGAAATCCTGTTTTGTAACCGCCTTCTTTTCTTTACGCGCAGCGATAAGTGCGGCTTCGTTACATACGTTTGCAATATCTGCTCCTGAAAACCCTGGGGTTTGTTTTGCTAAGAAATCTGTATCCAGCGAATCGTCCTGTACGATAGGGCGCAAGTGTACTTCAAAAATTTCCTTACGCTCCCGAACGTCCGGAAGGTCCACATAAATCTGTCGGTCGAAACGTCCGGCACGCATTAATGCTTTGTCCAGAACATCGGCACGGTTGGTTGCTGCTACCACAATTACGTTGGTATTGGTTCCAAAACCGTCCATTTCGGTTAGTAGTTGGTTTAAGGTATTTTCACGCTCGTCGTTAGAGCCAGAGAAGTTGTTTTTTCCTCTTGCACGACCAATGGCGTCAATTTCATCGATAAATATAATAGACGGAGATTTTTCCTTTGCCTGCTTAAATAAGTCACGTACACGGGAAGCACCTACTCCTACGAACATTTCTACAAAATCTGAACCGGACAGGGAGAAAAATGGTACTTGCGCTTCTCCTGCTACTGCTTTTGCGAGTAGAGTTTTACCTGTTCCCGGAGGGCCAACTAACAGGGCTCCTTTCGGAATTTTTCCACCCAAGGAGGTATACTTTTCAGGATTTTTCAAGAAGTCTACAATTTCCTGTACTTCTTCTTTAGCGCCTTCCAGTCCTGCAACGTCTTTAAACGATGTTTTTACATCGGTTTTTTCATCAAAAAGTTTTGCTTTCGATTTTCCAATATTGAAAATCTGCCCACCGGCACCGCCACCGGCACCAGAAGACATACGGCGCATGATAAAAATCCAGATACCAATAATTACGGCAAAAAAAATAATAGAGGGTAAAAATTCGGCCAATAGATTGGTTTCGGTGTCCCAGACAACTTTGGTGTCAATATTATTTTCAGCTTTTATGGTGTTTATGCTGTTTTCAAAATTTTGAAGATCTCCAAATTCAAACTGGTAAAAAGCCTCATTAGCACCTGGGGCTAATAATGAATTATCATTCTTTTTGGCGTGTACCTGTTTTTTCTTTGCTTCTGGAGTTAAGTAGATTTTGGCTACTTTCTTGTTTACAATCTCCACTTTCTCTATATCCCCATCTCTAAGGAAGGTTTGGAAATCGGATTGCGTAGTTTTCTTAGGTTGTGTAAGTCCGCCACCAAAAAACTGGCTAAACAGAATTACAACTATAAAAATTATAGCGTATATCCAGTAGTAATTAAACTTAGGTTTACGCGCTTCAGGTTTTTTATTTTCTTTAGCCATGCGGCGTGTTTGTTTTTAGTAAGTGGTTTCTATTTTAACAGTTTTGGCATCTCCCCAAAGTCCTTCGATATCGTAAAATTCACGAATTTGTTTCTGGAAAACGTGCACAACGATATGAACATAATCCATTAAGATCCATTCGGCATTTTCAGTACCTTCAATGTGCCACGCTTTTTCTTTCAAGCTTTTACTAACTGTTTTTTGTATGGAGTTAACGATAGCATTTACCTGTGTGTTTGAGGTACCATCGCAAATAATGAAGTAATCGCAAACGGTATTTTCCAACTCTCTAAGGTCCAATATTTCAATGTTTTGACCTTTCACTTCCTCAATACCTTTAATGATATGAGCTACCAGTATGTCTTTGTCGGTTTCTTTTTTTGACATTCAATAATTTTATTTGTGCAAAGTTATCACTTTTTTGTTTCTTTAACGTGGTTCTACCCTGCAAGTAACTTTAAAATATTTCATTTGAATATAATCAAACTTAATGCCATTGACTCCACAAACTCCTACCTTAAACAAATGGTAGTGAATAGCCTCGTTGAAGATGAACTTGTGGTCACGGCGGCCCAGCAAAAAAAGGGTAGGGGGCAACACGGTGCCCGTTGGCAGAGCCAGGCGGGTAAGGGCCTTGCATGTAGCTTGTTTAAAAGGTTTGATAGGTTTCTAATTAAAGATCAGTTTTTGCTGAATATGCAGGTTTCACTAAGTGTTTTAGAGGCTCTCCAAGACCTTGGGATCCCAAAGGTTGCTGTAAAATGGCCTAACGACATTATGTCACACGGGCAAAAGTTGGCAGGTATTTTAATTGAAAATCAAATAAAAGGGAATTACATAGATTCAAGTATCATAGGTATTGGTCTAAATGTAAATGAAACTTCTTTTGATGAATTACCACAAGCAACATCCCTCAAATTGGTTTCAGGAAATACCTTTTCTGTTGAAGAGGTGCTTCAAAAAGTAGCTAAAAGTGTTTTTTCAACATTGAAAGCACTTCATGCCTCCAATTTTGAATTAATCCGAAAGAAGTATCACGAAAATTTATTCCGAAAAGATAAAATCTCAGTTTTTGAAACTCCCGCAGGCACACAAAAAAACGGAATTATACAGGGAGTCACTTTACAAGGAAAACTGCTAATTGCCCACGAAGACGAGGCAGTTATTGAATATGATTTAAAAGAAATAAAGTTATTACTCTAAAGGTTTAAATTGTTTCCAGGTTTGTTGCCAACGTTTCTAAAAACTTTGTAATGGGGCCTTTTATCATCATTTTCATCATGGGGTTGAAGTCTCCTTCAAACAAAAGCACAGCAGTCGAAGTGTTGTTAGTAACTTCAGTAATGTTTCCAGTGAGTGTAAAAGGCAGCTTATCGCTCATAGCGCCTAAAATAACCTGGTTGGGAGCATTCACTTCCTTTACTTCCAGCGCAATTTCTGGCATCCCTTTTAATGCAAAGACAAATGCATTTTCATTAATCACCTCAAATTTGCTGATGTTTTCTGGCATAAGTTGTTCAAAATTCTTCACGTCGCTTAAATAAGCGCATAAGTCAGTTGCAGCTTTTTGAACGGTTACTTTTTTACTTTCAATTTTCATTTAGATTGTTTTGGGGGGTGTTATGATTTTACAGTTGGGTTCCAGTTAGCGGGATCTTTACGCCATTGCGAAAGTACAGTAGCTTCGTTTGCATTAATGTAATTGGATCTTTCGGCTTGTATCAATAAATTTTCGTAATTGCTTAAGGTGTTTAAGGTTACTTTAGCATCTTTAAAATTTTTGGTAGCCACATCAAACCCGTACGTGAAAATTGCCAGCATGCCTTTTACGTTCACACCTGCTTCTTCTAAAGCATCTACAGCAAGAAGACTGCTTTTTCCAGTACTAATTAGGTCTTCAACAACTACAACATTCGCGCCTTTTTGAATAAAACCTTCAATTTTATTTTGACGCCCGTGTTTTTTTGCATCTGGACGAACATAACAAAACGGTACATTTAGAAAATCTGCAACCAATATCCCAATACCAATTGCACCTGTGGCAACCCCTGCAATAGCATCCGGTTTGCCGTATAGCTCTTCAATTTGCCTGGCGATTTGCTCTCGCAGGTATGTCCTGATCATAGGATACGACAGTGTAATGCGATTGTCACAGTAAATTGGAGATTGCCAGCCCGACGCCCAAGTAAAAGGGTTTTGTGGTTGTAATTTTATTGCATTAATTTGCAACAATAATTCAGCTGTTTTGTGAGCTGTTTCTTTATGTAAAATCATACTGCAAATGTATAAAGTTTTTGTAAAAGACATTCCAATAATTCTCTCTACTGAAAAAAAAATTGGAAGTAACTACAAGTCTATCCCTATTAAATTAGCTCGCTTCAAGAAAATTATTAAAAAAATTAATAATGGTGAGCTGTTGTATGTGAATTTATACCACAAGAATCCTGAAAAATTAGAGCAGTTTCTTTTTAAGAAGTTAAAGGTTGTGGAGGCCGGTGGCGGGATGGTTTTTAACGGAAAAAAGGAAATATTATTCATTAGAAGAAACTCCAAATGGGACCTGCCTAAAGGGAAGGTTGAAAAAGGAGAAAGCTATGAAGAAGCAGCCATTCGTGAAACCATGGAGGAAACGGGTGTAAAAGATCTACAGGTGAAGCGTTTTATAACAAAAACCTACCATGTGTTTAAGCGTAATGATAAATTTAGGCTGAAAGTAACCTATTGGTACGAAATGTATACAGACTACAATGGTGAGCTTATTCCTGAAGCTAACGAGGGCATTAAAAAAGTAAAATGGAAAAATTTTGAAAAAGCCCAAAAGGCATTGCAGGATTCTTACGAAAATATAAAGCTTTTGTTTCCGAAAGAATACCTAACCACCCACCCTAACGATAGGGTATCGTAAGTGCGTCGTTTCGTAATTGGGAGATTTTTTGTGAATCCAGTCTAACTGTGCAAACCAGTTATTTGCAAAGGCTGGGTCTTCGGCTTTTTTTGCTTCAAATTCTTTTTTAATTTCTGGATTGTCGTTCAGAAATTCAAATGCTTTATCTTCCCAGACATAAGGTGAAAAACCTTCTTTTTGCTGTAAAATAGTGTCAAAAAAGTTCCAGTTAAAAAAGGAGTCGACTGCCGATGGTTCCAGTGTTTCCAGTAAATAGCGAACGCCGTACTGATTGGTTTCAACAATGTAATCTCCTTTTTTTATGGTAACATTTTCTGTGGTTGCTTCCACTTGAGTGTTGTAGTGTAAGTAATGTCCTTCGTAAGGAGTCTGACGGGTTTGATAGTCTTTAATATGGTATACTTCTGCAGAGAGAGTTGTGTCTTTAGGTGCTCTTTCGTACTTGATCTTGTTCTGTTTCAGTAAATCAATCACATGCCATTGCCCTTGTGGGATGATATACTTTTCGGGAATCGTAACGCTGGCTGTGGGTTTAAAAGTATTGTAATAGGTGGTTTCTCTTGTGAACGGTTTGTCGCGGTCAAATTTCAACCTGTTTTGACCGGTTACTACGCTAGGGATACGGCTGGCCTCATACCCTTTAAACTGTAAGGTTGTAGTTTTACTGCTGTCCACCTGCCATTGAATAGGATAGGTGTTTCCGGTTTTATAAAGATCTCTGTCAGCTTTTTTCAGGGTTTTTACAACTTCGGTATCTTCATCTGCAATCTTTAGAAACTGTTTCATTAATTCGTAGGTTCCTTCAACCCGTTGTTTGTAAGGTTTTAGCATATGGGTTTCTACCATCATCCCTACAGTTCCGTACAAGGTGGTATAGCCTGTGGAATATCTGGGGGAGTCCATAAACTGGGTGAAACCAGCTTCCGGGGATTGGTTAAACACGTTTACATAAGGAGTAATGTCCCACTTGTTCTTTTGAAGGCTGTCTTCCAGCCTCGGCATAAAAGAGGTATGTACGTATTCGCCCAGTTCTCCGCCTAGTTTATTATGCTGCGTAAATAAATGGGTAAGAGTATACTGGTAGTCTGCTCCATTACTCACGTGATTGTCTATAAAATAATCTGGTTTTACAATGCTGAAGATATTAGCAAATGCCTTTGCATTTTTTGTATCTGCTTTTATAAAGTCTCTGTTTAAGTCGTAATTTCTGGCATTGCCTCTAAAGCCATACTCTTTTGGACCGTTTTGATTGGTTCGGGAGTGGGAGTTCCGGTTTAAGGCACCCCCAACATTATAGATGGGAATAACTGCAATAATTAAATTCTTAGGTGCTTCAATTTTTCCATCTGCCAAATCGCGAAGTAGAAGCATACTGGCATCTATACCATCACTTTCTCCGGGGTGAATACCATTATTAATAAGAAGAATGCTCCTAGTGTCGTTTGTTGAAAATTCCGATTCAAACGAACGATTAGGATTATATGTCACTAAATGTAACGGCTCTCCACTATCTGTTTTTTGCATGTCGTATACAGCGACAGCATTGTGGGTTTCCGACAAATTTTTGTAAAAAGAGATGACCTCTTGATAAGTAGCTGTCTCCAGACCCGATGAAGTTTCAAAGCGAGTTTCAAAAGTAAAGTTGGTTGTTGCCTTTTTTTTTGAACAGCTTGAAAAAAGGATAATTGTGATAAAAAGAGGTAAAGAGTACGATTTTAACATTTTTTTTGCATAAAAGTTGTACATAAAATTAATAAAATGTGCGGTAAATTGAAATGGTTGTTTATATTTGTTGTTCAATATTAAACTTTAAATACATAATTATTATGAAAAAAATTACTTTTTTAGCGGCGGCTCTTGTAGGTTTTGCAGGTTTCGCACAAAGTTTTGACGCTGTATCAAACGCTGTTTCTTCAACTCCTGCTACAGGTGAGGCAGTACTTTGGGACCAGCCTAGAGAAGAAACTGGTGGAATCGTTTCTTGTATTAACAACGTACCATCTGGTGTATTTTCTGCTGACGATTTCGTTTTAGCTGAATCTAGCAGAATCGATATGATTCGAGTAAGCGGATTTAACAACAATGCAAACTTAGAAACAGACATTACAGGATATAGCCTTTACATCTACGAAGATGCATTTGGTTTGCCATCTGGTGATCCAAGTTCTGCTGGAGACGGAGTATTCGAAGCTATCGAATTAGATCCAGCTGATCCTGCATTAACGGCTGATTATACAGTTGGAGATGTTTCTTTCACAGTAGACATTGGAATGGTAAATGGTGGTGATTTAGTATTACCAGCTGGTAACTACTGGGTAGTTGCTGCACCAAGTATCGATATTCCAGACTTCGACGGAGGTAACCGTTGGAACTGGAGCCAGGGAACAGAGCAAGCTGGAGGAGAAGCTAGTGCTGTTTTAATTGATGTTGATGACAACTTTGGTGGTGGTTTCACTACTTGGACAGACTTTGCTACTTTAGGTATCGCTTGGGATGGTCTTGTGTTTACTGTTGAAGGTGAGCCACAAGAAATCATCGGAGTAAACGATAACCTTGCTTCTGTAGTTTCTATTTTCCCTAACCCAACTCAAGACAGATTAAATGTTTCTGTTCCTTCTGATGTAAAGATCAACAATGCTGTTCTTTATGATGTATTAGGAAAAGACACTGGTCTTAAATTGTCTAACGGGACTATCAATACTTCTAGCCTTGCAAGAGGAGTTTACATGTTAAACATCCAGACTGACAGAGGTACTTTAACTGAGAAGATTGTTAAGCAATAAGCTATTTATTAAAATAGAGTATCTTATCATAAGAAAAAGCTCCACACTAGTGGGGCTTTTTTTATGCCTTTATTTTTCACACATATACTGGTAAAGAACGTTAGCGTTAAAGCAATGCATACGATGTTGTATTGACGTTCTGTTTCTTAGAAGAGTAAGAGGCTGTTAAGTGCCTCTTGCCACTATTACAGTTATTACTACCAGAAGAGCTCCCGTAGCTACAATTACTACTGAACTTGTAACGTTAGAGCAACTATAGGATCCTCTCTTTATAGTTTCTAAATGAGCCTTACCAATAGCCAGTTGGTTTGTGCTGAAGTTTTCCACGAAGTATATTTACTAATATATTGTGTAGCACATTTACCCAGGGCTGGGGTATAGAAACAAAAAATCCTACTAAGAATAATTAGTAGGATTTTAAAAGTTATTAGATGAAGGTTGCTTACCCGTTCATTGAAATAAGGAACTCTTCGTTGTTTTTAGTTTGTCTAAAGCGATCATTAATAAATTCCATAGCTTCTACCGGGTTCATATCTGCCAGGTATTTTCGCATTACCCACATACGTTGTATGGTGTTTTCATCAAGTAATATATCGTCACGACGTGTGCTTGAAGACGTAAGGTCTATAGCAGGGAAGATACGACGGTTAGATATTTTTCTGTCTAACTGTAGTTCCATGTTACCTGTACCCTTAAATTCTTCAAAGATTACTTCGTCCATTTTACTACCTGTTTCAGTAAGTGCTGTGGCGATAATACTTAAAGAACCACCATTTTCAATATTACGTGCCGCACCAAAGAAACGTTTCGGTTTGTGCAGTGCATTTGCATCTACACCCCCACTTAAAATCTTACCACTGGCTGGCTGTACTGTGTTATAAGCTCTAGCCAAACGGGTAATAGAATCCAGTAGTATGACAACATCGTGGCCACATTCAACCAATCTTTTAGCCTTATCAATAACTAGGTTGGCAACGCGAACGTGTTCTGTAGCTTCTTTGTCAAAAGTTGAAGCAACTACCTCGCCGTTTACATTACGTTGCATATCGGTAACTTCCTCCGGGCGCTCGTCAATCAATAAAATTATCTGGTATACCTCAGGATGGTTTGCGGCAATAGCGTTTGCAATATCCTTAAGTAACATTGTTTTACCTGTTTTAGGTTGTGAGACAATCATACCACGTTGTCCTTTTCCTATAGGGGCAAAAAGGTCGATAATTCTCGTAGAAATGGTACTTTGCTTATCGGCCAGATTAAATTTTTCCTGTGGAAACAGCGGTGTTAAGTGCTCAAAAGAAACTCGATCTCTTACTACATTCGGGTTTAGGCCGTTAATTTTATTTACCTTAATAAGTGGGAAATACTTCTCACCTTCTTTCGGTGGACGTACCTCTCCAAGTACGGTATCTCCAGATTTTAATCCGAATAAACGTATTTGCGATTGCGATACATAAATATCGTCTGGAGAAGAAAGGTAATTGTAGTCACTGGAGCGCAAAAAGCCATAACCGTCTTGCATGATATCCAGAACACCTTCACTTTCTATAATTCCATCAAACTCATAGTCTGGTTCTTTATAGCGGTTTCGGGTATCTTTATTACCGTTATTTTTATGCTGTCCTTTGTTAGAACGATTTGTATTTCGGTTATCGTTCTTAGTATTTTTGTTTGTGTCTTTCTGATTTCTTTGGCGATTATCACTTTTATTGGACTTGTCGCTTTTATCGTTATTAGACTGTTGTTTTTGATCAGAATTAGACTTTGCAGCCTCTTTTTTAGAGTCGTTGCGTGTGTTTTTTTTCTGAGAGTCCGATCTTTTGTTGTCTGAACTCTGGTTGCGATTGTCGCTTTTAGGAGCCCGTTTTTGTGGAGCCTTTTTATCTGTAGACTCTGTTTTGGTATCCGAAGACTCTGTATTCTTTGTAGAAGTGGCTGCAGGAGCTGCTTTTTCTTCAGTCACAACAGATTTTACGGCCTTAGGATTGGCAGCTTGGTAATCTAGTATCTGGTATACTAGGTCTAATTTTTTGAGGCTTCTGTATTTGGGTACTTTTAAAGTTTTAGCCAATTCCTGAAGCTCAGGTAGCTTTTTTGCTTTTAATTCTGAAATTTCTAACATGTAAGTATAGGAATAATGTTTAGTTGATTGTAAAAAATCGTTATCGTTAAGAAGATACTTTTATTGAAAAATATATCGAAGACTAAGTAACCTTTATTGAGGTGGTTACGAATTGATGTTACAATAATACGATAATATTTTAAATTGAACGGTTAAATCTTTCAAAAAGAAACCTTATTTTTGCTTCCGCTAAAGCAAGTACGCAATGTTACAACGCATACAAACTGTATATATAATTATTTCTGCCCTGGTAATGGGTTGCTTGTATATCTGGTTTCCTTCTATTGTAGATGAAGCTGGTAACACTGTAATTGCAAGAAATGAAGTTTTAGTTTTCGGACTTGTTTTTGTTTCCATAGCTTTGGCAATTATATCAATTTTGAGTTTTAAGAAACGGCAATTCCAGTTTGTGATGAACCGTTTAAACATCATATCAAACTTTGTATTACTGGGAGTTTTCGTTTACAGGTCTCTAAAAGTATCTGGAGAAACATTGGTTTCTGAGAAAGGTATTGGGGTGTTACTTCCTATCATTTCTATCGTTTTTTTAGTGTTGGCCAATAAGGCCATCAAAAAGGATGAGGATCTCGTAAAATCTGTAGATCGTTTACGATAAACTATAGCTTAGTATTATTAGTGCAAGACCCTTGAAGAATGCCATCTTCAAGGGTTTTTTTATCTGGGAATTTCAATTACTTCCAGGTTTTTTATCTCTCGTCCCTGAATCTCAAACCGTAACATAGTCCTTACTTTATGAAACCCGTGTGTGCCTATTGCACCTGGATTCATATGGATTAGGTTCAGTTTTTTATCGGGCATTACTTTTAAGATATGCGAATGTCCCGTGATGAATATTCGTGGTGGGTTCAATTTTATTTCTTCTCGTATTCGTGGATTATAGCGTCCAGGATATCCGCCAATATGTGTAATCCATACCGAAACATCCTCACACATAAACCTATGGTCCAGAGGGAACTCTGCCCGTGCTTCGGTACTATCTATATTCCCATAGACCGCACGAAGGGGTTTTAGTTTTTTAAGTGTATCGGTTACCTTTAAATCTCCAATATCGCCCGCATGCCATACTTCATCGGCTTGCTTTGCATATTTTAAAATTGTTTCATCCAGATAACTGTGAGTGTCGCTAAGAAGAAGGATTTTGGTCAATTGGGTTTGTTTTTAGCAAAGATAAAGTTTATGAGGTTAAAAGTTGAGGAGTTGAGGAGTTGAGGAGTTGTGAAGAATAATTGAGATTTTTTAAATCGTAGCTCGTAAATAGTAAATCGGTATTGCTTTTGAATTTTTAACACTTTATTTTTCACTTATACCTTTAATCCCTAAAGTAGCCGAGGCTCATAGTCTTTTATTATTAGTTAACTATTTTTCTTCTTTATTCTTTCAACGCAGTGGTCTTTTATCTATTTCGTATTTTTGCTGAAACTTTAAAACTCTTTTTTTGCGTTACTTCATTGAACTTGCTTACAACGGAACCAGCTACCACGGCTGGCAAATGCAGCCCAATGCGGTGAGTGTACAGGAGGTTTTAGAAAAAACACTTTCTACCTTTTTCAGGGAAGAGGTAAAGGTAGTTGGAGCGGGGAGGACAGACGCCGGAGTGCACGCCAGACAGTTATTCGCTCATTTCGATGTAGCGGAAGCTATCGAGGTAGAAAAAACAGTCTATAAACTGAATTCCTTTCTTCCAAAAGATATTTCAATACAGGGAATTCGCAATGTGGCAGACGAAGCTCACGCCCGATTTCACGCAACTTCCCGAGAGTATGAATACCTTATTACGTTGCGTAAAGACCCTTTTCAGCAAGACCTGGCATATCAAATTAACCTGAAACCAGATGTAGCTTTAATGAATAAAGCAGCAGAAATTCTATTGCTGTATAGCGATTTTCAATGCTTTTCACGAAGCAACACAGATGTAAAGACCTACCTTTGCAGGGTGACAAAAGCAGTTTGGGAAATGGAAGGTTTTACCCTGAAATTTACCATTACGGCAGATCGTTTTTTACGAAACATGGTGCGTGCCATTGTGGGAACGCTATTGGATGTAGGTTTTGGAAAAATAACACTGGATCAAGTTCACGAAATTATTAAAAGTAAAGACAGGAGTAATGCAGGTGCTTCAGCTCCGGCACACGGGCTGTATCTTACAAAAGTTTGTTATCCGCACACTATCTTTGTAACCAAATAATAACAGCCCCCAATACTAAATTTATGGCTAAGGAATCAGGAAAAGCATTCGATTTTAGACTTTTTAAAAGGTTGTTGGCGTTTACCAATGCGTACCGTTTTACTTTTTATTTTGTCGCCTTTGCTGCCATTGCAATGTCTGTTTTGGGAGTGTTGACACCCCATTTACTGCAGCTGGCGATAGATGAAGCGATGTTTAATAAAGATTTGCCATTGCTTCAATACTACTTACTGTTAATGCTGGGGGTGCTTATTCTGGAAGTGTTATTTCAGTTTTCTTTTATTTACTACGCCAATTGGTTAGGACAAAATGTGATTAAGGATATCCGTGTAAAGCTGTTCAAATTAATGACCAGTTTTAGAATGAGGTACTTCGATAAAAGTGCTGTTGGAAGATTAACCACCCGAGCGGTAAACGACATTGAAACTATTTCCTCTATCTTCAGTCAGGGGTTGTTTATGATCATTAGCGACCTGCTTAAAATGGGGGCCATTGCAGGAATTATGCTGTATAAAAGCTGGAAGCTGGCATTAATAGTCTTCGCAATTTTACCTCTTATTTTGTATGCTACACGTGTTTTTCAACGTGCCATGAAAGTGGCTTTTGAGGATGTGAGAAATCAGGTTGCCAACTTAAATTCGTTTGTACAAGAGCGTATTACGGGAATGAAGATTGTTCAAATCTTTACCCGGGAAAAAACTGAATACAAACAATTCAAGGAAATAAATGAGAAACATAAAAAAGCGTGGGTAAAAACTGTGTGGTACAATTCCATCTTTTTCCCAATTGCCGAAATGGCCTCAAGTATTGCCATTGGTCTCGTGGTTTGGTACGGTGGCCTGAATGCTGCAGGCGGTGGGATTATAACGTTGGGAATTGTCACAGCTTTTATTCAGTACTCACAAATGTTATTCCGTCCCTTACGACAGATAGCCGATAAGTTCAATACCTTACAAATGGGGATGGTGGCAGCCAATCGTGTTTTCGGAATTTTGGACACCAAGGCGCATATTGATAACGATGGTGTTTTAGAACTAGGTAAAGCAAAAGGGGCGATTACTTTTGAGAATGTTCGCTTCGGTTATAACGAAAATGAAGAAGTGATCAAGGACATTTCTTTCGAAGTTTACCCTGGGCAAACCATTGCAATTGTTGGTGCTACAGGCGCTGGTAAATCTACCATTATTAATTTGCTGAACCGTTTTTATGAAATCAACAGCGGTCGGATACTTGTGGATAGAAACGAAATAAAAGAGTATACCCTGTCGTCACTGCGAAATCAAATTGCAGTGGTGTTACAGGATGTATTTTTATTTGCAGACACTATTTTGAACAACATTACGCTTAATAACGATTCCATTACCGAAGAAGAAGTAATTGCGGCAGCCAAGGAAATTGGTGTGCACGGCTTTATCACTTCATTACCCGGTGGTTACCAGTACAATGTAAAAGAGCGCGGGACGATGCTTTCTTCAGGACAACGACAGTTAATTGCATTTTTGAGAGCGTATGTAAGTGACCCCGGGATCTTAATCCTGGACGAGGCTACTTCTTCCATAGATTCTTATTCCGAAGAAATGATACAAAAGGCAACCGATAAAATTACAGAAGGACGCACGTCTATCGTAATTGCGCACCGTTTGGCAACTGTTAAAAAAGCCGATAAAATTCTGGTGATGGATGCCGGTAAAATTGTAGAATCGGGTACACACCAGGAGTTATTGGAGCGCCCGGACGGATACTATAAAAACCTTTATGAAGTCCAATTTATGATTGAAGAGGCACTATAGGATATACCTTGTTTTGCTTTTTGAGCTTCTATAAATTCCTCCATACCGCCGTTTGAAATCAACACTAAAAATTGAAGAATACTTATTAAAAGTAAGCACACTATAATAACTGCTATAAGAATTAATCCTCTCAGAAAAATTTGATTCCAACTTAATTGATAAAGCTTAGTATAAACATAAGCAGTATATATAAATAAGGGAATAAAAACAACATACCCTAACACATAATAATTTACTCCCGCAGCAACGGCAATTAGAATTATTGGAAAGCTACTTATAGAGTATTGTGAAAATATATAGGTCATTATCACCAATTGCTCTGCATAGTTGTATTTTTTATGACCAATAAAAGTGAGTCTTGCGACTAAAGCATAGATAGGTAAGTTTATTAGAGTTATAATAGATATGAAGTCATAAATCCAATCCATGTTTTCATAGCTTTCAGGTAAGTTTGCGCCAATGCCAAAAGGAAGTTCCAGCGATTCTGGATAAAATCTTCTAACAATAAAAATTTGTATTCCTGTTAAAGTAAGTGCAATAGCAAAGTAGCTGAAAACATTAATATAGCGTTTTCGCATACCTTCAATATATCCTCCAATAACTGCAACAGGGTTCTTAAATAGGTGAATATATGTTTTAAAAAATGTATTATCAATATTTAAAAACCGATCCTGAAATTCTCCCCACGCGTTACGGAGCGTAAGACGATGAGAAATTAATTTTGCTCCGCAAATACTACAATACTGATCCTTCTCCTGAAGTTGCTGCTTACAATTTTTACATTCCATAAACCTAGCTTAAATCCTGCGTTAATTGCTTTTTCAGATCTTCTAACTCTTCAAATAACACAAAATCACCTTCTTTTAAGTACGAAATCTGTCCGTTTTCTTCGCTAACCACCAGGCAAAGCGCATCTGTTTTTTCGGTAATACCAACAGCTGCTCTATGGCGTAACCCAAAACGTTGCGGAATACGACGGTCATTACTAACCGGAAGGATTACTCTGGTTGCCGAAATTTTATTTTCTTCAATGATCATAGCCCCATCGTGCAACGGACTGTTTTTGTAAAAGATACTTTCAATAATGGGTTGGTTTAACTCAATGTTCATAGTGTCTCCTGAATCTTTTACAAAATCTAAACTGTTGTTCCGTTTAATAACCATGAGTGCTCCTGTGTTGGTTCTGCTCATGTTCTGACAGGCAGAAATGACACTTTCTACATTTGTACTACTCGTTTTTTCCGAAGAAAACAAGTTGAATTTCTGCAATACTTTTCGACGTGCCGCAAAATTGGTAGAGCCCAACATCAATAAAAATTTACGGATCTCCTGCTGGAACACAACAATAAGAGCAAACATACCCACTCCTAAAAAGCCTCCTAAAATTTTACTTAACAAGGCCATTTGCAGGAGCTCGGTAAGCCTCCAGATGGCATACACTATTACAATACCAACAAAGATGTTAATGGCTACAGTACCGCGCACCAATTTGTAGAGATAGTACATTAAAAATGCTACAAGCACAATGTCTATAATGTCAATAATCCTAATGTCGAGAAAATCCAACGGCGGTCGAGTTTTGGTGGTTTAAAGGTATAAAATTAGTCTGTATTATAAACAGATTGTAACAGGGTAACACATTCTTTTGCCTCTTTTACATCGTGAACTCGCAGTATGTTCGCTCCTTTTTCCAGCGCCAGCGAATTTAAAACAGTAGTTCCGTTAAGTGCTTCCTCCGGAGTTGTTCCCAGTGTTTTATAAATAAGAGATTTTCGAGACAAGCCTGCCAAGAGGGGTACTTCCAAAGCTTTTAAAAGTTCAAAATTTTTCAGAATTTCAAAATTGTGTGCGCGTGTTTTGGCAAATCCGAAGCCTGGATCTGCAATAATATCATGAATTCCGGCTTTTCTCGCGGCTGCAATTCGTTCAGAGAAATAATGTACTAGTTCTTTAGTTACATTGGTATAGTTCGCTAAGGAGCTCATTGTTTCAGGAGTACCTTTCATATGCATTAAAACATAGGGAACTTTCAGCTCTGCTACGGTCGAAAGCATTTCATCATCCAACATGCCGCCACTAATATCGTTTACTAAAGCAGCTCCGGCTTCAACTGCTTGTTTTGCTACCGTACTTCTGAAGGTGTCTATAGAAAGATGCATTTTAGGAAATTCCTTTGACAATGCTTCTAGTACCGGAACAACACGTTCTAATTCTTCAGTTTCTGATATGTCCTTAGCGCCAGGTCGCGAACTGTAGCCACCTATATCCAAAAATGTGGCGCCTTGGTCTACCATTTTTTCAGCCTGGGCAACAATGTCCCTAAGCACTATGCTTCTCCCGCCATCGTAAAACGAATCTGGCGTTACATTAATAATTCCCATAATTTTTGGGATGGTTAGTGCTACGAGTTGGTGATTACAATTAAGTGTGTACAATTTTCTATTTTGAGATATTTAAGCGAAATTTACGCAAATTCTATCGAACACTATGGCTGAAACTTCAGAACAGTATAATGACGTGATTGAAACGTGCCGTGCACTGTTTATAAATAAAATGAAAGACTATGGAAGCGCGTGGCGTATCCTGCGCTTACCGTCGTTAACAGACCAGATTTTTATAAAAGCACAACGCATACGCGGTCTTCAGCAAAATAAGGAGCAACGGGTGGACGAAGGACAGGAAAGTGAATTTATAGGAATTATAAATTACTGCATTATGGCGCTTATTCAACTTGAAAAGGGTGTAGTGGAACAGCCGGATGTATCGCTAGAAGAAGCTACTCAGTTATACGACGAAAAAATAGCCGATACAAAACAATTAATGCTCGATAAAAATCACGACTATGGTGAAGCCTGGCGTGATATGCGCGTAAGTAGTCTAACAGATCTGATTCTACAAAAACTATTACGCGTCAAACAAATTGAAGACAACAAAGGCAAGACATTAGTAAGTGAAGGGATAGATGCCAACTATCAGGATATGATAAACTATGCAGTTTTCGCGATGATTCACTTAGGCGAAATAAACAATTAAAATCAGACAAATGATTAGAATACTTACGGTTCTTTGTTGTGTGTTGGTGCTTTTAGGGTGTAAGAATAATGATGATGATGCACCAACCAATGGGTTCTCAATAAACGGGACTACCTATGCAACTGGGTTTGCCTATACCACCGAAGGAAACGGCGCTAACAAGTCTATTTTAATCTTTTCGTCTGCAGACAGGACGCAACCTACGTATACGGAAAGCAGGGGAAGATTCGATTTGCGTTTTTCAGAAACACTTATTCCCGGTGCGTATAATTCTGGTACTGGTGCGTTTGGTGAAACCTATGAGTTTTCTGAAGGTATCAGGGTTGAAGAGGGTTCGTTTGTATCAATGGGAACTAGTCTGGCATTTTCCACCAGTGGTTCCGGGGGGTTCCAATCTGCCTCGGCTACTGTGAATTCGGTAACCTTAAATACGAACGACCAGGTAACTCAAATAGACATAGATTACACTATAAATTTTGATGATAAAACAATACGAGGTAACTACAGTGGTCCCGTTCGGATTTCTTTTTAACATAAAAGCGAAACATAAGTAGTGCCCGAAAAAATAAAAATTGAATTATGAAATACATCGTAGGTTTCCTCAGAATATTTGTTGGGATATTTTTCATTATTAGCGGATTCATTAAGCTGAACGATCCCGTAGGTTTTTCCTTTAAACTAAAGGATTATTTTGCGCCAGATGTTCTTAACCTGGAGTTTCTGGTACCCTACGCACTACTTATTGCACTGTTTGTAGTAATTTTTGAAGTGTTGTTAGGAATCATGCTTATTCTGGGATATGCAAAAAAGTTCACGCTGTGGAGTCTATTGCTCATGATTTTATTCTTTACGTTTCTTACGTTTTATTCGGCATACTTCAACAAAGTGACAGATTGTGGTTGCTTTGGCGACGCTTTAAAGTTAACCCCGTGGGAATCTTTCTGGAAAGACATCGTACTAAGTGGTATGATCTTGATCTTGTTCTTCGGAAGAAAACACATAGAACCGTTTTTTACAAGAGGCACGAGGGGCATCATAGTTTTTGTCTCATTTATAGCGAGTATGGCATTCGCTTATTATGTTTTACAGCACTTACCGTGGATAGATTTCAGAGCCTATAAAATTGGAGCTAACATTCAAAAAGGAATGGAAGTTCCGGAAGGAGCACCAAAACCTATTTTTGAATACAACTGGACCTTTAAAGTGAATGGCGAAGAAAAAGTAGTAACTACCAACGGAGATTATCCATCGCAGGAAGGTGAATTTATTGGTGTAGAAACAACCGAAATCCAAAAGGGATACGAACCACCCGTCCATGATTTTTCTATAGAACGTGATGGCGAAAACTATACAACTCAGTTTCTGGAGGCTGAAAACTTGATTGTTGTGATAGCCTACAACCTTCAGAATACAGAGATGGAGGGCTATGAAAACATTCGTGAGATAACCAATAGAGCGCTGGAAAATAACTATCAGGTTATTGGTCTTTCTGCGTCAAGCCCTGAAAAAACAAAACAATTGGTAGCATCTCAAAACCTTAATTTTGAGTTTTATTTCTGTGATGAAACTACGCTAAAAACCATCGTACGAAGCAATCCAGGAGTTTTGGAACTACAAAGAGGAACCATTACTCAAAAATTACACTGGAATGATGCGTTAGATTTAAAACTAAAACAACTACCTCCACGACCAAAAGTTGAAGAACTACTGGAGGAAGAGGTTCAGGATAGCACTCAGGTTGTAACAGATTCAATACAGTAACTTGCTAGGATACATCTTTAAAAAAATTGGCTATGCACTGCTCACGTTATTTGGAGTGGTCACGGTTATCTTTTTATTGTTTACCATACTTCCCGGAGATCCCGCGCGGATGATGTTAGGTCAAAATGAAAATGCCGAACAACTAGCCATAGTAAAGAAAAAGTATGGCTTCGATAAACCTGTGTCCCTTCAATACGTTTATTACCTGAACGATCTGTCCCCCTTGTCTTTTCACAGTAATACCCAAGACGACTATACATTTCTTTCAGAAGATAAATACGCGGCTACCAAACTTTTTACAATCGCTGAAACCCAGGTAGCCATAAAATGGCCATACCTCCGGGAGTCTTTCCAGAAAAACGGGAAACACGTGAGCGCTGTGATTGCTGAAACCTTACCAAATACCTTCGTACTGGCAGTGTCTGCTATTGTAATTGCAATGATTTTAGGTGTTTTACTGGGTATTATTTCGGTATTGTTTCGGGATGGCTGGGTAGATAAATTAATACAATTAGTGAGTACCTTTGGGATGAGTGTTCCATCGTTTTTTAGTGCCATTATTTTTGCGTGGTTGTTTGGCTATGTGTTGCACGAATACACTAATTTAAATATGACGGGCAGCCTTTACGAAGTAGATGATTTTGGAGAAGGAAGCTACATTCAATGGAAAAACTTGATCCTCCCTGCTCTTGTGCTAGGAATTCGCCCACTGGCAGTGGTCACGCAACTCATGCGTAATTCGCTACTGGAAGTTCTCAATCAGGATTATATACGTACAGCAAGAGCAAAGGGCCTTTCGTTTTGGACCATTATTAGGCGTCACGCACTTAAAAATTCACTCAACCCGGTCGTTACAGCAATTTCAGGATGGTTTGCCTCTATGCTGGCTGGAGCTGTTTTTGTGGAGTATATTTTTGGATGGAACGGCCTGGGTAAAGAAATTGTAGATGCACTTAACACGCTGGATTTACCTATAATTATGGGAGCTGTCCTTGTAATTGCTACGTTGTTCATCTTAATCAATATCTTTGTAGATATAATTTATGGTTGGCTGGATCCTAAAATTAGTAAACAGTAGATCAGCATACGGTTAGCAGAAATAAACTTACCGTGAAAACTTAAATAAAAATAAAATGCCAAGAAAAATAGTAGCCGGAAACTGGAAGATGCACAATGATCTTTCTGAAACTGAAACCTTATTAAAAGACTTAAAGAAACAAGTAATTCCTGAAGACGTTACTGTTATGGTGGCACCTTCGTTTACAAACTTATACAAGGCTTTTGAATCCACCAGAGAACATCCAATCCAGGTGATCGCCCAGAATATGCACCAATCAGAAAAAGGGGCTTTTACGGGTGAAATTTCAGCAAGTATGTTAAAAAGTGTTGGGGTGAAAACCGTAATCATAGGCCACAGCGAACGCCGTGCTTATTTTAATGAAACAGACGACCTGCTGGCAGAGAAAGTAAATGCAGCACTTGAAAGTGAGATTCAGGTAATTTTTTGCATTGGGGAAGAACTTAATGATAGAGAAAACGGAGATCAGTATGAAGTGATTCAAAACCAGTTAGAAAACGGGTTGTTTCATGTTTCAGAAGACAGCTGGGAGCACATTATGATTGCTTACGAACCCGTATGGGCCATAGGAACCGGCGAAACTGCAAGTCCGAAACAAGCGCAGGAAATGCATCAATTTATCAGAGAGGCAATTTCAAAACAATACGGCAAAGGCGTCTCAAAAGAGGTATCAATTTTATATGGCGGAAGCGTAAAACCGGCTAATGCAAAGGAGATTTTTGCCAAAAAAGATGTAGACGGAGGTCTAATTGGAGGGGCTTCGTTAAAAGCCGATGCTTTTATTGCCATCATAAATGCTTTCGAGTAAATTTTAGCTATTGTAAAACTTCATTTGTTACGATACTATGCGCCTCATTCTTAATTTATGACCATGTCCAACGTTTATATTGAATACAATTTTAAAGTAGCCCCACCCCAACCCGGGACAGAAATTCTAATTGCCGAACTGGGTCAGGCGGGATTTGAAAGTTTTGTAGAAAACGAAGAAGGCGTGCAGGCGTATATTCAAAAAGGGGAGTGGCATGAAGGTATTCTTGACGATTTATTTATTTTGAAATCTGTAGAATTTGACATTACATTTCAGCAAAAAGAAATAGCCCAAGTTAACTGGAACGAGGAGTGGGAGAAAAATTTCAGTCCTATTGTTGTGGCAGACGCATGTGCTGTGCGCGCTCCTTTTCACGATCCATTTCAAGTAAAATACGAAATTATTATAGAGCCCAAAATGAGTTTCGGCACGGGACATCACGAAACTACTTTTATGATGTTGCAGCATATTTTAGAAACGAATTGTGAAGGCAAAAGAGTACTGGACATGGGGTGCGGTACAGCTGTACTGGCAATTTTGGCAGAGATGAGAGGAGCTACAAGTCTGGATGCTATAGATATAGATTCATGGTGTGTAGAGAATAGCATCGAAAATTTACAGCGTAACTCTTGTACGCACACAAGGACCATCTTAGGAGGTGCAGAGGTGATTCCGACAGCAGACAGGTACGATATTATTATCGCTAATATTAACCGCAACATTCTATTGGAAGATATGGAAACCTATGTTTCGGTATTAAAGAAAGGTGGCGAACTGTTTTTAAGCGGTTTTTACAAAGAGGACCTGCCTATCATTACTACATGTTGCAATAATTTGGGGCTTACTTTCGTTGAAAATAAAGAAAAAAACAACTGGATAGCCGCAAAATTTGTAAATTAGTAGACTTATGAGCACTCAAGAAAAACAGTTAGAAGACCTTTTACTCGCCGAAGATGTACAAAAACAAAATGAAATTGTACTCTATAATGACGAAGTAAACACCTTCGACCACGTTATTGACACCTTAATTTACGCTTGCGAACACACTCCGGAGCAGGCCGAACAATGTTCCATAATTGTTCACTACAAAGGAAAATGCACCGTAAAAACAGGTGATTTTACCGAACTTAAGCCACGTTGCAGCATGTTACTGGACGCTGGTCTCTCTGCTGAAATTATCTAAACCTAAGCAATTATTTAATGTGATAGAAGTGTTGCAGGAATAGAAGCCTACACTACGTTGTTATTTGATGTATGTATCGTTGAAAATAGTACCGTAACTTTTATGTGGAATTAGTGTGGTAGGTGTTTTTTAATTAACCCATACAAAAATGTCCCAACAAGTGCTCCAAAAATTACGATTAGAATAGAAGTATAACCTGCTCCGGCCAGAACATACATAGGTCCCGGGCATGCCCCTGCAAGTGCCCAGCCCAGCCCAAAAAGTATGCCCCCGATGAGGTATCTGGCAATGCCTTTATTTTTAGGGTCTAAACTCATATCGCTCCCGTCGATTGGCTTCAGGTTTTTATACTTAATTACACGAATTCCTATAATTCCAAGAGCCAACGCGGAGCCTATAATTCCGTACATGTGAAAACTTCCAAAGTGAAACATTTCATAAATTCGAAACCAGGAAGCTGCTTCAGATTTGAACATAATAATTCCGAAGAACATGCCAATAGCTATATAAATAATGTGTCGCATATCTTAAAATATAAATGGATAGATTATATGTATCATAAGTAGCCCGCCTATAAAGAACCCAATAACAGCAATTAGGGAGGGCAGCTGAAGGTTGCTCAATCCAGAAATGGCATGACCTGAAGTACAGCCACCTGCGTAACGCGCACCAAATCCAACAAGCAAGCCGCCTAACAGAAGAATAAAGACCTTAAAAGGGTCCGACAAGGCTTCTGGTGAGAAGATCTCTGGTGGCAGATAACTTTCCCCGGCACTTGTAATATGATAGTCTCTGGCAAGTTGTTGGGCAACTTCAGGGTTAATTTCAACTGTGTTGTCACTCATATAGTTTGACGCGATAAAACCACCCAGAATGGCGCCTAATACTACCATTAAATTCCAGCGTTGTGCTTTCCAGTCAAATTTAAAAAAGTCGGACGCTTTGCCTGCACCCATGGCGGCACAAGCTGAACGTAGGTTCGAAGACATTCCAAACTGTTTTCCTACAAATAATAAAAGAAACATTACAAGCGCAATAAGGGGCCCTGCTATATACCAAGGCCAAGGATCGTATATCCAATTCATAAAAATTGTGATTTAGTTTGTGTTTTAATACCTGAAAGCATTTCCAAGGCTGGCGTAGCTTTCCTTTAATTTTGAAACTGTTTTACGGCATCACTTAAATCGTATACAGTAACATCTCCTAATTTCTTTTGAAGAATACTACTTCCCGCAGCACTTCTGTATCCGCCAGCACAATGCACTACAATGGGTTTGTCTATTGGTATTTCAGAAGCCGTATCGCGCAGTTCATTTAAAGGATGTGCTATTGCACTGTCAAAGATCTTTCCTTCTTCTACTTCACTTGTGTTACGAATATCAACAATGGTATATTTGGAAGGGTTTTGTTTGAAATCTGCCAAATCAAGTTTTTCAGTTTTCGCAAGATTTTTTTCTGGAAGTGTAATGACTTTCCTGAGTAGTTTTTCATACCCTATTTTAGCTACCCGATGCAGTAGCACATCTTTATTTTTTTCAGAGTCAACAACCAATGTAAAGGTATCTTCTGGTTTAACGATGGCTCCTAACCAGGTTTCAAATTTGGCATTTTCTGAAACTGCCTGAATATTAATACTTCCTTTTAAATGCCCTTTTTTGAACGTTGCTTCCGCTCTCATATCAACGATCAACCCATCTGCCATAGATTTTTCAGCAAAAGGAATTTTCGCAATAGCAGGCGCTACATTGTCCGCACCTGTTTTGTTGGTATCTACATCGAACCCAAAATAATGAGGGATAAAGGGTTGTCCATCGAGTATGGTATTCATAAATTCCTGTTTGGACTGTTTTTTAAATGCCCAGTTCCCCATACGTTCATTGCCTAGCGTACTGCTATTGGCATCGCTCAAGTTCTTTCCGCAGAGGGAACCTGCTCCGTGTGCCGGATATACCAGTGCATCGTCAGGCAAATCCTGGAATTTGGTTGTAATGGTATCATACATCATTTCAGCAAGTTCTTCCCGTTTTGCCTTCATATTTCCTGCTTTTTCGCGAAGATCGGGTCTGCCTACATCGCCAATAAACAAGGTGTCGCCTGTAAAAAGGATTGTTTCCTTACCTTCAGTAGCTACAATTGTAATACTATCTGGGGAGTGGCCTGGTGTGTTGATGGCTTTGAGTGTCACATTTCCTAACTGGATACTATCGCCTTCGTCAAAAGATTGATGCGGATAATCGGCTCCCAACTTTTCACTGTTATAAATGGTGGCTCCAGTTTCTTTGTGTATTTCCAGATGAGAGCTCACAAAATCGGCGTGCGGATGCGTTTCCAGTACAGCAACTATTTCTGCATTGTTCGTTTTTGCAAAATCATAATATTGCTGTGGATTGCGTTCAGGATCTATTACTACCATGTTACCTCCACTCACAAGGGCATACGAATAATGAGAAAGCGGTTTGTATTCGAATTGTTTGATATTCATGATTTGAGTTCTATTTAATTAGTTTAATTACTGAATTTTTTTACATAGCCAGCTCCTTGTATAGGATATATATACTCATGACCAGGACAAACCAGCCAAAAGCTTTTTTAAGTTTTTTACCATCAATGAACTTGTTCAGCCAAATCCCGATAAATATTCCTACGATTGAGATCGCGGTAAATGACAGTAAAAATGTCCAGTCTATGTCTAAATTTTGAACATCTCCTAAAAATCCAATCAATGATTTAATGGCAATTATAAAAAGTGATGTCGCAACAGCTTTTTTCATAGGTAATTTAGCTAGCAACACCAAAGCAGGAATAATTAAGAAACCTCCACCTGCGCCAACTACTCCTGTGATGGTTCCTACCACCAAACCTTCAATAATTATGAGCGGGTAGTTGTAAGTGATTTTTGCTTCTTCTCCTGTTTCCTTACGCTTATTTCGTATCATGGATACAGATGCCAGCAACATTATAATGGCAAAGAACAGCATGATTGCCAGATTCTTTGTGACCATAAAATCTCCAAACTGTAAAAGCTCGTCAGGAATCGCCGGAATTAGAAAAGCTCTGGTAAGGTACACTGCGATAAATGCTGGAATGGCAAAAATGATGGCTGTTTTAATATCCACCATTCCCTTCATAATATTTTTTATGGCACCTACAAGCGAAGTCATACCTACCACAAATAAAGAGTATGCTGTTGCCATAACTGGATTTAGTGAAAGTGCATATACTAATATTGGAACGGTAAGGATAGAGCCTCCACCCCCTATTAGCCCTAAAACGAGCCCAATAAGTAAAGCGCCAGCGTAACCAAAAATTTCTACAACTTCCATTAGTTCTTTAAATTATAGTGCAAATGTAGCAGGCTTTGTAATTAAGTTGTGTAACGGATGTTACAGGACTTCAATAAAACTGCGATGCAATTTTATTTTGTGATCAATTTCCATTTTTTTTAATAGCCTCGAAATAACCACACGACTTGTATGCAGGTCTGCTGCAACCTCTTTGTGTGTGCTATAAATGTGCTTGCTATTCAATATCTTAACTTTATCATTAAGATAATTTTCCAAACGCTCATTCATATTATTAAAAGCGATATTATCTACACTTTCCAAAAGTTCCATCATCCGTGCGTGGTAACTTGCAAAAACAAAGTTGCGCCACGTTTTATACTTACTGGACCATTCTTCCATTTTACTAATAGGAATCATTAGTAACGTTGCTGAAGTTTCAGTAACTGCGTGAATTTCACTTTTGGTATTCCCCATACAGCAGGTCATCGTCATAGCACAACTGTCTCCTCTTTCAAGATGATACAATAGTAACTCCTCTCCTTCATTATCTGGACGCATAATTTTTATACTTCCAGAAAGTAATAAAGGCATCGATTTTATATAGTGTCCTGGCTTAATTAAATCCTTACCTTCTGGCACTTCCAAAAAAGTAGCCACCTGATTAATTTCTTCTAAAAGCGCAGGTTCAAATTGGGAACCATAATATTGCTTAAGCTCTTGAATCATTACTTGTTTTTTTAGCTATCTCTGGATTGTATTTAAAAAAGAAATGTGCCCAGATAGATTTTGATACTGCTCCAATATAGGGCATTGCAATTAGTAAAACAGCAACAATACTTAAAAGTATTCCTATTGGTTCAAAATGTAGTCCAAAGATAAGCGAAAGTAGATAAGCTGCTATTGCAACAGCAACTCCAACTGCATACGAAACATACATAGATCCTGTATAAAAAGCAGGTTCAATTGAATACTTTAGGCCGCATTTTGGACAAGCTTCTTTTACTTTGTTCATATTTGAAAGCTTATAAGGATGAGCCTCCAGAAATTTGCCTTTACGACATTGCGGGCACTTTAGGAATAGAATACTGTATATTTTTGTTTTTGTCAAAATAGTTCCAATTTAATACAAAGCTATAGAGAACAGCTGTAATTTTTGGTAACCGATGTTACACAAATAACAGTAACAGTAAAAACTTGACAACTATCCATTGAAGTAGGGAAGCCCCAATTACTAAGGTTGCTGTTTGTATAAGTCTGCCTGTAAAGTGAAATTTTTTTGAGTGTTCTGTAAAATAGAAAATCCACTTCTGGAATGAAGTGGATCTCTGCTCTACGTGACCTCGACAGGATTCAAACCTGTAACCTCTTGAGCCGTAATCAAGTGCGCTATTCAGTTGCGCCACGAGGCCTAATTTGCTTTCAATAAGCGTATGCTTTGTAAGCGGGTGCAAATATATTTCTTTTTGTTTATTTAGACAACCTACTTGCGTAAAATTTATAATACAAATGCGCTAGAAATATATTTAAATTCTAAAATACATTCTTTTTCAATCTATTTTTATGATAAGCTTAGTAGAATAAACGCGTTAAAACCTTACTTTTATACTTAAACAAAATCTCTATGACCAAAATTGTAAAAGATTCAGATAACGAACAAGAGCGTGACTATATTTTTCAGGATAATAAGAAAACTGTATTTGGAGCACGCTTTATTATAATTACGCTTATTATTTTGATACTTGCTGTTTTAACAACAGCATATTTCTTAGATTGGTTTTAAAATGTACCTATGCTCGATATAGAACAGTATATTCGTGATATTCCGGATTTTCCTAAAACAGGTGTAGTTTTTAAGGATATCACCCCTCTTTTGGCACATCCTGAAGCAATGAAAACGTGCACCGAGGAGCTTTTGCGGCTTACTGAAATGGAACCTATAGATAAAGTAGTGGGAATAGAATCCAGAGGTTTTTTCTTTGCAACCTTATTGGCACAGGAATTAAACGCAGGTTTTGTACCCATCCGAAAGCCCGGTAAATTACCTTATACTACCCTTAAACAGCCCTACACCCTGGAATATGGTATGGATTCTTTAGAAATTCACGAGGATGCTATCCAGAAAGGAGATAAAGTATTATTGCATGACGATGTTTTGGCAACCGGAGGAACAGCACAGGCTGCATGCAGACTTATTGAGCAATTGGGCGGAGAAATTGTGCAATGTAATTTTTTAATTGAATTAGCTTTTTTAAAAGGGGCAAGTAAGCTTAAAAAGTATGAGCTACGTTCTTTGCTCACGTATTAATCCAATGCATTTTTAGTTACCCAAAGTTTATAACCAAATAATGCCATTTGCAATTTAGAAGCCTTTGCTAGGTCAACATTTTTTTTGGTAAGACTCGGTAGAACAGCCTTATTTATTTTTGCCAGTGTTTTGAAGAATTTCTTTTTCATTTGTACAGCCTTTTCACCTTTAAAAATACTGAAATAAAAAAGTCTTTCAGCAATACCAAAAGACTTTATGATTTCTTTACAATGTAAGGGTTACATATTCACCACGATTGTGTTAATTGCTTCCCCATCATCTGTCTGGATAGATTTTGAAACCTTACTTCCCTTTCCATTGTCAAACTTTGCTATAATACTGGTAATTTCTCCATTGCTGTTGCGCTTTACTCTTTTGTAATTAAAGTCAACACCTCTTTCCAAGAGGGCAGCTTTCATGGTTTTAAGTTGCGCATCGGTGGTGTTTTTGGTGATAATTATTCTGTTTGAAACGGTCCCGTTACTATTTGTATTCATTCTAGAGCTAGTTCTTGCTATTTCTGCTTCAGCCTTTCGCATTTCTTCAGCTTCTTTTCTTAACTCCTTTCGGGTTTCAGCAAGCTCGGAACGTACTTCACTCATATTCTCTCGTCTCTCTTCAAGCAGTTCCTTTCTTATTTCAGAAGAATTTCTAAGTACTTCCTTTCTGGTTTCCATCCTTGCTCTTCTTTGTTCCATCATGGCCATTCTCTGTTCCATTTGTAGCTCTTTCTCCTTTGAGCCAACTCCAGACACCCCTTTTTCTGTATCCATATAAAAGTAGAAATCGTCTATAGGTTCCCCGTCGTCGCTGGTTATGGTATAGGTGCCATTGTTACCGTGACCGCTGTAAGTTATAGAAATGGAAGTTATTTCTCCTTTGTTGTTAAAGGCTATACTGCTATAGTTGAAATCCACATCGTGTAGCTCTTTCAATTCTTTTTTATGTACCTCTAACTCGTCTTTAGTAGTGTTTTTTGTGATTTTAATGCGTATTTCCTTTACGGAAGGTTTTGTTTCAGCTTTGCTTAGTTCACGAGTATTTTTTTCTGAAACGGTTTCTTCAACTTCTTTAAATGTGGATACACCATTAAAAAAAAGCACTCCGTCTTTTCCTTTTTCACCATATTTTTCTTTCCCTTCTTCTTTGTTGAAAGCTCCTACGATGCCGTCTAGTTCTATGGTTTTATTTGTTGGTAACTGATTTTTACGGTATTCTTTCCC
This sequence comes from Flavobacteriaceae bacterium UBA1903, assembly GCA_002337605.1. Lineage (GTDB taxonomy): Bacteria > Bacteroidota > Bacteroidia > Flavobacteriales > Flavobacteriaceae > Marinirhabdus. Next base: position 507,338 of record DDGL01000016.1, read on the forward strand.
GTTGATAATGTACAAGGGGTTCACGCCAAAAACAGGTTTTGTAATTTTATTCGACGTTTTTGTTGTTACATTTTTTGAATCCGGGGTAACCAGTCCATCTTTTGTTAAAAACACTAATTGTTCTTTGGTGATTTTAAACTGTACTTCATCGTTCCCTAGCTCTGAAACCAGTAAGCCACCATCTTCTTGCATATTAATGGTGTAAATCGTTTTAAATGGAGTAGCTTCCCCACGATCAAAGCGAGTGTAAAAGCGCTTATTTCCCGTAAATTTGGTTTGAAAGCTGAAATTGATAAGATTTCCACTGGCATCTCTTTTTCTGGCTGCGATTTTTACCAGACTTTCGGGGTGGTTGGTTGCAAAATAGTGCTCCAGAGCATTTAATTCGGTATCTGTTGAGGTGGCCGAAAAACGCAACACGCTGTTTTCACTAGGATGTGTTTTGTTTTCTTCTACTGAAGCTTTAGTAGGTGGTGTGGTGTACTCAATAACTTCTTCGGTATTAAAACTCCACAGAAATAGTGCGAGTGCCGGTAGCACGAGTATTAACTTTAACTGATTGTACTTGTTTGAATTGCTTTTGTTTAACATAATGATTCGTTTTTTGATGAATGTATGATAAAAATTATTGGTTAGTGCTGGTACGGGTAAGGGGGATGAAGCTTTTAGCAGCGTAAGTTGATAGTCGGTTTTTGAAGGAACACAGGAAGCAGTTTGATGGTCTGCCAAAAACTCCAGATTTGCCTCTATACTTTTTTTATACAACCATGACACTGGATTTATCCATTGTAGTGCTCGTATCATATTGGAAAGTAAAACATCTATACTGTGCCATTGGGCTGCGTGTACTTTCTCATGCTGTAAAATCATTTCAAGCTCTTGCTGTTCGTGCGTTTCAGGATTAAAAACAATGTAGCTGAAAAATGAAAAGGGAGCAATTTTGTCCGTAATTTCAATAAAATGAAATCCATTTGCCTTTTTCGAAGGATGTTTCCGAAGTAAGTTGAACAGCGAAAACAATTGTGCTCCAAAGCGAACTGCCATAACCGCAAGTCCGATACAGTAGGCTCCTAACACAAGTTGCCAGATATCTATGGTTTCTTCTACAGGAATTGCTTCTGAACCTTGCATGGGAGTTAGCTCTGATAAACCTTCTGTAGGTACAAAAATCGGAGCTTCCACAAAGGTGATTGTAGTGAGTGTCACAAAAGGAAGGAGTAACGCCGAAAGAATCCCAACTAATAAGAACGTCCGATTGGCAGTAAAAAAAGTATCCTTTCTAAGTACGAGTACATACACGACATAGAAAAGCGTTAATATTCCAGCAGATTTTGCGATGTAGGTTAAAAATTCCATACTAGTTCTCTTTTTCGATGATACTTAAAATCTCACGTAGCTCTTCGGCACTGATCTTTTCCTCTTTTGCAAAAAAGGAAACCATACTCTTATAGCTGTTGTCAAAATAGCGTTTGGTGGCCTGATTCATGAATTTTTTGGTATACTCTGCCTTGCTTACTACTGGGAAATACTGGTGCGTCTTCCCGAAAGCCTGATGTGAAACATACCCTTTTTCTTCTAGGTTTCTAACAATGGTAGAAACCGTATTGTAATGATTTTCGCCAGGCATTGCAGCCAGAACTTCCTTTACAAAGGCTTTTTCCAACTGCCATAGCGTTTGCATTACTTCTTCTTCTTTGTTTGTTAACTGTTCCATAGAGTTCAAATGTACAACGAGTTTTCTAGTTAAACAACTATTTTTGTAGTTATATAACTGAAATTCTAGTTGATTATTATATTTCCATTCAAATAATCTAAAATCAGCATTCTGAAATCGGTAATCATTTAAGTATCTTCGCGATCAATAAATACAATGGTATGAGTATTCTTTTTATTTTTTTAGGATTGGTGCTTCTGGTAGTAGGAGGTGAGTTTTTGGTGCGTGCATCTGTAGGCTTGTCTTTTAAGCTGAACCTTTCTAAAATGGTAATTGGTTTAACGGTGGTTTCTTTTGCTACCTCAGCACCAGAATTGCTAGTGAGTATACAGGCTGCGTTAGATGGCTTTAGTGATATATCTTTAGGAAATGTAATTGGCTCTAATATAGCCAACATTGGTTTGGTATTGGGTGTAACAGCCATTATTGCACCGCTGGCTATAGACAGGGATTTTTATAAATTCAATTGGCCAGTAATGATGTTATTGTCTTTGGTCCTCTATTTTATACTGAAAAGTGGTAACGAGATTAACCTTTGGGAAGGGGTAGGGCTTCTGGCTTTATTGATAGTGTATTTATTTCTTTTAATACATCGCGCAAAAAGAAGTGCAAAAAGCCATCCTATAGACGATGGAGTAGACGACGGGCTTTCAAAAGCAAGTAATTTTAAAATTATTGTCTGGCTTCTTATTGGGGGGGTAGCTTTATATGGCGGGAGTGAATTTCTTGTAAAAGGGGCCGTAGATCTGGCAACCACAATGGGTATTAGTGAGCGTGTCATTGCAGTAACGATGATCGCAGTGGGAACCAGCGTTCCAGAATTAGCCGCTTCGGTAATTGCGGCGTTAAAAAAAGAAAAAGCTATTTCGCTAGGAAATTTAATTGGTTCTAACATTTTCAACATTGCTTCTGTATTAGGAATAACGGCTATCATTCAGCCCATTGCAGTTAAGAGCCAGGAGGTGTTAACCAACGATATCTGGTGGATGCTGGGCTTTGCAGCGGTGCTTATCCCATTGGCATTTATACCCAGAAAATTTGAAATAGGCCGTATCAAAGGTCTTATCATTGTAGCGGCTTATTGTCTCTTTATCAGTATGGCTTTTATAGGGGATTGATGGTAAATCTTAAGAATAGGGACTTTGTTGAAAGCTTTATAAGATAAATTTACTGAATATCAAACAGTATAATATTGCTACAAATTCTCTCTATCAATTTTTTCAATCATTTCTACAGCTTTAGCTCTTGGCGGGTACATTTTTGAGACGATTACACCAACGAGCATTGCTACGAGAAAGGAAGGAGCGAGTACGTCAAGCGCCACAAAATAGTCCCCAATACCGGGCATTTCTTTAAATACAAAATTGCAAAGAATTACTGATGCAAATCCTGAAATCATAGATGCAATCGCCCCTTTTTCTGAATACCCTTTCCAGAACAGCGAGAGAATAATTACCGGGCAAAAAGTGGCGGCAATTCCAGACCATCCAAAAATAATTACCCAGAAAATCTGCCTGCCTGGAGATACGTAGTCCATAATTATAGCAATTAGTAAGGCGGTAAATGCCATAATAATTGTTGCTACTCTGGAAATCTTCGTAAGGTTTTTATCTTTTAAATGGGGTCGAAATATTTTCTGATAGAAGTCGCGTGTAATGGCGCTTGAGGCAAGCACTAAAAGCGAATCGATGGTAGACATAATTGCAGATAAAACAATTGCAATAAAAATTGCAACGAGCAAAGTAGGTAGAAAGCTTTCGATAATCATGCTCAATACATCTTCACCATTATTCCCCAGAATTGCTTCCGGATCCTGCCCTTCTTTAGTAAAATAGATACGGGCAAGAATTCCAATTGTGACCGCAGCAGCATCTGTTAGAAGTGTAAAAATAACAGCTACCCATTTCCCTTTGTCTATCTCTTTTTCGCTTTTTATAGACATAAACCGGACATACACTTGTGGAGACCCAAGAAAGCCTAATCCAATCATGGAGAATCCCAGAATTGTAAAAAGGTTCATCCACTGGTCATCACTTCTTCCCATTAGTTGAGTCAGGGTTGGGTCAATGGCATTAAGTCCTTGCGTAATTCCCGCACCCTGTTCCATAGAAAACCATACCACAATTGGAAGTAAGACCAGGCCAAAAAACATGAGCAGTCCTTGAAATAAATCTGACCAGACTGCTGCCACAAAGCCACCAATAAAGATGTACGTAAGAACAATTAAAAACCCTATTAATGCTCCTAATTTATAGTCAATTCCTAGCATAGATTCGAAAGCAACTCCTGTAACATCAATCTGTGAAGCAACATAAATTACAATAAAAATAACCAGAACAGATGCCGCTATAATCCGAAGTGTATGTGTGGTAGTCTTAAAATGACTTTCAAGATAATCGGGAATGGTAATGGCTTTGTAGGAGTCAGATCTTTTTTTGAAACGTTTTGCCATAAACTGCCATGAAACAAAGACGCCCAGCAGTTCACCAACCACCACCCAGTATCCTGAATACCCGGCTATAGCGCCCATTCCTGTAAGTCCAATAAGTAACCAACCAGATTCGCCAGTGGCTCTTGCCGAAAATGCAACAGCCCAAAACCCCATGCTTTTTCCTCCAACATAATAATCACTCATGCCTTTAATTCTTCGGGATGCCAGAATTCCTATGAGAAATAAAATTCCAATGTAGAGAGAGAGGGTAGCTATTTTTATGACCAAATCCTGATCGTCCATAGTATGTATAATTTAAGATTTGCTCAAGTGACTTGACTTTAAAAAACCTCAAGAAATTACCTGGTAGTTTTATAAAAAGAGTGTAAAAACGTGAAAAAAGTCAATATTTTTAGCAATAAACGTGTATAAACTTAAGAAAAAACTTAAAATAACTCCAGAAGTTGCTAAGTTTGTGAAATTAGATTAAATTAGGAAATATTGCATTGATAATTAATTGAATTTGTGAATTTATCCTGAATCTATATATGAACAGAGAAAAAAACATGGTATCCAATTTAAGCCCTAGTGAACATAAGAACGTACAATATGAATCATTACATGAATTAGTCACTGCGCTTTCTGAAGAGAAGCGATCAAGTTTCCATGATATTATCCATTCTACAAAAATACCCCCTAGTGCTTTCGAGCATTGTTTTTCGTGGTCCCCTGAATCTTACACCCGAAATTGTATTGTTGAAAACGAAAAATTTGAATTAATCCTGCTTTGCTGGGAGCCAGATCAACAGACCCCTATTCACGACCACGGGGGGGAAGAGTGTTGGGTACAGGTGATTCAGGGAGAATTTAAAGAAACCATATACAATCTGGATGAATCCGGAGAACTCACCAAAGTAAAATCTACCAGTTCAAAGGCTGGAGATATTTCCTATATGATCGATTTTATGGGGTACCATCGGTTAGAAAATAGCTCAGAGAAGAGAGCTATCTCGTTGCATTTGTATGCAAAGCCAATTCGCACCTGTGAAATTTATGACGAGAATACCGGAGAATTTGTACAAAAGGACCTGGAATATTGCACAATGACTGAATTGATAGAAAACTGATAACAAGAAAGAGTTCTATTCTAAGATAAAGTTGATTAAAATTAATTTTTCAGGCTTTAAGCTCCTTCAGATTAGTGCTTCATCTAATGTAGAAGACTTATAATTAAAACTTGGTGTGTAGAGTAAATCAGAGATCAATGAATCTACAGTTCTAATATTATTGTTTGCATACTCATCGTTAAATAATTTTATTAAATCTTCAGCGCTATATAATAAGGAATTTACTACTTGGATTCTAATTTTTAGTTCTCCTTGATTTTGCTCACTTTCAATTAGTATTCTCGACATTAACTTTGAAGTATCATTATCACGTGTTCGCTCTGTATTCCAGTTATTAACCTGAAGTGCAATCAAAATTCCAATTACTACAAGTATTATTTCTCCAATTGCATAAATAAGATACTTACTGAAATTATTTTCAGTTAGTAATTTTTGCCGAACTTTTCTGAAGAATTTTATCATTGGTTAGCGGTTTGTGGTAATGAAGCACTACTCATTATATAACGCATACAATCATTTATATCCCGAAAACACCTCAGGATAAAAAGTATTTGTTATTGGTATATCATAGTGGTTTTTAAATGTACTAAAAAAATATGCGTGATGCTGCAATTCATTTTTACACCATCGTAAGGTACTCTCCTTCCATAAGGCGTTTCCAAACTGAAACGGGAAAAAGGTTTTCTTTCAGCGAAGCGGTCTTTATTCTTTCTTCTGTTCTCTTTTTGGGTATGTTGCAAATGTTTTCTACAAAAACCCGGTTAAAATGGGGGTGTGTTTATAAAATATGCTATTTATCATTAAGTTAACACAAAAAAATAGGGGGTGTGTTGTATAAAAGATTATTTTTGCCCTATTCTTAAACAAAACAATACTTAAAAAGAACAAACACATGTCCACCTTAAGATTTCATGCCCTAAAAGAGACGTTTAACCGTCCCGTAGTAGATGTTAAAGAAGCAGAACGTCGTTCGGCTGTATTTGGCAGTAACGTATTTAACGAAGCAGCAATGCGTCAGTACCTGACCAAAGATTCGTATAAAAGCGTAAAAGATGCCGTTGTAAAAGGTTCAAAAATTGATCGTAATGTTGCCGATCACATTTCAACAGGAATGAAAGAATGGGCTATTAGTAAAGGTGCAACGCACTACACGCACTGGTTTCAGCCCTTAACAGGTACCACAGCCGAAAAGCACGATGCCTTTTTCGAAACCACAGACGATGGCGGTGCTATTGAAAAATTTGGTGGCGGGCAACTGGTGCAACAAGAACCAGATGCTTCCAGTTTTCCAAATGGGGGCATTAGAAACACTTTTGAAGCCCGCGGGTATACTGCCTGGGATCCAACATCTCCAGCATTTATCTACGGAACAACCTTATGTATTCCAACCGTATTTGTTGCCTATACTGGTGAGGCATTAGATAATAAAACCCCACTATTAAGAGCGTTACAGTCTATCGACCAGGCGGCAACAGCAGTGGCGAAGTATTTCGATAAAAGCGTAACAAAAGTAAACCCAACCTTAGGATGGGAGCAGGAATATTTCCTGATAGATAAAGCCTTGGCAACCTCGCGTCCGGATATTAACCTGGCGGGAAGAACCTTACTGGGACATACGTCGGCGAAAGGACAGCAGTTAGACGATCACTACTTTGGTTCTATCACCAGACGTGTGTTGGATTATATGCGTGATCTGGAAAACGAGTGTATGTTATTGGGTATTCCAGTAAAAACGCGTCACAACGAGGTGGCCCCTAACCAGTTTGAACTGGCACCTATTTTTGAAGAAACCAACCTTGCCGTAGATCACAACTCCTTATTAATGGACGTGATGAATAAAGTTGCAGACCGTCACGAGTTTAAAGTACTCTTCCACGAAAAGCCTTTTGCAGGGGTAAACGGAAGTGGAAAACACAACAACTGGTCGTTGGCAACCAATACGGGCGTAAATTTATTAGGTCCAAGTAGCACACCCATGAAGAACCTTCAGTTTTTGACGTTCTTTATCAATACTATTAAAGCGGTAAACGACTATGAAGAATTATTAAGAGCTTCTATCGCCAGCGCAAGTAACGATCATAGATTAGGAGCAAACGAAGCGCCCCCGGCGATCATTTCAGTATTTATCGGGTCACAATTGACTATGGTGCTGGATCAGCTGGAAAAATTAAAGAACGGGAAACTATCTCCAGAAGAGAAAACCGACCTTAAACTTAATGTAGTTGGGAAAATTCCTGAAATCTTACTGGACAATACAGACCGTAACCGTACGTCTCCTTTTGCCTTTACAGGGAATAAGTTTGAATTCAGAGCCGTAGGTTCTACCGCAAACTGTGCAAAACCTATGACGGTGCTAAACGCTATTGTTGCAAAGCAGTTAATAGACTTTAAAACCGAAGTTGATGGGTTGATAAAAGGGAAGAAGATGAAGAAGGACGACGCCATTTTTAATGTGCTGAAAGGCTATATTAAAGACTCAAAACGCATCCGTTTTGAAGGGGATGGCTATGGTGAGGCCTGGGAAAAAGAAGCTAAGAAACGTGGATTGAGTAATAACAAAACTACGCCGGAAGCTTTAAAAGCGCAAATTTCAAAAAGCACTGTTTCCTTGTACGAAGACCTTGGTATTATGAGCAAGGTAGAAATTGAAGCCCGCTACGAGATTGAAGTAGAAGAATACGCTATGCGCATACAAATTGAAGGACGTGTCCTGGGAGATATTGCCCGAAATCACGTAATTCCTACAGCGATCCGCTACCAGAACATCCTGATTGAAAATGTACAAGGGTTAAAAGACATCTACGGTAATACCTTTAAGAAGTATGCCAAGGAGCAAATGAATTTGATTGAAGCCATAAGTGAACATATTGAGACCATTAATAAAGGGATTACCGATATGATCAATGAGCGGAAAAAGGCAAATGGTATTGACAATGCAGAGAAAAGAGCCTTCGCATACTGTGACAATGTAAAACCTTATTTTGAAGAGATCCGCTATCACTGTGATAAACTGGAACTCTTAGTAGATGACGAAATCTGGCCATTGACCAAATACCGTGAATTATTGTTTACACGATAGTACATACCATAAATACCTACTAAAAGTGCCTCCGCTAAGGAGGTACTTTTTTTTATAGCCTTCCCAATGCTACTGCCTTTTAAGCGTTGGGAAGGCTTACTTTTATGGGTTTTTTAATTCAAAAGGGGTATACAGCTTTTTTTATAGTGGATTATGTATGAGTTGAGAATAGGATTTGGCTAGGAAATAATACATAAATTGACATTTTCGCAGGTCGGGATGTCTTTTTTCACTGTAGTATAAAACCACAAGAATCATATTTTGAAGCTATGATATTTGAATTTGTACGAACTGTAACTAAATGTTTTTTGGTGTAGGAAAAAAGTAATATGTGACGAAAAAGGTATGAAACGACTCTGTTTTTTAGCATTTAATTATGCAACTACGTGTATACACGTAGTCGTACATCGTTATTTAATAGCACTTTATCTCTTCAGTAGACATCATAATAATTTTAACACAATTTTAACACTATAAATCTTAGACCTTTTTTCACGTATTTTGACGATTTTAAAATGTTTGTTAACGATATTTTAACAAATCTTTAGTAGTCTAATTCCTACCTATTTGAAAAATCAAAAACTTAGGGTTTCAGCGAGTATTTTTTTTTTCAGAATTCCTTCCGATATTTGAATTGTTGCTAAGATAAACTATTCCTCAATTTATTTTGCTTCAATCAAATTGCCTCAGATCTCAATTTGATACTATTCCCCACAAAACGAATTTATCCCCTATTGTAATGCTGTCGTGTTTCTTGTAAATACGATTGGTAACTAATTGACTAATAATATTTTTTAACCTTTTAATTTTTAACCTTTTAATATTCTAAATTATGAAAAAAGTAGTATTAAGTGCAATGGCATTAATGATCGGATCATTAGCTTTTGCTCAATCAAGCACAGATCCTTCTGCGCCTGGAGTACAACAAGCAACTAGTTTGTCTCCAGACCCATTAGCGAATGCTGTTGAAAACACACAATCTGGTGTAGAGAATTACCAGCTTGTAAGACAAGAAGGAACCGCTTCATCTGTATACATCGACCAATCTGGTGGAGGTACAGGAATAGGGAACCTTATTTATGTACGCCAGAGTGGTGATGTAAACGGAAACCAAGCGTTAAGTGGCGAAGACAATCGTGCAGATGTACGTCAATCAGGAACTGAGAATGAAGGATTTGTTCGTCAGGAAGGTGATGGTAACAGAGCTGGTATGATTCAGGATGCTTCAGTAAGCCAAAGTATTGGGTATATCCGTCAGGGAACTGGTCAGAATGCTGAAGACAACTACGCAGGAATTGAACAATCTAACGGAACAAACAACTCTGCTTGGATTCAACAAACCTATGACAACAGTGAAGCGTTAACATTACAGAATGGTTCAAATCACCAGGCGTTAACTACACAGAATGCAAACCCTAATAATTCTGATGGTCACAATGCACGTGTGGAGCAGAACGGAGACGGTCAGATGTCTTACGTAGATCAAGAAGGAAGTAATGGTCAAGCTGATGTTTTACAAAATGGTGCTGGAAACTACTCAGATGTACAACAATCAGGTGGTGGTGCTATTGTAGCGACCAACGATGCTGATGTAGATCAGAATGGTACTGGAAACAAGTCATTCATTAATCAGTCTGATAAAGAGAATGCATCTGTTGTAAGTCAAGATGGTGGTTTAAACAAATCACACGTAATCCAATCTGGTGTTGGTGCAAATGCTAGTAACGTTCGTCAACTAGGTGACCGTAACTATGCACGTCAGGACCAAGTGAATGGTACTGCTGGTAGTGGTTCAAACCTTGC
>DDGL01000015.1 GCA_002337605.1 Flavobacteriaceae bacterium UBA1903
AAAGAATTTAGGGGACATTTTACGCTGAAAAGATAAAATCAAAAATGTATAAATAATGAAAGAGCCTTTCCGTTATGGAAAGGCTTTTCTTTGATCAATAAAGATTGTTTAACGGTTGTTGTAAAACAGTTACGTGTTTATTTGCACTGATTTCCTGCATAAAAATTAGATGCAGTAACCTTGTAAGAACTTATGGTTGTGCTCGAAATTAAGCAAGTGTTTATACTCACATTGGAATGAACTCGTAAGGATTTCATTTTTCTGTTGAATTTAAATAGGATTCTTTAAAAGATGTACAGTAGGGAGATTTAAACTCTAAGTTTAATTCATCTGAGGTTGGAATTATATAAAATAAATTTTCTTAGACCAATTGTGTATCTTTTATAAAACCATTGGTTTGACTTTCATCGATTTAGTCATAATGCCCAACTATTCTATAGTATGTAGGGATGGAAGTTGACTGATTTAAATCTTATATACTCAAACCAAATGTAAACACTAAATTACTTGTTGTGTTAGTTACAGTTGCAGCATTTGTTAAGCCGGTACTATAGAGTTGTTCACGACTATCTTGTTCTGCTCTTGCGTAGGAAATATCCAGGTTGTAATTACCAAAATTGTAGCCAAACCCAAGAGAGAAACCAGTAAGACTTCCTACCAGGTCGGTGTCTTCATAAGGGCTTTGTTCATAGCGATACCCGCCTCGTAAGCTTAATTGGTTAATTCTGTATTCACCCCCTAGCCGTAGCGTCGATGCGCCGGTTAATTGATTGTTTATAGCAGTGTTTTGTAGTGCGAAAAAGGGATCGTTTTCTGGACGAAATTCAATATTTGAAAAATCTTTATAGGAATAATCAAAACTTAACAGTCCTTTTTCACCAAAGATGTATGCGGTACTTGCTGTAATTTTTCCGGGTGTTTGTAGGTTGTAATTCTCAAATACATTCAATACGTTGGGGTCAATAATTTCCGTAATTGTCTGGTTGTCCTGAGTGCGCTGAGTTTCCAAATATTGGGTAGTTTCTTCAGAGATTTCATACCACGTAGGTGTGTCATATGTAAGACCAACTCTGAAGTTTTCCAGTTTTGCAATCGCTCCCAACTGCGCAGAAAATCCAGCTCCCAGAACTGAAAGGTTGTTCTCAAAACCAATGGCATTTACAGAGCTGCCTGTATTGTTGTTGGTTTCATATAAAAATGTACTTCTCTGATAGTCTATGGCATGCGAGTTCAAGTTAATTCCGAAGAAAAAGTTGTCCTCATATTGCGTGGCAATGTTAAAGGTATACTTGCCTGTATAACCACGGGTTAAAACACTGTATTCCTGATTGAATGTGCCATTTGCAACATTGCTTACATATTGCGTGTTAGAAGGGTTGTCGGATACAGGGTCAAAAATAAATGCCTGGTACCCTAAAAATGCATTTTGAGCAGCTACTCCTTGAGTTTCGCCTAAGAAGTTATACAAGCTTGAAATAGATTCACCACTTTGTAATTGCAATAGGTCCAGAGATATTCCCTGCGCCTGCTCAGTAAAGAAATTGGCGATGGATGTGTTGCCGTTACCCCGAAAAAATAAATCGTTATCAAAGTTTTGAGTGTTATTGTAATTTAGTCCTAAGGTAATTTTTCGCCAGGGTGACTCGTCTTTTCCTATATCAAAAACAAAAACGATCCCTGCCTGATTGAGGCTAATATCATTGTCTTCACTTTGAGTTATTGTATTGAAATAAGTAGCTTCGTTTTCAATGTTGCTAGAAGAGAAGGATATTGAGGCGCTGTTGTTCAGGAATACAGCACTGCCGGCAGGATTAATGCCAATAGCAGATAAATCGCCTCCAAGAGCACCAAATGCACCACTTAATGCATTAAATCGAGCTGTTCCGTTTGTGTTTTCTGTTGCATATCGTAGCCCGTCTGAGACATTTTGAGCGTTCACAAAAGACATAGTTATGATAGCTATGATAAAGATTGAAATTCTTTTCATAAGTTTTTAATTTAAAATAAAGTGTTAACTGAATATTATCCTCTTCCGCCACCTCTGCGTGACCCGCCTCCGCGACTTCCTGAAGACCTGGAAGATCCACCTCCTGAACGTCTAACAGAACCAGACGATCTTGAACTTCCTGAACTTCTGATAGATCCAGAAGAACGTCGTGAGGAATTAGATGATCTGGTATTGGCACGCGATCTCGTAGGTGTTGAAGTTCTGTTGTATGATCGGGACCTTGTATTTGAGTTATTTCTATAAACTCTGTTTGTAGAATTTACACCTCTGGTAGTACGTGTAGCATTCACGTTTCTATTGTTATTATAGCGGCGTACTGCACTTCTGGCATTACTCGCAGAACTTCTTCTGGAGTTTTCAGATCGTGAGTATGATGATCTTTCTCCTGAACTACTTCGACCATATCCAACTGTATTTCTTCGGCCTCTGTTGTAAGCTATGCCATTGCCGTAACCGTTAGGTCCATTGTAATACCCGCCTCCGTAATATCCTCCGCCATAATATGGGTAGTTGTAGCCTCCGTAAAAGCCACCCCAGCCACCGTAGTAACCGCCCCAGCCCCCATACCAGAAGGGAGCGTTCCAACCATAGCCCCAAAATGGGCTTCCCCAGCCATAGCCATAATAGCCGCCATACCAGGGACGATAAAATCCACCCCAACCATAACCGTAGAAGCCTCCGCCCCAATTGTTAAAGCCAGTTTCATATACATTTACGGTAACGTTGGATGCGTTATTTCCCCAGGCTCCGTAGCCTTCGTTATAGTCAGATTCACGCGTTACAATGTACCCTTCGTCGTCTATGTAGTCTTCAGAAACATAGGAGTCTATATCTGTGAAAATTAAATCTTCTTCCGGAAGGCTTTCGTATTCTGCGTTCTTTGTTTTAAAATATTGTTTATAGTAATTGCTGTTATCATTTCCGTTGGCCACAACTTCTTCGTTATCTGAACCATTGCTGTAGATCCCATCTTCGGTAGCATATTGTGAAGAGCCGCACGAAACCAGGATAAGTGAGAGTAGCCCCACTATAAAAATGGAGAAAAAACTGCTTGAGAAAGTATATTTAGTTTTCATAACGAATGTATTTTTATTGTTGGGCTACGTAAAAATAACTAGTTTTGCCCGATTAAACTAATCTATTAACAAAGTCACAACATTTGTGCCAAACTACAGGCTATGGCGAAGAATTTAACAACAAGAGACGAGGATTATAGTAAATGGTACAACGAACTGGTCGTTAAAGCCGATATGGCTGAAAACAGTGGTGTTCGTGGCTGTATGGTAATAAAACCTTACGGATTTGCTATCTGGGAGAAAATGCAGGCAGAATTGGACAGAATGTTCAAGGAAACTGGACACCAAAATGCATATTTTCCGCTTTTTATCCCGAAATCTTATTTCAGTAAAGAGGCGAGTCATGTAGATGGCTTTGCTAAAGAATGTGCGGTGGTGACGCATTACAGATTAAAAAATGATGAAGATGGCAATGGCATTGTTGTAGATCCCGATGCTAAGCTAGAGGAGGAGTTAATTGTGCGTCCTACTTCTGAAACCATTATCTGGGATACCTACCGTAAATGGATACAGAGTTATCGTGACTTACCGTTGTTAATTAACCAATGGGCCAATGTGGTGCGCTGGGAAATGCGTACACGTTTGTTTTTGCGTACTGCAGAGTTTTTATGGCAGGAAGGCCATACCGCTCACGCTACCGAAAAGGAAGCTATAGCAGAAGCAGAACAAATGATGCATGTGTATGCAGATTTTGCTGAAAATTATATGGCAATGCCTGTTATAAAAGGACTTAAAACCGAAAGTGAGCGATTTGCAGGAGCGTTAGAGACCTATTGTATTGAAGCTTTGATGCAAGATGGAAAAGCATTACAAGCAGGAACATCACATTTTTTAGGACAGAACTTCGCTAAGGCATTTGATGTAAAATATGCTACCAAAGAAGGGCATCAGGAACACGTTTGGGCAACATCCTGGGGCGTCTCTACCCGATTGATGGGTGCGCTAATTATGACGCATAGTGACGATAATGGTTTGGTGTTGCCTCCAAAACTTGCGCCGGAACAGGTGGTTATTGTGCCAATTTACCGAAATGATGAACAATTAGATGCTATTAACGAGGTTGCTAAAGAATTACAGCAACAACTTAAGGCAAAGGGAATTCGTGTAAAATACGACGATCGTGATACGCAGAAACCTGGGTGGAAATTTAATCAATACGAATTACAGGGGGTTCCTGTGCGTATTGCCATTGGTCCAAAAGATATAGAAAAAGGAACTGTAGAATTGGCGAGGAGAGACACCTTGCAAAAACAGTTTGTAAATCGTGACGAAGTAGTTGGTGTCGTAGAGGGGTTAATGATTGAAATACAAGAAAATCTTTATACGAAAGCATTGAATTACAGAACAGAACATACAACCAAGGTTGAAACGTACGATAAGTTTAAAACTGTCCTGGAAGAGAAGGGTGGTTTCATTGCAGCGCACTGGGATGGTAGTTCTGAAACTGAAGAACAAGTTAAAAATGAAACAAAAGCTACTATTCGCTGCATTCCTATTGATGCAGATAATGAAGCGGGAACCTGTATGGTTACTGGAAAACCTTCAAAAAGAAGAGTGCTTTTTGCAAAGGCATATTAAATTTTTTGAAAAAAGATTGGATGGGATTTGGAACATTAAAAAATAGTTGTATTTTTGCATCCGCAATTCAAAAGAATGGTCCGTTCGTCTAGGGGTTAGGACGCCAGGTTTTCATCCTGGTAACAGGGGTTCGATTCCCCTACGGACTACAAATTAAGATTTAAACAAACAAAATGGCGAATCACAAGTCAGCATTAAAGAGAATTAGAAGCAGCGAAACAAAGCGTTTACGTAACCGTTACCAACACAAAACGACGCGTAATGCTATCAAGAAGTTACGCGATATGACAGATAAGAAAGAAGCTGAAAAGTTCTATCCTGAAGTTATGTCTATGGTTGATAAGTTGGCTAAGAAAAACATTATCCACGATAATAAAGCGGCTAATGTTAAGTCTAAGCTAGCAAAGCACGTAGCTGCGCTATAAGTTTGAATTGCTTAAAAATTTAGAACTCCTCCAAGTATGGGGGAGTTTTTTTATGGGTTAAATTCAGCAAGCAGCCAAAAAAAATAAATTAAGGTATTAAACTAGAGTAATCTCCATCATTTCTGGCAATGTCCCGCACGATGGAAGAGGAAATATGCGAATACTCCGGGCTGCAAATTAAAAAAACACTGTCCACACCGTTAACCTTTTCATTGGCTTGCGCAATGGTTTGCTCATAGGTGAAATCGGCGGTGTTCCGAAGACCCCGAAGAATAAACTGAGCATTTTCCTTTTTACAGAAAGCTGCCGTAAGCCCTTTATAAGAGGTAACCTTCACTTTTAAATTTCCTTTAAAGACAGCTTCAATTTTTGCAATACGCTCCTCAAGCGTCCCCATATAGTTTTTAGCAGTATTCACGCCAATTGCAATAATAATTTCATCAAATAACGGTAGCGCTCTGTTAATGATATCTACGTGTCCTAAAGTGATAGGATCGAAAGATCCAGGGAATACTGCTCTGCGGATATAGTGTTCTGAAACCAAAGGTTTAAATTTTGTTATTCGTTATCTATCATTCATCATTCATCAAAACAGCTCTAAGATACAAATTTATTTTTGCTACCAACTACCCTCAGCCTCTTCAATCAGGTTTCCAAAAAAGTCGGTTAAGCTCATTCCCGCCTGGCGAACCTGTTTTGGGATAATACTCTCTTTACTAAGTCCTGGTGTGGCATTGGTTTCAATTAG
The DNA here is from genome assembly GCA_002337605.1 of Flavobacteriaceae bacterium UBA1903. GTDB lineage: Bacteria > Bacteroidota > Bacteroidia > Flavobacteriales > Flavobacteriaceae > Marinirhabdus. Next base: position 5,836 of record DDGL01000015.1, read on the forward strand.
ATAAGGTTCACCGTTCTGGATAATGAACTCAGATCGGGTTATTCCGCTCATCCCTAATATAGAGTATATTTTTTTTGCTTCGTCTTGTACTCTTTTAGTCTCTTCTTCGGGAATTCTTGCGGGAGTAATTTCCTGTGACTTTCCTAAGTACTTTGCTTCATAGTCGAAAAACTCATTTTCCGAAACTATTTCAGTAGGCATAAAAACGTACAGCTCATTTTTTAATTTATAAACGCCCACTGAGACTTCAGTTCCTACTAAAGCGGTTTCAACTAAAACTTCGTCATCTTCAGTAAAAGCAACTTCTAAAGCTTTTTCAAAGTCCTCTAGCTTATGTACTTTACTTATTCCATAACTAGAGCCAGCTCTGTTAGGTTTTACAAAGCAAGGCAGTCCTACTTTTTTTATGATTTCGTCTACTTTATAGGCAACGTCCTTATTTACATAATAGGAGTTAGCACATTTTATTCCAAAGCCTTTTAATACCGAAAGGCAGTCCCGCTTATTAAAAGTAAGGGCACTTTGGTACGAATTCGAGGAGGTTTGTGGAATGCCCAGCAACTTCCAGTAAGCCTGTAAAATGCCGTCTTCGCCGGGAGTACCGTGAACTGTATTGAAAATTACATCTGGCACTACTTTTTTTCCTTCAGCCATAAAACTGAAATCGCCTTTGTCAATAGGGTGTTTAGCTCCGTTTTCAGCAACGTAATACCAGCCTTCTTTTAAGATTTGAATAGCAAACACGTTATAAACCGATGTATTTAACGCTTCACATACCACTGCACCACTGTTGAGCGAAATTTCAAATTCGCTGGAATAGCCTCCCATTACAACTGCTATATTTTTTTTATTCATACCAAACACGTATTTAATGCGTTTATCAAAAATATAACTTCTCGTATAAAAGTTGCTAACTTTAGGTTTGTTATTTTTGTGCTCTAACGCAAAGTGTATGTCATTTTTTAGCTATGTTTTTTCTAAGGCTTTTGTAAAGCAATTATTAATTGCTATTGTAGGGCTTATTGTCCTTTCTTTTATTGTGCTTTGGTGGTTAAAGAGCACCACCAATCACGGACAAAAAATTGAAGTCCCTAATCTGGCAAAACTCACGTTAACCGACGTTGAAACTATACTGGATGAAAACGAGTTGCGGTACGAGATTTTAGATTCGGCCAATTTTAATCCGGAGTACCCAAAGTTTTCAGTTATTGAACAAATCCCGAAAGCGGGCAAATTTGTAAAAGAAGATCGGAAAATCTACTTAACACTAAACCCATCTGGCTACCGAAAGGTGAAAATCCCCAATGTAGTTGGTAAAACCAGACGTCAGGCCGAACCTACCTTACTGGCAATGGGTTTTGAAATAGGAAAGGTGACTACCAAACCACATATGAGTGACCAAGTACTGGAAATAAGACACGCAGGTGCCAGGATCGATCCGGATACTGAACTTGAGATTACATCGGTAATAGACTTGATTATTGGAGATGAGAGTTTAAGTAGAAGTAACCGAGATAATGACAACGAAGAAGATTCTGAAACTTCAGAAAATAATAACGAAGCACCCGATGATGATGGCGGAAACTAACCAAAACGATGAAGAGACAGGCAACGACGATCTGTACGAACACTTTAGATTTGTAGCCGATAAAGGTCAGTCTCCTTTACGGGTAGACAAATACCTTATGAACAAGGTGGAAAATGCTACCCGAAATAAAATCCAGAAAGCAGCCAAGGACGGGAATATTTATGTGAATGATGCGATTGTTAAGCAAAACTACAAAGTAAAAGCAGGCGATGTTGTAACGGTGCTTTTTGAGCACCCACCTTACGAACAGCTTCTTACTCCGGAAGATATTCCAATTCAGATTGTCTATGAAGATGATGATCTACTTGTGGTAAACAAAGAGGCAGGAATGGTGGTGCACCCGGGTCATGGTAATTATAGCGGAACCTTAATTAATGCGCTTACCTTTCATTTTGATAACCTTCCAAATAATAGTAGCAACCGACCAGGATTGGTACACAGAATAGATAAAGATACCAGTGGGCTGTTAGTTGTAGCTAAGACTGAAGAAGCAATGACACATCTTTCGAAGCAGTTTTTCAATAAAACCACCGAGCGGGAATATATTGCATTGGTCTGGGGTGATGTGAAGGAAGATGAAGGCACTGTGGAAGGGCACATAGGAAGGCATCCTAAAAACAGACTGCAGAATACTGTGTTTTTAGGCGATGAAGCCGAAGAAAAGGGAAAAGCCGCTGTAACACACTATAAAGTGTTAGAACGCTTAGGGTATGTGTCTTTGGTAAGTTGTAGACTGGAAACAGGTCGTACGCATCAGATACGTGTGCATATGAAGCATATTGGGCATACGCTATTTAATGACGAACGCTACGGCGGAGAAAAAATACTGAAAGGAACTACTTTTAGTAAATACAAGCAATTTGTCGACAACTGTTTTAAAGTGTTGCCAAGGCAAGCTTTGCATGCAAGGACCTTAGGTTTTGAGCACCCCGTAACCGCTGAGTTTTTAAAATTTGAAGCCCCTATACCAGAAGATATAGAGGCTTGTTTAGAAAAATGGCGAAGCTATTCAAAACATGTGATTGAATAGCGAACCGTTTAAGCTACTTTTTAATCCATTTAAAGATAGCTTTCTTTCCGCCATTCGATATTGTTACAAAGTATATTCCAGAAGAAAAACTTTTGAAATCATATTGTTTTTTGACATTAGATATAATCTCAGTTTCTTCAGAAAAAATCAATTTTCCATCCATACCCACTATAGAAATTTGAGCCTCTTTTAGAGTGCCAGAAGAATTGATCTGCAGTATTCCAGACGATGGATTTGGACTAATGGTAAACTGGTTTGAGAATATATTGTCCTGAACACTTAGCACTTCTTCATCACTTACCAAACCGTCTCGTGTGTTGCTTCCTTTGTACCCATTGCTTAAAATTTTATCTTCATTAAAAGGAACATTCAGGTTGTATGAAGTTACGTAGGTAGAATCTATACCTGTTCCAAAAGTTTGAGTGTACGAGTTTGCTGTTAGGTCTAACATTCCGTCATTATCTACATCGCCAAGCACTGCTCCGTTTAAGAAGGTAAAACCTCTTGGTCTTAATGGAAATCCATCAATTTCTCCACTTCCATCCAGAGAATATGCGTGTATATATCCATCTCCTTCCATATCGGTTAAGGTACTTGAGAATATAATGTCATATACATCGTCATTATTAATATCTGCAATACTTAGTACGCCTTCATTACCGCCATATTTTTCAATCGGGAAGTTGTCTAAATTTACTCCATCTGGATTTAAACCATAAATGGTAGGAAGTGGGGTTCCATCGCCACTTGTATTTCTGTCTGCCATAAAGATGTCGTAAGATCCATCATCATCAAAGTCTACAACGGTAGCTGGAGAATAGGTCCATCCTCCTAAGGCTATGGGCCAACCAGGGTAATAAGTAGCATCGCTTTTAAGAACATAAAAACCTGGAGCATCTCCATGATTGCTACCTACAATCTCCAAAGTCTCGTCACCATCTAAATCTACTAAAATGGGGGATTGGTAGGAATACCTTCTATCCGGGCTCGTAAATGGAAATCCAGGAAGTAGATTTCCGTCAACATCATAAGCATATAAACCGGTAGAGGAAGTGGCAATTACGATATCTTGATCACCATCATTGTCAATGTCTCCTACAGAGGGTGTAAAAGCCGGAGTTGCATCAAATTGTACAGGCCAGTTAGAGTTTATTGGGGTTCCATCCTTTTTAATAGCGTGTACAAAACCAATTGTTCCACTTTCTCGCTCACAGCTTATAATGTCTAAAGTCCCGTCACTATCTACATCTGCAAATACTGGGGCATTAATCATCCAGTTATCACCAAAATTAAGTGGCCAGCCAGGAAGGTCATTTCCCACATTATCCATTAAGTATATTCGACCCACTGTTGTTGGATATCCTGTGTTTACAGCAATTTCTACTACGCCATCATCGTCCAGATCTCCTACAGTTGGAGGAAGAAGTATGGGCCCCTCAACAGTTTTTTGCCAGAGAATGTCCCCGGCACCGTCTAGAACAAAAAGTTCAGTGTCTATTCCGTATAAAATTTCATCTATGCCATCATCATTGATATCGGCTACCGTAACCCCACGGGAATTTTTGATAAATGGGTTTGCGGGGCGTCCAAATTTGAAAAGTCTATCTTCTACTTGCCTGTTCGAAGAATTTGAACCAGCAGGAAGCGTTACATTTTCTACTGTAATTGTACCGTCTTCTGAGAGGGTAGCTTTCTTACCAGTTTCATTTTGAGCTGTTAAGCTAATCGAGGCCATTAATGATAGGCCTAAAAGTATGTGTTTGTTCATAAAGTTGTTTTTTCAAATCTAAAATTTTAGGAATTCTCGGGTTGTTAATAAAAGCTTAATTAACTTTTTGAAGGATATTATACCAGGTCAGAAAGCCTTTTTTGTATTTTCTGAATAGTTTTATTTCAGTTATTTTTACTGAAAAGAAAAAGCTAATGAAAATAGTAGTATCGCCCGCCAAATCACTTGATTTTGAAACCAAGTTGCCTACCACACGTGGCACACAACCAATATTTTTAGCTGAAGCCGAAACGCTGAACAACAAACTAGAGCGAAAGTCCAAAAAAGCTATTGGTGAATTGATGAGCATTAGTGATAAACTAGCCGACCTTAACTACCAGCGGTACAAAGAATTCGAAACGCCATTTACCAAAAAGAACTCCCGCCCGGCAGTGTACACTTTTGCAGGCGATGTTTATCAGGGCTTAGATGCTTTTACCATTCCTGAAAGCAAAATAGACTTGTTGAATGATACGCTGCGTATTTTAAGTGGTATGTACGGTGTTTTACGTCCCTTAGACTTAATACAAGCTTACCGATTGGAAATGGGAACATCTTTAAAGATCAATCGAAAAAAGAACCTCTACGAGTTCTGGGGTGACCAGGTAACCCATGCTTTAAATGAAGAATTAGAAGAGGGCGAAATACTGCTGAACCTTGCCAGCCAGGAATACTTTAAAGTGCTAGATCCAAAAAAAATAAACGCTCCCGTGATTTCTCCGGTCTTTAAAGATTTTAAAAATGGGAAGCTGAAAATTATCTCCTTCTTCGCAAAAAAAGCAAGAGGCAGCATGGCGCGTTATGTGATAGATAACAACACCAAAACATTACGTGGCCTAAAAGGGTTTGATTATGATGGGTACGGGTATAGCGAGCAGCATACTGAAAAGGAGGAAGAGCCTGTGTTTATCAGATAAGTAAAGACAGTCCAATATAACTATTAAATGAAGAGCAATTTCTCTATTTGTATTGCACTAGTACTTTTAATAATCTCTTGTAAGGAGAACCATATACCAGATGGTTTACGAAAGTTAACTGAAAGTGACCAAATAGAAATTGCTAAAAAAAGAATAACGTATAATTATGACGACGTAGTTTTTAAAAATGAAAGAGGAGAGTCCATTGCAATTGATTCAGCAAATAAAATCCTACAAAATGAAAATTATACTGCCGATGCTTATTTTTATGATAAAAATGAACCAGAGATGGTAATCATTCGTCCGGCAACAGCGAAAGATAAAGATTTCAGGAAGCGGATATTAAAGATCTATCAAACAGAAATAGTAGACCCGGTAATTCCTGTAAAAATTGATTGTCAGAATATAAAGGATCTCTTAACTAAGATATATGCGCTCGACCAGGATATGCGAATACTTGATGAAGGAATTGACCCCGAAATTGATCGTGAAAATTTAATTACAATAATTAGTCTTATTGAAACGTGTGGAATGCCTTCTTTAAAAACTGTAAACCGGGAGCAAATGATGGCTATATGGCTGGTTTTTCAACATACAGATAACTATCATAGAAAAAAGTACTTTCCATTATTAAAAAAGTCTTCCGAAAATGGAGATTTAGAAAAAAGTCAAATTGCTTTACTAGAGGATAGAATTTTGATGTTTGATGACAAACCACAAATTTATGGTTCTCAAATAACCAAAAATCAAGAAAGTGGAGAGTGGATGATCTATGAATTGAAAGATCCTTCCGGTGTTGATAAAAGACGTGCTGAAGTGGGGCTGGAACCCTTAAAGGATTATGTTAGTCAGTGGGGAATCGAGTTTAATATAAGACAGCATAAATAACCAGAAACTACTAAAACTCCAGCTTCTTTTTCCGAAGCTCAAAGTTCTGTCCCAGGTATACTTTGCGGACCATCTCGTCGCTTGCCAGTTCTTCGGGCTCACCGTGTTTTAGGATGCTACCTTCAAACATTAAATAGGTTCTGTCGGTAATGGCCAGCGTTTCCTGTACGTTATGATCCGTGATTAAGATACCTATATTTTTATTTTTGAGCTGTGCTACAATACGCTGAATATCTTCTACAGCTACTGGGTCAACCCCAGCAAAAGGTTCGTCCAATAAGATAAAATGTGGGTCGGTTGCCAGCGCGCGCGCAATTTCGGTACGGCGACGCTCCCCACCACTTAATAAATCGCCGCGACTTTTACGAATATGTCCCAAACCAAACTCTTCGATCAAGGTCTCCATTTTCATGAGTTGCTCTTTTTTAGAAAGCTTGGTGAGCTGGAGTACACTTAGAATATTATCTTCAATACTCAGCTTTCTAAATACCGAAGCCTCTTGTGCTAAATAACCAATCCCGTGTTGTGCACGTTTGTACATAGGGTATTTCGTAATTTCGGTGCCTTCCAGGTATATTTTACCACCATTGGGTTTTATTAAGCCAACAATCATATAAAAAGAGGTGGTTTTTCCAGCTCCGTTAGGTCCTAGCAGACCTACAATTTCACCCTGGTTTACTTCCACGGTAATGCCTTTAACGACCTTTCGACCTTTATAGGATTTTACAAGATTTTCAGCTTTTAGTTTCATACATGGGTTTCAGTAACTGTAACGCTAAAATTACAGCTAAATTTTCCGAAGAAAAAATTAAGAAGATTGAGTTTCCAGTGCTTCCCAATATTCGTATGCGCGACGCAAATGTGGAATTACAATAGTTCCGCCTATTAACAATGAAATGCTCAGGGCTTCAACCACTTCTTCTTTGGGGATTTCCAGCTTGTAGCAGGCTTCTAAATGATAGCGCACACAATCGTCGCACCGCAGCACCATGCTGTTTCCTAAACCTAATAACTCTTTAGTTCTTTTAGATAAGGCTCCTTCAGCAAATGCATTGGTATCCAGGTTAAAGATTCGTTTTAAAATCTTGTTGTTATCATCCAGGAGCTTCTCGTTCATTTTAGAGCGATAGGCGTTAAACTCTTCTACTATATTAGTTGCCATGACTTCTCATTTGTTTTTTTTGGTTGCGAACCACCACTTTTGAAATGATGATGCTTATTTCGTATAAAATTAACACAGGTACTGCTACAATCACCTGGCTGGCAATATCTGGTGGGGTAATAATTGCGGAGAGTACCAATACTCCTACCAATGCAAATTTGCGATATTTTTTAAGCCATGCTGGGGTAACAATTCCTACTTTGGTCAAAAAGTAAATAACAATAGGAAGTTCGAAAATGAGACCGCTGGCAATCACAGATGCGCGTACCAATCCAATATAACTGCTTAAATCGAAGTCATTAAATACAGCTTCACTTACTTTGTAACTACCAAGAAAGTTAATGGTGAGTGGTGTCACTACATAGTATCCAAAACATACACCGATAAAGAATAATAACGAAGCTATAATGATAAAGCCACGACTGTTTTTTCGCTCATTTTTGCGTAACCCAGGACTTACAAACTTCCAGAATTCGTATAAAACATACGGGAAGGCTATGATAAAACCTGCCGTGATAGAAGTCCAGATATGTGCCGAAAACTGTCCCGCAGGTGTCCTGCTCTGTATGCGGAAACTTTCTTCTTTAAAGCAGAAGCTTTCTTCAAACCCCAATTGGGTAGCAGCTCTGCAGAGTAGTTTATAGGTAGGGAAATCCGGGTTTTTTGGACCAAGGATAAGCACGTCGAAAATAAATTCCTTAGCAATAAATGCAACAGTAGCTACCAGAACCACGGCTATAGTAGACCGTATTAAATGCCAGCGTAATTCTTCGAGATGATCTAAAAAAGACATCTCTTTTTCTGTGCTTCCTATCTTTTTGGTCATTAAATAATACCTTCTTTAGTGAGGTTGTGAATGTGAACGACACCACAATACTTGCCGTTTTCTTCGGCTAGAATTTGTGTAATTCCATTTTTGTCCATAATCTCCATAGCTTCTACTGCCATGGCATCGTTGTCTATTCTCTTTGGGTTGGCAGTCATAATATCTTTTGCAGTTAAGCCTGCAATAGAATCTTCTTTGGTAAGCATTCTACGTAAGTCACCATCGGTAATAATACCTACAATGGTATCATTTTCAACAACCGCAGTTACCCCCAGTAATTTTTCAGAAATTTCAACAATAACCTTTTTTACATCGGTATCCGGAGTTACCTGTGGTCTTTCATTAAGTGAAGTTAAATCACTAACACGTAAGTATAATTTTTTTCCAAGAGATCCTCCTGGGTGGAAACGTGCAAAATCTTTACTTGAAAAGCCCCGGATATCCAGCAGGGACATTGCCAGTGCGTCACCAATAACCAATTGTGCTGTAGTGCTGGTTGTGGGTGCTAAGTTATTTGGGCAAGCTTCTTTTTCGGCATAGGCGTGCATCACGTAATCTGATTGTATTCCTAAAAATGACGCTCTGTTCGAGGTGATCGCCAATAGTTTGTTTCCTCTGCTTTTAATAAGGGGGACTAAAACTTTTATTTCCGGGGTATTTCCACTTTTAGAAATGCAAATTACAACGTCGTCTGCCAGAATGGTACCCAGATCGCCATGAATAGCATCTGCGGCGTGCATAAAAATAGCGGGTGTTCCTGTAGAATTGAGGGTTGCTACAATTTTGGTAGCAATATTGGCACTTTTACCAATTCCGGTAATCACCACTCTTCCTTTGGAGTTGTATATGGTTTCAACGGCCTGGGCAAACTCTTCATCAACAAGTTGGGCCAAATACATAATAGCCTTACTTTCTGTTTCAATGGTTTGCTTGGCAACGGAGATAATCTGTGAGGTTCTATTCAAAATTTGCGCATTAATAAGTTTGCAACTGTTTCAGAAATTAGTATATTTAATAAGTGAAAAAAGCGATTTTTTGCGATATTCACAATATACACGTAAAAGATACAGTTTTACGATACTAGTTGCAAAATTACAATTGTTCCCCTGTATATACAATTTTAATTAGAACCAATAATATAACATTTATAATAAAACCAGCGTGGCTGAATTTGATTTATACGCAGCTCTTAAAAAGTTTTTTGGTTTTTCGAAATTCAAAGGACTTCAAGAAGAGGTGATAAAAAGTGTGTTGGCAAAAGAAAACACTTTTGTAATAATGCCAACTGGCGGTGGTAAGTCCTTATGCTACCAACTGCCTGCACTTATGCAAGACGGAACTGCTATAGTAGTTTCTCCCCTCATTGCCCTAATGAAAAACCAAGTTGATGCTTTACGAGCCCTTTCTTCTGAAGAAGGTATTGCACACGTCCTCAACTCATCTTTAAATAAAACCGAAGTAAAACGGGTGATGAACGATATTGATAGTGGCATTACCAAATTATTATACGTAGCTCCGGAATCGCTGACCAAAGAAGAATATGTAAATTTTCTTCAAGGCCAGAAGATTTCCTTTTTAGCAATAGACGAAGCACATTGCATTAGTGAATGGGGGCACGACTTTAGACCAGAATACCGGAACTTACGTAAAATTATACAACGCATAGGCGATAATATTCCCATCGTTGGACTAACCGCCACAGCAACTCCGAAGGTTCAGGAAGATATCTTGAAGAACTTAGGAATACAGGATGCCAATACTTTTAAAGCATCTTTTAACAGACCAAACCTTTTTTACGAAATACGTCCCAAAACCAAGAACGTAGATGCAGACATTACACGGTTTGTAAAGCAATATGGAGGAAAGAGCGGTATAATTTACTGCTTGAGTAGAAAACGGGTAGAAGAACTGGCTCAAACACTTCAGGTAAACGGAATTAATGCCATTCCATACCACGCAGGCTTAGACGCTAAAACCCGGGTGAAACACCAGGATATGTTCCTGATGGAAGATGCAGACGTGGTAGTGGCAACTATTGCTTTTGGAATGGGAATCGATAAGCCGGATGTTCGTTTTGTTATTCATAACGATATTCCTAAAAGTATAGAGAGTTATTACCAGGAAACCGGTCGCGCAGGACGTGATGGGGGGGAAGGGTATTGTCTGGCATTTTATGGGTATAAGGATATAGAAAAACTGGAGAAGTTTATGAGCGGAAAGCCTGTGGCCGAACAGGAAATAGGACATGCATTACTACAAGAAGTGGTTGCCTTTGCTGAAACCTCTATGTCCAGAAGAAAGTTTATCCTCCATTATTTTGGGGAGGAGTTTGATACAGAAACGGGTGAAGGCGGCATGATGGATGATAATATGCGCAACCCTAAAAAGCAACACGAAGCTAAAGGTGAGGTGATAAAACTACTGAAAGTAGTGAAAGAAACCAACCAGCAGTATAAAAGCAAAGAGATCGTAAATGTATTGGTAGGAAAGGTGAATGCCATGATCAAATCCCATCGAACCGACCAATTGTCATTTTTTGGAATAGGGAGCGATCAAAAACCAGAATACTGGATGGCATTATTACGCCAGGTTTTGGTAGCTGGTATGCTGTCTAAGGATATTGAAACCTACGGGGTCATTAAAATTACCCAACAAGGATTAGATTTTTTAGACGCGCCTTCCAGTTTTATGATGACTGAAGATCATTCTTATAAAGAATCTAACGACGATTCTATCATTACTAATCAAAAAGGAGGAAGAGCGGTTACAGACGAGCAGTTATTTAAATTGCTAAAAGCGGAACGCAAACGCTTGGCAGATAAAATGAAGTTACCACCCTTCGTGATTTTCCAGGATCCATCTTTGGAAGATATGGCGCTTAAATACCCAATCACCTTAGAGGAATTGGCGAATGTGCATGGCGTGGGCGAAGGAAAGGCCAAAAAATACGGAAAGTCTATCGTATCACTTATTTCAACATATGTAGAGGAAAATGACATTGAACGCCCGGACGATTTTGTGGTAAAATCTACAGGAAGCAACAGTGGACTGAAGCTTTATATTATACAGAACGTGGATAGAAAACTGGCTTTAGATGATATTGCTTCAGCAAAAGGAATTGAAATGGAGGCCCTAATGAACGAGATGGAAGCCATTGTCTTTAGTGGTACCAAGCTTAATATTAGTTATTGGATCGATGAAACACTTGATGAAGACCAGCAAGAAGAGCTGCAAGAGTATTTTATGGAGGCAGAAAGCGATAGCATAGAAGATGCTATGGAAGAGTTTGATGGCGATTACGATACAGACGAGCTACGGCTGTACCGTATTAAGTTTATGAGCGAAGTTGGAAATTAAAAAAGAATAAAGACCACTGATACTGTTAGAATAAAGACAGTATTCTTAAAAGGTAGAATGAATTTGGTTTTTATCAGCCACTATAGTAACAAGAGTAGTTTCCTGCTGTCTACCTACTGTCTCTGCTAAAATATTCAGTACAAGCAAAAACCGTTAGTAGCATTCCTAGGTTATAAATCACATCTTCAACAGGAATGGTAAGCAATCTAATTCCTAAATTTTCATCGTTGTTATACCACACTACTTGATTGTCTATTCCCGTTCCTGTCAATATACCGTTTACGATAAAAAAGGGAATTAAAATAATTAGATACGTAGCAAAAAAAGATTGTAGCAATGCTCTGTTCCGGTTAAAAACGAGTCCTACTATTAGCAATGCATATATGAAATTTATAAGGGTATACCATCTATCGTAGTAATACCAGAGTGTTACAATAAGAATAGAAAATAAGAGTACAGTGGTACCATTAACGGTCTTTTCAGAGAACTTAAAATTTTTGTTGAGTGCTAAAATTGCGTAGTGAGTAAAGATACACGCATATGGTATGCAGATAAAGAACAACCATTCTTCAATAGGTAAGTTGAAAACTTTATAACCTGTAATATAAGCATCATTAAACCCCCAAAATCCATTGTTGGTAAAGGCTATATCCCAGGGAATAAAAATAGTCATCATCACAATGACACCTACCAGAAACCCTTTCCACTTTTTATAAAACTGAATTTTGGGATGAAAACTAAATAAAAAAGGAACAATAAAAGAACCTAAATTTAACCATAGGTAGAGGTAGTTCATCTGGCTATTTTTTGAAGTACTTCAATGGTGGGAACAGCATCCCAAAGCATTCTCCTTCTCCTTTACCCAAGTGTTTATGGTGAATTTTGTGCGCACGTCGTATGCCCTTTGCATACCAATTGTTGGCATTGCGAAACAATTTAAAACGTTGGTGTATAAAAATATCGTGTACCATAAAGTAGGCAACTCCGTAGGTGAAAATGCCCAGTCCAATAGGCAAACCAGCCCAAAAACCATAATACTGCCAGCCTATAAAGCAACCAATACTTACAGCTGCATAAAAAATAAAAAAGAAATCATTGCGTTCCCACCAGCTATTATGGTCTTTTTTATGATGGTCCTTGTGAAGAGTCCATAAAAAACCATGCATTACGTATTTATGCGTAAACCACGCCATAAATTCCATAATACAAAAGGTGGTTAAAAAAATCAAAATCCAAAAAACAAACGTCATAACCTATCGTACAAGTTTTAATTGATATTTTACATAGCTTCGGGTAAGGAGCCCAAACTTCTGGTAGTTAGGCACCCGAATACGAGAATTTTTAATCTCGAGAGCTGGAGTATTTGCTAATTTTTTAAGGAGTTTCCGGTAGTAACGGTACGCCATAAAAACTCCAAATTTGGATTCGGTTGGGAGGTTTAAAATACCTTGGTATCCTTTTCTGAAATCTTCTTCAATGTCTTCGATAATGCGTTTTTTAGACGTTTCGTCTAATGCATTTAAGTTGGTATTTGGAAAATACGTTCGGCTTAAGCCCTCAAAATCTTCTTTTAAATCGCGTAAGAAATTCACTTTCTGAAATGCAGAACCTAAAGACATGGCCGCATTTTTAAGCGCTTCATATTTTTCGGTATTTCCTTTTACAAAAACTTTTAAGCACATAAGTCCCACAACGTCTGCCGATCCGTAAATATAGTCTTTGTACTCTTTTTCGGTTAAATATTCAGATTTGCTTAGGTCCAGGCGCATGCTTTTCATAAACGAAGAAATAAGCGCTTTGTCTATATTATATCTGTGTGCCGTATGTTGAAATGAATTTAGTATTGGATTCAGGCTAATCTTTTCAGTTAAAGCAAGTTCTAGATCCTGTTCAAACCTATTAAAAAGCACTTCTTTATCATAGTCATGAAAACTGTCTACAATCTCATCTGCAAAACGTACAAAACCATAAATATTGTATATATCCTGCCTAATGCTAGGCGCCAGCATTTTTGTTGCCAACGAGAATGAGGTGCTGTAGGCATTGGTTACCTGCTTGCTGCAAGTGTTGGATACGATGTCAAAAAGTTCTTTCACGAATGGTGTTTTTCAATTAAACTGGCAGCTAATTTCCCCGAAATTAAAGACGGAGGAACGCCTGGTCCAGGAACAGACAATTGACCGGTAAAATACAAATTTCTTACTTTTTTGCTCTTAATTTTTGGACGTAAAAAAGCAGTTTGTAGTAGTGTGTTTGCCAATCCGTATGCGTTCCCTTTATAGGAATTGTAATCTGCTACAAAATCATTTATACAAAATGACTCTTTAAATATAACGAAATTTCTCACTTGCTGGTTTGTGAGTTTTTCAAACCGGGTAATAATTTTATCAAAATATGCATCCCGGATCTCCTCAGTATCTTCAATTCCAGGTGCTAAGGGTATTAAAAAAATACCGGCTTCTTTTCCACCCGGTGCTGCACTAGCATCTGTTTTGGAGGGAAAGCTTGCATAAAACAGTGGGTTTTCCGGCCAGGAGGGTTCATCATAAATTGTATAGGCGTGTGCGTCAAAATCTACATCAAAAAACAGGGTGTGGTGCTCTACGTTTTCAATTTTTTTATCGAACCCTACATAAAATAACAAAGAAGAGGGAGCAAACGTTCTCTTGTCCCAATAGGTTTCAGAGTACTGTCTGTATTGTTGCGGCAATAAGGTTTCAGTATGATGGTAATCTGCACCGCTTAAAATTAAGTCTGCTAAAATTTCCTTGCCATTTACAACTAGCGATGTGGCAATTCCGTCTTGAACCGTAATTTTTTCCACGTTTTGATCGGTTTCCACATTAACCCCTAAACTTTCTGCCAGAGACTTCATCCCTTTAATTACTGAATACATCCCGTCTTTTGGGTGAAATGTCCCTAAACCGAAATCTGCATAATTCATAAAGCTATAAAAAGCGGGTGTATTGGAGGGTTTTGCCCCTAAAAATAACACGGGAAACTCTAAAATAGCAACCAGCCTGGGGTTTTTAAATTCACGTCTCACTTCTTTGCTAATCGTGCTGAAAAACTGTCCAATCTTTTTCATAGTGACTGGAGTTACCAGTTCTAAAGGTGAAACTCCTGGTCTATAGACTAAGTCTTTAATGGCAATGTTATAATTGCTTTGTGCTTTGGCAATAAATTTTTTAAGTTGTTGTGAGCTTCTTTTTTCTTCGGCTTCAAAAGCAAGGCATATTTTTTCTAAGGTATCTTCAATGGTGATGAAATCGTTCTCTCCAAAATATACCGAATAAGCAGGAGCCAATTTAATAAGCTCATAATAATCGGAAGGTTTTTTATCGAAGTCACCAAAAAACCGTTCAAATACATCAGGCATCCAATACCACGTTGGGCCAATATCGAAAGTGAACCCTTCTTTTTTTAACTGCCTGGCACGCCCCCCGACGGCACTGTTTTTTTCGTAAATGGTTACACTATGTCCAGCTTTGGCGAGGTAACAAGCAGCTGCCAAAGAAGAAAATCCAGAACCAATAAGTGCGATGTTTTGCTTCATTTTGTTTAACAAATTTAAGTAAATACTCAACAAAATGAGTTTTTACTATAAATTTTATCGTTTTTTTAAGGTTTGAAGTGTCTCAATTAAGTGCGGGATGGTTCTTACAAGCGTGATGTTCTTAGGAAAGTCATTCTGATTTTGGTTTTCTGTTTTGCTACCCATAAGCAATAACGGATTGTTTGTTTGTGCTCCAACACGTGTATTGTATTCCTTGCAAAACTCTTTAAGGCTTTGCTGCGAAGGTTCCACAGTTAAATAGGTGAGAAATATAATCTTTTTGTGGTGCTTTGCCACTTCATTTAAACTGTCTAAAGAAATATTTCCCCCAAGATAAATGGTGTTTATACCATGACTCACACAAAGGTAATTGGCATATACTAATCCAATATCATGAATTTCTCCAAGCGGAAGAAATAGGGCAAAAGCTGGGGGCTCTGACAACGTATTTTCGGGGTACTGACTTTCAATATTAAGTACAATTTTTTGTTTGATCATTTCTGATATAAACCGCTCATGACAGGGATCTATCGTACCTGTTTGCCATAATATGCCTAAATCTGTGAGTAGTGGGATAAAGATGGTCTGAAATATTTCAGGGAAACTATAGCTTTGTTTTAATTCGTTGTATGTACTGGCAAAAAGTTGCTGGTCAAACTGGAACATAGCCATTTTAAACTTGAAGATGGAATGTTCTTCTTTGTTCGATTTTGCTAGTTCGGTAACCATTTCAGCTAACTCTTCCTTACTTAACAGTGCAATTTTTGAAATTTTATAACCGTGCTTATAAAGAAACTTAATATTGAGTAACTTTTTCAGGCTTTCAAGATGGTAGGTCCTTATATTAGTATCGGTCCTTGATGGTGCTAACAACGAATACCGTTTTTCCCAAATCCTAATGGTATGTGCTTTTATACCACTTAAGTTTTCAAGATCTTTAATAGTAAACGTTGTTTTTACGAGCATTTTTATAGTAGGTAGTGAGTGTAAAGATAGTGTTTACATATAAAAGCTACAGTTCCTACAGAAAGGATTGTAGAAATTATATATAAAATGGAGATGTTTCTTTATTAATTTTATCTTTAAAGAATATATGTTATAAATGGTATCACGAATAACGCTGGCTGGTTTCTTTTCATTATTCTTAGTATTTGTTGGGTGTGAAACTAATTCTTCGGAAGTCAACAACAATACACAAGATTCTACTCCGCTACTAACACTTTTAAAAGCTACTGATACTGGGGTCGATTTTATAAATACTTCCAAGGAAACACCAGGCAGGCATTTTGGGCATTATGAATACTTCTACAATGGCGGAGGTGTGGCTATTGGCGATATAAATAATGATGGTTTGCAAGATGTTTTTTTTGCAGGAAACGATACTTCTAATACATTATACTTAAACGAGGGAGGTTTTAAATTTAAAGACATCACCCGAACAGCAAAGCTTTCATCTACCAACTGGTCTACAGGGGTAACCATGGTTGATATAAATCAGGATGGTTTTTTAGACATTTATGTATGCAATTCTGGGCCTGACAGTAAAGACTCGCTTTTAACGAATCAATTGTATATTAATAATGGAGATGAAACTTTTACCGAAAGTGCTCAACAATACGGTGTCGCAGATAGCTCCTATAGCACACAAGCAGTGTTTTTTGATATGGATGCAGATGGCGACCTGGATTTATTAGTGGTTAATCATTCCGATATTAAATACGGAAGGGGCATTACCGGTTGGGAACAATTTTTAGCTGAACAAACTCCGGAAGCGTACAAAAAATCCTGTAATACCCTGTACAGGAATGAAGGAAATAATACGTTTACAGACATTACAAAGGAAGCAGGATTGTTTCGTCCTGGATTTGGATTGGGGGTCTCTGTTTCAGATTTTGATGAAAATGGCTTTTTAGACATATATATTACCAACGACTATTTTATTCCGGATTTTCTTTTTTACAATGTGGGTAATGGAACCTTCAGAGAAGTTATAAAAGCCCGGGCTTCTCATGTTTCGTTTTATGGCATGGGTTGTGATGCAGCAGATTTTAACAACGACGGATTAGTAGACTTAAGTGTGGTGGATATGACGCCTGCAGATCATTTCAGAAATAAAACCCTCATGGAGTCAATGGATGTGGAGCGGTTTAGTTATCTGGTAGACAACCGGCAAATGATTCCACAGTATATGTACAATACCCTTCACGTAAATAGGGGAAAAGGAATTTTCAGCGAAATAGCAAATCTTTCGGGAGTTTCACAAACAGATTGGAGTTGGGCTACCTTATTTATGGATTTGGATAATGATACTTATAAGGACTTATACATAACCAATGGCTTTAAGAGAGATGTAAAGGATAACGACTGGAGAATAGAGTATCTCGCCAGAAAAGAGCTCGAAGATATTAATTCTGAAATATACCTGGAACAGTTAACTAAAGCCAAATCTATCCCAATTCCAAACTACGGATTCCAGAACAATGGCGACTTAACGTTTAAAAATAAAACAACAGACTGGGGTCTGGAAGAGCTTTCCTTTTCCAATGGTGTCGCCTATGGAGATTTGGACAACGATGGAGATCTGGATCTGGTGGTAAATAATCTGGAGAGCCCAGCTTTTGTATACCGAAACAATGCTTCTGAAAAAGGAGAAAATCACTTTATTCAATTTGAATTATTTGATGGCAAGGCTAACAATAGTGTTCTTAACTCTCAAATTACAGTATATACTGGCGAAAAAAAACAATTGGTTGAATACTCCTTTGTAAGAGGATACGCTTCAACGATGCAGCCCTTAGCTCATTTTGGTTTAGGTACTATAACAGCCGTCGAAAAAGTTGAAATTAAGTGGCCCGATGGAAGTCAGACAACAATTGAAAACCCAACTATCGATACAAAACACCGAATCGATAAAACCCAGTCACAGTTGGTGAGAGCCCTTAAAGAGAATCCACGGCCGTATTTTCTGGATGCTATTTCAAGAGCACCCAAAATAACCTACCAGCACACCGAAAATAGTTTTGACGATTTTAAAGATGAAATTTTACTGCCACATCAACAATCTACATTAGGACCTGCTGTTGCAGTTGGAGATGTAAACGGAGATGGTTTTGACGATTTTTACTTAGGAGGAGCCTTAGGGCAAGCAGGAGAGCTGTACAAGCAAACACTGGTAGAAGGTTTTGTGCCTGTGCCTCAAAAAGCATTTAATACCGATGCTCAATTTGAAGATACTGGAGCCTTATTTTTTGACGCAGATGGCGATGGAGATATAGATTTATACGTTGCGAGTGGTGGTGGTGGCGATGTGGCAAATAATGAGCGTTTGCTTCAGGATAGGTTGTACCTTAATGACGGGAAAGGAATATTTACAAGAAGCGTCAATGGCTTACCTAAAATAAATTCCAGTACGTTACATATTTCTGAAAATGATTGGGATGGCGACGGCGATCTAGACTTATTTGTTGGTGGAAGGACAACCCCTGGGAAGTATCCCGTCGCACCACAATCCTATTTACTGGAAAATAAAAAAGGAATTTTTGAAGATAAAACAACACAATTAGCTCCGAAATTGCAATACGCTGGGATGGTAACGTCATCTGTATGGTCTGATATAGATCAAGATGGTAAAAAGGATATACTGGTAGTAGGTGAATGGATGGGAATAAAAGCCTTTGTGAATAGTGAAGATGGCTTTGTAGACAAATCTGAGAGCTTTGGCCTTACAAATACAACAGGTTGGTGGTATAGTATTGCCAAGGGAGATTTTGATAACGATGGGGATGAAGATTTTATAGTAGGCAATGTAGGGTCAAACAATAAGTTTCACCCTTCAGAAAAGAAACCGCTTCATATTTTTTCCAACGATTTTGATGCTAATGGAACCTTGGATATAGTGCTTAGTAAGCTATATCAGGGTAATTTAACTCCGGTGCGCGGGAAGGAATGTTCAACCCAGCAAATGCCTTTTCTGGAAGAAAAATTCCCGTCGTACAGCGATTTTGCTTCTTCGACGCTGGTAGGGATTTATGGAGAAGAGAAACTGAATGAAGCATTGCATTATGAAGCAACAAACTTTGCGAGTGTCTACTTGGAAAATACTGGAAATGGAGCTTTCAGCATAACCAACCTTCCTATGGAGGCACAACTAAGTCCTATAAACGATATGGTGGTGTACGATTTTGACAAAGACGGAAATTTAGATGTTGTAGTAGGTGGAAACATGTTCAATACTGAAGTAGAAACACCTGCTTACGATGCAGGAAAAGGGCTTTATATGCAAGGCAAAGGTGACGGGACATTCGCTACTCTTTTTGAAGTAAATAAAAGTGGGATCTACATGCCGTATAATGTAAAAGGCTTGCGGCTAATTTCTATTTCCCAGGAGAAACGACCCGCTATATTGGTTGCGAATAATAACACTTCGGTCCAGCTTTTTGCGTGGATAAGATAATATGTTTACTGTGTATTGAAGCGAGTGACGTAGGGCTATAAAAAAAGTCATCTTTAAAAGATGACTTCTGTTAGTACCCGGGATGGGACTTGAACCCACACGCAACAAGTGCACACGGCCCTCAACCGTGCCTGTCTACCAATTCCAGCACCCGGGTGAGTGGTTTCTACGCTTCCAATAGACATGAGTAGAAACAAAAAAGTACCGCAAAAAGCAGTACTCTTTGTGACTTGGCTGGGGCTCGAACCCAGGACCACCTCCTTAAAAGGGAGGTGCTCTACCAACTGAGCTACCAAGTCATAATTTCAATTGCAAAAGAGTAAATTTCTTTCCCTTAAGCGGGTGCAAATATAGCATCATTAAATTTATTATTCAAAGCAATTTTAAAGAAATATTTTCTTTCTTGAGAAATTCTTGAAGTTCCTTTTTATTTGAATAATTTTACAGCTATGAAAATACTTCTTTTAGGATATATGGGCAGTGGGAAATCTGCTGTAGGACAGCAACTTGCTGAAGTTCTTACAATTCCTTTTTACGATCTGGATCAGGAAATTGAAAAAGAATTAAAAAAAACTGTTTCAGAAATTTTTCAAAAAAAGGGTGAACTTTTTTTCAGAAAGACCGAAAATAATGTTTTAGTACAGCTTCTGGCGTCTAAAGAAAATTACGTTTTGGCCTTAGGGGGAGGAACTCCTTGCTATGGAAATGTGATGAAACTCATACAAGAACGTGAAGATGTGAAATCTATATACCTGCACACATCGCTAGAAGAACTAACTAAAAGACTATACCCTGAGAGAAAGAAAAGACCATTAATCGCTCATTTAGAAACAGAAGAAGCTCTTAACGACTTTATTAGAAAACATATTTTTGAACGTAATTTTTACTACAACCAGGCAGATAGTAAGGTGCAGGCAGATGCCACTGTGGATAAAATTGTTTCAGAAATTGTGTTACAACTATTCTAGAATTGCTCTGTCTTTTCCCTTTTCAAAAATTACAGATACATTTTCGTTAATAGAAGTAGAAAGTGAAATGCCTTTATAATCTGCTTTTATAGGATATTTTTTGTGATTTCTATCTACCAGAACCGCTGTTTTAAACTGTTTTAAAGGCACATCCAGAAAATGCTTTACTCCATAAATAAGCGTGGTGCCAGAGTGCAGTACATCGTCTACCAAAACAAGGCTTTTGTTAGCATACATGGCTGCTGAGAGGCTCGTGGTTAGAGGAGCAATAGGGTTGGTTTTATCAATAGTAACTTTGCAAAGTGTCACTTTGATCGGAGAAATTTTTTCTAAGGTACGTTTTAGTTTTTCTGCCAATACAAACCCGTTAGAAACAATACCAGCAATAATGATATCAGTTTCAGATACATTCGCTTCATAGATTTGATAGGCCATTCTTTTTATTTTGTGGTCTATTTCAGTCTTATTTAATATGAAGGTTTCAGCTTTAGGCATTTTAAAAAGGTTTTGTCAAAGATACGGAGTAAAAAATTATTCTTCTTCGCCGCTTTGTTTATAATCGGTAATATCCCGTCTGTCTTTTTTTGTGGGTCTTCCTGTGCCCTTTTTTCGGTAATAGGTTTTTGCGTATTGTAACATTTCAGTTTTTTCAAAGTCTTCTTTAGGAGTAGTGTCAACCCGATAAAGGTTTACCAGCTTAGCGCCAACCCTGCTCGGAGGGATGTCTAAAACCTCAATTTTATAGTTAATTTGATTTTTACGAAATACTATGGTATCACCAGGATATACGTCACGAGACGGCTTTACAGAGGCTCCGTTTACTTTTACAGCACCCTTTTTGCAAGCTTGTGTACCTATACTACGTGTTTTTACATATCGAATGCACCATAAATATTTATCTACTCTCATACAAAACACCTTAATTCTACGTTAACTGCTATACAAAAATAGCGGAAAATTGTATCTTGCGCACCTCAAAAAGTGATGATGAAAAATATGAAGAAAATACTCCCCTTATTGTTATTGGTTCTAATAATTGCTACCAGTTGCAAAAAAGACGACGATAGTGTAGACCCAAACTTTGTTCCTGCAAGAGATAGAGGAGAAGAAGCTCCTTTAAGCACTGCTATTGTTGAGGAATATTTGGAAACCCATTTTTATAATTATGAGGAGTTTGAAAACCCTCCAGCCGATTTCGATTTTCGAATAGTGTTTGATACTATTGCCGGGGACAATCTAGATAAGATACCGTTGATGAATCAGGTATCCTCAAAAATTGTACAGGACAGGGTGAATGACGCAGTTACCTATAAGTTGTATTACCTGGATGCGATGCAAGGTGATGGTGAAAAACCTAATTTTCCGGATCTTGCAACTATAAGCTATGCAGGAACCTATATAAACCGTGAAGAAACTACGAGACCTTATACAAAGTTATTTGATGCTTCTTCTGTTCCTGTGCAATTTGATATGACTTCTATTGTAAATGGACTTCAGGATGCTTTAATAGAATTTGAAACAGCTTCTGGCTTTATTACAAACCCGGATGGGACTGTAACCTTTGAAGATTTTGGAGTTGGTGCTGTATTTATGCAGGCAGGTCTTGGATATTATGTAAATCCTCCGCCTACCTCAAATATTCCTTTATACTCTCAGCTTATTTTTACCTTTCAAATGTATGCTTCTGAAATTGGAGATCAAGACGGAGATGGTTTACCTTCTTTTATGGAAGATGTAAACGGAAACGGCCTTGAAGAAGATGATGATACTGATGGCAACGAAGCTCCTAATTTTGATGATGCAGACGATGATGGCGATGGGAGACCAACCCGTGAAGAAATTATAATTAACAGCGATGGAACCATCACCTTACCAGATACTGATGGTGACGGTACCCCGGATCATTTGGATGCGGATAGTTAATTGTATTCTAACTACTATCATATAAAAAAAGCCTAGAAAATTTCTAGGCTTTTTTTATTTAGGTGGATACTCTTATAGCACCCGAACCCTGTTGTTTTGTATAAATTACTTTCGCTTTACAACCTTTTTTGAAGCTTTTACAATCGCTTCGGCATTCAGGCCGTATTTATCCATTAATTGGTCTGGAGTACCGGATTCTCCAAATGTATCTTGTGTAGCAACAAATTCTTGTGGAGTGGGGTGGTGGGAAGCTAAAACGCGTGCAACACTTTCACCTAAACCTCCTAAGTAATTATGCTCTTCTGCAGTAACTACGCAGCCTGTTTTTTTAGCGGAAGCAAGTATAGCTTCATCATCCAATGGCTTTATAGTATGAATATTTATCACTTCTGCTGAAATTCCCTGCTCGTTTAATGTTTCGGCTGCTAAAAGCGCTTCCCATACTAAATGACCGGTAGCAACGATAGTAACATCGGTTCCTTCTTGAAGTTTTACAGCTTTTCCTATTTCAAAAGTTCCGTTTTCCTCTGTGAAATTGGCAACTTTTGGTCTTCCAAAGCGTAGATATACAGGTCCGTCGTGCGCAGCAATAGCGAGTGTGGCTGCTTTGGTCTGATTGTAATCACAGGTATTGATAACTGTCATCCCAGGCAGCATTTTCATCAGCCCGATATCTTCCAGGATCTGATGTGTTGCTCCATCTTCCCCAAGGGTAACTCCTGCATGAGAAGCACATATCTTTACGTTTTTACCACTGTAGGCAACACTTTGGCGTATCTGGTCGTAGACACGTCCTGTAGAAAAATTGGCAAAGGTTCCTGTAAAAGGAATTTTCCCGCCAATGGTCATACCAGCTGCCATACCAATCATATTAGCTTCAGCAATACCAACCTGAAAGAAACGCTCCGGATGATTTTCTTTAAACTCGTCCATCTTTAAGGAACCCGTTAGGTCTGCACAAAGTGCTACCACATTTTCGTTGGTTTTCCCAAGTTCAGTGAGCCCAGCTCCAAAACCTGAGCGTGTATCTTTTTTACCTGTGTCTGTATATTTTTTCATCTATTTTCTATTATTCTGTTTTGCAGAATTAGTTTTAGTATGTGTTACCTTTTCTATCTCACTTTTTGGAGTAGAAACATTCCCTTTGTAAGGGAATTAATAATCCCCTAAGGTTTCAGGGTTCTGTGCTAACGCGGTTTCCAGCTGCTCATCATTTGGTGCTTTCCCGTGCCAGGCGTGGGTGTGCATCATAAAATCTACGCCATTGCCCATTACGGTATGCAATAAAACACACACCGGTGTTTTTTTGCCCGTGCGGGACTTTGCTTCTTTCAGGCCTTCGATAACAGCTGCCATGTCGTTTCCTTTTTCAATGGATAGTACATCCCATCCAAACGCTGAAAATTTTCCGGCAAGATTACCCATAGCCAGAACATTATCTGTAGACCCATCGATTTGTTGTCCGTTTAAGTCTACACTCACGATAAGGTTGTCTACATTATTTGCAGCAGCATACATAATGGCTTCCCAGTTTTGCCCTTCCTGCAACTCGCCATCGCCACAAAGGGTGTAAACAAGGTGGTTGTCATTGTTTAGTTTTTTTGTTTCGGCAGCACCAATGGCAACTGAAATTCCCTGTCCCAGGGAGCCGGAAGCCACCCGGATACCAGGCAAGCCTTCGTGCGTGGTGGGATGTCCTTGTAATCGAGAGTCTATGTGGCGGAAGGTATTTAATTCTTCTACTGGAAAATAACCTGTACGTGCCAAAACACTATAAAAAACAGGGGAAATATGCCCGTTGGAAAGAAAAAAGAGATCTTCTCCTTTTCCGTCCATAGAAAAACTATCGTTGCGCTTCATTACTTCATTATAAAGTGCTACGAAGAATTCAGCACAACCCAAAGAACCTCCAGGGTGTCCGGAATTAACTTTATGTACTTGTCTCAGGATATCTCTACGAACTTGAGTAACAAGATTCTCCAATTTTTTAATATCTGCCATTGCTTGTTTAATTTTCAGTTTCAAAAGTACTAGAATTCAAAGGTGCTACAAAGGACTAAAAGATGCTTTTATTAACGATTTGATGCTTTTGTTAACACTTCTCAAATTCAAGGTTTCTTGTTTCAGTTTTAAAATTCAAAATTGTATGTTTTAATTCGTCGTTCTCCGTTCGTAATTCGTACTTAGAAAAAGTATCTTTGCATCTTCAAGATTATAACCTTTATGCAGTTTACCTTACATACTACCGATACTGAAACACAAGCAAGAGCAGGAACAATTCAGTTGGACCATGGGCCTGTGGAAACACCTATTTTTATGCCTGTGGGAACAGTAGGTACTGTAAAAGGGGTGCATCAAAGAGAATTACGGGACGATATAAACCCGGATATTATTTTAGGAAATACCTATCATTTGTATTTGCGTCCGCAAACGGAGATCCTGGAAAAAGCAGGCGGGCTCCATAAATTCATGAACTGGGATAGAAATATCCTTACCGATAGTGGAGGGTATCAGGTATATTCACTTTCTGATAGGAGAAAAATAAAAGAAGAAGGGGTAAAGTTTAAATCTCATATCGATGGGAGTTACCACACCTTTACACCCGAAAATGTAATGGAGATACAACGCACCATTGGAGCCGATATTATTATGGCGTTTGATGAGTGTACCCCCTACCCATGCGACTATAACTACGCCAAACGCTCTATGCACATGACCCATCGCTGGTTGGAACGTTGTATCACACATTTGGAGAAAACACCTTTAAAATACGGATACAATCAAACGTTTTTTCCAATTGTTCAGGGAAGTACCTATAAAGACCTGCGAAAACAATCTGCAGAATATATTGCTGGCGTTGGCGCCGAAGGAAACGCCATTGGCGGACTTTCAGTAGGCGAACCCGCCGAAGAGATGTACGCCATGACCGAAGTGGTTACCGCCATACTTCCAAAGGAAAAACCACGTTATTTAATGGGGGTGGGAACTCCTATTAACCTGTTGGAAAATGTTGCCCTGGGAATTGATATGTTTGACTGTGTGATGCCAACGCGAAATGGTAGAAACGGAATGCTCTTTACCGCTCACGGAACCATCAACATTAAAAATAAAAAGTGGGAAGCAGATTTCTCTCCCATTGACGATATGGCCATCACATGGGTAGACACCGAGTATAGTAAAGCGTATGTACGTCATTTATTCACGGTCAATGAAATGTTAGCGAGACAAATTTGTACCATTCATAATTTAGGGTTCTATCTTTGGCTGATGCGTGAGGCTAGAAAACAAATTTTAGCAGGTACCTTTTCCACGTGGAAAAATAAAATGGTAAAACAAATGGATAAACGATTATAAAAAAGTTTGTAGTTTGTGGTTAATGTAGAGAAAACGCACCACGCACCACGCACGACTCGCTATGCTAAGCATTTTAGATAAATACATATTAAAAAAATACCTGGGAACTTTTGGGCTCCTGCTTTTGCTGTTTGTACCTATTGGTATTATTGTGCATCTGGCAGAAAAGATTGATAAGATCTTAGAAAACGAAGTGCCCTTTCCTATCGTTGCCAAGTACTTTTTAGACTTTACCATTTACTTTGCCGATCTATTATTTCCCTTGTTTTTGTTTCTTTCCGTAATTTGGTTTACCTCTAAGTTGGCTAATAACACTGAAGTAATCGCTTTTTTAAGTAGTGGAGTTTCTTTTTATAGGTTTCTTCGCCCGTATATGATTGGCGCTACCATAGTATGTATTATTGCCTTGGCCTCTGGGATGTATTTTGCTCCTACGGCAAGTAGAGGTTTCAATGAATTTAAATATGAATACCTGAAAAAAGGAAAACAAGATCGCGATCAAACCAACGTGTTCAGGCAGATTAACGACAACGATTATATCTACGCCAGCTACTTTAATGTAAAAGACCAAAGAGGGAGTAATTTTACTCTAGAGCATTTTGACGGCAATGAGATGAAATATAAATTGGCCGCCAGTAGCATAAAATACAATACAGAAGACAGTACTTATTCGCTGTTTAATTACACCAAAAGAATTGTAGGGCAAAACGACGATATTATTGAAAGCAAAAAACGTCTGGACACTGTATTCGATTTTGAGATGGAAGATCTTACGCCGGTAGATTATATTGCTGAAACTTTAAACGTAGTAGAACTCAATAGATTTATTGCCCGGGAGAAAGCACGAGGATCCTCTTATATTAACAGGTACGAAGTAGTACGCTATAAAAGATATAGCCTTCCTGTTTCGGCTTATATTTTAACTATTATTGCAGTAGCAGTTTCCTCTATTAAACGCCGTGGCGGGATGGGAGTGAATCTTGCGATAGGTATAGGAATTGGAATGGTTTTTATCTTCTTCGATAAGATTTTTGGTACCATGGCAGAGCAAAGTGATTTCTCCCCTTTTATCGCTACGTGGTTTCCTAACTTTGTATTTGCTATTTTAGCGATCTATTTGTTGAAAAATGCAAAACGATAAACTCCTCAATTACCTCCATTTACATTTTATAATATTTATCTGGGGGTTCACTGCTGTCCTTGGGGCTCTTATTTCAATTGAAGCCATCCCACTGGTTTGGTATCGGATGTTAATGGCAACAGGGCTTATCTTAGTATTCCTGAAATTCAGAAAAATACCTTTAAAATTTTCAAAGAGAACACTCGCAGGATTTTGCTTAGCAGGACTCATTATTGCCCTGCATTGGCTGGCATTCTTTGGTGCTATTAAGGTAGGAAATGTTTCTATTACTTTGGCAATTATGTCGACAGGCGCTTTTTTTACTTCCTTGCTGGAACCCTTGTTCTATAAACGAAAGGTAATAGGCTATGAAGTATTCTTTGGAGTATTGGTGATTGTTGGGTTGTACATTATATTTAATATAGAAGGCGATTATTTCTACGGAATTATCCTTGCCTTAGTGGCATCGTTGCTCGGTGCTTTGTTTTCGGTAATTAATGGAAAATTTGCTGTGAAATACAATGCTTCGGCAATTTCCTTTTATGAACTTGGCTTCGGAATGTTGTGTATTACGTTTTATTTAGCCCTCAGCGGAAGCTTTACTGCAGAATTTTTTCAGCTTCAACCTACAGATTGGCTGTACCTTTTTATACTAGCTTCGGCATGTACAGCCTATGCATTTATTGCTTCAGTACACGTGATGAAATGGATAAGTCCCTACACGGTAATGCTTACCATAAACATGGAACCCGTCTACGGAATCATACTCGCACTCCTTTTATTAGGAGAGGATGAAAATATGAGTCCACAATTTTATTACGGAGCACTCATCATTGTAGCGACGGTCATCGCCAATGGCATTGTTAAAAACAGATTGAACAGAAAAAAGCGTACTTTACACGATGTGTAAGTACAAAACTTTATATTTGTAAACTAAACTTTTTACAAACCAAACCAAGAAATAGAATGGAATATCTTGATTTT
Source organism: Flavobacteriaceae bacterium UBA1903 (assembly GCA_002337605.1). GTDB lineage: Bacteria > Bacteroidota > Bacteroidia > Flavobacteriales > Flavobacteriaceae > Marinirhabdus. The sequence goes on from DDGL01000015.1 coordinate 33,730, forward strand.
GAGTTACCTATAAAAGACTTGCAGGAACAGTACGAAAAGGCTTGCCAGATTGGTGAGGACAGTGATGTAGATGTGACCAATACCTGTAAGCAGATTGAGAAAAAATTAGCAACCACAAAAAAAGAAATTTATAAGAACTTAACGCCATGGCAGCGCGTACAATTATCGCGTCATCCCAACCGTCCCTACACTATGGATTATATTAAAGCCATTTGTGGGGATTCTTTTTTGGAGTTACACGGCGATAGAAACTTTAAGGACGATAAAGCTATGGTAGGCGGTCTGGGTAAGATTGGAGACCAGAGTTATATGTTTATTGGCCAGCAAAAAGGATACAATACCAAAACACGCCAATACCGGAATTTTGGTATGGCAAATCCGGAAGGGTACCGAAAAGCATTGCGTTTAATGCAGTCTGCCGAGAAATTTAATGTCCCTGTTGTTACCTTAATTGACACCCCTGGAGCCTATCCGGGATTGGAAGCAGAAGAACGCGGACAAGGAGAGGCCATTGCACGAAATATCCTGGAAATGACACGTCTTAAAGTGCCAATAATTGTAGTGATCATTGGAGAAGGAGCCAGTGGTGGTGCTTTAGGAATTGGCGTAGGAGACACCGTTTTAATGTTGGAAAATACCTGGTACTCGGTAATTTCTCCGGAAAGCTGTTCTTCTATTTTATGGCGTAGCTGGGAATTTAAAGAACAAGCAGCAGAAGCATTGAAATTGACAGCAACCGATATGAAAAAGATGAAACTTATCGATAAAATTGTAAAGGAGCCTGTTGGTGGTGCCCACAGTGATCGTGATAAGACCTTTTCTACCGTTGCAAATGCTATTGAAAAAGCATATGATGAGTTTAAGAACTTATCCCCATCCGATTTGGTGAACCAACGCATGGAAAAATATTCTGAAATGGGAGTCTTCAAAGGCTAATCATAACCATACCAACGCATCACAAAATCCGAAGTTCGCGCTTCGGATTTTTTTACAGGTTATTAACAGGTTTTTTAAGTTATTCACAATGCAATTGTTGAAGACACGTTAATATTAGAAAGCCTATTTATAATTGTTCCGCTTAACATTTTCTTTACATTCGCCTAATGGAAAAAGTACAACCTAAAACCTCATACAAATCACGATCCGCGCAGGTAATCTCGCTGGAAAAAGGAAAACTACCTCCACAAGCTACTGATTTAGAAGAAGTTGTACTGGGAGCGATGATGATTGATAAAAAAGGAGTCGATGAGGTGATCGATATACTTTCTGCCGATGTTTTTTACAAACAACAACACCAACACATTTTTGAAGCCATTCATTTGCTGTTCGAAAATAGTGAGCCGGTAGACTTATTAACCGTTGCAAGCCAATTAAAGAAAAATTCAACCCTGGAAGCTGCAGGAGGTGAATTTTACCTCGTACAACTCACCCAAAAAGTGTCCTCTTCGGCACATATTGAGTTTCACGCACGTATCATTCTTCAGAAATATATTCAGCGCTCGTTGATTAAAATTTCAAACGAAATTATTGAAGACTCGTACGACGAAACAACCGATGTTTTTGATTTATTAGACACTGCTGAAAGCAAACTCTACGAAATTACGCAAGGAAATATAAAACGTTCTTCGGAAACGGCACAACAATTAGTAATTCAGGCTAAGAAGAAAATTCAGGAAATTGCAAACCGGGAAGGACTTTCCGGAATCCCTTCAGGCTTTGATAAAGTGGATAAATTAACTTCAGGATGGCAACCATCCGATTTAATTATCATTGCCGCCCGTCCGGGTATGGGTAAAACAGCTCTAACCTTGTCTATGGCGCGAAATGTTGCCGTAGAACATAACATTCCGGTAGCATTCTTTAGTCTGGAGATGTCTTCGGTACAATTAATTACACGACTTATTTCTTCGGAAACAGGACTTTCATCTGAAAAACTACGTACCGGAAATCTGGAAAAACACGAATGGGAACAATTAAACGTAAAAGTAAACGGACTGGAAAAAGCACCGTTGTTTATTGACGACACACCTTCATTGTCCATTTTCGATCTACGAGCAAAAGCAAGACGGCTCTCATCTCAACACGGCATTAAACTAATTATGATCGATTACCTGCAATTAATGACTGCAGGGGGAAGTCAGAAAGGAGGAAACCGTGAACAGGAGATTTCTACCATTTCGCGTAACCTGAAAGCCTTGGCAAAAGAATTGAACGTTCCGGTAATTGCCCTGTCGCAATTATCCAGAGCGGTGGAAACTCGTGGAGGAAGCAAGCGACCTTTATTAAGTGACCTGCGTGAATCTGGAGCAATTGAACAGGATGCAGATATTGTAAGCTTTATCTACCGTCCAGAATACTACAAAATTGAGGAATGGGACGATGAAGAGCGCTCTCCAACCGATGGGCAGGGAGAATTTATTGTAGCCAAGCACCGTAACGGTGGACTGGACGAAATTCGTTTAAAATTCGTGGGCCATTTAGGACGTTTCGAAAACCTGGAAACCTTCGACTTTACGGGCGAATTCCACAGTAGTATGAACGCTGCCGCTAATGACGATACCTTTAAAACCGACAACCTTCCAAGTCCGGATGAAGCTTTTGGTAGCTCCATGAACGACGATCTTTCGCCTCAGGGTGGGGAAGATGATGTACCGTTTTAAAATTATCCAACAATCTTTTAAGTAAATTTTTATGGAATTAATTCAATGCCCTGCTTGTAAAACGGAAGTTTACCAGCAAGATAACCTTTGTGAAAACTGTAAGTTTCCATTTATGGGTTCTGAAAAAGAAAAGTCAATACATATAGGTAGGTTTATTAGTAAAAAAGGAGTTGTTCAGGATTCATCTAATGCTACAACAAACGTGCAAAAAATATTGTATGCTCTTTCTGCATTGTATGTTATTTCAATAGTGATAATTTTTTCAAGTCCTGATTCGCACTGGCTTGATATGGTTTTTAATGCTTTTTTGGCTGTGATATTTTTACTCAGTGCAATTTTAGTAAAAAAGGCCCCGGTATTTTTTACTGCTTTTCCACTTGCTGTTTTATTGGGTGTATATACCTTACTGGCTGTTATAGATCCTGTATCATTAATAAATGGTGTTATTATAAAATTGTTGATTGTTGGTAGTCTGGTATACAGCCTTTATCTTTTATACAAATCGAAACAATTTAAGAAGCGATACAGAGTCAGCTAATTTCATCTTTTAGCTTGACAAGCTATTATAGACCCTTAAGGACCTGTCTTCCTATATAATCTTAACACTATTTGTGCGCTCCTGCCCGACGAAGGCACGTCATGCGAGTAAGCGCCCGTTTATGAATCTCTCTGTAGAAAAGTATTTTATCTTAAAAAGTCTTGGTTCCTGTTTCAAAAATTTTTGGCTCAAAATTTGTACCTTCCCCGGTATGATACAACGCCTCATAATAACCCTATTGTTTTTTGGCTTTAGTTTTTCCGCTTCAGCTTCTTATATATTAATTCCGATGGATGCCGAGGGTCAAAAAGAACACCTCAAAGCCTATGGTATTACCTATTGGTCACTGGAAAAAAATCAAAAAGTAAAGTGGTTGCTTAACTATCGTGGTGGTTCCTTTTTACTACCCGATGCCGAAGAAATTAGAAAAGAATGCCAGATTCGTGGTGTTTCTTTTGAAGTTTTAAGTGATTCCAAAACCGAACAAATATTACTTGAAATTGCCAGTCCTTCCCAGAATATGGAAGCCGTAGTGTTGGAAAAAGCACCAAAAATAGCTGTGTACTCTCCCAAAGGAAATCAACCGTGGGACGATGCAGTGACAATGGTGTTAACCTATGCTGAAATTCCCTACACTGTGGTCTACGATGAAGAAGTCTTGAGTGACCAATTATTACTATACGATTGGTTACACGTACACCATGAAGATTTTACCGGGCAATATGGTAAGTTCTACAGAGCCTACCGAGCCGCGCCCTGGTATATTGAAGAAAAGAGAAAATCTGAAATGCTCGCTAATAAATTAGGGTATGATAAAGTTTCAGAAGAAAAACGAGACGTTGCTTTAAAGATCAGGGACTATGTTATAGGCGGTGGCTTTATGTTCGCGATGTGCAGTGCGACCGATAGTTTTGATATTGCGCTAGCTGCTGAAGGTGTAGATATTTGCGAACCTATGTTTGACGGGGATCCTAGCGAACCTGGGTATCAAAGCAAAATAGACTACAATAAAACTTTTGCATTTAAAGAATTTACCTTAGAACGAAGCCCAATGGTATATGAATATTCGAGTATCGATATGACTTCCAAACGACGTATTCCAAAGGAAACAGATTATTTCAGCCTGATGGATTACAGTGCTAAGTGGGATCCCATTCCTTGTATGCTGGTCCAAAACCATACATCGCTCGTAAAAGGATTTATGGGACAAACCACCTCATATGATAGAAGTACTGTAAAAGCAAATGTTTTGGTGATGGGAGAAAACAAAACCAATAACGAAGCACGTTACATCCACGGAATAAAAGGAAAAGGTTTTTTTACGTTTTACGGCGGCCACGACCCGGAAGACTACCAGCATAGAGTAGGGGATGCAAAAACGGAATTGGCATTACACCCGAATTCTCCAGGGTATCGCTTGATTTTAAATAACGTGTTGTTTCCAGCTGCAAAGAAGAAAAAGCAGAAAACCTAAAGAAATAAAAATTTGAAAATATGATTTTTCTTGTCAATGCTAAGCGCCACGACTTTTCATAAACTAAAAAACCCGCTACGAGAGCGGGTTTTTTGCGAAATAATAGGTTTCTAAATTTATTTTACTTTCTTCACTACTGCTTCGAAAGCTTCAGGATGGTTCATCGCTAAATCTGCAAGTACCTTACGGTTCAAGCTGATTCCTGCTTTTTTCATCCCTCCCATAAACTGAGAGTAAGACATTCCGTGTTGTCTCGCACCTGCATTAATACGGGTGATCCACAACGCTCTAAAAGTTCTCTTTTTTGCACGACGGTCTCTATAAGCATATGTTCTTGCTTTTTCAACTGCATTTTTTGCAACCGTCCATACGTTTTTACGTCTTCCAAAGTATCCTTTGGCTTGCTTCATCACCTTTTTTCTTCGGGCTCTTTTAGCAACTGAATTTACTGATCTTGGCATAATTTAATTGTTTTTTGTAGCAGGCGGTCTATTGTTTAGTGACACTTTAGTTCAAAAATCTAAAATCAGCAATCGTTAATCTTAGATTTTCAAGGCCCAACTCCAGGGTTTAAATATTTGTTTTAACCGGTTAAGATTTACTTCATTCGAAGCATTATCTTAACATTTGGCTCATCTGCTTTGTCTACCAAACCATCATGAGTCAATTTAAGCTTGCGTTTTTTGCTCTTCTTTGTTAAGATGTGGCTTTTAAACGCATGCTTTCTTTTAATCTTCCCAGTACCTGTAAGCTTAAATCGCTTCTTAGCACTAGATTTTGTCTTTTGTTTAGGCATGTCTTTAATTTTAATTATTATTTCGCATCATCTACCATAAGCAGATAATATTGTAATTCGGTCTTACTAGCACGAAGTGCATAAGCACTCTGAGCGGAGCCGAGGGGTTATTTAGATTTTTTAGGAGCAATGAACATAATCATTCGCTTCCCTTCCAGTTTTGGCATTTGCTCTACTTTTCCGTAGTCTTCCAATTCCTGAGCCAAACGGAGCAATAAAATCTCCCCTTGGTCTTTATATATAATAGAACGACCTTTAAAGAAAACATAAGCTTTCAATTTAGCGCCGTCTTTCAAAAACTTTTCTGCGTGTTTTTTCTTGAATTCGTAGTCATGGTCATCAGTATTAGGGCCAAAACGTATTTCCTTCACGGTAACTTTAGAAGCTTTGGCTTTCATTGCCTTTTCACGCTTCTTTTGTTCGTACACAAACTTTTTGTAATCCATCACCTTACAAACAGGTGGCTTTGCATCAGGTGAAATTTCTACCAAATCAAGTTCTTTTTCGGCAGCAATTGCAAGTGCTTTGCTTATGGGATATACATCTATTTCTACGTTGTCTCCAACCAGACGTACTTCTTCGGCACGAATCTTTCTGTTAATTCTGTGCTGATCTTCTTTTATGATCCTTGCTGGACCTCTACTTCTTTTTCTTCGTATTGCTATGGCTTATCTTTATTTAAGTTCCGGTGTTAAGCGGATGGTTATTATATGTTAAAATCTACGATATTTTTTTTAATTTCTGTGTTAATGAGTTCAGAAAATTCAGCAACCGTCATGGTTCCTAAATCTCCTTCGCTATGCTTCCTTACACTTACTGTGCCATCATTAGCTTCCTGCTCACCAACAATCAACATATACGGAAACTTATTCATTTCAGACTCCCGTATTTTCTTGCCAATAGTTTCGTTTCTATTGTCCACAAGGGCGCGAATTTCGTCATTTTCCAGCAAATTTAAAACTTTTTCAGCGTAATTTTCATATTTTTCACTGATTGACAGTATACTAACCTGCTCAGGCATTAGCCACAACGGGAAATTTCCGCCTGTGTGTTCCAGTAAAATTGCCACAAAACGCTCCATACTTCCAAAAGGGGCACGGTGAATCATTACGGGACGGTGAAGCTCGTTATCGCTTCCTTTGTACGTAAGTTCAAAACGTTCTGGTAAATTATAGTCTACCTGTATTGTACCCAGTTGCCAGCTTCTTCCCAGTGCATCCTGCACCATAAAATCTAATTTTGGACCGTAAAAAGCTGCTTCACCTTCTTCGATTACAAAATCCAACCCTTTTTCTTTGGCAGCATTTATGATTGCATTTTCTGCTTTCTCCCAGTTTTCTACGTTACCAATGTATTTTTCAGGTTTCTTAGGATCTCTAACCGAGACCTGTGTTTTAAAGTTTTCAAACCCTAAAGAGCCAAATACGTATAATACAAGGTCGATTACTTTTTTAAACTCTTCATCCAGATGATCTGGGGTACAAAAAATATGGGCATCATCTTGTGTAAAACCACGTACACGTGTTAGGCCATGCAGTTCACCACTCTGTTCATAGCGGTATACTGTGCCAAATTCAGCATAGCGTTTTGGTAAATCTTTATAAGACCACGGTTTGTTTTTATACATCTCGCAATGGTGCGGACAGTTCATAGGTTTCAGGAAAAACTCTTCTCCTTCATTAGGCGTTTTAATAGGTTGAAAGCTGTCTTCGCCATACTTTGCATAATGTCCGGACGTAACATACAATTCTTTCTGTGCGATATGCGGAGAAATGACCATTTCATACCCGGCTTTTTTCTGCGCTTTCTTTAAAAAGTTTTCCAGACGTTCCCGTAATGCGGTTCCTTTGGGTAGCCACAACGGAAGTCCTTGCCCTACTTTTTGTGAAAATGTAAAAAGCTCCAGTTCCTTTCCTAATTTTCTATGATCACGTTGCTTGGCTTGTTCCAGTAACTCCAAGTATTCCTTTAGGTCTTTTTGTTTCGGAAACGTAACACCATAGATACGGGTGAGCTGCGTGTTGTTTTCATCACCACGCCAATACGCCCCGGCAATACTCATTAGCTTCACTGCTTTTACAATGCCCGTGTTTGGGATATGACCCCCACGGCATAAATCTGTAAAGGTATCGTGGTCACAAAAAGTGATGGTGCCGTCTTCCAGGTTTTCAATAAGTTCCACCTTGTATTCGTTACCTTGGCGCTTATAAAAATCTAACGCATCTGCCTTAGCGGTTTCGCGCATACTAAACGTGTGTTTTCCACGAGCAATTTCCAGCATCCTCTTTTCAATCTCAGGCAGGTCTTTTTCAGAAATAGAGTGCTCCCCTAAGTCAACATCGTAGTAAAATCCGTTGTCAATCGCCGGACCAATGGTTAGCTTAACTCCAGGATACAGTTCCTCCAGTGCTTGTGCCAGAATATGGGCAGACGAGTGCCAGAAAGCCTCTTTTCCTTCTTTATCTCTAAACGTAAATAAAACAAGATCACCGTCTGTGGTTAATGGGGTGGTGGTTTCCACTTTCGTTCCATTAAAAGAGGCCGAAATCACATTTCTGGCCAATCCTTCACTAATGCTCATCGCAACATCCATAGGAGTGCTGCCCGATTCAAATTGTTTCACAGTACCGTCTGGTAAGGTAATCCCTATCATAATTCGTTTTGTTTAAGGGGCAAAGATACTACGGTTTTAAAAGTCTCACAATACACAAAGGGGGTTTGTTTGTCATTTTATTTTAAGTACTATCCAGCACCTTTCTTTTTTTAAATTCAGCTGTCTGGGTGGGGGTTTGTTCGAAGCTTCATATCGAAATTACTTACAGACTTTTTGGGGCGTTCCCCTTCCAGCAACACCTGTTGCATTTTGGGGGGAGTTTTGTGGTCTATATATATGTAGTTTTTTTTCAAGTTCTTAAATTTTCCGGGTCGGGCTTTCGGCTCTATCTTTTTTGTTGTACACTCTCTAAGCGGAGTTAAAGTAAAGTAGGGTAAAAAAGGATGCCCGCCTCAATCCCTAACGCGGCTTTTCAGTGAGTCAGGAACCAGTAGGTTTTATATTAGTTAATGCAGTGTTTCAATTTTGGCTTCCTTAATGATCCCGGTCACATACCCGGATTCTTTATCGGGATTCTATGGAGGTGCTAATTCTATTTAAACCTTACTATATATATAGGTATAAGTAGGGTGAAAAAAACTTTTTTGATTAACCATAATGTTTCCAGTATGTTGAGTTGTTAGGTTATTAAATCTTTAAAAAAAGGTTTAAATATGTTTGTTTTATAAAAGTAAGTGGTTGTATATTTGCACCCGCTTTGAAAGAGAGATCTGGATGAGTGATTGTAAAGAAAACAACGTTCATAAATTTATTTTGAAATTGTTTTAAAACTTGCTTGCAGGTGATAAAAAGGGTTGTATATTTGCACCCGCAAAAAAGGAGAAATCTTAAATTGCAGACGCAGAAAAACACCGTTCATAATTTTTTTTGA
>DDGL01000014.1:0-135692 GCA_002337605.1 Flavobacteriaceae bacterium UBA1903
TTTGAAATGACAGTAAACGATATTAATAACTATGTTGATGCAGTTTTAAGTGAGTATGACAGTGTAAACAACGATGGTAAATTAGCAATAATTGCCAGAGAATATTTTATTGCTGCCTGGGGTAATGGTATAGAACCCTACAATTTATACAAAAGAACCGGTTTGCCAGATCTTCAAACCCCTATCATCCCTGCTGGAGATTTCCCTAGATCATTTTTATATCCAGAAAGTATTGTAAACAATAACCCCAATATAGATCAACGGGAGGTTACAACTAAAGTATTTTGGGATACAACTGGTTATTTGGATTAACCAAAGATGTCTAGTCTTAAACAAGCAATATCGCATGGTTAGGGCTAGGCAACTTTTTTGATGTTCCTATCGCCTTGTGACGTGTTTTTATATATAATCTTAAGACAGCGTTCCTTATAGTTCTGAATCTGGCTTAGAGGACTTCTTATAAGTGTAGGTTATAATAACGCGCTTTTTAGTTTCCAATTCTTCTCCAGCAGGAGCTTCTGTTTCTTCAAAAAGCTCCTCTTGTGGTGGCAATTCAATAAAATTACCTTCTTCATCAAAGTAATTCATAAATTCATCTTCTTCTTCCTTGTAGGTATCTTTTTCCCATTCAAACTTCTTATTCTCAACAGGGTTCTTTTTAAATAAAAGCGCCAAAACCAAGCCCACCAAAAAACCGGAAAGGTGTCCTTCCCAGGAAATTTTAGGATCTATTGGAAACAAATACCAAAGCAAGCTACCATAAACGAAGACAACAACCAGCGCTAATGCGGTTAATTGGTATTGTTTTGAAAAAATACCCTTAAAAAAAAGAAATGAAGCCAACAGGTACACAATGCCGCTCCCTCCAATATGAAATGCGGGACGGCCTATTAGCCAGGTAAGTAATCCGGTTAGGACAAACCCTAAAAAGAAAACTTTCCACCTAATGGTTCGGTAAAAATAAAAAAGAGCAGTTCCTAAGACCACTAGCGGAATGGAATTGTTAAATAAATGCTTGAGGCTGCTATGAATAAAAGGAGCAAAAATAACACCTCGTAAGCCTTCTATTTTTTGTGGTAAAATTCCCAGGTAATTTAAATTAACCTTAAATCTGGTTTCTACCCAAAAAACTACCCACGCCATAAATACAAAAAGCAATGGGTAGCAGATAACATCTAATGTAAATTCTAACGGTTTTTTAGTAGCCATAGAGTTCCCTATTCAAAAATGCGTCCAATATGTAAATTGTGATAAATTGTCAGTTTTCAGTTTGTCGATTATTGTAAATTTACCAAATGAACACTCCATTAGCTGAAAGAATACGACCTAAAAATCTCGATGACTATTTAAGTCAGCAACATTTAGTGGGACCTCAAGGCTCGTTGAGTGCGCAGCTTACTACAGGAGTCCTATCGTCCTTAATTTTATGGGGACCTCCAGGTACCGGAAAGACAACGCTGGCAACCATTATTGCAAATGAATCTAAAAGACCGTTTTACACCTTAAGTGCTATTGACAGTGGTGTTGCTGCTGTGCGGGAAGTAATACAAAAAGCCAAACAAGGCGATGGTTTATTTACCACGAAAAATCCGATACTTTTTATAGACGAGATTCACCGCTTTAGTAAATCACAGCAGGATTCGTTATTGGGAGCTGTTGAGAAAGGATGGGTAACCCTTATTGGTGCCACTACAGAAAATCCAAGTTTTGAAGTAATCCCAGCCCTGTTATCCCGGTGTCAGGTGTATGTCCTAAAAGCTTTTAACAAAGAAGATTTAAACAACCTTTTGAAGAGGGCTCTAAAAATAGATGCCAAACTTTCAAAGATCAAGGTGGACCTTAAAGAAACCGAAGCGCTTATAAGACTTTCTGGTGGTGATGCCAGAAAATTACTTAATATGTTAGAGCTGGTTGTGCTTTCAGAAAACAATACAAATGTTACTATCACCAACGACCTTGTCTTACAAAAGGTTCAAAAAAATACAGTGCTGTATGACAAAACTGGTGAGCAACATTACGATATCATTTCAGCCTTTATAAAATCTATCCGAGGAAGTGATCCAAATGCTGCCGTATATTGGCTTGCCAGAATGATAGAAGGTGGAGAAGATGTAAAGTTTATAGCCAGGCGTCTATTAATTTTAGCTTCTGAGGATATCGGAAATGCAAATCCTACAGCCTTAGTGCTTGCTAACAATACATTTCATGCGGTAACTACTATTGGGTATCCTGAAGCGAGAATTGTTTTAAGCCAATGTACCATCTATCTTGCTACCTCTCCGAAGAGTAACGCCAGCTATGAAGCTATTAATAAAGCCCAACAGCTGGTTAGACAAACCGGCGACCTATCTGTACCACTATCCATTAGAAACGCTCCCACCAAGCTTATGAAAGAGTTAGGATATGGCAAAGCGTATCAATATGCCCATAGTTATGAAGGTAATTTTGTAGCTCATGAATTCTTGCCAGAAGAAATAACAGGTACTTCTTTCTATAAACCAGGAAACAACGCCAAAGAGCAACGCATTAGTGCGTACTTAAAAACCCTATGGAAAGATAAGTACAACTTTTAGTTAGATTTCAAAGCGTATACTTTATCCCCTGAAGACAGCTTAATAGTAAGATTCATGTTCTGATTGAAAAGGGCTTTATAACTTTTCCCTTGTACATCTACAAACTTCATTGCTGTATCTTGAAACTTTAGCTTTCCTAGAAGTAACAGGTCGTCTTCTACCGCTAAACCTTCTTCATACAATGAATAGCCAGAAGCTGTTTTATGTAGTAAATATGAGACTCCATCACTTGTATAATTAGAAAACGTAATAGAGGGAGCCTTTCCGCTTTCAGAAGTTGACATTTGTTCTGTTGTAGTAGGTGAAGTAGCTTCAGCTATGGGCTGGGTTTCTATTTCCTTTTGCGAAACACCTAAATGCTTAAAACTTTCAAAAGCATTTCTTAACGCCTGACTATATGTTTTACTGTACTCTTTCAGTTTACTTTTACCTTCTGCACTTCTGAAAAGTTCTACCCCATTACAATCTTTAACCACAACAACCATTTTGGTATGAATAAAGCCAAGTTCGGTTTCAACATCTGCAAATAGCCCGTCACATTTGGTAACGTTGGGTAAATCTTTTGAAAAGTAGGCGTGAAACCCATACTTATTAAAAAGAAATTTTGTCAGCGAATTAATTTGATACTGATCTTTGGACTGCTGAAAATCGAATATTTCTGGCACTTCTATATAACTATAATCACTCATGGATTGCTGAGAAAAGCCTAAATAGCCACTTAAAATCAATACTATTGAAATGGCAAAAGTTTTACTGTTCATGTATCTTAATATTAAATCCTAGCTGTAAAGATACACTTTTTGCCTTGGCAATATTCCCATACCGCAGTATGTTATCTGCAGTAATATAAAAATTGAATTTTCCTATATCAACAACGGCTCCCAGTCCTAAATTGGATGCACTAAAAGCGTCTACCGTGTAAGTGACCTTCCCTGTAAGAAAGCTTCCAAAAGTTCTTCTGTAATAAAGTGTTCCCGCATATTGAGGACCTTTTGGTCGTACAATACTGTAAAACTGCGCTCCCAGAGCCTGTTGCCAGACGCCACCAGTTCCTTTATTTAAACAGTCACAAACATTTCCGCCAAAAGAATCTCCAAAGCCATATTCCAAACTCCCGTTAACCTTCAAAGGCCTAAACCTGGTATAGGAGTTGGTTAAGGTGTCAATAGGTACTTCACGTTCCAGATCGTCTTCAAGATTGTCGAAATAAGGCAGTGCTGCCTCCCCGTCGGCTAGAGATGGAAATATAAGTTCAATACCATTTAAATTATAATCTCCGCTTGCCTGATAGTTCTCGGTATCTTTTCCGTAGAAAATAGCACCAAAATCCAGGATACTGGCTGTAGCAGTAATACGGTCGGTTACCTGGTATGTAGCTCCTACATCCAACCCTACTCCTAAGTCACCGCCAAAAAATGACCTTCCCAATACCTTACTACTCACTTCCCCTGCACCATCCAGGTCTTTCAAAGAAGCATACCCGGAAGTATTTACGGTAATATCGGCGTTTTCAACAGTGTGGTCATAAACATTTACACCGTCTTCATCTAAAGATGTTGTAAATGTACCTGTGTTATCTGTACTGCTGAAAGAGATCAGGCCAGAATACAATTTAACTCTGGCACCCAGGGTGAGTCTATCGGTAACTTGCTTATTGGCTCCAAAATGGTATACAGTTAACAAATCTGCCGTAAAGCTAAACTCCCCTAAATCGAAAGGATAATCCAGATAATCACGGTTTCCTTCCCAGGCAAGAATGGCAAGGTCTCTTGGGAAATAGGTTATAAAATCTAATTCTTCGTATACACCTCCGGAGAAATAAATACCACTCTTGTTTTTCCAGCCAAAGCTCAATAGTTCCAGTTGCTGGGTAGCAGTAAAGAAGTCTGTAGGATTAAGTTCAAATATCTTGTTATGTATTCTTGTGTTTATATCCACATCACTTTCCCCAAAAATATCAAACACAGAAACACCCGAAGCACCTCCATTAAAATGTATTTGAGATAAAAATGGAATTCCAAAATGTTTCTTTTGAGGTACAATTCCTCCGGGATTAAGCATGAGGCTTTGCGGTGCATCAGTAAGACCATAAAGCACTTGCTTGTTTTGAGCAATAGCTACACCAACCCAAAGGGCAAAAAATAGAAGACAATACTTTTTCATAGTAATTTAACTCAATCCTTAATCTCTAAGAAGTACGTAGTTTTAGACTGAAGGTTGAGCATCCCCTCCAGACTTTGGTCTGCTGAAGGTATGGATACCGAAATCACAACTTTGTTTGCTTGTGTAAGCTGCAGTATTTCTTCTCCTTCTACATTTTCAGTAAAGAGGGTGAGTTCGGGAGCCTCTACTGTTCCCTCATTTACCGTTGTTTGAGTGGTATAGGTAGTGTCGTTTTGTTCGCTTAAAAACTGAAAATCTACTTCAAAAGAACGAGGAATGCTATTTGTGAAGTTGAATAAAAACTCTGCGCGTTTAAGATTTTCCTGTACTCCTGAATCATCCAAAAATCTAATTTCGGTAGTATCTACAATCGTTAACCTTGGTGTTTGGGTTATAGAATCGAAAAAATCTGGAGCGGTAAGCGTAAAGTAAATAAGGTCTAACTCAACAACCGGAGTTAGGGCTATCTCATCTGCCTGATCAAAATCTGTATCTTTTACACAGGAAAGCAATGTACTTAAGCAAACTATCATGGCAAAAGGAAGCCAAAGATTGGTTTTCATGTTTGGGGATTTACAAGTATAACGCCACAAACAAAAGGATTAGTATACTTACAAAAGAGTTTTAATTTCTAGCAGGTGATTTACCAATGTATAAGTAGCAGGAATTTTTTCCCGCCTGTAATTATAAAAAAGAGGATGCATCCCTACAGATTCAGCGCCTAAAATATCGGCTTCGAAGGTATCTCCAATCATAATAGATTGAGCAGCAGTTGTATTCGCTTTTCCCAGTGCAGTCTGAAAGACCAATGGATTCGGTTTTTTTACTCCTACCTCTTCAGAAGAGGTTACAGTTTCAAAATAATGGGCAATGTTACTTTTCTCTAACTTGATGTTTTGCACCTCTTGAAACCCATTGGTAATAATATGCAATTTATACTTAGGGTGAAGGTATTCTAAAATTTCTGTGGCTCCTGGTAGCAAGTGGTTATTTGCTGGCAATTCGTCAATATACGAAACTGCCATAGCATCGATAACGGCAAGCGGATAGGTTACTTTTAAACTGCTAAAGGTATCCAACAACCTTCCTCTTCGCAATTGCTCTTTGGTTACACGCTCTTCCCTGTATGCTTTCCAATAGTTAAAATTAATTGGCTCGTATACCTCCAGGAAATCTTTTAAGGTCACTTCAATTTTAAACTTCTGAAAAACTTGCTGAAAGGCAAGGCCCGAGTTCTGGTCAAAATCCCAAAGGGTGTGATCTAGGTCAAAGAAAACATCTGTACAGTTATTCATAATTCTGAAGGGTTTCTGAAAACACCTTTCGCCACACCGTATTTTCATCATCTGAAGTAAAGTTTTCGTTGCTTAAGACCACACTGAAAACACCATTCACCTGCCTTACACGTTGCAACAGTTCCTGTACTTTAGCTTCAATTATATTGGGTTGTTCATTGTTTAATGCTGTTGAAGCAAGCGCAATGGGGTGTAAAACAAGTGGTGTTTTGATTTCAAAATCCAAATCGTAAAAAAGAAAGGGTGTGCACGTTCCTGCTCTAAATCCCGGGGTATCATGATAGGCCATGGTAAAGTCCTTTTCAATTTCCAGTTCGATAAGGTTTCGGTAGTTTTCCGGGAGGTTTACAAAATAATTTGATTGTTTAGCGCTCAAAACTTTTCGATTAATCGTATTTTCCATTCGTTTAACTTCCTCCTGTAATGCTTCAAATCTGGTTAATGAAGATGCAGAATACAGCAAACCAACTTCCTTATAATCTGCTACGTATTTTACTAATAATTGATACGATTTTCTATGTGTATTTAAACTATCCTGATATTCTTCATTTTCGCCCAACAAAAAAAAAGTTGTCATTTTCGAAGCACTCCTTTTTGCAATATTAACGATCCATGTAAAGGTGTCGTAAGGGTCTTTTCTAATTCCCAGCAATACTTGTGTACGGTAAAAATTATTCTTAAACCTGCCTCTTAACAGGTCTTGAAAGTAACACAGGAAAGATCTGAAAAAACCTTTTTGACTGTACGCAAAAGGACGTTGTACAGTAAGTACATTATGAAGACTCATGTGCCTGGAGGGAAACTTCATCTCTGGAAAAGACTGTACCAATATAGTTTTAAACTTATAAGCCCACATATCTACAATAGGCAGTTCCAGAAACTTATTCTGAAAAGCCAGACTTTCGGAAGCTGGATACCTTCCCTTAGCATCCTTCACGTGCGGTAAATACTCTTCATAGCGGCTTAATAGATAAAAAGAAGCTGCAAAAATATCGAAAGGAATACTACTTTTTTCAATGGTAGGAAAAAAGGCCGGGATACTCCCCCACTCTTTTAGTTGAATTTCTATGGACTCTATTCCATTTTCTGCCAACAACCCGTGTTCCTGTATAAAGAACTCGTTACCAAGCGGCTGTTTTCCGTATGACATTTTTGGGCCTTCATGAGCGATAAACTCCTCCAGAACAGTAGTAAAACTTACATCTACCCCTAAAATCCTTAAAAAAATATGCTTAAAGGAGTAGGAAAGTCTGGTGGTTATTTTCTGGGAATAAACAAGAAGCATGCGTCTATAAAAGATTTTCGTCTGCAAAGCTAAAATAGCTGTTTTCAGTGACAATAACATGGTCTAGCACTTTTATATCCAGACTTTCTCCAGCTGTTTTAAGTTTTTGAGTGAGTGTTTTGTCTGAAGCACTGGGCTTCAATGTCCCGCTGGGATGGTTATGTCCCAGAATTACAGCTACAGCACCCAGTTGCAGGGCGTTTTTAAAGACCAACCTTACGTCTACCAAGGTACCGGTAATTCCTCCTTTGCTAAGTTGTGTGGTTTGTAATACTTTATTAGAATTATTTAAATATATAATCCAGAATTCTTCGTGCGGTAATTCCCCAATGATGGGTTGCAACAGTTCAAATACAGATTTACTGGAGGTTATTTTCTTTTGTCTTAAGCCCTCCTCTCCGCTTCTTCTCCTTCCTAGTTCCAGCGCAGCAACAATGGCTACTGCTTTTGCTTCCCCAATTCCCTTAAAGTCCATGAGCTCTTTCACTCCCATTTTACCAAGTTTATTAAGGTTGTTTTCGGCTCCTGCCAAAATCCGCTTACTAAGAGCTACGGCACTTTCTTCTCGATTTCCACTGCTTATTAAAATTGCAATAAGTTCGGAATCTGAAAGCGCTGTTTTCCCTTTGGTCAACAATTTTTCACGCGGACGGTCATCCTGGTTCCAGTTTTTAATAGAAAAAGAAGAAGTATTTTTC
Source organism: Flavobacteriaceae bacterium UBA1903 (assembly GCA_002337605.1). Lineage (GTDB taxonomy): Bacteria > Bacteroidota > Bacteroidia > Flavobacteriales > Flavobacteriaceae > Marinirhabdus. The sequence continues at coordinate 8,015 of DDGL01000014.1, forward strand.
AAAAGAGAGTTCATTTCAATAAAGATAATGATGTATCTTTAAACTTCAGCAAAATTTAGATACTCAATACCTTATACTATGAAATCTCTTTTTGAAAATGACACATTAAAAGAAATACGCACCCGCTTAGATACACTTTCTGAAACTTCAGAAAAACAATGGGGGAAAATGACGGCTGGGCAAATGGCACATCACTGTCAACTCCCTTTAAACGTCATGCTGGAAAAGGAAAATTACAACCTAAAACCCAATTGGTTTGCTAAAGTATTCTTTAAAAAAGCTATGTATAGTGATAAGCTCTGGAAAAAGAATCTGCCAACTATGAAGCAGTTTAAGGAAACAACTGAAAGAGATCTTACAACTGAAAAGCAAAAACTACAGCAATTATTAGATGAGTTTGAGACACAACGAGAGCGTACAGACTGGAAAGCTCATCCAAGTTTTGGGGAACTAACAAAAGAGCAATGGGGGAAAATGCAATACAAGCACTTAGATCACCACTTACGGCAGTTTAATGTATAAGTAGTATTTATTCGAAAATTAACGTACCGTTAAAAAGCTCTTCAACTTCTACAAAAGGAGGTCTGTTTTTTGAAACCACATCACCTACACTTAAAATTGTTCCTCTTAGGCTGTCTGTGGGAAAGCATATAATTTTATTTGTACTCCGATGAAAGATATTTACACTCTTAGCTATTAACTCGCCTGCCTCTACTCGTGAATCCCCGTCAAAAAGGCCAATTTGAAAACCTCTGGTTCTTCCTTTCAATCTGAATGTTGAAATTCCATTGGCGTTAATAATAATTCCGTTGGTATCCAATTCGTCCAAATCGAAATCCCCATCTATATGGAACTCGTCCTCCAGCAATCTATCCTCAGAGACCAACTCCAGTCTATCAAAACCAATGGTTCCAATATCTTCTACAGTGCTTCCGGAACTATTTCTGATAACGTCAATTTCTGGTGCAGTTACATAAACTTTAGTGGTTTCAAAATCACGCAATAAATTACAGCTATTGTTGTCTTTTAGTTTAAGAATACTATCCTCTACTACTACTTTAACTTCTCCCAGAAGATTATCCGGAGACTCAACGACCACCTTTTGAACGGGCCCTTGCGAAATATAGAGTTTCACTCTGTCAAAAACAATAATTCGTTTAAAGACGTCCATGTCAAACTCCTGGCGTACCACTTCACCATTGTCATTTTGAAAACAATCCCCCAGGTTATCTGTACTGCAGCTAATGAGCAGTACTAAAAAACCAATAAAAGCTAACTTTTTCATATGTTACAGACGTATTCCAAGACTAAACTCCACAGCTTCGGCTTTTGCATAATGTGCTTTTACCGTTACTGAACCAAATAGATTTTCAGTAATATACCGCTTTAAACCCAGTCTATTATAAACTCTATTTTCAAAAGCATAAGGCCAATATACATAATACCCTACTTGCGATACAAAAGCAACTTTATTAAAACGAAGCTCATGCCCCACAAAAACTCCAATCCTTCTTGCATCCTCCCCTCCAGTAAGGCCGTCGGAAGTAAATGCTACAGACCTAAACTTAATGAGTTCTTCAATCATTCGTGAGATAAAAAGGTCTGTACCCACCTGAAATGTACTTTTATAGTTTATTCGTTTATCGACAAATGCAGAAAGTGTAATAAACGGATATTGCCCTAAGCTATTTACATCGGCTTCATTAACCCCGGACCTTACAACAAAATTATAATGGAATCGCTCTGCATAAAATTTACTCCCCCAGGCCACAGGTACAAGTGCTTCCGGATAGTTAATGGAATTAAACAGATAGCTAACTCCAGCGCTCAAATAAAATGTATTGGTGCTGTTATTAGGCGCCTTAAAGTTTGCGTTAGAGTAGTGAATCACGCCCATACCCAGATTTACACCCAGCCCATCTATAATATTTTCTTGTACATAGTTAAACTTCAGCAACGTAGAACTTAAAAAATTACTTCCGTAGGCATTGTTTTCAAAATTTGTTTCTGGGTCGTAAGGGTTCGTGGCATAAGCAATTCCTTGTCCTACTCCAATAGATAGCCTCCTTTTCCAGAAATAGAAGTTAAAATGCCCGTACAAGGAGTGATTCTGCCCAAGGAACTGATTGTCTAAGTCCTGATAGATATACGTAAACCCCCAATCCGGGTAGTTGTAGCGACCTTCCCATTCGTTATAGCCATAGGGCTTACGGTTATAACTTAGTATGACTCCAGAGGGATGTCCCGTTATTAGGTGAGAGATATCCGGGTTGTGCTCAATGATAGTTCCAAAAAAATACTCTGCTTTTACTTCATGAAATTTAAGTTCATTTTGCTGCGCCAGAATACCTTGGCAACAAACGCATAGAAAAACAAAAGCTTTAAGCAATTTCATATTGAAAAACAAACGCCAAATATACAAGTTTATTGAAATAAAAGGCGACCAGAATACAATTCTTCAACCTCAACTATTTTGGGGCGATTCAATGAAATCACATTCCCTACCCCTACAATATTTCCGCGGATACTCAACTGCGGATTTACAATCATTTCATTAGCACTTCTATGAAAAATACGTAAATGATCAACAAGCAGATGTGCGCCTTCAAATCTTGGGACTTGATCTTCAAAAGATATGGTAGCGTTTTCAGCGTTCCCATCTATATAAAATCCACTTAAACCATTGGCTTCAATAGTTAGGGTTGTTGTATTGACGGTCATCGTAAAATCACCACTTTTTCTTATGTTTTCAAACCCGCCGGTGGTATTACTTATAAGATGTAAACTTGGAAAATTGAGAGTCCCTTCTCCAACTACATCATAGGAACTTCCATTGCGAATCTCCGTGAGAATTGGTGTCGTTACAATTGCTCTGGTAATCCCAAAATCACGGACATAATTACAATTATTGCTATCACGCAGTACCAAAACTCCATCTTCCACGTAGACCAATACGTCTGGCAAAAGATTTTCCCCAGTTTCCAAAATAACTTCCTGTGTTTCGCCTTGCTTAATTACCAATGAAACGTTATGCTCCATTCTAATTTTAGTAAAATCAGGAAGTTCATAAGGGACTTGTATGGTATCTCCTGCTAACTGAAAACAATCCGGAGCGTTTTCACTGTCGCAAGCAAAAAAGCATAAAATTAATATGTAGCAGTAAATATATTTCATATCATAGTCGTATTCCAACACCAAACTCAATGGCTTCGGCATTTGCTCCGTGGGCTTTTACAGTAAATAAGCCGTATAAATTTTCTAAAAAGTAGTACTTAGCACCAATTCTTTCGTATACGGGCGATTCATATTTTGATGGCCAGTATACATAATATCCAAGTTGCATTGGAATTGCAAATCTTGAGATTCGTAACTCATATCCACCAAAAACAGCAACGCGTTTGTAATCTGTATCTGCAAAATCTTCATCAAAAAATGCAACGGAACGGTACTCTATTTCTTTTTCAAGAAATTTTGAAAAAAACACTTCAGCTCCAAGCTGAAATGTACTTTTATAACTAATACGCTTATCCACAAATGCTCCAACTACTAGAAACGGATGTCTCCCCAAACCAACAATATCACCTTCGTTTGCACCTCCACGTAAAAAAAGATTGTAATGCAGCGGTTCGTTAAAGTTCTGCTTTTCTTCTAATGGAATATAAGCAGTCTCCTTTTCATCAAAATCATACCGAAGCCCTACATTGACAGCAAAAACATTTGTTCCAGAGTTAGGGGCTCTAAAACTCCCGTTGGAATGATGAATAAAAGAAAGACCCGCCTGCAAACCGAGACCTTTGTAAATATTTTTTTGCTGGTAATTGAGTAGAAAATACGATGATGCTAAAACGCTACTTCCGTAAGCATTGTTTTTAAAATTGGTTTCTAAATCAAACGGATTTGTATTCACACCAATACCTTGTGCAATTCTGAGCTGAAGCTTTCTACTGAAAAAATAAAAATTGAAATGGCCATAGGCCGAAATGTTCTCTCCGAGCACCTGGCTGTTAAAGTTTTGATACCCTAACGAAATTCCCCAATCCGGGTAGTTGTATTCCTGCTGCCAGTATTTTTCACCAAATGTTTTTTTATTGAAGCCTAAAATTATCCCTTCTGGTTGATTCCGATTAAGTTGTGCTACATTTTTATTTTGCACCAACAGTGAGCCGTAGTAATAATTTGCATCTACAAAGTAGTGCGAATTAGCTTCGGTTTGCGCAAAAACTGGAAATGCGCATAACAATGTGATGAGAAATAATTTTGCCACGGCGGCAAATGTAAACAATTAAAATATTTGAGACGCAATGGCCTTAATATTATCACTTTTTCCCATAGAATAATAATGTACAAAAGGGACACCAGCAGCCACTAACTCTTTACTTTGCTCAATGCACCAGTCAATTCCTACCTGTCTTACCTGCTTATTATCCTTACACTTTACAACAGCCTTTATAAGTGTGTCCGGAAGTTCCAGACTAAAGCGATGCGGAATTAAATTCAATTGTTTTTTTGTCGCCATAGGCTTTAACCCGGGAATAATGGGCACAGTAATGCCAGCTGCACGGCATTTGTCTACAAATTTGAAATATTTTGAATTGTCAAAAAACATTTGGGTTACTATATATGTTGCCCCTTTTTCTATTTTCTTTTTTACAAAATGAATATCGCTGTCGAGACTTGGCGCTTCCATATGTTTTTCAGGATAGCCTGCAACCCCAATGCAAAAATTTGTTGGGGTTTTATTCAGAAGCTCTTCGTCCAGATAAACTCCTTTATTTAATGCTGAAATTTGCTCCACCAATTTACTGGCATACACATGACCATCTTTTTCAGGTGTAAAATAGGTTTCACTTTTTACTGCATCTCCTCTAAGTGCCATCACGTTGTCAATTCCTAAAAACCCTAAATCTATCAGGAAGTTCTCGGTATCTTCTTTGCTGAAACCCCCACACAAAATATGTGGAATGGCATCTACATTATACTTATTCTGGATGGCTGCACAAATACCAACCGTTCCTGGACGTTTACGCACCACTTTTTTCTGAAGCAAGCCGTTCTTTAATTCTTTGTAGATATATTCTTCACGATGATATGTGACGTCAATAAAAGGCGGCTTAAACTCCATTAACGGGTCTATATTCTCAAAAATTGAATTGATGTTTTGCCCTTTTAGAGGAGGTAAAATCTCAAATGAAAACATTGTTTTTCCGTTGGCATTGGCTATGTGTTCTGTTACTTTCATCTTACTCTGCGATATTTGGTTGCAACCATTTTGTTGCTTTTTCTATTGAAATATTCTTCCTTTTGGCAAAATCTGCCACCTGGTCTTCCTTTATTTTCCCCAACCCAAAATACCGTGCCTGCTCATTTCCAAAATAGTACCCAGAAACCGAAGCTGCCGGCCACATTGCCAAACTATCGGTAAGGGTTACGCCTATTTTTTCTTCCACTTGTAGTATTTCCCATATAGTCTCCTTTTCTAAATGATCCGGACAGGCAGGATACCCTGGTGCGGGACGGATGCCTTTATAGCTTTCTTTGATTAGCTCTTCATTACTCAGCGTTTCATTTTTTGTGTATCCCCAGTATTTTGTTCGCACCTCTTTGTGCAGGTATTCTGCAAACGCTTCAGCAAGTCTGTCTGCTAATGCTTTTACCATTATACTAGTATAGTCGTCATGTGCAGCTTCGTATTTTTTGGCTAGTTCAGCCGTTCCAAGTCCTGTGGTGACACAAAAACAACCTATATAATCCTGGATTCCTGTCTCTAATGGTGCTATAAAGTCGGCCAACGCGATGTTGGGTCGTCCTGTTGCTTTTTTAGCTTGTTGGCGAAGGGTACGGAAAAACACGTTGCTTTTTGAGGCGTCGACAGCACTCAACCTGACATCGTCATCATTTACAGTATTGGCTTCAAACAAACCAAAAATGGCTTTTGCCTTCAGCAGTTTTTCTGAGATGATTTTTTCAAGCATTCTTTGAGCATCTTCAAAAAGTTCGGTGGCTTGCGTGCCTACAATTTTATCGGTTAAAATATTGGGATATCTGCCGTGGAGATCCCAACTTCTAAAAAAGGGGGTCCAGTCTATAAAATCTTTCAGTTTTGACAGGTCGAAATCCTCTAACACATGAATTCCTAATTGTTCTGGTGTTACAATTTCAGTAGTACTCCAATCAATTTCAAATTTGTTGTTGCGCGCTTCTTCAATTGAAATATAGGTCTTGGTTTCCTGACGGTTTAGAAAGCCTTTACGAAACTTATTATAGTCGTCTTTTATATTTTTTATATAAGCTACCTTTCTATCCTTTTGAAGTAAATCTCCCACTACAGTTACCGCACGTGAAGCATCATTTACATGCACAACAGCACTTTTATAGTGCGGATCTATCTTTACGGCTGTATGTGCTTTACTTGTAGTAGCACCCCCAATTAGCAACGGGACTTCAAACTGCTGTCTTTGCATTTCTTTGGCCAGAAAAACCATTTCATCTAAAGATGGAGTTATCAAGCCGCTTAATCCAATAATATCAACATTATGTGCTTTTGCTTCGGCTATGATCTTTTCGGGAGCTACCATAACACCTAGGTCTATTATTTCGTAATTGTTACACGCCAGTACTACCGAAACAATGTTTTTGCCAATATCGTGTACATCACCCTTAACAGTTGCCATCAACACAATACCATTCTTTTTAGCTACTGCATCCTTGTCTTCTTCTATAAATGGTAGAAGATATGCCACGGCTTTTTTCATTACACGTGCACTTTTCACCACTTGTGGTAAGAACATTTTTCCACTTCCAAAAAGGTCACCCACTACATTCATCCCTATCATTAAATGGCCTTCAATTACTTCAATAGGCTTTGCAACACTTTGGCGGGCTTCTTCAATATCCTCAATAATGTACTGGTCTATTCCTTTTACGAGTGCTCGTGTAATTCTATCCTGCAACGGTTCTGATCGCCAGGAAAGATCTATAGTTTTTTCTTTTGCGGTTCCTTTTACTGTTTCAGCAAAATTCAGCAAACGTTCGGTAGCATCGTCCCTTTTATCAAACATCACGTCTTCTACATGTTCCAATAAATCCTTCGGAATCGCATCATACACTTCCAGCATCGTGGGATTTACAATCCCCATATTCATTCCCGCTTGTATGGCGTGGTATAAAAAAACCGAATGCATGGCTTCCCGCACGATAGTATTACCTCTGAAACTAAAAGACACATTACTCACCCCTCCACTCACACTACAATATGGCAGATTTTCTCGTACCCATCTTGTACCTTCAATAAAATCGATGGCATTTTTTCGGTGCTCGTCCATACCTGTTGCTACAGGAAAAATGTTTAAATCGAAGATAATATCCTCGGGTGGAAATCCTACTTGACCTACTAAAATGTCATAAGATCGGTTTGCTATTTCAACCCTGCGTTCGTAGGTATCTGCCTGGCCGGTCTCATCAAAAGCCATCACGATAACGGCCGCACCATAGCGTTTTACAAGAGTTGCATGCTGTACAAACGCTGCTTCGCCTTCTTTTAAACTAATAGAGTTTACGACACATTTTCCCTGCACCACTTGTAATCCAGCTTCAATAATCTCCCATTTAGAGCTATCTATCATAATAGGAACACGAGCGATGTCTGGCTCGGCCATAATCAAATTTAAAAATTTCACCATGGCAGCTTTACCATCCAGCAAACCATCGTCCATATTAACATCTAAAATCTGAGCGCCACCTTCTACTTGGTCACGCGCAATGCTAAGAGCCTCTTCAAAATTACCTTCATTTATCAAGCGTAAGAACCTGCGAGAACCTGCCACATTGGTCCGTTCCCCTACATTTATAAAATTACTTTCCGGGGTGATGATGAGAGGTTCCAGACCTGAGAGTTTTAGATATCTATTTTGTTTCATAAAACTTAAACGGTTTCTTCGTTCGAAGTTGAGAGGTTAATTAAGGTCTCGACTGCGCTCGACCAGACATTGTAATTAAAATGGTAATTTGGTTACATCCACATTTCCTCCAGAGAGAATAATGCCTACTTTTTTATCCCTAAATTTTTCTTTCTCTCTTAAAACAGCTGCAAACGGAACAGCACTGCTAGGTTCGATAATTATTTTCATCCGTTGCCAGATATGCTTCATCGCTGCTACAATTTCCTCCTCTTCCACCCGAATAATTTCTGAAACCAGTTCCTGAATAATAGGAAAGTTTTTATCGCCTAAATGGGTTCGTAGTCCGTCTGCCACAGTATTGGTGGATTCATTTAACTCAATTTTTCCAGATTGCAATGCTCTATACGCATCGTCTACTGCAAAAGGCTCCCCACCTATTACCTTGCAATTGTGTCCAAAATATTTAGCTGCCAGAACAGTTCCGGCTATTAAACCTCCACCGCCAACGGGTACAAGTAAATAGTCCAGATCAGGGTGTTTTTCTAAAAGTTCTACCCCTGCTGTGGCATTTCCCAGGATCACATCTAAATTGTTGGAGGGATGAAGAAATGATGCACCTGTTTCCTGCTGAATTTTTTCTGAAGTTTTCTCCCGTGCCTCCAAGGTACTTTCACATTCGGTAACTATCGCTCCATACCCCTTTACCGCTTCTTTTTTAACTGAAGGAGCATTTTCCGGCATTACTACATAGGCAGTAACTCCCAGATTTTTTGCCGCCAGGGCAACAGCTTGTCCAAAATTTCCTGAAGAGTGTGTTACTACACCTGATGCTTTTTGTTGTTCAGATAAATTTTGAATGGCATGTATTGCTCCCCGCATTTTAAAAGCCCCCATTTTCTGAAAATTTTCACACTTAAAATACAGCTGCGCTCCCGTCATTGCATTTAATGCTGAACAGGTTAAGACTAGTGTTTTGTGGACTAAACCCGAAACGGTTTTAATTGATCTGTCTATATGGTTCTTGGAAGGCATCATACAATAGTTTTTGGTTCTAACATCAAAGGTCTTGGTTGGTATTTTTCAGCGATTTTTGAAATAGCTTCAATATGTTCGGGTGTGGTGCCGCAACATCCGCCAATAATATTTACCAGTTGTTTGTCTAAATACTCGGTGATTTGCGATGCCATTTGCGATGGAGTTTCATCGTATTCACCAAAAGCATTAGGTAACCCTGCATTAGGATAGGCTGAAACAGCTATATTGGTTCTGTTTGCAATAATCTCTAAATGTGGGGTAAGCTGTTTAGCTCCTAAAGCACAATTAAACCCAACACTCAACAACGGAATGTGCGAAATAGAGATTAAAAAGGCTTCGGCTGTTTGCCCTGAGAGTGTTCTCCCTGAAGCATCGGTAATAGTACCGCTTACCATGATGGGAACTTGTATCTCCCGTTCGGCTTTCACTTCTTCAATGGCGAAAAGCGCAGCTTTTGCGTTTAACGTATCAAAAATTGTTTCTACTAATAGCAGGTCTGCGCCACCATCCAGAAGAGCTTCAGCTTGTTGTTTATAGGCCGTGCGTAGTTGCTCAAAAGAAATGGCTCTGAACCCGGGATCGTTTACATCTGGGGACATACTGGCGGTTTTATTAGTGGGTCCCATGGCACCAGCTACAAATCTTGGTTTGTGGGGTTCTTTAGCTGTAAACTCCTGCGCTACTTTCTTAGCAATTTTTGCACTTTCAAAATTTAATTCGTAGACCAGGTCCTCCATCCCATAATCTGCCATGGCGATAGTAGTACTTGAAAAAGTATTTGTTTCTACGATGTCTGCTCCTGCTTCAAAATATTTGGCGTGTACTTCGGCAATAGCTTTGGGTTGGGTGAGCGACAGCAGATCGTTATTCCCTTTTACTGATGTAGAATAGTCTTTAAAGCGTTCTCCACGAAAGTCCTCTTCGGAAAAATCATAGCGTTGTAGCATGGTTCCCATAGCTCCGTCTAGGATTAAGATTCGTTTTTGTAGTGCTTTTTGTATGTTGTTATTCATAATAATTCCCTCTCGGCTTCGCTCAGAGTACGGTTTTGTTGTGGCTCTTCATTTTTTTGTTTGCGAGAGGCCCGCTCTGTTGTTCGGGCAGGGATAGCAGCGGCATCCTCCCACTTGCCGCATAAGGCAAGTGGGAGATACAGCGTATAGCCCGACGCTTTGTAAATGCCTAAAAGCATTTATAAAGGGGCTCGCCCTAGTACAATCCATTCAACTCAAAAAATGAGGTAACTGGCACTAAAAATCTATCAAGAAGTTTGGAAAGGTGTTGACCTGTTTTTTTGTTATCTATTTCTGGATACAACCAGAATAGAATGTAGCACCTTCTCAAACTACTGTTCTAAGATAAACAGATTTTTAAGGGTTGCTAAGGCTTCACAGGGTCTAATCCCTCCGCCTTTCTTGATAACTCTCAGTACGTAATGAACTGGCACAAAGTAAAGGCATAAATTTTAAAATGCCAATGGTTTGCACATTAATCTTTTGTTTTTCCTGCAACAAGGTCTGCCAGGGTTGTATTTTCGAAAATACTTAAATTGGTATCCCGCACTTTTACCATAAGGCTGTGAACACTACAAGCTTCTTCACTTGGGCAGTCATCACATTTTTCGTAAAAGTTAAGGCTTACACAGGGCACTAAGGCAATAGGGCCTTCGAGTACCCGTAAGACACTTGCAATTGTAATTTCCTCTGCAGGTTTTGCCAGAAAGTAGCCTCCTCCTTTTCCTTTTTTGGATTGTAAAATACCGGCTTTCTTCAAAATAAGTAAAATGCTTTCCAAAAACTTTTGAGAGATGTTTTCAGATTCAGAAATTACAACAATCTGTACCGGGTCTTCGCTATTTTCCCTGGCGAGGTACGAAAGTGCTTTTAGTCCGTATTTGGTTTTTCTGGATAGCATTGGTTATTTAATTTTTTCGCCGTTTACATACACATCATACGTAATAGGCACTTGTGGCTCTAATGTTAAAGATACTGAACAATATTTTTCGAAACTAAGGTCTGCCGCTTTTTTTGCTTTTAACGGGGTTATCTTTCCTTCTAAAAAAATGGCTACGTGCATGGACGCAAAAGGTTTTGCCTGTGCAACTTCCTTACGCTCACCAGTTACCTCCATCCTGTAACTGGAAATCTCTTGTTTTTGCTTGGTAAGAATGGAAACGATGTCTACTGCGCTACAACCACCCACGCCCATTAAGAGTAGCTCCATGGGACTGGCTCCATTTTCTCCATTGTCTATAGGTATGGGAACAGGATGTTTTCCTGTTCCCTGGAACCAATAGGCATTATTTTTTCTTTCTAGGGTTACCTTCATCCTTAAGTTAGTTTAGTACATATTCGTAATACATCTCCAAATACACCACGGGCTGTGACGTTAGCACCAGCTCCGGCTCCCTGAATTACAATGGGGTTTACTCCGTAGCTCTCTGTGTAAATTTCAAAAAGTGAGTCATTTCCTTTTAACTGCCCTAACATACTGTTTTTAGGCGTTTCCTGCAAACCTACTTTTAAAATACCCCCATCTTCTTTGGACAAATCGCCATGAAGATCCCCCACATACCGGAGTACTGTGTCTTTTTTAAGGTTCTTCTTTTTAATTAAATAAGGGTGATCTAACTGATTCAGTTCTTTAAAAAATGTTTCTTTGTCTACATTTCTTAACGCTTTCGGGATAAGGTTTTGTACTGAAACATCCTCCAGCTCCACGCTTAGTTCTAATTCTCGCGCCAGGATGAGTAATTTACGAGCTACATCCATCCCGCAAAGATCTTCCCGTGGGTCTGGCTCCGTAAATCCCTTTGCGATTGCCTTTGCAAGTACCTCACTAAAGGAACTACTTTTTTTTGAAAACTCATTAAAAATATAGCTTAGTGAACCCGAAAACACCCCCTTTATCCGGGTAATATTTTCACCAGACTGATGCAGAAGTCCAATGGTATCTATTAAAGGCAAGCCAGCACCAACGTTGGTTTCGTACAAATAACTTTTGTTATAATCCTTTAACACCCCCCTCAACCCGCGATACTCTTCCCAGCTGTTTGTATTCTTATGCTTATTTGAAGATACCAAGTGGAACCCATTTTTCACTAACAGTTCATAGTTTTTGGTAAAGGCAGCATCTGCAGTATTGTCTATTGCGATTAAATTTTCCAGCTTGTTGTGATGAGCGAAGGAAATAACATCTCCTACCGAATAGGAACTACCCTTGCTCCTTTTATCTTGCTCCCAATGGGTGTCGATTCCATTTTTCTGGAACAACGCCCTGGTTGAATTGGCCACCACAAAAACTACCAGCTCTATGTTTTTATTTTTTAAAAGCTGCGTTTGTCGTTTAAACAATTGATCTAAAAATGCTTTCCCTACCGTGCCATGACCAAAAATAGCCAGGTGAATACGCCGTGTTTGAAGTGCAGCTATGTCTATTTTGTTTTCCTCTGAAATTTCTAAAATTGTTGTACTCATTTTTAAAAAGTTATGATGCAAATGGTGCAGGTGAAACTTCAGTTATTTTGAAAGCCTGTGCAAGATCCTGTACTAAATCGTCTGCATTTTCAATACCACAAGAAAGACGAATGAGCGAATCTTTAATACCAGCCTGTATTCTTTTTTCTCTGGGCACACTGGCGTGGGTCATTTGTGGCGGATGACAAAGCAGGCTCTTTACACCTCCTAAACTTTCAGCTAGTTTAAAATAGTTGGTTGCGGTTACAAAGGCATTTGCAGCATCTACCGTATCGTTTTTTAAACTGAAGGATACTATGCCACCAAAAAGACCGCTTTGTTGTTGTTTGGCAATTTTATGGTTTTTATGTGTTGGTAATCCCGGGAAATAGACCTCAGAAACCGCATCGTTTTGCACTAAAAACTCAGCTACTTTTTGAGCATTTTCACATTGCTTTCTATACCGGATATCTAATGTTTCAATTCCCCGAATGGTCAAGAAACAGTCCCAGGGTCCTAAAATTCCGCCGGAAGCATTCTGCACAAATTTTATCTTTTCTGAAAACACTTTGTCTTTTGTTACTACCAATCCTGCTACTAGATCGCTATGCCCCCCAATGTATTTAGTACCGCTATGAATTACAATATCTGCCCCCAAATTTAATGGCTGTTGAGCAATAGGACTTGCGAATGTGTTATCTACAACCAAAAACGCATGTACACTCTTAGCAATTTTTGAAATAGCTCTAATATCTGAAACTTTTAACGTAGGGTTGGTGGGAGATTCTATCCAGATACACTTTGTTTTAGTACTTACTGCATTGGCTACGTTTTCCACATTGGTAGTATCTACATACTTAATTTCAACACCCAATATTTCATAGACATGCGTAAATAGACGGTAGGCACCACCGTAGATATCGTCCACAGCGACAATCTCATCACCTGCAGAAAGTAATTTTAGCACACTATCTATAGCCGCTAAGCCTGTTGCAAATGCAAACGCGTTATCCCCTCCTTCAAGTTGGGCGACCACGTCTTCTAAAACTTTGCGGGTTGGATTGTTACTTCTTGCATAATCATATCCTTTGTTAACGCCTGGCGCTTCCTGGATAAAAGTTGATGTTTGGTACACAGGCACCGAAATTGCGCCCGTTAACGGGTCGCTTGGAATGGAATGAATAATTTTTGTTGCACTCATTTTTCTAGTTTTTTGAGTTAATAAAAGATTAAAACAAAAGCCAAATGCGCCTTATGGCGTACTCTTTTAGAAAAATTGTTAGTAAGAAGTGAGTCCCTATAGTTTCAGGAAGAAACTATAGTTTGTCGTTATCTATCTCCAGCTACGCTGGTGTAGAATGTAGCACCTTTCCAATAGTTGGCAGGTTGCTAAGGCTTCAAAGGGTCTAATCCCTCCACCTTTCTTGATAACAATTCAATAAAGATTTGAACTTTGTGAGCACAAATATTGCGAAAGAGAATGGAGAATTCCAAATTAAAGTTGGTATTTTTCAGCCATTATTCTTTTTTAACAAACTTAATCAACTGACTATGAAGTTTTTATTTAGCATTATTTTTTGTCTATTTTTTTCTGCTTCAGCAATTTCACAAGATAAATCAATAGACTTTCCAGATGATTTCTTCGGAATTTATAAAGGAAATCTTCATATTTCTTCTGAAAAAGGAAATCAAAACATCCCGATGGAATTTCATTTATTGGCAACAGATTCGGTTGGAACATATGCCTATACATTAGTCTATGGCGAAGGGGAAACAAAGCAAGTTCGCAGGTATACATTCATTGAAAAAAGCAAAGAAAAAGGAACGTATGTAGTGGATGAAAACAATGGAATATTGATGGACACCAAGGTGATTGACAACAAAATGTACACCCTCTTTGAGGTACAAGGAAACCTGCTTACAACCTTTATAACTTTTGAATCCGGCTATTTGGATTTTGAAATTATTTTTTCACCAACCTCCAAACAAACAACAACTTACACTGAAAATGAAGAGAAAATTGAAGTGATTTCACACCCAATTACAACAGTTCAAAGAGCTGTATTACAAAAACAATAGAATCTTTTCTAATTGTAATTCTTATTGTACCTTTGCACCGATTAAGAGGAAAGATTTGACTGATTGCAACCTCTTCTGGAAGTTTAAAATTTCAGAATAAAAAATGCTAAAGGCAGTGCAAACTACCTTCGACGTTTTCGTCAAATCTCCCTCGACCACATTTTTAAAATTTAAACAATAAGCAATGGCGTATTTATTTACTTCAGAAAGTGTTTCTGAAGGACATCCAGACAAAGTAGCAGATCAAATTAGTGATGCGCTTATAGACAATTTTTTAGCGTTTGACCCACAAAGTAAAGTGGCGTGTGAAACACTTGTAACTACAGGGCAGGTAGTATTGGCGGGAGAGGTTAAGAGTAATGTCTACTTAGATGTCCAAAAAATTGCTCGTGACGTTATAAACAACATTGGATACACCAAAGGAGAATATCAGTTTGATGGAAATTCTTGCGGTGTTCTTTCGGCCATTCACGAACAGAGTGACGATATTAACCGAGGAGTAGACCGTGCCAGCAAAGAGGAGCAGGGAGCCGGAGACCAGGGAATGATGTTTGGTTATGCAACCAAAGAGACCGAAAACTATATGCCATTGGCATTGGATCTTTCCCATAGAATCTTGAAGGAATTGGCAGCGCTTCGTCGCGAAGAAAACGAAATTAAGTATTTACGCCCGGACTCAAAAAGCCAGGTAACTATTGAATACAATGATGACAATACCCCCGTACGTATTGATTCCATTGTAGTTTCTACCCAACACGACGAGTTTGACAGTGATGACGATGCGATGCTGACAAAAATTAAAAAAGATATTGTTGAAGTTTTAATTCCACGCGTAAAAGCTCAACTTCATCCAGAAATTGCAGCTTTGTTTACAGATCATATTAAATACCACATTAATCCTACCGGAAAGTTTGTAATTGGCGGACCACACGGGGACACAGGGCTTACGGGTCGCAAAATTATTGTAGATACGTATGGTGGAAAAGGAGCACACGGTGGTGGTGCTTTTAGCGGAAAAGACCCAAGTAAGGTAGATCGTTCTGCTGCCTATGCAACCAGACATATTGCCAAAAACATGGTAGCAGCGGGTATTGCAAATGAAATCCTGGTTCAAGTAAGCTACGCAATTGGCGTTGTTGAACCTATGGCAATTTTTGTAGATACGTACGGTACCAGCAAAGTGGCTATGTCGGACGGCGAAATTGCTAAAAAAATAGCACAAATTTTTGATATGCGACCCGCAGCTATTGAAGAACGTTTAAAGTTGCGTCAACCTATGTATTCTGAAACTGCTGCGTATGGCCATATGGGAAGACAAAATGAGGTAGTAACGAAAACCTTTGACATCCCTAATGCCGAAAGCAAAACATTAGAGGTAGAATTATTTACGTGGGAAAAATTAGACTATGTTGATAAAATAAAATCAGCTTTTAATAACTAGACACCCCTCGGGTTTCCAACAATAAAAAGGTCCTTATTAAAATTAATAAGGACCTTTTTTTATTAGAAAATTGTACCTTTTATTTTTTCACGATACGTTTTACCGCACTCCCTTGTGGCGTGGTGATCTCGACAAAGTATACCGCTGTATGTAGTGCGGACATATCTAATTGGTACGTCTGAACACCGTTCAACTTCTTGTTGGCAATCTGTCTACCCAACACATCGTATACTTTTACTGCTTCTAATTGGCTACCTGCACTCACAATATTTAACATACTGCTTGTTGGGTTAGGGTATACAGCAATGCCTTCCATAGATGCCTGGCTGGTACCCAATACCTCTTCATCATGTTCAAATACTACTGTAAATCTTCGATCTTGCGCAGCAATTCCGCTTCTAAAACTGTACTCCTCCTGTGTAAGGTCTGTAAGGATATTCAGTTCAGTATCATACAGGTAAATTGCTCTGTTCTCTAGATTAGCACCTTCAAAATTAGACAAGCTTATCGTATAGCTCGTCTCTTCTTCCAGTAGTGTTGAAAATCCTACGGGTATTTTTATATGGTCTCTAAACGCTTCTCTTGTCTGGATGGACAGGCGTTTGTCTCCTGTCTCCAGTTGGGAATAAATAGACACACTACACGCCAGGCGATCTGTGTCGTATCCGTTATCAATTCCCGAAGTGGCAAGGGGATTAAATCCTATCATTAAGTTATTTGCTAATTGATATGTATCACTTTCAATGCGCAGCCAGAGACGATCTACTTCTTCTTCATATGTTCGTAGCGTTGTGTTGCCGGTAGTGAGTCTCATATTGTTCGTGAAATCTACCATCCCATTCGCAACTGCCTTTACAGCAAACCCTTGACCTGTTGAAATTACATTACTTGGAATGTTTAAGGGGTCGTCATTATTTGCAGCAATACCGCCACCAAAATTACGAATGGAAACATCGTCCATATCAAACTTCAGGCCTTCTCCTGGAATAATGACACTTGGTGGAGTAAGGTGCTCCCAAAAGAACAACTCGTTTAATCCGTTGTCTTGTATAAACTGGTCTCCATCTATCGCACTTGCGTAGGGGTTGGCATAAGCATTGGGAGTTCCTGCAGGGCTATTAACGTTATTGTATATTTTTGTACGACTTACCGTACCATTATTGAGGGTTCCTTCACTATACGTCATATCGTATGAAATACCAGCCGGGTCACCATACCCTGTTTGAGGACGCACTATATATCCTTCACCCGGATTAATGGTACCTGTATATGTTGTCCAGAAATCTCCTTCCAAATCACTAAAATTGGTTGCACCCTGAGGAATGTTTGGGTGTGTATTAGGGTTAAAGCTATTAGGAGCGTGATCCAACACTAAAAAGGCATCTGTAAACACTCCGTTACGTGTCTCTAAATCCATGGGACTTCCCATCACCATAAAAGCACGTTGCTGGAGCACTGGCGTTGTTACATGCACATTTATGACTGCTCCTGTCCCAGTATTTTTGTTTACCACTGCATTAGGATTTACTTGCACTACATTTGCCGTGTGCGCTACGATAAGTGTCCCGTCTACATTAATATCATTTTGTATACGAATGTAATGCCCAGCATCTACGGTAAGTATTTGGTTGTCGCTAATAATAAGTTCGCAAGCTTCAATATCTCCGTCATCAACTGTATCGTATGTTCCATTTATCACAGCCGCATCAATATTTGTAGGTGCAGATGGACTCCAGCTGGTTCCGTTCCAGGTTTTAGTAATCCCAGGACAACTGATAAATGCATGCTGACGTCCAAAATAGAAATCTCCATCTGTCCCTGTAAAATTACCTGTTAATGCTGTATGAGTCCCAAAAGCATCAACTGTAGCTACTACAACATCTTCTAAGACTCCTCCAGATTCACGGCCAATATACATTGAATAGGTACCAGGGTTATTTCCTGAAGCCACTTCCCAACCTCCAAGTTCAGCTGCATCAATATAAAAAGTAATATCGATATCGCCACTACCTATACTGTTCGAAGGTGTTAGACTGAAACGTTTATCCAATACCTGATTTAAACCTGTGCTACCGCTGTACCCTTGTGCTCCTGTTCCTGCTCTTGAAACTGCTACAGAAGTACAACCATAATCATCGGTTTGATTATTTAAAATAACTGCCATGACATCTCCAGTTGTGGTATCGGTACTATAGGCAGTTCCGGCATCATTTATATTTAATTGGTCTGCAGTTCCTGTATTCACAGCAGTTTGTACAGCAAGCTCACTCATTGCAACTACTTGAATATCATCCACAGCCATACCGTATAACCAGCCACCACCATCGTTATAGCGAAATTGAACCATAACCTGAGAGTTTCCTATGTAAGGTGTCATATCTACCGTTACGCCTTGCATCCACGGTGTTGTATAACTACCCCCACCATTGTTTACCGATGTATTGGTTAAGTTTAACACCGAAGTAAATGTGGCTCCGTTGTTTATACTTATTAAAACGTCTCCAACTTCCGGATCAATAGCTGCAAAAGCGTGATCGAACGTTAGTGCTGCAGAAACATAAGTTCCAGATAAATCGATTACAGTTGTAGTTAATAGATCGTTGCTTTTGTCACAATTACAAGCATCATCGTTTGTAAATGCAAAGTTGGTAGCATTCCCTGAAGTATCCCAAAATCCACTGCTAGCACCTGCGGTATTTGCTACGCCCCAGGCATCTACTGGAGTTCCCCCTAAATCGCTCTGGTTTGTAGTCACATTATAAGGTCCACCTCCATCAAAGTTTTCTGAAAAAAGTACATTGCTTACCGTTGGAGTTATTGCTGTATCATCATTGGTGATTGTTAAAGTAAAAGTATCTAAAGAGGTATTCGCAACGGCATCACCTCCATTTGGGTTTACTGTAAAATCTACTACCACAGTTTCATTGCCTTCAACAAATCCATCTTCGTATACACGTACTATCATATTTTGTGTAGTCGTATTTCCTGCCAGAAATGTTACACTGGACGTTTGTAAGTCGAAGTCTGATCCCGTTGTAGCTGTACTACTTCCATTCACTGTAAAATTAACATCTGCATTTGCCGAAGCTCCTGCGCTTATGGTAACAGGCACTGAAATATCTGTGAATCCACATTCAGAATTTTCAGTGGTATTTCCAGAAGTTGAAGCAAAAGCAATTTGCGGAGCGCCTGCGACAATTTGACCTCCTGTAATTACTAAAGCAAAATCCTGACTTCCACTTGAAAGCGTACCGTCATGAGTAATAGTAAGTGTGTACAGTCCTGAAGCTCCAGTAACATCGACCCTCTCAAAAGGATCTACGTTATTTTCATTATTCTGGCTATTTGTAGTAACTCCCGTTAGCCTCCAGGGATAAAACACAGCACCGTTGTCTAAATTAAGATCCAAATCGTTTACCAGGGCAGGTGTCGTACTATTGGTACCATTGTTTTGTGCCCCAGCAGGATCTGTCCATGAAATAGAAGCCAGCAGAGGTTCACTACCGTTTGCCTGTACATTTACTGTATATACTTCTCCTTGATTTAGCGTTAATTCTTCTACTTCAGCAAAACCGTCTGCAGCTGCGGTAGTAATAGTTTCGGCTGCTTTCTTGGCATTTAACAAGCCCCAGCCATACACAACATCCGGACCGTTTGCGTTAGGGTCGTCTGCTGTATGCAGTGCCAGGCCTTTTAGTGTAGAGGCCCGCATTGGAATGTTATGAATGTTTTCGTAGTGTTCCTGTAGTAATAGTAATGTTCCTGCAACATTGGGTGATGCCATAGAGGTTCCTGTTAAACCTATATAAGAATTATCTGCATCTTCACCGCTAGAGGCTAGCAATGTACCGTTCCCAGTAATATCTGGTTTAATTCTGTAATCATCTGTAGGACCTTCACTACTTCCAGAGTTAATTACCACAGAGTTTAGGCTACCATCTGGATTAATGATGGCGTCTTGGGCATTGGCAACTACCAAGTTGTTTTTTGCAGTTCCATGGCCACTAAGTTTATCATATGCTGAATTTCCTGCCAATGGATTTCCGTTTGATGTATTATCATCTCCGTCATTCCCTGCAGCTACTACCATTAAATAATAGGGCGCATTATACATTAAGTCATCCCAGTCTACTGCATCGAAGCCATACTGGCCGAACCAGGCATCTGGAATATTTCCAGCAATAAAGCCATACGAATGGTTGGATAGTAACATATCGTACCCAAAATTGAAAGTCCCCCCCCCTGTACCATCATTTGCCTGGCCAGTAGCTTCGGCAACATCGTCATTCCACATATAGCCTCTCACATTACTTTGCCAGGCCATACCTTTTGAAGTACCATTTGGAGGAGCAAAAACACCCAAACCAGTTCCCATTATAGTTCCTGTTACATGGGCAGCATGGAAGTTTAGCTGGGTTCCTCCTTCTGCTCCAGTATCCATAAGTGTAACACGGTTGTTTCCTCCTGGGCCATCATAATCTTCATGTGTAATTCTGGCATGGCCTCCATCCCAGACGTGAGCAACAAGATTGTCTCCATTTAATTGAAGCCCAAGACCTCCGCCTGTGTTTAGCCAATTGGTTCTGGTAGATATAGCTGCGTTAGAGTTAAATGTTCTATAATAAATAGGTGTACCTTCTTCTGAAATAAATTGGAGCTCGGCAAAACCACCATCGTCCAACATTTTCTTCACAGGTATATTGTGTATAAATGCATACGCTAAAGCCTCTTCTTTTTTCGCTTTATAGTTTGCACGGAACTTCGCCTCCAGCTCTTTGAGCGTGTCCGTATTGGTAGCCGAAAGAGATAGATTGACGGCACTAGACGGCTGGTGTATCCTTGACGGGGTTGTTTTGTTTGTTAGTTTTTTCTGAGCGAACCCTGTAGTAATAAAACAAAGTAAAATTGCACCCAAAAACGTATGATAGGTAGATGTTTTCATGATCGAAGTATATTTCGAGGATACTAGTTTAAATCTCAAATTTAGAGTTAATTAGCTGAAATACAATTTCTTAACGATAAAACACCTAAAAAGAGCAAGGTAATTTAACATAAAGTTAAGAGACCTGCAAAAAAAGGTTCTTCACAAGTAGCGGTTATGCGAATAATTCTACCGAATACACTGTAACTACCTCAATTTCAAAAATTAATACTGAAGCAACAGCTCTACTACCAAAGAAAAGTGCCAAATATTAAAAATATTTGGCACTTTTCAGTTAATTATATTTTTTGGTTCTTATCCCCCAAAGTCATCAAATCTAATATGCTCATCCGGGATACCGAAGTCCTCTCCCATTTTCTGAACAGCCTGGTTCATTAATGGTGGGCCACAGAAGTACAGTTCAATATCTTCTGGCGCTTCGTGGTGATTTAAGTAGTTATCTATTACCACTTGGTGAATAAACCCTACAAAACCGTCACCAGCCTCATCGTTAATGTCTTTTTTAACCTTCCAGTTATCCTCTTCCATAGGTTCAGAAAGGGCCATATAGTACTTGAAATTAGGAAATTCTCTTTCTAATTTTCTAAAGTGCTCAATATAAAACAACTCTCTTTTTGAACGTCCACCGTACCAGTACGTTACTTTACGCCCTGTCTTTAATGTATTGAATAAATGGTATAAGTGAGAACGCATAGGTGCCATTCCTGCTCCACCTCCAACGTATAACATTTCAGATTCTGAAGGGTTGATGAAGAATTCTCCATAAGGTCCGGAAATTACGCACTTATCTCCTTTCTTCAAGTTAAAAATGTAAGAGGAAGCGATTCCTGGATTTACTTGCATCCATTGGTTTTTTGCTCTATCCCATGGTGGCGTGGCAATACGAACGTTCAACATAATCTCTCGTCCTTCGGCTGGGTAGGAAGCCATAGAGTAAGCTCTTTCCACCGTTTCAGTATTTTTCATTACTAAGGGCCATAAACCAAATTTATCCCATTCTGCCTGAAATTTGTCTGGTGTTTCGTGTTCTTCCGGGTGCGCTGTAATGTCCATATCTTCAAACTTCACTTCACATTCAGGAATTTCAATCTGGATATAACCACCAGCCTTGTAGCCCATGTCTTCAGGAATTTCTACTACAAATTCCTTAATGAAGGAAGCTACGTTATAATTTCTAACAACGGTTGCATCCCATTTTTTAATTCCGAAAACTTCTTCAGGAATATGAATGTTCATATCCTGCTTTACTTTAACCTGGCAAGACAAACGTGCGCCTTCTTTTAGTTCTTTTCTACTGAAGTGTGGTGTCTCCGTTGGTAAAGCTTCTCCTCCGCCTTCAAGGACGTGGCATTCGCACTGAATACACGTTCCACCACCACCACAAGCCGATGGAAGGAAAATTTTATTACTCCCCAGCGTTGAAAGTAAAGTACCTCCACTGGCTACTTCGATTTTCTTTTCGTCATTAATGGTAATAGTTACGGGCCCTGACGGAGATAATTTTTGCTTTGTAAATAACAAAAGCGCCACTAACAAAAGTGTCAATACCAAAAAGGCAACGACGGTGGCTACTACAACTCCTAGTGTACTTGCTGCTAAAAACATATTATTGCTGTGTTAGTTCTGAAACTTCGACTTGAGCGGTTTCTTTTTCAGTATTATTTAAATTCTCATCTTGAGCTTCAATACCAATGTTCTCGGTATTGGTGTCTAATGAAGGTGTTTCTTCGTCTCCTCCGGTTAACATTCCTCCAAAACTCATAAAACCAATCGCCATTAACCCTGTGATGATAAATGTAATTCCCAGTCCTCTTAAAGGTGCTGGTACATTACTATATCTAATTTTCTCGCGGATAGCTGCAATAGCTACAATTGCCAGGAACCATCCTATTCCAGAACTGAAACCGTAATTTAATGCCAGATCGAAAGTGGCAATGTCTCTGGATTGCATAAATAATGATCCTCCAAGAATGGCACAGTTTACTGCGATTAAGGGTAAGAAAATACCCAATGAATTATATAAAGAAGGTGAGAATTTTTCCACAATAATTTCTACCAATTGTACCATCGTAGCAATAGTTGCAATGAAGAGAATAAACGATAAAAAACTAAGGTCATAATCAGCAAACTCGTCGCCTAACCACGTCAATGCTCCTTCACGTAAAATGTATTGATCGAGCAACCAGTTCAAAGGTACGGTTACAGTTAATACAAAGATTACAGCAGCTCCTAAACCAACTGCAGTACTCACTTTCTTAGATACAGCAAGGTAAGAACACATACCCAGGAAGTATGCAAATACCATATTATCTACGAAGATGGATTTGAAAAAAAGTTCAAGGTGTTCCATATTTTTAAATTTATGGGAGAAACTTCCCCCTAGCCCCTTTCAAAGAGGAATAATACGTTTTAATTTTCTTCTATTAATGCTTTATTACGGCTACGTTGTACCCAGATAATAATTCCCACTACGATCAATGCCATTGGAGGTAGTACCATAAAACCGTTGTTTTCGTATCCTATGGCGTACAATCCTGTTTTTTCAACCGAATCTCCCAATACTTTAAATCCGAATAAGGTTCCACTTCCTAACAATTCACGGAAAAAACCAACGATAATTAAAATCACCCCGTATCCTGCTGCATTTCCTATTCCATCAAGAAACGATTTCCACGGGCCATTCCCTAAAGCAAAAGCTTCAAAACGCCCCATAATGATACAATTGGTAATAATTAGCCCGATAAATACGGAGAGTTCTTTACTTAACTCATATGCGAAAGCTTTTAAAACCTGGTCTACAATAATTACTAGTGTTGCCACAACAATTAACTGTACAATAATTCGGATTTTTGACGGAATGATATTTCGCATCAACGAAATGACCACATTTCCAACTCCCATTACAAATAGTACAGAAATTGCCATTACAATAGAAGGCTTTAACTGCGCTGTAATAGCCAGTGCAGAACATATTCCTAACACCTGAATGGTGATTGGGTTATCGTCTGCTAACGGATCTAAGATAAGTTTTCTATCTTTTTTTGAAAGTAACCCCATAGTATTATTTATTAAAATGCTTACACATTTTTATTGTTATTATTTATTGTAATTTCTTAAAATAAGGAACATACATTCTAACATCCTTCTTCAACATCGCTGAAACTCCGTCGCCTGTAATAGTAGCTCCTGCAAGGGCATCTACTTCATTATCGGTAGTATCTGTGTTTTTAGGATCGTTATTTCCTTTAGCTACGCTTATTCCTTCAAAGGCGTTTCCATTTAAAAAACTCTCTCCAGTAAAATCGTCCATAAAGTAACGTTGCTTAATTTCAGCACCCAAACCTGGTGTTTCTCCTTTATGGTCAAAATATACTCCCTGAATGGTCATAGATTTATCTACAGCCACAAAGCCCCAGATAGCATCCCAAAGCCCTTTTCCTCGCACAGGAATTACATATACTTCCTTTCCGTCTTTCTCACCTACAAACAAAGGTAGTTTACGTTCGTAACCATCCTCTTTTGCTTTGGTCTCTTCTTTTTTAAGATCAATTAAGTAGGCTTCGTCATTTTCAGTCACCTCATCACCCTGAATTACTAATTGCTTCGTGATATATTTATTGAATTCTTCTTCAACCCTATCGGTTGGGATAAACACTACATCTCCGTCACCCTCGTTGTCGTTAACGTTCATAGCATACAGGATGTTTTGCTGCTTTTCGAACTTTTCATTTGATTTAATTAATGGCTTTAAACCAGCGGCAAAGCCAGCCAATAATGATCCTACCACTACCACCATAATGACGGCGAAAAAGATGGTATAACTATTTTTATCTGTGTTAATTGCCATAATTATGCTGTTTTAGCTTTAAGACGTTTTGCTCTTTTCTTTATGTTTCCTTCAATCACGTAATGGTCTATCGTTGGTGCAAATACATTCATCAACAAAATAGCCAAGAAGACTCCTTCAGGATAAGCAGGATTAAATACGCGAATTAGAATAGATATAAATCCAATTAAAAATCCGTATATCCATTTTCCTTTATTTGTTTGACTTGCTGTAACAGGGTCTGTTGCCATATATACAGCACCAAACAAAATACTACCTATAATAAGGTGTTGCCAGAAAGGCACATTCATTAAACCAAAGAATTTTGAACTTTCACCAATCCATCCTGCTGAAACCACTCCGTTAAAAATTAGCCCCATAGTTAATGCACCTATAAGGGTACTAAAGATTATTCTCCAACTACCAATTTTGGTGAAAATTAAAATTAGCGCCCCCACGATTATTAGTAATTTAGAAGTTTCCCCTACCGAACCCGGTATAAAACCCCAAAACATATCCCAATAATCATAGGCTATAGAAGTAGTATTCTGCGCATAACTTCCCAGAATAGTTTCTCCAGATATAGCATCTACATTAGCACCTGCTAAGATTTCTTTTTGACGATCTACAGCGCCGTGAACCCATACCTTATCGCCACTCATCCATGTTGGATACGCAAAAAATAAAAAAGCACGGATGGTAAGAGCGGGATTTAAAATATTCATTCCTGTTCCACCAAACACCTCTTTTCCAATTACAACTCCAAAAGCTACAGCAACAGCCAACATCCACAACGGAATGTCAATAGGGACAATTAGTGGCACTAACATACCTGTTACCAAATATCCTTCTTCCACTTCATGTCCTTTAATTACGGCGAAAATAAATTCAATAAGTAAACCTACTCCGTACGAAACAAGTACTAATGGAAGTACTGTCCAGCATCCCATAATAAAATTGTCCCACGTAAAAAAGTTAGCCAACGGTGCCTGGCGAAGTGTTTCGTCAATAGCTGAATAATGTTGATATCCCGCATTGAAAATCCCAAAAATTAAACAGGGAACCAATGCCAGTATGACAATGTTCATAGTACGCTTTAAATCGTCTGCAGCTTTAATGTGCGTTCCATTGTGCGTAGTCTCATTGGGTAAGTACAAAAAGGTGTGCAATGCGTTGAACGCAGGAGCCATCTTTGTACCTTTATATTTTTCCTTGAGCGTATGTAATTTTTGCTTCAATCCCATATACTATGTATTTTTCATTTTTCTAAAATGAATAATTATCCAATTTCTTTATACATTAAGTCCAACCCATTTCTAATAATTTGTTGGTGCGGTTGTTTAGACACGCAGATAAATTCGGTCAACGCAAAATCTTCTGGCGCTACTTCATACATACCTAAAGCTTCCATAGCATCCAGATCCTGTACCATACAAGCTTTTAGGATTTGCATCGGGTAGATATCCAAAGGAAATACTTGTTCATAATTCCCCGTTACTACAAAAGCTCTGTGCTCGCCATTTGTATTTGTATCTAACTCAAACTTTTTCTTAGGCATCATCCAGGAAAAAGTTAGTGCGCGTGTGTTTGAAATCTTATTAAAGACAGGCTTGTTCCACCCAAAAAATTCGTAGTCGTCTCCTTCAGGAATTACAGTCACGGTGTTTGCATAATACCCTAGATGCTGTTTTGGTGAAATTTGTGTTCCCGACAATACATCGCCACTAATGACGCGTACATTTTCTTCGTTCAATCCACTATCGTACACAAATGTTGAAACCTCAGCCCCAATTTTTGTAGTGTAATATTTCGGTGTTTTTACTGAAGAGCCTGCTAATGCAATCACTCGTTCAGCATTAAATTTTCCTGTAAGCAACAATTCACCAATGATCACCAGATCCTGCGCAGCAACCGTCCAAACGGTTTCTCCTTTGTTGATAGGATCTATCATCGCTATTTGCGTTCCAACATTCCCAGCAGGGTGTTGTCCTTTAACCGAATGCAATACAGCGTCATTTACATCCTTCAGGGGCGAACTCCAGTCACTTCCTAAACCTATATGAACCTTCCCTTCTGTTAACTTGCTCAAGGCGGTTACTGCTGCTTGCAATTCGGCTTCTTTTCCTTTTAATGTAAAATCTAGGTCTGCAGCCAAAGGTGCCGTTGTATAGCCTGAAATAAAAATAGCTTTTGGCGCTACTTCAGGATCTGCAATCACGTCGTACGGTCGTTGCTTAATGAACGGCCAACAACCAGAAGCCAGCAAGTGACTCTTTATTGCATCAGCATCCATTGTTGCTACGTTTACACTTCCATGATCTACATAGGTGTCTTGTGTTTCAGCCTCAATAAGCAAACGAGTAATTACACGTTTTGCTCCCCGCTCGATCGCAGTTAACGTACCGCTTACAGGGGATGCAAACTTAATGTTCTCTTTGTCTTTGGAATAGAAAATAATTTCTCCCGCTTGAATTTTTGCTCCTTCCTTTACAACCATTTTTGGGGTGGTAAGATGGAAGTCGGCAGGTCTTATGGCGAACGTTCTGGAACGTGGCGCTTTAGAAAGCGTTTTTTCTGCTTCGCCTTTAAGGTTTATAGTAAGACCTTTTTTAATCTTAATGTCTTTGGACATAGGATAGTTGTGTTAAAATTGCCTTTGCCCCTAAGAACCTTATCGGCTCAATTTAGGGTGTGCAAATTTAATAATTTAAACTAGCATTACACAAGGAATATATCTTAAATTTTTTACACCAAAACAGCTTATTTACCGGGAAGTAAAGAAGGCACAGAAATTGTGTATATTTAGCCACTTAAAACCCATCTAGATGTTTAAAACTATTGCTTCGCTCCTATTTATAATTTGTATCTGTCCACTACTAACAGCTCAGGTAGCACAAGAAATACCACCACCCGAGTATATTGGCACCGTTCAATTCAGAGGCACTTCTTCTCAAAACCAAATACCCATCATTACCTTAGGCGACAAACTTCAAATTTCTTTCGATGCGCTGAATGGAAACGAAGACGATTTTTACTACAGAATAGACCATTATAATTTTGACTGGACCCCAAGCGACCTTTCTAAAAATGAATATCTGGGCGGTTTTGACGAGGTACGGATTGAAACCTACGAAAACTCACTGAACACCCTTCAAATTTTTTCGCATTACTTTTTAACCATTCCTAACCGGGAAACGAATAGAATTTCAAAAAGCGGAAACTATCTTATTACTTTTTCTGATGACGATGGAAACATTGTGTTTTCCAGAAAATTTATTGTCATGGAAAATGTTGTAAGTGTGCAGGTAGACATAAAAAGAGCACGAGATATTAGACGTATTAGAACAGATCAAGCAGTGCAGTTTACCATAAACTCTCCTTCGTTATTACTTATTAATCCAAAACTAAATGTAAAGACGCTGGTCATGCAAAACAGCAATATAAAAAGCGCCATTACAGATCTTAAACCTCAATATAATATTGGAACAGAGCTTATTTACAGGTACGATAAAGAGGCTGCTTTTGGCGGTGGAAACGAATACCACTTTTTCGACAATAAAGATGTGCGAGCCGCCAATAACAGCATCAGAAGAATAGAACTAACCGACGTTTATGAAAATTTCCTCTTTACAGACATTGACCGTAGTGATCGTCCCTACACCTACAATCCCGATATTAATGGCGATTTTGTAGTTCGGAACCTCAATGCTGAAAACCAAAACATTGAGGCCGAATATGTGCGTATGCATTTTAACCTTCAGTATTTTGAGCCTTTGGGAGATAAGGAAATTCATATTTACGGAAATTTCAATAATTACACGATAGATGGCTCCACGTATATGCGCTATAATGAAAGTACAGACACCTATCAAACTTCCCGTCTTTTTAAACAAGGATTTTACAATTACAAATACGTGTTAGTAGACCGCGATGGCAGCATAGACGAAGGCGCCATAAGCGGAGACTTCTGGGAAACTGAAAATGAATACACCGTGTTGGTCTATTACCGAGGCCCTGGGAAACGATTTGACCGGGTTATTGGCTTTGGTCGTGGCAGCTCAACCAACATCACCAACAACTAAGTAATTTTACTTCGGTATTTTTCAGCGTATACAATAAATCACATTTAATAGGTAGCGTATCCAAAGGATTCGATTGGCTTCATCTAAACATTGGAAGCTATTTCGATCTATAATTAGTATTTTCGCACCATAAATATAAACCAATGAAACACGAACTTGAATTATTTAACAAGCTCGCACACAAACTTTTTGAAGCCGAAAACACCAACCCTGTAACCAAACCGCTTCCAGCAGTGGAACTGTTTGAGCAGCTGGATATAAAATTGCACAACCAGCCCGACGCCAATTTTGAAGAAACCATAGAAAAATTAGTGCTCAATACCCCAAGAACAGCCACCCGCTTGTTTTTTAACCAGTTATTTGGCGGGAGAAATCCTAAAGCTACCTTAGGAGATTTATTGGCAGTATTGCTTAACAATAGCATGTATACCTACAAAGTAGCAGGGCCTCAAGTAGGCGTGGAAAAAGAAATACTACATAACATTTGTGAGATGATAGGCTACCCAGAAACCAGCGACGGTACTTTTGCGCCTGGTGGATCTATGAGTAATTTTATGGCTATGGTTATGGCGCGTGATGCCTTTAAGGAAAACATAAGAACCGAAGGCGTTCAAGACAAGCTTATTGTGTATACCTCGGCAGAGTCGCATTACTCTATCCCTAAAAATGCAGCGTTAATGGGTGTAGGCCGAGAACAGGTTCGGTATGTTGCTACAGATGCCTTCGGAAAAATGATTCCTGAGGCCTTAGACATTCTTATTAAAAAAGATATTGAGGACGGAAACCACCCGTTTTTTGTGAATGCTACGGCAGGAACTACTGTTTTAGGTGCATTCGATCCTATTGAGCCGCTTTCTGAAATTTGTAAAAAACACAGTATTTGGCTTCACGTAGATGGTGCGTATTGTGGCAGCGTTATTTTCAGCACAACCTATAAACACTTGGTAAAAGGTCTGGAGCTCTCAGACTCTTTTAGTGTAAACGCTCATAAAATGATGGGCACACCCCTTACCTGCTCTATTATTGTGACGCAACATAAAAAACACCTCAACAATTCTTTCAGCAACGATGCCGCATATCTCTATCAAACCGATGGTGATGATTATAACTTAGGCAAAACATCTATCCAGTGTGGTAGAAGAAACGATGCGTTAAAATTCTGGACCCTATGGAAATCAGTCGGGACCATTGGTCTTGAAAAAATTGTAGACCAGCAGTTTCAGTTAGCTGAAGTGGCTCTCGAATACATTAAAGATCATGACGATTATACAGTGTATAGTTTCGACAAATCTATTTCCGTATGTTTCAACTATAAAAACATCCCAGCACAGCATTTGTGTACAGCGCTTTATGAGCATGCCGAATTAATGGTAGGCTACGGCTCTTTTCAGGAAAATGAATTTGTACGTTTAGTGACCATTAATGCGGGGAATAGTAAAGAAGATATTTTGAATTTCTTTACAATACTGGAGCGTTTTGTAGAAGAGAATGAGGAGGTTTTTGCTGAATTAGTTTCTGAAGAACAACAAATGTAATAGCATTTCTAATTAAAACAATACTGTACAAAGCTGTTTTACGAATGTCAAATTGAGCGCAGTTGAAGTTTTTAATTTACGGATTTTCAATTAAGGTTTCGACTGCGCTCAACCTGACACAGTAATTTATCAACCTTTACAGTTTCACCTCAACCTTTGCTGCCAAATCCTTTGCACGCTGAGTTACTTCTTTCACATCCCCATCCAAACTATCGTAAGTAACCACCACTCCCATGCGTCTGTACGGACGCGAAGTTGGCTTTCCAAACAACCTGAAATCACTTTTAGGAGCCGACGCGACTGCTTCAATATTTGAAAAGATTGGATTGTCACTGTGTCCATGCGCCAAGATCACAGCACTAGCACCTATACGCTCCTGTGTAATTTCGGCAATAGGGAGTCCTAAAACAGCACGCAGATGCAATTCGAATTCATTAAAATTTTGGGTGTTTGCCAATGTTACCATTCCGGTATCATGCGGTCTTGGGGATACTTCAGAAAAGTAAACCCCATAGTCACCCACAAAAAACTCAACACCCCAGATACCCGCACCACCCAAGGCTTTGGTCACTTTGCCTGCCATCTCTTGCGCGATTTTTAAATGCGCTTGTTCCATAGTAGCAGGTTGCCAGCTTTCTCGGTAATCACCACGTTCCTGGGTATGTCCTATGGGAGGACAGAATAATGTCTCCCCATTTCTTTGAGTGACGGTAAGGAGGGTAATTTCATAATTAAAGTCTATGAAGGCCTCTACAATCACTTCGGCCACATCGCCTCTGGAGCCTTCCTGAGAATAGTTCCAGGCGGTTTCAATATCTGCTTCGGTTGTAATAGTGCTTTGTCCTTTCCCACTCGAAGACATTAATGGTTTTACTACGCAAGGCATTCCAATTTCAGCAACCGCATTTTTTAATTCTACTGCTGAAGTTGCATACCGGTAGTTCGCAGCCTTTAGTTCCAGTTCCTTTACTGCAAGATCCCTAATTGCCTTTCGGTTCATGGTATAATTAGCCGCTTTCGCACTTGGGATCACGGTGTAGCCTTGCTGCTCGTAATCATAAAAACGTTCGGTACGTATGGCTTCAATTTCAGGAATGATATAATCTGGAGTATGTTTTTCAACCAACGCATCCAAGGCAGCGCCGTCCAACATATTAATCACCTCAAACTCGTGGGCAACTTGCATGGCAGGTGCATTTGAGTAACTATCTACCGCGACAACATATTGTCCTAACCGTTGTGCTGCGATTACAAATTCTTTACCCAGCTCACCAGAGCCTAAAAGGAGGATTTTTGACATGAAGATTTAATTTTAAGTCAGCGCTTCTTTTATGCGCTTCATTGCTTCTTTGATATCATTTTCAGAAGCTGCGTAACTTATTCGAATACAGTTTGGGCTTCCAAATGCTTCCCCTGTTACCGTAGCAACGTTTGCTTCTTCCAAAAGAAAGAGGGCAAAATCCGAAGCATTGGAAATTGTTTTTCCATTCAGGGTTTTCCCGAAGTAATAAGAAATATCAGGAAACACATAAAAAGCACCTTCAGGTTCATTGGTTTTGAAACCCGGGATTTCATTTAACAATCCCAGAATTAACGAACGACGCTCTTTAAAAGCATCTACCATATACTGAATTTTACTAGGCGGATGCTCCAAAGCCGTAATGGTTGCTCGCTGCGCAATACAGTTAGCGCCACTGGTTACCTGTCCCTGCATCTTATTACAAGCTCGTGCTATATATTCCGGACCTCCCATATAACCAATACGCCAACCCGTCATTGAGAATGCTTTGGAAACTCCGTTTACAGTAACGGTACGGTCATACATATCATCAAATTGAGCCATGGAGGCATGCGCTCCGGTAAAATTAATATGCTCGTAAATCTCGTCGCTTACAACTATAATTTCTGGATATTTCACCAACACATCTGCCAGGGCACGAAGTTCCTTTTTGCTATACACAGATCCACTTGGGTTACAAGGAGAACTGTAAATTATCATTTTTGTCTTAGGCGTAATAGCCGCTTCTAATGCTTGTGGGGTTATTTTAAAATCGGTTTCTATAGTCGATTTTATTTCTACCGGTACGCCACCAGCCACTTTACTTATATCTGCATAGCTTACCCAGTATGGAGCTGGCAAGAGCACTTCGTCACCTTCGTTTAACAGCACTTGTGCAAGATTTGCCAAAGATTGTTTAGCTCCCGTAGAAACTACAATTTGTGAAGGACCGTACGTTAAGTTATTGTCACGCTTAAATTTGGTGATAATAGCTTTTTTAAGTTCAGCATATCCATCTACCGGAGTGTAACTATGGTAATTATCTTCTATGGCTTTAATAGCTGCTTCTTTTACAAATTCCGGGATGGTAAAATCTGGTTCTCCCAGGCTTAAGCCAATAATGTCTTTTCCGGCTTCTTTTAATTCTCTTGCTTTTGCAGCCATGGCAAGTGTTGCAGAGGTTGCCATATTGTTTACACGGTCAGAAAGTTGGTTGCTCATAGTGTTATGCAGAAATTGCAGGGTTCATCCCCATCTCTTTTAAGTGTTTAAAATGTGCTATAATAGCACTTCTTGTTGTTCGGTATTCGTAATATGGCAAGTTGAATTCCAAAGCCGTACTTTTCACAATTTCTGAAATTTTTGTGTAATGTACATGGCTTATGTTAGGAAATATATGGTGTTCTACCTGGTGATTTAATCCCCCTGTAAACCAATTCATTATTTTGTTATTCGTACTGAAGTTTACCGTAGTAAACAATTGGTGGATCGCCCAGGTGTTCTTCATATTTCCAGTATTATCCGGCAAGGGCATTTGAGTATCTCCTACCACGTGAGCTAACTGAAACACTACACTTAAAATAAGGCCTGCTATGTAATGCATTAGAAAGAACCCTATTAAGATTTTCCACCATGCTATGTCAAAAAACAGAATTGGCAATACGATCCAAATACTTACATAAATGGCTTTTGTTATAAATAATGTTGTCCATTGCACCGAAGGCTTAGGAAATTTACCGTAGGAAAGCTTCTTCGATAAATATCTTTTTGTTTGTTTGAAATCTGCTGTAAGCATCCAGTTAAACGTTAGTAATCCATACAGAAAGATACTATACACATGCTGAAACCTATGCATCTTATACCACTTTGCATGTTTAGAGAACCGAATAATCCGACCCGCATCCAGGTCTTCATCATGGCCATGAATATTTGTGTACGTGTGATGAAGCACATTGTGCTGTACTTGCCAGTTGTATACATTTCCAGCCAGAATATAAATACTTCCTCCCAGGATTTTATTAATCCATTTCTTGGAAGAGTACGAACCGTGGTTAGCATCGTGCATTACATTCATTCCTACGCCAGCCATCCCTACACCCATAACAATGGTTAATAGGATCTGTGCCCAAGTTGGAAGGTTAAGAGTAAGTAATAAAAAGTATGGAGACAGGTATAACGAAAACATGATAAATGTCTTTACATGCAATTTCCAATTACCTGTTCTGGCAATGTCATTTTCTTTAAAGTAGCCATTCACTCGCTTGTTAAGCGTACGGAAAAATTTAGCTGAATCTACGCGGGAAAATTTAATTTGAGGAGCATTCACGGGTTTAAGTTTGTGTTCAAGATTGCTCTTGACTATTGAACGGCAAAAATACGCATTGTTAACCAAAAACGCTGCAACCGAAATAAAAAGTTATAAAAGAAGCCTTACTTTTGCACGTATAACTATGCTATGGAACTTATACAAACCTACTTTCCACAACTAACTGAAGCGCAAACACTTCAATTTCAAAAGCTGGAAACACTTTATAAAGACTGGAACCTTAAAATTAATGTGGTATCCAGAAAAGATATAGACGAATTATACCTGCGTCATGTACTCCATTCGTTGGGTATTGCGAAAGTACAACCCTTTGTTGCAAACTCTAAAGTTTTGGACATAGGCACTGGAGGTGGATTTCCAGGTATTCCTCTGGCAATTCTTTTCCCCGAAACACAGTTCCATTTGGTAGATAGTATTGGAAAAAAGATAAAAGTAGTTCAGGAAGTTTCAGAAGGATTAGGACTTCAGAATGTAAAGGTGACCAATGCCCGAGCCGAAACCATTACAGATCAGTACGACTTTATTGTAAGTCGTGCCGTAGCACAAATGGAAACATTTGTTCGCTGGGTGCGGGACCGTGTTGCTAAAAAAAGCAAGCACGAATTAAAGAATGGGATTTTATATTTGAAAGGCGGTGACCTTTCTGAAGAATTAAAAGACTTCCCAAAAGCAACGATCTACAACCTTACAGCTTATTTTAAAGAAGACTTTTTTGAAACTAAAAGTGTAGTGCACTTGCCGCTAAAGTATAGGGGGTAGTTTTGGGTGTTTGCTGTTAAAATTTTTTGGCTTGTTTAGCGAGGAACCATTGCAATGCTATAATGGTTTTAGCATCAATAATTTTTTCTGAAAGCCAGGATTCTATTTCAGTAACCGGTAGTTTTATAAGTTTTATATCTTCTTTTTCTGAAGCAACACCACCTCCTTTTGAGGTTTTATCTTTTGCAGCAACTTCAGCATAAAAAAGATAGCACCGTTCTGTTGCTCCTCCTGGAGAGGTATAAAAATTAAAAATCTGTTCTGGCTGGAAAATCAAATATCCAACTTCCTCTTCGGTTTCACGTACGACACACGTTAAAGGACATTCATTTTTCTCCATAGACCCTTTTTAGAAGACGAAACAGTTCCCGATATTGAAATAGGTCTTATCTATAGACCTGCTTCTTTGAGAAACCAAGAGATTACATTTTCTGTTTTTGATGAAGAAGGAAATGATATTTCCACCGACGCTACTTTTTATGTAGATGGTACTGCATTGGATACAAATTCGTTTAGTTCTGATACCGAAGGAAGTTTTGAAATCTATGCAGAATACAATAATAATGGTACTACGGCTACCACTGAAACTGAAACATTTAACGTCGTAATCCCAAAACGAAAAATAAGTATCGAAGACCATACCGGTACCTGGTGTGGCTACTGCCCAAGAATTACAGAAGCTATTGAAAAAGTCCATGACGAAACAGATAACATAACGGTCGTTGCTATCCATAATAACGATGAAATGGCCTTAGACTTTGAAGAAATTATCCGAGAAGAGTTTGGTGTATCCGGGTTTCCAACAGGCCGCCTGAACCGAACTACAGAATGGGATCGCCCCCATGAAGAAGCAGAAGTTACTTCAATAGCAGGAACAGCATCTCCTATTGGAATAGGAATTAAATCTACCGTAACAGGAAACACATTAAATGCTACCATAAGCGTAAGTAGCGAGGAAGCACTTTCTGGTAAAAAACTAGTGGTTTACTTAGTGGAAGATGGCATTATAGCAGACCAGGTTAACTACTTAAACAACGATCCTTCCAGTATTTATTACCAACAAGGAGATCCAATTATTGGATTTGTACACGACGATGTTTTGAGAGCTTCCTTAACAGATCTATTTGGAAATAACATTTCCTCTGTAGGGGCACTTGAAGAATACACTACAGACTTAAGCACAACACTCGATTCTTCTTTTGTAGTAGAAAATCTTGAACTGGTTGTTATGGTCACAGAGAGCGACAACACTACGTTAAACTCACAATACGCAAAAGTAAATGAAACCAAGGGCTACGAATAAAGTAACTCCTCCATTTTTCCCCAATATAAAAAGCCGCTATCAAAACTTGATAACGGCTTTTTTTTGTTTCTTTTTAAATTATCCTAAGAAAGGATATTTGTAATCTACCGGAGTTACAAATGTTTCCTTAATCATTCGCGGAGAAATCCAACGGTACAGGTTTAACTTGCTTCCTGCTTTATCGTTTGTTCCACTGGCTCTTGCACCGCCAAAAGGTTGCTGTCCTACAACAGCCCCGGTTGGCTTGTCGTTTAAGTAGAAATTCCCAGCAGCATTTTCTAACGCTTTCACAGCTGTTTCTAATGCATAACGGTCTTCACTAAATACCGCACCTGTCAAGGCATATTCACTGGTTTCATCTACCATTTTCAGAGTTTCCTCCCACTTGTTATCGTCAAAAACATAAATGGTCACTACAGGGCCAAATAATTCAGTACACATAGTAGTGTATTTTGGATCTTTGGTTTCAATTACGGTTGGATGAATAAAGTAGCCTTCGCTCTTATCATACGTTCCCCCTACTATAATTTCAGCATTCTGGTCTATCTGAGCCTGGTCTATATAGCTAGCCAATTTGTCGAAAGAGCCTTCGTGAATAACTGCAGTAATAAAGTTACTTAAATCTTCCGGGGAACCAATTTTAAAGCTATTTACATCAGCAATCAGCAAATCCTTTACGTCGTCCCAGATACTTTCTGAAATATAACAACGGCTGGCCGCGCTACATTTCTGCCCCTGGAATTCAAAAGCACCTCTTGCTATTGCTGTAGCAACTTGTCTTGGGTTAGATGTTTTGTGCGCTACAATAAAATCTTTCCCTCCGGTTTCTCCAACAATTCTCGGGTAGGTCTTATAATTATGAATGTTCGCTCCAATTTTTTGCCAGATATCCTTAAAAACATTTGTAGAACCTGTAAAGTGAATACCACTAAAATCTGGACTTGCCAGAACGGTATCGGTAATCATAACCGGGTCTCCCATTACCATATTAATTACGCCGTCTGGCACACCTGCCTCACGAAACACATCTAATACTACCTTAGCAGAATATACCTGGCTATCACTTGGCTTCCACAATACTACATTCCCCATTAAGGCTGCACTTGCTGGTAAGTTACCTGCAATTGCCGTAAAGTTGAAAGGTGTAATTGCATATACAAACCCTTCTAGCGGACGGTATTCCAACCTGTTCCAGGCTCCCGAGGTAGACTCTGGTTGTTCGTGGTAAATCTCCGTCATATACTGAACATTGAAACGTAAGAAATCTATCAACTCACAAGCGGAATCAATTTCGGCCTGGAACACATTTTTGCTTTGTCCCAGCATCGTAGCGGCGTTTATCTTCGCTCTGTATGGACCCGCAATTAATTCGGCAGCACGTAAAAAGATTCCTGCACGTTGCTCCCAAGGCATCTGGCTCCATTTCTTTCTGGCTTCCAGACTTCCTGCTATTGCTTCCTCAATATGTTTCTTTTCAGCCTTATGATAGGTTCCCAGAATATGCTTATGGTCATGCGGTGGCGCCATCGTAGCAGTATCTCCGGTTTTTATATCTTTTCCATTAATATACAACGGTACTTCTATAGTTTCGTTATACATTTTCTTATACGTTGTTACCACGCGCTCGCGCTCTGGAGAACCTGGTGCATAGTCCAAAATTGGCTCATTTACTGCAATAGGTACTTCAAAAAATCCTTTTCCCATAGTCTTGGTTTTTGGTGTTAAAATTTAGAAATGCAAAGGTACTGATTTTAGTTGGTAGTACGTAGCGAGCATGTCGCTTCCCTGTCGTAAAAAGTATCCCTTGGCATTATCCCGAAAACTACACCAATTACTTTTTATTTCTCTATTTTTACGGCAACGCGAAAGCTATGTAAATCTATTACGACAACACCATCTATGTGCACGGTTACTTTTATTCCAAAAAACAACAAGGGCTTTGTGCTTACCTCTAACCGAGACGAAGCACCCGACAGAAATACTATTGAGCCTCAAAAGCATAAAACAGACGGGGTGCAGTTATTATTCCCAAAAGACGAAGTGGCTGGGGGAACCTGGATTGGACTGTCAGAAAAAAAACGTCTTATCTGTCTTTTGAACGGAGGGTTTACAGCCCATGAACGTGAAAGCGAATACAGGATGAGCAGAGGTGTAATTGTAACTAAATTACTTACCGCTGAACACGTCCTTGAAACTATTTTAACCTATGATTTTAACGGGATAGAGCCTTTCACTATTATTCTGATTTTGTTTGAAGATGAAACACAGCTCCATGAATTGGTCTGGGATGGCGAGAAACCTCATTTCACCGAAAAACCACTACAACCACATATCTGGTCTTCGTCCCTATTATACACTTCTGAAATGAAGCAACTTCGGGAAACCTGGTTTTCAGAATTTATGTTTGAAACCCTAAAACCAACATCTGAAGAAATTTTAAAGTTTCATACTGAAGCAGGAACAGGAAATCCCCATAGTGACTTACTAATGGATAGAGGATTTGTAAAAACCAAAAGCATTACACAAATCCAGAAATCCGAAGACGACGTACATATGTATTACCAAGATTTACAAACCAACCAAGAAACCGTTTCTGTACTTTGAAGCATACAGGCAAAATAATAATCCTCGCATTTCCCGATACTTTTGTAACTATGAGTACAGAGTGGGTTTGTAAAGTATTGCCATGGGTAGGTCTTGGAACGAAAGAGTATATTAAAGCAGGCCATGCTGCCATGGTTCTTATTGAAAACGAGACAGGCAAAGCCCGTTATTTTGATTTTGGACGGTATGTAACTCCTAAAGGCCATGGGAGGGTTCGTGGCGCCAATACAGATGCCGAATTGCATTTTCCAATTACAGCACAATTCTCTCCCGAAAAAAAACTTGAAAACCTTGATGAAATTTTAGCCTGGCTGGATGCCAATCCGCAGAAAACACATGGAGAAGGCCGGCTCTTAGCCTCGGTATGCGATGCGATAGATTATAAAATGGCGTTAGCGTATATTCTTCAGCTTCAAGGCAGAGGAAGTATTCCTTATGGAGGGTTTGTAAAAAACGGGAGTAATTGTGCTCGCTTTGTAACCGATACTATTTTGGCTTCAACAGATGACAAAAAAATTATAAAAGCACTCAACTTCAATAAAAAATTTACACCAAGTACTGTGGGAAATGTAGAAAAAGCAAACACTTTACAAGACGTGTATCAAATACAAGACGGAAAAATTAAATTATTTGAAGGGAGTGCATTAAAAGAAAACCTCACCAATTATTTCCACAAAAAAAAGCCTAAAAGTAACTCTGCAGACAAACGTGCAGCCATCGCAACAGCATTCAGTAAAAACCCAGGGCTTCAAAAATTAACTGGCACAGGAAGTAACGCCTGGTTTGAACTAGTTTCCACTAGTATGCCAGTGCGCCACTTCAACATTAAAAAATATAATGATTTGGGGGAGGTAGATTACGATGGGGTATTTGTTTCAGAAGAATTTGATGCTTCCCAGCCTTTTAAGTTTACATACGACAGCCATTGTGCATTTTGTCACGTAGTTCAGCAAGGTGAAAAAATAAAACTGGAAAGTATAGGAACACTGGAACAGTTTAATTCATTGCAAAAGCAGCGTTCAGCTTAAATGTTGGAATGGCAACTTTAAAATATTCGGCGGTATCAAAATTCATCATTGTATAAAACCCCTGCATTGCGCCAAGGGGAGCTTTCAGCAAACATCCGCTGCTGTAGGTATGGGTTTCACCAAGTTTTAAAACAGGCTGAACACCAACTACGCCTTCGCCTTCTACTGTTTCAGTGTTATTTAAAGCATCTTTAATATTCCAGCGCCTTGAGACCAGTTGCACGGTAAACTTGCTCTGATTTTCTATAGAAATGGTATACGAAAAAGCATAACATTGTCTGGAGTTGTTGTCCAACTTTCCTTCAAACCTGCTGGCAACTGAAATTTTTATGCCTTTTGTTATTTGTTGTACCATACTTAATATACTGCTGCAGTGACCACGAAAAAAAATGCTGCTGCAAAAAATGAGCTTACAAAGAAAACAATATTTAAAAATAAGAATTTCAAAACTGTTATCACCCTATTTTGCTTGTAGAAATTACGTAATGCCTTATAAAAATAGAACGGACCTATCAATGTAAATAATATTCCCAATAAAATTTCATCTCCTATCAACAGATCAGGAATGAGAGCAATGAACATTCCAATAAAGAGAAAGCTGAAAATATGAAAGATAAAAATCATATGTTCTACATAGGAATAGTTCTTTTTGGAATAGATTATCCAAAAGAAAATAGCAAATATTGGCGTAAAAAAGAAGAGAAAAAACGGTACCTTCCCCATCATATAGTTTGCAAATTTTGTAGGTTTATCTCTAATCCGCTCAAAAACCTGCCCTTTTTGATACGTCCATCTATTTACTCGTGTATTTAAATGATTAAGGCTATCTAGCGCAACTTCTACATCTTTAATTTTCGTCTCTTCATAGAATTCTTGGTAGAAAATGAAACGTTTAATG
This sequence comes from Flavobacteriaceae bacterium UBA1903, assembly GCA_002337605.1. Taxonomy (GTDB): domain Bacteria; phylum Bacteroidota; class Bacteroidia; order Flavobacteriales; family Flavobacteriaceae; genus Marinirhabdus. The sequence continues at coordinate 48,505 of DDGL01000014.1, forward strand.
TTGCTTTCTGCCCAACTTAAGCTATCCAGTTCTTGTTCTGTAACCAGCTCAAACGGTTCTTTTTTATCAGCATCAATTTCAATGGTATCTTTTGACACTGGATCCATCTTTTTATCTAATGAATCGATTGGCACAATTGCAATCTCATCTTTAGCCTGAGATTTGTCAGACTCATTTAAGTCGAAACTTTTATCCTTGATCGAATATTTGATACCGGGATCTACATCTTCGCTAGTTTTTACTATCATTTCCTCATCGTCTGTTGTAATAAAAGTGTTAATTAATCCATTTAATAAAAAATAGATAATTGAAACACTTAAAAAGAAACGAAACGGATTGGCGTATCGCAGCCGCTCTCCTTTCACATATCTTCGTGTAATGGTACCTGGCCTAAATAATAAATCTGAAATTGTATACCGTAATCTCGAGTCATAGCTTACGACACTATTTAAAAATTCACTAAAAAAATCTTTTAAGGATAGCTGCTTGGTACTATTTAACTGAGAACAATAAGAACAATACACATCGGTAAGGTCCAGGGGTTGCCCGCAGTTAAGACATGTATTGCTGCGATATCTATAGTGCCGGCGATTATTTTCGCTCACTTTTCTGGTTGAAGGCACATGTTTATCGCTACGCATACCGTAAAAGTACTGAAAGTTTTAAAATAGAAGTGTGTATTTAGCGATTACGCCAGAAGAATGGTGTTAATAGAATAAGGACTGTAAACAATTCCAGTCTTCCGATAAGCATTAAAAAAGACGCCCACCATTTAGCCGCTGTTGGCAACGCTCCATAATTATTTACCGGACCCAGATCTCCCAAAGCCGGACCTACATTTCCTAAGGTAGAAGCTGCTCCACCCAGGGCAGTTTTATAGTCTAAACCCAGCCAGGAAAAAACCAATACCCCCAGAATAAAAGAAAGCATATACAAAATAAAGAATCCTAAGACATTATAAACAATGGGTTGTTGTACAGAGCGATTGTTATAGCGAACAGGTAAAATTGCGTTAGGGTGTAAGGTTCTTTTAAATTCCAGAACTCCATTTTTGATCATGATGAGATGGCGCACCACTTTTATTCCACCAGCAGTAGAGCCTGCAGAGCCCCCTAAAAACATTAATCCGAAGAAAAATATAGCTAAAAAGGGTGTCCATAGTGTATAATCTGCACTCACAAATCCTGTCGTGGTAACAATAGCCAACACCTGAAACAGTCCGTGACGAATAGCGCTTTCTGCCTCTCCCCACACCATTGGATGCGCTATACTCGAGGTCGAAACATCTGCCTGAAAATAAATAAGTAATCCCGCAATCGTCGTAAATACGGTGATCATTCCTGCATACCATTTAAACTCATCATCCTTAAACACTCTTGCAAATCTACCTTTAAAAGCAAAATAGCTTAAGACAAAATTTGTTCCTGCCAGAAACATAAAGGCTATAATAATGTATTGTATAATTGGCGTGTCGTTCCAATAGGCAACACTTGCATTTTTAGTGGAGAACCCTCCGGTACTTAAGGTACTAAGCGAGTGGTTTATTGCATCGAAAAGACTCATTCCTGCAATTTTCAACAAGATAGTTTCGGCAACGGTATACCCTACATAAATAAGCCACAAACGCTTCGCGGTATCTGTAATTCTTGGGTGTAATTTATCACCTCCAGGACCCGGGGCTTCCGCAGTAAATAACTGCATTCCTCCTATTCCTAATAATGGAAGTATGGCAATAGCAAGTACAATAATACCCATACCGCCAATCCAGTGCGTAATACTGCGCCAAAAAAGCACTCCTTCGGGCAGGCTTTCAATATCAGTTAAAATAGAGGCTCCTGTTGTGGTATAGCCACTCATGGTTTCAAAAAAGGCATTGGCAAAACCTGGAATAGCTCCTGTAAAAAGATAGGGCAAGGTACCAATCAGGGCCATGGAAATCCATCCAAAGGTCACAATAACATACCCATCTCTTTTTTGAATTTCCTTACGGTGTTTGCGGGTTGTAAGCATTACTGCGCCTCCAAGTACTAAAGTAGTCGCACCAGCCAGTAGCATCTCCAGTACAACACCATCCTTATAAAGTAAACTCACTAATGCCGAAAGCAACATAAAGACACCATTTACCATAAGCAGTAACCCTAACAGGTGCAGGATTATCTTATAATTTAAGGAAGCAATGGCACGCATTACACGAAGAATTTTTCAACTTTAGAAATAGATTGCGGCAGGCAACAAACCACCACACGGTCTCCACTCATGATTTTAAAATCGCCCAGGGCTATAATGCCTTCGCCGTTTCTAATGACGCCGCCAATGATAGCCGAACGCGGTAAATCGATGTCTTTTATAAGTTTACCAGAAACATCAGAATTAGGAGTCACTACAAATTCTAACAACTCAGCATTCATATTGTTGAGCTTGGTCATGGCAACCACTTCTCCTTTTCGTACATACCGGAAAATTGTATTGGCTGCTAATAGTTTTTTATTGATCAGCGTATCAATTCCAATAGATTGTGAGAGCTGAAAATAGTCCATGTTTTCCACTAAGGCAATGGCTTTTTTAACACCTTTACTCTTAGCCACAAGGCAGGACATAATATTGGTTTCGCTGTTCCCGGTTACCGAAATAAACGCGTCCATATCTGCAATAGACTCCTCCATTAAAAGTTCTACATTACGACCGTCTCCGTTTATAACCAAACAGCTTGGGATATCATCGGCAATATCGAAGGCCTTTCCTTGCTCTCTTTCAATTAACTTTACCCGAAAGCTATTTTTACAAAGATCATTAGCTGTTTTGTAGCCTATTTTACTTCCGCCAAGGATCATTACGTTTTTAATTTCCATCTTCACTTTTCCAGTGAGTTTAAAAATTTCGTCTACTCCTTTTTTAGTGGTTGTAAAATATACCTGATCTCCCTCTTTAAATTGCGTATCCCCTCTTGGAATTAAGGTATACTGTGTTCCAAAACGCTGAATTGCCAAAGGCACATATTTTAATTCTGGGTGCAAATTGGCCACTTCTTTCACCGTTTTATCTACAAAAGCAGCTGTTCTGGAAAGCGAAAGCCCGATCATAATAAGCGCTCCGTTTTCAAACTCGTAGGTATCGTTGAAACCGCTTTGGTTAAGCAATAGTGCAATTTCATTTGCAGCCAGGGATTCTGGAGAAATAAGTTCGTCAATTCCAAACTTCTTAAATCCAACTTCATCCTTATTTTCTAAAAATTCGGTATTGCTAATACGGGCAATGGTGCGCTTGGCACCTAGCTGTTTAGCCAGAACGCAAACTGTAATGTTGGTCGTTTCACTGCTGGTTACTGCAATCACCAAATCTGCCTGCGCAATTTGTGAATCTTTCAAGGTAGCAATAGACGTAGCATCCCCCTTAATAACGCGTATATCCAAATGTGTGTCTGCGTAGGTAAGTGTCTCCCTGTTGTTATCTATTAATATGATATCCTGCGACTCGTACGATAAAAGTTTAGCCAGGTGAAAACCTACTTCGCCAGCGCCGGCAATAATTATTTTCATGAAGTGTAACTAAGTTGTGCAAAGGTACAAATTATAAAACTCCAAATGTCAAATTCCAAATTCCATATCACAAATAGCAAAAAGGTTCCTAATTTTATAGGTTGCAGCTTTAAAAGCTATGTCCGATAATTTAATTTTTTAAACAAAAAGTACGTAGCTTTGCACCCGCAAAAACCTATGGAAGAGAAAGTAACCCCTTATAAAGATAGTGATCGTAATAAAAAGGAACAGGTAGAACAAATGTTCGATACTATTTCCGGCAATTACGACGGGCTAAACCGTGTTATTTCATTGGGCATAGACCAGAAGTGGCGTAGGAAAGTTGTAAAGCTGGTTGCTGAAATCTCCCCAAATTCAATTTTAGATATTGCCACCGGCACCGGCGATCTCGCACTGCAATTTGCTGCAAAGATTCCTGCAAAAAACATTGTAGGGTTGGATCTTAGTGAAGGGATGCTCTCTGTGGCAAGAAAGAAAGTAGCAGGAAAGTCCATTTCAGAAAAAGTAAGTTTTGTAAAGGGCGATAGCGAACAATTACCTTTTGAAGACAACAGTTTTGATGCCGTTACCGTTTCCTTCGGGATTCGGAATTTTGAAACCCTGGAAAAAGGACTTGCAGAGATATTACGGGTATTAAAGCCACAAGGCAGATTCGTGATTTTGGAGACTTCAGTACCTACAAAATTTCCCTGGAAGCAAGGATATCACGTCTACTCCAAAGGTATTTTACCCATCATTGGGCGTATCTTTTCAAAAGACAAGGTTGCCTACAAGTATTTAAGCGAAAGTGCAGCAGTTTTTCCACATGGGGAACGCCTCAACAATATTTTACGAAAAATTGGGTTTATACAGGTGAAAAACAAACCGCAAACCTTTGGTGTAGCAACCATTTATACGGCAAGCAAATAATGATAAAGAGATTAATTTTACTAGTAGCAATCCTATTTCTGGCACAATCTGCACAGGCGCAGCTTTTTAGCAAAGAACGTTTGTCCAACCTGGAAACTTTTGACAACCGTTTTTTAACCTGGGGGTATTTTCTGGGCTTTAACAGCTACGATTTTAAAATTGAATACGAAGACCAGGCAAGTGACGATAATACCGATATCCTAGTGGAAGGACAAGCTGGGTTTAATGTTGGGCTTGTAGGAGATATGCGTGTAAACCGATACATTAATTTACGTCTGGAGCCAGGACTCTACTTTACACAACGAAACCTTATTTTTCCAAATTTTGAAGAAGAACGTGACTTTTTACGCGAGTCGAAATCTACGTACATCCATGTACCCCTCCTGGTAAAATTTTCTACCGAACGTTTAAATAACTTTAAGCCTTTTGTCGTAGCAGGTGTTTCACGCTCTATTAATCTTTCCAGTAACGAAGAAAATCCGGAAGACAACGAGCAGGGGCAGTTTAGAATGACCTCTGGCACCAGTTACTTTGAGCTTGGGTTTGGGATAGATTTTTACTTATTCTACTTTAAGTTTACACCTTCCATTCGTGGAGTTTTTGCCACAAGCGACGAGCTGGTACGAGATGACAACCCTAATTCTCCGTGGACGGGTAATATAAGCAGTCTAAAAACACGCGGTATTTTTATAAACTTCACCTTTCAATAGGAACGTTTAAACTCACTTAATAAAATTGCGGTAGCTGTTGCTACATTTAAACTTTCGGTAGTAACGCTTCCAAATTGAGGAATGCTTATTTTTTCTGAAATGAGTGCTGAAATTTCTGCAGAAACCCCATTTGCTTCATTCCCCATTACTATAATTCCTTCTTGAGGCAAGGTTCTTTTATACACATTTTTACCGTCCATAAAAGCACCAAAGACGGGTAATTTTGAATTTTGAAGCATTTCAGCCAAGGAAACATAGTGTACTGCAACCCTTGCAATACTCCCCATAGTTGCTTGTATCACTTTTGGATTGTAACAGTCTGCCGTATCCTCTGAACACACTAATTGCGTGACACCAAACCAGTCGCAAAGTCTAATGATTGTTCCCAGGTTCCCGGGGTCCCGCACGGCGTCTAGCGCTATTATAAGCCCTGTATCTTCAATTTTTTTAAGAGTAGGTTTTTCAAAAACCGCTAAGGAGGTATTGGCTGCTTTTAAACTACTTATTTTTTTAAGCTGCTGCGGGGTGATATGCCTGTGGTTGGTTTGGGTCCCCTTGGCAATTTCGGTAGAAAAAAAACTGTGAAGCTTTAGTCCTTCAGCTTGTAATTCTTTAATTACTTTTGGGCCTTCAGCACTAAAAAGATTGCGTGAATCACGGTACTTTTTTTGTTGTAATTGCGTTATTGATTTTATTTCACTTTTACTTATCAAAATTATCCTATTTTTGAATTTCAGTAAAGACAACAGCTTGGTCCAAACCCGTACAAAAGTAGCATTTATTTTAGGAGTCGCACTACTCTTGGTGTCGTGTAATGCAGTAAAATACGTTCCAGACAATCAATTTCTACTCACCGACAACACGATTACCGTAGACGGGGAAGAGACGAGCAATACAGAACCCTACTCCTACCTTACTCAACGTCCCAATACAAAATTCCCACTGTTAGGAATTCCGGTTGGACTGCATATTTATAACCTTGCCGACCCAAAACCAGATTCTACGTTTCAGGCCTGGCTACAGAAAAAACCAAAACGGGAAGAGCGACTCGTAAACTTCTTATCCCGAAAGCAGCTAACAGCCCTGGATAGTTCTTATATAAAATTTAACCAGTTTTTACAGCGGGCTGGAGATGCCCCTGTGATTGTTTCGGAAGACAGAAATAAGAAGTCCGTTACTCAGCTAGAACGCTATTACGCAAGTCTTGGTTATTTTAACGCCAAAGCAAAACACAAAGTAGTTACAGATTCCAGCAAAGAGAAACGCGCTGCTGTAGCCTATGATGTTGTAAAATACAAACCTTATTTTTTAGATTCTATTGCATATAATATTAGTTCACCGTTAGTAGATTCCCTCTTTAAGGAAACAAAAAACGAGGCTTTTCTAAAAAGTGGTGATCAATATATGCGGGATAATTTTCTGAATGAAATAGATAGATTAACCATACAATTCAGAAATTCTGGAATGTATTATTTTGATCAGGACTATGTAACGTTTAAGGGAGATACAGTTAATACAGACCATAAAGCGAATATTACCTATGTTATTCCGGACAGACGTATCACAAAGGGAGATTCTACCATAACCACACCTTTTAAAATATACACTGTAAACGATGTACGGGTGGTGACAGATTATACGTTTGCCAACACCAACAAATCGTTTACAGATTCCATCACCCACCGGGGCTACAAGTTATATGGGTATGAAGAAATAAAATACAGACCTAAGGCCATTACAGATGCACTTTCTATTACTCCAGACAGCATTTTTAGTGATATTGACAGAAATCTAACCTACAACCAGATTAGTGATCTAAAGATTTTTAAATATCCCAATATTACCTATCAGGAAGATTCTGCAGATAGCACAGGCCTTATTGCTACGATTTTACTAACACCGCAAAAAAAATACACCCTAGACACTAGTTTTGACGCCTATACCTCTGCCCTGCAACCATTTGGAACCGGGTTCAGCACCTCTTTACTAATAAGAAATATTTTCAGAGGAGCTGAAACCTTACAACTTTCGGGAAGTGGAAGTGTGGGATCGTCGGCAGATAGAGATGTTGGTTTTTTCGGAACATCTGATATCGGGGCAAATGTTCGGTTATCGTTTCCACGAATTTTATTTCCGTTGAATACCGATAAGTTTATCCCAAAATATATGTCGCCCTCCACTAACTTAAGTGTTGGGGTAAACCTTCAGAATAACATAGGACTGGATCGACAGAACTATTCGGGAAAATTTAATTACCGCTGGAAACCTTCAAAAATAAGGACAAACGAGTTCGATTTGTTTGACATTCAATATGTTCGGAATTTGAATGTAGAAAACTATTTCAACGTATACCGAAGCTCTTACGACAGATTGAATGAACTGGCGCGTATGGCCGGTTACAATTTCAGCAATTCAGAAATGCTGGACAGTCCAAGGTTAAGCATACCTACCGAGACAGACGACTTTATTGATGCGGTGTTACCTCCGGATGCCGACCCGGATTTGAATGTTACAGCGGATCAATTTGATGAAGTCCTAAGCATTGCCGAGCGCAGATTCCGCCTAAGTGAAGACAACCTTATTTTTGCTACTTCTTTTACCTGGCTCCAGGATACACGCGAGAATATTTTTGATAAGAGCTGGACGCGGTTTCGATGGAAACTGGCGTCTGCCGGAACTATTTTATCTGGTGTAAGCGCGTTAACCCAGACAGAAGAAAACGAAAACGGCAACAAAGAATTTGGAGGTGTAGCTTATTCACAATACATAAAAGGAGAAGCCGAGGTGATTAAACACTGGACCCTTTTTGACAACAATGTATTTGCTACAAGAGCCTTTGTAGGGTTAGCTATCCCTTACGGAAACAGTAATAACATTCCTTTTACACGAAGTTATTTTGCCGGCGGAACCAACGACAACAGAGGCTGGAGAGCCTACAGTTTAGGTCCGGGAAGCAGTGGCGGGGTTTTAGATTTTAACGAAGCCAATTTTAAACTAGCCTTTAATGGTGAATACAGGTATACAATTTTGGGAGCTTTTAAAGGAGCCTTTTTTGTAGACGTAGGTAATATCTGGAATGTACTGGATGATCAGGCAAATAATGAGGCTGTTACTTTTAATGGGGTTCAGGATTTAAAAGAACTGGCTGTAGCCTCTGGGTTTGGTATTCGATACGATTTTGGCTTTTTTGTCATTCGGTTCGATATTGGTTTTAAAACCCACGATCCAGGACGCCCTGAAGGCGAACGATGGTTCAAAGATTACAACTTCCAAAACGCTGTGTATAACATAGGGATTAACTATCCGTTTTAACCCGCCAATTTTTGTTATTTTTGTGGCTCAAATAAAGCTACTATGAGTCACAATATTTTACCAGGTGTTGCAACTGGAAGACAAGTGCAGCAAATTCATAAACTTGCTAAAGAAAAAGCATTTGCGTTACCTGCTGTGAATGTTACAAGTTCCAGTACTGTAAATACGGTTATGGAAACTGCAGCCGAATTAAACTCACCCGTGATTGTCCAGTTTTCGAATGGTGGATGTCACTTTAACGCCGGAAAAGGATTAAACAACGATGGACAAAGAGCAGCCATCGCCGGGGGTGTAGCAGGCGCTAAACACGTACACGAACTGGCAAAATTATACGGTGCTACCGTAATTTTACACACAGACCATTGCGCCAAAAAATTATTACCATGGATAGATGGCTTACTGGATGCCAGCGAGGCTCATTATAAACAGTATGGGGTGCCGTTGTACAGCTCACATATGATAGATCTTTCTGAAGAGCCTATTGAAGAAAATATTGAGATCTCTAAAAAATACCTGGAGCGCATGTCCAAAATGGGGATGACCCTAGAGATAGAACTAGGAATTACAGGGGGCGAAGAAGATGGAGTAGATAATACCGATGTAGATTCTTCAAAACTTTATACCCAACCAGACGAAGTTGCGTATGCCTACGAAGAATTACTAAAGGTAAGTGATCAATTTACGATTGCGGCGGCCTTCGGAAATGTACACGGCGTATATAAACCTGGAAATGTAAAACTAACTCCTATTATACTGAAGAATTCACAGGAATACGTTCAGAAAAAATTCGGAACAGAGCACAATCCCATAGATTTCGTATTCCATGGAGGAAGTGGCTCTACACTGGAGGAAATTAGAGAAGCCATTGGGTATGGCGTCATTAAAATGAATATTGACACAGACCTTCAGTTTGCGTATACAAAAGGCGCTCGTGACTACATTGCTGACCATATGGGATATCTAAAAACACAAATAGGAAATCCAGATGGCGCTGATCTACCCAACAAAAAATTCTACGACCCCAGAAAGTGGTTACGTGAAAGCGAGTTAACCTTCAAAAAGCGATTGACACGTTCCTTTGAAGACCTTAACAACGTTAATACACTGTAAGATTTATTATATTTGAACTACGAACCCTCCTCAACAAAAAAACATATGTCTTGGTTTAAAAGAACAAAAAAAGGAATACAAACCCCAACTGAAGAGAAGAAAGACGTCCCTCGCGGCCTCTGGTATAAATCTCCAACCGGTAAAATTGTAGGCGCAGAAGAGCTGGAAAGCAATTTTTACGTAAGCCCGGAAGACGGTTACCACGTGCGTGTGGGAAGTAAAGAATACTTTGAAATATTATTTGACAACAATAAGTTTAAAGAACTGGACAAGAACCTGGAGTCCAAAGATCCCCTAAAGTTTGAGGACAAGAAGAAATATGTGGATCGTCTAAAAGAAGCCCAGAAAAAAACAGGATTAAAAGACGCTGTACGTACAGCCGTTGGAAAATCTATGGGGAAAGACCTGGTAGTTGCCTGTATGGATTTCAGTTTTATTGGCGGCTCTATGGGAAGTGTTGTAGGCGAAAAAATTGCCCGTGCTGCAGACCATTCCCTTAAAAATAACATTCCGTTCTTGTTAATTAGCAAAAGTGGTGGCGCCCGTATGATGGAAGCTGCTTTATCGTTAATGCAACTGGCAAAAACCAGTGCTAAATTAGCCCAACTGGCAGATGCCAAGATACCCTACATTTCTTTGGCTACAGACCCAACCACAGGAGGTACCACCGCAAGTTTTGCGATGCTTGGAGACATTAATATTAGTGAACCAGGCGCCTTAATTGGTTTTGCAGGACCCCGTGTTGTAAAAGACACTACCGGTAAAGAGTTGCCAGAAGGGTTCCAAAGTGCAGAATTTCTATTGGACCACGGCTTTCTGGACTTTATCACACACCGTAAAGACCTAAAGAGAAAAGTAAATCTCTATCTAGATCTGGTGCTCAACCAACCGTTGAGAGAAAAGACAGCATAAAAAAAAGCCACTCAATTGAGTGGCTTTTTTCTATAATTAACTTTATAGATTATTTCTTTACTACTCTAAAAATCTTTTCGCGGCTGTCCGTTTTTACGCGGGCGAAATAGATACCCGAAGCTAGCTCTTCAATACTCATGGTAACATCGGTTTGTTGTAGGTTGCTTTTTGTTTTCAGGAGTTGACCAGTCATAGCATATACATTAATACGCTGAATGTTTTCAGTAGCTGAAATGTTTAGTATTCCTGTGGTTGGATTAGGAAATAGTGTAATTTTAGTTACTTCTTGTATGTTTTCTTCAACCCCCAATTCGGTTACATATTCTACAGAAGTAAAAGCATTGATAAGATGTCCATCCAGACTCACTTGAGGCTGAAACTGAACCCGATCCCCAGCTTGAATGGTATTTACTGGTTTAAACCTGAACGTAAGGTAGCCTTGCGCTTCCCCACCCGAATTCAATAGTGGGGCTAGATTTATATCGTTCATATAAAAATAAAAAACACCTTCAGCGTATACCAGGTTTACAGGATGACTGGCAGCCATAAGCTGAACCGTTTCCATATTGATATTTGTAAAGCTTGCAGTTGAAAAGTATACCACAGCATTTTCGACGTCCTGTGGGGTAAAATTTTCAAAACCTACTGAAAAATACAGGTATTCATCAGCTTCCTCAATTAAGATCTGATCTGGCTGGGAACCATTAAACAATGGAGCAAAAGGGGCGGCTTCAATAAAATCGGTTATACTGAAGGTATTATCTCCTGGAGTTGCATCGCCTGTAACAGGTTCAATACTCGCAGTAAAAACTAGCGCATCTCCTACTTCATTTACCGGGCTGCCAGATACGCCGAACCTTACAAAAATATCTCCAGCTACTACCGGGTTTACAATGCCCAGGTTCCAGGTAATACTTCCGCTGGTTTGTGATGTGGGTTCCGGAATGGCCTCTACAAAGTTTAACTTTGTATCGTTATAAGTATAAGTGATCACAGAATTTTGTGGCGTGGTCCCTGCATTCTCATAAACTATAGAATAGCTCGCAGTACCCTCAAGAGTTGGCTGATTGTTAGCGCCTATAGCCACCGTTAGATCGTTTACCGTTTGTGCAGCTTGCACACAAAAGTCTTCATTTTCAGTATTCCCAAAACCTACAAACGTATTTGTTGCTTCTTCCGGGTTTACAGTATAAATGTTCGGGAAGTCAGGTAAGTAGGTCGTATAAACCCCTTCGCCCACATTTAACTGGTAATTACCCAACTCATTGGTAGCTGTACCCAGTAAAAAGTCTTCTCCCTGAGCAAGCACCAGCCTATTTGGGATGGCAGAAGCTCCCGAAGCACAACTATTTCCATTAAGATCGAAACGTGCTGCTCCGGTAATAGTATTTAGGTCATCTGCATTTAGTGAGCAATCTTCAGTAAAGGTAACATATCCATCTACCGTATCGTTAAAGTTGGCAGCAGCAAAGGAAGCGTTGTCTACGCAAATAAAACGCAGGTTCGGGTTGTTATTTACTCGTAGATCGCTTTCAAAGGTTCCATATACATAGAGAGGGTCTGTGATGCAAGTACCACTGCTAGCCATAGAGGACAGGTCTATGTTACTAATATTTACGTGTTCTAAATACAAATTATTTGAGAGTCGCAACCAGCAAAGACTGGAAAAACCATTAAAATCTAAAGCAGTATATCCTGTACCATCAAAAGTCATGGCTTTAATAGTATTTTCTGTAGGATAGAGAACGTCTACTTCTGGCAAGTTTCGAAGCGTTAAGTAATCCAGGTTACTAAGTTCAGAAATATCGATAGGGGTGTTCATTCCTCCCACATACAATCCTCGTAAACCAGCATTTGTGTTAACATCGAGTGATGGTATAGATAGGTTTCTCACAATAAGCGTTTCTAACGAATTTGCACCCTCCAGCACTAAAGAATTGAGCCCCGTAAAGTATTCAATTTGTGCATACGCTAATAAAGTATTCTGGCTTAGGTCTAAGTTCTCTAAAACAGTATTAGACTGTCCTATAAGTCTAATTCCGGACAGCTCTAATTCTATTAATTGTGTGCAACTTGAAAGATCCAAAGATTGCAGCGAGACCATACTGTACAAACTTAATATCTCCAATTGTGCATTTGTACTGAAGGTAATGGTTTCCAAAAGCAAGGCTTCTATATCGACTTCTTTTAAGAAAGCATTCGCCTCAAGATCTAATGTAACCAGATCACCATCTCTTATTTCGAGGGTTTCAAGCTGGATGTTATTGCTAACGTCTAACGTCAATAATGATGAGTATCTCAGAACCAACTCTCTTAAATTCAAATTATTCGACAAATCGACAGCGGTAATCATGGTGTTTCCCAGCTCAAGTTTAGTGAGATTGGTTTGTTCAGAAAGATCGATCGATGCGATAGGGTCTGTTTGTCTATCGTTGAGCGAACCCAGGGTAAACTCCAACAAATCATTAGCAGAAAGATCTAAAGAGGTGAGCTGTGAAGTACCAATACTCAAGGTCTCGAGGTTTGTATTCTGACTTACATCCAATTCGTTTAAAATTGATCCTCCAATCCTCAACTCTTTAAGATTAATAAGTCCTGTGATATTTATGGTCTCCAAAGAATCACTCAGCAGTGTCAAATATTCAATATTAGTATAATTAGAAACTTCATTTAAATCCTCTATTTCGCTACCTTGTATGGTAAGTCTTGTTAGGAGAGTAGTATTGTTTGGTAAAATAATATTCTGAAATCCGCTACTCGTAATAAAAATATAGTCCAGTAAATTATTATTGCTTAAATCTGCAGAAGGAAGGCTTCCCAACTGGAAGGTAAAACTTGTTAGGTTTACAAACGCTTCAATACCTTGTATGCTGTTAAATTCTTCATCCCAGATTGACAAAGACTCAACAGCCTCAGCTTCACTCACCTGTATTTCTGTATCTCCATTTGTATTAATTCCCGGACTATTTACAAGGTATTCCTTAAACAAAGGATCTGGAATATTCACAACCTGAGAAAATGAAGTAGCAGACACAACAAGTACTAATAAAAGTAATAGGTTTTTCATAAGGGCATTTTTATTACGGCAGGATATGTCGGCAAAGAAAAATAAAAAAACTGAACAACAAAAAATTTAATTTGCCATTCAGCTTTCAAGGTTTTAGCTTAAAAAATATAAATATTAAAAGATGGTTTTTATGCACTGTCTAACATTCATTCGATGCAATAAACGTACTTATTTTATTTACAAAAACACCGTATAATCTACTCCATTAAAGGCGAAAATAGCTTGTGCATCGCATTCGCCATCTCCAAAATCCAAGGAGCCTGTAAGTCCGTCTTGGGTTACTTCCAGAATTCCACTTACAAGATATGGGCAGTTTAATCTACGCACCAAAGTTTCAGTTACCAGACCTGAGCGTTCAAAACCATTTGTGAATGTAGTATCCCAGTTTCCTGTAATATGGTATACATTATCTGTCCACGTACCAGAACCTACACCTTCTACCCATTCTGCTATACGAAGTCCGTTGCGAGTGGCCGTTGTAGTACTGTTAGGGAATGATACTGTGATCGTCTCATTTACTGTAGAAGCTGGAAATCCGTTGGCATTCGAAAACTCACGTAGAATTTCACCACCTCCGGCAACACCATTTCCATTGTAAAAATAGTTGTCGAACGTATAGTTTAAAATTCTGGAGTCGTTTACAATAGCTTCATAAGCGAGGTTAATTTTTCCGGAAACCGTTGCACCATTATTTAAAGTACAGCCAGTACCAAAATCAAGGATAACAGTACCCGTGCCATCACCATTTGGATTAATAGTTATGGTAGTACACCCGGGAAAAAGCGAAATACTATTTTGTCCTCTGGTAGCTTCTTCATTTTCATCATACGCATTTTCCATAATAGTTAAGGTACCTTCGATGGCCGTATCTGCTTTAGCTGCAAGGGCAGCATCTTCAGCTGAAAAATCTACAGCAGCCTGGGCATCGTCCTCTTTATCACAGCTATGCAACAAAAAAGCAAAACTGAAAAGTGATGCCAGGATTAGTGTTTTCTTACAAGTTTTCATAATTTTAAGAGTTTGTTTACGTTTTAGATTTGGACCTATATAACGCTCTAGAGTTTAAATAAGTATCCATTTATGTTAAAAATATCCTAAAGGATCAGCCTTATGCCTTTGAAATTAAGCAGATATTTGTTTTTTATACTTCCTTTTTTTTGTCTCTGTCAGGAGCAGGGAGGTCCGTGGTCTTTGTATTTTAAAAACGACAGTTATAAGGTCACTACCCTACAAAAACAATTTATTGATAGTATACAGGAACATTCATTACAACGTAACGATAGCATTGTGTTGAAAGGATACGCCAGTAGCCCAGCCGATTCTACTTATAATTTAAAACTTTCTGAAAGACGTGCCAATGCGGTAAAAAAACTATTTAAAGGCTATACAACCATAATCGCAAATGGCTTTGGCGAACTGGAAGGCGATGAGGAAGAAAACAGGCGTGTAGACATTATGACGTGGCCGGTGTACAAGGAAAAACTAGCCTTTAAAAGCAGTACCGCCAGTCCCACAAAACTTCCAGAAAAAATAAACGATTTCACTCAGGTTGAAATAGGTGAAAAGTTTGAGTTAAAAGGAATTCACTTTTACCCGGGCCGTGACGACATTAGAAATGACAGTAAAGTAGCACTGGAGGAACTCCTTGTCTTTTTAAAAGAAAACAGTACTATTACGTTCAGGCTCCTTGGTCATGTATGTTGCGGAAAAACATACGACCCAGGTAGAGACGGTCACAACAACCGAACGGGCAAAAACAACCTAAGCGAAGCTCGGGCCAAACGTATTTACAACTACCTACTCGACAACGGAATAGACAAAAAACGAATGAGTGCACGTGGCTATGCCTACCGCTACCCTACTGGCAAGGGCGATAAATTTGATCGCAGGGTTGAAATTGAGATTATATCAAGGTAAAGTCTAAAGTAAAAAATAAAAAATAATGCTGTACATCGTTAATTTTTAGTATTTTTGCGCCCGTATTACGATAGCCGTAGTACATACATAACAATCATTTACATAAATATTAGCATGTATTTAGCACCAGAAGAAAAAGCGAAAATTTTCGCAAAACACGGAAAAGACGGTAAAGACACAGGTTCTGCAGAAGGACAAATCGCGTTATTTACCTACCGTATCGAGCACTTAACAAAACACCTTAAAGCAAACCATAAAGACTACAATACAGAGCGTAGCCTTGTAAAGCTGGTAGGGAAGCGTCGTTCTTTATTAAACTACTTAATGAAGAAAGACATTATGCGTTACCGTGCCATCGTAGCAGAATTGAAGTTACGTAAGTAATTTATTGATTATTCAGGGGGCTCTTATGAGCCCCTGATTATTTATTTCCGTTCCACTTTTTTATGGAGCACTTCTCTTCGAAAAAGAGAATATTTTATTGAGTTCTAGAAACTAAGGTCCCCGAGCGGAGCCGAAGAGCCTGGAACAAGCAGAAAAGCTACCCTTAGGTTTTTCATTGGTCAAACCACAACAACACAACAACACTTGGTTTGAAAATCAGACCTTGACCAAATTAACTGCGCATACACTTATGCGCAAAAGTGAAAAACAATTTTTATGATACCTAAAGTATTTAAAGAGGTCATAGACCTTGGTGATGGTAGAGAAATTTCTATCGAAACCGGAAAACTAGCAAAACAAGCCCACGGGTCTGTTGTTGTTCAATCTGGAAAATGCATGTTGCTTTGTACTGTAGTTTCAAATTACGAACAAAAAGACCTGGATTTTCTTCCATTAACGGTGGATTACCGTGAAAAATTTGCAGCCGCTGGTCGTTACCCGGGAGGTTTCTTTAAAAGAGAAGCACGCCCTAGTGACGGTGAAGTATTAACTATGCGTCTGGTGGATCGTGTATTGCGCCCCTTATTCCCAAAAGATTATCACGCTGAAACGCAAGTGATGATTCAGTTAATGTCTCACGATGATGACGTAATGCCAGATGCGATGGCAGGATTAGCAGCATCTGCAGCGATTCAGTTATCTGACTTCCCTTTTGAATGTGCTATTTCTGAAGCAAGAGTAGGACGTGTAAACGGAGAGTTTATCATTAACCCAACCAGAGCACAGCTGGAAGAATCTGACATCGATATGATGATCGGAGCCTCGGCAGACAGTGTGATGATGGTAGAAGGTGAAATGAAGGAAATTTCAGAAGAAGAAATGACCGAAGCCATTAAGTTTGCACACGAGCACATTAAAAAACAATGTGAAGCACAATTGAGACTTGCGGAAGCTTTTGGAAAGAAAGAAGTACGTGAGTATCCAAACGAAAGAGAAGATGCAGACCTTGAGAAAAAGGTATACGATATGGCATATGATAAAGTATATGCAATCGCAGAAGCTGGTTCATCAAAGCATGAGCGTAGTACTGCATTCAATGAAATTAAAGAAGAAATCAAAGCTACATTCTCTGAAGAAGAATTAGAAGAGTATGATGGCTTAGTTTCAAAGTACTACCGTAAAGCTGAAAAGTCTGCGATTAGAGATCTAACCTTGAAGACCGGTTTACGTCTCGATGGTCGTAAAACTACAGAGGTAAGAGATATATGGTGCGAGGTAGATTACCTTCCATCGGTACACGGGTCGGCAGTATTTACACGTGGAGAAACACAGGCATTGGCAACAGTAACCTTAGGAACTTCAAGAGATTCGAACCAAATTGATATGCCAAGTTATGAAGGAGAAGAAAATTTCTACCTTCACTATAACTTCCCTCCTTTCTGTACCGGTGAAGCACGACCTATTCGTGGAACATCGCGTCGTGAAGTAGGACATGGTAACCTGGCACAACGTGGTCTTAAAGGAATGATCCCGGCAGATTGTCCATATACAGTACGTGTAGTTTCTGAAGTATTAGAGTCTAATGGTTCTTCTTCTATGGCAACTGTATGTGCAGGAACAATGGCATTGATGGATGCAGGTGTACAGATGAAAAAACCAGTTTCTGGGATTGCAATGGGATTAATTTCTGATGGTGCTACTGGAAAATATGCAGTATTATCTGATATTTTAGGAGACGAAGATCACTTAGGAGATATGGACTTTAAAGTAACCGGAACGGCCGACGGGATTACCGCTTGCCAGATGGATATTAAAGTAAAGGGACTTTCTTACGAAATTTTAGTAAATGCTCTAAAACAAGCTCGTGAGGGTAGACTACATATCCTTGATAAGTTGACGGAAGCTATTGCAGCACCAAGAGAAGACGTAAAAGACTACGCTCCTAAAATGGTGACCGTACGTATTGCTAACGATTACATTGGCGCCTTAATTGGACCAGGTGGAAAAGTAATTCAGGAATTGCAGAAGGAAACAGGAACTACAATCGTTATTAACGAAGATCCGGTAACCGAAGAAGGAATTGTTGAAATTCTGGGAACAGGTCAAGAAGGAATTGACGCTGTATTGGCAAAGATAGACTCTATTACCTTTAAGCCAGAAGTTGGCTCTGTATACGAAGTAAAAGTGATCAAGATGTTAGATTTTGGTGCTGTTGTAGAGTATATGGACGCACCAGGAAACGAAGTGTTATTACACGTTTCTGAACTGGCCTGGGAACGCACTGAAAACGTAAGCGACGTAGTAAATATGGGCGACGTGTTTGATGTGAAGTATTTTGGACTGGACAAACGAACCAGAAAAGACAAAGTTTCCAGAAAAGCACTGTTACCAAAACCAGAAGGTTACCAAGAGCGTCCAAAGCGTGACGACCGTGGTGGAAATCGTGACAACAGAGGTCGTGATAACAGAAATAGAGATAGAAAGAGAGACTAATTTTTCTTACTATATAAATTGAAAAATCGCCTTCCAGAACCGGGAGGCGATTTTTTTTATAGTATTTTCTAGAAAACTTCAGACACAATTTCAGTTTCTATAGTAAAGACTGTAAATACGTCACGTAACCCTAGCACCCTATTCAGTATAGACTTAGCAGGATTTTGGTTAAATAAAAATATTAAAAGAAGCATTATGACTCTTTCGCACAATACTTGCACTATCTTGTATAAATCTAATTAGAACACTATGAAAGTACTTGTAATAGGCGCCGGAAACATGGGATTAACATATGCCGAAGGAATGGCAGCATCTCCATTTTTAAATCGGCAGAAAATAATGATCTATGATATTTCAAAGTCGGTCACAGAAGCGCTTAACAAATCGCCACAGTTTAACGCCTTTACCGATTTAGAAAAATGTGCCCCTCAGGCAGATATAATATTTTTAGCTGTAAAACCTTATCACAGCGATAAATTATTTATTGAATTGAAAAGACACTTACGTCAGGAGCAGATCATAATTTCACTTATGGCAGGGGTTACCATTTCAAAAATACAAGAAGGCTTAGGAGTCACAAAAGTAGTGCGCGCTATGCCTAATCTTCCGGCTAAAGTTGGCAAAGGAGTTACCTCTTTTACAGAAGTACCAGAAATTAGCCGTATAGAATTATTAATGGTACGCAATCTGCTGGACACTACCGGAGAAGCGATTCATGTGGAAAATGAAAATTTTATCAATGCCTCTACAGGTATTTCGGGAAGTGGCCCTGCGTATGTTTTTTACTTTATGCAGTCTATGCTGGAAGCTGCTTTAAAAATGGGCTTTTCAGAAAATGATTCCAAAGTCCTCGTTTCTCAGACTTTTGAAGGGGCAGTAACCTTATTTAACGATTCGGACCTTTCTCCAGAATCCTGGATGAAGCGCGTAGCCTCAAAAGGAGGAACCACCCGTGCCGCATTAGACTCTATGGAAGACAACAATGTAAAAGAGTTGATTAAAGAAGCAGCCTATGCAGCATTTAACAGAGCTACCGAACTAGGAGAAGAAGAATCTTAATAAATTTAATTTTTCACGCAACCTTTTAATAGTCTATCGTACTATTGGGTAAAGAACTCAAAAAGATTGCTATGAAAAAGATTGTTTATTTCCTTTCGCTACTATTGGCCTTTGTTTTTATTTCGTGCGAAAACGAGCCCATTAATCCAGCACAAATAAATCATGACATTGTAGATGAAGAGCTCTTCACCTACCTTACATTAATTACTGACGACCCTATTGAAGTTTCTATTAACTGCATTGAGTTTAATTACTCCTTTACCATTTTTAGTTTCGATGAAAACCTGGATCTGGTAGACACCCGTGCTGTTTTTAACAACGAAGATTTTATTGCATTGCTGGAAGCGCTACCTGAGACACACTCCATTAGTGTTAATTACCCGATCTCCGGAACTCTGGACAGTGGCGAATTGATTGAAGTAAACACAAACGAAGAACTTAAAGAAGCCATTAAGAACTGTAGCAAAGAAGAACGCAAGCGCCGTTGTAACAACACCCTGGTGGAGTGCCCTATGAAAGTGAGTCCTGTGCCTGGTAGCCCTAACGACTTTGAAGGTGCTACTTTTGAAGTAAACCGAAACGGTACCGTGCAATTTCATTACGAAAATAGTGTATTCTTCGGAACCTGGGTAACGCTCTACATTGGGGACGATCTATTTCTGAACATAGACGTAAACGACGATGCAGAAGTAGAAGGCTTCTGGGACTTTAACTGGGAAGTTGGTGTGTTTTCAGAGCAGCAGATATTTATGGCTAACGATACACATTCGGTTTTACTGGAAAAAGACTGCAGCCTGCCGTGTACTGAAGAAGGGTATCAGGTTTGTGAGCTTGAAGATATGCCTGGAGTTGCTAATTTCAATTTGCAACGATATACACCTTGTATTGCCGTGCCAGCAACACACGATGTTGTTTCAAGTATAACCTATAGCTTTTTCCTCACTGAAGATGATGCGCTAACAAATACCAATGCACTAAACCCGACAAATTACACCAATGTTGAAAATCCACAGACGATTTTTGTCCGTATAGCCTACACAAGCAATGACGAACTGTTAGAGACCACACAAATACAAATTGAAGCTGTACCTTGTACTGGCGGATAAAAAGCATCCTATTTTTTGACTCAGGAACAACTTATAAAAGGCTGTAGAAAAAACGACCGTACTGCACAAAGCGAGCTCTTTAAGCAGTATAAGGATACCCTGTATTTTGTATCCTTAAAATACAGCCGTAATGCGGTGGAAGCAGAAGACAACCTGCACGATGCTTTTATGGTAATTTTTGACAGCATTAAAAAATTTGAAAACCGGGGTAGTTTTGAAGGTTGGATGAAACGCATTACTATGTTTAAAGCCATAGACAGGTACAAAAAAAACAAATATACCCCAGTAGATATTCTGGAAAAAACACAGGCTGCAGAAGAAACCGTAGAAAAAGAGGAGCTTGAAACCATATCGTTAGACACCCTGTTGCAATGTGTACAGGAGTTACCAGACCAGTACCGGTTGGTATTTAACTTATACCAGTTAGACGGGTATTCGCATAAGGAAGTAGCACGAATTTTGAATATTTCTGAAGGAACCTCAAAATCTAATTTTCATCGGGCAAAAGTAGTTTTGCAAAAAAGCATAACAGCCCTTACCCACCAAAAAATAAGCAAACATGGAGCATAGAAAAGACATAGGAGAGCTGTTCAAGGACAGACTAGACGACGCGAAAAAAGCTCCAAAACAAGCCTTATGGGAGCGACTAGATGCCAGTTTGAACAAACGTGATAAAAAACGCCGTACTGCTGCCTGGTTCTGGTACGGAGGTGCAGGAATTCTTTTGGCATTATTATTCCTGGCAGGAGTGCTAGCGACATCAGATTCAAAAACTATAAATGAAAATGCTACTGAAATTTCTTCAAAAGAAAACACCCTTGAAACCGAACGCAACACTACAAAAAATAAAATGGCACCCTCCGAAGCTGAAAGTACTATAACCATTGAAAACCAAACCAATGTAGCTAAAACAGCAGTGCCGGACACAGTTAGCAGCACTACTATTTCGCCAGCTAACGCCACAAAAAAAGGCACCTCCAATACGGGTACTACCCCCACAAAAAAATCAGTGACCAAAGACGGCTTTAAGGTTACGACCACGCATGAATATTACAACAGCGATCTGGACACGACTACTACAAGCCAAAATAAGAAGAAGATAGACAGCCTGGTAGCCGCCAACAAGCGAATGATGGCTGTTAAAGATTCTATTGCCCGTAAGCGTGCTTCAGACTCTATTAAGCTGAATAAGGCTAAAACCGATTCTATCCCGGAGTAGTACATAAGAATTAAAAAGTCTTTTTACATCCTGCCATAAATACAGTAGCTTTACGGTAGATTCGTGACTTAAGTGTTGGGTTATCCATAATGTTTTTATAGGATAACCGGGATAAAAGTTATTGTATAACGAGTAAGCTACAATTTTGAAAAACTATGAGAGTAATTTACCTACTTCTTCTTATTACAATAGTAAGCTGTTCAGAAAACAATAGCTTTGGAAAATACAATGAGTTAGAACAAAAAGCAATGTTGCAATTTAAAGGCAAAGAATTTGAAAAAGCACTATCAAATTTTGAGCAAGCAATTAATTTGAAACCAAAAGAAGATGTTTCAATATATTTCTACGCAACAGCTTCAGCCTTAAAAGCAGGAAAGAAAAATAAAGCCAAAGAATTGCTTATTGCTTCAATTCATAATACAAATGCTTCCAAAAGTTACTTTTTGAATTTCAATGAATTCAACGAATTTCGAAATGAAGATATGTTTTCAGAAATTGAAGGAAACTATGACAGTCATATTTCAGAATTTTATAAAAATATCGAACATCCAGAAATTTATAGAGAAGTAGATAGTTTAATGAAATTAGACCAAGAATATCGAAATAATGGTAGCGAACGGAAAGAAATTTCGAGAATTGACTCTCTTAATATAAGCCGACTTATCGAAATTACTAAAAAATATGGCTGGCAGAAAAAAGGTTGGTTGGTTTTATGGCATCAAAGAGGAACTTATGGAGAAGATAATTATGTATGGAATTTTTTCAAACCGCACATTGATAAAGAAATAAAAGAAGGAAAAATTAAAAGGAGTTTTTGGACAAATTTTGAGGAGGAAAAATCAATTAGGGAAAATAAACAACAAATCTATGGGTATTATTGGAATCAATTTGACGAATATCCATTAGTAGATATAGAAAATGTTGATAAAAGACGTGCAAAATTTGATATGCCACCACTTTGGTACTTAAATAGAGTTTATGGAATTGAATTACCAAGTGGGTATAAAAAACTGTAGTTAACAACAATTTTTGAGTAGAAAATAATATGAAATACATCCTTCTTCTTTTTGCAAGTACGATCCTAAGTCATGGAAACCTCCCTGAACAGAGCATAGTACTTAACGATAGCGGAACAATGCCTTTTGAACTTATTAAAGAAAAAATAATTATTCCAGTACAGATAGGTGGCAACACCTATAAATTTCTTGTGGATACTGGTGGTATTTTTGAAATTTCAGAAGAGCTTCAAAACCTATTTAATTTTAAACAAAAAGAGGCTATTACTATAGTAGATATCAATAGAAATGAAACTATAGTAGAAAGAGTGGTCGTTCCAGAAATAAAACTCGGTGACTGGTCTTTTAAAAACCGAAACGCCATAGTAAGTGACCTGCATCATACATATCCTTACAGTTGTTTCGAACTGGACGGAATGATTGGAAGAGACTTCTTTGACAACGTTTTACTACATTTTGATTATGCATCAAGCACCTTCCGTATCACTAAAAACACGAACGCTATTGCACTTAATACATCAAATAGAACCAAACTCAAATTAAGCAAAAGAGGATTGCCCGATATAAAGTTAAAAGTGAATGGCAAAACTGAATACATTGAATTTGATTCGGGCTCAGGAGATTTTTACAGCCCCAGAACCTCGGACGTAGAAAAAAGAGTAGACAAGAGTGATAAAGATGATATCCTTACATTTCAGGGAAAGTTTTCTTTTGGCGTAACCATGGATACTATTAAAACTTCCCATAGATACATCGAAAAAGTTAAAAGCTTTCAAATTGCGAATACAACCTTTCATAATTTCTACTCACAATTTTCGAAAGTAAGTGCCGCCCGGATAGGTGCAGCAATTTTAAAATATGGCAAAGTAACGCTCGACTATAAAAACGGGTGGTTCTATTACGAGCCTTATGCAAAAAACCAGACGATAGACCCCTTAAAAACATTCGGGTTTGATGTTGCCATTGAGGATGGAGCGTATACTGTGAAATATATTTTGAAAGGATCTGCTGCCGATACTCTGGGATTACGCTCTGGAAGCACTATACTAATGCTAGATACTACTGCTACCCAGAATATTTCAGAAGACTGTGAAGGATACTTATATGGCTATCCCTATAAGGATAAAGAAATAATTAAAGTTACATTTCTGGACGAGCAAGGCAATGAAAAGTCTATTGAGTTGAATTCTAAAATTTATAGGTAAGAAAAAAAACGAAGCTAAAACTAATTTTAACTTTTTCAGAAAAAATTATAGACTTTTGTAACCTTTTGTCTATTTACTACGTATAATTACATGCTGCACAACGTAGCACACTCAAAATCTTACAAACCTAAATGAGACAACTCAAGATTACAAAGCAGGTTACTAACAGAGAAACTGCATCTCTGGACAAGTACTTGCAAGAGATTGGCAAAGTAGACCTTATTACCGCAGACGAGGAAGTAGAATTGGCACAAAAGATCAAGGCCGGCGATCAGCGCGCACTTGAAAAATTAGCAAAAGCCAATTTACGTTTCGTAGTATCGGTAGCTAAGCAATACCAGAATCAAGGACTTACGCTTCCAGATCTTATTAATGAAGGAAACTTAGGACTTATTAAAGCGGCACAACGTTTTGATGAGACACGTGGTTTCAAATTTATTTCATACGCTGTTTGGTGGATCAGACAATCTATCCTTCAGGCATTGGCCGAACAATCCCGTATTGTGAGACTTCCGTTAAACAAAATTGGAAGTATTAACAAGATTAATAAAACATTTGCTTTTTTAGAGCAAGCCCATGAACGTCCGCCTTCTGCAGAAGAAATTGCAAAAGAGCTGGATATGACCATTAACGACGTGAAAGAGAGCATGAAAAACTCTGGTCGTCACGTCTCTATGGATGCTCCTTTGGTAGAAGGTGAAGACAGTAACCTGTACGATGTCCTTCGAAGTGGAGAATCTCCAAATCCAGACCGTACGCTATTACACGAATCTTTACGTACCGAAATTGAGCGCGCACTGGAAACCCTTACACCCCGGGAAGCAGACGTAGTACGCTTGTATTTTGGACTGGGAGACCAGAACCCTATGACACTGGAAGAAATTGGAGAAACCTTCGATCTTACCCGTGAGCGTGTACGTCAGATCAAGGAAAAAGCGATCCGAAGATTAAAGCATACTTCTAGAAGTAAAATTCTAAAAACCTATTTGGGATAGCGCATATCCCGCTTCAATTCGCAACAGCGGCACTACTATTTAATATAGTCGCAGGCTGAGGAGAGTCGAAGCCAAGAGTACGACAGTATCAGTTTTCTGCAACTGCAGAAACGTAACTGTTCGTTTTTTGATTGATGAATGACCTCCGGCTGATTACCGGAGGTTTTTTTGTTTATTCGATTGATTTTTAAAAAATTAACTTTCAAATTAGACATGTAACCTTGCAGCTAATAATCTAAGCTTAGTTGCTTGCAATTGCAATAAGACAGAATTTATTTCATCCGCGGTAAAGGGAAGGTGGATTTTAGCGGAAAGAATGATAATTGAAATATAAAAAATTAATCGCTAAAATTCGGAAGGGTTACCTTCGTAGTTTTAAACCCACAAACTTTTAAACTTATCACTACCTTTGCAAAAACAATCTTACGTCTTATGAGCCAAACACTAATTGCC
Organism: Flavobacteriaceae bacterium UBA1903; assembly: GCA_002337605.1. GTDB lineage: Bacteria > Bacteroidota > Bacteroidia > Flavobacteriales > Flavobacteriaceae > Marinirhabdus. The sequence goes on from DDGL01000014.1 coordinate 73,908, forward strand.
CCATCCATTCTAGCTGCAGATTTTGCCAACCTACAACGCGATGTAGAACTTGTAAATAACAGCCAGGCAGATTGGTTTCATATAGATATCATGGACGGCGTTTTTGTTCCTAATATTTCTTTCGGGATGCCAGTGCTGGAAGCTATAACACGCCACGCCCAAAAAACCATCGACGTACACTTAATGATTGTAGACCCGGATCGATATATAAAAGCCTTTGCAGCTTTGGGGGCTAACGTACTCACTGTGCATTACGAAGCCTGCACACACCTTCACCGCACACTTCAGGCGATCAAGGCAGAAGGAATGCAAGCAGGTGTAGCTTTAAACCCTCATACCAGTATCTCCTTACTGGAAGACACCATTCAAGATATAGATCTGGTTTGCCTGATGAGTGTAAATCCAGGTTTTGGCGGTCAAAGTTTTATTGAAAACACCTACACTAAAGTACGTGCTCTTAAAAAATTAATAACTGAAAAAGGCGCATCCACTAAAATTGAAATAGACGGGGGGGTAACCAACAAAAATGCTTTGCAATTAAAAGAAGCTGGTGCCGATGTTTTAGTTGCCGGAAGCTATGTCTTTAAAGCTGAAAACCCTACTGAGACCATTGCCGGATTGAAAGAAATAGTAGCCTAAAAGGAGTCTTGTTTTATAATTCAAGACCACAATAAGTTGCGACCACTATCCTGACGGTTTATATTTGTGTATGCAACAGCACCCTTCTTTCGATACCTGGACCGCTGGATTTCTCATTGCAGTAGCTATGGGGCTTTTTTTAAGTGTACTCCTGTTAAGTACTAAAAATAAGAAATCGTACCCAATAGCATTTTTTGTACTGGCTTTTGCAGCTATTTTATTTCAATATGTACTCTACTGGACAGGGTATCAATATGTTTTTCCTTATTTCATTATGGTGCCCCCCTTGTGCTATTATCTCACGGGGCCTTTGCTTTACTGGTATTTTTTAAACCTGTACCAAAAACCAATACCTAAAACATTTGCATTTCATTTTATTCCTGCCTGTATTGTTTTTTGTATCTATTTACTCATGCTTTTTCGTAATACGCTGGGAACACAATTCAGTATTCCATTTATAAGGCTGTCTAGCAACCAGTGGTTTATAGCCACACATATGGTAGCGTATTTTTTAGTGCTAAAATTCTCATTTGTAAAACTCAAGGATGCTACCTCCGAATTTAAAACAATACGCACCAACTGGGCAAAGATCTTAACGTGGCTCTATGGTATTTTTATTATAGCCTACCTCTCCTACTATATTTTAGTGAATTTTTCATTTTTTAATGACGAATGGGATTATGCTATTTCCATAATGATGACCTTAAGCATATACACAATTGGCTATTTTATTTTCAAAGAGCCGAAAGTTTTTGACGGGGAGTTCTATGCGGAAGTCTTCCTGCCAAATGTTTCCAAAGCAGAAAGTCTGGAAGACCAGCTATTGGACGAGCTCTACAAAAAAATTACCACCTATATGGTTCAAAAAAAACCGTACTTACACAATGAACTACGCCTGGCAAACCTCGCCGATCAATTAGATTTTTCTACACACGTACTCTCAAAAGTCATTAACCAAGGATCCGGGGGAAACTTCAACAATTTTGTAAATAAATACCGGTTAGAAGCTGCTGAAAGTTTACTAAAAGAAGACCCGGCAGCCTCTATAAAAACTATTTATTTTGATGTGGGCTTTAATAGCAAAGCAGCCTTTTATACAGCCTTTAAAGAAAAACATCAGTGTACACCACTACAGTACCGGCAAGGTGTAAAGCTCTCGTAATTTATAAATTACAGCGTATGGAATTATAATTCTGAACCCGTTTCACAAATAACATGTAGACATTAGCTCTATACTAATTCTTAAAAATTATATGATGAAACAATTACACGCACTTGCCATAGTCATGGCACTCTCAATTTCTACTTCGCTACTGGCACAAGATGTTAAAATCTATGTAAGCGATGCAGAGAACTTCGCACCTAATACAGGTAAAATTCTACAATACGATCTGGATGGTAGTAATGCCATAACTTTTATTGACGAAGAAATAAGCTGGCCCCAGGATATTGTTTTTCTGGCAGATCAGAACGTGGTACTTATTTCCAATCTAAACTCCAACAGAATTACTAAATACAATGCCACAACAGGCTCTTTTATCGAAGACTTCGCCACCGTAGCTGGCGGCCCTACCCGTATGAAAATTGGTTCGGATAATCTTCTCTATGTTTTACAATGGAGTGCCACAGATAATAAAGTGTTGCGATTTCAGCTTGACGGAACCCCGCTTGGTGAATATACAGACACAGGCGTACCAAGAAGTATTGGGATGGACTGGGACAGCGACGGCAACTTGTACGTATCTTCCTTTTCACAAGGCAATGTTACCAGGTTTGACCCTTCTTGTGACTCTATGGGGGAATTTGTGGATAACACCGAATTATCAGGCCCTACCAACATCTATCTGGATGCCAGTGATAATTTATTTGTATTCGATTGGAACGATGGAGATATAGAGCAATACAATGCCACAGGAATGCACACAGGTACTTTTATTGATGGATTGGGACAAGTGGAAGGGGTAGATTTTCTTCCCAATGGAAATATTCTGCTGGGTAATGGTTCCACTGCTGAAATAAAACAATACCTCCCTAACGGTACGTTTTTTGAAAATACAGTAGAATCCGGGGCTGGCGGACTCCAACAACCCAACGCTGTAATTCTATTTGATCGCACTACCTTGGGAAACGATGAGTTGGAGGCGGCTTCTACTATTCTGGTCACTCCCTCAATAGGTTCTCGTTTTGCAATAAACAGGTCCAATTTTACAGGCAGTGAATTGCTTTCGGTATATGATATTTCGGGAAGGTTGGTAGGCACCTTGGATACTGAAGAAACAATCTGGGATGCAGGAAACCACTCCGAGGGGCTGTACTTCGTAGTTCAATGGAATGGAACTACCAAAACAACACAAAAAATAATTGTAAAAAAATAGGTTTAGTTAATGTCTGCAAGAGCCTGTTCTCATTTGGGAGCGGGCTTTTGTTATCTTTGCGTTATGGTAACAACAGAAGTTCTTATTATTGGCGCTGGCCCCATTGGTATCGCATGTGCATTGGCCTGCAAGAAACAACAATTGGAGTATATAGTTTTAGAAAAAGGAGCACTTACTAATTCGCTTTTCAACTATCCCTTGAATATGAATTTCTTCTCTACTTCTGATAAGCTGGAGATTGCAAACATTCCTTTTATTAGTAAAGATGCCAAACCTGGAAGAGATGAAGCACTAGAGTACTATCGAAGAGTAGTAACTTCAAGCAACTTGAATATTAGACTGTTTGAAAAAGTATGTTCTGTTGAAAAAGAGGAAGGACGCTTTCATATTACTTCAGAAAAACAAAGCTATACCGCTCAAAATGTCATTGTTGCTACAGGTTTTTACGACATTCCGAAATTGTTAAACGTTCCCGGGGAAGACCTCCCAAAAGTGACACATTATTACAAAGAAGCCCACCCGTATGTATTACAAAAAAACATTGTGGTAGGTGCCAGTAATAGTTCTGTAGATGCTGCATTAGAAATCTGGAGAAAAGGTGGCGAAGTTACTATGATCGTCCGCAGCAAATCTATTGGAGAACGGGTTAAATACTGGGTAAAACCAGACATTGAAAACCGCATACAAGAAGGCAGCATTTCTGCGTATTTTGAAGCTGAAATTTCAGAAATCAAAGAGACAGAAGTTATCATTACAACCCCGCAAGGAACCAAAACAATTCCCAATAATTTTGTCATTGCCCTGACTGGCTATCGCCCCAATTTTGAGTTTTTGGAAAGGATAGGAATTCAGCTTTCCGAAGACAAGAATATCCCAACCTATAACGAGGAAACAATGGAAAGTAATGTAAAAGGTTTGTATCTGGCAGGGGTAATTTGTGGCGGCATGGAAACCCACAAATGGTTTATCGAAAATTCGAGAATACACGCCAAGCGCATAGCAAAACACATTTCAGAAAAAAAGGCCTCTTAATAGCCTGCAAAGCGAAAGTTCAAAAGTTTTTGAGTGTGCTCGTACAGCTGTGGAAAATGAGCCTTGAAATCGGTTGGAGATTCTATAAAATATTCGGCTAACACTGCCATAAATTCATATTGATTTGTAAATGCATACGCTCTGAAATAACTTGTTTCGTCCAGTTTATCTTTTACATCCTGATGTGTTAATCGCTTTAAAATATTCTGAAACTGTTTGGTAAATCGTGCCGCATCCAGGTCCCTGCTCTTTCGGGCTTCCAATTGCATGGCGTGCATAAACTCGTGGATTCCCAGGTTTAGGTTATCATCGGTAATACGGTAGCCTTTTTCAAAATCTTTCCACGAGAGCACCAATGCTTTTTCACGCGGGTTAAATTCGCCTTTGTGATGGTGGTCGTTCATGGTGCTGTAAAATTCATCCGGATAAATAAGCACATAATCAATTAATGAGTATTCGTAATGTTTTCTTCCAAAACTAAGCATACAACCTACAGCCGCAATAAGGACTTTCATCCGGTCTGTAACCTCTAAATTTTCACGTCCTACAAACTTTTTATCAGCTATAAAAGTGGCTATTCTGTGCCTGAATTGTCTTTTGTGCTTTTTGGAGAGGAGCTTGTAAAAATGAAACTCGGTTGCCAAGATGTGTTCTTGTTCTTTTGATATCTCTTTATACACCAGATAGTGACGGAATAAAGGTTTATCGAAAGAACCACTATACCAGTTCTCAAAAATCCTGAAAAGAAACAAACCAAAACCAAGCAACACAATTGCGTAGGCATAGGGCGCCAACCACAAGGTGTCTTCAACTGTTTGAAGTAGGTAGATCATATAGATTTGGGTGCTGTTTTTTGGTTCGTTGCAGACACTACATCACAATGTATTATAAGCTAACGTTTTAAGTATCTGTATTATTACTTTTTACTACTGTCGCCCTTAAAATGCTGTGAATTATTTTTAAAAAGCACATTAAAAGTGGTAAGGCTGCCATAACAACGCGTAATGTATTGTTGTAAGTCTACTTTATCCTGATCTTCCAGCGTTTTGCTACTGTTAATTTTTTGTTCCATTACACGCAAACGATCGCGAAGCATCACTATTTTATGAAAAAAAGTGTCTATAGGGATTTCTTTATCTGAAAGACTGCTATCCTTTGGTTTCAACACTAACATTCCGCCTTTGTACTTATCGGCAATAGGGACAATTTCTGACACATCACTCCATTTTTTAAGGATACTCCTTAGGCTTTTTTCTACCTCATAAAAACTTACGGTATCTACCTCATCTTGGGCAGCTTCAATCACTTCAATATCCTCATCGAAGGGGATAGTTTCCAATCCGCTTTCAATAAAAGTTACCCAATACATTCGGCTGTCCACATTTGTAACCACGCCTTTTCCGTATTCTAAATGGTTAATTCTGGAGCCAATTCCTAAAATATTCTTCATTGTTATCAGTTTTTGTATGCATTGAAAAGTACACAATTTTAAGCAATGGCTAACTCATATACCATTAAAGTTGCTCTAATCAATACTGTTAAAATTTTGTTATGTTAATAAATTGTATCTTCGTTTCAACAAAACAACTATGATCAAAATTGACGTACAGTCACTTCCACTCTATGAAGTAATACGTGATATCGCTACAGCTTTTGAGGTGGAATACGAAGAAAACTGTGGTGAGTACCACGTAACCATTCCTTCAAAATTTGGAGAAGGTTTTATTAAGGGAATTAATTTCGATGGAGGCTTTGGCATCTTAATTTACCAATGTAAATTTATAGATGACTTAGAGTTTCACTTTGTAGTAGACGACGTACATCCCTTAAAATTTTTGTACTGCCTCAAAGGAACTGTACACCATAGATTTCAGGATAATAAAGACAATAATACCCTCCAGCAATATCAAAGCTCGATTGTAGCCAGCAAAAGCACCAACGGGCATATTCTTCATTTTGCCAGAGACACCGAAATACAAGTAGGAAGTCTTGAGGTAGACAGAAAGCAATTTCACAACAAGGTTAATTGTGAACTTAGAAGCCTTTCCCCCGAACTGAAAAGTTTATTTACAGATAAAATGGCGTTAAGCGAATTTTACCACCAAGGATATTATAGCTTACAAATCGCCGATTTATTTACAAAAATTGAGAGTTTCGAAAGTAACGATTTTGTTCGTAGGATCTTCTTAGAAGGGCAGGCGTATAATATTTTAACACACCAGATCGTACAATACCATGACGATACCAGTGAAGAAGAGGGAAGTTCAGTACTGCGTAGTTACGAAATTGCACAAATAAAAAAAGCGTCTAAGCTTATAGATCATGATCTGGCAGATCTGGATTCTATCGAGAAAATTGCTGAAGAGGTAGGACTCAACATTAACAAACTGCAGTTGGGCTTTAAACATTTGTACCAAACAACCGTTAATGGATATGTACAGCAAAAGCGAATGATTCTGGCCCGAAACCTCCTCAACAACACAGATTATAATATTTCTGAAGTTGTAGGTAAGATCGGTCTTTCCAGCAAGAGTTATTTTTCGAAGATTTTTAAAGAAACTTATGACATTTCTCCTTCAGAGTATCGGAAAAATAACAAGACCATTCGGGATACATAAAATTCTGAAATGAATTTCATAGTTTGAAAAAGAATCAAAACGGGCCTTAAGATAAACTAATTTTTAGCTAAGACTAGCAGTTCTCGCACAATTTATAACGCTTTTAGAACTATTTAAACCTACTATATCTTAGGTAGTTAAATGCTGTTAAATTATTTAACCGAACTAAAATTCTAAGTACTTTTAATACATAACAACTAAAAAACTTAGAAATATGAAAGATTTAATTTGGTTAATTGTAGTGATTTTAGTCATTGGATGGCTTATTGGTTTTATAGGCTTTGGAGCTGCCGTTGGTAACTTAATCCATATCCTATTAGTTTTGGCAGTAATAATGATTTTGTATAAATTACTTACTGGCAAAAAATTGTAATCCTTATAGAACAAACACTAAAATGGTCTTCATAAAGTAATATGAAGACTATTTTTTTTCGTCTGTTTCTCATACCTTTAGTATCCTATTTAACCAGAACTTTATGCAAATAATTACGCTTCCTAGTATTAAATATATCACCCTGTTTTTACTGATTTTCGTAGGTTTCCACGGAACTACATTTGGTCAGGAACTTCCAGTAGAAACTATAAAAGAACGTATTGCTTTTTACAAAGAAAACACACGTGGTCCTTATAAAAGTATTCACTGGTTTTGCAAGGACGGGGAGGTTAGAGATGCACGAGACCCTTGCCCGGAAGATAAAGACGACGCTGTGCAGCACGCAGACTATCGGGACGACACTAAAAATCTAGCCAAAAATCACCATCTCTTTTTTGCTGAAATTTTGGCAAGTACTAACCGTACCGATTTCTGGGACGAAGCCAACAACCAAAGCAGACTAAAGCAATACCAACTAAACCGCTATCTGGAAGGTGTGGACGACGGCTGGATACAACGCAAATCGCAGTACTACCGTGGCGCCATACAAATTGAAGACGAACAAGCCTGGGGTGTGGAATTTTATGAAAAGTTTCTGCCTCGTGATAGTCGTATTACAAATCACTATTATTTATTAAGGCAATCACTTCGGGATATTCCGCATGATGATGACACAAACTTAGCACAGTTAATGCGCAGCCAGTCTAAAGTAATTGCAGATAATTTTTCAAAATTTATGGATGCCCGAATTAAAATTCACGGCAACCCCACCAAAGAAGATATTGCAATGGTGCAAAAATTTCAGCAAGACTATGAAAGCAAACTTTCTTCTACTTTAAAAACTGAACTCAACGAACTAGAAAAAACCATGATTGAGTTTTATGCGCCCATGAATACTGAGACCTTAAGAAATCAGGTACAGCGCATTTCAAGAAACAATGCTACCCGGGAACGGTTGCTTCAGTTTTTAGAAAATTATAATTCTGAAGCTGCACCCGCACAAAATATTCCAAAACTTGCCGATATACTCTGTGTAATTAGAACTGAAATAACTGATAAAACTTCAGGGAACGATCGTTTACTCCTCCTCGATCTCTCTAACAGCATTGAAGACATAGTATTAAAACAATCCCAGGAATGGCAACCCGAGGACTTGCTGGGACTTATGGAAAAAATAAGACACCTCAGCCTTGCTGCTGCCGGTACGGGATTGATCGAACTTTGGGAATGGGAAAAAATTAAACCCGAATTAGAAATACACCTAGGGCAAACAGAGCTTACCATTGAGCAACTTAATAGCTTCCTGCAAACTAGCCGTGGTGTAGTAGAGTGGGGCGCGGCCATGGTAAAGGCAAACTATCAGGATATTGTAGACACCTACACTAAATTTGAACCGCTTAGTTACGGCTTTATAGACGACCGTGTGCGCTCGAGTGTCGCATTGGATCTAGGGGAGAGTGTCAGCAAACTGGGCAGTATTATCGCAAAACATTCCAACCTGAGCAATAAGGTAATGAATTTAAAATCGCAAAGCAGTATCCGTGGCCTAAACCCTGGATATGCATTTGGCGAATTGGTGGTTGTGGAAGAGTCGCCAGAAAATATAGCTATTAACCCGAATAACATTTACATCTTTCAAAAACCACCAAGCGATTTGAAGCCCGTGGCTGGTATAATGACAGTTTCTGAAGGAAACCTGGTGTCTCACGTACAATTATTGGCGAGAAATCTAGGTATTCCAAATGCTGCACTTTCAAGTGAAAATCTAAAAGACCTTTCAAAATACCATGGTGAAAAGGTGTTTTATGCCGTTTCAGAAAAAGGGAATGTATTTTTTAAAGCTGAAGACGATATGACGGCTGAAGAAACAGCACTCTTCAGTAAAAAGGAGCGAAATCAGGAAAAAATTGCGGTGCCCGTAGAGCAAATTCGCTTAGACGTGTGTGACGTCCTGGATATGAAAGATGTAGATGCCAGCGATTCTGGAAAACTATGTGGTCCAAAAGCAGCTAATTTAGGGCAATTAAAACAACTTTTCCCCGAGAATGTGGTAGAAGGTGTGGTGATTCCTTTTGGGATTTTCAGAAAACATATGGACCAGCAAATGCCTGGTGAAGTAGTGAGTTATTGGGCATATTTAATTGACACCTTTGGGGAAGCCTCTATAAAACGCTTGAATAATGTTCCGGAAAGCGATGTAGAAGCCTACCAGTTACAACGCTTGTCAAAATTAAAAAATGCCATTGAGCAAATGCCTTTTGAACCCGACTTTGAAAAAGATCTGGTAGCTTCTTTTGCAAACGCCTTTGGAAATGAAATAGGAAATGTACCCGTTTTTTTACGAAGTGACACCAATATGGAAGACCTGGAAGAGTTTACAGGAGCAGGTCTTAATTTAACGCTTTTCAATATTCTTTCGAAAGAAAACATTTTAAACGGAATAAAAAAAGTGTGGGCTTCTCCCTACACCGAACGCAGTTTTAAATGGCGCCAAAAATATTTGAACAATCCGGAAAATGTATATCCTTCTATCCTAATTATCCCAAGTGTTGATGTGGAATACAGCGGTGTAATGATTACCAAAGGCATCAATCGAGGGACTGAAGAAGATCTAACTGTTGCCTTTAGCCGTGGTGCCGGAGGTGCTGTAGACGGTCAAATAGCCGAAACCAGATTAGTTACAGCAGAAAACGACTATATGCTCGCTCCAGCGCGTGAGCCGGGCTACTTACGTTTACCAAAAACAGGAGGAACTACAAAAAATACAACAACTTTTGAAGATCCTATCTTAAACGATAAAAACATCGCAGCCCTCCGTGAAATTGCAAATCAGGCACGGACCAGAATGCCGCAAGAAACCGGCAACGAATACAAAGGTGCATGGGATATTGAGCTGGGCTTTGAAAATGATATGTTATGGTTGTTTCAAATACGACCTTTTGTAGAGAATAAAAATGCAAAAAGCTCAGAATACCTGGCATCCATAACACCAAAAATAGATTTGACTACAACTGTTTCACTTTCAGAAAAAATTGAAACGGATAAAAACGAATAAATATGACACATAAAAAATATATTGCCTCAGTAGTATTACTTAGTTGCATTGTACTTTCCTTTGGATTTTACCCTATCGATGGGTATGAGCGAACGCAGATTAAACGCTTACTTGCTATTCAGAATGCGCTCGACGAGGGGGAGAAATACACCCGCATCCCTGCCGGGGCCTTTGCCAGTATTGAAGACATAAAATTAAACTTACTTCCCATAGGCGATACACACATTGATAGTATTTTAAAGGAAGACCCGGAGTTTTCGAAAGCAATTAAACGCATTACGCCGGGAGGTAATTATTCGTTAGCGGTATTGGATATGACAGATCCCAACAATCTGAAATATGCTTCCCACAGAGAGAATATAGGCTATCAGCCAGGGAGCGTTGGTAAAATTGCGGTCTTAAACGCAGTTTTTTATCAGTTACAAAAAATATATCCGGACGATTTCGATGCCCGCATTGCCCTGCTCTGTAACAAGATCGTAGACTCCAGATATTGGGGAACGGGAGATCACCATACGGTACCCATTTATGACCCAAAAACTGAAAAGTTAACCAAAAGACAGGTGGTAGCGAGCGATACATTTACCTTGTTTGAGTGGCTGGACCATATGGTTTCGGTAAGTAACAATGGTGCTGCGAGTGTGATGTACCGGGAAGCAATGTTAATGGCTGCTTTTGGGAAAGACTATCCAAGGTTATCGCTGGAAGATTCGGAACAGTACTTTGTGGATACCCCAAGAGATTCCTTGACAAATCTGGCAGAAAGTGTCGTAAACGACCCGTTGAGAGAATTAGGGATTACAGAAGACGACTGGCGTCTGGGAGGGATGTTCACTAATCCGGCAGGAAAATATGTAGGTAGAAAAGGAGGCAGTATAGGCTCACCAAAAGGGCTTATGAAATATTTAGTACAGCTTGAACAGGGAAAAGTGATTGATACGGCGTCCAGCCTGGAAATGAAACGCTTGCTCTATATCACAGACCGCCGCATACGGTATGCACAAGCCAGGCAACTTGACAGTGCACGTGTTTACTTTAAGTCGGGTAGCTTCTACTCTTGTGATAAATCGTTGCCAGGCAGTTGTGGAAAGTATGCCGGTAACAAATTTAATTATATGAACTCTGTCATTACAGTGGAGCACCCGGACGGAAAAAAATATATTGTCTGTTTAATGACCAATGTATTGAGTAAAAATTCGGCAGGAGCACATATGTATTTGGCAAGTTCTATTGACAAGGCAGTTACGGCTCAATAGCAGCCATTTTAATCTCTTTTACAGTACGTATAGCGAAACGTTGTACAACAAGATTTGGATGCTTTATAAGTGGTTTTACAGCGGGAATGTATGCTTCGTTTCGTGAAAATTTTATCACATTAAGCACAGCAAGTTTCATGCGTGTGCCACGGTTGCGCAATAGCATGATCAGGATCTCTTTTTCAGATTTTACTTTCGCTTCAAAAGATGAAGCCGCGTACCCTTTATTTTCTAACACGTGATATTCTATTAGCGGAAGAATATTGCTTTTCAGTTTTGACTTCAGGAGGTTGTCTAAAAATTCAATAGCATTTACCTGTACATCTTGTTTGTCACTTTTAAGTCCGAAATAAGCCGTATCTATATCTGCCTGATCGTATTTTAAACTAAGTAAGTTAAAAATACAGTTCAAACTCTGGTCTAATTGTTCCATAAGGACATCTACAAGATTCTCCCGGGCAATAATAGATTCTATTTCTGCATCATCTTCCAAAGTTTCTGTTTCTGCATTTTCTAAATGAAATTTTAAAGTGCTAATGGCATGCAGAGTATTTCGGTAAAAGACACTTTCTCTCAGTAAAATTCTGGTCACCAGACGTTGTTCTACCGGCAAAGAAACATTTTCTAATTTAAGGATGTTCAGTGATTTTGCGGCTTCGGTTCTGATGATAAAATCCTTACTCTGTAAAAAGCGCAGTAATACTTTTATGGAATCTCTTGTTTTAAACGATTGAATTAGCTCTGGAATATAGGGCTTTATACTATCCGGTAAACTTTCAGACATTTCCAGTTGCAAAACCTTTTTTGTAAGGCCTACTCCATAGGTTTGTAGTGCTTCGGTAGCAGTTTCCCTGAAGGGCTTTTCGGCTAGAAAACCGAGCAACTGGTTTACAAAAGGTTCGTACGCTGTAAGTCCAGCAGCTGTGATAGCATATTTTATTAGATAAGGATCTCTGTTGTTAAAATTTGCTGAAATAAAAGAATAGAAACGAGGATCCTTTGCATACCCAATGGCAAGCATAAGCTCTGCAACTTCTTGTTTACGCAAGTCGTTATCTGCCGAAAATAATTCTTTTACTTTGTCATCAAGACGATCTCCCAGGTTGTATTTTTTGGCCAGTTTCTTGTTGGAGGAAGCATTTTTTGCCAAGCACAACAAAGCAGCATTTGAGATATAATCGGTTGGATGATCCAGGTAGGATTTAAAAATATTTTCGTCCTTCAGGTTGGTGTGGTACAATAGATAATCCATAGCTGCATATACCACCTCATCATTCTTGAAATGAATAAGCTCTTTAATGTACTCTACTGCAGTTCCCTTTTTATAATGATGTAGTTGTGAAATAGCAGCCGCTTTTACTTTGGGCGACTCGTGCTTCAGCAAGTTCATAATATGGGGCCTAAACGTATACAATTTAAAATCTTCCAGGTGATTCAACATGGTGATGATTTCAGCCTCATTTCCATGTGTTAGTACATTAACAGTAGACTTTGAGGTTCGTTTAAATTTCAGGCTTTTGTTCTCTACGGAAGCACCCGCTAATGAGTTTTGAATATTACTTCGGAACGATTGAAAATACGCCTCCCGCAATTTGTAAATTAGCACCATCCAGATAAACAGGAACAACAGGATAACGACCGTGATATAAGAAGTGCTAAGCTCCAGTTTTCTAATCACAAAAATTAAGAGCAAGCCTGCTAACCCTGTCGCGATGCTATCTACCACAACATCTATGTACGATTTCGCTTCGTTTTTAATGTGTGAAGGAATAGGTAGGATTGAAAGTTCTATCCCTGCCTTGTTGATAGATTGTTTAAAGCTACCGTCCATTCCTTTAATGATAATAAGTACCCATAATTCTGGAAATGTTAAGAATAACAAACAACCAATAGCAATTCCCAAAGGAAGGATAAGTAAGTTCGTGGTTACCCCTAGCCACGCCAACAAGCGATTCGTTAAAAACAACTGAATTAGCAATGCGATGACATTGAACGAAGAGAACCAGAATCCAAAAAAAGAAGCCAGTTTATCACTATCCGGGATTGCTTTATTAGCAAAGTCACTAAACTGAAAGTCTACTAGTTTTGCCATGATTACCCCTACCCCAACAATCGCCGCTAGATATGTAAGGTGCTTAGAGTTTATAATAAGTTTAAAGGGAGAGGAATAGGTACTTTGAACAGCCCCCTTTCGCTGTTTCCGAATGTACATATTAAGTTTCTCCACGCGAAGTTTCCATACAGTTTGAAGAATTGGCACACAACAAACAATTAAACAGGCCGCCACCAGGATCACTATTCTATTCCCATAACTTGATGCTATGATTGTGGTTAAGTATCCTCCAAAAATCCCACCTGCTATAGCCCCTGCTCCAATAAATCCAAATAAACGCTTTGCTTCTCTGGCATTGTACACCATGTTTGCAATAATCCAGAATTGAGAAGTAACTAAAACTGCAAAGATGGAAACACTTAAATAATACGCATACAGCACCCAGTTATTTATGCTGTTCGCGTACATCAAAAAGCTTAATAACGCAAAAATTAAGCTGAAGAAAATAAGTGTTCCTGTAGTAATCCTTCGAAGTGAAAATTGTTTGACCCCCTTATTATAGAAATAGGAAACAATCACTGCAACAACGGCTACCAGCATATACCCATACGGTAAATGCGCTGCTCCCAACTTCGATAGGAACAAAGCATTTACAGTGGGTTTTACCATTAAGAGAACAGTAATGAGCAGAAAGATATAAAACTGCATAAAAAAAGAGATGCGGATTTCCCCATCTCTAATATCAAATGTTCTTTTAAAAATTGCTATGAGCATTATAGTGGATCTACCCTATAAAGTTCGTGATTTTTTCATAACATTCTCCAAAGGGACTACTAAATCTCTTATAATTTGTTCGCCCAGGGCGTTATCTATTAAGGCAACCAGAATATACTTTCGATCTGGACCCCATACCAGCACAGAGTCTGAATGGTAGTTTTTCCAAGAACCAGATTTTCTGAACAATCTTGCTTTAGGAGCTACACGATCTAGTGTGTTCACAAACTTATGGTGCAACTCTGGCTTTTCCATAATGTTAAGCATTTGTCTGGAACGTGTTTCATTTACTAGATTACCCATAGCCAATTGATAGTAGAAACTACACACCTGTCTTGTGGTAGCAGCGTGACTTAATCCCTTAAGTGGTTCTGGATAACGTCTTCCCCCGGCAGCATAGCGCTTACCCACCCAGAGACCTCCACCTACTTCTTCATCGTATAAATTATGTCTTGGTGAACGTAGCACAGACTCAATTTTTTCGTACCCAACGCGATCTATCATTCGGGTTGTTGCCTGATTATTAGACTTGCTAATCATAATTCGCATGTCTTTTTGTATCGCTTTTGAGTTGGCTAATTCACCTTTATCAATTGCGTCCATGGAAGCTAAAAGCACAGCAATTTTTGGAAGACTTGCCGCGTACATCATATGGTCATCATTAAGACCGGCATATTGTATGTCATTAATATCACTTAGATCTACAATGCCAATCGACATCATTTTGTTGTCAACCAGTCGTTTCCAGTCTTTGTGCTTAAATATTTCAGCTTCTAGTTCTGTTTGTAGCTCAGAACAGTACAATTCGTCTATGGGATTAATATCGCCCTGATGCTTTAAAGGCAGGTCTTGTGCAAAGACAGATATTGATACTAATAAAAAAAATAATAGATTGGGGAATTTTCGGATGTATGCCATATAAATAAAAAGATAGTTTAAGTTACTGATAATTAGCAAACTAAATTAAAACGGTGCAAATGTATAGTAAATCAGAACACGCAGTCCATTGGGAACGTTAAATTCTTCAAAATATTGCTTAAAACTTACCTCATTCTCTTAAATGTCGTTAATATGTTACATTAAATGAGAGAGATACCCCATAAAACACTATCATACAACAACTCCTCGAAGACTTTAGCGAATAGTAAAGTATTCCTGAAGATTCTTTGTAGTAAGGGACAAGCTAGTGCGATGGTAAAATACCAAAGAAAAAAACGGTGCTGGTTTTGTTTTTTGTACTCAAGTATGAAAATAGAAAAAGGGATTGCATATCCCGTTGACACTCCCCTTTGCAATTAAAAAACCACGCACCGCAGAAAAAAACGGTGCTGGTTTTGTTTTTTGTACTCAAGTATGAAAATAGAAAAAGGGATTGCATATCCCGTTGACACTCCCCTTTACAATTAAAAAACCACGCACCGCAGAAAAACCGGAGCTGGTTTTGTTTTTTGTACTCAAGTATGAAAATAGAAAAAGGGATTGCATATCCCGTTGACACTCCCCTTTGCAATTAAGAAACCACGCACCGCAGAAAAAAACGGTGCTGGTTTTGTTTTTTGTACTCAATTATGAAAGTCTGTGACTTTCAACATTCGTTCAAAAAACAAAACCACGTTCTTTTTAGAACGTGGTTTCTTGAGTGAAGTGACCGCGGAGGGATTCAAACCCCCAACCCTCAGAGCCGAAATCTGATGCGCTATTCAGTTGCGCCACGCGGCCAGTATTCAGTATTAATTACTTAATTTTCTCTTTACAATAGTGCTGATAGTCTTTCCATCTGCTCTTCCTGCGGCTTTTCCACTTACCATCCCCATTACTTTCCCCATATCGGCCATAGAACTTGCTCCTGTTTGTGCAATGGCTTCTTCTACCAGTTTTTCCACTTCCTGTTCGCTTAATTGAGCGGGTAAAAATTGTTCTATTACAGCAGCTTCAGTTAATTCTGGTGTTGCTAAATCTTCACGACCTTGCTCCGTATATAATGCGGCACTGTCTTTACGTTGTTTTACCAATTTTTGTAATAACTTGATCTCTGCATCTTCACTAAGTTCCTGCTTTGCCCCACTTTCGGTCTGGGCCAGTAAAATTGCCGATTTCACAGAACGCAATGCTTGTAAAGACTCCTGATCTTTAGCCTTCATTGCTGCTTTCATAGCATCCATTATTTGGGTAGACAAGCTCATATATTTGTTTTATTGGATGGCAAAGATACTCATTTTCATCTATAAAAATAGCGTTATACCCAGATGTCATTCTTTTAAAAACGTTCTTTTTTTATTGGATACAGTTTAAAAAACAATCTATTTAATAGTATTTTTATGTATTAAAACAACCCTACCTACCATGAAACCAATACATACTATTTGCTATATAAGTAACGCAGCACCAGATCTTTCAGATAGTGACATTGAGGCTATTTTCAATCAAGCTTCTACTCAAAACAACGAATATAACGTTAGCGGAATTTTACTCTACAATTTAGAACACTTCTTCCAAGTATTGGAAGGTGATGAAGAATACATTATAGATCTTTATGAAAATAAAATTAAAAAAGATACTAGACACCTGGATATTTACGAAGTGTATAACAAAACAACTGAAAAACCAGTTTTTATGGGCTATGATTCCAAATTCAATATCATAAAAACAGAAGAAGACCTCCAAAAGATTAGAAAATACTTAAGCAGTGTACGAACTACTACCTCAGACAAGCTAACCAGACTCTTACGCCCTTTTGTTATATTTCAAAAACTTGATAAATAAATAAGCCTGTTGCAGGAAGCAACAGGCTTTTATTTAAAATATTGTCAAAGCCTTAATCTACATTGTCATGTAAAAATGAATTGTTACTTCGCAGATCAATATCATCATCATCGGTGTTAACAGATGTTCTTGACAAGTTTGTGTCTGTGTTTTTGTCTTCCAATTCAATACCCATTCTTTTATAGGCTGGTTGTTTTTCAATATCATCAATTTTCGAAGCGCTGTTTCTAAACTTATAATTAAACTCTTTCATTGTTTTTTTTCGCTCCTCGGTACGCGCTGCCAATAACTTTGAAATAGGCGTATTCATAGGGTCTACATCCTCGGGAGCTACTTCCTCCTCTTGTGCAGGCGCTACCGTTTTGGTTTCAAAAACAATCGTTTCTTCCGCAGCTTTGTTTTTTTCTGTTGGCTTGGCATTTAACAACTCTGCTTCTTTTTCTTCATAGTCATCCAAACTATAGCGTTTTACGCCCTTATCCGAAAGTTCGGTGATAGGAACAACTTCCAAAGCATCATTCACTTCGATATCTTCGATACGGGATGTTATGGTCTCGTCTTCTTCAGCATGCTTTTTAGGAGCTTCCTTCTTAGTATCTGACGTATTTAAAGGAAGATCGAACATTAAAATCTGTTCTTCAGTTTCTGTTTCCTGAACGGGTGGTTTTTCTTTCTTATCAATAATTGTAAAAGCCTCTTCACTATCTTTTGCTGGTTTTTTTTCTTCGGCTTTTGGTGCTGGTTTTACAATTTCAAAATTAGTTACGTCTATCTCGTTAATAAGCAATTGTTCAAATTCAGCAATACGATGAATATCTACGATGGTAGATTCTACATCTATATTCTTGATAAGATCTGAAGTTTTAATATACCCTTCAAAAGGAAGTGTTTCCTGCTGTGTTTGCTTAGGCTGCTCTTCTGAAACGGCTTTTACCTTTGGCTTTACAACCGGAGCTTCTTCTTCGTCTAACACTAACGTATGACGAATTACAGGATCCGGCTTGGGAGCGGGTGGTTCTTGAGCTTCTGGTATTTCAACCGGAGTAGCTCCTTTTTTTGCAGATAAATCCTGCTCTGCTTTTTGTTCTTCCTCTAAGGTGTGAATTATTTTCTTAGTCTCTGTATTGCTAATATCATCCTGTTGCTCGGCATCAAACCCTGTGGCAATTACTGTAATAGCAACAGCTCCTTCCAGCGATTCATCTTCCCCGATACCCATAATAATATTGGCACTATGCCCTGCTTCGTCCTGAATATGGTCACTTATTTCACCTATCTCATCAATGGTTATTTCTTCGTGTCCCGAAACAATTAAAAGCAATACATTTTTCGCCCCCTGAATTTTGTTATCGTTTAACAAGGGGGAGTCCAATGCCTTTGAAATAGCCTCCTGCGCACGGTTAGCTCCACTCGCACTGGCACTACCCATAATGGCAGTCCCGCTGTTTGCCAATACCGTTTTAGCATCACGCAAGTCAATGTTTTGTGTGTAGTGATGTGTTATTACCTCTGCAATACCTCGCGCTGCAGTAGCTAATACTTCATCGGCTTTTGAAAAACCTGCCTTAAATCCTAAGTTACCATATACCTCACGTAACTTATTATTATTGATTACTACAAGCGAATCGCAATTCTGACGTAGTTTCTCAACCCCAATCTGTGCTTGTTCGCTACGCATTTTTCCTTCAAACTGAAACGGAATGGTAACAATACCCACCGTTAAAATATCCAGTTCTTTTGCCATTTTTGCTATAATAGGCGCGGCTCCTGTTCCGGTACCACCTCCCATCCCTGCAGTGATGAAGATCATTTTGGTATTGGTTGAAAGCATGTTCTTGATCTCTTCCAGACTTTCCATAGCAGATTGCTCTCCGATGGCAGGATTAGCACCTGCTCCTAGCCCTTCAGTAAGAGAAACTCCTAATTGAATTTTAATAGGTACAGCACTATTTTCCAGCGCCTGGGCATCGGTATTGCAGATTACAAAATCTACACCTTTAATGCCCTGACTAAACATATGGTTAATCGCGTTGCTACCGCCACCGCCAACACCTATCACTTTTATGACGTTGCTTTGGTTCTTTGGCATATCGAACGCAATGGTTGTTTCATCAAAGTTGTTACTCATATTTATTTATTTTGCGAGGTTTATTATTATTGTTTCCGCCAGGCGGAAGTATTACTGTTTTTTATTTTAACTAACTTTTTTCTGGTCCCTAAGTGTTCCGTTAAAAAGTTTTGCTTTTTTAATGGGATGTATCGAAGGGCTACTGTTTCTACCGTCTACTCACTTATCATTCTGCATTGTCCAAAAACTCTTTGAACTTCTCTGCCCATTTATCAAAGAAACGTTTGCGCTCTACTTGTGGCTCTTCTTTTATTTCTGGGTCTTGCACTTCTGCTTCGCCAGGATTTTGCGATTCATTTTCAACCTCCTGTGTGGCCTTTATAGCTTTTGGAGTAGTGCGGTGTTTGTTTTCCAGACTATTCAGCACCAACCCAACTGCGGTTGCGTACAACGGACTTGTGGTCTCACTATCGCTATCGCCCGCCAGATGCTCGTTTGGATACCCAATACGTGTATCCATTCCCGTTATGTACTCTACCAGTTGCTTTAAATGCTGCAATTGAGCACCACCCCCGGTTAACACGATTCCTGCGATCAATTTTTTCTTCTGCTCTTCGTGACCGTAATTTTTTATTTCAAGATATACCTGTTCAATAATCTCTACGACTCTTGCGTGGATAATTTTTGAAAGGTTTTTAAGCGTAATTTCTTTAGGTTCTCTTCCACGTAACCCGGGAATTGAAACTATTTCGTTGTCTTTATTTTCTCCTGGCCAGGCGCTACCAAACTTAATCTTTAGCAATTCTGCTTGCTTTTCAATAATGCTACAGCCTTCTTTTATATCTTCTGTTATTACATTTCCACCAAACGGAATTACCGCTGTATGTCGAATGATGCCATCTTTAAAAATGGCCAGATCTGTCGTACCACCTCCAATATCCAGCAAGGCTACTCCTGCTTCTTTTTCTTCCTGGCTTAGTACTGCATTTGCCGAAGCCAGAGGCTCGAGTGTTATTCCTGAAAGTTCCAGGCCTGTACTCTTTACACAACGTCCAATGTTTCGAATGCTTGAAACTTGGCCCACCACTACGTGAAAATTGGCTTCTAACCTACCTCCATACATCCCGATGGGCTCTTTAACTTCAGCTTGTCCGTCTACCTTAAAATCCTGCGGCAGTACGTGTATAATTTCTTCGCCGGGCAACATGACCAGCTTGTGTACCTGATTACAAAGGCGTTCAATATCTGCTTCGTCTATTACCTCGTCGCTATTACTACGCGTAATATAATCGCTATGCTGGAGGCTACGAATGTGTTGTCCTGCAATTCCTACGACTACATCTTCGATCTTTAATCCTGAAGACGTTTCGGCATCTTGCACTGCTTGCTGAATGGATTGAATAGTCTGTGTAATATTATTCACTACCCCGCGATGCACCCCCAGGCTTTTAGACTTCCCAATGCCCAAAATCTCCATCTTCCCATACTCATTGTTCCTACCAATCATAGCAACAATCTTGGTGGTCCCAATATCTAATCCAACCGCTATGTTTTCATTTTCCATCCTATTCGGTTTTTGTGGCTACTACTTGATTTCCAAATTGCAAATCGATTTTTTTATAGCGCTGTAATGTTTTATCCTCTTTTGTTTTTTGATAAAAAGCCTTAAAATTCTGAAACTTCAACGCTATGTTTTTCACTTTTCCAAAATGCACATCAAAATCATAGGTCCGAAGCTTCATAATAACGTTGCCCTCTTCAGTAAGTTGAACCCCAACAACGCTCTGCCTCATAAAGTCATCTTCAACAATGTTTACTAATAACGGCGTAATCTCCGTAAAATTGGTTGTAGACCTCCCTGTTATGATAGGAACCCTTGCCGCATACACCGAAGACAATGGCATCTTCTTTCCATCTTCATCCAGGTAATAATTAGGTGAGGCAGCGACCCTGCCAATTGGGTTACGCTGTTCAATTTTTGCACCTAAAACGCCGTCAACCGTTACATACACTTGCGCGTTACGAATCATCGCATTTGTCAACAAGCGGGACTCCATCTCTTTCAAAACTAAAGCTTCTTTGTCCACTCCCGTAACACTGTCGCTATTTTGTACTAACAATTTATTAACAGTGCTCAGGGTGATAAACGGGTCATTTTCATCCAGAAATTCAATATCAATTTTGCTTAGTTTTCGTGAGGCATTTCGCTTTTGTGTAAAACTGAACAGAAACACCACCAATACTAAAAGCAATACAAATTTTATAATTGGAATGTACTTTTTCATCCTGCTAATATTTTAGTTATAGTTTCAACTTCAGCCCCTATATCCCCTGCTCCTACAAGTAGTTTAACACGGCACTCTGAGTTTTTTAATGCAGAAGAAATTTCAGGTTTGTTTATAATTCTGGTAGCTACGTAAAGGTTTCGGCCGCCCTCAACCAGACATTCGTCAATCATTTTAAGCAACCAGGCCGTAGTGACTCCCTCCATAGGTTCTTCACGTGCGGGATAAATATCCAACAACAGCACTTCATCAAATTTCGCTAAACTTTCAGCAAACCCTCTTGCAAAATCCTTTGTTCTGCTAAAGAGGTGTGGCTGAAACACGATTACTTTTTTATCGTTAGGATACATTTCAGCAACTGCCTGATGCAAGGCGTTTAATTCGGTAGGATGATGGGCGTAATCGTCTATCAAAACCAGATCATCTCTTCTTATTTTATAAGAAAACCTGCGTTCCACCCCTTTAAAGGTTGCTAAAGCTTTGGGAAGGCAACCGGTTGGGGAACCTGCAAGAATTGCCATTCCCAAAGCTGTTATAGCATTGTGTAGGTTATGGTGTCCGGGTAAATAAAATTGTAAATTTTTTAAGGTTTGCTTTGGGGTTTTAAGGTCAAAAATATAAGCTCCGTTTTCAATACGCACATTTCGTGCTTCAAATGCTGCATCTTCTTCTATTGCGACGGACTGCCCTTTCAACGGCAACCCTTTTTTAAAGAGTAGATTTTCTTTCTTCGGAAGTAAAGCGACAAAATCCTTAAATGCATCCTGCATAGCGTTTTCATCTCCGTAAATATCCAGATGGTCTGCATCCATAGAGGTTACGCAGGCAATATCCGGGCTAAGCGTTAAAAAAGAACGGTCAAATTCGTCTGCTTCCACTACAGTAATCTGGGTGCCTTTGCTAATGAAATTCGATTTATAGTTTTCTGCAATACCGCCTAAAAAAGCAGTGACCGGCATCTCACAGGAAGCCAACAAATGACCCAAAATAGCCGAAGTTGTTGTCTTGCCGTGAGTGCCAGCTACCGCCAAACATAAAGTGTGCTTTGTAACATCCCCCAGCAGTTTAGAACGCTTGATGACGTTGTACTTGTTATCCTGAAACCAGTTTAAAATCTGGCTGGTTTTTGGTACAGCAGGTGTAAAAACCACTAACGTTTCAGAAGTATTTTGAATCTCTAAAGGAATTTCATCTGCCACATCTGTATAGCCAATGCCAATGCCTTCGGAGGTTAGTTGTCTCGTCAATGACGTTTCAGTCTTGTCATACCCATACACAGTTAACCCCTTTAACTTAGCAAAACGGGCGAGCGCACTCATCCCAATTCCACCAATGCCGATGAAGTAAATGTTTTGTATGTTTTTGAGTATGCTCACTTTCAACTATTGACTTTTAATAATTTTTCTATCTCGTCTACAATATCCCTCGCTGCATTTGGTTTTGCCAATTTCTTTATGTTTTCTGACAATTTTCGCTGTAGACCTTCATCTTTCAGCAATCCATCAAGGGTTGACTGAAATTTCTCGTCAGCTTCATTCTCCCGCAATAAAATCGCTGCATTTTTTTCTGAAATGGAACGTGCATTTTTAGTTTGATGGTCTTCCGAAACATTAGGCGACGGAATAAAAATTACTGGCTTCCCCACAAGACACAATTCTGAAACCGACAATGCTCCCGCTCGTGAGATAATAACATCTGCCGCTGCATACGCTAAATCCATTCTATTTAAAAAGGGATGTACTTGAATCCCCCCTCTAGCCTTCTTAACATAGGTGTTCTCGTATAGCTTCCCACATTGCCAGAGTACCTGAACATTTTCAGCTTTAAAATAATCCACCGCTTCATCTACTAATTCATTTATTTTTCTGGCGCCTAAACTTCCCCCTAACACCAAAATTGTTTTCAACCCGGAATTCAACTTAAAGTATTGCTGTGCTTCATTTCTTTTACTCGTTATTTCCAGTAAATCCTGACGCACCGGGTTACCCGTTACCACTAACTTTTCAGCAGGAAAAAAACGCTCCATTGCGTCGTAGGCTACACAAATTTTGGCTACAGTTTTACTCAACCATTTGTTGGTAATTCCAGCGTGGCTGTTCTGTTCCTGAATGAGGCAAGGAATCTTTTTCCCGGAAGCCACTTTCAGTAAGGGAGCACTGGCGTAGCCACCCGTTCCAATGGCAGCATTGGGTTTAAATTTTCTTAGAATCTTTCTGCTTTTCAGTAAACTTGAAACCAGCTTGAAAGGGAACATTAAATTCTTAGCACTTAAGCTACGTTGCAGTCCTGAGATCCACAATCCTTCAATTCGGTATCCAGCTTGCGGCACTTTCTCCATTTCCATACGGTCGCTGGCACCCACAAAGAGAAATTCTGCTTTGGGATACCTGCTTTTTAACTCATTGGCAATGGCAATAGCAGGATAAATATGTCCCCCGGTGCCGCCACCGCTAATTATGAATCTATATGGTTGTTTTGTTTTGATGTTAATAGTTAATTTTAAAATTGTGAGGGAACACCCCCTCTGCCCCCCCTCAAGGGGAGAATTCAATTAGTTTATATAGTTTCTGAAAGAATGTCTAATGGATTTTCCGTGAGTCCATCTTCTGTTTCTTTTCTTTGTATTTCTCTTTTTGCTGCAACGCTTAGCACCATTCCTAACGCCAGACATGTCATCCATATACTGGTACCCCCACTACTAATTAAGGGTAATGTTTGCCCTGTTACAGGAAACAACTCTACCGCTACCGCCATATTTATGAGTGCCTGAAATACAATAGGCAGACCAACACCAACCACCAGCAATTTCCCAAACATGGAGGTAGCTTTGTGGGCTACTACCACTAACCTAAACAATAATGCCAGGTATAAGAACATTAAAAACAAGCCACCTACAAGGCCGAATTCTTCTACAATAATGGCGTAAATAAAATCGGATGAAGACTGGGGCAAAAAGTTTTTCTGAACACTCTTCCCGGGGCCTAACCCCGTGACACCACCCGATGCAATGGCAATTTTTGCTATTTCAATCTGATAGTCACCTTCAGTATCTTCTTTATCGGTAAAGTTTTCTATTCGACTCATCCACGTATCTACCCGGTTACTAAATGCTCCCGGAAAAGCAATTGCCGTGAGAACAAAGAGTGCCAAGATCACAAATCCTGTTCCCAGCACAATCATTAAATAGCGTACTGGATACCCCCCTATAAACACCAATACAACCACCATAGCAAAAATGATAGCAGTGGTTGAAAAGTTTGCCGGAAGTATTAATGCTAGTACCAAAAAAACAGGCAACCACAAGGGCAGGAGCGTCTCTTTAAAAGTGACAGTTCTATCTTTGATACGACTTAAATAGCGTGCCACATACGTCATGAGTACAACTGCCGCCAAGGTAGATGTCTGGAAAGTAACCCCTACAAACGGAACCCGTATCCAACGGCTGGCGTTAGCGCCATCAATGGTGTTGCCTTGTGCCATTGTAAAAATTAACAACAAGATAGCAACAGGTAAGGCAATTATGGAAAGTCCCTTAAAATAGTGGAACGGGATTTTGTGAACTCCATATAAAATAGCAAAACCCAGTAACAAATGTGCCAGATGTTTCAGTAAGAATTTAAACGTATTTCCATCGCCATACAAGTATGCCAGGTTGCTACTCGCACTGTATACGGGTAGGAACGAGAACAGCGCCAACAAGCCTGCTACGGCCCAAATGGCTTTATCTCCTTGTATGTTCTGGAAAAATTTTTTCACTTTATTTTAGTTTTCTAAAATTGCTTTAGGTCTCGACTGCCTGTCTGTCTCATTCAGGCAGACGCTCAACCTGACGTTCATATTTCATATCTCAAATTTCACTTTCGTTTTGTTCCTTACAAATGCCTCACAGCTTCTTTAAACTGTCTTCCCCGATCTTCGTAATTTTCGAACAAATCGAAACTTGCGCAACACGGGCTTAACAATACCGTATCGTTACGCTCGGCTATTTTGTAAGCTACTTTTACCGCCTCTTCCATACCTGCTGTTTCTACTACCAAATCCACAATGTTGCCAAATGCCTGCTTTATTTTTTCATTATCCACACCCAAACAGATAATGGCTTTTACTTTTTCATTTACCAGAGGCAACAATTCAGCGTAATCGTTTCCTTTATCCACCCCTCCAACGATCCAAACGGTGGGGCTTTCCATACTATCCAGGGCATAAAATGTAGCGTTTACGTTCGTAGCCTTGCTATCGTTAATGTACATCACATTGTTTATTTTAAGGACTTTTTCCAAACGGTGCTCGACCCCCTGAAAGCTCTCCAGCGACTCACGAATGGTTGCTTTTCTTATTTTTAGCAATTTAGCCACGGTAGTAGCCGCCATTGCATTTTTTGTATTGTGTTGTCCTTGTAGACCTAATTGTGCGATTGGCATAGTAAGTTGGGTATTATTAATTGTTAGTATTATTTCGTTATTTTTTATATATGCGCCTTGTTGTACTTCATTTTTAAGTGAAAAAGGCAGTTTTTTTGCTTTAATCTCGTGATGTTGCAACCACTTATTTATTTCTGAATCATCCCCGTCGTAAATGAAATAATCATCCTCGGTCTGATTCATCGTTATTCTGAATTTAGCGTCGATATACTTCTCGTATTTGTAATCGTATCTATCTAAATGATCCGGACTCAGATTCGTTAAAACAGCAATATGCGGTGCAAAGGTTTCAATTCCGTCCAGTTGAAAACTACTCAACTCCAATACGAAGTTTTTATAGTTATTTTCTGAAACCTGCTCGGCAAAACTTTTACCAATGTTTCCTCCTAAGGCAACATTTAACTCGTCTTTCAGTAAAGCGTAAATCAAGCTTGCCGTAGTTGTTTTCCCATTGCTTCCTGTAACGCCTACAATCGTAGCTTCAGTAAATTGTGAAGCAAACTCGATCTCTGAAATGACCTGTACTTCATGCTGCTTCAACGTTTGTACGAGAGGTGCTTTATCGGGAATTCCCGGGCTTTTCATTACCACGTCTGCGTTTAGGATCTTGGCTTCTGTATGCCCCCCTTCTTCCCAGTCCAGTTCATGATGTATAAGAACTTGTTTGTACTTTTCCTTTATAGTTCCGAAGTCTGAAACAAAAACTTCAAAACCTTCACGTTTACCCAGGATAGCTGTCCCTACACCACTTTCTCCTCCTCCTAATATGACTAATCGCTTACTCATGTTTCGCTCTCAAAGGCGTAAAGACGCCAGGGTTTTTATCTGATTTTTAAAGTAACGATGGTTAAAATCGCCAGGAAAATCCCAACGATCCAGAATCGTGTTACAATTTTACTTTCATGAAATCCTTTTACCTGATAGTGATGGTGTAAGGGTGACATTCTGAAAATTCTACGGCCCTCACCAAATCTTTTGCGGGTGTATTTAAACCAACCCACCTGCAGCACTACTGAAAAATTTTCCATTAAGAAAATTCCGCAAAGCACAGGAATCAGTAATTCTTTCCGTATGATAATGGCAATTACTGCGATGATACCACCTATGGTTAAGCTTCCCGTATCGCCCATAAAAACCTGTGCGGGATAGGCGTTGTACCATAAAAACCCAATGAGCGCTCCCACAAATGCTGTTATAAATATGGTGACCTCGCCTGTATTGGGGATAAACATTACGTTTAAATAATCACTAAAAACCGCGTTCCCTGAAACCCATGCAAACAGCGCCAAGGTAACAGCAACAATAGCTGAGGAGCCCGCCGCCAGACCATCGATACCATCGGTTAGATTAGCTCCATTGGAAACTGCAGTAATGATAAAGATGACAATTGGGATAAAAATTAACCACACATAATCCTTTGAATTTTCACCAGTCCAGCTTATTAAGGATTCGTAATTAAATTCATTTTCTTTTACAAAAGGAATGGTGGTTTGCAACGATTTTTCAGAATCAAAAAATTCTATGGGTGAGTTTTGTGTGATCTCTTCTTGAGAATTTACAGGGTTTATCTTTTCACGTTTAATGGTAACATCGGGATGGAAAAACATCACAGCACCCACGAAAATTCCCAAACCTACTTGGCCAATGATCTTGAACTTTCCAGGAAGCCCGGCTTTGTCTTTTTTAAACTTTTTTAAATAATCATCCAGAAACCCTATCGCCCCCATCCAAATGGTAGTTACAATAAGCATGATCACATAAATGTTTTCCAGCTTTGCGAATAACAATACAGGTACGAGTGTCGCTAAAATAATGATCAAGCCTCCCATTGTAGGAGTTCCGGCCTTTTCGTTCTGTCCCTCCAAACCAAGATCGCGAATTTGCTCACCCATTTGTTTCCGTTGGAGGATTCTGATAATTTTTTTACCAAAAATTGTAGCGATAATCAAAGAGAAGATAATCGCTAGGGCTGCCCGAAAGGTGATAAACCCAAAAAGACTCGCCCCAGGTATTTGGTAGTTTTGTTCCAAAAATTCGAATAAGTAGTATAGCATCTTATTTATTTAGGGCGGTTAATAGTTCATTTACAATCTTGAAATCATCAAAATCGGTTCTTTTTCCATTTATTTCCTGATAAGTCTCATGGCCTTTTCCTGCAATAAGAATAATATCATTTGCTTCAGCTAGCTGGCAGGCCGTTTTAATAGCTTGCTTTCTATTTGAAATCGCTACGGTTTTTTTATAATTTTCCGGCGACACTCCTTTCTCCATGTCTTCGATTATGGATTCGGGGTTTTCGGTACGCGGATTGTCACTTGTAAAAATGGCCTTAGTACTTAATTGGGAAGCAATGTGTGCCATTTTTGGTCTTTTGGTCGTGTCTCTGTCACCGCCACAACCCACTACAGTTATTAATTGCTCATTGCCCGTACGAATAGCGTTTATTGTTTCCAGCACGTTTTTTAAAGCATCTGGTGTGTGTGCATAATCTACTATGGCAGTTACTTTTTTGGCTGATGAAATTGTAAACTGAAACCTTCCATCTACACTCTCCAGAGCACTTATTAGTTGCAATGTTTCCATTTGTTCCAACCCGAGTAATTCGGCTGTCGCATAAATGGCCAAAAGATTGTAAGCGTTAAAACTTCCAATAAGCTTAGCCCATAGTTCGTTGTTGTTGATTTTCAACAATAAACCAGAAAACTGATTTTCCAGAATCTGTGCTTTATAGTCTGCATAGCTTTTCAGGCCGTAGGTGTATTTTTTGGCCAATGTATTTTGCAGCATCACGCTTCCATTCTTATCGTCAGCATTCACCAAAGCGAAGGCATTTTTAGGAAGCTCGTCAAAAAACTTCTTTTTTACATCTCTATACTCTTTGAAATCTTTATGGTAATCCAGGTGCTCATGACTTAAATTGGTGAAAATTCCACCTGTAAAATAAAGCCCTTCCGTTCGTTTCTGATGAATTCCGTGACTACTCACTTCCATAAAGCAGAACTCTACGCCGGCGCCTACCATTTCTGCTAAATACTTATTTATGGTAATACTATCTGGTGTGGTATGAGTTGCTTTATATTCTTTTTTACCTACTTTTATTTTTACCGTAGAAAGTAAACCACACTCAAATCCGGCATCGGTAAACAGGTTATAAAGTAAGGTTGAAATAGTTGTTTTTCCGTTGGTACCAGTAACACCAATGAGTTTTAAACTTTCTGAAGGGTTTCCATAAAAATTGGCTGCCAGTACTGCCATCGCCTGCTTGCTGTCTGCTACTTGTACATAGGTCACCCCATTTACTATTTGAGCTGGCATTGTCTCGCATATTACGGCAAGGGCTCCTTGATCTACTGCTGTTTTTATATAGTCGTGACCATCACTCAAGGCACCCTTAATAGCTATAAAGACATCATCCAAACCTACACTTCGACTATCAAAATGAAGGTCACGAATGGTCACCCCCGTGTTGCCTACCACTTTTTCTAGGGTTACTTTATAGAGTATGTCACGTAGTACAATCACGATAATGTTAGTATAATGGTTTGTCCTATTTTTACTGGCTCTCCCGAGGCAATAGATTGATCCCTTACAGATCCATTGCCTTCAATTTTTACCTTTAACCCCATGTTTTCAAGTAATGAGACCGCATCCATTCCTGCCATTCCTTTCACATTGGGTATTTTGTTGTAACGTTTTTGCGCTTTTATATAGTAGTTTTCAAAATCTTTACTAAAGGTTGAGTCTACTGCATGTATATTAGCTACTTCTGCTTTTAAAGGGGAATCTGTAAAAATCTTCTGAGCAATTCTTTTAAAGACCGGCCCTGTCACGTCTGCTCCGTAGTATCCTTTTTTGGTACTGGGCTTGTGAATAACCACAATACAGGAATATTTAGGATTTTCGGCTGGAAAATAGCCAGCGAACGAAGACACATATTTTCTATCTTTATTCCACGCTACGATGTTGGCGTAATCGGTTCTGGCAGTTCCTGTTTTTCCTGCCATAGAGAAATTTTCAGAATACAGGCTTTTTCCTGTACCGCGCTTTACGATGTTTTTTAAGATCTCCTGAATCTTTTTTATGGTAGTTTCTGAAGCTATTTGTTCGTTCAGCACTTCCGTTTCAAAAACTTCAACCTGCTCCTTCCACGAACGAATTTCTTTGATAAATTGTGGTTTTACCATTTTCCCTTTGTTTGCAATAGCATTATAGAATGTCAAAATTTGAAGCGGTGTCATTCGTAAATTATATCCATATGAAATGGACGGCAATGCATTTCGACTCCAAAGCGCATCTCCTTCTTCTGGGATTACAGGCTTGCCTTCTCCTTTAATAGGAATTCCAATACGCTCACCGAGCCCCCACTCTTTTACCTGGTCTGTGAATTTCTTGGGATTTTTTTTATAAGCATCGTCAATTAATTGTGCCAAACCAATGTTTGAAGAAACCTCCAGCGCTCTGGCTGCTGAAATCTTACCAAAACCACCTCTCTTTGAGTCGGAAATGGTTCTTCCATAAATTTTAAAACGACCTTCTTTTGTATCTACCACTGTTGACGTATCTATCACTTTATGTTCTAAAGCAACTGTAAGAGCAACTGTTTTGAACGTGGAACCAGGCTCTGCACTTTCGCCTACCGCATAATTTAAACGCTCATAAAAGCTGCCATTTCTACTTCTTCCTAAATTTGAAACAGCTTTAATTTCGCCAGTTTCCACTTCCATTACAATGACACACCCGTGGTCTGCCTCATAAAACTCTAGCTGTTTCAACAATGCGTGATGCGCAATATCCTGAATGTTTACATCTATGGTTGAAACAATATCGTATCCATCCTGAGGTTCTACTTCGTTTTCGTCATACACTGGTTTCCACTGGCCTTTGGCAATTTTTTGCTTGAGGCGTTTTCCTTGTTTGCCACTCAACATTTCATGAAAGGCTCCTTCTAAACCAACTGCATAATATCCAGGGTTTTCACGATCCTCATTTCCAACCAAACGTGCACCTATTTTACCCATAGGGTGCTCCCGAACGGTTTTTTGAGACACGATAATCCCCCCTCGGTAAGGCCCTTTATTTAGCAACGGCATTTGCTTGACCTTTTTATATTCTGAATACCCGAGGTTCTTAGCCAGAAGCAAATAGCGATTTTTAGTAGCTCTCGCCTTACGCAACAGGTTTTGATAATACGATGCAGACTTCCCGAATTGCTTACTAAGTTCTTTTGAAAGCGGCACCAGATTTTCTTTGAAGTCTTCTGAAGAAACTGTCACAGCGTCAAAACGGATATCATATTTAGGCACCGAACTGGCCAACAAACTGCCGTCGTCTGCGTATACATTCCCCCTATTAGCAGGAATTGTAAAGTTTTGAGTTGTATTTTTCTGGGCGAGATCCCGATATTTATCTCCTTCAACAAATTGGATATCGGCCATTTTAATAGCAATCAACAACGCAAAGAGGAACATACCTCCAGCGATAAAATATAAGCGGTTCAATATGTTTTTCTCTCTTTCGGCCACCGCGCTACTGTTGTTTTGTAATACTAATTTTTTGAGGAGGCGTTTCGCTGGGTTCCAATCCACGCGACGCCATTGCCTTTGTTATTTTACTTTCCATCTTAGTTTGCGTCACTAATTTCCGCACATCTAAGTATTCACTTTTCAATTCTTTTACATCGTTATTCAATTTTGAAATTCGATGTACTTTTTTATCTGCCATATGGCTGCTTCCAATCATAATTAAAGCCAGCAAACTCAAAAAGATAATGAAGCGCCAGTTTTTAAAGGCGTCGTCACTAACCAAGAATCTTCCTTTTAATAGGTTGTAGAAGCTTTTTTTCATTTTAGATTTTCTCAGCAATGCGCAACTTTGCACTTCTTGCTCTGTTATTTTCTTTTATTTCCTCATCGGTTGGAATCCTAAATTTACCTACCGGCTTTAACGGTACTTCCACCCTTCCGAAGACATCTTTTTCCGGCTCACCTTCAAACAAACCGCTTCGCATAAAACGTTTTACCAATCTATCTTCCAGGCTGTGGTAGCTAATCAAACTCAACCTCCCACCCGGCTTTAATACCTCAACTGTTTGCTGTAAAAACTCTTTCAACGCATCCAACTCCTGGTTTACTTCAATTCGAATAGCCTGATAGATCTGTGCTAAAATTTTGTTTTCTCTGTGTTTTGGAAGGAACCTTCCCAACGCTTTTTTTAATTGTTCACTGGTTTTTATTTCACCGTTTTTTCGGTTTTCAACCAGCACACGTGCCATACCTGCAGCAGCTCTTAATTCACCGTACTGAAACAACACGCTTCGCAGTTGGGCTTCTTCATATTTGTTTACCACATCGTAGGCTGAAAACGAACTACTCTGATTCATTCGCATATCTAAATCCGCTTCAAAACGAGTAGAGAACCCGCGCTCCGCAACATCGAACTGATGT
Organism: Flavobacteriaceae bacterium UBA1903; assembly: GCA_002337605.1. Lineage (GTDB taxonomy): Bacteria > Bacteroidota > Bacteroidia > Flavobacteriales > Flavobacteriaceae > Marinirhabdus. The sequence continues at coordinate 106,063 of DDGL01000014.1, forward strand.
GAGGAAACACCAAAGTCTCCTAAAATCCCATCCACTTGCTTATAGCCGTGAAAACGTAAGAAGCGCTTGAGAAATCTGAAATTTTCATTCACCAATAAAAATCTCGGGTCGTCGATAGCATTCTCAAGCGCATCTGTATCCTGGTCGAAGGCAATTAGCTTTCCAGAATTATTCAGTCTTTTCAGGATTTCTCGCGAGTGCCCGCCGCCGCCAAAAGTGACATCCACGTAAACCCCATCGGGGCGGATGTTAAGTCCATCTACAGTTTCGGTCAATAGGACCGGGTTATGATAATCCATCACTAGCATCTGCGTCTCCCATCACTTCTTCTGCCAAGTCCGCAAAGTCGTTGGCAGCATCGTCAATGGCCTGTTCGTATTTCGCTTTATCCCAAATTTCCACAATGTTAATTGCAGAACTAATTGTTATCTCTTTTGTAACCCCTGCAAAATCTGCGAGGTCTTTCGGAATGTTTAATCTACCCGTGACATCTAACTCTACCTGCTTCACTCCTGCTGTAAATCTGCGAATGAAGTCTACATTCTTCCGGTTAAATCTGTTCAGAGAGTTCATTTTTACCATCAAGGCATTCCACTCTTCCATAGGGTACAATTCCAGGCAGGGCTGAAAAACAGCACGCTTAATTATAAAGCCCGAAGACGCGACAGACGCCAGCTGCTTTTTTAAAGCAGCCGGTACCATGACACGCCCCTTTGCGTCAGCTTTACACTCATAAGTTCCTATCAAATTGACCATCAGGGTTTCCCAAATCTTAATTTACTGTTTCAAATATAAAAAGTATTTACCACTTTTTACCACTAATTACCACTTTGTTGATAAGTTTTACCACACGAACGCTAGTAGCTCTCTTTTCTGCTTGATAATGAGTGGCTTTCGGGCTTAAAAGATGGGTTTCATTTGTGCTGAAAACAGCTAGTATTATTGAAATGAACCAAAAAAGATTTGTTCAGTTTAAGTTGAATAAAAAGTGTATTTTTGTTTTTAACAATTGCAACCTTGCATGACCGACCAACTAAAACAAGAAGGAAAATTCAGTTACTTAGAAATTGGCGAAGGCACCCCAATCATTATTCTACATGGGTTGATGGGAGGCTTGAGTAATTTTGATGGTGTAGCTAATTTCTTTCCACCGAAGGGATATAAAATATTAATTCCCGAACTTCCTATTTACAAAATGCCGGTTCTTAAAACCAACGTGAAAAACTTCGCGAAATACGTGAAGCAGTTTATAGATCACAAGCAGTTAAAGGACGTTATCTTACTGGGAAATTCACTTGGGGGCCACATTGGGCTGTTATGTACCAAGATGTACCCAGAATATATAAAAGCATTGGTTATTACCGGTAGTTCTGGTTTGTATGAGAGTGCTATGGGCGAAAGCTATCCAAAGCGCGGGGACCGGGATTATATTCAGAAAAAAGCAGAGAATGTTTTTTACGACCCGAAAGTAGCCACCAAAGAAATTGTGGACGAAGTATATGCTACGGTAAATGATCGTCAAAAATTAATTCGTACCCTGGCGATTGCAAAAAGTGCGATTCGCCATAATATGGGGAAGGATCTTCCTAACATGGAAACACCTACTTGCATTATCTGGGGAAGAAATGACAATGTAACGCCACCAGAGGTAGCAGATGAGTTCCACGAAAAATTACCCGATAGTGACTTGTACTGGATAGAAAAATGTGGTCACGCAGCTATGATGGAGCATCCAAACGAGTTTAATGAATTGTTGTTTGCCTGGCTGGAAAAGCGAGGGTATTAAACTTGGCTTCGACTCCGCTCAGCCTGCGGTGGTAATTTAGCATTCAACCTAATTGCTCAATATCTTAATCATCAAATTACTTGAATTTTGAAAATAAAATCGGCTGAATTTCTAATGAGCAATAGCGAGGTAGCAAAATGCCCGAAAGATCGCTTGCCCGAATATGCCTTTATTGGTCGCAGTAATGTGGGTAAATCTTCCCTCATTAACATGCTAATGGAACGAAAAAGCCTGGCAAAAACCTCTGGGCGTCCGGGAAAAACGCAGCTTATCAATCATTTTATAGTGAATAAAAACTGGTATCTGGTCGATTTACCAGGATATGGGTATGCACGTGTTTCAAAAAAAGCAAAAAAGACATTTCAAAAATTTATCACTAATTATTTTGAAAAGCGCAAGCAGCTCGTACTTGCTTTTGTGTTGGTAGACTGCCGGCATGAACCACAACCTATTGATCTGGATTTTATGCAGTATCTGGGCGAAAACCAGATTCCTTTTTCTATTATTTTCACGAAAGCAGATAAGCTAAAACCCAACGCGCTAAAACGAAATATTGAAGCCTACGAACAGCGTTTGTTACAGGATTGGGAGGAAATGCCACATTACTTTGTAACCTCAGCGAGTAATAGCGAAGGTCGTGAGGATTTATTAGACTATATAGATAGGATTAATGAAGAGCTGGGAGGACAAATAGCTAACAATTAGAATTAACTTTTTAGCCTCACTTCAATTTCTCTTATTAAATCTGAGGCGGTTTCAATTTCTTCAAAATCTTCAGGAGTCATAAAAATTTCCAATGCCTCTTTTCCCTCGATAAGAACAATTGGAAAATTGTATTTGGGAAGCCATTTACTTCGGTATTGTTTTAAAAATTCATCTTTGTGAAGAAAAACCATATCGATTTCAGAAGTTTCTCTGAAATTCTTCCACAACTCTTTTTCAGTAAAAACTCCAAAAGTCACCTCACATAATTTACAATTGTACGTTTTTGGCCGTAGCAGTTTGTGCGCACTGTCTAAAAGTGCATGTAAGTTTCCACTAGTAGCGTTGTAGACAAAGAGAAGCTTCACTACTTCTTTTTTAGCTCTAGTTTTTCAGCAAAATAATCGGTGAAGTCTTTCATGGTTGCAGCCATTTTTTCGTCCCCGGTAGCACGCTTAAAAGTATCGGTCATCGCAACCAGGGTTTGGTGGAAAAATATCTGCATCTCGTCCAGAGGCATGTCTTTAGTCCAAAGGTCAATTCGTAATGCTTCTTTGGCTTTGTGGTCCCAAACCGAGAGCAACACAGCTTTGGATGCTTCATTATTAATACCGCCATCGGGAGCTGTCCAATGCAGCTTTTCAGGTACCTTATTTTCGTCCAATGCCACTTGTATCTTTATTTCTGAATTGTGCTTTGCCATTAGTTTTTTGTTGGTTTGTATTTTGAATTCTTAAAAATTTCTTCTGCACCTTTACTCAGTAATTGGGAAACAGTTACTTCATTATTCTCCATAAACGCGTGTACCATTTTCCATCCAATATATTGACCAATCCTTCCTGGAGATTCATTATCTATTTCCAGGTAAAATTTCGAAAACGGTGCGTCTAATATAAAGCGGGATGCCATGTTAGGGTCGGTATTGTAAAGTAATTCCTTTTCAATAAAATAGCGCCACATATCTTCTTCGTTATCATTTGCCCATTGCATTTCTGCTTCGGTATATCCCATTTTTTCTGCATCTGAAATGTTTGGAAGTAAAATATCTTTCAAATATAATTGCTTTCCGAAATACACCATCTGAGCCAACAAAGTTCTATTTTTGGGCCCTGAAACCAGTTGCTTTGCATAAGCTTTTACCACATCTGGACCAATTTGTGAGGATTTCATATTTTTAGAAATATACTTCTTAATGTTCTGGTAGAATTTATGATCGGTTCCTAAATAGGTGTCCAATGCTAAAACTAATAAAGTATCTGCTACAATAACACTATTCTGATAATCCACATCGCTAGTTACCGTAACTACAGTGGGCTCTTCAAATTCTGGAAAATAATATTTAAAATGCTGAAAGAGCGGTAGTAATTGATTTTCAATTTTTTCGTTATCCGGAAAAACGCTGTCAACCTGCTGCACCAGTTGTTGTTGCAGGGTGTCTTGCAAAGTACCAATCCAGATACTGTCGTCAATTTGTTCAGGAAAAAAAACAGGATACTTTTTCTTTAAAGCGGGTAGTTTATCAGGTGTAGTTGCTCCAAATTCTTGATCCAGGCGGACTACCTTAACCTCCATTGAGATGGCTTCAATTTCATTTTCTATTTTATTCTTTTCGTTACACGAAATAAAGGATAGAACTATTAAAACTGGTAGCACATATTTCATAGCGGAGAGAATTAATAACTGTTTAACGTTGCTCATTTCCATAAATTTTACTTTTGAGTTACATTTGTTTTACAATATTACCATTATTAACGTTAAACCCTACCAAATGCAGACCGAAAAAGTAATAGATCACATTGTAACCTGGCTAAAAGACTACGCCACCAATGCAAAAATGGAAGGATTTGTATTGGGGATTAGCGGCGGTATAGACAGCGCACTTACCTCTTCCCTTTGTGCTAAAACCGGACTACGCGTGTTATGCGTTGAAATGCCAATTCACCAAGATGCTAAACAAGTTTCAAGAGGAGAAGAACACATAGCACAGCTTAAAAAGAGGTTTGCAAATGTGACTGACGTAAAAGTAAATCTCACACCCGTTTTTGAAGCGTTTAAAACCGAAGTTCCAGAAACCGCGGATGACAGTTTTCTGAATTTAAGTTTAGCAAACACAAGAGCACGGCTACGAATGACAACGCTGTATTATTTTGCCGGACTGCACAGATATCTGGTTGCAGGAACAGGGAATAAAGTAGAAGATTTTGGGGTTGGTTTTTTTACAAAATACGGTGACGGTGGTGTAGACCTAAGCCCCATTGCAGATTTACTAAAAAGCGAAGTCTATGAACTTGCCAGAGCCCTGGAAGTACCTACATCTATACTAAATGCAGCTCCAACCGACGGATTATTTGGTGATAGCCGTACCGATGAAGACCAGATAGGCGCCAGTTATGACGAACTGGAGTGGGCCATGAAAATGCAGGATGAAGGAAAAAAAATAAGTGATTTTGAAGGTCGAAAACGTACTGTTTTAGAAATCTACACACGTCTGAATCGTGCCAATCAGCATAAAATGAAGCCAATTCCCGTTTGTACCATTCCCGAAATACTCAAAAAATAGAATTTTAACGAGTTTTCAGGGAGTTGAACGAAATTTGTCAGCACCTTAATTTTTTATATTTAGATTTGTTTTGTAGTATTTGTATTACAAAAACCTCACACTACCTCTCAACTTCCCCTTGATAGGAGTGTCTTTTACATAAAAGATTCTAGAATGAAGAAAATTATTATTGCAGATCATCATCCGGTAACACGAAAAGGGATTACGTGTATGCTCAAAAAAAATGACAACTTCGATATTGTTGGAAAAGCAACCACAGGGGACGAGCTTTATGAAAGTTTACAAAACAATACTCCCGATATTTTAATAATGGAAATAGATATGCCCAACATAAGTGGCATTAATGCACTCCGCAGCATCAAAACCGAATTTCCGCAAGTACGTGTCCTTATTTTCTCTTGTCATCCCGAAGAGATTTATGCATTGCGTTCTATTAAATCCGGAGCAGCTGGTTATGTCCCAAAAACAGCCAGTACCAAAACATTTATGAAAGCACTTAAGAAAATTGCCAAAGGCGGAATTTTCTTAAACGAAGAACTTACCTCCACATTTACAAGTAGGAATGTAGGTGAAAGTAGTGCTATTAGTCGTTACAAAAAACTTTCATCAAGGGAGATCGAGGTGTTAAATTTACTCTCCAGCGGAAAACGAAACAAAGACATTGCGAACGCATTAGACATTAACGAGAAAACCGTTAGCACCTATAAAACAAGATTATTGAAAAAACTAAAAGTTGATAATCTGGCCGATCTTATACACCAGTCCAGAATGTTTCAGTTTGGATAAACTACAGCACACGCCTTAGTTTTTCTGAAAGTATTTTCTTTAACGTAATATAGTCTACAATATCCTGTAGGCTATTTTCTTTTTCTGAAGCTTCAGTCTGCTCTTTTATTTCTGCAGAAAGTTCTGCTATCTTTTTTGAAACCAATTCTCTTCGAAGGTTTAAAATAGTTTCACTTACAATTTGAGACACCGTATATTTTTTTTCTTTTACGTAAATCTCATTGCGCTCCCAATCGTGTAACTGGTACTTTTCCTCCTGCATCAAAATATCGGTCACCGCCTCTGCTTTTTGTGGCTCCAGCTGATTCACGAGCGTCTCCACTTTAAAATCCTGTTGCTGATTTAAACGCTCGATGATTTCAAAATAGAGTTCTTTAAATTCAGTATTGGTGAATTCTACTTCGTCATCTTGCAGGTCTAAGTATATTTTTTCAAAAACCTTCGAATTTGATTTTTCCGGAGAGAAGGTAATTTCACCTGCTTCGTTTGTTTCCAATATTAAATCTTCAAACTCTTCTTCTACCATTCCGTAGAGCAACAATAATTCTATTATTTTACGTTCCAGTTCGTATTGAACATCTACCTTTTTTGCTTGTTCCGGAACATTAGGAACCACCTCCATCTGCTCCTGTGGCTGTGAAGGTTTTCTGGAAGCCTCCCTTCTTTCTTTCTGAAGTAATTGTGCCAGCGTATTAAAAAGCACTTCTTCAGAAATATCCATAATTCGTGAACACTCCTTAATGTACACCTCCTGCTTTATCACATCCGGAATTTTGGCAATACTAACCACCATATCCCGGATGGTATCGGCTTTCTTGACGGGGTCGTTCTTAGCATCTTTTGCCAGTAAAGAAGCCTTAAAAGCTATAAAATCCTGCGATTGTTCTTCCAGATATAATGTAAGATCTTCCAGGGAATGTGTGCGTGCAAAACTATCCGGGTCTTCCCCTTCAGGAAAGGTGCATATTTTTACATTCATCCCTTGTTCCAATATTAAATCTATCCCACGTAAAGAGGCTCTTAACCCAGCAGCATCTCCGTCAAACAGCACCGTAATATTTTTACTAAGTCTGTTTATAAGCCTTATTTGTTCTGGTGTTAAGGCTGTCCCAGAAGAAGAAACCACATTTTCGATCCCCGTTTGATGAAACTGAATAACGTCTGTATAGCCTTCGACCAAATAACAGGTATCCTCTTTTGCGATGGCTTGCTTGGCGTGGTAAATTCCGTAGAGAACTTTGCTTTTATGATAGATATCACTCTCTGGAGAGTTCAGGTATTTGGCCGCTTTTTTATCGGTTGATAGGATCCTTCCTCCAAAACCAAGCGTTCGCCCACTCATACTTAAGATAGGAAACATGACTCTGCCCTTAAAGCGATCAAATTTTTTGTCGTCTTTTACAATGGTAAGACCTGTCTTTTCAAGATAACTTAACTGATACCCATTCTTTAAAGCATTGTCTGTAAACGCAGTCCAACCTTCCGGAGAATACCCTAAACTGAACTTTTTAATCGTATCCTCCGTAAAGCCACGTTCCTTAAAATAAGATTTCCCTATTGCTTTGCCCTCTTCGGTTTCCAGAAGAGTTTTGTGAAAGTAGTCTTTGGCAAACTCACTTACCAGATACAAACTTTCCCGCTCGTTGGCCTGTTCTTTTTGCTCGTCAGATTGTTCTGTTTCCTCTATTTCAATCCCGTATTTTTTAGCGAGGTATTTTATGGCTTCCGGGTAGGTGAAATGTTCGTGCTCCATTAAAAACGACACAACATTGCCGCCTTTCCCGCTACTGAAATCTTTCCAGATCTGCTTTACCGGACTCACCATAAAACTAGGCGTACGCTCATCGCTAAAAGGGCTTAACCCTTTAAAATTGCTTCCAGATTTCTTTAACTGAACAAAATCGCCAATCACCTCCTCTACCCGGGCGGTTTCAAATACGTTGTCTATGGTGGTTCTTGAGATCAATTATGAGTTTTTTCTTCCGAAGAAAAGATACACAAATGTACTTTAATTAAATCCCAAATGACAAAATCCAAATAACAAAAAAAGGTTTCCTGGAACGGAAACCTTTTCTGGATTGATTGATGAATGAGTGGCTAATCCCAATCCCATCGAACCCCTAGAGAAACATTGCGTTGCTCGATAGGGTTATCTTTAAAAATTGTGTTTAAGTCGTATTTGGCATATAGTGAAATATCGCCATACCCAATATAGCCAGACAGCCCATAAATAAAGTTATTGGTGTTATAGCCTGCCTTTAATTTTTGTTTTACATCCTCTCCCTCATCTTCAAACTTTAATTTCTGGCGTGTACTAAGGTTGATTCCTGCATAGCCACCAAAGCCAATTTTAAAACTTTTATTGGTGCTATACCTAAAATATTCCTCCTTTTCAATTTTACGGGAGGGACCAATTTCAAAATGAACAGGAACTACCAGGTTGTCCATTCTAAACTTGGATTTGTCCAGGTCCAGTCCAAAGTCCTGCAATTCTGTTTGCGCTCCTGTATCTACAAAATAACGGTTGTCCGTTGGCTTTAAACCATTAAACTGAAACGACAATCCATACCTGAACCGCAACCAGTTACTTTCTTTAAAAACCCGTGTAGTCCAGGCTAAGCCAAGCTCTGCATACCTGCTTCCCGCTATCTTGTAAGGAGAATCGTCCAGCGATTGCCCTTCAACAATAGCGTTGTTTAACCCAAACGAGAATACAAGCTCTGAACTAGTTCTACGGTCGTATTTTCGCATGTTCTCAGGGTTTTTTACAGTAAGTCCATACACTTTATCTTCATCATCATCTCCAAAATTTATAGAAATAGAAAAACTATCATTTTTGGTTGTTTGTATCGTGCCATTTCTTTCCACTAAGGCAATCTTATTATCAATAATAGCAACCCTGTTCTCAATATTCAAGGCTCTTTTTTCTGCAGCTTGCTGTTTTAGGCGATCTGCCTCTGCCTGGGTAATGGAGCCGGTTTCTACTTGTTTATTAATGGTTTCCACCTCTTGTTTTAAGGCATCTTTTTCCTGATTTACAACTTCGGTTCTTGCTTTTTGCAAGGCTTCCAAAGCAGTTAAATCTTCCTGAGCTACGCTCAACGTTGTGGCCAGTATCCATAAAACCAGCGCGGTACATACATAAATTGTTTTCATAATTGTTCGTGTTTAGATTGTCCTGATTAGGGGCCTTCGACTACGCTCAGGATCCCAATTAGGTGATTGATGAATGACCCCTAGACTTGGCTCGGGGTACGGTTAAACTAATTTGATTTTGATACTTTAATAAAGGCTTCGACTACGCTTAGCCAGACACTAGGAATATGCGGAACTTAGTTGTTTCGTTCTACAACGGCGGTTCGTATTTTATTGAAACCTTCCCCCAGCGCGTCAAAGACTTTGTCTCTAAAACTTCGTTCCAGCTCGTTTTCCACATCGTTTAACAGACTGGCCGGGTCTATGGTTGCGGTACTTTCTTCGAGCAAACGTTGCGTCGCAATATCACGTTGGGCTTTCTGCAGCAAAGCTTCAACATCCTGAGCGGTTACGTCTCTGTTTGTGGTTTGCAAATCTTCTACTTTCGCGACTACTTCATCCACTTTTAAATTGATAAAGTCTTCTTTTTGAATTTTTTCTATAGTCTTTACTTCTTTGGTTTTTGTAGCTGCTTGTGCGATCGCAGTTACAGGTGTTTCAACAGTTTTCTCTTTTCTATCTTCTCTGGTCGTCTCCTCTTTCCCTGAACTATTGGCTACTACTGCTTCATTCTTCTTCGGAAGTTGTTTTGGTGGCGACTTTGCTATTTCGCCATCCGTTTTTTCTTCAGTAACAGGGGTATCTTTCGGGTTATTCTCTTCAGAAGTTGCCACTTCGACATCCTTTAAAGTTTCAGAAGGAATAGGTTGCTCTACAATTTCAGTGGAAACAGCGGTATCTTCTTTCAGTAAAAATGAAGCCACCACTAGCATTGCCACTAAACTTGCGGCTATAGCATACCAGAATGTTTTATTGCTGGATCTTGGGGTGCCCAACTGGGCTTCTAACTTGCCCCAGGCCTCAGGAGAGGGCTGTAGCTCGCGCTCCTCTAGTTTGGTACGTATGTTTTCTTCAAATTTATTTGGTTCCATAGCTCGTAGTATTTTGACGTTCAACTAAATTCTGAAGCATTTTGCGCGCTTTTGACAATTGCGATTTCGACGTGCCTTCAGAAATCTGTAACAACTCGGCAATTTCACTGTGTTTATACCCTTCTATTGCGTACAATACGAAAACCGCTTTGTACCCTTCCGGCAACGTATCAATCAACTTTTGAATGTCTTCCACTTCTAATTCTGAAGGAAAATCGGTTGCATGCCCCAAAGAATTCTCGATTACAGATTCGTCCTGAAAAAACAATTTTTTCTGTTTCCGAAGTTCACTGATAGATTCGTTCACCATAATACGGCGAATCCATCCTTCAAAACTTCCCGAACCTTCATACGAAGGTAAGTGGGTAAACACTTTCAAAAATCCAGTGAGCATTACTTCTTCGGCCAGATCGTTATGCTTTACATATTTTCTGCATACGCTCATCATTTTTGGCGAGAATAGCTGAAAGAGTTCATGCTGAGCCTTTCGGTTTCCCTTTTTGGCTTTAGCAATGAGCCTGTCATAATTTTTATGTAATGAAATAAGTTTCATCTGTATTTAATGCTTCGCTGGTTGCTTCTATCTATAGAGACGCAACTTTTTGAAAAAGGGTTGCCTGAGGGGTGAAAAAATTTTCAGTTGGCAGTACTCAGTTATCAGTATTAAGTATTAAGATAAGTTACCAGGCTAAAGGTAGTATGCTTTAAAAAAGTACAAACCATAAATTTCTGGTTTCTGGTTTCTGGTTTCTGGTTTCTGGTTTCTGGTTTCTGGTTTCTGGTTTCTGGTTTCTGGTTTCTATAAAATCATAAACTAATTAACTGATTCCCTAAATCACTAATTCCCCAAAACCTATTTCTTCCTGTCAATTACATAATTTACCATCAATTCCAGCGAATCTTTGTACGAAGATTTTGGATACTTTTCTAAAAGTTGAAGCGCCTGTAGTTGGTAGTCTTTCATTTTTGAAATGGCATATTCCAATCCGCCGCTCTCTTTTACAAAGGCGATCACTTCCTTTACTCGCTTTTTATCTTTGTTGTGGTTTTTTACTGAGTTGATAAGCCACTTTTTATCCTTTGCTGAAGCATTATTTAAGGTATAAATTAAAGGGAGTGTCATTTTTTGCTCCTTAATATCGATACCGGTGGGTTTCCCAATTTGTTCCTCTCCATAGTCGAACAGGTCATCTTTGATCTGAAAAGCCAGTCCAATAAGCTCTCCAAATTTTCGTAAGTTTTCTACTTCGGCATCGGCTGCATGTACAGATTTGGCTCCCATAGCACAACAAGCAGCGATAAGGGTAGCTGTTTTCTGGCGGATAATTTCAAAATAGACTGCTTCGGTAATGTCTAGTTTTCTGGCTTTTTCAATTTGCAGCAACTCCCCTTCGCTCATTTCACGTACGGCGACCGAAATAATTTTCAGCAAATCGAAATCGTCATTATCGATACACAGCAACAATCCTTTTGACAATAGAAAGTCACCCACTAAAACAGCAATTTTATTTTTCCAGAGCGCATTCAGAGAAAAGAACCCACGGCGCCGGTTGCTATCGTCCACCACATCGTCGTGTACGAGGGTTGCGGTATGGATGAGTTCAATGACCGAAGCACCCCGATACGTACGCTCGTTCATGGCACCTTTGTTGCACATTTTGGCAATAAGAAAGATGAACATAGGGCGCATTTGTTTGCCCTTTCGGTTTACTACGTAATGCGTGATCCTGTTAAGCAGCGCCACCTTGGTAGCCATAGCTTTAGAGAATTTCTTCTCAAAATGCTCCATTTCATGGTCTATGGGTTGTTTTATCTGCGCAACTATTTTCATATGTGCTGTAAAAATAACGAAATTGCCTTAGGTTTTACTGTAAATAAAAAATGGAAGCCAATTTCTTTAGCTTCCATTTTTTAGGTAAGGTATCGCAACGTTTTACTTTGATACCGATTCTTTTCTGTTTCTATAAAGGGAGGTATCCACGCACCCTGCCATGGCTTCAACATCCAGATCCTGACCTATGAACTCTTTTACTTTTTGAGCCATTTCTTCTGGTTGTTCTAGAACATCTTTATAATCAATATATATAAGTTCGACACCTGGCTCATTACTTTTCCAGGTTTCAACACTTTCCAGTTGCCTTCTATAGGCGTTATATAATTTAACAGGAATAGTATCTGGATCTTTACCCGTCATAACACGCTGGCTTTTTACCACTTCATCCAAATCCCTTTTCATGAAAATTATTTTATATCTATACTGGGGGTCTAGATTACCCAATAATGGCGCAACAATTTTTACAGCTTTATCCTGTGACTTACTTAGCCAACTATTATCCTTATGGATACTCATAACAGGCTCATATTCGTAATATCCTTTTGGATTAGACTTGTCTGCTTCTCTTTTGCCATCTACTAATAAATCCACACCACCTTTATCCATCATTTGCATCATAAGTGATGTTCCTGATCTAGGCAATCCAGAGATCACCGTAATTTGATTTTCTCTATAGGTTTTAGTGCTTTTATCGGCAAGGTTCAATTTTCCAGTTAACTTCTCCTCGATATTTTCAATAGCTTTTTCTGCTCTATGGAACGTTTTGGGCTGTAACCGTTTGGCATTTTCAAAAGCAACTTTTGCATTTTCAAGATCTCCCATTTTTTCCAACGCTCTACCTAAAACGTAATGAGCTCCCGGGTAATATTTTACAAGCTCAATACTAGTGAAAGCGTGTTCTGCAGATGCTTCATAATCCTTTAATTCGAATAAAGCCTCTGCCATTCCTTTATGGAATTTTGCCTTGTCTGGTTCTATTTCAATTGCTTTATCGAACGATTCTTCTGCTTCATGGTTGTTTTGCAACAACAAATGCAAGTTTCCTATTCTATAGTGAATTTCGGCATTTGGTCTTCTTTCAAGAGCTGTTTCTAAAACTTTTAAAGCTTTTTTATACTGTCCATTCCCTTTGTATATATCTGCTTCGACAAAATAAATATTATAATTTACTTCACTTTTAGATTTCTTATACTCGTTTAGGTACTTCTTGGCCTCATCATACTCTTTTAAACCGATACTTACTGTCATTAAATCTATGTAAAACGGAGTAGTATCTATGGGCTCCTTTTCAGTAAGTAAATCCAATAAAATTTCTTTGGCTGTGTGGTAGTCCTTTTTACCAAGATACACCCTTGCCTTATTGTGTTTTAATTCAACTTTAGTTTTATGAATAGACGTTGCAAGGTCTTCATCAGGACGTTCTATATATCCTAGCTCTATAAGCTGTTCCATTGTTTCATCATCGGACAATGCTTCATTTAAAACTTCATCAGGCAGCTCAGCAAAATCTCCTTTTACATCTTCCCAGCTATCTATAAACTTAGGCTTTCCTGGGTTCTTAAAAATGTCAAGAATAGCTTTCCCATCCATATCTCTACCAATTGGAAGATCGAAGTGGTGCAAAATTGTTGGTGCTACATCTATTAATCCAAGTCCAAATATTTTCTCATTCTTTTTAATATTTGGTCCCATGGCTACAAAAATTCCAAACTGTCTGTGATCTAAAGCTGGCGCTGCTGCTACTTTTGGCATTTTTAGTATACGGCGAGTTCCAGATTCGAATCCATGATCTGACATCACCATAACGGTTGTATCATCATCGATTAGTTCCAGCACTCTTCCTAGCATCATATCCTGAAAACGGTAGGAACTGTTTACAACATCATTATAGATATCATATTTTTCCTGGGTAACCCCCGCCATTTTAGGAGGGTGGTATTTCATGAATCCATGGCAGAAATGATCTATCATATCAAAATAGATACCCATGAAATCCCATTCTGTATTTCGCAGCAAATAAGTAGACACATTATGCAATGAAACATTCTGTGTTAAAATATTTGAGAAAGGAACCAGACCATTGTTTTTACTATTCTGATCAATCTTTGCAGCATCTGGAATAAATGGCAAAATATGTTCTTTTGTAACTTCCCAAGGAAACATGCGTAAGTCTTTTAACTCATCTACCATGCTTTCAGGATGTATAGTTCCCGGCTCTATAGGCTTTTGTTTTTTAGGATCTGAACTTACACGTTGAAATTTATTGGTCACTACAACTCCATCAATAGGTTCAGCTGGGAAACTTGGCCACCAACCTACTAAATTACTTTTACACCCTTCGTGGTGCAAGATATTCCAAATAGCTTTTGACTTCCGGGAATGAGCTGTAACAGGTCTTATTTTTTGTTCTCCAGGAACAACCTCAATAAATCCTAAAACTCCATGCTTATCCGGCGTTTTACCAGTAGCTACTGAACTCCATAACATAGGACTGTACGGAGGATTCATAGTACTCATGTTCCCATAAACACCGTTTTGTATCATCTTTTGCAATGAAGGCATTTGTCCTTTAGCTAATAAAGGACCTATTATTTTCCAATCTGCAGCATCCCACCCAATTAATAAAAGTTTATTTTTCTTCATCCTCAATGTTTCGGTTTTTTTCTTTTTTAATCTTTCTCCAAGCCGTAAAAGCTAAATCCCCATACGCTAAATGACCTAACGAGCTGGATATAGGCATTTTAGAGAAATCTATTTCTTTTTTAATCTTATCCATTCTAATTTTATTTGAAATTTCCCGAACTAATACATATCTTTAGCACTTAAACGGGAAACGACGTCATAAATAATTTTCCGTAAAAAAACAAAAGTTAACTTTTAAAACCTAAAAATTATGTCAAAAATTACTAAAAACAATTTTGGAAAAAAACTAGCAAAATACGGAGCTCTATCTCTAGCGATTGCTGGAGTTGCTGATGCAACTGGTCAAGTAGTGTATACTGATGTTGACCCAGACTTCATAGGAGGAATGGGAGACAGTTTCTCTATCGACTTTGATGGCGATGGAACTGACGATATCCAAGTTATACAGTCTAACAATGGAAACTACGAGTTAGTACAGGCTTTACCAGCTGTTGGAAACGGAGTTATTGCTGCTTCAAACGCAGGGTACCTTTACGCTTCTAACCTAGCTGAAGGAACAGTTATTGATGGAACTGGTGCTTTTGGATCTTTTGGATCTTTTTGCGCAGGAGTTGGATATGCAGGTAGCCAGTTCTGTGGAGCAGGTGAAGGAATAATCGGAGTTGAATTTGATATTTCAGGAGACACTCATTACGGGTGGGTTCGTGTAGATGTTGCTGATAGCTCAAACTTTATTGTTCTTGATTTTGCATATGAATCTAGCGCAGCAATTGGTATTGCAGCTGGTGACGAAGGAGATATCATTGGTGTTGATGACCAAATTTTCGCTAACTTCGATTTCTTTGTAAACAACGAACAGTTAAACTTATCTGCTGCTAATGCAATGGATCAAGTAACAGTTTACACAATTCTTGGACAGCAAGTTGCAGACCAGAAGTTAAGTGGAACTAACGAAACAGTAAACATTTCTGCATTAAGCACAGGTGTTTATGTTGCTAAAGTTTCTATTGACGGAGCTGTAAAGACTATTAAATTTGCTAAAAAATAATTTAGCTTTTTTATACAACTTAAAGAGCGACCAATTGGTCGCTCTTTTTTTATGCAGTAATTTCTAACCACCAGTTTATTGTTTATTTGCCAGTTGCCCACATGCGGCATCTATATCTTTCCCCCTGCTTCGTCTTACGGTAACAGGAATCCGGTTTCTTTCTAACGCATGCAGGTAATTGTCTACCGCCTCGGTTGCAGCTTGCTGAAACTCGCCATCGTCTATGGGGTTGTACTCTATGATATTTACTTTACAGGGAACGTACAAGCAAAAGCGAACCAATGCATCAATATCTTCTTTTGTATCGTTTAAGCCCTTCCACACTATGTATTCGTAAGTGATTCTTCGGTTTGTTTTTTCGTACCAGTATTCCAGCGATTCCTTTAGATCTTCTAAGGTGAAATTTTTGGCAAATGGCATGATCTGCTCTCTTTTCTCCTGAATAGCACTATGTAATGAAACCGCCAGATGAAATTTTACAGCATCATCGGCTAGTTTTTTTATCATTTTAGGCACCCCGGAAGTGGAAAGTGTGATACGCTTTGGCGACATCCCTAATCCTTCATCTGAAGTAATTTTTTCTACGGAAGCCAATACATTTTTGTAATTCATCAAAGGTTCGCCCATGCCCATAAAAACAATGTTGGACAAAGGATGCCCATGGTACAGCCTGCTTTCTTTATCTATTGCGACCACCTGATCGTAAATTTCATCAGGATTGAGGTTGCGCATTCTTTTTAGTTTTGCAGTAGCGCAAAATTTACAATCCAGACTACATCCAACCTGTGAAGAAACACAAGCCGTCGTACGATTATGGGTAGGGATCAGGACAGATTCGACAATAAACCCATCATGTAGCTTAACGGCATTTTTAATGGTGCCATCGTTACTTTTTTGCAGGCTGTCTACTTCAATATGATTTATAACGAAGTTATCTTCCAGAAGCTGGCGTGTATCCTTAGATATGTTGGTCATATCCTCAAAGGTATGGCTGCCTTTACTCCACAGCCACTCATACACCTGGTTTCCACGAAAGGGCTGTTGCCCAATAGAAGTAAAAAAATCTCTGAGTTGTTCTTTAGTAAGAGAACGAATGTCTTTTTTGTCTTTGCTCATTGTCTTGCAAAAGTACTACAAATGAGAAGAAAAGAAATAGATACTTGGAGAAGCCTCTCCAATTCTTTTTAAAAGTGCCTAACAATAATTTTTTTTGTAATGGTATCGCCACTATCTGAATCGGTAAGCTGCAAGAAGTAAACTCCTTCTTTAAATTGTGTAACGCTAATCCTGTTATTGGTATCCTGAAGTTGTCCTATCGACACCAACTTGCCTACCACATCATACATGTCATACCGAAGGTTAGGGTATTTGTTATTAATTATAGTAATAAAATCACTTGTGGGGTTAGGATAAATTTGCAGTTCCCCCACAAATTCATTGTCCACAACATTAAGCAGGTTGCTTAATGTTTCAACAGTCATTGTTCCCGTATCCATAGGGTCCAGCCAATCTTTTAATCTTTTTGCCGGAGTATTTCCAGCATCCCAGGCAATTCCAAAACGCCCATACACATCATATTCATTATTCCCTTCGGTACCGTTACAAAATGCTTGCCCGGCATACAGTTGCCCAATCACCTTTCCATTTTCATTAAATAACGGACTTCCAGAAGATCCGCTTTCTGTAGTTCCCAGTTCCCAGCCATTGCCAGTACCCACCGAGCCACCTCCTATTAACCACACGTCTACATTGCCTGCTTTTTCTTTAACAGCACCAGAGTTATCTCTGCAAACTTTCATAATATCTCCATTGGGATGATGTATTCCAACTTCAAAATCCGGGTCTTCATCGGTTGCGTTCCAGCCAGCGAAGGCAATATCCCAACTTTCCGGGATAGGGTTTACAAGTTCTACCAATGCAAAATCGGTTTGTGTGTCAGCAGCACGAACAGCAACCCCACTTAATGTAAAATTATTGGTAACCTGAGCAGTATCGTCTCCTGTACCACAAACAGGACTAGGACTCATCCAGTTAAACCGAATGGACCAAAGTGCAGGATTGCTTCCTTGCAAGCAGTGATTTGCTGTTAATAAGTAGGGTTTTTTATCGTTTTCAGCATTATTTAGCAGCACCGAAGAACATAAGTATCCGTTTCCAAGGTTGAGCAAAGCAACAGCCTTTTTTACAACATCTTTTGTCGCGTCAAAATCTGCTCCCACAGAGCAATTCACATCATAATTACAATCTCCCGAGTCATTAAGCCCCCGTGTCGCTTTCTCTGCAAATTGGTTTACGGCGCCCATCCTATACCCGTGAACAATACTTCCAATCTCAACGTTAAACGGCTCGTTTATGTGTGCGGGTTCATAATACTCTATCCATAGTTCTTCACCATTAATAAACCAGGACCCTAAGGTATTGTCATCACGATTATCAAGTTTTGTATATGCTTTGGAGAGATCATCTTTGTCGCCACTAAAAAGTTGCAGTCGTGTCTCAGAGGGAAGGTAGAACTTACTAAAATTCACGCTCAGATTCATAGCATCCTGAGCTATCACAGCCATCTGCCATATCTTATCCCCGTTCTCTAAAACGGTACGTTTGCCATCATTTTTTATATCTACCATCAACGCTCTTTCCACACCGTATCGCCAGGGTTGCGATTTATCCAGATCGTTTATAAGATCTTCTGCTTTTAATGTGGCTATATCCAGTGGGGGAAGTACTATTGGATGTATATTGGTTTCGATATTTTGAGACCAGCTAACAGGAACACTTTCTCCAGATCCCTGAGCGAAAAATGGCAGTGAAAGCAACGATAAAAACACTAGAAGTAGGTGTTTTTTCATACTGAAATACAAGTTGTTAGTGGTATATCGAAACTAAGATACTAGAAAAATAGCTGATTTTAAAAATAAAATGGTATAAAACAAAAAATCCCGGGTAGTAGCCGGGATTTTAGAGGTGTTCTGTGAAGTATTAGATAATTAGCATAGCGTCACCGTATGTATAAAAACGGTATTTTTCTTTAATAGCTTCCGCATAGGCCTTCTTCATAAAATCGTGTCCGGCAAAAGCAGAAACCATCATCAATAATGTAGATTTTGGTGTGTGGAAGTTAGTCACCATCATATTGGCAATACTAAAATCGTATGGAGGAAAAATAAATTTATTGGTCCACCCTTCGTAATCGTTCAATGTTGCATTTGACGAAACTGAGCTTTCTAACGCTCTCATCACCGTGGTTCCTACGGCACACACACGTCTTTTTTGCGCAATTCCTTCGTTAATAATTGAAACAGCGTCTTTTGCTATCGCAATTTCTTCGCTATCCATTTTGTGTTTTGATAGATCCTCAACCTCTACCGGGCTAAAGGTTCCCAAACCAACGTGCAAGGTAACTTCAGCGAAATTAACGCCTTTGATCTCCAGTCGCTTTAACAAATGCTTTGAGAAGTGAAGTCCTGCCGTTGGAGCAGCAACAGCCCCTTCTTTTTTAGCAAAGATGGTCTGGTATCGTTCAGCATCTTCTGGCTCAACATCCCTTTTAATATACTTAGGCAGCGGGGTCTCACCAAGCTCAGTTAACTTGTTTCTAAACTCTTCATACGAACCGTCAAACAAAAATCTAAGGGTTCGTCCACGGCTGGTGGTGTTGTCTATTACTTCGGCTACCAAAGATTCATCTTCACCAAAGTACAGTTTATTACCAATACGAATTTTACGTGCCGGATCTACCAACACATCCCATAAACGGGTTTCCGGGTTTAACTCACGTAGTAAGAATACCTCGATACGCGCCCCAGTTTTCTCCTTATTTCCGTACAATCTGGCAGGAAACACTTTGGTATTGTTTAACACCAATACATCATCTTCTTCAAAATAATCTATCAAATCCTTGAACATTTTGTGCTCGATGGTCTGCTCTTTTCGGTTTAAGACCATTAGTCTGGCCTCGTCACGATTGGGCGCAGGATGTTCGGCCAAAAGCTCTTGTGGAAGGTTAAAACTGAAGTTCGATAATTTCATTCCCATAGTGGTACAATTTTGTTGTAAAAAGTGGCAAATATACAACCTCAACATAGGGGTTGTCAAGTAAATGGACGATTATCTTTTGGTTTTATTGGTTTTATCCCTCAACTCCACTTTGAATACCGTTTTACGAGCTCTATTTCTGTACTGAAATTCCAACAGCCTTCATATCTTCCCAGAACGTGGGGAACGATTTTGATACCACTTCGGCATCGTTAATATGCAGTGTTGTTTTAAGCGCTAGCGGAGCAAATGCCATTGCCATACGGTGATCGTTGTAGGTGTCTATAGCGACACCATCTTGTATAGCTTCGGAACGACTTACAAGAAGGGTATCTTCCGTAATAACTACCTTCGCTCCTAACTTCTCTAGTTCTATTTTAAGCGCTAGGAGGCGGTCGGTTTCTTTAATTTTTAGCGTGTGTAATCCTGTAAGCTCACAGCCAATTCCCAACCCAAAGCAAGTTACCGCAAGGGTCTGTGCAATATCCGGGGTGTTGG
Source organism: Flavobacteriaceae bacterium UBA1903 (assembly GCA_002337605.1). Lineage (GTDB taxonomy): Bacteria > Bacteroidota > Bacteroidia > Flavobacteriales > Flavobacteriaceae > Marinirhabdus. Next base: position 126,082 of record DDGL01000014.1, read on the forward strand.
AGAGGTTTGCTTTAAAAACTGTTGGTCTACCTGTTTTTATTTTTTGAAGGGTGATGGCAGGCACTTCAGTATGAAAGCTGGTTTGCACCCCAAGTGTTTCATACAATTGGACTAACGCACTATCGCCTTGTAAACTTTCCGTTTTATAACTTGTTAGCTGTATGCTTTTTTTATCTGAAAGCGCAACCAAACTATAAAAATACGAAGCCGAACTCCAATCACTTTCCACTGTAACCACAGTGTTATCCACTGCTGCCAGAGGACGTACCGTAATTGTATTATTCATAAAATGAAACGAAACTCCTAGTTGTTCTAGCAAAGAAAGTGTCATTTCAATATAGGGCCGGGACGTGATCTCACCTGCCAGCGTTAACTCGAGTCCGTTGGGGAGTGAAGGAGCAATAAGCAACAGTGCCGAAATAAACTGACTGCTTACATCCGCCTTTAAAATCACTTTATGCTTTTTTAGTTTTTTTCCTTTGATCTTTAGGGGTGGAAAGCCTTCTTTTTTAGAGTAGGTAATAGCTGCACCCAGGCTTCGCAGCGCATCTACCAGGATACCTATAGGACGTTGCTGCATACGTTCGCTCCCTGTTAACACTACTTCAGCCCCTTCCTTTGCTGAAAAATAAGCGGTCAAAAAACGCATGGCCGTTCCAGCGTGATGTATATCTATAGTTTCATCCGGGGAGTTTAATGCTTTTTGAAGTACCTCACTATCGTCACTTCTGGAAGCATTTTCAATGTTTAGATCAGGGTATAGTGCCTGAAGAATGAGCAACCTGTTGGTTTCGCTTTTGGAGCCAGTAATTTGCAACGCAGCTTCAGTTATTTCTTCTGAAGATTTGGAAAGACCTAGTTTCATTTTCTGTAGTCTTGTTCTTTTAACTTTCTCCAAAACTTTGCATAGGTAATGGCAAAACCGCAAATAAGACCAGCCCCCAACAACGTTATGATGCTTTTAAAAGTAGTTACTCTTTCCAGGAAAATTTCAGAAAAACCCAACGAAATTCCTTGCACCAAAATGAGCACTACCATGTAAATAAGACTTAGTATCACAACCGATTTCCAGAACCCCTTGTGGGTAATTACTCGTGTAAACATTATTTCAGTTTTTGATTGTTATGATGTCTGTCATGGTCACGCTTGGTTTTCAGGTCTAGTTTTGCATCGAAAGCAGCTTGTAAGTCTACGCCTGTCTGGTTGGCAAGACAGAGTACTACAAAAACAACATCGGCCAGTTCTTCGCCCAGATCTTTCTTTTTATCGCTTTCCTTTTCGCTTTGCTCCCCGTATCTGCGGGCAATGATGCGGGCTACTTCGCCTACTTCTTCGGTGAGTTGTGCCATATTGGTAAGCTCATCGAAATAGCGAACGCCGTGTTCCTTAATCCAGATATCTACTGCTTTCTGGGCGTCTTGAATGTTCATGGGTTAGATTTTTGTCAATACAATTTTCTCTTTTTCCTTCTCCGTAATTTGTGTAAACATGCCCTTTACATATTCATAATCCAGGGGAAGGATGATAGGCGTATTAATATCTAAAGATACGGCTAATTGCAACATCCCGGGAGTTTCCTGCAGCAAATAGGAGTAACTGCCTGTGTTGTTTGCCAGGTCTGCTTTAATGCCTTGCGGCATAGATTTTACTTTGTACCCTTCAGGGATTTTAATAGAGATGTTGTACTTCTGTGATTTCGGGTATTCAAAAAAGATAGGATATGCTCTTTTATCGTCTTTAAACGGGTTTTCCGTTTGTGCAAAAAACAACATGGGAGAAATATATAAATCGCCCGCAATCTCTTCTACCAGCGAGTTACTGGTTGCGGTATAACTAATACTCATATTCTCCTTAGTACTCTCCAGGTCATTCGCTTTAAACTCAGTAATTTTTACAGCTTCATCGCCTGTATCTATAGCGCTTATCTGGCTTTCCGTATTGGTATGTGCGTAGTTGCTTCTGTACTCTTTTGCAAAATGAGCTCCTTTACGTTCGCGAACCTTCGCCATTACCTCATCACCCTCTATCGTTGCCTGAACGTACGTAAGCTTTTTAGATACGTAGCCCGGGTACAGTCCAACCCAGTCCGATGTGCCGTCAGGACGAATTAACCTGCCCTGCCAGTTCATAGCACGTTCCGGAAGCATGTTTATACCTGCGAACGGATCGGTTCCATCCAGCACATACATTTTTCCATTGGCATTTACTGCGGCTATTACATAGTTAAACCCTTCCCGGGTTGGGTATACAGGAATTCCGTTTTCCTTTGTGCTTACCAGAACCGGGTAGGCACTCAGCCCTGCCTGCTGTAACATAGAGACCAGCATTAGATTAATATCTCCCACATTTCCAGTTCCTTCTTTGTAAGCTTTTTTCACGCCATTTTCCGGGAAAAAGCCAACGTATTCGTTCCAGGCTACTTTAGACTTCACCAGTGTAAGAACCTTCGTCATCTTTTCTTCGTCTGAAGTTGCTCCTGCGAGAGCAGCATCTAAATCGATTTGATAATAATCACTTTTCTTAATTTCGTTTATAAAATCATCGCTTTCGTATAAGCTTTTTGAAACGGCTTCCCAGGTGGTTGCATATCTTTTTGGAACGCCTCCCGGATCGTTTATCATTGATAATTCCCAGAGAGAACGGGCTTGGTAGTTTTGAAGATTATCTATAAACAGTTCCTTTTTTAATGGTGGCACACTGCTCTCTTCCAGTAAGTAAATGTTCTCTTTATAGGTATATTCATTTCCTTTAAAAGTTCCATTGTTTCCTTGTTTTCCTCTAAACCCCTCATTATAATTTACAGTCCCCAAACCACTTTTACCGCGTATAGTTACTTTCTTTTGTTTAGAGTCCTGGCTAAAAGAATAAGCGATACCTGCCTTTGGGTTGGATTGAATATTGTATACATAGTACTCCGGGATCCTCAATTCTACAAGTTCTTTATTAATTGGGATAGTATATTGTAGGTCGATATCAGAAATCCTAGAAAAGGGTGATATTATTGTGTATTCATATTCAATCACACTTCCTTCTTTTATAGCTGGCATTGTAAATTTATTATTTACTCTATATTTATTAAGTCGTTCTTCGAACTGCCCACTTTTTTGAAGTTTTTCCTTTTTTACAGAGCCATCAACCAAGTTGTATGTTACTCCTTTAACATCAAAGTTTTCTCTATCGCTTCCGCTATCGTACACTATATAATTTCTAGTGGCCCAATCAAAACCTTGTTTAGTATAAATTTTAATACGCTCGTGAACTGTTACAGTTTGCATAAAGCCTTCTCCCTGTGTGTAATCGAACTTTACCTTATAATCACGATACAGCACCGTAGCATCTGCTTCGGGATAGCTGGCGTTTTGTTTTTCGGCGAGTTCTTCTTTGGAAACTTTGCCGTATTTAAAGTTTTGGGCTGTTAAGCTTGCTGAAATAATTAAGAAAAATACTAGTAGGTACTTAGGTTGCATACGATGGTTATTTTATTTTTGAGAGTACGATTTTAGATTTTGAGATTTTTACAAATTCTCCATATAATGCCTGAAGAGCTGGATAATAATTGGCTGGTATTAAATAATGCTTAAACTCAAGTGAAAAAATTACCTGCAACTGGTTTGCTCGTTGCTGGATGTTAAATTGTAAGGCACTTATTCCCTCCTCCATTTTTACCATTTTTGCCTCCGGTAGACTTTCAATTGCATACCCATCAGGAATTGTATAGTTAATTATGTATTTAAGAGTAGAGGGGTACTCCAGATCAATTGGGTACAACCTATTCTCTTCGTTAAATTTATTTTCCTTTAAACCCCATATTAAGAGCGGCTCAAAGTATAATTTTTCACCTATTTTTTCAACATAATCTGAATGTGTAAAGTCGAATGCAATAGAAATAGGTTTGTCAGGATTATCAACATCTTTCGTTTCAAGATTCTCCACCTCAAATAAATCTATGTCATTCAAGGATTCTTCATAGGTTTCTTCTTTTAAATCCTGATAAAACTCCCGATGGTTCAATGCCTGATAGTTCGTAAGTCTTCTTTTAACAGTTCCGCTAACCGATAACTCCTCAAGGTTTAAAGTAGCGTTGGCAATAGAGGTTATAGCAGATTGTTTTTTTAACGCAATAGGATATAAAAGGTGGCTGCCATCTTCAAAAATAATTAACCCTTTGTCATTTATATACCGTAAGGGAACTTGCCCAAAGGCTGCATTTTTTTGTGAACCATCCAGTAAGTATCTCTTACCATTAATTTTAATAGTAGCAAGAACCATGTTAAAGGCATTCACTTGTGGATACATAACCCAGCCTTTTCTTTTGGTAGCGACTAATATAGGGTCGGCTTTTAACCCAACAGACCTGAGCATATGTACTAACAGCAGGTTAATATCTCCCGAATCTCCTTTTTTATCTCTATAGATTGTTTTTACGTACTCTGAACCACGGCTGTAGCCTTGATCCCACTCGATGGTTTCTTTTACATACCGGTCAATTTTTTTTGCAATTGCAAGGGTATCGGCTTCATCTTTTAATAACTGTTGAAGATCTTTTTTATAGAGTGCATCTCCTTTCTTCAATTGTCTTCCAAACCACTCGGCATTTGCATAGCTTTTAGCAACGTTAGACCAGGTTTGTTGATACCCGGTACCGTGATGCTGCATTAAAATTTTTCCTCGGTGATTATTTACATTGGTTACAAAATTTTCTTTATTCAACGGAGGTATGTCTTCGCCAATAAACAAGCTACTTGTTGCTTCGTCTACCCTGCGTATGGGTAATTTCACGTATTGGTTTTGACGGATGGAAAGGCTACCAGAGTACCCATTGTAAATCTTAAACCGCTGGTATTTAATAGGGAGTGAACTTTGGCTATAAAATTCCGAAAGACCTATAAAAGTAACTTTATATTTAATTTCAATAATCGATCCTTTTGTAACTCTGGGGAAGGTAAGTTTACTTATCTCCTCATCTTCTGAGACCTCTTCTTTAAAAATTCCGTCTTTGGAAACCTTTACCGTTTCAATTTTCCCATCTACCAAGTTATACGTAGCCGCTTTTAACCCCCTGATATTGTCAAACCTAATGATCCAGTCTGAATATTCAAACCCATCTGAATTATAAATCTTGATACGTTCATGTACTTTTAGTGCATTTCCGTAAGCAAAGTCTATATCTCTATACAAAATGGCGGCGGGAACTTCAGGGAAAACCTCATCTGCTTTTTCTTCCAGTTCTGCTATCGTAACATCACCAAACTTCCTTTCTTGACCAGCAACTGACCAGCTTTGAAAACATATAAAAACTACGACTACTACTAATTTAAAGTGTATCACTTTGACAAGACAATTTTAGATTTTGAAATTTTTGTGTATTCATCAAACAACTCCTGCAGGGCACCGTAATAACTTGCAGGTATAAGGCTATAGTTTACATCCACCTGAAGTTTTAACTGTAATAGTTGCCCTTGCTTGTTTGCAATAAAAATGAGGCTCCCTAAATTATCCTGAAGCGTAATTTTTTTGTTTTCTGGCACACTTTCCAAGGTATACCCATCTGGAATATGAAATGTAATTGTATAAACTTCCCGTTGGGGAAACTCCAGGTCTATGGGGTACAGACGTTCCTGATCATCAAATTCGTTTTCGGTATTTCCTAAAAACAAAAAAGGGGAAACATACAACGTTCCTGCAATTTCTTCTACAGCATCCCGGAACGTGAAGTTATAGGAAAACTGAGCGTGTTCTTCAGACGTAGCCCACTCCTTATTTTCAAAATCGCTAATAGAAAGTAATGGGTTAAGTTCTTCCATGGCTTCCTGGAAGTCTATACTTTCAGCTTCTTCAAAAGCATTTTTATACTCTAAGGCAAAGTGGTTTGTAAACTGATTCTGGACTGAACCAAAAGCAGTTTTATCGCTCAAATTTATTTTTGTAGAAATAATTGCGTTACTAACAGACACCGCTGCATTACGCGTTGGAAAACTAATAGATCCCCCATCCTCCAGAACAACCAGCCCGTAGTCGTTCATTAAATCTACAGGAATTACTCCAAAGGTTGCATTTTTTTCTGAAGCATCCAGGAGGTAAAACTCCCCTCCTATTTGAAGTGCACAAACCGTAGCGTTAAATGTTCTTTTTTCAGGAAACAGCATTTCCCCCTGGTGTTTGCAGGCAACACCCATTGGGTTTGCATTATAGCCCAGGTCGCGCAGCATTGCCGTTAGCAATAAGTTTATAGCACCCTTACCTCCTTCCTTATCTTTATAGGTATCCTCCAAATCATAAACTCCTGTGGAATACATTCCATTGTATTTCATGTTTTTTTGAACGTACTTATAAACTATTTTGGCAGTTTCTAGCGTATCTCTTTTATCATGTAGTAAGGGCTGAATGTCTTTTCTGAAGAATGGCTTTTCCTCTAATTGACTTCCAAAATATCTTGAATTATTATAAGACGATGCAATACTTGCCCATTTTTCCTCATCCTCTTTTTCGCTCTTGTTCTTTATAAAAAGCCTGCCTCTATAGTTATCCGGATTGTTTATATACGGTTCCTGTTTACTCTTTGGAATATTTTTTGCCGTAAAAATTTTCAGCCTTTCATTATCGGTTTTTTCTTCTGTAAGCTCTATTGTGTAATTCGGGTTTTGCTTAAAATCCATCCACGAGTTAACGTTTTGCACCACCAGTCTAAAATTTTTGACAGGAATAATATATTGAATCGGTATTTCATGTAACCGAATATCTTTTACACGGTATTTCAATTCGATTACCGATCCTTTTTTAACCTTTGGAAATGAAATTTTTGTAATCTCGTAATCGCCCCCTACCTTCTCTTTAAAAATACTGCTCTTTTTTACGTGTGTTTTTTCAATAACACCGTTTTCTAAATTATATGTGTAACCCTGTAGATAGCTAATGTCTGAAAAGGGTATTTCCCAGTTGGAATATTCAAACCCATCCTCATTGTAAATTTTAATGCGTTCATGAATTTCAAGCTCGTCACCGTAGTCCAGTTTAATTCGTTTAAAAACTGTTTTTGCAGGAGTATCAGTAAAAATAGTATCCTGTGTTTCTTCCAGGATCGCAGTACTTACCTGCCCCAACTTAAAATCCTGAGCCTGTATAGTACACAAACCGGTAAGAACCGGGATCATAAAAAAAAGAAACGCTTTCATTACTTCGTTAAGACTATTTTAGATTTATCTTTCTTAACTACCTGCTGTATAAACTTCACATAGTTATTGTACTCTTCTTTTGGAAATGTTCCCGAATTAAGTACAAGTTCACGACTATAGGAAATTTTTGAGCCATCCAGTTTATCCACACGGGCCTTGTAGGTTCCAAATTTTGAAATAATATGTATAGGCTCAAAAGCTGCTTCAACTTGATAGGCTTCAGGCAACAGAATTTCTACAGTGTCACGGTAGGTTGCACCTCTTCTTATTTTTAAAGGAAGGGTTCTGTCATCTTCAGCAGCAGGTAAGTAACTATATCTGGTAAACACATTTGGATTTAATAAAATTCTATCTCCGGCTGTAGAAATATAATTTTTTGTCTCGAAGTTAAGGTCTTCAGTAAAAGCAATCCTTTTTTTATCGTTTGTAAAATTAATGTTGGCTAACGACAGGTTGTTTAAATGCCCCCAGATATTCTTAAAGTACATTAAAACATCGTCATTTGTTGCAGATTCCAGAAAGTACTTATTACCATATAGTATTCCTTCTGAAGTTTCCGAAAGGGTTCCCGACACTGTAAAATCGTCTGATACAGTAACCTTTGCCTGAAGTACCTGTATGTTATCTTCAGTCTTATAGGTGTGTGTTCTGGCAATTACACCTCCCTCTCCTGTTACCATCAGGACTTTTCTATCGTCTGTAAAATCTCCAAGGTAATTAAAAGGAAGTTGTTGGCTGGTACATTCTAAAAAAACAGTTTCATCTTCAAACGGGACTGTTAAAATTACGTGGTTCCCTTGTAGGGCAACGAAATCCTCATCCAAATCCCTACCGTCCTCACCTGCATCTACTATGGTGTAATATGAATCTATCCCTTGTGATTTAAGCAATGCTTTGGTATAATTGGTCAGGCCTTTACAGTCTCCATAACTAAGCTCATCCACTTCGTTTGCCGGAGAAGGCTGCCAGCCTCCAATCCCTACCTGAACACTTATATAGCGGGTTTTATTCTGCATAAACTCATAAATTAGCCGTGCCTTTTCTTTTGGATCTTCAACATTTGCTACAAGCTGATTTATTTTTGCCTTTGTACCAGAGGGAATTCTATCTCTTCCGGACAGGAGCTTATCTTTTTGCCAGAGACCAAAATCTTTCCAGCTCTTTACATAAGCACTTTGATTCTCTAACTGAAATTTTTGCAAGGCTACTTTCACAACGGGTGTAAACTCTGTGTAATGTGGACCAAGATTCTCCCGTTCTACCGCAGCCATATTTTTAAGCTCATACTTATATTTTCCAGGAGTTTCTTTTACTGAAACTTCAAATTGCTCTAGGTTATACTTTCTGCTCACCAAAGGCACTTGCTTTTCATTAATGACCGTATAAGAAGATTTCTGAGTGCTCACATCGTAATAAGGCGACGGGTCCCATCGTGGTAAAAAAGCAGTGGACGATGTTTCAAGCTCTGAAACAAACTCGAACGTAAACGGAAAGCCACTCGGCGAATAATCCAGATACATTTTTCTGTTATCGGTATATAAGTTGCCATCGGTTGCACTTACATCGGTAAAGTCTCTTTTCTTAAACTTTTTAAGGACTTTTCCTTTTTCATCATACACCTTAGCTGCGAGGTCTTTAACTGAAGTACTTTTGTCATACCCAACAGCTGGTCGAACTGCTGAAAGGCCATTTCGGTTAAATACTGTAACCACTTCCTTTACGTATAATGTCATATCATTAAAATCGTCTAGCGTAATAACAATTTCTTGATTTCGAATGACCGCGTCAACATCTTCCTTGAGTTCGGCAGGAATTTCGGAAATGGCGTATTGGGAAAATAATGGTGACGTGAGGGTAAGGCACGCTAATAAAAATAGTAATCTCATAAGTAAACTGCTGGAGGCGGGCAATATAAATTTTTCTTACATGTATCCCAACAAAAAATCATTCTTTAACTTTTGAATCTATGGTTATGGTCACTGGACCATCATTCACCAAAGCAACGTCCATCATCGCACCAAATTTTCCTGTTTGCACTTTTTTACCTAATTCTTTTTCCAGCTTTTTTACAAAAGCCTCGTAAAGAGGAATGGCAGTTTCGGGCCGGGCGGCTTTTATAAAACTTGGACGGTTGCCCTTTTTGGTGCTCGCATGCAGGGTAAATTGACTTACCACAATTACATCACCCCCAATATCTGAAATTGAAAGATTCATAGCACCCCTTTCATCTCCAAAAATTCGAAGTCGGGTTACTTTGCCGCAAAGCCAATCAATATCTTCCTGAGTGTCTTCAGCTTCAATACCTACTAAAACAAGGTACCCCTGCCCTATTTCTGAAATTATTTTTTCTGAAACAGTTACGGAAGCTTTTTTTACGCGTTGGAGAATGATTCTCATTTAGGGGTTTTTAGGGTTAAGGTTTGAGGTTTGAGGTTTGAG
>DDGL01000014.1:135826-613635 GCA_002337605.1 Flavobacteriaceae bacterium UBA1903
GGTTTGAGGTTTGAGGTTTGAGGGTAAACATACATATTCGTAAATCATACCTTGTACTTTTTTCATTCTTTCCCATACATATCTTTCCGGAAGTGTTCTTCTTCTCCTTCCAAGATCTGAAGGTAACTTTTATAGCGTGACCAGGCCAGTTCGTCGTGCTCTAAGGCATCTTTTATTACGCATTGTGGCTCTTCGACGTGCAAACAGTTATTAAATTTACAGTGTTCCTTCAGTTCAAAAAACTCTGGAAAGTAGTTCCCCAGTTCTTCTTTTTCAATTTCTACAACGCCAAACCCTTTAATTCCCGGTGTGTCAATTATTTTAGCATCGAACGAAAGATCGAACATTTCAGCAAAGGTGGTGGTGTGCTGTCCTTGTTTATGCTGCTCTGAAATTTCAGAGGTTTTTAAATTAAGTGAAGGTTCAATAGCATTTACCAACGTGCTCTTACCTACTCCACTATGCCCGGAAAACATACACACCTTCTCTTCCATAAGTGCTTTTACCTTCTCAACATTTTTGCCCGTTTCGGCTGAAATCCCAATGCATTCATACCCGATCTCTCTATACAGGGCGGCCAGGTATTTTATCTCTAACAACTCATCGTCGTTATACGTGTCTACTTTATTAAAAAGCAACACGGCTTTAATGTGATAAGCTTCTGCAGTGACCAGAAACCGATCTATAAACGTGGTGAATGTGGGGGGATTATTTAACGTAATAAGTAAAAAAGCTATATCTACATTTGCGGCTATGATATGCGTTTGCTTGGATAGGTTGACACTTTTTCTGATAATATAATTGTCCCTGGGTTCAATCTTATTGATAATACCAATGGTTTCATCTCCTTTGGTTTCCACCTCAAACTGAACGTGATCCCCTACAGCCACAGGATTGGTGCTTTTAATACCCTCCATCCTGAACTTTCCTTTAATTCGGCATTCGTAAAATCTGCCTTGCTGCGATTTCACTGTATACCAGCTTCCAGTAGATTTGTAGACCACTCCTTTCATACCGCAAAGTTGCAAAAACTTTTAGTTATTGATGATTTTCTTTTGATGATTAATAGATTCTTGGTGAATGGCTTTGTATAATTTTAAAATAAACTCTTCACTCAATTCATTATCTTCTCCTTGCAAGATCATTTTACCTAAGATCTCATTCCACCGTTTCGTCTGCAAAATAGCTACATTGTTTTGTTTTTTCAACTTTCCAATTTCATCACTTATTTTCATACGGTTCCCTAAAACCTCCAGCAATTTATGATCTATCACGTCTATCTTTGCCCGCATGGTGGCTAGCTTATTTCTGTATTCCACCGCATCTCCTTCTTCTTTTCTAATGCGAAGATCGACCGTCATTTGATCTAATGAAGCGGGTGTGATCTGCTGTTTGGCATCACTCCAGGCATTATCCGGATCGTAGTGCGTTTCTACCATTAAACCGTCGTAGTTTAAATCCAGTGCAGTTTGGCACAAATCGAAAATAATATCGCGACGACCAGCAATATGCGAAGGATCTAAAATAAGGGGCAGATCCGGAAAACGATTTTGCAAATCGATTGGGATTTGCCACTCGGGGTTGTTGCGGTAGCGGGTTTTCTCATAGGTGGAAAAGCCCCGGTGAATTACCCCTAAGTTTTTTACTCCTGCTTCATAAAAACGCTCTACAGCCCCCAGCCACAGCGCTAAATCCGGATTTACAGGGTTTTTAATGAGTACCGTTTTATCGGTTCCCTTTAGCGCATCTGCCAGTTCCTGAACTATAAATGGAGAAACAGTAGTACGTGCTCCTACCCATAAAATATCTATGTCGTGTTTTAAAGCCAGGTCTACGTGGTTTGCATTGGCAACTTCGGTAGTAGTGAGCAAGCCAGTTTCTTCCTTCGCCTTTTGAAGCCATTTTAGCCCTAAAGCGCCAACTCCTTCAAAATTTCCCGGGCGGGTTCTTGGTTTCCAGATGCCGGCACGTAACACCGTGGTATCGGTATCCTTTAATTGATGTGCAATTTTTAATACTTGCGCTTCGGTTTCGGCACTACACGGGCCTGCGATGACCAATGGGTGATCCAGTCCAAAGGCGTTTAACCAACTTCTTAATTCTTTTTTATTTTCCATAGCTTGTCGTTACCAGTAACGTACTGGGTATATTTTCCAGATTTTGTTTGTAAATTCCTAATATTCGTAACTGTGATACTGCTTTTTTGAGCATCGTGGTTACTTCTTCAAAAAGTGCCACATTGTCAAAAAGCACATCTACATAAAAGGAGTACTGCCAGGGTTTCCCTTCTATAGGAAACGACTGTATCTTGGTTAAATTGATGCCAAAGGTACTCAACAATTGTAAAACATTGGACAAACTCCCAATGGTATGATCTAACTGAAATTTCAGGGTGGCTTTGTTCAATTCAGGAACAATTGTTTCAGACTCCCTTCCTAAGACTACAAAGCGGGTTTTGTTATCTTTTATCGTCTGAATATTCTTCCCCAGAATTTGCAATCCATATTTTTCGGCCACTTGTTTTCCAGCAATAGCAGCGACTCCTTTCAAACTGTTTTCTTTAATGCGCTTCGCCTCAGAAGCTGTATCTTTTCCTTCAATTATTTTACAATGCGGTTGTAACCTCTGTAAATATTGCTTGCATTGTTGTAATGCTACGGGATGAGAATGTACTTCGTCTATGGTGTGCAACGTTTCGCCTCCCAATGCCATTAAATACATATTTATAGTGAGAAAAGTTTCATCCAGTATCTTCAAATTGCTGGAATCTATAAGTTCATAATTTGGTAAAATGGACCCTGCGATGGTGTTTTCAATGGCAATCACTCCAAAATCTGCATTAAAGTTGGTAATGCTTTCGGCTACCTTGTCAAATGAAGGGCAGGGCACTAACTCTAATTCCGTTTCTGGAAATAGTTGCTGTACTGCGAGGTGATGAAAAGAACTTTCAATTCCCTGAATGGCGATTTTTAAAGACATAACGTTTTAATTTTTAGCATAAAAAAATCCCGAACACTTTGTCCGGGATTGAGAATATATATTGTTTTTACAAATACCTACATAGCGCTCCCGTTCCTATTGTTAAAATAGAAATACCAAAAGCTAAAAAATGTACGTAAATTGGTCATTATTCGTTATTGTGTTATCAAAGGTAAAGAAATCTTGCAACCAACAACCTATTTTCTTGAAAATTTTATATTTAGCTTTGCTTTATGTCTATAACAGTTCAAAATATTACTAAGACGTACGGTGCACAAAAAGCGCTGGATGCCGTTTCTTTTGAAATTAAAAAAGGAGAAATCGTTGGTTTCCTAGGTCCCAACGGAGCAGGAAAATCTACCATGATGAAGATTTTAACTACGTATCTTTCTCCCTCAGAAGGGGAAGCTAGCGTAAATGGATTCTCTGTTGCTGAAGCTTCAACGAACGTGCAAAAAAGTGTTGGCTATTTGCCAGAGCACAATCCGTTGTATCTGGAAATGTACGTAAAAGAATACCTCACCTTTAATGCCGACATCTATGGTAGCACCAAAGAACAAGTCGCTGAAGTGATACAACAAACAGGATTAACACCTGAAGCGCATAAAAAAATAGGGCAACTTTCTAAAGGGTATCGCCAACGTGTGGGACTTGCAAATGCATTGTTGCACAATCCAGATGTCTTGATACTGGATGAGCCTACTACTGGACTCGATCCCAATCAGTTAATTGAAATTAGGGAGCTTATAAAATCGTTAGGAAAAAGTAAGACAGTGTTACTTTCTACTCACATTATGCAGGAGGTGGAGGCCATTTGCGACCGGGTTATTATTATTAACCAAGGAAAAATAGTGCTCGATAAACAGCTAAAAGAGCTCACCGAAGGCCAGCAACAAATTGTGGAAGTTGAATTTGATTACCGTGTGGAAACCGTGGCTCTGGAAAAATTACCCAAAATGGTTAAGGTCGAAAATCCTGCCGGGTTTGTATATTTTCTTCATTTTGAAACCAAAGAAGATATGCGCAGCAAAGTTTTTGATTTTGCCCACGACAACGGACTCAAAATTCTCCAACTACACCAGAAGAACATGACGCTGGAAAAGTTGTTTGTAGAGCTTACCTCCAGCATACAGTAGGGAGTATTCAGTAAACAGTTTTTAGTTCTTCAATCTAAAATCGGCAGTTTAAAATCTTAAATCGATATGTATCCACCTCCACACCACCAAACCGATGACATCCAAAAAATGATTGCCGTGATAAAGGCATACCCCTTTGCCATGCTGGTTTCTACAGAAGGAAATACACCTTTTATTACACATATTCCAATTATTTATAATGAAGCCACGGGGAAATTGGTCGCACATATCGACAAAAATAATCCCCAAGTTGAAACTTTAAAAAATGGTGCCGAAGTTACTGTAGTTTTTAAAGGTCCAGATTGCTACATTTCACCCAGTGTGTACAGCACACCACAACTCCCTACTTGGAATTATATTAGTGTTCATATTACTGGAACCATTCAACTCATAAACAACCCTGAAGCTGCCAAACAAACTATGGTTGAAATGACTAGATTTTTAGAACAGCCCCACCCTAAGTTTAAACTAGCACTAGACGATCCACGAATGGATCGCCTTATTAAATACATTCAAGCATTTGACATTGAAATTACCGCTTGGGAAGGCAAGTTTAAATTGTCCCAGGATAAAAATGCTGAAGATTTTAAACTAGCGAAACGGGCTTTGGTAAAAAGTTCTCAAAAGAATATTGCTTCTTTTTTGGAGAAAATTTACACCAGTTCCTAATTTTCAACTATAGTACTCTCTGCTAAGGCAAACATATAAAATGGATCGGGAGAACTCACAAGTGAGATCACTCTAACCTGAAGCCCTTCACCATCTCTGTAATACATTTTTTCAGTACCTGCTGAAATACTACCATCTTCAAGGATTGCGTAGGACTTATTATAATCAACATTCTCGAATTCACCTAAGGGAGTCTCAACGGCATTAACAGTTGCATCATACTCACCATATACTTCTCCAAATTGTTCGACACGGACTAAATAAGGCTCAGTAGTTTCTTTAGTAAATCTTGGTACACCATTACTATCAATTAAATAGCCTAAAGAGTCCCTAAGAGATTTATTTCCTATAACATTTAGACATATATCACACGTTCCCTCTCCTATTAATGTAGATTCAAATTTATAATACGTTTCTCCATTTATAGTCTCAGTATCTGTAATCGTACCCGTCACTAAAAAATCCTGTGCTTCATACTCCATGCTACTAATATTGTAACGATATACATTATACGTCCAGCTATTCCCAACCTTTAAAGCGAAATAACCAGCCTCCTCTTCAGGCATTTCAGTTGTATCGTCGTCATTTGAACAAGAAGTGAAAAATAGAATTGAGATGGCAAAAAAGAAAAATGAGATTTTTGTCATAGGGTTAATTTTTATGATTAGTAAGTAAAAGTCTTAAATCGAATAGATAGGTTGCGTTGGTTAGTTTATTTAAAACGTTATAGTTTGCTTTTTGGTATGCACCAGATTTCAAAAAAGCATGTTTTCAGACTCGTTATACTGAGCTTTGCAGAGATTCGCGGAGAGATTTGTTAGTTAAAATGAAAAGTTTTCAACTTTTAGAAATGGGTAAATTTTTCGGACACGCTTTTGATCTTCTTCATAGGCTTTTTTATTTATGGGGTGAATATCGAATATGTTCTTATAAACAGGTACGACCATTGCTTCGTTAGCCCTTAAATCTTCCAGTGCTTGCAAGTAAGAAGAAAGCACAGTAATATAATTTTGATAGGAAGTGTCTTTAAATAATAGGAAGTTAAAGTAGGTTTTATTGTCTATAGACCTTATAAATTCTTCCACTAAATCCTCTTCAGAAACCGGTAAATTACCAATTGAGAAACCATTTTGAGAAACAAGCACATCTTTAATGTTATAATCCGCTGCTTCAATTTCTGGTGGTAGTGGCATTGAAAGCGCTTCTTTAGTCAATAAAGCCTTGTACCTTTCCTTAAATCGTTCCAGATTTTTATTTGTGAGTGGTCTATTTTGATAGATGTATCTATTTTCAAACCTACTTAATTCTTCATTGGGTCTTGAAACCAAATAGCCAATCTTTCTTCGTTGGTAAAAAAACAATAACGTTTCAACTTTTTTTATTTGTTGAATTGTACTATTCGCAGGAGCTAAAAGTAAAACAGTACTTCTGCCATATAATTCAGGACGACCTCGCTCTTCATCAGCCAGATAGACCGCCAAACCATCTAAATCTGTTTTAAACTCATCTATGTGATAGATGTAAAAACCCTCCAATAAAATTATCTTTAGATATTCGTAATGAGTATTGGTTGCTTTAGACTGAAAAGACGCTTCAGGAAGACTAACCTTTGGGTTGACTTTTTGCAACATTTTGTCAATACCATTAACATTAAAAATACTTGTATTAGCTAAGGAAAAAGAGAATACTGTTATAGCAAACGCACAATAAAAAATTGGCAAATAAGCCTTTTTTCGAAAAGTGAGTAGAATTGCTTTCCAACTTTCAAGAAATAATACAACGGGAATTAAAAAAAGTAAATATTGGTAAGGTTTTAAAAATGAAGTTCCCATATACCCTATAGCCAAAAAAAGTACTAAATGAAATAATTTAAAGAACCAATAAAAGAATCCAAATGAAAGAAACAACTGATTATTTATAATTTGCCCCCTCTTGTAGCTTTTAAGTGTAGACTGAAATGGTTTTTTAAAAAGTTGGACTAAGAAAAGTGAATTACCAATGGTAAATGCTATTAAAGCAAAATAAAAGTTTTGCCAATACCTTTCAGTATCATTTATTATAATTGCGCTATGTCCATATGCACTATCAAAAATCCTAAAAGATAATCTTAAAAAAGAAAGTAAAGTATAAATTCCTATGGATGAAAACAACCCAACAAAAACAGCCCACCAAAACCTCCTTCTGGAAACTTTGAATACATTTTGTTGGGTTAGAAATCCTTTTTGGAGCATACATTAGTTAAAATACTCCTTGACCTCCTCAAAATCCAATCCCCCATAATTCCCACTACTCATTAACAACAACGAAGTATTTTTAAAATCCTGAGTATAGAGAAAGGTTTTAAAGTCGGCTGGGTTGGTGAAAACGGTTAAATCTTCTCGTTGGAACGCTTCGGTAATTTGTTCCATTTTAATTGCTTCTAAGCCTTTAATCATCACGGCATGCGGAGCGTAAAATACGACAGCGGTGTCTGCCGCATCCAGAGCGCCCTGGTATTCGGTTAAAAATTCAGGGGTGAGACTACTGTAGGTGTGCAATTCCAAGCAAGCGATTAATTTTCTATCGGGATACTGGTTTTTCAGGGCTTCCGTGGTGGCTTTTACTTTGCTCGGACTATGCGCAAAATCTTTGTAAGCGATAGCTGTTTCGGTCTCGGCAATTTTTTCTAAACGTTTGCTGGCACCACTAAAGGTGGCGATGGCCTCATAAAAATCTTCAGCGTCTATGCCCATCAGCTGGCAGATCCATCGGGCGCCTTCCAGATTATTCAGGTTGTGTTTCCCAAACACTTCAATTGGCATAGGACCTTCTGGCGTTTCAAGCAAGGTGGTGCCGTCTTCAACAGTATATTCCGGAGTTTGGTAAGGTACTTTTTTTATAGTCGCCGTACTGTCTTCCACCACCCGCTTTACTTCAGGGTCTTCCTGGTTGTAGATCATCGTTCCTCCATTGGTCATCTCGTTAAGAAAAATTTCAAACTGCTGTACGTAGTTTTCATAGGTTGGAAACACATTAATATGGTCCCAGGCAATTCCGCTTAACAACGCAATGTTGGGTTTATACAAGTGAAATTTAGGACGCCTGTCAATAGGACTAGACAAATATTCATCCCCTTCTAAGACAATAAAATCGTTTGTTTCGGTAAGCTTTACCATGGTGTCAAACCCTTCCAGTTGGGCGCCCACCATATAGTCTACATCTCTGTCGTGGTAATGCATCACGTGCAAAATCATAGAAGTAATGGTAGTTTTCCCGTGGCTTCCACCAATAACTACACGGGTTTTATTTTTGGATTGTTCGTATAAAAACTCCGGATAGCTATAGATCTTTAAACCCAATTCTTTCGCCTTCAGCAATTCTGGGTTATCTTCTTTAGCATGCATCCCGAGAATCACTGCTTCAATGGCTGCTGAAATTTTAGCTGGAAACCAACCATATTCCGAAGGCAACAACCCTTTGGCTGCCAACCTGCTCTTTGAGGGGTCAAAAATTTCGTCGTCGCTTCCGGTTACGTGATATCCTTTGTTGTGTAATGCCAATGCCAGATTATGCATCGCTGCACCGCCAATGGCTATAAAATGTACTCTCATAGTAAGTTGAGAAGTTTAGGGTTTGTAGTTTAGTATTTGAACGTATAAAGTTAGGGGATTCTGTTTTGAAAATTGCACTTCGATACAATTTTACTCCTCCGTCACTAAATAACTCAGCAACCCTCAAAAAAATAGAGTATCTATAATTTTAGAATTTTAAAAAGAGTTTCCAGTTAAAATTATATCGAAGGGCCGTTACAAGCTAAGTATTTTCTCCTTCTCCTCCTGTGCCTGTTCAAAATCCGGGCGATCGCTTAAGGCTTTGTTAATCCATTGGAGGGCAGTTTGTTTTTTTCCTAAATTCTTATAAATCTGTGCCAGGCGATAGTATGCCCAGTCTTTTGGAACACCGTCCCGTACCGAATGGTTTTCAACATAAGCTTGCAGACAATTAATACCCAGTGCTGCATCCAGATTATACTGGGCGGCAATCTTCCCTATTTGATAATTCAAACTGTTCCTTTTATGGATTTGAAGTGATTTATTTGCCGTTTCCATGGCTTCTTTTGGCTTGTTGTTTTTCTCGTAATGTTCGGCCAGTTTTTCGTAGGTTGTGGGCGAGCCTCCTATCTCAATTGCTTTTTTATAAAACCGCTCTGCATCGTCGGGTCTGTCATCGTATTCGGCAATATAACCGTTGGCCAGGTAGCCATCTACGGGGGAAATTTTAAGGAGTTCATTGGCATAGTGAGTCGCTTTTTTCTGGCTTCCCCCAATAATCCCAGGTAATTGCATATAAAATTCTACCAAGGCCCAACGCACTTCAATATGATTTGGATCCAGTCTGGCAGCGGTTTCAAAATGCTCTTTTATATCGCCAATATAGGTTGCTGCTCTAATTTTACTAATGGAGAGTGCTTTCATTCCTAAGGCTCCCCCGTATTTAAAATGGTAATTGGCACTTTTATCGTTTGCCTCCACTAAAACTTCATAATAATCTATCGCCGTATCCCAGTCTTTTTTATAGCCGGCAATATCCCCCAGATATTCCTGGGCTTTCAGGTCGTTTGGATGTGCTTTTAAGTGTTGCTCAAAAAGCGGTTTTGCCTTATTAAATTGCTCTGTCACAAAAAACGTTTCGGCTTTTTCAAAAGAAGTCTGTGCTGAAAGCAGCATAGGGAACAGGGCAAAAAAAAGTACGTACTTCATTGGGATAGGTTTGTGGGTTCAAATATACTTCATTGTATAATTCCTAGAAAACAAAAGTATATACGCCTTTAGGAATATCTAGGTTTTAGTAACTTTATACAAATACAGTTCCAAAAAACGAAGTTACCTAATTGAAACGTGGGTTTGGCTCATTTTTTGTCTCTAAACGCTCAAAGCTCTTTTTTAGAAAGTACTGCTAAACGTATCTTTCAGAAAATTTTATACGTATGAAAATCTTATACACCCTTATAATTGCACTATTTACAATGGCATCCAGTACCGCACAAAATACCAACTACAACGTACTCTGGAATCAGGTTGAGAAATTGGAACTAGCCGACACCCCCAGATCTGCTTTAGAGATCGTCCAGCAGATTGAAACCAAAGCCAAAGCCGAAAATAACCAGGCGCAGCTCATAAAAACACTGCTATTTAAAAGCAAGTTTGCCATGATTCTGGAAGAGGACTCCCAGCTTTCGGTGGTGGAAGACTTTAAAGCAATGATCACCAAAACCGAAGTCCCGGCTAAAAATGTGCTGCAAAATATGCTGGCAAAGGTGTACTGGGACTATTTTCAACAAAACCGTTACCAGTTTTACGACCGTACCAAGACCGACCCTTCGACAAGCTCAGGGAGCGTAGATTTTAGAACATGGGATTTAGAGACTCTGTTTGCTGAAATTTCCTCGTATTACGAAGCATCGTTAGAGAATTCAAATATTTTACAAACCACTACTACTGAAGCCTTCGAACCTATTCTAACCACCTATGAAGGCTCTAACACAGTAAGACCTACGCTGTATGATTTTCTGGCACATAATGCGTTATCATTTTACACAAATAATGAAAATTCCATTACAAAACCTACCTATGCGTTTGAAGTAAATGACCCGAAATTTCTGGGAGATCTTCAGGAGTTTCAACGCTTAAAATTGACCTCAAAAGACAGTACCTCTCTGGAATTGAAGGCCCTTCAGTTGTATCAAAATTTATTAAAATTTCATTCAGATACTAAAAATGAAATTCCGCTAGCATCGGTGGACGTAAAAAGATTAGGCTTTGTTTATTACCATTCAAATGACCCCCAAAAAGATGCTATTCATCTTCAAACATTAAAAAACAGTAAGGCTAAGGTTAAAGCTCCATACGCAAAAGCAATTTATGAGTATAACATTGCGTATCATACAGACAATCTTAGTCATGGGTATTTACAGGGTGAAAAAGATATAAATCGCTGGGCAAAAAAAGAAGCCCTCGAAATCTGTGAGCAACTCATTAAAGATTTTCCTGACACGCACATAGGTTCCCAAGCCGAAAAATTAAAACAAAGCATCACCGAGCCATCCCTTCAGCTTCAACTGGAATCCTATTTGCCTATCGCCCAAGATAGTAGAATACTGGTGACCTACAAAAATGTAAAAAACGTACAGCTTTCCGTCTATAAAATTTCAGCAAAAGAAAGTGAGGCGCTTCAGAAGATCTATGACAAACAAAAAAAGCGGGATTTTATTTCAGCATTAAAACTGGAAAAACAATGGACACAGCAACTAAAAGACGAAGGCGATTACCGAAATCACAGCACCGAAATCCTGCTTCCGGGTTTTCCGCAGGGGCGTTATCTGATTATGGCAACGCCAGGTAATAGCGACAACAAACGCCTTTTTGAGCATACTGATCTGCAGTTTACCAATCTTGCTGTTGTGAAAACGCAAGATGAAAATGACACCTATTATCAAATAGTTAACCGAAATAACGGACAACCTATTTCCAGTGCACAATGTGTAGTAAAAGATGGTCAAAAAAGATATGGCAAAAATTTTATTAGTGACTCGAGAGGTTTTATAAAAGTACCCAGAGATGGCAACCAGTATTACAATCTATCCGTGACGGTGCGCAAGGGGGATGACACTGCCGAATTCAATAATTATTACAATTACAATCGTTATCATGAGGGAGATGAAAATCGCTACAGAAGCTTTTTGTTCACAGACCGAAGCATTTACAGACCCGGACAAACCGTTTATTTTAAAGGGATTGTAGCCGAAACTTTGAACAAGGAATCCAAGGTGGTTCCTAACCAAAAAGTATTTGTGACTTTGTATGATGCAAATTATGATGACGTAACCGAAGTAGAACTTAAAACCAACGAATTTGGAACCGTAGCAGGTGAATTTGTCTTACCAAACGGAGTCTTAACAGGTCAGTTTCACCTTGAAATTGAATCTGAAGACACCAAAAATCTTTCTTCTGAAGTTTACATTAATGTAGAAGAATACAAGCGCCCCAAGTTTGAAACCAATTTTAAACCTGTAACCGAAACCTACCGTTTAAATGATGAGATCACTGTTAAAGGAGAAGCAATTTCATTTTCAGGGAGCAACATTACCAATGCCACAGTGGTCTATAAAGTAACCCGAAACGTGCAATACCCTCGTTGGTACTACTGGGGAAGACCTCAAAATACAGGCGAAGGACAGGAGATCACCTTTGGCGAAACTACTACCGATAACAAGGGCGCATACACAATAGATTTTAAAGCCCTCCCGGACCCTAAGGTAGCCAAAGAAGGGCAGCCCGTTTTTCAATATGAAGTAACAGCAGCGGTAACCGATATCAATGGTGAAACGCAAAGCACTACTACCATAGTAAACGTAGGTTATCACGCGCTCACCATTGGCTTGCAAGCCCCGGAACGATTAGACAAACAGGTAAAAGACCATACCCTAAAACTTTCGACCAAAAACCTGAACGGTGAAAAAGTGCCTGCCGAAGTAACGGTAACGATCTACAAATTAAAAGCACCTGAAACGGTGCTCCGTGAGCGCCCATGGAACGCACCGGAGTATCAGGAGTACAGTAAAGTAGAATTTAGAAAGCTCTTTCCGCACGATCCGTATAAGAATGAAGACAAGATCCAAACCTGGGAACAGGGCGAGCAGGTGCTCAGTAAAACAGTGAATACCGAAACTATAGATGAAATTGAACTGGGTAATTTTAAAAGATGGGCTTCGGGAGCCTATGTTATTGTTGCCAAAACTTCGGACAAATTTGGCCAGGAAGTGCTTTCAAAAGAATATACGCAATTGTTTAGTGATAAAGACGAAACTCCGGCCGACAACCAGTTGTTTGAAATTTCTTTTGATCAGATAACTTATGAAGCGGGCGACAAGGTTTTTGCAACAGTAAAATCGAATGCAGCCATTACCGTGACGCTTTCCGTGGAGAAGAAAAAACACGTTACAGAGACGTTTATTATTGCGTTGGATAACAATTCAAAAACTATTTCGATACCTGTGCTGGCTGAAGATGTGGGCGGATTTGCCATGCATTATAGTTTGACGGCTTTTAATAGCTTTGAAGGAGGTTCTACACTTATAAAAGTACCAGCTCCCAAAACCGAACTCTCTATTAAAACCAAAACCTTTAGAGACAAACTGG
The DNA here is from genome assembly GCA_002337605.1 of Flavobacteriaceae bacterium UBA1903. Lineage (GTDB taxonomy): Bacteria > Bacteroidota > Bacteroidia > Flavobacteriales > Flavobacteriaceae > Marinirhabdus. The sequence goes on from DDGL01000014.1 coordinate 148,788, forward strand.
AGCCCGGCGTTCCGGAAACCTGGAGTTTTACCATTAAAGGTCCCAATGGCGAAAAAGTTTCGGCAGAATTGCTTGCGAGCATGTACGATATGTCCCTGGATCAGTTTGCACCACACCTATGGCAATTTAATCCGCGACCATCTTTGCAGTATCGCTCGTTGGGAAGTCCCAATGCCAGAAATAGCTTTAAGAGCACCTCTCTCTACCTGCAATATCCCTACAGAAATTATAGTAGCGGAGAACAAAATTTTGATCAGTTTAACTGGTTTGGGTTTAATATTACAGCACAAACTTGGCGGTATAACAACTATAAAAACACATTGCGAGAACAAGTAAAATCGCGTTATTCATCGGCAGTAAAAGATGGTTACATTCGTGGTACTATTTATGATCTAGAGGGGCTGCCTTTGCCTGGAGTAAATGTGGTGGTAAAAGGGACAGACCGAGGAACACAAACCGACTTTGATGGTAATTTTGAAATTCAAGTAGCAAAAGGAGAGGAACTACTTTTTAGTTACGTTGGCTTTAAAACAAAATCGATAGCTATTGATACAAATAATGTAATTGACATTCATCTTTGGGAAGATAGTGAAAGTCTTGATGAAGTAGTAGTAACAGGATATGGCATCCCAAGAGAGAAAAAAGCGTTGGGATATGCAGTGAGCACTTTAAATGCTGAAACTGTGGAAAGTGCTCCTGAAGAAGATGTTGTGAGGACATTAAATGGCAAAGTTGCTGGTGTTCAAATCACAGGAGATTCTACTTCAGTTTCACCAACAGACTTCTCCGCCGTAAAAATCCGTAAAAACCTGCAGGAAACGGCCTTCTTTTTTCCGCAGTTAAAAACAGATGCTGAGGGAAACATCTCTTTCAACTTTACTACGCCAGAAGCTTTAACACGTTGGAAACTGCAACTCCTGGCGCATACCAAAGAACTGGACTCCCAGGTTTCCACGTTTGAAACCGTGACACAAAAAGAATTGATGGTGGCACCCAATGCGCCCAGATTTTTACGGGAAGGGGACGAAATTGTCATTAGCAGTAAAATTTCGAACCTCAGTGATACAATGCTTTCAGGACAAGCGGTATTGCAGTTAAGCGATGCTGTTACGGGCGCATCTATTGATGTGGCATTGGCAAATACCAATGCTGTGAAAGACTTTTCGGTAGACAAAAGCAACAACACCCAGGTATCGTGGCGGTTAAAAATTCCGTCGACTGTGCAAGCCGTGGAGTACAAAGTAATCGCCAAAACAGAGAGCTTCAGCGATGGCGAACAAAACACACTTCCCGTTTTAAGCAATAGAATGTTGGTAACCGAAACCTTGCCTATGTGGGTGCGCTCCAACCAGACCAGGACATTTACGCTGAACAAGTTAAAGAACAATACTTCAGCAACGTTGAAGCACCACAAACTAACATTGGAAGTTACCTCCAATCCAGCGTGGTATGCTGTGCAGGCACTTCCTTATTTGATGGAGTTCCCATATGAATGTAATGAACAAACCTTTGCACGCTACTATGCCAATAGCCTGGCATCCCATATAGCGAATAGTAATCCGCGTATAAAAGCTGTTTTTGATCAATGGCGTAACAGCGATGCACTGTTGAGTAATCTGGAGAAAAACGAAGAATTGAAATCGTTGTTAGTACAGGAAACACCCTGGCTACGGGACGCTCAAAGTGAAAGCGAACAAAAAAAGCGTATTGCGCTGTTGTTTGACCTCAACCTGATGCAACGCAAGCAAGGGGAAAGCATGATGAAGTTACAGCAAAACCAGATGAATTCTGGCGCCTGGCCGTGGTTTAAGGGTGGGTATGCGAACAGGTATATTACGCAGCACATTGTGACCGGATTTGGTCATTTAGACAAGTTAATCGGCCCCTCTGCTCCGCTCGGGGACCAGGTTCAAGACGCTTCGACTACGGGTAGCGTGCAGGAACAAGAAATGATTGAAAAAGCAATTTCATACCTGGATGCTGCATTTATAGAGGAGTATAAGGAGCTTTCAAAATACACGGAGAAGCCAGATTATACTAAAGATCATTTAAGCCGTATGCAAACACACTATTTGTATATGCGTAGTTTCTTTCCGCAATTCAAAAAAAGCAAGGAAGTGGAGGAAATAAGCACCTATTATCTTGGGCAGATGGAAACCTATTGGAATACGCGCGATGTATATTTAAAAGGAATGATCGCTCTGGTATTGCACCGGAATGGAAAAACTTCAACAGCTTCAAAAATCACCAAGGCGCTGAAAGAAAACAGCATTACCAGTGAAGAACTGGGAATGTACTGGAAGAGCAATACCCCGTCCTGGTATTGGTACCAGGCTCCTGTAGAAACTCAGGCGTTGATGGTAGAAGTGTTTTCTGAAATAGAAAAGGACACCGAAACTATAGACAATTTAAAAGTCTGGTTACTTAAAAACAAACAGACCAACCAATGGAGTACAACTAAGGCAACGAGTGAAGCGGTATATGCCCTGTTGTTACAAGGCACAGACTGGCTTTCTGTTACCGAAGCTGTACAGGTAGCCGTAGGTACCAAAGTGATCGATCCTTCTACGCTAGACAACGTACAACTGGAAGCGGGCACAGGATATTTTAAAACCAGTTGGAATGCTTCAGAAATTTCTGAAAGTCAAGCTACCGTAACCATGGAGAAAAAAGGCGAAGGCATTGCCTGGGGCGGATTGTACTGGCAGTATTTTGAAGATCTTGATAAAATTACAAAGGCTGAAACTCCGTTGCAGTTAAGAAAGAAATTGTTCTTAAAAAAGAATACCGCTACTGGGGAAGAACTTTCAGAGATCAGAACAGGGACACACGTACAAGTGGGCGATCTGATGCGCGTACGTATAGAGTTACGAGCGAACCGTGACATGGATTTTGTGCATATGAAAGATATGCGCGCTGCAGGACTGGAACCCGTAGATGTATTGTCTACTTACAAATGGCAGGACGGATTAGGCTACTACCAGGCTACAAAAGATGCCAGCACCAATTTCTTTTTTGATACGCTTCGCAAAGGAATTTATGTGTTTGAATACGACCTACGCGTAAACAACGCAGGAACGTTTAGCAACGGTATTACCACTATACAAAGTATGTATGCGCCGGAGTTTACGAGCCATAGTGAGGGAGTACAGATTATGGTTAAAGAATAGCGTTGGTTTTTAGTATTTTGAGGATCGTTTAATTATTATTGTAGGATACTGGCGGCTAAGAACTGTTTTTTCTGAGTTGTAGCTAATTTTATTTTCATGAAAATTCACACTGTATGTATACTATTATTAATAGTCTCCAAAGGAATTTATGCACAAGATCTCACTATTGATGAATGGAATAATTTTAAAAGTAATATAAATTATACTCCACCTATCATCGCTGGCTGTAATTCAAAGAAGAGTACTGATGAAATTAATTCTTGTCTAACAAAGAAATTTCAAAAACGACTAAATCGAAAATTACGAATCGATGTTTTTAATTCAAATAATTTAGAGATAGGTCAACATACAATTAATGTGTTTTTCAAAATATCAAATAAAGGCAGAATTGTTGACGTAAAAGTTAGAAACGGTAATTTGAAAATTGTAAATGAGATCACAAGAGCTTTTAAAAGCTTCGGAAGAATAAAACCCGGTAAAATAGATGGTAAGCCTGTAGGGGTGTATTTCAAAGTACCAATTTATGTTGAGATACATAAATAAAACTAGCCACAACTATGCATATGCTAAAACACATAACACTATGGAAAATTACATAGACGGATTTGTGCTTCCGGTTCCACGAATTCACTTGGATGAATACAAAGAAGTGGCTAAAAAAGTAGCTGAAATCTGGAAAGAATACGGAGCACTTGCTTATTTTGAATATCTTGGAGAAGATCTAAAACTGGAAGGCACACGTTCTTTTGTTGAGGCAGTAGATTTGAAAGAAGAGGAAGCAATTGTATTTGGATGGGTTGTTTTCCCTTCCAAAGAAATTCGCGATAGAGCCAACAAGCAAGTTCCTAACGATTCAAGAATGGCAGATTTAGTTGCCCCGTTAATCGATCCCGACAGATTAATTTTTGATGCCGAAAGAATGGTGTACGGAGGGTTTCAATCACTGGTTTAGACACACGTTGCGTAGGATAATCCTCAAGGTTTATCTTTAGCATTAAATAAGTCGCTCTAAGTAATCATACCAGTCATAAACAGTATACAGCAAATCTGAAGTAACTTTTGCAGCAAAGCAAAAAAAATGGAAGCGTCCAGATATAAAACAATCAAAATTCCAAAAGTAGGTACCCTACCTTTGTATGTTCTTATTGTGGCGTTTGTTATTGGGGGAGCGGTACTTCAGGATTACATTTATAGCATCCTGCGAGACACTGGGTTTTATATTGCAGAATCGTTGCTTTACAACACATTCTGGGTGTTTTTTATTCCTTTTACTTTCCTAATAATCCGATTATTTACACTGCTGAAACTTCAAAATAAATTAAAAAAAGTAGCTTGTAGTGTCGTCATTGCCGTACTAGGTAGCTTCCTGCATATTATTTTATTCGCTTCTTTATTTGTAGCTGTGAGCAATCTGGTATTTACCCCACCCCATCGCTTTTCAACGATGTTTACTGCTGCGTTATCCAATCAGTTTTATATTGCGTTGCTGTGGTATTCGGTTTTTCCTTTTTTGTATCGTTTCAGCCAAAACAGAGCGCATCCAGACGCTACCTATTCAGAAAAAATAAAATTGAAAATCGGTTCAAAACTTATCACGGTTCCCACTGCATCAATTCAGTTTATTGCAACAGACAAACCTTATTCTGTAGTACATACAGCCGACCAGAAATTTATGGATGCTAAAAGTTTAAAAGAATTTGAAACCGAACTCGACCCAAAGATCTTTATAAGGGTGCATCGCTCTACCATACTAAATGCCAGTTGTATTAAAGAGTTGAAATCAAGAAGTAATGGCGACTATGATGCAACGCTAAAGGATGGGCAGCCCCTTCGATTGAGCCGACACTACAGAAGCAACTGGCAACAACTCCTCCAGTAAACCAGGTATTCACTCCACACAGCCAATTTTCAGAAAAAAGCAACCGCGCAACCCTTCTGAAAGCCTACATTTATTGAAAAGTTTCTAAAATGTTACGAATTTCAACCCTAGGTTTTTTTGTTGCTTTTTGCTTACTTGTAGTGAGTTGTACGGGACAAACCCCTAAAAAAGAGCGAACCGTTTTAAGTGACGATTTTGACAAAAATATGCCGTTTTATTATAAAATGCCTGATGTGCTAACCGCTACAGACACGAGTGCGGCGTGGGAAGAAAAGGGGCAGCAAATCCTACTCACTGGAACCGTATACCAACCCGATGGAAAAACTCCCGCTCCCAATGTCATTCTGTACTATTACCAGACGAACCCTAACGGGATTTATGAAACCAGAAAAAGCGAAGAACGGAATATGCCTAAAAACAAACTGGGACAAACACATGGGTATATTAGAGGTTGGTTGCAAACCGATGCGCAAGGGAACTATTCTATTTATACCATAAAGCCAGGGGCGTATCCAAATGGTAATGAAACCGCGCACATACATCTTACTGTTAAAGAAAAGAATGTAAAAGAGCCTTATTATGTAGACGGCTTTGTTTTTGATAATGACCCGCTATTAACAACCCAACGTAGAAAAGAAATGGAACATCGAGGCGGTAGTGGTGTTATCCGTTTTGTCCAGAAAGAGTCTTTGTGGATTGGAGAACGCACTATTGTTTTGGGATTGAACATCCCTGAATATCCTCAACAAGACTTACCAATGTTACGGTCAGGACTAAACATTGGAGAGGCTATTAGTTCATTTACTCCATACCACGCCTACGGACCCGATAAGGGTACCAAAACCTGTCCCATTTGTAAATATGGCTGGTTTCATGGGGTTTTATATTTTGTAGGTGATAATCCTAATTGGGAGGCGATAAAAAAGTGGCTCGTATTTTTAGAGGAGGAAAGCATAAAAAGAGAACCCCATTTAAAAGTGTATTTTGTATATGGCAACGAAACGAACTACAACAAAAACCAAAGAATTAATGAACTGGAAAAACTTGGGGCTGACCTGAATCTAAAAAAAGTTGCCCTGACGTTTGTACCTTCTTTAAATGATAAGGATTCAGAAGTGTATTTAAACCGAATAAACTTAAATGCCGAAAACACATTTCTTATTTATAAAAGAAGTACCGTTATTGACAACTATGTTGACCTAAAACCAAACGAAGAGAATTTCAGAAATATCGTAAGACGCCTTGACGAAACCACCAATGAATATTTTAAGCTCTCCAGACCAAAGCGAGACTAAATCTCTCTTTATTTTTTCGGCGGATATTTCTTCAGGATCTTAGCGATCACACTCCAATAGTGCGCTTCTTTTTGAGCCGGGGAAGCTTTCTCTTTATATTCACCATCGGCTACGGCCTGCCATACCAGATCATCTTTGGCAACATCTATAAAATCCATAGTGAATTGTTGGTTTACAACGCGTCCACCAATAGGAATACCACCACTTACCCCTACTCCTACAGTACCACCTCCACCGCCAATGCCTATGCCCAATGTGTTTCGGGAGTTGGAAATGCTTTCTCTGGCAAAAAAGTTAACGTACAGTTGTGGGGTTTCAGACTTAATAAAGCCACGTTCTTGCAGCAAACTATCTGTAGCTTGCTGGATACGCTTATCGTCCAGATCGTTTAATCCAGAATCTATAGAAGGGTAAAAATTATAGGTAGTGTATTGAGAAAAGTCTGTTTTTTTATCATAATCTACGCCCACGGTAGTACCGCAAGCAACTAAAAGACTACTTACAAGTAACAATAAAATATATTTCATGGCATTGTTTTCACTAAAATAGTCAAAAACTATGCTAAAAGGTTGCGTGTTTATTATTGTTTAACAATTTTTTTAGTCACACTTCCTTTTTCTGAAATCACCTTCACAAAGTAAATCCCTGCAGAAAGGTCGCTCATATTTAATTGTTTTGCTGAAGTTTCCAGCAGCTTTTGACCGCTTATCGAATACAGTTCAACTTTTTTAACCTTGATATTTGACGCTATCGAAATGGTGAGCGTCTCTGAAACCGGGTTAGGAAATACCGAAACCGTTTCAGCAAGATTAAAGTCTTCTACAGCCAGCACTAGTTCCCCACAGTCATCCACAAAGGTTACATGCAGGTCTATGTTGGTAAAGTTGTCTACAGCAAAATCTACATCGTCTACACATACAAACTGCAGGTTTGGACAGTTTGTACCAATAAAAGTGTCGATGGTTTCATTTTTTCCGCTCTTAAGGTTAACGTTTTGCAGATTGGGATTGTTTGAAAAGTCAATGGAATTCATTTCTAAATTCTGACTTAAATTGAGTGATGCCATCACGTTCTGCGACACAAATATTTCTGATGCGTTGACAAAGGTCTGCAGTCCTTCAAAATTAGAAACTTCCTTATTCTTCAATTGTAAAGCTCCTGTAAATAGGCCAGCTTCTGAGTACTGAATGAGGTCATCACTATTCGCATCGATTATAGGTGTATGGTTTAAAAGCGCATTTAAAAAGTTTATGTCGGGAATAGGTACAGCACCACACAAATCTGCCACCTCAGGAATGGAATTACATCCAACTCCATTATTTTCAATCTCGAAATATCCTATATCGTCAACATAAAGATTCTCACATACCGTACGTATATTGCACATTGATAAATTAGGATTGTCCAGTATTCTAATACCAAACTGGTATGTTCCCGATAAATTAACAAAGCCTGAAATATCGTTGAGATTCTCATTTCCTATTAAACGGAAACTGTAATCTAAATGCTCTATATTTTCAAAACCATTAAGATTTTCAACCGAATCGCAATTTAAAACCCAGATATAATTTCTAACGAAATTTAAGTTCTCTAGTGCAGTAAACCCTTCTAGATTAGGGCTGTCTCTTACAAAAAGATGTCCTGGATTAATTAAGACAAGATTCTCAAGGCCTTGAAAATTCTGAAGATTCTGGTTGTCATCAAGTCGGATACTTTCAGTAGATGTGGTTAAACTTTCCAGCCCTTGAAAATTTACAAAAGAAGGACAGGTGGTTACTCTTATTCCTTCACATTGTTCAACAGCATTTAATCCCTCAAAATTTTCCAGGGAGGGATTGAACTCAGATTCGATTTTTCCAACAATTGTAACGCTTTCTAATCCTGTTACATTTACCAGATTTTGATTTTGAAATAAAGCAAGATTTCCCATTTCAGTCAGAGAACTTAGTCCTTCAAGGTTTTCAAGATTTGTATTAAATAATTCCAAACCACCCTCAAGCGTCGTTATGTTATGCAGTCCTGTTAAGTCGTTTATGGAGGTAGACCCTATTTGCAATACACTCGAAGAACTTTGTAGCTGTGATAAACCGTCTAAATTTGTTATATCGTTCCCACCAACAAATAAGTAGTTTATAAGTTGCGTACAATCTGGATAATTAACAGAAAAGTTATCAATGTCTTCCTGTGTTGTCAAATTTAAAGGCTCGTTAGGACACTGCCCAAACCCAATAAAACTGAAGAATAAAAATGCTGCGGAAAGTAAAAATTGTTTCATTGTATTGTAATTATTCTTTAATAATTTTTTTGGTAATGCTCCCTTGTGCTGAAACTACCTTTACAAAATAAATCCCTGCAGAAAAGTCGCTCAAATTGATTTGTGATGCTGAAGTCTCCATTAGTTTTTGACCACGTATGGTATAGATTTCAGCTTTTATAACCTTGATATTTGATGCTATTGAAATTGTGAGCATCTCTGAAACCGGGTTAGGAAATACTGAAACTGCTTCTGCTAGATCAAAATCTTCTACCGCTAACACTTCGCAATCTTCTACAAATGTTACCTGCGGATCTATATTCGTAAAATTGGCTTGTGCAAATGCTACATCATCTACACATACAAATTCCAGACTTGGGCAATCCACGCCATTAAAACTGGTGATGGCGGTATTGTTTCCGTTTTTTAGAAACACTTTTCTTAGATCTGGATTGTTGGAAAAATCTACACTTGTAAGTGCTGTGTTTGTCTCTAAAGAAAGTTCACTGGCAAAATTTCCGCTGCCGTTAAACCCTGAACTATTCATAAAAGCCTCCAGGCCGGTAAAATCTGAGATCACCTCATTGGCTACCTCAATTGTTCCAGTAAAGGCTTCGGCTTCGTCAAATTGTATGTTGCCGTCGCTGTTGGTATCTATGGTTGGCGTGTGGTTTACTAATGCGTCAAGGAAATTGTTGTCTGGGATGTCTACTAGGCTACATTCTAGTTCAACTTCGGGGATGGAATTGCAGCCAGTACTATTATTGTCAATAACGGTCTCATTAGCTGTTTGTATAAAATTACACAAACTGAAAATATCACATCGTGAAAGATTGGAGTTGTTTTGAATTTCAACACGAAATAATGTTGTAAAATTTATATTTTCTAAACCAAAGATATCACTTAAAATGGCATTATTATTTATCTTAATTTCAAGCGGGATGTTGTGAGTACCATTATTCAAGAGACCCATTAGCCCATTAAGGTTGGTTAGTGATGCGTTAGCATCAATATTTAATTGAATATCCAAATCTGTAAGAGTTTCAAAACCATTTAAATTGGGTAACTGTTGATTTTCAACTATATGAAGCTCTAATAGTGTTTCTACCTCAGAATTTATAGTAAAAAGCTGTTGGAGGTTTTCATTTTTTTGGACAAAAAGCGCTCCAATTCTAAAAAGATTTTCTAAGCCATTAAGATTGGTAAGGCTAGCGTTATTTTCTACAACAATTTTACTTACACCACTTGATAGGCTTGATAAGCCTGAAATTGAATTAAGTTGAGGATTATCTAAAATAATGATTTGATCAATCCCCTGGGGAACAACATTTGATGTAATCCCAGAAAGACCATCTAGATTAATTAACGCTGGATTCTCATAAACAAATATTGTTGGTGCTAACGATGCGCCAAGCTCAATAGCTTCTAAACCGGTCAAAGTTTGTAAATTACTATTACCATTAATTTCAAGTATTCGTTCAACGGTGGTAATTTGAGACAGTCCCGATAAGTCTACAATATCATCTCCAAAGATTCTAAGCGTCCCTTGAATAACTGTGCAGTTAGGGTATGCTGAAGCAAAGCTATCAATTTGAGCTTGTGTTGTAAAAACAACATCGTTTCCAGGACACTGCCCAAAACCAACGAACGTAAAAAGCAAAAATGCTGCGGAAAGTAGAATATTTCTCATTCAATTAATTTTTTAGCAAAATAGTTGAATTGAAAATTCTTACAAAGATTTAAAGGGGGTATTTAATGTTAAAATACAATGCCGAAAAGCACATGGATCATGCTCTCAAACTTAGGTAGCTTATACATAAGTGACGCCTATTCCTGGACAGATTGCTCATTCATCATAGACCATAGTTTGTCTTTGAGCTCCATTAAACCCGTCTGAGCAACCGCAGAAAAGAATAGATAAGGAATTCCCTTAAACTCTTTGTCTAGCAGTGCTTTCATTTCGGCTTTAAGTTCGTCGTCCAGCATATCACTTTTTGAGATAGCAACCAGACGTTTTTTATCCAGCAACTCCGGGTTGTAACGACGGAGCTCGTCTAACAGGATCTCATATTGGTTTTTTATATCGTCCGCATCTGCAGGAATTAGGAACAGCAATGTAGAATTACGCTCTATATGGCGTAAAAAATAGTGCCCAAGACCTTTTCCTTCGGCGGCCCCCTCAATAATTCCGGGGATATCTGCCATTACAAAAGTTCTGTGGTCACGGTATTCTACAATACCTAAATTGGGCTTCAAAGTGGTAAACTCGTAATTGGCTATCTTAGGCTTGGCTGCAGTTACAACAGAAAGCAACGTAGATTTCCCAGCATTTGGGAAGCCTACCAGTCCTACATCTGCCAAGACTTTCATCTCCAGGGTAAAGTTACCTTCTTCGCCATCCATCCCTGGTTGGGCATAGCGAGGTGTTTGGTTGGTAGAAGACTTAAAATGGTCATTCCCACGCCCCCCTTTTCCACCTTTGGCGATAATAAGTTCATCGCCGTGCTCCATGAGTTCTTTTAAGGTTTCGTCGGTATCGGTGTTTTTTACCAGAGTACCTAAAGGGACCTGGATGTACACATCGTCTCCATCTGCTCCGGTACTGGTCTGCTTTCCTCCAGAAGCTCCGTGACCTGCACTGTAGTGACGCTTAAATTTTAAGTGATGCAGCGTCCACATATTTTCGTTCGCCTGAAGGATGATATGCCCCCCACGACCTCCATCACCCCCATCGGGGCCTCCTTTTGGGATGTATTTTTCACGGCGCAAATGCGCACTCCCCTGTCCTCCTTTTCCGGATTTCACGTGAATTTTAACGTAGTCTGTAAAATTTCCTTCTGTCATTTCAGGGATGAGGTATTAGGTATTAGGCATTAGGCATTAGGCATTAGGCATTAGGCATTAGGTGAAAGAACCAAAAAAAACAAACCACCTCTTGTCTCTTGTCTCTTGTCTCTTGTCTCTTACAATCTATCAATCACTTCGCTTAAACGTGCAGTAATCTCTTTAATGCTTCCTACTCCGTCTACCCCGTAGTATTTATCTTCGGCCTGGTAATATTCTTTTAAGATATCGGTTTTTCGGTAGTATTCTGCAATACGCTCTCTAATTACGGCTTCGTTGGCGTCGTCTGCTCTTCCACTGGATTTTCCTCGTTCCAGCAATCGTTTTACCAGAACTTCATCGTCTACTTCCAACGCAACCATAGCAGCAACTTCAGTATTTTTTTCAGCTAGAAAAGTGGTTAACACTTCTGCCTGATCTTTGGTGCGTGGGTACCCGTCAAAAATAAATCCGTTGGGGTTGCGCTCTAATTGGCGTGTTACTTCGTCTTTCAACATTTCGTTTGTAACGCTATCTGGCACCAGATGGCCTTTTTCAGTATAGGTTTTTGCTAGTTTTCCAAGCTCGGTATTATTCTTCATGTTGTATCGGAACATATCACCTGTAGAAAGGTGAATTAACTGGTATTTCTCTTTCAACACATCTGCTTGCGTTCCTTTTCCTGCGCCTGGAGGGCCAAATAACACTATATTTTTCATATTAATTTCCCGTGAAGGTGGGAAGCTTTTTAATTGAACTTCTTTTTTAACCTTATTATTTATTCCAAAGAAATTTTTAAACCAATTCCACATAGTATAAATAAATAACATTTTTCAGGTTGCAAAGATACTTATTCGAGTTTAGAGTTTGAAGCTTAGCGTTTAGAATTTGTAATGTTGAAAATTTAGTGCTTTTTTGTTTAAATTTCAGTTTCGATTTCAAGTTTGAGTTTCATTTCAACCCGTATCTTTGTACTATGGCAAATTATTTTTCTTCCAACTTTATCCTGGGCATCCTTGGTGGTGGCCAATTGGGTAAAATGATGGGGTATGAAACCCGCAAGTTCGACATTAAAACACACGTACTGGACCCCAGTGCTGAAGCTCCCTTCCGGATTAGTTGCGATTACTTCGAACAAGGAGACTTAATGGATTTTGACACCGTATACAACTTCGGAAAAAAAGTAGATGTACTCACATTCGAAATTGAAGGTGTAAATGTAGAAGCTCTGGAAAAACTGGAAAGTGAAGGTAAAAAAGTGTATCCTAGTGCTAAGACACTTCGAAATATTCAGGATAAAGGCGTTCAAAAGCAATTTTATAAAAAACACGGCATCCCAACAGCACCCTTTTTGGTTTTTAAGGACAAGTTTGAGGCTACCGAAGCTATTGTAAGAAAAGATATTACCCTGCCTTTTGTCTGGAAAAGTTGTACAGGCGGGTACGACGGCAAGGGTGTTTCTGTAATTAGAGCCGAAGAGGATATGATTCCGCTTGCTGAAGGAGCCTGTATCGCTGAAAAATTAATTCCTTTTAAAAATGAGCTGGCTGTAATTGTAGCTCGTAATGTTTCAGGAGACGTAAAAACCTATCCTGTAGTAGAAATGGAATTTCACCCGGAAGCAAATCAGGTAGAATATGTAATTTGTCCAGCCAGAATTTCTGAAGAAGTTGCCACTAAAGCAAGAGAAATTGCCGTGAAAGTTTCCGAAGCGTTTGAGCATGTAGGATTACTTGCCGTTGAACTATTTCAAACCGAAGAGGATGAGATCATCGTAAACGAAGTAGCACCAAGACCCCATAATAGCGGACATTACAGCATCGAAGCCAGTTATTGCAACCAGTTTGAACAACACATTCGTGCTATTCTTGACCTGCCACTAGGGAATACAGACAGCAAAGTGGGAGGTATTATGGTGAATCTTGTAGGTGCTGAAGGACATACAGGAAACGTACACTACGAAAACATTGAAGAGATCCTGAAAATGGACGGGGTTACACCTCATATATACGGAAAGAAACAAACCCGCCCCTTCCGGAAAATGGGTCACGTGACGATTGTAAACAAAGACATTAATAAGGCACGAGCGGTTGCTGAAAAGGTAAAAAACAGTATAAAGGTTACTAGTAAATAACAAATTTGATGTTTCAGTTTGCAAAGACCTATCTTTGAGATTAGTTAATAAAAATTGCACTCGACTCCCTCTGGGCAACCACTGAATTTAAAATAAAAACGATACAAGTATGAGTAAAGTAGCAGTAATAATGGGCAGCACCAGCGACATGCCAGTGATGCAGGACGCCATAGACATCTTAAAAGGATTTGACATAGAAATAGAAGTAGATATCGTTTCTGCCCACCGAACACCACAAAAACTGTTCGATTTTAGTAAAAACGCACATACCCGTGGCATAAAAGTAATTATTGCCGGAGCTGGTGGCGCCGCGCACCTACCTGGGATGGTTGCTTCGTTGTCTCCCTTACCCGTAATTGGCGTTCCGGTAAAAAGCAGTAACAGTATTGACGGCTGGGACAGCGTCTTATCTATTCTACAAATGCCAGGTGGCGTTCCAGTAGCAACCGTTGCCCTGAATGGAGCCAAAAATGCAGGAATCCTTGCAGCACAAATTATTGGTGCTTCAGATAAATGCGTGCTCGATAAAATAATTGCTTACAAAGAGGGATTAAAAATAAAGGTTGAGGAGGGAGCGAAATCAGTACAGAGTAAGTAGTTGGTATTAGGTACAAATCATTTTTTCTGTAAACTTCGATTTAAACTACCAACTCTTACAAAATGAAACATGCCAAACTTTCTATACTAGTTGCATTGCTCGGGATCCTATTTTTAGGATATATAAATTGGCTGGTATGGGATACGTTAACCACTTACAATGAAAATGCTGTTAGCGAAATGGCTCCGCACCTTGTTGTAACCCCAAGAGTATTCAAAATCTCAGCGCTCATCATTGGACTTATTGGTATTTTCTTCGGAATTAAAGGTGTGAAGATTAACAAAAAAATAAGTGTTCTAGGTATCGTGCTTTCTATCCTGGTTTGTATCTTCAGCTTTGTACCATTTTGGTACTTTTTTGTTTGAAAAATCAAAATTAATAACTTGTCTGGTCGAGCGCAGTCGAGACCTCCAACAAATAAACTATATATGAAATCTTATTACATTTACATTATAAAATGTGCAGACGGATTACTATATACAGGTTTTACTAATAATATCGATAGACGATTTCAAGAGCACCAAGACGGAAGAAACAAAAATGCCTTTATGCACAAAAGAAGACCTTTAGAGCTAATATTTCATCAAGAATTTAACGCTGTAGAACAAGCCATCTATTTTGAAAAGAAACTAAAAAAATGGAGCGCAAAAAAAAACTAGCTTTAGCTAATGGTAATTATGAAATATTACAAATTTTGGCTGAATGCAGAAATATGACACACTTTAAATTCCGCCCTACAGCAATAGAGGTCTCGACTGCGCTCGACCAGACATAAAAAAAATTAAATTCTTATGGATAACAACCCGCTCCTACATAAATTCAATACAGCACCCTTTTCTGAACTAAAAAATGAGCATTTTCTCCCTGCCATCAAGCAATTGATCGCAGACACAAAAGACGAAGTAGATGCCATTGTACGTAATTCTGAAGCCCCCACTTTTACAAATACCGTGGAAGCCCTTGAAAATACCGGCTTACAATTAGACCGTGCTACCAGCATTTTTTTCAATTTAAACAGTGCAGAAACTTCTGAAGAAATTCAAAAAATCGCCCAGGTGATCTCTCCCTTATTAACTGAATTTTCCAACGATCTTTTACTGAATGAACAACTCTTCAGCAGAGTAAAAGCAGTGTATGACACCCGCAAGGAATTTAATTTGAATGCTGAACAAAACATGTTGTTGGACAAACAATACAAAGGCTTTAGCAGAAATGGCGCTAACCTTTCCGAAGAGAAAAAGAAAACCCTTCGCAAACTGGATACAGACCTCAGCAAGTTAAAGCTAACCTTTGGCGAAAACGTTTTGGCCGAAACAAATGCCTATCAGATGCACCTCACAAACGAGGAAGATCTTGCAGGGTTACCAGATGGCACCAAAGAAGCCGCTGCACAAGTCGCTGCCGAAAAAGAATTAGAGGGTTGGGTGATCACCTTAGACTACCCCAGCTACATACCCTTTATGAAATATGCTGAAAACAGAACGCTACGTAAGGAGTTGTCGTTAGCCTTTGGAGCAAGAGCATTTAAAGAAAACAAAAACAACAACGAAGAGAACGTTTTAAAAATAGTGAGACTTCGACACCAAAGAGCGCTATTACTAGGCTACAAAAGCCACGCACATTTTGTGCTGGAAGAACGCATGGCCGAAACACCTCAAAAAGTACACTCTTTTTTAAACGAATTGCTGGAAAAAGCAAAACCCGCCGCTGAAGAAGAGTTTAAAGAATTGCAAGCTTTTGCCAACAAACTGGATGGTATTGAGCAACTTCAAAAATGGGACAGTGCTTTTTATGCTGAAAAATTAAAACAACAAAAATTTAGCCTGGACGACGAAAAACTGAAACCATATTTTAAACTTGAAAACGTAATTGACGGGGTGTTCACAGTAGCTAAAAAATTATACGGGCTCACATTTAAAATAGACAACAGCATTGAAAAATACCACCAGGATGTAAAAACCTACCGCGTTACAGATGCGGAAGACACCTTAGTTGCCATATTCTATGCAGATTTCCACCCGAGACCAGGAAAACGCGGTGGCGCATGGATGACGAGCTACAAGCCGCAACAGAAATTTCATGGTATAAATGACCGGCCACACATTTCTATTGTGTGTAATTTCACAAAACCCACCCCTACCACTCCCTCTTTATTAACGTTTAATGAAGTGACCACCCTATTCCACGAATTTGGGCATGCACTCCACGGAATGTTGGCAAACACTACCTACAAAAGTTTAAGCGGCACCAGCGTATACTGGGATTTTGTGGAGCTGCCAAGTCAGATCTTAGAGAACTGGTGCTACGAAAAAGAAACACTGGAGCTTTTTGCCACCCACTACAAAACCGGTGAAGTAATCCCCATGGAACTGGTACAAAAAATTAAAGAGTCTGCTACTTTCCACGAAGGAATGCAAACTCTTAGACAACTTAGTTTTGGGTTGCTGGACATGTCCTGGCATGGAAACGATCCCGCTAACATTTCAGAAGTCAAAAAATTTGAAACTGAGGCATTTTCGGGCACACAATTGTTTCCCGAAACCCCAGAAACGTGTATGAGTACAGCTTTCAGTCATATTTTTCAGGGAGGGTATTCGGCTGGTTATTACAGTTACAAATGGGCGGAAGTACTGGATGCAGATGCCTTTGCTTATTTTAAACAAGAAGGAATTTTCAACAAGAAAGTGGCAGATAAATTTAAAGACTTTGTCCTTTCCCAGGGCGGAACTGAAGACCCAATGGAATTATATGTAAAATTCAGAGGAAAAAAACCCGATCCTGAAGCGTTATTGAAACGTGCAGGACTTTTAAATTAAAACAGAAAAGAATCACAACGCAAACTACCTATCTTGAAAACAACCTATCTTATAATTATCCTGGTAATTTTTTCAGCTTGTAAAAACGACAGCAAGAACACTGAAACCAGTATAGATGCTACGAATACTGAAACAAGTTCTAAAGTGTATGAGACACTACAAGGATCCTGGGCAAATGTTCAGGACACACTTAGCACGATCACTTTTGAAGGGAACACTTCTAGAAATTTATACAAAGGTGTTGATACGGGTCGCTCCATATTTTTTACCATCAACTCCAGTTGTGCAACAGACCAAAGTATAAAAACTGCAGAAGAAGACAAATACTTAAATACAACAGGTGCTGCCGAAGAGTGTTACTATATTAAAACATTAAACGAAACAACACTAGAACTAACGCTGGTAGCAGAGAATATTACCCTTCAGTTTACAAGGCAATAAGATTAGAAACAACAAAAGCCTGTCAATAAGTACAAGAAACGCACTTTGTGATAGGCTTTTAACTAAATAAAAGTCTCATTATTTTTTCAGCACTTTTTTAGAAACTGAAGTACCATTAGCACTTGTAAATTTTGTTACATAAACTCCCGAAGCTAAATGTACCACAGAAACTTCACCTTTAGTTTCAGTTATACTTTGTTGCAAGATTTTTTTGCCTGAAACATCAAACACTTCCAAAGTAGAAAAAATGATATCTGTTGCAGTAAGATCGTATACTAAACTGGTTTGTGAGATTGCAGCAAACACATTACGTACTATAACTTCATCTACAGCCAGTACCCCATCTTGCTTAGCTGTTTCAATTAAAAACTCTGCACATAGCTTCGTGAATTTTGTAGCGTGTGATGCAGTCCCGGAAACCGAAAAAGTATCGTTTGCCGTATGAATGTTACTATTGTGCTGCCCAAAACTGGCCTCAAAGGGAAAAGAAGCCATATAACCGGCCGCAGTCCAGCTGGCGTGGTCTGAACATCCATAATTACATAGTGAAGTTCCATAGGTGATTTGATGCTCACCACTTGCATTGTAATGATCCATTAGTTGTGAGAAAAAGTTATTTAATTCCCCATTGGTAAAATCTGAAATTAGAGATACATCGATAGCCGAGCCATTAAAAAGTGTCATATCAAATTGTCCAACTCCAATGACATTTACACCATTCGAAGCATATTCCTGAGCAATCTCAGCAGAACCTACCAAACCAATTTCTTCAGCAGCGTAGGCCATAACTTCTATGGTTCTTTTTGGAACAAAGCCTATTTCAAATAGGGCGCGAGTAGCTTCAGTAATAGTAGCAATACCCGAGGCATCATCATCTGCTCCAGGAGCATTATTGTTTCCCTGACTAGAAGTAGAATCCAGATGTCCACCTACAATTACGTATTCATCTGGTAGTTCGGCTCCTTCAATGGTCATTATCACAGAAGGCATGCTTGTGTTATCGTGGGTAAACAAGCGTACAGTCACATCGTCTCTATTATACAGCGCAGCCATAGCCTCCCATTTCGTTTTAAGATCCTGGGCAGCTTGAGTAGCTTCTGGCATGCTATGATAGCGGGTACCGTATTCCTGTAATTCCAGAATATGAGTTTCAATATTTTGGGTCTGAATTACTTCAAGCACCTGGCTTACCGCTGCATCTTCAGTAATTGTAAAGGGGAGCACACTTCTGTTTAATGGCGCGCCTTGCTTTTCTAACGCCTGTAATGCATCGTCCATGGAGGCTTTAAAGATATATCCTGGTCCGTGTACTAAAATACGATCGTGTAGTTTGTGGGCAGCTTCTGGAGACATAAAAACAACTGCTTCATTTTGCTTCGTTGCCAAAATATCTATTTGGTTTGGAATGTCAGACTTAAGTGCCTCTGCATCTACTATGTTCATAGTGGCATAAAATCGGTCATTGGATTGTGCATAGGCACTAACAGTAAACAAAACAACTGTTATACATAAGAATAACTTTTTCATAAAGCTTTACTTTTTTTAGAAGTATCAAAACTAGCGTATTAATCTTACAAAAGGAATTAAAAAACAAATAATAACTTTCAATTTATTTTGAAAGTTTAAAATGTTTTATATATTTGTGGTATGGAATTAAAAGAAGCAAAAGAAAAATTTATAAGCACCTGGGGAACTTTGGGCTCTTTATGGGGAATCAATAAGGCCATGGCACAAATACACGCACTGTTGTTTGTTTCTCCTAAACCATTATCTATGGAAGATATTATGGAGGAGTTAGAAATATCACGCGGCAATGCAAGTATGAATTTACGCGGATTAATGGATTGGGGGATTGTTTTTAAGGTGAACGTACCAGGCGAACGAAAAGAGTTTTTTACCAGCGAAAAAGACGTAACCGAGCTATCCCGGCAAATCGCTAAGGAACGTAGCAGAAGAGAGCTACAACCTACCATTAAAGTACTGAAAGAGATCTCTGGCATTGAAGATGATGGTTCTGCCGAAGCCAAAGAGTTTATCAAACAAACCAAAGCCATGCACGACCTGGCAGATACAGCAGACACGATGATGCACCGGCTTGTAAACCAGGAACAAAACTGGATCACAAAAACGTTGGTAAAATTATTGAAATAAAACAACCTGGGCTTAACGCAGGGGTAAAAATCCTTTACAGATTTATATAGAACCCGGTATCTGAGCCAACATAAAGTAATAAAAAGGGAACTAAAACTTCCCTTTTAATAGCAATAAATATTTCAATATTTTTTGAAAGTTTAAAACAAACGAAACAAATACTATGAAACTTAACATTCCAAATTGGCTTATTATAGTAGGTGGTTGCGGTCAAATTTTCACTGCGTTAATCTATCCCTATATTCGTCACAAAGTGTTCGATTGGTATACCGACGTGAAGCAGTTAAAACCATTGAATCAAGAAATAGCCAAAACATATGGGCGCTATATCCAAGGGCTAAATTTCTCTTTTGGACTAATTGCAATTCTAATACCATCAGATTTAAAAAACGGAACTAACCTGGCCATTGCCATAACGGCGTTGATCGCTGTGTATTGGATAGGGAAAGTAGCCACTCAAGTCGCATATTATCCAATGTATGATATCCCGAAGAAATTTATTTTTAAATGGGGTGGCTTTGGGATGAATATTTTATTCGTGCTATTTGCAGTAGTATATTCTTTGGTATTATTTCAAAATTTAATTGTATAACACTATGAAAACAACCACCATCACACAACATATTGAACAAGAGAACAAAAACGCTTCACGTGCAGACATTACGCATTTTTACGATGAAGCCACGAGCGATTATAGTTTTTGGAGTAAGGATCTTAATATGCATTTCGGCTATTTTATTTTTGGACGTACCCACCCCTTTAGACGTGACTCTATGTTAAACGAAATGAACCGTCAGATCTACAACCGCTTACAACTCCCGGAAGGCACAACAACAGTAGCCGATCTAGGGTGCGGGATGGGAGGCACCATGCGAAGTTTTCTAAAGAAGAACTCTCAACTTTCAACGATTGGGGTGACGCTTTCTCCATTTCAGGTGCGGGAAGGCAATAAACTTCTGAAAGGCAAAAAAGGACTCATCTTAGAGGAGAATTTTTGCGAAACCTCTATTTCATCCCAGTCAGTAGACGGTGTGGTAGGCGTGGAAAGCCTTTGTCATAGCGGGCACAGCAAAGAATCACTACGGGAGGCTTTCAGAATCTTAAAACCAGGAGGACGGTTTGTGATCTCAGACGCGTTTTTAAAAAAACAGCCTTCAGAGTTGTGTCTGGGCAGCAGTTTTAGTTATAAAGAGCTATGTAAAGGCTGGAGCCTGGATGGACTGAGTGTTATTACAACAGTAGAACAACACTTAAAAGAAATAGGATTTAGTAACGTTACCGTGGAAGATGTTTCGTTTCGGGTAGCTCCTTCCGTATTGCACGTTCCTTTTGCGATTGTAGGGTTTTTAGGGCAACAACTCTTGCAGTATAAAAAAATAAAACCACAGAGTTGGAATAATTTAAAAGCCTCCTTTTACGCATTGCTCTCTGGTTTGCATATGAAAGATTTTGGCTATTACTTAATCACAGCAGAGAAATGACAACCATTGTTCTAAAAACTAAAATTAAAGCTCCTGTTGAAAACGTCTTCGATCTTTCGAGAGACATTGATTTTCATCAAAAATCTGCTTCGCAGACTCATGAGACAGCGATTGGTGGCGTTACTTCAGGGCTTATAAATTTTGGAGAAAGTGTTACCTGGCGTGGAAAACATTTTGGAGTGTACTTACAACACACTTCAAAAATCACAGCCTTTGAACGGCCTTTAAAATTTACAGATGTAATGACGAAGGGGCATTTTACCTATTTTGTGCATCAGCATTTATTTGAAACTTTAGAAGACGAAACTTTAATGACAGATATTCTCACCTACAAAACACCTTTTGGCATTCTTGGAAAAGCATTTGACACGGTATTGTTAAAAAAGCATCTTACTAAATTTTTAAAGCAAAGAAACCAGCAAATTCAAAAAGAGCTTGAGAATTTTAAACCTATGCCTGCCAGCTAATTTATTCAGAAACAAGCATTAGTTTGCCAAACTTTCCTATTTTTGGTAAAATTCATGGAATTGCTATGCCAGAACACCAATTAGACCCTACAAAGTGGGTAGATGCGTATGCAGATTACCTCTACAATTACACTATTGTAAAGGTAAATGACCATGAGGTGGCACAGGATTTAATTTCTGAAACATTTCTGGCAGGGCTCAAGTCTGCTAAACGTTTTAAAGGAGAAGCTACGGAAAGAACATGGCTGATTTCAATTTTAAAGCGTAAAATAATTGACCATTACCGCAGGAAAAATTCCAAAAAAGGAAAAGCTGAAGTTCATATAGACTACCGTGATGAAGACAGCGAGGGAGAGTGGCTGGAAGAACGTGTACGTGACCCGTTTGATCGTACGGCTGAGGACACCATGGAAAATGAAGAATTAGGGGAAGCCATTCTGAAATGTCTGGACACCTTAAGCGACAAACACGCGACTATCTTTAGGATGAAAACAATTGATAATTTTGACACCGAGGCCATTTGTAATGAATTTGAAATTACGCCGTCTAACCTTTGGGTGATCATTCACCGAGCAAGGACAGCAATGGCAAAATGCCTTGAAAACAGTTGGTTATAAGTTATGAGTATATTTTTAAAATGTGAAGAAGCAAATATTATCTGTGATAAAAATCAGTATAAGGAGGCTTCATTCTGGGATTCAGTAAAATTGAACATTCACCTTATTTATTGTAAGTTCTGTCGTCAATACTCAGCACGTAATAACCGTCTGACAAAACTTTTTAAGAAGTCTACCATAAAAACGATGCCTTCAGACTACAAGACAGCAATGAAAGAACGCCTACGGCAGGAAATGACGAAATAAAACTAACATACATATTCCAACAATCGGAATACTTTCTACCCAAAAGGATGAAAAGTATTCCGATTGTTTTTTCTGGGTTCGTAACAAAGCAGTAACAACAATTCCCATTAGCAACACGAAACCATACAGAAAATGCAACGAAGTAGTGCTCTTAAAGCCTTCCAGCAACAGTGCTACCAGCACCAGTCCAACTCCTAAAACTTTAGTTTTTTTAACACCTATTTGTTGTGGAATGGTTTTCAACTGCTCAATATCGTACTGTAAATCGCGTATCTCAAACGGTAGCGTAAGCACAAAAACTACCAAGAATCTTTGAAAAAAAGTTAACCAGCACGCGGTTGTAAGCAACACATTCACTTCAACCATAGGAACGAAAACTGTTACTCCTGACCAGACTAGAGCAACTACAATGATTTTAAAACCTGAAAAGGTTCGCAGGTTTTTCTTCTTCAGAAAAGGCACTGCATAAAAGAAGGTAAGCAGCCCGAAAACTGCAGTGATCACAAGTGTCTTAAAAGACAAGAAAAAACAACATAGTAATAAACCAGTAAAGCATACAAACGAAAATACCTGAATACTTCGCAAGCTATCGGTAAGGCTTCTGTGGTGTAACCCAGCGATCTTAGCATATTTAACAAAATTATAGCCCGTCACAGTTCCAAAGAACACAAAAAGCCAGCATGCTAAGGGTAGTTGTAAATCAAATTCAAATACTGTGATTGCCACAAAAGAAATAACCGCTAACGCCACGTGAATGCTAGCATTAATGTAAAATTTGAAAACCGATCGTAAAAGCTTCACTCTGTAAAAATAGACAAACTGTTAGTAACCCACTGCTTTGGTTGAAAAGTTACATGTATCAACCTCTTAAACATCAGTTTTTTCACTTAAAATTCAGTAATTTTGCATCTCCTTTTTAAGGACTTCTTTTTAAGAAGAAATGTTTGTTTAATTAAAATTATTTCGAAGTTTCGGAACATACATATGAACACAGATTCTTTTGCCCTTAGACACATTGGCCCACGCCCTGGCGACCTTTCAGAAATGCTAAAAACCGTTGGTGCTGAAAGTATGGAACAGCTTATTTATGAAACTGTACCGGACGACATTCGGCTCAAAAAAGACATTGCTTTAGATACTGCAATGAGCGAGCAGGAATACCTAGAGCACATTACTGAATTATCTACAAAAAACAGTGTCTTTAAAACATATATTGGCTTAGGGTATCACCAGGCCATTACACCGCCTGCCATTCAAAGAAATATATTGGAAAATCCTGGTTGGTATACTGCCTACACTCCGTATCAGGCTGAAATAGCCCAGGGACGGTTAGAAGCATTACTCAATTTCCAGACTATGGTAAGCGATCTTACAGGGATGGAATTGGCTAACGCATCACTTCTGGACGAAAGTACCGCAGCTGCCGAAGCTATGACGTTGTTGTTTGCCGTTCGTGAAAGAGAGCAAAAGAAAAACGGAGCAAACAAGTTTTTTGTTTCTGAAGACATCCTGCCACAAACATTATCCCTGCTACAAACCCGTTCCATTCCTATGGATATTGAATTGGTAGTGGGTCATCACGAAGAATTCGATTTTTCAAACCAATTCTTTGGAGCCATTTTACAATACCCAGGCAAAAGTGGGCGTGTATACGATTTTAAAGAGTTTGTAGCCAAAGCAAATGAAAATCAAATTAAAGTTGCCGTTGCAGCAGACATTTTAAGCCTGGTAAAACTGGAAGCACCTGGTCATTTTGGCGCAGACGTAGTAGTGGGTACCACCCAGCGTTTTGGAATTCCGTTAGGATATGGAGGGCCACACGCAGCTTATTTCGCAACTAAAGAAGCTTATAAAAGAAACATCCCAGGACGTATTATTGGGGTCACCAAAGACTTAGATGGCAACCGCGCTTTACGTATGGCTTTGCAAACCCGGGAACAACATATTAAACGCGATAAAGCAACTTCAAATATTTGTACTGCACAGGTTTTGCTGGCAGTAATGGCAGGGATGTATGGCGTATACCACGGTCCGGAAGGATTAAAATACATAGCATCCAAAGTTCACAACACTGCTGCAACCTTAGCAAATGCATTGGAAAAGCTAGGATATTATCAGGAAAACGAAACCTATTTTGACACGATTGCCTTTAAAACAGATGTTTCAAAAATTGATTTTAGAGCTGAATCTGAAGGCATCAATTTTTACTATCCCGATGACGAAACGGTTTCTATCTCTATCAACGAAACCACTACGCTATACGATATCAATAAAATTATTGGTGTTTTTGCTGAAGCAGCCAGTAAAGACCGTTTTTATATTTCAGAATTGATGGAAGGGAATATGATCCCAAAAGGAGTTGCCAGAAAGACCGAATTCCTTCAAAATGAAGTATTCAATAGCTATCATAGCGAAACAGAGTTAATGCGCTACATAAAAAGACTGGAGCGCAAAGACCTGGCATTAAATCATTCTATGATTTCATTAGGCTCTTGTACTATGAAGCTTAATGCTGCTGCCGAAATGCTGCCTTTAAGTGACCCAATGTGGTGTAATATGCACCCCTTTGTTCCCATAAGACAAGCAGGCGGCTACCAGTTTATGTTGAAGAAACTAGAAGAGCAATTAACCGAAATCACTGGTTTTGCAGGTACGTCTCTTCAACCAAACTCTGGAGCCCAGGGAGAATATGCAGGCTTAATGGTGATTAGAGCATACCACGAATCCAGAGGGGACACAAATAGAAATATTTGTTTAATTCCATCATCTGCACACGGTACAAATCCCGCGAGTGCTGTGATGGCAGGAATGAAGGTTGTAGTCACAAAAGCTACCGACGAAGGAAATATAGATGTAGAAGACCTTCGCGCAAAAGCCGAGCAATACAAGGATAATCTTGCTGCTTTAATGGTTACGTATCCATCTACGCATGGGGTATACGAGAGTGCTATTAGAGAAATTACAAGTATTATTCATGACAATGGCGGTCAGGTATATATGGACGGCGCCAATATGAATGCTCAGGTTGCCCTCACAAATCCTGGTGCGATTGGAGCAGATGTGTGCCACCTCAACCTACACAAAACGTTTGCTATTCCTCACGGTGGTGGTGGTCCGGGTGTAGGGCCTATTTGTGTCGCAGAGCAGTTAGTCCCGTTTTTACCATCAAACCCGGTAATTGAAACTGGTGGCGAAACAGCGATTTCAGCAATTTCTGCAGCACCATGGGGAAGTTCGTTAGTCTGCTTAATTAGCTATGCATACATATGCATGCTTGGCGAAAGCGGCTTGAAAAAATCTACTCAATTTGCTATCCTAAACGCGAACTACATTAAAGAACGTTTAAGTGGTCATTTCGATGTCTTGTATTCTGGAGAAAAAGGAAGAGCGGCACACGAAATGATCATCGATTGTCGTCCGTTTAAAGAACACGGTATTGAAGTAGTAGACATTGCAAAACGTCTGATAGATTATGGCTTCCACGCACCTACTGTTTCTTTCCCTGTAGCAGGAACGATGATGATCGAGCCAACCGAAAGCGAAAGCAAACAAGAGCTGGAC
Source organism: Flavobacteriaceae bacterium UBA1903 (assembly GCA_002337605.1). Classification (GTDB taxonomy): domain Bacteria; phylum Bacteroidota; class Bacteroidia; order Flavobacteriales; family Flavobacteriaceae; genus Marinirhabdus. The sequence continues at coordinate 174,721 of DDGL01000014.1, forward strand.
CGTTTTTGTGATGCTATGATTTCAATACGAAAAGAAATAAAAAGCCTCGATAAAGACGAGCCAAACAACCTGCTTAAGAACGCACCCCACACCCAAGCCATGCTTACTAGCGACACCTGGGAGTTACCGTACACAAGACAACAGGCTGCATTTCCATTGGAGTATGTGAATGATAATAAATTCTGGCCAAGTGTTCGTCGTGTAGACGATGCATATGGAGACAGAAACCTTATTTGTACGTGTGCGCCTATTGAGGAGTATATGGAAGCATAAAAATTGTATTAAAGAATCCTCATTGAAAGTATTATAAAATGAGGATTCTAAGATTTTAAAGCAATTTTTAAATGATAGTTTAAATATGACCGATTTCCTAAAAAATCAATGTATTACCATTACCTTTTTACCTATTTTAGTCAAAATTTAGTTTATGGGCACAAAAATCACAGGCGTTGGCAGCTACATCCCCACAGGAGTCGCTCGTAATGACCAATTTGAAAAACATAACTTCTTTACAGAAGACGGCAAAAACTTTGCCCACGAAAACACCGTGATTATTGAAAAATTCAAGGCAATCACTGGTATTTCTGAGCGTCGCTATATCAAAGAGGAGTACAACACCTCGGACATTGCTTTTTTTGCTGCTGAAAAAGCCATAGAAAATGCCGGGATAGACCGGGAAACTTTAGATTACATAATTGTTGCCAACAATTATGGTGATGTAAAATACGGCTCACATCAAAGTGATAACGTGCCCAGTATTGCTTCCCGCGTAAAACATTTACTTAAAATTAAAAACCCAAACTGTGTAGGCTACGACCTTATGTTTGGTTGCCCGGGATGGGTAGAAGCTATGATCACTGCCCACGCGTATATAAAAAGCGGAATGGCTACAAAATGCCTTGTTATTGGTGCCGAAGCACTCTCCAGAGTGGTAGACCAACACGACCGCGACTCTATGATATACAGTGATGGTGCAGGCGCAACCGTAGTAGAAGCAACTAACGATGATAGTGCTGGGTTTTTAGCACACAAAAGCGTCACTTTTGCGTATGACGAAGCACATTTTATCTACTTTGGTGAAAGTAACAACCAAGAATTGACCGATGCCCGTCGCTACATTAAAATGTATGGGCGTAAAATCTATAACTTTGCTTTAAGCAATGTGCCCGAAGCCATGAAAGATTGCATGGAAAAAAGCGGTGTACCAATTACCGACCTTAAAAAAGTGTTTATCCACCAGGCTAATGAAAAAATGGACGAAGCCATCATCAACCGTTTTTACAAACTGTATGATATGGAGGCTCCAGAAGGCGTAATGCCCATGACCATAGACAAATTGGGGAATTCCAGCGTTGCTACCGTTCCCACTTTGTACGATCTGGTGCTTAACAATAAACTGGAAGGACACAGTATTTCAAAAGGCGATGTGGTGATGTTTGCAAGTGTAGGTGCCGGAATGAACATCAATGCGATTGTTTATAAAGTTTAGCCACCCAATAATTTAAACTGTAAATCAATTTCAATCTATAGGTAATATAGAGGATCAACAGACTGTTCAACCCTGATTTTAAAATTAAATTAAACAAAGGGTTTGAATTTACAGGTAATAAAAGAAAAGTAAAAAACACTATACATACTACTGCCAAAATCTTGAAATAATCTTTATCAAATGGTAAAATCCCTAGCTTTATATGTATATATAAAAGTTTAATACAATTGAAACTCACCATAGCAATTAATGACGCATAAGCGACTCCAATAATACCTAAGTTGGTTTGAGTTAAAAAAAAGATGTTTAAAAATATATTTAAGATAGCCAGTGAAAGAACTGAAATAATATTAAACCTATAATACTTAGAATAGGATATTATTTCATTGTTGAATCCTGTAGACATATTAAAAACTACATTTGCCCCAAGTAAAATAATTATTGGTATAGAATCAACTAATTTGTCATAGGCAGGAAGCATTTTAAACAAAGAATCTATCCCTAAAACTAAAGAGGTATACAATACAGCCCCAATGAAAAAAAGGAGCTTTGCAGTTTCTTTGTACTTTTTTCCTAATTCATCTATTTTATTATTTTTTAAATATGCTGAAATTTTAGGAGCATAAATTGCAAATACTCCAGCTGCTGGAATTGCCAAAGAAGTTGCTAGTGCCATTCCTATTGCAAAAGTCCCATTCGCTTCAAAAGACAAAAACTCAGGTATCATGAAAGCATCGATCCTAAATGCTAAAATTGATCCGAAACTTCCTAAAAAACTAAAAAAACTGTATTTATAGTATTCTTTTTTGTGTACTTCAGAAAAAAGTGACTTAAACTTAAACCCCCATTTTAATTTAAAATGTTTGAGTATATAAAAAAGCAACAAAACAAACAGAATAAAGTAAGAAATTACAAATGCCAATAATGCGCTATCTATATTTAGATACCCAAAAATTAATAGCCCGAAAATAGTTGGCAATGCTATTTTTGGGATTATTTTTTCATACAAAGCAGGTATTTCGATTTTATCGATATGTATAGCCTGTCTTTTAAACAATTCTACAAAAGCCAAAACAGAAGCTATTGGGAAAGCATAAAAAAAATAATAATAGTGATTCCATTGAGAAAACGTAGTACCTAACAAAAGAATACTTAAAAGCACAAAACTTATTACCAGTATTGAAGCAATTGAATACTTAAACAGTTGTGGTCTATTGTATTCATCTAAAGTTGGATAAAAATGAACTAGGGCTTGCCCCCCGCCAAAAAGGATTAATGGAAATAACAGTTGCGCAAGGCTATCTACGTACCTAACAATTCCTAAAAACTCTTTGTTGTGAGGATATATAAAAACAGTAGAAATAACGCCTATAGCTACACCTGTGTAGCTTATAATATTAAACCAAAAAACTTGTTTATATATTTTATTTCCTATCATTACTTATGGCTAGACCTTGTTTTAAAAATTTTAATTAAATTCAATAGTAAACCCACGTAATACCAAAATAGTATAATAAAAATATGTAATGTAGAAGAAAGAGAATAATACTTATAAAAATACTTTGGCAATCCCAAGACATTCATAAAACCTCGCAAATAACCAACAAACAATGAATTATTAATATTTAAAACCTCTGTTAGTATTTTATATTTTGATTGAATAGCATCTTTTCGAAAATTTCTTTTTATCACCCTATCGTGACAAATTTTAGAGTCTTTAACAATTCCCACCCTAAAGTTATGAAACAACACCCTGGACACATAATTTCTGTCCTCTCCATAATGGGTGTACAAAGGTTCGAAAAGACCAACTTTTTCGATCACTTTTTTGGGGATGAACCATGCAGCAGCATTCACAAATGGTATATCATCCAATTCAGAGTTCAAATCTTGGTTTTTTCCCTTCCAATACTTTTCAAAATTTTTGTCCAAAGTAATACCATCACCAGAATAGTGTAGCGGACTTATTATTCCAAATTCTTTGTTTGTTTCAGCAATAGCCACCAAATTACCAATTGTTTCGGGAAAAACCCATGTATCCTGATTTAAAAGAAAAACATATGCTGCATCTTGAGCCATAGCCTCTTTAATCGCAATATTATTTGCTAAGCCGAAGCCTAAATTTTTGTTTAATGAAATTAATGTAACCTCGGGAAACAGTTTTACAATGGCTTTTGAAGTATCAGAAGAATAGTTGTCTACAACAATAGTAGTGACTGGATACGTAGATTTATTTAAAGATTGTAAATTTTTGAAAAGCCATTGTTCGCCGTTATACGAAACTATTATAATGAAAACCTTTTTCTGCAAATTATTAATTTTTAAAAGTAACCAAAAATAAAGCTATTGTCGACACTACGCAATCTACATACTCTTAACAAACGAAATATAAACCTATAAAGAACAGTAATGTATTGTGGGTAATTTTATTCTTGAAAATGTTTTTTAAACGATTCAAAGTCGATTAAGTTTAAATAATCCTTTCTGTTCTCTTCTAATAAATTAAATTCAAAAAAAGGATTAGTGAGCTTATTAGGATTACCAATTCGGTGATTTTTGGACAATAAACCAACCCCCCAGTCTGTATCAATACAACAAGAATTTATGGAGGGGAAAGATCGCCACTTTAAAAAAGCCTTCCAAGTTGTGCCGTTCCAATACCCTTTTGCAGGAGTATGTAAATACATATAAGATTCTCTTGAGTGCCATTCGCTAGGAGGGTTACAGTCGTGTAGTACTATAAAACCATCATCCTTAATGTACATTAATGCATTTTTTATATCTCTATCCACCTGTGGGGCAAGATGTAGCCCATCAATAAAAATAACATCAAATTTTATATTTTTAGACAGAATTTTATTTTCTGAAAGCTTAAGAAAAAAAGCGTCGCTCGTCATTTTAAAATCAACAGGATTTTCATCAAACTCAAGACCGGGATCAACGCTGTATTTTTTATCAGCTTTAATGTGGCTATAATTATCCTGGGGGTTTCGAACACCAATCTCTAAATAACTTGTATCTCCCTTGCTTAAAGACAATAAAAAATTAATAATTACAGTACGGGAAGGTGTTTTCAACACTTCTTTATGACTCTTTTTTTGCACATCTAGATATTGGGGATCGGTAAGTATCTTTCTTCCCTTTATGAAAAACTTAACTGGATTTAACAAAAACTCTTTTATTTTCATAATCTCTTCAAAATTTAATCCTACTAATGGTATTTCTTTACTTACAAACAATTTTTCCTATTGTAGCCAAATGTAAGATATCGAAAACTTTCTTTCCCACTTAACTGTTGCCACGTATTAATTAAAGTCCTCGCCTTTCTCGAATTAATCTAGAAATTTTAAGCAGGGTTTTACTTTTAAAGAACATTAAAATCACAGACAAACTTTTGTTTACAGTACTAAGTAGCTTTTATTACTTGAGGTGAGCACAAAAATACAGTAAACGTAAAGTAATTTCTATATAATACAGCCAATTACTACTCGTTTGTTTTTTGGGGTTATATTTGCCCAATAAACTATTTTTTTGAACATCCAACTCATCATACCCGCTCATAATGAAGAAGTGTTTCTTGCGCAAACACTAGATTCGTTAGTGGCGCAAACCCTTCAGCCAAAAAAAATTGTGGTGGTCAATGATGGGTCTACAGACGATACACAGGCTATTATTGATTCATTTTCGGCAAAATATTCTTTTATTACTTCGGTTACCACCCATTCCAATTCGAAACACGAACCAGGCAGCAAAGTTGTCAATGCTTTTTACGAAGGATTTAAAACGCTAGACAACTCATACGAAGTGATCTGCAAGTTTGATGCAGATCTTATTTTTCCGAAGCATTATCTGGAGAAAGTTTCAGAAACATTTAAAAGCGATCCAAAAACTGGGATGGTTGGCGGATTTTGCACGCTAGAAGAAAACGGAACCTGGGGAGTAGAAAACCTAACCAATAAAGACCATATTCGTGGTGCTTTAAAGGCGTATCGCAAAGAATGTTTCGAAGAAATTGGAGGATTAAAAAAATCGATGGGCTGGGACACCGTAGACGAATTACTCGCTAAATTTTATGGCTGGAACGTTGTAACTGATGGATCACTGCATGTAAAACACCTAAAACCCACCGGCGCCACCTATACCAAAGCCGCCAGGTATAAACAAGGCGAGGCATTTTACAAAATGCGTTATGGTTGGGCACTTACCCAAATCGCTGCTATAAAACTTGCAACAAAAAAAGGCAGCCCAGCGTTTTATTACCATTGTATGCAAGGGTATTTAAAAGCAAAACGCAAGGAGATGCCATTTTTGGTCACTGAAGAACAAGGTAGCTTTATTAGAGCCTTACGTTGGAAGAATATAAAGAAAAAGGTGTTTTAATACATCTTAACCTTTTTATAGCATTTCGCAATTTCCTATTGTGTATTTTTGAATCTCTTAAGTTTATCTATATGCCTTCATATTTCATTAAAACCCTGTTAACTACAGTAATTTGTATCTTTAGCTTTACAGCTAGTGTAGCTCAAAACAATAAAAAACCTAAAAATATCATTCTGCTTGTAGGGGATGGCATGGGGCTTAGTGAAATTTCATCCAGCCTGTATTTTAATGACAAGCCTTCTAATTTTTTACGTTTTAAAACGGTTGGGCTTAGTATGACATCTTCCTCAAAAGAATTGATCACAGACTCTGCTGCTGGCGCAACGGCCTTTGCCTCGGGCATTAAAACCTATAACGGTGCTATAGGGGTAGGTATAGACATGAAGCCTGCCGAAACCATCGTAGAACATATATCGAAAACCGATGTTGCCACCGGGTTGGTCGTTACATCTTCAGTAGTACACGCTACTCCTGCCTCTTTTTATGCGCATCAGGAATCCCGCAGGATGTACGAGGAGATTGCGGTAGATTTAGTTCACAGCAAGATTGAGTTTTTTGCCGGAGGCGGACTTCAGTTTTTTCGGGATAGAACCGATGGGCAAGACCTGATTCAGCAACTAAAAGACCGGAATTATGAAGTTCATACCGATGCGCTTCCACAGAAAATTTCAGAAAAAAAGCAAGCCATCTTATTAGCTCCTGACGGCATGCCAAAAATGTCTGAAAACAGAGGAAATTTCTTAACAAATGCCACCATGCTCGCCATTGGGCAACTTTCCAAAAACAAGGAAGGGTTCTTCTTACTGGTAGAAGGCTCCCAGATAGACTGGGGTGGTCATGACAACGATGCTGAATTCTTAATCAACGAAATGATTGATTTTGACAAAACCATTGGTGCTGTACTCGATTTTGCTAAAAACAATGGCGAAACGCTTGTAATTGTTACGGCAGACCATGAAACCGGAGGGTTTAGCCTTAGTGCAGATGGGATTAACTACAATAAAATCGTAGCTTCTTTTTCAACCACAGGTCACACAGCAACTATGGTTCCTGTTTTTGCACAAGGTCCCAGTGAGGAATTATTTGACGGAGTGTATCAAAACACAAAAATACATACGATAATGAAACAACTTTTTGACCAAAAGTAAGGATACTCCCTTCCCTAAAAATTTTTTAATTAGTACCTTAGCGACACGATTACAACTATGGCATACCTAGAAGATATTGGTTCTTACTTTTTAATGCTGAAACGCACCTTTGGGGGTTTCACCAAACGGTCGGTACTTAAAGAACTTATCTTTAAGGAAATTGACGATCTTATTATAGGCTCATTACCTATTGTGATCTTTATCTCCTTCTTCGTTGGTGGTGTAATTGCTATACAAACCGCTTTAAATGTCGACAACCCCATTATCCCAAAATCTTTAATAGGCTATGCAACAAGGCAGTCCATTATTCTGGAATTTGCCCCTACGTTTATGTCTATTATCATGGCGGGTAAAGTAGGCTCCTTTATCACTTCCAGCATTGGCTCTATGCGGGTTACCGAGCAAATTGACGCCCTGGAAGTTATGGGTATAAACTCTTTAAATTATCTTGTATTCCCAAAAATTATTGCACTCTTGTTTTTCCCCTTTGTGATAGCATTATCTATGTTTATTGGGATTACTGGAGGTTTGTTGGCTGGTGTTTACGGTGGATTTACCACCTACACCGACTTTACAGCTGGGCTACAAGACAGTTTTAACTCTTTTCATCTGGTGTATGCCTTTATAAAAACATTTGTTTTTGCCTTTATATTGGCAACTGTACCCTCCTGGCAGGGTTATTATATGAAAGGGGGCGCGCTGGAAGTAGGAAAGGCAAGCACCAACTCTTTTGTCTGGACGAGTGTGCTCATCATCTTGGCAAATTTTATCATCACACAACTCCTTCTTAGCTAATGATAAAAGTAGAAAACATAAAGAAAAGTTTTGGCGACGAGGAAATCCTTAAAGGTATTTCTACTGTTTTTGAAAAGGGTAAGACCAATTTAATTATAGGCCAGAGTGGTAGTGGGAAAACAGTGATGTTGAAATGTCTGTTAGGTTTGTTTAAGCCTGAAGAAGGATTTATTTTCTATGAAAATGAGGCCATCCAGAATATGGATGATGAACAACAAAGAACCCTGCGGGAAGAAATTGGAATGCTTTTTCAGGGAGGGGCTTTGTTCGATTCTATGACTATTGAAGAAAACGTTATGTTTCCTTTACGTATGTTTACGAAAAACAAAAAGTCTGAAATGCTAGAACGCGTAAATGAGGTTTTAGAACGTGTAAATCTGGGAGGGGTTAACAAGAAGTATCCTTCAGAAATTTCCGGGGGAATGCAAAAAAGAGTTTCTATTGCCCGGGCCATTGTAAACAAACCTAAATACCTCTTTTGTGACGAACCCAACTCCGGACTCGACCCTAAAACTGCTACTGTAATCGATAATCTTATTCAGGAAATTACCCATGAGTATGATATTACAACCGTAGTCGTTACACACGATATGAATTCAGTTATGGAAATTGGAGAGAACATTGTCTTTCTCAAAAATGGCATTTTAGTCTGGCAGGGAAATAACAAGGAAATTTTCAGCACAGACAATCAGGATGTTACAGATTTCGTCTATTCTTCAGATTTATTTAAGAAAATCAGGGATATACAGCTAAAAGAGCAGTAATTTATTTAATCATAGGTTGTATTGTATAAAATTTTAAGTTATTTTTAACGACTTTTAAAAATCATACTTATGAAAAAAATTACAACCTTATCACTTGCGCTCGCATGTGGCTTTGGAATGTTGGCTCAGGAAGTGAGCTTTACAAATCAAAACAATTTAATTGGTAATTTCGATTCATCTACGGCTGTTGCTGTCGATGTAAATAACGATTTTCTTGATGATAACGTTCGCATTTCATCTAATGGAGTTGGAATAGATTACCAGCAACCTGATGGTACTTTTATCTCTACTATGATTTCAATGCCCATACAAAATGTTCCAAACTGGAGTGTTGCTGCTGGAGATTTGGATGCAAACGGTTACAATGATTTTGTACTAGGAAATGGGCAACGTGTTTCATTTTTAATGGCAAATGCAGACGGAACTGATTATACAGAAAACACATTCCCTCAATATATCTTTTCACAACGTTCAACTTTTGCTGATATAGACAACGATGGAGATTTAGATGCATTTGTTTGTCACGATGTAGATTTAAGTCACCCGTACCGAAACGATGGTAACGGAAATATGACTTTAGACCAGACTCTTATTCAAACCTTAGATGCCCCTGGTAACTACGCTGCGATCTGGATAGATTATGATAATGATGGCGATCAGGATATGTACTTAACAAAGTGTAGAGGCGGTTCACCACCAAACGACCCATTAAACAATAATGCAATGTACACCAATGATGGCAATGGCGTATTTACCGAAAATGCACTCGACATTGGAATGCAGGATAGTTCTCGTTCCTGGGCAACTGTTTTTGAAGACTTTGACAATGATGGAGACTTAGATGCTTTTATCGTAAACCACGACTTTCAGAACAAGTTTATGGAAAATGATGGGACTGGAAACTATACAGATATTATCGCAACCACAGGTATTAACCCAAACGACCTTGGGTCCTGGGAAAACCTTGCAGCAGACTTTAACAACGATGGATATATCGATATCCTAAGTGAAATGTCCAAAGAACTATACATTAACAATGGAGACATGACTTTTACAGGTCAGGACCTTCCTTTTGATGGCGGTGGAATTGGAGACCTTAACAACGATGGGTTTTTAGATGTTGTAAGAGGTGGAAACCTTTACATAAATGATGGAAACGATAACAACTGGTTTAAAGTTGCACTTACCGGAGAAGACAGTAACCTGAACGGTATTGGTGCCCGTGTTATAATTGAAGGAGCCTGGGGAAGCCAAATGCGTGAAGTACGCTCTGGACAAGGTTTTAGACATATGAATTCTTTAGTTGCACATTTTGGTCTTGGTACAGCTACCACTATCGATAAAGTGATTATAGAGTGGCCTTCTGGAGAAGTTGATATTTTCGAGGACGTACAGATAAACCAACAACTTTCTGTAACTGAAGGTGAAACCGAAGTTGTTCTTGGGGGAGAAGATGCACTAGCTGCAGGCATTAAGTTATATCCTAACCCAACAGCAAATCAATTAAATTTCTCTGTTCAGGGAATGGACAATACAGTAGTAACTATTGTAGATATGAATGGAAAGTTAGTGTTAAGCACAACTGTATCCAGCGCAAACAGCATAGATGTTTCCAGCCTAAACACTGGAGTTTACTTCGCTCAATTTGAAATTGACCAAAGACAAGTAAGCTACAAGTTTGTAAAAAAATAATTTGATTTTTAAAAAGAAAAAAAGGCACTCCATTTGAGTGCCTTTTTTATTGCCTATATCCCAAGTAAAGAGATTAAATAATCACTAACGTTCTTCCACAGCAAGTGTGTCCAGTTCTAAACGTAGTTTCAGGATGCTTGCCATCTTTTCCATATTGGCTGTACGTTCTCTGGAACGCACCGTGTTTTTCCACGTTACTGAAAAGACAGGCAGGGTATCTGTTTTTTCGTAATTGGTAGACACCCGCTTTGAATAGGAAAAATTTTCAATGCCTTCAAAAGTTACTTGTAGCTCTTTGCTTATGGCTTCAAAAGGAATTCCGTCTTTTACCGTAAGTTTAGCAATCTCATCTTCGAGGAAAGCAATACGTTCGTCTTTATCGCTAATTGCCTTTTCATTCTTCACGTACAAATCTTCCAAAATACCTGCTTTTACCTCTCCAGAAAGTCTTTCTGCCAATGCTCCGGATTGATCAGAGCCTTGATAAATACGCAGGGTAACGTCTTCTAGTTTCTCCGTTTCTTTCAATTGGGCCAACCACTCATTAATTTTGGGTTGTGGCACAGGCTGCCCAATCAGGTATACTTCAATCTGTTTTGTTTTATAATCCTGTGAAGACTTTACCACTTCGGCACCCTCATACCTAATAATCTCTTTTACAAATTCTTTTGTTTTATTTTCAAAAACCTGTTCTTGTAACAGCTTGTAAAAAAGGTACACACTGGGCACTATGACAATTACCGCTATTAAAGAAGCCATTTGCGCAATAAATCGTCTCCTCTTCGAATTGGCATACCGCACCATTGGAAATCGTAACACTTTGGAAACAATAAACGTTGAAAGCGCAATAAAAACTGCATTGATAGAAAACAGGTACAAAGCCCCGCCAGCATAATCTATATTCCCGATAGCCAACCCGTAGCCAACGGTACACAAAGGCGGCATAAGGGCAGTAGCAATAGCTACCCCAAAAATAACACTTGCAATGGTGCCACTTTTAGTTTTAGCAACAATAAGTGCCAAACCACCAAAAATAGCAACCAGTACATCTAGAATGGTAGGATAGGTTCGGGCAAGTAACTCGGGTGTTTCTTCAGTTAAAGGAGAAATACTAAAGTATAAAAAAGCTGTAAGCACGCTTAGCGCCACCATGATTCCTAAATTTATAAGGGACTTCCTAAGTGTCTCCACATCGTTTATGGCCACAGAAAGACCAATACCCACAATGGGACCCATTAATGGAGAAATAAGCATCGCTCCAATCACCACAGCTGTACTACTCACATTTAAGCCAATAGAAGCCACAAAAATGGAAAAAATAAGAATCCATGCCGTATGGCCTTTAAAAGGAATGTCTTTTCGTACTGCCTCTATGGTCGCGTCCCTATCGGTGTCTTCATTCAGGCTAAAAAGCCCTCTTATAAACTTTGTTAATCCATGCCAGGCATTCTGCTTGTCTTTCTCAAATTCGGCTTCGTTAGGCGTTATATGGTTCTTATTTTCAGGTGTACTCATTATGTATATTTTTCACCGTGTTTTTCTGAAACTTCGGTCAGTAGGGTTTTAATTTCTTGCTCCTTTTCCTTCGGAAATATAAGCAATACATCTTCTTTCTCAACAACGATATAATTATTCAAACCGTCAATGACTACCAATTTATCTTTTTCAGTAAAAACCATATTTCCACTGGCTTCTTTAAGATGAGTTTTAGCCCTCACAATTGCGTTACTGTTTATGTCCTTAACCAGTTTATCATGCAACGCTCCCCAGGTACCAAGATCATTCCAGTCAAACGTTGCTATTTTCACATACACGTTTTTAGCTTTCTCCATGATGCCATAATCAATCGAGATATTCTCGGCGAGGCTATAGTTTTCTGAAACGAACCTTTTTTCTTCTTCGGAATTATAAACGGGTTTTCCTTCTGAAAAAAGTGCATTCATAACAGGCAAATGCTCTTCAAATGCTGAAATAATACTTTTCACACTCCATAAAAATATACCAGCATTCCAAAGGAAATTTCCTTCCGCTAAAAAGTGCTTAGCAGTTTCATAATCTGGCTTTTCCCGGAATTGATGTACTTTTTTAATTTCAGAAATAGAATTTTTATCGCTTTCTATATATCCATACCCCGTATTCGCAAACGTTGGCGGGATTCCCAGGGTCATTAAAACGTCTTCTTTTTCACAGGTATTAAAACACAATTCTACATCTTTCTGAAAGGCTGTTTCATCTTCAATCCAATGATCGCTTGGGGCTACAAGCATAACAGCCTCCGGATTATCTTTTTGGATCTTTAATGCTGAGAGCAAAATACAGGGTGCTGTATTTCGCATAGCAGGCTCCAACACCACTTGTGCTTTTGAAATTTTAGGCAACTGCTCCAGCGTAAGCTCTAAATAACGCTCATTGGTTAGCACCTGTATATTTTCTGCAGGCACTATTTTTTCCAATCGCGAAAACGTCTTTTGAAGCAAGCTCTCTCCGGTCCCTAACATATCATGAAACTGTTTTGGAAACTCCTGTGTACTAACAGGCCAGAATCTTGAGCCAATTCCTCCTGCCATGATCACTGCGTAGTAATTTTTATTTAATGTATTCAAATTAGTTCTTTTTTATAAATATGGCTCTTGAATTAGTATTGTGAAACTTTACTAGTTGAAAAGTTGATGTGTTTAGGAGTTTAGTCTAGTGTGTTTCGTATGGTTATAAGAAATTCCCTTTTTAGTTCCTCAACCTCTAAACGTATCGACTCATCGACTGCCGTTCAACTTTGAACCCGCAAAAACTCTACTTCAGCATTGGGGTTAAAAAGGTAGATTCTACCTGTATTCACCTCCAAACACTCATAGCGTTTTACGCGTTTATTGCCTCGTTTAAAAATTTTCCCGTTATAGAGCCGAAACAATGCTCCGTGGGGTATTTCAAATATATAGTTTTTATCGTTGGGGGCATCGTACTGTTTTAATGCTAACGAAAGTTTAGCATCTGTATCGCTACTCGCCCGTGGGTTTTTAAAGTGTAGTGCCAATAAAGGCAGTAAATTATTGGGAAATACTTCCGGACGTATAAATGGCAACATTAAAAGCTGAAAGCTATGCTTCCATTCACGCCCGTGGGGTTTTATACTTCTACCATATTTATTGAAAGCCACCAAATGTGCAACCTCATGAATAAGTGTGATTAAAAAACGGTACTTGTTCAAGTTGGCATTTACTGTTATTTGGTGCTGGCCGTTGGATGTTTTTCTGTAATCACCGTGACGTGTTACCCGTTCGTTTACAATTTTCAAGTAAACATTGTTTGTTTTAATAAGTTCAAAACTAGGCGCTACAGCTGCTTGGGGAATGTATTTTTCGAGGATATCTTGCACGCTTCAAAAATACAGAAAATTTTTAGTTGTTTTGTCACCTCGAAGCACAGTGAAAAGGGCGCACAACTTGCTAAAAATAATTGTTAATTAAAATTCATTCGAAAGTGAGCTTCTTGTGAGATTTCTCCTAAGCCGGTGCTGAGCTTGTCGAAGTATCGAAATGACTCGTACCACTAAACACCTAGGGAGTTGAACTGGAAACCTGCAAAATCTTTCCGTTGTACATTTTATGTCCTGTTAAAGAAAAATCCATAATATACTGTGCCATTTCTTGTGCAGTAACTGCCGCTTTTAAACCAGGGAAAGCCTCTTCGAGCATTTCTGTTTGTACAGAGCCCAATGCCAGGCAATTAAAACTGGGACCGGTTTTTTTATACTCTTCAGCTAAGACTTCTGTTAATGTAATGATAGCCCCTTTACTACTACTATATGCCGCCAGGCCAGGAAATTTCAAACTTCCCTGAATACCGCCCATACTACTAATGTTAACAACGTGGCCGTCCTTTTTCATAAAAGGCAGAATTGTTTGGGTCATTACCGCAGCACCAAAAACATTTACAGCATAGCTATCTTCAAAGTCTTCCCACTTCAGTTTTGCAAAAGGTTTGTTTACCAAATATCCTGAATTGTTAATAAGCACATCTACATGGCTCCATGTTTCTTTCAAAAACTCTTTGACCCGGGCAACATCCCTTTTATCGGTAATATCACAAGAGAAACACCAGCAATTTGAAATATCTAATCCCGAAACTGGCGCAGCATCACGCGACAAGGCAAGCACATTATGTCCTGCATCTGTAAGCAATGAAACCAGCTCATAGCCTATACCACGACTGGTTCCAGTTATTATTATATTTTTAGTTTCGGGCATTGTATTTTTGTGATATTTTTTGAAAAAATTGGGGTATACACACCCCTTGCCCCCTCTTTTTAGAGGGGAGGTTTTTTTACACAAACATCGTAACAGGATTCTCGATATACTGTCGTACTGTTTGCAAGTATTTTGCTCCTGTAGCACCATCTACTGTTCGATGATCGCAGGCTAACGTCACTGTCATAGTATTCCCTACAGCAATCGCTCCGTTCTTTACAACAGGCTTTTGTACAATGGCCCCAACCGATAAAATAGCTGAATTAGGCGCATTAATAATGCTCGTAAATTCTTTAATACCAAACATACCCAGATTAGAAACCGTAAACGTGCTTCCCTGCATTTCGTCTGGAGTTAATTTTTTATTTCTTGCTTTGCCTGCCAGTTCTTTTACATTCGCTCCAATTTGAGAAAACGTCATCTGGTCTGCAAATTTTAACACCGGAACTACCAGTCCTTCATCCACAGCAACGGCAACGCCCATATGAATATGGTTTGCAATTTTAGTAGTTTCGCCTGTCCACTGGCTATTTACCTGAGGGTGTTTACGCAATGCCATGGCACATGCTTTTACGATCATATCGTTGAAAGATATTTTTACATCTGGATCGCTGTTAATGGCTGTTCTTGAAGCAATTGCATTATCCATATCCAACTCAATTGTTAAATAGTAATGTGGTGCTGTAAATTTAGATTCACCCAGACGCTTTGCAATGGTTTTACGCATTTGCGAGTTTTTAGTCTCTTCCCAGCTTTCCTCACCAACAGGTTGATAGGCGTCTGCCCCTGAAGCTCCTGGCTGGTAGTTTTCAATATCGCTTTTTACGATACGACCATTATCTCCAGTACCGTTTACGTGTTGTATATTGATTCCTTTTTCTTCAGCCATTTTTTTGGCCAATGGAGAAACAAAAATTCGTTTTGAACCTGAACCTGAAGGTTTTGATTCTTTTTTATCTTCTACCGCTTCCTTTTTCGATTCGGTTTTCTTTTCTTCTTTTTTAGGGGCTTCTTTTGTATCTGAAGATTTCTTAGCGGCTGGTTTTCCTTTGGCTGAAATAGTAGAAACATCGGTTTCTTCCGGGCCAATAATAGCCAGCAAGGCATCTACTTTTGCTGTTTCCCCTTCGCCAATTCCAATTTTTAAAAGCGTTCCGGAGTAGAAGCTCTCAAACTCCATGGTAGCCTTATCGGTTTCGATTTCAGCTAGAATATCACCTTCTTCTACGGCATCCCCTTCTTTCTTTAACCATGAAGCTACGGTTCCTTCTTCCATAGTGTCGCTCAAGCGAGGCATAGTGATAATTTCTACCCCTTCAGGCAGATCAGATCCGCTTTCTTCTGAGCTTTCTTCTTCTGTTTCTTCTGATGTATTTTCTTCAGTAGCATCCTCTTCATTTTCGTCATCTGACTTTTTTTCAGCTTTATCTTTCTTTTCAGCTTTATCATCATCATTTCCGCCGCCATTCAGCAATCCTGAAATATCTTCATCTTTATCCCCAATGATAGCCAAAAGCGTGTCTACTTTTGCGGTGTCCCCCTCTTCAATTCCAATATGAAGTAGCGTTCCTTCGTAAAAAGATTCAAACTCCATTGTGGCTTTATCTGTTTCAATTTCGGCTAAAATATCGCCTTCCTCCACTGTATCGCCCACTTTTTTGAGCCAGGTTGCCACGGTTCCTTCTTCCATGGTATCGCTCAATCGAGGCATGTTTATTACTTCTGCCATTGCTTATAATTTATGAGGTAAAAATGGATAATCTTCTTGTTCGTATACCGCGTCGTACATCACGTTCTTTTCCGGGTATGGAGACTCGTCGGCAAATTTTTCGCACTCTTTTACCATATCCTTTACGCGCTTGTCTACTTTTTTAATATCATCTTCCGTAGCCCATTTCTTTTCGTAGATCTTATGCAACACATACGAAATTGGATCCTCTTCCTGCTTCTTCGCAACCTCTTCCTTGGTACGATAATGTTGCGCGTCACTCATAGAATGGCCTCTGTAACGATAGGTTCTTATTTCTAAAAAGGTAGGACCATCCCCGCGTCTTGCACGGTCTATGGCTTCGTCCATTTCTTTGGCAACCACTTCTGGTTTCATACCGTCCACTGGCTTGCAAGGCATTTCGTACCCCAAACCAAGCTTCCAGATATCGGTGTGGTTTGCGGTTCTTGCTACCGATGTTCCCATGGCATATCCATTGTTTTCACAACAGAATACAACAGGTAGTTTCCACAACATTGCCAGGTTAAATGTTTCGTGTAACGATCCTTGACGCACAGCTCCGTCTCCCATATAACATAGGGTTACGGCATCACGCCCGTGAAATTTATCTCCGAAAGCAATTCCTGCTCCCAGTGGGATTTGACCTCCCACGATCCCATGACCTCCATAGAAACGGTGTTCTTTTGAAAAAATATGCATAGAACCTCCCAGACCTTGTGAAGTACCTGTGGCTTTCCCGTACAACTCGGCCATGACACGTTTTGCATCTACGCCCATTCCAATGGGTTGCACGTGGTTACGGTACGCAGTAATCATATTATCTTTAGTAAGGTCCATAGCGTGCAACGCTCCAGCGAGCACCGCCTCTTGTCCATTGTACAAGTGCAGGAATCCACGTACTTTTTGATTGATATATACCTGCGCTAATTTATCTTCAAATTTGCGCCAGAATAACATGTTCTCATACCAATCGAGGTATGTTTTTTTGGTGATCTTTTTCATCAACTATAGTTGTTGGAATACTGAAAAAGGCTTCAGTATTATTTTTTCGCGAATAACAAAAATAGGGATTTTATAAAGTATGGTAAAACTTTACTTTGGGAAAATGAGATTGTGAGTTTTGTTAGGATTTGGAAGGGTCTAGCCTTCCGTCATCTGGAAATTTTGCTTCGCTACATTACCAGATTCCACCTTCCCTTACAAAGGAGGGGAACTTTTAATAAGAATTACAAGTAAGAACTATCAAAAATAAGAGGCAATAAGTCTTTTATGGAGTTTGCCTTTACAACCTTTCCTGTTTCACCCATAAAGTAAAGTGTGACGGGTGTTTTTTGATTCACTTCATATTCGGCAAGGGATTGCCTGCAGGCTCCGCAGGGTGGTGTTGGAGTATCTACTTCTTTGTTTAAAGAACGTACCGTTAAAGCCATGGTCTGAAAGGCAACTCCCGGATACATAGCTCCTGCGTGAAAAGCTGCTACCCGCTCGGCACAAAGCCCAGAAGGAAACGCTGCATTTTCCTGGTTATTACCCATGACGAGTTCTCCATTGGCCAACTGTAGCGCTGCACCCACCTTAAAAAGCGAATAAGGCGCATAAGCTCTTTCACGAGCTTCCTGCGCCTTATGCATTAATTCCTGAATGGACTGTGGAAGCTCTTGTAAAGATTCAAATACCGTAAGTTCGGTGGTGATCGTGAGCTTCTTTGCCATCTATGTTCTAGTATTCGTCGTACTCGTCTCCGAAGTTAAAGGTAAGACCGAAACGAAGTGTTCCTTCTAACGGACTTCTAACTGCTGATGTAGAGAATAAGTAAGAAATATCAATATTAATTGCTGTATATCTGAAACCTGCTCCTAAAGAAAGGAATTTTCTGGATCCTTTCAGATCACTTTCGTTGAAGTACCCCGTACGAAATGCAAACACATCCTGATACCAGTACTCTGCTCCTAAAGCCCAGGTAAATTCTTTAAGTTCTTCACTGAAACCGTCTGGCGCATCACCAAAAGACTCGAATATCCCTGAAAAGAAGCTGATATCTTCATATTGATCATCATCTTCGGCGTCAATATCGCCATCACCATCAAAATCACGAGGGGTTGGCACTAATAACTTATTTACTTCAGCAGAAACACCTACTTTATTGTATTCATCTAAGATGAAGTCGAACCCTGCTCCTAGTCCCAAGTTAGTAGGAAGGTTATTTTCTTGTCCTACTTCGTCATACTTAATTTTAGGACCAATGTTAGAGAAGTTAAAACCTGCTCTCCAACGACCATCAAAATCGTTGTAGGCAATTTCTTCAGACTGATAATACCCGGCAACATCTACAGCAAATGAAGAGGCTGCAGAAGCGTCTTCGTTTGAAGCCTGAATTTTTAGGTCTGAACGCAAATAACGCCCAGCAACTGCCATAGAGAAACGTTCACTTAATCGAAGCGCATACGACAAATCAAAAGTAAATTCGTTAGGGCTCTGGATCAAAGGAATTTGGTCTGCTGTGTCTCTCAACTCAATATCTCCTAAGCTGAAATAACGCAAACTTGCTGCAAAAGCACTTTTCTCATCAATACGATTGTAGTAGGTTAAATTTCCAAGGAAAATGTCGTTTACCAATTGGCTTAAGTACGGTGTATAGGTAACACCCACACCTTGTTTTGAAATAGCAAAAGCATACTTTGCAGGATTCCACTGTTGTGAAAATGCATCTGAAGAAGTAGCTACTCCTATATCTCCCATACCTGCAGCACGTGCATCTGCAGCAATTAACACAAATGGTACTGCGGTTGTAATAACTCGTTGATTAGCGGTAGAGTTATCTTCCTGTGCTTGGGTTCTTACTGTTACCAAGGCTAATAAAATCAGGATATAAATTTTCTTCATGAGGTTGAAATTTTTGCAAATATAAGTTTAATTTTCAATTATTAAAGGATTACAAGTTTTTCGAATTTCTCAACTTGCTTATTGGTTAACGGAGATTTTACAGTTATCTTATATACATAGACACCTTTTCCTATTCTATCGCCAAAATCGTCCCTACCATCCCAGACAATGTCTCTGGAAAGAAAACCATCTGTAGTAATGGTCTGATTTTTTGTCCAGACCACCTTTCCAGTTACAGTAAACACCTGTACCTGAACCTCTAAAGGCTCAAACGGACGGTTGTGATTAAACCAGAATTCGGTATAGTTTACAAAGGGATTAGGGTAATTAAGCACTCTGTTTATTTCAAGTTCATTATCGCCCGTCACAATAAATTGAATCTCTGCCGTAGACGAATTGTTATAAACATCCCAGGCTTTTAATGTTAAGGTGTGCAAGCCCTTCTCCAGATCACGGAGATTATAATTTGTAACCCCTCTTGTAAAATCATCAACTTCAGCTTGATAAAATTCGTTTAATACAATTGGATTAGACTCGTCTCCATCTAAAATAGCTATAATATCGTGGCCAATACCACTGGCGGTATTGATACCATTTTCATCTTCCAGTTTTGCCAACAGGATTGGCGAATCGTTGGTAATACCCCCTGAAACAAAACTTTCGTCGTTCATAAAGAGACTAATGGTTGGCCCAATATTATCTGCCGGAGCATTTTCATTAAGACCTCCAATTCTAATTTGCTCATTGAACCCTGTCTGGTCTTCAAGTTGCGCATTATTCTGGGCATACAAACTCAACCTCCCGTTTCCTACCGGGATTTGAATGTCTCTCGGCACCACAAATTCAAATTCAAACCTACCATTTATTATCGAGGCCTGCCCGTTAAAGAGCCCCTCTCCAAGGGTTTTAAATCTCATCTGTAATAGATCCTGGTTTCCAGGAACTCCATCCCCATCTATATCATTAGCATTATCCCGAATACCATCGTTCCCAAGGGTTATACGGTCTACATTTTTATCAAAAAGCTTTGCTTCCAGGATTCCATTGTAATTACTGCGTAAATTACCATTAGCATCGGTTACTTCCCCTGCTAATTTCACACGGCTCAACGCTTGTAACACAGGAGCTCCTCCGGATACCGGAGCACCGTTAATAGCAGTAAGTTTAATGCTGGGTTTAGGAAATGCTAAGGGCAATGCAGGGTCACCAACAAAGAATACAACACGCCTTGTATTCCTGTCAATATTATTTTTTGCCCTACGGGTAGCTTCAGCTGGAGGTAGAATATCATCGGTACCATAACCAAATAATTCTGGAGCCAACTCATTATTAAAAATAACACCTACAGAAACAAATACGGAACGGGTGGTGGTTATAAGCGAAATTGCACCTCCTTCCGGGTTCCAATAGGTAAGCTCTCCTGCCGTAATACGTTCCGGGTCATCAAACTTTGTGAACTCGCAGGTAACGGTTACAATTAATGGCAAATTGTTAGGGTTTCTTAAATTTTCAGCAACCCCTTTGGTATAAATAAATTCTTTCGCCAGACCATCCTCACCTCCGTGACCAAAATAATTAATGATTAAAGCGCCAACCTCAGTCTGATTCTGGATAGCTTTCACTACTGTAGGATACCTGTTTCCACCTGCCGAGGTTTCCTGTAAAAAAGCATCGCTATGAATTTTTTTTACGTTTACAAATTGTTTGTTGGCAGAAATATCATCCCCAATATTATCCAGATTTAATTGTAAGTCTGTATACTCAAACTGTGCATCCACATCATCTGAAATCAAAATAAAATTATTCCGCCAGTTTCCGTAAGAGCTCCTGGAAGCATAATTCACAATTTTATCTACCATCTGGTTTGCCAGCAGCACATTGTCTGCAACTATTCTACCTACAGCAATATCTAATCTGTCAATATCATCATTTATACTTGTCTTCAAATCTCCAAATTCATCAATATACCTTCCACCAATGGTCCCTTCATTAGGGTCTAGATTTCCAAAGAAATCATCGCTCATAAACGAACTGGCTGTATCGGTACTTAAATAGGTATGAAAACACGGTACATTATTGTTGTTATTTGTAAGTCTGTTTTTATAATCTATGGAAGTATCTCCAAACAAACCAAGGTACTTAATTCTATTAGCGGGGCTTGAAGCATTGTCATATATATACCGAACAAAATTCCGGATAGCACTTATATCCTGTTGTCCTGAACTGAATTCTTCATAAATTTTGTCGGTCGTAACAACTTTTACATTTAGCCCTCTATCCTTGTGTAGGTTCGCTAAACGCAGTGCAGGTTGCAATAAGAAAGGAGGAGATATGATGAGGTAATCTATGTCCTGAAAATTACCAGAAGCATCGTTAAAGATCGTTCCTTTAAGGTTTTGATTTCTAACGACTGGGTCTTGCACCTGTACCGGCTCCAAAAAATTAGAGGCATGCACCGCAACATATTTTCTAAGCTGTCCTAAGTTAGCTTTAAAGCTGAAAGACGGACTACTGTTTTCATTACGCTTGCTGGTAATAGTTGCCGTATTCGTTACATCCCAGACTTGTGTAAAATCGCTGGCATTGGTAATCTGGTATTCCCCAACTCCAGAAAGTGTTGCAGCACTATTTAGCTGAAAGGGCAATTGCACGCCTGTTCCAGAGAGCCTGCGCACAGCAGAAATTCCTATATAATCCAGATACGCTACACTGGCAGGATTCCCACCATTATTGTAAATTAACTCCACAGTAACCTCTTCACCTCCAGCTGGAACTTCCTGCATAAATTCATCTTTACTAAGCAAACTGGTTCCTACAGGCGGTGAAAATGTTAAAGGAGTTAAACTTGTACCATTCACAGACAGCGCAATGGAGCTAGAAGTTTCAGATGCAGTAACCGCTTTTACGGTAACATCCATAGGCTCCTGAGATACGATGTTAGGGAATGTAAAAGTGAACGTTTGCTCGTTTTCAATATCAAATCTATTTCCAAACCAACGTCTCCCTACTCGTACCGGGCTTTCTTCATCCAACTCATGAAATTTGTAATCGTCAAAACTACTTATGATTGTGGTGGCATTTCCTGAAGGCTCCACCATATTTTGTACACGCATTCCAGGACCCCCGGAAGCGGTCACATAATAATAAGCCTCGTCACTGTATGGGTTTATGTTGGTATCATTTTCAAGATCGTATCCTTTGGTACTGATACCATAAAACAAGATGGCATCACCACTATCAAAAGAGCCATCTTCCTCTCCCAGGACCTGTATTGCATTCTCAGGAAGGTCTATTTCCACAGGGACACCGTTATATAAAGGAAGCGGTTTGCCCCCGTGTCCATAAATTTTAAGGTTTCTGGGGTCTACTCCATCGGTATTCATGCCAATACTGCTTAAAAATTCTTTTGTTACCCGATGGATACCAGTTTCCTCTATTTTAAACTTAAACCAGTTTCCAGTAGCCAGAACCGAGTTTGAAATAGGCATTCGTGTAGTGGCACCTCTTCTGTTTCCATAGCGGTAGTTTATTGAAAATGAAACTACCTTCCTTAGGCCCGCGTTTGTCTTTATTACCGGAGAAATGCTCAGCTTCGTGAATATTTCATCCCTACCCATGGTACTGGAAATCCTGGTCTTTAACACTGTTGGTACTAAGCCTTTGTTAACACGCTTTACCTCTTCACTTGAAAGAGGTCCATACGTTACATTCGAAATCTGAAGTGAGTTAGCGTCTGCAAACCCAGTATCTTTCCATAGTTTTTCGTAGAGAAGAACATTATCGGTGAGCTGAACAGCTATAGAAGGGTCCTCTAAGTCGCTGGCAGTACCTTTTCTATTGGTATTTTTTGTGATGCCGATTTTCTTATTGGCGGGATTTACAGAAGTTGTAGCGGGGGTATCCCACGGCACTACAATATCCCGTTGCTGTGCCACAACAATAAAAGGTAATGCCAATAAAATAGAGAGTAAAAATAACTTTTTCATCATGAGTAGTAACGCTTCAAAGATACACTTAGTGTAACAATTTAAAAGTTTTTTAAAGAAATGGAGGCACTTCATAATAATTAGAAAAAACCCACGTTGTGAGTGGGTCGATTTCGATAAAGAACCCTTACGACGCATAAAAGGTAAAATATTATTGCTCTTTTATCGTTAATTGTTATATTGCAAACCCAATTTATTCATAATTGAACCTATGAACATGATAAAAAACTTAGCCTTAAAAGCACTACTTTTAGTTGCAGTTGCAGCCTTTATTACCAGCTGTAACAAGTCCCGCGACTATAAAAATAGCTCAAGAGCTACCGGTTGGAAGATGAATTCCAAAGAAGGTGGTTTCCAGTACAATCCCAAAGCTAAAGAGCAGGAAACAGGTCCTGGACTTGTTTTTGTTGAAGGTGGAACCTTCACTATGGGACGTGTACAAGATGACCCAATGCACGATTGGAATAACTCTCCAAACCAACAACACGTTCAGTCTTTCTACATGGATGAAACTGAAGTTACCAATCTAATGTATCTTGAATACTTAGACTGGTTAAAGCGTGTTTTCCCTCCAGAGGACGAAAATTACCGTCGTATTTATGACGGTGCAGTTCCAGATACATTAGTATGGAGAAACCGTTTAGGATTTAATGAAGTGATGACAAATAACTATTTGCGTCACCCTGCGTATGGAGATTATCCTGTAGTTGGTGTAAGCTGGTTACAAGCAGTAGAGTTTAGCAATTGGCGTACAGATCGTGTAAACGAACTTATTCTTGAAGAAGAAGGGTTTACCGCTCGAAATGGACGTTATGAAGTTGAGCCAGGTGAAACTTTTAGCACAGACACCTATTTAAACGCACCATCGATGACGTATGGTGGAAACGATTCTATTACTAAAGGTGGAAAGCGTTCAGAAAGCTTAGCTAAAAGAAATAAAGACAGTACCAACTTATATGTACAACGTAAAGACGGATTGCTACTTCCCGCATACCGCCTTCCTACAGAAGCTGAGTGGGAATATGCCGCACTTGGCCTGGTAGGTTTAAGAAATTATAATGTATACCGAGGTAGAAAAAAATACCCTTGGGACGGACAATACACTCGTTCTGCAAAAAGAAGAAGTCGTGGAGACCAGTTAGCCAACTTTAAGCAAGGCGATGGTGATTATGGTGGAATAGCAGGATGGAGTGATGATGGTGCTGATATTACTGCTGAAGTAAAATCGTATGAACCAAACGACTTTGGTCTTTACGATATGGCAGGGAACGTAGCCGAGTGGGTTGCCGATGTATACCGCCCAATAGTTGATGATGAGTTTAACGACTTTAACTACTATCGTGGTAATGTATACACCAAAAATGCTATTGGTGAAGATGGAAAGGTAAAGATCATTACCAAAGATTCTATCGTATACGACACCCTAAGCAATGGTAAAATTGTTGCAAGAAACTTCCCAGGAGAGATTGCGCAGGTACCCGTAGATGAAAACGAAACATATTTGAGAACTCAATTCTCAGAAAGTGATAACCGCGATTACCGAGATGGAGATAAGCGCTCAACGCGTTACTACTCTTCTTTCAGTGATTTTGACAGCGAAGGTGATTCTGAAAAGAACCGTATGTATAACTCACCAAAGCACAGCGTAACTGCAGATAGCACTGGCTCGTTAGACCGTGAGTATGACAAAACTGCTACAAGAACCACATTAATCGATAATGAAGTTCGCGTATACAAAGGAGGGTCCTGGAGAGACCGTGATTACTGGTTAGACCCGGCACAGCGTCGTTTCTTCCCACAAGATATGGCCACAGACTACATTGGATTTAGATGTGCAATGTCTCGTGTAGGTTCAAAATCTAAAAAAGGAAAGCGCCCAAGACATTAAGCGCTCACAAAAATTATACAAACCCTCCTATGCAACTTAGCAGTGGAGGGTTTTTTTATACCTTTACCCTTCAAAATTAATACCATTGAAAACAGAAGCGCTCCACCAACTTTTCCTTGAAAGTAACGGCATTTGTACAGACACCCGAAAAGTGACTAAGAACTGTATTTTTTTCGCCTTAAAAGGTGACAACTTTAACGGAAATACCTTTGCTGAAGAAGCTTTACAAAAAGGAGCTGTACGAGTCGTGATAGACGAGGCTCAATTTCACAAAGACACAGGCCAAACTATTTTGTGCGAAAATGTGCTGCAACAACTCCAGAAATTAGCCAACTATCACCGCAACTACCTTACAACAGAAATTATAGCCCTTACAGGCAGTAATGGTAAAACCACTACTAAAGAGCTTATAAACGCCGTGTTAGCCACAACCTTCAATACTACAGCTACCGTAGGAAATTTAAACAATCATATTGGTGTGCCCCTCACCCTACTCTCTATGACTACGGAGACCGAACTTGGTATTGTAGAAATGGGCGCTAACCATTTAAAAGAAATAGAACAGCTATGCGCCATTGCACAGCCAGATTATGGGTATATCACTAACTTTGGTAAAGCACACCTGGAAGGATTTGGAAGCGTTGAAGGTGTTATAAAAGGAAAGTCTGAGCTGTATACACATCTTCAGAAAAACAATAAACTGGCCTTTGTAAATAGCAACGACCCAAAACAAGTTGACATCGCCAAACCCCTTACTAAGTATACATTTGGCGACACACATCAGGATTGTAATTTAAAGCTTGTAGATGCTTCCGCAAACTTACGAGTTCAGTATCAAGACCAGGAAATTTGCAGCAACCTAGTGGGTCTTTATAATTTCCACAACATTGCAGCAGCTATTGCCATGGGACAATATTTTAAAGTTTCTCCAGAAAATATTAAAAAAGCTATTGAAGGCTATGTACCACAAAATAACCGCTCGCAGCTTATTGAGCAACACGGGCACACTATTTTATTAGATGCCTACAATGCGAACCCAACAAGTATGTTGGCGGCGTTAGAAAATTTTCAACAAGCGGAAGGAACAGATAAAATAATGATACTAGGAGACATGTTTGAGTTAGGACACTCCTCCGAAACAGAACATCAGTTGATAACAGATTTTCTTTCTGAAAATGACTTCGGAAGGGTTTATTTAGTAGGCGAAAATTTCAGCAAAACAAAAACAGAAGTTTCGCACATTTCAAAACATAACACTTTTGATGCATTAGAAAAAGAACTGAAAAACAACCCCATTTCTAAAAGCACTATGCTTATAAAAGGCTCTAGAGGAATGGCTTTGGAGCGGGTACTTAAAATCCTATAGAGCGTAAAAATTATCGTGAAGTGTACTGGATTCGAACCAGTGACCCCTACCCTGTCAAGGTAATGCTCTGAACCAACTGAGCTAACACTCCTCGCTACATAAAAGTACAATACCAAAAAAGGTCTCCATTTCTGAAGACCTTTCGTGGGCGCGAAGGGATTCGAACCCCTGACCCCTTGGGTGTAAACC
The DNA here is from genome assembly GCA_002337605.1 of Flavobacteriaceae bacterium UBA1903. GTDB lineage: Bacteria > Bacteroidota > Bacteroidia > Flavobacteriales > Flavobacteriaceae > Marinirhabdus. The sequence continues at coordinate 201,274 of DDGL01000014.1, forward strand.
AAGTGCTCTGAACCAACTGAGCTACGCGCCCTTGCTGTTAGCGGTTGCAAATATAAAACGCTTTTTCCATTCCACAAACATATTCAGCTAAATAAATTTTATTTTTTTCAAATTAATAAACTTTGGTTAAAATAGGCACCACTACCCATCCCAATATGTTATTTTGTTTACCGTAAATTAGCGTATGAAAATCAACAAAAAGCTTTCAACAGTTTTAAAAAAAATAGGTATGCTATTCGCCATCTTCCTTGGTCTGATTTGCCTATTTATAGGCACGGTGTATTTTGGCCTTTGGGGTGCATTGCCTTCTAAAAAAGAATTAAAAGAACTTTCGCTGTACCGCGCTTCTGAAATTTACGATATCAACAACGAGCTCATCGGTAAATTTTATATACAAAACAGACAGCCCATCCCGCTGGACAGTGTTCCTAGCCATGTGATAGATGCCGTAATTGCGACCGAGGATGCCCGCTTTTTTGAGCACAGCGGCATTGATACCCGAAGCCTGTTTCGTGTAGCTATTAAGTCTATATTACTACAGGACAAATCGGCTGGCGGTGGAAGTACCCTTACACAACAATTGGCTAAAAACCTCTTTAAAAGAGGAAATTTCAACATATTCACGTTGCCTGTTGCCAAATGCAAAGAGATGTTCATCGCCAAAAGACTGGAATCTATTTACGAAAAAGATAAAATTTTAGAGTTGTACCTCAACTCTGCCCCATTTAGTGGCAACACCAATGGTATTGAAAGTGCCTCCCGCAAGATTTTTAACAAACCCACCCAACAGCTTACTACATCAGAAGGCGCTACCCTTATAGGCACTCTTAAAGCCACAACTTTTTATAACCCCTACAAATATCCCGAACGCAGCACAAAGCGCCGTAATGTGGTCTTACAACAGATGCATAAGTACAAGTATTTAACTGAAGATGCTATGCTGCAGTTTCAAAAAGATTCTTTAGTAACAGATTTCGCTAGGTTTGATGAGGAGAATGGACTGGCACCTTATTTCAGGGAAAAATTACGGCAACGCATGCTGGTTTGGTGCAAAGAAAACACAAACCTTTTAAAACAGCCTAACCTATACACCAGCGGACTTAAAATCTACACCACTATTGATAAAAAAATGCAGGAATATGCCGAAGCAGCAACGCGTGAACACCTACAAAAACTACAACAACAGTTTGAAGATGAGTACGGGAGTAAAAAACCCTGGGGGCAAAAAACCGATCTCTTTAAAAACAAATTAAAAACTACACAAGAATACATAAGACTGAAGGGAAAAGGATATGCCGAAGCGGTCATTTTAGACTCCCTGAGTGTAAAAAGAAAAATGAACGTATCCAGTTTTGGAAAACAGAAGAAAGTACGTTTCAGCACTATGGACAGTCTGGAATTTTATTTAAAATCATTAAACACAGGAACGTTGGCTCTGGCACCAGACGGCGCAATTAAAACGTGGGTAGGTGGCGTAGATTTTGAAAATTTTAAATACGACCATATTCAGAGTAAACGACAAGTGGGCTCTACTTTTAAACCTATTGTTTACGCTGCTGCCTTAGAAAATGGCATGCAACCTTGTGATTATATTTCGGCACGTGAAGTAGCGTATGAGAACCTGGACAACTGGACGCCATCCAATTCTGGAAAAAAAGATGAAAAGTATATTAATTACAGTGTAAAAGAAGCGCTCACACAATCCATAAATACAGTTTCGGTAAAAATTATTGAAGAAACAGGAATTCCGAAGGTAGTGGCACTTTCAAAAAAATTAAACATCACAAGTAAGCTTCCGGAAGTCCCCTCCCTAGCCCTGGGAACAGCAGAGTTGAGTGTGCTGGAAATGGCGGGTGCCTACACCGCTTTTATAAACGAAAGCAAAGCCTCCATACCCTATTACTTAGTGAAAATTGAGAATGCCCAGGGAAAAGTTCTTGAAGAATTTGAGCCCGAGAAAACTAAAAATGAAGCCTTTTCGGAAACCACCAGGCAACAAATGCTTGCAATGATGCAGAATGTAGTAAGTAAAGGTACTGCGAAACGCTTACGTGCTAATTACGGCCTTAAAAATGATCTGGCTGGTAAAACAGGGACCACACAATCTAATAAGGATGCTTGGTTTGTGGGAGTAACGCCCAACTTGATCACTGTGACCTGGGTTGGGCACGACGACCATCGTATTGGCTTTAAAAGTACGCGTGTGGGGCAAGGGGCAAACGCAGCATTACCCATTACTGCCAAATTACTTCAAAAAATGAATAACGATAGAAGGTTTGATACGATAACGAAAGCTACATTTCCAAAGCCCAGCGACAAGGTTCTTGCATCCTTAGACTGTGAACCCACCAAACGAGATGGATTTCTAAAACGTCTCTTCACCAATCCCGATAAAAAGAAGACGAAGAACTTTAAAGGGAAGAAAAACTAAACCACTTCAGCCACAACAAATGTACTCCCTCCTACAAAAATCAAGTCGGTTGGCCGGGCTCTTTTTTTAGCAGCTTGCAATGCTTTTTTCACAGTTGGGAAGGCTACTCCATTTAATCCAAAGTTTTCTGCCTGCTGTTTAAGTTCTGTAGCTTCCATTCCCCTTGCAATAGTTGGCTTACAGAAATAATACGTTGCGTTTTTAGGAAAGAGCGGCAGTACCGTTTCTACAGCTTTATCACTCACCATCCCTAAAACAATGTGTAGGTTCTCAAATTTTTCTTGTTGTAGTTGTCGGAGTACGAATGCTAACCCTTCTTTGTTGTGTGCGGTGTCGCAAAGTATTTTTGGACTTTGCTGCAATGTTTGCCACCTGCCTTGTAGCCCTGTGTTTTCAACAACATTTTGTAGCCCTTTGGCTACATGCTGTATTCCCACATTAAAACTTTTTTGTTGCAATAGTTTTACGACGGTCTGTACGGTACGAATATTACTTTTTTGATAATCCCCTTTTAAATCTGAAGGTAGCAAAGCTCCTTTAGACTGAAATGCTTTGTGAAGTTTTGAATTTTTCGCTGTTGCAATTTTCTCAAAAACTGCGGCAGTTTCTTCGTGATACTCCCCAATTACAACGGGCACTCCTTCCTTAATTATGCCAGCTTTTTCTGCAGCGATTTCAGCAAGAGTAGTTCCTAAAAACTGCGTGTGATCCAGGCCAATATTGGTAATTACAGAGACTTCTGGTGAAATGATATTTGTACTGTCTAGCCTGCCACCTAAGCCCACTTCAATAATCGCGATATCCACCTTTTTATTTCTGAAATAATCAAACGCCAGACCTACGGTCATCTCAAAAAAAGACAGCTCATTCGCTTCAAAAAAAGATTTATGCTTCGTGATAAATCCTGAAACGGTACGTTTGGAGATCATCTCTCCATTAATTTTTATGCGCTCCCTGAAATCCTTTAAGTGGGGCGAGGTATACAAACCTACTTTGTATCCTGCCTCCTGTAAGACGGATGCTAGCATATGGCTGGTAGAACCCTTTCCATTGGTTCCAGCCACGTGAATTGTTTTAAAGCTGTTTTCAGGATGTTTTAGATGTGCCGCAAGCTTGTGAGTGTTATCCAAATTAGCCTTATAGGCAGCCTGTCCCACACGTTGGTACATGGGAAGTTGTGCAAAGAGCCAGGTTAATGTTTCAGAATAATTAATAGCGCCTTATTTTACGATCAGTTTTTTAGTCTGTATGGTTTTTTCTGTTTTAATTTTTAGGAAATACTGCCCGGCTTTTAACGCTGAAACAGGAATCTGAAAGCTTTGTTCGTTCTTAAAATTGAATCGCCCAACGCTTCTCCCCAAGGCATCAAACAGTTCAATTGAAGTATTCGAAGCTGTTTCTGCCAAAGTAACCGTTGTAAAGTTTGTTGCCGGATTTGGAGCTACTGCAATGGTAGTGTTTTCAGGAAGTTCAGCAGTTCCCAAGATTACGGTAGACAAATCCAGTTTATAAATAGAACGCCCATAGGTTGCGGCATACAGCACACCGCTAGGCTCGTGAATGTGCATATCGTTTACCACTACCGAAGGCAAGTTCCCATCGATCACCTCCCAATTATAGGCTTCTGTAGCAGCTCCAAAAACACCCACATCTGTTGCCAAATACACCTTGTCGCTGGCATCTTTTACTATATCATTGACAGGAATATCTGGTAATGACTGCCCGATGGGCGCCCACACCTGACCTCTGTTGCTACTTCTATACACATTTCCGTTATCCTCACCGTATCGGTAACCGGAAAGTGTAACAAACACTCTATTTACATTGTTTCGATCTGCCAAGACTTTTGTAACCCAACGATTTGGTATTCCAATCGAAATATTCGTCCAATCGGAACCTCCGTTTTCGGTAACCCAAACATTTCCGTCGTCTGTACCTACGTAAATCAGATTACTATCTAGCGGGGAAACGTCTATGGTGGTTATGGTTCCATACACATTATTACCGCCACCAGAACCATTGGTTAGATCGGGGCTAATGGCTGTCCAACTTCCAGCGGCATCAGTAGTTTTATAGAGTCTGTTGGCACCGTAGTACAACGTTTGCGCGTTAGTAGGGTCGAAGGTAACCGGAGTATCCCAGTTTTTTCTATCGCCACCAGCAATTCCGTTTGTTGCTCCTGAAAATGAAGCTGCATTGTTGGTAGATTTTACAAAATTACCCCGTTGCGAAAGCGCATAAATTACCTCTGTGTTAGTTGCATCTACCAAAGGTTGAAACCCATCACCCCCGTTAATAATATTCCAGTCACTTAAGCCTCCCGAAGTGGTTCGCATGGTACTATTATCCTGAGCGCCAGCGTAAACCTTGTCTTCATTTTGAGGGTCGACATAGAGCCTATACAATTGAGTAATAGGCAATGTAATATCTTTTGTAGACGAAGCTCCATCGTCATCACTGTAATACAACCCACCGTCGTTCCCTAACAATACTTCACCTCCTGTTGAAGCATTAAAAGCCATCGCGTGCTGATCTACATGCACGTTTGGAAAAGCCACGCTCCAGGTAGCGCCACCATCGGTTGATTTCTGAACGATGAAGTCTACATTATAAATAGTATTTTCGTCGGTAGGATCCACATAGATCCCTCGAAACCACCAGTGAAAGCCTACATTTGTGAGCTGCGATGAATTTTGCTCCTGCCAAGTAGCACCCCCATCTTGAGAGCGATACACGCCTTGGATACTTCCCGATGCATCTGCATAGCGCGCATACAATACGTTAGGATTAGACTGCGCTATATCGATACTAATACGCCCCTTTTCATTGGCTGCGGAAGGTAAGCCAGCAGTCATTTCCGTCCAGGTATCTCCGCCATCTGTAGAGCGATACAACCCTGAAGTAGCTCCCCCAAAGGTTGTGTTTTCTGGGCTGCGCATACGTTCCCACATAGCAGCGTACAAAATATCGCTATTGGTAGGATGCATTGCCATGTCTATAGCTCCAGTTTCGTCACTTATAAACAGTACCTGATCCCAGGTATCTCCCCCATCCTGTGTTCTGTAAACACCACGGTTGGAGTCGTTTCTAAAAAGGGGACCCATGGCAGCAGCAAAGACCACATCCTCATTATTGGGGTCTATAAGTAGTTTACCAACACTGCCAATGTTTGGGAGGCCTTTAGATTCCCAGGTAGTTCCGGCATCTTCAGATTTGTAAATACCGTCACCATCGTAGACCAAGGAGCCTCCACCGGCATTCACTTCCCCAGTACCTACCCAAATTACATCTGTATTACTCTTTGAAATTTCCATATCGCCAATAGAGAGCATGTCCATTTCATCAAAGATGGGTTGCCAGTTTGCACCACCATCGGTTGTTTTAAAGATCCCACCAGAGGCTGCTCCTACATAATAGGTATTCGCATCATCTATGGGGATTTCAATATCTGTAATTCTCCCACCAATGTTTAGAGGTCCTGCAAACTCCCAAACATTTAACTGAGTAAGCTGTGTAGCTAGTTGTTCCTTTTTCCATTGAATAGCTTCCCGTAAGGCCTCAGATTTAATTTCCCCGGTTGGATATGCACGTTGCAGGAACATAAAGTCTGCAGGAAGTTTTCCTGAAACAGAAGAGGTTGTATTTTTTGAAGATTCTTCAGAAGGTGAATTACAAGAAATAAAGAATGTTGCAATTCCGAAGAGCAGGTAAACAAAAGGTTTCATAGCACTAAATTTAGACCCTAAAGATACTTAAAATGAAGACCAAACAAATAGTTTGTTGTAGTTACATACCATTTATATGTACCATTCTTTTGCAGAAAGCATCTCTTCTTTTTGTGTAAGAAAAAGCACAAAAAAGAACTGGGCTATAATCTCCGCACTATTAATAAACCCAATAAGCAGATTAGAATCTACTAAAAGTTCATTTATTATATAGCCCATGCACACCACGAAATAGCACATCCCTACAATAAATAAATATACTTTTTTGGGGTGCGAATGAAAGAGTGTAATATAAAAACAACTCCCTGTAAAAGCTACGAAGGAAACACCTCCTATTACCGCAGGCACATAGGCTTTAAATTCATGGATAGAGTAATAAATTAAACCATAGACTATATAAAGTATTATTGCGGTAAAACCTATAGCCAGGAATGCTTCTTTTTTGTGAATTTTAAGCTTAGTGGTTTTCAGCAAGGGTTTCATAAACCAAACTCCCGTCAAAAAATAACAAGCGAATAGCACATTAATCATGAAATAAAAGTCATTAAAATCTCGTGCTGTCAAAAATTCTGCAACTGTAGCAAAGCACAAAAAAAGAAGTAGTTTTAAACTGTTTTTTTGGGTTATAGTAATAAAGAAAAGATAAAGCAGCAGATTGTAAAAGGGTTTCACGAACTGCGTTTGCTCATTACCAAAAAACAGGGATATCAGGACAGATAGTGCCCCAACTGTAAAAGCTAGATATTTGAGATAAACTGGTTTCAACAATGCCTGTGAAAGCAGCCAATTTACACTTTTTATTTTAGATTACTGTGAAAGGGTAAAGTTGTAGATAATCTTACCTATTTGCTTTGCAGGAGCTTCTCCGTCCGAATTAAATTTGGTTGCACGTGCGTTTTCCTCTGCCTTTTCAATCAAACATCGGGTATTATTGGTAGTGCCTCTTGCTCCGCCTTTTGCGCTTATTACATTACCGTTGCGGTCTACCTCAATACTCACCACTACTTTTCCTGCTTCGTTGCATTCCTGCGGATTTCTGGGTTTGTTTAATGGTTTTCTACCGCCAAGTAAGTAATTACCGTCACCGTCCAATCCTTTTCCAGTTCCGTAGTAACTCTTAGCATTGGGGTCGCCATTGGGGTTTCCTTTGTCACCACCGGTTTTATCGTTGCCTTCACTGCCTTTTGCCGTACCATCACTTTTTGGTCCGTTAATAAGGCTTTCCAGCGCGCTTTTGGTGGTTTTATCTGGTGTTTTTTCTACAGGCTTTGGTGTTTCTTTTTTAGGTTCTACTTTTTCAGGAGTTTCTGTTTGTACTTTTTTCTTCTCTTCTTTTTTGATTACAGGAGCTTCCTCATTCTCCTGAGTGACAACCTCTTCTTTAATTTCAGTTTTTGGTTGTGCGGTGGGTGGCGGCGTGGTTTCCTGTGGTGCCGATTTAATAGGCTCTGTAGGTTGTATGTTGCCGCTCCCGGTATCTGTAGTCCCAAAGTTTACAGCGATTCCCTGTTCGGGTGGTGGATCTAAATAGGTTAACCCTACGTAAAACAATAAAATAAGCAACAACACGTGTAGGATCACCGTGATGGTCATGCTCTTTTTTTTATGTTTTGTGTCTAGCATTGGGATGAGGTATTAGAACTACTATTTATTTTCTTTTGCGTGAGGGAGTGAATATGCTACCGTGTAGCGATGAAAGCCCGACCCGATCTAGGGTCACGCCCAAAATAGCTACCCATTACCCTCTAGTTTGGCCGTACTGCTAAAACGACTTTAAAGCTATTTTTATTGGCGATGTCCATAACAAATACAGCATCTTCTATAGGCACGCCCTCTTCCGCTCTTAAAATTAGTGTAGGCTCTTCCTGTCCAGCCAGAACACTTTGTAATTGTTTCTCTATCTGGTACTCGCTTACGCGCTCTTTATTCACGTAGTACGCTCCGTCTTTAGTAATGCTTACCGATGCTTTTTGCTGATTGGTAGATTTCCCCTTCGCTTTTGGCAAGATTAAATCCAAAGCATCTGGTGTGATGGCTGGCGAGGTTAACAGGAAAAACACCAAGAGCAGAAATACAATATCGGTCATAGAACTCATACTGAATTCCGGGCTTACTTTATTTCTTCCGCGCAAATTCATATTAGGCTGGTTCGTTTAAAAGGTCCAAGAAATCTACTGCAGTAGCTTCCATCTGGTGTACTACTTTATCGGTTCGCACTACTAAGTGGTTGTACCCCATATAGGCAATGATCCCTACAATAAGTCCGGCTACGGTGGTTGTCATGGCAGTGTAAATACCTTCAGCAAGAGCACCCATTTCGGCTTGTCCGCTACTGGTGGCCAGTTGGTGAAATGCCAGGACCATCCCTATTACCGTTCCCAGGAAACCAATCATAGGAGCTGCCCCCGCAATGGTAGCCAGAATACTTACATTTTTTTCAAGTTTGTAGACTTCCAATCGGCCTGCGTTTTCAATAGCTGTGTTGATGTCTTCCAACGGACTCCCAATCCTGCTGATCCCTTTTTCGGTGAGTCTTGATACGGGTGTGTTTTGTTGCGCGCAAAGTACTTTAGCCGCCTGCACATTTCCGTTGGCAACGTTGTCTTTAATTTGATTCATAAAATTGCTATCCATAGCAGTGGCTGCTTTAATAGCGAACAACCGTTCAAAATAAATATAGACTGCAACAAAGAGTAAAATAAAAAGAATTCCAATAATGATCTGGGCTCCGAGGCCTCCATTCATTACTAATTCTAAAACTGAAAGTGTTTTTTCTTCAACAACGGGTTCCAGGTCTGTAGCGTCCTGCGCACCATCCTGTAAAAAAAGTGAGAGCATAAGCAAATGTTAAGTTTAATAGGTAACGAGATTTGATGCGTGAAATTGTTTAAACCCATGCTGGTTTAACAACAATTTAAAAGTAAGCGTCTGTCTTATGAAGAAGTTTCTTTACAAAAACAGACGCTCTAAGTTTTTAGTGATGTGCAAAGATCACTCTTTCGATAAGTAAAAAGACACCAGCACCTGCAATAAAGCCTACAAAGGCTAACCAGGCGATCTTCTTTAAATACCAGATAAAATCGATTTTTTCCATTCCCATCGCAGCTACACCTGCAGCAGAACCAATAATAAGCATACTACCTCCGGTTCCGGCAGAGTAAGCAATAAAGTGCCATAGTACAGAGTCTGTTGGACTGTCGTACATACCAATAGAGGCAGCCACTAATGGAACGTTGTCTATAATAGCAGAGAATACCCCAAGTAAAATAACTACCACATCCTGATTTGGAATGGCGGCTTGTAGTACTTCAGCCAAATAGCGTAGGGTTCCTACGGGGTCGCCTTCTGCCGAAACACCATACACCAGACTTTCCAATCCGGCTACAGCCATTAAAATTCCCAGGAAGAAAAGAATACTGGAAATTTCAATTCTGGAAAGTGCTTTGTGTGCTGAATATAAATGTCTTCTTTCTTTACTGAAATCCTCTTCCGGGTGAATATATTCTGAAACCAACCAAACAACCCCCAAAGCAAACATCATCCCAATATATGGGGGAAGGTGTGTAATGGTTTTAAAAACTGGTACCGAAACGATCATTCCCAATCCTAAGAATAACATTGTTTTGCTGCTCAATAAGCGCTCAGAAATTGTGTCTTCTTCCAGTTCTTCTGTTTGTATACTTCCGCGGAAAGGCTTCATATAGCTTGCAATTAAAAACGGCAACACAAAACAAACTATCGATGGGATGATCACAAACTCTATCAATCCACCAGCCGTTACTTTCTTAGCGATCCAGAGCATTGTGGTTGTTACGTCTCCAATCGGAGACCAAGCACCTCCTGCATTGGCGGCGATCACGACCATAGCGGCATACCATAAACGGGTTTCTCTGTTAGGAATTAATTTACGCAGCAACGTAACCAATACAATAGTCGCCGTAAGGTTATCGATAATAGCCGAAAGTATAAACGCCAGAACTCCAATAATCCACAGTAATTTTCTTTTACTCTTCGTTTTTACAGCACCTTTTAATATTTCGAAGCCACGATGCAGGTCAATTATTTCAACAATGGTCATCGCACCAATAAGGAATATAAGAATCTCGGCTGTTTTCCCTAAGTGATGGAGCAGGGTGTTTTCAAAGCCATGTTCGGCTTCCACTCCCCCACTTGAAAAGCTGAATGCATTTTCATACGTATCGATAACATCAAACCAACCGGCGTGAAAACCTACAGCCAAAACCGCCCAGATAAGGGCAGCCATAATAAGCGCTGGTACTGTTTTATCTAATTTAAGAGGGTGTTCGAGGGTAATGGAAAGATACCCAATTACAAAGATGAGGATGATGATAGACTCCATAAACTGAGGTTAATTATTGTTATTTTCTGCTCTGCAGTATTACTATATTTATTTTAAAATTTCTGTAGCTATTTAATGTTTGGAATTATTAAAGTAGCTGTTTCAACGCTATTTCAAAAGCGGTTTTACTGATGTTCGTTTTTGTGCTATTGTTATCAAATGTATTCTGAATGGCATTACGGATAGTTATAGACGTATCATTAAAAATAGCTTCGTCTGTCATTTGTACTTTACGTTCCATAAAATAGGCAAATACACGTGCCATACCACAGTTTGAAATAAAATCAGGAATTAAGCTTACCCGCTCATCGGTGTACTCCATAATAGGTCCGAAGAATATTTCCTTATCGGCAAATGGTACATTCGCACCACAGCTAATTACCTCAAGACCAGTTTCTATCATAGAACTAATTTGCTCTTTGGTAATTAATCGAGAAGCCGCACACGGGGCAAATACCTCACATTCCAACGTCCAGACTTGTTTGTTGATTTCTTCAAAAGAAAGCATATTTTCAGCTACCAACATGTTTCCATCTTTATTGAGGAATAATTCGGTAATTTCTTCCAGACTGAAACCGTCTTTGTTTATAATGCCACCTACACGGTCTATAATTCCTACTACCTTAGCGCCCATTTCAGCTAAATAATAAGCTGCTGCGGCACCTACATTTCCAAAACCTTGTACAATAGCTCGTTTACCTTTAACATTGCCACCATAAATATCGTAATAATGGCGAACGGCTTCGGCAACTCCGTAGCCTGTAATCATATCGGCCACCGTATATTTTCTGGAAACATCGGGGGAATAGCTCGTATTTTCCAACACTTTAATCACTCCCTGACGCAACTGCCCAATACGGTTAATTTTATCGGCTTCGGTTGGGGTAAAGTGCCCCGTAAACACACCCTCTTGTGGGTGCCATACACCGCTTTGTTCGGTAATTGGAATCACTTCATGGATTTCGTCTACATTAAGGTCACCCCCTGTTCCGTAATAACTTTTCAGTAAAGGAGAAACCGCTTTGTACCAACGCTCCAGAACCCCTTTTTTTCGCGGGTCACTTGGATCGAAATTGATTCCGGATTTAGCACCGCCAATGGCAGGACCTGAGACCGTAAATTTCACCTCCATGGTTTTTGCCAGGGAAAGCACTTCATTCTCATTTAAACCAGGACGCATACGTGTACCGCCACCAGCAGCCCCTCCACGAAGGGAGTTTATGACTGTCCAGCCTTCAGCTTCTGTTTCCGGGTCGTTCCAGTGGAATACAATTTCGGGTTCTTTATCTTCGTATTTCTTGAGTAGTTCTTTCATATGAAAACAGTGTTGTCAGTCTGACATCCGTAAAAAATTTATGTAAACAATTGCAAATATACTATTTTGAAATAGGCATATTGTTAATTTAAGTTTATTTTAAAAATCTACGCCCTCTTCCATTTTTTCGTAATTTTAGGGATCATTGAAAACACTATGAAAAAAATATTCTTCCTCTCCTTTTTGCTACTTTCAGCACTACACAGCAACGCCCAAAAGAATGCGAAAAACAATGTTGGCTACGAAAATTTAGTTTCTCTGTTCCAGGAATGGCGTACGTTTGAAAATCCGCCGAAGCTACGTGGGGCTCCGGATTATACTTCGGAAACGTTTGCAAAAAGACAGCCCGAATTTAAAAAACTACAAAACCAGTTAAAAGCTATAGACACGACTCACTGGTCTATTCCCAACAAAGTAGACTGGATGGTGGTGTGGGCCGAGATGAATGGCTACGACTTTAATCACCGAATTTTAAAACCATGGGAACGAGACCCGGCATTTTATAAAACTGTATGGACGTATAAAAGTGACGTTCCCGCCCATGAAGGTCCAACCCATCACGCGGTGTTGGAGCTTTGGACGTATAACTTTCCACTTTCTAAAACTGAAAAGGAGCGTTTCATTAACGATTTGAACGTAATCCCACCTTTAAACGAGCAAGCTACAAAGAATTTAACGGGAAATGCCAAAGATCTTTTTATAACGGGCATTCGGGATATTGAAGCACAAGGCGCTGTCCTTAGCTCGATAAAAAATAAAGCCGGGGTCAAGGATGATAAAAAATTAATTACTGCAATTGATAATGCACTAACATCAACCAATGATTTGGTGACTTGGCTAAGAAGCGAAGCAAAAAACAAAACTGGACCATCGGGAATTGGGAAGGAAAATTATACCTGGTATTTACAAAATGTGCATTTGGTGCCACTTACCTGGGAAGACGAAGTGATGATCTTAAAACGCGAACTGGCCAGAGCGTGGGCTTCCTTAAAACTGGAAGAACACCGCAATCGAAATCTACCGCAATTAATTGCAGCAGACTCCCCTGAAGCTTATTCAGAAATGGCCGAAGCAGCAGCAAATAGTCTTATGACATTTTTAGACCAACAAGACATTCTCACTGTAAAGCCCCACTTCGAACCTGCCTTACGGGAGCATTTAGGAGCATACATTCCAGTGGAAAAACGGAATTTCTTCACTATTGGCGAGCATTACGATCCAAGACCACTCTACTCCCACTTTTACCATTGGTTTGAACTGGCACGCATGGAAAATGAACCCAACTCCAGTGAAATACGAAAAGGCCCCTTATTATATAATATTTTTGACTCCCGAAACGAAGGGACCGCCACTGCAGTGGAAGAAATTTTTATGCAAGCTGGGTTGTACGACGACAGCCCACGCACCAAGGAAATTGTATACATTATGATTGCCCAACGCGCTGCACGTGGATTAGGTTCTTTGTATGCGCACGCGAATGAAATGACGATGGAAGAAGCAGGAGGCATTCATAGCGAATACACGCCCCGAGGCTGGATGAAAACCGAAAAAGAGCTGCTAATATTTGAACAACATCTTTATTTACGTCAACCAGGATACGGCACGAGTTACATTACCGGGAAATATTTACTGGAAAATGCTATGGCAGACTACGCCAAAATGAAAGAAGCCAAGAACGAACCTTTTAAGCTAAAAGATTTTTTTGACACCTTAAACAGCATTGGTAATATCCCGATTTCGTTAGGACATTGGCAAATGACAGGCTCGAAGGAGCATTTAAATGGAATTAAAAATTAATCTGTTGGAGTTTCACTTTCCACTCGCTCCCACAATTTATCGGTAGTTAAGCTAAAGCTGCCTATAAAATCCCAGGAACATTCCGCTGGAGAAATGATGGATAAAAACGAATCGCCGTTTTTAGCTCGATACAAATGGTACAGTTCGCCAATTACAGGCTCAAAACTGAATTTTGCCGAATATATTAAATTATTATACTCAAAGGTATCCATCATGGCCTGATACTCTTTTTTCAACGTTTCAAACTTTGTCTTAAAATGATGATTTACTTTGTGGACGTTGTTGTTTTTCCACGTGGTGATGTCGTCAATCTTAATGGCAGGAGCGCCTAAATTTGTAGCATACGGTTTTAAGGCAGCATCATATTTGCCCTCTTGGTCGTTAAAAACAACCTGATCTGGTTTTTTGGATTCATTTTTCATAGCAAAACAAAGGTACGAAGGATAGGTTTAATTCTGAAAAATAACACCGCTGCTATGATCATGGGTTGCTCCCGTAACACTTGCCAGGCAATTTACAGCATCCCGCAACCGAAGCACTCCTAACAAGCCAAAAACCAACGCCTCCTTAAATTCTACTAATTGCGTTTCGGGAACTTTTACGTGCAGGTTTTTATGAACCTTTACGCGCTCCAATAAATACGTGTTATAAGCCCCGCCTCCTGTCACCAGAACTGAACTGCCTTCTTTAAACTGGGCCGCCAATTGCGTAGCTACATGCTCGGTCATAGTAGCCAGCGCATCTTCTGCAGAAATGTTGGCCTTCTCAATGACCGGAAATATAAATTGTTTCACCCACTCCAGCCCCAAAGATTTAGGGGGTGGTTGCCTGTAAAACTGAAGTGTATCCAACACATCCAGTAAATTAATATCTACGGTTGCATTTCTGGCAATTTTCCCTTGGTCGTCGTAGGGAAGGTTTAATTTTTCAGCCAGAAAGTTCAAGACAATGTTAACCGGACAAATATCGTAGGCAATTCGTTTGCCGTTTTCTTCAAACGAACAATTTGCAAAGCCACCTAGATTAAGACAATAGTCATATTCTGAAAACAGCAATTGGTCCCCAATAGGCACGAGGGGTGCTCCTTGTCCGCCCAATTGGACATCCTGCACTCTAAAGTCACAGACAACTGTTTGTTGTAAGAGTTCGGCTATTTCGGGGAGATTTCCAATTTGCAGGGTAAGCCCGTTTTCGGGTTGGTGCAAAATGGTATGGCCGTGACTGCATACAGCGTCTAGGTTTTTGACGGTATTTCTGGTGGTAAATTCTGAAATTACCCGGGCCAGATAACGCGTATAGTCTTTATTGAGCGTTTGTAACCTTCCTTGGGAAAAGTGGATGGCTTCTTTTAATATAGCAACCCATTCTGATGGATATGGACTAGTTTCGGCCTTTCCAATTTTATAACTCCATCCCGATTCACCTACACTGAGCGTAGTCGAAGTGAAGGTAATTTCAGCTATATCAATACCATCGAGCGAAGTGCCGGACATAACCCCTAAAACTTTATACTTACTTTTAGACATAATGCTAAAGTACTAAACATCCTCCTAAGACACTTCATTGTAGAGATCGATTTCCAGGTGTAGTTTTAGATTTTTAGGAATTTGGAATTTGAGATGTGCGCGTTACTATTTCTTCACAAACTTTTTTCTAACCTTCTTGCCTAGTTTGTTTACTTCCAGAAAATACAACCCGGTATGTAGCGAAACAACAGAAATCACCCTGATATCTTTGCTTTTTTGCAGGAGTTTTCCTCTTATGTCGTATAGGGACACCTCAAAGGGTGGAGCTAGACCTTCCAAGTATAGCGTCTCTCCAGTTGGGTTTGGATGTATCGTAATAGCCAGTTCATCAAAGTCCGGTAACCCTAAAATAGTTTGATTCTCATACCAGACTACTTTATAAGGACCTCCCCCTCCTTCTATACTTACAACAGAAATATCCATATCCCCGTCATTATTTAGATCGCCGGCATACACACTTCTGGGGCTTGCAATGGCACTATCTATAATTAATCGTGGCCCAAAATTGCCCGCGCCATCTAGGTTTGCAAACCAGCTTACGGTATTATCTTGAGTGGAAGCTATCAATATATCTTGATCCCCATCCAAATCAACATCTGCAGCAAATACTGCAAAAGCATTTAATGTAGTTGTAGTGATCAGTATTTCATCACTAAAGTTA
The DNA here is from genome assembly GCA_002337605.1 of Flavobacteriaceae bacterium UBA1903. Taxonomy (GTDB): domain Bacteria; phylum Bacteroidota; class Bacteroidia; order Flavobacteriales; family Flavobacteriaceae; genus Marinirhabdus. The sequence goes on from DDGL01000014.1 coordinate 217,089, forward strand.
GCTAGTCCATCCTCATTCTTAAACCAAGCGACTTTATCATTCCCTGGCACTACCGTCACGATATCCTGATCACCATCGCCGTCTAAATCTGTTGCAGTAAGTTTTTGTACAGCTGAGCCTGCACCAGATATAATTACTGGTGAACCAAAAGCACCTTCACCATCTATATTTTCAAAAAAATTAACAGTTGTGGCTCCAGAAGCAGAGGAGATAATATCTATATCACCATCACCATCAAAATCTCTGGAAACTATAGAACGCCCGTTTGTCCCTATCGTACTTATTACGTTCTCACCTCCAAAGTTACCCACACCATCGTTGGCAAACCATAATAAGGAGGGTTCGTTATTGTTTAAAACCACATCCGGGTCACCATCACCATCAATATCGGACACATTAATGGCATCTGGACCTGTAAAGCTTTGGACTCCTTCATAAATAGTCAAGGCAGTACTAAAACTCCCAAGACCATCTAAATTCTTAAACCAAACCAGATCTCCATCATCAAAAAGACTGGCCAGAATGTCCATATCCCCATCGGCATCAAGATCTGCTACTTCCAAACCAAAGGACTGGCTTGACAGCGCAGTTACCATTACAGTCTCAAAACTACCTGTTCCTGCTATATTTTTAAAGTAAACCAATTGTTGGGAGGAAACAGCTATTACATCGTTAAACCCATCTCCTGTAACATCTGCAATTACGGAGACCCTAAAAATACCCATATCCTCAATTAATACATTAGCAGAGCCAAATGTTTGTGACTGCGTGCCACAGGTTATTGCAACCGTACAAAGCAACATAAACAAATACTTACTCATTGCCTTCTCCTTTATAGATTACAGTTTGTGTCTGGGTACCATCCGGATACTCCTTTTCTATTTTATAGAGTCCATTTTCAAGATTATTAATTAAATGTGGGTCGTTTATAGCAGTAGAGTCACGTTCAGTTATCGTATAATTATTATTCACTACTCCGTCATGAAATTTAACTGTCCGCCCATCACTCGCAAAGCCATTATTGTTATTGTAACAACAACGAGGCCGATTTACAACATAGCCATCCAACTGTGCAATGTATATGGCACTGCGATTGGGGTGGGTTATGGTACTATAGTCACTCTCATATTTGTCTATAGACAATAAGATATTTCCATTGGTATAGCTAAAGCTAGTATCCCCGTACGGTGATGGCTGGTCATAATCTCCATAACAACGTAAAAAACTATAAGTAAATCCAGGCTGGAATAATGGAGTATGCTCCGGCAAATAGGGCCCAGAGTTATAATAGCTACCAGAATATGGCTCATATAATGCACTTACGTCCACTTCAGCATCTGCAAGTGGAAAGCTATTTGTAATTGCTGTCTCTATATATTCCCGCATTTTTATACCTTGACCGGTTGTCATGTGGTTTGTAGCACAGGCATAAGCATTCCCCATGACATTAATAATATCTTCATTAAATATTTGATATGGTGTGTCTTGACAATCTTCTCCTTCGCCAGTATACTCACAACTACCAGTATTATATTCATTAGGAAACTGATTAGCACCTAAACTAGGTGTGGCTGCGGTATCTACAATATAATCTCCTTTTATATCTGCATTAAAACACGGAGGCTGATTTTGTAAAGGTAATGTAGGATCACATGGGTTATTTGCGTCTCGAGATACCGTCTCACAAGCGGATGAACCGCTGCCCTGTCTTGTATGAAGCAAACGCAATAAATGACCCATCTCGTGGGTTAAATTATTTTGGGTCATACCAACTTGATTAGTAGAAACCGCAGTTGCAGAAATCTTCATACCACCAAAGCATCTAGCTTCTTTCATCACATAAATATTTAAGGAATTAGGTTTGACTACATTCGGGTTGTTGCTTTGCGAATTAATATAGTTCCTGGCATCTATATATGATGTAAAATTTGGGTATGCTGCTATAGAACAGGCGGGGTGTGGGTTATCATCATTAATTTGTAAAGCTAAAGTAGTATCGTTAAGAACCGAAAAGCCATTATATTTAAAAAAAATATTAAATTTATTAAAAGAGTGATTAAGTCTTGCTACACTTTCCAAAACTTCATTTTGTCCCACCTGAGGGAAATTGGGGTTGTTGGGGTCTGTAATATCATTATCTTCTACCAAAAGCCACGTATGTACATTAAAAACTACTGGCTCATAGGCTTCAAGTAATGTTTCATCTGTTGAACCGCTATACGCATTAGGAGGCAAATCATTAACATCCTCTACAGGACACATATTATGATCTTGCCCAAAAGCAACTGCACAAGTTAACAAGAGAGAGAGAGAGAGAGAGAGATTTTATCATTTCACAAAATATTTTAATTTTTTAAAAATACAAAAAATATTCTTTGTATCGTTTTAGTAAAGACTTTTAAAATTGACATTTGAGAAGACTTGGAAATTTTTGGAAATTTGGAATTTGAGATGTATCAATAATACGGTATCTTTGCACAGCATTTTTGAAACCTATGTAATGAAATGCTGTCTTTTTTAAAATATCAATAAAATATAGCTATGGATTTTTCCCTTTCTGAAGAACATTTAATGATCCGCGACGCCGCCCGCGATTTCGCTAAAACCGAATTATTGCCAGGCGTGATAGAACGTGACAACAAACAAGAATTTCCAACCGAACAGGTAAAAAAAATGGGAGAACTTGGTTTCCTTGGAATGATGGTAGATCCTAAGTACGGCGGTGGCGGTATGGATACCGTGAGCTATGTACTGGCAATGGAGGAACTAAGTAAAATAGACGCCTCTTGCTCAGTGATCGTTTCGGTAAATAACTCCCTGGTTTGCTACGGCCTTCAAGCGTATGGAACCGAAGAGCAAAAACAGAAATACTTAACCAAGTTGGCTACAGGACAATCTATTGGAGCATTCTGTTTAAGTGAGCCGGAAGCCGGAAGTGACGCTACGTCACAACGCACCACAGCCATAGACAAAGGAGACCACTACCTTTTAAATGGTACCAAAAACTGGATCACCAATGGAGGTAGCGCAGATTATTATCTGGTCATTGCACAAACAGACAAAGAAAAAAAACATAAAGGTATCAACGCTTTTATCGTTGAAAAAGGCTGGGAAGGTTTTGAAGTTGGTCCCAAAGAAGATAAGCTAGGGATTAGAGGAAGCGATACCCACACCTTAAACTTTAACGATGTAAAAGTGCCTAAGGAAAACAGAATTGGTGAAGATGGCTTTGGCTTTAAATTCGCTATGAAAACCTTGAGTGGCGGTCGTATTGGAATTGCTGCACAAGCCTTGGGAATTGCTGCCGGAGCGTATGACCTGGCACGGGAATATTCTAAAGTGAGAAAGACTTTTGGCACCGAAATCTGTAACCACCAGGCCATTGCCTTTAAATTGGCAGATATGCACACCAGCATTGCAGCAGCCCGTCACTTAGTGATGAAAGCTGCTTGGGATAAAGATAATGGCAACAATTACGATATGAGTGGTGCGATGGCAAAGCTATACGCCAGCCAGGTTGCTATGGATGTTACGGTAGAAGCCGTACAAGTGCACGGTGGAAACGGATTTGTAAAAGAATACCACGTAGAGCGTTTAATGCGCGACGCAAAAATCACACAGATCTACGAAGGAACCAGCGAAATACAGAAGATCGTTATTTCCAGAGGGTTGTTGCGGGACTAGTCTTCGACTTTAGTTTACCCTGAGCACGTCGAAGGGCTCAGACTACGATTTTATTTTAATGAACCCGGCTTTTGGTCGGGTTTTTTAATAAAACTAATACTATAAGGTAGCTGTGTGATATATTTGGTGTCTGAGCGAAGCCGAGGATACCAAATAAATTGTATCAAATCTATAAAAAGAAATCCCAAACCAGTCCAAACCGGATCACGGCATCGCGATACGGATAGGTAGGGGCAGAAAAATGGCTATTCGTACTGTTAAATAATTGATTTACATGTTCCCACTTAAAGAAAATTCGGGTTTGGCGTACTTTCGCATTAAAGAAAATATCGACAAGCGGAAACCCACCTAATTTCTGGTCGTTTTGAACGTAGAATTCGGCCAAAACAGGGTCGTAGGCGTTCATAGTATATTCATTGAAATACTTAAAGGTGATTCCTGTCTGGATAAAGGCGGCTTTTTCAAACCATTCATCTTGAAAGTATACGCTCTGTCTGGTAATAATTTCTGGCACATTTAGCACTTCACTTCCGGTTATCGCTTGCTGAAATACAACCGTATTCATGAGTGCAAACTTTTTATAACGGAACTCTTTTTCAGCTTTTACCTTTATATAATCTACCCGTTCATTAAATTGCTGTGGAGTAGGCGTAGAATCGTTTGGTTGGATGGCAAAGTACGTATAGTCATCGATCCCCGTGTAGGTTACCGAAGCATCTAACAATTTTTTAGATTTCAGCTCAAACTGAAGTTCCTGTGTCTTTACATTGTTAAAGCTGGTTTGCCAATTGTAATTCACATAATCGCTTTGATATAATAAAAAATTAAAATTAGGTGCCGAGGAATGAATGCTGGCCGAAGCCTTTACCCTATTTGCTTCATTAAAGCTGAAGGAAGCTGCCCCTTTTAAATAATTCGCATCGAAATCGCCCGCTACGTTTATAAAACCTTCACCTTCCAGTTCAAAACCTTTATATTGTTTTTTATAGTTAGCGCCTGCTGTAATAATATCGCCTTTGAGTCTGTTCGGGATACGTCCGTCGTCCAGAATAAGCACCGAGTTGTATCCATAGTTGTAATTTGTATATCCTATATAAGCGCCAATGTTACCCAACAACGAGTTATCCAGTTTTGCAAAAGCCCGGGCGTTAAAATCCTCCAGAGTGGTTTCTTTTCTCAAGTCGGCTGCCTCATAACTTTCGCCAAGACCATCAAAAGGTGCTACCTGGCGGAATTCGTAAAACTTGTCTTCGTAGCTTACTTGGTTTCCAATGGACAGGACATTATAACCAAGGCTGTCTCGCTGGCTAATCAATTCATATTCGTGATCACCATAAAAACGGAGTCCCTCCAATTTATTTTCGGCGTTTTCGAAATTTACATCCAATCGGGCACGATCGTCAAAATTCCCTTCATCATTTACAAACAACGGGATGGAAGTAGCTCGTAAACCACCATTTTCTTCATTTAAAATATCCTGCGCCACAATATGCCCGCGAATTTTATAGCGGTTGTTTTTGGTACGGTAGTTTGTTGTAAACCTAAAGTTTCCTGTACTGGACAATGACTGTTGATACTGCCCTAACGAACGAACCCCTTTGTAAGCAATGCTGAAGTTGAACTGCTCACTGGTATTTACTGTAAAAAAGGCATCCAGTTGCTGGCCTTGTTCAAAGGCAGTTTTAAAATAAAGCTCGGTTAAAGGTGTTGGGACGTTGTAATACGAAATATCCTCAATTTGGTCGTAATTAAAGTGATGGCCCTGTGCTACAAATAAGGGTTTGAAGTTTTTTCGGCTGAAGTCATACGCCAGGGTATTGTAGGTTTGCCCTACATTGGCAAAGGGTAGTAACTCAAAATTATCTTTTCTCAGGTAGTTAAATTTATACTCTTTTTTAATAGTAAGCGTGGTGTCTACATAGGTAGTATCCTGCTCGTGGGAAATAATTTTATAAAGGTCTATCGGTGGCTTCTCTCTTTTCTCCTTTTGTGGAGTAAGGTTTGCTTCCTGCGCCCACGAAAGGAAGGTTGTAAAACAACACAGTACAAAGAGCAAAACGTTTTTCATGCAGATTTTAATAAAGTGGTAAAGGTAAGATTTCAATTCAGAATTCAGAATTCAGAATTCAGAATTTTCCCTCTTCCTTCTAATAACTATCTTTACCGTCCATTTGGTATGCTTCAATTAAAAATACATCACGATTTACTGGAATGTGGCACAGATGAAGCCGGTCGTGGCTGTCTGGCTGGCCCTGTAACGGCTGCTGCCGTACTATTGCCAGACGATTTTAACCACCCCTGGTTAACCGATAGCAAGCAACTTTCAGAAAAAAAACGATTAGAACTAAAAGCCATTATCGAAGCGGAAGCGTTAAGCTTTGCGGTCACTCACGTACTAATGGACGAAATTGACAGCATTAATATCCTGAATGCTTCAATTCTGGCAATGCAACGCAGTATTGAAAAACTGTCTCCAAAGCCAGAGTTTATTGCTGTAGATGGAAATCGTTTTAAACCTTTCTTAGAAATTCCATTTGAAACTGTGGTGAAAGGAGATGGTAAGTTTTTACATATTGCTGCCGCCTCCATACTAGCTAAAACTGAACGGGATGCCTATATGAAAAAAATTGACGCCGAATTTCCTGCATACGGCTGGCAGCAAAACAAAGGCTACCCTACTAAAACACACCGGGAAGCCATTAAAAAATTTGGACCTACGCCCTATCACCGAATGAGCTTTAGATTGTTGCCCGCCCAATTGGCTTTGGATTTAAAATAGGGTGAGGTTTGAGGTTAAACTAGCGCGCTTTTTGCAAAGCCTCCTTCATCTGTAGAAAGCATTTGTAATTTTCTATTTAATGTTGAACCTGAAGCCTGAAAGCCGAAGGTTGTTGAAAACACGTCAATAACCTTTTTGTTTCTACTTTAAAAGCCCTGCAATCCTTACTATTTTTGTAGTAATGGCTTTTTATACTAAAATATGGGTACTCCTGCTTTGTCTCACTATTTTTATAGGGTGTGACCAAAAGCAAACTTCATCCAAGGAACTTTCGGCTTTTGTGCCACAAGATGCTTCCTGGGTATTAAAAATTTCTAATTTGGAAGCGCTAAGAAGCGAAACAGCCAGCAACGAATTACTTTCTGCTTTCGATAAGGCGTCTCTCTACAGAACACTCCACAAAAAAGGCAGTCTTCTCTCCTACCTTAACCCAAAAAATGAATGTGTGCTAAGCCTTACCAAACGAAACGATAGTGTTTGGGATTATACGGTAGCAACGAAACAAGACTCATCTATTTTTGTAATAGATTCGGTTTCAAACAAAAGCGTGGAGACATTGCAATATGACGGGATTGCCATACAACGCGTAACCCTGGATGGCGTAAAAGGCTTTACAGCTATTAAGGACAGTGTGTTTATAGCCAGCACTTCCCAGCAACAATTACAAGCCATTTTAAAAGGTGTGGCCCCAGTTTCGGACAATTTTGAAAAGGTTTTTAAAGTTTTAAAAAATAACGAGCTCACTTCTATCATTCCGAAACCCACCTTTCAGTTTTCTAACGCTGAAACTCATTTGCTAGCAGACTATGCAGCGTTGGATGTAATCCTGGGACCCAACGGGATCCGGGCTTCAGGTGTTGCGCTTGCGCAGGACACCCTACCAAAATTACTTTCAGTTTTTGAAGGACAGATTGCCCAGCAAAATGATCTGGAAACTATCATTCCTGCCTCGGCTACCAGAGCAACTTCCATTACGCTGAGTGACGCATCACTTTTTATAGAGAATTTAAAAAAGTATCGCCGGGACAGCCTTTCTATTACAAAGCTGGATGTATTTAGCTCGACCAGTGAATTGGGAGAAATTCAACTTCCTGAAGGCAATGCTGTAGTTTTAAAAAGCATTGACAGTGACCTTACAAACGACGCGCTCGCTGCTTCATTAACCGAACTGGAAACCTACCGTGATACGCCAATCTTTCAGTTTAACGATGGTAGTGTTTTTAAAAAAACATTTCAGCCTTTTATACAAACCGACACTGTTTCACTGGCATTTCAGCTCGATAACTTCTTTGTCTTTGCTGAAAATAACAACGTGGCCCAAACCCTTATTTCAGCTATAAAAAATAACAGCACCCTTTCAAACTCTGCAGCATTTGAAAACGCACAGACGCAAATTAGCAATGCCTCATCTTTTCTTACCTATGGAATAAATGAGGGCGTACCTTCTGTCTTGAACAATGCTTTAAAAAATGAAGTTATTTTGCTTACCCCATCGAAAGAGCTTTCAGGATTTAGCCTGGCCTTGCTTCAGTTTCGATTTGACCGTGATTTTGCGCATATACATTTTGTTTGTGAGGAAAGTACTGGTGAAAAGAGTTCGGTGGCTGGAGTTTCAGAAGTATTTAATAAAACACTGGATAACGCTATTATGGGCGTTCCGCAGTTTTTCAGCAACCATCGTTCGGGCACAAAAAACATTGTTGTCCAAGACATTGCCAACAAACTACATCTGTTGTCCAATAACGGGAAAACCCTTTGGACCAAACAACTCGATGGCGCTATTTTGGGTGCGATAAACGAAGTAGATTTACTTAGAAATGGCAGAAAACAGTTGGCTTTTGCTACAAAAAACAGGTTGTATGTTGTGGACAGAAACGGCAAAGACGTTGGGGCATTTCCCATAAAATTTAAAGATGATATTTCGCAGCCGCTTTCGGTTTTTGATTACGACAACAATAGGAAGTACCGCTTTGTGATTGTGCAAGGAAAAGAGATTTTATTGTACGATAGCAATGGAAAAATAGTACGTGGTTTTACCTTTAAAAAAGCGAAAAGTAATATTGTACTGCCTGTGGAGCATATTAGAATTGGCAATAAAGATTATATTCTTATAGCTGAAGAAAACGGCAAGATTAACATCTTGAGTCGTACTGGAACGTCACGAATATCGGTTAGTAAAAACTTCAATTTTTCTGAAAACCGAATGGAGCGTGAAGGGTCTAACTTTGTTATCATTACAGCCGAACATGAAAAAAACAGTATCGATACCAAAGGCAAAGTTTCTACTCAAAAACTAGAGGTAGCGAACAACTATCATTTTGCAACTCTGGGTACTACCAAAGTAACGTTGGATGATAACTTACTCAGAATTAATGGTAAGTTGGCAGAATTACCTCTGGGCATTTACACAAATCCAAAAGTGTTTAATGTAAACCGGAAAACCTATATCACTATTACTGAAACGCAAGAGAATAAAGTGTATGTTTTTACTAAAGATGCGACACTAGTAAATGGGTTTCCTGTTTTTGGCAGTTCGGTTGCATCAATGTCTGAAGCAAAAAACAAAGTACTTCTAACGGTAATAGGGCAAGGCAACGAAGTAGTGTTATTTCAACTATAACTATTGTAACCACAAGTTGTTACATCTGTTACAGTCTTAAAAGGTTGATTTGCATATTATTGCATATCTTTAATATAACAAACCAGCCTAACTTGTGAAAAAACTTTTCTTTTTATGTAGTCTTCTATTCTCTATTTTCAGCATAGCGCAAGAGAAAATGTATGTAACAAACATTAGTGCGAAGGATTCAATAAAAATAGCCACCTATCGAACAAAGCTTACGCAGTATGTAAATCCTATTCCAGATAGCGCCTTTTTTTATGGACGAAAAATTAAAGCATTAGCTACTACTTTAAAATACGGGAAAGGCATTGCAGACGCAGATTACTATTTAGGTGCTTGTTTTAAACGTATACAGGAAAACGATAGCGCAGTACGGTATTTTAAAAAGTCGTTAGTGCTTTCAGAAAAATTGGATTATGATATTGGTAGAGGTCGGGCCTATAACAACCTGGGACGCACCTATTATTTATTAGGTAAAATGGATAGCGCTATTACCGTTAGCAAAAAAGCGATTGCCAGCATTAAAGGAAGCGGGCCCTTAGAAGAAATGATCATTGCAGATTCCCATACGGCTTTGGCAACCGCATACTCCCGAAAAAATGATATGAACAATGCGATAACGCAATTGTTGAAAGTAGATTCTATGCATCAAAATTCGGCTTTACGCCCCGATGTGATTGCCGCTGCCTATCAAAACCTTGGGAATATTTATCTGGAATTAGAAGAATATCTAACAGCTATTGAACAATTTAATAAGGCAAATGACCAATTTGCAAAACTTCCCGAAGGGGCTTCTCAATTTTATAACAACACGACGAACGTCTATTTAGGAAATGCCTATTTGCAAACTGAAAAAATTAAAGAAGCCGATAGCTTGCTTACTCTATCCTACCTATATTTTAAAAAAGTGGAAGATCATCGTTTGGTAGCTGAAATAGCGAGCTTTTTAGGTCAAATAGCATTAAAGAGGAACAATCCTATTAAAGCTGAAACCTACTTTATAGAAAGCTTTACCATTCATAAAGAAAATGACAGACCCCTGGAAGCTGGACAGGGCGCATTGGAAATTGCAAAGCTGGAGCTTTCAAAGAATCAACCTGAAAAAGCACTATTTTATATTGAACAGGCCAACACCTTAAATTTAGATGCACAAAACAGCAAGCTGAAACAGGAAGTATTGTTTTACAAAGCGCAGGCATTTAGTCAAAAAGGAAATTACCAACAAGCATATACGTATAGTAATCAAGCAAAAAAACTACAAGATTCGTTACAAAAGGTACAGAGTGCCGAAAAAATAAAGGAAATCGAAGCTATTTATGAAACCGAAAGCAAAGATCGGGAAATACAATTACTTACTTCCCAAAACGAACTGGCAGAACAACAACAAGCCAACCAGCGAAACCTTTTATTAGCAGGGGTTGGCATTACCTCAATACTTGGATTGTTCTTTTTTTTCCATTACAGAAACAGGCAAAAAACACACAAAAAATTACAAGAATTAGACAAGGCAAAGTCTACGTTCTTTGCCAATATTTCTCATGAATTTAGAACGCCATTAGCATTGATTAAGGGCCCCTTGGAAGATCAGTTAGAACAACCTTCTTTACAAGGGAACCTTCGGAAAAATATTTTAACAGCTCAAAGAAATACAGAGCGCCTGGAAGGGTTGGTTGAACAACTTCTGGCACTTTCGAAATTAGAAAGCGGTGCGATGAAACTACAGGTGCAACCTACAAATTTAGCCGCATTCCTAACGGCACAGGTTGAGTCGTTTCAATATGTGGCGTCGGGAAAAAACAATACCTATACTCTAGACCTTCAAATTACAGACGAAGCCAAGTGGATAGATCAGGATATTCTGGAAAAAGTATGCTTAAACCTGTTAGGCAATGCATTTAAATACAGTCCTGAAGGTGCTGCCATTCAAGTAACTGCTCGTGATAGTGAGGGGCTATTACAGTTTTCTGTTCACAATACAGGCATCTGGCTTTCGGAAAAAGAACAACAGGATATTTTTGTGCGTTTTTATCAAACCCGCACCAATAATCCAGGTTCTGGGATAGGGTTGGCGCTTACGAAAGAGTTGGTTCACTTACACAAAGGAAAGGTAGCAGTCACCTCTTCCGAAGAACGTGGAGTACTGTTTGAGGTTTCTATTCCAATTTCAGAAGAAAAATATACTTCTGAAGAAAAACTGAGCCCACAGGTATATACGATCTCTGAGGCCTACACCAAGGAACTCAACCCATTACTTGAAACAGAAAGTACACATCTTGAAGATGCCCCTCTATTATTACTAGTAGACGACAGTAAGGAAATACGAGAGTACGTAGCCTCCATCTTTGAGAGCACGTATACCATTCTAACTGCAGCCGATGGAAAAGAGGGTTTTGAAATTGCTCAGAAACACATTCCAGATGTTATCATTAGTGATGTCATGATGCCTATAGCAGATGGCTTTGAACTTACAAAAAACTGTAAACAAGACACCCTTACCTCGCACATTCCCATCTTATTACTTACCGCTAAAAATGAACTAACAGCTCAGTTAGAAGGGCTGGGCATAGGTGCAGATGCCTATCTCACAAAGCCTTTTAGCTCAAAACTATTAAAGGCACGCGTTAAAAATCTACTCGAAAACCGACGTAAATTACAGGAGCGTTTTTCACAGGATGTAATTTTAACCCCAAAGGAAATCGCTATAACCTCGGCAGACGAGCTTTTTTTAGAACGTCTTCAAAAGGTATTGGATGAGCAGGTAACCAACAGTGAATTTTCGGCTTCGGTATTTTGTGAAGCGATGGGTGTAAGCAGAATGCAGCTCCATAGAAAATTAAAAGCCCTTACCGGATATGCAACTACAGAGTTTATTAGAAACCAACGTTTAAAGCTAGCAAAACAGTTAATTGAACAGGATAAGATCTCTATTTCTGAAGTTGGATATACCGTTGGCTTTAACGATCCCTCCTATTTTTCGAAGTGTTTTAAACAGGAGTTTGGACAGTCTCCTACAGAATTTTTAAAAAAAGCATAACCTCAACCCCTTTATTTTATTGCTATTTCCGCCAGTTGTTACAAACGTTACAGCTTGAGATACATTCGTCATAGCTCTACGAAATCCTTCCTTCTAAGTTTGTACTGCTTACTACCCAGAACCCATGACTAAAAAAAGGTTTCAATACAAAGGTAGGATTTCTTTAAATCTAAAAAACGAAATCTACTTGCATGTTGACCACCTCGAGCCAGGAACGTATACCATTCTGCTCATGGAAAACAACAACGTATTAAAAAAAATAGATTTTAAAAAATGAAAGCACGTATCAACCTCACAATTTTAGCTTGTTTAATTACAGGTTTTATGTTCAGTCAAGTAGGCATTAATAACACCAACCCTCAAGCATTACTAGACATTACAGCAACAGATATTGCAAACCCCTCCAATGAGGACGGATTGCTCATACCTAGGATAAATCAATTTCCCACAATAAATCCAACGGTAGCACAACAAGCTATGCTGGTTTTTTTAACCACCACAGATGGGTCCAACGTGCCAGGGTATTATTATTGGAACCAACCCACGACCACTTGGCTACCCTTAGGAGGAACTAGTGATGGTTGGTCTTTAACAGGAAATGCTGGCACCAACCCTACCACAAACTTTTTAGGTACTTCCGATGCACAAAACTTTATTGTGAGAACTAATAATAATGAACGAATACGTATCCAATCGGATGGAAATGTAGGAGTTGGTATAACAGCACCTATGGCTTTGTTTGAAACCGGTCTAGGGGTAAATAATTTTGCCAGTGTAAAAGCAAGTGGAGCTAATGATGCTTACGGCTATTTAGGAGTGCAAGGGGCAAATGATTATGATGGGAATGCGACATTAGATATTAATGGACAAGAAATTGGTGTACTTGGTGTCTCTAACGGGACAACTGCCACGGACAATGTAGGTGTTTACGGATACTCTAATACTGTTGGAGTAAGAGCACAACATAGTGTTAGTACAAATTGGGCAGAATTAGGATCTACAAATTTTGCAGGTAATTTTAATGGTCGAGTAGCCATTGATGGTGGAGGTGATGCAACTGGAACCACCGGGTCAGGAGCACTAGAAATTAATAACAGCCTACGGCTTGATAATAATGAAATTATTACCAATACAGATACACGTCTATTTATTAATAACGATAATAATGGTGATGTGAGTATGGATGGAATCACCTATTATCTTGATGCTTCAACAAATAGAGTAGGTATTGGTAGAGTTCCTACTAGAGCAAGATTAGATGTTGAAACAACTGCATCTGGAGAGGATGGTCTTTGGGTTCAAACAAGCGGAGGCACAAACATTGCTGCCACCATAGTAAATACTAATGGTTCTGCCCTAACTACTTCTGCAACTACTGGATTCAATGGTATTTCATCAGGTTCGGGCGGTATTTTTACCAATCTCGCTTTTTACGGGTCTTTAACTGCAGGTGAAAGTGGTGTTGAAGGAGGCTCCCAAAAAACAGGTGTTGAGGGTCGTGCTAATAATACTAATCTAGCGACTATAGATAAGATGGGGGGATTATTTTATGTGTCAAACAGTTTAGCACCCCCCAATTTTACTGTTAATGCCCTGGCAGCGGTAGGAAGCGTTATTGACGGTGTTGCCTATAAGATCTTTGGGCTGGGTATTGTTTCAACTATCGTTGAAGACGCAGCACAAAACAAATATATTATGGTTGCTCCAGAAGCACCAGAAGCTTTGTTTCAGGATTATGGCGTTGGACAATTAGCTAATGGAAAAGCCCTAATAACTCTAGATCCAATTTTAACCCAAAATATTGTAGTAGATGAAAAGCATCCTCTAAAAGTGTTTATTCAATTAGAAGGACAATGCAACGGAGTATTCGTAACGAATAAATCTGCAAAGAGTTTTGAAGTTATAGAATTAAATAATGGAAACTCTAATGTTTCATTCAGCTATCAAATAATTGCCAACAGAGCTAATGAAACTATAGGCGGACATACATCTCACTATGCAGATATGCGATTCAAATCCTTCAACAAATAGGGCGACTATAGCAACTATTTTAATCAAAATTAAAAATATTAGTACAAAACCATAACTGATGGCTATAAAACAAGCCATTAAAATTTTAACTATTATGAAAACACTACTCACAATCTTTTTTTGCCTCCTACTCTTCGCTTGTAATAATGCTGAAGAAAAAAATTCAGCTGCTTCTGGGACTGAAGATACACCTACCTCTTCTTCAGCTAAAACAACAGAAGCAGCTTCAAAGGATGGCAAACTTTCACAAAACAGTACTTACAAAGCATTATTTGAAAGAGACAGTAAAAACTGCGATTTTATAACGGCGGAAAGTATGGCAAAGGCATTAGGAGTTTCTGAAAACTCAATAACAGAAGCCAATGGTACTTGCGCCTACAATTTTTCTGATGCATATGATAATGTAATCAATTTTCGGTTTACGGTTACCCCTTGGGGAAATAAACAAATTTTAAAAGAAATAAAATCTGCCATGGAAAACGCAGAAACCTTTGGGAAGGACTCTAAATTAAGCCAATACAGAATAAGCGAAACAGGCGACACCTACCTTTCTATGCATCAGAATAGGATGGTAAGAATTCTGAATGAAAAAGCCAATAACGTAATCACTATTCTATATAAAGTAGAAACTCGGGCGGAGGAAAATAGTATAGAACAAGTAAACTCCCCTAAAGATAGTGCCCGAGAACATTCCTACACTATCGCCAATTATTTGCTCAACACCCATAAAAAATAAACACTTTAAAAATTAGTATAACAAAAAACACACCTAATGAAAACAAGTAAACTAATATTGGTGATTTGCCTACTTGCAGTAGCAGCACCTTCGCACGCACAACTCTTAAAAAAACTAGGTAAAGCAGCCGAAAGAGCAGCCGAAAGAACTATAGAACGAAGAGTAGAAACAGAAACTACAAAAAGTACCGACCGAGCTTTGGACACCGTTATTGAGGCTCCAAAAAAATCTAGAAAAGAAAGAAGAAATGATAGAAAAAAGAAAAAAGAAAACGGAGGAAACATCATTGGCGGTAATGACAGCAGCAGCCAGGATACCAATACTTCAAATGAAACTGTTGTAAATTCTAATTTCGATTTTACACCAGGGAACATCGCTATTTTTAACGATAATTTTTCACAGGACAATCCAGGGGATTTTCCCGCCAACTGGGATAGCAATGGTTCTGGAGAATTGGTTACCATAAATGGTAAAAAATGGCTTCGGTTAGGGAATAAAGCTACAATTTATCCTATGCTGAAAAATGAACTTCCAGAAAACTACACGATCGAATTTGATTTATTCACAGACGGTATGGATAACAAAACAAGCTCCCAGGCTTTTTTCAAGCTGTTACTTGAGGATACGAAAGGATTTCAGAAACCCAGAACATTTAGCGTTGTTGAACTCTCCCCCTGCCAGTTTATAGCATCGCAAGGAGTTATTGAAAAACATGTAAATGGTACACGAGAAATACGCAATAAAATTGGCAAGGATATTAGAAATAGCATTGCTGGTAGATCTCGTGTTTCTATTGCGGTAAACAAAACCCGTATGCGCGTATGGCTTAATGAAGAAAAAATTGTAGATGTTCCCAGATTAATTCCTGAAGGGGCAAATAATTTTAAATTGTATACCACCGGGCTTCGTGACAATGGAACAAATGATAAAATTTACATAGCTAATTTTAACATAGCAAAAAGTGGTGAAGACAATAGAAGCAAACTACTTACCGAAGGACGTCTTTCTACCAACGCAATACTATTTAACACAGGATCTGCTTCCATAAAAGGAGGTGCAGATGCCATTTTAAAAGAAATAGGAGAAGCGCTGCAAACCAACCCTAGTATAAATATTCTAATAAATGGGCATACAGATAGCGATGGCGACACAAATAGCAACCTCAAACTTTCACAGGAACGGGCAAATTCTGTAAAACAAGTCCTTGTGCAAACCTATGGGATTGCCTCCAGTAGAATACAAACCAATGGTAAAGGTGCTTCTGAACCTATTGCCACTAACAATACCACTGCTGGGAAATCTAAGAATAGACGTGTGGAGTTTATTAAACTTTAAAAAAAGAATGCATTGCAAGCTGAATCTTTAAAACAAAACAACTAATTAATTTAAATCTTTAACTCATGACCATAAGAATTTATTTTTTACTGATTACTGTAGTGCTACTTCATAGTGCAGCAGTCAATGCACAAAATTGTGTAGATATAAAAACAGAAGATTTAACCGGGTTTTTGAATAAAAAAATAAAACCGAATCTAGATCTCAAACTCGACAAAACAGATGGCTTTTTGGCAATAAACAGACAAAGGCAAAATTTACATATGGCCGATGTGACAGTTAGCCCTATCTCTCGCACATGGAATTACTCTTTTAATGATGTAAGAAGAATGGACAGTAATTTTTTCTATGATTCAAAAACAAATTCAGTAGTACTAGATGTAAAATTTGAAAAAAAAGGTTTTGAATTAAAAGGATTGTGTCATGGCTGCTTCAATAGGTTTAAGGATAGTAGGGCTCCAGATGTTAACTGGGTGGACCCTCAGATCTTACGTATTTATTTAAAACCTATTATTTACCAAAGGTCTGTTTCTTTTAATGTTACTGATGTTAAAATGATTGGTAACCTCTATGCCAACGGTTTTGGTGATTTAATACCAAATCTTACTGAAAAAATTGCTAGTCAATTAAATATTGAGGTGAAAAAGATTTTCAACTCCGGAGAAACGCAACGCTTATTTAATGATGCATTGAAGCCACTATTAGATTCAAATAAAGTTGGGTCTCTGGCTAGTGTTTCTATGGCATCCAGAAGTATGAGAGTATGTAAGTAATGTAAAATCAATTAAAAACTAAACGTATGAAACCTTTAAAAATAGTATTCACTTTTATTTTCAGTATCAGTATAACACTATCAGTCCTTGCGCAAGACAACTGTAGTAGTTTTTATCCTTTTAAAGATGGGGTAACATTTCAGATAACCAATTATGGCAAAAACGACAGAGTAGCCGCCATTACAGATTTTCTGGTTACCGATGCTACCAGCAACTTCGCTACGTTTAAATCCTTTTTAAGAGATAAGGATGGCGAAGTATTAAATGAAGCTACTTTTACTATGTCTTGCGAAAATGACGGTATTGTAGTAGATATGGAATCGTTGCTAAACCCAAATTTACTTGACAATTATAGAGATTTCGAAACCGAAATTTCCGGAACCAAAATAGTGATTCCAAACAATCTACATATAGGCCAGGAATTACCTGATGCTACAATGACAATGCTCGTAAATATGAGTGGTATTAATTTAAGAATGGAGGTATCTATGACAGATAGAACGGTAATAGATAGAGAAACTATCACAACCAGTGCCGGAACGTTTGATTGTTTTGTGATTGGCTATACGAACACAGTAAACATGGGAATGAACCGCACCACTACCGCCAAGCAATGGATCTCCAGAGGCGTGGGAATGGTCAAACAAGAAGATTATAACAGACGTGGGAGAGTTACCAGTAGCAGCTTGCTTACCGACTTTCATAGATAAAAACACGAAAACCCTATTTTTTTTTAAAGAGCCGGAGTAGTTCCTATACTTCGGTTTTTTGTTGTAGTTGGGCTTCAAAAAGCTGGACAAAATGTTTTAGGAGTTTTTCTTTTACCTCTTCCATGGCTACTGCTGCTTTGCCTACTTCTACATTGAGAGAAGTAACAGCTTTGCCTTTAATTCCGCAGGGAATCATATTATCAAAGTAGCCTAAATCACTGTTTACATTCAATGCAAATCCGTGCATGGTAACCCAACGGCTGGCACGAACGCCCATAGCACAAATTTTTCTGGCAAACGGAGTTCCTACATCCAGCCAAACCCCGGTTTCTCCCGGGCTTCTTTCTGCTTTTAAACCGTATTCAGCAAGGGTAAGAATAACCATTTCTTCCAGAAAACGAAGGTATTTATGAATATCGGTAAAAAAGTTTTCTAAATCTATGATGGGGTAGCCTACAATTTGTCCGGGTCCGTGATAGGTAATATCGCCGCCGCGGTTAATTTTATAAAATGTAGCACCAATTTTTGCAAGGTATTCTTCAGAAACAAGCAGGTTTTCAAAATCGCCACTCTTCCCCAGGGTATACACATGCGGGTGTTCTACAAATAAAAAATGGTTTGGGGTTTCCAGGCCAGCGTCTTCCCTTCGGTTTTTTATCTTTATATCGATAATATCCTTGAAAAGTGCTTCCTGATACTCCCAGGTTTCTTTATAATCTTTTCTTCCTAAATCTTCAACCAGTAGTACTTTGTTCATCTAATTTTCTTCTAATATAATTTCTACGTCCAACTCATCCGGGTTTTTCATATAGGCTACAAACGGTTTTTGAAACGTTACGGTTTTTCCATCTGCAGAAATTTCAGCATTCTCGATACTAATGGATTTTATTTTCTTCGGAAATGTATATTTTACTGAATACATGGTCTCATCCATAAATAGTTCAACAGCCTGTACGCTGTCCAACATATTCTGAAATGCCTTTTCATCTTTTATATAGGCATCCCGCTTAAAAACATTTTTCTCAAAACTGAATCTAACTCCTGTTGGCTGTGGCATCGCTTTCTTTTCTTCTTTCGGATTTGCCTTGTTACCCATAGGAGAAACATCCAGACCATCACTGGCATTGAGCCCCTCCATCAAATTATTTGCTTCTGCAACCGACTTAAACTCGGTGAAAATATCAAAAGACATTTCGCTTGTTTCCGGATCCATGACCATACGCATCTGGTAATTTTCTAACAGCTTTAAACGTTTTTGCTCTTGTTCAGGAAGTTGGGCAATACTGTCTTTCTTTTCTTCAAATAGGCTTTTGAAAGACATTATAGTATCTGTTTTAACCCTAGTAGAATCTGTAGTAGGCATCATAGCCATCATTTCACTCATATCTATGGCAAGACTCATACGGCCAGAGCCATCTTCATTTAAGACCATGGTTTCAGAAAACTGACAGCTTACGAACGTAATAGCAAAAACGGCGAGGAACAGTATTTTTTTTAACATCACACTCAGTTCTTAGGGTTATTCAAAATAATAAGCGCTGCAATAACACCCGGAATCCATCCACATAGGGTTAATATGGTTACAATTACAATAGACCCACAGCCTTTATCTATCACGGCCAAAGGCGGAAACAGGATAGACAACAATACACGCCAAATACTCATAGTTACAAAATTACGGATTAAAATTCAGTATATGTGTCGGGTGAAAAATGTTTTGTTACAATAAAAACTTGTTGCTATATTCGTTGTGATGAAAGGAGTTCAACATATCTTTTTACTGTTGCTATTGGGTATGTCACTCAACGTTTCTGCTCAATATTTGTTTGAAGGCACGGTAGACTCTCAGTTTACCGATGGAGAGGTATACCTTTCCATGATTGAAGATTACAGAAAACTTTCTGGCGTCTACCACGAACAAATTATTGCCAGAGTAAAACCCGATAGCTTGGGTAACTTCAGGTTTGCCGGCACTAATCTACCTACCGAAAATAAAATGTACCGCATACATGCAGATACTTGTAAAGAGACAGACCAGAATCTATCTCACATAACAGGACATTGTGAAAACAGCGAGGAAATTGTCTTTGTAGCCAATAACGAAACTACCCTGGCACTTCCCTTTTCTTTTGAACAGGAAATGTTCTGTAAAGTAGTATCCAACAACGCGAAGGCAAAAACATTTTTAAAGATAGACTCTCTTAAGAACGACATGCGCTTTGCATTTTCTACCTACCGGAGCGAAGCCAACCGAAAGGTAAATACCGAAAAATGGTTCAGTATTCTTCAAAATTATGGGGAGCAATTACAGGAGCCCCTGGCCGAATTATACATTTATTCCTTTTTGAGTGACCGCAGAAGCATCTTGCATGGCTATTATCTTTCAGACTTAAAGAAAAATCCCTATTACGATACTCTGCTGGAACGTTTAAAAAAACAATATCCAGACACCCAATACACCAGACAATACGAAGCCGAATTAAAAAGCGACCGTTTCTTAATTTCGGATAATGAGCCTGAAAAATCGCTCCCATGGTGGGCGTATTTGTTAGGTGGAATTTGTTTGCTCTCTATTCTTGGTAATTTCTACTTCTTCGGAAAAGCAAAAAAACAAAAAGCGGTAGCCGAAGGAAAAGCTGCCCTCACCCAACAAGAGAACAATGTTCTGGAATTGATCCTTGAGAAAAAAAGCAACAAAGAAATTGCTTCCGAACTTTTTGTGAGTGTAAGTACTGTAAAAACACACATTAACAGTATCTATAAAAAATTAGGCGTTTCTTCCCGAAATGAAGTAAAGGCACTGTATGCATAGGGTTCCCTCCTACGCAGAAAAACTTCGACGGGCAAGCAGGTTTTAAATTTCATCTTCTTTAATTTCGGTTTCAGTTTCAATTTCAAACGGGGTCTAGTCCCCTTTCCCAACGTACTATCACCACTCTTTTTACGGAAGTTATCTCACTTTTGAAGAAACAATCGAAAAAAATTTGATTGATAATCTTTAAAACCATTTATTATGAAACTACACATGAACACAGTAACAAAAGGAGCACTACTTTGTTTCTTTTTAGTTGCAACCGTACACTTGGGATATGCTCAATTAGCACTCGAAAAAGTTGAACCAAAAGTCGCTATCATAGATTTTGCTATGGAAACGGTAGACTATGGTACAATTGCGCAAGACAGTGATGGTACCCGCACCATTTCCTTTACCAACACCGGAGATGCACCGCTCATTATTACCGATGTAAAATCAAGTTGTGGCTGCACAGTCCCTAGCTATTCCAAGGCACCTATTTTACCCAATAAGACCGGGGAGATCACGGTAAAATACAAAACCTCAAAAGTTGGAGCTTTTCATAAAACAATTACTGTTTTATCCAATGCTACCGAAGCTTCCAAGAAAATCAGCATTAAGGGAGAAGTGATTAAAGTGAGTGAATAAGTACTTTGCTTTAGCTACATGTACGCCTTTTCTGTTTAAAAGCGGGAAAGGCTTTTTATTTTACAACATACTCAGACTAAATTTTCCCATTGTTTTAAGGGTTAAAATTATCAAATAGGCTAATTTTGCACCTTAAATTGAATACCATGCAACTTTCAGAACTTGAAATCGTACGACGCGAAAAATTGGCCCAATTACGCGAAATGGGCATTAACCCGTATCCGGCAGATTTGTTTCCGGTAACCGATACTTCAAAAAAAATTAAACAGCATTTTGAAACCGGTAAAAAGGTAGTGATCGCAGGACGTCTTATGTCGCGACGTATTCAGGGAAAAGCGAGTTTTGCAGAATTACAGGATTCAGAAGGCCGTATACAAGTATATTTTAACCGTGACGAAATTTGTGCCGGCGAAGACAAAACGTTGTATAACGATGTATATAAAAAGCTACTGGATATTGGTGATTTCATAGGTATCGAGGGGGAACTTTTTGAAACCCAGGTTGGGGAAAAAACTGTGATGGTAAAAGATTTTAAATTGCTTTCTAAAGCATTAAAACCCCTGCCACAGCCCCGAGTTGATGCTGAAGGAAAAGTACACGATGCCTTTACAGATCCAGAACAACGCTATCGCCAACGCTATGCAGATTTAGTGGTGAATCCGCACGTAAAGGAAGTATTTGTAAAGCGTACCAAATTATTCAACGCTATGCGAACGTTCTTTAACGATCGTGGGTATTTTGAAGTGGAAACACCTATTTTACAACCCATTCCAGGAGGTGCTGCAGCCAAACCTTTTATAACGCATCACAACAGTTTAGACATTCCTTTGTATATGCGAATTGCTAATGAGTTGTATTTAAAGAGACTCATTGTTGGTGGGTTTGATGGCGTATACGAGTTTTCTAAAAACTTTCGTAACGAAGGAATGGACCGTACCCACAATCCAGAATTTACTGCCATGGAGATTTACGTAGCCTATAAAGACTACAATTGGATGATGGATTTCTGTGAACAATTGCTGGAGTATTGTGCGATGCAGGTAAACGGAACTACAGAAGCTACATTTGGTGAACACAACGTAAATTTTAAAGCACCATATGCGCGTGTTACTATGGCTGAAAGTATCGAACACTTTACAGGGTTTGATATCACGGGTAAAACCGAAGATGAAATCAGGGAAGCAGCTAAAGGAATGGGGGTTGACGTAGATGCTAGTATGGGGAAAGGAAAACTGATAGATGAAATTTTTGGCGAGAAATGTGAAGGAAATTACATTCAGCCTACCTTTATTACAGACTATCCAAAAGAAATGAGCCCATTGTGCAAAGAGCACAGGGACAATCCAGAGTTAACCGAACGATTTGAATTAATGGTCTGTGGTAAGGAAATCGCTAATGCTTACAGTGAGTTAAACGACCCCATCGATCAGCGTGAGCGTTTTGAAGCTCAATTAAAGCTAGCCGATCGAGGGGACGATGAAGCAATGTTTATTGACGACGATTTTATCCGCTCTCTGGAATACGGGATGCCACCAACCTCTGGAATGGGAATTGGGATGGACCGGTTAATTATGTATTTAACCAACAATCCGTCGATTCAGGAAGTGTTGTTCTTCCCTCAAATGAAACCAGAGCGCAAAGCTGTAGCGCTTACCGATGAGGCTAAAACTGTAGCTGCATTGCTTAAAAAGGGTGGCACCATGGAATTTTCAGCCTTAAAAGAGCAAGCGGGTTTGTCTAACAAAAAATGGGACAAGGCTGTAAAGGAGTTGACTAAAAACAAGTTGGCAAAGGTGGAGAAAACAGACGATGGATTGTTAATTAAAGCTGTTTAAAAACTAGATATGAAAAAACTTTTTACAGGAATTTTATTTTTATTTTTCACAACGGCAGTAATAGCCCAAGGACTTTCAACCAAAGGGTATATCATTAAAAAAGACGGGACAAAATTAAATGGCTACATAGAGCGCATGAGTATAAGTGAGAATCCAATGTATGTTGGGTTCGCTGCAGAAAAAAAGGCGACAGACTTCAATAAGATACCACTTTCTGAAATTGAACTAGTTTCCCCAAAAGGCAAAAGAGAATACCTTATAGCCGAAGTAGAAATTGACAATACGTCAAATGATCTAGGAAAATTAGAGGATGGAAATCGATATCCCGAATTTGATGTAGCACCTAGGCTACTGTATTTAGAAATCATTGTGAAAGGAGATGCAACTTTGTACAGGTCTTATCTGGATGCTACCGAAAAGTTTTTTTACAAAGCAAAGCCAGAAGCAAAAATTGAACAATTATTTTATAAAAAATACTTTTTACCGCGTGATGTCTTTTATTTAGGAAACGAAACTGTAAAAGAAAACAAAGAATATTTAAGGCAATTAAACCTGCATGTTCCTTGTTTCAATAAAAAAAGGAGAATGTTATATCCAGAATATACAAAACTCTCCTTAAAATCGCATTTCAAAAAATACAATGCAGGCAAATGTTATAATTAAAGTGAGACTTATTAGTAGAGTAGAATAGTAATTACCCTATAAAAATATACGAAACCAAAGCAAATAACTACACGTTTTTTGAACAGGTTACAACGAAGCACGCATACTTTTTGATGATTTTTCACGTTTTTTTTAAACTAACACAAGTTTAAAAATTATGAAAAAAATCATCCTGCTCTTCGCTGTGGTTGTATTGTGCGCTAGCAATAAACCTTCTTATACAGTTAAAACCTATGACCTTGAATGGGCGATAGCCAACAAGCTTATCAGCTGTAAATTTAAAGGCAGCGATGAGAGTCCGCATTACTATCAGCCCCTTGCTGCAACCATCACAAATCTTACTGATAGAGCGATACAAATTAGAATTCCAAACGGGCTTACCTTTAAATCGAATTCTAAAGACCATCAGGATGTGGTGATTACCCAAGAAGAACTTATTGCTATTACACCTACTACTAGTGCAGAAAAGTCTCTTTTCGGAATGTGTATTCAAAAGAGCAATATCGCGCCAAATACTATGGAAGCGTATACTCCCAATGGCATGGCTGCCAAGAATCTAAATCTACTTACAAAGGAAATTGAAAAACAAAAGGCGTATGATATTGCGGGGCAAAATGCTATCTGGAATATAACAGATGATGGAAGTCTAGAGGATATTGCCGGATTTAATATTGATGCTGGAGCGCTTCTACGCAATTATACGGCAGATCTACTGAAAATTCCTGAAGACGAAATCCCCACCTTTACAGAACCCCAGGAAAAAGTGTTGAAACGTACTGCTGGTGGAAATTTTAGATATAAGTTTTCAAAGACGTCTGCTGTAACCATCGGGATGTTTAATGACAAAAATATCATTGTAAAGGAACTTTACAACAACCCGGAGACACCTGCTGGGGAGCATCGCCTGGCTTATGAATTTGACGCATTGCAATATACAGATGACGTATATTACATTCGACTGATCATCAATGGACAGATTAAAATCAATTTTGAGATGAAAACTAAAAGGTCATAATAAGTAAGATTAAAAAAACGGCCCCTCCTCCAAGGCTGCCGTTTTCCAATCATCAAAATAAACGCCGGCTTCATTGCTGGCGTTTTCCTATATAATGCTTATAGGTTTCGTCACTTACGAATCCGTTTGTAGGTTTTCCTGTTGATGTAGCTATTACCTCCCATCATTAAAACAAACCCTCCAGACAGACTACCGCTTGCTTCAAAAAGTAAGTTTTGTGCTGCGTCTATAGTTACTCTCGTTCGCTTTATATCTAATACCCCAAACACATAAGGCACCATTAGTAACTGAATGTTCTTATTTTTAAGTTTTAGATATCCGTCCCTGGTAATTTTAGTTTTTATCGTGCGCTTCCTAAATACCGAATCGTTTACCAGGTATTCGATCTGCAAAGATTTGTGACTTTGTACCTGCAACCTAAAAGCATACACCTTTGTAGAGTCTAACACTAAAGTATCTTTTATAAGTTTCCTGTCTATTTCCTTGAAAAAATTATGGTAATACCAATCTTTATAGCCAACGGCATCACTAATGCTATCGCTTTGTGTGCTCGCTATGGAATATGTTCCGTTGAGTACTTCAAGGTTGGTCTTATCTAGTCGTGTTGGGTTCACAATCTTTTTATTAAACGTGGCACAACTGGAAAATGTCTCAGAAATAACTACTAAAAAGAGTAGTCTGAAAACCCAGACTACTCTTTTGTTTTTGTGAATACAACTATTCATCATCCACCGTTTTAGTTTCCAGAAACTTTAGGTCTCTGGTATTCTTTTGGACGGCCACTGCTGCAAATAAACTGAGCAGGAAACTCATTCCGTAAAAGCCCTTTTCGCTTAATTCCAGATCTGCATTCCACAATCCTATAATTAACAATAAAATGGATGCAATGGTAGTAAACCAACTGATGCCGTAGTAAATATCGGTCACCGGGATGCCTTCCAGCCTGTCCCGCACACTTTTTTGTACCGATACTACTGAAAATAGTCCAAATAACAAGATGGTAAAATAATACCCTTGCTCGTTGAGTTCCATTGCAGCATTCCACAGGCCGATGCAGTAGGAGACCATCCCAATAAAGAGCGCAGTCCATGCAGCGCCAATAAAAGCTGGTGTAGGTTTGCAATTAAATTTTTCGTCTTTCTTTTTAGTATTGTCTACTAAGGGTGCGTTTACCGGTTTCTTTTCTTTTAAAACTGAATGTTCCATAATCTGTTTGTTTTGATGATTTAAGGTTTGATTACGGTACAAATATGCAATGGAAGCTTCAAGTAGCGAACGCAACTATTTTAAAAAACTTACGATTAAAAACACTATAATTACAACTTCATTAATATTATATTTGAATCAAAATATATTATTACTTATTATTTAATTCTCTTATTAAGTTACTTTAGAGACTAAGCAACTAAGTGTTTCTGTCACCTAGTTACTCAATCAACCCAGTTGCTCAAAAGAAAATGAAACAAATAAAGGCTATCATCAATACTTTTTCTACTGAAGAGAAGCAGGAATTCTTATTATTTCAGCAAAAAAAGAACCGCCGGAATGATACTAAAAATGAAGGATTGTTTAAGCTAATCGCCAAAGGTGAAACCAAAAATCTTGACGTAAAAATTTACGGAAAGCCTGCTAAAAACAACTATCATGCCTTATGCAAACGGTTGCAGGATTCGTTGGTAGATTTTGTAGCCACCAAAAGCTTTTCGGGAGAAACCAGCGAAGAATTAGACATTCTTAAACTATTGCTCGCAGCCCGTATTTTCTTTGAGCACAAACAATACAAAGTTGCTTTTAAAACCCTGGCACAAGCAGAAAAGAAAGCAAAAGCCCTTGATGTGTATGCCATTCTTACAGAAATTTACCACACCAAGATTCAGTATGCGCATTTGAATCCGTCCTTAGAATTAACAAAACTAAAAGAAGTATGCCAGAAAAATTTACAGCATTTTCAGCAGGAGCAGCAGCTTAATATGATTTATGCTACGATTAAGCAGGAGTTACAACAGTCTCAAAAAACCCCGGTGGATACCATTATTAAAAAAGCATTTGCAGACTTCACCCTAACTATCGACACTTCACTTACGTATAAAACTTTGTTTCAACTTCTGCAACTTACAGCTACCGCCGCCACACTGCAAAGTGATTACCACAGCAACCTTCCTTATATGAAACAGCTGTACACATTGGTGTCAGCAAAAAAAGAGGATACTGAAAAACACTTATTTTATTATATCCAGATTTTGTATTTAATGGGGTTGGCACATTTCAGAAATAAAAATTTTGAAGAAGCCGCTTTCTTACTATCTAAGATGGAAGCTGCCATGCATCAAAAAAACAAAGTCTATTACAATCGTTTTTCAGAAAAATTTATCGCCTTAAAAGGAGTCAATTTAAACTACAAAGGGAATGCAACTGAAGCCATAAAACTGTTACAGCAATATAAAAACACATCGTTAGACATTGCACTCTCCCTGTTAATGATGCTTTTCCAACAGAAAGAATACACGCAAGCCTACGAAATTTTTAAAAGCATGAACCACAGTGATGTCTGGTACGAAAAGAAAATGGGGTGGATCTGGGTGTTGAAAAAATCTATTATCGAGATTTTGTTATTGATAGAGCTGGATAAACTGGATTTGGTGCTCTCCAGATTACAACGGTTTCAGAAAAAATTCAATAAAAGGCTTAAAATCATGGGTGAAACAAGAGTTTTAAATTTCATAAAGCTCGTGGCCTTGTACTATGAAAAACCTTTTGAAGTGACTTCCGAAGCATTTTACAATAAGGTTGAGAGTTCTTTTGAGTGGATTGGCAAGGAGCGGGAAGACGTATTTGTTATGAGTTTTTATGCCTGGCTAAAAGCAAAAATGGAAGAGCGAGATTTGTATGAGGTAACACTAGAGTTGGTAAGGGAGTAAAAACAAAAACCCCACAGTGCTCCTACCCTTGGCATGGATGGTCCCATATCCCTATGGGCGACTGTGGGGTTAGCTTTTCCATCTCTGGGACGGAACCAACCTAAACATCAACTATGATTGATATTTAAAGATACGAGGTGTTTTTGGGTTGTGAAAGCAAAGGGTATCTTGCTTTATAAATCCCGACCCATTACTTCCCCATATTACTTAAAAATTGCAGGTCATTTTCTACTGTAAGTAGCAATACGCTAGTAGCAGTACAAAAAACAGGACTTGTAATACAGTGGTGCCCGTTCCAGCTTCCATCTTCATTTTGGATTTTTAAAATACGACCACTCATATTGTCGTACCATTGTTTCCAATCACTGTCTTTATTAACCACCATAGACTCTCCTGTTTGTAAAAAACTTAAGAATTCTTCACCGCCGTTGTTTCCAAATCCGTTAAGGACATCGTCCTGCTGGGCTGTGTTTTTAGCACTTTGATATACATTGTACGAAGTGTTATAATCAATAGCTTCAGCTTCTGTATACCCCGCTTTTATCAAGTTATCCACTGTTACGGGAGCATTTTCCGGTAACGCACCTTGTTTTTTAGCCTTTTCTAATTTCTCTTCAGCTTTTCTGGCGTCCTTGGCACTGGCACGCACACTTCCACTTACTGCGTACAACATCACGCCGGCCCCATCTTCAGTTTTCACATTGCCACTTTTATCATCATAATTCTCTTTTTGATAGTTTCGGGCTCTGTTCAAAACCTCTTCATCTACAGCTGCTCCAACCGATTGCGCAGCTTCCAAAGCACTATTTGCCAACCCGCTTTGCAACACGCCAGCCCATCCTGCTCCTTTTTGTTTTCCAGCAGCGTCTGTCCCTGCTTGTATTTTTGCCACACATATATCCAGGGCACGGTTAACTCTTTTTTTATCAATTCCTATTAAATTTCGGTCCAATAAATTGGATAAAAACTGTGCTGTGAGCACCGCATCAATATTTTGACCTAACTTTCTTTGTATTTGAGTATCTCTAACTTCGGTAATATAGGGATCTGTTTTAGGACTATTTTCGACAGTTTCCAATAAATAAGTAATGGCATTCTTTAAGTTTTCTGCATAAGCTCCATTTTTCAGTGTGATTCCACTTCGCACTAAGGCTTGTGCCACCATTGCTGTCGTGGCGGGGTCTGCATTTACGGCATGCGGATCTTTAATATGCTGTGCGGCATGACTTCCTGCGCCATAACCACCATTATTTAATTGTGCTTCAGCGAGCCAGGAGAGGCCGTCACGGACAGATAGTTGTACATTTTCATTTGTCTTAAACACCTTAAAGCCTTCGGAAGACTGTTCTCCCATTGTGGTCATAAATACACACCCTTTTTCAGGTTGTAACGTTCGTTTGGTTTCGGGGTAGTCTTCGGCAGAAATAAATCCAGAGACTACAAATCCTAAGAGCGCTATAGGCACTAGTAGCAATATCAATTTTGTTTTCATTGTAAATATTTTTTAAAAATTCAATACCGAAACTACGGTCCAAAACTCTTTTTAAAAAGCTACGTTTAGGGAACAAGGTGTTTGAGCAAGGGAACACTACTTTTATAGAAGGTTGATTTTTAACAGGCAACGGTAGCATCATTCGGTTTTGTTTTTATATTTTTAGCACCGAAAAAGATATTTATATGAAAAAAATTGCACACATTATTTTGCTATTAAGTGCTTTCACCTTTATGTATTCCTGCGGAGGTGATGATGATACACCACCCCCCGTTGCCGATGTAGATGAAGAAAACCCAACAGCTCCAGCCAATTTAATGGCAACGCTAAGCAACGAAACTTCTATAGATCTAGCCTGGGATGCTGCCACAGACAATGAAGGTGTTGCCAGCTATAGTGTGTATCAAGACGGAACAGTAGTACAAGACAACATATCCGGCACCTCGACTACTGTTGAAGGGCTCACTGCTGAAACCTCCTATAATTTTTATGTAGTTGCTTTTGACGCAGCAGGGAACCAGTCCCCACCCAGCGCCAGCATTAATGCCTCTACAGCGTTAACATTTAGAACCTCTTTAGCTGATATGGGTGTATTCCAGACCATAAATGAAGATATTATTCCTGCCAGTGGTGTACAGCTCTATGAAATTACCTCAACCCTTTTTACAGATTACGCTCAAAAGCAACGCCTTATTAGGTTACCAGAAGGAACTACAATGCAGCCTAACGGAAACGACTTATTGCCTATTTTCCCTGATAACACCTTAATTGCAAAAACATTTTACTACAATATAGACGATCGTGATCCTAGTTTAGGAAAACAAATAATCGAAACACGTATTTTCTTAAAAATAGCCGGTTCATGGCAAGCAGCAGACTACATCTGGAACGACGCACAAACTGAGGCTATTTACACCACTAACGGTTCCCAAAAGCCCATAAGCTATATAGACCTTAATGGAGATACCCAGGATGTACAGTATGAAATTCCTTCACAACAGGATTGCTTTACATGCCACAACAATAACAATGCTACGCTCCCAATTGGTTTAAAACTGCGTAGTATGAACTTTGTTCCTTCGTATGTCAATCAAAATCAACTGGACCACTTTGTATCGTTAGGGATTCTAGAAGGAGTAACCTCTGCTGGGGTTAGCGTATTGCCGGATTGGACAAACACT
The DNA here is from genome assembly GCA_002337605.1 of Flavobacteriaceae bacterium UBA1903. Taxonomy (GTDB): domain Bacteria; phylum Bacteroidota; class Bacteroidia; order Flavobacteriales; family Flavobacteriaceae; genus Marinirhabdus. The sequence continues at coordinate 247,340 of DDGL01000014.1, forward strand.
ACCGACTACACTCTTGACGAGCGTGCCAGAGCCTATATAGATGTAAACTGCGCACATTGTCACCAGCCTGGGGGTAGTATAGATTCTTTTGGTTTAGACTTCAGGTTTGAAACGCCTTTTGACGACACTGGTATTTATGCAAACAGAGGAGAAATAGAAGCTCGTTTTGGAAGCACATTGCCTACCTACAGAATGCCACAGCTAGGTCGCACAATTATACATGAAGAGGCCTTAGAAATGCTTATCGATTATATTGACGCATTATAAAAAACAGGTGTCACTTACAATTTAAAGCTGTCTTCGGACAGCTTTTTTTATGCTAAAAAACGCCCCTAATTAAACCTTTCTATTCTAGAAAGGTCCTACTAGTATAAACTTAAAAAAAATATTATGAAAAATCTTGTTTTAATTGCCCTGGTCTTATTCACATATACTGTTTCAGCTCAACGCGGAGATCATCCTCGAAAAGAAAAAAAAGAAATGGTTAACAAAATGAAGGACTGGACCCCGGAACAGAAAGCCGAACTAGCTACTAAAAAATTAACGCTAGACTTAAACCTAACGGAAGCACAACAGGAAAAAATATACCCCCTTCAATTAGAAATGGTGAAAGACCGTGTACACATGCGAGCTCATAAGGAAAAGAAAAGCGATTTGTCTTCAAAAGAATTATTCGAAGCGCAAAATGAACGTTTAGAGAAGCAAATTGACACACAAAATAAATTTAAAGCCATTCTCACTGCAGACCAGTTTGAACTATGGGAGAAAATGAAATCCAGAAAAAAGGGAACAAAGAGAAGAAAAGGGCGTTCACGTAGCTAAACATATTGAACTTTCAGGATAAATTTAATTTTTGGCTTAATTTTTGAAATATTTATTTCAAAATAGTTACTTTAGTAACCTAATTAAATTTAAAACCAATGAAAAAGTTTATTACAGGTATCGCACTTGCTTGTTTCGTTTTACTAGGAATGAATACGGTAACAGCTCAAAGCTTATCTCAGGATGGTCAGAGACCAGAAGTAATTGCTAAGCAAAAAGTTGCAGATATTTCTGCAGATCTTGACTTAACCGGAGAGCAACAACGTACACTTTTTAGAGCCTATGTTCAAAAAGAGGTAAATTATAATAAGGGCGTAACTGGTAAAGACCAAAAAAGTGCAACTGTTATAGCTGAAAAGAAAAAATATGACGATCAACTTGCAACCGCAGTGAAGAAAGTATTGACTGCAGAACAATATAAGAAATGGCTGGCAATGCAAAAATAATTTTACCAGCATACACCAATAACAAAAAGACCCTTTTCTGTAAAAGGGTCTTTTTTTATTCTAGTGTTTTAGCTACAGTTGCAGCAGCTTCAATAGTTTTATCTAAGTCCTTATAGGAAAGTGCATCACATAAAAACCAGGTCTCAAAAGCACTTGGGGCAATATAAACCCCTTCTTGTAGCATTCCGTGGAAAAACGTTTTAAAGTTTTTACCATTAGCTGCAGCTGCCGTTTCAAAATCTGTAACAGGGGTTTCAGAAAAATGAATAGATATCATAGAGCCTACCCTATTAATAGTATGTGTTACATTTTCTTGCTGCATGACACGAGCTAAACCTTCATGTAAATATTCTGTTTTTTTAGCTAAGGAGTTAAAGATTTCTGTGTTGTTATTTAGTTCGGTGAGCATCGCTAAACCAGCGGCCATGGCTAATGGATTTCCACTCAGGGTTCCTGCCTGATAGACAGGCCCCAAAGGTGCAAGATGGTTCATTATTTCTTCCCGGGCAGCAAAGGCTCCTACTGGCAAACCACCTCCAATTACTTTTCCGAAGGCAACAATATCTGCAGTTACCTTGTACAATTCCTGCACACCACCCTTAGCAAGCCTAAAGCCTGTCATTACTTCATCAAAAATTAGCAATATATTATTGGTGTCGCACAGGGTTCTTAATGCTTCTAAAAAACCTTCCGCAGGAGGAATACATCCCATATTTCCGGCAACAGGCTCTAAAATGATGCAGGCTATTTCATTTTTATTTTCAGCAATAATTTGCTCAACGTGCGCTACATCGTTGTATCTGGCCAACAATGTATCCTGCGCCGTGCCCTTGGTTACACCAGGACTGTTAGGCGTTCCAAAAGTTACCGCTCCACTCCCTGCTTGTATCAAAAACGAATCACTATGCCCGTGATAACATCCTGCAAATTTTATTATCTTGTCTTTTCCTGTGTATCCACGTGCTAATCTTACAGCACTCATACAGGCTTCTGTACCACTGTTCACAAAGCGTATTTTCTCGATATTGGGCACCATACTTACAGCAAGTGCAGCAATTTCAGTCTCAATTTGCGTAGGCATTCCAAACGAAGTTCCCTTTTTAGCTTTCGCAATTACAGCATCCACAACGGGTTGATGGGCATGACCCAAGATCATAGGACCCCAGGAGTTTATGTAGTCAATAAGTTTGTTCCCATCTACATCATAAAGGTAAGCACCTTTAGCTTTTTCAACAAAAATAGGTGTTCCGCCTACCGCCTTAAAAGCTCTTACGGGAGAATTAACCCCTCCAGGAATAACTGTTTGTGCTTCCTGAAACAAAGCACTACTGCGTTGATATAACATAAAATATTATTGGTTTTTTACAGGGTGCAAATATAACTCTTGCCCTATAGAAATGGTATTATTAGTAAGCCCATTGTACTCTTTTAACGTTTCTACCGTGATATTATAACGCCTTGCAATGTTGTACAGCGTATCTCCTTTCTTAACCTCATGAGTTGCAATTTTTGTTTCATCAGCTTTTTTGTAATTGCCTTTTCCACCTAGTACTGCATCATCAAAGGCATCCAGGTTGTACCGCTCTACAATGCTTATAAGTTTATCAGGATATTTCGGATCTGTGGCGTACCCTGCTTTCTTCAGCCCCTTGGCCCAGCCTTTATAGTCGTCTTTTTTCAATTTGAAAAGATCTTGATACCTACTTCGTTGTGTTAAGAATAAAGAGTGGTCGCGAAACGAGTATTTTGGATCGTTATATTTCCTGAAACACTCCTGTGCCTCATCGTCGTCATGATACACTTTATCACCTTGCCAACCATGACACTTTATACCAAAATGATTGTTTGCCTTGCTGGTGAGCTCTCCTCTTCCTGCTCCACTCTCTAAGATTCCTTGCGCCAGAGTAATGCTGGCTGGGATTCCGTATTGCAACATTTCTTCCTGGGCTATCTGGCTGTAACTAGCTATGTATGCCTGTACAACTTCGGCGTAACTGGCGTTTGGTTTTGGAGTTATTATTTCTGTTTTGGGAGTTTCGGCAGGGGTCTCGTTAGGCATCACTTTGGGACGGTTGTCTATAACAACGCGTTCTTTTTTGGGACGTTTTTTCTTTGAAACCACTTGCTTCTTTGAAGTACAAGCTCCAAGTGTTAAAAATAACAGTAGTAAAAGTAGTGCCGATTTTCGCAACATATTATGTGTTTATTTGAGGTAAATTCTTTTTTTTGAGTCGTTGGTTCATACCTGTGATGCCTTGCAAACCACCCGTATGAATGGCTAAAATACGGCTATTTTCAGGGAAATATCCCGATTTTATGTCTTCTATAATGCCAAACATCATTTTAGCGGTATACACAGGATCCAGTAAAATACCCGTTTCTTCTTTAAACTCGTTCATAAAACGTACCAATTGCAAATCTATTTTGGCATATCCTCCAAAACAATAGGAATCTTTAATCGTATAATTTGAATTTGAGGTATACTCTTCAACATTAGAAGCCTGAAATGTTCCTTTTAACGCTGAATACCCTACTACCTGTTGATGCTTTTCGGAAGCCGAAACTAAACCAGCCAGCGTTCCGCCGGTTCCTACCGAAGTACATATATAATCGAAACCTGTATCGTTATTCGTTAAAATTTCTGCACACCCCTTTATGGCGAGTGAGTTCGTTCCGCCTTCCGGAAGGATAAGTGAATTGGAATATTTTTCTAAAAGCTTTGCACGATAGGCATCATCATCTTTTAACCTGTATTGTTCCCGGGACACAAACTCGAAGACCATTCCGCTACGTTGCGCAAATTCCAGGGTAGCATTTCCATTAAAATTAGCTTTTAATTCTTCACCTCTAATTATTCCAACTGTTTTTAAACCAGCTAGTTTTCCAGCCGCAGCAGTTGCCGAAACATGGTTAGAATAAGCACCGCCAAAGGTTACAACAGTAGTTTTCTTGTTACGAAGCGCCTCAGCTATATTGTACTTTAATTTCCTGAATTTATTTCCAGAAACCAAAGGGTGTATCAAATCTTCTCTTTTTAAAAAAAGCGTACCATAAGTTCCTTTTAAACTTTTAAGATTAATTTTTTCTACTGCTGAAATATAGGGTTCAATCCACATTCGGTACCAATTGGGATTACAAAAGTACAGAATGAAACTGGAGAATTAGGAAAAGAGGCTTTTTCAAAAAAAAATTAACCTGAACTTTATAACAAAATTATTGTAACACCCTAACACTTTAAAACTAAAGTATATCTTTTTTCGTATATTTTGTAAGAAATAACCCTCAAGTGTTAATTTTTAGCGCTTTACGTCGATAAAATTAGGCTTATATCGGATTTTTGTCATAATCTTGGAGTTCAAAATAAATACACAATGGTATTAATTACTACTAAAAAAAACTATTTTATCTGCTTGGCACTGTGTATCCTCTTTTGCGGAAACATAGTTGCACAGGTGGGTATAAACACAACAAACCCAGCTAATGGTGCATTGTTAGATGTGTTTAGTGCTAACAAAGGCTTATTAACACCCCGTGTTGAACTTACAGGTACAGACGACACCACAACCATAACACCTTCTGCAACAGTCGGGCTTTTAGTTTACAATACTGTTATTGCTGGAGCATTGCCAATCCAAGTAACTCCTGGCTTTTATTATTGGAATGGAAGCCAATGGCAGCGATTTTACAATAGAGGGTATGGTACCAAATTTGATCAAGGAGCTCAAACTACTGCTAGTTCATTAAGTTCTGTATACACACAAATTTCAGGACTTGACACTGGTTTTATAAGCGTCCCTTATTCAGGCACCTATCAGGTTAAGGTAGAAACGGCTTACGCCTGTGGAAACCTTTCGAGTACTACTTCTGAAGGAGTAGGTCAGGCTTCAGTTAGCCTGAACATGACCACAGGGCTCGTTGGACTTCCTGTACGAGTGAAGGAAAAATATGTAACATCAACTTCCAAACGAGTGGGGAGTGTTACTATCAACAACCTACCCCAAAACACCACAATCATTTATACAGTAGATCTTGACCTTCGGGAAACATACCGCTTTAATGCCACAGGTAGAGAATGGTCTCGGAATAACGTTGGTGTTGGAACATTTGGCAAAAACACAAGTGGATACTCTGGCGCTAGCGGCGTCAATAATGCACAGAGGGGCTCAATATCTGTAACACTCCTTAAACAACAGTAACTGAATAATAAACACACTACTGGAGCTGCTCTTGTAAAAACATTTACCAGCTCGGTTAAAATTAAGTTGTAACGTATGAAATTCTTAACTATATCAAAACGAATGTTCCTTACAGGTGCTTGTGCTATATTCTGCTCATTACTTGCCGGTGCTCAGGTAGGCGTTAATACTACGTCACCTAATGCTTCATCTGCTCTCGATATAACCAGTACAGACAAAGGATTCTTAATGACTAAGATTGCGCTCACGGGAACAGATGATACTACTACAATTACTCCCTCGCCAACCACAGGACTATTGGTTTACAACACAGCTACAGCAGGAAGTCCCGGCACAGAAGTAGTTCCAGGGTTCTATTATTTTAACGGAAGCTCGTGGCGACGCTTTTACACACAAGGATATACATTATCTTATGACCAAACAGCCGAAGTGACCGCAAGCACAACCAACACCGATTATGTAGTGCTGCCTGGCCTGGATACGGGAGATATAACCGTTCCTTTTACCGGCACATATCAAATTAGAGTAGAAGGATATTATGCGGCAGGAAATTTAATAAGCACAACCGGAGACGGAGCAGCTCAAGGATCAATTAGCTTAGCCATGGCCTCTGGTGGCGGAGGCGGAGGCGGCGGTGGCGGTGGCGGTGGCTGTACAGGAGGAATTTCAGCATACCCCTATAACGAAAGCTTTGAGAGCGGCTTGGGTGCATGGACACAATCTGCTGCCGATGATATTGACTGGACACGTAATTCTGGCGGAACAACCAGTGGCAGTACCGGACCCTCTTCCGGGTCTGACGGATCCTTTTATATGTATGTAGAGGCTTCTGGTAATGGTACAGGATATCCAAATATGCAAGCAATTTTAAACTCGCCTTGTTTTGATTTAACAGCAGCTCCAGCTGCAACATTTAGCTTTGATTACCATATGTATGGTGCTGCAGATATGGGAGCCTTCTCACTGGAAGCCAGTGACAATAATGGCGCCTCATGGACTACACTATGGAGCCAAACCGGAAACCAGGGAAACACTTGGCTGTCACAGAGTGTTGATTTGTCAGCATATACAGGTGGCTCAGTACAGCTTAGGTTTAATAGAACTACCGGCTCTACCTGGCAAGCAGATATCGCAATAGACAATGTATCAATGAACGACTCTGCAACAGGTACTCTTACAACTGTAAAGGAAACCTATATAACAACTTCTTCCAAACGATTGGGGAGCACAACTGTAAATAATCTTGCACAAAGTGCTTCTATCCTGGTTAATATTGAGTTAAACGCAGGAGTCGTCTACAGGTTTGCTGTTCGCGGAAGAGAATGGCTTGCAAACAATACCGCCCCTTCAACTTTTGGGAAAAACACGAGTGGATATTCGGGCAATAGTGTGAATGATGCGCAGCGAGGCACGATGACCATTAGCCTCATAAAACAACTTTAAACCTATTTGGTACACGTATTATAATCTAAAGTATTATGAAAAAAATTACTACAATTCAATTCCTAATGATCGTCTTACTAGCCACAATTGGCGTGTCGGCTCAGGTCGTAATTGGAGAATCCCCTGCGGGAGACCATACGATTGATGACGGAGCCATTTTTCAGCTTAAAAGCGAAGACAAAGGACTCATGATTCCCAAGGTTGAATTACAATCGAGAAACGATGTTGCTACTATAGCCACTACCCTGGTGGATGGGTTATGGGTTTATAATACTTCAAACCTGGGCAGTGGATTGGATAAGGTATCTCCTGGGTTCTATTTTTGGAATGGAACCCGATGGGAAAAGATGTTTAACGAAGGGTTTACCGTACAATATGAACAAACTGAAACCCTGCGTGCAGCCAACACAACCACCACCTATACCATTCCAGGACTAGATCAGGATTTTGTAGCGCCCTATACAGGCACGTATGAACTTCATGTAACGGGGTATATTGCTGCTGCAAATATGTCTGACACCTCCTTTGAATCAACCGTGCACGGTTCTTATATGCTGGAAGTAGACAACACTAAAGTAGCTGAAAGTACAGTTTCCTCTAACACCAAAAGAACACCAACTAATGCCTTTCAGGCATTAGGGCGTCAAACCACTATAGTTCACCTCGTTAACTTAATAGAAGGAGACACCTATAATTTTAAGGTACGTGCAAGGCTTTGGCAACAAGTAAATGTTGATGCAGGCAGTCTAAATGTTTCTGGAATTTGTGGCGGAGCTGCTACAGGCTTTGCTTTTTTTGGAATTTGTTCAGGACCCTATAATGGAAACGACATAGCTGCTATTGATAACGCACAAGACACCTATTTAACAATTACCCTTTTACAACAGCTTTAAATTTTAGAATCTAAAAATCACACTACACACCCCATCTTACTATGATACATAAACTACGCACAACCCCCGCAAAACTCTTTTTATTAGGAACGTCGATTGCCCTAGGAGCAACTTTTTTTCTAATAAAAAACAATACTGGTACAGCTTCAGTAGTACCAGCAGAAAATTTCACTGAAAACGGACGTACCAATCCTGACACATCAAGAGATTCTGAAGGTGATACTTTTTCTATTGTTGCTTATGATAAAACAACTGGACAAGTTGGAGGTGCTGCTTGTAGCTGTGTTTCGTACACTAATGGAATTGACTTTTTAAGTGACCTTATTACCGATGGTACCAACAATCCAGATAATATTGTAGGCGCCATTCATTCACAAGCCGCCTACAACGCTACAACACAAGCCTTTGCTAGAAATAGGATGTTAGCTGGGGACACCCCACAGCAAATTATTGATGCTACCGTCGCATCAGATGGTAACTCTGCTTCCAGACAATATGGTGTTGTTGGAGTAGATAGTCCGGGAGCGGCTGGGTTTTCAGGTTCTTCTAACGGTGATTACAAGAATGACCAGCAAGGAGACAACGCATTATACACCTATTCTATTCAGGGAAATATTCTAGATACTTCTAATGGGCAGGACCTCCTAGACGATATGGAAGCCATATTTAATAGTACTACTGGTTCTCTAGGCGATAAGCTTATGGCGGCATTACAGGCCGCAAAGCGTGTTGGAGGTGATAGCAGATGCCAAAGTAGAGGGAATAGTGGTCGTACTGCATTTATTCAAGTGTTATCACCCGGTGAAACTAGTCCCGGACTTGCCTATGATGTTGGTGATAGTGTTGCTGCAGTAGCAGATCTTATCGAACCTATCGACGTACTTCAATGTTTATATGATGCAGGAGAAAACACCCCTTTTTGTCGTCAAACTGTTTCATCATTTCCATACACTATGGATTTTGAACAGAAATCATGGGAACAAGAAGTAGCCACTTGTAGCGTGAACAGTTCTTGGATACGTTCTCGTTTTGCATCCCCTACTGGGGGAACAGGTCCTTCAGGACCAAGCCAGGGTACCTTATACTCATTTGTAGAATCGTCTAGTGTTGGAGGGCAAGGCACCTCCCCTAGAAATGCCATAATTGGCTCTCCATGTTTTGAAATACCTGTTGGAGAAATTACAAAAATGACTTTCGATTATCATATGTTTGGAACCTCTATGGGATCGTTGGCCGTAACAGTGAATGACGGTTCTGGCTGGACATCAGAATGGTCAGAATCTGGCAATCAAGGAGATATTTGGAACACTACTGAAATCGATTTAAGCGCCTATGCCGGCTCAACCATAAAAATTCGTATAGATGCTACTACAGGGAATGGTTCTAGTAGTGATATGGCTATTGATAATATTAAAATTTTCCAGGAGGGTCCCGTAAATTGTACAACTTCTATAAATACATTTCCTTATACTGAAAGTTTAGAAAGCGATCTAGGGGATTGGTCACAGGCAAGTGGAGATGATGGAAACTGGACAGAAAACACAGGAGGAACACCTTCAAATAATACAGGACCTAGTGCATCAAGTTATGGAGCATCGTACATTTATCTAGAATCTTCAGACCCTGTTGCTACAGGACAACCAACGGCTATAGGGTTTAATGCTACGGCAATTTTAGAAGGTCCATGTTTCGATCTTACCACTATGCCAGCCGCCTATTTTAATTTCGATTATCATATGTTTGGTGCTACATCAGGATCATTAACACTACAAGCAAGCTCTATTGAAGGAGTTTGGAATAATATTTTTTCAGTCTCCGGACAAAATGTAAATGACTGGATTCCCACTTCAGTAAATCTAAGCGCATATTTGGGAGGAAATGTAAGACTTCGCTTTGTGGGAGTTACCGGAAGTAGCTTTACAAGTGATATTGCTATTGATAGTTTTGTGCTTTCTTCTTGTAGTGGTATTACCAAAACATGGAAAGGGAACGAATGGTCTTCTGCAGGAACACCAAATGGTAATAACCCAATTTTGATTGACGATGCTTTTTCTACTGCGACTGCAAGTAGCCTCGACGGATGTTTTATAGAAGTGAATACAGGCTCAACTTTAACAGTAGCCCCAGACGACTATTTGAATATAACCAATGACATAACTATAAATGGAACTTTACTTGTTGCACATACGGCAAATGTAGTACAATCAAATGACGATGCCTTAGTAACCAATAACGGTACTATTAATGTGAACATAACAACTCCAGTACTACAAACGCGCGATTTTATGGTAATGGGAAGTCCCATGACCGGAGATACACGAGATGGTGTTTTTCAAGACGCTTTCTTAGTTCTTAATCATCACCCTATGGACTTTATACCTTATGATGGAATTCCGGCCGGAGCAACGAACTTCTCTGACCAGAACGGTAATTTTTGGAATTCCTATTCAGGAGCTATAAATCCAGGAGAAGGTTATATTGTAAGACCGCAGTCTGGGTATAATGATCCTGCAAATGAAAGCTATGATATGACCTATGAAGGTGGTACATTAAACAACGGAACTATAACAAGGCCTGCAATATTTAATGGAGCTGTAGACAACCCCGATGGAACACCCATCGTCTTTGCAAATCCATATGCTTCAGCTATATCCGCTTCAGACTTTGTTTCTCACAACACACTGGTGAATGAGATATATTTCTGGGAACACCTTACTCCTCCCTCAGTTATTGTGCCGGGAGAAGGACTCCGCTTTGATATGGACGATGTTTCTATTTATAATGGATCTATGGGAACTCCGGCGTCTAACGACCCTGGAACAAGTACTACCCCTAATGGAGTAATTTCAACAGGTCAAGGTTTTGCTATTAAATCTTTTGGCACTGGAGATGTAGAATTTACGAATGCCATGCGTCTAACTTCAGGAAATACTACGTTAAGAACTTCTGAAAGCACTTCACGAAGTGAGAACTCATTAGTACTAAACTTAACCGGAGCACGCTACCAACGTCGTAGTAATACAGGTATTGCCTTTAATCCACAGGGTACAGCTCACATGGATCCAAACCTAGACACCAGACGTCTTGGGACAATTGTATCTTTATTTTCACATCTTGAAACCGGCGATGAAGAACTTGGTATACAAACACTGGGCGATTTAACCAACGGAACAAAAGTATTCCTTGGTTTTCAATCACTAATTGAAGCTGAAGATGAGTTTACCATTTCACTTTCAACGTTTACAGGAGATCAACTTTTTGAAGCCAGCATCTACCTTTATGATAAAGTGACTGGTATCACCACTAATTTAAAAGATAACAATTATCAATTTAGAAGTGGTAAAACAAAGCAGGATAGAAGGTTTACAGTGTTTTTTGAAACAGAAGAAAGCACTATATTAGATATCGGAGACGCTACTATAGAACCTATTATAATCTATCCAAATCCTGCCAAGAACCAATTGAATATTATAACGCCAATTTCTCAAGAAGTTCAAAGTATTAAAATTATAGATGTTCTAGGAAAAACATTGGTGATAAAAAACAGTGGCATTGAAAGTCATAGTGTTTTAGATGTTTCAAACTTACATACTGGTGTTTACTTTGTTGAAATAAATAACAATGGTAAATCAATTATAAAGCGATTTATTAAACAGTAATTGGTATCAAATGAAACTTTAAATAAATTTCATAAAGCTATAAAAAGACCTCTTTTTTAAATAATTGAGGTCTTTTTCATTTGTATAAGCCTCTCTTTCAAAAGAAATATTTCGATACGCCTGGTACCTGTTTTTATAGTGAACCCAACGCACTAAAAATTCAATGAGATACCAAAAGTAGAAAAACAACACTAAGAGTTCAGCTTGCTGTTGCAGGTGAATACGTTCATGATTCAAAATTCGTAAATCCTTTTTCATTTCTTTTTTCCGAAGGATTATAAAGGGCCACAACGCTATTCCGTTAAAACCTTTCCGAAGTAAATATTTGTTTACCAACACTAACATCCCTACAAAAATACCCTTTTAAGAAACAGCTTTTAAAATTTGAATACCCATTTCGCATTTCGTTTTTTGTATTTTTGAATTATGCTATTCCCAAAGAAGAAAATAGAACTAGAAGAAGGCGATTTTTACCTCACTCCAGAAGGCTATAAATGCTTTACCGAACAGTACCACCTTAAAAGAGGCTATTGCTGCGAGAGTGGGTGTAGACACTGCCCCTACGGATACAATAAGAAAACATCAACATAGAAGCAACCCCACACATAATTTTCAGACTTCTAAACACAGCACTCCCATGACATTTAAAGACGAAATAGTACAAGGCATCCCAAAGCAACTCCCAGAGGTTAAAAAATATGACCCCGAAGTAAACCATGCACCAAAACGCAAAAAAATTCTTTCTGCCGAAGAGGTAGTGCTGGCCTTAAAAAATGCGCTCCGGTATTTTAGCCCGGAACATCACGCCACCCTCCTTCCGGAGTTTAAAAAAGAACTGGAAGACTTTGGGCGTATTTACATGTACCGCTTTAGACCAGATCATAAAATATATGCACGTCCCATAACCGAGTATCCTGGTAAAAGTGAACAAGCTAAAGCCATAATGCTAATGATACAAAACAACCTGGATCATGCTGTTGCACAACATCCACATGAGCTAATCACGTATGGCGGAAATGGCGCAGTTTTTCAAAATTGGGCACAGTACAGGTTGGTCATGCGCTATTTAGCCGAAATGACGAACGAACAAACCCTGGTGATGTACTCTGGTCACCCGCTGGGTTTATTTCCTTCCCATAAAGATGCTCCTCGTGTAGTTGTCACTAATGGAATGATGATTCCCAACTACTCACAACCTGATGACTGGGAAAAATTTAATGCTCTTGGTGTAACCCAGTATGGACAAATGACCGCTGGAAGCTATATGTACATTGGCCCACAAGGAATTGTACACGGAACAACCATTACAGTGCTGAACGGATTTAGAAAAATTAAAAAATCTCCCAAGGGAGGACTTTTCGTTACTTCAGGGTTGGGGGGTATGAGTGGCGCACAGCCTAAAGCCGGAAACATTGCTGGCTGCGTAACCGTTTGTGCCGAGGTAAATGAAAAAGCAACCAAAACCCGTCACAGTCAAGGCTGGGTAGACGAGGTAATAAGTGATGTTAGATTACTATCCACTCGGGTAAAAGAAGCTGTAGCCAACAAAGAAACGGTATCAATTGCTTATGACGGTAATGTTGTAGATGTCTGGGAACATTTTTATAAGGAGGATATTACAATAGACCTGGGAAGTGACCAGACCTCCTTGCACAACCCGTGGGCCGGCGGGTATTACCCTGTAGATATGAGCTACGAAGATGCCAACGAGATGATGGCAAACAATCCTGAACAATTTAAAACTGAAATACAACGCACTCTGAAAAGACATGCAGCAGCCATAAACAAACACACCGAAAAAGGGACTTATTTTTTCGACTACGGAAATGCATTTTTATTGGAAGCTTCCAGAGCAGGTGCCGCTATTATGGCCGAAAATGGAATTGACTTCAAGTACCCTAGCTATGTTCAGGATATTATGGGACCTATGTGCTTTGATTATGGTTTTGGACCATTTCGCTGGGTATGTGCTTCAGGAAAACCTGAGGATCTAGCCAGGACCGATGCTATTGCCTGCGATGTGCTGGAAGAAATCATGAAATCTTCGCCAGCCGAAATTCAGCAGCAAATGCAGGATAATATTACCTGGATTAAAGGCGCACAAGAAAATAAACTCGTAGTAGGAAGTCAGGCAAGGATCCTTTATGCCGATGCCGAAGGTAGAATGAAAATTGCGAGTGCTTTTAATACGGCTATTTCAGAAGGCAAGCTAGGAACTGTTATTCTAGGGCGTGACCATCACGATGTTTCAGGAACAGATTCTCCTTACCGGGAAACCAGCAACATTTACGACGGGAGTCGTTTTACAGCAGACATGGCTATCCATAATGTGATTGGAGATAGCTTTAGAGGAGCCACCTGGGTAAGCATCCACAATGGGGGTGGCGTAGGCTGGGGAGAGGTTATTAACGGTGGCTTCGGTATGGTTCTTGATGGTAGTAAGGATGCGCAACGACGTCTGGAAAGTATGTTATTCTGGGATGTAAATAACGGAATCGCTAGACGCAGTTGGGCACGAAATGATGAAGCGATTTTTGCTATAAAAAGAGAGATGGATCGCAATCCAAGCCTTACTGTAACGCTTCCTAATTTTGTAGATGAATCATTATTATAAAAAAAATGTACTATGAAACTATTTAAATTAACTCCGCTGCTTCTCTTGTTTGTGTTTGCATCGTGTACTTCGGTACGTGTAGCGACAGATTACGACAGGAAAGCAAATTTCAGCAACTATAATAGCTTTGCTTTTTATAAACCTGGTATCGATGAAGCTAAAATTAGCGACCTCGATAAAAAAAGAATTTTAAGAGCCATTGACGCTAATCTTCAAGCCAAGGGAATGACAAAGTCTCAGTCCCCAGCACTCCTTGTAAGTATCTTCACCAAAGAGCGTGAACGTGTAGATGTGTACAATAATAACTTCGGATATGGATGGGGCTGGAATCCGTGGTGGTATGGCAATAACTGGGGGAGCACTGTGTCCCGCTCTACTGAAGGGAGTCTTTATATAGACCTCATAGATGCGAAGACCAATGAATTGGTTTGGCAGGGCATTGGGAGCTCTCAATTATACACTGGAAGTGACATAGACCGTCGCGAAGAAAAGATCAGGGAAATTGTTTCTGAAATTTTAGCTGAATACCCTCCGGGCGTACTAGCAAAAAAATAATATTTAGTTTTAAACCCTTCAAATCTGAAGGGTTTTTTAATACCTTAAAATTTCCTCTATCTTCGCCTTCACTTTCTCCGTAGAAGGGATCATAGTTTCCTCCAATACTGAGTTTAAAGGGATCGCTGGCATATTTTCAGAGCCAATCACCATAACGGGTGCATCTAATTGCTGAAAACACTCTTCCTGAATTCGGCCTTGCAATGCTCTACTAAAGCTATTTTCACTTGGCTCCTCGGTCACCACAAGGCATTTTCCACATTTCTTAACGCTTTTAAAAACCGTCTCATAATCCAGCGGATGTAACGTTCGTAAATCTACAATTTCAACACGATCTGTAACACCTAAATCTCGTGTAGCATTATACGCCCAATGCACGCCCATTCCGTAAGTAATAATGGACAAAGTTTCTTCCTCCTCCTGTGGCCAGATTTCCTGCAACACCCACGCTTTTCCAAAGGGAAGGATATAATCTTCGGCAGGCTCCAGACTTGTAGCACCTTTGGTTCCTTTAACTTTGCTCCAGTACAATCCTTTATGTTCAAAAATAACCACTGGATTTGGATCGTAATAGGCTGCTTTCATCAAGCCTTTTAGATCGGCTCCGTTACTCGGATAGGCAATTTTAAGTCCGCGAATGTTACTCACCACACTTTCCATAGAAGAAGAATGGTAAGGGCCACCACTTCCGTATGCTCCAATAGGAACACGTAAAATCATAGAAACCGGCCATTTTCCGTTAGACAAATAACAGCTACGAGACACTTCGGTAAACAACTGATTGAGTCCTGGCCAGATATAATCTGCAAACTGAACCTCCACGATAGGTTTTAGTCCCACCGCACTCATTCCTACCGTAGAACCTACAATAAAGGCCTCCTGAATTGGGGTGTTGAACACGCGATTATCACCAAATTTTTGCGCTAGGGTCGCAGCTTCTCTAAAAACTCCACCTAATCTTCCTCCAACATCTTGCCCGTATAGCAGGCATTCGGGATGTTTTGCCATGAGCTCTTCAATGGCAAACAGGGCACAATCTACCATCACCACTTTTTCGCCACCCTTGGGGGAACGCTCCCCTACTTCTTCAGTAATAGATGTTGGCGCAAAATCATGCGTAAATAAATCCTCGGGCTTTGGGTCTGCAGCCTCAAGCGCTCGCTTCAGCGAATTTTCGATTTCGGCTTCGATTTCGGTTTCAATTTCCTTTATCTCTTTTTCTGAAATAGTATATTCTGAAAGTAATTTCAGCATCTTTGGATAGGGGTCACGACTGCGCGCTTCATCCAGATCATCTCGATAAAACTCCATCCGCACCCCTGAAGTATGGTGATTTAATAACGGAACTTTTGCGTGAATTAAAATTGGGCGTCGTTCTTTTCGAATGGTTTCAATAGCATTTTTAACGGTGGTGTAACTTTCTTCAAAGTCGGTTCCGTCAATGGAGATTGCTTCCAATCCGTGGAATCCTGCAGCATATTCAGCAGCATTCTGGGCTCTGGTTTCAGCAGCATTTGCCGAAATATCCCAACCATTATCCTGCACCAAATACAAAATAGGCAATTGTTTTAAGGCTGCCATTTGAAAAGCTTCCGCTATTTCGCCTTCGGTTACGGAGGCATCACCCAAAGAACACACTACAACGGGCTGATCCTTGCGTACCTGTTGCGCAATTGGCTCGTCCTTGCTTAAAGATTCTTTGTATGCAAACCCTAAAGCAACCCCAGTAGCAGGAATAGCCTGCATTCCCGTAGCACTACTCTGGTGTGGGATTTTCGGTTTGTCGTCATCCCGTAAACTAGGGTGCGAATAATAGGTGCGCCCCGCAGAAAACGGATCTTCTTTTTTCGCTAATACCTGCAACATCATTTCATAAGGTGTCATCCCAATAGCAAGCAACATAGAGTCATCCCGGTAATACGGAAACATATAATCCTGAGGTAATAATTGCATACCCACAGCAGTTTGTATCACTTCGTGCCCACGTGAGGTTGCGTGTACATATTTTGAAACTACCTTAAAGTTCTCTTCATAAATCTCGGTCATTGCTTTTGCGGTGACCAGATTTTTAAAGGCCTTTAAAACAAGCTCTTTGGTTATTTTCATAATTATTTTTTTACTCCTCCCATTTGAAGGGGAGGTTGGGAGGGGATGCTTGTTAATTCTATTCATTATTCAAAAAACATCCCCCTAGCCCCCTTCGAAGGGGGAGTTCATATTATTAAATTTTTCTACTTACATCAAACTGCTCCATATAATCACCTACTCTTCGTAAAAAAGAGCCTGCTAAAAATCCGTCTACAATTCTATGATCAAAGGAAAGGGACAGGTACATCATACTTCTAATTTCTATGGTATCGCCATCCTCTTTCTCTAATACCTCAGCTCTCTTTTTGATAATTCCGGTAGCAAGGATAGCTGCTTCTGGCTGATTGATAATGGGTGTTCCCATTAAACTACCAAAAGTTCCTACGTTACTTATAGTAAAAGTGCTCCCTTTCATATCGTCTCCTTTTAAATCGCCAGCACGTGATTTTCCAACCAGTTCATTGGTTGAAGCTGCCAGTTCTTTCAGGTTTTTTGTATCGGCATTTTTAACAACAGGTACAATTAAATTTCCCGATGGCAAGGCGGTAGCCATTCCTATGTTTATGTCTTCTTTTACAATAATATTTTTTCCATCTAAAGATGAATTTATCATCGGAAAATCTTTGATGGCTTTCGCCACGGCTTCGATAAACAGCGGAGTAAACGTTAGCTTCTCTCCATGTTTTTTCTGAAATTTCACCTTGTTGGCATTTCGCCAGGTGACCATATCGGTAAGATCTGCTTCAATATAGGCAGTTACGTGCGGACTCGTATGCTTGCTATACACCATATGGTCTGCAATCATTTCGCGCATGCGGTCCATTTCTACAATTTTTCCGGTGCCTTTATCAAACTTTAAGTCCGGGACCTGAAATCCTGAAACTTCTGGCACTACCTGTGCAAATTGAAAAGGTCTTCCTTCTTTTAAATAATTTGTTACGTCGCTTTTACGTAATCTTCCATCTTTTCCAGTCCCGGTGATCCGTGCTAACTCCTCATACGAAATATGGTTTTTTCGCGCTACAACATCAACTAAAGGTGAAATAAAAAGATTCTCGTTTATCTTAAAGTTTTTTGACCTGGCCGCTTTATCACCCTGATCTTTTTGAAGAGCTGGTTTTTTAGTTTTTGAAGCTGAAGTTTTGGTCTCCTTTTTTTGTTCTGAAATTTCAGTGGCCGAAGCACCTTCAGACAACTCTAAAACAGCAATGGTAGCGCCTACAGGCACAACGTCTTTCGCCGAAACTTTATGTGAAATCATTTTCCCGGCACTTGGTGCAGGCACTTCATTATCTACTTTATCTGTTGCGACCTCAACAAGAATATCGCCTTCTTCAAAGGAATCTCCTTCCTGAACCAACCAGTTAATAATAGTTCCCTCGGTAATACTTTCGCCCATTTTGGGCATTTTAAATTCAGTTTTTGACATTGCGTCTTATTCTTTGTTTTTCGCCTTCATCTCTTGAAGTGTCTTATAAAAATCTTCTTGCTTTGGCCTATCTTTCGGAATCTCTCTCAAAGGCTCTACTTCTCTTAAGCTTTCGTGACAATCGCCAGGTAACTGCTGATACAACTTAGTTCCCGCTGTTTTCCAGGCAATCATTTCTTCTGAAACTTCCTTGATTGCTTTTGCTGGATTACCCACAATTAATTGTCGTTTTTTAAATACTGCTTCAGCTTTTATAAACGCCATGGCTCCTACGATACACTCGTCTCCTATTTCAGCATCATCCATAATCACACTGTTCATTCCAATGAGGCAATTTCTACCTAAATTAGCTCCATGGATTATAGCTCCGTGACCTACATGAGCTCCTTTCTTCAACACAATGCTCTTTCCCGGAAACATATGTACAGTACAATTTTCTTGTACATTCACACCATCTTCCAAAATTATCTCACCCCAATCGCCACGGATTGCTGCTCCGGGGCCTATATAACAATTCCTACCAATAATCACGTTCCCTGTTACAGCCGCAAGCGGATGCACGAAACTGGATTCATGGATTACGGGTATGTGACCTTTAAAACTATAAATCATTATTTGAATCTCTTCAACGTTTCCTTTGTAAACTCACTCAAAACCAATCGCCCAGAGATCACGGCACGTTCAGCAAGTAAATCATCCCAATTTTCAGTACCTGCCCACATTATTTTTTTCATTTCTTTCATGGCTTCAGGATTGTAATTGCATAGATTTTCTGCAAAGGCTTGAACGGCTTCATCCAATGCTTCGGTGCTTTCGTGAACGCTGGCGTACAAACCTTTTTGTCGTGCCCATTCTGCATCGTAAAAGCTATTAGCGTCTATTGCGATCTGGCTCATTCCTGTTAAGCCAAGTTTTCTTTCCACTGCCGGGCCCACTACAAAAGGGCCAATTCCTATGTTTAACTCACTCAATTTTATACTTGCAAACTTAGTTGCCATACAGTAATCTGTCGCGCTCGCAACACCTACTCCGCCTCCTACTGTCTTACCTTGAATACGCCCGATGATAAATTTTGGGCATTTACGCATAGCATTGATCACGTTTGCAAATCCGCTAAAGAATACTTTACCGGTTTCTGCATCGTTGATATTGATAAGTTCCTTAAAACTGGCTCCGGCGCAAAATGTTCTCTCGCCCCCACTTTTAAGTATAATTACTTTTACATCGTCATTTTCTCCAGCTTTAGTAATGGTGGTAGCCAATTTCGCTAAAATATCTCCAGGCAAACTGTTGTGCGCTGGATGGAAAAATTCTATGGTTGAGATTCCGTTGTGTATGTCTTCTTGTACGTATGGTGCTGTCAAAATAAAAATTTTATAAATTAAATATAGGCTCCTGTCCTTTAAAGGAAGAAGCTTTCTTGGTTTCTTTTAATCAAGCAATCCAAATTGCTCAAAGTGATGATTTAAATGCTTTCGCTCTAACAAATAGGATTCGTATTTATTTAATTCCCCAAACACTAAATTCTTTAAAACTGCATCTGGATTTTCTTGAAAAAATGCTAAGTACTTATATCGCTGTTCCAGAAATTTCTCCTTAGCTGCTTGCAAATCTGAATGCTCAAGAGGCGCCAAAGTGTCTCTTTCAAGCATTGGGAAATTAGTGTTCTGCGGAAATTTTTCGTAATTGTATAAACTATCGTGTGTTTTTTCTAAATACTTTTCTGGCGTTGCAACATCAAAATCCTGTAATTCTCCTCCGGCAATTTTATAGGTGTATTCGAGATGTTCCACCATGTGCTGTGGGGTCATAATACCCCATTTTGGCTTTGTGTCTTCTGAAAGTTTATCGAGACAGGACTGTATCTTTTCAGTAGTCATTTCAGTAAACACCTCCTGCTTCTTTTCTACCATTGTCAAAATAGTAGCAATACATACCAATGGATCTTCTTTTTCAGCCCCAGCTGGTAAAATAGCGTTGGCTGCATCAACGTTGGCATCAAAAATTTCTACGTACCATTTTACAATGCCGCTTGGGTGTTCTTGTCCGCGCGAATCTCTATCAACTTTTTGCTTGCACGTTAAACGCACGTACAACGTATCGTTATGATAAATAGGGCGTAAGAATCTAATTTCTTCTAAACCGTAATTGGCCGCTACCGGACCTTTATTTGGATATACAAATAAGCCTGCCGCCATCGAAATGATAAAATATCCGTGCGCAGTTCGTTTTTCGAAAATGCTACCATCAAGGCTGGTGATATCGGTATGTGCATAAAAATGATCCCAGGTTAAATTTCCGAAGTTTACAATATCTGTATCGGTTAGGGTTCTATTGTGAGTTTTTAGCGACATTCCTACTTTAATATCTTCCCAATGATATGCAAAAGGGTGCTCTGGAGATTCCTTGTACGCTGCTTTTGGCTGGTAGATTCCAGTCACTTCCGTTATGGTAGTTGGACTTCCCTGAATGGCACAACGCTGTAAATAATGCTTAATACCGCGCATTCCACCCATTTCTTCTCCTCCTCCGGCACGTCCCGGACCTCCGTGAATTAATCCTGGTAATGGCGAACCGTGACCTGTGCTTTGTTTTGCAGATTCGCGGTTTAAAATTAAAATACGCCCGTGGTGTGTTGCTGCGTTTACGGTATATTCTTTTGCTATTGTATTGTCGTTCGTAACAATAGAACTCACCAACGACCCTTTGCCCATCTTCGCCAATGTAACGGCATCTTCCAAATCATTATATGGCATTAGTGTACTTACAGGTCCAAAAGCTTCGGTCACGTGCGCATTTTCATGTTGCAACGGATTATCTTCACGCATTAAGATAGGCTTCATAAAGGCACCTTTCTTTGAGTCTGCTCCCACCGCATCAAAGTCCTCAAAATTTCCGTAGACCATTTTTGCTGTTTCTGAAAGTTTAGCTACTTGTTCCTTTACGCTATTTCGTTGCGCATCACTCACCAGACTTCCCATGCGTACTTCTTTCAGCCTTGGGTCACCAATGGTTACTTTATCCAACTGATTTGCCAATGCAATTTGAACATCTTCCATCAAATCCTGTGGTACAATAATTCGGCGAATAGCCGTACATTTTTGACCACACTTGGTTGTCATTTCATTACGCACTTCTTTGATAAACAAATCGAATTCTGGGGTTCCCGGTATCGCATCTTTCCCTAAAATAGCAGCATTTAAACTATCGGCTTCCATTGTAAAAGGAACCGACTCTGCAGTTAATTGCGGATGTGTTTTTAATTGTCGTCCTATTTTCGCTGAACCTGTAAAAGTAACTACATCCTGTGATTGAACTGTATCCAGAATATTCTTAGCCGTTCCTGAAATAAGCTGTAAAGCGCCTTCCGGCACTATTCCCGAAGCGATGATTTCTCTCACTACGGCTTCGGTTAAATAGGCTGTTTGTGGAGCTGGTAATACAACAGCCGGCATTCCTGCCATCCAGTTTACCGCACACTTTTCCAGCATTCCCCATACCGGGAAATTGAAGGCGTTAATATGTACTGCCACACCTTCACGAGGGACCATAATATGGTGCGCCATAAAACGTCCACCACGAGAAAGATCAATGGGATCACCTTCTACGTGATACGTTTGATTCGGGAATAATTTACGAAGGGAAGCATTGGCAAACAAGTTCCCAAAACCACCTTCAATATCTACCCAGCTATCTCGTTTGGTAGCCCCCGTGCGGTAACTTATTTCGTAAAAAGCTTGTTTTCGTTTTGTAAGATACAGCGCAAGGCTTTTCAGCATATTTCCACGTTGCTGAAAGGTCATTTTTCGTAGCACATCACCTTTATCCCTTCCGTATTGTAAAATGGAAGGCACATCTAATCCTTCTACGGTAGTGCTTGTAAAGTGTTCGCCCGTAATGGAATCGAAAACAGGAATACCTTCGCCATTCCCAGATTGCCATTGACCTTGTATATAATGTTGTGTTTTTTGCATAATCCCTCACCCTAACCCTCTCCCGCTGAGAGGGGATTGGTGTTTTTTTTATTAAACTCTTTCTATTATTGCCGCATAGCCTTGCCCAACCCCAACACACATGGTAACTAAGGCATATCGCTTTCCTTTTTCCTGTAACTCCAACGCTGCAGAATATGCAATACGTGCTCCGGTAACTCCCAGAGGGTGTCCAATGGCAATAGAACCGCCGTTAGGGTTAATTCTTGGGTCGTCATCTTGTAAGCCCCATTCTCTGATACAAGCCAACGCTTGTGATGCAAAGGCTTCGTTTAGCTCGATCACATCCATATCTTCCATCGTTAAGCCTGCTTTTTTCAGGGCTTTATTAGAAGCTTCTACAGGGCCTATTCCCATTATTCTAGGTTCTACGCCTACTACAGCCGAAGAAACAATTCTTGCCAAGGGTTTTAAATTGTATTTTTTTACGGCGTCTTCAGAAGCGATAATTGTAGCTGCTGCTCCATCGTTTAATCCTGAAGCATTTCCTGCAGTCACACTTCCTCCTTCTTTTTTAAAGGCCGGCCGAAGTTTTGCTAAAATTTCCTTGGTGGTAGTTGGCTTGATAAACTCATCATTTTTAAAAACAATAGGGTCTTTTTTGCGTTGAGGAATTTCAACCGGAACAATTTCTTTTGCTAATCGGCCGTTTTTTTGAGCTTCCGTAGCTTTCATCTGGCTGTGATACGCAAAAGCATCCTGATCTTCTCTTGAAATAGTATGTTTTTCAACTAAATTTTCAGCAGTCACCCCCATGCCGTCAGTACCGTAAATTTCATGCATTTTCGGATTTACAAATCTCCACCCAAAAGATGAGTCGTACATCTTGCTATCGTTTCCGAAGGGGGAAGCACTTTTAGAAATCACCCAGGGCCCACGTGTCATATTCTCCACACCTCCTGAAATAAAAACCTCGCCATCTCCTGCTTTAATAGCACGATTGGCGTGAATGATAGCTGAAAGTCCCGAGCTACACAATCTATTAACTGTCTCGCCAGGTACTGTAAAAGGGAGTCCTGCCAAAAGCAAACTCATTCTTGCTACGTTTCGGTTATCTTCTCCCGCCTGATTGGCGCAGCCCATAATTACATCGTCATACGCTTCTTGCGGAATATTTGGATTCCGTTTTACGATTTCGGCAATCACCTTTGCTCCTAAATCGTCCGTGCGCACTGCGCCTAGAGTTCCTTTGTAATTTCCTATTGCGGTTCGTATTCCGTCTATGATATATGCTTGTTTCATAATTTAAATTATATTTTGGGAATCACATCCCCCTAGCCCCCTTCAAAGGGGAAGTTATTCTGTCCAATCTTTTGAGGTTCTATACACTACACCTTTAAAAAGCGCTACGATTTCCTCTCCTCGTTTTACTTCTACAATATTGAAACCTACTTTTGTTTTTTGCACATCTAGAGTAGCTTCTGCTGTAATATAATCTCCCTCCTCTAATGCTTCAATATGGTTAATACTTGTCTCAATGGACACCGCATATTTTCCATGGGTATTTGCTGTAAATCCGAAGGCAGTATCTGCCAGACTATAACTTATCCCACCATGGGCTTTATCCATACTATTCAGCATTTCTTTGCGAATGGTCATCCCTACTTTTACGTGTCCAACTTCGCATTCAAGAATTTCAATTCCAAGCCAGGTGCTGTATGCATCCTGGGAGAGCATTTTGTAGGGAATTTTTGTTCCAGTTAAAAGCATTTGGTATTAGGGATTAGGGATTAGTGTTTCTGTATTCTCTCTTTTATTTTCTTTCGTAAGGACGACATCATTTTAGTGAGTTCAGATAAAAATCTCCTGTTTTTTTCATCTTCCTCAAAAGTAACATATCCCCTTCTTTTAGCCTTAGTGCTACAACTTACACATTCATTTGCGCTATAAATAGCATAATTTATATGTTTAACAAACTGCGCATCACTTCCTGGATATCCTTCAGAAATATTTAATGCGATAGAATCTGAAGCTCGGCGAAATTGCGATGACAATGCATATAATTCGTACCTCGGAAATTTTAAAACCTGACTATTCACATGCTCACCAAAATCCATTGCCTTTTGATACACCTGTAAATCTTCAAACTTAAAATTATATTTACTGTTCATACTAACACCTAATTCCAAATACCTATTTCCTCAAAAGAAATTTTTATGTTCTTTTTTCATGCTCCTCAATAACGGACTGCAACGGTATCTATCCTCATGATACAAATCATACAAGTTATCCATTTCAGTAACACACCAATCAATTCCTTTTTCATCGGCCCATGCCAGTAATCCCTTTGGGTAGTTAACTCCTTTGGTCATGGCATTGTCAATATCTTCAGCACTGGCGATGTTTAAAAACAAAGTATCTGCGGCTTCATTTATTAGCATTATTATAATTCTGTCTTTAATGCTTTCCAGTAGATTTCCATCCTTTAAAGGTTCTGGCTTTACAGCACCTTCAGCATAATTATAATAACCACGTCCGGACTTTCTTCCTAAATACCCTGCTTCTGCAAAGCGTTTTTGAGTAAAGGCAGGTTTGTATCTTGGATCGTAATAAAATGCTTCAAATACGGTTTCAGTTACCGTGTAGTTTACATCGTTTCCTATAAAATCCATAAGTTCGAAAGGCCCCATTCTGAATCCTCCTACAGTTTTCATGGCATGGTCAATGGTGGCGAAATCTGCAATTCCTTCTTCATAGATGCGTAATGCTTCTCCGTAGAAAGGTCTGGCAACTCTGTTTACAATAAAACCTGGGGTATCTTTAGCTACTGCTACAACTTTCTTCCAGCTTCTAATGGTTTCTTCTGAAATTTTAAGCACGGCGGCACTCGTCTGGATTGCTGGAATTACCTCCACCAGTTTCATTAAAGGCGCAGGGTTGAAAAAGTGAATCCCCACACAGCGCTCTGGTTTTTCTAATGACGAAGCTATAGAAGCAATGGAAAGCGAAGAGGTGTTTGATGCAATGATACAGGCGTCACTTACATAGCCTTCCAATTCCTGAAAAACCTTCTTTTTAATCTCCAGATTTTCAACAATGGCCTCTATGGTCATATCGCTATTTGCCAATTCTTTTAATGAATTTACATAGCTTATATTTCCTTCAATCCTGTTTTTTTCTTCGGAATCTATTCGACCTTTCTCGACCAAACGGCTCATTATTTTTTCAAGACCTGCTTTTGCTTTGTCAAGCGCCTCTTGATCTAAATCGAACAATTTCACTGTGCATCCTGCTGTAGATGCTACTTGTGCAATACCACTACCCATGGTGCCTGCACCTATTATTCCTATGTTTTTAATTTTCATATAAGCTTAGTCTACTAAATTAATCTCTCGACTGCGCTCGAGAAGGCATCTTTATTTTATTTCCCTTTGAATACTGGTTTTCTTTTATTTACAAATGCATCAACCCCTTCGGCGTAATCTTCACTTTCTGCGGCTTCAATTTGTAATTTTCCTTCTAGTTCTAACTGTTCATCCAGAGTATTGTTCATAGATTTATTAAGCAGTCTTTTGGTCATTCCCAAAGCTTTTGTAGGCATTTTTGCCAACATTTCAGCCGTATTATTTACTTCTTCTTCAAACGTTTCTTCAGAAACCATTTTGCAGATCATTCCTAATCTTTCGGCTTCTTCTGCTGAAACTTTATCGCCCAGCATCATAAGTGCTGAAGCTTTCTGAAACCCAATCAATCGTGGTAAAAAGAACGTTCCACCGCTATCCGGCACCAACCCAATTTTACTAAACGCTTGTATAAAACTTACTTTTTCATGAGCTATAACAATATCGCAGGCCAGTGCAATGTTTGCGCCGGCTCCCGCCGCAACTCCGTTTACAGCAGCTATGACTGGCTTTTCTATCTTTCGAATTCTTGAAATAATAGGGTTGTAATGCTCTTCAAGAATTTTTCTGAAACCAGGATTCAACTCTGGTGACGTGACTTCTTTTAAGTCTTGTCCTGCACAAAATGCTTTACCGTTTCCGGTTAAAATAATAGCTCGCACTGCATCATCGTTCTCGCAACTATCTAGTTCTTTTTGAAGCAGCAATGCCATCTCACGGTTAAAACTATTGAAGACTTCGGGACGGTTTAGGGTTAGGGTAGCTACGCCGTTATGTATGTTTTTAAGTATTGAATTCATTTTTTTGAAAAATTGAAGATTGAAGATTGAAAATTAACGATCGTTGATTTTTGAAGTATTCATTCTTAAATCTGCAATCCACAATCTCATATCGTTATTCATTTTATTTTAAACATTTAAAATAGTCAAACGGTTCCTGGCAATTGTCACATTTAAACAATGCTTTGCAGGCTGTAGAACCAAACTGACTTACTAAATGGGTATTTGTACTACCGCAATTAGTACATGTTACTTTTTTTGCATTTCCAAGAAGGACATCTTTATCGGCAGTTTCAGATAAAGGTCTGGCGATTCCGTAGGCTTCCATCTTTTGTAATCCTTCCTCGCTTATCCAATCTGTGCTCCACGCCGGGCTTAACACCAATTCTACTTCAACTTCTTTTCCTAATTTTTTGAAAGCAGCTTTTAGATCGTCACTAATTACATCCATTGCGGGGCAGCCACTGTAGGTTGGTGTTAATCTAACTTTAATGACACCATTTTCTTCAACCGCTTTTCTTATGACCCCTAAATCCAATACCGTTAACACAGGTATTTCAGGATCGCTTACTTCTTCCAGAACAGGAATTAGGTGTGAGTCTATAGTTGCGGTTTCAGTTATTGCCATTTAAATTATTTTAATTGCGCTACCATTCCATATTAGGGTAGGTGCGTTGCATATATTGCATTTCTGTGAGAATATAGCCCATATGCTCACTATGCACTCCCTTTTTCCCTCCTTTTATAAAATATTTTCTTTCCGGGACTTCTATGGTCGCTTCTTTTAGTAAAATTGAAACTTCCTCGTAATATTTTTCTTTAAGTTTTGAAGTGTCTACGCCTATTCCTTCCGCTATCATTGCTTTATCTGCTTCGGTTTGGTCAAACAGTTCGTCTGTGTATGCCCAAAGTTCATCTATGGCTTCTTGTATGTTATGATTGCTTTCCTCAGTACCGTCACCCAGCCTCTTTATCCAATCACCTGAAAATCGTTTGTGATAACTCACTTCTTTAATCCCTTTTTTGGCGATCGCTGCAAGAGTCTCGTCTTTGCTCTGTAGCATTTCAGACAAAAACATCAAATGAAATACATCAAACAAATACTGACGTCCCATTACATAGCCAAAATGTTCATTGGGCTGTTCTACTAATAGTACGTTTCGATATTGATTTTCTAGTCGCAAAAAAGCCAGATCATCTTCCGTTTTTCCTTCATTCTGAACTTTAGCAGCATACTGATAGTAATTTCGCGCCTGCCCAATTAAATCGAGAGAAATATTAGTACCTGCAATATCGGTTTCTAGGGTAGGACCGTGGCCGCATAATTCACCTAAGCGCTGGGCTAAGATTAAGCTATTGTCGGCGATACCGATGATGTAATTGTATAGATTTTTGTTCTGTTTCATAAATTTTTGGAAGTTCAACCCTTCCGTTTTTTTGGGAAGGAGCCATTCGTTTGGTTGATTACGATTGTTAAATTTTGAATTAGTAGTTCTCCAATCAAAAATCTACAGTCTGCAATCGTTAATCCCTTACATGTGTTTCACCTCGTCTGGTAAATCGTAAAAGGTAGGATGGCGGTATACTTTATCTTGCGCTGGCTCGAAAAGCTCTCCATTGTGTTCGGGATTGCTTGCTGTAATGTTTTTACTTTCGACCACCCATATACTTACTCCTTCACTTCTACGGGTATATACATCACGTGCGTTTTCCAGTGCCATATCGGCATCTGCTGCATGCAGACTACCAAAGTGCCTGTGTTCTAATCCGTTTTTACTTCTTACGAAGATTTCCCAAAGGGGCCAGTTTTTTGACATATTTGTATGTTTTTGAATCAAGACCGCTACGCTACCGGACTCAAGACACAAGACTAAAAAGTCCTGGTTCATGATTCCCTTTAATCTTGCCTCTATTTTTTAACTTACTTTTTTTAATTTCTTTTTTTCTTGCTTTTCCGCATAAGCCATTGCTGCATCACGAACCCAGGCTCCTTCTTCCCAGGCACCAACCCTTGCTTTCATTCGCTTTTTGTTGGAAGGACCATGGCCTTTCACTACCTGCCAGAATTCGTCCCAGTCTATTTCACCAAAATCATAACTTCCGGTCTCTTCGTTGAATTTTAGATCCGGATCTGGAATGGTCAAGCCTAAAATATCAGCCTGAGGGACTGTTTGATCTATAAACTGTTGGCGTAATTCGTCATTGGACTTTCGTTTTAGTTTCCACTTCATCGATTGCTCGGTGTGGATACTTTCAGCATCGGTTGGACCTAACATCATTAAGCTTGGCCACCACCATCGGTTTAATGCATCTTGCGCCATTTCTTTCTGCTCTGGTGTTCCGTTGCAGAGTTTTAGCATTATTTCATAGCCTTGACGCTGGTGAAAGCTTTCTTCTTTACACACACGCACCATCGCTCTTGCGTACGGCCCAAAAGAGGTGTTACACAAGGGCACTTGATTAATAATTGCGGCGCCATCTACTAACCAGCCAATCGCTCCCATATCTGCCCACGTAACTGTTGGATAGTTGAAAATGGAAGAATACTTCGCTTTACCCGTATGTAATTGCTCGTACATTTCGTCACGAGAAATACCCAAGGTTTCACATGCCGAGTACAAATACAAACCGTGTCCAGCTTCATCCTGAACTTTGGCCAGTAAAGCTGCTTTTCTTCTCAACGAAGGAGCTCTTGTTATCCAGTTTCCTTCCGGAAGCATTCCAACAATTTCGGAATGTGCATGCTGGCTCATTTGTCTGATATGTGTCTTGCGATACTTTTCTGGCATCCAGTCTTTAGGCTCTATCTTTTCGTCCCGTGCAATACGGGCTTCAAAGATTTCCTCAAGGTTTTTAATTTCTTTATCACTCATAATTTTAGGCTTTTAATTAAAGATTATGATTACACATCAAAATCTACTTTTACCTTATCTGTGGTTGGAACAGCCTGGCAGCTCAGCACTAAATTCTTGGCTACCTCTTTGTCACTCAACGCATAATTAATTTTCATTTCTACGGCTCCGTCTAAAACTTCGCATTTACAGGTGCTACAAACACCTCCTTTGCAGGCAAAAGGTAAATCTGCTCCTGCTCCCAGAGCGGCATCAAGGATATTATCATATTCTTTGGTCATGGTAAAGACAAATTCTTTTCCACCATCTACAATAACTACTTCTGTACCTTCTACACTTTGTTTCGCCAGGCGTTCTTGTCTTGCGATATCTTCATCTGAAAGTCCTGTGACAAATAATTCAAAATGCACATGTTCTTTAGGCAATCCTTCGCGTATTAAATACTCTGACACATACTGGACCATTTTCTCCGGACCACATAAGAAGACTTCGTTAGTATCCGGAATGTCGATAAATGTTTTTGTCAAAATCTTCATCTTTTCATCGTCGAACCTGCCATTAAAAAGATCTATATCGCGACGCTCTTTGGTTAGAAAGTAATAAATTTCGAATCTTCCGAAGTATTTGTTACGCAGCTGCTCCAATTCTTCCTTAAAGATAATGGATTTTGCTGTTTTATTCACATAAAACAGCTTGCAAGTAGCATTAGGCTCAGCCACTAAATGACTTTTAACCATAGACAACACTGGTGTGATTCCACTGCCTGCCGCGAAAAAAAGATAGTTTTTTGCTTTTGAAGGAGACACTTCAACGCCAAAAGTCCCACTTGGCGCCATGACTTCAATAGCGTCGCCTGCTTTCAATTCCTCATTTACATAGGTTGAGAAAGCACCTCCTAAGATTTGTTTTACGGCTACTTTCCATTCCCCATCGCTGGGGCTGGAGCACAAACTATACGAGCGGCGGGTATCTTTTCCGTTAATATCGGCTTTTAGCGTTAAGTGCTGTCCCTGACGAAATTTAAAATCTTCAGAAATTTCCGAAGGCACATCAAATGTAATCACGGAACAATCGTCCGTTTCTTTATAGATGTCTTTTACTTTTATTGTATGGAATGTAGCCACAGTTTTTATCAATTTATTGTTACAAAACTAACGATTGTTAGTTGAAATTGCAAATGATTAACTTTTCAAGAGAAAAATAAAAAAATAGTAGGATACACCAATTTTAAATAGGGTTTCGACTGCGCTCACCCAGACATCATTAAAAACGGTACAGGTTAAGCTATTCCTTTAATTAAAACGGATACCATATCCTTTTTTAGTACGTTTACATCCATCTTGCCGCGTTTTTCATTCCACAAGTAGAGGGTGCGTAGTGTGGAAAGTATGGAGAATAAAATAACTTCAGGATGCTGGGGTTTTATATCTCCTTGAGCAACGCCTTGTTTTATAATACTTCGGAAATTTTCTTCATAATCTTCGCGCATCTTCACCACTCGTTCTAAATCGTCGCCTTCCAAATGCATCCAGTCGTTATTTAAAGTGGCGATATTTTCAGAATAGTTTACCGTAATATCGATATGGATCTCAATTACCTTTTCAATTTTTTGCAATGGTGTTAGTGTCTCCAGGGTAATTGCACTCATTTTATTCGTAAATGCTTTCGCAACTTCTAAAATTAACGTGGAAAGAATTTCTTGTTTTCCCGAAATATGATTGTATAAACTTGCAGCTTTTATATCCATCGCCTGGGCAATATCGCGCATGGACACTGCACTGTACCCTTTTTCTTTAAAAAGTGATGCAGCAACCTGAATGATTTCTTGTTTTCGGGTGGGTTTCATTTTTTGTAAATATACAAGGAGATTGAAGATTAACGATTTTTGATTGCAGATTTTTGAAATGTACTTATTTACTTCAAAAATTAGTCATCCACATTCCACAATCGCTCATCATTGATTACTTTTGATAGATGCTAGAGAACACCCCCTTAATCCCCTTCGAAGAGGGAGTCAATAAAATAGAATCCAACGAACTACTCGATAGACTGCCACCCCATTTAAAGCAGTACATCAAGCCACAAAACTATGAATACTATACGCCAATTAACCAGGCGGTATGGCGTTTTGTAATGCGTAAAAATGTAGAGTATTTAAGTAAGGTTGCACACGAAAGCTATCTTGACGGACTGCGCCAAACAGGTATTTCTATAGATGAAATTCCTTCTATGTATGGGATGAACCGCATCCTTAAAGAAATAGGCTGGGCGGCCGTTGCGGTCGATGGTTTTATCCCTCCCAATGCCTTTATGGAGTTTCAGGCCTATAAGGTATTGGTGATTGCCAGTGATATTCGCCAGCTTGAAAATATAGAATACACCCCTGCGCCAGATATTATCCACGAAGGAGCAGGCCACGCCCCAATTATTGCCAGTCCGGATTATGCTGAATATTTACGTCGTTTTGGAGAGATTGGTGCCAAAGCTATTTCCAGCGCGCATGATATGGAATTGTATGAAGCCGTGCGAGAACTTTCTATTTTGAAAGAAAAGTCCCTCACCCCCAACCCCTCTCCCGCTGAGAGGGAAGCGCGTAAATCAAAGATTGAAGCCGTGGAAAAACTTGTTGAAAGGCTTCAGAATAAAGAAGTAAATCCTTCAGAGATAGCATTGATACGAAATTTACATTGGTGGACGGTGGAATATGGCTTGGTGGGAACTATAGAAAATCCTAAAATATATGGTGCCGGACTGCTTTCTTCTATTGGAGAAAGTGAGTGGTGTATGAAAACTGAAGTTAAAAAAATCCCGTATTCTGTGGAAGCCGCGTATCAGGATTTTGATATCACCAAACCGCAACCTCAATTGTATGTAACACCAGATTTTGCCTATTTACAACAGGTTTTAGAGGAATTTGCAAATACTATGGCCGTGCGTAAAGGTGGCTGGCGGGGACTGCATAAGCTCATGGAAAGCAAGCAGTTGGGAACCATTGAAATCTCAACAGGTTTGCAGATTTCCGGGGTTTTTACACGCATGATTCAGAATGAAGACAACGAGGTAGTCTATTTTGAAACCGAAGGAAAAACAGCTCTTGCGTATCGTGAAACTGAAGTAATTGGCCACGGTGTTTCAAGACACAAAAACGGGTTTAGGAGTCCGCTGGGGAAATTGAAAGGCATCAATCTTGCTATTGAGAATATGGGGCCACGTGATCTGGCTGCCTATAGTTTTTATGATGGCAAGCCCATTGAATTTGAATTTGAAAGCGGAATCCACGTAAAGGGAATGAACGTAACGGGTATGCGTAATTTGAAGGGAGAGCTCATGCTTATTCAGTTTACAGATTGTACGGTTACCTATAAAGATGAAGTGCTATTTACCCCAGCCGATGGCGACTTTGATATGGCAGTGGGAAAAGAAATTATTTCGGCATTTGCTGGGGCGGCAGATTATTTAAGTTTCGATCTGGTAGAACATAGTTTGAGCACTCTGGGTGATGTTGAGGAGCTTTCAGCAGAAGAAAAGAAATTGAATGAGTTATATGCTGAAGTGAGAACTATTAGAGAACATACTATTGGGGTCCAACCCCTTAGTTCTTTTGGGTCGGACAGCTCCCCTTTAAAAGTGGAACAGCTTACTAAAATTTTTAAAAACATTTCTGAAAATTATAAAAACGACTGGTTATTACCTCTGGAACTATATGAACTGACAAAGGCTTCGGAAATTTTTGATTATTTGAAATCGTTACAAGAAAAAAGACCTGAGGTAGCTCATTTAATTAAAGGCGGGCTCGCGCTTATTGATAAAACCGGCACCTTGATTTAAACCAAATTCGGCATAAATCTGCATTAACTTTCTAAGAATATTATGGGATTACTTAATTTTTTATTCGGAACCAAAAACAAAGCTATTCAGGATTTTAAAAAGAGGGATGCCGTGATTCTGGATGTGCGTACTAAAAAAGAATGGGATGCAGGGCATATTGATGGCGCTAAACATATCCCTTTGCAGGAAGTTTCAGCAAAGGTTTCAACCATAAAAGAATGGAATAAACCTGTAATTACGTGTTGCCTGAGTGGTGGGCGTAGCGGACAGGCTGCAGCGATCCTGACCAAAAATGATATTGAAGCAGTTAACGGTGGAGGCTGGAAATCGCTTCAGAAAAAAGTATAAAAAAACCTGCAAAACGAACGTTACGCTTTGCAGATTTTCATCTTTTCCTTTTTTAAAAAAAGGCTTATTTCTTAACTACTTTTTGAGTGTAGCTAAATGTTTCGGTTTCTATGGTCATTAAATAGATCCCGTTAGTGAGGGATCCTACATTTAATTGTACCGCACTTTCTGACACATTTGTTGTTTGCTCCTGCACTTTTCTTCCTGAAATGTCATACAGATAAACACCATGTATTTTCAGGTTCTCAGGATTTGCTACGTATAAAACACCCTCTGTTGGATTTGGGTATACCTGAAAAGCTGTTGTAGTATAGCTGTTTGAACCTAACGTTTCTTCTACCGTTAATTGAAACTCACAACTTGAGAAATTACCTCCATTATCCTGAGCAAAAATTGAGACTGTTTGAGTTCCTGGAGCAAGCATGGTACCAGCAGTTGGTGTTTGTCCTAAGCTTGAAAGACCACAATTTTCCTGAATCGTAGCTTGCCCGTTTGCAGTAAAATCCGGCACTGTATATAACGCACCATTAGCTACGGTAACAGTAATATCTTCGCCGCATTCCGTTGTTGGAGCTTCACCGTCGAATACAGTAACACTTTGTGAGCAGTTAAAGATTGCACCAGAATTGTATTCTATGGTCCAGTTAACTATCACCGTTCCCAGATTAAATTCGCTTGGAGCATCATTGGTAATAGAAGCTATGGTAGAACACCCTTCGGAAACCACAGGCTCATTCAAAACTAAATTAGACACCATACAAGTTCCTGGATCTGTACTTATGTTAATATTTGAAGGACATTGAATGAGAGGTTCTACAGTTACCGTTGTGGTACACATAGCTGAATTTCCATTCACATCTGTTACTGTAAGTGTAACTGTTGTATCGCCAAGATCTGTACAATCAAAAGTTGTTTTATCCAAAGTTCTTGTTGCAATCCCGCAGGCATCAAAAGAACCGTTATCTATGGTGGTGGCTGCAACTGTTCCCGTGCCTGTTTCATCCAGTAACACAGTAAATGAAGTAAGGCAAGTTACAGTAGGTGCTGTGGTATCGGTAACTGTGATCATAGTAGTACACTGGTCTGTATTTCCACTAGGGTCTGTAACAGTTAATGTCACTGTGTTATCTCCAAGGTCAGAACAATCGAAACTAGTAACATCCAGACTTAGAGTAACCTCTCCAGAATTATCTGTAGAGCCATTATCTATCATTTCCGGCGATATAAAAACTTCGCCCGAAACACCTAGATCTACACTAAAAGGTGCCATACAACGAGCCACAGGAGGTACAGTTTCCAATACTAACGGGCCTTGAGAAAACTCTACATTGTCTACGTAAAATAATGCGAAATCGTCTATTGAAAAGAAGTCTATTCCATCGAAACGCTCTGCAAAGTCATAAAATGGAAAATCTTCTGCCGTATCGTTATTAATACGCAGGGTAAGTGTTTCAAAATCTAAATCAACTTCTATACCTACCAGAAACCACTCATCATGAGGAAAAGAAAATTCAAAAGTTGAATTATCATCAAAAGCAGTTCCAGGGGTTGCGTTTTCAGCGTTAAATGTAATGTTACCACTAAGGTACTGACTGTTAACTTCAGCATTAGGATTGGTATTTCCTTGCACATTGAAATAAGCTGAATGTCCAGAAGGAATATACATAAGCCATTTTGCATTCCAGATTCCAGAAGTAGCTACCCCCTGAAAATCCAGAATTGCATCCTGTGGTCCGGGTCCGGGAGCACCAGGGCCAATCTTAATAGATTTTGCTCCTGAGGCAGCAAACTCTGTAGATACTTCAGCATTTTGCAGGCCGTCATTTAATCCGTTCCACGTGGTCCACCGTTCTGTAAAAATTGAACCTGTAGGATAGCTTTCAATATCATCAACAAATTGAGCATGTACGCCCATAAACATAAAAAAGGCCACTAGTGCCATTGCGTAATTATTTTTCATAGTACTCTGAATTTTTGCTGGCAAATATAACATCCAACCCCAATTTAGCGTTGCTCTAAAAGTTAAATTATAGCAACAAATAATACGAGTCTTAATTAAAACTTACTGCTTTATTTTTTGTAAGTCTTCTTGGGTTGTGATGGGCGTCTGGTTGTACTGTAATGTCCATCCCATGGAATTGGTAAGAATGTAGATTTTTTGTAATTCAGAAATCAATCTGTTTTCTGCATTTGTGCTTAGTTCAGAAGCTTCAATTTTGGTGCGGAGCTGTTTTTCTACTTTTTGCTTTATGGTATTGTAGTCTTTTGCTTCAAACTTATTGAAGTAATCCTGCGAAACATCATAATATTCAATGTTTGGGTTTATTTTTAATTCGGGTTCAGGAATATTTTTTAAAATGACTGTTTTAGTAATTTCATCAACTTCGGTTTCTATCTTACTTAAGTCGTAGGATATAGTTGCCTCAGCATTTACAACTACCAATGCTTTTTTATTAGCATCTATAAAGCCCATCAATTTTTCAGTGTCTTTATAGGTAAAGACTTGCGCGTAGCTGCCTTCCGTCACAATTAACTTACCAACGTTTTTAAGTTGTTTTTGAATTAGAGCAGTGTGTTCTATCAATTGTTCACGGGTATCTTTCTGGTGCTCACAGTAGCGAAGCCCAAAAACCAGAACGACGGCAATTACAATGCCCAGAACAATGTTTCGCATTTTTAAAGTTTCTTTTAAAGATATAATAAATAAGAAACCCTTTCGAATTTTGGAATATTATTTTAGCGTGTCCTAAAAAAATAAAACCACTATTTCCCTCACCCCCAACCCCAACCCCGCTGAGAGGGGAGCATTAAATATATATTTAATTTGGGGTACGTTTGAAAACCTTGCAGGTTTCATAATAATAGACTACAAATCATATTTCACCACCAGCATTAAGATTCGCGGCAACACAAAATATTGGGAGGTTGTATTAAACTGCTCGTTAAAATTATCGTTATTGATAAACTCTGTGTTTAGCAAGTTGTCTACCTGAATCCTGAACTCCCAGGGACTCTCCCCTTTTTGGTAGTATAAATTGGCATTTACAAAGGAGTAGCTATTCTCTACAGTGTTATTAGCATCACTATAGTTATAGTAATCCCACTCTGCGCTTAGTGTAAAATCTTTCAGGAAGTTCACATCCACATTGGCATACGGGCGCTGTGTGTAAAAGGTTTGCTCCAGGCCACCGTTGTTGTAATCGTTTATAGCAAGTCTGTATCCTACTTCAAAATTAGGCCACTCTCTAAAGCTACTTCTTACACTCCCCTGGTAACTTTGCGTAAAGCTTTCACTTTCTCTTACAACGTCATTAATCAGGTTGTTCGATTTGCTTAAGGAAGCATTTGCCTGTAACGAAAACTGTAATTTTTTCACACGCTTGCTAAACCTTCCAAAACCGGAAAAGGTCTCATCGGGGAAATTGCTGTCTATGTTAAACGGACTGCTCACCTGATTGATCGCAATGATCTCTGTATCGTTTTTGAAATTATTGATTGTTTTTGAGTAGCTCACATTTCCGCTTACATTGGTATAATTAAATAGGTTAAAACTGAAATACGTCAAATTATATGTATGCGCCAGCGAGTTTTCCAGGTTTCTGTTCCCGCGGAATAATCGGTTGTAGTTATTAAAGACAAAGGCTTCAGCATAATCATTCACATCGGTATATTGTGCAGAAATAGCATAATTAAAACGTAGGCTCTCACTCTTTTTTATATTCCAGATTGCATTAAAGTCTGGCAGCACTGTCCAGTCGTTTTGCGAATTTTCAGTCCCTAACTGTTCATCTTTTAAGTTATAATTGTGTAACGTAGCTCCAGGAGTAACAATAAATTGTCCTGTTTTCAGCTTGTAGTGTAATCCTAAGAAAACATCAGTAAATGTATAATTAACATCATTTCGCAACGGAAGGTTCTCCCCGTCAATTTGAGGTGTTCTGCTAAAGTTAATTTGATTCCCATTGTCTAAGACTTGAAAGATATTACTGTCAAACAACTGATTACTGTAAGTACTCCCCGCGGTTACATTTAGATTACTGGTGTTATTTAACACATAGTAATAATCTACTTTGGCATCTAATTTATTGGTGATCACATTTTTTTGCTGGTTGGTATTAAATCGATTCTGGGTCGTATCTGCTGGTATTACTCCTGCAAACGGAAGAATATCGGTGATCGCATTGTAAAACGGATCTTCATCCTGGTACAAATGCTGTACCTGAGCGGCAAAAATATTTTTATCGTTTAAGGTATAGTAAGCATTCACATTCTGGTTGATGGAGGCCGGTTTATTTTCTTTATTCTCCTCAATATCATTCGTAACGGGACCAAATTGTGAAATGGTATTGGCTGTTTCGGTTTGCTTGGAAGTTTTTACCAGAGCGTCATAATCTATTTGAAGGTTGCTGTTTGGCTTGTAAACACTGCTCAACTTTAGCATGGCTAACTGGCTACGCTGGTCTGTGGCTCCAGAAGTATTTTCAGTAGCTCCCGAAGCAATGTATTGCCTAATGGAATTGGTTACGATATTGGTACGGTTGTCTGAAAGAATTCCAAAACCACTTACATCTAGTGAATTTGATGCTTTCCAGCTGAAATTTCCTGCCACAAATTTGGTTTCTATTTCATTGGCACGATTGTTCTGTGCGACTGCAAATCCTAGGTCGCTTTCTGAAATATTAAATCGTGTGCCGCCACCACTATTAAAATTCCTGAACCCTCCCGTAAAATTGAAGTAGTCCCGAAATGTAAAGGGTACCTCCCCAATATTGTTGAAGTCTGTGATAAAATTTAAACTGTATTTTGGGCTGTAATAAAACAGCTTGGGATGTGCCAGATAACCAAACTCATCCTCATCGATAGTTCCGCCACCTGCGGTTACTTCTCCAAACCAGAAATTCTTTTTTCCTTCTTTTAGCTTAATATTAATAGCAACATTATCCTGGTCATTTCCTAAGCCTCGCATCTGGCCCACTTCATTGTAATTACGAAGCACTTCTACTTTGTCTACAGCGTCGGCAGGAATATTTTTGGTAGCTAATTTGGAGTCTCCATCAAAAAAGTCCTTCCCTTCTACCATTACTTTTGAAACTGTTTTTCCTTCTACCTGTATTTCACCATCTTCATTTACTTCAACTCCCGGGAGTTTTTTCATCACGTCTCCTAGTTTTCGTTCGTCTCCTGTTGTAAAACTATCGGCATTATAAACTATGGTATCGCCTTTTACGGTAACGGGCATTTCGTAGGTAATTTCTACTCCATCCAGTTCATCGGCAAGGGATTCCAATATAAAATCCAGGGTTTTATCATCGGCATCTTCTGCAACCGTGACGGTTTTTTCCTGGGTGGAATACCCCAGAAAGCTTGCCTTTAGCGTATAAGTATCCCCTTTAGGAAGATCTAATTGGTACATTCCCTTCTCATTGGAAATTGCATAGGACTCAATGGCCCCGCTGCTTGTGACTGTGGCTACTACATTGGCAAATTCCAACGGATTGCTAACAGAATCTTTTATGGTACCCCGCACCTTGATACTTTGGGCAGATACGGCAATAGTACAGAATAGCAACACCGTTGCAAGTAGTAGTTTTTTCATAGTTAGTTGAAGTTTTCTGTCAACAATAAATTAAGTATGTGACAGCAATATATTTGTTAGTTCTTAGAATCCACCACGTCTTCCTCCGCCACGACCGCCACGGCCACGGAAATTCTCACGCATTTCGTCCATTTTTTCTTTTACAATTTTGTTGTATGCTGCGCGGCTCACTTCTTCCCCCTTATCGGGAGCTTCAATTTTATCGCCAGCTTTTGTGCTTAACACTATTTTGGAGCATAAAATAGTAGTGCGGTGCATATTCATTTCTAAGATCAGTCCGGGTAATCCTGCGTATTCTCCAGGGCCATTACTTACTGGGATCTGAGGTGTAAACCAGGCTGTCACTTCTACTTCTTCAGGCACTTCAATATCGTTCATTGGGTCGTCCTCTTCTTTCTTTTCATCAGCTTTTGCCTCGTCAGCATTCTCTTTCATTTCATCTGCATCACCCGCTTTGTCTTTCTTGGTATCGTCTTTTTTCTTGTCGTCGTCGCGATTTCTTCTTCGCGCCATACTGAAATCGTTTTCGTCAATTTTCTTGATGGCAGTGGCTTTTACTGCTACGTAATTTCCGATCATTTTCTTTTCATCGGTTATGGTCCATTCCAGGTTTGTGATGGTGTCATTGATTAAAAACTGCTTTCCGAAGAACTCACGCTCCTCCAGGATCTGATTCTTCTCGAGGTTTTTATACTGTGCTCCTGCGGAGAAACTATTCATCATCATTCCGAAACCACCACCAGCACCTGTCTCGAGTTTTTCTTCTTCTGCATAATTGGATTCGTTTTTATTGAAGGTTAGAATGTAGGTTTTTTCCAACATACTCTTCATACGATCCATAATAGTTTTCTTCATCTGCTCGCTCATTTCACGGCCTCCGAAATCGCCCATATCTACAGTAGTCTTAGACTCGTAATAGGCTTTTCCACTAATATCTTGTGCAAATGATGTAGCCGAAATAAGTACAACGGCTAAAAAGGATAGAATTCTCATAACAAACATTTTTAATAGTTTCTAGTTAGTAACAAGTTACAGCTTTTGTTACAGTAACCTTTGACTATTTTAAATGGAAAAGGTTTTAAGAACCTTTTAAAATTTTACGATCCTCCAATTTTAATACGAAAACTATTACCGTCTCCTTTTTTACGGCCGTCACTCTGGAAGCGTTCCATCATTTCTTTATTTTTCTTTTCCTGAATTTCATCAAACGCTGCCTGAGTTACTTTTTTTCCTTTCTCAGGAGCTTCAATGGCAGCCCCTTTTTCCGGGTTCAGGACTATTTTAGAACAAAGAATAGTTAAGTCGCCTTCTTCTAATTGTAAAATAAGCCCTGGTAGTCCCCAAAATTCTCCAGGGCCATGTTGTACGGGAATATCTAAGGTATACCAGGCGGTTGTGGTTATAAGTTTTGTAACCTCCACAACGCTATCACTTTCATTAGTCATTTGCTTTTCGGTCACTTCTCTACTGCGAGTTGCCTTAAAGCAGGTGTAATTACCAATATTTCTGGTTTCTTTTTCAAACGTCCATTCTGGTATTTCCAGCGTATCTTTAATTAAAAATTCCTTTCCGCTTATTTCTGTTTTGTTCACATACTCATTGTTCGTTACATTTCGGTACAAGATGTCCGATCCACCAGAAATCATTATACTAATGCCTCCACTAGCTTGTGGGGCAGGTGCATTTAAGCTTTCAACCTCCTCGTAAATGGATTCGTTCCTGTTAAAAGTTAAGGTATATTCTTTTTGAAATTGCTTCCGTAGTTGCGCTGCGATCTGGTCTCTCATAGCATCGCTCATGCCATCGCCTTCCATATCAAGATCCACCTTTCTGTCTGTTTTGTAGGTTGCTATTCCTTCAAATTGTTGTGCCAGGCATATATTTACTATACTAAATAATGCGAACGTGAGTAAAAGTGTTGTTTTCATGTTTTTCTGTTTAGATCCTTTTAAGTTTTTGAACACTACAAATATGGTCAAACAAAACCTTCACTTGGGTTAACGAACGTTAACGTGTGTTAACCGACTTGTAAGACCGTTTATTAAGGTTGTTATTTGTACTATGCAAGAACGAAATTATAAAACAATCCTCTATTTTATTATTGCCGCGATACTGGGGACGCTAGCGATGCAGGGCTATTGGAATTATAAAAATTTTAAGGCTGGAAAGCAACAACTAATTAACGACGTGCAGATAAGTCTGGACAATGCCGTTAATAATTACTACGCAACCAAAACACAAGAGCGGTTTGAAAAACTTACGTTTATTAAAGAAGCAAATTATGCCGACTCTATTGTAAGTCATCTGCGGTCCGACGGTTTTCTTACGAAGTTTACTATGTTAGATTCTATAGAAACAAAAAGTGATTCTGAACTAAATATTACTATTGACCTTAGCAATAATGATAATAAGATAAGCAAGCGATTTATTAAGAACAGTGACACGCTAACGGAAAAGTTCAGAAAAACCTTTACGATGAATGACACTACGCATACCCGTTTGTTTAGTTTAAAGAATGATTCGGTTCTGGAGCACCCCCTTGCACGATTAACTTCTCAGGTAATGTACAGTATTGCTGCAAAAAAAATAGAACTAAAAACAATAGACTCGCTCCTGGCTGTGGAATTTGAGCGTAAAAACATAGAAGTTTCTTATAGTCTTTATCTACAAAATGCTTTTGGAGATGACCAAAGCACAGGAAGTATTCCAGATACATCAAACTTTTTAACCACGCGTTCAAGCAGTGCATTTTTACCAACACATTCTTTTTTACAGTTAAATTTCAGCAACATAACAGGATTCATACTAAAGAAAAACAGCATTGGTTTTTTAACCTCTCTGTTATTTGTAATTGCAATCATAGGCTGTCTTTTATATTTACTGAAAATTATAAAACATCAAAAACAATTGGCCGAAGTTAAAAACGACCTTATCAGTAATATTACACACGAATTCAAAACTCCATTAGCTACCATAGGTGCAGCAGCAGAAGGGATCAAAAACTTTAACCCTTCCAATGATTCCGAAAAGAATTTAAAATACGCCAACATTTCCGAAGAACAAGTAACCAAAATGACTGGAATGGTAGAAAAATTACTCGAAACTGCTACCTTAGACAGTGATAAACTCGCGTTGAATTTTGAAAACCACAACCTTGTAGAGGTATTGGAAAGAGCCACAAACCAACTACAACTGGAAGGAACTCAAAAAAAGCTTGATTTTTCTACGGAAGTTTCAGAAGTAGACTATCCAATAGATTTGTTTCATTTTGAAAACGCCATAAACAACATCTTAGATAATGGATTGAAATATGGAGGTGATAAAATTTCAGTAACCCTTCAGCAGCACAAAAAACACCTGGAGATTTGTATTTCAGATAGTGGAACTTCGCTCACTCCTTTGCAACAAAAACAGATTTTCGAGAAATTTTACCGCGTTCCAAAAGGAAATACGCACGATGTAAAAGGATTCGGGATCGGACTGTATTACACTAAAAAAATCATTAAAAAACACCAGGGCACAGTCTCTGTGACTGGCAAACCAAATACCCAATTTAAAATTACATTGCCCCATGTCTGAAATCAAAAAAATACTCCTTGCCGAAGATGAGGCAGCCCTGGGCTTAATTATAAAGGAAAGCCTGGAAACACGTAATTTTGAAGTGCTTTTATGCCCAAATGGCGAGGAAGCACTCACTGCTTATAACAAAGAAGCACCCGACATTTTGGTACTAGACGTAATGATGCCTAAAAAAGATGGCTTTACGCTGGCTAAAGAAATTAGAGAGCAAGACCTGCAAATCCCAATCCTATTCCTAACTGCAAAATCACAAACCAGCGATGTTGTTGAAGGATTTAGTATTGGCGGGAACGATTATCTTAAAAAACCCTTTAGCATGGAAGAGCTTATCGTGCGCATTAACAATTTGCTAAACAGACAACAATTACAACAAAAACAGCCCGATATTTTAATTGGTGATTACAGGTTTCAGTTTAAAAAACAATTACTACACTATAAAAAGGAAGCTCCTGTTTCGCTTACCCATCGGGAAGCACATCTTTTATTTCATTTAAACAACAATAAAAATGAAGTGTTGGACCGCTCTGTAATCCTCAATAAACTCTGGAACAACGACGATTTTTTCACAGCCCGAAGTATGGATGTCTTTATCTCTAAACTTCGCAAAAAGCTAAAACAAGACGAACGCATTCAGATAATTAATGTACGCGGATTTGGGTATAAACTGGTGTACTAATTTTTGGCGTGTATTTTGTACCTTGCCCATTATGAAACTATGGGTACTTCTTTCCGTTTTTACTATTACAGCAGGCTTTGCTCAAGTGCCTAAAGCAACAAAGCAAGTACCACTTGCAGTACAAACCTACATAGGTACAGATGTTTACCACAACAATTATTTTATAGAAGAGATGGCTTTTTATAAAAAAGGGCCCGATGGCGATTATGTATTTAAAGATTTTTCTTTGGGCGCTATTGAGAAGATAGACATTATTAATCCCTTAAAGATTATGTTGTTTTATCAGCAAACTAATACGGTGGTCTTTGTAGACAATAGGTTGAA
Organism: Flavobacteriaceae bacterium UBA1903; assembly: GCA_002337605.1. Taxonomy (GTDB): domain Bacteria; phylum Bacteroidota; class Bacteroidia; order Flavobacteriales; family Flavobacteriaceae; genus Marinirhabdus. The sequence goes on from DDGL01000014.1 coordinate 290,800, forward strand.
CGAGGTAGAGCGAATTAGCTTTAACTCCATGCAGGACTTTGTAAATATTAGTGCCGCAGGAAATGCTGGTAACAATAGAATTTGGCTTTTTAATGTAGACACCCAACAGTTGGAGTTGTTCGATTACAGGTTGGAGCGAAAACTACAAACATCACTTCCTATGGAAGGGAATTTGATTGCTATGGCGAGCAATTTTAACTACTGTTATTTGCTTTTTGAAGACACCCTAATAACGTATAATGTCTACGGAAGTTTCCTTTCTGAAGTAGCTGTAGACAACGGAAGTTTTATCACGCAAAACGACGAAGATGTCTGGATTGTAAAAGGCAATGAAGTTTTTCGCTATGCCGAACCCGGGTTGCACTCCCCCGAAAAACCTTCCGAAGTAAAAAAAATACCACTGCCCGAAATAACCGTAAAACAGTTGCACCTTACGCAAGATTTCCTGTATATTTATGACGGAAAATTGCTTCATCAATTTACCAATAACCAACCAAAGAATTAAGTACATGCACGTTGCAATTGCAGGAAATATAGGCTCCGGAAAAACCACCCTTACCCGTTTACTTTCAAAACATTATAAATGGAAAGCCCATTATGAAGATGTGGAGGACAACCCATACCTGGACGATTTTTACAATAGCATGGCACGGTGGAGTTTTAACCTGCAAATTTACTTTTTGAACAGTCGGTTTCGCCAAATTCTGGATATTAGAGAAAGTGGCAAAAAAGTAATACAGGACCGCACTATTTATGAAGATGCTTACATCTTTGCACCTAACCTGCACGCTATGGGCCTTATGACCAACCGTGATTTTGAGAATTACAAATCACTGTTTGATCTTATGGAGAGTGTCACTAAAGGGCCGGATTTGCTTATTTACCTTAGAAGCAGCATCCCAAATCTGGTAAGCCAAATTCACAAACGTGGTCGTGATTATGAAAACAGTATTAGCATCGATTACCTAAGCCGTTTAAACGAACGCTATGAGGCGTGGGTGCATGATTACGACAAAGGCAATTTACTTGTTATAGACGTGGACAACCTGAACTTTGTAGACAACCCTGAAGATTTAGGAGCTGTAATTAACAAGATTGATGCAGAGTTGCATGGATTATTTTAACCTAAGCTCTCTTTTTCTAATCGCACCTCTTTCATTATAGTAAGTTACTTTTTTTTTCTTTTTTAAATTTCGGTTTCAGATATTATATCTCTGAAAACTTAACATTTCAGCAACACAGTAAGGAACTGTAATTGTCGATTTTTGCATTAAAGACAAGAAGATTCATGGCCAAACTATACAATTCAAAATACTATCACAGAGATCTTTCCTGGTTGCGTTTTAACCACCGTGTTTTACAGGAAGCTGCGGACAAACGAAATCCGTTGTATGAGCGTATCAAGTTTTTGGCTATATTTTCATCTAATCTGGACGAGTTTTTTAAAGTCCGCGTGAGTGATATCAGGCAGATCAAAAAAATTGAAAAACCTCTTCGTAAAAAACTTATCACCAAGCCTAACAAAGTTTTAAAAGAAATAAAGAAGCAAGTAGAGTTACAACAGGAAGAATTTGGTTCTATCTTTAAAGATCAGATAGTTCCGGAACTCAAAAACCATCAAATTCACCTTATTGGTTTTAAGGAGTTTTCCACCAACCAAAAAGAAATTGCCAAGTCGTATTATCAGGAAACCTTAAAAGACAAGGTTAAAATTAATAAATATAATGCTTCTGAAGAGAACCAGGTATTTGTTGAGAACGAGGCACTGTATCTAACCACGCAATTAAGCGAGGATGAATTTGCAGTGATAAACATTCCGGAGGACGAACCTCGGTTTTTTACATTTCCGAAACACAACGGAAAGCACTACATCACTTTTATAGATGATATTTTAAAGTATAACCTGCGCCAGAATCCCAAAATGGAGCAAAACATTACTTTTTACAGTATTAAAACATCCCGCGATGCCGAGCTGTATATTGAGAACGAGCTCTCTGGAAATCTTGCTGAAAAAATAAAAAACGCATTAAGTAAAAGAGATACAGGGCAGGCTACCCGTTTGTTAATAGACCAGCATATGCCTGCAGCGTTTCAGGATATTATTAAGAAAGCTTTGGACGTTTACAATGCAGATATTGTGAACGGGGGAACCTATCACAACTTTAAAGATTTTTTCGGTTTCCCAAACCCTACAGAAATAAATCTGAGTAATGAAAAGCTAACACCACTCCCGCATCCTGTTCTGAAGGCCAGCCCTTCTATTTTAGGCGAAATTGAAAAGAAAGACCAGTTACTACATTATCCGTATCAGTCTTTTGAACCTCTCATAAAATTACTGGAGGAAGCAGCTTCAGACCCTGAAGTTACCACTATAAAAATGACCATCTATCGCGCTGCAGAAGAATCCCGTCTTAATGACGCCATTGTTACCGCAGCCAAAAACGGAAAAAAAGTAATTATTTTTATTGAAGTAAAAGCCCGTTTTGATGAACACAACAATTTGAAATGGGGGAAAATATTTGAAGACAATGGAGCGACGGTTATTTACAGTTTTCCGGACATTAAGATCCACAGTAAAATTCTGTATATAGAAAAAGAAACCGAAAATGGAAAAAACCGCTATGGCTATATCGCAACCGGAAATTTCAATGAAAAAACGGCGAAGCTATACACAGACTTCGGTTTAATGACCTCGGATAAAAAAATAACTAAAGACCTCAACAAAGTTTTCCTCGTATTACAGCAAAAATTACTGGTTCCTAAAACCAAACGTCTTTTGGTTTCGCCTTATACTACCCGCAGCGGGTTTACAGAGTTGGTGCAAACTGAAATGCAATTTGCCAGAGCAGGACAACCTGCCAGCATCACCTTAAAAATGAATAGCCTTGAAGATAAAGCTATGATCAAGTTATTGTATCAAGCTAACAATGCTGGTGTAAAAATAAGACTCTTAATTCGGGGGATTTGCTCTCTGGTTCCTGGCGTAAAGGGGCAAAGTGAACATATTTATATCACTTCGGTTCTCGACAGGTTTCTGGAGCATGGACGTATCTATATGTTTGGAAACAATGGAGACCCTCAAGTTTATATCGGTTCTGCAGACTGGATGAAGCGAAACCTGAGCCACCGCATTGAAGTGGTGACTCCCATTTTGGATGAAGATCATAAGAAAACTATTCATGATTTAATTGAATTGCAACTTCAGGACAACGTGAAAGCCCGAGTGGTAGATGCACAACAAAAAAATAATTATGTTGAGAATACCCACCCTAAAACACAGTCGCAGCTGGCAACGTATGGGTATATTGAGAATATATTAAACGGGTAAAATTACTTTATTTAAACAACTTCTATTTTGTGTACTAAAGGGTAATGGCAACTTTCGAGTTTCTCCGTGTATCACAGCGCGACTCTGTGCACCTCCGTGGAATAACTATTACACAGAGATTCGCAGAGAAAATAGAGATTCGTGGAGGCATTGTTTAATAAGTTTACTACTCATTTAATTTCAACACCATTTATTGTTACTTTTAAAGTAAGTCTAAAGAATAAACCCCTGCTCTCTGGCATGTACAATCGCTTCTTTACTACTTTTTACTAACACAGCGGGAACGGTTTTGTAGTTTTCAAAAAGGCCTTGAATACGCATTACTTTCTTTCTATGTTTTACACTTCGAATATATATGGCCTTGATTCGATCCGGAAAGTTTTCGGCAATTTCCAGATAGATATCTGGATCGTGCTCCCCTCCGTCTCCAATTAGTATAAATTGCTTATCTGGATACGTATTTAAAATATCGATGATCTCAGTTTGTTTTTGAGGTTTTTCGGCTTTTTCCTTACCACGCATCGCACCTAACGTTCTTAATAAAATAGGACCTTTTGGGAAATTATTTTTCCGAAGAAAAAGTTCTAAGTACCTGTACAAATTCCACGGGCTGTGGCTCACGTAAAAGACTGGATTCGCCTCCTTACCATTTTTTCCCCGGTGTAATAAATGGTAAAAATCTGCTGCGCCTTCCAGCGGACTTCTACTTTCAGCATTTTTAAAAAGTGTGTTTAAAATGAGCCGCCATTTTAGAGTTGAAGTGACTCCGGTGTGAAGAATGGTATCATCTATATCGCTGATTACCCCAAAACTGCTTTTTTCTGAAGGAATTAAAATTTCTCCCTGAAACCTATTATTGTTTTGAATAATTCTATCTGAAAAATTTTCCTCAAAAGATAGTTCAAATGCGAGCCAACCTTCGTCATTAGCCATTGTATCCAACCCTGAAACATCCTTCTTTATTTTGAAATAACCGGCAGCATCTGCCGTAGTATAAAGGACTGAGTCATCTGGAAACTTAATGCGTACTTTGGTGTTGGGAATCTCATCAGCCTCAAAACGCTTCCATGCAATTTTTAGTAGAGAGAAGAATCCGCGTTTGGACAGATCGATGTTTTCATCTTCCAAGGCTCTGCCACGCGCATAAAAGTGATGCGAGTCGCCATAACTTTGAAAAGGGATAATTTGTAACGGGTCTTTTTTAAAGAAATTCATGACTATTTTCGCAGCTTTAAAAATGCCAACCTTCCGGCCATAACCAAATTAATAATAAACCGGCTACAATCGAGAGACCAAATGAAATTCCAATCCATTTTGCTAATTGTTTCGTCCCTAAAGTTGCTGCCATAATACCTTTAAACACAAGGTTTGAAAGTGAAGCCAACAAAATTAAGCGCCATCCGCTGCTGGTTTCTAAGCCTCCGTTTTTCATTAACTGGGAAAGTGAAAGAGTGATTGCATCCACATCGGTAAGGCCACTAATAATAGAGACTACATAGAGTGCTTCATTTCCAAATTCTTCTTTGGTAAAAGCAACAGCCAGAAGAATGAGTCCATACAGCAAGCCAAAAATAAGCGCGCTCTTAAATTGCGCCGGGTTTTTGGGCTCTGGCATTTCATTATCTTCTTCTGCATCGTTTTTATTGATCAGGTAAAAGAGCGCTACACTAAGGGCAATCATAAACACAAATTCGACCGCAAGTGGCACAATTAGTTGTGGGAGTTTTTCGGGAATTACCACGCCAATTTCAACCATTACTCTGGCCAGCGCTACAGTAGACGCTACAGTAATCACAAAAGCTGCCAATTTACCAATGTTTTTGGAGTTGGCTGTTTTACGAGCATAACTCACTGTAGTTGCCGTGCTACTTATAAGCCCTCCAAGCACGCCATTTGAGATAACACCCACGTTTTTACCTACAAACTTATAAATGAAATATCCTATAACGCTTATTCCAACAATTAAGGTCACCATCATCCAAATGTTCCTTGGGTTGAGTACATCTAATGGTCCGTAGGTCTGGTTTGGTAGAATTGGGAGAATAACTAAAGAAATCCCTGCAAACGTCATAATGGCTGCCAGGTCTTTGTCTTTTAAATTTTCGATGAAGTTGTGAAGACGTTCTTTTATATAAAGCAAGACTGCCATAGCTCCTCCTACAATGACGCCAATTACCTGACTACCCAACACTAAATAAGCCCCTATGGCAAACATAAGCAACGCCGCGACTTCGGTGGTTTGCCCTATGTCGGTTTCGTCCAGCTTCTTCATTTTTATGACATTTGCCACCACTAAAAGTGCTGTAATTGACAAGCCAATAGCAGGAAGAATAAAGGGATTGTCTAAATCTCTGGTTAGGAAGCCTGATACGACACCTAAAATTGCAATTAGTGTAAATGTTCGTACACCGGCCATTTTATTATCGGTATGCTGTCTTTGCAGGCCAATAAGCATCCCGAGGCCGAAGGCTATCCCTAAAGTTATAAGGTCTTCATAATTCATTGTAATGTGAAGTTAGGAAATTTCACAAAAAAACCCTTCCGTTCTGGAAGGGTTTAGTTTATTTTTAACTAGTTGTCATTAGCCATTGGACTTTTCAACCACAACTTTCTTTTCAACTTTAGCGCCACCTTCTACCTTTACATTGGCACCTTTTATAGCTTCAACTTGTTCTTTTACCTCTTCTTCAGTTCCGGTAAAGACTTTAGTTTCAGTTGTTGCCTCACCATCTTTAGTGGTTGTAATGGTAACTTCAGCAGTTGATACATCTCCTTCAGAAGACATTTCAACCAAAACCTCTTTAGAAACTTCGGTTCTGTCTGCGTCTTCAACTTGTTGTAGTTGTTTATCTGTTAAGATAGTTTCGTTTCCATCTTCATCTACAAAAACCATTTCCTCGGTCATAGCACCGTCTGCAGTATGATCTGCACTGTGCCCCCCCAGGATTGGAGCAATTACCAGTCCTATTAAACAGGTAAGTTTGATCAGGATGTTCATAGAAGGTCCAGAAGTATCTTTAAAAGGATCTCCAACCGTATCTCCGGTAACTGCTGCTTTGTGTGCATCAGAGCCTTTATAGGTCATCTCACCGTTAATTAGTACCCCAGCTTCGAAAGATTTTTTAGCATTATCCCAGGCACCCCCGGCATTGTTCTGGAAAATTGCCCAAAGCACACCACTTACGGTAACTCCAGCCATATATCCTCCCAGCATTTCTGCAATGGCAACTTTTTCCATTCCAAAAAGTAACGGGAAAAATGCAATCACTAATGGAAACCCAATAGTTAATACACCTGGTAATAACATTTGTTTCAGAGAAGCTTCTGTTGAAATTGCCACACACTTATCGTATTGTGGCTTTCCAGTACCTTCCATAATACCTGGAATGTCTCTGAACTGACGACGAACTTCCTGTACCATTTCCATCGCAGCTTTTCCTACGGCGTTCATAGCAAGGGCAGAAAATACTACGGGCACCATTCCACCCACAAACAACATTGCCAGTACGGGCGCTTTAAAGATGTTAATACCGTCAATTCCTGTAAACGTTACATAAGCAGCAAATAATGCTAATGATGTTAGAGCTGCAGAAGCAATGGCAAATCCTTTTCCTGTTGCAGCAGTTGTGTTACCTACTGAATCTAAGATATCGGTTCTTTCACGTACAATTGGCTCTTGTTCGCTCATTTCGGCAATACCACCAGCGTTATCACTAATAGGTCCAAAAGCATCAATTGCTAATTGCATAGCCGTTGTTGCCATCATTGCGGAAGCTGCTAAAGCAACACCATAAAAACCTGCAAATGCATACGATGCCCAGATGGCACCAGCAAATAACAATACCGATGGGAAGGTAGAGATCATCCCTGTGGCAAGACCTGCAATGATGTTTGTTCCTGCCCCTGTTGAGGATTGTTGTACAATTTTAAGGATCGGTTTTTTACCTAATCCGGTGTAATATTCGGTTACCGAAGAAATTACGGCTCCTACCACAAGACCTACCAGCGTTGCATAGAATACACGCATACTGGAAATCTCTACCAGTCCTTCACCGAAAAATTCCATTTTCATGGTCTCAGGAAGCATATACATACAAAGACCAAAACAAGCTAAGGCTACAAAAATGATTGATGTCCAGTTACCAATGTTTAGAGCTCCCATTACCTGAGATTCTTTAGCATCATTACTTTTAATACGTACTAACATGGTACCTATGATTGAAATAATAATTCCTGCACCAGCAATTGCCATGGGTAATAGAATAGGTCCTATTCCTCCAAAAAGGTCGTCAATGGCACCGCCCATATCTTTAATTACGTAATTACCCAACACCATTGCTGCAAGTACTGTTGCAACATACGATCCGAATAAATCTGCTCCCATACCGGCAACATCTCCTACGTTATCTCCTACGTTATCTGCGATAGTTGCAGGGTTACGAGGATCATCCTCAGGAATTCCAGCTTCTACTTTACCTACAAGATCGGCTCCTACATCGGCAGCTTTTGTATAGATACCTCCACCCACTCGTGCGAATAAGGCAATAGACTCTGCTCCCAGTGAGAAACCAGCTAGCGTTTCCAATACAATGGTCATATCCATTGTATTTGTCCATACACCTCCCATAAAGAAGTGAAAGAAGAAAATAAAGAAGGCTGTTAATCCTAATACAGCAAGACCTGCAACACCAAGTCCCATTACCGTACCCCCTCCGAAAGAGATATTTAATGCTTTAGGTAAACTTGTACGTGCAGCTTGTGTGGTACGCACATTTGTTTTGGTAGCAATTTTCATCCCTATATTTCCTGCATAGGCTGAAAAGATTGCTCCAAAGATAAAGGCAACAATAATTAACCAGTGTGTGGTTGGAACGACAAAGGCAACTACAGCTAGCAACACACTAACTATAATTACAAATATGGTAAGCAATTTGTATTCTGCTTTTAAGAAAGCAAGAGCTCCCTCATAAATGTGATCTGAAATTTCTTTCATTTTTCCGTCACCGGCGTCTTGCTTCATCACAGAAGATTTTTTTACAAGCATGTAAATAAGACCGATGAGTGCCAAGGCTATTGGCATGTAAATCATAATTGATTCCATATTTTTTGATTTGTTAATTTAGTCGGCAAAAGTATGAAATTAACACCAATAATAAAACCCTGTTAAAATTGCTTTAACAGGGTTTCTAAAATATTGTATTATTAGCATTAAAGAGAGTACTTTTAACGAATACTCACATCTTTTACAGGAATGTCACTAGAGCGAAAACGGTCTACGCATTTAGCAACAATATCTTTAGCTTCGTTTACATCGCCCCAACCGCCAACATCTACTTTCTTTTCTTCTAAGTCTTTATATACCTGAAAGAAATGCTCAATCTCTTTAATAAGGTGGTCGTTTAACATACTCAAGTCATTTACCCTACTTGCAATAGGATCACTCACGGGAACACAGATCACTTTTTCATCCGGTCCTTTTTCATCTGCCATATGGAATACTCCAATGGGTTTTACCTCCATAACACATCCTGGAAAAGTAGGTTCAGTTACCAATACCAAAACATCTAATGGATCGCCATCCAAGGCTAATGTTTCTGGTATAAAACCGTAATCTGCAGGATACATCATAGAAGAAAATATCATACGGTCGTAACGTATTTTTTTCAGTTCAAAATCGTATTCGTATTTGTTTCGGCTTCCTTTGGGAATTTCAATTAGTACGTCAAAGGTATTTACTTTATCTGCTGTCATGGCTTAATTCTTTTACTCTTAAGTTTTTGCCCTACGTTTTTTAGGGGGTGCAAAAATACACCTTTTTCGGTTTTTAGCCTATTTGTTAGCAGTTATAATTGTTATGAAATTGTGAAGATTAAACTATACATTGTTTTCGAAATTAAAACGAAAATCCAAAAATTCCAGTCACCCCAAACTTTCTGGCTTCAGGATTGTCTAGATAATTTCCTCGGAAGTTGAAATCTAATCGGAAGATTTTGAAAATGTTTCCTATTCCAACACTGTATTCGTAATAAATATCTTCCGGCGCCTGCAACAAGGTTCCATTGGGAGCATTCAAGGCAATGTTTTCATCCGAGATCTGCCCATACACAGCTCTAAAACCAACTACCTCTCTTAAATCCAGCTCACGTAATAACGGAATTCTTGAAAAGATCCTTCCGCCAAAATTATGCTGCAAATGCAATGATGCGTAGGTATCGCTTACAAACTCATAAAAATCCAGATTACTAAACGTATTGTACAGACTAAAAAGGGTTTGATTTCCAGGGATTGGACTTAGCAAACCAAGAGGAACCGGATCGAATATTTTACCTACCTCAACGGTTGTAAATAAACGCCCTAAACCACCTATATTCCAGGGCTTACTATATAATCCCTGCAATTTAGAATATTCAAAATCTCCTCCAAAAGCGTCTTTAACACCGTAGGTATAGCCTAGGTAATAGTTTGCAAAATCGCCATCGTTAATTACAGTTCTTTCTACACCATATCCAGATGTTTTTCTTCCAGGGGCGTAAAAAAGACCTAATTCTATTTCAGGTTGTGAGATTTGAGATTTTACGTTTCCATCTTCATCGAAATAAGCAAGACTGAATGTTTCGGTGGCAGACTGTAATGTTCGGTAAGATCCTGTAATGCGGGCCGTAAAGTTTTTTGCTGGGTCAAAAGAAAATCCCGCTGTTGTTAAATTTACCCGCGTTAGTTTATCGTTTGCACCTACAGTAATTAGCGCAGAAGAGGCAAGACTTCTTCCCAATACATCGTTGCTGGTTGTTAAGCTAGCTCCTGTTTGTTCGGTATCTTTTCTGTTTCCTCCAAAAACTGTCAATCTGCTCTTTCTATCTAGCAGCCATTTTGCTGAAACCCCATATTTGAATCGTTCGTCCCTGAATCCGTAGGCACCAAATACTTCCAGTCGCCAGGGATCGTTTTGACTAAAGTAGGTTCTACCTCCTAATCGCAGGCGTAATCCTTCGGCTTCGTTAAAGCCAAATATTGAAAAAACCGGCCCTACATCTACATTTCCAACCTCGTAATATCCCGATGCCAGCGTCGCTCCAATTTTATAAAATGTCTGGAAACGAGGAACGGTCTTTAGAGTATCCAGCATTCTATAGACGCCCTCTTCATCTTTGTTGAGCTCTTCCATCCGCTTTTCTGCCCAGAATTCGTCCGGGCGGTTATAAATCTCCTCGTTGTAAGGATCTACCTGCTCGCCATAAAAGCTCTTTTCCTTCGGAATATCAAACGAATAATTATCGTATAAAGTAGTTCGTCTACCGTAGACCCCCTGGGCTTCTTCTTTTTTTCTGAAACTGAAATCACTTAAAAAGTAATCCCGGGTGATCAGAAAAATAGAATCGTTTAGCACATCAAATTCCTGTTCAATATACACTTCACGCACCCAGTTAAGGTTGGCACTTTTTGACGCCTGAAGATTAATTTCTTTGATCGCAAACGTAGTATCATTCACCCAAAAATCACCTTTAAAGGTAAGCTCTCCTTTACGGCGCGGATAATACACAATGTTATAACACCACTTATTATCACGGTAGGCACTGTCCAGCAATACGTAATTGTAAACATCTATTCCTGTTCGGGAAAGCGGACTTGTGAAGGCTTTGTCAAAAAACTTGAGGTAATTTTCATACACATCATATTCCTTGTAGAGATCTTTTACAAAGGCAATGAGTGTCTGGTTGTTTTCAAAACCACTGTTCTTATTTCCTTCCAGAATTTCTTTTTCTTCATTCAGCAAGTTATCGCCATATACTTTCGAAATAGCCTCATTTATAAATATTGGCAAATAGCTATTTCCCGTAATGTTGGAAGTGTCTATCTGGTCCCAGATAAACTCCATTCCCTTAAATATCTTGCTCTTTATTAAGGTAGAATCTATAGTATTGAGGTCAAATTCCAGCTTTTCATATTTATCGTAGCTATACTGGTTAAATTTTTTCACCCCGTTCTCCCGCCGGTTTTCCCAGATTTTCCGAAGAATTACAAGTGCAGGATTGTCCTTTTTTGAAGTTTTCCCACTAAAGATTACCACTTCATCCAGAGCAGAAGCTTCTTCAGTCAATTCTACTTCCATCTTATAGGTAGTTTTTCCTTCTAAAGGAACTTCCTTTGTTTCATATCCAATAAAAGAAAATAGTACAGCAGTATAATCGTCGTCACTTTCCAGATAGAACCTACCCTCTTCGTTGGTAATAGTCCCTACATTACTATCTTTAAAAATAACATTGGCAAAAGCAACAGACGTTCCAGTGGCATCCTTCACCACACCACTCACCTTGGTTTGTGCTGATGCAAAAGTTGTAAGTAAAATAAAAACCAGATAGTAAAAGTGCTTCATAAGTAGGTAACGCTCAAACTGCTATTAAATTTCAGCACTTTAGCGAACGCAAATAACGTGATTATTGGATTGTTTGACAATTAAAATAATCTTAAAAACATCCTCACATACCCTCTACTTCGAATGGGAGGAACAAAATAAGGAGGAAATCATAAAAAATAATTCCAAAAAAAGAAAATCCCAATTTTTTCTTTCAACCCTCTAAAGCGTGGGTAAAATAGAATTTGGAATTTGTTCTTTGATTATGAACCTTCTTGAAAAGAAGAATAAATTAGTCCTTGTACATGACCTTCTTTACTGCTTTAATGACATCTTCACTATTAGGCAACCATTCTTTAAGTAAAACAGGGGAGTAAGGTGCTGGGGTGTCTGCCGTGTTTATTTTTACAATAGGAGCATCCAAATAGTCAAATATCTGACTTTGCACCTGGTAGGTAATTTCAGTAGCTACATTTCCAAAAGGCCAGGCCTCTTCCAAAACCACTAGGCGATTGGTTTTCTTAACCGATTCCATAATGGCATCGTGATCCATAGGACGAACGGTGCGTAAGTCGATAATTTCACATTCGATACCGTCTTTAGCTAATTCCTCAGCTGCCTTGTAAGCTTCTTTGATAATTTTTCCGAAGGACACTATTGTTACATCTGTCCCTTTTCGTTTTATCTCGGCAACCCCTAACGGAATAAGATATTCCCCTTCCGGCACTTCGCCTTTATCCCCATACATTTGCTCACTTTCCATAAAAATTACGGGATCATCGTCACGGATAGCACTCTTGAGCAATCCTTTAGCATCTGCCGGATTACTAGGCACTACTACTTTTAAACCCGGTGTATTGGCAAACCAGCTTTCAAAAGCCTGTGAGTGTGTGGCGGCTAGTTGACCCGCACTAGCGGTTGGGCCACGGAAAACGATAGGACACTTTAACTGTCCCCCACTCATTTGTCTAATCTTTGCAGCATTATTAATGATCTGGTCAATTCCTACTAGGGAGAAATTGAATGTCATATATTCTACGATTGGTCTATTGCCTGTCATAGTACTACCAATAGCAATACCCGCAAAGCCAAGTTCCGAAATAGGTGTATCTATAACGCGCTTGGCGCCAAATTCGTCCAACATTCCTTTACTGGCTTTATAAGCACCATTGTATTCGGCCACTTCTTCACCCATTAAATAAATGGACTCATCCTTGCGCATTTCTTCGCTCATTGCCTCGCAAATGGCTTCTCTAAATTGTAATGTTTTCATGTGGACTTTTTTTCTAGCTATTGATACCCTGAATACGACAGGAAGACAAAAATAATATTATTTGAGAGTACTTAAACCCTATCAGACAAATTTATTTAGTTTGGCTGAAATTTTACTATGCGCGCATAGTATTTCTGAATAATATTTGGTATCTTTGACATCCTAAAAATTTACTACAAAAACAGAAAATATATGAAGATTTTAGTATGCATTAGCCACGTGCCGGATACTACTTCCAAAATTAATTTTACCGATGGTGACACAAAGTTCGACACCAATGGCGTGCAATTTGTAATTAATCCAAACGACGAGTTTGGTCTTACCCGCGCTATGTGGTTTAAAGAAAAACAAGGTGCAACTGTGCACGTTGTAAATGTTGGCGGACCCGAAACCGAACCTACATTACGTAAAGCTTTAGCTATAGGTGCAGACGAAGCCATTAGAGTAAACACACCAGCAACCGATGGATACAGCGTTGCCAAACAACTGGCAAACGTAGTAAAAGATGGCGGATACGACCTAATAATTGGTGGTCGTGAAAGTATTGATTACAACGGCGGAATGGTGCCAGGAATGGTAGCAAAAATGATTGACGCCAATTTTGTAAACACCTGTATTAGCCTTGAAATTGAAGGCGACAGTGCTACTGCTATCCGAGAGATTGACGGTGGTAAAGAAACTATTAGTACAAAACTCCCACTCGTTGTAGGAGGTCAAAAAGGACTGGTAGAAGAAAGTGATCTGCGTATCCCGAATATGAGGGGTATTATGCAGGCACGTTCTAAGCCTTTAAGCGTAAAAGAGCCTGTTGACGCAAATGCCAAAACAAGTACAAAAGCTTTTGAAAAACCAGCTCCAAAAGGAGCAGTTAAGCTAGTAGACAATGTAGATGAATTAGTAAATCTACTACACAACGAAGCAAAAGTAATATAAATCATATAACATCTCCCCCCTCACCTTCGAAGGAGAAGGGTTGGAGGTGAGGATGTTTCCTTAAGAGGAAATCCATCTAATAAAATATAAAGACCATGAGTGTTTTAGTATATACAGAATCCGAAAACGGATCATTTAAAAAGATAGCCCACGAAGCAGTTGCGTATGCAAAAGGAATTGCAGATACAATGGGCACAAACGTTACCGCTGTTTCAGTAAATGGTGGTGATGCTTCAGAATTAGGAAAATTTGGCGCTTCAAAAGTGCTGGAAGTTTCTAATGAAAAATTAAAAAACTTTAATGCCGAAGCATATGCAGATGTGTTAGCACAAGCAGCTAAGGCAGAAGGCGCCAATGTAGTAGTACTTACTTCCAGCGCAAACAGTAAATTTATGGCACCTTTAGTAGCTGTAAATCTTGATGCTGGATATGTTCCTAATGTAACAGAACTTCCTTCTTCTACAGCACCTTTCACCGTAAAGCACAGTGTTTTTACCAACAAAGCTTTTAGCAATACTGAAATTAACACTGAAGTAAAAGTAATTGGCCTTGGTAAAAATGCCTACGGAGTTAAAGAAAACGAAACTTCAGTAACCACCGAAGCTTTTTCACCATCGTTATCTGATGATGATTTCTCTACCGAAGTAGTTTCCGTAGACAAAGCAACAGATAAAGTAACCATCGCAGATGCCGAAATAGTTGTTTCTGCAGGTCGTGGTATGAAAGGTCCGGAAAACTGGGGAATGATAGAAGAATTAGCCGAAACGCTTGGCGCAGCAACCGCCTGTTCTAAGCCAGTAAGTGATATGGGCTGGAGACCACACAGCGAGCACGTTGGACAAACAGGAAAGCCTGTAGCTTCTAACTTATACATTGCTATTGGTATTTCTGGTGCTATTCAGCATTTAGCCGGAATTAACGCTTCAAAAACCAAAGTGGTGATTAACAACGACCCAGAAGCTCCTTTCTTTAAAGCAGCAGACTACGGTATAGTAGGTGATGCTTTTGAAGTAGTACCACAACTGGTGGAAAAACTGAAAGAATTCAAAGCACAGAATAATTAATTGTTCTTACACCGAAATGGTTGCTGAGTGATTTCTTTTGCAAAAAAAGAAATTGTATCGAAGCAAGAACGCATATTTTTTTAGTAATTTGTGCCCGAAAATGGGCTGTTTAGATTTGCCAAGCCTTATTTAAACAGCCCATTTTTTAGTTGCCAATTTTATTCTTCCCGTCCCTAAAGGGTAAAAATTGGCTTATAAATATTGTTAAAAATCTTCCCTTTAGGGTTAGGGCAAAGGTTTTAAGTGCGAAGAATGAGCCTAGTACGATTAAATATAAAAGGAATTTCCTACAGCCAGACGCAGAATGGTGCGTATGCCCTTATTTTAAATGAAGAAGACGGAGAACGCAAACTTCCTATAGTAATTGGCGCTTTCGAGGCGCAGTCTATAGCCATTGCGCTAGAAAAAGAGATCAAGCCTCCTCGCCCACTTACCCACGATTTATTTAAAAATTTTGCCGACAGGTTTTCTATTGTAGTAAAACAGGTTATTATTCACAAGCTGGTGGACGGTGTTTTTTACTCCAGTATTATTTGCGAACGCGATAATCTGGAAGAGATCATTGATGCCCGCACAAGTGATGCAATTGCTTTGGCGCTTCGGTTTAAAGCCCCGATATTTACCTATAAGGCCATCTTAGAAAAAGCGGGTATTTACCTGAAATCTACTCCTAGCAAAAAGAAGAAAATTTCAAAAGAAGAAGAAACAATATTAGAGGAGCTTATCTTAGGGGACGATGCTGAATCCACTCCAAAAAAAGCTCAGGATTTTTCCAAATACACGCTCAAAGAACTCAATACCATGCTTGACGAAGCTGTCTCTAACGAAGATTATGAGCGCGCTGCAAGCATTCGGGATGAAGTCTCTAAACGCTCCTAACATATTACTTCTTTTTGTATGCAAAATTTTCAGAAATTAGTTTTTATTTTTTCTTTTTTAGGAGTCTTTACATCTGTTTTCGGGCAATCTATTGAAAAGGACTGGAACGTTACAGCAATTGAAAATGCCTCAGAAAATTCACTTTTCAAGACTACTGAAAACGATATCCTTTCATTAAAAGACGGTATTTTTAACTATCAAGATGCAGCCAACGAAAGCCTAAAAGCTTCAGGTGATTATATATACCAAAACAACTTGCTGGTTTTATTTTTCAATACGCCAAAAGACACGATCCGCAGATACAGAATTACCCAACTCACAGACACTTCTCTTTCTTTTACTGAAAAAAACACTGTTTACCAGCTCTCTGCTCCTTCGCAAACTGAAATTTCGGACGTAACAGCAACCCCTACAGTTATAAATCAAAATGATAAAAGCAATATTGCTTTAGACCCCTCCAAAGGATTGGGCGTTAGCTTAAACAGCATTTTCAGAGGTGTTCTTGGGATGATTTTCTTACTGTTTGTTTGTTTCTTATTAAGCAGTAACCGAAGAAACATAGACTGGCGCCTAGTGCTCACTGGCTTAGCGCTTCAGCTTATTTTTGCGCTACTGGTTTTAAAAGTACCTTTTGTAGCAGGTGTTTTCGATTGGATTAGTGACAAAGTAGTAACCTTCCTTAACTTCAGTGAAAAAGGGGCCGAGTTTCTCTTTGGCGGTCTGGTGACAGATATGGACACTTTTGGATACATCTTTGCATTTAAGGTATTGCCCACTATTGTGTTCTTTTCCGCATTTACATCCCTACTTTATTATTTGGGCATTTTACAACTGTTTGTAAAAGCCTTTGCCTGGGTTATGAGTAAAACCATGCGATTATCCGGTGCCGAAAGCCTTGCTGCAGCAGCAAATATCTTTATAGGACAAACCGAAGCCCCTTTGGTAGTAAAACCTTATTTAGACCGCATGACAAAATCTGAAATGCTCTGTTTAATGGTAGGTGGCATGGCTACAATTGCCGGAGGAGTTTTGGCAGCTTTTATTGCCTTTTTAGGGGGTGATAGCGATGTTGAAAAAATTATTTTTGCGAAACATTTATTAACAGCTTCTATTATGTCTGCTCCTGCAGCCATCATCATTGCAAAAATGCTCTATCCGGAAACCGAGAAAGTAGATAAAAAACTGGATATTAGTAAAGAAAAAATAGGAACCAACATATTGGACGCCATCTCCAGAGGAACTACAGAAGGATTAAAACTAGCCGTAAATGTTGGTGCCATGTTATTGGTTTTTACAGCTGTTATTGCAGTTTTTAACTGGATAACCGTAGACATAATTGGCGCCCCAACCGGATTAAACGATGTAATTGCTTCTGCTACCGAGGGACGCTACAGCGGATTTTCATTACAATATATTCTTGGAAATGTTTTTGCTCCTATTGCCTGGATAATTGGAGTACCAGCAGAAGATATGATTGTAATTGGCCAGTTACTTGGTGAGAAAACCATCTTAAACGAATTTTTTGCCTACGCCTCCCTTAGCGAATTAAAGCAAGCAGGAGCCATCTCTAACTACAGGTCTATCGTTATTGCCACCTATGCGCTTTGCGGATTTGCAAATTTTGCCTCCATTGGAATTCAGATTGGTGGTATTGGGGTATTAGCTCCAAAACAACGCAAAACCTTAGCAAGGTTTGGAATAAAAGCATTAATTGGCGGTACCGTGGCAGCATTACTTACTGCAACTATTGCCGGAATGTTAATGGGTTAATTCTTTTTTACACTTCAAAGTACGTTGATAACTTGTAATAAATCTCACCGATTTCAGTTTAAAGAGTAGCGGTACTTTTTTACATTTAAACCATTCAAAAAATAAGGCAGTATAATGAAGCAATACCACGACTTAGTAAAGCACGTATTAGAGCACGGCAATGAAAAAAATGACCGAACAGGAACGGGTACCAAAAGCGTGTTTGGCTACCAGATGCGGTTTAATTTAAGCGAAGGGTTTCCTATGGTCACCACAAAAAAACTGCACCTTAAATCTATTATCTATGAGCTTTTGTGGTTCCTGAATGGAGACACTAACATTAAATACCTTCAGGAAAACGGGGTACGGATCTGGAATGAGTGGGCAGATGAAAACGGAGATCTAGGCCCTGTGTATGGACATCAATGGCGCAACTGGAATAATGAAGAAATAGATCAGATTAAAGACATTATACATACATTAAAAACAAATCCAGATAGCCGTAGAATGCTGGTAAGCGCATGGAACCCAAGCGTAATGCCAGATACTTCGGTACCTTTTTCTGAAAATGTTGCAAATGGAAAAGCCGCTTTACCACCCTGTCATGCGTTTTTTCAGTTTTATGTAAGCGCACCAGAAATAGAAGGAGACGAAAGCAGCCGAAAACTATCCTGCCAGCTCTACCAACGTAGTGCAGATATTTTCTTAGGGGTGCCCTTCAATATTGCTTCGTATGCGCTACTTACTATGATGATGGCACAAGTATGTGGCTATCAGGCTGGAGACTTTGTACATACCTTTGGAGATGCTCATATTTACAGTAATCATTTTGAGCAATTGGAGCTACAATTGTCCCGAGAAATACGTCCGTTACCAAAAATGTTGTTAAATTCCAACGTAAAAGATATATTTGGCTTTAAATTTGATGACTTTACCTTGAAAGATTATAATCCGCATCCGCACATTAAAGGTGCTGTTGCTGTTTAAAAACAACCCCTTATGAAATACACTCTCATTATCTTAAGTTTATTTTTAACTACAACTGCCTTTTCTCAGCGAGAATGGGGTGATGTTGAAAAAAACGAAGTAACTCTTAAAGAACTTGCTCCAATCTGGCCAGGATGTGAATCGGGAAATGCATCACAACGGGACAACTGTTTTAAGCAAAAATTAGCGACACATATCGCTAAAAATTTCAAATATCCTACAGACTCTTACAAAAAAAATGAGCAAGGACGTGTAGTTGTAGATTTTTACATCAACGAGAAAGGTCTTGTAGATATTAAAAGCGTAACGGGTGGTACCGCAGCACTTCAAGCCGAAGCAAAAAGAAATATAGGGCTCATTCCGCAAATGAAAAAGCCCGGTATGATGGGTGGAAAACCAAAAGCCATTCAATATATCGTACCCATCACTTTTAAAACAGGGAAATAGATGCGCTTGGTAGCATCATTCCTTTTTTTATGTATTGGAATTTCAGGTTTTGCACAAGAGGACACCCTTTCTTTTTCTAAAGCAGACATCCCTCCCAGGTATAGAGATTGTAGTGCCAGTTCTTTAGAACAGGAAACGCTTTGCACTCAGAAATCTGTTGAGGCCTTTGCCAAACAAAAATTTAACACAGGTCTTTTTAAGAATTTAAACCTCAACGAAAAAAGAATACGGGTATACGCTCAGTTTATAATAGATCAAAACGGAGGCATAAAAGATATAAAGGTGCGAACACCACACCCCCAACTTCAAAAAGAAACAAAACGGGTGCTTGAATTACTTCCCAGTTTTATTCCAGGAAAGCACGACAATCAACCTGTTAACACCACCTACACGCTACCCTTAGTGTTTATTCTTGGTTAGTTTAACACGGGTTTAACGCAAGGGGTTTCAATAAAAATTACATAGAATTCTTATCTTTAAAGTGTAAAACATTCTTTTACACTTTTTTTATGATTGATACACAGACACTCCTCCAACTCTTTACCGAAACAAGAAACCGCACAGAAGCACTTTGTAAACCTCTGGAAATTGAGGACTATGTAGTACAGCCAACCATTGATGTTTCTCCTCCAAAATGGCACTTAGGGCATACCACCTGGTTTTTTGAGGAATTTGTATTAAAACATCACAAGCCAGACTACAAGTTGTTTCACGAAGACTTTGCCTTTGTCTTTAACAGTTATTACGAAACCGTAGGTAAGCGAGTAGTTCGTAGTGACCGTGGCAATCTATCACGCCCGGGAGTAGCTAAAGTGTATGACTACAGGCATTATGTAACAAATGAACTAAAGGAGTTTCTGTCTTCTGAAATTTCAGAAGAAGTGGAGAAACTACTCAATGTGGGTATTCATCATGAGAAACAACACCAGGAGTTATTAATGACAGACATTAAATATATCCTTGGAAACAATCCTTTGCTTCCAAAGTACGATAATGACTTTACCGAACATTCTGAAGAAACAACTACACAACAATGGCTTTCCTTTGAAGAAGGTGTTTATGAAATTGGGCATACCAAAGACAGTTTTTGTTATGACAACGAGTTGGGGTATCATAAAACATACATTCAGAATTTTGAAATATCAAACAAACTAGTTACCAATCGTGAGTTTATAGCGTTTATGGATGCAGGTGGTTATAAAAATTTTAATTATTGGCATGCAGATGGCTGGGAATGGGTAAATCAGGAACACCAAACACAACCCATGTACTGGCATCGTATTGATGATGAATGGCATTATTACACACTTCAAGGATTACAAAAAATTAATTTGGATGCTCCCCTTTGTCACGTATCTTACTACGAAGCATTTGCCTATGCACAATGGAAAGGTTGCCGACTCCCAACCGAGTTTGAGTGGGAAATAGCCCAACAAAGTTATGACTGGGGAAGGCGTTGGGAATGGACCGAAAGCTCCTACCTACCCTATCCTGGTTACACAAAACCTCCAGGCGCCATTGGTGAATACAACGGCAAGTTTATGGTAAACCAAAAAGTGTTAAGAGGTGGCTCTGTTGTTACTGCTCCAAAACACACCAGACCCACATATCGAAATTTTTTTCAACCCAATTTACGCTGGCAGTATACTGGCATTAGATTAGCCAGATAATCCCTCTCAAGCACTTATGAGCCTTAAAACCTCTCCAAAAACGAACACATCTTTTAAAAACGATGTACATACTGGTCTTACAGCATTTCCAAAATATTTATACTCTAAATATATATATGATGAAAAAGGAGACAAGCTTTTTCAGGATATTATGAACCTTCCAGAGTATTACCTCACCAATTGTGAGTTTAACATACTATCTCTACATACTACTGAAATCGCTGAATTATTTAGTAATACTGAAACTGGTTTTGACCTTATTGAATTAGGTGCCGGTGATGGCAAAAAAACAAAAATACTCTTGCGCTATTTGGCTGATAACGAGTTTGAATTTGTCTACAAACCTATAGATATAAGCAAAAATGCCATAGACTCTTTAACTAACAGCCTTGCAACAGAACTACCTAGAGTTACCGTAGATGGCGAGAAAGGAATGTATTTTGAAGTTTTAGAACGATTACAAAAATACGATTCCCGAAAAAAAGTGTTGATGGTTTTAGGTTCCAATATTGGAAACCTGCTGCACCCAAAAGCCATCGATTTTTTGACCAAACTAAAAGGTATTATGGGGCCCGAAGATTTACTTTTTATGGGGTTTGATCAGAAAAAGAATCCGCAAACGATTTTGGATGCTTATAATGATGCAACTGGAGTAACCGCAGCTTTTAATAAAAATTTACTGCATCGAATAAACAGAGAGCTAAGTGCTAATTTCAATGTAGACAACTTTAAACATTGGGAAGTATATGACCCTGAATCGGGAACTGCTAAAAGTTTTTTGGTGGCTACTGAAGCCATGGAGGTCTCCATAAAAGCGCTTGACCTCCATATTAATTTTGATATCTGGGAAACCATACACACCGAAATTTCTCAAAAATACGATGACAAAACAGTACAGTGGCTGGCAGATTCGGCTGGATTAACTATTGAAACTTCTTTTAAAGATGAAAAAGGGTATTATAAAAATTATGTTTTCAGAAGGAAGTAAGATCCGGTTATCCGTTATCAAGGCTGACTATTATTTTACTAGTTTGTGCTTGGTCAAAAAATCAATTTAAAATTTTTATACTATAAGCGCTATTTGTAGCAACAACACCAGTGCCTTGGAGGATAGTCATTAAAAGCTACATTGTTTTCCGGTTAGGTGTTTGTGTTTCAGCATAAAAAATTCCCTTCAGAATTTGAAGGGAATTTTCTTTTGAATTAGAAACACATTATTCTTTTACAATTTGTTTCACCAGGGTTCCTTCATCTGAAGTAATAACAACCATATAAGTTGCACTGGCGAGTTCAGAAAGACTGATTCGTTTTTCTAAGCCCATATCCATTAGGTTCTCCTTTTTAATAAGTCTTCCGCTTATATCAAATACTGAAATATCATTTAACGAAACCCCTTGTGGGTTCGCTAACATCACATAGCCAGAAGCCGGGTTAGGATATAGTAGTAAGGAAGATATATCTTGTTCACCATCTACCCCCAACGGACTTTCTACAAACAACTGGAACGTACAGCTCGCCTCATTATCTGAAGGATCTGTAACAGTCATCGTTATATTATAACCCCCTGGCTCTAATACAGTTCCTGGTGCTGGAGTTTGTGTGAAAGCTAAGTTGTTTTCACAATTATCTGTCACCAAAACATCGCCTTGAGCAAAATAATCAGGCAGTGTGTAGGTTCCCGTAGTAACTACTGTTTGGTTGTCTGGGCAATCGATGGTGGGGTCTAAAGAATCTACTACATTAATAAATGCAGTACAGGTATCGATTACTCCGTTTTCATTCATTACTGTTAAGGTCACTGGAATTGGGCTACCAACGTCGTCACACGTAAATGTATCAATATCTAAACTTAAGGTCCCATTGCAACCTACTCCAAGCGAACCATTGTTAATCGCTTCTGGCAAAACAGTCACTGTTCCATCAGGCTGTAAAGGCGCTGTTATGTTTTGACATATTGCGACAGGGGGTAAAATAGATTCCTGAACGGTAACAACGGCTGTGCACGTTGCTGTTTCTCCATTGCTATTCGTAACTGTAAGTATTACGTTATTCGGGCCAACATCTGCACAGGTAAATAGCTCCTGAGAAATACTTAAGTCTGTAATATCACAATTGTCGAAACTACCTCCATCAACATCTTCCGGGTCTATGGAAACCTCTCCGTTATTATTTAAAGTTACCGTTATATCCTGACAAAGTACCGAAATAGGCATTGTATCTTCTACGGTTACGACAGCGACACAACTTGAAACATTCCCGGAGGTATCTGTTACTGTTAGCGTTACATTATTTGTAAGTCCTACATTGCTGCAGTTAAAAGTATCTACATTAATAGACCTACTTGCAATTGCACAGTTATCTGTACTCCCTCCGTCTATATCATCTACTAGAATAGTTGCTGTTCCAGACGCATCTAATTGTACTGTTATATCCTGACAAATTACAGTAGGAATTTCCAATTCTACAACGGTAACAGTAGCAACGCAGCTACTCGAGTTTCCGTCAGCATCGGTTATTGTCAAGGTGACATCATTTTGTCCTATATCAGCACAGGTAAATGTATCTGTATTTATAGTTGCAGTTGTTGTTCCGCAGTTGTCCAGACTTCCATTATTAATATCGCTTGGCAAAATCGTAACGGTTCCTGAACCGTTCAATTGTACTGTAATGTCCTGGCAAGCTGCCACTGGTGGCAGGGTATCTTCTACGGTTACTACTGCCATACAAGAACTTGTATTGCCACTACCATCTGTAACTGTAAGAACTACATCATTTGCACCTATGTTTGAACAGTCAAATGTATCAATATCCAGAGAGAGACTACCTATACTACAAACATCTGAACTCCCTCCATCTACATCTCCGGGGGTTATTGTCACCATTCCTGAAGCGTCCAGTTGAACAGTAATATCCTGGCAAACCGCACTAGGGTTATCCACATCTTCAACGGTAACTACGGCTGTACACGTATTGGTGTTTCCATTTACATCTGTTACTGAAAGTATGACATTATTTGTTCCTATATCGCTACAATCAAAGTTTGTTATGTTAATACTACTCGAAGCTATGCCACAGTTATCTGTACTACCTCCGTCTACATCTGCATTCGTTATGGAGGCCATTCCTGCTGCATCTAACTGTATTGTAATGTCTAAACAATTTACTACTGGAGCTTCTGTATCGGTTACAATAACATCAAACGAACAACTACTTGTTAAGCCTGCTGCATCGGTTACCTCAAAACTATTTGTAGTGGTTCCTATGGGGAATATACTACCGCTAGGCAATCCCGTAAGTTGGTTTAAGGTCTCTCCGGCGCAATTGTCTTCGGTAGGCACAGAAAAATTTACAACAGCATCACACCTGCCAGGGTCGGTATCGGCATTGATAGTCGCCGGGCAGTTAGCCACAGGGGGTTCGGTATCACTTACAGTAACATCAAAACTACATGAAGCTGTGTTTCCAGCAGCATCTGTAACCATAAATGTATTGGTTGTGGTACCTACCGGGAATACACTTCCGGTGGCAAATCCTGTTGTTTGTACAACTTGAATACTTCCTGTGGTGTAATAAAATGTTCCGTTAAAAATTCGCGGAGTAAAAGTTAGACCATCAAAAGGATGTACATTTCCTACTGCTTTTCCCGAACCACTGTCTATTGTTAGGAAAGCATCATTATACGAGGTTGTACCATCTGTATAGTCCATATTTCCTGCATTAGGGGTGTAATAATATATTCCATAGGTAGTACCCGCAGGGATTACCAAAGGTGTTGCGAGAGGAGTTACTGCATTACCGCCAGCGCCCGTATTACCATTATCTGTAGCAGTTGTTGTTTCGTGTAGTATCCAGGGTGCCGGGTCTGTCTCAAACCCTACATGAGACCCAACTTTAAAGTATATTTCAACAGTTTCAGTCACAAAGTTATCATCCATGTGAGCCAATATTCCATTAATAGAAACGTCTTCACCACCAGAAGCAGTAGCATCAAACATTATGGCAGATTGCCCATTATTTTGCAGGAATGTTGTGGTAAGTTCACCTGCGTTTGCTCCACCAGCGCAGTTATCCATAGCTTCTACGAGGAAATCTACAACGGCACCACAAACACCAGGATCATTGTCTATAATAATATCTCCTGGACAAGAAATGGTTGGGTCTTCTATATCGTTTACTGTTACATTAAAAGTACAACTTACAGTGTTCCCTTCTGTATCTGTTACACTCAATTCAACTATAGTAACACCGGCGGGAAATGTAGCTCCACTTACCGGACCAATAGTTGTTGTAATTAAACCAGAAATATCTCCATCTTCAGGATCCATTGCCGTTGCTAATCCAGTATAATTTACAACTGCACCACATACACCAGGATCGTTAACCACTGTAATATCGGCCGGACAGGTAATGGTTGGCGGGACAACAATTTCATTGGAAGCTGCTAAGGTTATTGAGAAGAAAGAAAGAAATACTATTAAAAATAGTGGTTGGGTAATTTTTTTCATAAAGTGAGGATTTCGAAGTAATTAGGGATACATACTAGTTTTTCATCTGAAAAGATAGTAAAAATCCTCGAACAAATTATCTTTTTAAAAACCTAGAGGTCAATAACTACCATGTATTTAGTTACAAAGCTTGTATTAATTTATTCAGGTCATCCTCATTATTATATATGTGAAACCCTACCCTAATGCCTTCCCCACGTTGAGAGCATATAATATTTTCATTCTTTAATTTCTGAAAAAGCGCCTCATTACCCGTAATACTGAAAATTGTAGAAAAGGTTTCCCTTCGGGCTATCGCGGCATCCAAGATCCCTTTTTCCATAAACGCTTCTCTGGCTTTACCACACAGTTCCTTTAGTTTTTCTGAAATTACATCCTTTCCAAGCTCTTCTAAAAACTGAATACTTTGCCCTATACTTCCATACGTCAGGGAATCTTGATGCCCGGGTTCAAAACGTTTCATACATGGGATGTGCTCTCTGTTTTTGAAAGCAGCATCAGCCGAATTAAAACCTATTGTGTTTGGGTGGATTCCTTGCTGCACGTTCTCTTTTACCATAAACAGGCCATTACCGTAGCCAGACAACATCCATTTGTAGCAACTACCACCCAAAATATCAATGGCGCTATCGGCAAAACTGAAAGACTCCGTTCCAAGGTACTGTGTCCCGTCTGCAATTAATAACAGGGCTGGATGGTACGCTTTTAATTGCTTCAGAAAGTTAAGGTCTATTTTAATTCCATTCAGGTATTGTACTATACTAAAAGCAAAAATATCTGGTTTATGACGCGCAATGGCCACTTCGATATTTTGCTCCAGATTTTCGTCAACTTCAGCATAACACACATCAAAATCTCTATTCTCAAATGCCCAGTTAATGCTAGGGTAATCATTACCTAGCAATAACACTTTTTTTCCCTTTGGAACTCCTTCCAGTAAGGTATTTAATCCAAAGGAAAAATTAGGAACCAGTGCGATTTCATGCTTCATTACATTAAAAAAGCTACATACCTGCTCCCTAACTCCATCAAGAATATCCCGGTGTGTATCCCTAAAGACGCTTCCATGGTGTAATAGTTTTTTATCATGCTCACTTCGCCATTGCGTAAGTGCTGTTGAAAGCAGTCCGGCAGAGGCAGTATTTAAATAAGTATATGACTTTGTAACAGGGAATAGATTTCTTAAATCTTCCATAACTGATGGGTTTGTACCGTTAATTTTGGGTATTTTTACGTGAGACTAAAGGTAACCAACTATGTTTTCAAAAACCAAGAAAAACGACAGAATAGACGCCGACCAGCGCGAGCAATATGAATACGCACGAAAGCGTATCAAGCAGAAAAAAGGATTGATGCGTCACTTTATTATCTTTTTAGTAGGCGCTATTTTACTCCTTATCATAGATCTTGTCCTAAAAAAGGGACACGAAATATTACTAAAAGACTGGTCTGTTTGGGTCGTTTTACTTTGGGTATTTTTACTACTCATTCACGTTTTTAATGTCTTTATCATGAATAAGTTCATGGGCAAAGAATGGGAAAATCAGCAATTGGAAAAACTTAAGAAACAACAGGAGACGCGGATTGCACAGTTAAAAAAACAAGCAGTCCAGGAGGCTACCGTAGAAGAAGTAAAAGCTTCCCGAGAAACCGAAGCCCTGAACACCCCCTCACAAACTCCTGAAGTAAAAAAAAACAACCCGAACGAATTACCCCCGGAAAACCTATGATTACAATGATTGCCGCTGCAGGCCAAAACAACGAACTGGGAAAAGACAACGACTTGGTTTGGCATTTACCAGACGATTTTAGACGCTTCAAACAACTTACTACTGGCCATTGTATTATTATGGGTCGTAAAACCTTTGAGTCCTTCCCAAAACCTCTTCCCAATCGTACCCACATTGTTATTACCAGAAATAAAACCTATAAAAAAGAAGGTGCTGTCGTGGTGCATTCCTTAGACGCTGCATTACTCAAAGCTAGTAATGATGCACAACCCTTTGTTATTGGCGGTGGCGAAATCTATAAAATGGCGATGGACGTAGCAGATAAAATTGAACTCACACGCGTACACGGTAGCTTTGATGCAGATACTTATTTTCCGGATATAAACAAGGACCAATGGGAACTTATTGCTGAAACTCCTCATTCAAAAGATGAACGCCATACGTATTCTTTTACCTATGAAACCTGGGTGCGGAAATAACTTTTCGGTTCGCAATAGCAGAAATAGTACAATTTGTTTTGAGGCATGCAAAACACTCTTAATGAAATAGCTGAGAAAAATTCACTTACCCTTCAGGAGTTTAAGCCGCTTTCTGGGGGTGATATCAATGCTGTGTATGTCTTGAAGTGTACAGAAGGTAATTTTGTAGTAAAACTGAATGATGCCGCTAAATTTCCAGCCATGTTTAAAGCTGAAGCAAAAGGATTACAGCTTTTAGCTTCTTCAGAGAGCTTTACTATTCCGAAGGTTTTGAGTACCGGAGAAGAGAAAAGCAAATCGTATCTTTTGCTTGAAAATATCCCAAAAGGGACTAAAAACGCAGAATTTTGGCCTTTTTTTGCTGAAAATCTAGCAAAATTACACAGAACCACTCAAAATAATTTCGGTTTAGAGCACGACAACTACATCGGTTCTTTAAAGCAGGTAAATGGTTCTGAAAAAACTTCAGCAGATTTTTATATCCAACAACGATTGAAGCCGCAGTTTGCTTTGGCGAAAGAAAATGGCTTTAGTTTTCAAAATATCGAACAGTTTTATGCAACCCTTTCAGCAGAAATCCCAAACGAACCTCCCTCTTTAATTCACGGTGACCTATGGAATGGCAATTACCTGGTTTCTGGAAAAGGGAAGCCCGTGCTCATAGACCCTGCCGTTGCTTTTTCCTCCCGTGAAATGGACCTGGCAATGATGCAGTTGTTTGGAGGTTTTCCTGAAGAAGTTTTTTCAGTTTACAACGAAATTTATGCACTTGACAATGGATGGGAACGCCGGATTCCTCTTTTTCAATTGTACTATGTATTAGTACACCTTAATATATTTGGGCGTGGTTATCTTCCGCAGGTTCAAACAATCTTACATTCATTTGGTTAACAAATATTTTAAAATACTTTGGCATTTTGTTGGGCGTGGTAGCTTGTACTTCTGTGTATCTTTAAAATAAAACAAAAAACTATGAGTCAAGAAAATTTATACAGCCAAAAGGCTATCGAAAAAATAACCGACATTGCAAACGATGTAGATTTTTGCATGTTCGCAACTAATTTAAGCATCCAGCCTATAAGCGCTGTGCCTATGAGCACTAAAAAAGTAGATGAACGTGGTAATATTTGGTTTTTGAGTACTAAAGACAGTGAGCATAATGCCAATATTGTACAAGATGACAACACGCAACTTTTATACAGCGGCACTAGCAGTATGAAGTTTTTAAGTGTGTATGGATATTCAGAAATTGTTTACGACCGTGAAATCATAAAAGATTTATACAGCAACGCAGACAATGCCTGGTTCGACGGCGATGAAGATCCAAACATTACAGCGATAAAGTTTGTTCCTCAGGAAGCTGCATATTGGAGTAATGACGACAACAAATTAATCACACTTTTTAAATTAGCAAGAGCAGCCGTTACTGGAGAAAATCAAGATATAGGCTCTTCCGGACAAATGAAAGTCTAAAACATCACGTTATCCTAAAAAACCTCCCCTTTTTGAAATTTCAAAAAGGGGATTTTTTATGCTATTTTTACACAACCAAAAAACCAACTATAATGAAAGCATATATTTTTCCCGGACAAGGGGCCCAGTTTACAGGAATGGGACAAGACTTATACGAAACATCAGCCAAAGCAAAAGAATTATTTCAGCAAGCCAATGATATTTTAGGGTTTGACATTACAAAAATTATGTTTGAAGGCTCCGCAGATGAGCTTAAGGAAACCAAGGTTACACAGCCTGCAATTTTTCTTCATTCAACTATTTTAGCAACAGTAATGGGTGAGTCTTTTAAACCAGATATGGTTGCTGGACATTCGTTGGGAGAAATTTCGGCATTGGTAGCAAATAGAACTTTAGCATTTAGTGATGGGTTAACTTTAGTGTCCAAACGGGCACAAGCCATGCAAAAGGCTTGTGAGTTAGAGCCCTCAACTATGGCAGCCGTACTTGGCCTGGAAGATCATCTGGTAGAAGCTATTTGTGCAGATACACCTGGAACGGTAGTTGCCGCAAACTACAATTGTCCCGGGCAACTGGTGATTTCAGGAGATATTAATGCGGTAAACCTTGCCTGCGAAAAGCTAACCGAAGCTGGCGCCAGAAGAGCATTACTACTTCCTGTAGGAGGCGCTTTTCACAGTCCCTTAATGGAGCCAGCACGGGAAGAACTGGCCGCAGCTATTGAGAATACGACCTTTACAGAGCCAGCGTGCCCGATTTACCAAAATGTATCTACGTTTGCAGTTACCAAGCCAGATGAGATAAAGAAAAATTTAATCTTTCAACTTACAGCTCCTGTGAAATGGACACAGAGTATTCAAAATATGGTTAAAGACGGAGGAACTGATTTTATTGAAGTAGGCCCAGGAAATGTGTTACAAGGCCTTATGAGAAAAATAGACCGCAACGTAAACACAAGCAAAGCCGAAATTTAATTTTCAGATAAGAGAAAATAAAAATCCCGAAGCTTTTACAAACTTCGGGATTTTCTATTTTGGGTTGTTTTATTTAGAAACTTATCTCACAGTCCTTACAATCTTTCACTTCGCCATAATAGGTTTCGCGATATTTATGGAGTGTTTTTACAGGAATGTTTAAAAGTGTTTTTTGGATGTAGACAACTTTCGCAGTCATCATCCCCATTTTTTCTGAAAATCGTTTTTCTTTCTTAGTCTTTCTTCGGACTGATACTAATTGCATTGGTTTTTGTTTAAATGTACTGCAAAACAACGCATTAGTAGCGTAAATTGCAAATTATAGCTGTTAAACCTTTACTAAGTTTGCCTTAAGAGCACAAAAAAAGCCTTTAAATACCCCTTACTTTCTTCTCCCATTTCCAGGCAGAAGCCAGTGATTCTTTTAGGTTATGTACCGCTTTCCAGCCTAACTCATCATTGGCCTTTTTTGTATCTGCAAATACAGCAACCACATCGCCTGGTCGCCTTTTTACTATTTTATAGTTTAATTTTTTTCCAGATATTTCTTCAAAAGCCGTAACTACTTCCAGTACGCTATTTCCCTTTCCTGTACCTACGTTAAAGACTTTAAATTTAGCTGAATTTTCTGCGTTTATAAGCCTTTCAACAGCCTTAACATGCGCCTTAGCCAGATCTACCACGTGAATATAATCGCGAATACAACTTCCGTCCGGGGTATTGTAATCATCCCCAAAAATTGAAAGTTCCTTGCGTACCCCTGCCGCAGTTTGAGTAATGTATGGAACTAAATTTTGAGGCACTCCCACAGGCAGTTCCCCGATAAGTGCAGATTCGTGTGCTCCAATAGGGTTAAAGTAACGTAAAGCTATTGCATTTAAGCTCGAAACTTTACAAACATCGTTGATAATTTCTTCACTAATCTGTTTTGTATTTCCGTAGGGAGATATGGCTTTTTTAATAGGAGCCTCTTCATTTATAGGCAAGACATCAGGCTCTCCATATACGGTACAGGAAGAACTAAATATAAAATTCGAAATACTATGGGCTTTGCATTCTTGCAAAAGATATACCAATGAGTTGATGTTATTTTCATAATACAACAAAGGGTTCTCGACACTTTCGCCTACAGCTTTACTGGCAGCAAAATGAATTATTCCGTCGATATCCTTATGGGTTTGAAAAAACTTCTCAACATCACTTTTAATACGAAGGTCCAGCCTCACAAAGCTAGGAGGGGTGTTGGTTATTTCGGTAATACCCTGCAATACATCTATAGAAGTGTTGGAAAGGTTATCAATAATAAAAACTTCATATCCTGCTTCCTGCAAGGCTACCACAGTATGCGACCCTATATACCCTAAACCCCCTGTAACCAGTATTTTTTTCATGTGTACTTCTCGTAGCGACGGGAATTTATTTTGAGACAAATTTTATAACAGTTTCCGTAATAAAATCTATTTGTTCGTCATCCAACTCTGTATGCATAGGTAAAGAAATTACCTCTTTCACTAACTGGTTTGTTACTGAAAAATCTGCTTCGTTATATCGGTCGTCTGCATATGCCTTTTGCAAATGCAATGGGATAGGGTAGTATACACCACATGGAATGTCATGCTCGTTTAAGTGCTTTACCAACGCATCCCTGTCTGCTTGCGTGATTCGTAGCGTGTATTGATGAAATACGTGACAATCACAAACATCGCAAATACAATTTCCTGTATCGCAAAAGCCTGTTGGTACAATAATACCTTCAACCCCATTAAACGCCTGACTATATTTTCTCGCTGCATTTCGTCGTGCTGCGTTGTAAGCGTCTAAATGAGGTAATTTTGCTCTTAAAACAGCGGCTTGGATAGAATCCAAACGTGAATTTACTCCAACCACATCGTGGTGGTAGCGAACATACATTCCGTGGTTTACAATACCTCTTAAAGTATGCGCCAGTTCATCATCGTTTGTGAAAATTGCTCCTCCATCGCCATAACACCCCAGGTTTTTTGAAGGGAAAAAAGATGTGGAACCAACATGGCCAATCCCACCCGTTTTTATTTTGGTACCATCTTTTGAAGTGTAGTTAGCCCCGATTCCTTGTGCATTATCTTCAATAACATATAAGTTATGTTCCTTAGCTAGCTCCATAATGGCATCCATGTTGGCAGCAAGACCAAACAAATGGACAGGAACTATGGCTTTTGTTTTTGGAGTGATGGCCTTTTTAATGGCTTCAATATCTACATTAAAATTTACGGGGTCTACATCTACCAATACTGGAGTTAATTGCAAAAGTGCAATCACCTCCACAGTAGCTGCAAAAGTGAAATCTGCCGTAATTACTTCGTCACCAGGCTGCAGCCCCAATCCCATCATCGCTATTTGCAATGCATCAGTGCCATTTGCACAGGGAATTACATGTTTCACTCCCAGATAGGCTTCTAACTCTTTTTGAAACTCCTGAACTTCAGGTCCATTTATAAAAGCTGTAGACTCTATCACATCTAAAACAGACGTATTTACTTGTTCTTTAATATGTTCGTACTGGCCTTTCAAATCGACCATTTGTATTTTTCTCATTTTTTTTGAATAAAATTCGCTTTGGTAAAAATACGAAAAACCCGAAGCCTCACCATATTATTTATAGATTAACAGAAGCTGCTGTAATTTTGCTAATTTAGCGGTCTGTGGGCACACTTTACAACATAGCAACATATATAATGAGTTTTTTTCTCTGGCTCTCACAAGGCTTTAGTAAAAAAATGAAACTTTTTATACAAGGGCGTCAGCAAACCCTCTCTATTTTAAAGGATAAAATTAAACCCACAGACCAGACACTCTGGTTTCATTGCGCCTCCCTGGGGGAGTTTGAACAGGGCTTTCCAATTATGGAAGCTATTAAAAAAGAGTCTCCAAACTATAAAATTGTAGTATCCTTTTTCTCACCTTCTGGATACGAGATTAAAAAAAACACCCCGGTCGCAGATGCTGTAGTCTATTTGCCTATGGATACCCGAGCAAGTGCTCGTAAATTTGTTGAGTTAGTTCACCCAACCACAGCCTTTTTTGTAAAATACGAATTTTGGCCTAATTACCTTTTTCAGCTGAAGAAGCAGGGAGTTCACACCCTTCTAGTTTCTGGTGTTTTTAGAGAAAACCAGGTTTTTTTTAAATCGTACGGAGGATTTATGCGGAAGGCACTAGCGTGTTTTAATCATATTTTTGTTCAGAATAAAAGCTCGGAAGTTTTACTTACAGAAATTGGAGCAACTCGGGTATCAGTAAGCGGAGATACCAGGTTTGATAGGGTTTCACAACAGATCGAACAGAATAATTCTCTGGAATTTATGGATACGTTCAAAGGGGATTCACTTTGTGTTGTTTGCGGAAGCACATGGCCGGAAGATGAAGCCGTACTGCTACCCTTTATCAATACCTCAAAAAACATCAAGTTTATAGTTGCCCCTCATAAAATGGAGGTTGGAAAAATTGACTCTTTTCAGAAAAAATTAAAGCACTTAAATGTAAGGTACACAGAACTAGAAACCAAAGGCAAAGCCCTTTCTGAAGCCTCTGTGCTTATTGTTGACACCATTGGACTTCTCACCAAAATATACAGCTATGCAGATGTGGCGTATGTTGGCGGGGCTATGGGTACCGAGGGATTACACAATATATTAGAACCAGCCACTTTTGGAGCTCCTGTAGTAATTGGTAAAAATTATGCAGAGTTCCCTGAAGCTGAAAGACTACAGTCATTGGCAGGATTATTCAGTATAAAAAATGCCAAAGAATGTTCTGAAATACTCTCTAAACTCACTTCTAATGAGGACTTCAGAGCAAAAGCAGGAATGATCGCCGGGCATTTTGTAGATAGTAATACAGGTGCAACGGCAATGGTGTTGGAATACTTCAAAAATCTGGAAAGCACTACGTAACTATACTGTCACAGCCTGATTTAAATACCGTCTAAAAGGCAGCATTTCTTTATATATTTCAATCACTTTATCTTTAAAATCGTCCCCCATGACTTCCTCTTGAGTAAGCTGGTGCGATACGGCAAAAGATTTTCTACGTAATAGATCAATATGTTTGTGATCTTGTGAAAAACCCTTGGGTGCAGTTTTTAAGGGAGTATCCTCTATTAAACCGCCAAACATATTCTTAAATGTTTTCTTTTCGAGCATCTTCTTTAATTCCTCACCGTTGTAATCAATTGCCTGACGAATGCTTTTTAAGGTTTTTGAGGATGGATGCCAGTAGCCTCCGCCAATAAAACTTTCTGAAACTCCCAGGTGAATATAAAAATCGCCTTGTTTACTTTTTTGGTCCAATCCAGCACCAAAATGATCTTTGTAAATAGGCTTGTTTGGATGAAACATCAAGTTATTGTTAATACGATTAATAGCTTTTTTTCCAGGTGTATTGTAGTAGTTTGCATCTATTTCGGCTAATTTTATATTCATTTCATCCAACCATTCAATATAGGAGTCCCGAACAGAATGATAGGCACCTATGTGTGTATCCATCCACTCTTTACTATTGTTTTTATGGAGTTGCTCAAGAAATTTATACAATGTAGAAAAGTTCATTTTTTCTTTTAAAACTACAAGATTACACACATCTCTTATAAACTTTAATAAAATTTTACGATTCACCAAATGTTAAAACGTGTAGCTTTGTCTTTATAATTTACACAAACCATAACTAGTATGAAAAAAGTAATGATCCTCGCAGCACTTGTATGTGCCGTATTTGCAACATCTTGTAGAGATACAAAAACGGAAACTAAAGAAGTGATTGTAGAAAAAGAAGTAGAAGTAGAAAAAGACGACGACGGCGGTATATTAGAACGTACTGCTAAAGAAGTTGACAAAGAAGTCAATGAGGAAATTAACGAAGAGATCGACAAAATTGGAAACGACGATTAATTTAAAATAAACACTAACCTAAAAACCATACCCATGAAAAAAGTAATTTTAAGCCTAGCCGTAATATTTACATTAAGTACAGCCTTTGTATCTTGTAGAGACACAAAAGAAACTAAGATTGAAGTTGAAGCAGACGATGCTGCTGATGATGTTGAAGATGCAATGGACGATGCAGGAGATGCTATTGAAGATGCTGTAGATGACACAGGAGACGCCATTGAAGAGGGTGTTAACGAAGTACAGGAGAACACTGGTACAGGCGGTACAGACGACAATTCCTAAATTTAAAACAACCTGAATTATGAAAAAAGTATTTTTAACAGGATTTGTTATTCTAACAGTAGCAATAAGCTTTACTTCATGTAGAGATACCGAAGAAAAGACAGAAGCTGAAGTACTTGTAGAAGAAATGCAAGAAGAAGGAGCCGACATTAAAGTAAAAGAAGATGACGGTGACACAAAAATTAAAATGGAAACAGAGAATAAAAAAGTAAAGATTAAAGAGGATGACGGTGATCAAAAAATTAAGATCAAAACCGACAACGACGATAATTAATTACTTTTTTTAAAATGTAAAAAGCTTCATGAGAAATCATGGAGCTTTTTTTTATGTATTCAGACTATTGATTTGTCCTTTCAACTCTTCCATAGATTGCTGCAGTTGTCGTAGCAAAGTACTTTCGGAAGGTTCATCCAGACCAAAAGTAAGCTTACTATTTACCAGCCATAATTCTTGAACATTTTTTACTTCAACGTCTATAGGAATATATTCTGGGTTCAGGGAAATCAACCGCACTTTCTCTGGGGCATTTGGTATTTTCTGAAGTTTCTTTACCAATACAGAATCGTGTAAGACCACAATATAAATTTTACTATCGCTGGCTTCAGAAATATTAGGCACAGCCTTGCCCAGCACCCACTCATTTGGTCTAATATTAGGCAACATACTATCCCCTTCTACCTGAAAACCACGATAGGTAGCGTTTCTGTATTGCGGTAATGGAATGTTAAACGCTGGTAAGGCTTCATACCATCCTACATCCTGAATGTTATGAGGATATCCAGCAGCAGCTTTCTGATTTACCAGTAAAATAGTATCGTTATCATCCTGATCTATCGAGATTACTTTTGGCCCAACATTCCCTCCGTGTACATCAAGGTATTGCGTAAAACTCTTTCCAAACAACCACAGCGGATTTATTTGAAACTGCTGCAACAACTCCATAACAACTTTCCCGGAAATTTTTGTTTTCCCGCGCTCAATATCGGCTGTAGTAGCTCCAATACCTAATAATTCAGCAAAAGATTGTTGCGTATGGTGCTGTTCTTCTCTTATTTTTTTAAAACGTTTCGCTTCAATAGATAGTGTAGATTCCATCTTCCGAAGATACTATTTTTTGGAATATATCCAAATAATTAACAGGACTATTTCCTAGTAATAGGAATAATTCCATATTTTTGTATTTATTCCATGTCCTATGAATTTTGAAAGAATAAAAGAAAAATTAAGCATCCTTGCAGATGCGGCAAAGTATGATGTATCGTGTTCCTCCAGTGGAAGTAAACGTACAAATAAAAATAAAGGGTTGGGCGATAGTTCAGGCATGGGTATTTGCCATAGCTACACCGAAGATGGGCGTTGTGTTTCCTTATTAAAGATTCTACTTACCAATCACTGTATCTTCGATTGTGCCTACTGCGTGACGCGAAAAAGCAATGATATTAAAAGAGCAGCTTTTAAAGTACAGGAGGTCGTAGATCTCACTATTGCTTTTTATAGACGTAACTATATTGAAGGTCTGTTTTTAAGTAGTGGTATTTTTAAAGATGCAGATACTACTATGGAGCGGCTGGTACAGGTAGCAAAAAAACTTCGGGAAGAAGAGAACTTCAATGGTTATATTCATTTAAAATCTATTCCGGGGGCAAGTGATGAATTGATGCGGGAGGCCGGATTGTATGCAGATAGACTATCCGTAAATATAGAGATCCCTTCAGAAACAGGGTTAAAACTCTTAGCGCCAGATAAAAAGCGGGAAGATTTTATTAAACCTATGCAGAAAGTAAAAAATGAAATTATTCAGTATAAATCTGAAAAAAAACTCATTAAAAGCACCCCCATTTATGCTCCTGCAGGGCAAAGCACCCAAATGATCATTGGCGCGAGTGGCGAAACAGATGCAGAAATTATGTACACTTCGGCTTATTTCTACAAACAATTTAATATGAAGCGGGTGTACTACTCAGGATACATACCTATAAGTTATGATACTCGCTTACCTTCTATTGGCACCGAAGTTCCTATGCTACGTGAGAATAGATTGTACCAGACCGATTGGCTGCTGCGGTTTTATGGATTTGATATTCGGGAACTACTCAATAAAGAATACCCCAACCTGGATAGCGATATAGATCCCAAGTTAAGTTGGGCATTGCGTAATTTACAGCTCTTTCCGGTAGATGTAAACAAGGCTGATAAAAACATGCTGGCCCGTATTCCTGGGGTTGGAATGAAATCGGTTCACAAAATTATCCAAGCAAGGCGTTTCAGAAAATTAAATTGGGAGCATCTAAAAGCCATTGGCATTGCTATGAACCGCAGTAAGTATTTTATGGTGTGTGACTCCAATAAATTTGAAAGAAAAGACAG
Organism: Flavobacteriaceae bacterium UBA1903; assembly: GCA_002337605.1. Classification (GTDB taxonomy): domain Bacteria; phylum Bacteroidota; class Bacteroidia; order Flavobacteriales; family Flavobacteriaceae; genus Marinirhabdus. The sequence goes on from DDGL01000014.1 coordinate 328,219, forward strand.
AACAGCAGCACAAATTAAAAGCCTTATTTTACAACACTCTGCCAGTAAATATAATACAACCTACAACCAACAGCTCAATTTGTTTTCCTCTATCGAAACTCCTGTCGCAGTATGATGACTAAACTTATATACGACGGTACGTTCGAAGGATTTCTAACCGCTATATTTCAGGTGTATGAAGAAAAGCTTACAAATATCTGTATCGAAAGAAAGGAGCTTGCTACTGAAACTTTTTTTTCTGAATACACGCTTGTGACTACCGATGTATGTAAAGCCAATAGGGTATGGAAAGGGCTGTCACGCTACTGTGCTGCTGAAGGAAAAAATAATATTTACAAAGCTTTCTTGAGCGAGTGTGACGGTATTGAAAACACGCTGTATCATTACATACAACGTTCGCTTTCAGAAAAACAAAACATAGCCAAAGATTATGCAGACCCTGAAATCCTGAAAATTGCTAAAACAGTGAGAATGGTAAATCGGGAAAAACATAGAATGGATGCGTTTGTACGGTTTCGGCTCACGAAAGACGGGCTTTATTTTGCTACCGTTTCGCCAGATTTTAATGTGTTACCACTCAATGCCAAACATTTCAAAAATAGATATGCAGACCAACAATGGCTAATCTATGACCTGAAAAGGAACTATGGGATTCACTATAATTTAAAAGAAGTATATTATATTAATTTACAGCTATCTGAGGAAGTTAACAACACATCAAAAGCCACCTATTATTTTACTGAAGAGGAGCAAGCCTTTCAGGAATTATGGAAAAAGTACTTTACCAGCACCAACATTACTTCTAGAAAAAACATGAAACTACACGTGCAACATATACCTAAACGCTATTGGAAATATTTATCTGAAAAAACACCTAATTTAAAAAAATGACTACTTTTATACCGTATTAACATTAAAACAACCAATTATGAAAAAAGTATTTTTAGGTTTTGCTGCACTAGCTTTAGTAGTAAGCATCTCATCATGCAGAGAAACCACTGGAGATAAAGCTGAAGAAGCTGTAGAAGCTGCTGCTGAAGACACAGAAAACAATTTAGAACAAGCTGGCGATGCCATCGAAGCTACAGCAGAAGAAACAGAGGAAGCATTAGAAGAGGCTGGAGAGGAAATTGAAGAAGCTGTTGAAGATATGGACGACGACAACAATTAAGAACCTTGTCGCATTTATATGAAAAAAGCCTGTTCAGCTCTTGAATGGGCTTTTTTGTACCCAATACTTATTAAAAAAACAGTGTTCTTTTACAAAATCTCTAATAAAAACTACTGTTTACCCTACTACATTTACAGCCTCTAAACTGATACTTTTTTGGGTACGAACAACCTAAAAAAGAGTCTAAATTGGCACGTTTTCAAATTCAAAAAACATCGATTAAAAGCATTTTTTATCGTTTAAAAGCAAAAAAATGGGTAAAAATACATAAAACTTAATGAATCAGCACTATAGGATAATTAGTCTTTTCAAAGTATAATTGTACCAACAAAACAAATAACAATAAAACTTATACTTATGAAAAAACTTATGTTTATATTAGCTGTGCTTGCTTTAGCCGCTAGCTGTACCCCAGAAGATCAAGCAACCAATGACCAACAAATTGACAAAGCGAAATACGAAGTTCCGCCAAACGGATAGACGAAAAGCATTTATATCGGGGGTGTTACTATCACTATCGTTGATAGCAACACCCTTCTTATTTTACATCTATAAATATGCGCCAGCAGAACCTGGTGTGGCCTGGGAAACAGCTTTTGGAACTGTAGAAGCTGGTAATTTTGGGAGTGTGCAAGCCTTTATGCATGCGCTCTTCACTAAAATCACCTTTGTTTTAATTACTTCCATCTGGTTTGTTACCTCAAGAAACTGGTGGAAATATGCCATCCTTGTGCCACTTACCATGTTTTTGTTTCAACTGTCGGGTGTAGTAAATCATCAAATACAATTTATTGATGAGTTTGATTTCTTTTATTCAATTCCAGTGATCATTCCTATTTTATTACTCCTAATTTTTATTTCGTATCGCATAAGTAAAAGAAACGCCATAGCAGAAGCACTAAATGCAGATGCCAATGAAGAAGTGAAGAAATTAATTAGCGACGACCTATAAGTAAACGAAATCTTATCGTTACATATTAAAAAAGCCGAATCGTTTGATTCGGCTTTTTTTATGGATCTATAACCAGATGCGAAAGCACTATTTTACAAAGGGAATTGCCTGCGGCGAGTTCCGCTTCAACAGCGTTAAAGCAAAAAGCCAAGTCTTTCGACTTGGCTTTCTACACATCTGTACTGAAGACGGGACTTGAACCCGTACGGACATTACTGCCCACTGGATTTTAAGTCCAGCGTGTCTACCAATTCCACCACTTCAGCAGTTCGGCTCCGCTCAAACGCGGTTAACCTAGTTGTGCTTTAACACAACACTTTTGGTATAATATTTCAACTCTTCAAAAATAGCATTCGCACACTAAGCGGAGTCGAAGTGAGCGAAAAACGGGATTCGAACCCGCGACCTCCACCTTGGCAAGGTGGCGCTCTACCAACTGAGCTATTTTCGCGTAGTCTTAAAGAACGAACTTCTTTCCAGAAGCGGATGCAAATTTAAAATATTTACTGCAAATGCAAAGTCTTTTCTATATTTTTATTTCTTAAACTTTACAGAGTCTTTTCGTTGTAACATTCTCTTTATTTCATTGAGCTTCATCAAAGCCTCTACAGGAGTTAATGTATCAATATCAGTTTCCAGAATTTCATCCCTGATTTCTACCAACAAAGGATCGTCCAGATTGAAAAAACTAAGCTGCAACTCATCCTTGGAAATGTCCTTCATCTTATCTGAAAGCTCTTCGGAAGAATGACTTTTTTCCAGTCTCTCCATAATTTTATTGGCGCGTTGTAGTACTATTTTAGGCATTCCCGCCATTTTCGCCACGTGAATACCGAAACTGTGATGTGAACCTCCCGGCACTAGTTTCCGAAGAAATAACACAGTGTCCTTTAATTCTTTTACCGATACGTTATAATTTTTAATTCTACTAAACGTTTCAGTCATTTCGTTTAACTCGTGGTAATGCGTTGCAAACAATGTTTTTGCTTTACTGGGGTGCTCATGCAAGTATTCACTAATAGCCCAGGCAATAGAAATACCATCGTAGGTACTGGTGCCACGGCCAATTTCATCCAGTAAAATTAAACTCCGTTCCGAAACATTATTTAAAATACTCGCGGTTTCATTCATTTCTACCATAAAGGTACTCTCCCCCATAGAAATATTGTCACTCGCTCCTACCCTGGTAAATATTTTATCCACACATCCCATTCGAACAGCGGTTGCAGGAACAAAACTCCCCATCTGTGCTAACAAAACAATTAAAGCGGTTTGTCGCAAAATAGCACTCTTACCACTCATATTGGGCCCGGTGATCATAATAATTTGCTGGTTCTCTCTATCCAAAAACACATCATTTGCGATAAACGGGCTATCGGGTGGTAATTGTTGCTCAATTACCGGGTGACGGCCTTCTTCAATATGCAAATCGAAGGAGTCGTCCAGTACTGGCCTCACATATTTGCATGCTGTGGCATGGGTAGCAAATGAAGCCAGGCAATCCAACTCTGCTACTAAAGCCGCAGTTTGTTGAACCGGTGCAATAAACTGAAGCATCCATTGCACCATTTTTACAAACAACTCCTGCTCTAAAGCCAGTATCTTTTCTTCGGCTCCTAAAATTTTTGTTTCGTATTCTTTTAGTTCTTCAGTAATATAACGTTCTGCACTTACTAAGGTTTGTTTTCTGATCCACTCTTCCGGAACCTTGTCCCTATGGGTATTACGAACTTCAATATAATAGCCAAACACGTTGTTGGAAGCAATTTTTAATGAAGTAATCCCCGTGCACTCACTCTCCCTTTTTAGCATAGCATCCAGGTATTCCTTACCGCCTGTTGCAATGGCTCTAAGTTCATCCAGTGTTTCTGAAACTCCCTGTGCAATTGCATTTCCTTTGCCAATGGCAACTGGAGCTTCTTCCACCAGAGTTTCGGATATTTTATTTTGAAGCAACTCGCAATCGTTTAATTGCTCGCCTATAATTTGAAGTGATTCATTTTTGGATTGTGCCGCCAATTCTTTCAACGGAACAACCGCCTGCATCGAATTTTTTAACTGAACTACTTCCCGCGGATTGATCTTTCCCGTGGCCGTTTTTGAGATAAGCCGCTCCAGATCGCCCATTTTTTTTATGTGCGTTTTTGCCTTTTCCAACAGTTGGGGATTCTCCAGCAGAAAACTCACTACTTCATGGCGTCTTGTAATTTTCTCAGCATCTTTTAGCGGAAGGGCCAGCCATCGTTTTAGCATACGCCCCCCCATGGGAGAAATGGTTTTGTCTATCACATCCAGCAACGTCACGGCATTTTGTTGTGTGCTGTGATACAACTCCAGATTTCTGATGGTAAAACGATCCATCCACACATATGCGTCTTCTGCAATACGGGCGAGTTTAGTAATGTGTTTTAAGTTGCTGTGCTGTGTTTCCCCCAAATAGTGCAACGCGGCACCACTGGCAATAGTTCCCGCCTGCAAATGATCTACCCCAAAGCCCTTTAAGTTCTTGACGTCGAAATGTTTTTCTAAAAGTTCTGAAGTATAATCTTGCTGAAAGATCCAATCTTCCAGATAAAATGTATGAAAATTATCTCCAAATATTTCGGCAAATTGTTTGCGCTTCTGTTTGCTGAAGAGCACTTCACTAGGATTAAAGTTTTGGAGCAACGTATCTATATATTCTGAAGAACCTTCCGCGGTTAAAAATTCACCTGTGGAAACATCTAAAAAAGCAACGCCCAACCTGTCTTTCGAAAAATGAACTGCCGCCAGGAAGTTATTACTCTTGCTTTGTAAAATATCGTCATTAAGCGCCACCCCGGGAGTTACCAGTTCCGTTACCCCACGTTTTACTATAGTTTTGGTTTGCTTAGGATCTTCCAGTTGATCACAAATAGCAACCCGGCACCCCGCCATCACTAGTTTTGGCAAATAGGTGTTTAAGCTATGGTGCGGAAACCCTGCCAACGCAGTCTGGTCACCACCATTATTTCTGGAGGTAAGCGTAATATTTAAAATCTTAGCCGCTTTCTCTGCATCGCCCGCGAAGGTTTCATAAAAATCGCCTACCCGAAACAGCAACAACGCATCAGGATATTTCGCCTTAATGGTGTTGTATTGCTTCATTAACGGGGTGACTTTTTTAGCCATTGGAGTGGTATATATTAGACCTATAAAAATACAGAAATCTCATCCTTTTTTGAAATTTCTTAAGAATGAAGTTGTTGGGTTTTATCAACAATTTTTTGTCCCTGAAACTTTGGGGAAGTTACAAATAAAGAAATGTTGAGTAATCTGTAAAAGTCAGTATAGGAATTTATTAGTTATATACGCACTGGTAGTAGCCTACTTTAATTCAGTTGATTGTGCTGCTCATCAATTTCTCTATGAATTTGCTTAATTCTGGTTCATAAATTGTAGAGTACTTGCCTATTCATCGTTAGGTATATTACTGTATCTTTCGAAAGACATTTTCAACAGATGATTACCTACACACTTTCTACTTCAGATGAAGAATTGAAGCAAGTACTAGCCCTACAGCAGCGAAATCTCTTTGCCTCCGTTTCTGAAGAAGAACAAAAGACAGAAGGTTTTGTTACGGTACAACACGACTTTAAACTTCTGAAGGCAATGCATACTAAATGCCCTCACACCCTAGCAAAAGACGGAAACAAGGTTGTTGGGTATGCCCTAAGTATGCACCCTGGTTTCGGAGAATGTATAGAAGTCTTACAGCCTATGTTCGAACAGCTTCGCCTCTACCCCGCGTACTCTAACTTTATTGTAATGGGGCAGGTTTGTATTGATAAGGCATATAGAAAGCAAGGAATTTTCAGAAATCTTTATAAGACCATGCAAGAACACCTACTACCAGATTTTACAGCAATTATTACTGAAGTGGATGCTAAAAATAGCCGTTCGCTACATGCACATTATGCTGTAGGGTTTGAAGATTTAGGAAAGTATGCTACCGCTGGAAAAGAATGGGTGTTACTCTATTTAAAGTAATGTTTCACAATAGCTCAACCCATTTTTTATGATGAGGATCACTGGCATCTAATAGCTCTATTTGTAGTTTTTTTGCTAGTTGTTCACCAATGTTCAAAGCACTTTTATACTCATTACTTCCAGAAATATGTATATGCTTGTTGGTATTATACCAGAGATTAATTTGAAATTGCCCTTCCTTTTTTTGATATACTGAAATATAATCCAGCGACGCCAGTTGTTTCCATGTTCCCCATTTTATAAAACCAATAACGTGTATGACCTTAAACTGGTTGTTTTCCAGATCAAACAAATAATCGTTAACCATCGAAAAACGAATACCGGTGATCATTAACAGCAGTACAATTTCGATACTTCTGAGCGGAAGCCTATAGTTTTGGTTATTAACAGGAATTTCAAAAAACATGGCGTATAAAACGACACTTGAAACTGTAAAACAGAAAGCTGCAACAATGGTTTGCCATAAGGGTCTGTTTCCTTGGGAGAAATAAGCATCTATTTTTCTTTGCTCTTTTGGAATAGGTGCTGCCGTATCGTCTTCCATAACAAATTGCTGGTTGGTCATTCCGTTATGAAATTCAATATTGAGTTGCTGTGCTAGCTCTCTAGCTCGCTTTACGGCAGCTTCACTAAAGAAATAGGAGTCTATATAAAAGTGTTTTGTAGTGTCGTACCACAGGTTAATTTCAAAACGACTATCGGGATTTTCAAACACTGAAACATATTCTAAATTATGGAACTGTTTCCAGCGACCAAACCCTAGTATTCCAACCCGTTTTATAATTTTATAGCGTTTTCGCTTAAAGTCGAAGTGATAATCCCGCACCATTCCAAAGACAACTCCCAGAATTACAAAAAGAAAAGCAGCAAATGACCATCCTAAAACAACTTCCACAAAACTAACATCCTTTTCAGAAACTAGCACTTCATAGCCATTCCATAAAACCCCCAGAGCAACACAAAAACACGCAAAAGGGAACACTAACGCATACCAGGCTTTCTTACCTTTAACAATGGCTATTTCGTTTTTATTCATTGACATAAACAAGTATACAAAATTCTAACTAGGAGTTGCCCGATTTGTGACCTATCCCATATTAAAAAGATTGGTAAAAAAAAATCCCAAACTCCTTTTACTGGAACTTGGGATTTAAATTTATTTTTATTTCTACTACATTAAGGTAGCTGAGTATTCCGTTTTTTCAGTGGAATGTATCGAAGCTAGTCTGCCAGTACAATTACTTTATTTTCACTGCACTCAACGGTTCCACCGTTAATCTGCATCGTCCACTTACCTTCTTTCTGTGTAAATTTATTCTGGTGCCCTTCAGCAATAGTTGGACTTCCTTTAAAGCGTACTTCACCTTCAACTAAAAGAGAAACGATAGCAGCATGGTTGTTCAACATCTGGAACTCACCGTCCATTCCTGGAACTGTTACACTTTCTACTTCACCGCTTACCAAAGAAGCTTCTGGGGTTACTATTTCTAAATACATATTGTAGTTGTTTGTTTGTGGTTGTTGGTTGTTGGGTTGCAATAAACCTTCAACTACCAACTGTCAACTATTACGCTTCTGCCAACATTTTCTCTCCTGCCTCGATAGCTTCTTCGATAGAACCTTTCAAGTTAAAAGCCGCTTCTGGAAGGTGGTCTAACTCACCGTCCATAATCATGTTAAAACCTTTAATGGTTTCTTTAATATCTACCAATACTCCCGGGATCCCTGTAAACTGCTCTGCCACGTGGAAAGGCTGTGACAAGAAACGTTGTACACGACGTGCACGGTTTACAGCTTGCTTATCTTCTTCAGATAATTCCTCCATACCCAGAATCGCAATAATATCCTGTAATTCTTTGTAACGTTGTAACAACTCCTTTACACGCTGTGCACAGTTGTAGTGCTCATCACCTAAAATTGCTGCTGTTAAGATTCTGGACGTAGAATCCAGTGGATCTACCGCCGGGTAAATACCAAGCTCTGCAATCTTACGAGACAATACCGTTGTTGCATCCAGGTGAGCAAACGTTGTTGCTGGTGCTGGATCGGTAAGGTCATCCGCAGGTACATATACCGCTTGTACAGAGGTAATAGACCCTTTTTTGGTTGACGTAATACGCTCCTGCATCGCACCCATCTCGGTTGCTAATGTTGGCTGGTATCCTACCGCAGATGGCATACGACCTAATAGCGCCGACACCTCTGATCCTGCTTGTGTAAAACGGAAAATGTTATCTACGAAGAAAAGTACATCTTTCCCTTGTCCATCTCCTGCTCCATCACGAAAATATTCTGCAATTGTTAATCCTGATAATGCAACTCGTGCACGTGCTCCAGGTGGCTCGTTCATTTGTCCAAATACGAAGGTCGCTTTAGACTCTCTCATTTTCATCTTGTCTACTTTAGACAAATCCCATCCGCCTTCTTCCATAGAGTGCATGAAGTCGTCTCCGTACTTAATAATACCAGACTCCAACATCTCTCTCAACAAGTCATTTCCTTCACGTGTTCTTTCCCCTACTCCTGCGAATACTGAAAGCCCCCCGTGACCTTTTGCAATGTTGTTAATTAATTCCTGGATCAATACTGTTTTTCCTACACCGGCACCACCAAAAAGACCAATTTTACCCCCTTTTGCATAAGGCTCAATAAGGTCGATTACTTTAATACCTGTAAAAAGTACTTCAGATGATGTAGAAAGGTCCTCAAATTTTGGAGCCTCACGGTGAATTGGCAATCCGTTCTCTCCCTCTTTTGGAAGATCCCCGATACCGTCAATAGCATCACCAATTACATTAAAGAGACGTCCGTACACATCCTCGCCAATTGGCATTTGAATAGGAGACCCCGTTGCAACAGCGTCTACACCACGACTCAAACCATCGGTAGAGTCCATAGAGATAGTACGTACCGTGTTTTCACCAACGTGAGATTGTACTTCAAGAATCAATTTATTTCCGTGGTTATCTACTTCAAGACTGTCGTAGATATTAGGAAGTTCAGCTCCGTTTGCGAATTCAACATCCACTACCGGGCCAATAATCTGTGCAACTTTTCCTGTAACTTGTGCCATTGTTAACTGTATCTGTTTTAGTTATATACGGGTGTACAAAACACCCCTTTTTTCAACGGTGCAAAGATAGTTTTTTCTTACTTAATATTACAATGGATTTTTACTAAATTTTCTGAAGAAACTTAATCTAGGTGAGACGTGCTGAAAAAACAAAGACCTGTGCAGGGATTTAAACACCTGACAGGCCTAATAATTTTAGCGCTCCTTAAAAGTGAAGTTAAAAAGTTATTTTTTCAGTAACTGAATAGTAGTTGTACCATTAATAGTAGCCAGATACATTCCTTGTGACAGGGTCGAAATATCTAATTGTGCTGTTAATCCTGATAGATTTTCAAAATTCAGCAAAACTTTACCCGTTACATCAAAAAGCATAATATTCTGTAGTTCTTCGGCAGCACTTTTGAAGGTTACCAAACCTGCACTTGGATTAGGAACTACAGCGATTTGTTGTAGTTCGTTTTCTGGAACTGCCAACGTACCGCTCTTGCGAACCACAAACAACCCCCCATTATCTGAAAAGTTACTAATAATAAGGTTTCCGCTTTCAAAGAATGGATATACATTCCAGGCGCCCGGATCTCCAATAGAGGCGCTCGCATTATCATTTGCAGGCCAGGTATCGAAATAGCCTACTTCTGTGATATTCTTGTTATCTATATCGGTAATGTCCAAAACACGCATCCCCCCTGTATACGCAGAAAGATAAATCTTATTCCCTTTTACGTATACATTGTGGTCTGTGGCAGTAGTTTCTCCTATATATTGCATATGTTCAACGGGGTTATCAAGATCTGTCACATCCATGATTATGAGACGAATATCATTTCCGTTAAACACCTCGTCAAGTTCATCTGTGACCACAAAATATTTTTGATCTTCGGTAAACCAACCCTGGTGTGTATACTCAACATCACTATACGATAACGTTGAAATATTCTGAGGATTTCCTTTATCTGAAACATTTACAAAAACCACTCTGTCCTCATTACTTCCTACAAAAATTTCTTCTCCTTGGTAATCTGGATCCGGACCTGTATACGTAACTATTTGTGCATCATGAGTATATCCATCACTACCATAGCCACCTTCATCAACAGGATTTACCGGGTCTTGAATATTTACAAAATAGGGTCCCCCACTGTAATCTTGTCCACCTATAAGGTATGCATAACCACTCTCTTCATTTATGGCAATATTATGAGCAGACCCCCCTACAAAATTGTAAACACCATCATCTGTAAAGTTTACAGGAGGGTTTGCCACATCTCTTAATTTTGTAAGATCGAATATTTGCATTCCGTGACCATCAATTTCACTCACTATATAGGCGTGGTTATTGTATACTTTTACATCGTGCCAATTGCCTCTGAAGTCATCCAGCACAGGAGATGTTAACCTCCCTAAATAGATAGGATTTACGGGGTCTGTAATATCTACATATCCCGATCCGTTTTTAAGCCCAATTATAGCGTATTCTTTTCCCGTCTCCGGGTCTGTCCAACCCCACGAATCGTTAGAGGTGTTTGCTTCGAACGTAGAAAGCGGGATATTAGAAAGCAAGTCGTAATCTTCACAAGGAAAACCTCCAGCCGTTCCACCCTCACAAGGAGTCTGCGCAAAAGCGACCGTAGAACACAACATTGTGAGCAGTAGTAATTTTTTCATAGCATTTATTTTTTCTGAATAGGGCACTAAAAGTAAAGAATTTTTATGCCAAGGACTCACAAAAGGAGCGTATATTGTTAGAAAACAACTCCAAAACTTGCTGCTGAAGGGAACCGTCCTTCTTAATCTCTCTACCGTCAATTTCAACAACAGGAGTCAATTCTCCCATAGTTCCAGTGGCAAAAACACCATCTGCATTGTATAGCTGTGAAAGAGTTATGTCTTGTTCCAGAATTTCAATGTTATTTTTTTGGCACAATGTTATCACGGTGGCTCTGGTAATTCCTGGTAAGCAGGCGTGTGCATACGGCGTGAGCACTTTTCCTTCTTTTACCATAAAAAGATTACTGCCATTAAGCTCGGCTACAAAACCACGGTCGTCCAGCATAAGACCCGCATCTTTCCCCGCTATGTTTGCCTGTATTTTTGCAATGATGTTATTAAGAAGATTGGCATGGTGGATTTTACTATCCAAATATTGCGGCGCATTGCGGCGCTGGCTGGTACTTAGTACTTTTATACCGCTGTTATTATCGTATACTAATGGTTTCCATTCAGCTAACACTATCAAACAACTTCCATTCTGGCTCAACCTTGGATCCATACCGCTGGTTATTTTTTCTCCTCGTGTGAGGGTAAGTCGAATATGGGTTTCGTCGTTCATTCCGTTTGCATCCAACGTCATTTTTATAGCCTTTTTTATGTCAGCTTTCGACGGAATATCTACAAACGCCAATGTTTTGGCGCTTTCTTGCAAGCGGGTTAAGTGTTGGTCTAAACAAACTATGCCCTCAGGATACACCCGCAGCCCTTCCCAAACTGCATCTCCGCCCTGGACAGCACTATCAAATACCGAAATTTTCGCTTCAGCTCTCGGATATAAGCCGTCTTTTACATAGACTTTAATAGCGTTATTTTTTGGGTTTTGTTTTTGTAACATAGGCCTGATTTACGATTTTTAAAAGTTTTAAACTGTAAGGATATGATTTCTTAAAATAGTATAAAATTCCATGGCCTCATCAAGTACCGGCTCCAGTCTGGAGGGCATTGGATCGCTACTGGTTTTTTGCGGGGCAAAGCCTTCGGAATTATGAACGTTTTGATACCAGTGTTTTGCCCAGATGCCATCCTCGGGAATGCCGCCTTTTTGCCAACTGAGCATCGTTTCAGTAAAAGGAATTGATACCAAACCACATACTTTTTTCAAGTAAGCCGAAGGGTTTTTCAATAACGCATCACTCTCTAGCACGATGGGTGTTTTTCCTTGCAGTTGCAAATACGTGAAAATTTCTGAAGCCTTTTTTATACCAATGTCCTGTATCGTTGGATTTTTAATGACTTTTGAAAAGGATGCCAGGAGTTTTTCGGGATGACGAATTAATATGATATTATCCCATTTCAGTATAAAATCTGGCGAATCGCTTAGGTAATGATGCGCCATTCCTTTAACAAACACATGGTGCCTTTCCGATAAGTTTGCAATATTCTGAACAATTTTCAGCTCATCCCGCTCCATTGTGGCACAAATCTTTTTTGCTGAAGGGTGGTTTACTGAAACATCAGAATTTAAAAGGTAATGAGCATAAAAGGGCTCGTCCAATACAACAGTATCTTCGCGCTGTGCAAAGCTATACATAAGTGCCGTAGACAAGTTTCTGGGTCCCGCAATAAGGTTGATGACTTTCACAGAATAAAAATAATAGTATTCCGCGGAGTTACAACGAAGATGTTATAATGAATTTAAGAAAGTTGTGCGTAATTTGGCAACCGAACTAAAAACAAACTGAATGGGAGTATTTGGAAATCTATTTGGAAGTAAAAAACTAAAAACGACTGACTCTGATTTTGGAGAAATTGAGAGTGTTAGCACGAGGGGAAATGATATTGGTTGGCAAGTGCATAAAAGGTTTTTGAATTGTGATATTGAAATTATAATAGCCGGAAATAAAGATGGGATATCTGAAAATCAAAAACTGATTTTACTCAATGCACTGAATAACGAAACGGAAATAAAATCTGAATCGGAGAAAGCACTTAAAGAACAGTTTGAAAATGCAGAAATGGAATTTGAATCAATTGACAAACATTTTGAACTGACAGCAATCCATGTACATGAGAAAGGATTTGAAATGGCGTTTCATGAAAAAGAAGGGCAAAACTACTTTTTCAATGTTCATTTTGAAAATAATAAACAAGTTGGAGTTTCGATTGACGGATAAAAATCAGAATAAATACTACACACAACACTGTATCTAAAAATTGCTGGTGTTTTACTAAAACAAAGGTCGTAGCAAACACGTAACTTTCTATATACGAAACCGTTCGTTTATTCTACCGTAACACTCTTCGCCAGATTACGAGGCTGGTCTACATTCTTCTCGAGCATCACTGCAATATGGTAGGACAGTAGCTGAAGTGGAATTGTCGTTACCAACGGACTTAAACTTTCCGGAGTTTTTGGTACTTCCATGATGTAATCGGCCAGTTCTTTTACCTGGGTATCTCCTTCGGTTACCACAGCGATAATTTTTCCTTTTCGGGCTTTTATCTCTTCAATATTACTTACTACTTTTTCGTAATGATTGCTATTAACAGCAATCACTACTACGGGCATGCTTTCATCTATAAGAGCGATGGGACCGTGTTTCATTTCGGCAGCCGGGTACCCTTCTGCGTGAATGTATGAGATTTCCTTTAGTTTTAAAGCTCCTTCCAATGCTACAGGAAAATTATACCCTCTTCCAAGATAGAGAAAGTTGGACGCATCTTTATATGTGGCAGCTATTTCTTTTATTTTATCATCACTCTGTAAGGCTTCTTCTACTTTGGCTGGAATGGTATCCAACTCCTGTAGTTGCTCCATATAATCTCTTTGAGAGATTGTTCCTTTTGCTCTTGCTAAACGAAGCGCAATCATGGTAAGCACCGTGATCTGAGTAGTAAATGCTTTGGTAGAAGCTACCCCTATTTCCGGCCCTGCGTGTGTATAGGTCCCGCTATGTGTTTCTCTGGAAATGGTAGAACCTACTACATTACAAACGCCATACACAAAGGCTCCTTTTTGTTTAGCCAATTTAATAGCTGCAAGCGTATCTGCTGTTTCACCACTTTGTGAAATGGCTATCACTACATCTTTTTCGGTAATGATAGGGTTTCGGTATCTAAATTCTGAAGCATATTCAACCTCAACAGGGATTCTTGCCAAATCTTCAAAAATATATTCGGCTACCAATCCTGCGTGCCAGGAGGTTCCACAGGCAACAATTATAATTCGGTTGGCGTTGGTAAATTTCTCTATGTAATCTTCCAGACCGCCCAACTTTATGATCCCTTTATCTGCCAAGAGACGTCCGCGATAGGTATCTTTTATTACTGAAGGCTGTTCGTAAATCTCCTTCAGCATAAAGTGGTCGTACCCCCCTTTTTCAATCTGTTCAATGTTTAATTGCAGTTCCTGAACATACGGGTCTACCAGATCGTCATTGGTAATTTTCCTGACTTTTACATCACGACCACGACGAATAATTGCCATTTCTTCGTCTTCCAAATAGATGGCGTTGTTGGTAAACTCAATAAAAGGAGTGGCATCACTGGCAACAAAAAATTCGTCATCACCTATTCCAATAGCGAGCGGGCTCCCTAATTTGGCAACTACAATTTCATCTGGCTTGTTTCTATCAAATAAAGCAATGGCATAGGCTCCCACCACTTGGTTTAAAGCGATTTGAACGGCTTTTCCCAGCTTTACATTTTCCTGTTTCTTTATCTCTTCAATAAGGTTTACCAATACCTCCGTATCTGTATCACTGGTAAAGTGATATCCACGATTGATAAGTTCCTTTTTTATAGAAGCGTAATTTTCTATAATGCCATTATGTATAATTACCAGGTCGCCACTATTACTATAATGTGGGTGTGAGTTTACATCGTTAGGCACTCCATGGGTTGCCCAGCGAGTATGTCCTATTCCCAGACTTCCTTTGGTATTAATCTCTTTGGCTACACGCTTTTCAAGATCTGCAACTTTTCCTTTTGTTTTACTAAGTTGTATCTGGGATCCATCGTACAACGCAATCCCCGCGCTATCATACCCGCGGTATTCTAAACGTTTTAAACCGTTTATAATAATTGGGTATGCCTCTCTTTTACCAATATAGCCTACAATGCCGCACATAAATTATAAATTAGTTAGGTTCTGTATAGAAAATCTGAAGTTTTAATCGTTTTGCCTGGTTTGTAGTATTGTTACCAAACAAAATAGTTCCTCGTGGCGAAAGTATAGTCGCCGCTGGCACATTGTCTATTCCCGGAGCCTGGGAGTTTTCTAGATCCTGAAAGTCGAATTCGGTTACATTTTGTGAAACTACGATTCCTAAAGGAACGTTCGTAGAGTCATTATTAATAAGGTTACTTACGTGATTAGTAATTCTAATTTTATAGAACTGCCCATTCTCATCGCTACCGCGCACCAGCGGACCAAAGTGGTCTACTAAAGCCTCAAAATCTTCTTCACTTGAAGTAGGGTCTAAAGGTAAATCTGACAGGAATGTGTCATTACCAATGTCATAAACTACAATTCGATCTGGTTCTGGTGCACCTCCTGTAATCTTATCCTGATCTACATAAAAAATAAGGTTTGCTTCGTTTATAAGCCATTCCTGATCGCGGAGAAACTCCAGCTGATCTGCCACACCATTATTGTCCAGGTCTTCCCCAAAAAGTTCTACTACCGAAATAATAGGGTCTCCTCCCCGTATATAAAGGGTTTCTTCTCCTTCAGAAATATTAGGATTTGCCAAAGCACTTGCTATACCCGGATTAAGGTCGTTTTGGAAGGTATTTACGCTTATACCGTTAAAATTTAAACGGAAGCTATTTTCATCAAATTCCACATCGTTATCTTCGCAGGTTGCACCTCCTACAAGAACTTTGGATTTGTAAAAAAGATCTATTCTTGCGTCGTCTGCCGGGTCGTTGTTTCCATCCAAAAGATCAAACAAAAAGAGGTTTCCGCCGTTTCCGTCTGCACTCTCTACTTTAAAGTATAATCCTCTAAAAAATTCACGAAAATTATTGTTGTTTATAAGTTCATTAGAACCTTCCATGTCGAAAATCTTTTCCTGAAATAATTCCAACGGAAGATTTACACGTAACCCCGGAGGTAGTGTTACTGTATCGTTAAGCACAATCCCTGCATTTGAAGGGGTAAAATCCTCAATAGTAGTAATGAGTTCTCCCTGAAACATATCGAAAGTTTGCCCTTGATTTGAATAATAATTCTGAGGCTCTTCAAAACCAGAATCCGGATCTAAATCTCTTAAAAAGAAATTAGACTCATAGATAGAGATATTAATAGGCTCGTTTCCGAAAACCGAGTCTAATTCGTAAGTAGTAACTTCGTTTGCGAGGGTAGCTTCGCTAAAAAATGGTATATACAACACAACGCTATCCAGCTGAACACATTCCCCAAAATCCGGATCACCCGATTCTAAGGTAAGTTGGCTCAACAAATTAACCCTGGATTGTCCATATGCAGGATCATTGTACACCCCAAGTTGATATGCAGGAAGTGCATTGGTCTGAACCGGAAGCGATTTTCGACTATACGCAACCACAGTACTTTCGTCAAAAAGTTCGGTGGTAAAGTTCTGGTCTACAATATCGGACCCTATGGTATTAAAGTCTTCTTCACAGGAAGCAAAAACCACGATTACAACTAAGATTGCCATTAATTTTGGCAACATATTCTTTATCTTCATAATGCTATTTAAAAAATGCCGGGCTTATCCCAGTACTTTGTTTTGGTAAAAATCTAAATAAGCTTCTTCGATGGTTTCAGTGGTTTGATAAGGCAATACTGGCTTGTCGATCGTATCGAGATGGTCTTTAAGCTCTTGTGGTATTTCTTCAGAATTTATTATGGCAGCATCACTATTGTTTAATGCTACTTTCATAACATTCACATAATTTGGATTTTTTAAATCTGCTATTTTATCTTCAGCAATACCGTCAAAGCTCATTTTGTCGGTTACCTTTTCATTTAACGTACCATCGAAGCCTTGATTGTATACCGAGGTAACAATTTTACTATTTTCGAACAGTGGTTCGTTACCATAGTAATTACGCAGGTATAATGGCAAAAAAGAAGCCAACCAACCGTGTACGTGAATAATATCTGGAGACCAGTTTAATTTTTTAACGGTTTCTATCACACCTTTAGCAAAAAAGATAGCACGCTCGTCATTGTCCGGAAACAAAGTTCCATCCTCATCTGCGAAGGTTGCTTTTCGCTTAAAATACTCTTCGTTATCTATAAAGTATACCTGCATACGCTCTTTTGGAATAGAAGCCACTTTAATAATGAGCGGCATATCCATATCGTTTATTACAAGGTTCATTCCAGACAAACGTATCACTTCGTGTAATTGGTGACGACGTTCGTTTATATTTCCGTAGCGCGGCATAAAAATACGGATTTGTCCGCCTTTACTGTTTACCATTCTTGGTGCCTCAAACGACATGGAAGAAATCTCGGTCTCCGGCAGGTAAGGAACTACTTCTGAAGACACATACAAGATTCTTTTATCTTTCATCTATATAAAATATTTTAAATTGCAAGGTGTAGATATGCCCAAAATCTACATCTTTTTTAACGTATTAAATAATCGCAAAGGGCATTCGTAAAAAATTACTTTAAACTGGTGTTACTTCTTAAAACATGCAAAATTACGAAAATTTATGCAGTTAGAGGCCAATAACTTAATTTTGCAGGTGTTTAACGAAATATTAGGAAATGCTTACAATCTTTAAAAACCAAATAAAGAAACACCACGGGCTTTCCGCCCTATATTTACCAAATATTACTTATAGATGAAAATATATCACACCACTAAAGGACTACAGGAAACCCTGCACGTTACACCTATTGAAACAACGATAGGTTTTGTTCCTACTATGGGCGCGTTACATCAAGGGCATATTTCCCTGGTTGAGAAAGCTTTAAAAGAAAATACAGTAGTGGTGGTAAGTATTTTTGTAAACCCAACACAGTTTGATAATGAGGGGGATCTCACCAAATATCCCAGAACGCTGGAGGCAGACAGCCAGCTCTTATCTAAAACAAGCAAGAACATTATCATTTTTGCTCCAACCCCTTCCGAAGTATATGGAGAAAACATCACTTCTAAAAAGTACAACTTTGGCAAACTCGCCAGTGAAATGGAAGGCAAACACCGCAAAGGACATTTTGATGGGGTGGGTACGGTGCTCAACCATCTTTTTAGAATTATTGAGCCTGACCGCGCTTATTTTGGGGAAAAAGATTTTCAGCAATTGCAGATCGTAAAGAAGTTAGTGGTGTTAGAAAATTTACCTGTAACGGTTGTTGGCTGCCCTATTTTACGTGAAAAAGACGGTCTGGCCATGAGCTCCCGCAACAAAAGACTTACCGAAGCACAGCGTGAAAACGCCGTTTTTATTTCTGAAATTTTAAAAACCACACAGCAACAATTTCAGAAAAAAACAATTGAAGAACTCACTCAATTTGCTGAAAACGCATTTGCCGAAAACGAGCACCTGGAACTGGAGTATTTTGAAATAGCCAACATAAAAAACCTTAAAACAGCCCATAAAAAGAAAGAAGGAAAAAAGTACCGTGCCTTTATTGCTGCTTATGCAGGAGAAATTAGGCTTATCGACAATATGGCTCTTAATTAGTTTTAGTAGGCTGTAGGCTGTAATTTCAAAAAAATTAGGAGTACCGAAGCTCTTTAAATTGCTTAAAGGATACATTCGCAACCTTGATTATTGAAATCTACTTACGTCAATCTAAAATTTAAAATCTAGTTGTATCTTTGCACCATGCAAATTCACGTAGTAAAATCTAAGATTCATAGAGTAAAGGTAACAGGAGCCGATCTTAATTACATAGGCAGTATTACCATTGACGAAGACCTTTTGGACGCCGCCAATATTATTGAAGGCGAAAAGGTTCAAATTGTAAACAACAACAATGGCGAGCGTTTAGAAACGTATGCAATTCCTGGCCCTCGCGGTAGCGGAGAGATCACCTTAAATGGCGCAGCGGCCAGAAAGGTTGCGCCTGGGGATATTCTAATTTTAATAACCTATGCCATGATGGATCTTGAGGCAGCCAGAGCTTTTAAACCCGCACTGGTATTCCCAAACGAAGAAAACAACCTCCTAACCTAAGGTGAATAAATCACTCTCCAAATTTTTAAGTATTTCCCTGCCTCTGGCTCTGGGTATCTTTTTAATATGGTATGTTTTCAAGCAATTTACACCAGAGCAACTCACCGAACTACAGTTGCATTTTAAAAATGCCAACTACTGGTATGTAACCCTATCTGTTTTTCTTAGCGTGCTAAGCCACTTAATTCGTGCGTATCGCTGGAATTTTTTATTGCAACCCTTAGGTTACTTCCCGAAACTGGCAAATAATTTTATGGCAGTGTCGGTCGCATACCTTATGAACATTTTTATTCCAAAAAGTGGAGAGGTTTCCAGAGCCGTGGTGTTAACCAAATATGAGGATATTCCTTTTGACAAGGGTTTTGGAACAGTGATTTCTGAACGCATCATAGACTTGGTTTTATTAGTGCTTTTTACTGCGCTGGCATTGTTCCTTCAGTTTGATGTGCTGTATGGTTATCTGGCAGAGGTTGTTCCCGTACTAAAACTTTTATTGCTTCTGGGAATTGGGGTTGTCATGCTGCTTTCATTCATTGCGTTTCTGAAATACTCTAAAAGCAAGCTCAGTTTAAAAATTGGTACGTTAATCAGTGGGCTGAAAGAAGGTGTCTTTAGCATTCTTAAAATGAAAAAAAAGGGAGCATTTATTTTCTGGAGCGTGGTAATCTGGGGACTATACCTTGCCTCTTTTTATGTTGCTACGCAGGCACTCGAACAAACGACGGATATTTCTCTGGGCATCATCATCACTACTTTTGTTGTGGGGAGCTTCACTTTTGGTTTTACGAATAGTGGCTTTGGCACATATCCGGCTGCAGTAATGGGAATTTTATTGGTTTTTGAAGTTGCAGAAACTGTAGGGACTGCTTTTGGATGGATTGTCTGGACCAGTCATATGGCATATATTATTATCTCTGGCGGGATTTCTTTTTTAGCGCTTCCTTTTTACAATAGGAAGCACCTGAAACCTAAACAGTAAAGAGGTTAGCCTTGAAAATTTAATTGTTTGTGGTAATTTCTTTTTAAATAAAAAGCCCATAAAGCCCTATTTATTCCTACTCCTTTCTTAAAAAACTTTACGTTAAAACAGCTCTTTTACTGCAGCCTTATAGGTCTTAGAAATGGGGATCGATGTTTTACCAACAAGAAGCGTATCTGTGTTGTACGCATGAATTTTTTCACGATTAACAACATATCGTCTGTGGGTTTGTACAAATAAACTGGCGGGTAATTTTTCTAAAAAATCTGTCAATTTATCCCGAATAATAAAACGCTCTGTAGCCATTTCAATTTCCAGATAATTTCCTTCAGACATAATAAATTTTATATCGTATACATTTACACGGGTTTGCTTTCCTTTGGTTTTCAGGAAAATATAATTGGGTTTTCTGTCTTTATTTTCTGAAACTCTAATGCGTGTAAATGAGTTTATAGCAATGGCCAAATTAGTTAAAAGTGTAGGGGCATTATAGGGTTTCATTAAATACCCATTTGGATTGGTAGAAGCCACTCGCTCCAGGGTGTTATTATCTCCATAAGCGCTTAAAAAAATAATAGGCATGTCTCTGGACTCCCTGATTTTCTGGGCCAACCACACCCCATCCAGCTCTCCAGCCAGATTTACATCCAGCAATGCCGCGTCTATGTCTAGTTTTTTAATATCGTCCCAGGCCTTGTCTGCACTTGCTGCACTCCCTACAACATTGTAATTGTTTTGCTCTAAAATTTCTATTAAAGCAAATCTTGAAATTGCCTGATCTTCTACGATATACACCTTATTTTTCATACTTATGCATCTTTAAATTGTACTGTTACGTGTACGCCATTAATTCCGTCTATGTCTATAGTACCGCCCATTTCTTCGGTTAACATTAGGATAAGTCGAAACCCCATGGTTTCTGAAAACTTTTTTTCATACCCCTTTGGCAGGCCTACGCCATCATCAGCGTAGGTAAAAATATACTCTTTTGCAGATAGGTTTGCTTCCTCTACTGCTTTTAATTCAATTTTTATGGAGCCACCTTTTAGCCCAAAAGCATACTTTGATGTATTGGTCATTAATTCACTCAATAATAGGCCTAACGGGATAGCTGCATCTATTCCTAAATCTATAGGTGCTACATCTATGTTGGTTTCAATAGTATTTCCAGGAAGGCTGTACATAAGCTGCCCTACCAGTTTTTCTAAATAACTTTTCATGGGTATAAGCGAATACTTATCCTGTTGATATAACATTTGATGCACCAACGCCATGCTGTGAATTTGTCGTTGGGAATCTTCCAAAACTTTCTGCATGGCTGGAGTATCTACTTTTTTAGTTTGTAACTGAAGTAATCCGGAAATAACCTGTAAGTTATTTTTCACCCGGTGATGCACTTCTTTTAAGAGTGTTTCTTTTTCTTTAAGAGAAGACTCCAGGTTAGTTTTTTGTGTCGCAATAGTGCTTTTGTCACGTTGCAGTTTTAGTAAGAAAAATAAAATAAGCAGTAAGGAAACACCTATAATGATAATGGCTACCCATTGGTTGGCAGCTATTTTTTCAGTAAGACGTGCTTCTCTTTGGCTTGTTTCCAGTGCTATTTCTTTTACATCCACATCATACTTAGCCAATGCTAACAGGTCCTGGCGCTGTAATCGTTGTTTTTCCAGGGAGTCTGATATCTCCTTAGCTCTATCAAAAAATATATTGGCTTCTTTGGTTCTGTTTTGGCGCAACAACACCTTACCTCGCAGTTCGTGGAGTAGAATGATAGATTCAGTATCGTCAAATTGATCTATACTGCTGAATGCCAGATCCAGATAGTATTTCGCCTGGTTGACTTCATCTTTATAAAAATATATCTTGGCAAGATTGTAATAGGCTTTTGTGACAATTCTAGATTCACTAATGCCGTTGTTTGCTGTTGCCGCTTTCATTTCTTCCAGAAAATAAGGCAGTGCCTCTTCGTAATTCCCTTCTTCAAAATACAACTGGCCAATACTTCCTTCAATTACATTTTTAAAATAGTCTTTGTATTCTTCATCCCTAACCTGAACATATCCAAGCCCATCCGGTTTTTGTAGCTCAATTAAGGCTGTATCATAATATTTTCGTGCCTTTTCAAACTCTTTTAATTTAAAGAAAGAGAGCCCTGCATTATGGTACATACTAGACACCATAAGCTGATTCCCAGACACCCTATAGGCATCTGCTTGCTTGATGAAATTGGCCGCAGCTTTTGGGTATTGCCGCAAGCTGTAATAAGTCATCCCAATGCGCTCTGCAGAAGTATACCCTTGTTTTAAATATCCGTTTTCTTCTGTAAAATACTTTTCAGCAAGAGGTTCTAAAGCCAGCACTTCATTATAGGCTTCCATTTTTGTGTAGGCGTTGGCAACTAAAAAAACTACATCTGCCATTTGGTTGGGACGCAAGTTTTCTTCGTAATTGAGCAACTCTTCTCCCAATTGTATTGCTGTTATATTATTGGCCATTTTTTCATGAAAACGCGCCAACATAAGTTTAGCCTGGAGCACCTCTTCGAGCGTTCCTTGCTTTTCAGCCCACTGCAAAGCACTTTTTTGATATGTAAGAAGGTAAGAATACTGCTTTTTTAACTCGGCCTCTCTGGTTTTTTTTACTACCAACGAGTCTATCATTACCAAACGATCGAAACCAGCTCTGGTCTTTACAGGGTATTCTAATTGAGATGTAATAGCTTCCAGCTGCTTTATTTGAGCCATGCAGAGGGTGCAAAAAAGAAAACATAGTATGTAGAGAATGTTCTTCAATGAAAATTAGTACTAAATTGAAAGTAAGCATCTGAAAACCTAAAGCACATAATTTTTGCGAAATACGTCTTTTTTTTTGTGATATGAGCTGTGTTTTGATGCATAAAAAATGCTTACCGCTTCTTTTTAAGATAAATTAATACGATGACTAAAATAATAATGACAAGGCTAAATACCAGCAGCGACCACTTAATAATTCCCTGGTTGCTAAGTTTTTCTTCATTTAATTTGTTTAAAAGGTCTGCTTTTGTAGCGGCGGCTTTATATAGCTCTGTATCAAATTTGGCGGTGGCATTTTCGATTAATTGCATTCTGTCTTTTTCAAACAGCACCTTATTTATACTGTCGTATCTTACAAAAGCATTGTATGCTTCTGCAGTTTTGTTCAATGCATATAGCGCTTCACTTTTTCTTTTATAGGCTTCTACCACATAGCTATCTACATACCCGCCCCTTTCTCCAAAGTCAATAGCTTTTTCAAAGTCCCGGACGGCGCCCACGTACTCTTTGTTCTCCATTTTAAGCCTGCCAGACAGAAGGTTGTACTCTGTTGTGAGTCCTTTAAAATCTTTCATGCTATTCAAACTCAACGTTGTGCTATCAAAATACTTTTGTGCATTCACAAAGTCTTTCTGGTTTATATAAGCTTCGGTCAAGTTATGATAGGAAATTGTAATTTGCAAAGTGTCCTGTAACCCCTTAAAAAGAGCCAATGATTTTTTAAACAACGGGATGCTTTTTGCATATTCTTCTGTAGAAACATAAACAGCTCCTTCTATATTATACGCCCTCCCCATTCGTAGAGTATCATTGTTTCTCAGGGCATATTCTTTATAGGGTTTTATGTACCGCAATACATTATCAAATTCTTCAAGATATAAATGCGTAGCAGCAAGAATGTAGCGGGAATAGTAGGCAGCACCAGAATCACCAATTTTCTCTGCCAGGTGCATATTCTTTATACTTCGTGAGATAACATCGTAATACTTCCCTTCAAACAACAAGAAATCTGCACTATCCTGTTGTTGCTTTAGACGTTCTTTCAATTGTTCTTCAGAAGCGCCTTCTGCCATTCGCCGAAGACTTTCCTGTCCATATACCCAGGAAGTATATAAAAAGAATATAAAAAACCAAGAAATCGGAGTTAGAATGTTAGTTGAAAAGTTCATTGTTCACCAAAGTTAATAAGAAGGTTTTTTATAAGGTCTTAATAAATCTGTACTGTAAATGTACTTCAAAAATGCAACAACCCACTTCTGGTGAAGCTACACTTCCCCGAATTTAATATTCACAGGGTATGGAAAAATACTTTTTACAAATTGCTTTGTAGTTTTAATGTGAAATAACATCATTTTTTTGTGAAGTATGCTTTTTCTGAAAAGACAGTTTGGAAGGCACTACCAATCCAACTCTTGAAAATTTTAGTATCTTTCGGTTTCTTAAAATTTCAGAAAAAATGAAACGTTTTTTACTCCTTTCAGCTTGCTTTTTCATCACCCTTTCAACCCTTGGACAATCTAAGATTATATATGAAGAATTTGCTTCCACCAAATTAGATGAAACACGCAGGTTGAAAATTCAACTCCCGAGGGATTATGATATAAATACAGAAAAAGTATACCCAATTATTGTGGTGATGGATGCCAACTATTTGTTTGAGCCCGTAGCTGGAAATGTAGATTACTTTAGCTATTGGGAAGATATGCCAGAAAGCATTGTAGTAGGGATTATGCAAGGGGATTCCAGGTATGATGATGGCGCGTATGACGACACCAACTTTATGCCTGAAGATAAAGGAGCCGATTTCTTTGAGTTTGTTGGCCTGGAGCTTTTACCGTATATAGATGAAACCTATAGAACAGCTCAATTTACCATTGCCGTAGGACACGATTTTACCTCCAATTTTATTAATTACTACCTTTTTAAGGATCCCCCACTTTTTAATGGATATATAAACTTAAGCCCGGATCTGGCCCCTATGATGGCAGAGCGTATTCCGCAACGAATTCCAGCAATTGAAAGTAAAACATTTTACTACTTGGCCACGGGAACCGATGATATTCCAGACCTTAGGGAACTTACGCTAGAACTAGATGCAGCTCTTAAACCTTTAAAAAGTGATAATTTTGATTATCATTTCGACGATTTTGAAGGTGCTACACACTATTCATTAGTGGCCCGAGCCATCCCTTCAGCCTTAGAGAAAATGTTCTCTGTTTACCGCCCTATAAGCAAACAGGAGTTTACTGAAAAGCTTCTTAAAATGGATACGCCTATAAGTGATTATTTACTGGAAAAATACCAGATAATTGAAAACCTTTTTGGACTTACCAACCCCATACGTGTAAATGACTATATCGCTACAGCAACCGCTGCCGAAAAGAAAAAACAATGGGAGTCCCTAAGAACTATTGCTTCCCTGGCTCAAAAACAGTATCCGGACACCGTTTTGGGAGATTATTATATGGGACTTGCATTAGAAGGTATGGGCGATACCAAAAAAGCCATGCGTACGTTCCAGGGAGCTTTCGATAAGGAGGAAGTAGACTTCATCACCATAGATCTAATGTTAGAAAAAGCCGATAAGATTAAAACCGATTTTGGCTATTAGCCCTACCCTATGGCCAAAACAAAAACTACTTTTTTCTGTCAAAATTGTGGCGCTCAGTTCGCCAAATGGCAAGGACAATGCACCTCCTGCAAGGAGTGGAATACCATTGCTGAAGAAGTGATCCAAAAAGCTGAAAAAGTTTCCTGGGACACTAATACAGCTCAAACTTCGAATTCTGTAAAACGGGTAGCAAAACCTATATTAGTTTCTGAAATTTCCTCAGAAAAAGAAGCGCGCCTTAACACCAAAAATGAAGAATTGAATCGCGTTCTGGGCGGTGGCCTGGTTCCTGGCAGTCTGACATTACTAGGCGGCGAACCCGGGATTGGAAAGAGTACCTTAATGCTTCAGGTAGCATTACAGTTGCCTTATAAAACCCTCTATGTTTCCGGAGAAGAAAGTGCGCAACAAATAAAAATGCGCGCTGCACGTGTTCATCCAGAAGCGAATAGCTGTTACATACTCACCGAAACCAAAACGCAACATATCTTTCGCAATATTGCCGAAATGCAACCCGACATTGTTGTAATAGACTCCATACAAACCCTGCATACCGATTATATAGAAAGTAGTGCTGGTAGTATTTCACAAATTAGGGAGTGTACTACAGAGCTTATAAAATTTGCCAAGGAAACTGCTACCCCTGTTATTTTAATCGGCCATATTACCAAAGACGGGAACATTGCTGGCCCAAAGATTTTGGAGCACATGGTAGACACGGTCCTTCAGTTTGAAGGCGACCGAAACCATATTTATCGAATTTTACGCGCTAACAAAAATCGTTTTGGAAGCACGAATGAGTTAGGCATTTATGAAATGCAAGGCAGCGGCCTTAGAGAAGTAAGCAATCCTTCTGAAATTTTAATTTCTAAAAATGAAGAGGAGTTAAGCGGCACTGCCATTGCTTCCACCCTGGAAGGAATGCGCCCACTTATGATCGAAATTCAAGCCCTGGTTTCAACAGCTGTCTACGGAACACCTCAACGCAGCGCCACAGGGTACAATGCCAAACGCCTTAATATGATTTTGGCTGTATTGGAAAAAAGAGCTGGATTTAAACTAGGTGCAAAAGATGTTTTTTTGAATGTAACCGGCGGAATTTCGGTAGACGACCCAGCAATAGATCTTGCTGTAGTGGCTGCTGTACTCTCCTCCAATATTGATATTGCCATTAACAAACGTATATGTTTTGCTGCTGAAATTGGTTTGGCTGGTGAAGTACGACCCGTTACCCGGGTAGATCAGCGCATTCTGGAAGCCGAAAAATTAGGGTTTGAAAGTATTATCATTTCAAAATACTGCAAACTTCCGAAAGAGAACTACGGTATTCAGATTATAAAGCTTGCTAAGGTAAACGATGTAGTACAGCATCTTTTTGGGTAAAAAGAATTCCTTAAGACACCGGCTCCTTCAGGCATTTTTAAACTGAAATTAGCGGTTAGTAACTTACTCTTTAATCAGTTGTTTTGTCAGAATGCCCCCATTGGTTTCAATCTGCACAAAATAAGTCGCTCTACCTCCCAGCCATAAGAACCCATCGGTATCAAAGACCAGATCATTTATAATATCAAGTTCCACACCATCATCCTTCCCTAAAACCTTATGTACCACCTTACTATTTTGCCCAATAACACCAAGGCGTATCAATAATACAATTATACAGGCACCTACATGCAACAAATTCAGATTTTTAGGTAGCTTTGGTATAATTTCTGCTGAAAAACAGGTTATGAACAAATCACACTTTCTTGCTTTAGGAACCCTACTCCTGGCCATTCTGGGTTGCGAACAAGTGCAAAAAGTAACCGATGTAGTGACCCAACCCACCGCGAGAGAAGTGTATGACAGAAACTTTAAAAATAAGGACTCTTTGCTGTTGCAATGGAAAGAAGCCTTCAACAAAGCACAGCAGGATAGTATTATAGTAACGCTTCCCTATGCGGAAAGCGGTGTTTTTTCTGAAAATGCTTTTAACGTGTATAGCTATGACGTTCAACTACAGGAAGGTGAAAAACTAATTGTTTCCGTTCAAAAGCAACCGGATTCTACTCAGATTTTTATTGAAGTGTTCCAAAAACCTAAAGATTCTACAAAAACTTTAAAACTGCTAAAGGCTTCTGAACCTGGGAGCAGTGAACTCACGCATACCATTTCAAATTACGGGTACTATAAAATAACCGTTCAGTCAGAAATGAAACGGGCAGCTCCCTTTCAACTAAAAATTTATACACAACCCACCTATGGTTTCCCAGTGAGTGGCGCGGGTAATAAAAATGTGCAAAGTCTTTGGGCAGCCTCCCGCGATGGCGGAAAGCGCTCCCACGAAGGTATCGACATTTTCGCTCCCAGAGGCACCCCGCTAATCGCCATTACCGATGGCCGCATCACCTCTACAGGTGATCGTGGTCTGGGCGGAAAGCAGGTTTGGTTACGGGATGGCTTGTTTGGTAAAACTATGTACTATGCGCATTTGGACAGTATACATGTTGCGGAAGGACAGCGTGTAAAGTTAGGAGACACTATAGGATTTGTTGGAAACACTGGGAATGCAGAAACTACCGAGCCGCATTTGCACTTCGGAATTTATAAAGGAAGTACGGGCCCTGTGAATCCATATCCCTATGTAAAGCAAACCGAAATACCTGAAATCACTACCCTAAATACCAAAACCCGCGGAGTGATAAACAGAAATAAAACGTCTATCCATCAAGGACCCTCATCGGCTCTTGATGAAGTGGGTATTGTTTCAAAAAATGATACAATTTCAATTCTTGGACAGTACGGCTCCTGGTTTCATATTGTGGCAAAGGATACTCTAAAAGGCTATGTTTCTCGAAATCGTGTGGCAGCGCTTCCTTCAAATTAACACTTTTTTGGGCATCTTACGTTGCAACAGCTAGTATCTTTAGTTTTATAAATAACTAGCACTGTCACACTGAGCGCAGTCGAAGTGTATTAAACTTTCGCTACTTCAATTAGTCTTCGACTGCGCTCAGACTGACACTCGAAAAAATTCGATTCTATGTCCATTTTCACAAAAATTAAAGAAACATTTTCAGTCTTAAAATCGGTTGACGTGCAGGCAATCGCCAAGCTCTCCCAAAAAATAGACTTAGGGGAGGTCATGAAAACCGTAGGTGAACTCGACGACCGGCAGATGGCTGGTTTAATGCGCATGCTGAAAACAAAAGCCAGAAAAGGACAACACAAACTCCCCCCTATTGATGGAGATTTTTACGATCTCAGTTTAAAACTGACACCTCACCAGCGTGAAATTCAATTAAAAGTGCGTCAGTTTATGGAAAAGGAAATCAAGCCTATTGCTAATGATTACTGGAATAGAGCTGAATTTCCACACCACATCATCCCGAAAATGGCCGAACTCAACATCTGCGGCATAGCGTATGAAGGATATGGTTGCCCAAATGAAACATTTTTAATGGAAGGTATCATGGCCATGGAGCTTGCCAGAGTAGATGTTTCCATTTCTACCTTTTTTGGGGTACATAGCGGTCTGGCTATGGGCTCTATTTACCTCTGTGGAAGTGAGGAACAAAAACAGGAATGGCTCCCAAAAATGCAACGTATGGAAGCTATTGGTGCTTTTGGATTGACTGAACCCAACGTAGGATCTGCTGTAGCGGGAGGCATGGAAACCACCTGTTACAAAGAAGGTGATGAGTGGGTCCTTAACGGACAAAAAAAGTGGATTGGGAATGCCACCTTCAGTGATCTTACCATAATCTGGGCACGTGAAAAAGAAACCCACGCCGTAAAAGGGTTTATAGTGCGTACCGATAACGCTGGCTATAAAGCCGAAAAAATGGAAAACAAAATGGCACTACGTACCGTACAAAATGCGCTGATCACTTTAACCGATTGTCGTATCCCTGAAAGCGACCGACTTCAGAAATGCGATAGTTTTAAAGACACCGCCAAAGTATTAAAAATGACGCGTGCTGGCGTTGCATGGCAGGCGGTAGGTTGTGCCCGTGGCGCATATGAAAGTGCATTGAAGTACACCAAAAAACGGGAGCAGTTTGGAAAACCTATTGCAAGGTTTCAGTTAATTCAAAACCATCTTGTGGAGATGGTCGCTAACCTAACCGCCATGCAAACCATGTGTTTCAGGTTAAGTGAAATGCAGGACCAGAAAATCCTTACAGACGAACACGCCTCTTTGGCCAAAGTATTTTGTAGCATGCGTACCAGAGATGTAGTAAGCCGTGCCCGTGAAGTCATGGGAGGCAATGGTATTTTACTGGAATACGACGTAGCCCGTTTCGTAGCCGATGCCGAAGCGATTTATAGTTACGAAGGAACAAAGGAAATAAATTCATTGATCGTGGGAAGAGCCATTACGGGATATAGTGCTTTTGTTTCTTAAGTTGTTAGACGTCAGCAGGTAACAGACAGTTCTTACTGTTGTGAAAGGCAGGTACGAGACACGTGCACTAACGCAGAGAGCATAAATTAAAGATTGTTTTTCTTTTTAGTTACTTTTTTATTTTAATGTTAATAAAAGTAAGCTTCCAGACACTCGCCATAGACAAGCGCTACTTTCGGTTCTAGACCGCAAATAATAAAGGCTTTTCAGAATTACTTCTGAAAAGCCTTTGTACTTTTTATTGCGTACTGATTTACTGAGTACTAAAACGTCTGCCTACTTATTTGACTTCAGCTTCTTTTTCACTGCAACTTCCTGGAAGCCTTCAATGATATCGTCTACTTGTATGTCGTTGTAGTTCTTTAACTGGATACCACAATCGTACCCTTTTGCTACTTCTTTTACATCGTCCTTGAAACGTTTTAACGATTCCAGATCACCTGTATGGATTACCACGCCTTCACGTATTAAACGAATACTGTTGTTACGGATAATCTTACCGCTGGTTACCATACAACCTGCAATAGTTCCTACTTTGGAGATCTTAAAGGTTTCTCTAATTTCAGCAGTACCTGTGATCTCCTCTTTCATCTCCGGAGATAACATTCCTTCCATCGCGTCTTTCAAGTCGTTGATGGCTGCGTAGATAATAGAGTAGGTACGGATATCGATTTCTTCCTTATCGGCTATCTGGCGTGCATTCCCCATTGGGCGCACGTTAAATCCTATGATAATTGCATCGGAAGCAGAAGCTAACAACACATCACTTTCGGTAATAGGTCCTACTGCTTTGTGGATAATATTTACCTGAATTTCGTCTGTAGATAGTTTTTGGAACGAGTCTGTCAAGGCTTCAACCGAACCGTCCACATCCCCTTTCAGGATAATGTTAAGCTCTTTAAAGTCTCCCAGGGCAATACGACGTCCAATTTCATCCAGAGTAATATGGCGTTGTGTCCTTACAGATTGCTCACGTTGTAACTGTGTACGTTTATTGGCAATGTCTTTTGCCTCACGCTCGTCTACAAATACATTAAACTTATCACCCGCTTGTGGCGCACCGTCCAGTCCTAAGATAGACACTGGTGTTGATGGTCCTGCAGTTTTTACGTTGTTTCCACGCTCATCCTGCATCGCTTTAATTTTACCACTGTGTTGACCGGCCAGTACGTAGTCTCCTATTTTAAGAGTACCTCCTTGTACCAGAATTGTGGAAACATACCCTCGACCTTTGTCTAAGAATGCTTCTACAACGGTACCGTTGGCTAATCTGTCCGGATTTGCCTGTAGCTCTAATAATTCGGCTTCCAGCAATACTTTTTCCAGTAATTCTTTAACGCCCTCCCCTGTTTTTGCTGAAATGTCGTGGGATTGTATTTTACCACCCCAGTCTTCCACCAATAGGTTCATTTGTGCGAGTCCTTGCTTAATGTTGTCAGGATTTGCGGTAGGCTTATCTATTTTGTTGATCGCAAATACAATAGGTACTCCAGCTGCTTGCGCGTGGCTGATCGCTTCCTTCGTTTGCGGCATAATATCGTCGTCTGCAGCCACTACAATAATGGCAAGATCGGTAACCTGAGCACCTCTTGCACGCATTGCGGTAAAGGCCTCGTGACCTGGTGTATCTAAGAAAGCTATTTTCTGGCCTCCTTCTAATTGTACTCCGTATGCCCCGATATGTTGTGTAATTCCTCCACTTTCTCCTGCAATTACATTCTCTTTACGAATATAATCCAGTAAGGATGTTTTACCGTGATCTACGTGACCCATTACGGTAACAATTGGCGCACGTGCTTCTAAATCTTCCGGAGCATCCTCTTCATCAAATTTAGACTCTTCAATATCGGCTGTTATAAATTCTACTTCGTAGCCAAACTCGTCTGCTACAATGGTAAGTGTTTCAGCATCCAGACGCTGGTTCATTGTCACCATCATTCCAAGTGACATACATGCAGAAATTACGTTAGTTACGGGAACGTCCATCATAGTAGCAACTTCACTTACGGTAACAAACTCTGTTACTTTCAACAGTTTGCTATCCAGTTCTTGTTGTGCCAGATCATCTTCTGTCTTTTGACGGTGGCTATCTCGTTTTTCACGACGGTATTTAGCTCCTTTTCCTTTAGACGATTTCCCCTGCAGTTTTTCCAGGGTTTCTCTTACCTGCTTTTGGATTTCTTCCTCGGTAGGCTCTTCTTTAGGAGTATTTGTTCTTCCTCTTCCTCTTCCTCGGTTATTACTTTGCCCTCCGCTGGTACCAGGACCTTTACTTATACGTCTACGACGCCCACGTTTTTCTTTGTTGGCATCGGTTTTTTCTTTTTTCTTTTTCTCAGGCTTTTTGAACTGAGTAAGGTCAATTTTCTTTCCTGTGAAGTTAGGTCCGTCAAGCTTTTTATAGGTAGTTTTTACTATATCACTCCCTTTCGTAGCCTCCTGTTCTTTTGCCTCTTCTGTTGGAGGTGCAGTCTTTTCTTCAGTTTCTTTAGCTACTTCTTTTTTCGCAGTTGTCTTTTCCTCTGCCTTTTCAGTTTTAACTTCTTTTTTAGTTGCTTCTTTCTTTTCAGCAGCTTTCTTTTTTGGCTTTTCTTCTGTAGGTGCTTTTTCTGCAGCTTTCTCCTTCTTAGCCTCTTCTTTTGTTGTTTCTTTTGCTTCTTCTTTAACTTCTTCCTTAGGAGACTCTTCTTTTAGTTCCTCCTTTTTCTCTTCCTTCGCATCGGCTTTCTTAGCATCAAGGTCAATTTTACCAACCTGTTTAAGGCCTCCTAAATTGGCTTCGGCTTTTATTACTTTTCTGGCTTCGGCTTTCTGCTCTTTCTCCTCAAGTTCGCGCTCGCGCTCAATACGTAGCTCTTCCTTCTCCTTACGTTTCTCTTCGCCAACTTCTTTTGAGGCTACTTTCTTGCTCTTATCTGTTTGAAATTCTTCAAACAGCGCTTCATATTCTTCACCAGAAATCTTGGTAGTAGGGCGTGCCTCTACCTCGTATCCCTTGGAACCTAAAAATTCCACGGCACGATCTAGCGAGATATTGAATTCGCGCAATACTTTGCTCAGCCTCATTGTTTTTGTTTCAGCCATAAAAATGCTTCCTTTTTTCTAACGTGTTGTAAAAGTAGTTAAAATGTGTGCTACGTTAAAACTACTCTTCAAATTCTTCTTTTAATATATTCACCACTTCCTGAATGGTTTCTTCTTCCAGATCGGTACGTTTTACCAGATCTGCAATGTCTTGTTCCAGCACACTTTTCGCAGTATCAAGTCCAATTTTCTTGAACTCGTCTATAATCCATCCGTCAATTTCATCAGAGAACTCTCTTAACTCTACATCTTCTTCAGCTCCTTCTCTCAATACATCGATTTCAAAACCAGTGAGTTGTCCCGCCAGACGTATGTTATGTCCGCCACGACCAATTGCTTTAGAAACCTCTTCCGGCTTCAAAATTACCTCAGCTCTTTTTGTTTCTTCATTAATCTTAACTGAAGTCACTCTGGCCGGGCTTAGCGCACGTGTAATAAACAGTGTTAAATTTTCAGTGTAATTAATTACGTCAATATTTTCGTTCCCTAGCTCACGAACAATTCCGTGAATACGGCTTCCTTTCATCCCTACACAGGCACCTACCGGATCAATACGGTCGTCATAACTATCTACAGCTACTTTTGCCTTCTCCCCCGGAATACGTACTACTTTTTTAACTGTAATTAAACCGTCAAAAACTTCTGGGATTTCCTGCTCAAACAGTTTTTCCAAAAATACCGGATTGGCGCGCGACATAATAATCGCAGGTTTGTTTCCTTTTAACTCTACACTTTCAATAATCCCACGTACGTTATCTCCTTTGCGGAAAAAATCTGAAGGTATTTGTTTGTCCTTCGGAAGTATGATCTCGTTTCCTTCGTCGTCCAGTAAAATTACAGCACGGTGACGGATGTGGTGTACTTCAGCAGTATAAATCTCTCCTTCAAGGTCTTTAAACTGTTTGTAAATGATAGTATTATCGTGTTCGTGAATCTTTGAAATTAAGTTCTGGCGCAATGCCAAGATGGAACGACGTCCCAACTGCATTAATTTTACTTCTTCTGAAACATCTTCGCCTACTTCAAAGTCATCTTCAATTTTACGAGCTTCGGTTAATGAAATTTCTTCGTTTGGATCTTCCACTTCACCATCTGCAACTACAATTCGGTTTCTCCAAATCTCTAAATCTCCTTTGTCTGGGTTTACAATAATATCAAAATTATCGTCGCTACCAAATTTCTTTTTTAAAGCATTTCTGAATACTTCCTCAAGTATCGCCATAAGCGTTACTCTATCTATTTGCTTGTCGTCTTTAAATTCAGAAAATGAATCGATTAATGCTAAATTTTCCATGGCATCTTTTAATTAAATTTTATCATCACTTTTGCTTCTACAATATCGTTATAAGGCACGGTCGCTTCTTTTTTTACGGTCACCTTGCCTTTTCCTACAGGCTTTGGCTCACGGGCTTTCCACTTTAACGTTACGGCATCTTCCGTCACCTCGGTTAACTCTCCCTCTATGGTATCATTTTCAGTTGTAAGCTGCAATGACCTCCCAACATTTTTTTTATACTGTCGCACCATAGTAAGTGGTTCTGAAACACCTGCACTAAGTACCTCCAAAGAAAAATCCTGCTCTTCCCTATCTAGATTATGTTCAATAGCACGGCTCACATCCATACAGTCCTGTACAGACACCCCGTTGTCTCCATCAATAATAACACGTATCTGATTTGCCCCCGTAATGGAAAGGTCAATCAAAAACAGATGTGGCTTTTCTGCCAGGGCTTCATTTAGTAATTTTTCTACTTCTTTTTGCATTGTTTACAGTAAATTTGGGCTATAAAAAGAGGGGACTTTTAGTGTCCCCTCTACTTATTGTGTATCAAATTCGGTGCAAATATACTACAAATTTTCAGAATTAAAAAAGGAATGTCAGCCGATTAATTTTTTGTACCTTACTGATAGCTAAACAATCTAAAAAACACTACGCATATGAAACGCATCCTTGTACCTACAGATTTTTCAACCCAGGCAGATAATGCCCTTAAAGTAGCAGCTTTAATTGCTGAAAAGAATACTGCTGAAATCTATTTAGAACATTCGCTGGACCTTCCTGGAAACCTAACTACAGGCGATGTTACCAGAGCTAAACCAGAATCTATCTACTTTATAAAACTAGCCAATCAGAAATTTGAAAAGCTTCTAAAAAGAGACTACCTGGCTAAGATCGACATTCACGAAGCAATTGGTCACGGGGAGATTTATGACGATGTGCAACTTACCGTAAAAGATAAAGACATAGACCTTATTGTTATGGGCTCACACGGTACTAGTGGGTTTAAAGAAATGTTTATAGGAAGTAATGCAGAAAAGGTAGTTCGTACTTCAGAAATCCCCGTACTCGTAATTAAAAACGAACACGAAACTTTTGATATTAAGGATTTTGTGTTTGCAACAGATTTTGCCGAAGAATGCCGTAAGCCTTTTGCACAAGCTCAGAAATTTGCCAAAGATGTAGGAGCAAAAATACACTTGTTATATGTAAATGCGCCGAACGATTTTAAGACCACTGAAGAAATTAATAACATTATAAATAAATTCCTGAAAGGAACGGGCGCCGAAAATTACACGACCAATATCTACTGCGATACAACTGTAGAAAAAGGAATATTAGGATTTGCAAGAAGTATTGGAGCGCAACTTATAGGAATGAGTACCCACGGTCGTAAAGGACTTTCACACTTTTTTAATGGTAGTATAAGTGAAGATTTGGTGAACCATGCCAAGATGCCCGTAATCACTTTTAAAATTTAATTGTATTATGACCGTTATAAAAGGCAACAAACCCAATTTATATATGCACGTTGCCACACTAATTACCGTTAGCCTAATACTATCATGCGGTTCCCCGCCAAAAGAAAAAAACAAGAATATAATTGGTCCTCCAGTAGAAGACACAACAACCCCTGTAAACATCCCAAAAGATGATTTGCCAAAACTAGAGGAACCCAAGGTACCCAAAGGAGCAGTGACCGCAAATTTTTTATCTGAGCGGGAACCTTTTTTTGCCGTAGTAGATAACGTAGACAGACGCAACGGAAGGACAACCGTTGTATTTGAAGGTGCCGCTGCCCCAAAAATTATAATTCCGGATGCCTATGGAGCAACTTTAACAACCCTTCGTTTTGATCAATTTGACCGTGACCTGCTTCTTGTTAAAGCAAAGCTGAAAGACCCCGTTTTCACAAAGCACTACCTCTATGTTTTAAGGAACAATAAGTGGAAGCTAGTTGTAAATGGCTTCTCCATACACAAGGACAACAACCCGGAAAGCCTTGACCCTATTGTGGTAGATCCAGAAAACCCCAGGAACATGAGGCGCTATTATTCTGTGTTCGATTTGGATAAGACAAGCTCAAAGGGCTACACGTGGCGGTTGCATACGGAGAGCGTTCCAATTCTGAATAAGTAGGCTACCTATTCAACACCTCTTCCCCGGAACAGAATAGTTTTGAGGCTTTTAGTATAGATAAATGTGCCCATATTTAAAATAAAATATATCTTGCACCAACCTACACGTTAACAAATTATCTATTAAAATGAAAAAAATAGTCCCATTTCTCATTCTGTGTTTAGCAGCTTGCTTAACTTTTTTCCATTTCACAGAAACCACACCTGAAGTTCCTTCAGACCATAAAATTTCATCTGAAAATGTATATGTAAGCAAAAAAGAAGCGCTTGAATCTTTTAAACCCAATCTCAATGAGTCATTAAAAAGTGCTCTAGAATGGGCAAAAGCAAACCCTGAAGCCTTTGCAAATGGCCCAGCTACTTGTTTTGCTCCTGATACAGACAGAGCGTTTGTTGAAGCGTTTTATGCAAACAGAACTGCGATCCAGAATAGTTTAGGCATACAGACCAACCGATTTAATTTAGGAAACCGATGGAACTCAACCGCAACAAACGGAGGAGGTTTAGGACAAGGTGATATCACCACCTTAACCTGGAGTTATGTCCCTGATGGCACCACCATAGGAAACGGAGGATGCCAATTACCGGATGCCGGTACTTTTACAAGTGATTTTATTAGTTTTTTTAATGGTATTTATGGACCGCCAGCTGTTCCTGGAGATTATACTACTGCACCCTGGCACACTATTTTTGTCAATATGTTTAACTCCTGGAGCACTACATCCGGGTTGATCTTTGTTTATGAACCCAATGACGACGGAGCTACCAACGTTTCCAGTACCGGAATCCTAGGAGTACGCGGTGATATGCGTATTTCCGGACACCTAATTGATGGAAACAGCGGTGTTCTTGCCTGTAATTATTTTCCTAATGGGGGCGATATGATCATAGACACCGGAGACAACTATTTTGCAAATAACCCCACTATTGGAACTACCAATGTACTCACCCATGAAATAGGTCACGGTATAGGTATACAACATGTGTGCCCTGTAAACACAACCAAATTAATGGAGCCTTTTGTTACAACGGCATTTACAGGACCACAAGAAGATGATATTCTTGCCGCAAACAGAGGTTATGGAGATCCCGATGGGACAAACGATACTGCAGTTGGAGCTACTTTCTTAGGCGCAAACCCAGTGCCTACTTCTTATTCGAGATCGCAACGAAGTATTGACGATAATGGAGACACAGATTATTATTCATTTACTGTAAACCAAGCCACGACCCTTTCGGGAACACTCACACCCACTGGGACCACTTATTTAGACGGCGTACAAAACCCTAACGGCTCTTGTAGTGCCGGCTCTAATTTTAATGCACTTACCGTTGCAGATTTAATGTTTGAGATCGTCGATACTAATGGGGTTACCATTTTAGCAACAGGTAACGGAAACGGCCCTGGTGTTGCTGAAACTGTAAATAACATCCCACTTCCCGTTGCGGGCACCTATTACGTAAAAGTAAATCAGGAAGGTACTGCAGTTAATAATGTACAAATGTACGATCTGGACTTTAGCCTTTCAGGAGTTCCTAACGATGCTCCCGTTGCTACTGCACCAAATGCCCCAACTGTAAATGAGGATGATATTAACGTAGCATTGGATAACAATATTGATGTTTCAGATCCCGATGGAGATAATCAAACCGTCACCTTTACAATAACTGGCGGAACTGTAACGCTTGGAGCTGGGGGTATTACCTTTGGTGGAGGCGGAAACGGAACTGCAAATTTTACAGCTGCTGGAACTCTGGCAAATATAAATACTGCCTTAGATGCTGCTACCTTTACTCCTACGCCCAACCTGAACGGGGTTAACGCAGGTATAATTTCTTTTAGTAGCAACGATGGTATTGCAAATTCTAATGACGCTTCTGTAACCTTTGATATTGGTGCTGTAAACGATGACCCAACCTACAATTCTTTACCAACCGATGTAATAGTAATCGAGAATACACCCTCTAATGTAGATTTATCTGCAGGTGTGTTTGATGATATTGATTCCGCAACAAGCCCAGTGACACTAACTATTACAGCAGGGGTGGGAACTTTAACAGGGGTTCCAGGAGGAGGAGTTTCAGTTTCAGGAGCAGCTAACACAGTGATCCTGGACGGAACAGCCGCAAACATAGACACATATTTAAACATACCTGCCAACCTTCAATATACCGGACCTCCCGGTTTAACCGGAGATGATGCTACTACGCTCACTATAACAGCAAACGATGGTGGAAACACAGGAGCTGGAGGAGGAACTACTGTCTCACTGGGGGTAGTAAATGTAGACATTGTCACCTGTAATCTTACTATTATGTGTCCTGCCAACGTTACCATTGAATGTGATGAAGACAGTTCACCAACAAACACAGGAACAGCCACTGCAACTGATGCATGTCCTGGAACTCCTGTCATTACCTTTTCGGATATGGTGGCT
The DNA here is from genome assembly GCA_002337605.1 of Flavobacteriaceae bacterium UBA1903. Taxonomy (GTDB): domain Bacteria; phylum Bacteroidota; class Bacteroidia; order Flavobacteriales; family Flavobacteriaceae; genus Marinirhabdus. Next base: position 367,007 of record DDGL01000014.1, read on the forward strand.
CCTGGAGTAGGAAATAATTCAGTAATAACAAGAACCTGGATGGCAACAAATGCTTACGGAAACAGCTCGTCCTGCGATCAGATTATTACTGTTGAAGACACGACACCACCTGTACTAACATGCCCAGGCGATAGCACTATTGAATGTGACGAAGACACGACCCCGGCAAATACAGGCACAGCAACTGCCACAGACAACTGTGACGGCTCACCTGCAATTACTTTTAGTGACGTTATTACTATGGGAATGGGTAGTAATTTTACCATAACAAGAACCTGGACAGCAACAGACGCCAATGCAAATGCCTCCAACTGCGTACAGGTAATTACAGTTGAAGACACAACCCCTCCGATGGCAAATTGCGCTGCGCCTTTAACGGTTCAACTAGATGCTTCAGGAAATATAAGTATTGATCCCTCGCAAATTAACAATGGCTCCATCGATAACTGCGGAGATTCAACTTTAACAGTTTCTCCAGAAAGCTTTACTTGCGCAGATGTAGGTCCAAACATGGTAACCCTTACAGTAACTGATGAAAACGGAAACAGTTCATCCTGTACAACTACGGTAACAGTTGAGGACAGCCTACCACCAGCAATGGTATGCCAGGACATAACTGTTCAATTAGACGCAACAGGAAATGTGAGTATTACACCAGCAAGTATAGATGGAGGAAGCACAGACAACTGTGGTATTGCATCCATAACTGCATCCCCTACAGACTTTACCTGTGGAGACGTAGGACCAAATAACGTAACCCTAACAATAACTGATGTAAACGGAAATAGCAATACCTGTACGGCCATAGTCACTGTGGAAGACACGATCGACCCAATAGCAGTATGCCAGGACATTACCATACAGCTAGACGCTAACGGCAACGCAAGCATTGTAGCAACAGATGTAGATGGAGGAAGTACAGATAACTGTGAAACTCTAGCGCTAAGCTTAGACATGGATACTTTTAACTGTGCAAACGTAGGGCCAAACGATGTGGTACTTACAGCAACAGATATAAGCGGAAACAGCAGTAGCTGTGTAGCTGTGGTGACAGTAGAAGACAACTCAACACCGTCCTTCACCTGCCAGAATATAACTGTGCCGTTAGATGAGACAGGTACTGTCACTATTCTTCCTGAAGATGTAATTACAAACCTGGAAGATGTCTGTAATACACTTACCATAGAACTGGACGTGGACACTTTTACGTGCGCTAATATAGGAACCCCCACCGTTGTAACTGTGACTGCAAACAATGCAAACGGAGTTATGATTACCTGTACTGCCACTGTAAATGTAGTAGACACACTGGGTCCAGCCTTTGATAATAGCACGCTTCCGAGCGACCAGGAGCGCGAAACAGACACCAATGGAGAGTACATTCTTGAAGACTTTACCCAAGGAGTGTTAGTTACCGACAATTGCAGCTCAGTAGGAGCAGGAATTGTTCTTGAACAGGATCCCCTAATAGGATCGGTACTTACTGCTGGTGTGTACGACATTATCCTGAGTGTTGAGGACGAATACGGCAATAGTGATGCATATATATTTGAGCTGGTAGTAACACAAACGTTAGGGATTGAAGAAAATAATTTCGATACCTCGAGTCTCACTGTATACCCCAACCCAGCTTCAAATTACGTAGTTTTAAGTAATCCAAAGTCCATACCATTAAAAGGCATAGGTATCTACGATATTACAGGTCGCTTAATTAAAAATGTTGCTTATACAACTGGAGCATCCGAAATACAAATGGACATTTCAGAATTAGCAAATGCAACTTATTTTATTTTAATTACTACTGAAATTGGACAGGTTACAAAGCAATTGATAAAAAAGTAGCTTTTAAGAGTAAGCCTAACAAGTAATTAGACAACACCTCCTTCTAGCATTGAAGGAGGTGTTTTTTGTAAGAATATCATTTAGAGAAAATAGGTGTACAAGCTGCAACCATGGTTTTAAACATGTGTTGTCCATAAGAGCCCAGCTTTTTACTAAAAAGTCCTAAACCTTCTCGCTCCTCATAAATACTCTTTGCATTTTTAAGATAATAGATTGTTAGATTTTGCTTTTATAGCGATAAATTAACCTCTCCTATCTACTAACAAAACAGGTTTCCTGCTTAATTTTGGAGATTGCAGCACCTCAATTCTGTCTTGTGTGGTAAATTCAATTCCTGGACGTACGCGGAGTTTTGCTCTAAAATGATCTTTTAAGGTGTCCTTGAAATTTTCCGAAAGATCGTCTGAGACTACTTTTACCAATAGTTCATCGGTACCTAGTTCATTTTGAAAAATCTCGATCACGAAACTTTGTATTTGTTCAAAATCCTGTAAAATATTATACATAGCAGGCGGATAGAGGGTGGTGCCTTTGTATTTTATCATTTGCTGTTTCCGGCCAACTACCGGTCCCAATCGCTGGGTGTTTCTACCACAAGAGCAGACTTGGGTGTGCGCTCTTACCATGTCTCCCGTCTTAAAACGCACGAGTGGCATCCCCTCGATCCCGAGAGTTGTAATCACAAGTTCACCAACTGTACCATCTGGCACGGGCTGCCCCTGGTCATCTAGAATTTCAGTAATAATAAGATCCGGATGCGCATGTCCCCCTTGTTTTGCTTCACACTCATTAAATGCGGTTTGCATTTCAGTAGAAGCATAGGTAGCATATAAGTCGATATTCCATGCTTCTGAAATTTTCTTTCCGAGAGCATTCAGCTCAAAATGTTCATCACGTATGGGTTCTCCAATACAAATTGCCGCTTTAACCGAAGTTTTTGAAATATCAATGGTATGTTCTCGGGCATAAACCGCCAGCTTTAACAAAAATGAAGGCACACAAATTAAATAGGTGGGTTGAAATTTTAAAATACTATCCCATTGTAATTCTGGTATGCCAGAGCCAACTCTAATTACGGAGGCTCCCAACTTCCGAAGCCCTGTAAAGTATGCCAGCCCAGCCATAAATCTACGATCCAACGTTGTCATTAACTGCACAGTATCTTCGCTCGTGATACCAGAGCACGCTAAAGAAATTGATTCATTGTAGGCTAATCGCTGCAAATCTTTTTCGGTCAATCCAATGGTAACAGGCGCTCCTAGTGTTCCAGAAGTAGTCACATAATCTATGATGTTATTTTTGGGAACACAGAAGAAATCATCATTGTATTCTTGTAAATCGTCTTTTGTGGTGCACGGAATTTTTCGCAAAGCTGCCAAACTATCTATTTCGTCAATTTCAATATTGTTTTTGGCAAATAGCGCTCTGTAAAACGGCGAATTTTCTGAAACATACTGTAGCGTCTCTTTCAGTTTTTGATACTGAAAAGCTTCAATTTCTTGTGTAGGTTTTGTTGCTATACTAGGTTTTTTCATTTCAATTTTCGCTTGGCTTTTTTCAAAAATTTCTCCACCAATTCCACTTCATCCAGCGAAGGTATCTCTTTTTGTGAAGCTTCGGTGAGAGCTATCACAGCTTCTTTATAATTTCTATTTTCGTAGTAATAGCGCCCTGCTAAATAATGCGCTTTCCAATACTCTGGATTTAAGGATATTAAACCTTCAATTTTTGATGTATTGTGGTACAAGTCAGTTTCGATTTCAGTTTCAATTTCAGCTTCGATTTTCCGGTAAGCCTTATAATTTTCATAGGCTTGGGTTTGTAAAAAGGGCGAAGCAGCGATAGTGTGCTCTTTTTCTGAAAGAGAAATAAGCGATGGATTTCCCGCTCTATTGGTAAACACCTCCTCCAAATCGTAGCACACAAAAGCACCCAGTTGATACGGATTGGCAGATATCCACACTTTTAAATCGGCAGGCTGAAACACAATACCATGATGTGCCAGCAACTGGTTTAAGGCTTTTTCATTTCCATAGCCGATGTCTGCACCGTTTAATCCTTTCCGGTTTCTAAGTAGTGCAACGGCTTCCGTAGGATTTACTTTTTCTTCAGAATCCAGCAACTCTGTCATTCGGTTGAAACGGTAGGCAGTATGGCTTTCTTCAATGGTCTTTAGGTTTCTTCGGTCATTCTCAAATGCTTCACTTTGAAAATGGTTTGCACAAATTAATGCTGAAGTATTTTCAACTTCAAAAACACCAAAATTGTTAGGCGACACTTCCAGTAAAACTGCTTTTTCATCTTTGGCGCTTCCCACCATAATCGCTTCAGAAACAAAAACTTCTCTTTTTTTTGCAATGGCAATAGCTTCATCGATGGTGGAAGCATACTGCAAAATCTCACGTGCTACAATGGAAATAGGGGTCTTTGCCACCAAAGGAATCTTCGACCTTCCTGCATTAATGGTTACCGTTAACCCCTGGTCATTCATCCCGGAAACAACGCCAATAAAACCACCCCAGGTCACGCTCATAAATTTGTGTCCTTCCTCCGGATGTACAAAAGCTATTATTTTTTCTTCAGCAAAAGCATCGCCTGCGTAAAAATCGAAATTGCGTCCTATCAGTAAGTTTCCATCCTCACTTTTGGTGTCCCAAACAGCAAAACTCGTACAGCCCACCAGCATTAAATCCTGTAGCGCATGTCCAATATCATGCGCGCCGTGTAAATACAGCGAACGTAAATACGGCGGAGCCAGGTCGTTAAACTCTGGTGATGCATATCTTGAGACTCCGTATATTTCGGTTTTGTACTCTTCGGGGATGTGCTTATACATCTTACGGTTGTACCATTTTAAAAATTTGGTTAAGAACTTTTGTTGTCCTTCGCCAGGCACTAGGCTATTTACTTTATCGAGAAATACTTTTTCCTGTTTGTAGTAAAGTGCTTGTGTTAAGCTTCCGTTTGCCAATCCACGTTCCAAGGGATTCCCTTCTACGTAAAGCTCCCATAAACCAAACTTGTTTTTGGTCAGGAAGTTATTTCCCTGAGTAAAGGTGCTGTCATTTATGGTTAGTTTTTCTGGAAGGTCCCCTGTATATTTTGAAATATCCGGGCGGTCTTTAAGGGATTTTTTGACTCCACAGCCTGTTAGGGTTAAGACTAGTAAAAAAAGTATTGCTATGTTAAACCTGTTACTTCTCATACCGCTTATTCACCTCTCGTAACACTTTACTTTCTTTATAATCGGTCCATTTCTCGCCCTGGATACGGCGCATGATATTTTCAAAATTTCGCATAAAAAGAAGGTTACTGAATAGCTTTGCCAGACGCTTTCCGTTTCTTGGAAAAGCTCTCAAAGTGATGGAAAAACCTGCATCTTCATAGGTTATATAGTGCCAATACCCGCTAGGCATATAAAGTGCATCACCGTGTTGCATGGTTACTGAAATTCCTTCCACATCACGTAATGCAGGGTATGTATCAAAATCTGGATGATCCATATCTATGGTTTCCAGATTATGCACCGTATACGGCACTTTATATAAATATTTTGCCTGATTGGGATGAAACAGCGTTACTTTTTTGGTTCCGTGAAAGTGGAAGTGCATTAAATCTGCCAGATCCATATCGTAATGCGCCAGTACTTTTCCGCCTTTACTTCCAAAGAACATCACGGGGAGTTTTTTAAAAAAAGGTAAACCAATATCGGGGTAATCGAAATCTTTGGTAAGTTGTGGCATTTTCTGAAGCACATTGTAAAAAAACATGCGCAAGTCTGTAGGACCTTTTTTTAAGATGTCAATGTAATCGTAGAGCTTCATTTCGACAGCAGCTACAACCGATTTTTTATGCCCTTTGGTAGGTACATTATTGTACAAAGGCACTACTTGTTCTCCAGCCAGGCTTTGAATATAGTCCAGATCCCACTTTTTATAAGCTGGCCAGTCTTTCGTCAGGTTCTTAATAAGCACCGGACGTTGTGGTTTGTAGTATTGCTTTACAAAATCTGCTTTGTTAATACTATCTACAACGGTAATGGGGGTGGTTTTTATCTGGCTCATCTGGAATGCTTCTTAATACCTTTAAAAATAAGAAAATGATATAACAAAGGCTGTACAGTGAACGAAATTATCATAGCAGCAAGTATCCCAATAACTGCAACCGAAGCGATGGAGTGTAAGGCAGGATGCTTTGCAAAAATAAGCACTCCAACACCCAAAACAGTTGTAAGCACTGAAAGCAAAATGGATGTTTTGTGGGTTGCCAATGCTATTTTTGGACCTGTGCCATCTAGTAGCAATCCATTGGTAACGAAAATACTATAATCTACTCCCAGCCCAAAAATAAACGTGGTAATGATTACATTGAATACATTAAACTGCAATCCTAATACTCCCATAATTCCTAAGGTGATAAACCAAGTAAGCAGTATAGGCAAAATAGTGACGAGCGTTAGTTTTAAATTTCGGTAGAAAAGCAATAATAAAAACACGACCACACCCAAGCTGAAATAAATAAGTTTATTGAAATCTGTTTTAAGGTTCCCTAGCAGGGTTTCGTTTATGTCTAAACGATCGATGACCAAAATAGCCTCCGTTTGAGCGAACGCTTGTTTTACTAACTCTGACTGTTCCTCGGAAACTTTCACTAATGACGTTACCGTTGTAAATCCGTTTTTACTGGAAATAAAATCGGCTGTTGCTATCGTGTTGATTGTTTCAAATTCTGAAAGTTGTAACGGCTTAAAATCCTGCTCTAATACATCATAAAATTGTAGAAATGAGTTAGGTTTAAAACCAGCTGCAACCCCATTTTTTTTCAATAATTGCGTAGCACTATCTTTTAAGGTTGTATTCCAGAACCGATTCCAGGTTTCAATTTTTTGCTGTTGCTTTTTTTCTGAAGCAACCAGACCCGCAATAGAGTTGTAACTTATAAGTTTATCATTTTCTTTAAGCTGTTTCAAAACCGAAAGAGCGTCATCATTAGCTTCCAGTACTTCTTGTAAGCTTGTCCCATGCCCAACAACATACAAAGATCTTGATTGGGTATTTAGCAATGTGTCTAGTTCCTTCTCAGCTTTGTTTAAAGACTCCGGCACATAATTTAATTGCGAAATATCTTTATTGAAAATAACGCGCTTATAGGTGAAAATACTCAAAACTAATGCTGCAAGCACTAAGCAAATGAGTACTTTATTAGTGTGAAAAGGATAACTCGAAAATAAATCCAATACGGTTCTTTTGTTCCTGGTGGCAGTGTAACCTTTATATACTTGTGGAATAAAAAATAAAGAAAAAACAGCAGCTCCTAACACACTTATTGCAGCAAAAACTCCTAAATCCTGTAATGCTTGTGAATCTATAAAAAGCAAACATAAAAATGCTAAAGCCGTTGTTAGACTACTCATTAAAATAGGCTTCACCACATCATGAAACAATATTGTTGCACCATCTCCACTGCGAATATGGGTTAAAATATGCAGTGAATAATCCAACGTAACCCCCAATAATACCGATCCTATTCCTAAAGAAATACCCGAAATCTCTCCCCGAAACAATGCCAAAAAAGCTACAGATAGCAACCCTCCAAATAAGGTTGGTACTAACAAAATGATTGGGATTGTAAGCCTCCGGTAGAAGATCATAAAAAGCAACACTAATAAGGTAAGTGCAACACTTACAGTTACTTGTACATCGCTTTTAATTTGTTGGGCATTGGCAACCGCAATAAATACTCCTCCAAAATAACTGGCTGCTGCGGTCGAAGAATACTGTTTGTTAAGCTGTTCTTGTAACGTATACAAGTTCGCTACAAAAGCTTCATTTTTATCGGTTTCAGAAGTTGGAAATTTCGGCGTGATAAAAAGTAACAAATGTGCTTTATCCTTACTTACCAGAAACCCATTTTCTACTTCAAAATCTTCGCTTACTCCTAATTGTTTTAATTGTTGGATTCCTAGCAATGAAATTCCCAGCGGATCCCGTGCGATAGTTTTTTTTGCCAATAATCCTGTTGGAGAAACCAAGGTGTTGTAGTTCTGTTTTGTAATATTGGCAATGCTATCTGCATTCAGTTTTTGAGCGATGGTTTGATAGTCGTCGTCGGTTAGAAAGAGCGGTATGTTTTCATAGACAAAGTCCAGAACATCCAATGCAGTTTCATCGGTTACGGTACCCTGAACGTCTTTTACAGTTCCTTTAAAATTTTGGTCAAGGCTGTCTAGAAACTGGGCTGCATAGTTGGTCAGGTCTTCAGTAGTGCCTTTCTCTTGTTTCTGAATGTGAACGATAATTTTATCTGAGAAGTTAGCTGTTTCCAGCACTTTTTGAAGGCGTTCATTTTCAGTAGTCATTGGGATTAATTTCGAAATATCCTCTTCAAGTTTTATAGAACTAGCGACAAAACCTAATACCCCGAAAACCAACACCATCCCTACCCAAAACAAGGATTTTTGTTGCTGAAAAAAACGGTATGTTTTCAGAAAAAAATTACTCACGCCGCGTTACTTTTCTAGGTTGAACTACTTTTAAAATTAAATACCCCACCACTCCAAAAACTACCGCCGAAGTGACCGAAAGCACCACACTTCCAACCAAATAGCTTTCAAGATGTTTAATCGCATCAAAATCGGTTAATTCACTCATTGAAAAAGACGATGTTTCACCTAAAACAAAATTTCCCGTTCGCACGCTGGCCCACAATACAAAAGGAATGAAAGGGGGCAAACTTATATTACTGAATGCAAAGGAGATCACTTTATTCAGCTTAAGGAAAATAGCAAGAAAAATAACAATTACAGTATGAAAACCCCATAAGGGAGACAATCCCAAAAAGACACCTAAAGCAATGGACAGAGCCTTCTTTTTTGGAGAATCTTTACTGCCCAGAAAATCTTCGGCTAAAAATTTTTTGAATCCTTTTTTTTTTAATCGCCTGTAATAATCACGTGGAATAATATACAAGCCCTTCATAAGAAGAAAGCCAATAATTAATACCACAATACGGGCAATGTCCATAAAAGGTCGAAAATGAGACACCCGGTCCTCGGGGTACAATACTTTTATAGGAATATTTTTTACGGTTATGCCCCGCCAATGCGCTCTTACGATCACTTCGGTTTCAAACTCGAATTTCTTCGTCCACCGCAAAAAATTGATTTTTTGCAAGGCTTTTATAGGATACATTCTGAAACCAGATTGCGTATCGGTTAGCTGCAGCCCGGTGACACTCCGCACCCAAAAACCAGAAATCCGATTTCCCCGGGCACTGCTTTCTAATACGTCTGCCACATTCATATTCCTATCGCCAATGAGGAATGTATTTTTGTCTTCGGAAGCTTCGATGGCATTCACAAAATTTGGAAGGTCTTCTGGAAAATGCTGCCCATCGGTATCTAATGTAATAGCACGTTCATAGCCCAGCGCTAAAGCCTTCTTAAAACCGACTTTTAAGGCATTTCCCTTCCCCCTGTTTTTTGGTAGATGAATTTGAATTAGCTGCGGGTAATTCACCAGCAGCTCTGGAGTTACATCTGAAGAACCATCGTTTACCAGAATAATTTCTTCCGTAAAAGCAAGCACCCCATTCAAGATTCTGGGAAGGGTCATTTCATTATTGTAGGTAGCCAGAACTACGCAGCATTTAAGCTGTTTAAGTCGTTCCGCTATAGTAGTAGTGCTCTCCAAAAATAACCTGTTTTAGCCAAGTTTTGCGAATACAAGTGAACATTGCATTACTGTGACTCCATCGACAAAAGTAGTGCTATTTTTAACTTTTAAGGTGTTCTCTTCCTGCTGAAATGTTAGATGAAACTCCAACGTGTCCCTTTCAAAAGGATTTACCGGGGTAAGAAACTTTACACGGTTGGCAGTATGCATAAAAAGTAAAGTTTTGTAATGTTTTTCTGTAAGCTCTTTTATAATTTGAAGCATAGCGACCCCAGGCAAAACCGGATGGTTGGGGAAATGTCCTTTAAATACTTCGTGCTCCTGGTTAAGTTGAAGTATCACAGAAAGCGTATGTTCTTCAACTAATTTTCGGGCCTGGACGGTATAAAAGTTGTCTAAATTCATTTGCTATTTCTCTGTGGGTCTCTGTAGAACTTCTTAGAAAAGCAATACCGCAGAGACTCATGGAGACATCTGTTATAAGGTAAAGGTTTCTGCAGGAATTTTTACATTCGTCTTCCTTTTGCTGAAACGTATCAAGGTATAATCGGTATTGGGTTCTATGAGTTTAACCTGAATCACTTCCCCTTTTTCTTGCGTGAAGGTAAGTTCAAAAACTGAAACAAATCGCTTCATTTTTTTATCTCTTGGAATAAACTTCACCAGATACCCTTCTGCAGTATTAAAATAAGAAATCTCGAATTCATCTTCATCAAACATAGCACCTTTAATACTGTTTACAATTAATTCGTTAAAACTTCGAAACAATTTGTTGCTACTCAGTTTTATTTCATCTTTCTTACCATTGTTATCTACCAGCAGGAGTTCCTCTTTAAAGATTACTTTGTACGTCTTTGGAGTTGTATACTGCCAAAGTATGTTATCTGGAGCTTGAAAAGCCAACATTCCTTTTGAAACAATTGGCTCTGAGAGCATTTCTAACTGCTTGACCTGTTCAAAATTACTTGTTATGGACGAAGTGTTTTTGGCAGTTTCCTGTACTTTTTCTTTAAAAGCTCGTTGTTCTTTTTCAGATAGTGGTGTTTGCCCAATGCATATAGTTAGGGACAACATTGAACCTAACAAAAAGAAAATAGTACACTTATTTTTCATCTATCAATTCGTTAACGGAAACTGTTCTGTATCCGTGGTGCTGCAAATATATCAAAGTGTGTTCCAAAATATAAGGAATGTTTTTATGCGTATCATGCAGCAAAATAACAGCTCCAGGCTCTATATTCCTTTGTATAGATTTTAGCATAGCATCTTTGTGGCGTATAGGAGACGTATCGTACGTGCGCAGACTCCACCCTATTACTGTGTGTTTTGTAAATTCAATGGCTTTTGCCAAATGTGGTGTTGTAACTCCGTAGGGAGGTCTAAAAAGGGCAGGTTTTTTACCCAAGATTGCTTCCAATACGGCGTCATTTTTTTCCAGTTCTTCTATCCAGCATTTAGTGCCTTTAAAACCAATATAAGGTTTATGAGAATAACTATGATTGCCAATGGTGTGTCCGGCATCAACTATTTGCTGCACTAACTCTGGATATTTTTCAGCATTCTTTCCTATACAGAAAAATGTTGCCTTGACCTTGTACTTCTTCAACAAAGCCAATACTTTTGGGGTATACAACGGATGTGGGCCATCGTCAAACGTAAGTGCAATTGCGTCGCTTTGGTAAGAATTTAAGTTTGTGAAAGATTTCAAAAAAAAATTGTGGCTCATAGAAAAGGAACCCACAATTAATAGCAACAGGAAAAGAGCAATGAGCACATAAAAGACCCAAACTGGAAATTGCATGAACAAGCTACAAAGGGACAATGCTATAAATAGCACTATAAAAAGTATGAGCGTCCTTTTAAAATTCATGTTTTTGAAAGCAAAATAAAGCTATGATTTTGCCCTTTTTCTTGAGTATAAATTAAAATATTTTGATACTTGGGTGTCACATCTGGTTCACAATTATAACCTGGCGCACACTGCTCCTGCAACAAATACTGTGCCCACCATACTGCAAAACCCATGCAAGTATAAAAATCTCCTGAATATTCTTTAAACGGAATCCGCACAATCTTTGGTAAAAATGATTTTGAAACAACATTGTAATACCCATCATAACTGTCGCCAGTAGTTCCCAGGAAAACTGCATCAATACTTTCAGTTTCCAATTGATTTTCACGTAAGAACTGAAGCATTTTTTCGGTAATGTCATCTTCTGAAACAGTTCTGAAAGTCTGTAAGCCTCTTAAAATCACACCTTCTTCCTTGACTTCCTGAGAGAGCACGAAAAAAGCGGTTCCTTCTCCATAAGGAACCTGTTTAGGAATTGTTTCCTGTTGTTCTTTTAGTCGAACATATTCTACAAACTCAGTTCCCAATTCGTCTACACACCCTGCCAGAACAGTTGTTGCGCTCCCTTCTTGCAATGCAAGTTGTGCATCAAACAAGGTACTTTCAAAAGACAGTGAACCGTGAACGTAGGTATTGTTGTAGGCTTTACAGTGCAACCCAAGTGCTATCTGTCCGCCTACCGTATTATGTGTGGACTGAATAAAAGCTGTGGGCGTTAAAAACTCTTCCTTGTTTTCTATCAAGGCGTTCAGAAACTTTTCGGTATCCAGCATACACCCCATCCCGCTACCAGTGATAATGGCATCGGGTTGCTCCACATTTGCTTTTTGTAAAGCTTTAGACGCGGCTGCCACACCCATTTTTACAGCAGGCGCCATTCTCCTTGCTGCTGCAGGCGGTATAAAATCACGATACTCAGGGTGTTTTGCCTGTACTTTTCCCTCGGAAGTTTTTAATGGAACCATGATTCCGTCCTCAAAACTATCCTGAGCAGTAATACAGACGGCGCTATGAATGTAAATAGGTTTCACGCTTTACTGAATACTAACGATGAACAATTACCTCCAAATCCAAAAGAATTGGAAAGCACATTTTGCAACTCTTTTTTATAAAGTTTTACAACGGGTTTTAGTTGTGTTTCCGGCATCTTAGCTTCAAAATTAAGGTTAGGAAACATACAGTTTTCCTGTAACGCTAAGACTGAGAACACCGCTTCTACAGCACCTGCAGCAGCTAAGGTGTGGCCTGTAAATGGTTTAGTAGAACTGAAACCTGGAATTTTGTTATCAAAAATTCGTTGTAACGCAACACTTTCAGACAAATCGTTATTGGGGGTTGCTGTTCCATGGGCGTTCACGTAGTCTATTTTTGATGGTGCTATTCCGGCAATCTCCAGTGCTTTTTTCATTGCTAAAAATGCGCCTTCTCCAGTTGCCGAAGAGGCGGTTTGGTGGTGTGCATCGTTTGCATTTCCATAGCCTGAAAGGTATGCAAGGGCGTTCTTTCCTTTGGCCGCTGCTTCAGATTCTAATACAAGATAGGCTGCAGCTTCGCCAAGGTTTAATCCATTGCGGTTTGCATCAAAGGGCTTGCAGTCAGTTTCAGATAGCAACAGTAAAGATTTAAATCCGTTAATGGTAAACTTTGAAAGGGCATCGGTTCCACCCACGATCACCCGATCCAGCTTACCTGCTTTTATAAGTCGCGCCCCCAGCATGATGGCATTAGCCGCTGAGGAACAAGCTGTACTAACCGTGGTGGTAAATCCGGTAATTCCTAGTAGGTCAGCTATTTTTTGAGTGCTATCGCCTGCGTGGTGGCTTGAGATGTATTTTTGAGATTCAGGATTTGTAATAAACTCTTTGAGGTGAGTTTCAGTTTTGTCCATTCCTCCTACAGTTGTAGCTGAAATAAATCCTGTTTTACCTTCAGAAATATCATTAATTTCAGCTTGCTTCACGGCTTCTAAAGCAGCCATACCACCTAATAAGGCTGTTCTTGTATAATTATGATTTTGAGGAAGATGTAGGAGTGCTTCCATCTCAACATTTGTGAATGCAACTTCGCCTACTTTTATGGTTGTAGCGTGAATACTTTCAATTTTTTGAAGTTTTCCAACACCACTTTTAGAGTTCAGTAACGCTTTTTTATTTGTTGCCACGGTATTCCCAAGGGCGGAGATAATTCCTAATCCGGTTATGGCGATTTTTTGAGGCATAGTAAAAGAGTATTCAATAAGCGTAAGCCATTGTTAGAAGTTTCAGCTACTTCTTTCGGTTTGCTTCAACATACGAAGCTAAAACCTCAACAGATTTAAAAATAGACTTACTCTCTTCCGGATCGGTTAATTTTATTCCGTAATCCTTGTCTAAAAGTACAATTAATTCCAGAGCATCGATAGAATCCAGTCCAAGTCCATCACCAAAAAGAGGATCGGTGTCATTAATATCTGCTACGGTAAACTCTTCCAGATTCAAGGCTTCTAGTATGCTTTCTTTCAATTCTTGCTTCAATGCTTCCATCAACGTTGCGTATATAAATTTTGTATGTTCTGTTTTGTGTGTGGTATATTACCCTTTTGGGTTACTAAATAGAAAAAACCGTGCCGCGTAGCTCCATCTACTTCGGTCCAACCACATAATACGTGATGGCACTTTTTTTCTTGTAGCAAACTTACAGTATATTTTTGAAGAAATTCGGCTTCAAACTGCTCAAAAACAAAGAAGGCATTTTCGGTTTGCAACTGGTGGCGAATAGCAACTTCCCCCATCCCTATATTAGGTAAGGTATACACAAAAACTGCGGGACTTGGGTAAAAGTCGGTATTGGATTGAATGGATTTTTGATGTTTCCTGTCGGTTTCTAAGCTGCTGCTTTTATTTGAAAACACTAAAGCAGTGTCTTGTATGTTTTTTAATGAGCTGCTTTCTTTTTTCAGCAACAATTCGGCTCCTAAAAAAGTAAGCTTGCTCAGCGCATCCATTTTAAAAAACTTAGAATATTTCAGGTTTTGAAGTTGATATATTTTTTTCAGAAAAGCATCAAAATCAGCAGTTTCATTTTTCAGAATTACAGCACCATTTACTGAAACTTCTTCAGCAGTCATGTGGCAAAAATCTGAAATGAAATATTCGTTTTTCAAGCCTCGTTCTTTTTACAAACCAACATTGTGTGGTACTCGCCTAACTTAATGTCTTCTTCAACTTTTAATCCAGCCTTTTCAACAAGTTTTATAAAAACAGTGGCTGGATACATTTTACTATTTCCATTAGCAAGCGCAGTAAAATATAGGGATGTGGCTTCTAACACATATTGTGCATTGTCAAATTTTTGACGGTCTGTAAATGTTTCAGTAATAAGCAGCGGCATCGTATCGTCCATTACAGCAACACAGGATTTAAGAATTTTCACTATTTCATCTTCCGAAAAACAATCTAAAAACTGGCTCATCCAGATCAAATCTGCCCCTTTTTCCAGTTGCGGATTGGGCGCCAACCAGTCAATTTCTTTTCCATTAATTCGACTACCAAATCCAGCATCTTTTACATTCTTCAATGCTTTTTTTAGCTGTCCGGATAAATCGTAAATAGTGATGGTAATGTCTTCAGAATTTGACAAACATTGCAATGCAAACTTCCCTGTATTACCTCCAATATCGTAAATGTGCTTAGGATTTTTTGAATAGACTATCTGAAGTGCTTCTGTAAAAATACCATCGCTGTAGTGGTGGTCAAACTCAAACCACGATTGCTGTACTTCGGATGAAAGATGAGAAAGTCCTTCGTAAATGGTATTCCAGTTTCCAAACTCTTTTAAACCCTCAGGTTTTTGATTTTTTATGGAATCTTTCAGATGAAATAACCCTTTATAGCAAACATCATTTGTAAAATTCAGGTTTACACTTACGGTTTTGTCATAATTTAAAAAATATCCTGTTTTGGTGAGTTCAAAATTAGCAGCATCATTTTTCTTTACCAGTCCAGCACTTTCTGCCATTTCCAGTAACACACCCAAACCATATTCAGGGATTTTTAGTGCTTCGCAAATATCCAGTAATGAAACTCCATTGGCATCCCTATTATCAAAAATATAGCTAAAAACTCCAAGCTTGCGGAGTGAAACAGAAGTCTGAAACACAAAAGGAGCCAACGCAATACGCTGGGCTTCTTCTAAGGCATCTATAGCTTTAATGGTTTTTTTAGCCATGGAAAGGGAGGTTGGTTGTAGTTGTTTTTGCTAAGATACTTTTTTAAAGAGAACTGCCGTGTTGCAACCACCAAAACCTGAGGCGGTTTTCAATAAAATATCAATTGGTTTTTTTTGTTTTTGTAACAGAATATGCAAAGGTTTGGAAACACCCAGTTCATCGAAACCAGGCGAGGGAAGCATTGTTTGGTGATGCATCATTTCTAAGCCAATTACAGTTTCTAATAAGCCTGAAGCCCCCAGGGTATGTCCAAAAGCTCCTTTTAAACTATGCAAAGGAATGTGCTGCATATGCTGGCGTGTAAAGGCAATAGCCTCCATCTCGTCGTTATAAAGTGTAGCAGTCCCATGGGCTGAAATAAAATCGACCCCATTTGCCTCCAACTGACCTTCCTTTAAGGCAGCCGCGATACTTTTGTACAACCCTTCGCCCGTTCGGGAAGGTCCTGAAATGTGGTTGGCGTCATTGCAAGAGCCAGCACCTATGATCTCTACAGCATTTTTGGTGTGCTTTTCTTTTGAAATAAAAACTGATGCCGCTGCTTCACCCAAACTAATTCCGCTACGGTATTTTGAATAGGGTTTACAAGGGGCAACACTCAATGCTTTAAACGACTGAAATCCGGACAGTGTAAACTTGGTCACTAAATCTCCCGCAACTAGTACAGCATTCTCATAAAGACCTGTTGAAATCATTCGTTTCGCTACGGTTACAGCCAGGATTCCAGAAACACAGGCATTTGAAACTATAACAGGTTCGGTTTTAAAATTGTAAAAGTCGGCTAGTTTTTTTGCCAGCATAGGCAAATAAGCTCGGCTTTCATCAAAGGCACTGTTTACATCTAAAGCATCTATATTTCCTTTGGTGGTCGCTACCAGCAATGCTGTTTTTTCTGTGATTTTTACTTCGGAGTTTGCTAGGGTTTGCGCCATAGCAAGTAGCATCATTTTTTCTAGCTTGGTGTACTGTTGAGGATTTCCCAACTGCTGAAATTGCGTGTTTATTTTTTTTTCAGAAAGCATCGCCGCATAAAAAGGTGTTTCTGAAACTGCCGTATCTTCCTGCTTTTTAAGCGCTGTATTATCTTGCAGCAACATCTCAAATGTATCTTCTGCCGAAAACCCCAAAGGTGTGACCAGTCCAGCTGCCGAAATGTAACAAGGTGCTTTCAAGATTCCAACGGTTTTAAGATCGTGCTCATTTCAGCCGAAGCGATGTTAACATCACCAACTTTAGACTCCAGACGTACCAGTATCATCTCCATTGCGCTATAGGAAATATGTACTTCGGTTCGCAGGGTATCCCCAACCTGGGGAAGCTGTCTGATTTCAGCTTTTTTAATAGCACCAATATACCCTTCCCGGGTAGCTTTTTTGTTTAAATAACCCGAATAACCAGTATGTAAAGCAGCACTTTGCGCCATATGCTCTAAAATTCCTGCTTCGGAAAATTTGTTTTCTTTTACAAATAAGCATTGTTGGGGAATAAGAAAACTACTTACCAGACTATTCGCATCGTGGTAGCGCAATGTGTCTACTAAGATCATGGGTTCCCGATGTGGAATGAGTTTTTTCAGAAACTCCATGTTAGTAATAGGAAGTGAACTATTTGGGTAATCCATTAATTTATTCTTTTTGGGAGGCCTTTTAATAATCTCGCTAGGCTATTCATAGAAGCAGACTTAAGCAAAAAAGTGCTACTTACCATTTGACTAGTTACCTACTTTACAATCCCTTTCCCCAAAAGTCGTAAAAATTAAACCATTGTAGCGGATATTTTTTGACAACTAATTCTAAATGCGCTGCAAATTTGTTGAGTAGATCTTGCGCGTCGCGACGTTCAACCTTTACTTTTCTTGCGTATAAATGGTAGTGCTTTTTGGGTTCTCTCATTACATACACAAACAAAACAGGTACTTGCATGCGGGTGGCGATTTGAAACGGCCCAATAGGAAACTTTGCTTTTTTACCCAGCAATTCGGCTTCCAGAGTTTTGGTTTTATTTAGGAATCGATCTCCTGAAATGCATACAATTCTATTTTGGGCAATGGCAGCACTTATTTCAAATATATGTGACATATCTTCCTTTACCACTATAAAATTCACGTGATCCCGCTTGGTGAATTGCCCAAGATATTCTTTAATATCCTCGTGATCCTGGTCGGTAATAACAATGCTTATGGCTGCATCAAAATTTCGTTTTTTGAAAAAGTGTTGCGCCAACTCAAAATTGCCCACGTGGGCACTTATAAGAATTCCTCCTTCCTCCTTTTGCAACATTTCGGTGATATGCTCCTCTCCGTCAAACTCATACGAATACGCATCTCCCTTGCCAATAGGAATGGCGATCTTGTCTACTAACGATTGCCCAAAAACATAATAATTCTTGTAAATACTAACACAACTTTTAAGCCAGCTGTAGCCTAAGCGTTTCGTGTAAAAATAGTGTAAAGCCTTTGCATTATTACGTACTGCCAAGCAGAAATAAGGGATCGGTAAATGCATTAAGGCATACGCAGCCCGAATTCCGAATTTCCGGATGAAAAAAACAAATATCTTGAATCCCGTCACGGTACCACGTGATTTTCCTGTCCAGGTGGCTGCGTTTTCAGTAGTTGTAATAGTTTGATTTTTTGCCAAACCCAAGTGCTTCTTTTGTTGGCAAATTTAAAGGATTTTTGAGAATTTAACCGTAAATCCCTCCGTTGATGTTGACCACTTCCCCTGTGATGTAAGCTGCTTTTTCAGAAGCTAAAAAAGAAACAAGATGTGCAACTTCATCGGGGGTGCCGAAACGGTTTAACGGCACTAGCTTCTTCAGCTCTTTTTCATCGAGATCTTTTGTCATATCACTTGTTATAAATCCTGGCGCTACAGCATTGACCGTTACATTTCGCTTAGCTACTTCCTGTGCCAGCGATTTTGTAGCCGAAATGACCGCTCCCTTTGCAGCGGCATAATTTACTTGTCCTGCGGTTCCTTTTAACCCAGAAAGCGATACCACATTTATGATGCGTCCAAACCGATTTAGCAACATAGGCTGTAACAACGGTTTGGTAACATTGAAAAATCCGTTTAGGTTCGTATCCATCACACTATTCCAGTCTTCGTCTTTCATCCACATAAAAAGACCATCTTTTGTAATGCCTGCATTATTCACCAGTATCTCAATCACCGCTTCTTTATTATTCTCTTGCCAGGCCTGCAGTGCTTTTGCAGTGTCTTCAGCATTGGAAACATCAAATTGAAGTAATTCTCCTGTTCCTCCTGCTGAATTGATTTCGGAAAGCGTTTCGTTTGCGGCAGTTTCATTTCCACGAAAATTAATAAGTATGTGGTATCCTAAATCCTTTGCCAATTGTATGCAAATAGCACGGCCAATGCCCCTGGATCCTCCTGTAACGAGTGCGTAGTTCATGTTAGCTTGGGGTTTTCAAAACAGTTTCTTTTATGCTGGCGATATGCGGGTACAACACCTCATCCTGGCTAAACGTTGGGAGTATCTTTCGCACCGCATCATACATCGCTTTAGTTTGTGAAGACACTTTATCCTGTACTTTTAAATAGTCAATTGCTTGCACTATGGTCAATAGTTCTATCGCAACTACCTGATAGCCATTTTCAATTACTTTTTGAGTAATTAAAGCCGCATTGGCCCCCATACTTACAATATCCTGGTTATCGTTGTTATTTGGAATGCTGTGCACATACATTGGGTTGCTTAGCATTTGACTTTCAGCAGTCGTGGAAGTAGCAGTAAATTGCGCCCCCTGCATCCCAAAGTTTAACCCCAGCGCTCCCATGTTCACGAAAGGTGGAAGAATATCGTTCAGCTTTGAGTTGAGCAAATAGTTAAGTTGTCTTTCGGCAAGCATAGTCATTTTAGTGACCACCAGTTTCAGCTTGTCCATTTCCAGGGAAACGTAGTCGCCGTGAAAGTTCCCGCCATGGTACACCTGTCTGGTTTTTAGGTCGATGATAGGGTTATCATTAGCCGAATTAACTTCTTCGACTAAAATTTTCTCCACCCCATTTAAGGTGTCCAACACAGGCCCAAGAATTTGTGGCACACAACGTAACGAATAGTATTCCTGCACTTTTTCGTCAAAAACATCTCCTGTTTGCGAGCCATTGTAAAGATGGTGTTCGCGTTTGCGCGTCAATTGACTATCCCTTAAATGATGGCGCATTTTTTCAGCAATAGTACGTTGTCCTTTATGTTTTTTGGATTGATTCAGCTCAAAAGATAAATGATCGTCGTACGCTTGTACAATTTCATTAATGGCCGCAGATGTTTTTACCATCCAGTCCAGTAAATTTCGGGTTTGGATTGTATTCATCACCCCTATTCCACTCATTACTGAAGTACCATTCATTAATGCCAGCCCTTCACGTAATGCTACCGAAATAGGCTCTAAATTTTCGGCTTTAAACACTTCCGAAGTAGGTTGTATTTCATTTTTATAGTACACCTCCCCTTCCCCAATGAGCACCAAAGCTACGTGTGCCAACTGTACTAGATCACCACTGGCACCAACACCTCCATGTTCATAAATCACTGGTAAAATATCACGATTTATTAATTGGGTCATCAACTGAATAGCCGAGGGATGCACCCCGCTTCTACCCAGGCTTAGCGTGTTTAATCTTGCCAGCAAAGAAGCCTTAACACTTATTTTATCTATGGGCTTCCCCGCTCCTGTAGCATGACTTCGAATTAAATTGTATTGCAACTGAACACGCTGCTTATCTTTTATTTTATACTGCGCCATAGGGCCAAAGCCCGTATTTACACCATAAATAATTTTATTTTCTGAAAATTCTTTTAAAAATATGAAGCTTTCTTCAACTCTTTGCAATGTTTCCTTTGCAATCGAAACTTGTTGGTTGTTCAACACGATTTCTTTAAAATCTTCAATCTCCAATGTCCCTTTCAGTGTAATCATGCGCTCACGTCTGCTTTTTTGTTAGATTTGTGTGGCTTAATTTAGTTGTATTGCTAAATTTACGTTGCAAAGTAACAATATATATACTTGCCACAAAAAAATATGTCAACACCCAAACTTGACGTTCTACTTATTGGTGCCGGACCTGCTGGCTGTGTTGCAGCAGCATATTTACAACAGCAAGGATTGCGCATTCAGATAGTTGAAAAAAACAAATTCCCTCGTTTTGTGATTGGTGAGAGTTTATTACCTCGCTGCATGGATCACTTTGAAGAAGCAGGTCTTTTAGACTGTCTCAAAAAGCAAGGCTACGAAATTAAAAGAGGAGCCCGATTTTTAAAAGGGGATCAAGTGTGTAATTTTGATTTTGCTGATACGTTTACAGAAGGCTGGGACTGGACCTGGCAAGTACCCCGGGATCATTTTGATAACACGTTGACAAATGAACTGGAGAAAAAAGGCGTCCCCATTTCTTTTGAAACTGAAGTGACCGCTGTCACATTTGCCAAAGATGGGAGTTCTATCACCACACTAAAAGATACCGACGGTAAAACTTCAGAAATTGAAGCTAATTTTATCATAGATGCCAGTGGGCACGGCAGGGTTTTACCTCGCTTATTGAACTTGGACGCTCCGCCCCGTATCCCGAAACACTCCTCCATTTTTACCCACGTTAGAGACATTCATCGTCCAGACGAAAGTGATGCGACGCTCATAACTTTTGATGTAATAAACACTAAAACCTGGCTATGGGTCATCCCTTTTTCCAACGGCATGTGCAGTATTGGGTATGTGGGTGAGACCAGGTATTTAGATTCATTTAAAGGCACCCAAGAGGAAAAGTTACGCCAAATGATGCAACTCTCGGACCATTACTACGCACGTTTTAAAGACTGTCCCTTCGAATTTGAACCCGTTACCCTTAAAAATGTAGCAAATTCTGTAACGCAATTCTTCGGCAAAGGATATGCACTCACGGGAAATAGTGCCGAATTTTTAGACCCAGTATTTTCTTCCGGTGTCACCTTTGCTACTGAAAGCGGACTGCTGGCAGCAAAATTAGCCACAAGACAAACCAAAGGCGAAACCATCGACTGGCAATCTGAATATGCAGACTATATCTCCAGAGGCGTTACGGTTTTTTCAACCTATGTGAAAGAATGGTATACTGGAAATCTTCAGAAGATATTTTTTAAAGCTACAGACAATCCTGAAATTAAACGACAGATTTGTTCAGTATTGGCTGGATACGTGTGGGATGAGACAAATCCGTTTGTGAAAAATCATGACCGGTTGGTAAAAACGTTGGCGAAGGTAATTGATATGGAAAATGCTTCCGAGTAAATTCGAAATCTCAAAAAGTGCATGATAAAGATTCGCAACAGGGTAATCACACTTTGCAGAAGTACATAGTTGTATTGCAATAAAAAAATAATGTTACTTTTAACCCATCCCAAAAATACTTTTTATGGCAAAAGTGGCTTTGCTCGTATTCATTTCTATCTTTTATACAACTGAACTATTTGCTCAAAATACAGATAGTCTCCAGCAAGTTATCAGCACTTCAAAAAACCCTGAGGCAAAGACAACTGCTTATGAAGCCCTTGTAAGCCATTATCGTACGGCAGATTCTATCCTGTTTAAAAAATACCACGACGAAGGAATTACCTACGCACGTAGCATTAATGACAGAGAAATTGAGCTAAAATTGGCACATAACGTAACGCTAAATTTATATTATTCTGGAAATTACGATGCTGCGATTAAAAGGTTAGATTCTATTATTCCAACTGCCAAAGGCACTGATCTTCTAACTATTAAAGCTGAAATGCTCAATACAAAAGGGAATTCGTTGTCAGCACTTTCTGAATATGCGCAAGCCTTAGTAACCTTTTTGGAGTATCTAGAAGTTGCTAAAAAAATAATTCCCGAAAACACCCGGTATCTGGCTTCAGCAAACAACAACATAGGAATGGCGTTTCTAAATATGGAACGCTATGAGCAGGCAATTCCCTATCTTAAGAAATCTTTAGAGTATCAAAACCAAATAGAACGTAACTTTAGGGCACATACCTATTGGAACTTAGGGATTTGCCATATGGAACGGGAACGCTATGAGAAAGCTTTAAGTATTTTTAAGTTAGGCTTACAGGAAGCTAATAAAAAGAAGGATACCTATGCAGCGGCAGGAAACCAATTGTGTATTGGTTCGGTGTATACACGACAAGAAGACTTTTTAAAAGGACTTGACGCCTACACAAAAGCGTATGAAATGTGCCTAGATAGTAATATGGAGCCCTACAAAACCATTGAAGCTTTAAATGGGATTATTTACTCATACAATCAACTCTCACGCCCCAATGAAGCGTTGAAATTTATAGAAATAGCCGATAGCCTAACAACTACCCACGCTATTTCAGATTTAAGGAATCGTGAATTTTTGTATTTTAAATCTACCACTTTACTGCAACTAGGCAGACCCCGTGAGGCAAACAAAATTCACCTTCGCTACTCTAAAGCTGGAGATAGTTTACAAAATATTAAAAATCTGGAACTCATTCAGGAAAAAGAGACCGAGTTCCGCACCAAAGAAAAAGAGCAACAACTGGCATTGCAGGAAGTACAATTAAACACGCAACGCCTTTGGATTAGCATACTTGGTGGCGGGGCTTTATTATTGGCATTAATTGGTTTTTTAATATATCGCCAGCAAAAGCTCAAAATAAAACACCAAAAACAGGAACAGGAGTTGAAAGAAGCCTTGTACAAAGTAGAAACAGCCAATAAGTTAGAAGAACAACGCATTCGCATTTCAAAAGAGCTGCATGACAATATTGGTTCACAACTCACCTATCTCTCCAGTGCTGCGCAAAATATTGGGTTGGGGATGCAGCAGACCCCTCCCGAAATAACTAAGGAAAAACTGGAGGAACTTTCAGTATTTAGCCAGGAAGCGATTACAGATTTGCGGGATACGATCTGGGTGATGAACAAAGGCACAGTTTCCTGGGAGGACCTTACCGAACGCATCCAATATCTGGCACATAAAGTTTCAAACACTACCAATGTTTTAGTACATGTAGACAAAAAGGGAACTAATGACCAGTTACTGGGTCCTGACCAAACCATAAATATTTATAGGATCATTCAGGAAGCGGTTAACAATGCTTTAAAACACGCTAAAGCCACAAAAATTGAAATCCTAATTCACTTACAATCGCAAGTTTTGGTGGAGGTTAACGATAATGGAAAAGGGTATGATATAACACAAGTGACCAAAGGCAGTCACGGGCTTTACAACATGGAATCGAGAGCTAAGAAGATCCAAGCTTCTTTGGATATTTCTAGTAATAAAAACGGAACCAGGGTGCGCTTGCAACTGTCAAAGTAGCTGCATTATACTAAGGTTAGAATGGTATTGGAAATGCCCGGCGCTAATTTTCTCGCCGTACTTCTTTAAAATAAAAATCCCAATCTTTTTTTAAATCGTGAAAGGAATGGGAACGCCCAACGCCAAAAAACGGAAAACAAAAAAGGCGTTTTTTTGGCGTTGGCCACCTACAGTCACATAGTCCAATCAGGATAACGAAATAAACCTTTCTATAAATAAAAAATCCCGACCTTTTTCAAGATCGGGATTTCTGTTGGCCTACTATACTAGGGCTCCCTTCGACTATTGCTCCTGCGTCGCAACGCTCAGGATAAACTTCTCGCCATACTTCTTCAAAATAAAAAAATCCCAATCTTTTTCAAGACTGGGATGT
Organism: Flavobacteriaceae bacterium UBA1903; assembly: GCA_002337605.1. GTDB lineage: Bacteria > Bacteroidota > Bacteroidia > Flavobacteriales > Flavobacteriaceae > Marinirhabdus. The sequence goes on from DDGL01000014.1 coordinate 391,290, forward strand.
TTTGTTGGCCTACTAGATTAACAAAATACTATATCTGATATTTTATAACATCTTGAAAAGCAGGGCGAAACACCTTTGTATTAGCGTGTTAAACAGCATATTTTAATTTTAACACCTAAAGTTTAATAAAGTTAAATTAGGTTAGATAAAGATAATGTACGTACTTTTGTGCGTACATGAAAGGAACCTTAAACTTCTCAATTCGAAAGCTAAAAAGTGGCAAAGCAAGTATTCAAGTAATACACAGCTTCGGGCGTGGAAATGAAGTTAGATATTCAACTGGTCTTTATATTGATTCTGCAAAACATTGGAATTACGAAAAACAAAGGGTGAAAAATGTAATTGCCCAATCCAATGCTTCTAATATAAACAAGTTTTTAAACCTGAAAGTTGTAAAAATTTCAAAAGCCTTGGAAGACTTGCATTTTGAAAAACCCAATTATGATAGAAAAGAAGTGAAGAAAATCTTTGATTTAATTTTTGGTAAGTCTAAAACTGTTTCAAATTCTACACCTAATTTAGTTGAATGCTACAAATGGTACATTAAATACTTTTCCACGAATCCTAATCCCTACACCAAAAGACCTCTTTCAAACGGGACCATACGGTCTTTCAAGACTAGTTTGAAGAAGTTTGAAATATTTAGCAAGAAAAAAGGTGGCATTGATTATGAAGATATAACAATGGAGCTTTATCAAGACTTTATAGAACATTTGAGAGCTCAAGATTACAGCAATAATTATATTTCCAATCACATTAAAAATCTTAAAACAATTTTGAATTATTCCTTTTCGAGAGGGTATCACACCAATACTGTTCACAAAAGAAGAGAATTTGCAAAACCAAATGAAAGTGTAGATGCAATATATTTAAATGCAGAAGAATTAAAGCAACTAGAAAGGTTGCAACTGCCAACTGGTCAAGAAATTTCAAGGGATTTGTTCTTAATTGGCGCATACACCGGGTTAAGAGTTTCAGATTTTAACAGGCTCTCAAAAGAAAATTTAGATTATTTAGGCGGTAAATATTATTTTAAAATTGAGACCAAGAAAACATCTCAACCCTTATTAATTCCTTGCCATCCAGTTACATTAAAAATTATTGAAAAATATGATTTTGCCCCTCCCCCAAAAAAGCCCGACCAACATATAAATAGAGATTTAAAAATTATAGGGAAAGAGGCAAAATTGAATGAAGAAATTGAAATAACTAAAACTATTGGAGGTAAAAGAAAAACTAAAACGTATAAAAAACACCAACTTTTGACCACCCATACGGCTAGAAGATCCTTTTGTACTAATGCATACAAAGCTGGTATGCCAACTCTTGACATAATGACTATTTCCGGACATCAAACTGAAAGGGTTTTTTACGAATATATAAAAGCCAGTAGTTTGGAAAGAGCAAAAAGAATTGCAGAGCATCCATTTTTTAATGACTAATTCTAAAAAAATGAATACAACCGAATATATTAAACATTTAGAATTTACAGTTGAATCTCAAAAGATTACCATAAATTCACTTTACACCCTACTGAAATCAAAAGAGAAGCATAATAATACAGGCATTCTAAAGGTTGTACACAAAAAATAAACGATAATTATGAGTAAAAAAGACCCGTTTATTTATTCAGAATACCCTCTTTTCAATGACATAGTAGACCGGGGGGTTTTTGAAAGTTTTAATACTTCAGAAAAAATTAAATTACTGCTACAAAAAGATATTTTCAAAATTGGTAATACCTGGTATAATCGTGAGCTCTATTGTGGAGAAGATTTTAGCAAACTAGATTTTTCAGTTTTTGAAAAACTTGACTTTAACCTTAATGAAACCTATAAAATTGACAATAAAATTATTTCTCTTAATCCCTTGGTTACAACAGAAGTGTTTAAAGGAATTTGTGGTGCAATTTACTTATGTCCAAAAACAACGGCGTTTCTTAATGAAATAAAGTTTCAGTCTACCACTTTGTCAAAACAAAAAGACAAAGAGAAATATTTAAGAAAAAAAATAGCTAGAATAGACCCTTTTAAACTTCCAACCCTTTTAGTTGAGTTTGATTGGAGTAAAAATAAAATAGGTTTAGCTCCTGAACAATCAATTGAAATAGTTTCAAACAATCCTGATTTTATCCTAGAATGGATTACAGGAGAACATTATCCTGGTGGAATGTACCAAGCCACAAAGCACCCAAATTTAGACAGCTTCTATTCATCCTATCAAAAATTCATTATTGCTGAATTTTGTTTTAATGAGATAAAATCGATTGAAAAACAGAACGACGACAAAAATTCATTGGCCAACAACCAAAATAACAAAGGTGCTTCAGTAGAGGGCAGTCAAAAAAATTGGAGCACTTATGAATTTGCATATCTTTTTGAAAAACTTGGAATAGTTGACAAAATGAAAGCTACAGGATTAACCTTTGAAGCTGTTTCCGAAATCATTGGTACTGCAATTAACAGAAGCCCTAAGAATTTTAGAACTTGTGTGCTTGAAATAGTTCGCACTTCTTACAATGATATTTCAGACAGACGCAAAAATTCTCAACAAAAAATTGACCCTATAATTCAACACTTTAAAAGTTCGGAGTAGTTTTAGGAGTTACTCCGATGCACACAAAAAGTTAAAACTGGGATAATATTGAATAATCAAAATTCAATATTATGTCAGAAAATCTTATTCAACTTCACAATACCGATCCTATAAGTTTTAAAAATCAGATCGTTGGGGAAATATCAAAAAGAATTGATGCCCTTGAAAAACGATTGCCACCCCAAAAATCCGAATGGATATCAAGAAAACAAGCTTCTGCCTTGTTAGGGGTTTCCTTAGTAACAATTTCAGACTGGACAAAAAAAGACATTCTCAAAGCCTATCGTATAGGAAATAGAGTGCGATTTAAGTTAGAAGAGATAGAACGGGTTTTAACAAACAGTCGAAATGAAGTTATTGGTAAAAAATAAAATCATTCGGGTTCCACTTCTCAAAGTAGTTCAATATTTTCCAAAAAGAAGCCCCAAAGGTGTAGATGCAAACGGGGCAAAACTTTGGGGTTTTAGGGGCAACGCCCCTAATGCTAAAAAGCCCCCCTGTCCGGAAAGCTTTTCTAACTGCAAATGCAATCGTTGTAGGTTGTCTCTTCAGGCATTGCCTACATGTCAAATATAATGCAATATGCTGGAAATTGCAAAATTTGACAGTCTAAGATTAAGACTTCCCTACAATGAGGTAGAATGCATCGACACCACAATCGAAGAAAAATATTGTAAATACTACCCAAAAACAGGTGAAATCTCCAAAGAAGAAGAAATTGATCTTGTTAAGTGGAGTGAAAATAATGGAATTAAAACAAAAATTAGTATAGCTAATTTAATTAATGAGGGAATCTTAGAAAAAGTATTTGTTTTATTAATTAATGCAAAACAACTCAAGGAAAGGTATTTTGAAGGTATTACTATAAATAATTTACCGTCAGTTTACAATTATCTAATTGGACTAAACATTATTCATTTCACCTATAAGACTTTCTTAAACGGCTGTATTAGTGACATCGACATTTGCTATGATGTTAATGTCAAGGTATCTACCATGATTAATTCAAATCGAGAAATATATAATAACGTAAAGCCATCTTGTGCAAGGCTTGTTAGACCACCTTTTAAGAGAAAGGATAATACTGGGTTAAATTTCAACGAAAGAAACAAGGCCACCCCCTCAAAACCTCACATCAAAATATATCATAAAACCTGTGAACTGAATACTAGAAGTCTGGATTTTGCAAAAGCCTATTTAAAAGATATTAATTTTGAGAATATTGGAAGATTGGAGTTTACTGTAAAAAATCGTGCTCACTTCAAATACTTAGGATTATACCCTAAAACCTTGATGGACTTATTAGAGATAAAGCAGACAAAACTTCAAGATATTGTTTTTAGCGGAATCCTAAAATATATAGACACCAACGGCCATATAAAGGATTACTCGAAATTAACCCCGTCTGAAACCTTATTATTAAAAGTTATTGAATTAGCGAAGGATAAAGGAGCAACAAACGAAAATTTTTATTCCCTTCTAAACGTTTTTGAATGTAGAACAAAAAAGAATAGGGCTAAAAAACTATTATGCAAAATTTTGTTCGAAGACAGAGAAAAAAGAGCCTTAGAAACTTCATTAGAAAATCAGGCCTTTTTTGAAAAACTGAAGTTAAATTTAAAACCCCTAATTCCCGAGCAATGATGCTCGGGAATTTGTATACATATTTGTGTCAGAGAAAAGCTATTATAAAGGAAATAAAACATCTTACTAAAAGACCTACAGGTATTTCAAATTCTTGGGCAAAACGAAGTTTAATACATAATTGAGTTTGTATTAGCCAATTTTCTTTAAATCTTCGATACTTATCGAAAGATTGTATACAAATATGTGTACAATCTAAATTTTTGGAACAAGATGGGTTGCAACAATACCAAACTCCCAAAAACCCTACAAGCTTGCGCTAATTTGACTTTTTACAGGCTTAATTTAACTTCCAACAATGAAGGTTGCTCAATCTTCAACTAGATAGGTTGTATAAGCACAAAGCCCCTAAGAACGGTTAAATACTTATGTTTTCTAATTCTGATAATTTTATTATTCATCCAACTACTAAGGTTGCAATCTTACCAACTAGANNACAAAGCCCCTAAGAACGGTTAAATACTTATGTTTTCTAATTCTGATAATTTTATTATTCATCCAACTACTAAGGTTGCAATCTTACCAACTAGATAGGTTGTATAAGTACAAAGCCCCTAAGAACGGTTAAATACTTATGTTTTCTAATTCTGATAATTTTATTATTCATCCAACTACTAAGGTTGCAATCTTACCAACTAGACATGTTGCAAATATTAAACGAAATGGTATATATAAAATCTTTACCTTAACCATACATTAAGTTTTAAATATTCCTATAAACCACTTAAAATAACTAAATAACCTTTCAAAATAAAATATCCTCATATTGATTGAAAAATTGTAAATTGTTTCTCTATCTCCATTCCTAACTTGATTAGAAACCAAGAATATATAATAGATGATATAAAAACTTTGGTCAAATCCAAGGGGTTCATCTACACACTATGTTTAATTTTAATTGAGGATTTTCATTTTAATGTTGAAAAATTACATGAGGTTGATTATCAATCTCGGTTAAATAAAAATGAAATTTCTTTTCTCATAGGCCTTCTTATTCAAAAACCAATATCCTTAGAGAAGCCTTCCTCTCCACTAGAATTAATTGAGCTCAAGAAAAGCACACATTCCTTGATGTATGAGCTACACACATCCACAATGCTTCCGATGTTTGATAAAATGGAAAAAGTACTACGAAGTAAAAGTGAAGAGGAAATTCCTGAAAAACTGGATTTTTTTGGCGGAGAAAACACATTTGTAGAACCAATCTTCTATGCTGGTGATGGAATTTATGACTTTCAGTATCTTGAATTTTTAGAAAAAAAATATCAATATGACGAAGAATGGCTTAAAAACAACGCTAACTTTCGTTTTAAAGATGTTATACAGATAACAAATCAAATTAAACAGATTCATCAAGAAAAATTTAAAAAAGTTAATTTACTTGGGATAAGAGAAAATCGAAAAAAAATAATTAAAAAAATTAAAAAAAAGAATCGAAGTAAAAAAAATAAACCCATTGATGCTGAAGAGTATATTGCAATGTTAGAACTCTACCAGTTTTTTGATTTATTTGAAACCGATTCACACATTAATAAAGGACTTCAAAAAGAGGACGTAACTAATGAGGGCTGGAATAGTTTTTATTCTGGATTAATAGATATTTTTAGTGTTAAGCTATCCGATTTCGATGAAAAAATAAATTTTCTATCGTTTATTCAAAACTTTTCAATACCAAAAAATAGTAAGAACAGGAATAAACAATTCAAAAGCATTGGAGACTTTAATCAATTTAAAGCTAGACCATTAATCCCTTTGAGTGCAGACACATTTTTTGTTCCAATAACCTTCTCTGTTTTTGAGGCGGTTTATGAAAGCCCCTATTATTGGATGTTATTAGATAAGACTTATAACGATAAATTGGCTTTCAATAGGGGTAAAGCAGGAGAAGAAATAACCTATGAACTTTTAAAAAGTGTATTCGGGAAAAACAGGACTTTTAATTCTGTAAGAATTGAATTAAAAAAAGGGCAAGATGGCACTGACATAGACGTCCTCTGTATTCTTGGAAGTAAAGCTCTCTGTGTTCAAGTAAAATCAAAAAAGCTAACACAATTATCTCGAAAAGGAGATTTTGAACAACTTAAAAGGGATTTTAAGGGCGCTGTACAAGACGCATATAATCAAGGTTTAATCTGTCGTAGCCAAATAATAGAAAATAGCGCAACATTTTACAATCATGAAGGTTTGAAAATTGAGCTATCAGAAGATATTGAAGAGGTTTATTTAATGGTAGTTACAACAGAGAACTACCCTAGCTTGACTCATCAGTCATTTGCTTTTTTAGAAAAGAATGATGAAGACCCAAGTCCTTTGGTTCTAACAATTTTTGATTTAGAATTAGTTCTTTATTATTTAGATAATCCTTATGATTTCTTATACTATGTAAGACAAAGAACAACTTTAACGGATTGTTTTAATGCCCAGGAAGAAATGCATTATTTAGGTTATCATCTTACTCACAAATTATGGAAAGAGTCAAAATATGCTTTTATCCAATTGGACAACTCATTTGGACAGTTAATAGACAGAAATTATTATCCATACAAACTTGGAATTGAAACATCAGCTAAAAGTGATAAAATAAAAACCCGGTGGAAGAATAAAGATTTTGAAACCTTATGCTCTCAAATCGAAAATTTAAATTTTCCAAAATCTACAGACGTAATCTTCCATCTCCTAGACTATTCCCAGGAATCACGAGAAAATCTCATTAAATTTATTCATAAAACCAAGTCTAATGCCTTTAAAGATGGTGAAGAACATAATTTTTCTATGTTATCGGGCCCTAAGAGGTCGACTTTTGGGCTTACTTATCTAGTAAGTAAAAGCAACGATCCTCACGAATTGATTGAGAGAATAGGACAATTAAGTCATTGGAGAAAATATAAAAGCAAAGCAGATTTCTGGATAGGATTAGGGTGTGTAAACCTTAGTGAAAGAATGGTCGACGTTTTAGTTTATAGTAACAAAAAGTGGGAATTTAATAAGACTTTAGATCAAGAGGTTAAAATTGCTTTTCAGGGCAAAAATAAGGGTATACCATACAAATTTGGTAAAAAGGTTCAAAGAAACGACCCCTGTCCCTGTGGTAGTGCCAAGAAATATAAAAAATGTTGTGGTAGAAATTGATCAGAGAATTATCTTTTTAAAATATCGGATATACAAAAGCTATTAAAAACAAGATGTTCAAGGAACCTAAAATCAGCTTTACACAACCATAAAGTTCTCACTTTTGTACGTGCAAATAATTAAAAAAACCCCGTAATACACTTTAAATAAAGTAATTACAGGGTTTAAATGTTGGCCTACTAGGGCTCGAACCTAGACTCTTCTGGACCAAAACCAGACGTGTTGCCAGTTACACCATAGGCCAATTCCACAATGCGGATGCAAATTTAGTACAATCTTTCAGTTGTACAAACAATTTTAAATGAAAAATAGATTATTTTCAATTTAACAGGGACTAATTTCTAAATTAAAAGGGTGTAGTCCTATTTTCCACCCCAATTTTAAATAAAAAAAATGGGTAAATAGGTACGTTCGCCATCTTTTATCCGTTTCACTAATCATATTATTAGTAAATTCGCCCTAACAAAAATAACTGCATTTATGTCTAGTTTCAACTTCGACAAATGGAATAAAATTACAGGCTGGCTAGTTTTTGCCATCGCCCTGCTCACTTATTGGCTCACTGTAGAACCCACTGCCAGTTTTTGGGATGCGGGAGAATATATTACCACCGCAAGTAATCTGGAGGTAGGTCACCCACCCGGGGCACCACTCTACCAGATTCTGGGAGCATTTTTCTCCATTTTTGCTATGGAGCCCTCAAACATTGCTCTTACAATTAACTTAATGTCGGTTTTTGCGAGTGCATTTGCCATTTTATTTATGTTCTGGTCGCTCACTATTTTACTGAGAATAGTAGTTCAGAAACATCAGGAACTAAACACTAACAATAGAATTGCAATTATAGGAAGTGCAGCAGTTGGAGCATTGAGTTTCGCGTTTACGGATAGTTTCTGGTACAACGCTGTAGAGGCCGAAGTATATGCTAGTGCAGCCTGCGTGCTGTCAATTTTATTTTACTGTGCCTTGCGATGGGAGCGCGAAATGAACACTCCCAGAGGGGACAGATGGCTTATCCTGATTGCCTTTATTATAGGGCTTTCTTTCGGGATACACTTTATGGGATTACTGGCTATTCCTGCCATGGGCTTCTTATATTATTTCAAAAACTACAAAACCATTACGCTTAAAAATTTCATTATTGCAAATGTTGTTACAGCAGCTATTTTACTATTCATATTCAAGCTTTTATTACCCTATACGATGAAGCTTTTTAGCGCATTCGAATTGTTTTTCGTGAACTCTGTAGGAATGCCATTTAACTCGGGAACTATCATCGCCGGATTACTATTTATTGGGTTGTTTTATTTCGGTTTGCGTTATACCCGTAAGAAAAACCTGGGACAGATTAACACCCTCTTATTATGTGTTTTATTCATTTTTATCGGGTTTTCCAGCTGGTTAATGCTTCCTATTCGTGCCAATGCGGGAACGGTTATTAACGAAAACAATCCTAATAACGCCCGTGAATTATTAGCCTATTATAACCGTGAACAATATCCTGAAACACACTTGTTTTACGGCCCTCTTTTTACTGAAATGTATTCAGGCTTAGACCCGGAAAACCCTTACAAGGATGACAAACCTAAGTACGAGCAGGACGAAGAAACAGGTAAATACATTATTGTAAATCAATACAAAGATGCCTCTCAAAACCTGGATGATAAGCACAAGGTAATCCTGCCTAGAATGTGGAGCCCGGACCACAATGCTAATTATCTTGAATTTACAGACGGATTAGAGTTTACTATAAAATCTGGCTACCGAAGTGAGTCCAGATTGGTGGACATTGTAGCCAGTTTTAAACAGGCATTCAAAGAAGGCAAAGTAGACAAAGAAGATTATAACGATTTTTTAGTAACCTATGGGCAGTTTTTAGATATAAAACCCCCTTCCCTCTGGGAAAACTTAGCCTATACTTTTGAATATCAATTTGGATATATGTATTGGCGTTATTTTATGTGGAATTTTGCCGGCAGACAAGACGATGTGCAAGGTCAAAAAACCGATTTGCATGGGAACTGGCTCACTGGAATCTCATTTATAGATGAATTAAGGTTAGGTACGCAAGACAATTTACCAAGTGATGTAAAGTATAACAAAGCGCGAAATACGTATTATTTATTACCCCTTATTCTAGGAGTTTTAGGAGTTGTCTTTCATTTTAAAAATGACATGAAGACCTTCTGGGTGTTACTGGTGCTGTTCCTATTCACGGGGCTGGCGCTAAAAGTATACCTCAACGAGAGACCTTTTGAACCTCGCGAGCGGGATTATGCACTAGTAGGTTCTTTTTATGTATTTGCTATTTGGATTGGCTTTGGCGTATATGCATTATACGAAATGCTGAAAGAATATCTGAAACCAAAACTTGCCATCCCAATAGTACTTGCGGCAACGATGCTGGCATCGCCAGTTATATTAGCCTACCAAAATTGGGATGATCACGACCGATCTGACAGGTATACAGCAAATAGTATGGGAAAAATGTACCTGGATTCCTGCGATGAAAATGCCATATTGTTCACCATAGGAGATAATGACACATTTGCACTGTGGTATGCCCAGAATATTGAGGGGTATAGACAAGACGTTCGTGTTGTAAATACCAGCCTTTTTGCTACAGATTGGTACATAGACGATATGAAAAAGAAAGCCTTTGAAAGCGATCCCATTCCGTCGCAGCTTACGCATGACAAATACCGTTTTGGAACCCGGGATTTCCTTTATTATCAAGAATCTACGCAAGATACTATTGATATTAAACAGTGGATGAACTGGGTAGGAAGCGATGATCCTAGAACTAAAGTAGAATTGGAAAGTAACCAATGGGCGCATACGTTTCCAAGTAAAACTATTCGCGTTCCGGTGAATAAAGAAGCGGTGTTGCGCAATGGGATTGTTGCCCAGAAAGACGCAGATAAAATTGTTCCCTACATAGATATTACCTTAAAAAGTAATGTTATTTATAAAAACCGAATGATGATGCTGGACGTTATTGCCAATAATAACTGGGAGCGTCCTATTTATTTTAGTGGTGGAAGTTTTGGTGACGACGATTATATCTGGATGAAAGATTACCTCCAGTTAGAAGGGGTAACTTATAAACTGGTCCCAATTAAAACCCCCGTTGCAAAAGGGAATCCGTTTGATATGGGAAGGATAGATGAGGATAAAATGTATGATATCGTGATGAATTTCGACTGGGGAAACAGCGGTAGTCCGGATATTTACCACGATACCGAAACACGCCGGAATGGAATCACCTATAGAAGTAACTTAGCCCGGTTGGCTGAAACACTTATGAACGAGGACAAAATGGACAAGGCTGAAGACATCTTAGACCTTGCCATGGAAAAAATGCCGGTAAAATACTTTGAGTATTACTCTCTACTGGAACCCTATGTTTTAGGGTACTACGAAGTTGGTAACAAAGAAAAAGCACGTGCCTTATTCGAAGAAGTTTCCACCATATATCAGGAAAAGCTATTGTATTACAGTGGGATGAAAGTGCAACGCCAGTTTGGCATTGCAGACGAAATAATAAGCGATATGGAGAAATATCGTGGCCTGGTAGATATTTTGATCGTGATGGATACTGAAGAATATGCACGACCAGAAGCAAGTAAGTTTAATGACTATTTGAAGTTATTCCGTCATTTTTATTCACCAGAAGAAGGATTAGATGTTGATAAAAGAAAAGATAAGGATTTACTGGAGAACGATACGAACGCAATAAATGTTCCGCTGGATACCGTAGTGCAGGACAATACAAATGTAGCACCCGAACTATAAACCAGTGAAACCCTATTTGGTTACAACGCCCAGACTTGTGCAGTGGTTATTTCCACAGCGAGTTTGGGCGTTTTCTCGTAAAGAACCTAATGTATTCCTCACATTTGACGATGGCCCCATTCCTGAAGTCACTCCTTGGGTTTTGGATGAGTTGAAAAAACACAATGTTAAGGCTACCTTTTTCTGTATTGGAGATAATGTAAGGAAGCATCCCGAAATCTTTAAGAGAATCGTTGCTGAAGGGCATAGTATAGGAAATCACACGTTTCATCATTTGAATGGTTGGAAAACTAAAACTGAAGAATACCTCCAAGATGTTGAAGCCGCTGAAGTGAAGTTCAATAAAACTATATTTACTAATAACCAAGCTTCAAAGCTCTTCCGTCCTCCCTATGGTAAAATGACTTCCAACCAAGCCAAGAGGATTCGTAAAAAAGGCTATAAAATTATAATGTGGGATGTCTTAAGTGCAGATTTTGACATGAAAATTTCAGCAGAAAAATGCCTTGAGAATGTTTTAAACAATATTAGACCCGGAAGTATCGTGGTTTTTCACGATAGTTTAAAAGCAGAAAAAAACCTTCGGCATGTATTGCCGAAGGTTTTGGAAAATTGTTTTAAAAATGAAACTTCTTTGAATAAACTATTTTAGTCTAAGGTCAAACTGACAGAGTAAACTCTAATACTATTTCTTGCTGTTCCTGGAGATGATATTGTCTGCCCAAATATTCTAACATAATCACCTGGGTCTAATGTAACCTTACCACTTATGGGTATCGCTCTAACTAAATAATCTCCAGTACTAGCATTCCCAGAACTTCCCACTTGTTCATATATCTCTGTACCAAGTGGTATCTCAATTGGAGAACCATCACTCGAATATTTTCTTATAAAAAAAGCGTGTACAGTAGTTGCACCATTTGTTGTGGTGGGTTCATAAGCTAGATTTCCTCTTACACTAAATGTTCTACTCTCTTTGCCTTCATACTCTAAAACATTATTACTTCCTGTTACTGTAGGTGTTGCATTTGAAAACCTAAACATTTGTCCTGCATCTATAGAGGCGTTAATCGCTGCTCCACCTGATATACTAAAGGTAGGGTTTGTAGTTGTTGAGTTTCTTGTAATATAAAAATTACCTGATGCATTATCATCACTTTCTCTTGGTATCCCTGGTGCATTTACCTCCCAATTAATAGAAAAATTATAGCCTGGGTATGTATTTGCCAGAGGATAACCCTGAATATAAGTTCCAACTCCAGAAAAAACCGTGCCTTGTAAAACACCACTTGTTACAGATGGGTTACTACTAACATCAAAGCCAGTGGCTCCGCTAGGCACTGCAGAGAAACCACTTACCTTTTCAACAAGATCGAAAGATCCGGTCAACGTTTCAAAGGTACCAACATTTGTATCTGCCCATCCTTGATTATTTAGTAGTAAGTTGTCAATATCTGTGTAGGTAATACCGTTTCTATTGTTAACATAGTTAACAACATTAGAAAAGTATAGATCAACTCCAGAAATAGTTCCCACGCTACTCATTCCTGCTACAATACAGTTTTGGAACAACAAATTTGTCCCTCCTGTAATAGCAAAAACAGTTCCACTACCTGCACCACCTGTACTTGAAATAGTTAAGTTTTTTACATTTCCTCCCGTAGTTCCCGTAAAAACAGCCCCTGTAGCTTTAAATAATATATCTTCTCCAGCGTCACGTCCTAAAAGCTGTGCATCGTTTAATTCTATAGGAACTGTTAAGGTTATCAATCCATTTATTTCATATAAAGTGTTTTCGTCCAAAGTAATTTTACCTCCAGAGGGTGCAGGAAAATCGGACATACTTTTGACCAAAACATAATTATCACGTATAGCTGTCGCCCCAGATCCTATTGGTTTCCAGGTTGTGGTTGGGGTGTCGTAATAATAAAAAGATCTTAAGTCTGTATCGTACACTATAAGACTGTTGGCTGGTGTAGTAATAGCAGTTCTTTGAGCGGTGGTCATTCTAGGAGCTAAAAATCCTTTGCTGTCAGAGCTAACATCTAAAACAGAAGTTGCTTCAGGGGTCGTTGTCCCAATTCCTACTTGGGCGAGTGCTGCGTTGCATAAGAAGAACGCAAGCATTGCAATTCTAAATTTCATAACTTGGGGATGTAAGGTTAAAAGTTTGTTTTTTGTGTAAAATACACCATCATTAAAATTCGCGTGCGAATGTAATGAGTTTAACCTTAAAATATGACTTTTATCGCTAAAACAAAACTCTTTTGTAGGAATTTTAACACTCTTTGTTTAAGCCAATACTGCGACACGACAGAGCTGTCTGATTCACAGCACCTTATGTCTTAAGAAAAAAAGGTGCGAAAATTAAACGTATTCTTTAACAAGTCCAATCAACGTATTGGCATCTTGTTCTCCACTTTGGCGCCATTTCATTTCGCCTCCTTTGTAGATCATTAATGTTGGGAGTCCTTTTACGCGTAGCGCTTCGGCAAGTTCATTGTTTTTTTCCACGTCTATCTTAATCACGCGGGCTTTATCCCCAAGAGCAGCTGCTACGTCTCTTAATACGGCGTGCATTCCTTTGCAGGCTTCATCCCATTCTGCATAAAAGTCTAGCAAGACAGGTACCTGTGTTTCAATTAATTCTCCAAATTTGGACATAATCGTTACAATATTAGTTATACAAATATAGCATTTATGGCGTAATTACAAGCATTACACTTTTAAGCGTAAACAAGGCGTGATGAGAGCACTTACCCCTTCTAACTTTCACGCTTCTTTTTTAAGGTAATTACTGTTACTTCTGGCCAGATTCCAACTCTTCCAGGATACCCCAAATAGCCAAAACCTCTATTCACATTAATATAACGACCAAATTCTTCATAAACTCCAGCCCAGTTTTCATACCTGTATTTAACAGGACTCCATTTAAACCATCCTGGGATTTCTATTCCAAATTGCATCCCGTGGGTATGACCGCTTAATGTTAAGTGTATATTTTTATCATGCGCCTTAACCTCTTCCTGCCAATGAGACGGATCGTGACTCATCAAAATTTTAAAATCGCTTTGTGCAATGCCTTCACATGCCTTATTGAGATCTCCTGCTTTTTTAAATCCACCAGCACCCCAGTTTTCAACACCAATTAACTTCAGGGTTTCACCGTTTCTTTCTAGGGTTACATTTTCATTCAGCAACAAGCGCCAGCCCATTGCTGCCTGGAGGGCCTTTAAGTCTAATAGATTTTTAGCTTGTTCTTCTTTAGAATTCCAGGAAACATAATCGCCATAATCATGATTCCCCAATACCGAGTATACGCCATCTTTAGCCGTTAAGCTTCCAAATAGCTCTTTCCACGGTTGCATTTCTTCAGCCACATTATTTACCAGATCGCCCGTGAAGAGAATTAAATCACTTTTTTGTTCATTTATAAGATCTATTCCGTAGGCAATTTTTTCTTTGTTATCGAAACTTCCACTGTGTACATCGCTAATTTGGGTAAGGGTATATCCATCAAAAGCTTCTGGGAGATCGTCAAACTCTAAGGCATACTTTAAGACCTTGTAGTTGTACTTTCCTTGAATCATACCATATAACAAAGAAGCAAATGGAATGGCAGCAACTCCCAGTGCAATACTGCTTATAAATTTTCTGCGTGATGGTAGGTAAAATTTAGCTTCATTGCCGCCAATTTTTGCAAAAAGTCCTACAAACAGCCGCACAATATCTTCACCAAACAGAAAAATAATCAATAGCAATTTGGGCACAAAAAACGCTAAGAAAAAGCCAAAAATATAAGCCATCTTTGGGTTTGTACGCGCTTGCCCGGAATTGAGTGCATATACAAACAGTACTAATATTGCTATCGAACTTAAAGCATAGAGACCATACAACCATTTGTTACTGGTCACGGTTCTCACAGATTGAAATGCATAAATATCTATGGCAATGTAAATGGCTATAAAAATGATCCAGCGCATGGTAGATTTTTGCGTTATTTTCAGAAAAAAGCTAAAGTACGATGGGATTGTACCTATAAAAAATCATTCACGTTATTTTAACGGTTTTCGTATCTTTTCAGCCAATTAACTCATTCCTAATGAAAAAATTCAGTGTGCTCTTGCTTTCTATCTGTTTGTTCATTAGTTGTGATGAATCACAAAATGCCACTCCAACAGTAAAAGACAACCCCCTCACCTCGTATGTAAACACTTTTATTGGCACTGGAGGTCACGGCCACACCTATCCAGGAGCTACCATGCCATTTGGAATGGTACAGTTAAGCCCTGATACACGTCTGGACGGCTGGGATGGTTGCAGTGGCTATCATTATAGTGACAATTATATCTACGGTTTCTCACACACCCATTTAAGCGGGACAGGTGTAAGCGACTATGGTGATATTTTAATGATGCCTACCAATGAAATTAATTTCAATAACGGGGCGGATGGTAAGAAAGGATACGGCTCAAAATTCTCTCACGATAAAGAAGAAGCAAGCCCCGGGTTTTATAAAGTACATTTGGACGATACTGATATAGATGTTGAATTAACAGTAACTCAACGAGCTGGAATGCACAAATACACATTTCCCGCAGCCGAAAATCAAGTGGTTATGGTAGATTTGGTTCATCGTGATAAAGTACTCGATGCCAAAATAGAACCCATCTCAAATACCGAACTACAAGGCCATCGTTTTTCTGAAGGCTGGGCTACTGACCAGCGTGTGTTTTTTAGTATAAAAACATCGCATCCGTTTAATGACATGCTGCAATCGCCACCCGTAGAAGGAATGCCTGGAGCACAGAAAATAGCATTAACTTTCATTAATCCTAAGAACGAACCCGTTTATATTTCGGTAGGGATTTCGGCAGTAGACTTGACAGGCGCCAAAAAAAACAGAGCAACAGAAATAGCCAATAAAACCTTTGACCAACTTAAAACTGAAGCGAACGAAACCTGGGAGCAACAACTTAACAAGATTGTTATAGAAAGTGAAGTTGAAGAGTATAAAATAAACTTCTATTCAGCATTGTACCACACAATGCTTGCTCCAAATATATACCAGGATGTAGATGGGCGGTACCGTGGCATGGATCTAGAAATTCACGAGACACAGGATTTTGACTATTACACTGTGTTTTCCTTATGGGACACGTACCGGGCTGCACATCCGCTTTATACCATTATTGAGCAAAAACGAACCCGGGATTTTATAAATACGATGCTCGCAAAATATGACGAAGGCGGTAGTATCCCCATTTGGGACCTTAGTGCTAACTATACGGGCTGTATGATAGGGTATCATGGGGTTCCTGTTATTGCCGATGCCTGTTTAAAAGGAATTGATGGTTTTGATGCTGAAAAAGCTTTGAAAGCTGTAAAACATAGCGCTACAAGAGATAAATTGGGACTCGCATCCTACAAAAAAGTAGGCTTTATTCCTGTTGAAGAAGAGAGCGAGAGTGTTTCCAAAACCCTGGAATACGCTTACGACGACTGGACTATCGCACAAATGGCAAAAAAAATGGGTAAAATTGAAGATTATAAAACCTACACCAAAAGAGCCCAGAATTATAAAAATCTGTTCAACCCCGAAACCAATTTCTTTCAAGGGCGTTTTAACAACACCTGGTTCGGACCCTTCGACCCGTTTGAAGTTAATTTCAACTACACCGAAGCCAATGCCTGGCAATACAGTCTGTACGCACCACAGGACATCTCTGGAATGATAACTTTAATGGGTGGAAAGGAAAAATTCAAGGCACATCTGAATAATTTATTTACTGCAAAAACTGAAACTTCAGGGAGGAATCAGGCAGATATTACAGGACTTATCGGGCAATATGCCCATGGAAATGAGCCCAGCCATCACATGGCATACCTCTACAATTTTATAAACCAGCCGCAACGTACGCAAGAGCTCACTCATCAAATTTTAACTGAATTGTACACCAATGCTCCGGACGGGATTTCAGGCAATGAGGACTGCGGACAAATGAGTGCCTGGTATGTTTTTAGCTCGCTGGGATTTTACCCTGTGACACCCGGAAGCAACGAATATATTATTGGAGCACCTTTATTTCCGAAGGCAACTATTAATTTAGAAAACGGAAAACAATTTACAGTAGTAGCCAATAGTATTTCTGAGAGCAATACCTATATAGCCTCAGCAACTTTAAATGGAACATCATTGAACCGGACCTATCTCACACACGATGAAATTATAAATGGAGGTACTCTGGTTTTTGAAATGACGAACACTGCAAGTGATTGGGGAACCAAAGACGAAAACATCCCAAAAACCGAAATAAATGATCATAAAATTCTCTTGTCTCCCTTTTTAGCTGAAGGAGATGTGGCTTTTAAAGATACTACAACCCTGGCATTGAAAGTTTCTGAAAAAGACGCTGTAATTTTTTACAGTTTAAACGATAGTGATTTTTTAAAATACAATAAACCTGTGACCATTTCAGAAAAAACATTACTGAAAACCTATGCTGAAAGAGGCGGGCAAAGAAGTGAAATTCTGAAGACGCAATTTTATAAAATTGACAAAAATATAAGTATCAGCTTAGAAACCGAATTTGCCAACGAATACAACGCAGGTGGTAATGATGCTTTAATTGACGGTATTAGGGGTGGCAAAGATTTCAGAACTGGTGCCTGGCAGGGCTATTGGGGAAAAGATTTGGTCGCTACCATAAACAGAGGTTCCTCTAAATTGATAAAATCGGTTACTATGAGCTTTTTAGAAGATCAGGGAAGCTGGATTTTCTTTCCCACGGAAGTACAGGTGTATGTGGCTGGAGCCGATAAAAAGTTTCGTCTGTCCAGACAAAGAACCATAGATGCTGGTGTAAAAAATGACGAACCCAACTTAAAAAAAATGACCTTCTCCATCAATAAGCCCAACATACAATATGTTAAGGTGGTGGCGAAAAATTTCGGGAAACTTCCCGAATGGCATTTGGGATATGGCGGCAATGCATGGGTATTTGTGGACGAAATAGAGCTTCGATAAAGAAACACTTAGCTCCCTTCGAAGGGTCGTTTAAGATGATACATTGAATAAATCTGAAAAATAACTTTAAGAAAAACGTATTTTGAAAAGAAGAAAATTTATTAGAAGTACTGCTGCAGGAGCTGTAGGTGCTACGTTTGCAGTGAGCGCTATGGCATGTGTAGATGAAAATAAAAAAAAAGATATTCTTCCTGAAGAAAAAAAACCAATGAGCAAAAACAAACCCAACCTCCCCATCGCTATTTGTACTTGGCAATTTACTGCCGCAAATCAAACTGCTGGAGACGCTTTGGAGCGTGGAAAACCCGCTTTAGACGCTGCTATTGAAGGTGTTTCGGTGGAAGAACAAAACCTAAAAAACACTACTGTAGGTAAAGGCGGTGCCCCGGACCGGGAGGGAAACGTAACCCTGGATGCTTGCGTAATGGCGCCAGATGGGGATTGTGGCGCAGTAATGGCAGTTTCCAATACCAGTCATGTTGCAGCCCTATCCAGAAAAGTAATGGAGGACACCCCACATGTAATTCTGGTAGGTGAAGGTGCTGAAGAATTCGCAACACTATCAGGTTTTGAAACCGAAGATTTGCTCACCGAAGCCTCCGAAAAAGCTTGGCAGGAATGGCTTAAAAGCCCAGAATACAAGCCAATAATAAATATTGAAAACCACGATACTATAGGGATGCTTACTATGGATAAAGAGGGTGACATTGCGGGTGTATGCACCACAAGCGGACTCTCCTACAAAATGAAAGGCCGTGTGGGAGATAGTCCCATTATTGGGAGTGGTTTATTTCTGGACAATGAAATTGGCGGTGCCGTAGCCACAGGAATGGGAGAAGAAGTAATAAAAACGGTAGGGAGTTTCTTAATTGTTGAACTCATGCGAAACGGAATGTCTCCACAAGATGCATGCGAAGAGGCTATCAGAAGGATTGTTAGTAAGAATACTAAATATAAAGATTTTCAAATAGCGTACATTGCTATAAATAAAGCTGGTGAAACAGGCGCCTATTGTATTCACGAAGGCTTCACCATGATGCAGTATAAAAATAAAAAGAATGAGAGTGTTCTTGTAGATTTTTACCATAAACCTGCCTAACCACTCCCTATGACCACAAAAAAAAATTACACTTCAGCTTTTGTTATTGTCACTCTGTTGTTCTTTTTATGGGGCTTTATTACAGTATTGGTAGATAGTCTTATCCCCCGGTTAAAAGATGTGTTTGAACTTTCTTATTTTCAAGCGGGCCTTGTTCAGTTTGCGTTTTTTGGGGCATTTTTCTTTTTTTCGCTGCCCGCAGGATGGTTACTATCGCGTATTGGATACCAAAAAGGCGTGGTACTGGGATTAGCCATTATGGGCTTTGGTTGTTTATTATTTTATCCAGCTGCTTCTGAACGGGTTTTTGGTATTTTTTTAGTGGGTTATTTTGCCTTGGCTGCAGGAATCACCGTATTGCAAGTTGCTGCAAATCCGTACGTGGCGGTTTTAGGAAGTGAAGATGGGGCTTCCAGCAGGCTCAACCTTTCTCAGGCATTTAACTCTCTGGGGACTGCTATTGCCCCTTTGGTGGGGGCTTCTTTTCTGTTAAGCGATACTATTATGTCTTCAGAAGGGATTGCTGCTTTATCTGAACATGAAGAACAAAATTATTTTATAGCTGAAGCTGCAGCAGTGCAGACTCCATTTCTGGTTCTAGCAGGATGTGTAGGGGTACTAGCCTTGGTATTTGTATTCATAAAGCTCCCGAAGGTATTGCAAAAAAGCCCAAAAGGAGGATATGGAAAGTTATTGAAAAATTCTACTGTTTTAATGGGCGTCACAGGAATCTTCCTTTACGTAGGCGCCGAAGTTGCCATAGGAAGTTATTTGGTAAATTACTTTATGGATATGAATTTGGCATCCATGATCATCGAAAATGAAAGCATGAATAGTTTTGCAACGAATGTCCTGGGAAAAGACCTCACATCTATTGACGCAAAAGCTGTGGTAGGCGCTTTTGTTTTTTTATACTGGAGTGGTGCTATGGTAGGTAGATTTATTGGCGCCATATTAACCCGAATACTAAAACCAGGATTTGTACTGGCTATTTTTGCCTTCGCTGCCATATTGTTACTGTTTATTTCTATGACCACAACAGGCTTAATAGCTATGTGGGCTATCTTAGCGGTTGGTTTGTTTAATTCTATTATGTTTCCTACTATTTTCACGTTAACCATAGAAGGTTTGGGAGACTTAAAACCACAAGCTTCAGGACTTCTTTGTATGGCCATAGTGGGTGGTGCTATTATCCCACCGTTTTATGGACTTTTTACAGATTGGACAGGCTTTAAAACAGCACTTATCTTACTCATGGGTTGTTATGCTTTTATTTTGTTTTTTGGCTATAAAAAGCAGAGAACGAAACAATTACAGAGTACGTAGAAACACGTATTTTTCCAAAATCGGAACATTCCTACAAAATGCAATGGCTTTTTTTTATAGCTTTGTTGTACATAAGTAGGTTGATGCCCTAGGGTGTCGATCAAATTTGGGGCGAAAAGTCATCACATCTGTGATGGCTTTTCCATTTTTTGCCTCGGTACACTTTTTAATAACTGCTTTAGCAATTATTAAAAGCATTCAGCAACCCTGGCTGTATAGAAAGAATTTCAATGTAGTAACGCTTTAAATTTAAAATAACTTTCTATAAAGAAAGGCTATTCTTTCTCTTTTGTAGTAGATCTAGTTAGAGCGTATTTCAATTTCATCTAACTCATATGTCCCGTCAAAATCTCCATTGCCACTTCCTATGTATTTCCAGGCAATGTGTCCAGTGCCTTCAATACACGATAAGTCTACGTTCCCAGAAGAAATCCATTCGGGAAAACCGTCATTATCACTTACCACAGTTACGGACCCTAACTCGATCCATGTAGCCATTGTGATTGTATTTTCATTACCGTCCCAATCGCCAGCAAATCGTACTTCCAGTACACTTCCATCATCAAAACTGTTAGAGGTTTTAAAATGTAAGGTTTCTCCTGTCTGCATATCAAAATTAATTTCGGGAGTGATCAACCAGCCAATGGAATTAGCATCACCAGAGTTAAAAGACCCCATGCGCGCCGAAATACCTAAAGACATATTCTCACTACCATCAAACCACGCTTCCCAGGTTTCGGTGCCAGCTTCTATATAATTGGTCCAGCCATTTCCTGCAATTGGAGCATTTAGGGTTTGCGTTTCAAAAAAGTCGGAAAAAAGCACGTTAGTACCTACAACATCTGCCAGCCCACAATCTACCATGGGGGGATCGCATCTGGCTCCGGAAAAATTGATGTCGTTAAGATCTCTTACCGAAAGCACAGACTCATCATTGCTGAAATTTCTTGTGTAAATCGCTGTAATAGTTCCTGAACCATCGGCTACTATTTGCGATTTAAAATCGGCAAAAGTACTCGTAAACAGCCTAATATCTCCCGTATCATCACAGCTCTGCAGGTTACGCTCCCCGTCAAAATTATCGGCAGGTTCCCCTGCATAAGTAAGCCCAATTTGTGAAATGATAAACTGCATAGTATTAAGCTTTACAAGAGTGTTTAGGTCGTCTGCGTTTAATTGGTTTACCTGTTTTGTTAAGGGCGTTAGCGTGACAGTTTCTTCACCTCCCACCACATAGTTGGCTAAAACCGAATTCGGGATTTTAACAATTTCATTTACATTCTGAATTCCTAAAGTTAGGATGCCGGTATCTTCATCTACCGCCAAACCATTTAATATTATATACACTTTCCGTCCAACTTCAAACGTTTGATAAATAGAATTTTTGTCCATAATTACACGTAAGCCCAAACGCGGGTTGTTCATCCCTAAATCTTCGGTTCCCGGGGTGTTCTGGATAAATAGTTCGTCAAAAAAATTGCCTTTTTCATCGCTTGACACCACGTAACCTTCCAGGATTAACGGGTCTTCGTCCAGACCAAATGGGGCATAGCTATTCCCTGCTTGCTCAAACCTGGCACGTACAGCTGCAAAGGTGGTAGTTGGTTCAAGCATTGGGTCCAACGGTTTTGGTTCGCAACGCTCGGGAGACTCAAAAACTAAATCATAGGGGTCTCTGACCACCAAAACATTTTCGTCTCCGAAAAAGTTTTTACTCAAAATTGCCATCAGTGTACCAGACCCGTCCGGAATAGCGAGGCCTTTAAAATCTGCAAAGGTGCTTGTCTGAAAAAGAATAGAGCCCCCGTCTTCACTACAGCTTTCTACCAGTCTATCGCCATCAAATTCATCGCCAGGCTCGTTGGCAAAGGTAAGTCCTACTTCACTTTCAGTAAATTGAACGTTGGGGAGTTGAATTAATGTATTTACATCATGATTCGTGATCTGGCTTAAGGTTTTAACGGTTGGAATAAGGGTATCTTTTTGAGCCGAACGAAACAGGTATTCATCTTCTACAGGTGCTGAAATCTTATCGATTTCACTCATAGTAAGAACGCCCACTGTAACTACGCCGCTATGGATTCCTACCGAAAGACCATCTAATTTTATAAATACCTGACGTCCAATTTCATATTTGGTAAACAATGGATTTACGTCTATTAACACTTTAATTCCTGCTGTTGGGTTTTCAGCTTTATCCTGAAGAATAAGCTCTTCAAAGAAATTTCCACTTTCATCGCTAGAGATCACGAAACCGCTCATAAACGTATTGGTTCCTTCAAAAGTAGCTACTTCGTCACCTGCAGCCAGGGCAGTCTCTAAGGTTGCTTTAACACTTGTAATTGAGACGAGTTCGCCTTGCAATGCCGGGTCAAACACTTCGGGTTCCGGTAACTCGTATTCGTCATCTTCTACGCATGACAATGTTACAATAGTAAGGACCAATAAAACTAAAATTTTAAAAATTTGGAGTGTCTTCATAGTTATGAGTTTTATTCTTTTAATTCTAGAAACCTTTAATTCTTGATTTTTCTTTCAACCCCTTCAACTAGGCTTAGCATAAATTAAAATCAAGTATAATTCAAGGTCAAAATAGGTTTCGCCTGTACTTCGACTACGCTCAGTAGAACTGCTCAACCAGACATTTAATTACATTAACAATCATACTTAAAACCGTAGGTACACATTTGCATAAAAGGTGGTGCCATTTCCGAAGAAATACCGAGGACCAAACAACCTTCCATTTTTACGTGACACGTCTTCTTTTAAATCTTTAAAATTGGCTAGCCTTCCCTGTTCAAATCCTCCGGTGGTGTATTCCTTATTTAAAACGTTGTTCACTGTAACAAAAAAACCAACGAAGTAACGCTGTATCCTCCAGGATTTTCCACCAACAATATTTACCAGAAAATAGTCATCGAATTCTTGTTGGGCTAACAAATCTCTAGCCTCAGCTTCGTTATAGGTACTAAAGGGTAGCGCATCATAATCCTGACTAAAATTGGCCGTTCGCGCCAGATTATTCACATCTATGTAAGCGTTGGAAAAATAATTGGTTGTCACACCAACCCACCAGAATTCTGGGTCGCGATATTCAAAACCTAGTTGATAGGCTCGCTCTGGGCCACTAGCTACGTGATAATTTTTCAGCTTTGTAGTTCCATCACCAAAGAGTAGCGGACCTTCAAAATCGTCACTTGTAAGGTATAAATCCGGATTGTTAGTATAGACATACTGTCCTACCGAAGCCGCTCCTTTCAGTTTAAAAGTGGGGGTAACCTGCGCTTCAATTCCTAGTTCACCGCCTATGTTCTGCGTTTCAATACCCGTAACAATTTCTTGTACAAAAGCGCTTTCATTTATTCCCAATCCCGTTAAATTTTCAGTAAAATAAAACCCAATGTTGGTCTGATTTTTCGAGTTTATGTAAAAACCTGTGAGCCGTGCTTTCAAAATGGGAGATCTAAAAATATAGCTTACATCCGCATTTTGAATTTGTTCAGCATCCAACCCGAGCACCACATCATTATTTTGCCGAGCATTGCTAAATGTAGTACGAAGTGTAGGTGCTTTGGTAAAATAGGCAGCATTCAAATCTAGTACATGCCGTCCTGTAATTTTATAGGTCGCACCTCCCTTCACACCATATGTTGTAAATGATACTGCTTCACTTGGCCCAAAAGACCGCGCCCCTGGATAGTTTCCATTTTCGAACAAACCCGTACGCTGGTAGTTGGTTTGCCCTGTGGTGGCTGCAACATAAAAATCTACTTTTCGATACTTAAAATCTCCTTGAGCGAATCCTGATATCACCGTTGCATCCAACATGTAATTATACTTGTAGCGCTCGCCTTCTTTAACGATTCTATTGCGATTGCGGAGGTCGCTTTGCGCAATATCTCCCACTATAGTGTTTACATCGTCTTCGGCAAAAAAGTCTACATCTAAGTAGCCAGTGCCTCCTAAAAGATCTTTCAGGTTGGCAAAATTTTCACTTTTTAGGGTTCGGTAATTTATAGTTCCGCTTAACAGAATATTTTCTGAAATGCTGGAATTTACAATACTGTTTACTGTTATCTGGGTATCGTCTGTACGGTCTTCCTGCACCACATATACCGAATTACCTCCATTGGCAACATTGGTCTCATTGGTATTTGCTTCATATAATGCTTCCCAATCCAATTGGCCATCCTTTAAGAATTCCTGTTCTGCCAAATATGCCTGCTGAAAGTTGAATGCCGAGGGGTTTTCATCCTGAAGAAAAAAACTGGGGAGTCTTTGGTAGTAATTTCCAAAAGGATTTCGAGCGCCCCCCAAATAGGCTTCCTGTCCGTTCACCGTAACAAGTCGCGTCCCTCCGTTGTCAATACGGGTGCTTCCTATGTTGCCAAACTGATACCCAATATTTGTATTGATGTTGGTTTTATCGCTTATACCCCAATAGTGGTTCAGTAAAATGGCAGGCTCTTTTACCTCGTGAATGGTACTATTTCTAATCTCACCTTCCTGGAGCCCCCAATTTGGATTGTATTGAACTCCTTTTAAGTCTTTTACTTCCTGTGTAACTGCAGTAGAACGTCCTCTTCGGTTTGGAGTGTAAAAAGCAGAGAGGTTTACACTATGGCGTGCATTTAATTTATTTTCTACAGAAGCAAAAAAAGAATTAGCATCGTACAACGTGCCTTCTTTAAATCCTTCATCTCCAAAACGCCTGGACGCTACTACCGAATACGCCCATCCATTTCTTAACAAACCACTGTTATACGAGCCTATCACCCGCCCCCGGTAACTACGATTGGCCATTGCATACGAAACACGACCTCCTTTGCGGTATTTGGATGCTCTCATCACTATATTGGTTGTCCCTGCAATGTCCCCAAACGTATATTCATTGGCCGAAATACCCATGGAAAATTCTCGTTCGCGCTGTGCATCGTTTAAGCCACCCCAATTACCCCATTGTGGGCGACCGGAAAACTGTTTGTTCATTTCAACACCATTAATCAGAACTTTACCGTTGGCATTGTCAAGTCCGCGGGGTCTGAAAAAAGTAGCACTAAAGTCGAAGGCAGCTGCATTTAAGAAAACATCCCGAGAAGCGTGTAGTAATCCAGATATGGTAGAAGAAGTACCGTCATCCTGGTTCAATTCGGCGTCACTAAGGCTAATGACCCCTATTTGAGATTCTATTTCGGTAAGATCAAGCTCAAAGAGAATGGGGTCCAGGTTAATGGTACTTCCGTTCTGGATGATGATGCGTATTTTTTTAGCAACATACCCCTCTTTACGTACCGTTAACACCTGCTCTCCTTGTGGAAGTTCGGATCCAGAAATTAAGAATATTCCCGATGTATCCGTTTCGGTTGTAAAACCAGTTGCTACAATACGGATTTCAACATGGGGAACAGGTTCTGTTGCATCAGCATCAATAACCCTTCCTGTGACGATAGCTTCCTGTCCTAAAAACGAAACACCCCAAAAAAGAACTAAGCACACGGTAGCATAGAAGTTTTTCATTCTAAACATACTCTACTCGTAATTTATAGGGGGAGTCACTACAAAGCTAACTATTTCCAACGAAAAATGTGCTCTTTCCCAAAAAATCTACACACTACCTTGTTCAAAATTAATACCTTAGCAGTCTATGAGTGTAAAAATCAACATCTTTATTGGTTTTCTTTTTGTGGTTTTCTTCGGAAATGCACAAGAAACAAAACAGTATAAAATTCAGACCATTGCTTTTTACAATTTAGAGAATTTGTTTGATTTTGAAGACGATCCCATAACGTTTGATGATGATAGAACTCCTGAAGGGAAAGATCGTTGGACCGAAGAAATCTACACGGCAAAGTTGAAAAATATGGCGCAAGTCATTTCAGAAATTGGAGCCGAAGTAACGGGTACTTCCCCAGCTGTTTTAGGTGTTTGCGAAATTGAAAACAGGAGAGTTCTTGAAGATTTAGTAAATCAGGAACCCCTGTTACAAAAGGAATATGGGATTATTCAGTTCGATTCGCCAGACCGTCGTGGGATAGATGTAGCACTATTATATCAAAAAAGGTTGTTTACCCCCACGCATCACAAAGCAATACCGCTTTATATATATGCAGACCATGACCCCAGTAAGCGAATTTATACCAGAGACCAACTTGTCGTAAGCGGAATGCTGGATGGAGAAAAAATTAATATAATCGTAAACCATTGGCCCTCCAGAAGCGGTGGTGAAGCCAGAAGCAGACCTAAACGAATTAAAGCGGCTCAACTTAACAAACATATTATAGACTCGCTTTTTGTGGAAGATCCCTATGCAAAGGTGATTACAATGGGCGATTTAAACGACGACCCTACAAGTCCCAGTGTAAAAGAATATCTTAAAACAGTTGACACCAAAGAAGCATTACAACTTAAGCAATTGTACAATCCTATGGAGGCTATGTTTAAAAAAGGGTTGGGAACACTCGCCTGGCGCGATGGGTGGAACTTGTTTGACCAGCTAATTATTTCGACTGAATTGCTGAAAGAAGACTATAGTAGCTATCGGTTTTATCAGGCAGGAATTTACAACAAACCCTACTTAGCCAACTCACGGGGACGCTATAAGGGCTATCCGTATAGAAGTTTTGGCGATGGCGGTTACACGGGTGGGTACAGTGATCACTTTCCTGTGTATCTGTATTTGATCAAAGAGAAGTAGTACTTCGATACAATTCAAAAGAGAAGTAGAGCATTTTATTTTTCTTTTGAATCACTCTGGAACTTTAGCAAAGCAACTATAGTATCATCTTATGTTTCATTTTTTACAATGCTAACCACTGCGCCCAAGGGATTCGGCTTAAGAGAAAGAGTAACGCAATGGAATAGAAAATAGCAAGCATTTTAAATTTTGGCTTGCTCACCAATTTTTTCTTGTGTTTTGAATACCCTATAGTAATGAAGACTACTGTTAAAATCATAACTATTGGATGCTCTACGGCATATAGTCTATACGTACTGTTTCCCATTACTTCACCCATACCAAGATTGGTAATATTTTGTACCCCTAACGGAGACACAAAATATAAAACCAATCCAATTAAAAACTGAATATGGGTTGTGATTAAAGCGAATAGGGCCAATCTAAAATCTTTAGGACTGTATTCTTTATTTCCCATATACCCTGCCAGGGCATTAATAGTAGCAATAAGCACTACAAATACGACCAAATAGGCCCAATAGGAGTGTATAAATTGAATGGTTGTGTACATAATAGTAATCTTTAGTATAAGCGTAAAGGTAGGCATATTCCATAAAAAAACCGCTCCTGTTTAGGAGCGGTCTTATGTATATTTCTAAAAGGTGTTAGAATTTGTACTTAATACTTGCGTTGTAAGTTCTACCAATTCCTAAAAATACACCAAAGGCATCTTTCTGGTTGATGTACCCTTCGTTAAATACGTTATAAACGTTAGTACGGAACGTCAATCTCTGACCTCCTAGTGTAAAGTTATAGGTTAAACCTGCATCTCCTAATGTATAAGCTGGTAATCTATCAGCCTGGTAACGATCTCCTACTTGTGCAGCAGCAATTACATCGTTAGGGTCTACAAAACCGTAAAGGTCTGTATAGATATTATAGCTACCATCTACTGAAAGACCGTCTGCTAACCTTACGTTTAGTCCTGCTCCAAATGAAGTTTGTGGTGCATTACCAACTTTAGTTCCTGTAAGATCCAACTCACCATCTGTAATAACAAATACGTTTGTATCGTCGTTTTGACGTGTAAAAGGTGTTACACCATCGTACTTCCAGTTACCAATAGAACCATATCCTTTTAATCTCCAAATACCAGAATCGTGACGGTACTCAAGGTCAAATTCTAATCCCTGGTGAATTTGAGTTAGGTTCGTGAAACGATCTGTAAAGAATATTGGATTATCCGGATCTGTATTGTCCTGTGTTCCTACTGAAAGAAAACGGTTACCCCATTCAGTTCTGTAGATATCTACGTTCAAACGCAAATTATCATTTTCAAAACGGTATCCAGCTTCTAAACCAGTAATTTCTTCGTTATCGATTTCTGGTTCTACTAAATCGTTACTGTTTCTAACATCTCTGAAAATATTATCCAAGTAAGGTTGCTTAGAGAAGAAGCCTGCATTTGCAAAAACAGCGTGCTCTTCAGTAATATTGAAAGAAGCTCCCCCTTTCAGGTTGTATCCTAACTTTGAAAGCTTTTCAGATTCTCCTAGACCGTTTCCAGTTCCAACGAAACGTCCTGTTCTCTGGAAAGACTGTGTAGAAACTGCTCCCTGGAAGAATACTGAAAAAACATCTGTTGCATATTCTGCTTGTCCAAAACCACCAATATAGTTAATATTCTCAGAATAGTCATACTGCGTACGTTGATCTTCGTCTGCGAAATTAAACAATGCAGCATACGGATCTGCTTCAAACTCTTCAGTAAAAGTATAATCGTCTGGACGGTTTGTATTAAAGTTATCCTGGAATCCTGTAAGACCTAATAGGTCGTTTACTTGTCTCCAGTGATCTCCTTTGTATAAACGTCCATCAAGACCTAAGTTGAAGCTTAAGTTTTCACCAGACTGTAAGTTCAGGTTAGAAAGTAACCCGTACCAGTTATGATTGTTTATAGAGGCTCTTCTAATTCTAGAGTTGCCAAAATTACCAATTCCGTTCTCGCTGTCATTGATGTTATTTTGAACGATAGCGTCAAAATCAATCTCTCCATTATCTAGTCTCACTCTTGACCCACTTCCTAACATTCCGGTTCCACCACCACGTCCCCAAGAGGCATAGGCTACAGTAGAAAGGTCTGCAGTTTCACTAATTTCGAAATCCCAGTTTAAGTTAGCAACTGGCTTATGGTAGTAATTTCTTCTTTCAGTATAACGCTCACCATCTAAGAAACCAGTGTTTCCGTTATATTTTTCTCCAAATACAGCATAGGTATCTAAACTGTTAGAGAAGTTTTGATCGTGCCATTGTGGGGCACCTGTAAGTAAAAAGTTAAAAGCGTGTTGTTCGTTTGGCTTATACCCTACAGAGAACAAATAGTTTTGTCCTTGTCCAGCGGTACCAACAGCAAACTTTCTGTGTGCCTGCCAGTGATCCAGCAATACAGAAAATGCCCATCCTTTTTCATTCAATCCAGAGTTGTAACCAACAGTTCCTTTAAAGTAGCTATCGTTACCCCCTAAGAAGCGTACAAATCCTCCTTTTTTAGCGTCTGTAGTTTTTGAGATAATGTTTACGGTACCTCCTACAGAAGAAATAGCCAGTTTAGAAGATCCTAAACCACGCTGTACTTGCACTGCATTAGCCACGTCACTCATCCCAGCCCAGTTAGACCAGAACATACGTCCATCTTCCTGACTGTTAATTGGCTGTCCGTTTAATAAGAAAGCCGTGTTTGTATCGTCAAATCCACGTAGGAACACCTGGCTATCACCAAATCCACCTGCCTGGTTAGATACGTATACAGAAGGAGTATTTTTCCAAGCTTCGGTAAATTCAGCATTACCTGCAACTTTTAGTTCAATATCCTTTTGAGTAATAGTTGATACCGCTACTGGAGTCTTACGATCTTCAGCTAAGTCAATTACCCCTGTACCAACTACCACAATTTCGTTAAGTGTGTTGGCATCTGCCAATAGGTTAATGTTTCCTAAATCTGCAGTACCATTAGTAAGTGTATACGTTACTGTTCTGCGTACAAAGCCAATATAGCTTATTTCAATAGTTCCAGAGTTTGAAGAAACTGACATAGAAAAGTTTCCGTCAAAATCTGCAATAGCACCATTGTTAGTTCCCACTTCAATGATGTTTGCGTTTGAGAGAGGTCCTCCCAAATCTTCGTCAATGACAGTTCCTGTAACTGTACCTTGCGAAAAAGCCGTAAATCCGGCCAATAGCATTGTTAAAAGTAAAAGTTTTCTCATAGTTGTTAACTGTTTAAATGTTGGCGCAAAACTACATCCATTATTTATATTAAAAAAATAGAAATGTTAAGAAAACGCTAACAAATTAATACCAGTTTAAAAGTACTATGATTTGATGTAAGTAATTGAACGCCTGTATTTTACTTAATAACATGTTATTAACAAAAGAACCGTTAATATCTAATTAATAATGCAATCTAATCGCTCTTTTATTGAAGGAATATAATCAAAATACCCCTCCCGATATTGTTCTTCTAACGGGGTTGAAAAAGGGAGATCTTCCCGGAAGGGATCTACCTGCTTTCCATTTTTCCAAAAACGATAACATACGTGAGGTCCGCCCGTGTTTCCGGTCATCCCAATCCACCCAATTACGTCTCCTTGACGCACAAATTCTCCCACCCGAACATTTCGTTTTTTCATATGGAGGTATTGAGTTTCATAGGTAGAATTATGCTTCAGTTTTACGTAGTTACCGTTCCCACCTCTTCTTTCAGACTTGGTTACAGTACCATCGGCAGTTGCCAGTATAGGTGTTCCCAGAGGAGCGGCAAAATCTGTACCTTT
This sequence comes from Flavobacteriaceae bacterium UBA1903, assembly GCA_002337605.1. GTDB lineage: Bacteria > Bacteroidota > Bacteroidia > Flavobacteriales > Flavobacteriaceae > Marinirhabdus. Next base: position 422,411 of record DDGL01000014.1, read on the forward strand.
ATGAGGTCTAATCTTATACCCGTAATATTTGATACGACGTTTTAAATTATACTTTGAAGAAATCCTATAATTAAATTTTATTGGCGACTTTAAAAAGGCTCTACGAAGGTTATCGGCATTTTCGTCATAAAAGTCACGTTCTCCTGTAACACTGTCTTTTTCATATTCAAAAGCGTACAGGGGCTTTCCACGGTGCTCAAAATAAGCTGCTTTTATTTTACCCAACCCAGCCGGGATGGTATCGCTTATATATTTTTCGGTATAAATAACTTTAAAATTATCTCCTTTTTGTAGCCCATAAAAATTAACAGTCCAGGCAAAAATATCTGCTAAACGCCCCGTCATGTTAGGGCTTAAGTTGTTGTCCTGCATCGTTTGAGACAAAGAGCTTGAGATAATTCCTGAAGCTTGTTTTTCAACTTCTGTCACCTTTTTTTCGTCTGTATATACAGACAAAGAATCCCTGAAATCGACCACAGCATACCCTACCTTGCTTTTTTGATAGATAAATACTTGGGTTTTATTGAGAGAGTCTTTAGAGTTCAGCAGCACATAAGGCTTTCCAACCACAATTCTACGCACGTCAAAACTATCTCTAAACCTGGTGGCTACCTCCAGAATATCTTGATTGGACACACCGTAGCTGTCCAAAATATCGCCAAAGGTATCCCCGGGACGAATGGTATCTCGCACTACATTAAAATCGTCTAGATTATATCCAAACTCCTCAATCAGAACAGGAATGGGCTCTGGAGTTATTTCTACAATTTCGGTATCGTTTTCTTCGCATGCAATACATACGAGTAGTATGGGGAGTAATTTAATAAGGTGTTTCAAAGCTGCACTAGTTTTCCTCAATCTGTCATTAATTTTTTAGTTTTCCCGTTCTTTTGTTATACGAGAATACTATTAGTATTTCTTAAATAATTTTGTCACCTACACAGGTGTTCTATGTAAATTATATCGTAGAGTATAGTTTTCCAATAGTTCCCGATACATATGCTTTTCTGCATTCATTCTGAAAAGCAACCCCTCTAATTGACGTTTTTTTTCAAGTAACGTTACATGGTAACTAGTTTAGAAATCAACCAGGCACCAAGTCACTAGGCAGCATCACACATCTTCTCCCCAGGTATCCAGTTCTTCTTGTGTCCAAACGGAAGGAAAAAAGATTCTTTTTTGGTATTTTGGATGCATGTATTTAGCCCATTCGCTTCCACCTGTAGCCGCTTCGGGCTCTTTTCCATGGTTCAAATATTTAGAAGCTGTATTGTAATGTGCCATGACCCAGGTAATATTTATGGTCTTGTCTAAATGGCGCATGGACGCAATTAACTTTTCGTCCTTTCGGGCTTCTTCTGGCAATGCCATAAATCTCGCATAGATATTTATGGTGTTGTATTCCTTCATGAAACGTATAAATTCCTTTCTATATTTTACCTCAAACTGACTTAACGTATAACTTTTTTTGCCTGTATGATAGTCCTTCCCGGCTGCTTGCCAGTACAAATGTTCAAAGGCGTGATCAAAAGGAGTATTGCGGTTTATGGTTTTTCTGAAACGCGCATCTATTAATTGCAATAGATCGGTACAGGCAAATTCAATTTTTCGGTACTGTGCGCTCTGGAAGCCACTCGCTGGAGCCAAGGTATTTCTAAATTTAAGGTATTGTTCTACTTCCATTCCCTGCGTCATGATCTGGAAGGAAGACGTTAGCATATCGAAATAACGACTAATACGCCCCAATCTTTCAGAAAAAAACTGTGCTGTTAGTCCTTCTTTATAGGAGATTTGCTGGATTTCCCAAAGCATCATTTTAAACAGCAATTCGTTTACCTGATGGTACATAATAAAAACCATTTCGTCCGGGAAAGTAGTTTCCTGTCGCTGAAGACTCAGCAACGCATCGGTCTGTATATAGTCCCAATAATTAATGGGTTTACTATGTAAAAGTCCTTCTAAATGAGTGTTTAAATCCTGATCGAGCAACTGGTATTTTTCTTCCAGCTGCTTGAGTAAATGGAGTCTTTCTTCGTCTTTATTTTTCACAGCGCTAATCTACAACAATTCTGAAAGAATGCCTCAATCCTTTAAACTGAACTAAACTTGCTTTTAAGGAGCCAACAGCTAAATCTGCTTTAATGAGAACGGGCATTTTATTACCGTCGTCTGTTACCCAAACGGTTAAACTTTCCTTCTCTTTAAAGACACGTCCTGCCTGCACATAGGGTCTGAATTTTAAGGTGGGAACTTTACCAAATTCGGTATTTAACTCTTCCCTTCCTAAGAATTTTAATTTGAATTTATAGGATTCATCGTCAAAAAACATATCCATATTTACCGTTTCACCTACCTGAATGTTTTCGGTATCCAAATTATTCCGAAGATAATAAAACGCAGACACCATATCCTGCGCATCTTTCGGAAAATCTACGAGTTCTTTTGTCTGGTGTTTTTTATTGTGTACCAGTGCTTTTCCAGACTTGTGGTCAAAATCTATTTCAATATCCTTTGTGTGCCCTCCTTCGTCTATCTTTCTGATAAACTTATACGGAATGTCTTTTTTCTTATCCACGAAAGAGTCGTAATAATCTTCCACTTTAAAGAAAAATTTACTCATCCCTGTGGTTACTCCCTTTCCTTGTATGTGGTATACTTCTTTTCCGTTAAGCATTGCATTATCTACCTGAAGCGTTGCATAGCCAGCGGTTACAAAACCATAATGTATTCTGAATTTAAACCATTCCCCATCTTCATAGGCCTTTTGCTGCGCAGTAGCCAAAGTAATTGTACAGAATAAAAAGAATGTAAAAAGATTTTTCATAGTAACGTTTTGAGGGTCTTGCTTTTCAAATTACAAGTATTGTTCCAAAAAGAAATGAATCCAATATAAAATGTCACACGAAGCGCAGTCGAAGTGCAAAACGATTAAAAATCTTCAAATTAAAAAGACCTTTCGACTGCGCTCAAGGTGACATTGGGATACCTTTACAAGGTTCCTCTTCGTGCTTGTTGACGCTCAATGGCCTCAAACAATGCTTTAAAGTTTCCAACTCCGAAGCTTTGAGCACCTTTTCGTTGAATAATTTCAATAAACATAGTTGGTCTGTCCAGTACATTGTTTGTAAAAAGCTGTAGTAAATAGCCCTCTTCATCGCGGTCTATTAAGATCCCGTGCTTTTTAAGCAAGCTAATATCTTCATCAATTTCACCAACACGCTCGGTAATATCGTCATAATACGTGTCGGGTACATATAAAAATTCTACACCCCTGTCTCTCATTGCTGAAACCGTCGCTACAATGTCATCGGTCGCTAAAGCTAAATGCTGCACGCCCGAGCCGTTGTAGAAATCTAAATATTCTTCAATCTGTGATTTTTTCTCTGCTTTGGCGGGTTCGTTTATAGGGAATTTTATACGCCCGTTACCATTGCTCATTACTTTACTCATTAGAGCGGTATATTCCGTAGAAATATCATCATCGGCAAAGGAGATAATTTGTGCAAAGCCCATCACTTCAGCATAAAACTTACACCATTTGTTCATTTCGTCCCAACCTACATTTCCAACAATATGGTCAATAAATTTAAGACCAACAGGTTCAGGATTGTAATGTGATTCCCACTTCTCAAAACCTGGCAGAAACACTCCGTTGTAATTTTTTCTTTCAATAAAAATATGAACCGTTTCCCCGTAGGTGTAAATCCCAGATTTGATCACGTGTCCGTGTTCATCTTCTTCTTTTCTGGGTTCAAAATAAGGTTTTGCACCTCTTTTGGTTGTTTCTTCAAAAGCACTTGTAGCGTCGTCTACCCAAAGGGCAATCACCTTAGCGGCGTCTCCGTGTTCGTCCAAATGCCTGTTAATTTCTCCCCCTTTGTTTAATGGTGAGGTAAGTACCAATTTAATTTTATCTTGTTTTACCACGTAAGATACCCGATCCTTCAACCCAGTTTCCAGCCCTGCATAGGCAAACGATTGAAACCCAAACGCACTTTTGTAATAATGTGCGGCTTGTTTTGCGTTTCCTACATATAACTCAACGTAGTCTGTTCCTAGTAAGGGAAGAAAGTCTTCGGCATCTTCGAACAATTTTTTAAGTCCGTATTCGGTATTCTGAAGGTCTTTTAGGTTTTTTATTTCTTTTGGCATGATGTTTCAATTTTATGTCGAAAAATAAAGTCAATTTGATTGAGGTTACGACTGTACTTCGACAACGCTCAGTAGAACCACTCAATCAGTTAATGTCGTTACTATACTAAAAAGGAAGTACCACATGGCCCTGCCCTGTGGAGTAATTATTTTTCTTTTACTTAAATGCTTCATTTTTTTAATGCTTTCCGTCCAACCAAGATTGGTAATAGGTTTCGTCTGCTATTTTTAAAGCTTCTTCTGTCACCTGCAAAGGTTTAAAAGTGTCTACCATTACAGCCAGCTCATCTGTTCTTACCTTTCCAATACTTCGCTCTACACTGCCTGGGTGTGGGCCATGTGGGATTCCGGCTGGATGCAGGGAAATATGTCCTGCGTCAACATCGTTCCGGCTCATAAAATCGCCGTCTACGTAATACAACACCTCATCACTGTCAATATTACTATGGTTGTAAGGTGCCGGAATACTTTTTGGGTGATAATCGTACAGTCGTGGTACAAAACTACACACTACAAAAGCATCGGTTTCAAAGGTCTGATGGACGGGTGGCGGTTGGTGTATACGTCCGGTAATAGGCTCAAAATCGTGAATAGAGAAGGCGTATGGATAATTAAAACCATCATAGCCCACTACATCAAAAGGATGGCTGGCGTAGACCATTTCAAATAGCTCGTCTCCTTTTTTTACTTTCATTAAAAACTCTCCATTTTCGTCGTTGGTCTCCAACTCATATGGCTTGCGAAGATCACGTTCACAAAAAGGAGAATGTTCCAATAATTGCCCAAACCAGTTTCTATAACGCTTAGGAGTGTAAATGGGTCGACGTGACTCCACAATAAACAATCTGTTATCGGCATCGTCAAATTGCATCTTGTAGATCATTCCTCTTGGAATAACCAGGTAATCGCCATATTTAAAGTCTAAATTTCCTAAATGTGTCCTGAGTTTTCCGCTGCCCTTGTGGATAAAGATAAGCTCGTCTGCATCGGTATTTTTGTAAAAATAGTCATCCTGACTTTCTTGCGGTGCTGCCAGGATAATGGTACAATCGCTATTGGTTAATACCGCCTTACGGCTGTCTAAATAGTCTTTTTCTGGTGCTACTTGAAACCCACGAAAACGATAAGATTGCATATTGTTTTTCTTAGCAACCTTAGGCGCTACATTGTATTGTTTTTTAATTTCTTTTACCTGGGTTGGTCTTTGCTCGTGGTACGAATTACTGTACATTCCATCGAAACCAATAGTTCCAAAAAGTTGCTCGGCATAGAGGCTACCGTCTTCTTTTCTGAATTGTGTATGGCGTTTGGGAGGGATTTTTCCTAGTTTGTGGTAAAAAGGCATAATACGTTCTGTTTGTTACAAATATCGGAAAATTTTAGCGTAGGGAGTAATAAGGGATTGCTAAAACTTGAACCCAGCACTCACATACCATTCGCTCTCGTCCCGTTCCGGAGAATAAGCGTATTTTAATTGAATGGGACCTAGAAAAGTTTCCAGCCCGTACCCTAAGGCAAAACCGCTGTAGTCTACGCCGTTTATCCATCCTCCATTTTCGAAGAGGTTATCGCCTATATTACTAATATTAGCTGCAATGTTGATATGGTTTTTCCGAAAAAACTCGTAATCAAATGTCAGTCCGCTCTTTAAATAGGTGTTTCCCCGAAGATTCAGCGCTTCATAGCCATAGAACGGTATAATGTTATTTATTTCTTTAAAACCAAAGCCTCCCATAAAAAAGTCGAAAGAGCGTACATCACTATTCCCAATTTTAAACCCTCCTTCGGTTGTGATCTGGGCCGTAAACTTACCAATAGATTTTGCATACCCGGATTTGGCCTTTGCAATGCTAAAACTTTCAAAATTCCTGTTCAACCCTTCACCAAAAAGATATAAATGAAAATCTCCCGAAAAGAACACCCCCTCCTTTGGAAAAAAAGAATTGTCATACGTGTCATACACTAAGTATCCGTACGTACTAAAGTAATTTGTACTTTCAAAGACCGTCTGCAGATTGTTATCCTGGTCTATCCCAATAGTTTTGGAAAGGTACCGTAACTTTTTATGCTCCAGACCTAGTCCTAGCAAGAAACTACGCCTAAAAAGTGTTTCTACATAAATCTGGTTCGTAAGATCACTGTATTCCAGTTCAATTTCATTGAGGTTTGTTTGTATTTCATCTTCTTCCAAAACGTTTTCAGACAGAATAAAAGACACCGGTACATCTTTGTCAAAAAAATCAAAGCTGGAATTTAAGCCTATACTCCAATAGTAGCCTTTGTCTATATAATAATTAAAGTTATACCTAATGTTATCCCCTACCACAAAATCTAAAGAAGCAATGTCGTTGTTCGTAAATAGGCGTTTTCGGGTTACATTTAGCAATGCTCCTGTTCTGTACAGGTCGTCATAATGCGCACCAAGACGTAACAAGGTCTTTACCTCACTTTCTCTTAATTGAAATTGCAATTTGTAATTTCCATTCTCATCTTCTAAAAGGCGATAATTAATATCGGCAAAATTTCCCGTGGCAGAGAGGTTATTGACCCCCTGGTTAAATTTTTTGTAGGTAACTTCTGCAGGAGTTTTCAGCTGTAACTTACCTAGAACATAGGACCTGCTATAACTATTAGTTCCTTCTATTTCTACGTCGGTTATATAGAGAGACGTTTCTTTTCTGAATTCAACGTCTAATTTTTTTCGGGGTTTCTGTCTTGCGGCTAACGCTTCTAACTCGGTTATTTTAGTGGTTGCTTCATCATAACCCGCTTCAATAATTTTAGCTCCTTCATTAAACGCTACGACAGTAAAATCTTTAATATTTGGGTTCAGGTAGATATCGGTTTTTTCACGCTTTACCTTCATGTCATTGATGGTACGAAAATTATTGATCTGTGTTAACACCTCTAATCCGGATTGCAACTTTGTACGATCCCGCAAGCTATCCTGAACATCTACCCCAATGATAATGTCTGCTCCTTTTTTCCTGATTTCATCTACAGGATAGTTGTTTACCACGCCTCCGTCTACCAACAACATATCGTCTATAAACACAGGACTGAATAATGAAGGAAGCGCGCCACTAGCCGAAATTGCACGAGGTAAATAGCCACGTTCCAACACAACTGCCTTTCCGTTTTCGATATTAGTGGCTACACATAAAAAGGGAATGGGCAGCTTGCTAAAATCTTCTATGTCACTTACGTGATCTGTTAACTTACTAAAGAGATTATACACGTTTTGCCCTTTTGAAATTCCCGAAGGCAATCTAATCTGAAACCCTTCAAAAGGAAGTGTTACTGCATACCTGTCGGTTTCGTTTTTTTCATAAAAAGTTTTTGCGCTACGTGGAATATTATCCTGTATCAACCTATCAAAATCTACCGCATTAAAAATAGAGTCCAACTGATTGGCAGAATAGCCTGCAGCGTACAACCCGCCTACAATCGCACCCATGCTCGTCCCACCAATATAATCTATACGCACACCAGCTTCTTCAATTTTTTTAAGCACACCAATATGCGCTAAGCCTTTTGCACCGCCGCCACTTAACACAAGACCTACTTTTGGATCGTCTTTTACAACGTCCTGGGAAACTACCGAGGTGGTAATTAAAAAGGTCAATATGTATAGTATGTATTTCAAGTTTTATATCATTTCTGAAAGTAAGCTATAATTTTTTTTGCACGGCTTGCACCCACCACATTTGCCAGATCTTCAAAACTGGCTTTTTCTATCCGCTTGGTACTTTTAAATTTTTTCAACAATTCTACGATGGTCTTTTCACCAACGCCAGGGATAGTTTCCAACCCGGATTCTAACGCTTCTTTGCTTCTTTTGTCACGGTGAAACGTAATTCCAAATCGGTGCGCCTCATTTCTTAGTTGCTGAATGATCTTTAACGTTTCACTTTTTTTATCTAAATATAACGGAATAGGATCGTCCGGGTAAAATAATTCTTCTAGGCGTTTGGCAATTCCTATAATAGCAATTTTTCCACGGAGCTCCAGTTTGTCCAATGCTTTCAAGGAGCTTGACAACTGTCCCTTCCCACCATCTATGATGATGAGCTGCGGTAAGGGTTGCTCCTCTTCTTTCAATCTTTTGTAACGGCGGTAGACAACTTCTTCCATCGAGGCGAAATCGTCCGGGCCTTCCACCGTCTTAATGTTAAACTTACGGTAGTCCTTCTTGCTCGGTTTTCCGTTTTTGAAAACTACACAAGCTGCCACAGGGTTTGTTCCTTGTATGTTACTGTTATCGAAGCATTCGATATGGCGTGGCTCTTCACTTAAACGCAAGTCTTTTTTCATCTGCGCCATAATGCGTTTTTCATGACGATCCGGGTCTACTATTTTGGCTTGCTTAAAACGCTCCATTCTATAATACTTAGCATTCCGAAGACTCATGTCCAAAATCTTCTTCTTGTCTCCCAACTTAGGAATGTGCAATTTTACGCCTTCTTCCACTTCAATTTTAAAGGGCACATACAGCTCCTTACATTGGGAGTTGAAACGTTGTCGCAACTCTACCACGGCCAATTCCAATAGCTGTTTGTCGGTTTCTTCCAGCTTCTTTTTTATCTCTAAGGTGTGGCTTCTAATGATACTTCCAAAGGAGATCTGAAGGTAATTAACATACGCATATCCTTCGTCACTCACAATACTGAAAACGTCTACATTATTTATCTTCGGATTGACAACGGTACTTTTTACCTGATAGTTTTCCAAAACATCAATCTTCTCTTTCACTCTTTGCGCATCTTCAAATTGTAGATTTCCAGCAAATTCCTTCATCTGTTTTTTAAAATTCCCGAGCGATTCTTTGAAGTTTCCTTTGATAATATTTCGGATGGCTTCAATATTTTCATGGTAGTCCTTTTCAGAATGATGCCCTTCACATGGTCCTGCACAGTTTCCAAGATGGTACTCTAAACACACTTTATACTTACCTGCTCGAATTTTTTCTTCAGCCAGATCATAATTGCACGTGCGCAACGGGTACAACCCCTTTATTAAATCTAAAAGGGTATGAACTGTTTTCATACTGGTATACGGTCCAAAGTATTCTGAGCCATCCTTAATAAATCGTCGTGTTGGAAACACTCTTGGAAAGCGTTCATTTTTAATGCAGATCCATGGATAACTTTTGTCGTCCTTCAACATGACGTTATACTTGGGCTGGTATTTTTTAATAAGGTTATTCTCCAGCAACAATGCATCAGTTTCAGTAGCAACTACAATATGTTTAATATCCTTGATACGACGCACTAACAATCGTGTTCTGGCGTTATCGTGCTGCTTCGTGAAGTAAGAACTCACCCGCTTTTTAAGGTCTTTAGCCTTCCCTACATAAAGCAACTTCCCGTCTTTATCGTAGTATTGATAGACCCCAGGAGATTTGGGAAGTGTAGAGATTTGTAAGGGTACCGAAGCTTCTGCCATACCCGTAAAGATAGTGGCAATTTATTTTTTAGCAGAAATTTTTACCATTCAAATTCTGTTAAGGTTGGGTTAAACCAGGCACTTCTTAAAACCCTTGCCAATACTTTTTCCGTATTTTATACAAACACATTACTAGTGAGCCAACCATTACGTATTTTCAAACTACTACAGACTACCGCGATTCTTTTTGTGGCTGTCTTGTATTGTTTGGCTCCTTTACAACAGCCTCTGGCAGATGGCTTTCATAGCTTAGAGCACGCTATTTTAAATACCAATGACAATCACTCTCATGACCTGGCACACGAGCTCGACAGCCCTCACAGTCACGACCACAAATTACTTTCTTTTTTTAATGATTTGTTTCAAGACGACGCCCAGGGAGATGAGCAACCCGTTAAAGAATTTAAGCTGGATAAGCACATTCTCCAGCAGTATGCTATTAAAAACTCCAGCATACAAATTGTTTCAGAAAAAAACTTCAACTATACCGTTGGAACCTATTCTGTTTCTCTTTCCAGTGTACTCCCTCCTCCCGAGTGCAACTTTTCATAATTCGATTATTAAATAAATTTCGTCATCTCGGAACACAGTGAGAGATCGCACAACGTACCAAGGATACTATATAGTATTCCCAGCTTACTCGGGTGTAGTCCGTCAGTTGTGATGTTTTCTTGAACCGACATGACTAACATCTTAAACATTTTATATGAAAAGTAAACTCTTATGGATTTTACTACTTTGTTGTGCGTATACAAATGCACAAACCCTGAGGGGTGTAGTAACAAATCAGAATAAACAACCTATTGAAGACGTAGCCATTTTTAATAAAAAAAGTGGTACGCACTCACACACCAATGACAACGGAGAATTCACCATTGACAAAACTAATGTTAACGACGAATTGTATTTTTCGTTTTTAGGGTTTGCGCCTTACACGCATGCCGTAACATCGGGTAATTTCAACACCCCTATTACCATCATACTTTCTGAAAACGCAGTGTCTTTGGAGCAAATCGTAATTAGCCCCCAAGTTGATGCGCTAAACAGCATTGTAAATGTAGATCTGGAAAACAACCCCGTAAAAAACTCTCAGGAAGTACTTCGGAAAGTTCCCGGCCTCATCATTGGTCAGCACGCCGGAGGTGGAAAAGCCGAACAGATTTTTCTCCGCGGGTTCGATATAGACCACGGGACCGATATTAACCTAACTGTAGATGGGTTACCCGTAAATATGGTCTCCCACGCACACGGACAAGGCTATAGCGATCTCCATTTTTTAATTCCTGAAACACTGGATAAAATTGAATTTGGCAAAGGTCCTTACTATGCAGAACGTGGCGATTTTACCACAGCAGGATATGTGGCTTTTAAGACAAAGGATAAAGTCAAAAACAGTTTTATTTCTCAGGAAATTGGTGATTTTAATTCGTTTAGGACTGTGGGTGTTTTTAAGCTATTAGAGACTGAAACGTCCAATGCGTATGTGGCAAGTTCACTAAACACCTTTGACGGTCCTTTTGAGTCTCCACAGAATTTTAACCGTTTCAATATCATGGGAAAATATAATTTTGAACTTGCGGGAGACCAGAAAGTATCACTGTTAGCGTCCCATTTTACGAGTAAGTGGGACGCTTCCGGACAAATTCCACAACGGGCGTTAGATGCCGGGTTAATTAACCGTTTTGGCGCCATAGACGATACCGAAGGTGGAAACACCAGCCGCACCAATTTCCTGGTAAGCCATTCGAAAAAACTGAGTGAAAATTCAAAATTAGAAAGCAGTGCTTATTTCTCGCAATACGACTTTAAACTGTTTTCCAACTTTACCTTTTTCCTGGAAGATCCTGTAAACGGAGATCAGATTCGTCAGTTTGAAGACCGAAATATTTTTGGTTTTCAGACAGCGTATACAAAAGACACCTCGCTTTTTGGAAATGATTTTGAATACACTGCAGGCGCTGGAGTTCGCTATGACGATGTAAACGATATTCAGCTTTCTCGCACCAAAAACAGAGATGAACTATTGGAACGTTTAGCCTTTGGAAATGTAGACCAGATAAACAGTTTCGGGTTTATAAAAACAAAATATACAACAGGAGATTTTACACTGGCACCAGAGCTTCGTTTGGATTACTTTAAGTTCGATTATGAAAACAAATTAACCGAAACTTATGACAACCAAAGTGAAAGCAAAGTATTTGCAAGTCCAAAATTTAATGTTACCTACAGCCCTAACCAGCAATTACAATTATTTGCCAAAACAGGTACCGGGTTTCACTCCAACGATGCGCGTGTAGTAGTTGCCAATAGTGGTGAAGACATCTTACCCGCAGCCTACGGAGCAGATCTAGGTGCCATTTATAAAGTAACCGATAAACTGGTATTGAACAGTGCTGTTTGGGCGCTATTTTTAGAACAGGAATTTGTGTATGTGGGTGACGCTGGTATTGTAGAACCCAGCGGTAAAACCCGAAGAACAGGAATAGATTTTGGAGCACGTTACGAAGCGCTGGACTGGTTGTATTTATTTGGTGATGTTAATTACACCTACGCCAGAAGCACAGAAGAAGCCGAAGGAGAAGATTTTATTCCCCTAGCGCCAGACCTAACCTCAACTGGGGGTGTCGCTTTCGAAAACCTGGGCGCCTTTTCTGGTGGCTTAAATTACCGGTATATTAAAGACCGTCCAGCCAATGAAGACAACAGTATTGTTGCTGAAGGATATTTTGTAACAGACTTCACTGCCAATTATACCTACAGAAATTTCATCTTTAGTGTTATCGTTGAGAATCTTTTTGATACGGAGTGGAACGAAACCCAGTTCGCTACAGAAAGCAGGTTATTTAATGAGCCAGAAGCTGTGGAGGAAATTCATTTTACACCAGGAACGCCGTTTTTTATTCGAGGGAAGGTGACGGTTAATTTTTAATTAAATAGAGTACCGCAGTGTTCATTTTTTTTACCTTGCACTAAAGAAGGTATAGAAATGAACATTGCTATTTTATCGCGGGGCGAAAGCCTGTATTCTACACAAAGCTTGCTGAAGGCAGGTGAGGCACGTAATCATGAGATGGAGGTCTTGAATCCGCTGTATTTTAATCTGGCAGTGGAAGATGGCAAGGCAGCACTGTATTATCACGACGAACTAATTGACGATCTGCATGCGGTAATCCCGCGTATTGGCGCCAGCAACACCTTTCAAGGAGCTTCTCTGGTTAGGCACTTTGAAGCATCTGGAGTAGCGTCTACGGTTACTTCAGAAGGTATTTTGAATTCGAGGGACAAATGGACGTGTTTTCAGGTACTTGCCAAAGCTGGAATTCCTGTTCCCAATACAGTTCTGGGCGGTTATTACGATGCTGAAGTGCTACTGGAAAAATTTAAAGACAAACCCGTTATCATTAAAATTTTAGAAGGAACACACGGGCAAGGAGTGATCCTTTCAGAAAGCAATCAGAATGCGCTTGCTACTGTTGAAACGTTGCAAGCCAGCAATGTAAAATTTATCTTACAGGAATATATTGCCGAGTCTAAAGGTGCCGATATACGGGCTATTGTAGTGGATGGTGTGATTGTAGCTGCTATGAGACGACAATGCAAAGCGGGCGATTTCAGATCCAATTTACATCGTGGTGGGACTTCAGAAGCACTTCAGCTTAGTTACGAAGAAGAACGTGTGGCGCTAAAAGCTGCCAAGACCTTACACCTAGGCGTTTGTGGAGTAGATATTTTACAATCGGCTCGTGGCCCATTGGTTTTAGAAGTAAACAGCACTCCTGGCTTAGAAGGGATTGAAACTACGACGGGTAAAAACATTTCCAAAAGTATCATTGGGTATTTGGAACGAAATAAGCGTTAAAACTAGTATAAACTTCAACTAAAACCCGCGGATTATTAGGGGTTTTAGTACCTTTTGAGGATATATTAAAACAAAGATTTTTGAAAAGAAAAATAGGAAGAATAGACAAAGCAGATTTCCCGCAACTTCATTTACACGACATAGATGTTAAGATAGACACGGGTGCATACACCTCTAGCATACATTGTAAAAACATGAAAGTGGAAGACGATTACTTAAAATGTACGTTTTTAGACCCGGACCATCCCGCATATCATGAAAAAGAGTTTATTTTTGACAAATACGATGTACGTGTGGTAAAAAGCAGCAATGGTATAAAACAAACACGCTACCGTATTTTAACCGAAATGGAACTTTTCGGGAAAATATATCCTATTTTCTTAACATTGAGTGACCGGGAAGAAATGAAATATCCCGTATTATTAGGGCGCAAATTTTTAACAAAGCGCTTTGTGGTAGATATTACTAAAACGAATCTTTCGCACAAACTAAAATTAAAACATGAACATTAAAATATTATCTGCCGCACCTAATTTGTATTCTACGCAACGCATTGTGGAAGCTGCAGAAAAACGGAAGCATACGGTTGAGATCATCAACCACACTAAGTGCGATATCGTCATAGAAAAAAAGAACCCTGTTATTTATTATAAGGGCAAGAAAGTAGAGAATGTAGATGCCGTAATTCCAAGAATTGGGGCGTCTGTTACGTTCTATGGTACTGCAGTAGTTCGTCAATTTGAAATGATGCGCTGTTTTACTACTACCGAGTCTATGGCTTTGGTGCGCTCACGTGATAAACTACGTAGTCTGCAAATTCTTTCACGGGCAGGACTGGGACTTCCCAAAACAATTTTTACAAACTACTCTAAAAACGTAGCGGGTATTGTGGACCAGGTTGGAGGTGCTCCAGTAATCATAAAATTACTGGAAGGAACCCAAGGGATCGGGGTTATACTAGCCGAAACAAAAAAAGCAGCAGAGAGTGTTATTGAAGCTTTTAATAACTTACAGGCCCGTGTTATTGTGCAGGAGTTTATAAAAGAAGCTGGCGGTGCAGATATACGCGCTATTGTGATCGATGGCCGTGTGGTTGGTTCTATGAAACGCCAGGGGAAAGAAGGTGAATTCAGAAGCAACCTGCACCGGGGTGGAAGTGCTGAAATAATTGAACTAACAGACGAAGAAGAAACAGCTGCCATTAAAGCTGCCAAAGCTATGGGGTTAGGAATTGCCGGGGTCGATATGTTACAATCTTCCCGTGGCCCCCTTATCTTAGAAGTAAACTCTTCTCCAGGACTGGAAGGAATTGAAAAAGCTACCGGAAAGGATATTGCGAGAGAGATCATTAAATATATAGAACGCAGCGTATAACTATGGCTGAAAAACCTACAACAGATTTTATCATTTTAGGCAAAAATGTGGCCTTGGGAGAAACCAGGACCATCAATTTTAGCTTTGCAAAATTATACACGTCTACGAAGGTTGAAATCCCGGTTATTGTCTCCAGGTCTGAAAAACCAGGACCTACAGTCTTACTTACAGCAGGAATACACGGCGATGAGATTAACGGCGTGGAAGTAGTCCGCCAGGTGATCGCTAAAAAAATAAGCCGCCCAGCCAGAGGAACGATTATCTGTATCCCTATTTTAAATATTTTCGGATTTTTAAATGCAGAGCGAACCTTTCCGGACGGTCGTGATCTTAATCGCGTATTTCCAGGTACCAAAACAGGATCCTTAGCCAGCAGAGTCGCCTTTCATTTTACAAAAGAAATTCTACCCTTGGCAGATTATTGTTTAGACTTTCATACAGGCGGTGCACAACGGTTTAACGCAGCACAAATACGTGTGGTTCCAGACAATCCCAGACTGCTTCAGCTTGCTGAAGTTTTTAATGCCCCCTTTACTGTATTTTCTTCAAATCTTACCAAATCGTATCGGTCTACCTGTGCTAAAATGGGCATTCCGAGCCTTTTATTTGAAGGAGGTAAAAGTTTAGACAGCGATAAACACATTGTAAAAAATGGCGTCGAGGGGGTCGTTCGTATTTTAGCGCATTTAGAGATGCTGAATCCAAAAATAACTGCCCCCGAAATTACTGAGAAAAGCGTCCTTATTGAAAAAAGCCGCTGGATACGTGCCCAGAGAAGCGGGCTTTTACATGTTAAAATCGCCTGTAATAAATATGTTGAAAAGGACGAGTTCTTAGCAACCATTACAGACCCGTATGGTGAAATGCGTTTTAAAGTAAAAGCCCCTAATGCTGGCTATATTATTAATGTAAATCACGCTCCTATTGTGCATCAGGGCGATGCAATTTTTCACATTTCTACTACAGACAGTGCAGGTTCTGAAGACGAAGAGAATTAAAAAGCCGTGAGTAAAGGTACTATTGAATGGAGAAAGCAGAACTACGGAAAAAATACTTAAAACTACGTCAATCACTTTCAGAAACTGAAGTTGATGACTTGAGTATAAAAATTGCGAACAAAGCCCTTCAGCTTCCCATTTGGGACAAGACCTATTACCATATTTTTTTAGCTATTTCAGAAAAAAAAGAAGTTAATACGGAGTTTCTATTACACATTCTGCAAGGCAAAGATAAAAGCATCTGCATCCCGAAAGCTGATTTTACTACGTATGAAATGCAGCATATATTACTACAGGAAAACACTCCTATTAAAGTTTCAGAGTACGGCATTCCGGAACCTGTTGAAGGTATCACCATCTCTCCCAGTAAATTCGACGTGGTTTTTGTACCTCTTTTAGCCTTTGATACCTTTGGAAATCGCGTGGGATATGGAAAAGGGTTTTACGATAGGTTTTTAGCTCAATGTCGTCCCGACTGCATAAAAATAGGGCTGTCTTTTTTTAGTGCTGAAGAAAAAATCCTCAATGAAAACATAGATTTTCCTTTAAATTCCAGCATTACGCCACAAAAAATTTATACATTTTAATTTTTCGTAGTATATTGGTAATCAAACTTAAAACCAACCAAAATGGAAAATCAAAACACGCCTGCGGGCAATCCACCGGACAATAATTTGGTGTGGGCCATCATCTGTATTATTTTTTGCTGGCCACTGGGAATCGTCTCAATTATTAAATCTACAAAAGTGAAATCACTTTGGCTTCAAGGTGACCATGCTGGAGCACAAAAAAGTGCAGA
The DNA here is from genome assembly GCA_002337605.1 of Flavobacteriaceae bacterium UBA1903. Taxonomy (GTDB): domain Bacteria; phylum Bacteroidota; class Bacteroidia; order Flavobacteriales; family Flavobacteriaceae; genus Marinirhabdus. Next base: position 439,038 of record DDGL01000014.1, read on the forward strand.
CGACGCAAAAAAATATGCCATTTGGGGTATTGCTGTTTCGGCTATTTTCTGGGTATTGTATATTATACTTATTGTAGCAGGAGTTGCTGCTGGAGGATTTTAAAAATATAACGTTTTATTAAAAAATTGTGCCTTCAAGTGAAACTCTTGGAGGCACTTTTTTTTGGCTATATTTACCAGATGAATACACCACAAACCCCTCCTCCAGACAACCATATGGTTTGGGCCATATTAAGCACTATTTTATGCTGCATGCCATTAGGTATTGTCGCTATTATTAAAGCCTCCAAGGTTGAGCAACTATGGTATCAAGGCTTTCACGCCGAAGCTCAAAAAGCGGCAGATGATGCTAAAAAATGGAGTATTTATAGTGCTGTAAGTATTGGAGCACTTATCCTTTTGTACTTTATAGTCATGATCATTATACTAGCTTTACAAGGTGCAGCCAGTTTCTAAACGAATACTCATAGTACTGGGAAGTGGTGGTTTGTTGATACTACTACTATTCGTATATTTTAAGTACAACCCTACCCACTACGCTTTTTTTTTAAGTTGCCCCTTTAAATCCCTTACCGGGTATCATTGCGCAGGCTGCGGGTCTCAACGTGCCATCCACCATTTATTACATTTTAGGTTCTACAATGCTTTTAGAATGAACCCGTTTATGGTCCTGTCCTTACCTTTGGTTTTGTATGGCATAGGAGCCAAAATCTACAACTATATTTTTCAGAAAGAACACAGGGTGCATTTATTTTATAAGCCTTGGTTTATCTATGGGTACTTTGCAGTTGCACTGCTTTACTGGGTTTTGCGTAACATCCCGCATACACCTTTCAGCTATTTAGCACCTTATGAGTAGGTTAACTTATAGGAAAAACCCTACAATTAGAAATTATTTTATATATTGCAATACCAAATTAAATGAATATACGTGAATTTCTTAGCTCAAAAGAGAAAGACAATTTTATTGAAGGACAGCTCCCCAACTCCTACTAAAAATAATCCTTTCGATGATTTTTATTATAAGGAAATAGCCCTGTTAACAGGAGCAGGAGGCTTTTGTGTAGATTTTTTGAGTAAAACAAGTTTTATAGACCCTCAGGGAAAGCGTATTTTAAAAATCAATGACGCCAATTATTCACCTTCCCTTACAGACCTTCTAAATTTTTACGCTCCGGAAGAACAAGACCGTACTATTGCTACTTTTAAGGCTTGTGCAAAAGGAAAGCCCTTTAAAACACAAGTCAAAATGCTTACCCATACTGGTGAAGAATTCTGGGCAAGTACTATTGGCAAACCTATGTATGATGCTTTTGAAAATATTATTGGCGTACAAGGGGTTTTTCAGGACATTACACAGGAAAAACACAGAGAAATGAAGCTTCAGGAGTTTATGAAGACCATTTCAATGCAAAACTCCAGATTGGTTAATTATGCCAATTTAGTATCTCACAACCTTAAATCTCATGCCAGCAATATAAGTATGTCTCTGGAGCTTTTAGGAGATACCAAAGATACTGAAGAGGCAAAAGAGCTCTTTAATGTACTGCAAGATATTTCAAAAGAACTATGCAGTACTGTAAACAATTTGTGTGACATTGTATCTGTTAAGGAAACTGCTAAAATTGCTAAAAAAGATATCGATTTTGAAGACACCCTTACATTGGTAAAGCAACGAATAGGTGAAAAATTAAGAGACAACAATGTTCAGTTGTATACCGATTTTTCTGAAGCTCCTACCGTAAATTACATACAATCGTATCTTGAAAGTATTTTAGGAACACTCTTTACACGAGCTATTGAGAATAAGCACCCCGAAAGAACTCCGAGTATAAATATTTTTAGCCTGGATACCGATGGGAATACCACCTTACTTGTTAGGGACAACGGTATAGGCTTTGCTTCAGAAGAAGAAATGCAAAAAGCGTTCGATTTAAAGTATTCCAAGTCCGGAGATTCTGAAACACAGGATGTTAATCTATTTCAAATAAAAAATAAAGTTACGGCATTGGGTGGTACTATTTCTGTAGAAAGCACCCCGGAACGCGGTACTACTTTTACTATTATCTTTTAAGCTGAAACTTCCTCTTTACTTTTCTTCGGAAATGCCTTCTTATTAAAAATTACAAGCAATACCAATCCTATACTTATGGCAGAGTCTGCTATGTTAAACACCGGGTCGAAAAACGTGAAGTACGTTCCGCCCCAAAACGGGATCCACTCTGGCAACACTCCTTCCCACAAAGGGAAATAGAGCATATCTACCACTTTACCGTGAAATAATGTTCCGTAGCCACCTTCAGCAGGCATAAACGTTGCTACCTGACTGGTACTGTCGTTAAAAATAAGGCCATAAAAAACAGAGTCTATAATATTCCCCATGGCACCTGCAAAAATGAGCGCAATAGAAACAATAAGTACCCGTGATGCATTCTTACGAACTGAATCCCACAACCAATAGCCAATCCCTACAATTGCAATCAAGCGAAACAGCGTTAAAAAAAGCTTTCCATACTGTCCCGGAATTTTGGCACCCCATGCCATGCCTTCATTTTCAATGAAATGAATTTTAAACCAGGAAAACACATCAAAACCATCCCCAATAATAAAGGTAGTCTTGATATAAATTTTTGAAACCTGATCTATAAGTAAGATCAGGATAATAATCGCTATGGCTTTTTTTAAGGACATTCTTTAACTAATTGAAGGTGCAAAAATAAAGAATATTATTGGGTTTGTTGCAGGGTAATATCGCCGTGTATACTTTCGGCAAAAATGGCAAAGATTCCCGTAGTTCCCAGATTGGTTTTAACTGTTCCGTAGGTAGTTTCAGCTTCAGCAACGGTCGTGTTATTGTCTACAAGTACCATAATATTCCCAACATTGGTTTTAAGAGTGGCATCTCCATTAAACGTATGTACAGCACAATTTTTATCTTCAATATCTATATGTAAAGATCTGAAGGTTCCTTTAGCATACACACCAGCTGTATTTGAAGCAATAGAAACAAATAGGTTTTCTGGAATTGTAATAAGCACTTCTACGCTTATAATTTTATGTGCCGAAAGTTTATCGTTATACCCTTTTGCAAGGGGCCAGGAGCCAAAGCCAAGTGATAATTGGTTTCCCTGTATTTGTTCCCTGATCACTATTTCTTCAGATGTTTCACCTTCCAGATGCACGTTTACTGAAATATATTCAACGTTTGAAGCATGTATTTTCAGGGTATGCACGCCATTGCCATCAATCAGTATGTTCTCAACTCCTTCAGCAAAATAGGTTCTGGAAAGGTCTTTTTGTGAATAGCCTTCAACCGAAATCACGAAAAAAAAGATACTACAGAAAAGATATTTAGTAGCTTTATGATAGATAAGTTTCAATTTTAACAAATTAGAATAATTAAATTTATTCAATAATAAATAAATTGTTGGTTAGTTTACTATATATAAATCATTTTTAGTTTGAATAAAACCGTACATACTATTTACCTATGGACTATGGCGCTAATCGTAATTGTCGTTGCCATCTACCTTGGCTATACAGGATATAGCTATTACAGTACGCCTTTGGAAGAACGCTTTTACCACCCCCGCCACAGTTGGTTTAAACCCAGCGGGCTCTTCGGGCAAGGGTTAGGCGTAATTGGCACCTTTCTTATTTTCTTTGGGGTTTCCATCTATATACTCCATAAACGTTATACAATTCTGGGTAAATGGGTGCGCTTAAAGTACCTGCTAGAGTTTCATATTTTTTTATGCAGTTTAGGTCCGGTATTAATTTTATACCATACGGCATTTAAGTTTGGAGGTATTGTGTCTATTGCATTTTGGAGTATGGTAGCCGTCGTTGCCAGTGGTGTGATAGGCCGGTTTTTATATTTACAAATTCCACGTACCATTGAGGGAAGGGAGTTAAGCCTTCAAGAAGTAAAAAATTCCCAAACCGATATACAGACGGTACTTTCTGAAAAGTACCATATAGACGAAGAGAGTGCGATTCAGTTTTTAAATTTTATTGACAAAAGCAAAGGGGTAACAGTGACTAAAAGTGATTTAAAAAAATCTCTTGTTAACCATCAGGTCCCTAAAACCGAGCAGCGCAAAATTTTTTCTATGGTAAAAAAAGAACACTCTCTTTCAAAGAAAATCGTGCGTTTGGAGCAAATGAAAAAATTATTTCGGTACTGGCACGTTGCACATATGCCTTTTGCTCTTATTATGCTCGTAATTGTTGTTGTACATGTAATTGTGGCATTTACGTTTGGGTACCGTTGGATATTTTAAGATATGGATTCAATTTTTCTAGAACAACTTATTACCTACGGAACAGTATTCCTGTTTTGCGCAGCCATCATCTTTTTTTACCTTCGGAAAAAGAGCAGAACCTCGAAACAAACCCTCGAAAAAGTAGCAACTGCTAAAGAAGAAGGGTTATACGAACCCGTCTCCTTACACCCCTACATAGACCCTAACGCCTGCATTGGAAGTGGCGCGTGCATTAAAGCCTGCCCAGAAAAGGACATCTTAGGAATGGTAAACGGGCAAGCACAAGCTGTTAATGCCTCTAACTGCGTAGGCCATGGAGCATGTTTTCATGCCTGTCCTGTTGAGGCAATTTCTTTACGGATTGGTACCGAAAAGCGAGGTGTAGACCTTCCACATGTAAATGAGAATTTCGAAACCAATATGAAAGGTATCTATATCGCCGGAGAACTGGGCGGAATGGGACTCATTAAAAATAGTGTTGAACAAGGCCAGCAGGCTATAGACAGCATTCTAAAGAATAAAAAACGAAACGTTGAAGGAGCTATAGACGTAGCCATTGTAGGTGCAGGACCTGCAGGGATTTCGGCAACTTTAGCAGCGAAAAAACACGGGTTAACCAGTGTTACCCTGGAACAGGACTCCCTGGGAGGTACGGTTTTTACCTTTCCACGTTCAAAAGTTGTGATGACTTCACCTATGAGCCTTCCGCTGCATGGAAAGGCAAAATTATATGATACCTCCAAAGCCGAATTATTGGAACTTTGGGAAAAAGTAATTGAGGAGCATGACATTGAAATTGTAGAAAATACGAAAGTAGAAAATATCTTTCCCCAGGAAAATGGCACCTTCAAACTGGTGACTAATACGAATACCGAACATCTTGCCAACAATGTATTGCTCGCTATTGGCAGACGTGGTAGCCCAAGAAAATTAGGAGTTCCTGGTGAAGACACCCAAAAAGTAGCCTACCGTCTGCTGGAACCTGAGTTTATTTCAGATAAAAAAATCATCGTTGTAGGCGGTGGAGATTCTGCGATAGAATCTGCTTTGTTGCTGAAAGATGAAAATGAGGTTATTCTTTCCTACCGAAAAGACAAATTTTCAAGATTAAAACCTAAGAATAAGGAAAAAATACTCCAGGCCGAAGAAGACAACAGTATTTCTATTATTTTTAATTCAAATTTAGTGAGTATAAATCCGGACACTATTCTCCTGAAGCTAGAAGACGAGACCACCAAGGAATATAAAAATGATTTGGTATACATCTTTGCTGGAGGGGAACTTCCAACAACTTTCCTAGAAAAAGCTGGCGTGGAGGTCACCAAGAGATTTGGATATACTGTAAAAAAACACCGTTAATTGTGAAGGTAAAGGCAACATACTTATTAGCACTGCTTCTATTGGGAGCTAGTAGTATGTTCGCCCAGATTTCCCCGGGAGATCTCACGAAAGCACACAGCAAGCTCGAAGGGATGAGCAATTGTACCCTTTGCCATGAACTGGGTTCAAAAGTTTCAGACAGCAAGTGTCTCGACTGCCATAATGAGATTGAATCGTTGCTCAATCAAAATCGTGGTTTTCATGCCAATACATCTGTAAAAAATCAGAATTGTTTCACATGCCACAGTGAGCACCATGGCCGTAACTTTGATATGATTCGGTTTGACCAAAATAATTTTAACCACGACCGAGCAGGGTACAGATTAGAAGGGGCACACGCTGCTGTCGATTGCCGGGCATGTCACAATGCTGAAAATATTTCAGACCCTGAGCTAAAAAGAGATACCGATACTTTTTTGGGACTTGACCAACAATGCTTGTCCTGTCATACCGATTTTCACCAAGGCACCTTAGCTACAGATTGCCTCCAATGCCACAATATGGAGGGTTTTACACCTGTAACTAAATTTAATCACGAAACCGCAGACTACAAATTGCGCGGGCAACATTTGGTAGTAGATTGTAAAGAATGTCACCAAACTACTGTTAAAAATGGCAAAGAGTTTCAGCAATTCTCAAACCTTGCTTTTAACGATTGTAAAGCATGCCACCAGGATGTACACAACGGAAATCTGCCTGGACAATGTAAACAATGTCATGTAGAAAATGGCTTCGATATTTTTATGGGGAAAGGGAATTTTAATCACACAGTTACAGATTTCGACTTAAACGGAAGCCACAAAACCATCGACTGTTTTGCCTGTCACGCTAACACCAGTAATGTAGCTTCAATATTTCAGGATAGAAACAATGTAGCCGAAAACAACTGCGTAGCCTGCCATACCGACCCCCACGACAATAAATTTGGACAGGATTGTGCCAAATGCCATAACGAAGAAAGTTTTCTGGCACTAAACAATATGGACTTTTTCGACCATTCGGTAACCGATTATCCCCTGGAAGGGAATCACCAGGGAGTAGATTGCCGGTCTTGTCATACCGAGAATTTTTCAGCCCCTATCGATTTTTCTGAATGTAAAAATTGCCATGCAGATTATCACAATGGAGATTTCACTGAAAGCGGCATCACACCGGACTGCAAGGAGTGTCACAGTCTGGAAAAGGGCTTCGAGTTTACCTTATTCACCATAGACGACCATCAGAAATCTGATTTTCCGTTGGAAGGCGCGCATGTGGCAACTCCTTGTTTTGCTTGTCACGTAAGCGAAGATGATCCAACGTGGCAGTTTGCCAATATGGGAACGAACTGTATCGATTGTCATACCAACATTCACGAAGGTTTTATTGCTGAAAAATACTTCCCAGAAAACGATTGCGCTTCTTGCCATAGTAGTGATGCATGGACAACCGTTAGCTTTGACCATACAACGACCAATTGGCCTCTCACAGGAGCCCACCAAAATGTTTCTTGTAGAGCGTGTCACTTTGAAAATTCAGGAAATACAGCGGATTTTTCGCAAAAATTCAGTAATTTAGATACCAATTGTGTTTCTTGCCACGAGAATGTTCATGATGATTCTTTCGCCATAAATGGCATAACTGAGTGTTCCCGCTGTCATGTAACCACAAGCTGGTTTCCTGAAAAATTTGACCATAGCACAACCCGTTTTCCTTTAGAGGGCAGACACGCTAAAATTGATTGCAGGGCTTGTCATGAGTTAAACAATGAAAAGGGCGAAACTACCGTTGTATATAGACTAAATAAGCTAGATTGCATAGACTGCCATTTATAGTGCTTTGTTTTTTCTCCACAGTATTTTTGTGGGGACAGTCCCCACACGGCTCCAACTTAAAAATAGATTGCGCTTCCTGTCATAATCCCGGAGGATGGGAGATAGATCTTGAAGCCTTACAGTTTGATCATAGTATCACAGATTTTGAACTTGATGGGACCCACGCATTGGTAGATTGCAAGTCTTGTCATACCGACTTGGTTTTTGACAGCACCCCTACCGATTGTTTTTCCTGCCATACCGACGTGCATGCACAGAGTGTTGGAAACGATTGTGTACGGTGCCACACCACCGATACCTGGCTGGTATTTGAAATTCCGGAGCTACATGAACAAAATGGGTTTCCACTTATTGGAGCACATAGTAATTTAAGTTGTATAGAATGCCATACCCTTGAAAGCAGCTTAATTTTTAACAGACTAGGTAACGAATGTATAGAATGCCACCGCGACGATTATTTTGCAACCCAAAGCCCAAATCACGCCATGGCAGGGTTTTCTACAGACTGTTTTGAGTGCCATGATCCATTAGGGTTTGGGTGGGATGGAGCCAATGTGCTACACGATTTCTTTCCTCTTACCAAAGGCCACGATATACAAGACTGTAGTGCCTGTCACAATGTAAATAACTTTAGTGATATTTCAGCAGATTGCTTTGCGTGCCACATGGATGATTATGCAATGGCACAAAATCCAAATCACCAAAGTGGCAACTTTCCAACAGACTGTGCTTCGTGCCACACTACCGATATAGGCTGGATGCCTGCACTTGTAGACCATGATTTTTTTCCACTTACATCGGGACATGATATTCAAGATTGTAACGCCTGCCATCAAAACGGTAATTTCAACAATACCCCAACCGATTGTTTTGCGTGCCATATGCAGGATTACAATCAAACAACGAATCCAAATCACCAAGCAGCGAATTTCCCTACAGATTGTGCTTCATGCCACACCACAAATCCAGGATGGATGCCAGCATCTTTTGATCACGACACTAAATTTTTTCCGATTTATAGTGGCAAACATGAAGGTGTTTGGAACTCATGTACAGATTGCCACATGGCACCCAACAACTTTGCAATTTTCGATTGCTTAAACTGTCATCCTGCTGGAGAAATGGCAGACGAGCATGACGATGTGAATGGATATGTATACCAAAGCAACGCATGCTTTCAATGCCACCCGCAAGGAGAAGAATAATCTAAAATGAAGAAACTTTTTAGCTGCATACTGTTTTTTGGTTTTGCATTAGGCGTTTTGGCGCAGGATGCGACTGAAAGTGTACATGGTACAGTAACGTTTGTGACTTCAAATAACGTGTATGTTCGCTTTGATACCACTGAAGATATTAACGTTGGAGATGTGCTTAAATTCAATGAAACAGATTGCTTAAAAGTAACCAGTTTATCTTCAACTTCAGCTGTATGTACACTACTAAACGACTGCTCTGTAACTAAAGATGATACCGTTACAGCAACTATTTCAAAAAAAACACCGAACAAGACGACACCTGAAATTACCGAAACAAATACAATTGATGAAGAAGTACCCAAGACAACAGTTGACGTAACCCCCGAATATTCAGAGGAAGAGTCACTCTATAAAGAGAATATCCGCGGAAGGGTCTCAGTGGCAAGCTATAATTTGTCGTCAAATGTTCGGGAAAACAGAAACAGATTACAAGGGCGTTTTTCATTAACTGCCAACCATATTGGAGATTCAAAATTTTCGGTAGACTCGTATTTGGCCTACCGGAGCATCCTCTCTTCCCCTGAAGACTATGATGCTCGTACCAGCATTTTTAATGTATACAATCTCAACGTTCGGTATGATGCATTACCAGATCTTTCCATCACCGCCGGACGAAAGATTAATCCCAAGGCGACTTCTCTTGGCGCCAATGATGGTTTAATGGTTGAAAAATACTTCGGAAAATTTTATGCAGGGATCATAGGTGGCTTCCGTCCAGATATATTTGACTATGGTTTTAACGGCGATTTATTGCAGTATGGAGGCTATTTCGGTATTGAAACCGATGCGAAAGAATTTTATAGCCAAACTACCCTTGGCGCCATGGAACAGACCAACAATGGGGCTACAGATAGAAGGTATATTTATTTCCAGCACAACAGCACCATTGCCACCAATTTGAATCTTTTCAGTTCGATGGAATTGGACATTTTTGGGGGAGAAGAAGCTGGTTCACGTTTAACCAATTTGTATCTATCGGCTAGGTATCGCTTCAGCAAAGCGGTAAATGCAATGATTTCATACGATAGTAGGAAACAGATCATTTATTACCAGACTTTTCAGACGCAATTGGAGCAGTTCCTGGATGATGATCTCGCTAGGCAAGGTATCAGGCTTCGGTTAAATGTACGACCTGCTAAAATTGTATGGCTGGGGGCAAGTTATAGTAACCGTTCCCAAAGTGACAGCCAAAACGAATCCAATAATATATATGTGTACGCTACCCTTACTAAAATACCTGCAATTAGTGGTAGACTTAATGTGTCGTACAACAATAACACCTCCAGATACTTAACTAGTAACATTGCTTCAGTGCGGTACTCCAGAGCTATTGTAAAAGGAAAACTACAGGGGGATGTCTATTATAGAAATGCTAAGTACGCGTATGAAAACAGAGATGAAACCTTTGCGCAAAACTACTTTGGTGGTGGCATAAATTGGAGTATTTCTCGTACCTGGCAGTTTTCTGTAAACGGAGAGCTTTCTACCTTAAATGAAGAAAATAATTACCGCTTCTATACGCGGCTCACAAAAAGATTTTACAGCAAAAAGAAAAAAAGATAATTATGAAGTTGAACATTTTATACGTAAGCATGGTAGTTGCCACAGTAATCTCATGTAATAACGGACCAAAAGTTATTACGGCAACTACAAATGAAACCCCCGCAAACGTAAGTGACATTTTTACGGAAGAGGCTACAACAAATACCTCCCCCAACTTGATCCCTTCTTCCAGTGGAGGTTCGTTTACAGATAATCTACATACAGTAATATCCCAAAAAATCCTGGATACCAAAAAGTACGTGTATATTAATGTGACCGAGGGTGGGAAATCGTTTTGGATTGCTACAGCTAAGCAACCCATAGACATTGGTAAAACCTATTATTACCGAAACCCATTGCTGAAAACAAATTTTGAAAGCAGGGAACACAACCGTGTTTTTGATACCATTTACTTGGTTTCAAACCTGGTGTCACATAACCACGGTGCAGGAAATCTTACTGCAGATTTTTCTGAAACAAACACCAGTACAGAGACTTCTCAAAAACAAACCATAGAAACCCACACTAACAAGGTTATAGAGCATAAAGGTTCATTAAAAATTGCTGAACTGGTCGCCAATCCAAAACAATACGAAGGAAAAACGGTTCAACTTTCAGGAAAAGTTGTAAAAGTAAACCCAAATATTATGAAACGTAATTGGTTGCATTTGCAAGATGGAAGCAAAGACGATTACGATTTGGTAGTGACAACAAACACCTTTGTTCCTGAAGGGCAGATCGTGACGTTGCGCGCCAATGTTACTTTAAACAAAGACTTTGGAGCAGGCTATCGCTATGATCTTATCTTGGAAGACGGGGTTTTAATAGAATAGGTTACCTACAAAATAATAGGGTATTTTCTTTTTCGAATAAATGCTACGATACAAATTACAATTATCACGGCAACTGCAATATAAACCCAAGAAGGAATAGGAACCGGATCTCCTGTTGCATACGAATGTAACCCAGACAAGTAATAATTGACCCCATAATAGGTCATAATTACGGAAGCCAGTCCAAAAATGGTCGCTACATTGTATGCGAACAAGCCACGTAGTTTCGGTATGAGTCGCATATGTAATATAAAGGCGTAGACTAAAATTGTGACCAGCGCCCACGTTTCCTTAGCGTCCCACCCCCAATAGCGTCCCCAGGATTCATTAGCCCAGACACCTCCTAAATACGTTCCAACACTTACCATAAAGAGTCCGCCAATTAAGGTTAACTCACTTATGTAGGACATCTCCTGTACAATCCTTTTCACCCGTGCTTTGTTCTTTTCAGTAATAAACATCAGTAGTATTAAATTGATGAGCCCAATGATGGCGCCAAGCATTAAAAACCCATAACTACCTGCTTCTAATGAAACATGAATGGTAAGCCAGTACGACTTTAAAACAGGGACTAAAGGCGTGATTTGTGGATCGAGGAAACTGAGCATGGAAACAAATAAAATAGTTCCAGCCAAAACCATAGTGGCTGCCAGACCTCCAAAAGACTTTCGCGTAAAAAGAATGCCTGCCAGTGTGGAAGTCCAGGCAATATAGATCATAGATTCATACCCATTACTCCACGGTGCCCTGCCAGAAACATACCAACGCATCCCCAACCCTATAGTGTGTAAGATAAAGCCAAGGACAACCAATCCAAACAAGATTTTATAGACGGTTTTTAGCTTCCAGGCAGGCTTAAATACTGAAATAAAAAGGAAAAACAGCAATGCCAGAGCCAACACCATATACCAGCCTGCTAAACGTGAGAACACGTTCATGTTGTTTAAGGCTATTTCGGTACTGATTTTTGTTTCAGAAGGGACAATACTGCCTCCGCTAGTTTTTTGATACGTTTTTAATTCCTCCAAAAGATGCCCAACATGGCTATAGTCCTTGGTTTGGGTTGCTTTTTTAAGTTCGGCTCCATAGGTGTTAAAAAACTTACTTGCCACGGTGCTGTGGTTATGACCGTCGTCATGACTGTGGCTGGAATATCCCTCCCACGTATTATTAGGGTTGTTCGGGTTTGGGATAATTTTCAGCAAACTCCCTGAAAAAACCATACTCAAAACATTAAGGCGCTCATCAATCTTAAGCAATTCCTTTTCATAAGTCCCACGATCTTTCTGTTCCATGGCATACATACTACGCACCTCATCACGCATTTTGTATTGTCCCTCGACATCGAAGAAATCTTTATACGAAGCATACTCTCCAGATACCTGAAGCAATTTCTGAACATCTGGATGCTTGCCTAGCTTTACCAATTTCACATCATACCAATCGGTTTTGTTTACAAACATGCTAAGCAATACCTGATCTGCAGTAAGCCCATCCCAACTTTCTTTTCTGGAAATTTTCCTGAGAATTTCCCGGGATAGGGTGTGTACAGGTTTCATTCGACCCTTAAAATCCTGTACAACTACGGTGCTAAAGGCTTCGGCGTGTGCTTCGGAAACTGCAGAATTCACATGAGCTCCCTGTGCAAAACTGGAAGCCGAAAGCATGCAAAACAGTGCAACTACAAAAGTTCCGCTTTTAGCTCGTATTTTTTTTATTTTTTTCCGCACATCATAAAAACGTGTTTTTTTGCTGAAAAGCGTCCAGATCATTCCCAATGTGAGCAAGGCATAGCCTAGGTACGAAATAATGGTACCCCACCAATCGCTATTTACACTTAGGTATGTTCCCTTTTCATCTGTATCGAAAGACGACTGAAAGAATCTATATCCATCATAATCCAGAATATTATTCATATAAATACGGTAGTCCATAGTTACATTTTTTATGGGATCTACCACAGTTACTTCACTTGCATAGGAAGACGCACTGTTTGTTCCGGGATATTTATCGAGTTGAAAATCGTTTAGTTTTATGGCAAATGGTACCGTCACTTCCTTGGCACCATAGGAAACAGCCATTTGTAAGCCCTCAAAAGAGAGTTGTGTGGGTCTTCCTGGCAACCCTTTCATCCCGTAAACATAGCTTTCCTGGAGTTTGCCATTTACAGAAACATCCAGCAACAAAGCGGTCATGCTCTCTCCTTTTACTTTAGGGTCTTCAGAAGTAATTGCAATGGAAGCGTTGGGTTGAAATTCAGAAAAAACAAAATTATTTGATCCATCCGAATACAACGAACGCAACTTTAAGGGAACATAATTTCCGGAACTCTCCAACGTGTCTTTTTGCTGCGTCGCCATGACAGTTTGGGTTAGCGTTCTTTCAGAACTTATAGACAGCGCCTCGTTTTCATATTTCAGATTGATGGCACCTGGCATTGGGCTATCCTTAAAATTGTAGGTTAGATTACCTATACGGCGTGTTTGTCCTTTTTCAATGTAATATTCTTCGCGGCCTTGTGCCCCTGCTACTACCAATTTTAAGGTGGGGGTACCCTTTCCTTCAGATACAAAACTCTGTTTTGGATTAGGGATAAAATCTTTTAATTGAACTTCAATTAAATCGTTCCCAATGAGATACGATTCTTTAAAATGATTATTTCCAAGGGAGGCAAACAGAACAGGTTCAGCAAAGGAATAGGTAGTGCCCTCTTTCTGTACGTCGAACTTTAAAAATGTTTCAGCTGAGAGAAAAGAATTTGCTGCATTGTTCTCCCGAATGTGCATTACCCCTTCAAACCCAAAATAACGAGTGACCCCAGCTCCAAGGATAATCACGATGATAGAAACATGAAAAAGGATAAGCGCCCATTTTTTTTGTTGAATCATCCTGTATTGATAAATATTGTACAGTATAGTAGCACCAAAAAGAAGCAATAACAATTCAAACCACCATGCCTTAAAGATTACTTTTTGAGCAGCGCTTGTCCCAAAATCGTTTTCAATAAAAGTGGCGACGCCAATGGAAACAGCAAAAAGAATAAAATAAAGGCCAGCAGCCCGGGTACTTAAAAGAGCTTGGATAATTTTTTTCAGTTTCGACATATAAAGGAATAACACCTGGAACAACATACATGTTGTTCCAAGCATCAAGATAATAATACTATTGGATTTTTTTTAGCATCAAAAGCTATTTTTCAATTTAAAATTGACGGCACTGTATCAGGGCAAATCGCTATTTTTTTGTAAATCTTTTATATACAGAACCTTCTGTGGTGTTCAATTTTATAAAGTAATTACCAGCCTGAAGGGATGACACATCTACCCGAGTATTCGAAGCACGTACCGTATTCTCTAAAATAGTTTGCCCTACTATATCTATAACTTGGAAAGATTCAATTACAATGTTTGAGTTTGAAACCATAAAGATTAGGTTGTCTGAAGGATTTGGATATACAACTATAGCATCTTTAGCTGTTACCTCCTCAATTCCCAGGGCTTCTTCAATGGTAGTTATATACGTATTGGTAGTAATAGGGAAGTTAAAATCGAAATAAATATCTGCTTCATTGCTGAAACTGTCCCCTATTTCCAAACCAGGTACTGTTTTTATCCTAAAGAGTACAAAGCCATCATTGTCTTCATCGTTAAAGGGAAGGTTAATCCCTTCAAAGATAAATTCAACTTTATTTTCAGTAATCTGTGTCACAAACTCATGACTTGCATTAACGGGCTGTAAAGTTTCTAACTGGAAGAAATCTGTGTTTATCTCGTCAACCACTACTACATTCTCGGCAGGGAAAGTTCCTGTGTTTTCAAATCTAACAAGATAATGAACGTAATCTCCCACACGCTCCACGTCAAGGGTTTCCCCTTGCAAACAAGTGATATCGTTAGGGTCAAAGGAACCAACAACAATTTGTTCCAAAATTAAAATATTATCCAAAGGATTGGCATCGCCTAGAATAGGGTTTGCTGTCGCTGTAAATAGTAACACGTCGTCAATATTTACAGGAAAATCGGGATCTGTAGGGGGATTGACAGTAAACGTAAGGTTCACCTCAAAGCTCTGGAAGGGCATCAAATTGTCGAAATTCCACGTCAAACTACTCTCCGTAGAAGCATCAAAAGGAATGTCCGATTCTATGAATGTCATCAGATTTTCCATATAAATCAATTCTACATCGCCACTAAGGGTCTGATTTCCTATGTTGTTTACCAGCAACTGGTAGGTGGCATCAAATCCGGGACGGGCAGGTTCCAACGGACTTAACACTACTTCCAGGTCGTTGGTCACTGAATTGGGGACAAAACAGATATCCTGTTCAAACGGACTTGGATCGGTAGGGAATGTGACTGTAAAACTTTCAGGGATCACGTCAAAAAGAGCTGGATCTACGGAAGATGGCGTAATGGTATAAGTACCTTCTCCCACGGGAATGTAATACATACCCGTACTATTTGCTATGCCCGTTCCTGTATCGGTACCGTTGCTGATAGTATAGTTCATAAAAGGTACAATGGGATCGTCTTCCTCGCAACCATCGCTGTCAAAATCGAACCGCGACATCCCTTGTATTTCGAAATCTTCACCGCCTGGGTTGAAGGAACAAGATGTACTCACGTTCACATTAGTGTAGCCGTTGTTAACCAGCCAGTCCTGCACCTCCTGTAGTTGATCTTCATCAGCACATACATATTCTAGACTGGGAAGGTTGTCTATGTTCGTATTGAAAAGCGACTCCATACTTCCATTCTTGAGGAGCAGGTATTCCAGGTTTGGATTATCATTAAATGTACCCCAGTTTAAGTTTGCACACTCGTTTAAATCTATTTCCGTAAGCAGGTTATTTGAAAGATGTATATTCACAATCTCATTATTTTCAGCAAGTATGAGGTTTTCCAACACATTATTTTGTGCATACACAATAGTTGCATTGGGCACCTGTGAAAGATCGAGTGTTGCTAATTGATTATCACTTAATAGTAAGGTGAAAAACAAAGGGCAATTAAGCATATTAAAACTGGTAATATTGTTGGATTCTGCGTTGATAGATTGCAACACGGGTAAATCCTGTACACTCAATGAATTAATTTGGTTGAACTCCACGTTAAGGTTGCTAAGGCTAACCGCACCCGTTACATCCACAGTAGCAATGTTATTATTATCTGCAAACACAGAACTTAGGCTGGCCAAACCATTCAGATTCAAATCGGTAATCGCACTAAAAGCACAATCTAAGTCTTCCAAAGCAGTGCATCCTTGTACATTCAGACTTGTCATGCTATCGTTACTGGAACAGGAAAGATCTGTTAAGTTTGTTAGGTTACTCACATCCAGCCCGGTGAGATTATCACTAAAGCTTATATTCAGTAGCTGCAATCCACTTAAGGTACTAAAATCGACGGTAGTAAAGGGGTTTCCAAAGGCCCAGAATATTTCTAAGTTTGTGAGCCCTGTTACATCTACCGTTGTAAGATTGTTATTACTAAAGTTTAAATGTTCCAGGTTGGTAAAGGCCGTTCCATCAAAAACAGTAAGATCGTTTAAGTTTACTTCCAGCCACGTGAGGTTGGTAAAGTTTTCCAGACCTGTAAGATCGGTCAGGTTACTGGATGCGAGGTACAATTCATATATAAGGAGTGCTTCAGCAGTATCAATTTCACTATCGGCATTGGTATCGATGGTCACAGCATCGCCATTACCATCTACAGCAATAAAATTAGTCGGACTCGCTGCCAGGAGTTTATTTTTTAGTTCTGCATCAGGAAAATTAATAATCTGTGCACTTGCCATACAAGAAACAAGTAAGAGTATAGTTAAGATGTAGATTTTTTTCATAATAATTCTTTTTGTGTTATAAATAGAACAACCTAAGCCAGGAAAATCCTTTTATATTTCAAAAAAAATTAAAGCTAGCTGTTCAAAATGCTAGTACTGAAATTGTCATAAACAAAAATACCCTTCCAAAAAGGAAGGGTATAATTTAATTAAAAAATCGAATATTATTTTAACGTTTTACCTATAAATTTTGCCATAATTCTGAGAAAAAATAGCGTTATAGCACTAAAAAACAGCTTATTATATCACAAAAGCTTCTTCTTTAGGTTCCGGTATACAGCATTCTTAATTCGCCTACTGCATATTCTTAGCCTCAATACTAAGCGTAGCGTGCGGCACTAGTTTTAAACGTTCTGGGTTGATTAATTTACCCGTTACACGACACACTCCGTACGTTTTATTTTCAATACGGATAAGTGCATTTTTAAGATCACGAATAAACTTCTCTTGCCTAATTGCCAACTGTGAAGCTGTTTCCTTACTCATTACCTCACTACCTTCATCAAACGCTTTAAACGTTGGCGAAGTATCGTCGGTTCCATTATTGGAATCGTTTCGGTAGGCGCTTTCAATTAATTCTAATTGCTCTTTCGCTTTCTTTATCTTATCGTTGATCAATTCTCTAAACTCCTCGAGTTGAGCATCGCCATATCTGTTTTTGGTCTCTCCTGCCATAATCAGTTCTTTTTAATTTCTAATCGCGTTACAATGTCATCAAAGGTAATTTCAACACCTGTATCCAACTGCGGGACACACTGTAACGTATTGGTTAGGGTTTCTTGTTTTATGTATTCAATGTTTTCTTCTACTGCGGGTATTAGTACTTTATCTTCCTGTAAAGTTACATTTATTTTGTCCGTAACTTCAAAACCGGAGTCTTTTCTTAAGTTCTGAATTCTATTAACCAGTTCTCTGGCAATCCCTTCATTTTTAAGAGCCGGGCTAATGGTTACATCCAGTGCAACTGTAATCCCGTCTGCATTTGCAACCAGCCATCCTTCAATATCCTGGGAACTTATCACTACATCATCAAGGGTCAATGTAGTATTTTTTTCAGTAACTGAAACAGTTATTTCGCCCTCTTTTTCCAGAGTAGCGATCTCTTCTTGTCCAAATTGCTGAATAACAGCCGCTACTGCCTTCATATCCTTCCCAAAACGAGGTCCTAGTTTCTTAAAGTCTGGTTTAATTTGTTTTACCAGAATACCTGAAGCTTCATCAATTAATTCCACTTCTTTTACATTCACTTCGCTTTTAATTAAATCTGCTACAGCTTCAATTTCCTGTTTTGTAGCTTCCTCTAATACAGGGACCATAATTTTTTGCAAAGGTTGACGTACCTTGATCTTCTCTCGTTGACGTAACGACAATACCAGTGACGATATTGTCTGGGCACGTTGCATTTTACGCTCCAATACTTTATCGATCAACGAAGTATCTGCTTTTGGGAAATCGCTCAAGTGCACACTCTGCGGAGCCTCTTTTACTACTCCGCTGGTTAGATCTTTATACAATCTATCCATAAAAAACGGTGCGATAGGGGCTCCCAATTGAGCCACGGTCACCAGACATGTGTACAAGGTCTGGTATGCTGAAATTTTATCCGCTGCATACTCGCCCTTCCAATACCGTCTTCTGCTTAAGCGAACAAACCAGTTGCTCAGGTTTTCCTGTACAAACTTTGAAATAAAACGTGCTGCCTTTGTAGGTTCATATTCTGAATAAGCTTCATCTACTTCCTGAATCAACGTATTTAATTCTGAAAGTATCCAGCGGTCTATCTCTGGTCTTTTCTCAAAAGGGATGTCGGCCTCTTCGTAGTTGAAATCGTCAAGATTGGCGTACAAACTAAAGAATCCATAGGTATTGTAAAGGGTTCCGAAGAATTTATTACGCACCTCCCCGATCCCATCAATATCAAACTTTAAGTTATCCCACGGGTTGGCATTACTTATCATGTACCAACGCGTAGCATCGGGACCATAGGTTGCCAATACCTCAAACGGGTCTGCGGCATTCCCAAGGCGTTTGGACATTTTTTGCCCGTTTTTGTCTAGTACGAGTCCGTTGGAGACTACATTTTTATAAGCTACATCGTCAAAGATCATGGTAGCGATGGCGTGCAAGGTGTAAAACCAACCTCGGGTTTGGTCTACCCCTTCGGCTATAAAATCGGCCTGGCGCCAGGTAGCTTCAACTTTCTCTTTATTTTCAAACGGGTAATGCCATTGTGCGTACGGCATAGAGCCACTATCAAACCACACATCAATCAAATCGGCCTCCCGTTTCATCGGTTTTCCACTTTCTGAAACCAGGACAATTCCATCAACTATATTTTTATGAAGATCTACCGTATTGTAGTTTTCTTCAGAAAAATCGCCTACGTTGAAATCTTCAAAAATATCCTTCGGCATGAATCCTGCTGCAACAGCTTTAGCCATTTCAGCTTTTAGCTCCTCCACAGAACCTATGACGATTTCTTCTTTTCCATCTTCAGTACGCCACAGCGGTAGCGGAATCCCCCAATAGCGCGAACGGCTTAGATTCCAGTCGTTGGCATTTGCCAGCCAGTTTCCAAATCGGCCCTCTCCGGTTGCTTTAGGCTTCCAGTTAATGGTTTCGTTTAGCTCATGCATTCTATCCCTAAACTCGGTCACTTTAATGAACCAGGAATCTAGCGGGTAATATAAAATAGGCTTATCGGTTCGCCAGCAGTTAGGGTAACTGTGGACGTATTTTTCAACGTGAAAAGCTTTGTTTTCGATTTTTAGTTTAATGGCTAGTTCTACATCTACACTTTTTTCTGGCTCTTCACCTTCAGCATAGTATTCATTTTTTACATATTTGCCTCCCAGATCGCCTAACTCTGCACGAAATTTCCCTTGCAGATCTACCAACGGCACCAGGTTTCCGTCTTCATCTTTTACCAGCAATGGCGGTACTTCTGGCGTTGCTTGTTTTGCCACTAAGGCATCGTCCTGTCCAAAGGTTGGAGCTGTATGTACGATTCCTGTACCGTCTTCGGTGGTCACAAAATCTCCAGCAATTATTCTAAAAGCATTTTCCGGATTGTCATTAGGAAGTGCGTAGTCCAGTAACTGTTCGTAACGGATTTCCAGTAAATCGGCGCCCTTACATTCGGTAATGATCTTAAAAGGTATTTTCTTATCGCCTTGTTTGTAGGCTTTTATAACTTCGTCGTTCTCGGTTTCGGTATACTTTCCGCCAAATTGCTTTCCTACCAAATTCTTCGCCAGTACTACATTAATGGGCTGAAAGGTATATTGGTTGTACGTTCGTACCAACACATAGTCAATTTTAGCTCCAACAGTCAATGCCGTATTACTAGGCAACGTCCATGGAGTTGTGGTCCAGGCTAAAAAATAAATAGTGTTAGACGCTTTGGCTAAGAAATCTGGTAAGGTGTCCGGGACCGCCTTAAATTGAGCGACCACCGTAGTATCGGTAACATCCTGGTAGGTGCCTGGCTGGTTTAGCTCGTGTGAACTTAATCCCGTACCTGCTTTAGGAGAATACGGCTGAATGGTATACCCTTTGTATAGTAAATCCTTATTATAAATCTCTTTGAGCAACCACCAAACCGTCTCCATGTATTTGGACTTATAGGTAATGTAGGGATCTTCCATATCTACCCAGTAGCCGTATTTTTCGGTAACTTTATTCCACACATCTGTGTAGCGCATTACGGCTTTACGACAGGCATCGTTATAGGCTTCTACGGTAATTTTTTTACCAATATCTTCTTTGGTTATCCCCAGTTCTTTTTCAACACCAAGTTCAATTGGAAGTCCGTGGGTATCCCAACCTGCTTTACGGTCTACTTTAAAGCCTTTTTGAGTTTTATACCGACAAAAAATATCTTTAATAGCGCGGGCCATGACGTGGTGAATTCCCGGGAGTCCGTTAGCACTTGGCGGACCTTCAAAAAATACAAAGGGTTTGGCATCTTTACGAATGGCAATACTCTCCTCAAAAATGTTTTCACGTTTCCAAAAATCGAGTACGTCCTCTCCTAGTTTAGGAAGGTCTAAGCCTTTGTATTCTTTAAATTTAGTTGCCATATTTCGACTGCGGTCAATATGTACTTGACCCTTTTTTAAAATGTTGATCCATATACCTATATTTCGTATATAAGTACAAATCCTTTTGAGGTTGCGAATTTAAGAAATTTTGAAGGAAAAAGAACCCCTAACAAGGTTTAAACTAGACGCTAAACCGCTGCAGTTTCTCCAAAAAAAAACCACTCAACTTTGAGTGGCTTTTAAAATGTATATAATTATCGCCTATTGGCGCATCAGTCTTATTTCAGAAGTAAGTTCAACTTCCGCACCGTCATCGGTTGTTTCGGTACTCACGTTGGTAATTATAAGCTGTCCCTGAGTAAACGTTACAACATCCCAGGTACCATCAATACCATCGGTTCCTGTAAACGTAATTGTTTCAGCATTTGCATCGGTAGTATACGCTCCTGTTTCATTATCAAACGATAAGATCTCAGAGTCTTCTATGATTTCACCTCCCAACATAATTGTTGAAACGATTCTGTATTGGCCGTTTATAATATAGACACCATCTTCACGAAATTCAACAGTGGTCTGAAATGTATCCCCCACAATAGTAATAGTACCAGTTACTGGAACGCCAGCGACATTAGCACTTATAGTTCCATCGCTTTCCAAAAATGTAAGATCATGTGTTCCATCAAGGTTTACATTAGTCACCAGATAGCAACCATCATCTTCAATAGTACCCACCTGGTTAGGGCATAGGTCATCAACATCCGGTATGCCATCGCCGTCCGTATCAAGTGTAATGTCTACCCCATCATCATCATTTTTACAAGCTGTAAGCGTGGCTACAGCTAAAAAGGCTATCATTATAAGTTTTACATGTTTCATAAGTTGTTTGTTTGGTACAAATATATATTTAATTGTTATAAACCTTAGAACCTTCAAAAATATTGTATGAACAAGTAATTCACTATTTTTTCTATCTTTAGCAACGCACCTAACCAAGTACATTTTGAAAAAAATTATTTTACTGCTTCTATGTATTCCATTACAAACTTTTGCACAAGACTACGTAGACCTATTAAAAATAGGATATGGCCAGACCTTTAATAACGATTTTGAAGGCACAGGCGAAAGCACCTTTGTAAAGTCTTTTGATGTAGACCTCACTGTTCCTGTAGTTTTAAATGAAAATCATGCCTTTATTACTGGTGCCGTTTACAGTCGAAATAACCTGCAATTATTCCCTAATGCCGCATCTTCCAGCCTGCACAGTACCATTGTAAAACTTGGGCTGGCTTCCACCTACAACGAAAGATGGAGCAGCACGCTAGTATTTTTACCAAAAATTGCTTCAGATTATGTGAACAGCTCTGGCGAAGATTTTTACTTTGGCGGCGTTGGATTGCTGAAATATCAAAAAACGGAACACCTGAAATATCGTTTTGGGCTCTATGCCTCTACGGAGGCTTTCGGAGTGTTCACCACCCCCATTATAGGTTGGTATTATTTGAGTCCGAATTCCAAATTTGAAATGGACGTCTCCCTTCCCATTGCAGCAGACGTAAATTACACCTTTGGAGTAACAACACTTGGTTTTGATTATATTGGCATAGGCCGGAGTTTCCGCATTACCGAAAACGATGCCGATGTGTATGCAGATGTAAGTTCACTGGAATTTGCGAGTTACCTTCAATTTAACGCTTTGGAGAAAAGTGTTTTGTTACGGGCAAAATTTGGCTATTCCAGTAATAATTATGAAATCTATCAAAACGGAGAAAAAATAGATGTTGGGGTTTCAGCGTTTAGTTTTGGTGATGACAGAACGCAGCTAAACCCAAACCTAAGTGGCGGATTATTCCTACGATTTGAAGCTATTTACAGGTTCGATATTTCAGAAGACTCCCCTGCTTCACCCGTTTTAGGTGGGGAAGAATAATTTATTTATCTTTAAGCAATGGAGCGAAAATGTCTAGAATGTGGAGATAAGTTAATTGGCCGTGCCGACAAGCGCTATTGTAGTGATGCCTGCCGGAATGCGCATAACAATTCACTTAACAAAGATGGTAAAAACCTCTTGCGGAATGTAAACAACCGGCTCCGAAAAAACTACCGTATCCTGGAAGCCCTCAATACGAAGGATAAGACCAAGACAAAAAAAGAAACCCTGCTCAAACACGGTTTCAACTTTAAATTTTATACCAGCCAATACGTCACCAAAACAGGAAGCACTTATAACTACGTTTATGATCAGGGCTATTTACCTCTGGATAACGATTGGTTTTTATTGGTAAAGACCGATATGGTTTTGTGACAAGGTAAACACCTCAGCATTTTAACCTAACCAATTTCTTCCCCTGAGGGAGATGCCGAAGGCAGAGAGACTTTATTTCCACGAATTCCCCTTTAACTCCAACGCAGCTTTCAGTACATCTTTCTGGCTAATAAGCCCCACGAGTTTTCCTTCTTCCACAATAGGAAAACGACGCCGTTTGGCGGTTAAAAACTTATCAGCTGCATCAAAAAGATTCATATTACCATCTATAGTTTCTACTTCTTTAATCATGTGGTCCTGTACTTTAGCATCTTGCATCGGGTGATTGTGATACCGGCTGGAACTTATCTGTTTCATACAATCTCCTTCTGAAATGATCCCGACCAGCTCATTTTTCTCATTCACCACAGGACCCCCGGATATTTTTTTCTTGATAAGCGTGTTCATCACCTCCAAGACCGATTGCTCCGGTCTAAACGTAGTTAATGACCTACTCATATAATCTGAAACTTTAATATCTTCAGAAGAACCCTTGGTTTCTTTGGCGCGCTTGCCTCTATAACTTTTAATTGCCATAATTTCAATAGTATTCGTTAGGTTGCTGAAGGTTTTATCCTTGATGTATTAGGAGTAAAAAACGTTCAGTATACATTTTTACAAACAGGAAGATACGTAAAATTTCACTTCGGTACTGTTAAGGGGTTCCCTCTGAAACGAAATTTACTGAAATGTTGTACTTTTAAATCACCAAAACCAACCCTATGAAATTCCTCGCTGGCACTCTCTCTTTCCTCCTTGTATTATTTTTTATTTGGTATAGCTTTTTCAGCTTAATGCCACGTGACGGCAACCCAGCCAGCGCCCCACAAACCGAATTTTCCAGCCAACGTGCCCTCACTCCTTTAAAAGAAATCACCAAAGCACCCCATTACCATGGAAGTAAGGAGCATGACCGCGTACGGGAATTTTTACTGAAAGAACTTCAAAATTTAGGTCTTGAAACTGAAGTGCAGGAAGGCTTTGTGCTTCACGAAGGGTGGCGCGGACTAGACCGTCCAAAAAACATTGTCGGGGTTTGGAAAGGCAGTGGCAATGGGAAATCGCTGGTGTTGCTTTCACATTACGACAGCGCCAAAGTACCCAGTCTGGGGGCCAGTGATGCAGGAAGTGGTGTAGTAACCATTTTAGAAAGTTTGCGTGCCTACAAAGCTGCAGGCAAACAGCCTAAAAACGATATTGTAGTATTGTTTAGCGATGCGGAAGAAATTGGACTGGATGGCGCACAACTATTTGTGAACGAACATGAATTAGCCAAAAATGTAGGACTTGTCCTTAATTTTGAAGCCAGAGGAAGCGGTGGCCCCAGCAATATGATCCTAGAAACCAATGGTGGTAATGCAAATCTCGTAAAAGCATTTGTGGAAGCAAATCCAGACTATCCAGTAGCGTCTTCTCTAATGTATAGCATCTATAAAATGCTCCCAAACGATACCGACTCCACTATTTTTAGAGAAGATGGCGATATTGATAGCTTTTTCTTCGCCTTTATAGACGACCATTACGATTACCACACCGCTAACGATACCTATGAAAATCTGGACAGAGAAACCCTGCAACACCAGGGCAGTTATTTGTTGCCGTTGCTTCATTACTTTGGAGATGCAGATCTTTCAACCCTTAAAGCTGAGGAAGATTATGTGTATGTAAATGCACCTTTCGTAAAAATGATCACTTATCCTTTTTCTTGGATCTTCCCTATGCTCATCGTCGCAGTAATTTTGTTTTTTGGGCTCCTTTTTTATGGATTCTCAAAACGAAAACTGAAAGGAAAACCTATTGGAAAGGGGTTTGGAGCCTTGCTACTATCATTAGTAGTTTGTGGTGCGGTGGGCTATCTAGGCTGGATGCTATTACAAATTATGTATCCGCAATACACCGAAATCCAACATGGCTTTACCTACAATGGGCATTGGTATATTGCCTTCTTCGTTGTACTTTCTGCAGCCATAGTTTTTAAAATCTACCGAAGTTTCAACGTTAAAAAAGAAGTGGCTAGTTTTTACGTAGCGCCACTCGTGTTTTGGATCATTATAAACATAGCAGTAGCCATACTCTTAAAAGGTGCTGCCTACTGGATCATCCCGGTATTTTTTGGGTTATTGTCCTTCTTTGTTTTGCTGAAACAGTCAAAACCAAGTTTACTAGTACTAACATTACTGGCAATTCCTGCACTTTCATTTTTTGCACCACTCATTCAGTTTTTCCCAGTCGGTTTAGGGTTAAAGATGTTGGTAATTAGTTGTGTGTTTGTGGTGTTATTATTTGGATTGTTAGTTCCTGTTTTTGGGTTCTATCGCTGGAAGAATATAATTTCTGCTTTCAGTTTTATTTTTGCAATTGTACTCTTTTTTGTAGCACACGCAAAAAGTGATTTTACCGAAACCAGCCAGAAACCCAACAGCTTAATCTATTATCAAAATGCCGATACGAATGAAAACTTCTGGCTCACCTATGACAAAATACTGGACCCTTGGACCCAAGGGTATCTGGGTGACACCCCGGAAGAAGCAGGGAAGTATATCACCAATGTAGCAGGAAGCAAATACAATACAGGCTATAGTTTTGCCGCACAGGCACCAGCAAAAACAATTGCTCCTTTTGAGATACGCTTGGAACAAGACACCACAGTTCAAAACCTTCGGGAGGTAACATTTACTATTATACCAAAACGTACTATAAACGAACTGGGCGTGTACACTGATGCTTCTACAGTATTCGAATCGCTTACTTTTAATGGAAAAACGGTTTCAAAAGACACGACAGACAATGCTTTTTACAAACGAAAAAGCAATATGCTACTCCGTTATTTTGTGGCAAATAAAGATTCCTTGGAAGTTTCGTTTTCTGTTGAAAAAAACAAACCGCTTACTTTTCAGGTGCTAGAGACCTCTTACGATTTGCTAAAACATCCACAATTCACCATCAACCAACGGCCTAAAAATACCATGCCAAAACCCTTTATCAATACAGATGCAGTGGTGGTAAAACGCAGTTTTTCTGTAGATGAACTGAAGAAAAAGGGTGTTGTATCTGATACGCTTGCTGAAGAAATAGCACCTGAGTAAGAGATCCTTCGATACAATTTTACTCCTGCGGCGTAACATCACTCAGGAACCCAAATTTTATAAGTCAGATTAAACATGAGTAAAACAATTGGAATAGCAGGATTAGGATGGTTGGGGAAGCCGCTGGCAACTGCATTAAATACCTTAGGATATACGGTAAAGGGAACGGTTACTTCAGCTGAAAAGGCTACTGCTTTACAAAAAAAGGGTATTAACGCATTCCCTGTTGAAATTACCGAGACTGGTGTGAACGGAGCACCACAAGGTTTTTTAAAAGATCTGGACACCCTCATTGTAATGATTCCCCCGGGGTTGCGCAGAAACACAGGAGCCGATTATGTCCTGAAAATGACCCACTTTCTCGCCGAAGTTGAAACCGCCCAAGTTCCCAACTGTATTTTTATTAGCAGTACATCAGTCTACGGAGATAAACAAGGTAACGTTACCGAAACAGACCTCCCCGAACCCGAAAACGAAGCCGGACGCCAATTAAAGCAAGTAGAACAGTTGTTTTTCACTTCAGAAAGCAACACAAGTATTGTGCGTTTTGGAGGGCTTATTGGAGGCAGTCGCCAACCTGCAAGGTATTTAGCAGGACGCACCAATTTAAGTGGTGGGAATGCCCCAGTAAACCTGATCCACCGGGAAGACTGTATTGAAGTTTTAACAGCTATCATTACACAAGAAATGTACGGGCATATTTTTAACGCCGTGCATCCCTACCATCCCAAAAAAGCCGCGTATTATACCGAAAAAGCAAAAGAACTAGGCCTAGAGCTGCCTCATTTTGCTGAAAACGCCAACACCCTTTTTAAGCAAGTAGATTCTGTAAACCTAGAAAGCGTTTTGGGGTATAACTTTAAAAAAGCTATATAAAAAATATCTTCACGAAAGAGTTCTAACATGAAGATGCGCAGAGAATTCAGGAAAAATTTTAAACAAAAAAGGAGCCCAAAATGAGCTCCTTTTTCAATGTTCTATTTCTGTTATAGTTTTAACAGTTACCAGATACGCACTCTATTTTCTGGAGCTACGTACATAGGATCTCCTTCTTTAATATCGAACGCTTCATAAAAAGCATCGATGTTTTTAAGAGGTTCTGTGGCACGGTACATTCCCGGAGAGTGTGGATCGGTCTTGATCTGGGTACGTAAGGCCTCGTCACGTTGCTTGGTCCTCCAAACAGTTGCCCAACTCATAAAGAAACGTTGTTCTGGTGTAAAACCGTCTATCTTTCCAGGACGGCCGTTTTCTTTGTAGAATTTCTGTAAGCCATCATAAGCACCTAACAATCCGCCAAGGTCACCAATGTTTTCACCTAACGTAAATTTACCGTTAATGAATACACTATCTAACACCTCAACACTATCGTATTGTGCTGCCAGGGCATCTCCTCGTTCTGTAAATTTCTCTAAATCACTGTCTGTCCACCAGTTTACCAGGTTTCCGTCACCGTCAAAACGAGCGCCGCTATCGTCAAATGCGTGCGATATTTCGTGACCAATTACAGCTCCCATTCCGCCGTAGTTTACAGCTTCGTCTGCTTTGTAATCGTAGAAAGGCGGTTGCAAAATAGCTGCCGGAAATACGATCTCGTTGTTAAACGGGTTAAAATATGCATTTACCGTTTGCGGAGACATTCCCCATTCGGTTCTGTCTACCGGTTCATCAATTTTATCTAAGTTGTCTTTATACTGCCAGTTTCCAACAGCCATCATATTTTCGTAATAAGTGTTTCCAGCTTTCACGTCCATTGAAGAATAGTCTTCCCATTTATCTGGGTATCCTATTTTTACGGTAAATTTATTCAGTTTTGCTACTGCTTTTTCCTTGGTTTCTTGACTCATCCAGTCAAGATTCATGATACGGTCTTTGTAAGCAGCGATTACATTAGCGATCATTTTTTCTGCTTTTGCTTTGGCTTCTGGCGGAAACTTTTGGTCTACATACAGTTGTCCTACGGCTTCCCCTACACTTCCGTTAACGGTTGCCAGTGCACGCTCATCGGCTGGTTTCTGCTTTTTAGCTCCACTTAAATACTGGCTGTAAAATTCCCAGTTGGCTTTTTCAATTTCAGTAGAAAGTGCGCCTGCTGCACTATTAAGGGTTTGCCAGCGCATCACTGTTTTCCAAGTATCAATGTCTTTTTTAGACAATACCTTTTGTACCGTTTCCATATAGGTTGGTTGCATGACAAGAACTGTATCCAGTTTTTTAGTAACCCCCATATCGTCCAACGCTTGTTCCCACTGTATTGCTGGCACCATTTTTTGTACCTGCTCCATACTTCTAGGGTTGTTAAAATTTCTGAAGTCACGACTCGCTACTTTATCCAGTCTTGGTTCTGCCAACTTGGTTTCAAAAGCCAGAATAGTTTCAGCTTGTGTACGGGCAGCTGCTTCATCATCTCCTAAATACTGAAGCATTCTGGTAATATGGTCTACATATTTTTCTCTGATTTCAATTGACTTCGCATCGGTATTGGTGTAGTAATCACGATCTGGAAGTCCTAATCCTCCCGGAGTGATGTACGCCGAATTCATAGAGCTGTTGCTTGGATTAGAAAAGGCAGCGATCCCAAAGAAGGGCTGTGCAACTTCTGTAGCACGTGTAGCTATTACTTTCTGAAAATCTTCTACAGTTTCAATCCCGGCAATGGCATCTAACGCAGGTTGTAGTGGGGTAATCCCCGCTTCGTTTCTGGCTACAGTGTCCAACTCCGATTCAAATATCGCAAGGGCTTTTGCCTGATCGGTTCCTTCACCGTAGGTTCCACTTTCTTTTGCATTTTCAAGAATCTCCAATACATCTTTGTCTGTAGATTTACGCAACACCCCAAAACCACCCCAACGCACCTGGTCGTCCGGGATTTCAGTGTTCTTCATCCAATTTCCATTTACGTAATTGTAGAAATCATTTCTGGGGTTTACGGTAGTATCCATATTCGAAAGGATAATTCCGCGTTCTTCCGTATCGGCTTGCGCCATAGTTTTGTCATTATTTTTGTCGTTACAAGACGTAACCGCTAAAGCTACAGCTGCAAGTGCAAAAACAGACGTTATGCTATTTAGTTTCATATTTTGGTTTTAAATTATTAGGGTATTAGTAGCCAAAGTGCAAAAATAGTTACACTCCATTCTCTTTATTATCTTGAAGTTCTGATTTATAGACGGAATCTAGAAACTTACGTTGTTTTTCTAATTCTTTTTTTTCAGTTTCTTTTAGCTCATCATCAATTTTACTTTTTGTAAAGGTTCTGTTCATTTCAATAAAAAGATTTTGAACTGCTATATTCATTTCTGTTAAGCCCCTTTCCAGTTTTAGGGAATCAACATTATTCTGGTGAGCCAGTTGCTTTAGTATTTTTGCCCGGGTATTTGCCAGCGATAGGCGTGCATATATGTAAGGTGTATTTATAGTGTCCGGGATTTTAATAAGCAAGGAATCGGTTTGTTGTGTTAATTTCGTTGCCATGTCTTGCAGGGTTGGAATTGTCTGATTTTTTAACCGTTGTGCATTCATCTCAAAATCTTCAAAAACCGACCAGGAAATGGTTTGCGATTTTGCAGCATCGCTAAGTCTGGGCAATGCAGTAAGGGTGCTCCCATAATGTATAGTATTATCTACCTGCTGGGTGTTGGCTTCATTTTCTTCTGAAGTGTCCTGGCACGATGTTACTACACATAGCAACGCTATAATAGGCGCGATACATAAAAATAAACGTTTCATTAAAAAAGCTATTGAGCGCAAATATAAGTGTAATCCTAGTTGTAAAAGTTAAAGGTATGCAAAATTCATGCTGGTAGAGAATGCGTATCTTTACGCCTGAAAACAGAAACCCAAACTACATATAGCATTTTATGAAAAAAAGAATCCTCATCATTGGCGCCTGCGGGCAAATTGGAACTGAACTTACTGCAACTCTTAGAAAACAATATGCCCCGCATAAAGTAATTGCCAGTGACATACGTGAAGGAGATGCC
Organism: Flavobacteriaceae bacterium UBA1903; assembly: GCA_002337605.1. Classification (GTDB taxonomy): domain Bacteria; phylum Bacteroidota; class Bacteroidia; order Flavobacteriales; family Flavobacteriaceae; genus Marinirhabdus. Next base: position 469,383 of record DDGL01000014.1, read on the forward strand.
GATATGATGCAAGCGGGTCCGTTTGAAGTATTGGACGCCATGGATTATGATGCTGTGCAAGATGTAGTGATTAAACATGAAATTACCGATGTATATTTAATGGCAGCCATGCTTTCTGCTACTGCTGAAAAATTCCCCATGCGCGGTTGGAATCTTAATATGAACTCACTCTTCAACGTGCTAAACCTCGCTAAAGAAGGAAAAATTGATAAAATATTCTGGCCTTCCAGCATTGCCGTTTTTGGACCCACAACCCCAAAAACCGAAACACCGCAACGCACCGTAATGGAGCCCAGTACTGTATATGGAATTAGTAAGCAAACAGGCGAGCGCTGGTGCGAATATTATTTTAATAAATATGGTGTAGATGTACGGAGCATACGCTATCCAGGGCTTATTAGTTACAAAACCTTACCTGGGGGCGGTACAACAGATTACGCCGTAGATATATACCATAAAGCTGTAAAGCACAATAAATACATTTGTTTTTTAAATGCTGATACAACACTGCCCATGATGTTTATGGATGATGCTATAAAAGCAACCATTGGTATTATGGAGGCACCGCAAGACAGTATAAAGATTCGAAACTCCTATAATCTCTCTGCTATGAGCTTTAATCCTGAAGAAGTGGCCACAAGTATTAGAAGATATCAAAAAGATTTTGCGATTTCTTACGAACCAGATTTTAGACAAGCCATAGCAAATTCCTGGCCTCAAAGTATAGATGACACCAGCGCAAGAGAAGATTGGGGATGGAAACACGAGGTGGAACTGGATGAAATGACCAAAATAATGCTGGAGAATTTAAAGTAAAACGTACAATACCCCAAACAAAAGCCCCAACTCTATATGTAAGTTGGGGCTTTTTTGGTTTAACTAACTTACCTAACTAACGTTTCATTATTTTTTTGACCATCGTTCCAGCTTCCGTTTCAATAGAAAAGAAATAGATCCCTGTTTTTAATAGCGACATAGTTACTTGGGTGTTCTGCTGATTGGTGTTGACGGCGTCAATTAATCTTCCCTGTACATCGTAAATTTTAATACTTTTTATAATTGAAAGAGACTGAACGGTTACCACATCCCTAGCAGGGTTTGGATACACTACTGTATGTGACGAGCTAAACTCATCTACTCCCAACACTCTAAACGATGTTACCGCTTCATTAGTCTCCACAGGGAAGTTATAATCGAAGTAAATATGGGCCTGAACTCCTACCTCATCAGATGTTGTCAGGTCGCTATTGGTTTTCATTTTAAGCAGAATATTTCCATGACCTCCTGTATCCAGGCTTATATTTCGAAAATGAAACTGTGCTTCGTTATCTACAACAACTGTTTCCATATCGTGAGAGGCATTGAGTATCTGAAGGCTACTTGGTTCAAAATCGGCTGGATTAATTTCCATAGTAACTACAACATTTTCGGCAGGGGCTGTCCCTGTATTTTCAAAATTGATGACGTAGTGAAGAAACGCTCCAATATAGGTGGTAGGCACATCATTCCCCTGAATACATACCACATTATTGGGGTCGTATGCTCCTATGACTATTTGATCCAGTGTGAAAAAATTATCATTGGGGTTTTCATCACCTGCTACTGGATTTATTTCAGCAAAAAGCACTAAAACATCATCAATATTTACCGGAGGGGTGTCTGTTGGACTGTTTACATCCAGGACTATTTCAATAGCTTCAGTTTGATACGGTTGTATATCTATAAAATTATAAGTAAGGACTCCAGGAGCTTGTGAATCTGGTGTTGTAGAAGAAGACACAAAGTCCATACGGTCTTCAGGATAGTTAAATTGCATATCTCCCGAAAGCGGTTGGTTTCCCTTGTTTTTATACACCAGAGAATATGTAGCTTCAAAACCTGGTCTTGCAGGAACTATTGGTGCTATTATAACTTCAAGATCTGGGTGAACTCCGTCTGCTTCCACACAAAAGTCTTGTGTAACAGTACTATTATCAATTACCGGAACCACCACATTTGCCGGGGAAGGACTCACCGTAAAATAGGTAGGATTTTCTAAGTTTGGCAACAACGTATAAGTGCCTGCCTGTCCTGCATATACATTATAGATACCTGCAGCATTACTGTATGCTATAGTATTTGTAGTTGAGCCATTATATTCTATATTAAAACTTGTGTAGGGGATACTGGCATCTCCAGTATCGCAGCCATTATTTTCGTCATCAAACTGAGAAACACCTGTTATTGTATTTACATTTCCCCCTGGAGAAAACGTACAGAAAGAGTTTACAGGGTAATTAGTTTCTGCAAATTGTTGTATTTCGACTACTTGAAACTCGTCTGCACATACATAGAGCAGGCTTGGGTTATTTCCTATTAGCCAGTTTTCTAACCAGCTTCCTGCTCCCATATTTGAACTTTCATCACTTCCGTTTTTTATAAAAACCGTTTCCAGGAACATATTACTAGCTATATACAATGCTGTTAAATTTGTATTGAAGTTACAATCCAACGTAGTAATAGAAGTCCCGGATAAAATAAGCTCTTCGAGTGCGATACACGATGAAATATCAATTGCTGTTATGGGACTTATGCTTGAATCTAAGACTTCAATCTCAAGTAAGCTTATGTTGTTTGTGAAGTCCAGACTTGTTGTCTGAATGTCTATAGATTGAAAAGTTTCCAGATTAAGAAATGCTTCAATTCCGGTAAGATCTGTAATTGGGCTATCTAAAGACATGGTTGTAGTAGCCAAGGCTTCAGTTTCCTGTATTTCACCATCCATATTGGTATCCACCCCAGCGGCGATTAATTCAGCTTTAAAATTAGCATCGGGAATAGTTACTATTTGCGCGCTGGCAAAACCAGTGGTAAGGAACAGGAGTAGTAATAGCTTTTTCATGAGTGTTAATTTTCAATAAATTTAATCAAGTCTCTTTAGTTTTATTGGAGTCAATGAGCAAACGCTAGGTTTCATTTAGAATTCGCTACATGGTTTTTAAAATAGTTTGCAATCGGTCTCGTTTGCGTTGCGAAATGGGCAGTCTGCTTCCATCTGCCATTATTACGTACCCTCCATCTTTTTTAATATATGATTTTAAATAATTCAGATTTATTAAATGCGATTGGTGGATACGCTCAAAATTATGTTCGGCCAGGAGCTCTTCGTATTCCTTTAATGTTTTTGAAATCAGCACTGTTTTATGGTTATTAATATAAAACTTCGTGTAATTATCTTCACTTTCGCAACGTATAATATCGCTTATATCGAACAAATGAATCCCATCCGACGTAGATAGTGCAATACGTTTGAAATTGTCTACGTTTTTCCGGATGTTTTCCAGCAATAAATCTATGTGCGAAAAGTCGTTTTTCTTTTCTACAACACTTTCTATTTTTTCAATGACTTTTTGCAACTCTTCGGGGTCTACGGGTTTCAGTAAAAAATCCAGCGCGCTAAACCTAAATGCTTTTATAGCGTACTGTTCATGAGCCGTAATAAAAACAATATTGGAATTTATAGCTTCGTTTTTCTCTGCTACTTTCTCCAGAATATCGAAACCTGTACCATCATTTAACTGAATATCTAAAAACACTACTTGAGGTTGCAGGGTATCCATTGCTTCTACCCCGGTAGCGACACTATCTGCCTCGCCAATAATCTTAATATTGGGTGCAAACAGCGCAAGGAGTTTTTTCATTCCCTCTCTTAGGTTTTTATCATCGTCAATAAGTATGGCATGAATCATAAGGTTACAACAACATTTAATTAGTTATGTATTGGAGAGGCAATCGTAGCATTACCTTGGTTCCTGTAATGGTAGTACCTTCCGTTAACTCTTCAATAGCAATGTGAGCTTCTTTTGCTGTGGCTTCGGTGATCATTTCTAAACGTTTTTTTATAATATCCAGCGCCATAGACTTATGAGCCAGCACCAGATTTTCTTTGTTTTTTCGAGACTGGTTTATCCCTACCCCATCATCTATTATGGTGCAATTTAAGGAAGTATTGGTTACGTTAAACTGAATAGAAATGGTGCCATTATCTTGCTTCGGAATAACCCCATGAATAATAGCATTTTCAATAAAAGGCTGAATTAACAAAGGCGGAAGGGCTACATCGTCTTCAATTTTTGGGTCTTTTGTAATGCTGAAATTGAACTTATTATTAAACCGAAGTTGCTCCAATTCTAAATAATTCTGAAGGCTTTCAATCTCCTTATCGATAGGAATAAGCGATTCTTTTGAATATTCCAGCGTCAACCGCATTAACTTAGAAAATTTTGAAAGGTATTTTATGGCACTATCGGTTCCGTTTTGAACAATAAAGCTGGAAATTGAACCCAAACAGTTAAATACAAAATGCGGATTCATTTGCAAATGCAATGCTTTTTGCTCATACTCTGCCAGTTCTTTTTGAAGTGTAAGTGTTTTCTTTAATTGCTGGCGGTTGTAAATTAAAAACCCTATCCCAAACAACAACAAAGCAATAAGGGCACCAAAAAGCAGTTTTAAATTAGTGCTTTTTGCTTCTTCTTTTAGAAGCAGTTCCCGCTTTTCATTTTCCTCTTTTTGCAGAAGTTCCCGCTTTTCAAATTCATAATTCATTGCTGCTTCTACGGCTTTACGCACATCATTTTCCTTGTTGAGAGTATCTTTTGCAACACTGTATTTTTTGAAATGTTCCAGTGCTTTACTGGCATTACCGCTTTCAGAATAAATTTCACTTAAGATTTTTTCAGAAACTACCTGCTGCTCCAGAACGTTGGTTTCGACAGCTAAGTCGAGTGCTGTATTGGCAGCATTAAGGGATGCCTCTTGGTTTTTTTGGTTTTTGTGAAATTCGGCTAGATGCAGGTAGGTGTCTGCAAGTCCGAACTTATCGTTAATCTCTTTAAAAGCCGTTACAGCTTTTTGCCAGTTTTCCAGCGCCATCTCCGGGTATTCTCTCTTCATATAGTACGCGCCAATGTTATTGTACCACTCTCCCAAAGCTCTTACATTAGGGTGTTTATCTAAACTGCTTTTTGCGGAAGTATAGTATAGAAACGCCTCGTCCAGTTTACCCTGTTTGACATAAATATTAGCAATATTGGTTTGGGTAATTCCCTTGTTAGGATCTTCCCGTTCCAATTGAATTTCCAATGCTTTTAAATAATAGCGCAGTGCCTTTTCGGTTTCATCTTGCGCTTTATAAACTACGCCAATGTTGTTGTAAATTTTTGATGCTTGTCCTGTATCCTTTAGCTTTTCGTAGATTTTTGCAGCCTCCAGATAGTATTGCAACGCTTTGGCATAATTGCTTTGCTCAGAAAAAACAATCCCCATATACCCTAAAGTCCTAGCAATGCCTTGTTCAATATTCGCTTCGGTTTGGGGTGTTTTAGGTAACTCTTCAAAAATTGATTTTGCCCAGACAAAATTATCCATGGCTTTTTGATACGCTCCTAATATAATATGAGCCGTCCCTATATTTAAATAGGCAGTTCCCATTTCAGATTTTAATTGCTTTGCTTCGGAGAGTTTAAACGCTTTATTACCAAACTCCAGCATTTTAGATGGATCGCTGTATTTGTATTGGTTGGAAATAGCGTTGTACAATTTCGCTGTTTCCAGATCACCTGAATTTTCAGAAAGCTTTTGTATTAGACTATCCAGTACTTTATCCTGTGCCTGTAGACCAGAGAAACACACAAAAAGAACAAAAAGAAAAACTGGCAACCTCATATACGTGTGAAATTAAGAAACGAAAATAGAGGAAACTAACCATTTTGTGTAATTTGATTTAGAATTTGCGTGGTTTGGGTTAGAATTTGAAAAAACTCTCATTGCAACAAAGCTGAAAAGGGAGAGTTAAAATTAAAAAGCTTGGAGGTGCTGCTTCTTTTTTTCATTCAATTAAAAAACCTATACATAGCTGTAAAAGCTTATTTTTTCTGAGCTTATAGCTATCAAACCTAATTAAATTCCATAAAAAAAGACCTCACTCGAAAGTAAGGTCTTTTTATTTTGCTCCTCTTCTTGGGCTCAAACCAACTCCGATACCTATCGGGGACTCTGATTAACAAGGATATCTACTTTTGAGCTTGATAGTTATTTCTGGATACTTTTTAAGATTACTTATATACACCCTGCTTTTCATCTTTTTAATGTGCTTTTCAATTGATAATGCTTGTGCCTTACAGTCACAATCAAACTTCAAAAACAACTCCCAGTCTTTTGCTTTTCCCGTAAATTTTTTAACATCGGAATTATTATGAAATTCCATTCTAATATCAAAATTAGAAGTTTCTCCTATATAAAACCTATCGAGTTTCTCAGAATATAATATGTAAACACAGTGTTTCATAAACAAAAAAAATCCCCAGTAAAACTACTGGGGATTAAAAAAGCTCCTCTTCTTGGGCTCGAACCAAGGACCCTCTGATTAACAGTCAGTAAAGTCTATGTTTCATATTGTTTCACTTCTTAGCATTTATGCTGTATATCAATAGTTTACATAAAATTATTTTTCAGATGATTTCATTTAATATGCTATTATATAGCAAAATGTTTTACTATTGTTTTACTCAACATTTATTTTACTCTCTTTATACTTTTTAAGTATGTTCTGATTTTCTCGTAATAAATTGTATTTCTAATTACAAATGCTAAAATGAGAATAATTAAAAAAGTAGCAAGAAAAACTTCAAGGTTAAATTGATAGCCGGTCAAATCAAAAAATCCATCTTTAGCTTTCTCTGAAGCTAAATAATCATCTCTTTGCCATTTAGCAGATTTTTTAGATGCCCTATTTAAAACATAAACACTATTAATCGTTTTTTGCCTAAACCCCAGATAAGTACTTAATACCAATAATGGGATTCCAATTGCTAAATAATATTTGAGTTTCCCATCAAAATTAACTTTAGCCGGGAAGTTTAATGCTTCGCTTTTAACATCATTTGCAATGTGATTATTACCTGTTTGAAAGTTTTGATTTTTAATATTGAAAAGAACAATTGAACAAAGACATAATAATGTTGAACTAACAGTTATAAACCCTAAAAAAACAGGGTCTATAGTCCAGATATCAAAAGCATTATATTTAATAAAGACTAGAATTATTCCAAAAATTACAATGCAAAAACTTAATAATTTTTTTTTCATCATTTTTAGTTTTAAGTTAAATTAATTAGAGAAAATATAACTGAGAAACTTGATATAATGATAATGTTTGTGGCATTGCTATTTGCTTTTTTATTAAACTTATACTGCTTACCCAGAGGAGTCATTTTTTTTCTATACTTAATGTAAGAGCCTATCAATATTCCCAAAGGAACTAGACTAAAAAGATAAATGGCAATTTGTGGCAATAAACTTATGCTCTTGTTTGTTTCATCTCTATTATTGAAAATAATATAGAATAAGCACCCAAAAGCTAATAAGCCAGGTATACCGAATAGCATCATTGTTGGCGAAATAATTAGTAGGTTCATAATTTTAAATTTTTAGTTAGTATAGTATTTTTTCAAATAGCTCAGAGAGCTTAAAGATGTTGTTGAAATTTACTGGATTGATTTGGATAAAGTGATTTGAGGATGGTATTTTCACAGAAATATGATTTTCTGATACCTCAACATCATCCACAAAGTCAATAAAAAAGCTAAAAACCTCATCTTCATAGAATTTCAAGGTGTCTTGAAAAAATAAATTCTTCTTTATTTCATCCTGCTTGATGGTAGCAAAATATTCTAATTGATTTTTGCAGTAAACCTCATTTTTTAAATGGTCCTTTAGTTCTTTTAGGTTTTCAAAAAATGCCAAGTATTGTTCATCATCCTTGTTCTGCTCAGAGAAGTCAGGTAGTCTTATAATTTCAGTTCCTATATCTTGTAAATGAAGTGCTTTGTATATCCTTTTTACCTTATTATAATGCTCTTGATTCTCTTCTAGCCACTCTATAACTGTCCCTATTTCTAAAATTTTCTTTTCAGAAAGTTTAATCATTTCAATGGTTTTTGGAAGCATACTAGGAATCTTGAAAATTATATTAAGTGAATAAAAATAGGCAATTGTCTTATATGACAATTGATTAAATGATACAAATCTCAATTTTGGTTACATAAAAATTGAGTTAGTGTCCGATAAAAAGAAACTTCAAATTGCAATAGGTAACAGAATTAGAGCATTGAGAGAAGCTAAAGGAGTCTCTCAACAAAATTTTGCACACGATTGTGAAATTGAAAAATCTAATTACCACAGAATTGAAGCTGGAAACACTAACCCAACAATTTATACTCTCCATAGAATAGCTTTCAATTTAGGTATTACTTTAAGTGAGTTGGTAGCTATTGAGAACCCCCAAGAAACAAAAAAAGGCTATTAATATTAATGTGAAAGTTTGCTCACATAAAAATTAATGCCCTTAAACATATTAATTAAGCATCCTTCACATTAATCCTCCATCTGAAAAACTAAAATATCCATCCTTAGTGATTATAAGATGGTCAAGGACTTTTACATCAAGATAAGTTCCGGCTTCTTTTAACTTATTAGTTAAACTTATATCAGCTTGACTTGGTTTTAAGGTGCCACTAGGATGATTATGTGTTAAAATAATGGCTGAAGCATTACACTTTAATGCTACTGAGAAAACTAGCTTCGCATCCACCAAAGTCCCTGTAACACCTCCTTTAGAGCAGGAATAAATACCCAATACTTTGTTTGAATTATTCAGTAATAAAACTTTGAATTCTTCTTGAAGCTCAATGGTATGTTTGGACCAACAGGCAAGGATTAATTTATAACTTTCCTCACTGTTTTGCACTTTTACTTTTTCATTCCTAGGTGTCGAATATGAAACTTGAATTTCAGTAATCTTATTTATATTTTCCATTTATCATAAATTTAGAAAATGCCCAAACTCAAGTTTTGGCTATTAACCGAAAAATGAGCTTAGGCATTGTAAGATTACTCTACACCATTCATTGAGAATGACTCCTTAACTTCAGGCTTTACAAAGTCCTCAATAGTTGAGGTACTTCTGTCAACTTTGGGTTGAGGTTCTTCTGGCATATATTCCCAAGTATGAGATAACTCTATCACCTCACCCGTTTCCTTCACAGTATATTCATAAGGTTCTGTTTCTGTTTTGTAAACACTTCCTGGCAGTTCACTACCAATAAGAGATTTACAAGTAACCTCATCAAAGGTTGAAGGCACAGTAGCTTTCCTAATTGTGGCATAATAGCTTCCTGTTTTTTGGGATTTTACCATTTCAATACCACCTTGTACTTCTAACACTAAAAAGTCTCTACCATCTTCTGTGGTATGCTTCTTATAATTTACAATACTTACCATAATTTTTAAATTTTTGAGTTGAATAAAAATCTTCTCATAAAAGATTGTTGGGAACATCAGCAAAGGATACAGCTTTCACCTTGTATATTTTTCCCTGATGTTTTTTGCAATCCTATATAGGAAGATGGGGGGATTCCCCTTTTGGCAAGAATGGGTGGGGGTTATTCCTGGGGTGGTTAGTACACTTACAATTGAATGGGAAATTTTTATTTTTAAAAAATTTTCTGCATACATTTACAATATACTCTCCCCTACATTTTTGAAAAGTATTTAATAAGGATTTAATATATAATTAGATATTCCATTAAGGATTTCTATTTTTACTTTAATATAATACAATGATTAAATTCTGGAAAAATAATCAATGAACTCAAAAGAAATACAAAACAATGTTCAAGCAATAGTTGATAATTTTTCTAAAGAAGATTTTATCTATGACTTATTGATAGCTTATGGTACAACTAAGACCGTAACTACAATGCTCAAAAAAGGGGATTACAACCTTTCTAAAGTTGAAGGTGAAGTCCTATCTAAAAATAAAGTTTTTTTTAAAGTTGAAGAATCTGGCAAACTTCTAAGTACCATTGATACTATTTCTAAAGAAGATAGAATATTAAAGCATAAACCAAAGTTTGCCATACTTACAGATTACAAAAAACTTGTAGCCAAAGATTTAAGACTTGGCACTACCAAAGACATTCAGATAAGTGAATTAGCTAATCATCATAGCTTCTTTTTACCCCTAGCAGGTAGTGAAGTTTACAACTCTAGCAATGACAATCAAGCAGATAGAGATGCAGCCTATAAAATGGCTTTGCTTTATGATTATTTAAGAGAGGAAAATCCCGAAATTTATACATCAAAGGAAAGTATTCACAACCTAAATATTTTCTTATCTAGATTATTATTTTGCTTCTTTGCTGAAGACACAGAGATTTTTGAAGAGGACAGTATATTTACTAATACGCTAGCTCAACATACCAATTCTAATGGTAAGGACACTCATGTTTTTTTAAATGACCTGTTCAAAAGACTCAATACTGAAAAGACAGATAAATTACCAGATTACTTAGTAAGATTCCCTTATGTTAATGGAGGTCTGTTCAAAGACCGCATAAGCTCTCCACACTTTTCATCTAAAGCAAGAAAAGTACTTTTAGAGTTAGGAGACCTGCAATGGAAAGACATAAATCCAGATATTTTTGGGTCTATGATTCAAGCTGTGGTAATAGATGAATACCGCAGTGATTTAGGAATGCACTATACCTCTGTACCTAACATCTTGAAGGTAATTAAACCTTTATTTTTAGATCGTCTATATGAGGAGTATGAAAAATACCAAAACAGTATATCACAACTAAGAAAGCTTATTAATAGAATTTCTAAAATTAAGTTTTTTGACCCTGCCTGTGGAAGTGGAAACTTTTTAATTATTACCTACAAAGAAATTAGAGTACTAGAGATTGAAATTTTAAAACAGATTATAGACTTATCTCCAACACCACAGCTAGAGTTTACACAAATACGATTATCTCAGTTTTATGGTATTGAGCTAGATGATTTTGCACATGAAATGGCAATTCTTGCGTTATGGCTTGCAGAACACCAAATGAATAGAATCTTTGAAGAGCAATTATTTGATTATGGTAAATCTGAACCTATTTTACCTTTAAAAGAATCAGGACAAATAAAACAAGGTAATGCCACTAGAGAGAATTGGAGAGAAATTTGCCCTATTGATTTAGCTAGTGAAGTTTATATTATTGGAAACCCTCCTTATTTGGGTAGTCGAAATCAAGATAAAAGTCAAAAGGAAGACCTTGATATTTCAATTAGTATGATAAAGTCATATAGAAAACTTGATTACATATCTGTTTGGTTTTATAAAGGTGCTAAATATATACAAGGCTTTGAAAATGCTAAATCAGCTTTTGTTTCAACGAATTCAATTTGTCAAGGCGAACAAGTTGGAATTCTTTGGGCGTCAATATTTGAAATGGGCATTGAGTTTGACTTTGCACATACGGATTTTAAATGGACAAATAATGCAAAAGGCAATGCAGGTGTTACTGTTGTAATTATTGGTTTAAGAAACTTAAGTAAAAAACCAAAGTATTTAATTACAGATGGAATTATTACAAAAACGCAAAATATTTCACCAAACTTAGAAAATGGTGTAACAAAAATTATTCAAAAGCAAACTAAACCCTTGAGTAATTTCCCTGAAATGAGGAGAGGAAATATGCCCAATGACAAACAATTTTTAAGAATTTCAAGGGAAGAAAGAGAGAAGCTTCTTATAAAATACCCTTCAATTGATAAAATTATTAAAAAACAAGTTGGTTCAGATGAATTCATAAATAATCTGGAAAGATATTGTTATTGGATTAGTGAGGAAAACCTGTCTTATGCTTTGACAATTCCAGAGGTTAAGTTAGCAATAGATAATTGCTATGATTACAGAATAAACAGCAAGGATAAAACATTACACATTCAAGCCTCTAGGCCACATCAATTCAGAGAGTTTTTTGAATGTAATGACAACTCATTATTAATACCAATTGTTTCTTCCGTAAATAGAGAATATATACCAATAGGATTTGTGGATAGAGACACAATAATTCCAAATTCTGCACAAGTTATTTATGATGCTAACAGCTTGATTTTTGGAATTCTGACATCCAAAATGCACAATGTTTGGGTCAAATTTACTGCTGGAAAAATGAGAACTGATTATAGGTACTCAATTTTTCTTTGCTACAACACCTTCCCTTTTCCAAACATTGATGCTAAACAAAAAGAGAATTTAAACCAATATGTTTTTGATATTTTAGATGAAAGAGCTAAACATACTGGTAAAACCATGGCTTGGCTATACAATCAAGAAACCATGCCCGAAGGCTTAAAACAGGTGCATAAAAACCTAGATGTAGCTATAGAGAAGTGTTATAGATTACAAGAGTTTAAAAGTGACACTGAGAGATTAGAGTACCTTTTTAAACTCTATGAAACAATGATAAAAAAAGAAACTTTATTTGCTAAACAAAAGAAAACAAGAAAGACCAAAAGTAAAAAATAAGATATGCCTAATTTAGTAGAAGTAACATACAAGCAAACAGGAAAAAGCAAAAAAACAAATGCTTTAGGTATGCGTGAAATGCAAGAAAAAGCATTTGAAGCTAATACTGCGCAATACTTATTAATTAAAGCACCTCCAGCATCTGGTAAGTCCAGAGCACTAATGTTTATAGCCTTGGAGAAGTTACACAAACAAGGCATCAAAAAAGTAATTATAGCCGTACCAGAAAAGGCTATTGGAGCTTCCTTTAGTACTACAGAATTAAAAAAATATGGTTTTTTTACAGATTGGTCTCCAAACTCTAAATACAATCTATGTACTCCTGGACCAGAAAAAAGTAAAGTAACTGCGTTTTTAGAATTCTTAGATACAGATGAGAAGATTCTTATATGTACACACTCTACTTTACGTCATGCCTTTAAAGGTTTAGATGAAGAAAAATTAAATAACACTATAGTGGCTATAGATGAATTTCATCATGTATCTGCTGAAGGTGATAATAGATTAGGTGAAGTATTAAAAAACATCATGGCTAAATCTAGTGCCCACATTATAGCCATGACAGGCTCTTATTTTAGAGGTGATAATATTCCTGTATTAATGCCAGAAGATGAAGCAAAGTTTACCAAAGTAACCTATAACTACTACCAACAGTTAAATGGCTATGAATTTTTAAAGTCTTTAGGTATTGGCTATCATTTTTATACTGGAAGATATTTTAAAAAACAACCTGATAAAGAGATGTCTGCTTTAGCAGAAGTACTAGACCCTAGTTTAAAAACAATTGTACACATTCCTAGTGTTAACTCAGCAGAGTCTTCTAAAGAAAAGCATGATGAAGTTGGTCACGTCATAGAAGCGCTAGGAGAAATTGACTATCAAGATGAAAAAACTGGCGTCATCTATGTCAAGAGTAAAAAAGCAAACAAGACTCTTAAAGTAGCCAATTTAGTAAATGATGACCCTAGGTCAAGAGACAAAATAACAGCCTATTTAAGAGAGATTAAATCTCCTGATGACATTGACATTATTATCGCTTTAGGTATGGCAAAAGAAGGGTTTGATTGGCCTTACTGTGAGCATGCTTTAACAATAGGTTATAGAGGTTCACTTACTGAAATTATACAGATAATTGGTAGAGCAACTAGAGATAGTAATAACAAAACACATGCACAATTTACTAACTTAGTTGCTGAACCTGATGCAGAAAATGATGATGTAAAAGTAGCAGTAAACAATATGCTTAAAGCTATTACAGCCTCATTATTAATGGAACAGGTTTTAGCTCCAAATTTTAAATTTAAATTAAAAAGAGATGATGAAGATGAAAGTGAAGATGATGATGACACTATAAGAATTAGAGGTTTTAAATTACCAACATCACAAAGAGCCAAAGACATCATAGAAACAGATTTAAATGACCTAAAAGCTCGAATCTTGCAAGATGACCAAATGCTTAAAGCTATGCCTGGGAATTTAGACCCTGAAACTATAAATACCGTACTTATTCCTAAAATAATTAGGGAAGTTTATCCTGATTTAGATGAAGATGAATTAGAAGCTGTAAGACAACATGTAGTTGTAGATTCTGTAATTAAGAATAGTACAATGGAAGAGCAAGGTGGTAAAAAGTTTATAAAAACTGCCAATAGCTTTATTAATATTGATGATATACACATTGATTTAATTGACAAGATAAATCCATTTCAAAAAGCTTTTGAAATACTATCTAAATCAGTTACTGCTAAAACCTTAAAATTAATAGATGACCATATACAATCTACCAAGATTGAAATGACTGAAGAAGAAGCTATCTTACTATGGCCTAAAATAAAAGCTTGGGTTGCAAAGACAGGAGAACAACCTAACCTACAAGCTTTCGACCATAAAGAAAAAAGAATGGCTGAAGCTATTATTTTCTTAAGAGAATTGAAACGCAAAAAAATACAAAATGAGCAAAAAGAAACCAACACTTGATGACATCTTTAATGATGATGAGTTTGGATTACTAGACTCAAAAGCAAAAACTTCAACTTATAAAACTGAAGAAGATAGGCTTATAGACTCTTTTGAAGAAATCAATGTTTTTTTAGATAAAAACAGTAGAGAACCTAGTACCTCTAGTATGTCTGAATATGGATTGTTAGCTAAACTTAAAAACTTTAGACAAGATGATGCAAAGAAAAAAACAGTAAAACCATTTGATAGACACAATTTGTTGGGTTATGTAGAAATAGAAAAACCAAGTTTAGACGACGTCTTAAATGATGATGACTTAGGTCTACTAGATTCAGATGAAGACTTATCTATTTTCACTTTTAAGCACACTCCTAAACACGAAGATAGAAAGGAAACTGACTTTGTCGCTCAAAGAACACCTTTAAAAGAAGAAGACTTTAAGCCTTATGAAGGTATGTTCCAGAAAGTACACAAGGAAATAAAAGAGGGTAAGCGAGAAATAAAAAAATTTAAGAACACTGAAAAAAACCTTCATGTTGGTAACTATTATATCATGGATGGTATTCTTCTCTATTTAGAATCAGCTAACCTTGAAGAATCTGAGATTGAATTGAAGTCTGGAAACAGAATTAGACTTGAGGGAAGGACCAAAACGATTTTTGAGAATGGAACATACAGCAATATGCTTTTCAGGTCACTAGGAAAGCAAATTCAAAAAAGTGGCAAACTAATAACTAACTCTAATGACTATGCTGAAAATGAACTTTTTGTAAACTCTGGCTTAGTAAAGGAAGAGGATGTTCAAACAGGATGGATTTATGTTTTGAAATCAAAATCTATTGACCAAAAAATTTCAGGAATCAAGGATTTATATAAAATAGGTTTCTGTAGCAACTCTGTTGATGATAGAATAAAAAATGCAAAAAAAGAAGCCACCTACCTTTTTGCAGATGTAAAGAAAATAGCTAGTTATAGAGTGTATAATAGAAACGCTGACAAACTGGAGAACTTACTGCATCGGTTTTTTGCTCCAGCTTGTTTAGATATAGAGTTCACTAATAATAAAGGACAGCGAATAAACCCTAGGGAGTGGTTTGTTGTTCCTTTTGAAGTTATAGAGGAAGCTGTTCATCTCATACTTAATGGAAATGTAGTTAATTACACTTATGATGTTGAAAGTAAATCGATACAATTAAAACATGTGTAACTATAATTTAAAATTATTGAAAAAATGAATAATTCAGACTTTAATATAATTACACCCTCAGTTTATTATAAAAATATTGGTTCATATCAATATGACGCAATTATTGAAGTTAAATCGAAAGAATATTCAAAGTTTATTTATAAAGATTTATTAAAATCTTTTTATTGCAATCTTATTGATACTGACATTGATTTAAAAGAAGAATCGCAGTATGATGATGAACTAATTAAAAAATCATCCCAATATTCTTATTTAATAATTGACAGGAGTGACATTAAATCCTATTGTCCAACATATGAACTTTTCATTTCTTTTTTAATGGAACTTGTTTATTATCTAGACATTAACGAGGTAGAAAAATTTGATATAATTTATTCTCTCATAAATTATGTAGGTATTGATTATAATTATGAAGATGAGAGTTTTACTGAAATTGATTACGTTATAAAGCTAAATAATGTGGCTAGAAATCTAAAGTCAAACCCTATTTGGGATGACAATGTAGAAGAAATAATGACGTGGGTTGAAGGTTATAATTATAATAATTTAGTTTTTAATTATTAATAAAATGGACTATCACTCTGCTAAAACTATTTGCAGTGAGGGTTTTGTTTAGATAAAAACAATGATGAAAGAAGAGTTTGAAAATTGGCTTATTGCCCAAGATGATAAAACCTCTAACACAGCTTATAGCTATAAAAATGCTATACCTAAACTATCAAAACATTTCTCAGAATTACAAAGTAAAAATATTGACCTTTTTTACTCTAACCTTAATACCCTAAAAAAGGCTGAGCAATTATACAGTTTAGAAGGTAATCAATCTGAGTTTGGAAGTAATTCCAAAGGAATAAATAGAAATGCCATAGTTGCATTGATTAGATTTTATGAAACTTTTCCAATAAAATCAGCAAAAGAGTTTTATTCTGAAATATCAGAGCCAGATGTTGAAGAGGCATTTAAAATTGTTGATACATCAAGATTAGAATTACAGAAAATCAGGGATTATGCTGTACTAAATAAAAATAATGTCAATAAATACCCGCCTAAAGAAATAATAAGAATTATAGCTAGAAATAAACAGGTATCTATAAATGAAGATTCCTTAAATGGTGGAAAAGCTAATGCACCCTTTAAAAGATTAAAATATATGATTCGTGGTGATGAAGAAAATATAAATTATAATGCTTCACTAATAGAACCTCATATAAAAAAATATCAAAATGCCATTGATAATACAAATTGGTTAAAAATTGATGAGTTATATAAGTTCAAATTCATTAAATGGATAGATGACAACATTGATTTTAAAAATGATTCTAACGAAGTTTTAAAAAAAAAGATTCAAGAATCACAGCAAATCACTTATAGTCCTGATTCTAATGTAAAGGGGGTTAATTTTATTCAAACCATCACAAGATATCAAGATGACTATTTAACTATTGATGATTTAAATAAACTTAGATTCATAATTCAAAATGATAGTCCAGTAAATAAAGAAAACCTCACACTTTCATTTAGGAGTTTTCCAAAAACTAGTGCTTTCTTATGTCTTTTTGCCCCAAAAAGATTTATGGCTTATGACGGTGAATCTTTACCGGCATATGAATATTTTTCTAAAGGAATGAATGAGAATGTTCCAAAAAGAAATTTCAAGGCATTTCAGTTTTACCAAACTTTTTATACCAACATTAAGAGGGATTTAAAAGAAAGTTCTTTAAACAAGGATATTTTTAGGGAAATTTTGAATGTTAAGACTTTGACAGAATTACATTGGAATTTCATTACTCAGGATTTTTTACTTTTTATTACTAGACAGGTTATGACTAAAAATTACAGAACAATTAATATCACTGGACATAAAATATTTAAGTGTTCAATGGGTGATTTTTTAAAAAACAAAGAGCATAAAAATATCGACCCAATAGAGTTGTTTGAAAAAAATAACCTAATTGTAATGCACGAATACACATCCAACAATCAGGGAGTTAGGTTTAAAGAAAGTTTACAGATTGGAGATTTTGTTTACTTAACTTATGGTCAACAAAGGTTGAGTTTCTTAGCTAAAGTTCTTAGTGAAGCTGAATCTGTAAATCAAATTGTAGATGTTGAATTAACAGATGAATGGATTTGTAGAAAAATTGAAGTTATTCAAAAACCTGTAATTGACAATACTTTTGATCTAAAAGAAAAGAAAGGCTGGTTGCCCAGCGGATATACTACTTTTAAGGAAATTTTTGATATAAATTCTGCAAATCAAATCTTGTTTAACAAATATTATAATATTGAAATTATTGATGAGAATAAAACTTTAAAACAGAATGAGAGTCATATGAATATTAAAAATCAACCTTTAAATCAAATCTTGTATGGACCTCCTGGAACAGGGAAAACTTACAAAACAAAAAAAATAGCAGTAGAGATTATTGAGAATGTAGAATACTCAGATTCTAAAGAGGACAGGGCTGTCATTTTGGAAAAGTATGAAGATTATGTAGCATCTGAAAATATTCATTTTACTACATTTCATCAAAGTATGAGTTATGAAGATTTTATTGAAGGTATAAAACCAGAAACAGCAGATAATCAAGTTACTTATGATGTTCAAGATGGTATTTTTAAAGAAATATGTGATAAGGCAAAAGTTAAGCAAGAATCAAATTTTGATGAGGCATACCAAAGCTTACTATTAGAAATAATCGAAAATCCTAATGATTATATAGTTCTTAATACTCCAACAGGAAAAGAATTTAGAATAAATGTTAATAGTAACAATAACTTAAACTTATTCACTTCAAAAGAAATAAAAAAACAGGGAACTGTTACTAAAGAAAAACTTTTGAAACAAATTAATGGTTTTGAAGTGTTTAATGGCTGGGAGGGCTATGTTAACGGGATTGTAGAATATCTCAAATCTAAGCATCATTTAGTCACTAGTTTCAAGGAAGAAAAGAAACAAAACTATGTTTTAATTATAGATGAGATTAATAGGGGGAATGTTTCTGCAATTTTTGGAGAGCTAATTACATTAATTGAAACAGATAAAAGAGAGGGAGAAGATGAAGCTATCAGTGTTACATTACCTTATTCTCAATCAAGTTTCTCAGTACCAAATAATGTATTTATTATAGGAACAATGAATACCGCAGATAGAAGCGTGGAAGCTTTAGATACCGCATTAAGAAGACGTTTTTCTTTTGAAGAAGTATTACCTAAGCCTAATTTATTGGCAGACTTGGATTACAAAGAGATAAACCTTGAAATGTTATTATTTACAATTAATCAAAGAATAGAATTGTTAATTGACAAAGACCATCAAATTGGTCACTCTTATTTCTTTAATGTCACAAGTCTTGAAGATTTAATTTTAGTATTTAAGGATAAAATAATTCCACTTTTGGAAGAATATTTTTATGGTGATTTTGGCAAAATCGGTTTAGTGTTAGGTGACAATTTTATTGTAAAACAAGCTACTAAAAACAAAAGTATATTAGCAAAATTTGATGATTATACTGAAATTGACTTTGTTACAGACAAAAGTATTTTTAGACTTAAAAAACCAATTGTAGATATGCAAGTTTCAGACTTTACCGCCATTTACCAACCAAATGAGAACTAAATGTCAAGTAAAAACCTCATACAAGTTTTTGAATTTCAAAAATTAAACATTGGCGACAATGGTTTTAAAAAAAAGCATTTTGAAGCTTTAGTGAAATTCAATGATTTACAGGATAATAAATACTTTAATGTAGGTTTTAATAAAGTTACATTTAAAAGTTATGTAGGAGTCATTCAAATAGGTGGATTAACTATTGAGATATTACCAAAAGCAGATAAAAGTGATTTCAATATCCAGCAAGAGAAAGATACTTGGCAAGGTGTACTACTTCATATGCTAAAAGTTTGTAAAAAAATTCAAGTTGAAACTGTTTCAGAAACAAAACTTAAAAAAAGATACCACTCAATTTTAGAAGTTTACTTTGCAATGTATCTGGAAGAAATAGAGCATTTAGCAAAAAGAGGCTTGATTAAAAAATATAGGAGAAATCAAAATAATCAATTAGCGCTTAAAGGAAAATTAGTTTTTTCTAAAAATATTCAAAAAAACACAGTCCACAAAGAACGGTTTTATTGTGAATACCAGGTTTATGACAAGAATCATTTGATACATCAAATTTTGTTAAAAGGATTACACGTATTAGAGTCGCTTAACACTTCTAATTTAGCAGATAAAACAAACAGACTATTATTTCAATTTGAAGCAACAAAGTATGTTAATATAACTGCTAAACACTTTGAAAATATAAGCCTTGACAGGAAATCTCAGCCCTATGAAAGAGCTTTGAACATAGCTAAAATGCTTATATTGAACTATTCTCCAAACATCAGTTTTGGTCAAGAAAATATGCTAACCCTATTATTCGATATGAATAAGCTTTGGGAAGAATATATTTTTAGGATATTAAACAAACATAAGCCCAATGGATACAGTGTTTCATTCCAAAACTCAGATAAATTTTGGGAACATAAATCTATTAGACCAGATATTGTTATTTCAGATAGTGAAAAGAAAGTTTTTATAATTGATACAAAGTGGAAAATTGTAGAGTATAATAATCCATCTGATGATGATTTAAAGCAAATGTTTACTTATAATTTACATTGGCGAGCTGAAAAAAGTATGTTGCTTTATCCTAAAACCTCTCAAGTAGAAATTGATTATGGCAACTTTCATTATCAGCAAACTATAAAAAATGATGATGAAACTGTATCTTTATTAAAAAATATGTGTAGACTAGGTTATGTCTCTATCATTAAAAATGAAAGTTTGAGAAATTCAGAACTAATAGCACAAGAAATATTTTTTAAATTAAAAAATTAAAATTACTTCAAATATGGCTGGAGAGTATTCAAAAAGAATTGGTGATGATGGAGAAAAAATTGTTCAAGTATTATTTAAAAATTACTTAGGCTATCCGAAATTCCCTGGAAGGAGTTCTACACCCTGTATTAAGTTAGAGGAACATCAAAAATTAAGAAAAAATACAAGAAAATCTCACGGTAATGACGGAATTATCTATGGAAAATCAAAACTTGATGACAAGATTTTAGAAATAGGCTATATATCAGTTAAGTATTCTAAAAAACCTTATGAAAACACAAACACTCAATTGAGTTCAAGATTCAAATCCCATTTCATAGATTTAGTAACTGCTATTGAATGCTTTAATCGAAGTGAAGACCTAGCCGAAATTCAGAGAAAATCTTACGGTGTTTCAGATACTCGAATTATAGGATTACTTTTTTGGCTTTCTGGAAATGAAAATTCAAAAAAGGAATCTATCATAGAAAAGGCTGCTAAATCTATACTTAGTCCTATTGGAGTTCCATTTGATGAGATTATTTTAGTTGACAATGACAAACTTCAATTTATATTTCAAGTTGTAGAATATGCAAGTAAAGTAGCTAGAGATTCATATCAGTTTGTCTATCCTCATACAGGCTATAATATTCTAGGAGATACTAATCAATCATTTGGAAGTAAAATGCCACTTGAATACTTTGCATATCCAATCATACCTCTACGTTATGTTATTGAGAATAAGATAATATTTCATTTAGCTACAAAATCATCTTTTTCTGAAGAGGGTTTAGCTAGGTTAATAACTATGGCAAAGACATTTGACAAGCTACTAGCGTCGAAATCCGTTATACTAAGTTTCCCAGATTATAATGCAGATGACCATCAGGATATTGTTAAGAAGGTTCTAACTAACCTTGACGACATTGAATATAGTAATTTAGTCCAAGTAATAAATCTTGATTCAGATTTTAGAAACCTACTAGATAAAGAAATATGAATAAAGATTTAAAATATTATTTACCATATGGTGACCAGTTAAGATCAATTCTTGTACGACAAGATGTAACTTCAGGGATGTTAAAGTCTATTTTAAAAAAACGCGGACAATTTCTCCCAAAGTATGAAAAACAAGATATTATCCCTGTACTTTTAAGAACCCTTTTATCTAATGATGAATTTGAGGACATTTTAGAACAACTTAAAGAAAAGGAATCTACTACAAAACGAAGAACAAATATCATACCTTGGTCAGGCACCCAAAATTTACTTGATAAAACTCCAATCAAAATCGACATTCAGAAACTTATTGAAGAAAAGTTTAGATATAAGCCAGAGTTTTCACTTTTAAATCAGACCAACTTTACACAAGTAGATGGAAGAAGTGATAAAGTTGAAATGTCTTTTAATATTCAAGAAACTTCGCATTATCAATCAGTAGAATCTAGAAAAACTACTTATGAAGGTAAAGTTACACTGGAATTAAAAAAAGATGGTCAACTATATTTAAGTACTACTAAAAATTTCACGTCTAAAGCCACACAAAGAATTGTTGATGGAATTGCGCAAAAACTTAAAACTGAATTTAAAGCCAGTGGTGTCATAAAAAAAGAAGATGACTACGAAAAAATTTTGTTTGAACATTTTACTAATAGAAATAGATCGTATTTTTTTATGAGATTTTTTGATTCTATAGGCCCTCTAGAGGCAAAACGCATTTCTAATGCAGACCTAGCTCCTGATAAAAACTTTAATTTACCTGTTGATATTGACAAATTTCTTTCAGAATTAGAGACTCTAAAATTATCAGGTAAGTCTTTACATCGAAACCCACTTCTTTCTGAAGAAGTATATAAAGACTCAATAGTAATTAGTTCAATAAGTATATTGTATAATTTTAATCATGCAGAAGGTCAAGGTACTTGTGAGGTAGAGTTTTCATTTCCAGACTTTTCATCAGACTCGATAAAAAATGTTGAATTTCAATTTTATATTAAAAGGTTATCTTTTAATAGAGCCTACAGGCCCTATGGAAAAAAACCTAAAGTAAACCAAGCTGTTTATGATTCTATTCAAGAACATATGCTCTATCATTACAAACAACTAAAAAATTAAACCCAGCCATTTCTGACTGGGTTTTCATCAACTCAAAAACCAAGAGTAACTACTGTCACCCTCAATTGCCTTTGAGAGACCTTCAGCAAATGTGAAGGCATTCTCATTCCTATCAAGGAATGTGTCAATGTAGGAGCTCTTATTAGCTCCTGTAAAAAGATTGTAGACATTCCACATAGAAATATCTCCATCTTTGTTTCTACAAAAACTTTCATCTTCATAAAAGTCTTTTGCAATGGTATTGAAATGACTATCTGTAAGCAATAGCTCTGGTAATTTGGCTCTTTCAACTTTAGGTAGATATTGAAAGAGTTTGGCTCTACCTATCAACTTTGCAAATTGACTTTCAGACATCCTTTGCTTTTCAAGTTGAGTCATATAACTTAATTGCTGGTCAATATTATATGATTCAACTAATTCAATGATGTTATTGTTTAAAATCTCTACACTATCTGCTTTCATCTCACTACTAAAACCATCTGTTGAAATACATAGATTACAACACACCATATTCTGAAATCCAATAAAGAACTTAAACTTTTCAGGACTTTTCTTGCTGTACAAGTTCTCTTGATTATAGGCTCTTACCCCTCCAATTGTCAATTCTAAATGATTTCCTCCTATGTTTGATGTAATGGATGGCACTTTGGCTATCCAAGCCATTCTTTCATAATAAGTAGTCCTTTGATGGTCTTGTAATTCTGAAGTTGGTAACTGAAG
Organism: Flavobacteriaceae bacterium UBA1903; assembly: GCA_002337605.1. GTDB lineage: Bacteria > Bacteroidota > Bacteroidia > Flavobacteriales > Flavobacteriaceae > Marinirhabdus. The sequence continues at coordinate 492,645 of DDGL01000014.1, forward strand.
TGCATCTGGTGTTCTACCTTTTATTTGATGACTGATTCTAATTTCAGGTTTTGCTAAACTTGTACCTAGAATATTTGAAACACCTTCTAAAGCAGTCTCAATAAATTGACTGTGACTTATAGTAATTTCATTGTCCTTGCTGAAAACTGGTATTACACAATCCTCCTTTAAATGAGAAAGGCTAACACTTTTTGTATTAGCCTCAATAAAGGGGTTTGTTTTTTTGACTGTTTCTCTATGTTCTAGTACATCAGAAGAAATATTACTTTGCTCATTGTTATAGCTTTCCTGCTGATGTGCTATACCATTCTTATTAATTGTTTGAAGTTCCATTTTTACTAAAGTTATTAGGGTTACTATTTATTTTACTTTTAAGAAAATTCTGTTGGTCAACAAATTGCTGATTAAGTATATCCTTTAAAGAAAGATTCTCTTTATAAAGAGTATTAAGTTCTTCTTGAGATGTACATTCTTTTATGGCTTGCTTAACCTCATCTACATCTGTACCTGCATTACACCATTCTCTTATTTTCATACCTACCCCTTGAGTGATAATAAATTCTGGTTTATCACTAAAAAGATTGGTTCTATCTTTACTAGCAGTTGCAAAGTGTTTTATATCAATATCAAAAACTATTGTAAATTCATATTCAACTCCATCTCTTTGCACAGCCTTTAAACCAACCTTCTCAGGAACATACTTTCCATTTTTCTGGTTGAGTACATAATCCTGTTTGGTCCTCATTGTGCTAATAAAGTGTGCCGGTGATTGTAATATTTTATCTACAAATGCTTTCTGCCTTGGAGTTACCTTATTCCAATTTGTAAAGCTGTTTCCTGGCAGTTTACTGTGAAAGTCTATTAGTTCATCCCAACAATGAGAAATGCTGTCTAAGATGATTACATCCATTCCTGCATTAATACAGATGTCAATTGCCTCTATATACTTTTCAGGTGTGTATGGTGGTTGCAAGTTGATTACATTGTAGTTTCCTAAATGGGCATATAAATCACTACTTCCATTTTCAGTATCAACTACTGCTACTTTTGAAAGGTTGTCAGCAGTTAATCCCTTTGCTATAAGTAATGCAGACATAGATTTTCCACTACCACTACTACCTTGTAATGCCATTTTTATCTTGGCTTTTTTCCTTTGTGATTGTCTTAATTGCATAATTTAATTTTTAAGTTAATAATCTTAAATTTCTATATTAAAAAAGGCTCCCATTTCTGAGAGCCTTTTGTTTAAGCATATTTTAGTTTTGGTTCTTCAAGGAGTTTTTTGACTTCTTCATCTAGTTCATAATCTCCAAATTCCTTTAAATAAGCCTTGGTGACTTCAATGTTAGAATGCCCCATAAGTTGACTAATCTTATCTGTACTTACATCTAAAAATTTTAGATTGGTGGCAAAACTGTGCCTTGCAACATAGCTAGTCAATGTCTTGTTGATATTTTGAATAGTTGCTATTTCCTTTAGTTTTTTATTATATCTACTCAAGACCTTGTGCTTTCTATTTGCAATTTGTTTTGGAGTAAGGTCATCACTTAATAAAATTGGAAATATATAAGAAGATGAAGGATGTGCTTCTTTATAGTAATTCAAAATTTCTTGCATTGGCTCACTAATAGAAATATTGAATTTCTTTTTAGTTTTAGACCTACTATATTGGATTCTTCCACCAATAATATTTTCCCATTTCAATAACATCATATCGTGGAAATTCATTCCTCTTGCATAATAGCTAAACAAAAAATAATAATAAGCATTAATCAAAGTAGGGTGTTTTTCAAGGTCTAAGCCTTTAAAAGAATTCATCTCATCCCTTAGTAGTGCCTGTTTTGATTCACTACTTTTAAGCTTAGAAATTTTATAATATCTAAAAGGATAATATTCTTGTTTAGTAATTCCCTTTTTAATGGCATCATTAAAAAGTGCTCTAAGTTCTCTCATTTTCACACCAATTCCACCATCATTATTACCTGTGCTTCTTAAATAAGTCTCATATTTACTTAGCAAACTAGCATCAATTTGTCTAAACCCGATTTTATGGTTTTTAATGAATTTGAAAAATGACCTATAAGTATCTTTATATGCTTTTGCATTTCCAATTCTGCCAGCTTTTTCAAGGTCAGTAATTTTATCTAACCAGAATTCTGAAACATTAAGCTTGGAAATTTCCTTTCCTCTAAATTTTGCCTCAAACATATCCAATGTATAATCTTCTTCATTCATCGTAAACTCATCAATAATTTTCAATGCTTTTTCTTGAAGTTTTAACAACACTCTATTCCTTTGAATATAGTTTTTATGAGACCTTTTAAATTTTGTGTTTTTTTCATCCCATTCATCCTTAACAGTCTTCATACCTAGAGTTATTACTTTGATTTTCCTGTCTTTAATGACTCTCATTATTAAAGAATGTTCACCGTTAATGTTTGCTTTAGATTTCAATATTATATTTATACTTGCCATAATGTTTATTTTTAGTTGACAAATTCCACATATACTACTATTGGAAAGTGTCATTATTTTTTAATTTGATATTAGAAAATTGAATTTCTCTATAAGTGAATTCCTAACCTTCTCTTGAGTACTATTCAAACCATAATGTTCAATTAGGGCTAAGAATTCATTTTTATGATTCATTTTAGTTTGCCTAGAATAGAAGCTGATTTCCTTTTCCCAATAATCGGGGTTTGAATATTTTAACCATTTTGTCTTATGTACTTCCGAATCAAAACTTATATTCTTTTGTGAATCAATAATTAGTAATTCATCAAACTTTTCTAAATAATGGTTAAATACATCTCTCAACAGTTCCTTATCTCTCAAATCATCAAGGCAATAAATACCAAATTTATTGATGCTTCTTGCTCTGATAAACTTGATTTCAAACCTAAGTATATTACCAGGACGCTTATATTGTTTAGCCTTGTCGTATATTTTAATTAGATAATCAGTGTATGTGAATTGTTTTAACTTGCCCTTACCTCCAAATTCTCTATTACTGTTATAGTTCTTATCCTTGAATGTAAATACATTGTTTTCTACAAGTTCCTCTGCCGGCACATCAGTTCTGATATTCAATCCAAATTCCATATTGGTAATCTTGATCTTAGTTGAATCAATTAGTTTGGAAGACATATAATCCAATACCTCAACTATGTTTGAATACTTGAAATCATTATAATTATGCTGCTCTTTCTCATTTACTTGATTATACAACTTATGAATTGAGTTTTGTACAAATCCTGACTTCTTACAGATTTTAATATCCATAGTCTCATCTAATTTTGCCTTATACGGATACCCTATTTCTCCTGTTTGAAAGTTGAAAGTTCCTTTTACCTCATCAAAATTTTCTTCTGACATCACAAATGGCTCAAGTTTACTTTTGTCGGTATATTGAATTTTTATAAAATCTATCATCCCTTATTTCTTTAAGGTTTGTGACAGATATTTTTCAATACCATTTTCTATTTCATCCGTGGATTCTACTTTTCCATTAAAAATCCACTCATCTAGCTCTTGCCTCTTGAAATAAATCATTTTTCCATTCGGCACATAAAAGGGTATTTCCCTTTTACTAGTTAGCTTATACAGGCTAGATTTTGATTGCCCCAAGTAAATGGAAGCCTCTTTTAATGATAAAATCTCTTTTTTTTGCACTTGCTCATTTATGAGTAGTTGCTCAATTCTTGTTAGTTGCTTTTGGATAAATTCCATAACTTAAAATGTTATGGATAGTCGACTACCCGGTTAATAATGAAACAAAGAAACACAACAAAAAACCCTTTGGAATCAAAGGGTAAGAGAGGTGTAAGACAAAGTGTAAGATGAAATGTAAGGTTACTCTAAAAACTGTTCTTTCAACAAATTGATATTGTATTCAATATTTGAATACTTACTTTTTGCCTTTTCAGAAGCCCTGCTTTTTGAAGCATAAATAATGGAGCTGGTAAAAGGTGTTTTTTGTTTGCTTAAGAACATTCCACTCTTTTCAATACTGTTAGGATTGAGATTATTAAAGAAAATTTCAAGTGATGCCAGGTAATGTGCTACTAAGGCATTTCCGCACATAAAAATAATTTGACTTTCTGGAACTGGTTTTGGTGTAGTAAATACAGTAACAAAGGTATGCTCATCTATAACTGAGTCGTCTATTAAATTCATCTCATAAGTAGAGACATATAATTCTTTGAAAAAGGACCACTTCAAATCCTTACAACCAAAATAAGTAGTAGAAAGATTTATTTGTAATATATGATTAAATAGCTTGTGGTGTCCGGATATATCCTCAAACAAAATCTTTAAGTCCGTAATAAGCTTCTCTATATGTGATGTTATAATATCCTCAAATGAAAAATCGATTGCTCTTTTTATTCTGAGATAGGCTTTATCTAATTCATCAAAATTTGCTTTTAAATATGATTTGAAGTCTTCTAAGGAAGTTTCTGTTTTTAACTCTTTTAAATAGGACAATACCTCCTTCCTATTCTGTTCAAGCTTTATTGAAATAAAATCATTTCTGGTAATAATTGAGCTTGAGAAAATTGCATTTTCAGAATCTTCAATCATTTCAAAATTTACATATTCATCTTTATCTTGATAATAAAAATAACCTTTATCAATCAAATCACTATTTCCTAAAAATTTCTCATTAAGATTTTTTAATTCCTCATTAAAGGCGATATCATAATAAAGTTGAAAAATAGAAGCACGCATAAATAAAAACTCTTGAAAGTAAAAGTATGGAACTTTTGAAAATGTTTTACTATTGTTTTACTCCTAAAAAAAGAAAAGCCTCTACATCTCTGTAAATGGTTTCATAAACAAAAAAATCCCCGCTATTGCGGGGATTAAAAAGCTCCTCTTCTTGGGCTCGAACCAAGGACCCTCTGATTAACAGTCAGATGCTCTAACCAACTGAGCTAAAGAGGAATTTATTTTCTTTAACTTTTTATTTTTTATTTGCTCCTCTTCTTGGGCTCGAACCAATCCCGAAAACTTTCGGGACTCGATTAACAGTCAGATGCTCTAACCAACTGAGCTAAAGAGGAATTTCATATAGAAAATTAAAAGGTATTACCCTTTTAGCGGATGCAAATATAATCTATTTTTTAAGTATGCAAAACAAGTAATTAATTTTTTTAAACTTTTTACACGTTAGAATGCATAGCTCGCAGCCACAATTAAATTTCTTCCCGCCGCAGTAATACCACTACTGTAAGGTCTATAGCGCTGGTCTGTAATATTTTCCAGTACTGCGTTTACCTGTAGTGCTTCTGTAATACTGTATTGAGCACCAAAATTTAAGGTATACCAGTTAGGCGCAAACGGATTGCCATTGTCATCTAACGCATATAAAAAATCATTGTTTACCTGGCTTGGTGCTAAGTCTTCAAAATCAAACTGACCGTTGTATTCTGCAAAAGCATCTAGCTTCAACTTTTTCCATTGATACACTAAGTGACTATTCCCAAACTGAGGTGCAATGTGTCGGCTGGGAGCTTTTGTACCATCGTCTTCTTCGGCAAAACCATCGGTAATATTGTAATGTGAAGTAAGCTGTAAATCTCTTGTGAAGTTTACTTCTACACCTACTTCAAAACCATAAACCTCTGCCTTGGCAGCATTTTGAATGGCCTGCACCGTACTTAACTCTCCTTGATACTCAATTTCAGTTACACCATTTAAATTAAAATCTCTCCGTACCAACGCATCTTCTAATACCGTATAGAATGTAGCCATCTCCAGTTTAAATACCTTGCTAAAATCCAAGGTTGCTCCTAATTCACCATTATAAGCATATTCAGACTTCAGGTCTGGATTTGGCACTACAACACTTCCTGGCTCGCTGTCGAAGATCTTTCCAACATCGTCAATGTTGGGAGCTCTAAAAGCGGTTCCAAAATTAAGCTTCCACCCTAAAATGTCGCTCGCTTGCCAGGCAAGACCAGCACTTCCTGTTAAGGCACCTGTACTTATATTTGCTTCTGAAAAAGGAAAATCGAAAAACCGGTCATCGAACGTAGCATCCACTAAAATATGATTATACCGCAATCCTCCTTGTAAAGACAATGTCTCAGTGAGTTTTGATTGCAAACTAGCATAGGCAGCTAAAGACTGCCAAGTACTGCCATCCGGGTATCTAGATGCGTCTGGAGTGCTAGTGCCATTGGTAATATCTGTTTGTTGTCCTTCACTGTTTACTTGGTTGAATACATACTCTACACCATAATTAAATTTTGCTTTGTTCCAGTCCTTCTCAAAATCCCAAGCCGCGGTGTACGCATTTACTTTTTCTTCTGTTTGAAATAAAATTGACTCTCCAAAATCTCTATCATTTCGACTTTCTTTAAATCTTTGAAAAGAAATTGTAGCTATACTTTCATCAAAGAAGCCATTATTATAAGCCGTATTTCTTGCTTGTAAGTTTCCAGAAATCCATTCTTGTGGCCCGTAGTACCACTCTGCTGAGCGAAGTTCGCCATCTCGCCTGCGAATTAAGCGATCGTATCTTGGGTAGTCACTTGTGGTTGTGTAAAAAAGCCCTAAATTAAAATCCCATTTATCAGAGGGCATATACCGAATCTTTTGCATGGCGTTTATCTGGTTATACCCCGTAGGTTTTTGTACCAATGGATCTTCATTAGGCACTACCGTATCTACTCCATTGATAGTTTCCACAAATTCGGTACGTAAATAGTCGTCTGGCCCCTTGCTTCCCATTCGCAAGTCGTCAAAATCGCTATAGGTTACACTGGTCAAAAACGCCCATTCTTTCATGCCGATATTAAAATCGAAATGCCCTGTTTTTTCGTTATTAGCGGTTGCGTATCGTGCGGTTCCATTTCCTGAAATAGCCATGCCGTCTTCAAAAGAAAACTTTGGTTTTTTGGTGTAGAAATTCATTACCCCTCCAACCGCATCACTTCCATAGGGGACAGATCCGGGACCTAAAATAACTTCGGTTCGCTCAATAGCAAAAGGGTCTATTGAGATGACGTTTTGAACATTTCCGCCACGAAAAATCGCTGTATTAAACCGAACTCCGTCCACAGCAATTAGCAATCGGTTGGTAGAAAAGCCACGAATTAAAGGGCTCCCACCCCCTAACTGACTCTTTTGAACGTATACTTGCCCGCTACTCTCGAGTAAATCTGCAGCTGTTTGCGGATTACTAAAAAGCACATCTTCACTTGTTATGCTCACCACCTGCTGGGGCACATCCCGTTTGCTTTGTCCGAATTTTGACACGGAGAGCACAACCTCGTCTAATTTACTGGCGTCTTCCTGTAAAAAAACAATGCCGTTTGTAATTTGATTTTTAACTGTACTAAATTCCAGATGGGAAATATGCTTAAATGTAATTTCCTCTGAAGAATTAAATGCTGAAATATCTACCTTCCCATCAAAATCTGTAACACCAGACTTGGATTTATCTGAATTGTAAATCGCTACCCCTGAAATTGGGCTATTAGTAATTTGATCTTGTACGGTAATAATTTGAGCAGAAAGTGAGATGAAAAACAGTAAGGCTACAAAGGTTAAAGATAATCGTAAGGTCATTGAAAAAGTTGGTTAAGTATTGCTAAGGATTTCGGTTTTTTGAAGCCGTGCAAATGTAATTGATAATAACGTATCAACAAATGCAGCACTTCTAATCGTGTTGTTTTATTCAATTTTATCTGTGACATTGCCTCAAATTTTATGCCGAAAAACTGCTTTAAAACCTCTACATGCGCCCCTTTTTCACAATAATTAGTGGTTGATTTTTGTTGAAAGACACCCTCCAACAAATTAAAGTACAAAGCATTACCTTCGTCCAGGTCTGGGTAAAACCCTAAATACTGAGTAAGATTCAGTAAAAAATAAATATGAAAATTAGCAAAATCTTCCATGACATCTAAGAATGTGAATGCGCTGGAAATGTAATGATACAGGGAGTTATTAGCTTCTTCTTCCTGAATTGCATCTTTTAAAACTTCAGATAAAAAAAGTACTACCGCTGTTTTAACTACATCTGTATGCAGGGTTTTATAAGGGGAAACTACTTTAGCCTCCCGGATACTTTCTAGGGTACCCTTATTTTTATGGTTGGCAATAATTTCTAACTGTGTAAGAGGCTGAAAAAGGGAAACTTTTAGTGCGCCTTTTTTAGATTTCAAAATACGACGCAGCATGTAGCTTTTACGGCCGTCGCTCAACGTATAACAATGGGCAATTAAGTCTGCTTCGCCATATTTCAAAGTGTGTAATACTATGGCTTCTGTGGTAACTACCATTAGCGCACCACCATAATTTTGGTAACTTTAGTTTCTAGGGCTTCTTCACCCGTTATAATAACTAAATACACACCTGAGGCTACTTTGTATTTACCAAAGGCAGTAGTATCCCAAAGTACGCTTCCGCCTTCGCTTGTAGTTTCAAAAACAAGGTTCCCGGAAATGTCAGTAATTTTTACATTCGCATTCGCAGTAAGTCCGTCTATGGTAACGCTTCCGGTAAACTCTGGTCTAACAGGATTTGGAAACGCATATACATTATCCAGATTATCCCGTGGAGCCGTTGAGGTTCCGTTAAAGGCCACCAGGCCATTTACAGTAGCAAAATAAACCACTCCAGAGAAACTGTCTATTGCTATATCCTGAACATTATTTGAGGGTAAAGGGGAGTTATCTTTATTAAACTGAAGTAACGTTTCTTGTCCGTTAGGTGAGAGATAAAATACTCCGGATGTAGCGGTAGAAATCCATTTGTTGTTAGCGCCATCTACTTCAATATCTGTAATAACAAGTTCAAACAATAATTCTTGAGGAACGCCGTCTTCTAAAATAATAATGGGCTGGGTATCTGTGTTAGTACCTTCTTCGAAAACAATTCCGGGATTAAACAACACCCTAAGACCCGATCTTGTTCCAATCCAGAGCCTGTTATTGTTGTCTGTTGCTAAGGCTAGCACGTTACTATTAGGCAGGTTTCCGTTACCCAGATTCTGTCCGGTTTTGTTGAATTGGCCCGTTGCCGGGTTGTAACCAATTAAACCTTGATTATAGGCAGTAAAAAAAACATAATTTTCACGGGTAGTTTCTAATTTACCTAACCCTAACGGAGGGCTATCAAAGTTGAATACATCCGAAATATCTATTTGCTGTAACTGTCCCTCGGGCGTAATTCTTATCAGCCCATTTTCATCGTTGGTCTGTATCGCCCAAAGATTGCCCTGGGTGTCAAAATCTATCCCATATACACGTATTCCAAAATTTGGGTTATCATCTGTGATTTCAAGAGACGAGTTGGATTCATCAAATAGTCTAAAAGGGTTTTGATCTTCAATCTCCAGAATTCCTTTTTGAAAGGACGACATATACACTTGGTTGGGATCATCTGGGTTTATACGTACCTGCACGAGGTCGTTTGCTTCTTTTCCTAAAGTTTCCGTTAGCTCATCATACGAAATATTGAACCATTCACCTTCCCGAAGATTGCTTATTCCTTTATCAGTTAGAGGGTAAGGATCAAAATTTACTGTAACGTCACCGAAGTTAACCCACAGCTGTCCGGGAGAAGCGTCTATTGAAAAGCTACTATTGAAAAGGGGGCCATCCGGCAAAATTTGGTTTACAGTAGAGTTTCCGAAAGGTATTTGAAACATGCCCTTCTCATTAGTCCCTAAGTACAAGAAGTTATCATGAGAAAACCCTGTGAGTAATTCGTACTCGTCTACACCAGGTATAGATGAAGCACTTGCAACTACTGAAAGATTTTGATCAAACGTTCGTAGGGTACTGAATGTTGTTATATTAATAAAATCATTTTGTCCGTTAATAGCTCTAATGGTTCCCCCAATATTAGCTACTACCTGTAGTCCCCCCACAACCGAGTACAACAAATTGGTATTTGCCGTATACACTTGGTTTCCGGCTTTTACGAGTCCTAAATAGCTGCCACTTTCAATTTGGCTCCATTGATTAAAATCGATTAAGTTGTCTGCATCCACTAAGGCACGGCGAATACCGTTCGAAGAAGTTGATGCATAAATATGAGGTTCAAGCACTGCGGTGGCTGTAATATCAATTTGTGCGCCTCCATCACCAATAAAATAAGTATCTCCAAATTCTAAGGCAGCAAGGTCAAATACCGAAATCCCAAATTGAGCTGCTATATAAAGTTTACCATCAAATTCGTTAAAATGGTTTATTTGCTTTGTATCTGGAGGAATGGTTGGTTTATTTAAAATATCAACTACTGTAAGCACGTTTTCATCGCCATCTGCAATAATTTCAATTAAGCCACTTTCATATCCAATTACCAGTAAATTGAAATTTTCGCTATAGTAAAGGGTAGAAATAAGCTCTCCAGAGAGTCCGTTAATAGTTGAAATCGTTTCAATTTCTCGTGTGGACAAATCGTACGAAAAAACTGCATTCTCTGCGGCGGCATACACCTTGTCATTCCCTTGAGAAATAGCCTGAATAGATACATAGGAGAAATGCCCTGTCCATTCGTCTTCAAAATTTTGGCCTGTGGCAGTTAAAACACTAAAAAAAAGTGCAAAAAAAGAGAAAAAGTACTTCATAAATGCTGAAAAGAGTTCAGAAACTATAACATGCTAAAATAGTATTTATTGCAGGAAACACGGCACAAAAAAAGGCTATCTTTTAAATGGATAGCCTTTTCAAAATTATTTCAAGAGTAATTACACTACACCTTGCGCCAACATAGCATCTGCAACTTTCACAAATCCTGCAACGTTTGCACCTTTTACATAATCTACATAACCATCACCATCTTTCCCGTATTTCACACAAGCTGCGTGAATATCGTTCATAATCGCATGTAGTTTCTCATCTACTTCCTGGGATGTCCAGTTAAGGCGTAAGGAGTTCTGACTCATTTCCAATCCTGAAGTTGCAACACCTCCTGCGTTTGATGCCTTTCCAGGTGCAAATAAAATTTTCGCTTTATGGAATACTTCAATTGCTTCTGGTGTAGAAGGCATATTTGCACCTTCGCTCACACACATACATCCGTTATCTACTAATGCTTTTGCTTCTTCTTTATTTAACTCATTTTGAGTAGCACATGGTAAAGCAATATCACATTTTACTTCCCACGGACGTTTTCCTTCATGGTATGTTGCTGAAGGATACTTGTCTACATACTCACTAATTCTGCCTCGCTTTACATTCTTAAGGTCCATTACAAAAGCAAGCTTTTCAGTGCTAATACCTTCTGCATCGTAAATATACCCGCCAGAATCTGACATAGTAACTACTTTTCCTCCAAACTCCAGGGCTTTCTCTGCAGCATACTGCGCCACATTTCCAGATCCTGAAATCACTACTGTTTTCCCTTTAAAACTTTCACCCTGAGTGGCAAGCATGTTTTTTGCAAAATATACATTCCCATAGCCTGTAGCTTCAGGTCGAATTAAAGAACCTCCGTAAGATCTTCCTTTTCCTGTAAGAACTCCGGTAAATTCGTTTCTTATTCTCTTGTATTGTCCAAACATATAGCCAATCTCACGACCTCCAACACCAATATCACCCGCAGGAACATCTGTATCCGGGCCAATATGTCTTGACAATTCTGTCATAAAACTCTGGCAAAAACGCATTACCTCTGCATCACTTTTCCCTTTTGGGTTAAAGTCACTTCCTCCTTTACCGCCACCCATTGGTAAGGTGGTCAAACTATTTTTAAAGGTTTGTTCGAACCCTAAAAACTTAAGAATACTCAAGTTTACTGAAGGGTGAAAACGCAACCCTCCTTTGTAGGGTCCAATAGCAGAGTTATACTCAACTCTGTATGCTTTATTCACGTGTATTTCTCCACTATCATCGGTCCAGGTTACTCTAAACAGAATGGTACGCTCTGGCTCCACCATACGCTCTAGTAATTTCTTACCCTGGTATTTTTCGTTTTTCTCTATAAACGGGATAACAGTTTCAGCAACTTCCGTTACAGCTTGGATAAATTCAGGTTCGTTTGGATTTCTGTTTTCTACTTCAGAAATGAAATCTTTTATGCTTTGTTTCATTTTATTATACTTTAATGAAGGTGATTTCGTTTATAAGGTGCAAATATACGGTATATCTAAAAAAATGATGCTTTTTTTCAGCTTTAAGCTAAATGTCATACATATATTTTCCTGTTAGATATGTTTTTATATATTTGTTACGTCTCAATCTAAACCTAAAACACAATGAATGCCAAGAAATTGCTATTGGTATTTCTCTTCTTAACCAGTATTAGTCAAGGAGTTTATAGCCAATTTGGTTTTTCCCATGAAGTTGGAGTAATTACAGGGCCCGTAGCGCTCTACTCAGACTTTGGGCAACGTAATGATTTCGAAACTAACTCTGGTAATATTGGGTTTGGCGTTGGACTCATTCACTACCTTAATTTTTCATACCGGGCAGATTGTAACTGCTATACAAAAGACACCTACTTTAATGACCACTTTAAACTACGTAACGAAATAGATTACCACGTTACCAATTTAGAACATTTTGGACGCTGGGTAGACCCGGACCAACAAGGACAATTCGCAGATCAACTAAGAGCCATGAAAGGCAAGACAGAGGTTTTTGAAATTGGTTCGCAATTAGAGTATTTCCCCTTAAGCATACGCGATTTTGCAGCTGGTTCCTATAAAATTGCACCTTTTATTAGCTTGGGAGCACATTATGTATCCTATGACCCTGAAGTAACTTCAGAATTGGGTGAATTAAACATTGTAGGTGGCCCCTTAGCCACCACTCCAGAAAAATACAGGAATGCCTTTCAGCAAGAAGGAGGTTCCACCTGGGCTATTGTTACTAGTGTTGGCATTCGCTACAAATTAACCGAATTGAGTGATCTTATGCTTGATGGAAGATGGACGTATTATTTTACCGACTATATAGATGGCTTAAACCCCTCACTGGAAAATAACGGAACCAGACCTGTCCCTGAAAATAAAGCAAATGAATGGATGTACTGGCTTAATATTGGGTACATTTATTACTTAGATTAAGCTTCGTTTTTGACCACAATTTATACTGGGAAAGGAACCCTCCTACGAATTACATAAAAAAATGCAAACATTGTGTTTGTGCTTTTTTTGTTTGTATCTAAGTTACAGGCCGTAGCTTGAGTTGAAAAAAGAATTAGCCTATTGCCTGCTCCAAGTCTGAGATTAAATCCTCAATATCTTCAACGCCTACAGACAATCTAATAAGCGCATCCACTACCCCTGTTTTTTCACGGTCTTCTTTAGGGATGCTTGCATGCGTCATAGAAGCCGGATGGCCCGCTAACGACTCTACACCCCCTAAACTTTCGGCAAGTGTGAATACTTTTAGGTTTTCGACAATGTTAATTGCTTCATCATAATTGTTTCCTTTGGTGACAAAAGAAATCATACCGCCAAAATCTTTCATTTGTGCTTTGGCTATCTCATGATTGGGGTGCTCTTCAAAACCTGGCCAATATACACTTTCAATCTTTGGGTGTTTCTTTAAGAAGTTGGCAATAGCTTTAGCATTTTCGCAATGGCGTTGCATGCGCAAATGCAATGTTTTTATTCCCCGAAGCACTAAAAAGCTGTCTTGCGGGCCACAAACAGCACCACTGGCATTTTGAACAAAATATAGTTTCTTAGCCAGTGCTGCGTCTTTTACAACTAATGCTCCCATTACGACATCGCTATGGCCTCCCAGGTATTTTGTAGCGCTATGCATTACAATATCTGCCCCTAATTCCAACGGCTGTTGCAGGTAAGGTGTTGCAAACGTATTGTCTACAGCTAGTAAAATATCATGTTTTTTAGCAATGGTTGCAGCTGCTTTAATGTCTATAATATTCATCATGGGGTTGGTAGGCGTTTCCACCCAGATGAGCTTTGTTTTATGGGTTACATGGTTCTCAATATTTTCTGCATTTTGCATTCCAATAAAATGAAATTTAATGCCAAACCCTTCAAAAATACTGGTAAAAAGACGATAACTCCCACCGTATAGATCGTTTGTAGAAATTACCTCATCGCCAGGTTTTAAAAGCTTTAGTACGGCATCAATAGCAGCAAGGCCACTTCCAAACGCCAAACCATAACTACCATTCTCAATGCTTGCCAGAGAACGCTCCAAAGCCGCTCTTGTTGGATTCCCGCTCCTGGAATACTCAAAACCCTTGTGACCTCCGGGGGTATCTTGTGAATACGTAGAAGTCTGATAGATAGGTGGCATAACCGACCCATAAGCAGGGTCTACATTTTGCTGTCCGCCGTGTATAGCTTTTGTGTTGAATTTCATCTTCTTCATATCTCTTAATCTTAAAGTATCAAAAATAGGTGTTTCCTTCTATTTCAAAAAAACTGTCGTAATTTTGTGCTATGAATAGCAAACTATCCCTCCTTCTAATTGCTTTAGTGGTTTTAACCACTGGTTGCCGAAAAGCATTAGAAATAAAAACTGTGACCACAGCTTCGGAAAACTTGGCCGATTGTAGCAATGCAGCTTGTCCGTCTATTGATGTTGAGTATCTTACGGTGTCTGGCAATACTACTGCTTCAGAAAAAATAAATACTGAAATTCAGGATTTTATCATACAATCCTTATATGTAGGTGAAGATGAAGAAGGAAGTAATGCTCCCTCTATTGAAAAGGCGATGAAAGACTTCATCCAACTGTACCGAACACATAGTGCGGAATTCCCAGGCCTTTCTGCCGAATATTTTGCTGAAATCACCGTTTTACAAACTTTTAATACTAAAGAAGTACTTTCCCTGAGTTGCCGCAACTACTTATACACAGGAGGCGCACACGGGTATGGCTCCGTTACCTTTAAAAATTTTGACCCAAAAACGGGAATTAAATTATATTACGAAGACGTATTTGAAGATGTTGCTGCTTTTGAAGCATTGGCTGAAAAATTATTCCGAAAGCAAAACGATATTCCTGAAGGTGACAGTATTAATGCCACTGGTTTCTGGTTTGAAGATGACTTATTTTACCTTCCAGAAACGTTTGGAATCTCCAAAGACTTTGTGACGTTGCAATACAACCAATACGATATTGCCACATACGCTGCTGGTCCTATTGTTGTTGAAATTCCAATTTCCGAGGTAAGCGATTTGCTTACAATTTCGGTTGAATGATTCTCTTCCAGGAACATTTTTACTAAATAAAATTTAACAGGCTTTAAATACATTTCATTAAAGCCATAACATAGCCCAGGTGAATCCCTTCATGAAAATTGTTGAACTCTAAGGCTTCCTGGACGTTTGTTAGTGTAGTTTTTGTGGTAACGGTGTATTCTTTATACTCTTTAAATGTATTGTTTGCAAAATCAGTTTCAGTTTGCTTCAACAGATCAAATAATTGTTTTTTGCAGGCTTCAACTTCGGCTTCACTTACATCGCCCTCAGGTTTTGTTCCTTTTTTGTAACCAGCAACCGCTTCCGCATCAATAGGTAGTGGTAGATTGGACAATCCGTATACTATCATTTGTTGCACCACCACACAGTGTTTGATATTCCAGAAAACGTTGTTATTAAAACCCTCAGGAATCTTATTGAGTTGTTCCAGAGACAGTGTATCTAAAAAGTGATAAAATATTTTCCGGGTTTTTAAGGTAATGTCAAAAGTAAAGTCCATAACGTTAATTTTCCTCTAAAATACAGGAATTACTCTTCAAAATGGTCTTATTTTGTAGGAAAGACTCTAAAAACAAATTGTGATGAAAAAGGTATATTATTTAAGCACCTGCGATACGTGCAAGCGAATTATGGACGAAATTAAGATTCCACAATCCTTTATTACACAAGACCTGAAAACGCAAGGTATTTCTGAAGATGAAGTAGAGGAATTGGTAAATATGACCAATAGCTATGAGGAGCTTTTTAACAAGAGAGCACGCTTGTACAAAGAACGAAAGTTGAAAGACAAAGTGCTACTAGACGAGGACTACTTAAATCTTATCTTAGAGCATTATACGTTTTTAAAACGCCCCATTATTGTAAATAATGATCAGATTTTTATTGGCAACAGTAAGAAAACAGTAGAAGCCGCTAAGAAGTCTATTCACGGCTAAGAGCTATAGCTTTCATATGCTACTTTTTGGATTTAAAATTAAAAAAATGAGCGTTGAATTCAATTCACTTTAAGGATTGAAGACGTAACTTTGCGGGGTGAATCCAAGACTCCTAGCCTTACTTGCTGCCACTGCCGCGAGTACTATTTACGGTGTAAACCATACCATAGCCAAAGGTTTAATGCCTAACGTTATAGGCCCGCACGGATTTATTTTGTTACGGGTAAGTGGTGCTGCATTCGTTTTCTGGATGCTTAGTTTCTTCTTTCCTTCCGAAAAAATAGACCGTAACGATTGGTTTCGGATTATTGGCTGTGCTGCTTTCGGGATGGTTATAAACATGAATATGTTTTTTAAAGGATTGGAACTTTCAACACCTATAAATAGTAGTGTTGTGATTACTATATCACCTGTATTACTACTCATTCTTTCGGCATTTATTTTAAAGGAACGCATCACGTGGCTCAAAGCTGTAGGAATTACACTTGGGTTAACAGGAGCTCTGGCCCTCATCTTTTTTGGAGCTAAAACACAGCCCAATGCACCTAATATTCCACTAGGGAATCTACTATTTGTGGTGAATGCCGCTTCCTACGCTTTTTATCTCATCCTCGTAAAGCCATTGGTGGCCAAATACAACTCTATTACGTTGATGAAATATTTATTTTTAATTGCTTTTTTTATCAATATCCCCATAGGCTTTTCACAATTTTCTGAAGTAGGATGGCTGCAACTGGAGTTTTCAGACATCTGGAAACTTACCTTTGTGGTGATAGGAACCACTGTGCTTACCTACCTCTTCAATATTTATGCACTCAAACAATTGAGCCCCGCAGTAATTGGTGTATTTATGTATTTGCAACCGCTCATTGCAGTCGCTTTTGCTATAATCGTAGGAGCAGATTCACTCACTTCAATGCGGATGTTAGCCGCCATTTTAATCTTCCTGGGTGTGTTTCTTACCACCCGAAAAAAGAAAGTTACATCAGAAAAGCTCCGCTAAAATAACTGTAGAAGAAAAGTCACATTCAGTAAGGCTTTTCTTACTACAAAAGCAACGGGTCGTAACAGAAAGGTAACTTAAAAACACGATAAAAATCGTATCTTTAAAGTCCTAATTTTTAAAACGATACCACATGAAAACTGAAGAAATTGCAAACAACCTCGTAAATTGGTGCAACGCTGGAGAAGAACATAAATGCTATGAACAATTATACAGTCCTAACATTGTAAGCATGGAGATGGAAGGCAGCGAACATCAAGTTGCCCGGGGCATGGAAGAAATACAGAAGAAAGGCGAATGGTGGCGCAATAATTTTGAAGTCCACAACACCAAAACCAGCCAACCTACGGTTGCAGACAACTGGTTTAGTGTACGTCACGAAATGGACATTACGCACAAGCCAAGCGGGCAACGTAGTACCATGCAAGAGCTGGGTGTATATGAAGTAAAGGACGGGAAAATTGTAAAAGAGCAGTTTTTTTATAACACTGAAGAATAGCTTCGATATAATTTTAAAAAAGGGGGGTGAAACTAGTTTCACCCCCCTTTTTTAAAAACCACTCAGCTACCTTTGGCTCTAACTTTTATTTATATCTCCTTTAACTTCAGTTAAATGTAGTACCAAAATAAAGATTCCTGAGTGATTTTGAAAACTGTGCAACCATTTCAAATTCGTATCTAAGGACTGGTACTATAACCCCAGGTGCTCTGGCAGTTGCCCGTGTTTTCGGGTATCCTCTTTTGTAATGGTGTAAAAATCTTCAGTTTTATCCAGACCAGTGAGATTATCGAGTAGTTCATCTGGCAACGCACGTAATTTGCGTTTCGTTAAGTCTATCCAACCTGCCATCATTTCACAACGTGCTAAATTTCTTCCTTCTTGATCATAGAAATTATGGACAAAAGAAAAGTACATGCCGTCTTCACTTAGTCCCTTTAATTGCAAAGAAACTTTTATAGGTTTTCCAGGAAACACTTCTTTAAAATAATACATGTGCTCGTAAAAAACGACCGGACCAATATTGTGTTCTTCCATTTTTTTCTGCCCAAAACCGTGCTCCCACAAATAACTTAAGCGGGTGTGGCTCATGTAATTTATGTAAGCGCTATTTGCTAAATGACGGTTCGCATCTATATCGTTCCATCGTACTTCAAATTCTTTTGTATACATCGTGTGTTCTTTTTTTTTAGTTAAAATTTAAGGCGTTGAAGGATTATGCCGACTGACTTCTTTTTAGGGTAACGGGTTCCTTCTGAATACAGGCGATAACAGCGGCATACACCTCTTCCCCTTTTAAATCGTGTTTGAGTCCTTCAGTAACTACTATTTCTATATGTTTTTTATGCTGAACCGCCTTTTGAATGGGCTTGAAAGGAGTTATGGTATCACTTTTATCATGAATTATCAGGATTGGCTGTGTTACAGTCCTGAAAAAATGTTCCATATAAATCTGGTCATGTGGAATTTTCAAAATTGAGTTTGCTTTCTCTTTTAAGTGAGCCATTGCTCTCCCCGACAGGCCTAACAGGGCCTTAAAGTAATTAAAAATGGAATCCATTCCTGAAGGAGAGCCCATGATTACAAAGCGTTTAACAGGCAACGCAGGATCGAACAAGTAGCTATATGCAACTACAAGGCCACCCAGGCTATGAGATAGTAACGTATCTATAGTGCCTGCCTTTTCAATTGCCTGTACAACAGCTTTTCTATATATTTCAAGATTTAAGTGATTGCCTTTGGCCATACCATGACCCGGGGCATCTAAAGCATACACCGAATATTCGTTTAAATCTAAGGTATCAATATAGGTTTGCCAGCGTTGGCTGTGACTCATCCAACCATGCAAAAATAATATATTCTTTGGTCCATTGCCCCAACGATGCAAAACTGCAGAATGACCACCTACCTCTAGAAAAGTGGTGGTAGCTGTGGCCATAAACTCTTTTCCTTTTTCTGAATACCCTACAGCCCTGACTTTACAAAAAAGGTTGAAGGAAAAATTGGTACTCCACTTTGGAAAAAGTACAGCCGTTACATTGATAAATGTTCCTAATAATTTTGTGATAGTTTGTTTCATATACATTTTGATACCAATCGGTATCTTAAAAATAAAATTTTTTTTATTCAGAAATTTCCTGAACTAATTTTCTTAAATGGGCTATCGTTATTAAAATAGCATCTGTATTTCGCTCCAGTTTACTCATCATAATACCGCCTTCCAGCGTTGCTATAAAAATAGTAGCATAAAAGGCTGAATCTACCGATGCTTTCACTTGTTTGTTTTTTATACCGTTGTCTATTATTTTGCGCATAGAAGCTTTCAACTGGGCCAGCATATTAAAAGTCTGCTGCCGTAATGCGTTATTGGTGTCGTCTGCTTCAATAGCAGCATTCATTAAGGGGCAGCCTCCTTCGTACAAAGGAGTGTGCATATATTTTTCAAAAAAAGCGAACGTTGCTCCCATCTTTAACTGGAATGTAGGTGCTTCTTGGATGGAACCTCCTAATTCAGTAAACATTAATTTCCCCAAACTACGCAATGCCTGTTGTTCCAGATCACTCTTGCTTTCAAAATGACGGTAAATAGCACCTTTTGTCAATCCCGTAGCTTTTGTTATATCACTAATAGAAGTAGCCTTATAACCCTGGGTATTGAACAGGTTGGCACTTTCTCTTAGGATTAACTCTCTGGTGTTTTCTGCATTTCGCATATACAAAGATACCGATTGGTATCTTCATAAAAATAGATTTAACAAAATTTTCATTTGTATCTTCGCGGGGTAGTACTTCAAAAAAATATAGTAGTTCTTTAATGCCCATCATCCCATCTTCCTATAAAGCTAAAGGCCTTTTTAAAAGTGGTCACTTTTCAACCATTTATTCTGCTAAACTCAGACCTATCCCTAAACTTAACCAGGAAAGGAAACGGCTGGAGTTGAGTGATGGCGATTTTGTAGATGTAGACTGGTCTTTTGCAGAGGGTACTAAAAAGAAAGTGGCCATTCTGCTGCACGGGTTAGAAGGCAACGCACAGCGGGTATATATAAAAGGACAGGCAAAAATGCTTGTTAAAAATGGATGGGATGTAGCCGCCATGAACCATCGTGGTTGTAGTGGTGAGGAAAACAGACTTTACCTTTCATACAATTCGGGAAGAACTGAAGATCTAGAGGAATTGATACGTCACATATCACACTATCACGATTATGAGACCATCACGTTAATAGGTTTTAGTCTTGGCGGGAATGTTCTCCTAAAATACCTTGGAGAAAGAGAAAGTGTCCCCAATCAGATAAAAAACGCCGTTGCAATTTCCACTCCCCTCCATTTGCGAGGCGCTTTGGAACAACTTATAAAGCGGGAAAACATGGTCTATAGCAAAACCTTTATAAAGGACCTGCGCCAAAAGTACAAACGTAAAATGACCCACTTCCCGGACGCTATGAATGCTGAAGAGCTTAAGAAAATTCAGAATCTACTGGACTTTGACAACTTGTATACCGCAAAGGCACACGGATTTCAGAATGCGTACGACTATTATGAAAAGAGTAGTAGCTTACAGTACTTACCCAATATAAAAATACCAGTGCTCATCTTGAATGCCTTAAACGATAGCTTTTTATCTCCGGAATGCTATCCTACTGAAATTGCTAAACAGCATAAAAACATTCATCTTGAGAGTCCGAAGCACGGAGGCCACGTAGGTTTTCACGTGACGAATAAAGTATATTATTCAGAAAAAAGAGCCCTTCAGTTTATAAATAACAATTGAAATAGCACGCATCTCTAGGATTACTTTCTTGCTTTTTTTATAGTTCACCACTTAAAAAACTTCTCTATAAAATAAGCTATTCAAGGCAATTTAATTAAGGGGTTTCAATTCCTTATCTTTGCATTAAATATGTAACTTATGATTCAATCTATGACCGGTTACGGAAAGCACGTTATCCAGCTTCCTTCCAAAAAAATTACTGTTGAAATAAAATCACTTAACAGTAAGAATCTCGATTTAAACGCCCGGGTACCCTCTTCGTATCGTGAAAAAGAGCTTGAAATTAGAAATATGCTCGCCAAATCGCTTACCCGCGGTAAAGTAGATTTCAACTTATATATTGAGATGACGGGCGAAGCGACCAACGCTAAGGTAAACGAAGCTGTAGTGAAAGAATATATTTCGCAGTTAAAAAATGTAGTCGACGGAGATGAAACTGAGTTGCTTAAAATGGCTGTTCGTATGCCAGATTCCCTTAAAACAGAGCGTGACGAGATAGACGAAGACGAGTTTGCTGAAATTTTAGAGGCTGTAACAGTAGCGTTACAGGAAATAAATACCTACCGAAGCGATGAAGGAGCTGTGTTAAAAAAAGACTTTCTGGAAAGAATAGAAAGTATTGAAAACTTGTTAAATGAAGTGATTAAGATAGATGCATCGCGCATTGACAATGTAAAAGAACGTCTTAGAAATGCTGTAAGTGAGCTAAAAGAAAAGATAGACGAGAACCGTTTTGAACAAGAACTCATCTACTACCTGGAAAAATACGACATCACCGAAGAAAAAGTACGTCTACAAAATCACCTTAATTATTTTAAGGATGCGATTAATAGTGAAGATTCCAATGGAAAGAAACTTGGGTTTATTACACAGGAAATTGGCAGAGAAATAAACACAATTGGTTCTAAAAGCAACTTCGCCCCTATGCAGCAATTGGTCGTACAGATGAAAGACGAACTGGAAAAAATTAAAGAGCAAGCATTGAATGTGCTGTAAAAAGTAATTACGTTGGCTAAGAATTAGGTGATCGGGTTACGTCGTAACGCTACTTAATCAACTATTTTTAAAGTATGAAAGACAAAAAAGG
Organism: Flavobacteriaceae bacterium UBA1903; assembly: GCA_002337605.1. Classification (GTDB taxonomy): domain Bacteria; phylum Bacteroidota; class Bacteroidia; order Flavobacteriales; family Flavobacteriaceae; genus Marinirhabdus. The sequence continues at coordinate 514,591 of DDGL01000014.1, forward strand.
AGGAAAATTAATTGTATTCTCAGCACCATCGGGTAGTGGAAAAACTACGATAGTACGCCATTTATTAGGGGTAGAAGATTTGAATCTTGAATTCTCAGTTTCAGCTACCTCGCGAGAGCCCCGAGGCGAAGAAAAACACGGAAAGGATTATTATTTTCTAACGCTAAAAGATTTTAAGCAGAAAATGAAATCTGAAGAATTTTTAGAATGGGAGGAAGTGTATCGCGATAATTTTTACGGCACGCTATACAGCGAAGTGGAACGTATATGGGAAATGGGGAAAAACGTAATTTTTGATATTGATGTTGTGGGTGGCCTTCGCATTAAAAAGAAATACCCCGAACGTACGCTGGCCGTTTTCATAAAACCTCCAAGTGTAGACGAGTTGAAAAAGCGTCTAAAAAAACGCTCTACCGAGAGTGATGAAAAAATAAATATGCGCATTGCAAAAGCGAGTGTAGAGATGGCAACCGCTCCGCAATTCGACTTTATCATTGAAAATGACAACCTAGCACACGCCCTGGAAGAAGCTGAAGCGCTCGTGGGTGAGCATATTGCAAAACCTATATTTAAAGATGTCTCTGAAGAAGAATAAAAGAACAGGCCTCTATTTTGGCACCTTCAACCCTATTCACGTAGGGCATCTTACTATTGCTAATCATATGGTGGAGTTTAGCGATCTGGACGAGGTATGGATGGTGGTGACACCCCACAATCCGCATAAGAAAAAAAGCACGCTACTAGACAACCACCACCGCATTGCAATGGTAGATATCGCCTTAGAAAACTACCCTAAAATTAAGTCGAGCAAGATCGAGTTTGACCTGCCTCAACCCAACTACACTGTAAATACCTTAGCTGTTTTAGAGGAAAAATACCCACACAAACAGTTTTGTTTACTCATGGGCGAAGACAATCTAAAGAGTCTTCATAAGTGGAAAAACTATGAAGTTATTTTAGAACGCTACCACATTTACGTCTACCCAAGAATTTCGGGTGAAGTGAAGGTTGCAGATTCCGTTGCGGAATCGAATTCAATTTCACGCATTGCAGCTCCTATTATGGAACTGTCTTCCACATTTATTCGAAAAGGGATTAAAAGTGGTAAAAATATTCGTCCAATGCTGCCGCAGAACGTCTGGGAATATATGGATGAGATGAATTTTTATAAATAGTCAAGTCGACCTCTCAAATATAAAAACCGCCCTCCAGTTCAAGATCGAACCTTGGGGCGGTCATAACCAACCAAAAAGTTATATATATTTTCTAGAAGATACTTATTTTCTTTCGCTGCTTTTCTATAGTAGCTTTTGGAATTCTTAACGTTCCCCTGCTACTTCTGTTTTCTATATAGCCTCTACCTCTAAATGTATACACAGTTCCTGAGGTTTCGTGAAACAGTTCTATAGTGTTGTCATTTATAACGTTCAACTCAAAGTATTCATTGCCCAGATAATCATAATCCAGTGTTAAATATTTTAAATACGCATTTCCAGGTATATCATCTACGTTAAAAATTCCTGTATAATCCCAGTATAAATGATCTATAGAACTTCCGACCGGATCTTTTGAGCTTTGAAAATTCCCGTCTCCTCCTCCCGGTAAAAACTGAAGGAAATGCTCATAGTCAAACTCGTTAGGCGCTCCACCCTGCGTAGCCACTTTTTCCCAGGCAACATATTCCTGAACGAAATAGTGGATATTTTCATAAAACAACAAGTCGTAATCGAAATTACTCCGTTGATACCCTACCAGCACATACCGTAGCCCAGAGTCTGGGTTGTATAGTTCAATTTCGGTGTCGTTTAACTGGGTAACATCAAAAGTCACATAACCATCAAGATCGTGATTAATATCCAGTATGTAGTTGTACGTGTCATAATATCCAACGTCTATTCCATAGCCATAGCCCTGATCCCCAATTCCCACCAAATTGTTATTAGCCAATACATCGCCATTTCTAAAAGACAGCGTAAACGCTATTTGCATAAAAGGAATTTGACCAGAAGCATTAGAACGATTTATATCTACATACCACAACTCGTAGGAAGTAAGTAATTGATTTAGCGTAACAGACGGCACAGGATCTACATAAGGATCTGTCACTACTACTGTTTCTTCAACATAACAAGAAGTAGCTACTGTTGCTAAAAGAGCAAGACCGAAGAATAACTTTACTAATTTCATAATCGTTCATTTTATGCTTCAGGAACTAATTTCTGAAAGCGGTTCACTCTAGCTGAAAATCTAAAAACGTGCCAAAGTTGTATTGATATGAATATCAGTATTTTAAGCAGAGTTTAATTTTCCGTATTTTTGAACCGCTATGTACCACTTCTTAGAAGTAACTTTGAGTGTAGAGTAAAAAACTTCATGTAAAGGAATTGTTTTAACTAACACAACCTATGACCAACCAACCGAAATTTGCAGTCTTTGGCGGCGGAAGCTGGGCCACAGCCATTGTAAAAATGCTTTGTGAAAATCTAGACGAAGTGGGTTGGTATATGCGTAATGTTTATGCATTGGAGCATATTAAAAAAGAACAGCACAATCCTAATTATTTATCCTCGGTAGAGTTTGACCCCACCAAGCTAAAGCTAAGCAATGACATTAATGAACTGGTCGCTTATGCAGACTATTTGATTTTTGTGATTCCTTCGGCATTTATACATACAGAGTTAGAACAACTAACCGAATCTTTGGAAGGAAAAATTATTTTTTCTGCCATTAAAGGTATTGTTCCTGAAAGTAGCCTTATTGTGGGAGATCATTTTTATACACATTACAACATTCCGTTTAAAAACATTGGAGTGATTACGGGCCCCTGTCACGCAGAAGAGGTTGCTTTAGAGCGTCTCTCTTATCTCACCATTGCCTGTGCAGATAATGATAAAGCCGAAATCGTAGCAAATGTTTTGCGCTGTGATTATATAAAATGTACTACCAGTGACGATATTATTGGTGCAGAATATGCTGCCATGCTCAAAAACATCTATGCTCTTGCTGCTGGGATTGCACATGGGTTAGGCTATGGTGATAATTTTCAAAGTGTCCTGATGAGCAATGCCATACGCGAAATGAAACGCTATGTGAAAAAAGTACATAAGATGAAGCGCGATATAAACGGATCTGCCTACTTAGGAGATTTATTGGTAACGGGCTACTCCACCTTTAGCCGAAACCGTCTCTTCGGAAATATGATTGGCAAAGGCTACACCGTGAAAAGTGCCCAAATGGAAATGAATATGATTGCTGAAGGATATTATGCCACCAAAAGCGCCTACGAACTCAATCAGGCCAAAAAGAAAAAGAAGGCAAAAACCCCAATTATAAATGCTGTCTATAGCATTTTATACGAAGGGAAAGATCCTAAAAAGGTTATGCTTAAATTAACTGAAAAACTGGATTAACCTATCTTGCCAACACTCCTTTCTTCCCAAGTACGGGAAGCAGTACAGCATTGTCTTCCGTAATTGAAAAACGAGGGAGTTCAAAACGTTTGTCGTACATTTTATTGTTTAGGAAATAGGTAATCGTAAAGAAATTATCCAGTTTAAAAACACTCTCGTCAATATATTCCAGCTTTGCAAAGCCTTTAGCAGGCACTACTGCTATGGTTTTTCGCATAGGTGCTGTCATGTCTTTATCGTCATATCCCTGCGCTACTACTAAAACCGTTTCAATAGGCGATGTACCATCGTTGATCAAATAAATATTCCAGTCGTGAGTATTGTAGTCTTCATTCAGCTCAAACACAGCCGCCACATACACATCCTTCACTTCAGGAATGTCAATATCTTTTTTCATATTCTAACCCTTGTAAAATTTAAGACGAAGCAATAGTTATTGAGTGTTTCGTCTAGTTCCTGAAAAGGAAATTAACGGAATGTATCGAAGAAATCGAAGCTAATCTGCACTCTTAAATTGTTCCAAAAAGCGAAGGTCATTCTCACTTAACATTCTAATGTCCGGGATTTGGTGTAGCAACAACGCAATTCGATCTATTCCCATACCAAAAGCAAAGCCTGAATACTCTGTGGAGTCTATTCCACAATTTTCCAACACATTAGGATCTACCATTCCGCAGCCCATGATTTCTAACCAGCCAGTTCCTTTGGTCATTTTATAGTCGGTTTCAGTTTCTAAGCCCCAATACACATCTACCTCTGCGCTTGGCTCGGTAAACGGGAAGTAGGACGGTCGCAGCCTGATCTTTGATTTTCCGAAGAGCTCTGTTGTAAAGTATTGTAAGGTTTGTTTCAAATCTGCAAAGCTTACTCCCTTGTCTACATACAATCCTTCCACCTGATGGAAAAAACAGTGTGAACGTGCCGAAATAGCTTCATTTCTATACACGCGCCCCGGAGAAATTGTACGAATGGGAGGCTTGTGTTCTTCCATATAACGTACCTGCACGGTTGAAGTGTGTGTACGAAGTAATACATCTGGATTGGTTTGTATAAAAAACGTATCCTGCATATCACGTGCGGGATGGTATTCTGGCAGGTTAAGTGCCGTAAAGTTGTGCCAGTCGTCTTCAATTTCGGGGCCTTCAGAAACATTAAACCCTATTCTTGAAAAGATATTGACAATCTTATTTTTTACTATAGAAATAGGGTGCCTTGACCCTAGTGAGATAGGTTCTCCCGGACGGGAAAGGTCACCATAAACTCCCTTGGATTCTTCGGCACTTTCCAGGGCTTCTTTTAAGCTATTTACTTTGTCTTGCGCTGAGTTTTTTAGCGTATTAATAGTTTGTCCAAATTCCTTTTTCTGGTCGTTTGGCACATTTTTAAATTCAGCAAAAAAATCGTTCAGCAGGCCTTTTTTCCCAAGGTATTTAATTCGGAACTGTTCAATTTCTTCCGGATTGGTGGCTGTGAAAGCTTCAACTGTTGCAATATGCTTTTTTAGAGTATCTATCATGATTCGACTACATTCACCACAGGTAAACGTTTATGTTTTATGAATAGGCAAAATTACGGAAACTCATTTAAAACAAGCCCTTTTGAAATTTGGAATTTTACGAAAGCACTTCTTTTTCTATAAAGTATTGTACAAGGGCTTCCTTCATCAAAACACTTTGTTCGCCTGCTTTTAACGGGGGTAATTGTTCTAATATTTTATAATGTGGCCAGCCCTGATCATCAAAATAATCAAACTCGTAGTAGCCAAAAGGTTCTAACAAACGGCAAATGGCGATGTGCATTAGATCCAGTTTTTCATCTTTTTTAAACTTTCGGTGCAATTGCCCTAACTCCTGGATGCCCACCAAATAAATAATTGCGTCAAGGTCTAACGTATCCCCATCTGCAAAGCGATTACTCAACAGCGTCACCAGTGCTTCCCATCGTTCTTTTAATTCTTGATCTCTTGCCATATTTCGACTCCGCTCAATACTCTCAGGCGGGTAATTTTAAATTTGTTTTGCGCATTTACAAAGGTACGTTGTCCTAGTGAAATTTTGAAGCTTAGAATAGTTATAATTAGGTTTGCTATCTTTACGTAAACTGAACATATGAATACCATCGATATAGTTTTAGGCATTATCCTCCTCATCGCTTTAGTAGTGGGTTATAAAAAAGGTCTTTTTGTAGCATTAGCAGGTTTAGTGGGTATTATTGCCGGGGTGTATGGTGCGGTATATTTTTCAGGGTATGCTGCCAGCTATCTTGCTGGCTGGACCAACTGGAATGAACAAACCGTGAACTTAGCCGCTTTTGCAGTGACTTTTTTGGCAATCCTTTTACTTATTTCCATGGCTGGAAAGGCACTTACCAAAATAGCAGATTTTGCTGCACTGGGAATAATAAATAAGCTATTAGGCGCTGTTTTTAACGTGTTGAAATTTGCCTTTATTATAAGTGTGGTCTTTATGTTCGTAAATGCCTCTCCCTCGTTTTCAATTCTTTCTGAAGAAGACAGAGACACCTCAGTTTTATATGCTCCTGTGGCTAGTCTTGCTCCGTTAGTGGTTCCCTATATTTTAAAGGAAGTTGACGGTATCGATGAAAGAGATGAAGAAAACGAACCTGAAGATATTTCAGAATAAAAAAAACCGCGAATACACGATTAAATTTAATCCGGGTATTCGCGGTTATAAAATTCTGCTCCTTCATAAAGGTAGCTGAGTATTCCGTTAATTTTCCTAAAAGGAAATTGGCGGTATGTATCGAAGCTACACTACATCTTCTACATTTTTCCGAATGTATTCCATGGCTTCTTTAAAGGTTCCAACTAATCTTTTTTCTGGTACTAGATCTGGAATAATATCAATGGACTGCATCATTACTTTTGGTTGCTTTTGAAGGCTTACCAATATAATCTTAATTTTTCCTTGTCGTAGTCTAAGCAAAGTTTCTTCCATAGCGTACAAACCAGATTGATCCATATAGGGCACCTTTCCCATTCGTATTATTAAATGAGTGGCTGTTGCAGGAATTCCTTTCGCAAGCTCCTGGAAATCGCTTGTATTTCCAAAGAAAAGCGGTCCGTCCAAACGCTTGATAAACACTTCTTCTTTTAAATATTGTGGGAAATTTTTTTCATCCTGCCACGGAAGGCCAAACTCATCGGCATTACCCAGTGGTACTAATTTGGATCGTTTTGCGGAAACATCTCCGATTTTTTTCATAAATACTAGTGAGGCCAATACCAATCCAATACCAACAGCATATACTAAGTTCCAGAATACTGAAAGTAATAATACAACCAGCATGACTATAATCTCACTTTTAGGCATATTTGGAATTGCTTTTAAGCCTTTATAATCCATCACTCCAATACCTACTGTAATTAAGATTCCTGCAAGAACAGCTGCTGGAATTTGTGAAGCCACAGGGCCTAATGCCAATAAAATTACTAGCAATAATACCGAAGCTGTCATTCCAGAAAGTTTTGTAGTTCCTCCAGAGTTGATATTTACCACGGTTCTGATAGTCGCACCAGCTCCTGGGATTCCTCCAAAAATCGAAGCAATACTATTACCAATACCCTGTCCTATTAATTCTTGATTGGGCTTATGCTTTGTCTTGGTCATATTGTCTGCCACTACCGAAGTTAGCAACGAGTCAATAGCTCCCAGAAATGCCAGTGTAAGTGCCGTAAATATATACGGTGAAATTTGACCTATATTGAAATTGGAGAACATATCCAGATTTGGCATTGGAAATCCGCCCGGGATTTGTTCAATGGGTCTGTAATCGAGATTCATAAAATAGGCCCCTGCTGAAACTACCAGTAAGGCAACCAGTGTGGAGGGGACAGCTGTAGTAATTTTTTTAAACCCAAAAATGATAAAAATTGTCAGTGCTGCCAATCCAAACTCCAGCCAATTTATACTTTTAATAGCCCTTGGTAAAGTTTTGATAGAACCCAGTACTCCAGAACTAGCAGATTTGGCTAGTGTTTGAGATTCTAATCTAATATCATCTTCAGTTATACGTTCTGCTCGAGTTACTGTTTCTTTAAAATCTTCTAACACCAAAATTCCTTCCCCTGCTTCTTCTTTAAGGATTTTATCGAGTAATACTTCTTCGGCTTCTGGTTTAAAATGTTCGATAAATTCATCATCACTATTGGCATAATATCCCAACATAGGTAATATCTGAGTAATTAAAATTATGACACCAATTGCTGTCATAAATCCAGATACTACAGGGTATGGTATGTATTTAATGTATTTTCCCAGACCCAGTACTCCTAATCCTATTTGCATAAGCCCTGCCAATAAGAACACCAATAAAATATAGGGCAAAGCTTGTTCTACACTTCCATTATTTGCTGCAATGATTCCGGCTATAATAACCATCGAGACAGCTGTCATGGGTGCCGTAGGTCCTGAAATTTGTGTGTTTGTCCCACCAAATAAAGAGGCAAAGAAACCAATAAAAATAGCTCCGTATAATCCTGCATCGGGCCCTAATCCAGATTGTACACCAAAGGCAAGTGCTAATGGTAAGGCGACAATTCCAGCTGTAATTCCTCCAAAAAGATTTCCGCGCAGATTGGTAAATAAATTTTTCATACTGTTGTTTGTATACATTTTTTTTAAATGTACAACAAAGAGGGTCAAAACCAATGGCTTTGACCCTCTCCTTTAACAAAAATTTAAAAAAATTAGGAATTAAGAAACGACACAGCTCCTGAAGCCACATCGTAAACAGCTCCAATAATGGTAATATCGCCATCGTTTTCCATGTCACGTAATAACGGGCTGTCGTTCTTCATATTTTCTATGGTAAGCTCTACATTCTTATATACCACATCATTAACAAAGGAAGCATTTGAACTATTTCTTAATGCAGTATCTTCTGGAGATTTTACAGCCGCCACTGAAGGCTTTATTTTTGCCAGCAACGGAGTAATATTTCCTAATTGAACATCATCACAAGCTCCTTTTACAGCGCCGCAGCCTGTGTGACCTAAAACCACAACGGCTTTACTTCCGGCTACCTTGCAGCCATATTCTATGCTTCCCAGCAAATCTTCATTTACAATATTACCTGCTACTCTTGCGCTAAATATATCGCCAATTCCCTGGTCAAATACCAGCTCAACCGGCACACGCGAGTCTATACAACTTAATACTACCGCAAAAGGGTATTGACCTCCAGCTGTGTCTTTTACCTGTCCCAACAAATCACGATTTGCAGGTTTTGTATTCAAAAAACGTTGGTTGCCTTCTTTTAATGCTGCCACGGCAGATTGAGGGGTATAGGTGCTTTGTGTTTCTTTAGTTTGTGCTTTCATATTATTTCTGTTTTAATTTTTAATATACAATAATTTACCTTGTTTGGTTACCCGTTTGTTAATAATATAGGGACTTTTAAGTTATGAACCAGATTATTAGCTTCCGAAATCGACAATCCTGCACGGTTTATTGCGCTTTTTGAATTTCGATCTACCAATAGAAGGTTTACCTTGTTTTTAACCATATAATTGGACATGGTCCGCAAGGTTTGATCATTCTTTTCAAAGACATAGGATACTATATTGCTATTCACTATGCTGTGTTCTTTTTCATTATTAACGGTTGCTGATTTTTCAGCTACATTATAAGTCCTAAGGGGTCCTTGGCTTGTTGAAATTAACGCATCAATATGCTTAAAATTAGACTCCGTACTTGTGGCATTATAAAACCCTAAGCCTAGTTGGGAATCTACATCAAGTAAGTTTTCGTGATCTGCAATCAAAACGACTCCTGGAAATTTTTTAAGTAGAAATGTAAGAACACCGTCTCCTAAAAAGCCAGGGGTTTTAGAGATTTTTTTCCCTAGTACCACTACGTCTGGTTTGGTTTCAATCAGATGCTTTTCAATTTCGTTTTTTAAGTTCCCAAAAACAAAAGAATGTGTTGTTTTTACTTCAGATACGTTATCTGCTGCAGTTTTCATTTCTTTTAGTTTATCTTCAACCAGAACAAAATTCTCCTTAAGTTCTCTTACAGCAGAAAGTTGACTTTCTCTGTTTACAACCTGCGTAGCTTTGCGAACATGAAAAATTTCAATGTCACCGCCCACAATTTGTGCAAATCTTTCAGCACTCTTCAAAATGTATCTGCTGCTTGTGCTTAAATCTGAAAGCACTGTAATTTTATATTTATTATTTTTCATAATTAGTTACGTGTTAAGCAGACTTAGGTCTGAGTTTAAAAAATTCAATAAAGCTTGGTGGGTTTTCTATGGTCCCTTTTTCTGAAATAATTTTAATATCAATATTTCGTTCTTTTGCTTTAAAGGCAAAATCGTCTAGAATTTCAACAATATCAGCATCCAGATACCTAGTTTTTCTTACGTCAAGTTCTAAATAAGTATCTCTAGGCAGGCTGTCCAACTCTTTAAGAATAGCTCCTTTATTGAAAAAAGTAACTTCTTCTGCCAAGGTCATGTTTATTTTATGCTTCCCATTACTTTTATCTTCAATATGCAAGAAATGTGAGTTTTGATAGCTCTTAAGCAATACTATTACAATTCCTACTGAAAGTCCTAGACCTATTCCAATCAATAAATCTGTAAAAACAATTCCAACAATGGTTACTATAAATGGTACAAATTGCTTCCAACCAGCTTTGTACATAGCTTTAAATGTTGACGGTTTAGCCAGCTTATACCCTACAATTAAAAGGATGGCCGCTAATACCGAAAGTGGTATCATATTAAGTACCGTAGGAATAATGATTATTGAAATAAGTAAGAAAAAACCGTGAATTATAGCTGAAGCCTTCGTCTTTCCGCCAGACTGTATGTTTGCCGAACTTCTTACAATTACCTGCGTAATAGGCAAACCACCTATCATTCCAGAAATTATGTTTCCGGTACCCTGCGCCAATAATTCTCTATTGGTAGGAGTTACACGTTTTTCTGGATCCAGCTTATCTGTAGCTTCTACGCAAAGTAATGTTTCTAAACTTGCTACCAAAGCAATGGTAAATCCAACTATCCAAACTTCAGAATTTGTAATTACTGCAAAATTTGGAAAGCTAAACTGTCCAATAAAAGAATCGAAACTATCTGGCACAGGTACTTGTACTAAGTGTTCTTTTTCTATTGCAAAGGCACCGCTGTCTTGTGTAAATGCAAAGTAAATTATTCCTGCCACAACAGCTACTAAGGGGCCTTGTATCAACTGAAATATCTTCCCTTTATTTGTAAGCACTTGGCTCCATAATAATAGTATTCCCAGACTAACTAATGCAATTACAGTTGCGCCTACACTTATTGAATTTAAGGCTACGAAAATTTCAGAAAACGTATTCTCACCATCTACTTGAAAAAACGCAAAGTCACCTCCGGGATCTGCATCGTATCCAAAAAAGTGAGGGATTTGTTTTAAAATAATAATGATCCCGATCCCCGTTAACATTCCTTTGATTACAGAAGATGGAAAATAATAGCCGATAATTCCTGCTTTTAAAACTCCAAGCAGTAATTGCAGGGCACCTCCAATAACAACGGCAACCAAGAAGTTTTCATAACCTCCTAATGTACCAATAGCAGTTAAAACAATGGCTGCCAGACCAGCTGCCGGACCACTTACCCCTATTTGGGAGCCACTTAAAGCTCCAACTATAATACCCCCGACAATTCCTGCAATTAAACCTGAAAAAAGAGGGGCGCCACTCGCCAATGCAATACCTAAACACAAAGGAAGGGCAACGAAAAATACTACGATACTCGCTGGGAGATCGCTCTTAATTTTTGAAAACATATACTAAAATTTTAGACCGAGAATACCTCAGTCAGTTTGAAATACGAGCCTTTTGGCTCAAAATTAAACACGGAAAAAATTAGCTCTGTCTGGGAGGGGGAGAAACAGTCTCTTGAGAAAGAGTTTCCCAAAAAAGAGATTTATAACCAATAGTCGTGGCACTTTGCAACAATTCTGAAGAGAGAAATTTTGTAGCGAAAGCTTCTGGAGCATTGTATTCTTTAGGCCCTAGTTTAAAAGTTTCCGAAGTTTCTTCTTCGTTCATAGAAAACAGTGCCGAAATATTGGTGTCGATATTACAAATAGTAACTACTGCTGGTGTAAGAATACACCAAGTAAAAGCCAAAAGAAAGAAGATACTCTTAAACTGCACTAGTCAATTTTTTTATTTAGATGGCAAAAATAACATCTGAAAATAGATTTCTTGTTAAGCAAATCTTAAATCTATAATTTTTTTATATCGCTTGCCGGAATCCAACCGTCTTTTCCGTTGGCTACTAAAACACGCACCCAACTATCTTCCTGTGCCTTAATTTGTACTTTAGTCCCTTCGTGCAGCACAAATGTACTTTCACTCCCCATAGAAGGTTCGCTTTTTGCCTCAGTGCTCTCTGAAAACACAATGGCTGGCTGGTCCTTTAAGACGTCCCCATAGGTTTGATAAGCCATTATCAAGCCAACAAATAATACCAGTACAGAAACAAGGGATGTAATAAAAAACAGACGTTTTTTACCTTCGGCAGCAGCAAACCAATAGCTTAAAAACAACAGCACAAATAAAACTGCCCCAATAACCGAGGTAATCGCCCAGCCATCATAGGTTAACACTCCCGCCAGCTGTTCGTACCATTTTTTGAAAACAGTTTTAGGTAACGGTTCTATCGCATCAATACGTGCGTTTTCAGCAAATTTTAAATTGGTTTTTATGTCCTTGTCTGCAGGTGCCAGCTGCAATGCTTTTTCATAATAATAAATGCTCGGAGCTACCTTATTTAGCTTGTAGTTTGCATTTCCCAGATTGAAATACAAGTCGGCAGAATGCTGCCCGTTGTCCAGTACTTTTTCCCAGGAGTTAATAGCTTCCTGAAACTTTCCGTTTTTATAGTGCTCTTTTCCTTGATTAAATAACGCATTGTTCTGGCTCCAGCTTAGTCCTGAAACTAACAGCAATAGTATGAAGAGTAGCTTTTTCATCTTATTGAATCTGTTTATCTATGGTTGAAATAATGCGTGCTGCTTTTTCGTAATCCTGCTGCATCGCTACCTGGCTTGTTGGGGTATAGCGGGCATATTCGCAGCTTTTCAGCAATTGAATAAACTCTGAAACCACCTCTGGTTGTACTTGTTTTTCTTCCAGTAATGCTGAAATTTTTTCCTTACTGAAATCGCTCGTTTCCAGCGTTAATTTTGCTTTTAGAAAATTGTGAAAAGCTCGTTCTAAAGCCTCATAAAACACCACACGGTCTTTCATATTTTTCTTGGCTTCGCTTAAATATTTTTTAGCCAGGCGGTTGGCTTTTCGGAGCCTCATTCCCTCTACGTCGGACAGGCGGTCACGGCGTTTTTTTCCTGCTACAATAAATAACGGAATTAATAACATAGGACCCCCCAATAACGACCAGAATAAGGTCGACTTAAAGAAAGGTGTTGTGGCAATCGGCTTCAGGTTAGCGTCTAGTTTAATAAATTTAAATTGCGCATCGTCCAGGTCTTCAGCAACTATTGAGGCGTCTTCAGTTGGTTCCGTTTTCGCTACAGGTCCATTTTCAACGTTAATTACTATTTCTTCGCTAGCTAAGGTCTCATAGCGTTCCGTCTTTGGGTTGAAATAGGAAAATGTGATAGGACGCACGGGGTAATTTCCTTTAAACTGGGGCACGACGGTATACTTTTCTGAAATAGTTCCCCGCATTCCATCCAATTGTACCGTTACCTGATTATCACGTTCTGGTGTGTATACTTCTAAGGCACTCGGTAATTTCAAACCTGGCAAATCGAATAATTTCAAATTTCCTTTTCCTGAAATTTTAGCAGTTAATTCTAACGCTTCATTGGCATCCAATGTGGTTTTATTGGTCTGTAGCTGAAATTGAAAATCGCCCACAGCTCCTGTAAAATCATCTGGTTTTCCTTCAATAGGTAATGGTTTTACATTAATTGTTCTCGCTCCTGCTGAAACAGTTTTATTAACTCTGGCCACACGTTGTCTTCCAAACATGTCTCGCTTGTTGCTGCGCACGTCTACAGGAATATCCAGCGTAAGAGGTTCAATGTCCAATTCGCCTGTTTTTTGAGGATACAACACGGTAGACCGTAAGATTACATAGCGGTAATCTTCCCCCTTGTATTTTGTATCGTAGGTTTTATAATTACCCTGAGTATTGATATTCTGGCTCCAGAAGTCGGCATATTTTGGGGTGCTTATTTCACGCCAGTTACTAGTAATTCCAACATCATGAGACACATACAGTTTATAGGTAACTGTGATAGCTTCATTTAAGAATGGGGTGGAGTTAGACACTTCTGCCACAAGGTGAACACTTTCTTCGGCAAGGTATTCGGCATTGCTCCCATCTTTTGAAATTTTAACCGCCTCCCCTACACTCACAGTAACTGGAGAAGTTTTATAGGTTTGTCCTTCAATTTCAATCGTTGCCTGCCCAATGGTAGCATTCCCTTTTTGAAGGGGTGAAAGGAAATAGGAATAGGTTTTCGAGTAGCTTCGTTTCCCGTTAAAATACGAGTTGCTAATGGCCTGATTAGGTCCTCCCACCACACGGAAGCCTACAAAGCTAGGGGGATTAAAATTATCGCCATCTTGGTTCATCTCAAAATCTATACGCAGGCGTTCGTTAATTCCTAACTTTTTCTTGCTCACTTTTGCCTCAAAAGTCACCTGTGCCCTGGCAATGCTGCCCAGAAACACAAAACATACTATGAATAAAAAATGAATACTTTTCATTACCAATCCTTTTCAGATTTTACTTTGGCGCCTTTTTGTTTTTTGGCATTTATTTTTTCCTGTACTTTTTGCTCTTCATTGTTCATGGCTTCCAGCAGATTTTTAATTTGCTGCGGCGACATTTGTCCAGGCTGTGGTTGCTGTTGTTGTTTATCGGCTTTATCCTGTTCGCCTTCATTAGGCTTGTCGGGTTTTCCTTTATCTTCTTCATTATCACCCTTCTTTTCATCATCTTTATCGTCGCCCTGGTCTTTGTCTTCTTTTTCGTCTCCTTCGTTGCCTTCTTTATCTTTTCCTTCTTCGTCTTTCTTATCCTGGTTTTCTTCCTGATCGTTTTTATCCTTATTCTTATCCTGGTCTTTATTATCACCATCGCCCCCTTTGGGTGGATTTTTCTCCAGCATATCTTTAGCTAAAGCCAGATTATACCGCGTTTCATCATCATTGGGATTGTTCCTAAGCGCATTTTTATAAGCATCTACCGCATCCTGGTATTTTTTGGCATTCATAAAGGTGTTCCCTAAATTATGAAACGCACTGTGTTTATCGGTTTTTGAAGTGGCTACAGCTGCTGCCTGCTTAAAACGACTCATTGCCTCGTCATTTTTCTCTTTGTTGTAATACGCATTCCCCAAATTGTATTTGGCTGTTTCGCTTTTCGGATTTATGGCAATAGCTTTTCTATATTCTGCTTCGCCTTCCACAAACTTATCATCGGCAAGTGCCAGGCTTGCATCGCTTACCAATTCCTTCGTTTCTCTAAGAAGTTTCCTTTGCTCATCCTGCACATCATTTTCATCTTTTTCCTGTGCAGAAATTTCCGTAGTAAACAACGTTAGTAACGCAAATAAAAATGCTCCTAAAATATTCTTCTGTGTCTTCATCTTATCTTTCAGCTTCATTAAACAAATTCAATTTTTTGAGCCAGGCAGTCTTACGCTCCAGCAGCAACACATCCAATATCAACAAAAATAATGCCCCAGCCAAAAACCATTGAAACTGGTCTTTAAAATCTGTAAATTCCTTAGAATCGAATGTCTTTTTGTCCATTCCGTTGAGGATAGCTGTCACATTTTCAACAACTTCCTTGGTATTATTTCCTGAAATGTACGTTCCGTTTCCTTCCGCTGCGATTTGTTTTAAGGTTTCTTCACCCAAACGGGTAATGACCTGCTCGTTATTTTGGTCGCGTTTGTAATATTGTAACACACCGTTACGCTTTATGGGAATGGGGCCTCCCTTTTCAGTCCCAACGCCAATAGTGTAAATTTTAATCCCTAATGCCGCAGCTTCTTCAGCGATACTCTCCACATTTCCTTCATGGTCTTCACCATCACTAATTATAAACAAGACTCTGTTTGCCTGTTCTTCATCGTTATAATAGGTCTTTGCCATTCCAATTGCTTCATTAATGGCAGTTCCCTGGCTGGAAACCATATCGGTATTCATATTGTTCAAAAACAATTTCGCCGAAGAGAAGTCAGTCGTAATAGGCACTTGCGGGAAGGCACTTCCTGCATAGCCAATAATACCAATTCTATCGCCGCCCAGGCTGTTTAGAATCTGTGTAACAAGTTGTTTCGCTTTTTCAATTCGGTTGGGTGCGATGTCCTCGGCCAGCATACTTTTAGACACATCCAGCGCAAATACTACATCTACACCTTCGCGCTTCACGTTTTCGATCTTAGTTCCAATTTTCACGTTTACCAGGCCAATGGCCAAGCAAGCTACCGCCAAACAAAACACAAACACCTTTAGTGCTGGTTTAAATACGGAACGGTTCGGGCTCAGTTTTTTCAGTAAATCGGTATTCGCAAACTTCTTCTGGGTTTGTCGTTTCCAAAGAAGCACCCCCATAAATAGCACTACTATCACAGGGATAGCGAGCAGTAGGTAAAAGTATATGGGCTGTTCTAACTGGTACATTTTTTTAATTAATCGTGTTTTATAGTTTCTAGGAAAGACTCAAATTCAGGTAACTGACTTTTTTGAATATTCCTTTTATGTATTTTTATCTTCTTCTCTTTTTCATGTATGCTCACTAAACCATGCATATCTTTTACTTCGACAATTTCAGAAAAAGAAATTTTTATGGGGATTAAATTATTTTTTATGATTCCCGCATCCGTCACCGTAACATAAGACGCAATTTGCATATAGAGAGCTAATCCGAAATATAGGATCCCTAAAAAGAGTGCTACATATTCATAACTTTTTGCTTCATCACTTACTCCAAGAAATCCAAACAATAACCACATTGATCCTATAGCTACATTGAACGCTATTTTTCTTTTTGGATATTTAAATTTCGTTTCTTTCATTAAAAATCACCCTTAACATCACTCTTTCAAATAACCGTCACTATCTTCGATCCGGTTTTTATTGTTTCTTCCTAATTTCTTCAGAAAAAAATAAAAATCTTCTGGAGCATTAAACAAAACTTCGGAACACTGTATATCGCAACAGCCATTCCAAACCTAATAATATCAAGGCCAGAATTACAAGCGGACGGTATTTTTCGTCGTAACTTTTATATTTTAATTCTTCAATATCGGTTTTTTCCAGTTTATTTATCTCTTCATAAATCTCATTCAGCTTTGTGGTACTGGTGGCTCTAAAATATTGACCTTCTGTTACGGTGGCAATTTCTTTCAGCAACGCTTCGTCTATGTTTACTTGTTGCATGCCGTACTGGAAGGTGTTGTCTCGTTTTATACCAATAGGGCTAAGCGCCATTCCTTTTGTTCCCAATCCAATGGTGTACACTTTAATACCAAACTCTACTGCCAATTCACTAGCAATTTTCGGATCTATAAAACCGCTATTATTTTCACCATCGGTCATTAAAATAATGATTTTACTCTTAGCTGTGCTTTCCTTTAAACGGTTTACAGCGGTCGCCAGGCCCATTCCAATAGCTGTTCCTCCTTCGATGATGGTATTGTAATTAATATCCTTTAATGCTGAAAGTACAATACCTTTATCGCTCGTTAAGGGTGTTTTGGTGTAGCTCTCTCCCGCGTATTCTACCAGGCCAATTCTATCATTAGGACGGTTATTGATAAATCGTGCCGCTACTGTTTTTAACGCCTCCAGCCTGTTTGGTTTTAAATCCCGCGCCAGCATACTTGCTGAAACATCTACTGTAATAACAATATCTATCCCTTTGGTGGTCTTTATCTTTGTGCTCTCGTCTACTGTCCTGGGTCTCGCCATCGCAACAATGATAGTTGCTAATGCTAGCATTCTTAAAACGAATAATAACGGTCGTAATTTTGCCAGCCAGTTTTTTCCCGTCTTAAAGCCCTTGATGCTCGAAATTTTTAACGCCGCTGTTTGTTGCTTTCGTTTCCACACATACCAAAGCACGAGCAATGGCAGCAGTAAAAGCAGCCAGAATAATTGCGGATGTACAAATTCAAACTGTTGCATTAGTTGTTTTTGGTTTCTTGTAACTCTAACTCTACCGAGTTGATAATTCTGTCTTTGATGCCTACTGAAAACCTACCGTCATTCTGGTATACCACCAACACGGTTTGTACTCCGTTTTGTTGTGCAAAGAGCAATAACTCGTAATAACTCTGATCTTTCAGCACTTTATTGTTTCCTACTGAAACATTAAACTGCCCATATGCTTTTAGTCCTTTAATTCCCTTTTCAGTCGAAAACTCCTCTCGTTTTACAATCATATTTAAAGCACCACGTCGTTCTAATTCGCTAAGTGCTGCGTCCATTAGCGGATCTAAGTTTACTTCTTCCTGTGAGCTTTTGGTCTGGGTAGTACTTATAAGGACATACAGCGGGTCCGTTAAGCTTCCAGCGCTAAAGACATTAGCACTTTGCGCTCTTATATTTTCAGAATCCGGTATTTCAATATCAGTTCGCACCAGTATTTCCGGAGTTTCCAGAATAATTTCGGGACTTCCGTATTCACTTTTGTACCAGCGACCTTCAGCAAGATCGCGGTATTCGTTTCCTAGAACGTCATCTTTTAAGGTATCGAAGCCTTTAATGCTTCCATATATAGCTCCTGCTAAAATTAGTGCTGCTATTACCCCTACGCCTGCCAGTATGTATTTTCTGCGTTGTTTCTTTTTACGCTGTTGCTCCAGATAAAGCTCGTTGCGTAACAATTCTTCTTCGGTAGGTTCCGGAACGGCATCGTGGGTGTGGTTAATAATTTCTTCCAGGGCAGCACGGTCTTCTTTTGCCTGCTGCTCTACTTGTTGCATTCTGGCAAACTTTACCAAATCGGCACGTTTTAAAATACCATCCAGTTTTTTAATATCTTCAATTTCAAAGTCGAAGCTTCCTGCATTTTTATGGAGCGTAAGTCGTTCAATAAGCTCATCTGTAGTGCTTTCTAAAGCACTATCATCCACTTCACGGTCCAGGTATCTTTTAACAATTTCGGTTAGCTGCGAGTAGTATTCTTTACTTTTTTGCTCTCTTAAAAATGTAGAATTATCCAGTGTTTGTAAAGCGACCAGGGCTTCTTCGTAAGGCGGCAGTTGTTCTTCCTTCGCTTCTCTTATTTTTTTTCTTCGGAAGAAAATATAAGCCACAATCACTCCTAAAATAAGGGCTCCAAGCAACCACGGCAACAATTTCCAGAAATCGAAGGGTGGTCTGTCCACCTCAACAGCAGGCTTTATCTCGAACATTTTCTGCTTGGTGGTATCTACCGCTACATCCCGCACTTCAACTTTTACAGAATCTAAGGTGTATGCTTTTTGATTTATCACAATTCGTTGTGGTGGAATGGTATACGCACCCGAATCGAACTGTGTTAATCCGTATTTTTTAATAAGACGCATTTTCCTGGCCTCGAATGTGGTGTCTACTTTGTAACTTTCAATTACTTCTAAAGGCAAGAACGTTTGTCCTTCGGGGAAAACAACCAGGTCTGTGGTGTCTGCTTCAACTTGAATATTGTATTTTATTTCTTCTCCAATCCGGATTTGGGTGGTGTCTACAGAGGAAGTTACCTGGGCATTTGAAGTGAGTACAAAGAACAGGAAGAAAGGAAAAAATAGAAGAGCGGGTAGATTTTTCAGAAATAAATCCTTAAAATTTTTGCGCACCATTAACGCTTCGACTGCGCTCGACCAGACAATCGTTTTAACTTTCAAATTTGATATTTTCACCTCGTACTCCGTCATTCGTAAATCGCACTTCTGTTAGCGTCTTTTAAAATATCCTAATAATTTTTTTACGTAGCTTTCGTCTACGCGGCAACTTATGGCACCAGCTCCGCTTTTGGTAAAAGCTTCCTGAAAGTAATCCACACGCTCCCGGTGATACTTATTATAATTAGTACGCACTCCTTTGGCTCCTGTGTTTACCAGCATTAGCTCGCCTGTTTCTTCATCCTGCATTTGCACCATTCCCAGGTTGGGCATTTCTTCCTCATAGCGGTCATAAACTCTAATTCCCGTTACGTCATGCTTTCCCGATACGATTTTTAACGTATCTCTGTAATGGTCTGTAATAAAGTCTGAAAGCACAAAGACAATGGCTTTTTTCTTCATTACATTAGTAAGGTATTTCAACGCTTGACTTAAGTTTGTTTTTTTGCTTTTTGGCTTAAATTCCAACAGTTCCCGAATGATTCTTAGTACGTGACTTTTTCCCTTTTTTGGCGGAATAAAAAGTTCGATTTCGTCTGAAAAAAGAATCAATCCCGTTTTGTCGTTATTCTGCATTGCTGAAAAGGCCAGTGTTGCAGCAATTTCTGTAATAATTTCATTTTTGAATTGAGTATCGGTCCCAAAAAATTCTGAACCTGAAATATCTGCCATTAACATGAGTGTTAATTCACGTTCTTCTTCAAAAACCTTTACAAAAGGTTCGTTGTAGCGGGCGGTTACGTTCCAGTCTATATTTCTAACATCGTCGCCAAACTGGTATTGCCGCACCTCAGAGAATGTCATTCCGCGCCCCTTAAATGTACTATGGTACTCGCCACCAAACACGTGGTCGCTCAAACGCCGCGTTTTGATTTCGATTTTACGTACTTTTTTTAAGAGTTCTTTGGTGTCCATTTCTTGATTTACGATATACGATTTTAGACGTACGCTTTGAGCAACCGTACATCATACTTCTACAATCTAAAATCCCTAGGGGACCTCGATCACATTCACAATTTTCTGAATGATATCTTCAGAAGTTACGTTCTCGGCTTCGGCTTCGTAGGTGATTCCAATACGGTGGCGCAATACATCTTCTACTACAGCGCGCACATCTTCCGGAATTACATATCCTCTTCTGCGTATAAACGCATAACATTTTGCAGCCATCGCCAGATTAATACTTCCACGCGGAGAGGCTCCAAAACTAATCAACCCATTAAGATCTGAAAGGCCATACTTTTCGGGAGTTCGTGTCGCAAAAATGATGTCGAGAATATACTTTTCAATCTTTTCATCCATATAGACTTCCCTTACGGCTGCTTGGGCACGCTTGATCTGGTCTAAGGTTACAACAGGGTTCACTTTCTCAAAACCGCCTTTTAAATTTTGGCGCATGATCAATTGCTCGTCCTGTAAAAGCGGGTATTTTATTACTGTTTTCAGCATAAAACGGTCCACCTGTGCTTCAGGCAAAGGATAGGTTCCTTCCTGTTCTACGGGGTTTTGAGTTGCCATTACTAAAAATGGCCGGTCTAAAACAAACGTTTCTTCTCCAATGGTCACTTGCTTTTCCTGCATCGCTTCTAGTAAAGCAGATTGTACTTTAGCAGGCGCACGGTTAATCTCATCGGCCAGAACAAAGTTTGCGAAAATGGGGCCTTTTTTAATGCTGAAATCATTCAGCTTCATATTATAGATCATAGTACCCACAACATCTGCAGGCAATAGGTCTGGCGTAAACTGGATCCTACTAAACGATCCATGAACCGCTTTTGAAAGTGTATTAATAGCTAAGGTTTTTGCCAGTCCGGGAACTCCTTCCAGCAAAATATGCCCTTGTCCCAACAATCCAATGAGCAAGCGCTCCACCATGTGCTTTTGACCGATAATTACTTTGTTTATCTCAAGGGTGAGAATATCGACAAATGCGCTCTCTTTTTCTATTTTTTCATTCAATGCGCCTATGTCTAATGCGCTTGTAGTGTCTTCCATGATACTAGATTCTTTAAAGTGTAAGCTATATGCTTAATAACCGTGCAAATTGCCCAATTATTATGGCAAACCTTGTTAACGATTGGTTAAAAAGACGAGGTAGCCTTAAGAACATTTCATCTTATTTTTTGAAGTTCAAATATAAAAAGCGTGAAAATTATTTCAAAATGACACCTCCCTGATACATTGCACAAAAAAAGAGGACACTTTCGCGTCCTCTTACTATTTGTACCTACTGCTTTATTACTGTACGGCCAGGTCTACTGTCCCCAGCGCTGTTACTTCGCCAATTCTTACTTCCACATCCTGAAACGTTTCTACCTCATCAGTAGTTGAAGTTGATATGGTAACAGTATAGGTTCCTTCTTCAAAGCCCGTGATAAAAAACTCTCCGTTTTCATCTGTTGTTCCTTTAATTTTTTCTTCAGAATTTGAAGCTTGTATTACTATTTCAGAATTAGGAGCAATAACACTTCCCATAATAGCACCGTCTGTTTTAACTGAAAGATTTGCGGTGGTATTGGTAGTATCAACAGGGGGTGTTTCATCAACAGTGCTGTTACATGCAAACACAACCATGAGTATTACCACCAAAAAGGCTCCATATTTCAATAGTGATTGCAACGTTCTCTGTATTAATAATTTCTCTCTGTTCATAATCTTCAAATTTTATACTGTAAATCTATAAAGTGAATAGGTGTTACCACAACACCTTAACAATGATTAACTCGGGATTTAACCGCTATTTAACTATATGAAACGTTAAAGAAAAAAGCGATGGTAGTTAACTACCATCGCTTTACAAAATTTATTTTATGTCTGTGATTTGATTTAAAAAACAACCCCATCAACTTCAGTCACTGCACCTACAGCAACTTCTACGTCTGTTATAACGATAGGTGGAAAGCCTAAGCTCACATCCGCTTCATATGTTAGAGTGTAGGTACCCTCTGGAACTCCGCTCAACACAAAAATTCCAGTTTCGTTTGTATAGGAAGAAATTTCATTATTGGCATTTTCAGCAGTTACTAATGTTTGTATTCCTAATGGAAGAACAGCACCAGTAATAGCACCCGTATTTGCTTCGGTTGAAGCCCTAATAACTGGCTTTAACAAAAAGCCCCCGTTTCCTTGCTGTACAATGGATTTTTCAACGTCAAAATCCAGGATAAATTCATAAAAGATTCCCCCTTCTAAGGTTTCATTCACATTGATCTTTAGTCCTGACTGCTGTGCACTTGGGGTTTGCAGAGGGAATGTTTCGCCATCTACAACAATAGAATTGTTATTCCCAAGGATAAGTCTAATCTGACTAATATCTCCAGCTGGAATTTCGTCATCTACAAGCAGTACCGAAACACCTCCGGTGAGTTCCAGTAAGTCATAAATTCCTGTATTTATTTCACCAATGGCTACTTCATCTTCTTCACCATTGTATTTAATAACCACGTCTTGTACATCTACAAATACGGCATCATAATCGCCAGGAGCATCGGTAAGTTTTACCGACATTCTTGCCATTTCTTGTTCTGATGGGGTTTGGGAGTCGTCATCGCTACTACACGATACCAGAAATGCAAGCATACATAGACTTGCGATTCCAAATACAAAATTTTTCATCTTTTTATTATTTTAGGTTTGTAATGCAATAGTAATTACCAATCTTTTTTCTCTAGCTTTTCTTAACAATCATTAACAACACAATTAACCCCTACTTAACGGAAGGAAAAGTTTCAGAATCGCTATTTTTAAACGGTAATTTTGAACCTATGAATCTGAAAAACAAAACGGCACTCATCACAGGAGCTACCAGCGGTATTGGTCGGGCTACTGCTTATCTTTTTGCTGAAAGCGGCGCCAGACTTATCCTTTGCGGGAGAAGAAAAGAACGTTTGCAAACTATTGCTAAAGACCTTTCTAGTAAAACTGAAGTACACACCCTTCAGTTTGATGTCCGGGATAAAGAAGCAGTGTTCAAGCAACTAGAAAACGTACCGAAAGAGTTTGCCAATATCGATATCCTCATTAACAACGCTGGAAATGCCCACGGATTAGACGCCATCCAAAATGGAAGTACGGACGACTGGGATGCTATGTTAGACATTAACGTAAAAGGGCTCTTATATGTAAGTAAAGCAGTGTTACCGGTAATGCTAAAAAATCAAGCGGGACACATCATCAACATTGGATCCACCGCGGGAAAAGAAGTTTATCCTAATGGCAATGTATACTGCGCAAGTAAGCATGCCGTTGATGCTATTAACCAGGGAATGCGACTGGATTTAAACGGAAAAGGAATTCGCGTAGGCGCTATAAATCCAGGATTGGTGGAAACCGAATTCAGTGAAGTACGTTTTAAAGGAGATGTTGACCGGGCCGAAAAAGTATATCAGAATTTTACACCCCTACGCCCCGAAGACATTGCAGACATTATTCTATTTGCTGTGACAAGACCACCACACGTTAATATTGCTGATTTAACTGTGATGTGTTTAGATCAGGCTTCATCTACTCTTGTTAACAAAGAATGATCAACAAACGCCTATTAATAAAAAACCTTCTGGCTCACAACGATGAGAGCAGCTTCTATGACAAAAAACGAAAAATAGACCTGGGGAGTAAAGAAGGGAAGGCTAAGTTTTTAAAGCACATTTGCGCGCTTAGTAACAGCAATCCGAAAAACAATAGCTTTATTGTGATTGGTGTGGAAGATGAGGGTAATGAAATTAGAGGCGTCGATTTTTTCGACGATAGTAAGCTACAGAATTTAATCAATGCGTATTTAACCAACGCGCCTATTATTAGTTACGAAAATGTGCTGTTTCCACACTTACCGGAAGACAAGGTTGTTGGACTGGTTACCATTAGACCTACGGGTGAAATAACTTCCTTGCGCAAGAATATCTGGAAGTACTGGGGTGGCTCTATTTTTCTTCGGGACGGGAGTATTTCGATGCCAAAGGACTTCGACATTGTAATAAAAGACGTTAATTCTGAAATTGTTCGCTCCATTGAAACAAAGGCTAAAAACAACATTGAATTGACCCTGGATGGAGTCATGGATTTTATTAATAACCGACATTCTGAGTTGGAATCCCACTACAAGGTCTTTAAAGAAATTTTTGTGTTATGTTGGGCAGGACATACCAAACAAATAAAGGATAAAACCTACTATTCACGTGTGGATATTGAGTTGATTAATGAACAGGTAAAATTGTTTTATTCGGCCCTGGACGAGGTGAGTATTGAATTTACAAACGACTATTTTAAAATTACGGAGTATGTACATTTAGGGTTAAATAATCAGTTTCGGTATTACCCTCTGGAAGAAGTAGTCATCAATTTCAGAGAAAACGGGTTTTACAATATGGAAACCCAACTCATTTTTGAACCGCCTCATTTTAACAAGAAAACCTTATTTCACATATATAATAGCAATAATGCTTTGCTGAAGAAACTTCAGAAAAAAATACCGCTACGAAGTTCTGAAGAAAAAGATGTTCAGAATCTAGCCGAAACCTACCTCATCTGCTACCTTAACGATTTTACCGAAGCCAAAGAAAAACTCTACGAGGCAAAACCATACCTCAAAAGTATTGGAGGAAAAACCTATCAGGCCTTTAAGGAAAGTGTACGTATTTTGAGGAAAGTGAGGTATAGTTAAAGCTTCACTGTAAACAACTACTCCTTATAATTAGTAACTCATCTCTAAATTTTTTTACTTCTTATTATGCTCTGTAAAAAGGGCCTTTTCCTTTCTTTAACCGTTAAACACCCTGTTTGTATTTCAGTTGATTAACCTTAATAGAATCAGTTTTAAGCCCCCTGTTTCCTTTAGTAATTCATTTCATCTTTGTACCAGTAGAAATCAAGCAAATTTATGTTGATGATACTTATGTCATAGAGATGGTTACATATCTGGCATTCTTAAAATAGACTCGCTCATACATTTGCTGTATAATTTAAATCTAACTATTATGAAAAACACAATGAAATTATTTACACTAGTATGTATGGCTTTGGCCATTGCAACTTTTTCTTGCACCCCAGAAGACGGGCAGGATGGAATGGACGGTATTCAAGGAGAGCAAGGCGTTCCTGGAATGGACGGAACCGATGGACAGGATGGAGCCAATGGGCAAAATGGATCAGACGGGTCAGATGGGCAAGACGGGCAGGATGGAGAAGATGGAAACGCAAATGTATTTTCCGGCACCTGGGTAGAGTATGACGACACTGTATGGACAGCTGTATCCAATGAGTTTGGAGTGGAGTATAGAAACTACCCCATTGTTGTTCCGGAAATCACACAAGACGTTGTGGACAATGGGGTTGTATTGGTATATACCAGGTTTGTTATTACAGCAACCCAAGTATACGCACTGCCTTTTACTGATAATATAACCGGTGCAGATCCTGAAGGACAGACCTTAACCTACCGTTTTGAGGTAAACGACCTTACTATAAAAATGAGAAACGTAAGTGGTTCTGGAGACCCTGGAACCTTTGGCGGTCCTGGTATCGCAGAATATAGATATGTTATAATTCCCGCTCAAGGAAGGAGTGCTGGCCTGACGTACAACTCACTGGAAGCATACCTCGCCTCTAAAGGTGTAGACATCACTAACTACGACCAAGTAGCTTCTTATTATAAGTTGTAACAACGTAAGAAGCTTCAAAGAATGCCTTATGTTTAACACATAAGGCATTTTTTTAAGTTTATTACTGAGAATCTTCCGAAGAATTCTAGAAAGCAAAGCCTTGTGTAAAAGTATTCGCGGGAAAACCTATCAGGCATTTAAAGAATGTGTGCGGATTCTATAAAAAACAACATACAATTACATAACTTATCGGTTAAATTTAGATGAATTCTGTGGCAAATCATAGATGCACGTTGGAACTCAACTAATTATTTTAGTATCTTTAAAATTCAATTTAAAAACCAAATTCCCATGGGCATCTTCGATAAAATAAAAGAGAAACTAAGTCACGAATTTATTGACATCATCGAGTGGCTGGACTATACAGATGACACTATTTGTCATAGGTTTGAACGCTACCAGAACGAAATAAAAAACAATGCAAAACTTATTGTGCGTGAAGGGCAAACGGCTGTTTTTATAAATGAAGGACAACTGGCAGATGTTTTTACAGCAGGTACTTATACCCTAAACACTCAAAACCTTCCTATTTTAACTACGTTGAAAGGTTGGAAATACGGATTTGACAGCCCTTTTAAAGCGGAAGTCTATTTTGTAAACACCCATCTGTTTACCGATGAAAAATGGGGTACGAAAAACCCCATTACTTTAAATGATGATCGGTTTGGTCTGGTTGAAATTCGTGCCTTTGGAACCTATGCCTTTAAAATAAGTGATCCTGGAAAATTCGTGGTAGATATTGTTGGAACTGATAATAACTTCACCAATTTTGAAATAAACGAACACCTAAAAAGCTTGATCGCTACGCGTTTTACCGATACCGTAGGCGAAGCAAATTTACCCATAGAGCTCTATGCAGCCAATACCACAGAACTTTCAGAAACCTGCCAAACGGTAATGAAACCAGAGTTTGAAAGCGTGGGAATTTCATTGGAGAAATTCTACATAGAAAACGTTTCAATGCCTGAAGACCTCAAAAAAGAGATCTTCGAATACAGCCGAATTGATAAGTTAGACCTTGACAAACTTACCAAGTTCAAAACCGCGAAGGCCATCGAAGCTGCTGCAGCCAATGAAGGCGGTACTGCAGGCGCAGGAATGGGTATGGGAATGGGCTTTGTTCTTGCGCAACAAATGGGTGGGATGATGAGCCCACAAATGGGAGGCCAACAAGCGGGAGCCCCGGCGCAACAACAAATGGGAGGAGCTATGCCACCACCCATGCCAGCCGCCGTACAATATTTTTATTCAGCAAACGGCCAACAGGCAGGTCCTGTAGGTTTTGATCAGCTACGGGCTCTGTTTGCCAACAGAACCATAAACAAAGACACCTTGGTCTGGAAACAAGGCATGCAAAACTGGACAGCGCTTAATGAGGTGGAAGAATTAAAAGCTTTCTTAGGAGGAAATACACCACCACCCCTGCCGCAATAATAGTAAAACCAACGATGTCTGGTTGAGCGCAGTCGAAACCTTAGTTCATCGTACCAAATTTGAAGTTTTCGACTGCGCTCGAACAGACAATACATGCAACCCACCCCCCAACAAACATCCGAACTTAAAAAAGCCTGCATCAATTGTGGGGCAGAGCTTCGGTATGCGCCCGGGACCACAGAACTTAAATGTGAATATTGTGGCTACACACAGGATATTCCACCAGCATTGGATGCATTTCAGGAATTAGAGCTCAACAAATATCTTACTGAATTAGGAACACAATCGCATAGTGAGCAAATTACGATGCTACATTGCAAAAACTGTGGCGCCAATCAGCATGTAGAGGAAAATTACAAATCGCTCCATTGTGTCTATTGCACAATGCCTTTAGTAATAGAAGATGCTTATAAAGATGACTGGATATTACCAGGAGCTGTTTTGCCTTTTCAGTTAGATCAGAAAAAAGCACATCAGATCTTTAAGAAATGGGTCGATGGATTGTGGTGGGCTCCTAATAAACTGAAAAAAGCTTCCCTGGATCCGCAACATACCAAAGGGCTATACGCTCCTTTCTGGACGTTTGATGCTCAATTGTATGCAAAGTACACAGGTAAAAGAGGTGAATATTATTACGTAACCAAAACCGTAGGAAGTGGAAAAAACCGGAGAACGGTACGAGAACGTCGTACACGTTGGTATCCTGCATCCGGAAGTGTTTCGGGGTTTGTGGACGATACGCTTATTAAAGCTTCAGAACAAAAAACGGGAGTGATTCCTAAAAAAGTAGCGCATTGGGATCTACGTAAGTTAGAAACGTTCCAAAGCGGTTTTCTCGCTGGTTTTGTGACCGAAAAATACACCATTCCATTAAAAGACGGACATCTGGAAGCTACCAAAGAAGCGCGAAATATTGCAGATCGCTGGGCAAGACGAGATATTGGAGGTGATACTCAAATAGTGTCCTCCATAAACATGAAGCTTTCCGAAGAAAAATTCAAACACATTTTATTACCGGTTTACATTAGCGCTTATCAATTTAAAGGGAAGCGTTATAACTTTTTTGTGAATGGGCAATCGGGCAAAATTTCAGGGCAGCGCCCCTATTCTTTTTGGAAAATATTTTTCTTTATTTTATTTATAGTATTGACTTTGGGGACGGTTATTTATTTTTTAAACAGGTAGCGTCTAGTATACCCCATATTGGTTATGTTTTCTTTATTCAAGTTTAAGTATCTTTAATTTACAAAAAATTGAATGTTATGAAAATACAACTTGTAATTGTGTCGATTCTACTAATGTATAGCAACTTGAGCTTTGGACAATGTACTGTTGATAGTTTTGTAGAGGACAACTATCTTACAGATGCCTGGACTATGGTTTTTAGGGAATTTGCTGAAGACCCATCGAACCCGGATTATAATAATTTGACGATTGATCCTGCGAGAACCGAACCTTATCTTGAGCAACTATCTGCTGTTTATAGTAAAGCAGCTACAAATATAATAGTAGACTCCATATTTAATAAGTTCAACATTCATGCCAGTCAGGCCTACCGCGAAGATATTGCCTTTGGTAAAATTACTTTTGATGTTTTTGAAGGTTCCGTACCCTGGCTTTCCGATTTTATTGACACCGGAATTTCCGGCAATCCTGTTTTAGACCAATTGATGTCGGACTATGAATTTACTATCACTGATGTTGGTATTGTAGAGCCACCACCAGTTCTTGTGTTTACAATTGAGTCTGAAATTCCGTATCTCAACCATTTTGCTTTGCTTGACGATTTTTCTGCAATTGAGGGAATTGGGAACGTACAGCCAGGGCTTGCCAATGGTTTTAATTACACCGGCATCCCATATATAATAGATGACCAGCAGGTTAAGGCCTCAAACATAGAACGTATTGCGAATGGTCTACGTTTTACAATTCACAAAAACCGTTGCGGGTATTATTGCCCAATTTCAAAAGGATGGGATGTTATAATTTCAGAAGATTGCTCAGAAATTATTGTAAATGAATTAATAATACTAAATAATCCAGAGTTTCTTGTCACCAACTTCAACATCTATCCAAACCCCGTAAACAACACACTTACAATTGAAGCAAATAACTTCTCTATAACAACTGTCACTATTTTCTCAGCAAGTGGCAAGAAAGTAATGTCAATTCAAGATAACGCGAGAACTGTAGATGTTTCTACTTTACCCTCAGGATTGTATTTTATTGAATTCGTTTCTTCTGAAGGTCAAAAATATATTCATAAAGTTCTGAAAAAATAGCTCCGGTTCCACCACAATACCTTTATTTTGGATGTCAATAATTTTTTGAAAAATTAAGGCATGCGAACATTAGTAGTTGGAGATATACACGGCGGATTAAGAGGATTGGAACAGGTTTTGGAACGCATAGAGGTTAAAGCTGAAGACAAGTTCATCTTTTTAGGTGATTATGTGGACGGCTGGAGCGAAAATGCCGAAACCATTTCATTTTTAATTGCTTTTGCTGAAAGTCACAACTGTATTTTTCTACGTGGAAATCACGACGAACTGCTGTACAACTATTTAAAAGGAAAAGAAATGGCTCCCATGTGGCTGGATCATGGCGGCAAGTCGAGTATAAAAAGCTATGAGAAACTTTCTAAAACTGAACTTGATGCGCATATCCGGTTTCTTGAAAACTTAGAAAATTTTCACATAGATTCTAAAAACCGCTGTTACCTCCATGCTGGATTTACCAGCCAAAAAGGACCACAATTTGAGTATTTCCCAAATGTTATGTACTGGGATAGAACTCTATGGGAAATGGTATGTGCCTTGGACGAGAATATGTCAGCAGAAAGTGACACCTATCCAAAACGGCTTACACTTTTCAGTGAAATTTATATTGGGCATACCCCTGTTTTCAGAATAGGAAAAGACGTTCCTGCGAACTTTGCCAATGTTTGGAATGTAGATACTGGTGCTGCTTTTAAAGGAAAGCTTTCAATTATTGATGCAGATACTAAAGAAATCTGGCAAAGCGACCCTGTTTGGGAGTTGTATCCAGAGGAAACAGGGAGAAACTAATTAGCTTCCAACTCAATGGTGACACTTTCTGTAATTACATGACACATATCTTCTGTGAGTTCTACAGTAACCGGACCCGCCATTTTTGTGACAAAACCTTCTTTTGAAGCTGTTAAGGTATATGTACCGGGACGTTCACCCGCCCCCACATGCGTGTCGAACATAAAATCTAAGGTTTCTGAGTAATTACCATCCTGAGCTACTACCAGTACCCCATTTGGAATAATGGCGCCTGTAGCTGCATCACGAACTTGCACGCTTAAACCAAAGACAAATTCTTCGGTACAAGCTACAGGCTCTTCTGCAACGTTATCGTCGTCTCCACTACAGGCAAAAAAGGCCGTAACCATAAGTAACACTAAGAGTTTTTTCATACCGATAGAACGCTTGGGAATTGATTTAAGTATTTGAAATTTTGAATAAAAAAAAGTGCCGGAAAAATATCCGGCACTTTTAAAAGTATGTATCTCAAAAAATTACAAGTCAAACTTAATTCCTTGTGCCAATGGCAATTCGTCTGAGTAATTCACTGTATTGGTCTGTCTTCTCATATACACTTTCCAGGCATCAGAACCAGACTCACGCCCACCACCGGTTTCTTTTTCACCTCCAAAAGCACCGCCAATCTCAGCTCCTGAGGTTCCAATATTTACGTTGGCAATCCCACAGTCTGAACCTGCAAACGACAAGAACTTCTCTGCTTCTTTCATTTCGTTGGTCATAATGGCACTGGATAATCCTTGCGCCACACCGTTTTGCATATCGATAGCGTTTTCTACTTCACCACTGTATTTCATAAGGTATAAAATAGGAGCAAATGTTTCGTGCTGTACAATTTCAAAACTGTTTTCAGCTTCTATAATGGCTGGTTTTACGTAGCATCCGCTTTCGTAACCTTCGCCTTCCAGAACGCCTCCTTCAACCAATACGTTTCCACCTTCAGCTTTTGCTTTCTCTATGGCTTTTAAATACGTATCTACAGAATCTTTATCAATTAATGGCCCCACGTGATTGCTTTCATCCAGTGGATTTCCAATAACAATTTGCTTATAAGCACCTACAATCGCATCGCGTACTTTATCGTACACACTTTCGTGAATAATTAATCTTCTTGTAGAGGTACAACGTTGTCCGCATGTACCTACCGCACCAAATACTGCTCCTGGCACAACTACTTTAAGATCTGCCGTTGGAGTGATAATAATAGCATTATTTCCTCCTAATTCTAATAGTGACTTACCAAAACGCTCTGCTACGGTAGCTCCTACAATGCGTCCCATTCTAGTAGAACCTGTTGCAGAAATTAAAGGAATTCTGGTATCCTTCGTCATCATTTCCCCTACTTTATAGTCGCCGTTAATGATGCTGGAAATTCCTTCTGGAAGATTATTTTCCTTTAACACCCCTGCGATTATGTTTTGACAAGCTACTGTACACAATGGTGCTTTTTCACTTCCTTTCCACACACATACATCTCCACAAACCCAGGCTAAAGCAGTATTCCAGGCCCAAACAGCTACTGGGAAATTAAATGCTGAAATAATTCCAACAATACCAATAGAGTGCCATTGCTCACGCATAACGTGGCCAGGTCTTTCTGAAGGAATTGTTTGTCCGTTTAATTGTCTGGACAGTCCCACAGCAAAGTCGCAAATATCAATCATTTCCTGAACCTCACCATATCCTTCCTGTAACGATTTTCCCATCTCGTAAGAAACCAGTTTGCCAAGAGGCTCTTTTAACTCACGTAATT
Organism: Flavobacteriaceae bacterium UBA1903; assembly: GCA_002337605.1. GTDB lineage: Bacteria > Bacteroidota > Bacteroidia > Flavobacteriales > Flavobacteriaceae > Marinirhabdus. Next base: position 546,801 of record DDGL01000014.1, read on the forward strand.
TATTACCAAACTGACGAACAATTTCGCCTCGTTGGGGTGCCGGCATGGCTCTCCAGGATATAAAAGCATCCTGTGCCGCACTTATTACTTTGTCGTAATCCTCTTTTGTTGTGGTAGTTACTTTTCCAATTAAAGCTCCATCTACAGGTGAGTGAGAGGCTATCTCTGCTCCTCCAGGGTACGAAGTGTTTCCTGTTGAAGTTCCGTGGTTAACCTCCTTTAATCCTAATTGCTTTAATGCTTTGTCCATTCCGAAATCGGTGGCTACTGTTGACATATTATATTTTTTTTATTGTTTCCGCTTATGCGGAATTTATTATTTATTAACTATTGAAAAACTAGGTTTTTAACACCTTATTTTTCAGGTGCGAAGGTACGGTTTTCTGAAGTGGGAAAAAAGTGGAGGGCTGGGGAATTTATGAGTTTAAAGTTCTTACAGCTTTTGTTGAAGGTCAACCTCCACCTCTTATATACCATGATAGTTTTTCCTGAAGGAAATAGCTATCGTATATTTAATGTTGTATAAGTTCAACACAGTGTCAATTCTATTTTTTTTATGCAGCGCTTTCGAGACTTTATTCCTATAGCCATTAAAAGCTCGTATTGCCATCCCAAATAAAACAAATCCAGCAGTAACCATACATATGTATACTACAACTAAATACCCTTGCCCTCTTCCGGAACTTTTATTGAAAATTACTTCTCCTATTCTTTCCTGAAATTTGAAAAGACAAAAGAACGCCAAGGCGCCCAGAAAACCGAAAACAACCATATTGGTATAAGTCCACCATTTGTCTTTCAAAGCGTACTGGTATTCTATATTTGCTGTTTTCAACTTTTCTTCAAACTTTTCGGTCAGTTTTATCGTAAGACAAGTGTTATGAAATGCGGGTTTTCTTTCTGTAAGTCCACAAAGCGTACCTTCCTTTAAGGTAACTTTTTGATGGTAGCAAAGGATGCAGTGTTGAGATGGGTCCATGAAAACTAGTATACTGTAATTATAAAAGATACATTAAAACCACTTCCCGCCATGAAGATTTTTCTTAAGCATTTGTTTTACATTTTTTAGCGACTCTCCCTGTCCGAACTTGCGTTTATAATTAGTGGATCCTTTTAAAATTTCGGCAATACGTTTTTGTTTTTCGCTAAGTTCGGCTTTGCGTGTTGCCCAGTAGGCCTCTTTTTCAATAGCCTTTTGCCTAATTCTTTTTGACCGGAGTACTAGCTTTCCACTTTCAATTGCATGCAAGGACACTACTGGAATGGGGTCTTCAATTAAAATATCTAGAAGTTCAATCTGGGCTTCAATGGACAATTGAGACACGCTCTCAGAAATATAAATACGGTTTTTATAATGCCCGTTCTTTGATAGAAATTTTAAGATTTTCAAAGGTTCCTTTTTCAGAAATCGTACCATCAACCAATCCGGTACTTTTACATAAAGATCTCTAAAAATTTTACCCAGCATATATTAATCTGCCACAAACCTATCATCCACTTCCATCACCGTTCCACAATTATTGCAGGTTCGAAGTTGTTTACTACTGTAAAAGTCCTTAAAGTGTTGTAGGAAATCCTTTTCCACATCATTTAGCGGAAAATACACCTCGTGCAATTTGTTGTTGCAATTGTCGCAAAACCACAGTAAACCGTCTTTGCCGGCCAGATCTTGTCGTTTTCGTTCTACCACCAAACCAATAGAGCCTGCTTCACGAACAGGAGAGTGGGGTACTTTTGCAGGGTGAAGGTACATGTCTCCCGGGCCAAGTTCCATGGTTCGTTTTTTTCCGTCTTCCTGTATGTGGACCTGAATGTTTCCTTCAAGCTGGTAAAACAACTCTTCAGTTTCGTTGTAGTGATAATCCTTACGTGCGTTAGGCCCCCCAACGATCATCACGATATAATCATCGGCCTCTTTGTATAGGTTTTTATTACCAACGGGTGGTTTTAGAAGATCGCGATTATCTTCTACCCACGTATTTAAATTAAAAGGTTTAGAAATAGCCATTGCCGTATTTATTATGTGTTTGCATAAAAATACGGCAATTGCTTTACATGTAAAAGGGGAAGTCTGTTACTTTTTATAAAAAAGTTGGGTAAAGTAGGTCTGTCCTTGAGCATTTTTTACAATTCCAAATCCAGAATGTGTATACAATCCTTCAATCACACTACGGTGACCAGGACTATTAAGCCAGGCATTTACTACTTTTTCTGCAGAGTCGTATCCATACGCAACATTTTCTCCTACAATGACAGCACCTCGATCTTTTAGCGCACTGGAACGAACACCAAAATTGTCATGGCTAATGGTTCCTTTGTCTATCATGTACTGGGTGTGTTCTACTGCATAGGCAGATGCGTAGGTTTGATCTCTTCTAATATGGGTAAGCCCTAAGGTTTCTCTGTGCTCGTTTACTAACTCTAGGATTTCATCCGCCATAACCCAATCCGTTTCATCGGCCAGGTTTAAATCGATGGAGTAGTTTACTTCTTCAGTTGCTACAGAATCTTCTTCTTTGGAGCATGAAGCCATGGTTATTAATAATACCATAGCTAGTAGGCTGGTTTTAATAAGTTTCATAATACGGGGGACATCAAATTTGGGGCATGATGTTGACTCAAATATATATAAAAATTCCTACAAAAAAACACTTAAACGATTATAATATGCATTTCATCGATGTTTTTTATTTTTTTTAGATGTATTTCCTACATTTTAAATAACGCTTAGCCCTTTTAGTATGGGGGATTTATAGTATATTTAGGTTTCAATGAAAAAAAATTACACATGAACCGAATTTTAACACTCTTAATCGGATTTTTAACACTTTTTAGCTGTGAAAATGTTAATAAAACAGACCCTGCGACGTCAAATTCCGATACTAATTCCGAAAAAATCGATGAAACGCAACCTACTTTCGGGATTGTAATTCATGGGGGTGCCGGAACAATTCTGAAAGAAAACATGTCCGATTCTTTAGAGACTGCTTATAAACAAAAACTGGAGGAGGCCATACGTATAGGACATGACATCTTAAAAAGTGGCGGCACAGCTATGGAGGCTGTAACCAAAACTATCAACGTAATGGAAGATTCTCCTTTATTTAATGCAGGAAAAGGTGCCGTATTTACGCACGAAGAAACTAATGAGTTGGACGCTTCGGTGATGGACGGTGCTACGTTAAATGCAGGTGCTGTAGCAGGTGTTACTAAAATTAAAAACCCCATAGACCTGGCTTTGCAAGTCATGACTAACTCTCCCCATGTATTATTAGCCGGGGAAGGCGCAGAACTATTTGCAAGCGAAAGAGGGTTTGAAATGATGGACCCCTCCTATTTCTATACTGAAAACAGATTTCAGGCTTTGCAAAAAGTGAAGCAAAAGGAAGCTACTTCAGTTTCGAGTTTAAATTTACAGGCATACGATCCTTTCATTAAAAATTCAAAATTTGGAACCGTGGGATGTGCAGCGTTGGATAAAAACGGAAACTTAGCCGCAGGAACCTCAACCGGAGGGATGACTAACAAGCGCTGGAATCGTATTGGAGATGCCCCTATTATTGGCGCTGGAACCTATGCCAATAATGCTACTTGCGCAGTTTCTTCAACAGGTTGGGGTGAATACTTTATACGTGCTATGGTAGCCCATGATATTTCAGCAATGATGGAATACAAAGGAGTAACTCTGGAAGAGGCCGCTGTGGAAGTAATTCAAACCAAAGTCCCGGAATTGGGAGGTAACGGTGGTATTGTTGCCATTGATACAAATGGAAACGTAACCATGGAATTCAACACTGCAGGAATGTACCGTGCGCATATGAATGCAGAAGGCAAATTAGTAGTTGGAATTTATGGTGAGGAATAAATTTTTAAACGATAGTGCCTCCTTTCAGAAGATTTATATATTTGAACAAATAATCTCCTTATATGAAAAAACTCATACTCCTCGCATTACTATTAACTACCGTTTGTGTCTCTGCCCAATATTACGAAGCAAAACTTTTAATGACAGACGGCACTATTAAAGAAGGTTTTGCAAGATTGCCTTCCAACCAGTTACTGGACAGTAAAGTTGAATACAGAACAACCCGAAAAGGAGAAACTCAAAAGTTTGAAGATGATGAAGTCCATCAAATTTTAATTACTTCAGAAGAAAAGAATCAATTTCTGTTCACAAGAACGAACGTAGTACATCTTTATAAGTCTTTCGGGAAAGAAATTGAAAAGGAAAAAAAGAACAAGCACTGGATGCTGCTGTATTATTCACACCCTAAAATAAAAGAGTTTTTCCTTTCTCAACGCTATAAAATTAACAGAAAAGGGAAGATGATTGCGGTAACAGGTGCAAATTCATTCTGGTCTACTGTTTATTTTTTATTCCAGCGCCCAGAGGAAGAAAAGGCGTATGTAGTAAGCGGAAAAGGATTTCCAAATGGTATGGTTAGAAAAGCAATGGCAATCTATTTTAAGGATACGCCAACGTTTGCAGCACGTATTGAAAGCAAGGAGTTTAAAAAGGCAAATGTAAGTGAAGTGGCTAAAGCATACACCGAACACGAGTAGACCATCCAGAACAGAAAAATGATAACAAACAGCATCAGAAAACTAACTAAAGCCCCCTACTCCCTTTACAGTATATATCTATTAGTTTATATTCCCTGGGGATTTGCAATGGATGCTTTTGGCACCTGGGCCGAAATAGCCAGATTTAATAGTTGGTGGCAAGTTTTAACCTGTTACGGGTTGTATATGATCCCCATTTCAATTATCCTAAAAGGAAAACCTTTTTTAGAGCAATACGCATACGGATTAATTGCCATGGGATTGTTAGAGTTTGGCGGGTATTATTTTGAAACTTCCTACGCCTATCCAGACAACCTAGTTGAAGAAACATTTGGTATCCGGAATTTTGCGCTGGCAATGGCGCTGTTCTTTGCGGTGTACTTTCCGCTAGGCAATTGGGTGGTTGGAAAAATTCACGGTTTCATTGTTCCGGAACGCAACCCATCTGCATAAATATACTCTTATAGGCATACTAACAGGTTTTATTGTAAAACCCTTAAACCAACTGCCAGCGACACACAATTACATCTAATTATTCAAATTTTTCTAGATGCAAATAAAAATCTCGCTATCGGTTGTATTCCTGAGTTCTGTGGTACTCACGTTTCTTTTCTACAAACAAGGCATTGGCCTTAATCTATTACTTTTTGAAATCCTTTTTATAGGCTGGCTCTTTTTTTCCAAACAGCTTACATCGGAAAGCAAGCTGGAAAAACTTACGCTTTCAGGCATGCTACTTACGGGTGTGTTTACTGTAATAACCTATTCTACCTACGTCTATGTGGTTCATTTTTTGGCGATTTTTCTCTTTGTGGGAGTTCTTAATTTTAAAGCAATTACATCATTATTCAGTGCATTTGGAGTTTCCTTTGTATCGCTTTTTTCATCCCAAATTGCCTTTGCAGGCACCGTTTTTTTTGGGGAAAGCCGAACTAGTTTAAAACTTAGAAAAGCTCTCTGGAAAAGCAGAATCTTTATAATTCCCATATTAATTGTTGCTGTATTCTTGACTATCTACGGATTTTCAAACCCAATTTTTGGAGACTATTTGGGTGTTTTTGGGGAAATGATAGAAAATGTTTTCACTTTTATATTTGAAAACATCAACCTGTCCTTTGTATTTACCTTCATCTTTTGCACAGCCATTAGTATTTTTCTGTTGTTCCGCGTTCGGGTTCCCTTAGCCGAAACAAATGAAAAAAATACCACCCAAAACCTATTCCGAACTAAGAAAAAAGAAAAAAGGGTTTTTAAGCTTTCAGCATTAAAAAGTGAATATAAGGCAGGCATTTTTCTATTGGTCACGCTTAACTTCTTACTCCTAATCTTAAATAGTTTAGACATTTATTTGGTGTGGTTTAACTTTGAGTGGAATGGCGAGACCCTAAAACAATTTGTGCATGAAGGCACGTACTTACTCATTATTTCTATACTGATTTCTATTGCTGTTGTGCTCTATTTCTTTCGAGGGAATCTTAACTTTTATAAAAAAAATAAATGGCTTAAATATCTTGCCTACGCCTGGATAGCCCAAAATGCAGTGTTGGCTATTTCGGTGGCTATCAGGAATTTTTGGTACATCAAGTATTTTGCGTTGGCTTACAAACGCATTGGTGTCATTCTTTTCTTGCTTCTGGTTTTATATGGCTTGTTTACCGTTTTCAGAAAAATTCAGCATACAAAAACTTCTTTTTATTTATTTCAGAAAAACACCTTGGCATTGTATCTTATTCTGGTGGTTAGCAGTCTGGTAAACTGGGATTCTGTCATTGCGAAATACAATTTTGCCTATGCAGATTCAGCCTATTTACATTTGGAATATATATCCGATCTTTCGGATAAAGCGCTCCCTCATCTCAATAAAACAGAGGAAGAATTAAATGCAACGTATAATTTTCAGCAGCAAAAATACCCGTATCCATACGTTACAATGAACCATGAGGAGTACACGCAAAAAATAGCGGCCAGAAATAAAACGTTTAGCAAAAAATGGGAAGAAAAAAACCTCCTTTCCTGGAACCTGGCAGAGTATTTAGCATATGAAAAACTGAAGTCTGAAGAGTAGTTCACAGTTAAAATAATCACAAAACCATTACTTGAGGCACTAATACCTCACAACATCCCGTTACAAAACAAATACCTCCCTCCTCCATTGTATTGAGTTGCCCTTATCGTGATGATTTTTCATTCTGAAAATTCCCACGGGCACACCACTATTTTATTGTAATTTTAATCCTGTAAAACCATCACCATGAAACACTTGCTGCGTCTTCTTGCCTGTGTTGCCCTGCTTTCTGTAGCTTCCTGTGGCGACAAAACCGAAACTTCCCAGACCGATAACCTCTTTAAATTTAAAGAATACATTAGCAATCATACGTACGGAAATCAAAGTATTGCTACTCCCATTCGCATTAATCTGGCAAAACCCATGGAGCAGTTTGAAATTACTCAGGAAATCCCTTCAGAATACCTTAAAATATCTCCTAAAACTGAAGGAACACTCCTGGTTGAAAACAGCAGTACGCTCCTTTTTCAGCCCAAAGAACACCTAAAACCCAATACCGAATATACCATCACCCTGCAACTCCACAAGCTCTATGAAGGGATTGACAAGGAATTCAAAAATTACACGTTCAGCTTTAAAACCATAACGCCCAACTTCAGCATTAATCTGGAAAATTTACAGTCCTACAGCAAACAGTGGCAGTACGTAAGTGGGACATTGGAAGCTGCAGACATTCTGAAACTGGAAGATGTCAAAAAACTAATCTCCGTAACACAAGGAGATGAAAATTTGAAAATAAGATGGCCAAGTGAAGCTATAAAAGCACGGTACTTCAACTTCACCATAGATAGTATCTCCCGAAAAATTGAAGATACTGAAATTGAAATCGCCTGGAATGGCAACCCCATTGGTTCCGAAACTAAAGGCAGCAACACATTCGCTATTCCTGGACAGAATAATTTTACGGTGGTAGATGTAGACGCCAGCCATTCCCCCCAGGCTTCGTTAGCCATTAATTTCTCAGATCCTTTGAAGGAAGATCAGGATTTTGCCGGCCTTGTAACTATCGAAAACACCACCGACCTTCGTTTTGAAGTAGATGGAAACGTATTGAATGTCTATCCCAATAGCCGGATTATTGGAGATGTACAAGTCACTATCTTTAATGGAATTAAAAACAACGAAAATTTCAGTCTTAAAAAAGAATTCAGCGAGCTGGTCTCCTTTGAACAGCTAAAACCTGCTGTTCGCTTACTTTCCAAAGGCGTTATCTTACCAAATGCTCAAAACACACCCCTCTATTTTGAAGCCGTAAACCTCAATCAGGTAGACATTCGTGTGATTCAGATTTTTGAAAATAATATGCTTCAGTTTTTGCAGCAATCCAATCTGGATAATGCAAACACCTACAGTACCAAAAGTGTAGGAAGACGTGTGGCAAAAAAAACCATCACACTGGATAAAAATGTAGGCGAAGAAGGTTCTTGGAAGGCCTATGCAGTTAATCTTTCAGAATTTTTTAAGACCAGTCCGGGTTCGCTATATCAGGTAGAATTCAGTTTTACAAAAGACTACATCAACTACGATTGTGACAGCCAGGATGTTGCATCCACTGAAGACGAATATTATTACGAAGATTATAATGAAATTTCAGACCTTGAAGAAGACGAACGGGAAGAAAGATATTGGGACGGTGAAATTTACCGTTGGAGAAGGTATTCCTACAACTGGGAACAGCGAGATAACCCTTGTCATCCGGCCTATTATAACGAAGACCGAATTACCGTTACCAACGTTTTAGGGAGTGACTTGGGCCTGATCGCTAAAAAAGGAAACAATAGTACGTATCGTTTTGCAACCAATGATTTACTAAGCACTAAACCCGAAAGTGGTGTAAAAATAGACCTGTTCAATTACCAACAACAACGTATTGAAACTGTTACAACCAATAGTAAAGGATTTGCTATATACGACAGTGAAAAAACCATCGCTTTTGCCGTGGCCCGAAAAGGAAAAAACTATGCTTATGCCAAATTAGCCGACGGAAACGCCCTAAGCCTCAGTAAATTTGATGTCTCCGGAAAGCAACTACAAAAGGGCCTTAAAGGATTTATGTATACCGAACGTGGTGTTCACCGTCCAGGGGACAGTATCCACCTTACTTTTGTGCTCAACGATGTTGCCAATCCGCTGCCCAAAAACCACCCTGTAAAACTAGAAGTGACAGATGCCCGCGGAAAACTAGTACAACGAACCATTTCAAATGGAGGTGACTTCTCCCCCTCCGGAAAAGATGCTACAAACAGAGAGGGCTTCTATTACTTCCCCATAAAAACCGAAACTACTGCACCAACAGGAAACTGGAACGCAAACATAAGTGTGGGTGGCGTGCAGTTTGGAAAGACCTTAAAAGTTGCGACCGTTAAGCCAAACCGACTTAAAATAAAGCTGGATTTTGACGATAAAATCTTGGACGCTAGCAAAGCAGTAGAAGGGAGCGTACAAGGATCTTGGCTGCACGGCGCACCAGCAAGAAGTTTAAAGGTTGAAATGGATGCCACCTTACGAAGTACCAACACGGCATTCGACAAATTCAAAAACTATCAATTTAACGATCCTGTTCGCCAGTTTGATGAGATAGAAATTCCAGTCCTCTCAAAAAACCTATCTGCAGAAGGAGCTACAGATTTTTCTAAGAAATTTGATATTTCAAATAAAGCTCCGGGAATGTTGCAAGCCACATTTTTGACGAAAATTTACGAAGGGGGTGGCGATTTCTCCATTGATGTGTTTAGTAAAAATCTGGCGCCTTTTTCACACTTTGTGGGAATGCAATCGCCCGAAGCACATCGATATGGTTCCTATTATACCGACCAAAAAACTACGTTCGATGTAGTTTCTGTAGATGCACAAGGAAATGCCAGCGGAAACCGCAAATTGGACATACAAATCTTTAAGATTGAATGGCGCTGGTGGTGGAACCGGGGGCGTGATAATCTTTCACGTTATGAAGACGCTACTGTCTATAGACCTTTCAAAGAAATGAATGTCACTACTAGAGGTGACGGAAAAGGGAATTTCAGCATAGACATTCCCGAAGAAGAAGGCGGTCGTTATTTAATTCGTGTGATTGACAAAGAGTCTGGTCACGCCACAGGTCGCGTCACTTATTTTTACCGAAACTGGTGGAAACGCCCTAGTGATAGCGATGCCGAAAGTTCTAAAATGCTCGTCTTTTCAGCTAACAAAGAAAAATTTAATGTAGGCGAAGAAGCTGTATTAACTTTTCCATCGGGAAGTGCGGGTCGTGCCCTGGTTAGTATTGAAAACGGCACCGAAGTGTTATCCACCCAATGGGTCGAAACCAATAAAGGGGAAACACAAACCAGGATTAAAATAAAAAAAGAAATGGCGCCGAATGTATATGCCAATATCTCGCTGTTACAACCCCACGAGCAAACTAAAAATGACTTGCCCATGCGATTGTATGGCGTAATTCCAATTTTGGTAGAAGATGCCTCAACCGTGCTGAAACCAAAGCTACAAATGCCCGATGTGTTAAAGCCTGAGGAAACCTTCAGTATAAAAGTTTCTGAAGAAAACAACAAACCAATGACCTATACCGTGGCTATGGTCGATGAAGGCTTGCTGGATCTAACCCGCTTCGTTACACCAAAAATTCACAACGCTTTTTACACAAGAGAAGCTTTGGGTGTAAAAACATTCGATATGTACGATTATGTGATTGGTGCGTATGCTGGAAGCGTGAACAATATTTATGAAGTTGGTGGTGGAGATGCCGCAGCAGGTGCCAAAAACAGAAAAGCAGACCGTTTTAAACCCGTTGTAAAATATCTAGGCCCTTTCACGTTGAAAAAAGGTGAAACTGCAACCCATAACATCACCATGCCAAATTATGTAGGTTCTGTAAAAACAATGGTTGTGGCGGGTAATAACGAAAAAAGTGCTTACGGAAGTACCGACAAAACCACTCCTGTTCGCAAGCCTTTAATGGTGTTAGCATCGGTGCCACGGGTGCTGAGTCCTGGTGAAAAAGTGACCATCCCAGTAACCGTTTTTGCCATGGAAAAAAAGGTTCAACGTGTAACTGTTAAACTGAGCGCTGGAGAGGCATTAAAACCTATACATGGCACGTCAAAAACAGTTTCTTTTCCTGAAATAGGAGAACAAATCGTCAATTTTGAATTTGAAGTTTTACCTACCGATACCTTTCAGACTATTGAAGTTTCCGCTTCAGGAAATGGAGAAAAGGCACGTTACAAACTGGAGGTGGATGTAGAAAACCCAAATCCAATTACGCAAAAAACAACACAGTACACCCTTTCAGAAAATGGCGGCCAGACCATCACTTTTAAAACCTATGGTGTGGCTGGCACCAATGCAGCTACGTTGGAGTTTTCATCCTTACCGCCTATGGATTTCAATAAAAGATTGGAGTATTTAATTAGGTATCCGCACGGCTGTGTGGAACAGACTACTTCAGGAGCTTTTCCACAGCTATACCTGGCAGATGTTTTTGATATAACCTTCGACAAGAAAAAAGAAATAGAATACAACGTAAATGCAGCTATTAAAAAACTAGGACGCTTTCAGATCGCCAATGGCGGGGTAGCTTATTGGCCGGGTGAACGAGAAGCGAACGACTGGAGCACTAATTATGTAGGGCACTTTATGTTAGAAGCAAAAGCAAAAGGCTACGCATTGCCCATCACATTTATGAGCAATTGGCTTCGCTACCAGAAAAACACTGCCAGACAATGGCGCAATAGCAACACCCGTTACAATTCGAGCCTTACACAAGCTTATAGGTTGTACACCTTAGCCCTGGCCGGACAACCTGAACTGGCAGCGATGAACCGCCTGAGAGAATCCAACACGTTGAGTAACGATGCGAAATGGCGATTGGCAGCAGCGTATGCGTTAGCAGGAAAAAAGAATGTGGCCGAACAGATTTCGGCAACAGCCAATATTAATTTTACACCACAGCGGTATGACTATTATACCTACGGTTCGCCGTTTAGAAACAAAGCCATGGCGTTAGAAACATTGGTAGCCATAGGCAATCCAAAACAACGGGAGATGGCAGTTTCGGTAGCGAAGGAATTATCTTCGCAGCGATGGTTCAGTACACAAGAGACCAGTTACGCACTACTGGCAATGGCGAAAATGGTGGAGAAAAATGGCGGAAAAGCTTTAGAAGTTTCTTATACCAACAACGGTAAATCTGAAACAGTTACTACAGGCCGAGCCATAGCACAACGTGATATTGGATTAAAAATGGGCGAAAACTCCATAACAGTTACCAACAAAAAAGGAAACATAATTTACGTCACTTTGACCCAAAAAGGTAAATTACCTTTAGGTAACGAGCTGGCAACACGTAAAAATCTAACTGTAAAAGCCTCCTATCTTAACGGCGCTGGAAAACCGATGGATATTAAAAACCTCCGTCAAGGTACAGAAGTGAATGCCGTCGTGGCCATTACCAATACGTCCAACGACTATATTGACAATGTAGCACTCACCAAAATCTTCCCAGGCGGCTGGGAAATTGTAAACACCAGTTTTACCGAGCTGGGCGGCGGTGCTTCAGGAACAGCTCGATATAAAGACATTCGGGACGACCGGGTTAATTTTTATTTCGATTTACCCGCTAAGAAAACCAAAACGTTTACTGTAAAGCTAAATGCCTCCTATTTGGGAACCTATTATTTACCTGGAACACAAGTAGAAGCGATGTACGATGCTAATTATTACGCAAGAAATCAAGGGGTTTGGGTTGAGGTTAGTCAGTAATCAGTAGCTGGCAGAACGCTTTACTGGTTGCCTGAGTTGAAAGATGTCTAATGGTTTGGCGTACCAGCTATCCTATAGATTTTAAAAGGATTTTAAATGAAACAAAAAACAATACATACCCTCAAAAAACACAAAATCAAACTTAGTTTGCTTTTGGCGGGGCTGGTATGTTGGTTTTTTTGTTTGCCACGGCCACTTTTTAAAGATCCCACTTCAACAGTTGTAGAAAGTAGAGAAGGAGTTTTAATAGGCGCTCGTATTGCCATAGACGGTCAGTACCGTTTCCCGAAATTAGATTCGGTACCGTACCGTTTTGAGCAGTCTGTTTTACATTTTGAAGATGAATATTTTTACCAGCATCCCGGGTTTAATCCTATTTCCATCACCAAAGCGATGTGGGGAAATCTCACTACTGATAAGCGTCGTGGAGGAAGTACCCTAACGCAACAAGTGATTCGCTTATCGCGAAAAAATAAGCAACGTAGTTACGGCGAAAAAGTGATCGAGATCTTTCAAGCTACCCGGTTGGAAGCAGAGTATTCTAAAAAAGACATCCTGAATTTTTATGCTTCGTATGCTCCTTTTGGTGGGAACGTGGTTGGATTAGAAACAGCAGCCTGGCGCTACTTTGGTGTTCCTGCCAGTGAATTAAGTTGGGGGCAGTCTGCTGCGTTAGCGGTTTTACCCAATGCACCTTCTCTGATTTTTCCAGGAAAAAACGAAGTCCTTTTAAAAGAAAAACGAGATAGATTATTGCTAAAGTTATTCCAAAAAGAAATTATTAATAAAATTACTTATGAATTGGCCCTGGAAGAGCCCTTGCCAGGTAAGCCTTTTCAATTGCCTGAAACTGCACTTCATTTAACCGAAAAAATACGTAAAGAACAACCCGGGAAACGGGTTAAAACTACTATCGATTTACACTTACAGGCTACGGTAAACCGAATCGTAAAGGAGCGGCATTATGAATTACAACAAAATGAAATTCATAACCTGGCGGTTTTAGTCCTGAATGTGGAAACCCGTGAAATCTTAGCATACATTGGAAATGCACCAACCACGGCAGAGAACAATAATTTTGTTGATATAATCGATAAGCCCCGAAGCACAGGAAGTATTTTAAAACCTTTTTTATACACAGCGTTACTGAACAGCGGAGAGCTGTTGCCCAATACATTGGTGGCAGATATACCAACGACCATTAACGGGTATCAGCCTGAAAATTTTGACAAGGAATTCAATGGCGCTGTGCCAGCGAGTATTGCCTTATCAAGGTCACTTAACATTCCCGCTGTACGAATGCTTCGATCTTATGGACTTGAACGTTTTCACAAAAAATTAGATGAACTGCAATTATCAAGTATAGATCGTGATGCCAATTACTATGGGCTTTCCTTAATTTTAGGAGGTGCTGAAAGCTCTTTGTGGGAAATTACCAATGCCTATGCTGGGATGGCATCTACACTCAATTTTTTCAACAAGACTTCCAGTGAATACCGAACAACCGATTTTAAACAACCTACTTATCGTTCAGAAGAAAAAATAACTTCAGAAAAAATTAAAATCCCTACTGTTTTTAATGCAGGCAGTATCTATAAAACTTTTGAAGCCTTGCAAAAAGTAAATCGGCCGGTGGGAGAAAAGAACTGGGAATTCTTTAGTAATAGTCAACCTATTGCCTGGAAAACCGGTACAAGTTTTGGATTTAAGGATGCCTGGGCGGTAGGTGTGACTCAGAAATATGCGATTGGGGTTTGGGCAGGAAATGCAGATGGAGAAGGACGGCCTGGATTAACAGGCTTGCAGGCAGCGGCTCCTGTCTTGTTCGATGTGTTGGATATACTCCCTAAAAGCAATTGGTTTGCCACTCCTTTTGATGAGCTAACTGAAGTTTCTGTTTGTACTGCGAGTGGACATCTAGCCGGTATTTTTTGTGGGGAAACTGTTTTAGAATTTATTCCGAAAAACGGCACACGAACAGAACCTTGTCCCTATCATCAACAAGTTTTTCTTGCTGAGAATGAACAATATCGCGTGAATTCCTCTTGTTATGAGCTGGCTGAAATGAAACAGGAATCGTGGTTTGCCCTTCCGCCAATCCTGGAATACTATTACGCTCCCTTGCATCCCGAATATAAAGTGCTCCCACCCTTTAGGCCCGATTGTTTGCAGGAAGGAGAACATTTGATGGAGTTTATAGTTCCGAAGAAAAACGAAACCATTTTACTCGCTAAAAATTTTGAAGAACAAACACAGGATGTCATCTTTAAAATTGCCCATCGCAATCCAGAGACTAAAGTTTATTGGTACCTGGACGGCAGTTTTATAACTACAACAGAAACATTTCATGAAATAGCGCTGCAACCTTTGTCCGGGGAGTATGTGTTAATGGCTGTTGACCAGGAGGGGAATGAGATTAAGCAACGAGTGGTTGTGGAGAAAGCAAGTTAATTGTCTCGAAGAAGGCGGGCAGGACTGAGAGGTCGCATTTGAGTATGTTAGCCAAATAATAAATCTGGGACGGAGCTACTTGTGTGACCTCTCCAGAGTCGAGGTGACTATTCTAAAACCCTCGTTCTTTCTGCAATTGTTCGTAGGCTTGTTGTACCATTCTGAATTTTTCTTCAGCACCTTTTTGATAGGCTTCGTCCATATGCTGCAGTTTGTCTGGATGGTACTTTTTGGCCATAGTTCGATACGCCTTTTTTACTTCAGCGTCGGTAGCAGTACGGTCTATTTCCAGAATTTTATAAGCACTATCCGGGTTTTTAAAGAACATTGCTTTTATACTTTCAAAATCCTGTAGTTGAATAGCGAGGTAACGTGCTATAGTATTAATTTCAACAACTTCGGCCTGTGTTACATGACCATCTGCATTGGCAATGCTGAACAAAAAGTGTAGGATTTGTAACCTGGATTCGTAGCGGGTCCGGCTTCGTAGTAACGCGCAAATTTTTGCTGAATTGATTTCTCTGCTCTTAATCACTTCGTTAAAAACCTTAAACGTAGCATTAGCGCGTTCCTTTCCGTAGGCTTGCACAAAATACTGGCGTACGTAGTCCAGTTCTTTTTGGTTTACTACACCATCGGCCTTGATAACGAGGGAGGCTAACGAGAGCAGGTTTAGTTCAAAATCGGCAGGGGAAACATTTTCACTTCTTTGTTGCTGAAATACTTGTTGGAATCCGCCTCCTGACTTACGTTTTCCGCCCATTACATTGTCAAGTAAGCTCCCTATGATAAAGCCAAGAATGGCACCTGGAAATCTATAAAATGTATAGCCCAATACGGCCAACAACCAACGAATCATCTACTTTTCTCTTTATATGTTTATAAGAAGTGCAAATATAAGTAAAGGTTGGGAGGGGTTTGTTACGTAGGTAGATTTAAAAAGGGATTGTTTTAGCTTCACTTTGGGGGCAAGGGAGGCTTAAAGTTTGGGATTTGATGCTTTTGTGATTTATAAGCGTAGCGAATTTAGTATCTTTGTACCTCAATTTTAATGATTTAAAAGAAACGATTATGTATCCAGCAGAATTAGTAAAACCAATGCGCGAAGACCTAACGAGTATAGGCTTTAGTGAATTATATACAGAACAGGACGTAACAGATGCGTTAGCAAAAGAAGGAACCACGTTAGTAGTTGTAAATTCAGTTTGTGGTTGTGCAGCGGCAAACGCGCGCCCGGGAGCCCGTATGAGCTTGCAAAACGCAAAAACACCAGATCATTTAGTAACTGTTTTTGCGGGGGTTGACCGTGAAGCGGTAGATGCCGCAAGAGCACAAATGGTACCATTCCCTCCAAGTTCGCCTTCAATGGCGTTGTTTAAAGATGGTGAATTAGTGCATATGCTAGAGCGTCACCACATTGAAGGACGTCCAGCCGATATGATTGCAGAAAATTTAAAGGGAGCGTTTAACGAGTATTGTTAACACCTCACCCCGCCTCTCCCTTTGGGAGAGGAGTTAAAAAAGGGGCATTGCTTAAATATATATTTTAAAACTGTTTCCTATAGTATAAAGGGAACAGTTTTTTATTTTTGTGTGGTGGCATTCAGTAACCTATGATTTTTTATAATTCATTTTAATTTTGAAGATTTTAAGCTATCCATTTTCAGTTGTGTTTTATTTACTGTTTGGTGTTACACTAGTTTTGTTTCATCCTATACAGTGGGTTGCATTTAACTGGTTTGGATACAATGCTCACAAAAAAATAGTCGATGCATTACAGTGGTTTTTAATGCGCTGCCTCAATATATTGGGGACTCGTTTTACCGTTGAACTTCCAGAAAACCTGCCTGTAAACAAGCCAGTTATTATTGCTTCTAACCACCAGAGTATGTGGGATATTCCCCCTTTAATCTGGTTTTTACGGAAGTTGCACGTAAAATTTATCTCCAAAATTGAATTAGGCAAAGGAATTCCTTCTATTTCCTACAATCTACGTAAAGGCGGTTCGGTATTAATAGACCGCAAAAACCCTGAGCAAGCCACGGCTCAAATAAAAAAAATGGCACACTATATTTCTGAAAACAATCGCGCCGTGGTCATCTTTCCCGAAGGTACCCGAAGTCGTGATGGACATCCAAAGCCTTTTAAAACAAAAGGACTTTCAATACTTTTTCAGCATGCTCCCAATGCTGTAATAGTCCCTGTAAGTATCAGTAATTCATGGAAATTGCAACGCTATGGAATGTTTCCGATGCCATTGGGTGTTCATTTAAAAATGAAGATTCATGAATCCATAGAAGTTTCAGCACATACACCCGAAGGACTTATTTCTTTAGTAGAACAAACTGTACTAAAAGACATTGTTCATGAGTAAGGCTGAAGAAATCGTAGTTATTGAAAACACCATAGCCTTTGTAAAAAAAGAATTGTGGAATGCAGAAGGAGGTCACGATTGGTTTCATATAGAACGTGTTTATAAAAATGCATGTTTACTTGCCGAAGGGGAAGAAGTTAATACCCTAGTGGTAAAACTGGCCGCGCTACTTCACGACATAGCCGACTCTAAGTTTCATGGAGGAGATGACACGATTGGCCCTGAAAAGACCGCCCGGTTTTTATCGTCTCAGAAAATTTCAGAAGAAGGAAAAACCCACATTGTAAACATAGTTGCCAATGTTTCGTTTAAAGGAGGAAATGCACAAAAAACGTTTCACTCTAAAGAACTAGAAGTAGTGCAGGACGCCGATAGGCTGGATGCCATGGGAGCTATTGGCATTGCACGAACGTTTAACTACGGAGGCTTTAAAAATCGAAAACTATATAATCCTGCTATTCCGCCTCAGTTAGGAATGACTCCTTCGGAATACAAAGCCTCCACGGCGCCTACCCTGAATCATTTTTACGAAAAGTTACTGTTGTTGAAAGACCAAATGAATACTGAAACAGCAAAAATAATTGCTCAGGAACGTCATAATTTTATGGAGCAATTTCTGGAACAGTTTTATGCTGAATGGAACGGTGAGCGGTAATATATTTTAGGTTTTATTGATAGATAAAATTGTCGAGCGTTACCTTATCAGTAAATTGAGAGAGGTTCACCACCTTCACCTCTTTTTTCTCAGTGGGTAATCCATAGTCCTGGTATATGGTATATTTTAGCAGTGTTGGAACTGCATCGTTCGTACCATTGCTATTTTTTACATTCACGAGCCAATTACCATAATCTGCATCCTCGATAATAAATTCTTTGAGTGCAAATCCTTTCGAAATTTCGTTTTCAATTAAATCGTTGCTATCAAAAAAAGTATGCCGCCAGGTATAATAGTTCTTCTTGGGGCTCACAAATTGAACTTCAAATTCTGCCAGTGGATTGGTGTACTCCAACACGATACGCACATCTTTCTTGAAATTGACCGACATAAACTCATTAGGAATGTTCGAGAAATCTATCTTTCTTTTATGATTCGCTATTAAATGCCTAAACTCGTTAAAAACAATAGGATGTATAGGCTCAAAATCTACGTTGGGTACGGTATTGTATATCATTTGTTTGTATAGTGTGGCTGCGAGGTTGTACCTCCCTATTTGCGTATACAGTCTTGCTACGTCCCGGTAAGCTTGTATGTTATCTGGTCGGAGCTCCAAAAGTGTTTCCAAGACGAACGTTGCTTGTGCGAAATGCCCCTGTTCTTCCAATGTAAAGGCAATGGCCTTCAAAATTCGTGGGTTATCGTTTGCTTGTTCAAACAAATCTGATAAAACAGTATAGCTATGCGTAGCCCCCCATCTCGAAAAGTAATTAGCCATATCCAAGTAGTACGCCAAGTTTCTTGTTGCCGCTTGTTCACGTTGCAGGTTATATGCCTTGAACGCATCTTCTAAGTTGGTATACCTTTTTATTTCTCGTATAAAAGGAGCCGTAGCAATAGTAGTATTATCTGAAATTGGCAAAATCCCTTCCTCATAATTATTGCCCTTAATGACCAGTGATGGTATTTCCCTTGTATCTGTTCTTACTTTTGTTGTGTTCGTGGTTGTAATGCGCATTACCCCCCCAGCACCAAAAGTTCCATACTTTACAGTTCCGGCCAAACTTCGATATATGGTTATATTGGTTACTTGCCTCGGATCTATAAATGCTAAAGCATTTTGATCTACAGATATACCATCCACAACTACCTGGATAGGGACTTTACTCCCACCCAAGGCACCACGCATTCTCGAATTATAAACAACTTGACCTCCAAATGGACCTTGTGCTACGTCCAGCATAGGTATTTTTCTTGCAACCGTATATAAATCTATATCGGCTCCGTTAATGAATTCGGTTTGCAAGTCTTGGTAAGAATAGCCAATTTCCTTTTTATCCTTTTCTATAAAGTCTCTTTCAAGATAGCCTTCTTTGGTTTGTTTTTCTCGAAGGGTAATGGCTTCCAAAACTTCAGCATTGTATTCAAGTTCAATGTTTAATGGTTGATTATTAGACGGTACAGAGACCGTTTTTGAATTCATCAAAAATGCAGTGATTACTAATTCGTCGCCTGGAACAGTAGCTATGGAGAAAGATCCATTCTTATCAGTTTCTGTTTCTAGAAATGTTCCTTTAATGGTAATTACTGCATTAGAAATGGGTTGCTTATCTGGTAGTGATACAACAATACCATTCCTAAATTGACTTCTGTCCTGAGCATATCCCAATGTGGTAAAACACAATAGGAATAACATTATTTTTATAGCCTTTTTCATTGTATGTTATGTAAGGATTTTCTATTTATAGCATCAAAACTTGATCCAACTCGATTATAATGTAAAAGAATCCAAGGTTACTTTTTGATTGTAATCTGAAAGGTTTATCACTTTTATTTCTTTTGTTTCATTTGGGAGCCCGTAATTTTGGTATAAGGTATATTTTAAATAGGTCGGATTTTCTTGTTCCACTTCCCCAAGGTGGTTTACATTTATGAGCCACCGGCCTTTTTCACCATTATCCAAAATAAACTCCTTAGATAATAACCCATCTTTAACCCCTTGTTCCATATAGGTCTTATTTTCAAAAGATGTATGTGAAAATTTATAATATTTATTCTCCGGACTTACAAACTGTAATTCAAATTCGGCTGTAGGATCGTTCCAGTCAAACACAATTCTTACATCCTGTTTAAAGCCCACTTTTAAAAATTCTTCAGGCAACTCATCAAAATTGATCTGCGATTTATGATTGGCCACAAGTTTTCTAAACTCATTAATGACCTGCTCTTGTGCTTCCTCTGCATTCACATTTGGAATGGTATTATAGAGTAATTGAGTGTATAAGGTTTCAGCGGTTTTAATATCACCTAATGCTTCGCTAATTCTAGCAACATCTAGATACGATTGTAAATTTTCGGGAACAATATTTATTATGCGTTTATATAGATAGTTTGCTTTTTGTAATGCTCCTTTTTCCTCATATGCAAAAGCAAGCGCCTTTAAAGCTTTTACATTATCTAAAGCCAAAGTAATTATATTGGAACGGACTGCATCTGCGAAAGATGTATCCCAGGTTTCAAAATAATTTGCAGTTTGCAGATAAAATGGAATCGTATTCCCATATACTCTCTGAAGTTTTTGATAACGCATTTTGGCTTCTTCCATTGTAGCAGATTCTTCCAGATTATGAATATACTTAGGTGATTGTTTCTTGTTTTTTACCATTTCCAAGGTAAATAAGTCTTCATTATAAT
The DNA here is from genome assembly GCA_002337605.1 of Flavobacteriaceae bacterium UBA1903. Taxonomy (GTDB): domain Bacteria; phylum Bacteroidota; class Bacteroidia; order Flavobacteriales; family Flavobacteriaceae; genus Marinirhabdus. Next base: position 567,360 of record DDGL01000014.1, read on the forward strand.
CATTCCCAGTAGCTAGTATCGATGATGTATTCTCTTCTTCAATTTTCTTGTTTTTAGAGGCTGAGTAGCTTTTTGTTTCAATGACAATCGCTCCAAAAGCGGCAACTGGGCCATATCGCACTGTAGACATTCCTGGTTGTAGAATAATTATATTATCAATTGTTTGAGGATCGAGAAAAAGCACCACATTTGAAGTTGGGTCATAAATTACTCCATCAATAACAATGGCTGCACGGGCAGCATCGTGTCCAGGGTTAGATAAAGTTCTTCTTAGTACATATGAATATGTATTCCCTAATCCATTTTGTACTGCAATAACTCCATTTTGTTCGTTTAAAACCTGATGTAGCTCGACCTTATCAGGAGATATTTCTTCACTTGTAATAGAGTTATGTAATAAGATGTCTATACCTCTTCTTTTATTGGTAGCAAACAGCGAGTCTATTTTTTTCTCTCTACCTGAGTCTGCAACTTTTGTTTCCAGAAAAACTTCATCCAGTAGTTCGTTTTTTGTTTTCAACTGAATATTTAATTTTTTACTTAGTCCTACTAACACATCCTTTCTATGCATCCCGAAAGCCTTAATTATCAAGATATCCTCAGGCACCGCATCAATTGCATAGGTGCCGTTTGCATCTGTTTCTACTTGTGTAAATGAACCCTTAATTTGTACTGTTGCGCCTTGCAACGGAATGTCGTTTTCGTTGAAAACTACACCGTATAAATAATCAGATGTATCTACCTGTTGGTCCTTACTATAGGCGCTTTTATCTTCAATATCCTTTGTTAAATAGGCGAGACCATCTTTCACTTTTATTCTGGATAAGTTTATATAATGTCCGCCGCTAGCATAAGAAATTTCCTGAAGGTTGGCGTCTGCAGCACGGTCTAAAGAGTTAATACAAAAGATTGGAATAGTTACAGTAGGTTTTAATGGTGCTAATATTGATCTCCCATTTGTAAAGACGAGTGCTACATTTGCGCTATTTAGGTTTCGCTTTAAGACATCAGAAAAGTCTGTGGCACCATTATAATAGGTGTTTTCTAAATACTCCTCCAGGTCTTTACTTCTACCATTTTTTATGTTGAACATTTCTTCAACAGACAGTCCATGACTAAATGTAACAACGCGAATAGTTGCATCTCCCAGATGATTTATATACTTGCCTAGTAGTTTTAATTCTTCATCAACGTTTCGGTTTTTGGCTGGGAGCGAAGCATCCCAGTATAGATCTATGTTTCTGGGTTTCGAGCGTGAAACAATATCTTTTTCAGCAGATTCTGACGGGTATGAAGCAATGAGTCCAAAAGCTATTCCTGTCCCTCTATAAGACTTCCAGCTATCCATACTGCGTTCTTTGGTGTAAGCAAGACCTCCGTATGGTGTAGATGACAACGAAAAATAAATATAGGAGCCATAGACTTTTACCAACTCCAGACTCACAATCACATCTTCATGGGCAATAATGTTATATTCCTTCAAAGGAATAGTCTCTACACCTTTTTTTCTGGTTATGGTGTGAAAAATGTTTTGAGTAACAAGGTTCTTACCAGGAAAGCCCCTGTGATAATCATATACTTTTACCCTTACAAGCAAACTATCTCCTTTGTTTTCAACAATATTAAAGGTGAGGTTTTGGAGCTGTGTGTTTTTTTTATTTACAGTAATGCGAGTTGCAATCTCACCTCCTAAGCCCTCCTTATTCATCCAATATCCGAGGTTTTCTTTGCTGTAAGTATAACTTCCAAGCCTATCAAACTCTCGTTTTTCACTTGTAAGTACCACTTCATCCAAAGCATACTGGGTCGGGGTAAGATATACAAGTGCTTTATTTGAGGTGAGAGCACCTAAACTATGTATTGGCAGGTTCTTAGTTTTATATCCTAAAGAAGAAATTTGAAGCACAGTATCTTCACCTATGTCTTTATTATTCAAGGTAAGACTAAAGTTTCCATATTCGTTGGTCACGGTACCAATGCCTTTTTCAGGAAAGCCAACATTTACAAAAGAGACGGGCTCCTTTGTCTGTTCATCCAATACAGTGGCTGCAATGGTCATTACTTCCTGTGCAACTAGAGAAAAACTTGTTACTAGAAACAACAAAAGTGTAAAGTAATAGTTCATACGAAACTAATTTTTGATGGTTATACAATTAATACACAAAGGAATCTAACGTCACTTTTTGGAGCTGACTCTCAAGCTTTACCAGCTTTATAGTTCTGGTTTCTTTGGGTGTGCCATAATCTTTATAGACCGTGTATTTTAAATAGGGCGGAATATTAGCCGCATTTACGTCGCCTGTATAGCGAACATTTATCAACCAATTCCCAGGGTCTGCATCGTCTATTACAAATTCTTCGGTTCCCGTATTTTTGTCAATATTCTTGTTCAGTTTTTTGTCGGAATTCCAATTGAAAAAGCGGTTTTGTGGGTTTACAAACTGAAATTCAAAAGGTGCATTGCTATCGCTCCAGGAAGCGGTCATACGGACATCTATGTTGAAATTTGCAATAAGCCAGTCGTTCGAAAGTCTTTGATAATTAATGTGATGCTTATGCAAATTAATAAGTCGTTGCAACTCGTTACTTAAAACCGACGTTAACGACGAAAAATCTATGCCTGGAACTTGATCACCTAAAATATTTACATACAATTCTAATGCTTTATCATATTCGCCAGTTTCTTGGTAAATAAGCGCCAAATCTCGATATGATTGTGGATTACTAGGGTCCATTGCCACAATTCGTTTGTATACTTTTTGAGCTTGTAGAAACTCTCCAGCGTGTTCGTTGAGGTAAGCTAAAATTCGAAGTGCCTTTATATTGTCTTTAGCCAGTAGCGCAAAATCGTTTCTAACTTCACGTGCCGCACCAGCATCAATTTGCTGAAAATAAAGCGCCATATCCACATAAAAATCTACTTTATCCAGGTAAGTATTTTTAATACTCCTGTATTTTTCAAGCTTAATCTTAGTGCTAAGTTTTAGGGCAACTTCATCAATATAATCGGCTTTTAAAGCGTCAAAATTTAGCGATGGTAATGTTTCAGTATAGATATTATTTTGTACCCTTAGGTCTTGTTGTTCTTGATTTTCAGCAAACGAATTGTTTAACGTAGTAATTAATAAAACCCCTCCAAAGGCTTGGCTTCCATATTTATTTGTGGCTACAACCCCTTTTAAGGCCGTGACATTGGTTATGGTTTGCGGATTTACAGTTTGTAAAGTGCTCTGCGACATTGGCACATCGTCTACAACAATCATAATAGGTGATTTTTTTATAGCACCATACCCTCTTTCAAAAAACAATTGCTTAGTTCCTGGGTCTACAAGTACTCCTGGTATGCGAATGGCGACTTGGTCAAAAGTAATATCGCCAGGTGAAATAAGTTCTGCCAATTCACTTTCCACTTTGTAGCCAACCGACTTTTTATCTTTAGTACCATAGGCAGTAGGTATCATTTTTTCAGTTTCTTCTATTTTGGCCTTCACCGAAACCTCATCTAAAACTTCTGTTTTATTTATTAGTGCTATTTCGTAGGTTAATGTATCGGTTACCACTACTGTTTTTGGATACATTCCGGCATGTTTAATTTTGAGAATATCACCTGCAACAGCTTTCAGGGTAAAAGAACCCTCTCCATCTGTAAGCACTTCATTTAAAGTTCCTTTTTTTAGAATACTCACCCCTTGCAATGGAATATTGTTTACACGCACTGTACCCGAGATTTCTTTTGCATCAAAATATGGGTTTTTGCTGTTTCTGCTTCCTAGCTTGGTTACTTCCTCTTTGTAAATGTTATTTTTTAGGGTAATATCATTTTCAGCAAGGAATTTTTTTCGAATATCGGGATGATTTCTAGTAGTGATAAAGATCTTAGAATCCTTTTCTCTCATGGGCGCTATATAAACACTAACGCGCTCTACTAAGTTAGGGTTTACGCCCATTGCATCCATGGCAACTCCATCTACAATTGCTGTTAGTGGAATGTACAGGCTTCCACTACCAGGTCCTCTTTTGTAAACAAATCTTTTATTTCCCAAAGCTGTACCTCCGGTTACACCAATTCTGGAATCGCTCATTTTTACAGTCTCATAAATATCGGCTCCTGCCTGGTTTAAATCTTCCTTAAACATGACACCACGAACATCATATTTTTTACCATTTACGATTTCCATTTTTGTTGTTGGATCAAAAGAATCGTATTCCGTAGACGGTTTTTCTATTTTTTTGGACAGTTGTACTTCATCTAAGATTTCAGCCTTGGTAATAAGTGCTATGGTATATTGTTTTTTATCTGTAACCACAACACGCTTAGGGTACATCCCAAAATGCTTTATTTCGAGTATATCACCTTCGGCAGCTTGTATAGAAAAAGCACCATTGACATCTGTAAAAACCTCATTTAGAGTGCCCTTACACAATACACTCACCCCTTGCAACACGGTACCATTCCCTTTTATAACGCCAGTTATAGGATTCTTTGGAAAATATGGAGACCTCAAACCTTCTGTTTTTAATGTAGGGACCTGCTCCGTATAAAAATTATTCTTCAATTGTTCGTATCCTTTTGTACGCAATCTTTGGTCTATCCTATCTGGATGCATTCTTGTAGTTACAATAATCCTTGAAGGACACGGTAGCACCATACTATACGATTCATAAATAGAAATATTTTCTACTACGTGTGCAGGAATTGCGTTTATATTGCTAAGTTCAAACCCGTCTACGAAAATTCTTGCACAGCCTCCCCCAACTGTTATATAAGCGTCTCCAGTTGCGCGGTTGTATACCGCTTTAGCTCCAAACATACCATCTATGGCATCTGCTATGCTAAATGCATTTTTGTTAAACTGGCTTTTATGGACAGATCGTACAGGCACTGTGCGACCTTCTACAACATCTAACTGGCGAATAGAATCGAAGGCATACTGCGACCGTTGTTTCTTAGCTTTTAAGTTAACTGCTGCCAGCTGCTCGGCTTTTGGAACTGCGATTACCTGATACGTTGTTTTTGATGTAATATTGAGTGTTTTTGGGAAGTTTCCCAGCGAATAAAAGGTAAGCACATCTCCATGAGTAGCTGGTATCTTAAAATATCCTTCGGCATCTGTGAAGTATTCCTTTAAGTCTCCTTTTTTTGAAATAATGGCAAACGGAACGGGTGCTTCCATTTGCATATACCGTCCAGTCACGTAAGAACCCTCTTCAACAACTCCGGTCTGGGTGCGTGCTTCATTCAGTTTTTTATAGGCTCCTGATGTGTACTGCGCTAAACTTTCAAAATAAGCATCGGAAGTGGTTGCAGGACTACTATTTACAATGTGCACTGGTGTATTTTGGCTAAGCTGAAACATTCCAAACGTAGGTTTGGACTCAGCAAAAAGTAGCACTTCATCTGTTTGGATTTTTTCTAGCAATCCGTAATCTGAAACACCTTTATAAGGTATCGCACTAAGAAGATTCTGTAGGGCTTCTATACTTTTTTCTGAAATTTTAAAACTCTGGTTTTCAATAATCGCTTCGTTGAAAACTACTACTGAAAACTCCTTGGCGTTTGTAGTAGTTAGGTATTCTTTTAGATAGGCTATTTCGTTTTCTGGATTTCGAGAAGCACTTTTTGCTGAAGCATCCCAAAACACTGCAATTTTTCCGGAAGGTTTTAAAGATATGAGTTGTGCCGAAGCTTTTTGCAAATAAATCACCCCACGCTTATTTTGAAGCTTTCGAAGCACCTCAATAGTTCCTTTTAAATTTAAATATCCAATCGCAGAAACTTCAAATTCACTTGTCTCATCTAAAACCTGATGGTATTTTCTGTAGGTGAATTTTCCTTCTTCATTTGTAAGCACACCAATTCCTTGGTCTGCAATCCCAAATTTAGCATTGGCAATTGGTAGTTTTGTTTCAGCATCTAAAACTGTAGCGCGCAGCAAGGTTTGAGAAGTTACCGTAATGGAAGAAAATAAAATAAACCAGATACATACTATTGTAAAGTAAAGTGATTTCATTGAAGCCAGAATTCATTGATTATTAATCTCCTATGAAAATACACCACAAAACTTAACTTTACAACTAATATAAGTCGCAATTTATATATGTAGACTGCTATACTTATTTACAACTATCTTATTTTCAGCATATTTTTGAGCTCACAAATTGTATTGAAATAAAAAATAACCCAGAAACTACCCTTTTGGCAATACTGGGTTAAATGTTATACTAATTCAGCTTATTCTAAGACTGGCGTTACAATATACCCCGCTTCTCTCAATAGATTAACTACTCCAAGTGTACCCCCTAAGTGGCCTGCACCTACACCATAAAAAACGGTTTGTTCTTTTGAATATTCGCTCATTTTAGGAATCCAGTTTTGGTTTCTGGCGTGTAACATTCTATCCAATTGTGCCTGGTCTCCGTTAAAAAAATCGTCCATATAGTCATACAAACCTTCAATATTTTCATTTTTATAAAGAGCAATCATTTCGTTGAACATGTCTTTCATAACATCTTTTTCCTTTAGTAATTTTACCACTTCATCCAATTGTTCGTCATAAGGTTGTTCATCAAAAACTCCCATTTGAAAAGCGACAGTTTCCAGGCCCTTGATTTCCTTTTCTTGTTCCTTTGCCATTGTGATTAAGGATGCTTCATAACTAGCCATATCTGCTCCCAAATACCCCATCATTACCATACTAGAAACCAATAGCGGCTTAAATGTTTTAAAGCTGTCAAGCCCCATTCCCATTTTTTCCTTTAAATAGGTGTCTATTAAAGTATATTCTTCGGCATCCATAAATTCGGCTAATGTTTTACCGTCTTTAAGGGCCGACAACTGCATCATTTCGGTTTGCATTTTTGGATCGTCCATATCTAGCTCCAGCACCAATATTTCTGAATTCTGTAAGGCATTCGTAACCTTGTTCTGTAATTCAAAATCCTTTTTAGGAAGCATGTGAAATGTACCAAACACATAAGAGGTTTTAATGCCATTCCCCTCCACTTTCCATAATAAGCTGTTATCATTTTGCTGTGCAAAACTAGTTATAAGACCCAATGTGAGGGCAACTAGCGTAAAAATATTTTTTAGATTTTTCATAATTTGAGTATTTAAAATTTTAAGTTGTACTTAGTTTCTGTTAAAGCCAAGAAAGAATAATGGCTATGGTTATTTCTACAATTGTTATCATGATGTTTAGTTTAAAAGATGAGTGTTACAAGAAGGTAAATAGTGACTCCTATTAATATTCCAATGCCAAATTTTATGAATTGAATACGTTGTGTGGTGTTATTTTTCATAGTTAAGGTTTTAAAAATTTTGAAAAGTTGCTGCTTATAAAACGCTGCCATCTTTAATTTTTACAGTTTCAGTTGTCTCGGCAGTTTTAAATGTAAGCTCAATGAGATCCAGGGTTTCATAGCCTGCAACCGTGCTTTTTAAACGATTGTTTATTCTGGTTGCTTCTTCAACGACAGTTCCTTCATACGTGCAGTTTTTAAGTACATAAGAAGCTTTTTGGGAGGTAAACCCATCCGTTTTACTAAATTGAAGTCCATGAGCCGAGAGATTGAACCGTACCTCCTCACACTGACAATGCTTATCGATTGCTTTTTCAATCTTACCTGTAACCCCTGTATGTAATTTTATGCCAGAGTACATTCCAAAACCAAAAGGAATGGATAGTAGTGCAACGAAGGCAATTACAAATGTGATGATGATTCTTTTTGCGAACGTGTTGTTTTGTGTTTTCATATGTTGCTTTTTTATTCCCGCTTGTTTCGGGGTTGTGATTGTTTGATGAGACAAATCTGCAACACAAACCACCTATATAAAAGTGAAGCTTCCCCATTTTCAGCAAATTGGGGAAGCTTCAAAAAGTTGTCGCATATTGAATTTAAAGAGATAGCGTGTTTTTATTGAAATTTTAAAACTTCAATAAACGTGTAACCCTAAATTTATAAATTTGGGTATGTAAGGGGTGTTTTTAACAAATCTAGTCGTTTCAGCAAGAAAAAATATATGCTGAAAAATATGTAGTGAAGATGCATCAGGAAGTTAAAAATCGTACCTCCGTTTGTCTTACATTGTACATTTTCTTAGACAACATTCTTAATGTTTTTAATATAGAAAGAAGGATTTAATCCCGTATCCTTTTTGAAGTATTTGGTAAAGCTATCGGCACTTTTGTAGCCTATTTCTTCGGCAATGGATTGGATGGAATACGACCTAAACAATACATCGTTCTTTATACGTACAATGGCATAGTTTATCCGGAGATCATTAATATAGGTGTTAAAATTCTTTCCAAAATGGGAGTTTATCACTTTCGACAGATAAGTAGTATTGGTTCCAATTTTTTTGGCAACGTTGTAGGAGTTGCAGTCTTGTTGCAGGAAATATTCCTTTTCTTCCAGTTTCTTTAAGCCTGTAAGAATTTGCAGTTTGGTTTCTTCAGGCACGTCTGTGGTTTCTTTTTCTTCCAGCTCTTGATCTTTAGTATCTATAATTTCTTCCGGAGATTTAGCGGCTTTTATTTTTGCCAGTAAAGCTTCAAATTTTGCTTCGTTCTGTCTTTTGTTTCTATAAAATTTCAAAAGAAAGAACAACAGTATTAAAATAATTACAGACGCTCCCAGGAATAGATAGTTGAGATAGACCTGACTTTGCTCTTTTTGAACTTTCAAAGCATCAAACTCTTTTTTAAACGCTTCCCTTTCGTCTTTTAGGATAACTTCTTTAGCGTTGTCTTTTAATTTAGTGTATTCTTCCTGAGTAGTAAGGTGCTTTTCAAAAAAATAGCTAGCCTGTTCAAAATCGCCAGTATGTTTGTAAGCTTCGGCCAGCTGTTCGTAGTAGTCGCTCATAAACCCTTCTTCTGCAGCGGTAACCTGATAGTCGTCCAGCCCCTGTTGTAGAATTCTTTTTGCTTCCTCATGATTTTTGGCACCCAGTTCTACCTTGCCTAGGTTATAAGCTTTATTTAAGGCAATAATATCGTACTCACTCGGGCAAACACCATAGCCTTTTATGAATTTTTCCTTAGCTAGTTTAAAGTTGTTTTCTTTAAAGGCTATTTCAGCCTCCAGTAAATAGAGGTATGCGGCATTGCAGGAGTCTATTTCTTTACTTAAAAACCCTTTTACTCTGCTTGCAATTATTTTTGCCGAATCCAATTGCTTTGCGAGCATATATGTTCCTCCTAATGAGCTATAGGAGTACATGACCACATTATTTTTATCCTTTTGTGTGAATGTTGAATCTAAAGGCTTGTCTTTATAATAAGCAAGCGTTCGTTTTCGTATGGCCAGTGCCTTTTTTGTATCGCCACTTATATCCATAATTGTGGCGATTTTATTGAATGCTGCTTCGCGGTACTCATCAATACCGTAGGCTTCGGCCAGCTCCAGAAGTTCGTTATAATAGGCTAATTGCTCTTTTGCAGAAGTTACCAATATTTGCAAGTCTCCCAGAAAGACCAGGGCTCTCAGTTCGAGTTTGCGTAACTTGTGACTTCGGGCAAATGCTAATGTTTTTAGAGCCTGGTCGTGTGCACTTTTGTAATCTCTACTTCTTACATAATGCAATGCAATAGACTCCATCCCAAGCCATTCATTTTCCTTGTCCCCTTCTTTTTGTGCTTTTAAAACATAGGCTTTACCTGCAGTTAAAGATTTTTCAGATGCTGTAAAGCGATACGCATGTATGGTGTCTCGTATTGCGTCGAAAGATAGAGAGCTGAGTTCTTTTTCAGTTTGAGAGGAAGCTGCAAACACAGAAAGAAAACATACAAAAAGTAAAAAACTGGTGCGCATGACTATAGGTAGCTGAATCGTTTTAGTTTGTAACAAAAAATCAAAGATACCATTTAAAATAAACGTGTCTGCGGATTCTTTAACTGAAGAAAATGCGTGCTGTCCAGAGCAGCTAACTTCTCTTTCGGAAGGTATTTCCGCTTTGCCAATGCCATAGTTTCCTTAATCTGAAGTGCAAAATTACCCTCCCCTCGCATTCGTGTGCCAAAACGGCTATCGTTTAAGCTCCCTCCATGGCAGTGGGCTATCTGGTTTAAAATTCTTTCAGCTCTGTCTGGCAGTGCTTTGTGTATCCAATCGCTAAAGATTTCAGCTATTTGTCCGTTTAAGCGTACCACTGTGTAAGCCACATCCTTCGCGCCTAGTTCTGAAACTTTCTGTACCAAAGGAAGAATTTCATGACTGTTTAAAGATGGAATAATAGGCGCCATCATGACCCGCACGGGAATATCGTGTTCACTGAGCACCTCCACTACTTTTAACCGTTGTTTGATACTGGCTGTACGTGGCTCCAGCAAGCGCCGTGTTTTTTCTGAAAGTGACGTGATGGATATATTTACTGAAATACAATTTATTTGAGCCAATTCCTTTAATATATCAAGGTCGCGCAACAGCAAGCTATTTTTGGTGATGATGCCTGTGGGGTGTTTCCATTTCAACATGACTTCAAGACATTTTCGTGTAATTCCAAGCTTGCGTTCCAAGGGTTGATAACAATCTGTATTGCCAGAAAATACAATGGGGTGCCCTTCCCAGGATTTTTTAGTAATGTGTTTTTCGAGTAATTCTGGTGCAGAAGTTTTGTAAAGAATGGTGCGTTCAAAATCCAATCCTGCTCCATAGCCCCAATATTCATGGCTGTTGCGAGCATAGCAATACACACAACCGTGTTCACACCCCTGATACGGATTGGCAGAAAACCCCATCCCCACATCGGGGCTTTGCACTTTATTTACAAATGTTTTAGGAAATACCTCTATGTATTTTGTTTGGTTTTTGTCTGCCAGTTCCCCCTCGGCTTCGCAGTAATTCAGGAAATCGTCCCGGAGCTCGTGGCTCAATTCAAAAAAACGGTTATGAATACGCTTTTGCGCACCACGGCCTTTTTGGTGTTCGGGGAGTTGAGACATAAAAACGTTGAAGTGAATGTTCTCTTCAAAGTTACTTATATATTGGAATAAATCCTAGGTAAATAGGAATTATTCCAATTTAATTTGTTATTTCTATAACCATAAGCTGGGGATTCTTATCATTTTCAACTTCCACGAGTAGTTTGTTTTCACTTATTTGCTTCGCAAATCTAAACTCGAAACTAACCTTTTCATCTAACCAATGAAAAGCACGTTGATGGTGCTTCTGACCTCTACCCGAAACTCGTACAATGTGCGCATAATTGTCATTGGTATTTTCAAAAATCATGCGCCCGTCTTCTAATTTTTCTGGTATTGCTTCCCCATTGAATATGATATAGCTGCCTTTTTCATTAATTAATGAGGCAAATGAATGGTTAGGTACCTTATTTAAATTTCCATTAATTGATGATTTCTTGATTCCTCGATCATAAATTAATTCTCCTTGGCCATTTACTTTTAAAAGTATGGTATTGCCATACCAGGAGGTAGAAGACATTCCATTATTAGCAACAGTTGTAATTCTTTGTTCTAACATTAACACAATATCATTATTAGGTAATAATTGAACGCTATGTGGAACAAAAGCTATTACTCCAGCCTTGTTAAATTTATCTCTACCAGATACAAAGGACAAAACCTCACCCCCTAAACTCCGGCCTTTAGGTTTCAAGTCTTCTTTAATAATTTCAGAAAAATCTACATCATACGTTTTTACTTCCGAAAACAACTCTTTATCCACCTCGAACCGCACCACACCGTCATTCCCTTCTAATTTAGAAAACAGATATAATAAACTGTTTTTAAATAACGAAGGTAATTCATCATTGTAAACCCCTACTGCAAATAATTTATCTTGCGATGCTACAAGCTGCATACCGAACATAAAATTATCCCCCACCAGAAGAGATTTCTGCTTGTGGCGACTACTTCCTGTAATTTTAAAAAGCTCATAATTGTAATTAGGCTTTCCTTTTCTTTCTGGCTCTAACGAGCCGTTGTAATAAATTTTTGCGAGCAAATATGCGACACCGTCATCGCCAAGAAGCATATTTTGATACACCAGTAGTGGTGTTTTTTTATATTTTTTGTCTAACGTTTTTTCATCAATTTTATCTAATAAATAATCATATACCAATACTCCCTCCTTCGTGAACGTATGGATTTTAAATGCGTTTCCTTTCTTTTGTTTAAACAAAACACTTATGGAGAAAAACTCTTTGTTATCTGATGTCACTACATCACCAAACTCATAGTAATGGTTACTGTTATATTCTATTTCTTTTCGTATTCCGTAATGGTCATATTTGTCCATTTTAGATCGATCAATAGATAAGATCTCTTTTTCTGAAAAACTGAATTTTTCTTTTGAAGATTCTAACAGGTAAAAATTATAGCTTTTCTCCTTTTGAACGTATCTGAATTCTATTAATGCAACTTTTCCTTCCTTTAAAAAAAGACCGCGCACCTCACTTCTTTCAATGGGTATTATGGTTCTGTCCAATAATTCAAGTGCTGCGTTATAGCGTTCAACATAATACCCCTTTGGAGCAGGGAAACTAGCCAAAAAGTTACGCACAACATAAATATCACCATTGGTATCTTCTTCAGCAAAAAGCAAGGTTGTTTTGTATTTTTCATCCTCAAAAACATTGCTCTGAATAAGCTGGTATTCAATTTTTTGAGCAGAAACTATCCCGGTAGAAAAACAAAAAAGTAAAAAAATAAAAGTTCTCATCCAGCTATTTATTTCCCAGGAAAATTAGCCTTACGTTTCTGTAGAAATGCCTGTGTTCCCTCCTGGAAATCGGCTGTACCAAAACATTTCCCGAACTGAGTAATTTCAGCTTCAAAACCATTTTCACCGGCTTCAAAACCTGCATTAACCGCTTCTATGGCTGCCGCAATGGCCATTGTAGAATTTTTAGAAATTTTTGAAGCCAGTTTTTCGGCTAGTGGAAGTAGTTCCTCTGTTGTTGTCACGTGGTTCACCAGACCGTATTGTAGTGCCTGGTTGGCATCTATCATTCCTGCAGTCATAATAAGTTCCATGGCACGCCCCTTCCCAACCAATTGCGGTAATCGCTGTGTTCCTCCGTAGCCAGGAATTACTCCTAATGAAACTTCGGGAAGACCCATTTTTGCGTTGTCGCTGGCAATACGAAAATGTGCCGCCATGGCCAATTCCAATCCACCACCTAATGCAAATCCGTTAATGGCCGCAATAACCGGGGTAGATAAATGTGCTACAAAATCGAACAGCTTTGCTTGTCCTTCTGCAGCCAGTTTTTCCCCTTGAACTACTGAATAGTCTGCAAACTCTCCGATATCTGCTCCAGCTACAAATGCTTTTTCACCACTTCCGGTAATGATAATAACCTTCGTCTTTTTGTCATTATCGGCTTTTTTAAATGCTTTATGTAGTTCGGCAATGGTAGCCTGATTTAATGCATTAAGCTTTGAAGGCCTGTTTATGGTGATCGTCGTGATATTTGCTGAAGAAGCTGAAAGTATATTTTTGTAAGCCATAGTAGATAAATTTTGAGGGTTTTAGTTGGCTGTAAAATTACAAAAAACACAGCTAACTACTATAATTAAAGGCGTTTATCTTAATTATGAAGTGGAAAACAAACAGTGAATATTGTTCCATCATTTACAGCAGACACAAAAGTAATTTCACCTTTATAGGTCTCCACAATATTCTTTACCATGGCAAGCCCAAGACCCATGCCACTACTTTTTGTGGTGAACTTAGGTTCGAAAACCAGGTCTTTATTTTCTTCTGAAATTCCTGAACCGTTATCCCGAACGGTAATACATGCAGAGTCCTCCTTTTTAAACACGTGAACCTCTATCGAAGGAGTGTCTGGTTCTCGCTGGGAAATGGCATGAATACTGTTTTTTACCAGGTTTGTTACAATCCGGATAAGCTGTGTTCGATCCAGTTTTGAAATAATTTCTTCGTCTTCGGCAAAAAAGTAAATATAGCTTTCGTTAAAAATATCCAATGCCAATTTGGTGATCTTAACAACGTTCAACGTTTCATCTTTTTGAGCAGGCATTTCGGCATAACTACTAAATGCTGAAGCGATATTGCTCATAATATCAATTTGCTGAATAAGCGTGTTACTGTATTCTTCAATCTTTGCATCTATTTGCGGATCTTCAGCATCAAACTTCCGCTGAAAACTCTGTACGGTAAGGCGCATGGGAGTTAACGGATTTTTAATCTCGTGTGCCACCTGTTTTGCCATCTCCCGCCACGCAGCTTCCCGTTCGCTTGCAGCCAATTGTGCGGCACTATTTTCAAGTTCGTCTATCATCCCGTTATAAGCGTTTACCAGCGTAGAAATCTCTTCGGTAGAACCTTCAATTTCAATACGTTTATTACGCTTGTTGAGGCGTGTTTCAGTAATTTTAAGACTTACCGTATTAAGCGATCGCGTGATATATTTTGAAAGAAAATATGCCAAAGCAATTGCGATAAGAAGCATAAAAAAATAAGTGATTCCTAAGCGTGTAAGGCTTTCTTTTAGTTCTTTATTAATAAAACCATCATCCTCAATATAGGGCAGGTTTAAAATAGCCAGAGGTTTAAAAGAAAGATCTGTAATGTAGGTATACGACGATTGATACTCCTGTCCATTTTCTTCAAATTCTACAACATACTGCTTGTCTGGCGAAGCACGCAATGTGTCCAAAACACCAAAAGGCATTTTTTGATGGCTGGGATCTTTTACTATTCTTGCTTGTGAGGATTTCAGTAAATTTCCATCTAGATCGTATAGAAAAAGTTCTAAGCCATGTATTTTCTTTATATCGAAAATAACGTCTTTAAAAATCAACGGAACTTGATCCGTCTCTAGCGGAAAAGTGGTTCGCTCCAGTTCGTAATCTATATGTTTTTTAATATTCGCTTCTTTACGTTCCAGGCGTTCCCTGTGGTAGTCTTCGGCTTCTTCACGATACTGAAAAATAGTCACCATTGCTATCAATACTGAAGCCAGCAAGACAAGCAAAATCATCGAGAAAAAAATACGATTTCGTAAAGAGCTTTTGTAAAATATCAATTTCTAAAAATTTTATGGGAAGATAACAATAATCAATCCAACTTTAGTTTTTAATCGTACTCTATGCCCGAAACGTCCCTATAAACTTAACAAAAACTTAAATCACAGTAGTATTCATTTTCTTATATTGGCTTACTTTTGAAGCCCTATGAGATTTATATTTTTAGCTTTCTTTCTTTTTATAGCCCAGTTTACATACGCGCAATACAATGACTACCCAAACACACCTACACTCTATGGTGAAGTATTTGGCGGTTTTGTACTAGAATCCTTCGACGAGGCAGCTCCCGCGTTCGGGTTGGAAGCAAACTACCACAAAGGGCGATTTTTGTATTCTGTACGCTATACATTTATTCCAAAATTAACCTCAAGACTTAAGGATGTAATAGCCTTTGTGGGAATTCCCGAAGTTGTTCAGGAAAGTAAGACATCAGAATTTGCTGGGTTATTTGGCCCACGTTGGATTGCTAAAAATTCATCTTATAGTGTCTCTGGTGGTGTAGCGGTAAGCAACAGGCTTAATGTGTTAGACCCCAGTGGTCGTGAAGTACGTGAAAAAGAAACCTATCTTGGTTTTCCTTTTGAATTAAATATAAAATGGTTCAGAAATAGAACCGACCCCCGCAACCCTAGCGATGATGATTTTCACAACAAAAAACCTTTTGGCGCGGGAATTGGATTTAAAATTATTGGAAACATATCAAAACATAGCTACGTTGGCGCTGCTGTTGTCTTTAGCCTTGGAGTGCACAGCATCCATTAATTCTATTTACCTTCCCGTATCCTTTTGTATAGTTTAATTCCCAGCATCAATACAATAGCAAAAACCAGAATCCCCAGAGTTCCATAAATCCAGTTTACGGCGTTTTTCAGAATGACCAGAAATACAACTGAAAAAAGTATAATGGTGGCACCTTCATTAAAGATTCGCATCCAGTTGGAGCTGTATTTGTAGCGATCGTCCTGGTGTGCTTTAAAGATAAGATGACACTTTATATGATAAATTATAAGAGCTACCACAAAGCCTAACTTTACCTGCATCCAGGCATCGGTAATCCAGAAAGGACGCAATACCAGTAACCAAACAGCAAAACCAACAGCTAAGATCATGGAAGGCCAGGTAATAATATACCATAAACGCTTCGTCATTATTTTGTACTGCTCACTCAAAATTTCACGTGCTGGACTTTCCTTTTGTTGGGCTTCTATCTGATACACAAACAACCTGACAATATAAAACAGCCCCGCAAACCAGGTAATTACGAAGATTAAATGAAGAGATTTTATGTAGTTGTATTCCATGGTACAAATATAAAAGGCCCTTCGATACAATTTTGTAGAAAGCTTCGCTTTTTTACAAAATCAATCAGGTACCTTTGCTAGTAAGACCTATTAAATCTTATTAAGTTTATCGCTAAAACTAAGGTTCCTGAGTGGTTTTCTGATGGCAATGCCACCAGAAAATTGTATCGAAGAGCCGAAATGTGACTACTCATCCTCCACTATCAGATAATCTAGTTGTTTGCTATTAAATGCTGTGTTAAAAGCTTTGATCTCTTCTGAAACCAAAGTATCAAACTTTACCAACTCTGCATTTACCTGCTGGGTCAACTCATTTTTAACGGCGATATCCTGTTGCGTAGGCGGGAAATCGTCCATACTTACCAGACTGTTTAAATGGGCTAGTTTATTGGTTAATCTAATAGGGAAGTTTAAAGGGTCCTGCCCACTTTTGTTTTGCGTTTGATACAAAGCTTTTTCAATTTCTGAAAACTGTTCGCTCAATGTTTTTGCTTTTTCTACCAAATCTTTCACGCTTTCATCGTCTTTGTATTGCTTTTGAAAAGCTCCCAACTGCGCATTAATTTCACGTATGTTTTTAATTGATTGATGCGCTTTATCTACTGTCTTATTCACATCTGTCACAAAATCGAATTGTTTTTGCATTCCAGCTACATCGGTCTCAGCATTTTCATCGGGTATAATGTTGAAGTTTTGAGTTAGCGGTGTCTCTCCTTCAATTTCCAACACTACTTTAAATTGTCCGGGCACAGCCTGCGGAGCATCGGTACTAGCCCACCATAGGATCATTCCGTCCAGGCGTTCAGCATCTTTACCACGCATATTCCAGGTGTGGTAATTGGCCCCTTTCTCTACCTTTAACTCTTTGATATTCTTTTCAGCATTTTTCTTAGTGCTGAATTTCTGAATGGTATCTCCACGACTATTTAAATAACTCAAGCTTATTTTCTTTTCCGCCGGATCTTTCAGATTAAAATACGTCATTACCCCACTTGGATGATTGGTTCCGCTTGTTAACGAGCCTTCCCTCGAATTACCTCCCATGCGGTACGTATCCTTCGGTTTGAAAAGAAAGTTTTCTTTGCCATTAGCCTCTGCAAGTTGATGAATAACCCCTAAATCATCTATAATCCAAAGACTTCTTCCCTGGGTTGCCACAATTAAATTGTTATTTTTCAATGCTAAGTCAGTAATAGGAACAATAGGTAAATTAAGCTGAAATGGTTTCCAGTTAGCCCCGTCGTCGAACGAAATATACATGCCTGTTTCTGTTCCGGCATACAACAGTCCTTTACGTTTAGGGTCTTCCCGAACCACTCTTGTAAAATGTTCTGAAGCAATACCGTTTGTGATCTTTTTCCACGTTTTTCCGTAATCTGAAGTTTTGTACAAATACGGCGCAAAATCGCCCGTTTTATACTTAGTCCCGGCAATGTAGCAGGTACCTGCATCAAACACCGAAGGTTCAACACTATTTATCATCATCCATTCAGGCATTCCATTTGGCGTTACGTTGTTCCACGTTTTCCCTCCGTCCTGACTCACATGTACAAGGCCATCATCGCTTCCCGTCCATAGTACTCCTTCTTTTAAAGGACTTTCGGCAGCTGCAAAAATGGTACAGTAATATTCTACCGATGTATTATCCTGGGTAATAGGCCCTCCAGACGATTTCTGTTTTTCAGCCACATCACGGGTTAAATCCGGGCTGATTACTTCCCAGCTTTCGCCTTCGTTTGTAGTGACGTGTAAGTGGTTGGAAGCAGTATATAATTTGTTCGGGTTGTGAGGTGAAAAGAAGATCGGGAAATTCCACTGGAAGCGGTACTTCATATCTTCGGCACCGTGTCCCATGGGATTGTCTGGCCAGACGCTAATGCTTCGCACTGTATTCTTATCGTGATTGTAACGGGTTAAAAACCCGTCGTAACTCCCGCCGTATACAATATCCGGATTGGTTGGGTCTACAGCAATATGCGCACTTTCACCTCCAGCTGTACTTTCCCAATCATCTTCACTTATACTCCATCCTTCTGTCCTGTGCGGAATGCGAACGGTTGAGTTATCTTGTTGCGCTGCATAAATTTTATACGGGAAGCTATTGTCTGTAGTCACACGATAAAATTGCGAGGTAGGCTGGTTGTGGTAGGTACTCCACGTCTCACCACCGTCGTAACTAACCTGTGCACCCCCATCATCACCAATGATCATTCGGTTGGGATCTTCTGGAGAAATCCAGAGGTCATGGTGGTCTCCGTGGGGAGCGTTGTAGGTTTCATAGGTCTTTCCGCCATCGGTGCTTTTGTGGTAGCGAACGTTTAAAACATACATTACGTCTTCATCTTTAGTATCGGCATAAATACGTGTATAATACCACGCGCGTTGCCGTAGTTTGCGTTCACTGTTTATCAAATTCCAGGTTTCACCCCCATCGTCACTACGGTATACGCCTCCTTTTTCTTTATTTTCAACAATGGCCCATACGCGGTCACTATTGGCGGGAGAAACAGTTACACCTATAATTCCTAAGGTATCCGTTGCAAAGCCTTTGTTTTTTGAAATTTCTTTCCATGTTTCGCCACTATCGGTACTTTTCCAAAGCGCGGAACCATCGCCACCACTACTTAAGCTATACGGGGTTCTGCGTACATTCCAGGTGGAAGCATACAACACCCGCGGATTGTTAGGATCCATTATAAGGTCTACCGCTCCGGCATTTTCATTGGCAAATAGTGTTTTTCGCCAGGTTTTTCCACCGTCGGTACTTTTATAAACGCCCCGTTCCTGAGTAGGTTTATAAATATTCCCCATTACAGCCGCATAGACCGTGTTATAGTCGGTTGGATGCACCGCAATTCTCGGAACGTGACGGCTGTCTTTTAATCCAGCTTCTGTCCATGTTTTTCCCGCATCTTCACTTTTCCAAATTCCGTAGCCTGAGGATACGTTTCCTCGCACAGTTTTTTCGCCACCTCCTACGTAGATAACATTTGGGTCACTTTTGGCAACTTCTATGGCGCCTATACTTCCTCCAAAAAAACCATCACTAATATTTTTCCAGCTTCTTCCCCCGTCTTTGGTTTCCCAGATTCCTCCACCCGTACTCCCAAAGTAGTAGAGATTAGGTTTGCCGGGAACGCCTGTAACCGCAGCACTTCTTCCTCCGCGGAACGGGCCTATTAATCGGTATTCTAAGGCCCCATAAAGAGCTTCATCATACGTTTGTGCATTGGTGTTTTCAGTAAAAATTCCGAAGAAAGTAGTCGCAAGTAAGAGCGAAAAGAGGAGTTGAAAGCGTTGCATAAGCAAATATTTTAAAGTTTGCTTAAAGGTACTGTTTCAGGTTTTATTCTGAAAGTTAAAAGTTTGTAGACTCCATTCTATTTTGGGTCTTTTCCAATAGGAATCATTTCTTGATGAGTTTTCGCATTGAAGTAGTTCCTCCTGAAGAGATTTTCAGAAAATATATTCCCGGGCTTACCTCTGAAACATCATAAGTGCTGCCACTAATAGCGTTAAAAGTCTTTACCAAGCCCCCTGTGACATCATAAATCTGTAGTTCTTCGACAGGATTTTGAAGTCCTGAAATTGAAACTTTATCATTTGCGGGGTTTGGGAAAATTATAACTTTTTGACGTTGCTGCTCTGGAACAGACAAGGTGATTTGGTTTCTAAATAAAAGACCAAACCCAGGAAAAGTGTTTATTGATAACTCATATGAGCCATTGGATAATTGATCTAAGTTACACCCCATTACACCTTCTTGAAATTGATAAATTTGATCCAGTGTACCACCTTGATTCCCACCAAGTATACAGTCCTTTTCGTAATTTAAATTGACTAAGCCAAAATTCAAATCAGTTTCATCAGTATATTCAAAATTCCCAGAAATCTCAAAGCAATTGTCAATAGCGGTAAATGAAAAATCTTCGTTGATTGTCATTTGCGGTACATTTTCTCCATAAAAATAGTTTGGTTCATCAAGATCTACATAGCTAGCATATACATACCATGTCTGGAACAGTTCCGGACTTGGGTTTTCCATTGGAAAGTCTCTATATTGTGCTAAGTTCCCGTCTGAATCTATAAGTGTTATTGATTTAGTTCCATTTGAGAATTCCCTATAAGAATATTCAAACGTTTTAAGTTCGTTAGATTGATCTGTCAGAAACTCATAAAAATAAAGTGTTTCATAATCGCAGTTGGTTACCATACATTCGTCAAGAGTTATCATTACTTCAGTAAATGTAAGGCTCTCATTAGGAGCGTCAAACGTTAAACTACCAGAAAAGCCGTTTTCTACTCCATTTGCAGTAGCCGTATATTCACCCATAGTTTCGGTAAATTGAAGATTGAAATTTTCATGAGTTGGAACGTAATCTATCTCACCATCTATAGTTATACTCCGCAAATACCACGTGGTATCTATCATCCCTGGTTCTTGTGCTGTTGAAAGAAAACCAAAATGCAGTAAACAAAAGTAGAGCATAATTTTTTTCATGCCAGTAGTTTTCCTAAAGATACTGAAAAAATTATTTCAGAGTAGCACGTACTTCCCTGTTTAGGAAATACCCCGTTACAACAGTTGAAAGCACATCGGCAATAGGAAAGGCGATCCAAACACCAAATACTCCATAGAATTTAGGAAGAATTAAAATCAGCGGAATTAAAAAGAATCCCTGTTTCGTTAAACTCAATAACAACGCCGGAACAGCTTTCCCGATCGCCTGGAAATAAGACGAGCCAATTAATTGCACCGCAATTACGGGAGTAGCAGCAAATACCCAACGCAGCGCATTGGGTGTTCGGGCTAAAATTTCAGCATTATTACGTAACGTTTCGGCATCTTGCCCTTCTTTATTACTTATAAAAAGAGAGACTAGATCTGGCGCAAAGATCATAATAATGGAAAAAATGAGCAGTGCCAGACCTCCTGAGTACAAAATTGATTTATTGATGGATTCCCGAACACGTTGAAATTTTTGGGCACCATAATTATACCCCGCAATAGGCAAAAACCCCTGGTTCACTCCAATTACCGGGAAGAGTGCAAACATTAAGGCGCGGGAGATAATTCCGTAGGAAGCCACGTCCAGCGCATCCCCTGTTGAAATGAGCACATTGTTCACCATAACAGTAAATATGCTTATTACCCCTTGTCGTGCCAAGGTAACAGAACTGAGTGCGCTTATTTCTGAAACAAGCTTTTTCTGAAGTCGCAGGCAGGAAGCAGTGAGTCGTAACTCGCTTTTAAACATGAAAAACCAAACAATAAAAGCAAAGCAGATGAAATAACTAATAAAGGTAGCCCAGGCAGCACCTTCCATCCCAAAATCGAATACATTAATAAGAAGGTAATCCATAAAAATGTTCCCAATTGCGGGTAACATCATAGCATACATAGCAAATTTTGGTTTTCCTTCGGCACGAATTACATTGTTCCCCATCATACACATGGCGAGCATCACGATACCATACATCACAATGCGGTAATAGACAAGTGCCAGCTCTTTAAAACTTTCGTCTGCTCCAAACCACTCTATTAAGGTATTCTGAAAGATAAGTCCCAGAACAGCCAGTAACCCCGAGGTCAAAAAAGTAAGCGTAACCTGATTTCCAAAAACACGAACCGCTTTGGTATCATTTCCCGAACCTAATGCACGGGATAACACCGAACTCCCTCCAATCCCAACTGCCAGACCAATAGCGCCAATAAAAAAAGTAACCGGAATTACAACCGTTATTGCTGAAATTGCCAACGGACCAATCCACCGCCCCACGAAAATGGTATCCACGATCATGTTCAGCGACATGACCAGAATACCAATGGATGCAGGAACCGCCTGTTTTACCAGTAAAGAGCCTATAGAAGCGGTACCTAAAGAAGCTGAATTATTTTTTTTCAAATTACTTTGACTTTTACTCCCTCTCCTTCGAGGGAAAGGCCTGGGGTGAGAATGCTATGCTATCGCATTTTCAAAATTCACTATACGCCATTCTTCCACCATATTTACCAATACCTGCGCAAAATCTTCACGATCGTTAAGGCAAGGTATTACGGTAAATTCTTTTCCACCAACTTCGTGGAAGATTTCTTCGCCTTCCATAGCAATTTCTTCTAGGGTTTCCAGACAATCACTTACGAAAGCCGGGGTTACGATGGCCATTTTTTTAACACCAGCCTTGCCCATACGCTCAATGGTTCGGTCTGTATAAGGTTGCAACCAAGGGTCGAAGCCCAATCTTGACTGGAACGTTGTAGAGTAGGTGCCGTTTTTAAGCCCTAATTTTTTGGCAACGTGTACGGTTGTAATTTCACATTGATGGCGGTAGCAAAATTCATGCTGTGGAGCGCCTTTCTTAAAACAGCACTTGCCATTCATTTTACAGTTTCCGTTGGTAATATCACGCTTACGGATGTGCCTTTCAGGAACTCCATGATAGCTAAATAGAATATGTTCGTAATCCAGGCCATCTAAGCTTTCAGCAACACTTTTTGAAAGTACATTTATGTAATCTTCACGGTGGTAAAACGCTGGGGTACGAGTAATTTTTACCTGTGGAAAATGTTCAGCCACTAGCTCGTCTACTTTTACGTCAATAGTTTCGGTAGTTGCCATGGCAAATTGCGGATACAACGGGATGGTTTTAATCTCGGTACAGCCTTGATCCACCAGTTCCTGCAATCCTTTTTTAAGGGTCATACTTCCGTAGCGCATGGCAAGGGCAACGGGGATGTTTAATTTTTTCTGAACTTGATTTTGCAGTCTTTCCGAAAGTACAATGAGCGGAGATCCTTCGTCCCACCAGATTTTTGAATATGCCTTGGCAGATTGCTTGGGGCGGGTATTTAAAATAATGCCGCGTACCAACAAAATACGCGCCCAGCGGGGTACGTCAATCACCCGCGGGTCCATTAAAAACTCATCGAGGTATTTTTTAACGTCTTTAGGCTTGGTGCTATCGGGCGAACCCAGGTTTACTAAAAGAACTCCTTTTTTATTCAAAAGCTTTTAAATTTTATCACCTTGAGCGCAGTCGAGATGTAATTAGTCTTCAACTGCGCTCAGACTGACATTGTTAAAATAATTTTATGAGAAGCAAAAATACTGCTTAAAATTGGCTTTAAAAATGTTGTGGGATAGATTAACGAAATAGTAAGATAAGGGCTCTTATGAACAGCACTTTTATAGCGGTTTGCGGTTTTAAATTTTGTTTTATAAAATTTATGACCTTAAGAGTTTAGGCCCATCACAAATTTCTTAGGCGTAGTCCCAAATTTCTTTTTAAATGCTGCGATAAAATGGCTTGCAGTGCTGTAGCCCACTTTAAGCCCAACTTCATTCACATTATGCGCACCGGTTGCTAATAATTGGCGTGCCACCTCCATTTTATAGTCGAAGAGAAAGCTAAATACACTATCTCCATAAATCTGTTTAAACCCTTCTTTTAACTTGTTAAGGGGAAGTTGTATTTCGTCTGCTAACTGCTGTAGCGTAGGGGGTTCAGCCATTCTTGCGATAATGATCTCTTTAGCCTTTTTAATTTTTGAAACATTCGCTTCATCCACTAAAAACGGACATTGTTCCACATCTACATCTTCTTCCCTGTTAAAATACAGGCTCAACAACTCGTATGCCTTTCCTTTAAAATAGAGTTGTTTTATGGACGGATGTAAGTTATAATTCATCAACTGATTTAAAACAATGGCCATAGAAGGTGAAATATGTGCATCTTTATAATATTTTCTCCCTTTATTTTCATCGCTTAAAAAAGTAATATAATTGGCTTCGGTAGAAAACAATGTGTGAAACTTTTTAATAGGAAGCAATACCGAAAGCACCCAGGAATTCCCAGCTACTGCCACTTCAATAGGCAGATCACGCTCGGGATTGTATAGTAAGAGCGAAGTATCCTCAACAATGGGCAACCTGTAATTTCCATTGTTAAAGCTAAAGGACCCGGAGCCCTTCACACAAAAATGAAACTGAATATAATCACTGCTTACTTCACGTTTATACAACTGATTTTCAGAACTTTCATTGTTGAATTTAAGAATAAAGAAACCCTCTTCAATCTTGGTTTCCTTATAAATACCTTCAGCGATATTTTTTTCTGAAATTGCTTCGGCTAACGGTTTCATTTATTTAGAATTGTTTTAAATAAGCATTGTTGAATTTAACATCAAAGATACGTCATTATTGACTTTATTGAAAATTTTTTGCATTTTAAACTAATTTCTACTGCTACCGATATAATTGATACGTCTGGCGTTACTTTTTAACATGTGCAACTTGTACTTTTGTCCTCGTTGATGAAAAACACAAACGGCAAGCGACATTTTTCTTCTCAGGAAGGTAATTTTTACGCCATTGGTCTTAATTATAAAAAAGCCGATGCCGAAATTCGTGGGCATTTCAGTATTTCTGAAACGGCTCAAAAAGCTATTTTAACAGCTGCGAAAGAAGAAGGAATTTCCTCTTTAAGTTTACTCTCCACGTGTAATCGCACCGAACTTTACGGATTTGCGGCACATCCCTTTCAGCTTATAAAATTATTGTGTGAACACACACATGGTACGGTTGAAGAGTTTGAAAAAGTAGCGTATATCCATAAGAATGAAAAAGCCGTTTCCCATCTCTTTAAGGTAGGGACCGGATTAGACAGCCAGATTCTTGGGGATTTTGAAATTATCAGTCAGTTACGTATTGGGTTTAAGCGCTCCAAAAAAATGGGACTGCTCAATGCGTATATGGAACGCCTTGCAAATGCAGTGATACAGGCTAGTAAGCGTATTAAAAACGAGACAGAAATTTCAACGGGTGCAACTTCGGTAAGTTTTGCAGCAGTACAATACATTATGGCTCGTGTTCCCTATGTTTCTGAAAAGAACATATTATTGTTCGGAATTGGTAAAATTGGACGAAATACGTGCGAAAATCTAATAAAACACACCAAAAATGAACATATTACGCTCATAAACCGCACAAAAGTAAAAGCGGAGGAAGTTGCTGGAAAGTTCAATTTGGTTGTAAAAGAGTATGCAAATATCCAGAGTGAAATTGCACAAACCGATATTCTAATTGTGGCTACAGGAGCACAACAACCTACCATTTCAAAAGAATTACTCTATTTGAAAAAGCCATTGCTCATTTTAGACCTTTCCATTCCAAAGAATGTTTCCTCAACGGTAAAAGAGAACGAGAATGTAACGTTGATCCACTTGGACGAACTCTCCAAAGTGACCGATGCTACTCTGGCACACAGGCAGTCTCAAATTCCTAGAGCAGAAAAAATAATTGCTGAAATTTCCGCCGATTTCAACACCTGGTCACAAAACCGAAGCTTTGCCCCAACCTTAAAAGCACTTAAAAGCAAATTGACCGAAATCAAAAAAGGTGAAATTGACAACCAGCGTCGGAAACTTTCAGATTTCAACGAAGAACAGGCAGAGATTTTAACCAATCGGATCATTCAGAAAATAACAACACAATTTGCAAACCACCTTAAAAACGCTAATGGCAGTTCGCAGGAAAGTGCTGCATTAATTCGTCAAGTGTTTCAGCTAAATGAAAAAGAAAATGAGTAAGGTGATTCGCATTGGCACACGCGACAGCCAACTGGCCCTTTGGCAGGCAACTACTGTTAAGGATAAACTTGAAAAGTTAGGGTACAAAACTGAATTGGTTCCCGTAAAATCTACTGGCGACTTAGTATTGGATAAACCCCTATACGAGATGGGAATCACAGGGATCTTTACAAAAACTCTGGACGTAGCGATGCTCAATGGCACTGTAAATATTGCTGTGCACAGTATGAAAGATGTTCCTACTGCTCTTCCCAAAGGGATCGTACAGGCAGCCGTTTTAAATCGAGCTGCAACTGAAGATATTCTAGTAACAAAAGGAAAAATTGATTACGAAAAACCGTGCACCATTGCTACAGGAAGTTTACGAAGAAAAGCACAATGGTTATCCAGATACCCACATCATACCGTGGTTGATTTACGTGGAAATGTACAAACACGTCTGCAAAAATTACAAGAAAACAATTGGCAGGGGGCCATTTTTGCCAAGGCCGGTTTAGAAAGGTTGGGGTATGTGAACGATGATAAAATTGAAAGCCCCTCTTTCGAGGGGACTGGGGAATCTCTGGAATGGATGCTCCCGGCTCCTGCACAAGGCGCGATGGTGGTGGCTGCTCTGGAAACGGATGCATTTTGTAAGGCTGCACTTTTAAAGATAAATGATCAGGAAACTGAAATTTGTACCCGGATAGAACGGGATTTTCTACGAACTCTCGAAGGAGGCTGTACAGCTCCCATTGGAGCTTTGGCAGAAATTGTTGGAGACCAGATACAATTTAAAGGCTGTTTATTTTCATTAAATGGAAAAGAAAAACTAGAAATTGCAGCTTCGACTACGCTCAGCTTGCTTATAGGAGAAAACCAAAAACTTGGAGAAGAAAAAGCAAAAGAGTTATTGAAAACGGGTGGGAGTAAATTAATGGCAGCGATTAAAGCAGAAATGAAATAGGATGAGAGTACTCTCCACAAAAAAACTACAACCCAATCAGCGAGATCTGCTCCTTGGCGCAGGTTTTAGCGTGGTAGATTACAATGCTATAGACATAGAAGTTCTGGATTTTAAAATACCTGTTAAAATTGAGAATGCAATTTTCACCAGCCAGAATGGTGTAAAAGCCTTTTTAAGTCAAACTTCACTTCACCCCTCTTCTCGTAAAGGAGAGGGGCCGGAGGTGAGGATTGCAAAGGTGTTTTGCGTAGGCCAGAAAACAAAAGCACTTTTGGAGAAAAATGGGTTAAATGTGGTAAAAACGACCGATTATGGTGCAGATTTAGCCGATTTTATCACTGAAAACTATAAAAACGATTCATTCCATTTATTTTGTGGAACCAAACGAAGAGACGAAATACCTCAAGCATTAAAAAATGCTGAAATTGACTTTTTTGAACTAAAAACATATAAAACCACCTTAAAACCTCGCAAATTTGACCAAAAATGGGACGGAATCCTGTTTTTTAGCCCTAGTGGGGTAGAAAGTTTTAGTTCTCAAAATAACCTGAAAAACACGATAGCTTTTTGTATTGGGACAACCACTGCAGCAGCAGCTAAAAAACACACCTCAACTGTTGTGATTGCAAATTCCACTTCTATAGAAAGTGTAATCGCAAAGGCGGTGAAAACTTTAAAATAAATGAGCATATCCCCTCGAGCGCAGTCGAGAGGTAATTGAAAAGTTCGAAAATTAAAATAGTTTTCGACTGCGCTCGAACAGACAATTGAGAATTGAAATAATGACAAACATTAAAAACGATTTATTTTTACGAGCATTAAAAGGTGAAACCGTAAACCGTCCTCCAGTCTGGATGATGCGTCAAGCTGGCCGCTACCTTCCAGAATTTATGGAAATTAAGGCCAAGTACGATTTTTTTACACGGTGCCAGACACCAGAGTTGGCAAGTGAGATCACGGTGCAGCCTATTAGAAGGTACGGAATGGACGCCGCGATTTTATTCTGTGATATCTTAGTGATCCCGCAGGCAATGAATATTGAAGTAGAGATGAAACCTGGTCTCGGTCCCTGGTTACCAAAACCTATTCGTTCACATAAAGATCTGGACAGCGTTATAGTACCGGATATTCACGATACCCTTGGGTATGTAATGGATGCTATTAAAATGACCAAAGAAAAGTTGAACGATGAAATTCCTTTAATTGGTTTTGCAGGTTCTCCGTGGACAATTTTATGTTACTGCGTTCAAGGCCAGGGAAGCAAAAACTTTGATAAAGCGAAAGAGTTTTGTTTTACCCAACCTGTAGCTGCACACGAATTACTTCAGAAAATTACCGATACTACGATAGCCTATTTAAAGGAAAAAGTTAAAGCAGGTGTAAATGCCGTGCAGGTTTTTGACAGTTGGGGAGGAATGTTATCGCCCGAAGATTATCAGACGTTTTCCTGGCAATACATTCAGCAAATTATTGATGCGTTGAAAGATGAAGCTCCGGTAATTGCATTTGGTAAAGGATGCTGGTTTGCATTAGATACTATGGCGAAAAGTGGTGCGAGCGCTCTGGGAGTAGACTGGACGTGCTCCCCAAAAAATGCCCGCTATTTAACGGGTGGAAACATAACACTACAGGGAAATTTTGATCCTACGCGTCTGTTTAGCCCGCCTTCCGAAATTAAGAAAATGGTAAAGCAAATGATCGATGCCTTCGGAAAAGATAAGTATATCGTAAATTTAGGGCACGGGATTTTACCAAACATCCCCATCGAAAATGCTGGTGCATTTATTAAAGCCGTGAAAGAATACAAAGCAGAATCTTGAAAATCTGGGCACGCATCAGGAAGTTGAGTGTTCCACAGTTGTGGCATCTTTCAGTAGTATTTCTGAAACATCCACTATTGATTCTACCCACCTTACAGGCAACAAAACAAACTTTTAAAGTTTGTAATGAGCGCTTCGGAAATGAGCACCATAAAAGCAATAAAGCAAATGCATTCAGACATGCCTTGTGGAATGTCCTTATTTGCCAAAAATCGATAAAATGGCTTAAAAACAAGCAAAAAAGTGTCTTTTGGGCTCAAAAAGTGACTGATTTGTATGAAAATGTGACCCAAAACGAAGTGCTTGATGAAGCCATGGACTTACACAACAACACTGTTGGAAGAATCTGTTTTTTGAACTTTTTGGATCAAAATGAAGCTGAAATGATTCTTTTTCTTCAAAAAAAGGCAGAAAATGCAAAAAAAGTAGAAAAAATCGATGATTTTAAAAAATATCAAAGTCAACTCGTTTATTTAACTGAATAATGCTTAAAAACATCTTAAGAGGTATTAAAGCCTACAGCGGAACTTTCAAGCTCATCAGCAAACTGGGCTTATGGAAGTACTTTGGGGTTCCTATTATAATAAGTATCGTTTCGGCAGTGCTTATTGGGCTTTTAGCCTGGGCGCTTAGCGGTCCTATTGGAGGTTTAATTGCAAGAATTTGGTCTTGGGAATGGGGCGCTGAAACGTTCAGAAAAATTAGTGATTTCCTTGGAGCACTTACCGTTATAGCTCTTGGATTGATTGCCTATAAACATATTATCCTTGCTTTGAGTGCTCCTTTTATGAGTCCCGTCTCAGAGAAAATCGAAGCACATCTTTTAGGGGAAACCCACCAACATCGAGACACTACAAATGCAGCACAGTTATGGCGTGGGGTGCGAATAAACGTTCGCAACCTATTGTTAGAACTTATGTTTACCATCCCCTTGCTTATTTTAAGCTTTATTCCAGGTGTTAATATTGTCACTGGTATTTTAATCTTTTTAATTCAGGCGTATTATGCAGGTTTTGGAAATATGGATTATACACTGGAGCGCCATTTTAACTATGATGAAAGCACCAAATTTGTTAGAAATAACAGTGGAATTGCCATTGGAAACGGAATAGTTTTTATGGCAATGCTCTTTATTCCTGTACTAGGAATTATTCTGGTATTGCCTTTGTCTGTAACTGCTTCCACTACTGAAACACTGCGTTTGCTAAAGGAACATGGAAAACTGAAAACTACCTCGTAATGAAACAACAATTTGTATCCTACATTCGCAACCTTCAAAATACCATCACCTCCAGACTGGAAGAGGTAGATGGCAAGGCCACATTTAAAGAAGATCTCTGGAAACGCCCGGAAGGCGGCGGCGGCCGTACCCGAGTACTGGAACATGGTGCTGTCTTTGAAAAAGGAGGCGTGAACATTAGCGAAGTACACGGAAAACTGCCTGAAACTATGCAACAATATTTTGGGGTAAAAGATGCCGATTTCTTTGCGTGTGGCTTGAGTCTTGTATTACACCCAATTAACCCAATGGTTCCAACAGTTCATGCAAATTGGAGGTATTTTGAAATGTATAATGCTGAAGGAGAAATCGTAGACCATTGGTTTGGTGGCGGACAAGACCTAACGCCTTATTATTTATTTGAAGAAGACGCCAAACACTTTCATAATATATGTAAAAGCGCTTGCGATACACATAATACAAGCTTTTACCCTACATATAAAGCCCGCTGTGATGAATATTTCTACAATTCACACCGTGGTGAAAGCCGTGGTGTAGGAGGATTATTCTTTGATTACTGTAAAGTTTCCGATGAAATGAGCATGCAGGACTGGTACAATTTTGTGACCGAAGTGGGAGACAGTTTCTTAGAAGCCTATGTACCTATTGTGGAACAAAGAAAAAGCCTTTCCTATACCAAAGCTCAAAAAGACTGGCAGGAGATCCGTCGTGGAAGGTATGTAGAGTTCAACCTCGTACATGACAAAGGAACGCTTTTCGGATTAAAAACCAATGGGCGTATTGAGAGCATCTTAATGAGTCTTCCACCTAAAGTACAATGGGTGTATGACCACCAACCCGACGTAGGCAGTGAGGAAGAAAAACTATTGAATGTTTTAAAAAACCCCAGAGACTGGGTGGGTTAGCGGGACAAACCTTTCAAATAATACTCGCAAATAGTATAAGTATTATACACCCGTTTCTTAAAGTTCTCGTAAAAAAGCATGCGTGCATTTTTTGGCGCAAAGCTAACATCAAAGATATCAACTTGTTATAAATTTTTTCAACTGCTAAAATCTCTTGGCACTACTTTTTCTATATACCAATCAGAAATAAACTTAAAACTTAAAAACAAAAAATTATGAAGAAGGTATTGTTAACAGCCGTATTTGCATTAGGAACGCTTACAGCTATCCAGGCACAGGAAAAAGGAGTAGAAGTGCAGGATCCAACCAATGCGGTACAGGAAGAAACTGCTCAGGAAGATGCAAAATTAGTAGCAAAAGCTGAAGCACAACCCGCAGCTTTTAAAGAAATTAAAGTAACTGAATTGCCTGCACCAGTAGCTAAAGCCCTGGCAGCAGATTTTAACGGAGCTACTGTACAAAAAGCGTATGTAAACGAGAAAAACGAATACAAGTTGGTTTTACAAACAGCTGCAAAAGATAAAAAAGCAGCAACAAAGACCGTGTTCGCCTCTAAAGAAGGGGAGTGGATCAAGAAACCAAAAGCGATGCTACAACAATAGTTAAGAGTCGCGATTGACGAAGAGGGTGTTCTAGTTTAGAACACCCTTTTTTTATTTTATTTCCAGATAAGTGCTGTTTTAGAGCTTAATGGATGCCCTTCCTGATAAGATTGAAATCGAGCCTTGAGCAATAATTTTCTTCCTTGCAAATTTCGGGTAAATACTAATTTGGCAGCCCCATTATACCGAAGCCAAGATGAGAAAAAAACAGCTGCATCCTGCTTGCGTTGTCCAAAATCTTTAGGAACTGAATAGTAATTAGAAAAGCCTAATTTACTCCTTACCCAATTGGTCTGAGAAATTACATATCGTGGATTTTCAACAGGATCAATAATTTCCTGTAAATAATTTACAAACAGAATCCCTTCTTTGGCGGTTGCGCCTACTAAATAGCAAGACAGCGACCCATCTTCAAACGTATCTACTTTTAAGGAAACTTTTTGGTCAATTTCAGATAGCATTTCTTTTGCTACCATTGCATTTTTCAAAGCTTGTGCAATCTTCAGAAGTTCTTTATCTCTTCTTCCATATTTTACATACAACTGGACTGCTTTTAAGGTTTTAGGCAATAAAATCATAGCAAAACCAAGTACTAACGCATAGAAAAAGTACACTACTCCTTTTGACAGAAGTGTTGTAAAATTTTTGAACAATAATTCCGGGAGGGTAATGGTAAAAAGTGCGGTGAGTTCGAAAAGAACGAAGGTTAAAGCGTCTTTAAAGTATAGTTTTTTAAGCATCCCATGAGTTTGCTCTTTCGTATAATTTAACTTTAGTTCACGCACTAAAATATCTCCATCTCCTATTGCCTGTTTCCACCGTCTTGAAACTTCTTCTCTTCCCGAAGCAAATTGTTTCATTTTTAAGTTCAACATAGGAACATCTCTTCGGGTTTCCTGTAGTAGTTTTAAGCGGTCTGCACCGTTTTCAATATAGGGTGCTCCTTCTAATGAAATGCCGCAAAAAGCTTCGAATCTTCGGTATAATAAAGCTACATCTACCCCGCCTGTTTCGCTTGTTGGATCTACACAGGCTATATGCCAGATGTTTGCCACTTTATTGGGTTGTAACGGGTTTACACGAATGGCACGTCCCCGCATTTGGTTAGACATCACAAAAGAGCCTACAAAACTTGCTAAAATAAGTGTGTTTATAGCCGGTGCATCCCAACCTTCCCCTAAAAGTGATTTAGTGCCTACGAGTACTTCAATTTCTCCCGTTTCAAAAAGCTGCGTCATAGCACTCACCATTTCTTTACTTCCTGCAACATTAGGTTTTATAATGACAAACTCGGTTTCCCAAAGGATTTCCTGACTAAAATTTTCTGCGGAAACAATGGCGGAAAGTTCATCTACCACCGAATTATGAATAATAATTAAAGACCCCGTTAAAACACCCAGCTTTTTCTGTTTTAGTGGAAAGTCGGCATCCCTTTCTATCGCATTCCGAACATATTGAAAAATAGGCACTACCCCCAATTTGTTAATTTCAGAGATGGACTGGGTATGCTGTACCTCCAGAAATTCCTTCCGTATATAATCTGAAAGCACCACCATTCGCAACTCACTTTTTAGGTTCTGGCTTTCAGTTTTTACAATTTCGACAATGCTTTTCAGCTTAGATGGGCTCTGAGCTAATTTTCGGTAGAGGCTCTGTTCGCCAATAAGATTAATTCGATTAAGGTCGAATGCACCAATTTTTCGGAGTTGTTTTTCAATGGAAAGCAACAATACTTCCTCTTCCCCATACAATTCCCGATCCTCAATTAAAAAAGGATTGAGCAAGGCTTCTACCCACGGGTATGTCAAAGACGGAAAAATTAATTTTTCAGTAGTAATTCCTAGGAACTGCGTTTTTGTTTCTGGGATTTCAACTCCAGCAGCATTCAGGTAAATGAGTAATGCTGAAAAGCGTTCAGGATTTTTATAAATTTCATCCAGATTTTCTTCCGTTTCAGCGTAAAATGGATGTTTTTGAACAAATTTGATGAATTCCTGATTCGTTTTTAGCCTCTCTACAAACTGCATCAAATTTTCACGATACGTAATAATGAACTGAATTTGCTCAGCTTCTGGTTCTGAAAAATAAATATAATCCTGATGGGGACATAAATTCCCTTCGCGTACCAGTTCAGGCACTCCTATTTCCATATCTATCGGCCCGCAAAGGTCAAAGTATTTTTTAATTTCAGCTTGTTCGCTATCGTAAGGAGGTGTTGCTGTGAGCGCAATTAGGGTACAATGAGTTAGGTTTTTTAAGCTGAAAAGTGGCTTCCACCACTCATTCTTAAGATGGTGCGCTTCGTCCAAAACCAAGGTGCCAATCCCTGCTTGCTGAAAAAAGGCAAGTAACTTTTCCGAAGCATACTCCAGGTCGTTTTTAAAAAAAGAATGCAGCGACTGATAGGTAGAAAACGTTAGTGTTGCAGGATTTTTAATATCAAAAGAAGTTTCAACAGCAGCAGCATCTTTAACAAAACATTCTCGCATACGCTCGTGCCATTGGTTACGTATGGTGAGTGTGGGGGCCAAAATTAGCGCTTTTTTATCGAGCCGTTGTACCATTTCTAAACCCAGAACAGTCTTGCCGGAACCAGGTGGCGCCACTACGTGTAAGTGGTCGTCCTCCAGATGAGTTTCAAATTCTTTCAGAAAACGGTGTTGGTACGTCCGCCAGGGATAGATAAAATTGAAGTGTGGTGTTAGCAGGCTCAAATTGGGCGGGGCTCTTTTTATATTAGTACCTTTGCAGGGTTAAAAATAGGGAATTGCGATGAGACAATTCCGTCCTAAATACAAAAGCATGTACCCACTTCGCAGAAACAGAAGACTCCGCCAGAATGAAGCCATTAGAAGCCTGGTAAGAGAGACCATTATTTCCCCAAACGATTTTTTAGTCCCCCTTTTTATTGTAGAAGGTACAGGTGTAAAAGAAGAAATTGCGTCCATGCCAAACTACTATCGCTACAGCCTGGACTTGCTGAAAGCTGAAGTAAAAGAATTATGGTCACTTGGGCTGAAATCGGTTCTACTTTTCGTAAAAGTGCCGGATACCCTAAAAGACAACAATGGTACCGAAGCTCTAAACAAAGACGGACTTATGCAGCGAGCCATAAAAACGGTAAAAGATGCCTGCCCACAGATGCTAGTGATGACCGATGTAGCGATGGATCCTTATTCCAGCTACGGACATGACGGGATTGTAAGTGACGGCACTATTGTTAATGACGACACCAACGCCATCCTCGCCGAAATGTCCCTAAGCCACGCTAACGCAGGAGCCGATTTTGTAGCACCAAGCGATATGATGGACGGACGCATTTTTGAAATAAGAAGTTTGCTGGAAGACGAAGGATTTCACGACACAGGAATTATGAGTTACAGCGCTAAGTATGCCAGTGCTTTTTATGGACCCTTCCGAGATGCATTGGACAGTGCGCCTGTAGACCAACAAAACGTACCTAAAGACAAGCAAACCTACCAGATGGATTTTGCCAACCGCGAAGAAGCTGTTAAAGAAACCCTGATGGATATTGAGGAAGGTGCCGATATTGTCATGGTAAAACCAGGATTGTGTTATTTAGATATTGTCCGTGATATTAGAGATGCTGTAAACGTTCCTGTTGCGGTGTATCAGGTAAGCGGTGAGTATGCGATGTTAAAAGCGGCTGCCGAAAAAGGATGGTTAGACCATGATGCTGTTATGATGGAACAAGTTACTGCAATTAAAAGAGCTGGAGCGAATATTATTGCCAGCTACTTCGCTAAGGATGTTGTAAAGCTAATTTCTTAAAATATGAAAACCCTATTTCTTATCCTTTCAGTGTTTTTTATTTCAACCTGCTTCGCCCAAAGAACTACCACCAAAGAAGCGTGGCTGGAAAAGTGGAAAAACAGTAAAAACTATCTTGTAGGAATTGCTGAAGCGATGCCAGAAGAGCATTATTCTTATAAGCCCACAGAACGCCAAATGACTTTTAAGGAACAGCTCGTTCACATAAAAGGGAATATGGATTGGTTAAGCAACAGTTATTTTACGGAACTAGAATTTAAAAAAACAAAGGCGGAAATTCCAGCTACAAAAGCTGAAACTATTGCTCTAATTACCGAAGCTTTCGATAATGCTTCAAAAATTATTACAACGGCTTCGGATAAAAGTCTGTTGGAAACAGTAGATTTCTTTGCAGGTCCTAAAAGTAAATTGCAGATTTTAAATTTATTACACGACCACGTGACCCACCATCGCGGACAATTAATCGTCTATTTAAATTTGAAAGATGTAGAACCCCCCGGATATTCTGGATGGTAGGACCTTGTTTGATAAGCTTCGGGGTTTTGACTCTAAATTCCAACTATTAGGTGTGGCGGTATCTAAATTTTAAAATATCTTTAATACCTAAAGGCTAACAAATAAACTACCTTGCCAAAAAACAACCATTTATGGGCTTATTGATACTCTACGCGGTACTTTCTATTTTCTTTTCATTTATGTGTTCCATTTTAGAAGCTGCGCTACTTAGTTTTACGCCATCCTTTATAAAAATGAAAACTGCTGAAGGTAAAGGCTACGCAACAACCCTATCTGAAATTAAAAAAGACATCGACAAACCGTTGATCGCGATTTTAACCGTAAATACCATCGCGCATACAGTGGGAGCAATTCTGGTAGGTAATGAAGCAGGTAAATTAGCCTTAGAAGGTGGAATTGATATTACATTCCTGGGTTTTAATTTTGTCGCGATTGTTTCAACTGTAATGACGTTGTTAATTTTAATTATTTCCGAAATTATCCCGAAGACCATAGGGGCTACCTACTGGAAAAAGCTTGGCCCTTTTACAGCGATAAGCCTAAACGCAATGATGTTTCCTCTTAAATACACAGGAATCCTTTGGCTTTTAACCCTTACCACCAAACTTATTGGGAAATCTGCTCACGTGAGCACCATGAGTCGGGACGAATTTATTGCCTTAACCGATGCTGCCGAACAAGAAGGTGTTTTTGAAGAGAACGAAGGCGCAGTCATTAAAAATCTGTTGGTTTTTAAATCTATTCTGGCCAAAGACGTAATGACTCCTTTTCCTGTAGTTGAAATGGAAGACGAAGGTATGACCCTTACGGCTTTTCATCAAGGCCATAAAAATACCCGGTTTTCCAGAATTCCAATCTATAAGGACAAAACTCATAACATTACTGGCTTTGTACTAAAAGATGATATTTTAGAAGAGTTAGTGGAAAATCATGGAAATAAAACACTAAGTGATATTAAACGGGAGCTTGCCGTCATAGATGGACAAAAACCCATTCCCGATCTGTTTGATACTTTTTTAAAGCAACGCACCCATATTGCACTGGTTGTGGATGAGTTTGGGAACACAATCGGGGTGGTTACCATGGAAGATATTATAGAAACGCTGTTAGGCCTTGAGATCATGGACGAGAGTGACACCGTTGAAGACATGCAGGTAGCCGCCCGTAAAAACTGGGAGCGCCGCGCCAAACGCATGGGCTTAGAGTTACAGCAACGAGAAGGTGAGGAAGGTGCAGAATAATTAAGAGAATTATGGAGACTGCTTTTATAAACACCCCTATCGGCACTCTTAGAGTTGAAGGTTCTCATGAAGGCGTTTCGGCAATTTTGTTTTCTGAAGAAACCGCTCCTAATCCTGCAACTGTGCCTGAAGTTTTAAAAGAACCGGTACAACAATTAGAAGAATATTTCAACAAGACCAGAACTAAATTTACTATAAAACTAGCCCCAAAAGGAACCGAGTTTCAGCAAAAGGTCTGGGAAGAACTACAAACCATTCCGTTCGGAAAAACAACTTCCTACCAACAAATGGCCAATCAGTTGGGCGATCCAAAAGTGATCAGAGCTGCCGCGAGTGCCAACGGAAAAAACCCAATTTCAATTGTAATTCCCTGTCACCGTGTTATTGGAAGTGACGGTTCGCTCACGGGATATGCAGGTGGATTGCATCGTAAAAAATGGTTGCTGGCACACGAAAGTCCGGTAACACAAGGAGAACTATTTTAAATTTTAATAATGAAACATTTTAAGCGCATCCTGAAATGGTTTGTTGGGATCCTGGTATTCCTTATCGCCCTCGCCTATATCACAGATTACGATTATATCTTGAAAGGAGTGCGCGTAGTGTACCTCACGGGGCATACTACCGCTTTTATTGACGACCACGTATATTTTGAAAACGAAACCATCCCGGCAAGTACAACCCCTCAACCATGGCCTAAACATTCAGATTTTAACAAAGTGCACCCTACTGAAGCATTGGTTGAAACTCACAATACCTTTGGCACCGTAGCTTTTCTTATTATAAAAAACGACAGCATCTGGCACGAAGAATATGCTGAACATTATGGGCCAACATCACAAACCAATTCCTTTTCAATGGCCAAGAGCATTACGTCTGC
Source organism: Flavobacteriaceae bacterium UBA1903 (assembly GCA_002337605.1). Taxonomy (GTDB): domain Bacteria; phylum Bacteroidota; class Bacteroidia; order Flavobacteriales; family Flavobacteriaceae; genus Marinirhabdus. Next base: position 605,206 of record DDGL01000014.1, read on the forward strand.
ACTCCTGGGAAAAGCGATAAAAGATGGTTTTATAAAAAATACAGAGCAACCGGTAGGTGATTTTATTCCGAAGTTCAAAAACACCGGGATGACAGTGGGGGACCTCTCTTCCATGGCAAGCGGACTTAACTGGGACGAGAGTTATACCAGTCCGTTTAGCGTTACGGCACGCTCCTATTATGATGATGATCTAGCTGAAACCATTTTAAATCTAGAAGTTACCGAAACCCCTGGCGAATCTTTTAAGTACTTAAGTGGAAACACCCAATTGTTAGCAATGGTCATAGAAAAAGCTGCCGGGAAACAACTAGAAAGCTATTTACAGGAAAGCTTCTGGAATCCTTTAGGAATGGAGCAACCCGCGCTTTGGCAGGTTGATGATGAAGAAAACCGTTTGGTAAAAGCCTATTGTTGCATTGGCAGCAACGCACGTGATTATGCAAAGTTTGGAAAGTTGTACAAAGATTTTGGAAACTGGAAGGGCACACAAGTAGTAGACTCAACTTTTATAGCAAAAAGCATTCGCCCCCGTTTTGAAGAAAGTCCAGAATATGGCTACGGCTTCTGGTTAAGCAATTATTTAAACAAGGAAGTTTTTGTGATGCGTGGTATTTTAGGGCAGTACGTCATTACCATTCCCGAAGACGACCTCATTATAGTAAGATTAGGGCACCAACGCGGGGCCAGAAGCGACCTTCCGTTTAGTAATGATTTTTATACCTATGTGGAAGAGGTGTATACCATGCTCGATTCCAAATAATTTTCGTAGTTTTAACCAACTTCCCTCTATTTATTCAAGTATTATGTTGAAACGCATTAACCTGGAACATATCCTGTTTTTGGATATTGAAACTGTTCCGCAGCACCCAACTTTTGAGGAGTTGGACGAAACGACACAGCGCCTTTACGAGCAAAAAACCAACTACCAACGGAAAGACGAATATACAGCCGAAGCGTTTTACGACCGCGCAGGGATCTGGGCAGAGTTTGGGAAGATCGTTTGTATTTCGGTGGGGTATTTTAAAATGCAGGGAGACCTCCGTAAGTTTCGGGTGACCAGTTTTCACGGGGAAGAAATTTCATTGCTAAAGGAGTTTAAAGTATTGCTTGAGACCCATTTCAACAAATCTCAACATGTACTGTGCGCGCACAACGGAAAGGAGTTTGACTTTCCCTATATTGCCCGTAGAATGATCATTCACGGGATAGATTTACCTTTTAAACTGAATCTCTTCGGAAAAAAGCCATGGGAAGTTCCACATTTGGACACCTTAGAATTGTGGAAGTTTGGCGACTATAAAACCTTCACTTCGTTAAAGTTAATGGCGCACGTGTTAGGCATTCCATCTCCCAAAGACGATATTGACGGGAGTCAGGTACGCGATGTCTACTACGAAGAGAATGATATAGACCGCATTATTATTTACTGTGAAAAAGACACCGTAACCGTAGCACAAATTATCCTAAAACTTCGGAATGAAGCCTTGCTGGAAGAAGATGAGGTAATTTCAGTATAATCTTTCTATGTTTCAGGTTTCTTTACATCACGAATCGAAGTTTGAAATTTGATTTCATATCATATAAAAGCCCGCTCCAATGAAGAAGCGGGCTTTCTTTTTGAACGTTTGTTTCTTGTAAGGTTATTCTTTAATAAAACGTTCCACAAACTTTTTGCCTTCTTCGGCATTTACTTCAATCATATACATACCGCTTTGTAAGCTGGACACATCAATTTTTGAAGTGAAATTTCCTGAAAGTACCCGTTGACCTATCATATTGAATATGATAAAATCTGTTGGTTCAGCTTCAGAAATCTCAATGTTAACAACACCTCTGTTTACAGGGTTTGGATATAGTGTAAATCCTGAAACCTCGAAGTTGTTATTTCCATTGGCAATGCTTCCGTTAGGACCAAAGCTTGCCGGGATCACAACGGTGTAATCTTCCACTTCACCATAGGTAAAGCTCTCACACGCAGTTGGAATACCATTGTATTTCATAGAAACACGCATTCTCGTAGCTCCGGCAGAGGCACCGCTAGGCACATTAAATGATCCTGTAATTGGTGTTGCTGTGGTAGCACTTCGGCTATACGCCAGTTCACCTGCATCGTTAAAGTCACCATCACGGTTCCAGTCTACAAACACTGCGTAGGCTTCTGGATACACTGTTCCAGTCCACAAAGGAGTAATTGTAATAGAATTACTACTGTTCAGGTTTGTTGAAAGACTTGTGAAATCACCATATCCACCAGAAGAAGCTCCCGATGCATTGTTGATGCTTCCTATCTGTACACGTTGAATGTACTCATCATTGGTGTTATTTCCGTTAGATGCACAGTATCCTGTTGGAGCAGGACCGCCACCGCCACCGGCAGTAATTGAAATACCATCAATAGCAATATCTGCTTGCCAGGTACTTCCTGTCAAACGGTTAAAACGTAGTTGTACCGTTCCTCCTGCATACGCATTCAAACTTACACTATTAGAATTCCATTGGTTGCCCTGGTTTCCTGTCTGGCTCCAGAGAGACGTCCAAGAATTTCCATCTAAGCTAGCTTCCAGTGCAATGCTTCCCATATCTGAAGCACCATACATATGGTAATTGAAGCTGAACGTTGCTTCAGTTTCACCCGTTAAATCGATACAAGGTGAATTTAAAATGGCACGCTTATTTGGATACCCTGTTCCATTACCTGAGGCTTCTACATACATATAGAAAGCTCCGGGAGAACCACTTGTTGGTCCTGTATTGCTAGAAGGTGTTCCAGATGCATCACGTGTCCAGTTTATATCGTCAGCAGTACTTTGTGTCCAGGCTCCTATAGAACTCTCAAAGCTTTCAGAGTACCCAGCAGAAACACCATTGGTACATCCGCCGCCTCCGCCGCCACCAGTAGTGGTTGCATTTGTAGTGTTACTTAACGCTGAATTATTTCCAGCAGCATCAAAAGCACGTACCTGGAAGCTATAGCTTGTTCCTGCTACTAAACCAGTAATATTTGCTGTGTTTGAAGCAACTGTTCCCAGTGCACTTCCATCCATAAATACTTCATATCCTGTTACGCCAACGTTATCATTGGAGGCATTCCAGTTTAATGTAAGTGACGTATCTGCAATGTTAGAAGCCGCCAGACTTGTTGGAACTGTTGGCGCTTGAGTATCTGCAACGTTTCCGCCTTCCATTTCAAAAGCATCTAAAGCAATATCTGCTTGCCAGGTGCTTCCCGTAACACGATTAAAACGCATACGGAAGTTACTCTCCCCTGCATAACTACCAAGGTCAATACTTTCAGCATTCCATTGGTTTCCTTTGTTTCCGGTTTCATTCCAGATAGAAGTCCAGGAAGTACCATCATCTGTACTAACCTCAAGGTCTATACTTCCCATATCGGCAGCGCCATACATATGGTAGCTGAAATTGAACGTAGCATCATTCTGCCCACTTAAATTATAACACGGAGAATATAAAATCGCTCGTTTGTTAGGGAAATTAGGATCTGAAGCCTCTACATACACATAAAAACTTCCTGCTGCGCCCGTTGTTGGACCAGTATTGCTTGATGGTGTTCCACCAGAATCTCTTGTCCAGTCCAAATCGTCCTGAGTAGATTGTGACCAATCTCCTAAGGTAGACTCAAAGCTTTCAGCATCTGGATAACTAGAAACCGTTCCAGAACATGCTTCTGGGGTTGGAGGGCCCTGGCATCCACTTGTGAATGATGTGGTTTGATCTGTATTAGTGTTTGTTCCGCCATTAGTATTTTCGTTTGCATTTAAACCAACACCTCTAGCAGCAAATACATCCCAGATCAGACAGTTGTATTGTCCGCCATATAAATCCTGGTCTGCTTGTAAAATACCGTCACGTCCTGAAACAAATCCAGGGTTGTTAGCAGTATTTTTTAATCCTTCAATTACCAACGCCATGGCAATGTTATTACCACCCGTTCCGTTATAAAAATCGGTATCAAAGCCTTCCTGACCAATTAAAGCCCAGGTCATATCCCAAAGGATCGTTGCCCATGCATACCCTACTCCGTGAGGAACGGCAAGGCCATTAATATCTCCATAAGTAGTTCCGTTAATGGATGTGTTGGTTGAATAGGGCGTAGGTCTAATTCCACCGCCATTAGAGTTTTCGCCTAAAGCGAAATTACCAATACCGCGAGCATCTCCTCCGCTATCACCAGTTTTCATTGTAAGCATAAGACCGAAGAAGTCACTCCATCCTTCACCCATTTGCTCAGATCCACCTAGTGCATTGGTTCCAGGACCTCCTACCAGTCTGGTAGAAATTCCGTGACCGTATTCGTGGGCAATAATTCCGTTGTCAAAATCACCATCCGTTTGTGGGTTGGTTGTAGTCCACAAGAACATTTGCATTCTTGGATTAGAGCCATCTGGTGGCGTTCCGAAGTTTGCGTTGTTAGTTCCACTGCCATCCTGGGCATCGGCATTTACACTGTCGCTGCCTAAACCACCTTTTCCATAGTTATTTTCCTGGAAGTTACCAGAGGCTTCGTTAAAACCATACTGGTAGTATACATCGTGCATGATGTTATTCCAGTAAAATAAGTTGGTGATCGCTGCATCCCGATAGGTGCTTGGCTGATTGTTAAAATTAACCGGATAGTTAAAATCCAAGCCAGCTCCCCCATTAGGAGAATAGCCTATCCCATTATTACCGTTAGCATCTTCCATTGCCCAGCAGTTGTTCCCACGGGTAATGGTATATTCGGCACCATTAGCACCATTGGTATCGTGCCATCCAAAAGGAGAAGCAGTTAAGTTTTGCGGATCGTTCACTACGGTTCTTCCACCGTCTAAAGGACTTTCCTTTGGCATAGCATATACGTTATAGCTTTCTCCTGCCAACATATTTGCAGGGCCTTCCACTACTACAATATCTTCTATGGAAGTACTTGCCTTGTCATGATTATGTGTTTCGTGAGCGTCTCCCCAGTTACAGGTAATTACCCAGTCTTCTGTTCTTAGCACTTGTCCATTGGTGGCGTCAATATTTTCGTTCCACCAGTGCTGGCCGTCTGTTTGATAATAGCTAACATTCCAAACCAACCGTAGCTGGCCTTCGTATAGCTGATACATAGACTGCACCTTAATAGGAGCCCCTGCAGCGGTGTCATCTTCAAAGACATACACCCCTTGTGCGTTTCTTGTCCCGTTAAGTGTTGGGCGCTTTAAGTTGTGGTTTTGTACTGTCTTCATCACTGCATCTTGTGCCGAAAGTGATGCGCTAGCTGTAGCTACTTTACTTTGAATATCGGTCACAAACTGATCGATTTTGTAGGTAACCTTCCCGTTTTTTACGGAAAATTTATACGAAGCATATTGGATAGGGATATTGTTGTAGAGTTGCTGTACGTATACGTGTTGAACCTCTGGGTTCTGGGAGGGCACCACATCTGTGATTTTCCATTGGTTTAAATCTGCTTCTGCAAAGTGGGATTCCCCTTTAAGAATGTCGAAATAATTTTGCACAATCGCCTCCGGGGCATTTTGTGCAAATGAAACTAGCCCTGTCGTTACGAACGCTAGTGCAAAGAGATAAATTTTTCTCATAATAGATAGTTTGAATTAATGATTTGTAATAACCATAGTAGGTTTGGTCTTCCGTTACATAATTTGTAAGGTAAAAGGTCTAAGAAAGGTTGAGATTGTTTGTTAGTTTGCTAGTTTGTCAGAAAAACTGAAGATGGATCATGTAAATAGGGATTAGGTTAGTGTTATAATGCCAAAATTTTAACAATTGCTTTATTTTCAAATACTTAATTAATCTCAATTTAATTGAGATTTAATGGCAATACCTTAATAAAAATGATAATTTTTTAAATAAAGCGTAACAAATAAAATGAATCTTTATGAATAATAAAATTTTATTCGATGAAATGCACACAGTTTTTCTTAATAGTCCAATTCCTACAATTTAATTCCTACAAAACCAGTAGGATATGTGTAAAATTTATACGATTTTAAAGTTTAGAGGATGTAAGGTTTTGCTCTTTCGGTTCTGAAGATTCTTCCTTTTTCAACATGTTTTTAATTGTATCTTTGAAGCATGCCAGACAAAAATCTTCTACGAATTGAAAACCTCTCTATTTCCTTCGAAGGAAAAAAAGGAAGGGTTGAGGTAATTCACAATAGTAGCTTTCAGATTAATAAAAACGAAATTGTTGGTATTGTTGGAGAATCGGGGTCGGGTAAATCTGTTACTTCCCTTGCGATTATGGGGCTATTACCCAAGAAAACTTCTTTTGTTTCGGGAACTATTGAATTTTTGGGGCAGAACATTTTAAATTTAAAGGAAAAAGAATTTCAAAAAGTACGTGGGAATGAAATTTCTATGATTTTTCAGGAACCCATGAGTGCATTAAACCCCTCATTAACTTGCGGATTTCAAGTGGCTGAAGTTTTACAAAACCACACCTCATTATCTTCTTCCGAAGTAAAAAAGGAAACGATCGCATTGTTTAAAAAGGTAAAACTCCCCAGACCAGATGGGATCTATAGTAGCTATCCACACCAGATAAGTGGTGGACAGATGCAACGTGTTATGATTGCCATGGCCATTGCCTGTAAGCCTAAATTGCTACTAGCAGACGAGCCAACTACGGCACTGGACGTTACGGTACAAAAAGAAATTTTACTGCTGCTAAAAGAACTACAGCAAGAAACCGGAATGAGTCTCATTTTTATTTCACACGATTTAAGTTTGGTTTCCGAAATAGCAGACCGGGTACTCGTATTTTATAAAGGGGACCTGGTGGAAGAAGGGACTGTAACACAAATATTCAAATCTCCGAAGGCAGACTATACAAAAGCACTTCTAGCCTCCAGACCTACTTTGGGAGAACGTCTGGAACAGCTACCTACTATTGCTTCACTTGCAGACAATTCATTTAAAAAAGTTGTGGTAACACCTAGCCTGCGTGCGCTTCAGCATAAAAAAATATATACGCAAGAACCTCTTCTTAAAATTATAAATGTCTCTAAAGAATACTATAGCAAAGGCGGAATATTCACCAAAAAACAAACAATTAAAGCAGTAGACGGAGTAAGCTTTTCGGTATTTGAAGGTGAAACTTTAGGGCTCGTTGGAGAATCTGGATGTGGGAAATCTACTCTTGGAAAAACCATTTTACAATTGGAAAAAGCCACAAAAGGTTCCATATATTATCGTGGAAAGGATTTAACGAAGGTTTCAAAGCAAGACATTCGAAAGCTACGAAAGGAAATTCAGCTAATTTTTCAAGACCCGTATTCTTCATTAAACCCCCGAACTCCAATTGGGGAAGCGCTTATGGAGCCTATGGTTGTTCACAACATTGAAACATCGGCCAGAAAAAGAAAATTACGCGTGCAAGATCTTTTAAACAGGGTTGGACTTGACGAAACATATTTTCATAGATACCCGCATGAGTTATCGGGCGGACAACGACAACGTGTGGGTATTGCCCGCACGATTGCCATGGAACCAAAGCTGGTAATTTGCGACGAGTCAGTTTCGGCACTGGACATTTCAGTACAAGCACAAGTATTAAACTTGCTGAACGAGTTAAAAGAAGATTTTGGCTTTACCTATATATTTATCTCCCACGATCTGGCAGTCGTAAAATTTATGGCAGACCAATTATTAGTAATGAACCAGGGAAAAATAGAGGAGCTGGGTGATGCAGACGAAATTTATGCAAACCCAACAAAAGAATACACCAAGAAATTAATTGATGCAATTCCGAAAGGGATATAGCCGTTTATCCTAAGCGACATAGAAGGAAAGCAAAAAAAATCCCGTTCTAACCTCACAAAGAACGGGACTTATATTTGAATCTATGATAGATTCGGGGGAAATAACTCTGAAACACTACTAAGCAGTAGTTCAAAAAAAATTACATTAATAAAAAAACTTTCTTAGCCAAGTACACCATATTTCTCATTAACTTAAATGTACTTTTAACGCTCTTAACTAAATATAACATAAGTAGGCTTTTTGATTAATTTTGGGACTGCTAATATGCGACGATTTATGAATAAACACGACGAAATACATATATTTTCGATGAAATGCTTATTTTTTTAACATTTAAGATCGATTCTTCAGTTTTTTCTTACACACAACTAACAAAAAACCCCATCTATTGATGGGGCGTTGTTTATGTATGTTGAACTATTTATGCTAAAATCATCTCTGGCACATTGGCTGGAATTATCATATCGCCTTCCGTGGCCTTTTTTATTTCTTCTACCGAAACTCCAGGAGCGCGTTCCAATAAATGAAATTTACCCTCTCTTATTTCTAGTACTGCCAGATTTGTAACGATCTTTTTTACGCAATTCACTCCTGTTAGAGGAAGTGAGCATTGTTTCAGTAATTTAGATGCTCCGGCACGATTGGTATGCATCATGGCTACAA
>DDGL01000014.1:613769-792626 GCA_002337605.1 Flavobacteriaceae bacterium UBA1903
ATTGGTATGCATCATGGCTACAATAATATTTTCGGCAGAGGCAACCAGGTCCATAGCGCCTCCCATACCTTTTACCATTTTTCCCGGAATTTTCCAGTTGGCAATATCTCCATTTTGAGCTACTTCCATAGCCCCTAAAATAGTAAGGTCTACGTGTTGCCCTCTAATCATAGAAAAACTAATAGCCGAGTCGAAAAAAGAAGCTCCTGGTAAAGCAGTAATAGTTTGCTTTCCGGCATTAATTAGGTCTGGATCTTCTTCACCTTCAAAGGGAAAAGGTCCCATTCCCAGAATACCATTTTCACTTTGGAAATCTACTTCGATATCGTCCCGTACAAAATTGGCCACCAGTGTTGGTATACCAATTCCCAGGTTTACGTAATACCCGTTCTTAACTTCTTTTGCAATACGCTTTGCGATTTGTTCTTTCGTTAACATTAGCTTTTTTGTCTTACGGTTCGTTGTTCAATTCTTTTTTCGTAGTTCTCTCCTTGGAAAATACGTTGTACAAAAATTCCTGGAATATGAATTTCATTAGGATCCAGACTTCCTACAGGTAGTAGTTCTTCCACCTCAGCAACAGTGATCGTTGCTGCGCCACACATATTTGGATTAAAATTACGTGCAGTTCCTTTAAAAATTAAATTCCCTGCTTCATCTCCTTTCCATGCTTTTACAAAGGCAAAATCTGCTTTAAAAGCGTGTTCCAGAATGTGCATTTTACCGTTAAATTCTCTGCTTTCTTTTCCTTCGGCCACTTCGGTACCGTACCCGGCTGGCGTGTAAAAAGCAGGGATGCCACTTTGAGCTGCCCGGGCACGTTGCGCCAGGGTTCCTTGTGGGATTAATTCAACATCTAATTCTCCACTTAACATCTGGCGTTCAAACTCGGCGTTTTCACCTACATAAGAAGAGATCATTTTTTTTATCTGTTTCTTCTGAAGTAATAACCCCAGACCAAAATCGTCCACCCCTGCATTGTTCGAAATACAGGTTACGTCTTTTACATTCAACCTAACGAGTTCCGTAATTGCGTTTTCAGGAATTCCGCTAAGGCCAAATCCGCCTAACATAAAGGTCATCCCATCTGTTGCGCCTTTACAAGCTTCTGTTACGTTGGTTACTTTTTTATTAATCATACTATTGTTTATTAAAAATCGAATTCATCTGGAATCTCATCTCCGTCACCATTGTCTTTATATTCGCTACAATTTGTTATAATAGAAAGGTTCTTTGGCTTTTTAAAGCCACTTGTTGAAATATTCAGCTCTTCGTTTGCATAGCAACTTTTCATATACATTCCCCAGATTGGCAGTGCCATCGTAGCTCCTTGACCGTATGCGGTTCTTGCAAAGTGCGTAGCCCGATCTTCTCCACCTACCCACACACCAGTTACCAAATTAGGTACGATCCCCATAAACCAACCGTCACTATTGTTTTGTGTGGTTCCCGTTTTTCCTGCTATTGGGTTTTTAAAATCGTATGGATAGCCCGTTACCACATCTTTATACAATTGTGAACTTCGCCACGTCCCACGCAATCGTGAGCCCGAACCCGACTGTGTTACTCCTTCCATTAAACTCAAGGTAACATACGCTGTTTCATCGCTAATTACGTCACGTGTTTCCGGAACATTCTGATACAGAACGGTTCCGTTTTTATCTTCAATTCTGGTAATTAAGGTAGGCTTTATATACACCCCTTCATTTGCAAAAGTACTATAGGCACCCACCATTTCGTACAAGGTTACATCTGGTGTTCCTAATGCAATAGACGGAGCTTCAGGAACATCGCTAATGTCCACCCCCATTTTCTCTATTAGGTCTATCACGGGTTTAGGGCCAACTCTATCGATAAGCCGTGCGGTGATCGTATTTACCGATTGCGCAAGGGCTTCTTTTAAATTCATCATTCCACCGTACTTACCTCCAGAGTTTTTAGGTGTCCAGGGCTTTAAGAGTCCATATTTACCGGCTTCTATAGTCTTTGGAGTATTAGGGAGCGTATCACATGGAGACATGTGCATCTGGTCAATGGCTGTGGCATAAACAAATGGTTTAAAGGTAGACCCTATCTGGCGTTGCCCTGTTTTCACCATATCGTATTTAAAATTTTTATAATCGGCTCCACCTACCCAGGCTTTCACCTCGCCTGTAGTCGGGTCCATAGACATCATACCTGCTCGTAAAATACCTTTATAATAGCGCAAAGAATCCATGGGTGTCATTACAGTATCTATGTACCGTTCTTTATTTTCCCAGGTGAAAATGCGCATTTTTGTTTTTTTCTTAAAACTGGCAATGATTTCTTTTTCAGACTTGCCTTGCTTCTCAAGTTCTCTCCAACGATCACTCCGGCGCATTCCGGAATTCATAATACTTGCTGTTTCTTCTTCCGTAATATCACGGAAAGGCGCTGTTTTATTTTTCTCGTTTTGCTTATCAAATTCTCGTTGCAGATTTATCATATGCCTTGTGGTCGCTTCCTCGGCATACTCCTGCATTTTTGAATCTAGGGTGACAAAAACCTTCATTCCGTCACTGTCAATATTATAAAAACTACCGTCTGGCTTTGGATTTTCTTTGGCCCAATCTTTCATATACCCACGAACATACTCCCGGAAATAGGTTGCCAAACCTTCGTTATGATCCTGCGGGGTAAATTTTACATTCAACGGAAGGGCTTGTAACGAATCCTTAACCTGCTCGGTTATAAAATCGTATTTCTCCATTTGTGCAAGCACTACATTTCTTCGGTTTTTAACACCTACCGGATTTCGTACAGGATTATATAAGGAGGAATTTTTAAACATCCCCACTAGCATTGCCGATTCTGATGTACTTAATTCTGAAGGCGGCTTGTCGAAATAAATATTAGCTGCACTTTCAATACCAATCGCCAGGTTTAAAAAGTCGTATGTATTGAAATACATGGTAATGATTTCTTCTTTCGTGTATCGACGTTCGAGACGGGTCGCAATAACCCATTCCTTTATCTTTTGAACTCCACGCTGAAATTTATTTTTTGAAACCTGCTCCGTAAAAAACTGTTTAGCCAATTGCTGCGTGATCGTACTGGCACCTCCCTTGGTTCCCAGATATGCTGCAGCCCTAACAAAACCTTTGGCATCAATCCCCGAATGGTCATAAAAGCGAATATCCTCAGTAGCTACCAAGGCATTTACCAAATGATCCGGTAAGTCTTCAAACTGAACGGGAGTACGGTTGTCTTTAAAGAATTTTCCAATCACTTTCCCGTCTGTAGATATTATTTGAGTTGCTAGATCCTTTTCAGGGTTTTCAAGGCTGGTTTCATCGGGAAGACTTCCGAAGAGTCCCCATGAAGCCAATAAGAATACTAAAACCACCAAGAGGACTCCACCTCCCAAGATCATCCAAACGGTTCTTGCATGTTTCCGGTTCTGGTTCTGGGTGCTTTTCTTTTTTGTTTTTTTTGTCGTTGCCATACTTAAGGGGATTGTGTCACTTCTTCAATACTTATTCCTACATCGGTAATGCCAGGTAATTGGCTAACGCCCTCTGTTTCGCCGTTATTGCGCACTGCCTGTGTTAGAATTATGTTATAATTTCCACTTTCTGAAAATTGAATCTGTTCCCGAAGCCACAATTTATTTTCTTTTACACTCCCAATACCTTCTCCCATCCATTCGCCATTAGGGTATGCCATTTTATATTCTAATGTATCGGTAATGGTTTTTCCATGTGGAAATTCAATCGCTGCAATTAAAAAAAGGTTGTTAAACGGATAGTCGTTTGTATTTCGAAGGTTAATAAATACATTAAAATTCTTCACCGAATCCAGGGGTGGGACTGTAAACACAACTTCCTGTTGCTTATCCCAAGTGCCGCCCATAGATCGGGTTTCACTCCAAACCACTTTACTATCGCAGGACGAGCAAACTACCAATATCACTAGAGCTACAAAAACATTACGCATTGTTCTTAGGTTTAGGTTTTGGTCTTCTTTTTTTGTTTTGAGAGGTTCCTTTTTTTGGAGCACTCCCCTTTTGTTGGTTTCCGCCTTTGCCCTGGACACTTTTTTTATTGCGGCTGTTTCGTTTACCGCTACGTTTCTTTTTTCTATTGCTTTTCGACTGTTTAGGGCGGTCGAATCTTGTGAGACTATCTTGCCCCACTACATCGCTGTATACTTTTTCGCTGGAAACTACAACATCTTCAATGTACTCTTCCAGACTGGCAACCGTGTTTCCTTTTTTATTAATGGCAATAATTTCATTTACCTTTTCAACTTTTAAGGTGTGCCAGTTCATTCCGTCTTTTTCGTAAACGAACCACATTAACCCCTTAAAAATATCGGTTTTTTGGCAATAGGCGTTTCCTTTTTCGGTTTTTAACTTTACATCGCTCTTCGGAAATTCGGCCAATGCTTCCAAATAGGTATCTAGTTCGTAGTTAAGGCAACATTTCAACTTTCCACATTGCCCTGCTAATTTTTGCGGGTTCAGACTCAATTGCTGGTATCGAGCTGCCGATGTATTCACAGACCTGAAATCGGTTAACCACGTAGAACAGCACAACTCGCGCCCACAAGAACCAATCCCGCCTAAACGCGCTGCTTCCTGACGCAATCCAACCTGTTTCATCTCGATACGGGTGTTGAATGTACGTGCAAATTCTTTGATCAACTGACGAAAATCTACCCGTTCTTCAGCAGTATAGTAAAAAATAGCTTTGGAACCATCGCCCTGAAACTCGATATCACTCAGCTTCATTTGTAGACCTAATCGAATGGCTATCTCCCGAGATCTTTTTTGAATATCGGCTTCGCGATCTCTGCATTCCTGCCAGACATCGATGTCTTTTTGAGAGGCTTTTCGGTATATTTTTGGAAGTGCAGGAATGTCAATAACCTCCTTTTTTTTCTTCATCTGGACACGCACCAGTTCACCCGTAAGGGTTACCATGCCAATATCATGGCCTGGAGAAGCTTCGGTAGCGACAGTGTCTCCAATAGATAGAGAAAGTTTATCTGGATTCTGGTAAAAATGTTTGCGTCCGTTCTTAAAACGAACTTCCACCGCATTAAACGGTTCCTGATTGCCGGGAAGCGACATATTTGAAAGCCAGTCGAACACCGTCAATTTATTACAGCCATCGGTGCCGCAAGTACCATTGTTCTTGCAACCCTTTGGCTGCCCATTGGCGCCCGTGGCACAGCTGGTACAGCCCATAATTTTTTATATATAGTGGAGGTGGGAAAAGCGCATCACTCGTTAAAATTTCGCAGTTAAAATAGATTTCGACTGCGCTCAACCAGACATTGTTCGTGCTTTTCTATGAATAAACCTCTCGAAAATTAAACAAACGTTTTAATAGGTAAAGATACCAAATATAAGTTACGAAGTACGAGCGACGAGGCACGAATTTTTAAAGTAGAAAAATGAAATCGGAAAATCGAAATCAGAACCAAGAATAACGACGGTTCGCCTCACTCTCTTTAAGAAACATGAGGTCTTGCTCTTGGTTCCTGTTTCTTACATCATTTTTTAAACCTAAGCTTTTCGCTACGCCCTTTTTTAAAAATCTTGTTGCTGTTTTGTTTCCCGCTGCGCAGTTTCTTTTGCTCTTCGTAGGGCAATTGAATTATTTCATTACACTCGGTAGAACAGCACAACTCCATAGCTTTAGAACAACGTTCGCATTGAATGAACAACAAATGGCAGGCCTCATTGGCACAGTTTACGTGCGTATCGCAAGGTGTGCCACATTGGTGGCAATGGGCGATAATATCTTCTGAAATGCGCTCCCCCCGACGGTGATCGAACACAAAATTCTTTCCCATAAATTTATTTTCTAAGCCTTTATGCTCAACCTGTCGCGCATACTCAATAATACCGCCTTCCAGCTGAAACACATTTTTAAAACCTTTGTGTTTATAATAGGCGCTGGCTTTTTCGCAACGGATGCCGCCTGTGCAGTACATCACTAACTTTTTATCTTCTTTATGGTCTTTTAGATCTTCTTCAATAATGTCTAAACTATCCCGGAATGTATCTACGTCTGGTGTAATGGCACCTTTAAAATGGCCGATCTCACTTTCGTAATGATTGCGCATATCTACCAAGACTGTGTCTGGATCATCGAGTAGTTGGTTGAAACCTTCAGCATCTACGTGAATTCCTTTATTGGTAACGTCGAACGTATTGTCGTTTAATCCGTCGGCCACGATCTTGTCGCGTACTTTTACCTTCAGCTTTAAAAAAGATTTTAAGTCGTGCTCAATGGCTATGTTTAGGCGCACATTTTCCAAGAAATAGATGCCGTCTAGGAAGTTTTTAAAGGCTTCAAAATTATGGGCAGGGACAGAGAGTTGCGCATTTATGCCTTCGTGTGCCACATAAATACGGCCCAAAACCGCTAGCTCATCCCAGGCTACAAAAAGGTGATTTCTAAAAAGTTCTGGATTGCCAAGGTTGGCGTATTGGTAAAAAGACAGCGTTAAACGTTCTTCGCCGGCTTCTTCCAGCATAGCGGCTCGTTCTTTCGCACTCATTTTATTGTACAGTTGCATGCTATACTAATTTTAGGGTGTTTAAGGAATTGTTTTAAGAGGCAAAGATACAGCTTTTGAAAAAAATTATTTTTAAATTGTAGGAACTTCCAAACAGATCAAAGATTATGAAGCGTGTTTTTACTTTACTTATTTTTATATCAATTAGCTTAAATTCTTTTGCTCAAGACCCGCAAATCTTTGGGCAAAGTTGGCGTTGTGAGGGTGTAACTCTTGACACTGGTACATACATCCCTACGCCAATTGTAGCCAACTCATACCATCCATATGGTGATTTTTATCCGGATAGTGCTATTATTTCGTTCTGTGAAGCACAAAGTACGCAAAGTGTTTTTAGTGGAACTGAAAATGTATTTAATCTTGAAGGCGATATAGCTATTATAGGTGGTCCTTGCGATACAAGTACCCAACAAAGCTTTCAATCTCTTTATTTTGGAGTCTATTGGGAAGCTAATGACGTACCTATAAATCCTTTTACATACACTATTGTTGATGATGGAGATACTAAATTGTTACAAGTAGAGAACGCAAATGGCGCCATTGCGCATTATACAAATGCTACGCTCAATGTAACTGATTTTAAAGATGTAACAATTGCTCTCTATCCAAACCCTGCAAATGAGCACATAACTATTGCTTCCAATGATGCTTCCATAGAAAACCTTTCAATTTTCAACATACACGGCCAAGAAGTAATGACTGTAAAGTTTCAGCAAAACAACCCAACACTCAACATTAGCAATTTACAAGCAGGCGTATATTTCCTAAAAGCTGAAAGCGATACCGGGCAACAACTCACTACTAAGTTTGTAAAACAATAGCATCCCTATTCAAAACACATATTTAAGCCCTTCTTTTATATAACAAAGAAGGTTTTTTTGTTTGTAGACACGATAGGCAACTGTTAACAAAAACTTCAATTCCGTCACACTTCAGGTTGTTGCAAACCCAAAGAAATAGTACTTTTACTCTTTGGACTCCCCAATAAATAATCATAACTCATGAGCACAGATAAAGAAAAAGACGCAAAATTAAAAGCACTCAAGCTTACGCTTGATAAAATGGACAAAACCTACGGCAAAGGAGCCGTCATGAAAATGGGCGATAGCGCTGTACAAGAGGTTGAAGTAATCTCAACGGGATCGTTAGGGTTGGACGTAGCCCTTGGAGTTGGCGGGTATCCCCGTGGTAGAGTCATTGAAATTTACGGGCCGGAATCTTCAGGTAAAACAACATTAACCCTACACGCTATAGCTGAAGCACAGAAAAAAGGAGGTATAGCCGCTTTTATTGATGCAGAACACGCGTTTGACCGCTATTATGCTGAAAAATTGGGGGTGGACATCGAAAATCTCATCATTTCCCAACCAGACAATGGAGAGCAGGCATTGGAAATTACTGATAATTTAATCCGTAGTGGCGCAATAGATATTATTGTCATCGACTCGGTTGCTGCCCTTACTCCCAAAAGTGAGATCGAAGGCGAAATGGGAGATAGTAAAATGGGACTACACGCCCGGTTGATGTCGCAAGCGCTTAGAAAATTAACAGGTTCTATCAGCAAGACCAATTGTACCGTGATCTTTATTAACCAGTTACGTGAAAAAATCGGGGTGATGTTCGGGAATCCGGAGACGACCACTGGTGGAAATGCCTTGAAATTTTACTGCTCGGTACGTTTGGATATTCGTCGTTCTACACAAATTAAGGACAGTAATAGCGCAGTACAAGGAAATAAAACACGTGTAAAAGTGGTAAAAAATAAAGTGGCGCCCCCTTTTAAAACAGCCGAGTTTGATATCATGTACGGGAAAGGAATTTCTAAAGTTGGTGAGATAATTGACTTAGGAGTAGATTTTGAAATCGTGAAAAAAGCAGGCTCCTGGTTTAGCTATGACGATACTAAGTTGGGGCAAGGGCGAGATGCTGTAAAGGCCCTTCTTTTAGATAATCCAGAGCTCATGGAAGAGCTGGAAATTAAGATAAAAGATTCTATTGCCGCGTTAAACGAATAATTTATAAGTTTTTAACGCAACCCTACCTGTTATCGGGTATCTACGCAGTGTAGAAGCCCGATAACAGGTGTGTTGTCTTAACCATAACAACCACTAACCATAGCGACTACGTTTGACATTAGACGAGCTCATACAAAAATGTAAGCAGCAAGATGTAAAAGCGCAAGGTGCATTGTACCAGCAATACTCCGGAGTTTTATTTTCCATCTGTTTGCGGTATTCGCCTAATCATACAGAGGCCGAAGACAATCTGCAAGATGCATTTATAACCATTTTTGCTAAGATTGGGCAGTTTAAAGACAAAGGTTCTTTTGAAGGCTGGATGAAACGCATTACCGTTAACACAGTCCTCCAAAAATATAGAAAGCAAAAAGTCTATGCTATAAAAGAAGAGGCCAATATAGAGCAACCTGACGATGATGACGTAGTGATAGAAAGCGAAGTGCCTTTACAGTATTTATTGAAAATAGTTCAAGAACTACCAGACAGGTACCGCTTAGTGTTCTCGATGTATGTTCTGGACGGATACCAACATAAAGAGATCGCAGAAATGTTAGGAATTAGCGATGGTACGTCTAAGAGTAATCTGGCTCGTGCCAGAGGCATCTTAAAAAAGAAGGTCGAAGCATATAGAGAATCAACAAAATAACTGATTAATAAGTAACTAAATCTAAGTCATTCCCCCATAGCGGACTTACAATGAAAGAAAAAAAGAACATTGACGAACTCTTCAAAGAGCAGTTTCAGGATTTTGAAGCTACTCCTCCGCCTGCAGTTTGGGACCGTATCGAGGCCCAATTGCAAGAGAAGAAAAAAGAGCGCCGTGTTATTCCAATCTGGTGGCGTGTGGCGGGCGTGGCAGCACTTCTTGCCTTGTTGTTCACCGTTGGATTTTCCCTTTTCAATTCATCTACAGCACCTTCAAACGACATTGTAACTGAGGATACTACTCCTGAGACTGAAACCAACTCTTCTGAGACTCTTTCAGAAGACAACAAAATTTTCAAAAACGAGACCCTCACAAACAAAACTCCAGTAGCTTCAGATGAAAGCAACATACTGGCTGCTGAAAAAGAGACGAATCAATCTATTCAGAATACAAAAGAAACCTATTCAGATAAAAAGGTGAATAATGCTGTTGCCGGAACACAGGACAAGACAAAAAACACCCCATATGCTGTTGAAACTTCAGTTGCTGAAACAGCTAACAAAAAAACTAACAAAACGTACAGCAACCAACCAAAGAATGCTTCAACGCCCTATAACACGACTAGTGAAGCTGTAGCAACCTCGGACAAACCTAAAAATGCTACTCAAAAATCCTCTGAAACTACCCAAAACCCCTTGGTGAAGGATCCTAATACGGTAGTTTCAGGCAATGAGGCAATTGCAAAAAATACCAAGACTGAAACAAACACGGACGTTTTAAAAGCTTCCGAAGAAAATATTATCAAGAGTAGCAAAGAAATAGATAGTAACACTGCTGTTGTCGAAACTTCAGAAGAAAATAAAAAATCTATTTTCGACGCCATTGAAGAAAATAAAAAACTGGAAGATGCAGTTGCCGTAAAAGAGGGACCTGCAAACCGCTGGGCCGTTTCCCCTAATGTTGGCCCTGTTTATTATAGCTCCCTTTCTGGGGGTTCTTCTATAGATCCTATGTTTTCGGATAATTCACAAAGTGGAAACGTTAATTTAAGCTATGGTGTTGCAGTAGATTACAATATAAACGAAAAATTAAGTGTACGCTCTGGTGTTAACAATGTAAATTTAAGTTATGCAACTGGAGAGGTGGAAGTAGCTAGTGCGCCCGTGGGCTTCGCTTTAAAAAATGTAGCCTATGGCCCCAACAGAAGCACTGTTACTACTGTTGTTGACAAAGGTTCTATACGCCCCACATTAGGTAATACTGGTCTTGACAATATTGTTCCTAAATCTACGGGTGGTAATGCAGAAGTTAGCCAGCAATTACAATATTATGAAGTACCGCTTGAATTAAAGTATGCCGTACTTAATAAAAAATTTGGAATCAATGTCATTGGAGGTATGAGCACCTTATTTTTAGGAAACAATGATATAGTAGTAAACGACGGAGATTTCAGAACCGTCTTAGGAGAAGCAAATAACTTGAATTCAATAAGTTTTACTTCGAACATTGGGCTTGGATTTAACTACCAACTAAGCAGAAAATTTAGGTTTAATATTGAACCGATGTTCAAGTATCAACTCAATCCCTATACAAACAGCAATGTAGATTTTAAACCCTACTACTTGGGTGTGTATAGTGGATTGAGTTTTAAATTTTAGACCTTGGCAGCCGCATAATTTTTATTAAGAGGCAGGCGGGTTAGTTTTTAGTATCTCAGGTGAAGACCTGAAACCAAAGTAGAAAAACCGTCTCCTGCCATAGAGATGGTTTTTTTATACAGTAGGGTTTTCTAATTCACTTAAGATCACGTTTCGTACTTGCGAGTTAAGCATACGTTTATCTTCTAAACTTAAGGTATCTGTTGGAATACTTTTTTGCACTTTCACGCGCATTTTTCCCGGGCTTCCGCTAAAAAACGTATATGAAAAACGTTCTTTGTTGTCATGAAACGTCATAGGTGCAATGGGGATATGGTGCTCAATTGCCAAACGAAATGCCCCGTCCTTAAAAGTGTCTAACAAAATACGTTCGTCTCCTGGAACACCTCCTTCGGGGAAGATACACACGCTTAGCCCCTGGTTTAATTTATTCTGTGCTCTTGCAAAAACGTCTCTTCTGCTTCTCGGGTTTTTTCTGTCTACCAGAATACAGGTCCTTTTATAGAAAAAGCCAAACAACGGAATTTTTGCTAGCTCTGCTTTCCCTACAAATACAAAGGGGTTTTTAGTAACATACAGCATCAGCATGACATCAGTCATAGAGGTATGGTTGGCCACAAACATATAACTCTGGCCCTTTTTGTAGTGTTCTTCTCGTTTAATAATAGGGCAGAAACCCATCCCAAATAAAATAATAGTAGCCCAGATACGTGCCAATCTAAAAAAAAACGGATACCATTCCTGTCTGAGGATACTGATAACCAAAACTGGGAACATAACAACAATAGGCAACGCCAATAGAATGTAAAACCAGATGCGGTACAAAAAGCGTAATATTTTTTTCAGTAATTTCATTAAAAGCCAAAAATAGCGAATACTGTGCTACCAAAAGTCTAAAAAAAGTAACTTTGTGCTCTAGTAGAAATTCAATTAAAAAACAAGCCGTCAAAATTTATAGTGAGCCCTTTAACACGCTCAGCATAAACAAGGTTAACATATGGCAAGAATACTCACAGGATTACAAAGTACAGGAACACCTCATCTAGGCAACATTTTAGGAGCTATTTTACCAGCAATTGAAATGGCGAACGATCCAAAAAATGAATCATTTCTTTTTATTGCAGACATGCATTCCTTAACCCAAATAAAAGACGCTGACACATTAAGAAATAATACCTACAGCACTGCCGCCGTTTGGTTGGCCTTTGGGTTAGACATTAACAAAACGGTATTTTACCGTCAAAGCGATATTCCTCAAGTAACCGAACTTTCTTGGTACTTAAGCTGTTTCTTCCCATACCAAAGATTGACGCTGGCTCATAGCTTTAAAGACAAAGCAGGCCGCCTAGAAGATGTAAACGCTGGGTTATTTACCTACCCAATGCTCATGGCTGCCGATATTTTATTGTACGATGCCGAAATTGTTCCTGTAGGAAAAGACCAATTACAACACATTGAAATAACTCGGGATGTAGCCTCCCGTTTTCACGCACAGTTGGGTGAAACCTTTGTCATGCCCGATGCAAAAATTCAGGAAAACACTAAGCTTATTCCAGGAACAGATGGCGCAAAGATGAGCAAGAGTAAAAACAATATTATAAATATCTTCTTGCCAGAAAAGAAGCTACGGAAACAAATTATGAGTATTGAAACCGACAGTACTCCCATGGAAGAACCCAAAAATACAGAAACCTGTAATGTGTTTGCCATCTACAAATTACTAGCTTCTGAAACTGAAATTGCCCAAATGAAAAGCAATTACGAAGGAGGAAACTACGGCTACGGGCATGCAAAGCAAGCATTATATGAGTTAATACTCACTACTTTTGAAACACCTCGTGAGCGTTATAATCATTATATGGATAATCTTGCTGAAATAGATAACGCCTTACAAATCGGCGCCGAAAAAGCAGCCACGGTAGCTACTGAAGTGTTACAACGGGTACGCGCTAAAGTAGGATACTAAATCGCCTCAAACAATTTGCCTGGCAAAGGACGCACCAATCCTTTTAACTCTAGATTAAGTAATAACGTCGCCACTTTAAACGTAGGAAAACGGCATTCCAGTGCAATCGTGTCCAATAACTCCTTTTGTTTTGTTTCTAAGTACGTAAAGACTTTTTGCTCCTCTTCGGTTAACTCTACGAAGAGTTGTTTTTGTTGGGGTTTTTTGCTTGTTTCTTCCAACTCCCAGCCTAACATATAAATAAGGTCTTCAGCACTATTCAGCAAATGCGCCTGGTTGGATTTTATAAGGTTATTGCAACCCTGACTCTGGGAGTCGGTCGCTCTTCCCGGTACTGCAAAAACATCCCGATTGTAACTGTTGGCAATATCTGCAGTGACAAGACTTCCTCCTTTTTCAGCAGACTCTATAACAATAGTTGCTTCGCTAAGACCGGCAATAATTCTATTTCGTTTTAAAAAGTTATTTCGGTCAAAGGGGTCATCACTCCAGAATTCGGTAATAAAACCGCCATTTTCTTTTAGTCTGGCAACATATTTTTTATGGTTTTTGGGGTAAATTTGATTCAATCCATGAGCCAGGCACCCCACGGTTTGCAGTCCTGAATCCATTGCTGCTTTGTGTGCCGTGATGTCTACTCCATAGGCAAATCCAGATACGATGATGGGATTAAGGGGTGCTAAGGTTTCAACTAATTGCCGGCAAAAAACAGCGCCATAGGTTGTTACCTTTCTTGTACCTACTATGCTAATAGTTTTTCGATTTTTAAGATTAATTGTCCCACTTTCAAAAAATAAGATGGGACCGTCTAAGCAGTGTTTAAGTCGTTCTGGATAGTTCTCGTCAAGAAAATAACGGTAGTTGATATTGTTTTGCCGGATATATTTCAGTTCGGTTTCGGCTGCCGGGAGCTGTTCGGTTAAAGAAAGCTCTTTTAGCTTTAAACTTCCTATACCAGCTACTTTTAGAAGGCGGTGTTTTTTTTCCTTGAAAACACCTTCAGCAGAACCTACGGCACGTATTAATTTTTTTGCAGACGCATCTCCCAGGTTTTTTACCCGCTGTAATGCCAGCGTGTAAAGCAATTCTGTTTCTGAAAACATACTAGTAAAGTTGCAGGGGAGCGTTTAAAAATACAAATTTTTTAGGTTGTTGATAAATTAGAACGCTTTCAGTTGAATAAAGCTGAAAAAAAATCTATGTTTGTTTATATGCAACTGGCAACCTACATAAGTGACCTACTATACCGCTACGAGTGCGTGATTATACCTGGTTTTGGAGCTTTCTTAACACAGTACCAATCTGCCAAGATTGACGCCGCTACAAACACCTTTACACCTCCGGGTAAGGCAGTTATGTTTAACCGCCAACTACAAACCAACGATGGTATTTTGGCAAACTACGTAGCCAGTGTTGAAAACTGTAGCTACACTGTAGCTTTGCAAAAAATCCGAAATTTTACAGGAGCGCTTTCACTTCAACTAAGCGAAGGAAAAACTGTCACGATGGAAAAAGTGGGCGATTTTCATTTAAATGAAGAACGTACAGTACAATTTCAACCTTCAGAAATCGGAAACTTTAGTACATCCGCCTTTGGGTTAGCTCTATTCACAACAGGAGAAATTAGCAGAGAGGTCTACAAAAAAGAAGTAGAAGCTTTAGAAGAAAAAGCGCCCATTCACTTTACTCCTAAAAGAAGAACTGCTTCAACTTACTTTAAGTATGCCGCTATTGGCCTAATCGCCATTGCCTTAGCTGGTTTTGGTGGAATGAAATATTATGAAGGGCAAGTACAAGACTACAATTTTGCTGAAAAACAGAAAGCAGAAGGTTTAGTAGAATCGCAAATACAGGAAGCTACTTTTATAATTGACAACCCATTGCCTGCGGTGCGGGTAACCATTCCTAAAGAACAAGGGAAGTACCACATAGTAGCAGGTGCGTACCGTATTGAAGCCAACGCACAAAAGAAAATTGATCAATTGGTGGCTAAGGGATTTAACCCAAAAGCAATTGGCGTAAACAGATACGGGCTTCATCAGGTAATCTACAGCAGTCACGAAGACAGGTTAGAAGCGCTCCGGACCCTAAGAACGATTAAGACTTCCGAAAACAAAGATGCCTGGTTGTTAGTAAAAGAATTAAATAAGTAGTCTTCGCGTTTTTATTTCCTTTTTATACTTTCTTAAAAAATAGTCCCCCATTTGGGTATTCACTACCTTTGCAAAAATTTTTGTAATGGAAACCAAGACACCCAAAGAATCCCGTACTGTAATAACAGATTTAGTCCTTCCAGGAGAAACCAATCCTATAGGCAATATGTTTGGCGGTGAGCTATTGGCGCGTATGGACAGAGCTGCCAGTATTGCTGCCCGTAGACACAGCCGGAGAATTGTGGTAACAGCCTCTGTGAATCACGTGGCGTTTAATAAAATGATCCCATCCGGGAGCGTTGTTACGATAGAAGCGCATGTATCTCGATCTTTTAAGAGCTCTATGGAAGTATATATGGACGTGTGGATTGAAGACCGTGAAAATGGAATGAAAACACTGGCTAACGAAGGGATTTATACGTTTGTAGCCGTAGACGAAACGGGAAATCCAATTCCGGTTCCAGCCCTTGCTCCCGAAACAAAACTTGAAAAGGAACGCTATGATGCTGCGCTTAGAAGAAGGCAACTTAGTTTAGTACTGGCAGGAAAGTTAAAGCCTGAAGACGCTACAGAGTTAAAAGCATTGTTTAATTAAAGAAGGTACCATCAATTTACATTTTGTAAATCCAATCGGCTGGGTTTAAACGAGTACTGTTTTGAGTGATCACAAATTTTAAGATTGTCTTCCCTGTTGCAGGGTTTTCATAAACACTGCCCAGTTCTTGCTTTGTGCTTACTTTATCTCCCTTTTTAACCAAAAGATTTGTTAGGTTATTATAGATTGAGATATAGTTACCATGCTGCACCATTACGCTTCGTTTTGGTCCTGTTTGCTGAAAAATACTAAGCACGGTCCCTTCAAATACAGCCCTTGCTTTTGCACCTTTATCGGTTACTATTTCAACGCCGCTATTATACACTTCTACATTAGGAAATTGTGGGTGACGATGCCTTCCATACTTACTCACTACAACGCCTCCTTTAGTAATTGGCCAGGGTAGTTTCCCTTTATTTGAAGTGAAATTTGAAGCCAATGCAGAGGCTTCTGCATTCATTTTGAAGGTAGAGGTTCTTTTGGTTGCCGTATTTCCGGTTACAGTATTATCTTTTTCGTTCCCTTTGTTGGAGGCTGCAATAGCTTCGGCAATAATTTTTTCTATTTCGCGGTCAATCGCGTCGGCTGCTTTTTGTTTAGAACGTATCTGGCCTGCAAACGTCCCTTCATCTTTTTTAAGGGAAGCTATTAGTTCTTGCTGATTCGCACGTTCTTTGGTTAACTGCGTCTTGGTACGCCTATTCTCTTCAATCAATTCATTCTTCTTGTCTTTCTGAACCAATAGATCCTTATTCAATATTTTTAGCAACTCCGTTTTTTCTTTAATGGATTCCCCTTGCTGCTTTCGGTATTTGGTATATTGTTTCATATACTGCAAGCGTTTGTAAGCCTGCAAAAAATTTTCTGAAGACAACAAAAACATCACTCTGCTTTGTTCAGACTTACTCTTATACGATTTTTTAATCATAGCAGCATAGTCTTCTTTGAGTTCGGTTAGTTCGGTACGTAGGTTGTCTATTTTGCTTAGGTTGTCATTTATTTCACGGGTTAATAAATTGGCCTGGCGGTTAGTGATTTTTATTAAGTTTTCGGTAGCAGAAATACGCTGATCCAGATCTTCAACTTGCGTAAGTACCGATTTCTTTTCCCCTCTTGTTTTGAACAAAAGTGAATTGATTTGTTGAATTTCCTTCAGCAAGGATTGCCGCTGTTCTTCCAGTTCCTGTTGCTTTTTAGATTGTGAAAACCCTTCAGCAGTAAACAGGAAGAAACAAAATAAGGCCAGTAAAAAGGGCAGTTTTTTGTGCATTACAATTTCATTTCAGAGTATCCGTCTGGTATGGTAAACGGAAAATTGATGGAAACATTGGGTTCAATCTTTCGGTAGGTTAAATCTATTTTAGTCGTACTTTCTTTTTCTGAAGCCATCACGTGTATTTCTGATGGGTATATACTCCCTTCAATTGTTTGATAGTCATCATACCGAATACTTAAAATCCGTTCTTCATTAGGCTGTGAAAGTGTTTCTGAAGCAACTTTAAAATTACTTGAGAGCAATAGAACTGAATGTATAAAATTAAACGGCTGTGTTGTAGGTTGCAACTTATACTTATCTCCTTGTGTAGCAGAAGTGTATTGCCCATTTTCTATTGGAAAAATACTCTGGCCCAGTAAAATAGCCTGTGCTTTGTTGAAGTTTATCTCGGTTCCCAGCCATTCGCTCAACAAGCTGAAATCACCATCAAAATAAGTTCCTCCTACCGTTTCATAATAGCTCACGCGGTCTGGGGTGATTTTAGCTTTTGCAAGTGTAATTCCTATTAACGAAGCTTTCATCCAGATCACCTTGTCCTTTTCCATTCGAAGGCTCACGGTAATGCTCTGTTGTTTTTTATCGTCTTCGTACACTACATACACACGTGCAGCCAGTGTGTTAAATTCCGGAGAAGCTGCATCATGCGACGTTACTATATTTTTTACAGCAAGATTTTCGGCACTGCCAGTTACCGTTTTGGTTCCCTTGCAGGAAACTAATACCCATGTGAAAAGAGCCAGTACAAGAAGTTTTTTCATATTAATTATCCAGCTTTATTTGAGCCGCTTTTAATTTAAAAGATGCTGCTTTATTAGCATCTCCTTTCGCTTCATAGGCCAATCGTAATTGATCGTAAAAGTCACGTTCTACACGAGGGTCATCCAATAAAAAATCGAGCCCCGTCTCTAAACTTTCAATCGCGACATCATTAGTTCCAAGTCGGTTATGTGCAACGCCATTCAGCAAATACAAAAATGCTTGTGCGGGAAACGTTGCTAAAGCCTCTTCACTTAAATTCGCAGCTTCGGTATTTTTTTGAAGGTCCAATTGCAAGAGTAGCGTGTTTTTAAGTAAGCTGTAATTGTCGTCATCCAGTTTTACTCCCTTTTCGTAGAATCTCAACGCTACTTCTTTTTCTCCTTTGGATGCATAGTATTTACCAAGAGTTTCATACACTTCACCAGAGCCGTCGTTGTTAAAAGAAGCAACAACTGCATCTACGTTTGCTTCGTACGCGGGGTTTTCGTTTACAAAGCTAATAAAATCTGCCAGTACTTTGTATTTGCTTTCTTTTTCAATCTTGGTTGAATTGAACACAACGTCCATAGACTTAAAAGCCTTTTCTTTTTGTCCCGCATCCAAATAAAATTTATACAACGCAAAATGTACCAGTTCGCTTTCTGGCTGATTTTTTAATAACTCTTTTGCTGTTTCGAAAGCTTTCTCTGTATCGCCCTCTTCACTGTAAAGAAATATTAAGTTAAGGTAATCCTGTTCGTTTTCCGGATTCTCATCTATTTTATCCTGAAGGTTCGTAATGGCACCTTCACTATTGCCTGTTACTTTGTATATATTTCGTCTTAATGCATTTCTGTACGTGCTTTCTCCCCAGGCGTCGTCCAGCTCATCCAGTAGCTCTAATGCCTTATCGTATTGCTTGGTCCTGTTATAAAGATTTACCAGGTCCTCTTTGTAGTCTTCATCTTTTTTAATGAGCTTTTTTACCAGCGGAATCGCCTTATCGTATGCTCTCGTTTCGTAATACACGTCGTACAAAGCTTCTTGAACATCAATATTTGCAGGCTGTGAGGAAAGGACTGAATTAAAATTAGTTTCTGCTTCTTCGTACCTTTCTAATGCGGCCAAGTTCTTTCCCTTTTCAAAATTAACCACAGCTATATTTTCTTCATTCCCATTGGCAGCTCTTTCGGCACGTGCTAATGCGTCTAGTGCTAACTCATAATTTTCAATTCCTTTTTGTTTTAAAGCTTCAAAGAAATTTTCCTGAAATGCATCGGTCACTGTCCCCAGATCTTCATTCACTGTAGCGCTGTCTTCCTCGGGAGCTTTCTCTTCCTGGGCATAGGCTGCCGGGACGGAAAGTAAGATTCCGAGAATTACTATTACTATTTTTATTGTTCTATTCATTCAAAATCCCTCACCGAAACCTGCTTTTCAGCCTGTGGCTGATTGAAAAGTTTGACTCTCCCAAAGGAAAGTGATGATCCGGTTAATTAAAATTAAGTTTTTATTTCAATTGCGAATAATCACTAATGCTCACGTTGGTAAAATTACCATCAAACGTAGCGTGGTTGCCTATCATTGCGTTGTCCAAGGTAGCATTTTTAACTACCGATTGTGTCTGGATTATACTATTTTTAACGGTGCTATCCTCAATTATTGTGCCCTGACCTACTGAAACGTAAGGACCTACGGTGCTATTTTTAAGTACGACCTCTTCGGCTATAAAACACGGCTCAATAATTTTTGAATTTTCTTGCGTTATTTTTTTTGAGATTAGAGGCTCATTGGCTTCTGCTAAAAAACCTAACATGCGTTGATTAGTTTCTACGGTCACCTCTTTATTCCCACAGTCCATCCATTCGCTAACGGTACCTGTTTTAAATATTTTTCCGTCTGCCATCATACGCTTTATACCGTCGTTTATCTGGTATTCTCCTCCGTGAATGATGTTATTGTCCAAAACATATTGCAATTCGTTTTTAAGCACTGCTACATCTTTAAAATAGTAAATCCCAATGACGGCCTGATCACTTACATAGGTTTCTGGCTTTTCAACGAGCTCGATAATTTCTTCTTTTTCATTCAGATTTACCACTCCGTAGGCTTCCGGGTTTTCTACTTTTTTAGTCCAGATCACAGCATCGGCTTCTTTATCCAAATCGAAGTCGGCTCTAATTAAAGTGTCGGCATAGGCAATTACAGCGGGGCCGCTTAACGAAGGTTCGGCACACATAATGGCGTGGCCGGTTCCTTTTGGGTCTAACTGGCGATACATACTGGGTTTTGCACCAAGACTTTTTGCCAGTTCTTTTAAGCTTTCGACTACATCCTCTCCAAAGAATGCCGGGTCGCCCAGAATAAAAGCTATTTCGTCAATCTCTTCATTTAACACCCCAGCGATATCGGCTACCAAACGGTGTACAATAGGTTTACCCGCTACGGGGATAAGAGGTTTTGGAACGGTTAAGGTATGTGGGCGAAGGCGGCTTCCACGGCCTGCCATTGGGACAATAATCTTCATATTTCGACTCCGCTCAATATGCGGTATTTTTTTATAACTGCTTACACAGTTTATTTATATTTATTTAACTCCTGTTGAACCAAACCCTCCAGCACCGCGGTCTGTTTCAGAAAGTTCTTCAACTTCCTCAAAAACGGCACGTTCATGCTTGGCGATGACTAATTGAGCAATACGCTCGCCATTTTCTATGGTGAAATCTTCATTAGAGAGATTCACTAAAATAACGCCAATTTCGCCACGATAGTCTGCATCTATAGTTCCCGGACTGTTTAGAACGGTAATTCCTTTTTTTGCTGCCAGACCACTTCTTGGTCGTACTTGTGCCTCAAAACCAATAGGCAGCTCTATATAGAGGCCTGTTTTTACGATGGCACGTTGCAGTGGCTTTAGGGTAGAAGGTTCTGATACATTGGCACGGATATCCATTCCTGCGCTGGCTATGGTTTCATAACTGGGAAGTGGATGATTGGATTTGTTGATTATTTTTATAGCTGTCATGCTTCGGTTTTGGTTTATCCTGAGCCTGTACAAGGGCTCAGTATGCGGAAAAATTTATTTGTTTATTATTCGTTTTAAGTCCTTTTTTTCTGAAAGAAATACGAGTAACAAAAATACCAATAATAATGCAGTTCCTATCACGAGATTGCCGTCAAAACCATAGAAGGCGATGGCCGAAAACACTACAGAGAGCACTAAATAACCCCCTATTTTCTTAAGGTCATAAGGAACAGGATAGTATTTTCTTCCGAAGAAATACGAAAGTAACATCATAGTTCCGTACGCAGCCAGGGTTGCAATGGCAGACCCCATATAACTCATTATAGGTATTAAAACGTAGTTTAACACTAACGTCAAGAGTGCTCCCACAATTGAAATATAAGCACCAAAGCGGGTCCTGTCTGTCACCTTGTACCATACAGAAAGGTTGTGATATATCCCTAAACAGAGGTTTGCCAGCAGAATAATAGGTACAATGGAAAGTGCTACCCAGTATTCAGGATCTGCAATTAGAATTTCTTTAAAAATATCTATGTAAACAATTACAACTAATAAAATCAAGCTCCCAAAGATGGAGAAATACTTGGTAATAGTAGCATAGGTGGTTTTTGCATTGGTCTCCTTAGCGTGGTTAAAGAAAAAAGGTTCAATCCCCAGGCGGAATGCTGTGGCAAAAAGCGTCATAAAAACCCCAAGTTTGTAGCAGGCAGCGTACACACCTACTTCGGCTTCTGCAATGTTCTCTGGCAACAAATATTTCAGCATAATTTTATCGAAAGCTTCATTAATACTGAAAGCGACACCGGCAATTAACACTGGGAAGGCGTATTTCAGCATTTGTTTCCACAGTTTTTTATGGAAGCTGAAGCCAATTTTAAAGTAAAGTGGAAGTAATAATAGTAGTGTGATACCACTTGCGATTACGTTGGAAATAAAAACATACACAACTTTATTTTCTTCGGTATAGATGGTGTTCCAAAAAGTGTCTGAAGTTTCAGCAACCAATTTTGGGAGTACTAAAAAGAAAAAGAGGTTGCACCCTAAATTAATACAAACATTCAAAATTTTGATGATGGCATAGCGCATAGGCCGCTCATTTGCCCGAAACCAGGCGAAAGGTAAAATTACCAAAGCGTCCAATGCGAGAATAAGTAATGCGTAGGTGACGTATTCGATTTTAAACTCTATTACTGTGGCAATCTGTTCTCTGAAGAGCATTGTAACAACCAAAAACAAGAGTGCTGTAGCTGTGAGCGAAGTAAGCACTGTAGCTTCTACCGTCTTTTTTTGATCTGCATGTTTATTGATAAAACGGAAGAAAGCAGTTTCCATCCCGTAGGAAAGCAATACATTTCCTAAGATTATATAACTCATCAATGTAGCATAGATCCCAAACGAGGCAGGCTCCATAACAGACGTATAAAGCGGCACTAAAACAATAGCTAACGCACGCGGTAGCACGGTTGCTAGCCCATAAATAAAAGTTTGTTGAAAGAGTTTTTTAAAGATGCTCAATACGAGGATTTTTACCGCGTAAAAGTAGAGAAATTAATTGTCACCTTTAGGATTGCTAGTTGGATACGCCAACATTTCTTTACGTTCTAGATTTTCAATTCTAAAATAATTTGTTTTTCCGTTGAATACATAGCTTATAACAGCTTCGTCATCGTATAATTGAAAGGGAATTTTTTTTGGTGGTGTATTGGCAGCTTCATTTATAGGGTTGCTGTCCATAATAATATCACGCCTGGGTTCATTCTTAAAATACCCCACATATTGCACACGAACGGCAGGAGAGGTAACAACCTGAGTTTGTTTCCCTCTAAAATAGATCTCCTTAAAGACAACGCCTTGTTGGATGTCGCTAAAATTTACAAAAACGTTGACCCCACTCCCTCCTTCTGGTGTGCCCGCAGCCCATAGTTGATAGGAGGCCTCCTCTATACTAAAGGGCGGGTTGTCTTCAAACGCAAGGTATGAAGTATTGGTGTTTCCACTTCCACAGTTAGCAAAACTGCAAAGCACTACTGAGAGCATAATCGTTACCCGTATTTTTGAAAATAATTTCATGGTTAAATTTATAAAGTAGAAGTCCATTTTGTACGAAGGTACCATTATTTGAGAACTCAACGAATTTAGCCGAGGCGTATTAGCGGAGTTTGTAATTAAAGCCTATAAAAACTCCAATCCCATCGGCCGAGTCAGCTCCAAAGGTGATGTTATTTGCATCGAAATAAGGGACCAGAACTTTTAATGATAATTTTTCAAGCATTTTAATGTTCAGTCCAGCACCTATGCTAAATATGGTTAAAGCACTATTCTCTGCAATCCCTTGGGTCTGGTCTTCAAATCCGTATCCATATCCTAACTGGCCATACCAGTGAAATTTGGGGTTGTTAATAAAATAGTATTGAACTGAGGGCATCATGCTGTATGAACGTATGGTCGTTTCGGAATCGCTTTTAAACAGGGAATTGTTGCTGGTGATAAAGTTGGCACTTACCGATGCTTGGTCAAAAACAAAAAATTCGGCGCCAAACAGTCCTATAAGCCCAAGATCGTCATTCCCAACTGTAGTCAAGGGAGAGGCGAGTATAGAGGCATGAATATCGCCTTTGGTGTTTTGGGAGTTGACTGATAGCGTCGTACTAAGTAAAATGGTACACAGGAGTACCTGTAGATTCTTCATAATTAAAATTTAGAGTAGTTAAAATTGAATCATCAACTACCATTCCAAATTCCTACAAAAAAAGAACCCCCCGAAAATCGGAGGGTGTATTGAGTATAAGCTTTAGGTATTAGGCAAGTGCTTCACCACTTGGTGATAATTGGCTCGCGCCAGATTATCCCGCAAGTGCCTCAGCTCCACCAACAATCTCTAAGATCTCATTGGTAATAGCTGCCTGACGTGCTTTATTATATTTCAATTTAAGATCATCGCGTAGTTCGGTTGCGTTGTCGGTTGCTTTGTGCATCGCCGTCATACGGGCACCGTGCTCACTGGCTACAGAGTCTCTTATGGCTTTAAATAATTGTGTTTTTAAACTCTTAGGAATCAATCCTTCAACAATCTCTTCTTTTGAAGGCTCAAAAATGTAGTTTGGGATTGATTTGTTATCAACTCCTTCTTCCTGTTTACGTGGTAAAATAGGTAAGAACTGCTCACGCATTACTTCTTGAGTGGCTGCGTTTTTAAAGTGGTTGTACGTTAAGATAATCTTGTCGTATGTTCCTTCAGCAAAACTAGTCATTAATGCATCTGCTATTTCAGAGACACTCTCATACGTAAGGTCATCAAAAATTTCAGAGTTGAACGAAATTACCGTTCCGTTCTTTTTCAGAATATCGTTCCCTTTTTTACCCAAGGTTATAAAATCTACCTGCTTTCCAGCGTAGGTTTCATTTTTCAATGCTTGTGAAGCCTTTATTACATTGGTGTTAAAAGCTCCCGCCAACCCACGGTTAGAGGTAATGGCTACCACCAAGACTTTGTTTACTTCTCTTTGTTCAGAAAAAGTACTTCCGCTATCTGCATCTAACGTTGCACTTAGATTTTGTAATAACTCGGTTAATTTTTCAGAATAGGGACGCATTGCTGTAATAGCGTCCTGGGCTTTTTTCAATTTTGCAGCAGATACCATTTTCATGGCACTGGTAATCTGCATCGTTGAACTTACCGATGTTATTCTGTTTCTAATTTCCTTAAGATTCGCCATGCTGTTTAGTTATATTTAATAACAATTAGGCCAAACACCCCCCTAAGCCCCCCTCAAGGGGGAAGTGGGTTCGGTTAAATTATTTTTTATACTTTGCTGAAAGGTCTGCGGCAACTGTAGACAAGGTATCTGTTACTTCGTCTGTTAATTTACCTGCTTTCAACGTGTCCAGAATGCCTCTGTGCTTAGCATTCAGCATTTCCAGATAGTCTCTTTCAAATTCTTTAACTTTCTCTACCGGTACGTTACGCAACAAGTTCTTAGAACCTGCATAAATAATCGCAATTTGATCTTCTACCGTATAGGGTGTGTTTTCAGCTTGCTTTAAGATCTCTACGTTACGCTTTCCTTTTTCAATTACATTCAAGGTTGCAGCATCCAGGTCTGATCCGAACTTCGCAAACGCTTCCAATTCACGGAACGCTGCCTGATCCAGTTTTAAGGTACCTGATACTTTTTTCATCGACTTGATCTGAGCGTTACCACCCACACGAGATACCGAGATACCTACGTTAATCGCCGGACGTACCCCAGAGTTAAACAAGTCACCATCTAAGAATATCTGTCCATCGGTAATCGAAATTACGTTGGTTGGGATATATGCCGAAACGTCACCCGCTTGTGTTTCAATAATAGGAAGAGCCGTTAAAGATCCTCCTCCTTTTACGATTCCTTTCAAAGATTCTGGAAGGTCGTTCATTTCTTTTGCGATACCATCATCTGCAATTACTTTCGCTGCACGTTCCAATAACCTTGAGTGCAAGAAGAATACATCCCCAGGGTATGCCTCACGTCCCGGTGGGCGACGTAATAATAATGATACCTCACGGTATGCAACGGCTTGTTTAGACAAGTCATCAAACACAATTAAGGCTGGTCTTCCCGTATCACGGAAATACTCTCCAATGGCAGCACCTGCGAAAGGAGCATATACCTGCATTGGTGCAGGATCACTGGCGTTTGCAGCTACGATAGTTGTGTATGCCAATGCTCCAGCATCTTCCAGCACTTGTGCAATGTTTGCTACGGTTGAAGCTTTTTGCCCAATCGCAACATAGATACAATATACTGGCTCGCCAGCATCGTAAAATTCTTTCTGGTTCAGGATGGTATCGATACAAACAGTAGACTTCCCTGTTTGACGGTCACCAATTACCAATTCACGCTGTCCACGTCCTACCGGGATCATCGCGTCAATAGATTTGATTCCTGTTTGTAGTGGCTCTGTTACCGGCTGACGATAAATTACCCCTGGTGCTTTACGCTCCAGTGGCATTTCGTACAACTCTCCTTCAATAGCTCCTTTACCGTCGATAGGCTGTCCAAGCGTGTTTACCACACGACCAACAATACCTTCCCCTACATTAATAGAAGCAATACGTTGAGTACGCTTTACGGTAGCGCCTTCGGCAATACCTCTGGATGGTCCTAACAATACAACCCCTACGTTATCTTCTTCCAGGTTCAAAACGATACCTTCCATACCATTATCGAACGCTACTAATTCTCCGTATTCGGCGTTGGCAAGCCCGTATACACGTGCAATACCATCACCTACGGTTAATACTGTTCCTACTTCGTCCAATGAAGCGGTTGCCTCAAAGCCTGTAAGTTGTTGTTTTAAGATTGCTGAAACTTCAGCTGGTTTAACTTCTGCCATTTTCTTAGATTTTAGACGTTAGACTTTAGACGTTAGACGCCTTTGTCTTATCTATTATAATGATTTAGTAAATTCTCTTTTAATACTATCCAATTGGTTGGCGATGCTTGCGTTGTATTGCAAGTCGCCCACACGGAGGATAAATCCGCCGATGATCGTTTCATCTATTTTATTCTGAAGGGTTACGCTATCGCTCCCTGTCATTTCTTTAACTTTTGCCAACACCTTCGTTTCTAATTCTGAAGATAACGGCACTGCGGTAGTTACTTCAGCAACTTTTACACCTTGTGCTTCGTTGTAAAGTGTAACGTAACTCTCAGCAACACCTCCTAATAAATCAATTCGCTTATTGGCTGTTAAGATATCTATCAGGCTCTTAGTTACTTCGCTGTTTGCCTCAAATATTTTATGCAAGGCTTGCTTTTTATCTTCTCCCTTAATAACAGGGCTGTTAAGCACAACACGTAACTCTTTGCTGTTTTCGATGGTAGCTGCAACAGACTTCATATCCCCAAAAACAACGTTCCCCAATTTGGCTTCGTTGGCTTGGTCTAAGACTGCTTTTGCATATCGTATGGCTGCTCTGCTGCTCATTGTTCTTAGTTTAAGTTTGCGTCTTTCAACATGGAGTCAACTAATTCTAGTTGCTTCTCTTTGCTGGATAATTCGCTCTTTACTACTTTTTCAGCAATTTCTACTGAAAGGTTTGCTACGGTTTCTTTCAACTCTGCAATCGCAGCTTTCTTTTCACCTTCGATAGCAGTTTGTGCGTTTGCAATTGTTTTGTTGGCTTCAGCTTGCGCTTCTTCCTTCGCATCTGCAATCATTTTTGCCTTCATCTCACGAGCTTCTTTCAGCATTACTTCACGTTCTGCACGGGCTTCCTGCAGAAGCTTTTCGTTATCGGCTTGCAAATTTGCCATTTCCAATTTTGCTTTTTCAGCAGCATCTAAGGCATCTTTAATTCCTGTTTCGCGGTCTTCAACTGCTTTGAGAATTGGTCTCCATGCGAACTTGCGCAATAGAAACAACAATAGCAGGAACAAAATGATCTGCCAGATAAAAAGTCCGAATGAAAAGTCGTTTATTAATTTGTCCATCTTTAATACCCGTATAAAAGGGTTAAATTTTGGTTTATACTAAAGTTTAATTTAAAATAGAAACACATCCCCGCAACCAACCGTTGCGGCGATATGTTATCTTGTTTGATTACCCTGCGAAAATCGCGGCGAAACCAATACCTTCAATAAGCGCCGCTGCAATAAGCATTGCTGTTTGAATCTTTCCGTAAGCTTCTGGCTGACGAGCAATAGCTTCCATTGCTTTTCCACCAATCATACCGATACCGATACCAGCACCAATTACTGCTAAACCTGCACCTACTACACTTGGAATTTCCATAATATATATAAATTAAAAATTAAACATTCTGCTTCGACTTCGCTCAGCATACTGAGCGTAGTATTTTAACTTTTCATCCGCAAACTGAGCGGAGTCGAAGTTAAAGGTGAGCTACTTCTCCGTCGTGCTCTTCGGCGTGGTCGTGTGTTTCGGATGCAAATCCGAAATACAGTGCCGCCAACATCGTAAAGATGTATGCCTGCAAAAGGGCTACAAATAACTCAATTAATGAGATGGCAAAGGACAGACCGAAACTTAACGGACCTCCAACCCAACTCTTGAAAATAAATATTAATCCAATCAAACTCATCAATACCACGTGTCCTGCCGTCATGTTCGCATACAAACGAATCATAAGGGCAAATGGCTTAATGAACAATCCTAAAATTTCAATAGGAATTAAAATAATGTAAATAATAGCTTTCCCGAACCAAGGCATTCCGTCGCCTAATGGGTCAAAAATGTGTTTCCAGTAATCTTTGGTTCCGGTAAAATTGGTTAATAAGAAAACGATAATTGCCAGACCTGCTGTCACAGCAATGTTTCCTGTTACGTTTACCCCAAGTGGTGTAAGACCGAACATATTCAAAAACCAGATAAAGAAAAATACCGTTAGTAAAAAAGGCATATACCTTCTGTACTTCTGCTCCCCGATGTTTGCTTTAGCAATGTCATCACGAATGTATAGTACAATGGGCTCAAAGAAACGTCCAATCCCTTTTGGGATGCTTCCGTTTTTACCGTAGCTTTTTGCAAGACTGCGGAACAACCATATAAGCAACAATCCTGTTACCAACATCATCACCACACTTTTGGTAATTGAAAGATCCAAAGGACGCACATTTGTTGGGTGTTCGGGGTGCTCGGGATCATAATTTAACGTCCCTGCTGCATCCGTCTTATAAATTTTGCTGTGGTATAATTTGTAGTAGTTTCCGTTAGATTCGGCTACTGTTTCACCGTGGTGAAACTTTGAGGACATAAATACCTGAATCCCATCATCCACTAAAATTACAGGAAGTGGAAAACCGTAGTGGTGGATTTTTCCAGTCTCTTCGTCTGTAGATGCTGTAATGTTGAAGTCATGCGAATCCTGTAAGTGATGCGCTATGTATTCTTTAATCTCTGCTTTGGTATCCTTTGGGGAATCGCCCTCGTCTTTTATCGCTGCTGCAGTTGCCGAAAAGCTTACTGCAAAGATGAAAACGCTTAATAATCTAACCAATGTGTTTTTTCGCATTTTGAACCGATTAAACTGTGTCCTTAAAATCGGTGCAAAAATACTGTTCTTTTATAAATTCCAAAAACTATTTTACTTCTTTTTTTCAGACTTATTTAAGGTGTCAGCGTCTTCGCTATTTTCTTCTGAATACGACTGATTATTAAGCTGTTTGGAAAGATAGGCAACTTCCATGATGAGACATACAGCGTAGGGTATGAAAAACGCTGTAAATTCGGTCTTTTGCATCACATCGTCCTGATTGTAAAACGGGTAAAAAACGGAAAAGAAAACGATAAATTTTAAAGCGCTCCCGGCCATAAAAATAAAACCGGCCTGTGCACCATTTTTTTTCAAGGTTTGTTGAATAATCAAATAAATGATGGTGGCGAGCAAAAAATTAACGCCATAACTAAGCACAATTCTATCTGAAAAAAGCGGTGATTTCAGCACAAAAAGCACACCTATATGTATACCGAACGTTATGACCAACGCTAATAAAAGTAGGATTAAGAATCTCAGAGTTTTCATTCTCGATGCAATTTTGTCTCTTTTTACTCTGCAAAGAAACAAAATCACCGAACACCTTGGATTGTTACTTTGTTTAATTGCTTGACAAAATCAAAAAGAAGTGGAAATCAATCCTTGTTCAACCTATTGGTCTGTTTCAACACTAAAAATAAGGAAATGCCTACGCCAAATAACGTACAAAGTATAAGATAAAGTTTGCTGTCCGCATCCCCATAGGTTCCGTCCAGCCATTTGCCCAGTTGCACAAACAAATAGATAATTGCCCCCATTTCCAGGCCGATTGCTGTTAAGATAAGCCAGCGTTTTACGCCTTGTGGAGTATTATCTGGCACTACTTAAGTGGCTCAGAAGCCTTCTTTAATCGTTGTTGACGATCGTAAGGGTTTGTCTTGTCTTCAGAAGCTGAAGTGCTCGCAGCTGCTTTTTTAGCGCCTTGCATACTGCATGAAGCATTAAAAGTAGCCCCTGGCTCTACGGCAAGTTTACCTACAACCACTTCGCCCTCGATGTGTGCGGTGGATTTTAAGGTGAGGGTTCCGGAAACATTCAGATTTCCATCAAATTTGCCTTCTATATCGGCATCTTCGCAGGTTAGTTTTCCGTTTACACTCCCATTTTTACCAATGACAACTTTGGAGGGTTTACTAATATTCCCTTCTACTTTTCCGTCTATCCTGAAAAACCCGCTGGAGATAATATCTCCTTTTAACTCGGTTCCTTCATTAATTCTGTTCTGACTTGCTGATGGTTCCATATTTCTGGTTTGTTTATCTTTTTTATCTGAAAACATAATGATACGGTTTTGGGGATTGTTGTTTTCTATTTTTCGGCGTAGGGGGTTCCCTGTTCTAAGTAGCTATCTAGGTTTTTATGGATCTGAATTGTTTTGTAATTTGGGGATGAAATTTCAAAAGATGGTTTCTTAATCTTATACTTCTTATTCTCTTTTAAGACATCTGCAAATCCTCTTCCACCCATACGTGTATTTAGACCGTGTACGATTACAAAAATAGTATCCGGGTTGTAATAGTCTATAGACGTACTCATGTTAAAGTAGTTATACTCTTTGATGCCTTCATCTAATTTTTTCTGCAATGTGGTCGCTGCTTCTCTTTCGGCTACAGGGAACTGGTAAACTAATTTCCATTTATCACTTTCCTCATCTCCTATAAAGTCCTTATTAGCTAACTTAGGAAGTACATTTTTGTAGATGTTTTCGGCTTCTTTTCCTTCATCAGAATTCGGATAGTTAAGCGAAATATAATTCAACGCTTTTTTATACGATTCAAACCCATCTTTTCTAGCGAGCGCCGTTGCTTTTAACATCTCTAGTTTTGGAACGATTTCAGTTCCATTATACAAGGTAATGTACTCGTCACTGGTGTCAATTACATTTTGATACTGGGCATTTTCAAATTCTTCATACAAAGCTTTGTATTTGAATTCCGGACTAGACTCATCTGTCGCTAGTTGCGTATTTGGGTTCAGCAAAATCTCTGCATAACGCGAATCTGGATGGTTATTTATAATGTCGCTTTTGTATTTGTCTGCTAAAACCACATTTTCTGTCTGGGCATATATCTTATGCAAATTGTATTTTGTTGGGAGCACAAGGCGCTCCTCCGGGCTCAACGTTAGCAATTTTTCTAAACGGTTAGATGCCAACCCGTATTCTCTGAATTTTTCTTTATAAATAAGCCCTAGCTGGTAGTATGCAAAATTTCTGTCCTTCGCCAGGCTGTCTATCACTACCTGATCTGATGGGATCTTAGTAATGTATGTTTCCGGATCAAACAATTCGCTTTCGCTAATTTCTACCACTTCTACTACATCTCCTGGTTCACTAATGCTTGTTGTTTTCTTACTGGAAAGTCTCCAGTTATCTTCAAGTTTACGGTTCCCCCAAATTTTCTTGAATTCCTGCTTTCCAAAGGCAGCAGTAGTAGCGTTATAAAAATAGAAGGTGCTATTAGCCCCATTTTCACCACCTTGATTGGTGTTTTTCTTATAAAACTCTTTGTTGGCTTCGGCTGTTTCGGCTTTTGCCGCAGCAATAGAATCTAATCGTGCCTGCTCTCTTAGACCATCGGTATATTTTGTGAAAAAAGCTAACCGCTCTCCTTCATTCATTCCAACCAGCCTAAGAATGCTATCGTTTTGTGTGGCGATATCTTCGTATTTAATTACGTCGT
This sequence comes from Flavobacteriaceae bacterium UBA1903, assembly GCA_002337605.1. Taxonomy (GTDB): domain Bacteria; phylum Bacteroidota; class Bacteroidia; order Flavobacteriales; family Flavobacteriaceae; genus Marinirhabdus. The sequence continues at coordinate 645,116 of DDGL01000014.1, forward strand.
CAAGATTTTCTCTTTTTTTCTTAAAGCGTCTCCATTCACGAGAGTTTATAGCAAGATTGGTAATCGTACTGTCGTAATATGCTCCGGCAGCTTTATAGTTTGCTGCATCAAAATTTATTTCGGCCAATGTGCGATAGTTCACAGACTGCAGGTAGTCGTCATTTTTGAAATTCTTGATGGACTTGTTGTAGTATTCTACTGCGCGATCTATACTATCATTATTTCGGTAGTACTCACCAATCTGGTTGTAAATTCTGTCTAAAAAGGGACGGTTTTCACGGTCTTCTTCCAAATCTGTCAATAGTTCTAAAAAGGCAACCTTGTCTTCCTTGTCGTAGTCAAAGTTTCTGGCCTTGGCGATATATGCGTTAATCATATACACCCTTGGCGACTTTCGGTTTAAATCGATTACTTCATCGTAGGCTAGATTAGCGCTGTCTCTCATTTCCAAACGATCGAATACCTGCCCTTTAATATAGGCATAACGCCCTTTTAACTCATTGTTTTTTTCGTATTCTGAAGCCAGCTTAATGTAAGGTAATGCTTCCGGTAATGAGTCTAAATTTATATAAGCCTGCGCCATAATTGCTGAAGCTTCGGCCAGTTCTTCTTCTTCCAGCTCAACTTCGTCCATCATCTCCTGAAGGTTCTCCAGGGCAATATCTTCATTTCTAAGTCTGATGTTGGTTTTCGCCTTCCAAACCTTTGCACGGTTAATGTTGTTACTGGTTGGGTATCTGTTCAAAATAAAATTAAAAGCATCTTGAGCAGGGATAAAACGCTGGTCAAAATAACGTGCTTTCCCCAGCATCATATATGCTTCATCTATCTGCGGGTTATATTCTTGCCCGTCAATAGTCATCGAGTGTTTCTGAATAGCTTTAACAGCTTTTTCTTCTGCTCTGTTAAAGTTTGGATCTTTTGTTTCGCCCGGGGTATCAATCTCTTCCTGAAGCGTTACACGTTCCACAGGTAAGATCTCCCAGAAATTATCGCGATAGGTAAGTGCCAGTTCTTCTTTACCAGCTTCGTACGCCAAACCACCATTGTAAAGGGTGTTGAACTCTGTTGTAACCGCGTGATAGTTGCGGCTTAAGAAGGTATTTTTCTTTCGGGAACACGCTACCAGCAAAAGTAATGCTAACAGTGCGATGGTAATTTTATAAATGCCGTTCAAAATGTAGTTTCTTTTTTATAGGTATTCTAACTTAAATACTTCGGTTTTAGTATGTACAGACTAAAGGAAGCGTAAAAATACGCTTCTTTTTTAGAAATAGCCGATTTTAGGTCTAAAATTGGGCGCTTTAACCAACTAGGCAACTCTTTTTTACGATGGAGATTGTGTATTTTTGCTGAAAATTGAAAAACCCTATGAGCGACTTCCATTCTTTACGTGTTGCAAAAGTTGAAAAAGAGACCCCCAACTCGGTTTCTGTAGCCTTTGAAATTCCAGATCATTTAAAATCTACTTTCGCCCACAAAGCAGGGCAATATATTACTATAAAATACACCACAAAAAGTGGTGAAATTCGTCGCGCTTACTCTATTCACAGCTCCCCTGAAAGTGATTTGCTGAAAATAGGAATCAAGAAAATTGAAGGGGGAACCTTCTCCGTTTTTGCCAATACAAAATTAAAAGAAGGAGATACGCTGGACGTTATGAAACCTGAAGGTACCTTTGTATTGGAAGCTAGCTCTTCAGCAAACAAGTATTATGCAGCCTTTGTTGCCGGTAGTGGGATTACTCCCGTCTTGTCAATTATTGAAACGGTGCTTACCCAGGAACCAAACAGCAAATTTTTATTAATCTACGGAAACCAATCGCAACTGGAAGCCATGTTCCATAGCAGGTTGCTGGAACTCGCACGCCAATATCCAGAACGACTTATTGTAGAACTTATCTACAGCCGAACCCCCGAAGACAATGCCCGCTTTGGAAGGATAGACAAAAGTACCGTAAATTATTACTTAAAAAATAAATTTGAATTCACTTCTTTCGATGCGTTCTACCTTTGCGGACCAGAGCCTATGATAGATGTTGTTTCAGCCACGCTAAAGGAAAATGGAATTAACGAAAAAATAATTCATTTTGAATTGTTTACCACTGCCGAAGAAGGTCTTTTAGTTGAAGACCACGAAGGAAACACTACGATCACCATTACGGTTGATGATGAAGTAGAAACGTTTACCATGCCTAAAACCACGTCGGTTTTAGACGCAGCGCTGGACAAAGGTTTGGATGCTCCCTACAGTTGCCAGGGTGGGATTTGCAGCACCTGCATTGCCCGAATTACCGAAGGAAAAGCTGAAATGCGAAAAAACCAAATTCTAACAGACGGCGAAATAGCCGAAGGTCTGGTCCTAACATGTCAGGCACATCCCACTACAGCTACCTTAGCTGTGGATTATGATGATGTGTAGGCTTCGACTCCCTGCCTGGATAAACCTTTCGTGCAGGCACTCATCCATTGGAATGATGTATCTATGAAAAACTTTGTTGAAATTGCTACGTTTACCCTGCCGCATGAACTTGCGGTAGCTCGAACGTTGTTAGAATCTTACGAAATTGAGTGCGTAGTGAAAGACGAGCTTACCATACAGGTTCATAATTTCTACTCCAATGCTATTGGTGGTATTGCGCTTAATGTGCCTCAAGAAGATATTCAACAGGCAGAAAAACTTTTAAATGAACACGGCTTTGAAGCGTACTTAGCACTCCCCAGCGAAGCAACTATCGCTTCCGAAATTGAGTTTAGTGAATCCCAACGGTACAAAGTTCTTAAATTAGCCATTAAAATTGTTGTGGTTGCCGCAGCTCTTCTTGTTATAGCCGTACTCTTCCTAATTCATTTCGTTAAATGAGCAAAAGAAAAGCCTGCACACATTGTAGGAGCAACAACACCTATAAAAACAGAGCCTCTGGTAAGGCGTTCGCAATTTCTGTATTGTTGCTGGGGTTTCCGTTTCTTTTTGTAAAACGAACTTTTTATTGTTTCGACTGTAGAAAAGATTTTAAATAATCTCAGTGATCTTTTTTAAAACTGCATCTACAGAAATACTTCGCATAGCCTCTTCATAACCCTCAGGAAATTTATTACCATACACCGACGTTGGAATTAAAGGGTATTTCTCCCGGTTCGCTACCAATTGATGTTCGTTCGGCTGTTTAAAGGGTGTAAAACCCGCATAGGGATGTGTCACACCCCAGAGTGTCAGCACAGGAATATCATAGAGTGCCGCCAAGTGTCCATTACTACTGTCCATTGCCAGCATTAAATCGAGGTTGGAGATAAGGTTAAGTTCGGTTTCTAAACTGAATTTTCCCGCAAGATTCGTCACGTTTTCAAACTGAATTTCCCACTCATTCAAAATTTCTTTTTCTTTCTTCCCACCTCCAAAAAGGAAGATCTTATAGAGATCATCTTTATTTAGATTGAAGATAACTTCCTTCATTAGTTCCAGTGGATACATCTTGCTTTTGTATGCTGCAAATGGAGCGATCCCAATCATTTTCTTAGTGTGGTGGCCAATAAGCTCGTGCAATTGTGAAGTGAGTTCTTTTTTCTTCGGAAAAATATGCTCCTCCAGATTCAAAGGAAATCCTAATGTTTCAAAAACATCGGCATACCGTTGGTGGGTAGACTTCAGCCGTTTTAATTCTGAAGGATGCTTTGTGAGTGCTTTTTTTTCTGCACGCCCTTTATCAATAGCCGCGGTTTTAATTCCGTTAAACGAAAGATAGCCCGTGATCACTTTGGAACGAATCACATTATGCAAATCTGCCACAGCATGTACCCCTAGTTTTTTTGCTTCTTTTGCAAGTGTAAGCAAGCCAAACCCTTTATGTTCGCCATACACGTCTGCCTCCAAAAACTGAAGGTTTTCAATATCAGTAAACAGTGGTTTATAGGATGGTTTTGAGACCATCGTGAGCTTTACATTTGGATAGGTCTGTGCAAAAACTCTTAGAACAGGAACCGTCATGGCCACATCTCCCAATGCGGAAAGACGAATGACCAGAATGTGGCGAACTTGACTCATTTAATAGCACTCTTGGAGAAACACACCCCTAACCCCTCTCAAGAGGGAAGAAGTATTTTAAAGATTTTTACTTTTTACGCAAAACAGGATTCAGCTCATCGTCGTTGTACATTTTCATTTGTTTGTAAACCTTCATGTACTTTTTACCTTCCGAAATATCTTTCAACAATTGATCAATCGCTGTGCTTAGGTCTACACGTTGTTCCAATAAGACATTTAGCTTTTCCTGACATGCCTTGCGGTGTTCTGGTGTTGCATTTTCGCGCGTTGCCTCTTCATTCATGTGGTAAATTTTCAATGCAAGTATCGAGAGTCTATCCACCCCCCAGGCTGGGCTTTCAGTATTAATGGTAGCATCTTTATGAGGAGTTACATCATCGTATTTCTTTAAGAAATAACTGTCAATATATTCCACCATATCGGTACGATCCTGATTGGAAGCATCAATTTTTCGTTTTAAGGCCAATGCTGCAATGGGCTCTATATTTGGATCGCGGATAATATCTTCGTAATGCCATTGTACGGTGTCTATCCAACACTTTCTGTAGAGTAAGTGCTCTAAAAGCTCTGTTTCCTTTTCATAAGGGTTGGTAAACGGTTGGTTTACATCGTCTGCTTTGTGGTATTTTACAATGGCTTCTAAAAAAATCTTGTTTGCTTTTTCGCTGAAAATCATGACTGTACTTTTAATTTTTATCTAAAATATGCAGAAACTCAACAGTTTCTGTGGCTTTATGGTTTCGGTTTTCGGTTTTATCTGCTTTAAAACGCTGGTATTTTTTGGTCGCAAGATTATAATCCCCAAACTGCTTCATTGCGTCTTCAACATCTTGCTGGCTCATGAGCCCTTCATTATTATAGCTTAAAAAAATGTAGTTAAAGTTAGCATTTTCCAACAATGCTGTAAACGACTTTAACACTTCGCCTTTCTTACAATAGTTGCTTTTATAATAGTCCCGCAGCCCTGTTTTTCCCTTTGGCACAAAGGTATCGTATTTTGCAATGGTATTGAGTAAATGGTAATTGGCCCCATATTGACGGGCATTGTAGGGCGGATCTAAATACAAAATATCGCCTTCAATTTTTTTTATAAGCGTATTCGCATCTTGCTGAAATACCTCGTGACTGGTTTCAGTTTCAGTAAAAAGAGCGGGCTTAATACTAAGCTCCTTGGCAGCCGATTTCTTTATCTTTTTCAGATAGGCACCATAGACAGATGCCGTATTGGCAACTTTATCGGCACTCTCCAGCAAAGAAGCCAGCAAAAAATAATAGGTGTTTTCTGAAATTGCTGAAGAAGTTTTCCAGGCTTCAATCTGTTGGCGGATGGCATCAATTTTTTGTCCGTTTTCTGACGTAAAATAAATTCTGCCTTCGGTGCCCCCCTCAGCATAGTGTTGAAAGATGAACCCCTTTTTTCCTTTTAGGTTGTTTAGTTCTTGTACGAGAGATTCCGTTTCTACTTTTTCAGTATTCTTAATATAGTTCCTATTCAGCACATAACTGTAAAACTCTACATCATTTGCGATAACTTTGCCCACGTGTGGTTTAAATATTCTCCCTACAATGCCGGTACCTGCAAACAAATCGCAAAAAGTTTTATGCGCCAAATCGCCCGATACCGAAGTAATGGTTTCGAATAAAAAGGTAGAAAGTTTGTTTTTAGAACCTATGTAATTCATGCTCGTACCCAGATAATATCGCTCAAGGCTGTCTCGCCAGTTGCAAAAGTAAGGCTTTGCAGTTGGGCTTCCGAAAAGTTGCTTACATATTTTATAATCTCGGTTTGTAACAGTTGTAAATTGGCTTTTAATTTCCAGTGTACCCCTTCTGTGCTATACACTACAATAAACAATCTATTCTTTAAATGGTAACGTTGCTGCTTACTTTGGTGTTCGTAAAACCATTGGATTAATCCTTTTTTGTGTTCCAGCGCATTTTTAAAATCTACTGGATATTTCTTCGGAAAAACAGAAGTTTTATGGTCGAAGGGGATGCCGTTCAAATAAAAGTCTTTTTCAACATCTTTACTGTTCTTAACTGTAATGACGCTTTCCAATTCAGAAAAAATTTGCTCCACTCCTACCGAGCTCCAAAAGTTAAACCATCTGTTGGCGGTATAATCAAACACTTTTCCTTTGTCTAATTTTTCAACAATAGTCACTTGTTTCATTCGCTCTACCAGAGTTTCCCAACGTAAGGTTTCGTAAACAAAAGCGGTGTATTTATCCCAAATATCATTCTGTTTTTGTTGCCATTGGTAGCGGTATGGCAATCGCTTCTCCAGTTCTGCTTGTATTTCTTGTAGTGAGTAATTCATTATAAAAACAGCACCCCCAGTGGCAGAAGTAAAAAGAGCCATAAGAGTATTTCTTTGAACCAGACATCACTTAAACGCTCCAGATAATTAGTTATAACAATAGCTAAGGGTGCGAAAAGAAATAGTGTTTCGGCACCCGTCTTTGTAGCACTTAAAAATAATATCGCTACCGAAACCAGGGTTGTAATTGTTAACAATCTATAATTTCTCTGGATTTTTCTGGGCATAGACGAAAATCTCATAATACGAAGTACGAGCGTCCACACCAGAAATGTAGCAATTAAAGCCGAGGGCACTAACACACTCGCCTGGTTATACACACTGAAATCTAGGCTGAAAACCGGCACCCAATCCAGAAGCCAGGATACATCATCAAAAACCAGTAAGCAGAAGGTTGCTGTAAGTATCAAAACTGTAAAGATTCCAACCAGCGGAATAAAGAGCAGTCTAAAACCAGCTGAAGCTACCCTGATAACAGCCCAATAAAGGGGAAGTAAGAACAAAACACTCCAGAAGTGAAACAATGCTGCAATGGTGATATACAGGGACGCATCGAAAATCTTTTTTTCAATATTTTTTTCTGAAGTAAGGCTTACCATTCTGCGCAGAGCCAACATCAGAAAGACATTAGAAAAAATAATGTATGCTTCTGTAAAAATAACAGGAAGCATTACTATAAACCCACTAAAAATATAAATCCCAAACGTATTAGTACCCGTGAGTGCATTTTTTCGAATTACAAAATCCAACAATAAAATTGAAAAGAATAACACTACCCAAAGCCCTGCTTTTACAAGGACCTCCTGCAAATGTATCACCTCTGAAGGCAACAAGAAAAGCGAGGCAAAAAGACCTATGAGGAGGTACGCTCCACAAATAATAAAATTGATAGGGTTAGATTTCCCAAAAAAGTTTGTGAGCATGGCCGCTATTTTCTACTTTTGCAAGATAAATATACAATTATGACTTTTAAAGAAGTTTTTGAAGGAATACAATCGGTTACAGAAGATATACTTTTTGCTCCTTACGATTTATTACGATTTACAGACAGCTGGTTCTTAAGCAACATAGTGAGCTGGATCTTAATGCTTATTGGGTTTGTCGCATTTATATACTGGATGGGCGAATTGAAAAAGTATAACGACAACAACGAAGAAGACCGAAGCCAGACCTCTCACGGGTACTTGGGCGATGCTCCTGCTGAATAAACACACCTCTTACTCTGGCTACGCTCAGCATGTGGTCTTTTGAAAGAGGAATTCTAGGTCGAAACCTATATCTTTTCTAAAATACATCTTATCGAAATTTAGTTTTTCTATGTTTTGGTAAGATTTTTTTAATGCCTTTTTGTAGTCTTCATCCAGTGATGTAACGGCTATTACGCGGCCTCCGTTGGTTACTAACTTGTTTTCTTTTACTGAGGTGCCTGCATGAAAAACAATAGAGTCTTCAATTGTGTCTGTTCCTGTAATTTCTTTCCCTTTTTCATAAGCTTCCGGGTAGCCGCCGGATACAACCATCACAGTAGTTGCTGCCCGTTCGTCAATCTCCACGGAAATAGCATCTAGCTTTTGCTGAAATGTTGCCTTTAACAAACTCACTAAATCTGTTTTAATTCTTGGGAGCACCACTTCGGTTTCCGGATCGCCCATACGCACATTATATTCAATCACAAAAGGCTCGTCACCCACTTTTATTAAACCGATAAACACAAAACCCTTGTAGTCTATTTTTTCTTCTTTGAGTCCGTTAACGGTTGGTTTTACAATACGTTCTTCAATTTTTTTCATTAACGTCTCGTCTGCAAAAGGGACAGGAGAAATAGCGCCCATGCCGCCGGTATTTAAGCCCTTGTCACCTTCTCCAATACGCTTATAATCTTTTGCGGTTGGGAGAATTTTGTAATGTTGACCGTCAGTTAATACAAAAACACTTAATTCAATCCCGTCAAGAAATTCTTCTATTACCACCGTCGCACTGGCATCGCCAAACTTCCCACTTAGCATTTCTTCCAATTCTGCTTTGGCTTCTTCCAAATCCTGAATAATCAATACTCCTTTTCCTGCTGCTAATCCGTCTGCTTTAAGTACATACGGAGCCTGTAGTGTTTCTAAAAATTCTTTTCCAGCTGCAACACTTTCTGAAGTAAAACTTGCATAGGCTGCCGTTGGAATGTTGTGCTGTAGCATAAATTCCTTAGCACGTTCTTTACTGCCTTCTAACAAAGCCCCTCTTTTTGAAGGACCAATTAACATCACATCCTGCAGTGCTTCTTCTTCCGCAAAATAATCAGCTATTCCGTGTACTAATGGATCTTCTGGACCTACAACCACCATCCCGATCTGATGTGCGATGACTGTAGCTTGTATGGCCTCAAAATCGTTTACAGCTACAGGCAGGTTTGTTGCAATTGCTGCTGTACCTGCATTTCCGGGAGCAACAAAAAGCTTGCTACAGTGTTCGCTTTGTGCAATTTGATGTGCAAAAGTATGTTCACGGCCTCCAGAGCCTAAAATAAGGATGTTCATAGTACTGGGTATTGGTTTTTGAACTGCAAAAGTAGGTATTTCAAGATACAGTTTCGCTACATTTGTAAGACAAAACAGCTGATTTTTTAAAGTTTGAAACTATTCGATTTTACGTTGCGAATGAAAGGGTTTCCTATTAGGGAAGCACAGGAGCGTTTGCAAGAGATCAAGCAAATTCCAGCGGAAGGATACCAGGATTATGTGGAAACCACCAGATCTGAAATTCTTCAGTACCACCTTCAGCAAAACTCTTTTTACACAAATTTTATTGGAACTACCAAGGTTTCAAGTTGGGAAGACATTCCTATCCTTCGTAAAAAAAACCTGCAAGTTCCTTTACAGGAGCGTCTCTCTAAAGGGTTCAGCTTACAAAAAGTATACACAGGGAAAACCTCGGGAAGTAGCGGCACACCGCTGCAATATGCCAAAGATCATTTTTGTCACGCACTTACCTGGGCAGGTATCATGGATAGGTTTGGCTGGTACGGGATTGATTTTAACACCTCATTTCAGGCACGGTTTTATGGTATTCCACTGGAGTTTAAAGGGTATCAGAAAGAACGAATGAAAGATCGTTTTAGTAACCGGTATCGCTTTCCTATTTTCGATCTTTCAGAAAAAAAACTGGCTTCGTTTCTTGAGGTCTTCCGAAGAAAAAAGTTTGACTATATTAACGGGCATACGAGTTCTATTGTATTGTTTTCAAAATTTCTTCAGAAAAAAAACATGTGCTTGACTGAAGTGTGTCCAACGTTAAAAACCTGCATCGTCACCAGCGAAATGTTATTTCCAGACGATAAAAACTTCCTAGAACATCAGTTAGGCGTTCCTGTGGTAAACGAATACGGCGCCAGTGAACTTGATTTACTTGCCTTCACAAACCCAAAAAATGAATTTCAAGTAAACAGTGAATCTGTTTTTATTGAGATTGTAGACGAGCACGGAAAACCTGTCCCCAACGGAACACCGGGAACTATTTTAGTCACGATGCTCTACAACAAAGCACATCCTTTTATTCGCTACGAAGTTGGTGATTTGGGACTTCTGGATGAAAAATCTACACCAAAAAAACCTATTTTAAAGCAATTATTGGGTCGGGCTAACGAAACCGCAACCCTTGCCAACGGGACTACTGTACCAGGACACACATTTTACTACGTTGCCAAAAGTGCGATGGGCGAGACCAGTGTGGTGAAAGAATTTGTCATGGAACAAAACACTTTGGAAACTTTTACGCTCACCTATGTTGCCGACAGAGACCTCAACACAACAGAGGTGAGCGCCCTAAAAGAATCCCTGCAAAAATATTTAGGGGTTGCCGTACACTTGCACTGCAACAAAGTGGAGCTGTTGGATAGGAGCCATCGAGGCAAGTTGAAACAATTTATATCGCATCTATAAATGAAGCCAAAGTCTATTTTATTGGTAAGTAATTATTATCCGCCAGAGCAGGGAGCGGCTCCCAATAGAATTCAGGTATTGGCTAAAGCACTGTATGCTCAGGGGTACAAAGTTCAAGTAGTTTGCCCATTGCCTAATTATCCAACTGGGAAGGTGTTTTCAGCCTTTAGTGGGAGGTTTTATTCCAAACGCATAGAAGAAGGGATTAGCGTACATAGATTGTGGTTGTGGCCCAGTAAGTCTACCAATAAATTTATACGCTTATTCAGCATGCTTTCTTTTGCAAAAAGTCTTGCTTTCTTTTTTATACTGAAACGCATTCCGAAACTCGTTTTCGTACAATACTCGCCTGTTTTTGTAGGCTTTACAGCCGTTTTCTGGAGTTGGTTGTTTGGAAAGAAAACTATAGTGAATGTTTCAGATCTCTGGCCCCTGGCCGGACTGGAGATGGGGTTGCTGAAAAAGGGGGTTTATTATTCGCTTCTTGAAAAAATGGAAGGATTTTGCTACCAGAAAGCCGATCTAACCTTAGGGCAATCTGAAGAAATTCTGAATCATATACAAGCTAAAAATAGCAAGGCAGAACTCTTTTTATACCGAAATTTTCCAAACTTCAGCCCTTCTGAAATCATACCCAAAACCCCTCAGCTACCTATTAAAATAGTGTATGCAGGCTTGTTGGGAATGGCGCAGGGACTTTCTGAAATTTTTTCAAAAATTACGGTGCCAGAGCACATCGAATTTCATGTGTACGGAGACGGCCCAGATGCTGAAACGATTTCAAAACCCAAAAATTTAAAGGTTATTTATCACGGATCCATTTCCAGAAATGAATTGCATAAAGAGTTATTGCAGTACGATATTGCTTTTATCCCATTGGTAAACCGAATTTATGGTTCGGTCCCTTCAAAAATATTTGAGTATGCACGTTTAGGATTACCCCTGTTATATATGGCTGGGGGTGAAGGTGGTGACCTTATTAAAAAGCATCAGCTAGGCTGGGTAGTTTCTGTTCAGGATTTTGAGGCGCTACAAGAATTTTTAAACACTATAGACGTCTCTGAAGTGCAAAAATTTCCGAAGGTACTACAACAGCAAAAAGCCATACAGACATTTGATTTCAGCGTACAGTTTGAGGAATTGAAAAAGAAATTAAAAGCTCTCTAATATGCATTTTTTTCGCCCCGTAGCGCGTTATAAATGGTCTGGAACACAATTTTAAGATCTAAGAATAATGACCAGTTTTCCAGATAAAAAATATCATACTTCACACGATTAATAATATGGTTGTCGTCCTCAACCTCACCTCTGTAGCCGCTTACCTGGGCTAGTCCTGTAATTCCTGGTTTAATAAAATGACGCACCATAAACTTATCTATTCGCTCTGCATACATGTGCGTATGGCTCACCATATGCGGTCGTGGTCCTACCACAGACATATCCCCTTTCAAAACATTGATAAACTGCGGAAGTTCGTCTATGCTTGTTTTTCTTATAATTCTTCCTACTTTGGTTACCCGAGGATCGTTTTTACTGATCTGGTGCAAATCTGCCATTGGATTGGGGCGCATAGAGCGGTACTTGTAACAATTAAACTCTTTGTAGTCCAGACCATTTCTTTTTTGCTTAAAAAACACCGGACCTTTAGACTCTAACTTAATAAACAATGCCAGAATTGGTGTAAGCCAGGAAAGTATACCTATAATTACAAATACAGATAATACAATATCGAACGCACGTTTAATAAACTGGTTAAAAGGAGTATTTATAGGAATTCTACGCATCGATAAAATAGGAAGTACTCCGTAATAATCGAAATCTAGCTGCTTGCTGTAAATCTCTTTGTTATCTGGTAAGAACTTGAGCACTTTAAGGTTATTATCGGCAAAATCGATAAGCTTTGTGAGTTGCTTATTACTTAATTGACCTATAGAACTGTAAATTTCGTCTACATTGTTGTTATTTATATACTCCAGGCAAGTATCCAGGTTTTGCGACGTGTCTTTTATATCAAAAATCTGCTGCAATTTATATCCGTATTCAGGGTTTTTGTTAAAAAACTGTCGCAGTTGATCGGTCTTTTGGTTAAGACCTATTATAACTACTTTTCGTGTGTTCCCTCCAAAACGGCTTCGGTATCTTTTCAGGATATAGAAAACTGTGAATTTTACAATAGTAATGGCAAGAATAACGCTAAGCACATATTTTACAATCTCCCAAGCGTTTATATCTAATTCATTATAAAAGCCGAAAAAAGAAAAAACGATCAAGAAAAAAACAATGCTCTGTTTTCCTATGAGCGACATAATTTTTGAAACGTGTGTAAACCGGTAAATCTCGTAAAAGTTAGATTTTAGTGAGAGGATCACCCAACCCAAAAGTACAAACACGGTGTATTGAAAATAAAGTAAGCTATCCTGGAAAAAATAAAAGGCAAGTGCAAAAATGATGGTAAAATCCATTGCATAGGAAAGGGGTCTTAAAAACCCTGAATATCTGCCACTTTTAAATATCATTAAGCCCTGTTGTGTTTTGTAAAATCTTTATGTTCACTTTTAAACAGCTCTTCTTCGGAGAGGCTTTTAAAATAGTTAAACGTTTTTCTCATCCCTTCCCTTCGCGAAACCTTGGGTTCCCAGCCCAGGATTTCTCTTGCTTTGTCAATGTTAGGTTGCCGTTGCAAAGGGTCGTCTTTAGGTAATTCTTTGTGTATAATTTTTTGTGCTGTCCCAGTGAGTTTAATAATTTCTTCTGCAAACTCGAGGATGGTAATTTCGTCTGGGTTTCCTATGTTTACCGGATACGAATAATCGCTCAACAATAGTTGATACAAGCCATGTACCTGATCGTCTACATAGCAAAACGAACGAGTTTGTTTTCCATCCCCAAAAACTGTTAAGTCTTCGCCACGCAAAGCTTGTCCAATAAATGCCGGGATTACACGCCCATCGTTTAATCGCATTCTTGGGCCATAGGTGTTAAAAATTCTGGCAATTCGTGTTTCCAGCCCATGAAATCTATGATATGCCATGGTAATACTTTCCTGAAAACGTTTGGCTTCGTCATACACACCTCGTGGACCAATGGTATTAACGTTTCCGTAATATTCTTCGCTTTGTGGATGTACCAGTGGATCTCCATAAACTTCGGAAGTGGACGCGATAAGGATTCTGGCATCTTTTTCTTTTGCCAGTCCTAAAAGGTTGTGTGTTCCTAAAGAACCCACTTTCAACGTCTGTATCGGTATTTTAAGATAATCTATAGGGCTGGCTGGCGATGCAAAATGCAGAATATAATCTACCCGTCCCGGGACGTGCACAAATTTGGTCACATCGTGATGGTAAAACTCAAAGTCTTCCTTTTCAAAGAGGTGCTGAATGTTCTTTAGGTCGCCTGTAATAAGGTTGTCCATTCCCACAACACGATATCCCTCTGCCATAAATTTATCGCAAAGATGGGATCCTAAAAACCCTGCGGCGCCTGTAATGAGAACTCTTTTTTGCATCTTAATTTGCTGTTTTTCTTCCTACGGAATAATAGGTAAATCCTTCGGCCTGCATATCTTCTACATTGTACAGGTTCCTTCCATCAAAGATGACAGGGCTCGCCAGAAGTTGCTTTAGTTTTTGATAGTTTGGTGTTCTGAAAATGCTCCATTCGGTACAAATAACCAGAGCATCTGCTCCTTCTAACGCGTCGTACATGGCATTTTTGTAGGTAAGTTTGTCGCCAAACTGCTTTTTAATATTAGGCATTGCTTCAGGGTCGAATACGGAAAGGGTTGCACCTTTCTCTAAAAGCGCATTCATCACATCTATAGACGGAGCTTCGCGAATATCATCTGTTTCAGGCTTGAAAGCAAGCCCCCAGATAGCGATCTTTTTTCCTTTTAGATCATTGTTGAAATAGGATTCAATTTTAGGGAGTAAAATGGTCTTTTGCTTTTTATTTACTTCAATAACTGAATTCAGTATTTGAAAATTGAAGCCTTCATCTTTCCCTGCTTTTTGTAATGCTTTTACATCTTTTGGGAAACATGAGCCTCCGTAGCCAATACCCGGGAAGAGAAAACGTTTTCCAATACGGCTATCGGTTCCCATCCCTACACGAACTTTATCTACATCTGCGCCTACCTTTTCGCAATAGTTGGCAATCTCGTTCATAAAAGTGATCTTGGCAGCAAGAAAGGAATTGGCCGCATATTTGGTCAACTCGGCCGACTTTTCGTCCATAATAATAATTGGGTTGCCAGAGCGGACAAACGGCGCATAGAGCTTTTGCATTAAAGCTGTGGCGCGCTCACTACTGGAACCTACTACAATACGTTCAGGCTTTAGGAAATCGTCTACAGCAAAGCCTTCTCGTAAAAATTCCGGGTTTGACACAACATCAAACTCACATTGCGCATTTTTTGCAATAACTGCATGAACTTTCTCTGCCGTTCCTACAGGCACTGTGCTTTTGTCTACAATTACTTTATAGTCTTTGATTTTCTTTCCAATTTCTTCGGAAACATTTAAGACATAGCTTAGATCTGCCGATCCGTCTTCGTCTTCAGGTGTTGGAAGTGCCAGGAAAACTATTTGTCCGTGTTCCAGTCCTTCCTCTAAAGAAGTAGTAAATGTTAATCTGCCAGCATCAATATTTCGGTCAAATAAAACGTCCAGATGGGGTTCGTAAATTGGTACGATCCCGCTTTGCATCTTCGCTACCTTCTCAGCATCGATATCTACGCACACTACCTCATTACCTGTTTCGGCGAGGCAGGTTCCTGTAACCAATCCTACGTATCCTGTTCCTATTACTGTAATTTTCATCCGTATTAAATATTTGAGAAATAAGAAGATGGAATACCTCTATGCATATCCTGTATTGGTTTATAAATTGCGATTAGGCATTTCATCTGACTAAATTTTCAGAAGTTATTTTTCTGTTTCAAGCGGCAAAAGTACAATTTGTTGTGCTTTTATAGTGTCTCTATAGCTTCATTTTGCGGCTTATTTGCTTTTATTAAGAGCATAATAAGCGCAAAGCCAAAATAATACGCTCCTATTTGCCTGTGGAATAGATTTTCTACCAGCAAAAACAATACTAAAGTGAGTAGCACCGCTGTTGGGAAAAACTGTCTTTTATTCCGTAAAAAGACAAAAAGAATAAACCCTACAAATAAAACGGTTCCAATAATTCCCGTAGCCAGGTACATGTCTAAAAACTGGTTGTGGGTATTGTATTTTTTAGCCACCAGCCACGCTCTTTTTTGTTCATCTTGTATACTGTCCTGGTAACAATTTATAAGTTCATCGTTAGTGCTGGCAAAACCAAGTCCTCGCCAGAATTCGTTTTGAATTTCAGAAATTGTGATCGCACAGTTCCAGATTATCGTTCGTGGTTCTGTTTCTAGTGTATTTGCAACTAAGCCTTTGCTTTCGGCATTGGTTGGTGTGTAAAGTATTTTTTTTCTGAAATCGTTGTTCAATATAAACACCAATACAAGTCCTAAAAAAAGTGTTGCCACCACAAAAACCAGCTGCGTCCCTTTGCTTCTTTTGTAGAAAAACCCTAAAATAAATAAAACAATAAGCGCAATAATGGCAATTCTGGATACTATGAGTAGAATAAACAGCACATTAAGAATAATTGCCACAACATAATAGGCATTGTTTGGGTGGTAGGTTTTTTTTAGCAAACTATATGAAGCCACAATGCTAAACACACATAATAGCCCCAGGTAAAGCCTGTCTACCAGCATTACTTCAATTAAGTTACCTGAATTCAATAATTCAAACTCAGCCCCTTGATAGACGCCTATAATAATACTCCCCACTGAAAATACTATGGCCGCAATGGAGGAATAAATAAGAGCTTTTTTGATCTTTTTAAACCCCTGAATGGGCACATATAAAATGACAAGACCAATAGTCAGGTTTATTTTTTCCAGCACAGGACTGTCTATCTGTAGTCTCCCTAACACGAGTGCTTGTCCCAGCACAAAGAGCACCAAACCAATAAACAGTAGTGTTGGAAGTCTTTTTAATTTTCTGAAATCGTTTTTTGAAACAACAAAAGGAAATGCTAGTGCCAGTGCAATAAGCAAGATATTAGGCAATGCCCGCATGTAATTGTCGAAAGGTATCGTGAGGTATAGCAGCAGAAACATATACGGGTAGATGGACTGAAGTAATATTCTCATGATTTAAAACTGCGGCTTTTTTGAGAATGGAAAGATAACAAAAAGGATTGATGATTTTTGATATACAATTGTAGATTGCTGAATTACGGGACTAGCTTCTTTTAAACTTCTCCTTAAGCACGAGCCAGATAAAGGTACTATTTCCTACGAGGTAGCGTTTCCACATGCGTTTGGGTTCTTGAAGAAAGCGATAGAACCATTCCAGACCTGCGTTTTGCATCCATACAGGAGCACGTTTGGTAAGCCCTGAGACCACATCAAAACTACCGCCAACACCCATGACAAAAGGAACATCTTTGAGCAATTCCCTATGGTTGTAAAGGAAGTTTTCTTTGATAGGGGAGGTAATGGCTACAAAAAGCATTTGAGCGCCGCTGTTGGCAATTTGTTGTGCGATTTGGGGTTCGTCTTCTTTGGTGAAATAACCGTTACGGTAGCCAGCGATTAAATTGGCGTTGTATTTCACCTGATAGATTTGTGAAACCTTTTGTACCACCTCTTCTTTGGCACCTAACAAGAATATTTTATGGTTTTCCTGGTGCGCTAGTTCCACCAGATTTTCCATTAGGTCTATACCTGCCACGCGTTCTTTTAAAGGTTTCCCTAATATTTTGGCTGCCCAGACCACAGCTTGGCCGTCTGCATTAATAATGTCACTTTCATTTACGCTTTTGCGTAGTGCTGCATCCTTTTGCAAGGCAACTATTTTGCCCGCATTTACCACTACGTGATGTAGTTGGTTGTTTTCTGAAATCGCTTTACTCACCAGTGCCAGAGTTTCCTTCATAGAAAGATTGTGGATGGTGGTGTTTAGAATGTTTATTTTGGGGATGTGTTGCAAGCCCTTAGAATTTTGGGCAAAGGTAGCAATTAGTTTATCTAAATTTGAATTACACTATACCTTAAAAATTTAAAAACTTAAATCGAGCCCCTTCAAAATAACTAAAGTTCTGCGTATGGTCTACTATTTCAGAAGTATCATTGTCTAAGTTAATAATAAAGGTTTTCGTTGGACTTATTAAAAAGTATCTTCCGGTAGATTTAGATTGCATTATTCTTTTTGAGGTAAATTCATCTGGTATAGTATCAAATAGTATTTCTGTGACCTCCCCCGAATTTTTATCAATTCTAACTAATTGGTTTGTGGCACCTTCATTAATGGCTAAAAGATCTTCAGTTATTGACTTTCCAAAAGATCTTACTGTTGTACCCAAAGGAGTTATAGAAGCAGTCATGCTTGTTTCCATATCTATTAACCATAAATGTTTACCCTCTTGGCCTTGTATTTCAACAATGTAGCCAAGCAACGAAATATCTTCAAAGTAAAAGTTATCCAAAAGAGTATATTCTTGTGGAACTAACATCTGTCGAAGAGGTGATTCAAGATAATCACGTTTATAAACTATATCCAATTCCTGGTTATTGTTATAGTTGTGTGAATAGAAAAACCCATCGGTATCTCCAGTCATAAAATTCCTGGTTAAACAATTTCCTGGTATACCCCCGCCAGAACCAGAACCATCATAATATATTGATCGTACGTGACAATAAATATTATAGCCTTGTGCAACTGGAATGTGTTCTTCGTGTATATATAGTTTCGCAGCATCTGATACCGGAAACCGTATAGGTGTATCTTCCACTAACCCACTGTTAGGGTTTAAAAGTTTTCCAAAAAAAATAGCGCCTTTTTCTTCAAAAACATTAATTTCTCCAACTTCTAAGGTCTTATTATCGCTATTAGTGATCGATAATGTCCCTGAAGCGTCACCATAGGGAATAACAGCTTTTATTTCATTTCCAGAAACTTCTACTAATAGAGAAGGGATTCCATTAAAAAATGCTTCATAAGTAGCTGTAACATCTATGTTTTCGAAAACAATTGTAACCGTTTCTCCAGTAAATGCTTCCGTTGGGGAATAGGATATAATATTTCCTTGATCAAAAGATGTATCATCGTTGTTCGAGCAAGAGGCAATAAAAAGAGAAATAAAGCAGATTAAATAAATTGGGGTTTTCATAATTTTTTAAAAATTCAAGATTTTAAAGATTGCATTTTCAAAAGTTGAATATATTGAAAATTCCAACTCATGTGCAATATAAGAAGTGCTGCCATCCTCTGTATTTATAATAAGTATTTGTGAGGGAGATATAAGAAAATAGCGCCCTGTAGTTTTAGACTGCATAATTCTCTTGTCAATAAATTCTTCTGGTATACCTTCGTACAATACCTCAGCAACCATTCCAGTATTTCTGTCAATTTTTACTAATTGGTTTGAGGCGCCCCCTCTAATTGCCAGTAATTCTTCATTTATTGATTCTCCAAATGAAACTAAAAGATCTTCAAAAGGTATTGTTTCATGAATCCCTGATTCCAAATCTACCTTCCATAAGTACCTGCCAGGTTGTGCGTCAATTTTAACAATGGTCCCCAATCTTGAAATATCTTCAAAGAAAAAATTATGCAGCACTGTATATCCCTCGGGGACTTCAACAGATGCTATTCCAACTAGGTCATTAGTAAGTTTTGCCACAACATTAGAATATTGAGGGTTAGTGTATATATATCCTTGCGAATCTCCAGTCCAACCACTCTCTGCCCAATTACCCTGACCAGATCCATATATTTCCTGAGTATCTATATCGCGCGAAAAATATTCCAAGTCATTATTGCCTGCAGGATCAATAATTCTGTTTTCTACATAAACTCGTGCATCATTCGACATGGGGTGTCTCACGTGGGTTTCCATAGGAATACCACTATTTGGGTTCATCATTGTATATCCCGAAAAGATAAAAGTATCTTCCAAAGTTACATTTATAACTCCAATCTCTATATCAAAGCTATTATGCTGTACCCTAATGGTTCCTCCTGCTTCTCCATTTGGAATTACAGCTTTAATTTGGGTTTCGGTTACAATGACTCTTGGGGATTCAATATCGTTAAACGTAACAATGTATTCGGTAGAAAGATTTATAGAATCTCCAACAATCGTGACTGTTTCTCCAGTATATGCTTCCGTAGGCGAAAACCCTGTAACTACAAATTTGGCAGGTTCTGGATCGCCCTGATCTCCTCCCGTGGGTTCATCGTCTATAGGCAGTTCCTCTTGTTCCTCTTCCTGCATAATAACCGGATCGTCATTGTCGGAACAGGCAGCACATAAAAAGGTTATTAAACAGATTATATAGATTGGGGTTTTCATAGAATTTTGATTTTCAAAAATAACTTATTCTAATTATAGGTCTTCCAACACAAACAACGTTGAATTAACTTGTCCGCTGGGTAAATTTGTCATTTCATATTCATTGGTATCCAAATCGTAAACCATGTGTTTTCGTTCGTCATTAGAAGTTTTAACGTTAATTAACAAAGAATTTATAGATGGGAGATATGCCATGCCATACATATCATGGTTCTGGTTTGCGGGACAATATTCTGAAGGCATAGTAAATAAAGGGTCAGAAGCCTCTCCAGTTTCTTTGTTCAACTCGTAAAGTGCTCTACAATTATA
This sequence comes from Flavobacteriaceae bacterium UBA1903, assembly GCA_002337605.1. Lineage (GTDB taxonomy): Bacteria > Bacteroidota > Bacteroidia > Flavobacteriales > Flavobacteriaceae > Marinirhabdus. Next base: position 665,111 of record DDGL01000014.1, read on the forward strand.
AGGTCCTCTAGGGCCTGTTGCTAAAAGTCTACCGTCGGGTAACAGTTTTAATGCTTGAATAAATCGACCATTTAGATCAACTACAGTATGGGCTTCTGTTGAAAGATCATAGGTATGTAGTTCAGACGTGTTTGTTTCATTAACATACATTAAAAATTGGTTGTTATCACTGTCATATTGAATATTCCTTATGCGAATATCTTGTAAGACAAAGCGATTAAAAAAACCTGTTTCAGAATCAATTTCGACTAAATTATCAATGAATACACCAAACAGCCTGCCATCATCTATATGTTTTAAACTTCTAAAACCTTTGTTGACGTTTACCGACTCGCATGATGAGTTTTCTATTGAGTATTTATGATAATAATAATAGTATTGACCATTCACATCCAGGTCAGAATACCCCGTAAATTCTTTGTCTTGTTTATTATAAGAAATGCCATAGGAATTATAACTGGGTACATTGCAAAAATTATCAAATATGAAATCCTCTTTTTTTCCTGTACCCGAGTTAATTTTAAAAACCCCAAAATTGTAGTCAACCGTATTAAGTTCTGTGTATACAATTTCATTAGCCACTAAAATATCTCCAATTTTAGAGGAACCACCACTATTTGAGAGTTGTATTTCACCAGAGGAAGTTCCTTCAACAATTTTCACTTCAATCTTATTGTCAAGAACTAGTTTTATTTCCTGCTCTTGTCCGTTTATGGTAATTGTATTGTCTGCATTACGATCAAAATTTTCTCCGGTAATTGTAAGTATACCACCATAAAACGCTTTTCTTGGTTCGTAACTAGTTACGACGATATTTAATTGATTATCTGGGTCTGTGTTAGAGTCGTCCTTATTACAGGAGACCAGAATAAAGATAGATAATACAATAAGAAGTTTATTTTTCATACATTTTTTTGTGGGGAGTGATTCAAAATGGCATTTCACAAAAACCAAACGAAATACTATAATAGTTTCATACAAGAAGTTAGCGCTTTTACAAAATTCATAAAAAGGCTTACTTGGTTTATTTTAAAAGTACAAAATTATTCTTAGAAACAACCGCACACCCTGTTTCATGAGTGCTATTACTTTTTATATCGCCCAAGCATTCCTAAAAAATCCCTTAATTTTGCGGGCAGACAGGTTATGTCATTTTACAAACTACAATTCTTTATTGTCGAACTAGAAAACAGAAAAATGGAGAAAAAAGAAAATTATAGCATTAGTGCAGACGAGATACACATAGGCAAAGGAGTGAGAATAGCAGATGGGGTTACTATTTCTGGAGGATACGATTATGCTACCAGTAAACCAATTCCTGCAAAAAAAGTGGTGATTGGTGATGGTGTGTTCTTAGCATCGAACATAGAAATTATTTGTCCGTCGATTGAAATTGGTGATTATACCATGATTCGAGAGCACACTATGATTTCCGGATACCAGGACGCAAAGATCGGGAGCTGCTGCTGGATAGGCCAGGGTTGTATTTTAAATACCCACGGTGGACTTACCATAGGAAATGGCGTTGGTATTGGTGCAGGAAGCCAGTTATGGTCGCATATTCGTTTTGGCGACACTTTAGAAGGTTGTAAATGGGAATCTGTGGCACCTATGGTCGTGGAGGACGATGTTTGGTTTGTAGGGCATTGTCTTGTCTCTCCAATTCATGCAAAAGCAAAAAGCATGGCCATGCTTGGCTCTGTAATTACCCGGGACATGGAAGAAAATCATATTTATGCTGGGGTACCCGCAAAGGATATCACAGATAAACTGGGTACTCAATACGAAGATGTTCCTGTTGATAAAAAATATGAGGTAATGACAGGACAATTAGAAATTTTTTATAAAAAGAACCCACAGTTTCCAAGATCCATACGTATTGTAAAAGACTCCACAAATCTGGAAGAAAACGACAAAACAGTGTTTGATGTCTCTAACCGAACCTATACAAAACGCTTAACTGAAGAGGAAATAGAGTTTATGAAGTTTTTACTCGTAAAAATTAAATTTTATCCAAAGCAATAGTATGAAAGACAGGATGGAAGCGTATTTTGACAGACTTTGGCCCATTTCCAGAAGTCTTACTGGAGATGGCAATAGAGAGTCCATCGAAATATTAAAAGAACTGATCGATTTAGAGGTAACTGAAGTTCCCTCTGGCACCCAATGTTTTGATTGGAATGTGCCTCCAGAATGGAATATTAAAGAGGCGTGGATTAAAAACAGTAAGGGAGAAAAAATTGTAGATTTTGCTGATACCAATCTGCACATCCTTGGATATTCTGTGCCTTTTCAAGGAATGCTTAGTTTTTCCGAATTAAAAGAGCATTTATATACCCTGCCAGAGCAACCAGAACTAATACCCTATTTATGTTCTTATTACAAAGAAAGATGGGGGTTTTGTTTGTCTCATAATCAGTTTCTGGAGCTTGATACAGACGATACTTACGAAGTTTTTATAGATTCCTCTTTGGATCCTACTGGTTCTATGACAATTGCTGAAGCAGTCATTAAAGGTACCTCTGAAAAAGAAATTTTAATTTCAACCTACATTTGCCACCCCTCTATGGCAAATAATGAATTGTCCGGACCTTTGGTTTCTGCTTTTATTTATAATAAATTAAAGGAGCAGAAAGACCTTAAATATACTTACCGATTTGTTTTTGTACCTGAAACCATTGGGGCTATTTGTATACTTTCCAAATATGGAGACTACTGGAAAAAAAACCTACATGCAGGTTTTATTCTTACCTGTGTAGGTGACCCGGGAAATTTCACTTACAAAAAAAGCAGAAGAGGTGATAGTATTTCTGACAGGGCAGCGTTGACTATACTCAACCAAACTGAAGAAGATTTCAATCTTGTGGAGTTTTTCCCGAATGGTAGCGATGAAAGACAATACTGTTCCCCAGGATTCAATTTGCCCATGGGTTCTTTAATGCGCACCATGTACGCTGTATATCCTGAGTACCACACTTCAGCAGATAATAAAGATTTTATCTCTTTTGAAGCCATGGAAGCGTCTGTAAACAAGTATTTAGAGATTATTGAATTAATTGAGCGTAATGAAAAGTACATTAACACGATGCCTTATGGCGAACCACAATTAGGTAAACGAGGGTTGTACCCCACATTTACTCAAACGGGTAATGACGATCATATACGAGCTATGATGTGGATATTAAATCTGGCTGACGGAGAACACGATTTAATTGCTATGTCGGAAATATCTAAATATCCCATTAAGAAATTGCTTCCAATTATAGATAAATTGATCGAAAATGGGATCTTAGAAAATGAAGCTTCCTAAAGGTTGGTTACACTTCTTTATTGTCGATCTATGGTTTCAAAATAACATTTCGCAAATATCAGGTGAAACGCCAGAATAGTTTCATAAAAGAAATTGGCGCTAAAAGCCATTAACACAAAAGTGCCAAGTAAAAAAAACCCTGTTGTGACATTCAACTTAAAGGTGCAAAATAATTTGCTGAAAATAAACAGATAAACCCCTGTGCCTAGTATCCCGAAGAAGTAAAAAAGATCTAACAACCCAAACTGACTTCGATAATGCATGGTATACCCGCCACCGAACAAGTAATTTCGCCAGGTCCATTTTTCCTGAATTAAGGGTATCATTTCTTCCAATAAATGTTGATCTCGTAAAGAAAATATAACCGACCAGATACCACTTTCTTCATATACTGCCTGAAAAGAAGGAGAGTTTTCAATTAGTAAATAAAGCAGGTCATCTATAAAAAAAAGTCCGCCCACGAGTACAATTAAAATAGGGATAACCACCCCTATTTTTTTATAGCCACCCCAGAAAATAAACAAGTAGACCGCTAAAAAAAGATAGCCAATAAACATAGCCTTAGTACCTAACAATAAAGAAGCAATCGCCACAATTGCTAATTGAAGGTATTTGTTCTTTTTAAGTATAAAACACTGGGTTACATAGTAATAAAGAGCGATCCAGTAAATGTAGGTAGCAGCTCCAGAACGTAGGATAATTCCATTGAGTCCAAACCTGTTATGATTGCCGTAGTACGTATTAAACCAATCTGTTGGAAGCAATAAGCCTACTAAAATTAAAATAGAGTTAGCAACAATAAATAGTTCAAAGACTTTGAAAAATAGCGGGTACAGTTTTTCTATATCCTTTATCGTCTGGATATATAGCAAAGCAAGGATTAAAAATAAATACTTGTCTAAAAACCAGGCGTTGCTTTTAAGCTGCTCGAAAGGAACAAATCCTACTTGACCCAAAAAAAAGATCAGGGTAAGTAGCACAACGGGCCACAATTTTTTAACATCATCTCGTATAATTTGCACTACAAAAAATAATTGCAATACAGTTTTGAGTGCTGCTGAAATTTTAAACGCATGAAAATACTCCTTGATGCAAATTTTATACACAAACTCAGAAAGTACCAAGAGTGTAAAAATAAGCGCAAGCCTGTTATTGGCTACTTGCCGAAGTATTTTGTTTGCTTTTGCAATCATAAAGTATAAAGAAACAATAAAAAACACTAAACACCACCACTCCCGCTTGTCTTGAAAAATAAGACTCCACTAGCATGGCGATAGAAAAATATACTACAAATAGCGCCGTAGATTTAAAGCCTAACACCACTGGAATTACTAAGACAAGCACTAAAAGAGCAGGTACTAAAATACCATATGCCAATAAGAATTCAAGATATTGGTTGTGGGCGTTATACCGTCGGTATTTGATTTCTGAACCGTCTTCTAAATCTTTTGAGAGCACATCCCTTACATTCCCTGATCCAATACCCAAAAGCATGTTTTTTGATGAGACAGACAATGCTTCCTTCCATAGCTCAGGGCGGGCATCCATTTTTTTGGTATCGTTTACCAAAAAAATAGTTGTGATCCGGTCTCTTGCTTCGTTTGAAGTATATACAAATATCCCAGCTAACACAACCAAAACCGCACTTACCGTTATATAGCTATATTTCAACTTTTTCGGGAACTTTATAATTGTTACCATTATAATTAAAATAAGCCCAATAAGTAATGGCAATCGCGCTTGAGCCAGGTACATAAATACAAATGCCACCAGAGATAACACTAACAGTGTAATGTCAAATTTTTTATGCTGAAATTCAAAAAGTAGTGCCACTACTATAAGTCCAGCCAAATAGCTGGTGTGCCAATAGGTTTCTACAATTTCAAAAAAGAAAAAAGAAAAAGTATAGCTTGAGGGCAGTTGAAAATATCGTTCAAGTATGGCAATACTAAGTAGCAAAATATACGTTCCTACGGCTAATTGAAACACTTTAAATATTTTGACCAGTTCGTCCCGCTGTATTCCTAAAAACAAAAAAGGAGCTAGTAAAAAATAACTATAATCCCCAAAATCGGTTCCTATACTTTCTGAGTGAAATAAAGTATTCACTACCATAATCACAAAAAATAATACAAATAGCGGAATAAAGCTTTTAAGCTCTTTACGTTGAAATTTTTGTCGTTCAACAATAAAATGTGCAATGCCTAATGCAAGAGAAACAGCCAGCAATATGTGAGAAATAATGAGCCAGAAAGGTAATAAGAGCATCCAGAGATAGAACAGGTAGTTTCTTGTTTTGTAGAGTACACTTCCTTCAATTTTAAAAAAGCTTCGTTTAGTTTCTACGTTTCTATTATAAAATCGTCCTGCCAGGCATAACAATAGAAACACTAAAATATTTGTTATCCACCCCATGGGTTTAAACTTTTTTATTTTAGATATCTTTTCAACCCCTTCCAAATTTACCATAAGCCAACCATTCGCCTCCTGATTTGAAGTGGCTGTAATAGCTGTTTCTGTGCTTACCGGCGTAACATTTTTGCTCGAATAGTTAACAAACTTCTCCAGATTATCAAAAACTCTGGTTTTGCCATTAGCCTCTAATGAAACGTCCGAAATAGAAATAGTCCCCTTATCACTATTACTCCAATAGAACCCTAAAAACTGAAGCCCCTCGGGTTCGTTAATACTAGTTGTTAGGGTATTGGCCTTGCCTTTGATTATTGGCTTAGTTTCAGTTCTTAAAATAGAGTCGCTATAGTTAGATTGCACTGTTAACCATGTGTAGGAATTGAAATCTGCTTCAACAGTAAGCGAAAGTGTTACAGGTTCGTATTTTTTTTGATACAGAAAAAAAGCATAAAAAATATTCAGCAACACGAGGGTGAGCAGACTGTATCCTAGTATTTTTCCCCAAGAATGGTGCGTCATGCTATTGTGTCTTACGTTCTGTTCTTAATAAGCTTGGCAGGCACGCCACCTACAACTGTAAACGGAGCAACGTCTTTTGTGACAACACTATTTGCTCCAACAATAGCTCCCTCTCCTACCGTAATTCCCGGAAGTACTACTACATTTCTCCCCAACCAAACATTGTTCCCAATAGTTACCTTTTGGGTGGCGGTATCCCCTTGCTGCACCATGGGGGTTGTACTATCCCGATGTTCATGCGCATTGGTATAAATTGCAGTGTAAGGGGCAATCATAACATAATTACCAATACTGATTTCACCTTGTAAAAAAACATGTTCGTTAATACGCACATAGTTGCCTATTTGGAGTTTTCTCGCATCAGAAATATAAACCCCGTTTTCAAATTTAGAATTTGAATCGTTTGGCATAATCTGCAGCACTTTAGAGACGTAGCTTCTCCTGATACTATTAAAGCCTCCCCACAATCTGGAATGTGGTAGCTTTTGAATGAACAGGTAGTAAAATATCAGTTTCAGTTTATGCATACCATTTTTTAAATTTAAAGATGGAGACATTAGCGATCATCATAGCGCTAAAGGCCATAATAACAAAGCCAAAATTATTGGTAAACATTGGAGCAAACATTCCTAAGGCCAATAAGAATATAATTAAAAAGTTTTTTACAAACCTTCCGTACGCATCTGCTGTAATAGTGCTGGCTCCTATAATTTTATAAATAAAGAGAAAAAGTATAACTATCCCTATTCCTATTTCAGTAAACAAACTAAAGAGAAAAGCATCGTAAATAGGACCATGAGGGTTTGTTTCTTGCCATCCTAATAAGTCTCTCCCAATATTATAACGTTCATAAATATCTCTCGTCCATAAAGAAACACGGGAACCCCACGTACCAGGACCAGATCCCCATGGAAAATGATCTGCATAAATTTCGGCAGACTTAGAGACAATTTTATAGCGTACATAATCCTTATTGAATGCCACTGTATTCGCAGAGGCAAAAAACGCTAAATAATACACAATTAATCCGGTGAACATTGTTGTAAAGAAAATCAGCCTCTTTAACCATTTATTGAGTTGATTTCTTGATGGGTATGGGAAAAACACCAAAAAAATAAAAATAAAAAACACCTCTTTTCGAGAAAAGCTAAACACGCCTAAAAGAATAGCAAGCACCAACGTTAGGATGTGCTTCTTTTTTATTGTTTGTTGCAACGCATAATGGCAATAATGCCAGATAGCCACAAAAATTGTTATGAAAATTGCCAAACTAGGGCCCGATCCAAAAAAAGAAATTAAATAAAAATAGTTAATCCCTCTTTTCACGCTGTGTACTCCCATGTAGTTTCGGAAAGTAGTGTGATCTAAAGCCTCAAAAACACCTATGAAAGCAATAACATATACAAAAACAGTCATTATTTTTTTAAATGACAGTATGGTTTCGTTCTTTTCAGTATTTGAAAGGGTTAAAAAGTAGAAAAAGTAAAAGAAAAACTGACTGTAAATTACGACTTGAAAAAAACCCAAGGGGTACACGCCGCGATAGAGTACTAACAAGCAACAATACCCTATAAAGCCAAACATAAGTAACGCCAGACTATTTAGTCGTTTTCTGTGTAGTAAAACAATGATAAATGCTATAAAAACACCTATACTCAAAAGTTCATTGAATATATTAATGCTCCACCCTGCCTTTCTAGCCAGCTTGTCTATAAAGGGTTGCAGGATAAGCAACATAAATAATAGATTCCTTAGAAACATAAATTCGTTTTATTCACATTTTCCATATAGTTCTCTACAAAAAAAGTATGTTCTTTCTTTGCTTGTTTGTTAAGATTATCTGTTGTTAACAGTTCATCCTCTTCCACAACTATAGCATTCATTTTTTTTACATCAAAATGATTTTTAGAAAGGTTATTTACATTAAAAAATATAGGAGCTGCTCCCAAAAACATTCCTTCTATCGCAGTTGTTGAATAAATAGTAATATTATAATCTGAAATTTTAAGCACTTCGTATATACTGAAATCGTTGCATTCAATAATGTTGTCTTGCTGAGTATATGTTGAGTACTCCATGTCTCCTTTTTTAGCTCTGATCACAAACAGCCAATCTGTATGCCGCTGTGCCTCTCTAAGAACCCAATTTAACACCTCTTCTTCCTTTATAGATTGTAACGTGACACAAAAAACTAAGCTATACTTGCTTTGTAGATTCAGAAGTTCCTTTGGGGTTGTGTGTTTTTTAATTAATTCTAGCTGAAAACTGCCTACGGGGACGATTTGTTCAGGCTTAAAAATTAATGCAGGATTTGCCTTTTGCTTTTCATACGTTCCAAACGAGAGTAAATAATCCGGATACGCCTCTTTGAATTGTTTTTCAGCATTATAGAATGTATGGGCGTCCCCTATGTAGCCATGCTGTGCTTCGTACACTTTTATTCCTAGTTCTTTAGCGGCTACCACAATGCTTACTTTCGTGAAACTACTTAATATAAAAACAGCCTTGGGTTTTATAATTCTGAAAAAAAACTTAAATACATACGTTTCAGCTAGTTTAGTTTTAAGATCGTTTTTTATAGATGGAGAGAGTTTATTTGAATCAATAATTTCATTTAATAAGGACTCATTTTTAAGTTTTGTATTCACAAACTTTGAAACAAAAGCAATTAGAAGCTTAAAAGGTAAATCTGAAATTATGTTTGATGAGTGTACTTCAGAACTATTTATATGTGCCTCTTTTGCCCATTCAATAAAAAGGCTTTTTTCCTGAGAAACTTTATCTGCCCAGGCATCGAAAAAAATATCATAGTATTTTTCGTCAACTAGAATCCTTTTATCGGTATTATTGAAGAAAACAAAATCGAACTTTTTTAAATGAAAGAGATGCTTTATTCCGTAAAAAAAATTCTTGACCAGTTGTTTTTTATTTCTTGTCCGGAGTTTGTTGTCGTACCCCAGGGACTCTCTAATCTTTTCAAAGATGATTTTTTGTCTCAAAAGCGGCCATATCTGTCTTCCATTCAACAAGGTGATTTTTTCAACCTTACAGGTGCTTTCTATTGTATCTAAAATATCACTAGCGGCCATTCCTTTTTTGGATAATTTTTTTGAATTCGGATAGGTTCTTAAAAACCAAATATCCGCCAAAAGTAGCGAGAATTAACAACTTAACGCAAACCACCAGCCAGAGATTATGTTCTTCAAGTAAAGGTTGAAAAAAATAGGGTGCTGCAGATAGCCCTGCTCCTATTATGATTATAAAAAGAATCGCTTTAAGATTGTAGGGAATATGATAGATACGCTGACTGAAATAATATGTAAGTGCTGTAAAGAAAATCTTGGTAAGCAAGCTCGCAATTGCAGCTCCTAAAAACCCATATTTATGTATTAAAAAGTAGTTTAAAATAATATTAACTACTGCACCACTTATTGTCAAAAAAGGTAAATACTTCGTTTTTTCTAAAAAGAAAACGCTACTAAACGTAAAATAAAACCCATTAATCACAAAGGCTGTGGCTATAAGAGGCGTCACAGTCCAGGATTCATGGTAGGCTGGCTTACTAATTAATTTTAAAAGCTCTGGCGCCAACCAACTTACACAAACGGCAATCACAGCATACAAAACCACTATTTTTTGGGTCACCGTTACAATATTTTTCTTGCTGTTGGCATTATTTTTAACCTGATCAAAAAACCAGGGGGCGTAGGCAGAATTTACACCCAGGGAAATCATATTCACCACCTTTCCAATTTGCGAACCAACATCAAACAATGCTACTACGCTTAATGAGTTTATAGCATTCAACATTATACGATCTACCATATTCATAGCCCAACCTGAAATATTATGTGGTAGCAACGGAAGTGAATATTTTAGAACCTTCTTTAAAATAGAGGGCACCAAACAGAGTGTAATTTCTTTACGAAGGCCTATCAAACTAATAAGAAATACTAAAAAACTAGCTACAGCATTGGCCAAAAGCGCTCCATCAGCTTCAAAGTTGAAGCCTAGAATTAAGATAAGTGTAAGACCAATCATCACCCCGAAATACACAAAATCCAACACGGAAGCCTTTTTGGCCTGTTGTTTTGCTCTTAAGACAGATTGGTAGAAAAAGTAAAGGGGCTGTAAAAAGATGCTAATGAGTGATAGCAGTACATAGGGAGTAAAGGCTATATTTTCAAAGAGCACGCTTAACACCCATTGTTCCGTAGCCAGCAAAAGCAGTATTCCTACTGTAGAAAACAAGAGGATAAAAATGACGCTTGTGCCAAATATCTTCTTAAGATACAGCAAATTCTGGTCCTTATACTCATAATAATAAAATGCTACGGAACCTCTAAACGAGAGTCCAAAGAGTAACACCAAGAAGGAAATTACAGCAGTTGCAGTACTTATAATCCCTAACTGCTCTGTAGCTAATACTGTTGTGTAAACAGGCAACAAAAAGAAACCCAAACCCCGCTGAAGTAAGCTAAAAAAGCTATATATAGCAGCATTTCTAGCTAGTTTTTGTTGCTTGTGTTCCATGTAATTTTAGAAAATGTAGTTATACTACTGCCTTAAGTTCTTTTCTTCTGTGTAGCGTTGTAGCATACGATCGATACTACTATATTTTTGAACCAAATATTCTATAAACTCCCTAAAAGCACCATCGCCTCCTTTAGTTTTTAACACCAAATTTACTTTATCTTTTACATACGAAGGCGCATTGCTGGGTACAGCGCTAAACCCAACGTGTTGGAGGAGTTCCAAATCGTTTATATCGTCCCCGATAAAAGCTACCTCAGCAAGTGTAATGTTATGTGCTGCACAGACCTCTTTTGCCAACTTCAATTTATTTTTAACCCCCAAATGCACGTGTTCAACTTTCAACTTATCGGCACGACGTTGTACAATTTGCGTGTTTTCACCAGTCATAATGACCAAAGGGATTTCCAGGTATTTTAAAAATAGTACCCCTACACTATCGCTGGTGTTAAACCGTTTAAACTCCTGATTTGTATCATCATAATACATACTTCCGTCTGTCCAGACGCCATCAATATCAGTTATAACAAGCTTAGGTAATGCCATTATTTGAGTTTAGAAGAGTAGATAATTTCGTCTTTAGGTAAAGCTGTATTCAGTTTCTTTCCAAGTACCTCAGCTTTATCCATCCATTTTATTCCGTCTCCAGGGCTTAATAAATGAATATCGTTAATAGTAATAATATGACCTTCGGGCAAGGCTCTTAGTGTTGCGATAGAACGTTCCAGTTTTTCGCGAGCTACTTTTACAGATTCTTCAATCTTAATCTCTTTGGTGCCAAAAGACAATTCCAGGTTTCTAATATCCCGCATCATTCTATAAATACCATCTATTTCCAGAGAACCGGCTTGATCTGTCCCTTTCATTTGGCGGTCCAGGGTGATGTGTTTTTCAATAATTTGGGCACCCATTGCTACGGCAGCTATGGGGGTTGCAATACCTATAGTATGGTCTGAATACCCAATGGTATATTGAGGATATTTTTCTTGAAGGTATTTGATAGTGTTCAAATTTACATTTTCATACTCAGTTGGATACTGAGAAACACAATGTAATATGGAGATGTCTTCATGGTGTTTTGAAAGCACCTCTAATGCCTCATTTAGTTCGCGTTCCCCGGCCATTCCGGTAGAAACTATTATAGGAATCTTAGTTTGCGCCAAGGCGTCCAATAAGGGCAAATTGGTTAAATCCCTTGAAGCTACTTTCAGTTTGTCCGGAGTAAAGTGGTTTAAAATACTTAAACATCCTATGGCACAAAGGGTTTCTACAAAATCTAATCCTTTCTCTTTTGCATATTGATAGCAGTCGTAATGCTGCGCATCGTCAAGTTCTAAATACTCGCGGTGGGCTCCATAGGTTTTTCCAAAAGAGTTTGGGGTATCGTAAGGGCGTGACATTTGGGAAGCCGAGAGCTCCTGGCTCAAATCTCTTTTGGTGAGCTTCACAGCGTCCATTCTTGGTAATTCCTTACCAAATAATTTATCATGAACAGGTCTCGCAACCACATCTATAATTGTTTTTGCAATATCTACAGAACCGTTATGGTTTTGTCCAATTTCTCCTATTACGTAGGTCATAATTTTCTATAATTCAATTAAAGTGCTTTCTTTCTTTTTATCAATAGCTCCACAAAAGTAATCATATCCTTCGTCTAATTCTGGAAGATCATACTTTTCTGAGAATGATACTGTCCTGTGCACGATTTCAATTTCGTACTCTTTTGCTCCCTGTTCCCTTCTAAAAAGAATAAATTTTGAAGGTTCTGATGCTTTCACTCCGTTCACAAACCATCGTTTACTAACCCGTAAGGCCTCTTCTAATTCTAAAATTTCGACACGGTCCTTTTTTGAATGGAGTGTTACTATAATTTCTGATTGGGTAAAGTCCAGCATAATATTCAAATAATAGCGATCATCGTCTTCAAAAACCGACAGCAGTTTTGTATTTAAGTCAACTTCATCTATCTCAAAGGCTTCCATAGCATCCTTGCGTACGCTAAAGGTTACAGGAGTGTCAATGACACTATAATCTGCATTTCTTTTTTTTGAAAGTTGGATTGCTATCTTTAACACAGAAGAGGTGCTTTCTAAGATCTGTACAGAGTCAATAGCTTCTTTAGCATACAAATATTCTATTGCTTCATTATAATCCAACCCTGCATTTCGGCTATTCTTCATCCCTTTCTGCATTGCTTTAAACAATGGCTGCATTACAGTTACACCTTCAATTAAACTGTCATTCTTATTATTGTAATGATCATGCCAATGCATAAAATTAGTATAGAACCCCCCGTTTGCTACTGTTTTGGAAACCTGTTCTGTAACATAATTTCCTGCCTGAGCTAAATTCTGGTTATTTCTTTGAATATCTGTATAGAAACGACCTCCAGCAGATCTATTGAGTATATTAAAATCTTCGGGAGCACTAACACCTTCGCCGTACCAGGTATTAGCTTCGGTATTGTTTGATAAGGACATAAATTTTGAATTTCGCCCCCCTAGGATATAATTTGGTAAGCTATCTGAATATTTCGTTTTCCCACATCCGTATGATAGGGTAGAAATAGTTCTACAGGTTACATTTTCTATTTCAGCTTTTATAGAATCCAGTTTACTTTGTCTGTACTCGAAATGACAGCTAGGATAATATATGGAAGCGCCACCACGTCCTGTTTGTAAAAAACCCCTAAACTCTTCTCCTTTAACATTTTGCTCAAACACATGAAGCGGTACATTGTATTTAAACGCAAGAAATTCTGCCCAAACGGCACTGTATTTTCTGCTGTCATCTCTTACAAATCTGTGTTTCGGAGGAAAATATTGGTCTGTAACCTGAATCACTGTTGCGTCTGCACAATTATAATGAGGACAGACTTCAATAGACTTAGTAAATATTTCCTTTTTTTGACAACTAAGCACTAAAAAAGCTGCGAAAAAACTACTGAATAAAATTATGTAGGTTTTATTCTTCCTCATTAAGAATAGTAATGTGTTTTTTTCGTCGTGCATCTATGAGAACAGATGCTTGTTCTGGGTTTTGGTTGCTAGTATCTTCAATATTATTCTTTAGAACGATCGTTGCCTTTTTCGTTCTAAATTTTCTACGGTTTGTGGTAACAATTATATCGTTCTGCGGAGCTTTACAACTGGGGTCGTATGTTATTGTGTTGTTTCGTAATTCCACCTTTCCTTCTTCGTTGGGTTGAACAACTATAGGAGTGGTTCCTAAAAAGCATCCAGAGATGGTGTTCCCTTCTATTAAGATATTTGTAGGTCCTTGTTTGGATTTAAATTCTTCCCACGGGGCTTTAGCAATATGAATTGCAGTTGCAATAAACCCTTCTTCATTTGCTTCCCGGAATGAATACGTAAGGGGTGTAAGCTGGTTAACTATAAAGGAGTTGTTCTTTATAACAGCTTCGGAAAAAGGCATGAAAATACCTATATATTTAAAATTTTTGAAGGTGTTCCCTTCTACTGTTACTCTTTGTGTATAGTCTTTGCGCTCATCCTCTCCGGGTACCCATGAACGTATACCAATATCTGCATTATTTATAGTGTTATTTTTAATTACTACAGGTCCCAGGTTTCGCTCAATTGTTGTATCGCCCAATTGAAAGGTTTTTGTGAATTCATTTCCAATAAAATAAAACCCTGTAGCGTATTTATCGAGGTATTTTTCAACAATATGAACGTTCTTAATATCCAGTTCTGGGATACTTACCACATCAAACACATTGTTTTCAATCAGGATATTCCCTAATGACATTTTATTCCGGATATAGTCCTTAGAATCGTATCCATGTACAATAAAAACTCCCGTTCTACTTTCTATTCCTTTGCAGTTTTTAATAGTTATGTTTTCCGTAATGGCACCCTCAAATACACTCCCTATATAAAACGCCCTATTTGCTCCAAAAAGGTTTACAAATACATTGTCTATTTCAACATTAATTGCATTTACAATTGTTAACCCATTCATAGAAGGGTCTTCTGCAGTAGCATCCGGATGCCACTCTATAGACAAGTCACTAACATTAATATTCTCTATAGGATATTGATCTGTATCATATAAAAAGTTGCCTCCTATATGTCTTCCTTCAGTAAAAACTTTGCTGTAATATTTTTCAGTGGTTGGACCTTGGATAGTAAAAATACCACCGCGCCTCGTGCTATATCCATAGTTTTCTCTATCAAACCTGAGAATTGTACTTATGCCTTTCCCTCTTACTGTAATGTTATTGGAGTCTATTACGATATCACGAATGTAATACACTCCTTCAGAGAACTGAATGGTACCTCCACCTGATGCTGCAATATCCAACATCATTTCCTTTAAAAAAGTATGGTTACGGTCCTTTGGTCCAGTATCCCCATTTTTACCTGGAACGATATTGGGGAAAATTCCCCACCATTCAGGGTATACCAGTTTATTCTGAAATAATGTAATGTTTGAAATTGATTCGAACCGATACGAACTAACTCCTTTTGCTGAAACGTCGAATATTTGCTGAATCCCAGCGTCAACAGGCCCTTTTATGCGTAAAAAGGATTGCTCATTGGCAATCTGTAAACGACCTTTAGCTATAAATTTCAAGGTAATGTTTGGTCCTACTTCTACCGTCCCATTTACCACTGTGTTTTCTGAAATCACAAGTACAACAGGAGCTGCGCCAGCAATCTTACCAAGATTTTGCGTTGTAAAAGGTATCGCATTATCCCATATAAGTTCCTGAGCGTATGCAGAAACGGTAGTAGCAACTAAAAAAAGAAATGCTAAAAAATATTTCATAGTTGCCTGTCTTTACACTGTTAATTCCTTTCTAATGACATAGGTCTGGTTCTCCAAGCTACCTAGAAATTCTGAAAATAGTACCTCTTTACCCTCAGGTAATTTTATCAACTTATTCTTATCTTCTCTTTTAAAGTCGACAATTACTGAAATCATATCCTGCAGCGTACATTCTTTTAAATTTTCTGAACCAATCGCTTCTGCAAGTTTTAGGGCACTGTCATAATCTTCCTGATAATCTACCGAAAGGTTAATATACTTAAGATCTTCAACTTCTGAAACAACATCAATACAGCCTTTTTTAGCGTCTTCATCATTAAGAATAAAAAGTGTCAGATATTCAGAATGCATTGGGTTGTCCATATTTAGATAGAGGTTCCACAAATATTTGGTGCTAAATAATTCCGCAGAAACACCAAATGGAACGTTATTGGCTCTTACATAATCCAGATCATTTTCTACCATCAGGGTGATCATTTCGTCTACCAACTCAGGATCTGTAAATGGGTTATCCCCTGTTACTCTAAAAACGGCTCCCCATTCTTCCTGGAGGGCTAATTCCAGCATTCTATCCAGCACTGAAACTGCATGGCCTCTGTATACGTTATGATTGTTTTGGTGACCCACTTCAGCAAGAGGCGTGTCTTCTGCCAACGTTGAGGTCGATAAAAACACATCTTTCACCTTTTTAGCAGTGTTGAGTCGCTGATATAGAAAATCTATAATATTTGTTTCTCCAAAAGGCTTCAGAACCTTTAGCGGTAATCTTTTAGATTTTAAACGGGCAATGAGTGCAATACCCACATCGGCTCGTTTAAAACTGTTGAATTGATGTGTAATATAATCTGTCCCAGCATCGGCTCGTTTAAAATCTCCACCCCCTAATACTTTCTTATACATTACATCTCTGTAGGGTAATTCAGATTTGGTGGGGTGCTTTTTATAATCGCCTAAGGCTTGCTGATAATGTTTTAATTGTTGCACCATGACTGCAAATTCGTGTGGATACAGCGATACCTGATAATCGAACTTTCTATTGTTGCGTGTTACAGTAATGTGCTTCTCGAGATATTCGCATCCCTTAGCCAGCACCATTAAAGGGATATTGGTTGTATCCAAAGAATGATCTGCCAGCCCAGTAGTATATTGTGGAAATTCATTTTTAAAATAATCCAGTGCATTTAGGTTTAAATCTTCCACTTCAGTTGGATAATTACTAAAACCGTGCATTAAACACGCTACTTGATCCCCTATGATATTCAACGCAAATTTTAGCTCAAGGTTGGTAGCACATTGGGTTTCTAGAATAAAAGTAACGTCTTTGTAGGTTGCCATTTTATCCAACATGGTTTTGTTGGTAATATCTGTAGCATGTAATTTTAAGAAGCGATAGCCTTCGGCGTAACAAAAATCGAAAGACGGAATATCCAGCACGCAAGGAATTACAGGTAAGTCCAGCTCTTTACAGTACTTGAAAACTTTACTCCACTCTTCAAAAGAAAGTGTGTTATTCTCGTAAATTTCGTATTTGCTATAATCCTCTACACAAAAGGCAGCAACATCCATTACTTGAATGGTAAAATAGTCGGCGCCAGCATCTTTGGCTGCTTTGGCAAGTTCTAATGTGTAAGGAAGGCTTCCGTTATGGTTAAAGGCACTCTCTGCGATTGTTTTCAAAATTCTTTATATTTAATTCTACAATTTAAGCTGCTCGTTTTCAAAAAGAGTTGGATATCCATCTCCATTTATAGTAACTTTTAGGTCAAAAACCTCTCTTTGCTTAGCATACAAAGTTATCACAAGAAATGAACTATCGTTGTAATGTATAACATCTTTCTTTGAAATAGTAGGCCAGCTCCTTTCTTTTTTATTTATAGGTAAATTAGGAGAGGTACCGTATTGGGTAGTCAACTTTACATCTTTGAAACTTGTGGTGTCTATTTCAAACAAAAACTCCATTTTATTATTGCCTGCATGGTATAAATGAATTTTTTTTAAGCCCTGTACTATAGAATCATTCGCTTCTAATGATACGCTTTTAATAGTGTTTTCAAAATCATTTTTTGCCAAATAGTACCTGTTTTTCTTTAACTCCTCCTTAGAAATTGCTCCATTCAAATCGTACTGCTTTGAGATGTACCCCGCAAGATATTTTGAGGTCTTTATAGCCCCTTTTGTGTTTAAATGATTTGGATCTCGATAATCTGTTCGCGTGAGGCCTAAAGAATCTTTTATCAAGTTAAAATCTAATATATTCTGTCCTTTCGAATTAAGATATTTACCAATTTGTATGGCATAGGTTTTAAAATTATCACTTATATCATAGGCAGCGTCCGGAGCATTTACAAAAAGGACAGGAACATCATTATCTTTAAAAATTTTTATTATATCATCAATCCTTTTTTTCTCTAAAGAATTTAAGGATGTAACCTCAACATCCCTATCCCCAAATTTTTTTTCGAATTTTGAATAGGATTTGTCATCGTAACTAGTCTTATAAGTAGAAAACCCTAAATGCGTGTCATAATTCCCCGGATACTCATAAGGCTTCGAAACACTACTGATATCATCCCAGTTAAAATGGTATCGTAATGTTTTTGAAAATGCAGTAGGCCATTCAGAAACTGGAAACATTTCAAAAATCGTATTAGCTTTACTCCAAGTTAAGGGTAAAAAATCTAAAGCCTCTAACTGAAATGTCTTATACCTTTCATTATTTGATTCGTTCAAACTAAGCGAAAAAATATTAACAACTGCTAAGTCTGGTTTTTTATTCTTCAAAACCATATCTATAACTACCTTCGTGATTACCAGGCGCTGAGACGGCGACCCCAAATTAATAGCTTTGGCATCTAATTCTAGTTCAAAAATTCTTGGATCGAAGCTACTGTGTGAATGGGAATTTCCGAAAAATACAATGTCAAAATCCTTATCAGATTTTTGATACTGGTTAATAGTATCGCGATAGAAATGATCTTTATAGAAGATGCTATCCGTTTGCTGCAGTCCAAATACAACCAGTACAATTAATATAATTATTCTAAGACTTAATTTCAGCATTGTTTATTTTCCTTTTTTTCAAAGAGTAAATCAATAGAAAAGACCCTAATTGATTTATTTGTTTCTCCGTAAAAATTTAATTTTCGTAATAGCCCTTTAAAAGGTTATGTGGTATAAAACCTATGGTCATTAATTGTTTGTTTTGTTGACATTGCTCTTATCATATATTTAATAGGCTATTTAAAAATATCACCAGCAAATCCTGGGACACCAAAATCGTAAGAAAAAGAAGTCTGCTTTATTTAAAATAGATGAGCGCATTTTTATTTGCCCATAAGTTTATTTATTTTTTTAATGAATCACTAGATATAACAAATAATTCAGTATCTAATTTATCTCCTACCTCAAGTTGTAAATCGTTAATTCCTGGTAAGGTATGTTGAAATGGGAAAACCAGATAATTCTTTTCCTCGTATCGATACAGATTGCATTGTGTCAAGATATCAAAATATCTCACTTTGTCATTTATGATATTCATTTTATCAAAAGCGAGATAGGACAATTCTTCATCCTTAATGAGATAACTTAATTTTATTTTTAATGTATCTATAGAGTCCTTTTTTGTTTCAAAGATAAGTTCATATAGATCATCTTCCAATTGGTAGATTCCAACCTTAACAATACCTTGTAACACTTCGTTTTCATAAGGATTGAATTCCTTCAAGTACAAAACATTCTGCAACTCATTTTCAAAATGTATATACCTATTGGATTTTTCATCAATTCGGTTATCTGTATTAAAATTCCATTTGTAATTTCTTTTAATATATTCTGAAAGATATTTAGTTACTATATAGGCTCCTTTTCCGTTTAAATGATTTGGATCTCTATAATGTGTTTTATTCAAACCAATAGAATCTTTAATTTTATTAAAATCTAAAAAGGGATATCCTCTAGCACTCAAATAATTTTTGATGCTCATTGTATAGCGTCTAGAACTAGAGTCATAATCATTAACATATGAGGGAGCATTTACGAATAGAATAGGAATATTTTTATTTGAAAAAACCGAAATAAGATTTTCTATTAATGCTTTTTCTTCTTTTGTCAAGTCTTTATATTCTCGTTTAAGATTTCGGTTTTTGTATTTAGCTACGAACGTATTCCATACACCCCTATTGAAACAATTATTTTGACTTTGAAACCCTTTAAAATTTTCTTGTCCGTGAAATTTATAAACTCTTCTATTTGCATCATAATCATACAAATTTTTCCACTTTGCGTGGTTTCTCAATGTTGGCCAGATTAAAAAAGGTACTTCCTCTGCTTTTAAAGTAGATGCAAGTAGTGTCACCTTGTTTAAAGAAGCGGGCAGGTTATCGATAGTTTTTAGATTGAGACCTAGTGTAATAGAATCACTGAATCCTAAAAAGCTGTTTTTGTAGATGTCGATTATGGCTAGTTTTGGTTGCTTCTTCTCCAAGACATGTGTTGCAATTAATTGAGTTATTTCAAAACGTTGCGCATGAAAACCGAAGTTTAGAGAGTTTAAGCCCAATTCGGCTTCAATAACCCTTGGGTCATAACTAGAATGGGCGTGTGATGAACCAAAAAATGCTACATCTAGCGGGCTTTCGTTGTCTAGATAATCGAGTTTTTTCTCTACCAAACTAGGTTCAATAAAATAAATGCCTAAGAAATTGAGCGCTAGAACAATAAATCCAATTAAAACTAAAACTTTGGCGGCTAATTTTACCATCTAAAACTGAAAATAAATAAATTCTTTAGGGGCAGCGTCTCCATACATGCCAAAAATAATAATCACGAAAATTGCAATAATATAGAACGCCCATCGAAGTAAAATAAACTGTTTGTTGAAGATCCGCAACGCACCAAATTTATTGTGAAATGCCTCAAAAAGTAATAATAACGCAATAAATACTAATGCGGCTTTAAACTCTGGTGCCTCTAACCCCATTCCGAAAAGCGATTTTTTGGAAATGGTTTTAAACTGAAAGCTATTCAGTACTACCGACAGGGAATCGGCAAAAGAATTGGCCCTAAAAAATATCCACGCAAAGCAAACTATTACAAAGGTAAAAAGCATCCAGAATAGTTGTCCAACATAGGATTTGCTGAATTTTGCTACCGTTCCTGCTTGTGTCCACGATGTTTCTTTTAGGATTTTTTCAACCACAATGAATACTCCGTGAACAGCTCCCCAAATGATAAAAGTAATTGCTGCACCATGCCATAGGCCACTTACCAAAAATACGATAAAGAGATTTGCGTAGGTTCTATAGTTTCCTTTTCTGCTTCCCCCTAACGGAATATAAACGTAATCCCGAAACCAGGTAGATAGTGAAATATGCCAACGGCGCCAAAACTCAGTTATCGATCTTGAAAAATAAGGGCTCTTAAAGTTTTTCATTAAGTCGAAGCCAAGGGTTCTAGAAATTCCAATAGCTATATCACTATACCCAGAAAAATCACAATAAATTTGAAACGCAAAAAACACTGTTGCTATTATCAACTCATGTCCTGAATAATCTCCAGGGTTATTATACACCTGGTTCACTAAAATAGCAACCCGATCTGCAATTACCATTTTTTTGAAGAGTCCGAATAAAGCCAATAGTAAGCCACTTTTTACTCTATCATAATCGAAGTCATATTTTTTATAAAACTGTGGAAGAAGATGCGATGCCCGTTCTATTGGCCCTGCTACCAACTGCGGAAAAAACGCCACAAAAGTGAAAAACGGAAGCCATTCTTTTACAGGCTTTAGACGCCCTCTGTAAATATCGATCGTATAGCTTAAAGTTTGGAACGTATAAAAGCTTATACCAACAGGAAGAATAATGTTTAATGCAAATGAATCCAGACTTCCTCCCAAGAAATTAAAAGAATTAATAAACGAGTCTATAAAGAAGTTGGCATACTTAAAATAGGCCAATAGTCCTAAATTGGTCACTAAGCTAACAATAAGCAGTGTTCGCTTTGCACTTTTTGTTTTGGCCCTTTCTATTTGTCCTCCTACCACAAAATCTACAACGGAACTAAATATAATCAAGAAAAGAAATCTCCAATCCCACCAGGCATAGAACACATAGCTTGAAAGTAATAGAAAAACATTCCGAAGCGTAAGCTTTTTATGCACCACCCAATACAAAACAAAGAAAATTGGGAAGAAAACTGCAAAATCAAAAGAATTGAAAAGCATACTGTATAGAATCTATTATTTTTCAGTTTGTAAAGAGTCTACATCCGTCATTGGTGGAAAATACCCAATACGTCTTGTGACCATATCAAAATCATCATAATAAATATGTCTTTTATGAGTATGCCCTTTGGACCAATAGAGTCCCATTTTATAGTAGTTTGGTATTTTATGATACATATTCGTAGCACTAACTTTGCATTGTGAGACACCTTCCAGCTCAAAACATGTGTCATCAATGGATGCTTTTACGTATCCATTTTCATAAATACTCCAAAAAATTTCAGTTTTCAATGTGTACCATTTATTAGGCTCTAATTTGTGGGGCCATTTTACGATCGTCATTTCGTTTACATTGCCCATTTTTACTCCAGAATGCAGTTTCATAAAAAATTCTCCTTCAGGATTGTGTTCAATATACATTGCATAGGGAGGGCGTACTTTAATTTTTTTTGTAGCCCAGGTAAAGCCAGGGTATGGGTCATCATGCCATTGATTCAAAACAATACTTCCTGCTTTTTCCTCTTTCTCGAAAAAAGACTCTGGAAGCATAAATCTATACGAATATTTAGTAAGATAGCCCAAAGAATCGTGCGATCTAAAGACAATCTCATTTCTATATCCTCCCGCCACCTTATCGCCTGGTTCAATCGCAATTTTCATTACTTTGTTGCCTGGGTCGAGAGGGTCGGGGACTAATTGTAAGCGATCTGGGTGGGTTATTTGTTGCGTTTTCCAAAAAGGAGCTATCGTATCTCCTTCAAAAGAATCCTCATACACTCTCTTATGTTCTTTTGAAATAGAAATGTTTCCTGCTTCTTTATTTTCTGAACAAGAAAAAATTAAAGACAAGACTATTAAGCTTACTATACTTCTAAATATACGCATTGTATTACTTTTTCAACCCCACAAAATCTATCACAATTTTGTTTTGGGGAATGATTACATTTTTAAATTCATTATGTGCCACTAAAAACACTACAATATCTGCTTTTTCGATAGCACCTGGAATACCGTGAAGTGCCATGGTGTCTTCGCTTTCAATATTAGGTTCTACACGCAACACATTGAAATTTGCTTTTTCTAAACTTTCGGTTAAATACAAGGCCGGAGATTCTCTTAAGTCGTCAATATCAGGTTTAAAAGCGAGTCCCATACAGGCAATGACAGCGTCTCTATTATTATCAACCTTAAACTGAAGTGCAGTATTTTTCACTTTTTCTATCGCCCATTCGGTCTTAAAGTTATTAACTTCTCGAGCTTTACGAATTACCTGGCTCTCCTCTGGGAATTCTGATACGATAAACCAAGGGTCTACCGCAATACAGTGCCCACCAACACCTGTTCCCGGGCGTAAAATATTTACACGCGGGTGCTTGTTTGCCAAAGCGATCATGTCCCAAACGTTAATCCCTGCCTTGTCACAAATAATACTTAACTCGTTTGCGAAAGCAATCTGGTTATCGCGGGAAGCATTTTCCACCAGTTTTACCATTTCGGCAGTTTTGGCATTTGTTGGGTGTAATTCGCCCACCACAAAGTGTTTGTAGAATGAAATTGCCTTTTGTGTGGACGCTTCGTCTATCCCGCCAATAGCACGATCGTTATGTTTCAACTCGTGCAAAATATTCCCTGGCAACACACGTTCCGGGCAATAGGCAATGTATATTTTACCTTTTAGTTCAGGTCTTTCAGCAAAAATTAAATGCTGTAACTTCTCAGTAGTCCCAACAGGACTTGTAGATTCTAAAATCACCAAGGCACCCTCGTGCAACGTTGGAATAATATTTCTTGCAGCGGAACTCACATAAGAAATATCAGGCACGTGATCTCCTTTAAAAGGTGTGGGTACCGCAATCAAATATACGTCGGCGGTGACAGGGGCTGTTGCAGCTTTTAAATTCCCTTTGCTTACCACGTGATGCACCAAACCGTCGAGATCTGGCTCCACAATATGAATTTTACCCTGGTTAATGGTTTCAACTACTTCTTCCCGAATGTCTACTCCGGTAACCTGTAAGCCTCTACTTGAAATTAATGCCGCTGTTGGCAGGCCAATATAGCCCAATCCCATCATCACCACACTCGGTTTATGCTCCATCTTATAATGCTTTTATATAGTTTACAATGCGGTTGGCCGATTTCCCATCGCCGTACGGATTGTGTAACTGACTCATGTTTTTATAGTACGAACTGTTTTCCAGCAATTCTTTAGTTTTTGCTACTATTTTTTTAGTATCTGTTCCAACCAAGAGCACAGTACCTTCTTCCACAGCTTCCGGTCTTTCGGTAGTAGTTCTTGTTACCAAAACAGGTTTACCCAAACTTGGAGCCTCTTCCTGAATTCCCCCACTATCGGTAATGATCAGGTAACTTTTCTCCATAAGCCAGATAAATGCCGGATACGCTAATGGCGGTACCAGTAGTATATTTTCGACACCAGCTAACAACTCATGTACAGGCCCTTTTACATTAGGGTTTAGGTGTACAGGGTAAATTATCTGCGTTTCAGGATGTTCCTGAGCTATCGTTTTTAATGCTGAACAAATATTCAACAAACCTTCCCCATGGTTTTCACGTCTGTGACCTGTTACTAAGAGTATTTTTTTTGAAGTCTCTATTGTTGCTGAAAGCATTTCAATTTCAGCATCATTGTAGTCTTTTGCTGTTACCTTTTTAATTCCGAAGAGCAACGCATCAATCACCGTATTTCCTGTGACCAAAATAGTGTCTTCCTTCGTGTTTTCTTTTAACAGGTTTTCTTTTGAAAGCTTTGTAGGCGCAAAATGATAGTCTGCAATACGCCCGGTAAGCTGGCGGTTAAATTCTTCCGGAAACGGATACTGCCTGTTAAAGGTTCGTAAGCCTGCTTCTACGTGGCATACTTTGGCGCCTGCATAAAACCCTGCAATTCCAACAGCCATAGAGGTTGTGGTGTCGCCGTGAACATATACATAATCCGGCTGTACATCTTCCAGCACCTCCTTCATACCTTCAATAATGGTGGCAGTGAGGCTATATAGATTCTGATTAGGTTTCATAACGTTCAAATCGAAATCTGGGACAATTTCAAAAAAGTCCAGAACCTGATCCAACATCTCACGGTGCTGGGCCGTGACACATACCTTGGTCTCAAAATGGTCATCTTGAAGAAAAGCTGTCACCAGCGGAGCCATTTTGATAGCCTCTGGACGTGTTCCAAATACAATTAGATTTTTCTTTTTCATTTCAGGTAGGACCTTATTTTTAAGAGTTCTGTCTTGCTACATCTCTCAAATAAAGGTAGACATACCTTATGTAGGCCAACAAGAAGAAAATAAACACTAAAACAAAAGGATAGATAATGTGCTTTTTCTGCAAGAACCTACCCTGCGCATCTCTGGTTCTGATTTCATGCACAGGTTTTAAAATTTCATCGCTTAGTACTTTTTCGTTTTTAAGTTTTTCATTTCTATCCTGGATAATTAATTTAAACTCCAGTAAGCTTAAACTATTTAGATCGAAAGGAGAATTGGCATTGTTTGTTGTAGCAGCACCTTCTTTGGTAATGGCATAGCTCCTCATAACCCCGTCAATAAGATCTAAGCTCGTTGTATTGTGAGCAATTTGCTCGTCCATGTTCTTAAGCGCCTCCTGCTTAAATGGTGCAAGTTGAGGGTCATTATTTATATAATCGAAGAATTTCTCTACATCTGCTGGGGTTGCAGAGGATGTAAGTGAAAAGTCAAACTCAAAATAGTTATATTTTCTTTCAAGCACATCGGTTAAAGATTCTTCTTCGTCAAACTCCATGTACCTAACAATCATTTCTAAACCACGCTCATTGATCTGGTATTCTTCTAATATATCTTTGAAATCTACGATGGGAAGGGCCTCGACCGTTTTTATCTGTGGATTCCACCTGTTAAAACCAAGGTTTGTAAAAAATGTTGAGTCTTTAGTTGCAGATTTAGAGTTGTAAAGATCTAATGCTGTCATTACATAAGGTTGTAAATCGTAGTTAACACGAGCTATGACCGTGGCCTTTCTTGCTGGCTTACTATCCTTAATTTGGTAATATCCTAGACCAAAACCAATAATGATTAAAGCCAAAATGACAAACCAAAACTTTAAGGCAAAGCTTATTGCCTTAAATAATAGGACAACCCAGCCTTTAATGATCTCCTTAATTTTTTTGATGACGTACACCAAATCTACTTCGTCGTTATGCTCTTGTGCCATAATTTTATATTACGTTGTTTCCAAAATTGACATGACAGACCGTAAACGCTCTTTCCAGTCTTTAGTTTCTATCCCTAACACTTTTATCGCCTTGCCAGTATCTAACACACTGTTCTTTGGCCGTTTTGCAAAAGTAGGATAATGCTCGGTTTTTGCAAGGTTTGTCGTGGTTAATTGTGAATGTTGTGTTAAAATTTCGTGTGCAAAATCGTACCATGTGGCTTTCCCCTCATTACTGAAATGATACACCCCAAATTCCTGTCTGTTTTTTTTGATTAATGCTACCGTTACGGCAGCCAGGTCATTCGCGTTAGTAGGTGCTCCCGTTTGTTCGGTAGTAATGGACAATGGGTTGCCTGCCTTTGCATGTTTTAAAATCGTTTTTAAAAAATTATGCCCATATTGACTATATACCCATGAAGTCCGTAAAATAAAATGCTGTGCACAAGCTTCCTGAACATACTGCTCGCCTTTTAATTTTGACGCACCGTAGACATTTATTGGATCGGTTGCATCTGTTTCGGTATAAGGACTTTCTTTTTCTCCATTAAACACATAATCTGTAGAAATATGGATAAGAATTATACTGTTCGTTGCGCAAGCTTCAGCTAGGTTTTTAGCTCCTTCAGCATTAATCCTGAAAGCATTTTCTGCATCTTTTTCTGCCTGCTCTACATTGGTATAGGCAGCGGCATTGATGCAATAGTCAAAATTTTTATTGCTGAAATAATCCTGAACCAGTTGCTTGTTAGAGATGTCAAAAACCTCCTTAGTTGTAAAAACAAATGAAAGTCCCTCGCAGGTAGGCGCTATATCCCGAATACAGCTTCCTAATTGTCCGTTTGCGCCTGTTACCAATATCGTTGTCATGCAGTAGCTTCCTTAAAAGTGGGAAGTTGAAGGTCTTTTTCTGAAATAATAAATGCTTCTTCGGGAAGATGCCAATCTAGCGCCAGGGTTGCGTCATTATAGATAATACCTCCTTCTGAAGACGCATCGTAATAATTATCACACTTATACCCAAAAACCGAAGTTTCTGATAATGTGATGAATCCGTGCGCAAATCCTCGGGGCACAAATAGTTGTTTTCTATTTTCGGCAGATAATTCTAACGAAAAAGACTTCCCGAATGTTTCAGAGTCCTTCCGAAGATCTACCACAACATCCAAAATTCTACCCTGTATGGCGCGCACCAATTTTGCCTGAGCCATTTTTCCCACCTGATAGTGCAAGCCTCGTAACACGCCTTTTTTGGACGAACTCTGATTATCCTGAACAAAATCTAAAGTTAAGCCTGTCACTTTTTGAAAGGTTTGCTGATTATATGTTTCACAAAAAACACCACGCGCATCTTCAAAAACGCGCGGAATGAGTATAAAACAGTCTTTTAACGGGGTTTGTTGTAGTTCCAAAATGGTTATAAATCTAATAAAGGTTTTCCATAGCCGCTTTTGAGCAAAGGTTCGGCAAGGTTTTTTAATTGTTCTTTGGTAATGTATCCCATCTCATAGGCGGCTTCTTCAATAGCACCTATCTTTAATCCCTGACGCTCTTCAATAACCTCAACAAATTGTCCTGCCTGCATTAAAGAAGCAAAGGTTCCTGTGTCTAACCAGGCGGTTCCCTTATCTAAAATACTTACGTTTAATTTTCCTTGTGTAAGGTATTCGTTATTTACATCAGTAATTTCCAATTCTCCACGATGGCTGGGCTGTATGTTCGCCGCAATGTCCACTACGCTGTTATCATAAAAATAAATTCCTGGAACGGCGTAGTTTGATTTCGGGTTTTTAGGTTTTTCTTCAATAGAGAGTGCTTTTCCTTCTTCGTCAAACTCCACCACCCCATAGCGCTCTGGGTCATGCACGTGGTATGCATATATGATACCGCCTTCAGGATTGTTATTTTGCTGTAACAGTTCCTTTAATCCAGAACCATAAAAAATGTTATCCCCTAAAATTAACGCTACTTTTTCATCGCCAATAAAATCTTTTCCAATAATAAAAGCTTCTGCCAGCCCATTAGGCTGCGCTTGCTCTGCATACTGAAAATCGCACCCCAGGCTTTTACCATCCCCCAGCAACTTTTTAAACAACGGTAGGTCTTGTGGTGTAGAAATAATCAAAATTTCTTTGATCCCCGCATACATAAGGGTTGATAGCGGATAATAAATCATGGGCTTGTCGTATACCGGCATCAACTGTTTGCTCACGGCAAGTGTGATGGGGTGCAGACGTGTTCCTGAGCCTCCTGCTAAAATGATTCCTTTCATAAGTGTAAAATGCCTTAAGTTACTAGTATTCTATTTTCATTCGTCATTCAAAATTTAAAGTAGCCTGTCTTTATGGTTTAAATACCATTCAATCGTCTTTTTAATACCGCTTTCAAAGTTTTCTTCCGCACTCCAGCCAAGTTCGTCTTCTATTTTTGAGGCATCTATTGCATATCTGAAATCGTGCCCCGGCCTATCTGTTACGTAGGTAATTTGGTCGCGGTAGGTTTCTGTCTCGCCTTTTGGTTGAATTTCATCCAATAAATCACAAATGGTATGCGCAATGTAAAGATTTTGACGCTCGTTTCGACCCCCAATATTATACGTTTCACCAAGTCTGCCATTTTCCAAAGCAAGCTGAATTCCTTTGCAATGGTCCAACACATACAACCAATCCCGAATGTTCTTTCCATCGCCATAAATTGGGATGGGCTCACCAGAAATTGCTTTTCTAATAATAGTGGGAATTAATTTTTCTTTGTGCTGATTGGGACCGTAATTATTCGAGCAATTGGTCGTCACCACAGGCATCCCATAGGTATGAAAATAGCTCCGCACAATAAAGTCTGAAGACGCTTTAGACGCACTATACGGGCTGTTAGGCGCATACGGGGTTTCTTCAGTAAAAAGACCTGTTTCCCCTAATGTTCCATACACTTCGTCTGTAGAAACATGCAGAAACCTTGCACCTTTATATGCCTCTTTTAACTGGTTTGGGCCATCCATCCACAGCTTGTAAGCGTTCTGAAGTAAATGAAACGTACCTACAATATTTGTCTCTATAAAAGCAGCCGGACCCGTAATGGAATTGTCCACATGACTCTCTGCTGCAAAATGAATGACACGGTTAAATTTATGAGTTTCAAAAAGTGATGTTACAAAAGCTTCATCACAAATATCACCCTCGATAAATGTGGCTCCTTTTTCACCCAAACACCCTTCCAGATTTTTTAAATCTCCTGCGTAAGTAAGCTTGTCTAACACAAAAATTTCATCTTGGGTTGTTTCCAGCGCATGGGACACATAATTGGATCCAATAAACCCTGCGCCTCCTGTAAGTAATACTTTATTGCTTTTCAAAATATATTTTTAGGTTATTCTAAAATCTGATTTAACATTTTTTCGGTGATTTTATAGGTAGGTTTTACCCCGCTAGTACCTAATCCGCCACTCGCTAATGTGCTTCCCGTTTCTAACGGATTATCACTTGCATAATACGCATATCTCACCTTCGTTTTGGCACTGATACTTCCTCTTATTTTTGCAGCTGCCTGTATCGCCTTTTGGTAATGTGCGCCTTCCATTTCAAGTCCAATTACGTTCCAGGTACTTTCATTGAAAAACTTTAACACATCTCTGTTTTGTAAGGATGTTCCCAAAACGGTGATCATGGTACCCGTACAAACGTTGATGTCGTCCCCTTCAAAATGGGTTTTCTTTAGCTTGTTTTTAAACGGGTAATTATCTGCCGTACCTTCAAAAACGTGGGCTGAAGGAATCATAATGTCTCCTTTTCCACCTTCCAAAATACCTGCTTTCCCCATAATACTTACGGAAGCTACATTCATAAAATGCAAGCTGTTCTTTTCGTCTACATAAGGCTTTAAAAGCTCATCCATTGTTTCATACGCCTGTTCGCCAAACGCGTAGTCCATTACAATTATAACGGGTTTATCGTTTGTTTCTTTTTCGGAATGCTCATAAATTTCTTTCGGAAACAATGCAGCATCAAATAGTTGTACATTAATATTTGCACCACTTGTATCCTTGAGAAAGGTCATTCCGTGTTCAGATGCCTTTTTATAGACTTTATCGCGTAGTTTTCCATTCTTCCCATCACTCAACGCCTCGTAGAGCTGTAACCCTTTTAGTTTTTTTGATTCGGAAGGAAGCGCAACTTCAGCAAAAAGAGTGTTCATCACACTGTGCATGTTGGCACTAATAATGTGGATGGGACGTCTAAGAAGGTCCTTTTTAAGTAAGGTTTGTTTTATGTTTCTAGCCCATTTTTCGCCGTGAATATGGTGTCCCAAGCGCTCTCGAAGGACGGGACTAAAGGTTATAATGCGTTTCTGGTCCCCTAACGCTTCTTCAATAGCCAACTTTCCTAAGTAATAAATAATATTGAAAAACCTGTTTGGGTTATTTTCGCAGGCAAACAAAGGAAAAACCCCGCTTACCTCTTCAAAAGTGCGTCCGAGAAAATTAGCGGTATGTGTTAAGGCTACCTCTGTCTCCTCTTGCGTTAACTTCCCTTTCTTTTCCACAGCAGCCTCTAATTTTTTCCAATCCCGGATTACGTGTCCATCTTCATTAATCACCACCTGCTTCATTATCTTGTGAGACTCTATATACAAAAACGTAAGATGTGTTAAAACGTCATAAATTTCTGAACGGCCTCGCGTAACCTCAATATTCATTTGCTCCTCGTCTATTCGATAGCAGTTACGCCGGCGCTTCGCGGGGATAATAGGTTCAAAATGTGAATTGGTATAGCCTTCGTCACTGGTTAAGTTTATAAAACTACACTCCTCAATTCCGTAGGGAAGGCGGTCTATTACGTATAGCAAGCCTTGAAGCTCTATTTTTTCTTCGGCAATGCTTCCATAGATTTCTGGACGTAAAATAAGTAACGATTCGCGTAATGTTTCACCCGATACGCCCATGGGCTTGTAAAATCCGCGGTTAAATAAATGGCGCATGGTAATGTACAGACGCTCTATGGCACCAGTGCTTTCCTGTGCTCGGGTTCTTTTATGGGTATTAATTAAGCTCATTTTGATTGCAAAGATAGGGGTTTGGTTAGATTGTGAATTGGTTAATTGGTTAATTAGTGAGACCGCTGGTAGCTGGCAGGATCCTTTGCTGGCAGTTCATAGCATTCTTGTACTGCTTAAAACAAATATGTCTGGATAGCGACTCCTCTAGCCTCAGTTACCCTTAGGAAGCGTGTACGGTGAAAATAGCTTCTACTTAAAATAATCCGCAATCTTCCTGTCGTTAGATAGCCTTGGCACTTTGTTTTGTCCACCTAATTTCCCTTGCGACTTCATGTAATTTTGAAAGCTATTCTTTGGGAGTGCCTTAATTTTTAGGGGTTGCAATACTTTCCCTTTTATTAAATCTAAATAATAGCTGTTTTGTTGTTGCATGGAGGCATCCAGCTTTTTCGCTATTTGCTGCAGGTCCGCAGGTTCGTTTTCAAATTCAATAAACCACTCGTGGTATGGTAGTTCGCCACCTGATGTTTCGGTTTGAGGGGCTACTGTAAATTCTGAAATACTAAAACTGAAGGCTTCCATCGCATCTTGCATAGCCTGTTCTACTTCTTTCCCGATCACGTGCTCCCCAAATGCTGAAATAAAATGTTTGATCCGTCCAGAAACGATCACTCTGTAAGGTTTTAATGAAGTAAACTGTATCGTATCTCCCACGTTGTACGCCCACAACCCAGCATTGGTAGAAACTATCAAAACATAGTTAACGCCCAGTTCCACGTCCCCAATGGTTAGCCGTTTTCGGTTTTCTTCAAAAAATTCGTCAGCTTTTACAAATTCATAAAACATCCCACTGTTCAATTGAAGTAACATCCCTTTCTCTTGTTGCTTATCCTGAAAGGCAAAAAATCCTTCCGAAGCAGGAAAAAGCTCAATACTTGGTACTTTTCGGCCAATCAAGGCTTCAAATTTGGCGCGATAAGGTTCATAATTAACGCCTCCATAAATAAACAGATTGAAATTTGGAAACAGTTCACCAACAGGTTTACCGGTTTTGGCTTTCAATCGTTCAAAGTACATCTGCACCCAAGACGGAATCCCGCTAATTACCGTCATATCTTCATTTTTGGTTTCTTCAACAATAGCGTCCACCTTGGTTTCCCAGTCTTCAATGCAATTGGTTTCCCAACTTGGCAGGCGGTTTTTCTGAAGATACTTAGGCACGTAATGCGCCACAATACCGGACAATCTACCGAGTTGGATGCCGTTTTTCTTAGTCATTTCCGGACTTCCCTGAAGAAAAATCATTTTACCATCTACAAAATCGGCGTTTCCTGTTTCGTGAATATAAGAAAGGATAGCATTGCGGGCTGCATTTGTGTGTGATGGCATAGATTGCTTCGTCAAGGGAATGTACTTTGCTCCTGATGTGGTTCCGGAAGTTTTAGCAAAATATAGTGGCTTCCCAGGCCAAAGGATGTCACTTTTCCCTGATACTACCTTTTCAACATACGGCTTCAACGCTTCGTAATCTCTTATGGGTACTTGCTTGGCAAAGTCCTCGTATGATTTAATACTTTTAAAGTTATGGTCTTCTCCAAATGAAGTTTCAGCAGCGGTGTTTAGTAGATCTCTAAAAACTTTTGCCTGTGTTTTTACAGGGTTCTTTGCCCAACGATTTATTTTGGCAACAACAACTCTGGCAAAAATTTTGGCGGCAAACTGTTTTAACGACATAGGTTATTCGAAATCTATAAAATTGGTAGGGTCTATAGGGTAACTATCACTCCAGAGTTCAAAGTGAAGATGAGGGCCCGTAGTAAGTTCTCCTGTATTGCCTACTGTGGCAATTACCTCTCCCGCTTTTACCAACTCTCCCTGTTCTTTCGTAAGCGATGCATTGTGTTTGTATACTGAAATAATATCGTTTCTATGTTCCACAATCATTACGTAACCGGTTTCGGCAGTCCATTCAGCAAAAATAACAGTGCCGTCTGCCACCGCTTTAACTGGCGCATCTTTCACGGTTACTACATCTACAGCAAAGTGCTTATTTTCTGCATTATAGGGGGCAGAAATAGTTCCTTTTACAGGAGCAAACAGCACTACGCTTAATTCGCCAGTATTGAGCAAAGGATTGTATTTATCTTCCCGCGCCACTTTTTCCCGTAGTAGTGAATCTTTAGCAGAAGCATCAAAATTTACGAGCGAGGGATCCGCCTGAGCTGCCTGAATGATAGAATCCTTATTGAAATCGACTGTTTTAACGTCTCCTGTGAGCACTTTGCGTATGGAGGCAAGGTATTGTTCGTTTACATTCAGTTCTTGCTGTAGAGAGTCTGTTTTGTAAGCAAGACTGGTTGCTTTTTGTTTCAAAGAGGTGGAAGAATACCCCGGAATGTACTCTCGCAAGGGGGTAAAGGCAATAATTATTGTTGTGATTGCTATTAGCAACAATGCAAAAATGGTACTGAACACAAACACATTCAGCCTGTTAAGTTTAAAGGAAAAACGCTCTTCAAAAGTATCTTCATTAAGCACGACCAAGCGGTACTTATGCAGCAGCTTTTTCTTTATTTTTCTGGACCGTTTCTCTTTTTGTTCCATAGGGTGTACAAATATAAAATAAATGAAGGCGGTTTTGCAGGTATCTTCTATCCAAAACGTTGTTTCTAGGAAAAACTTGTTACCTTTGCCATAATAAAATTGAACACTATGGAAGCACTTTTTATCCCTATGGTTATTGGTTGGCCACAAATAATTTTAATAGTTGTGGTTGTATTGCTATTATTTGGAGGACGTAAGATCCCTGAAATGATGCGTGGCCTGGGAAGCGGAATTAAAGAATTTAAGGATGCCTCAAAAGAAGATAACGACGATAAGATTGAAGACAAGAAATAATTAATTTCTTTTTATAAAACTGAAAAACCCGCTAAACACAATGTTTAGCGGGTTTTTTTGATTTTGTTTACATTACTGTATTGTAGCAGATTTAATAATTGCTTCTAGCTCAAACTGAAGATCTCTTTTTTCTTCGGAAGGAGCGTATGTAAAGCCCTCCAGAATAAGCCACCGGTTGTTAGCTTCGTCTCTTACAGCATAATTTACAAAAGGTCCCGCCATATAAGCATCGGTTATTTCCCAGGTTCCTTTGGTGATATAGGTTTCTTTACCATCCAGTTCTGAAGAAAACAAAAAGGGCGAATATGCAGCTTCGGTAATAAACTTACTACCATCTTCTACGGGTAACAACTCTGCTCCAATGGTGTTTCTTATGTTAATTATGTCTGCCATTGTGCTGTCTTTACGTATAGCATCTAAAGGTGCTTCGTAAATAAAAATATTGGTCGTACCAGCTTCAATGCTTTTTCTAAGCCAATAGTAATCCCCACCAGATTTTGCCACTCTATAAGCGGTTGGCACCTTTAGTGTAACACCAAACTCCTTTTGTAAGGTGTCCATTTTTCGTAGGGATAGCCTGATGCGCTTTTGTTTTTCCTTTATTTCAGAAGCGTAAAAAGCAGCTTTTATCTTTTCTTGATTTTCATGAATTAACGCAACTAACGCTTCGGTAGTAGGTGCAGTAACAAAAGCACCTGTTTGCGGCTTGGCAAAACTGTTTTTATTTAAGCTAAAATTGGTAGAATCGCTCAAGGTAGCGTGCAGGAATATGCGGTAGCGCTGGGCAAAGTCTGTAAAACTGGACGGTTTCATTTGTACCATAGAGTACAACGGTTCCTCCTGTGGCAGCCCATCTGCAGGAGCAGCAAAGTGCTCCCTAATGGCTTCGCCAACTTCTCCGTTCCAAAGGTCTTCGGGTGTTACAATTTGAAGTGAGTTAATGTTTCCTACAGAATCAGGTCTGTAGGTACTGTTTGAGCTTGAGCCATTACCACAGGAAGTAGCAATAAAAAAAAGGCCCAGTAAAGCGACATAGATTGGTTTCATGGATATATTTTGAAGGGAACGATTATCCTTTTTGGATTTTAAGTTTCATTCCTGGTTTCAGGTTTGTACCACCAATATCGTTCCATTTTTTTAAATTATCTACCGTTACACCAGGAAATTTCTGCGAGATACTCCATAAAGAGTCTCCGTTTTTAACGGTGTAAGTTCTTGCATCGCTGCCGGTAGTACTTTTGGCACCAGCACTAGAAGCTGTGGCTCTGGTTGGATTCCTTGGATGAATGGTTAACCGCTGTCCTATACGCAACCTATTGGTTCGAAGGCCGTTCCAGCGTTTAATACTAGACACAGAAACACCGTATTTCTCGGCAATTCTACCAAGATAGTCTCCGCTTCTTACACGATATCTTATTTTATTATTCTGTTCAAAAAGCTCGGGTAATGGCTTTTCACGCTCTTCCAGTTCTTTTTCAACATAGGCATAAATAGCTTGTTCATTACTTACAAATTTCCCCACGGCATCAATGGGAAGGCGCAATACATAGTTCTCATCTTTAATCACAGGAATAACATCCTTTTTATAAGAGGGGTTTAAAAACCGAACCTCTTCAATGTCCAGGTTAGTTACTTCAGCTACCTGTTGCAAGGTAATCATTTTCTGAACTTTAACAGTATCTGTAGCTATAAACGGAAATTGTGGCCCGTTACTTTTAAAGCCGTGTTCTTCAGCAAATTCAAAAATATACATGGTTGCCAAAAAGGCGGGCACATACCCAGCCGTTTCACGGGGAAGAAATTGTCTAATATTCCAGTAATTGGTCTGTCCGTTGGCTCTACGCAATGCTTTTGCAACATTTCCAGGACCGCTATTGTAGGCCGCTAAAGCCAGATCCCAGTCGCCCAGACTTTTTTCCAGACTCTTCAGGTATTGGCAAGCAGCTTCGGTAGCCATAAGCGGGTCCGAGCGTTCGTCAACATAACTATTTACATCCAAACCAAACATTTTCCCAGTGCTGAACATAAACTGCCATAGTCCCTGAGCACCCACACGTGAAGTAGCTCGCGGCTCTAAGGCCGATTCCACAATAGCCAAGTATTTCATCTCTAAGGGTAGCCCATGCTTATCTAAAGTTTCTTCAAACATTGGAAAGTAATAATCACTCAACGCCATTAAGCGACCCAGCGTAGTACGCCTGTTTTTTAGGTAGCCTTTAATCACACTTTCTAAAGAGGTGTTGTACTCTACGTTAAACGGAGTTCTTGCATTTAATTCTTCTAAGCGTTGCTTTAACACCTCGGTCGGGAGCTCTTCGTATTCAATAGGTTCGTAGTTTTCATTGAGAACGCTTCCGTACATTTCTTCAAAACGGCCGGTATTAAAGAGTTCTTTCAGCCAAATACTATCAATTTTTCTAGCACGCGCCATGTCTTCTAATGTAAACACCATGGTGTCTTTAATTTGCGTGGAAACTACGGTAGTTGGCAAATCTCCAGAAATCTTTGTGACAGTGATGGAATCTACCACTTGTAACTTCTTTTTCTGAATTGAGTCAATAGTTTTTTTGTTCTGAGCCGCCATGGTAAAGGCGCTAAAAACAACTAGTAGGCTAAGGTAAACTGTCTTCATAATAGGGGAACGCAGTTATTTAAAATAAATTATGGTTAAAAGTAGTGAAACTATTGGTTTTACCGATAATGTTTAATCCAAAATAGCCTGTATGCCAGGCAGGGTCTTTCCTTCCAGCATTTCAAGCATAGCGCCACCACCTGTTGAAACATAGCTCACTTTATCGCTAAGGCTAAATTGTTTTACCGCTGCAACCGAGTCGCCTCCTCCTACCAGAGAAAATGCGCCGTTGGCTGTAGCTTTTGCAATGGCGTCACCTAATTTTATGGTTCCTTCAGCAAATTTTTCCATTTCAAAAACGCCTACGGGGCCATTCCATAAAATGGTTTTTGATTTTGCTATTACCGTGGCAAACTGCTCATTGGTTCTCGGCCCAGAATCCAGCCCTAACCAGCCCTCGGGTATGTTATCGGCAGGTTCTGTTGTTGTATTTGCAAATTCCGAAAAGCTGTCACCGGCTATTACATCTACAGGCAAGTGTACCTGTACATTTTTTTCTTTAGCTTTTGCTAAAATATCCAATGCGGTATCTTGTTTATCCTCTTCAACCAGAGAGCTTCCAATATGACCTCCGGTTGCTTTTATAAAGGTAAACGCCATACCACCACCAACGATTAAGTGGTCTATTTTATCCAGAATATTTTCGATTACCGTAATTTTTGAAGACACCTTTGCCCCTCCAATGATAGCTGTTACAGGAGGTTGACCGTCTTTCAGGACTTTTTCCACGTGTATAATCTCTGAAGCCAGCAACATTCCGAAACATTTGTTTTTAGGAAAAAAGTCGGCAATAACTGCTGTGGAAGCGTGTGCTCTATGTGCTGTTCCAAAAGCGTCGTTAACGTAATAATCCCCTAATTTCGCTAATTTTTTAGCAAAATCACGATCTCCCTCGGTTTCTTCTTTGTAATAACGTAGGTTTTCCAGTAATAGAATTTCACCTGGTTTTAAGTTAGAAACAGCCTCTTCAGCTGCACCGCCGATACAATCTTCAGCAAATTTAACCTGCACCCCGAAAATTTCAGTGGCTTTATTCAAAATATGCCGGAGTGAAAACTGATCCTCCCGGTTTTTGGGTCGGCCTAAATGAGAGAGTAAAATACAGCTCCCTCCACTCTCCAGGATATTTAAAATGGTTGGCCTAGCCGCTTCTATTCGTGTGGCATCAGTCACTTCCAGGTCATCATTTAGTGGAACGTTAAAATCTACCCGCACCAACACTTTTTTAGTATTAAAATCTACGTCTTTTACTGTTTTCATGCTACTTAGTTAAGACGACAAAGATACTATTTTTGTAGAAGCGAACATACCTTGCCAATACCGCTTAATTGCGTAGTTTTGCGTATGGATTTTTCTGAAGTTATTGGTCAAAAACATATCAAATCTCACCTGCAGACTACGATACAAAATGGCCGTATTCCACATGCTCAATTGTTTGTAGGCCCTATGGGGACTGGAGTTCTGCCAATGGCGATTGCTTATGCCAGTGAAATTCTATGCCAGCATACTGAAAAAGGGAGCCCGGAAGAAGCGCTTTGCCGAAAGAAACTGGCACAGTTGGCTCATCCCGACCTTCATTTTGTTTTTCCAATAAATAAAAACGATAAAGTAAAAAAACATCCTGTTTCTGCCTTGTTTATGGAGGATTGGCGGCTTTTTGTGAATGAAAACCCGTATGGTTCGCTTTTTTCCTGGCTGCAATCCCTGGGAATTGAAAATAAGCAAGGAACTATAAATGTAGATGAAGCGGCCGATTTACTAAAAAACCTTTCGCTAAAATCCTATGAGGGTGGTTATAAAGTGGTAATTATCTGGATGGCAGACCAAATGAACACCCAATGTGCAAATAAAGTTCTAAAACTGGTGGAAGAACCCCCCGAAAAAACCGTTTTATTATTACTTACAGAACAGGAAGAGCAACTTATTGGTACCATTAGATCCAGGTGCCAAACCCTGCATTTCCCCAGGTTATCTGAAAGTAATGTTGCCGCTTTTTTAACTGTAAAACAAAACATTAAACCTGCTATTGCACAACAAATTGCGCATAGGTCTGCCGGTGACTACCAACGTGCTTTGCAACTCATAGAACAAGACGGGGACGTAGCAACCTTTGAAAAATGGTTTGTGACCTGGGTACGCACCGCCTTTAAAGCAAAAGGCAACAAAAAAGCCATTCATGAGCTCTTACAATGGAGTGAAGATTTAGCAGGTGTGGGACGAGAAACGCAAAAAAAATTTCTGAATTATTGCATAGAGATTTTTAGGCAAGCCCTACTGAAAAACTACAAAGCAGACTCCCTGTTATTTTTTGAAAGTATCGATGGAACATTTGATATTTCAAAATTTGCTCCATTTGTACACCAAAACAATGTTTTTGAAATTACCGAAGCACTAGAAAATGCATCTTACCACATTGAAAGAAATGGGAATGCTAAATTAATTTTCTCAGATTTGAGTATTCAACTAACCCGGCTTATTCATAGAAAAGAGACCGCATAACAATAATTTATGTTAATTGTGTCTACCATAAATTATATTTATTTAAAACGACTTGTTTATAGCCGGTTTGCGCCCATATTTTAGAAATCATAAGGTAAACACTAGTAACCAAGCCCTATTTGGCTTAGAAGCAGCCTAAACAGCCGGCTTAGTCTTCTTAAAGCAATAAATAATAGAAGAATACTCTTTTGTTCTCTTAGCTTTTATGTTTGAGCGTAAGCCGACTACAAAAGCCTTAAGAGAGAAATTTTTAGCTGATTTATATTTTTCAGATAACAGGCTCACATAAAACGAATCAAAAATCATGGGCTTTTCACAGATTAGGTGAAAAGTATCCTTCAGGAGTTTTGGAAGTGACGTTCTGGAAAAATGCCAAAGATGTCTTGGGACATCATACGCCGCCCAATGACTTTTATAATACTTGGCGTCATAACTTTTATAATTAGGAACTGCAATGACAAGAATACCATGTTCTTTCAGGAGTGAATAACAGGTTTGAAGTACTTCCTGATAATTTGAAATGTGTTCTAAGACATGCCACATTGTAATTACATCAAACTTTTGATCGTTAAAGCTGTTGATGGAATTATTAAGAGAAACTGATTTTTCCCTAGCAAGGTTTCTTGCATTTTCGTTTACTTCAACTCCAGAGATTTCCCAGCCTTTACTTTTTGCAGCCACTAAAAAATCGCCCGTTCCTGCTCCAACATCCAATAGTTTTCCGGAACCTTTATTAAGCTTTTGAATAAGTTTTACTTTTTTGTGTAAAGAGTATTTTTTTACAGTTTGATACAAAAAAGAAACGACACCTTGTTTTTTATCAGTGTGCGAGATGTAATTTTCACTTTCATAATACTTGGCCAATTCTTCGTTTTGGGGTCGAGGATTTGTGATGAGCATTTCGAATTCTGAATCGTATAACAACTGAAACTCCTCTCCAGAAACAAGATAATCTTTAGCCGAAATATAAACTGGGTTTTGGATCAAAGTAGTAGATTAAATGGTTAAGAAAACTTAAAGCAAAGGGTACGTTCCACGTGAAACAACGTTTTAACGTCCCATATAAACTAGCATTACAGAAATATCATTCGGTGAAACACCACTTATCCTGCTCGCTTGAGAGACTGTTGCGGGTTGGACAGATTTTAACTTTTCCATGGCTTCGTAGGACAGAGACTTTAATTTTGTATAGTCAAAGTTTTTCGGAATTTTTATACCTTCAAGTCTGTTTAATTTATCTGCGTTATTCTTTTCTTTAGCAATATAACCAGCATACTTAACTTGTATTTCGGTTTGTTCTAACTCTTCAAAATTTAAATTGTGCTCTTCGATATATTCTGAAACAGATGCTATTTTTTGCATATCCTCCATCCCGATTTCTGGGCGGGAAAAAAGCTTAAACATCTTATCACTTTGATGCACTGTAGCCGAGTCTTTGGATTCTAAAATAGGATTCACCTCGGTATGAGAAACACTGGTTTCTTTAAAAAACTGTACAAACGCGTTAGAATTTGTTTGTTTCTTTTCCATTTTTCTCAGTCGTTCTTCAGAAGCTAGCCCTAACTCATATCCCTTGGGCGTAAGTCTAAAATCGGCATTATCCTGGCGCAATAAGGTTCTGTATTCTGCTCTGGAAGTAAACATTCGGTAGGGCTCTTCTGTTCCTTTTGTAATAAGATCGTCAATTAAAACCCCTATATACGCTTCATTTCTTTTCAGAATAAATGGATCTTTTTCCTGTACTTTTAAGCTAGCGTTTATACCCGCGATTAATCCCTGAGAAGCTGCTTCTTCATACCCTGTAGTTCCATTAATCTGACCAGCGAAATAAAGTCCTTGAACCAATTTAGTTTCTAACGTGTGCTGCAATTGTGTAGGCGGGAAATAATCATATTCTATTGCATAACCAGGACGGAAAAATTTTACATTTTCAAAACCTGCACATTGTTGTAAGGCTTTAAACTGAACATCTTCTGGCAATGAAGTTGAGAATCCATTAATATAATATTCTGCCGTGTTCCAGCCTTCTGGTTCGACAAACAACTGATGTCTGTCTTTATCTGCAAAGCGATTAATTTTATCTTCAATAGAGGGGCAATAACGCGGGCCAATACTATTTATAGCACCGTTAAACATGGGAGACCTATCAAAGCCTTCACGCAACAAATCATGGACTGTTGTACTGGTGTAGGACATGTGACACGGGCGCTGTTTTGTCAACGGCTTTGTACTGTCCAAATAAGAAAATTTTTGTGGATCTTCATCGCCTGGTTGAATGATCATTTTAGAAAAGTTCAGAGACCTTCCATCAACTCGGGGTGGGGTTCCGGTTTTCATTCTGCCAGACTCAAATCCTAAGTCTACAAGATCTTTCGTAATTCCTGTTGCAGCACGTTCACCCGCTCTACCTCCACCAAATTGTTTTTCGCCAATATGGATTAATCCATTTAAAAAAGTTCCGTTGGTAAGTACTACAGATTTTGCTTTAACCTCTAATCCAAGAGAGGTTTTTACACCCACAATCTTAGTCCCATCAGTAATGATACCAGAGACCATTTCCTGATAAAAATCTAAATTTTTGGTATTCTCAAGCATCAATCTCCAGTCTTCAGCGAAGCGCATTCGATCGCTTTGAACTCTGGGGCTCCACATGGCAGGTCCTTTAGACTTGTTGAGCATTTTAAACTGTATTGCAGAGGTGTCAGAAACAATTCCGCTATAACCTCCTAAGGCATCAATTTCCCGTACTATCTGACCCTTCGCAATACCACCCATAGCAGGGTTGCAAGACATTTGAGCAATATTTTGTAAGTTCATCGTAATTAACAAGGTTTTAGACCCCATGTTGGCTGCCGCAGCTGCCGCTTCGGATCCCGCATGACCTCCTCCAACTACAATGACATCGTATTCTTTTTCAAACATAAAGTAAATTGTTCCACGTGAAACAATCACGTCGGATTTTAAGGTTGCAAAGATACGTAAATATCTAACAACCAATAAGTTAAAAGCATAATTTGTTGAATATCAGCTGTCTAGGTAAAGTTTCTTTTAGCCAGCGCCTTGTTTTCGGCAGCACGCATTCTTTCTGCTTCAGCTTCTGTCTTATCTTTGAGACCGCAAAAATGTAAAATCCCATGGATCATAACACGGTGTAGTTCATTTGTAAAACCCGTTTCATACTCTTTAGCATTTTCGACTACGCGTTCTGTAGAGATGTAAATTTCTCCATTGATTAGGTTTCCAAGAGAGTTGTCGAAGCTAATAATATCAGTAAGGGTGTCGTGATTTAAAAACTGAACGTTTAATTTGTGCAGATAGGCATCGTCGCAAAAAATGTACGTAACCTCTCCTTCTTCAAAATTTCTTGCTTTAATTTCTTCCGAAATCCAGGTAGAAATTTCACGTTCCTGAGGTAAGGTGAATTGATTTTCTGAATAAAACTCAATCATTATCTTGTTTAAAATAATCCTGAACGCGCTCTTTGTAGATAGGTTTTAAAGGAAGCGCTTCCCGATTTAAAATTTCAGTTGTATTAAAATACTTTTTCACTTCTTCTGGGTTAGATCTAAGTGAATTGGTAAATTGTTTTCTGTTTGTAGTGGATTCCCTTCGGCTTTCCTGTCCTTGTTCAAAATCTGCCTTATCCAGTTTTAATAATTCATACTGTAGGTTTAGCATTTTTTCTAAGGTACGCTCATTAAAACCCTTGTCTAACAATTGCTGTTCTATTTGCTCCATCTCTTTTAACAAATTTCCTCCAGTCCCTTTTAGGCCTTCTTTGCTTAACTTATCCTGTAGCTGTTGTCGTAATTGCTGTTGTTGCTTATATATTTCATATAATTCACCATTTAAGTCTTCATTGTATCCTTCTCCATCACCATTTTCCCCTTCACCGTCTTGACTTCCCTTTCCATTTTCACCGTTTTTACCCTCTCCGTCTTTCCCCTCACCTTCACCAGATTGTCCAGAACGGCCATTCTCACCTTCGGAACCACTAGACTCTCCAGACTGACCTTCTCCTTTTTCACCATTGCCGCTTTTGCCTTCACCTCCACTTTCACCCGGTTTTTTTCCCATTCCTTCCTTCATCTTCTCCCCTAAACTTTCTTGTTTCTTAATGATATCTGGCAACTGAAACCCTTGCCCTTGACCCTGGCCTTGACCCTGACCTTTTCCTTTGCCCTGCCCTTGTCCTTGCCCCATAGACTGCATTTGATTTTGCATGCTATTTAAGGCGTCGCTTAGTAAAATTGCCAATTCATTTGCACCGGTAACTGTGTATTGCTGGTTGCTAAGCCCTTGTCGCATTTGGTTTTCGGCAAGTCGTTTTAAGGATTTATCTATGTTGTATTGAACCTCTGTAAGCGTTGAGTTTATCTTTTCACTAATCATTGGATTTCGTAACGATAAAGAAAAAATACTGTCGTCTATATGCTGGAAATTTAGTTTTAAATCGTTTTGGGCATTTAGTTTTTTACCAAAAACAGGGTTCCCGTAATCGGTTACCTTGAAGTCTTCCATAACAGCTTCCTGCTCGAACGAAAATACCACGAGGTTATCAAGAATTTGACGAAGCATTTCTGCATCTTCCTCCATAGTTTCCCCCTGGGCTGCTTGCATTTGAGCCTGCATTTGTTGGCCCATTTGTTTCATCTTCTCTCCTGCTTTTTTCTGATTTTGCTTCGCATCCTCTTTCTTTTGCTGGCTTAGATTATCTGTAGCCTTTTCCTGTTCTTGCTTAATTTCTTCTTCCTTTTTAGGGTCATCCGGGATATCCATAGGTTCTTTTAATCCCTTATTCTCTTCTTGAAGCTCATCCATCTCTTTTTGATACTCTTCAAATTTTTTGTTTAACGCTTCCTGTTTTTCTTTGGTGTTTTCATCTTCGGGAGCTTCGGCCAGCTTTTCCTGTTCTTCCCCTAGCTTATAGATTTCTTCGGCTAATTTTTCAGTCTTTTTAGTTACATAATACCTCTTGGTAAGTTCTAACAATTGCTCCAGGTTCTTTTCCTGGTTTTTATTTTGTTTTGAAAGTTTTTCAAGTTTTTCCGTTAGCTCTTCTTTGTTAATCTTTTCCTGCAATTTTTCTAATTCTTCCAGCAACTTTTCATTTTCTTCAAGCCGTTCTTCGTTTTCGTCTAACCGTTTTTCTAACTGCTCTTTAA
The DNA here is from genome assembly GCA_002337605.1 of Flavobacteriaceae bacterium UBA1903. GTDB lineage: Bacteria > Bacteroidota > Bacteroidia > Flavobacteriales > Flavobacteriaceae > Marinirhabdus. Next base: position 709,306 of record DDGL01000014.1, read on the forward strand.
ACGGATCTTTTTCCTCATTTTCTGGCTGAAAGTTCTCCAGGTTCTCTTTTAGTTCTTCAGAGAATTTTTTCATCATATCCTCTTGTTGCTTTTGGCGTTTGATGAAGTTTTCCAGCTTCTTTTTATCGTTCCAGTTTAGATCTTTTTTCTCTTTCTGAAGTTTTGAAAGCTCCTCCAGTGTTTTTTCCTGATCTTTTAAATCCTGAAGCGTTTTATCCATACCTTTAATGGACTTATCCTGATTCTGTAATTGCTCCTTCTCCTCTTCATCTTTGGTTAACTTTCTGAAAGAATATACCCCGGACTTGCTAGACTTGTAGTTGTGAATGGCATCGTTGTCAAACACTTCAAAATAGTATTCATACGCTACGCCTTCCTCAAGAGGGTATTCTCCAGGAAAAGTATATACAAACTGGTCTACCGTGGTTTTATTTACTGGAAGTATTTCGGTCTTCTTTGCCTCTTCCTCACCTATAGGGAAATACACAAGGCGTAATTTGCTTAAGCCATAGTCATCGCTCACACGGCCTAAAAAGTAGGTAAGCTGGCTATCCGTACTATCTTGTTTGGATTGGACTTCAATTTCTGGATAGGCATCTCTTACAACGCCTAACGTAAACGAAAGGTTTTCGTATTCTTTCAGGAAATCGTTGGAGGTCGTGATAGCATAATCCAGTTTTTGATACACGCCTTTATTATAAGTAAACTCTTGTTCCTTTTCAGTAAAAAAATACGTACTGTCTTTTGTTTTTAAGTTTACTTCTCTGGTGTTTTTGGTATTTACTTTCCAGGTAACCCGTGTGCCTTCAGGTATGGTTGCGTTTCCTGTGCTTTTTAATGTTTCGTCACGCTTTCCAGTATACGATGGATAGTCTAAAAACATCTCAAAAGCTACTAATGACGGGGTTTTTAAGACATCCAACGTATATGGTTTGCTGGTTACTTTGTTTGCTGCCAAACTGAAGTTTATCGGGTCTATAGGCTGCTCAAAGGTATGTTCAAAAACACCTGGTGCATTTTGCTTTAAGTAATAGGTTTCGTTATTATAGGCAATGCTGGCGCTTTCCGGAATTGCTTTACCTTCAGTTCTAATCTGAAGCGTGAAGGGCTTGTTTTCAACAGCTGTAAGGTTATCGTTTACAACATAAAATGTAAAGGGCGCTGGAGGTTCGTAGGCAGTTTCATAATTTACAACACGTTTGTAGCTACTGCTAAACGTGTCCTTATCTCCAAAGAGATTGAAAAGCAGGAAGATTACCACAGGAATAGCGGCATACTTTAAATATGTTGCGTTTTTGCTAAAATTTACTGCAGTTGTAAAAGGAACGGGCTGTAATTCGTCTGCTTTTTGATCGATGCTTGCCGCCAGTAACTCGCTTTCACGATAGTTCTGGTTGAGCTGAATCACATTCAGCAGCTTGTCGTTTACGTTCGGGAAGTGATTCCCTATAATTTTTGCAGCCTCTTCCTGAGAAATTCCACGCTGCAATTTAAAAAGTTTTGCAAGTGGAAATGCAATAAAGCGGGCAAACAACCCTACCTCAACTATAACAAACATCCAGAATAAAACAGTACGGCCCATTGGGCTTAACCAAAGAAAATATTCAACGAGTAGTGTGATTAATAAGTAGAGCAACCCAATCGCAAAAAACAATATCGCACCCTTGATCAGCTCATTGGTGTAATATTTTTTTATAAATTGTTCCAGCTTTTGCTGAATGATGCTAAATGTGCTCATAAATTACAGGGTGCCTATACTCTAAACTTCTAAAGTACAACTTTATTTTGTTTACAAACCTATCAAAAATAAGTCCAAAACGCTGACTTTATGAAAGACTTAAAATATCTGGCCGCTTATTCAATTCCTTTAGCGACAATTGTTGGACTATTCCTGAAGGGAAACTGGGCCTTTTTCACTCCGGTTTTTGCCTTTATTATCATTCCTGTTTTTGAACTACTACTTCCCGTTAAAACTGAAAATTTAAGCGCCAAAGAGGTTACAAGCAAATTAAAAAACCCATTATTTGATGCGTTGTTGTACCTTAACCTTCCGCTTGTGTATGGAGTTGTAGGGTGGTTTTTATGGAGTCTTACCTGGTTCGAATATTCTACAACAGAGCTGGTGGGGTTAACAATATCTGTGGGGATTGCAGTTGGCGGAAATGGCATAAATGTAGCACACGAACTTGGGCATCGCAACACACGATTTGAAAAAACGCTGGCAAAAATACTGTTGATTCCTGCTTTGTATATGCATTTTTACGTAGAGCACAACTACGGGCACCACTTAAACGCTGCTACAGCCGAAGATCCGGCAAGTGCTCGGTATAATCAAACGGTATATTCGTTTTGGTTTACTTCTATGTTCAGGCAGTATGTGAGTGCATGGAACATTCAATTGAAGCTACTGAAACGTGCTGAGAAATCGTTTTTCAGTTTGCAGAACGATATGTTGTATTATACCATTATTCAGCTACTTTATTTAGGAGTAATCACATATTTCTTTGGCGTCTTTGTGGCTGCAATCGCAATAGGCATAGGAGTTACCAGCGCTATACTTCTGGAGACCATCAATTACATTGAACATTATGGCCTGAGCAGAAACAAAACCAAGAGTGGTCGTTACGAGCGTGTAAGCGAAGTACATTCCTGGAATAGTAATCATGTAATGGGCCGTGTAATTTTATACGAACTTACCCGCCATAGTGACCATCACTACAAATCGGCTAAAAAGTATCAGGTTTTAGACTACCACGATGTGAGTCCGCAGATGCCGTTTGGGTATCCTACTTCTATGCTTTTGGCGTTAGTACCGCCCCTGTGGTTTAAGATAATGAACAAGCGGATTCCTGTGGAAATGAAACCAACTAGTTAAAACCCTTAGTAGCATTGCTATTCTACCACGATTCTTACCGTTTCAGAAACACCTTGAGCAGTGATTTCTACCAAATAAACCCCTGCTTTTAGGTTTTCGTTTACTTCAATTTTATGGGTGTTGAAATAGTCTATTGTCGCTACTTGCCTTCCTAAAAGGTCTACGATTTTAACAATTACGTGCGGTTGATTTTCAATAAACGATATATCAAAGATTCCGTTGTTTGGGTTGGGGTAAAGCTTGACCTTAGAGAAAAGCCTATTAAACTCCAACACCGAAAGAATACTATCATTTTGATAAACTCTAGCTTGTCCTGAGCTTTCTCCATTTGGGTCTGCAAAAGGAGCGCCGATTACCACATAATTTCCCTCACCGTTAATTGCAACACCCCTTCCAGCTTCATCCTCATTGGATTCACCATAAATAGCATCATCATATTGTATCCAAGTATCATTTACAAGTTTAAATACCCTTACAATTCCTTTTCTTATATCAGTTGAGTTGTTAGCCCTGCCCCCTATAACCAAAATTGTGCCTTCTGAGTTTAAGTCTAGGGAAATTCCTAATGCTTCAGATTCATCACCTAATATATCTGTGCCCAACTGTGCCCAATTATTTCCGGCAATCTCAAAAACCTTCACTTGTCCAGAATAAGGTTCAGATTCGTTGTGTAATCTTGCGCCTATCGCAATTCTGTTTCCTGAAGTATTCAAACTTATTACTTCTCCAAAGCCATCTAATTCAGCATCACCAACAATATCTTCACCTATTTGCTGCCAAATTGTTCCTTGCAATTCATAGAGTCTCACTATACCATTTCCTAGTCCTTGATTTGTACTGTTATTTTTAGCAAAACCTACAGCGACTCTGTTTCCTAATCCATTTATTGATACGTCCGAACCTCCTGCATAATATTCTGTTTCACCCTCAATAGCATTTCCTACTTGAACCCAATTAGAGCCGTTAAATTCAAAGATTCTAGCTTGGCCTGAGCCAGTTCCATTTTCACTATTACTTGGGCTTCCAACAATAATACGTGTACCGTCGCTATTTATCGAAACTGACCCCCCAAAAAAATCTTCTGTACTTTCACCTTCTATTGTTCCGCCTATTTGCGACCAGTTTGTTCCATTAAATTCAAAAACCCTTGCCGCACCCGGAATTATTGGGCCGCTAATGTAGAGCGGGGAGCCCACTACTACCCTTGTTCCTGAAGCGTTAATATCTAAATCCCAACCAAATTTCTCACCAATATTTCCAGATGTTTCACCTAGAAGGTCTTCTCCTAATTGTATCCAAGAACTATTCTGAAGTTGAAAAACTTTTACTTGTCCATAATCTGACCCTGCAAGATCATTAAAGCGGGCTCCTACAGCAATTATATCTCCTGTAAAATTCATGGCCACTGTTTCTCCAAATTCATCTAAAGAAGCATCACCAATCAAATTATTTCCAACCTGAGACCATTGGGAAATACAAGAAGTTGTGATTGACAGAAATAAAAGAAAAAATAGTGCTTTTTTCATAAAATTTGACTTTGGTTAATTTTCAGTATAACTACAATAATTATTCCGTAAATATTACTTGTTTCCCCTAAAAGATCTGTATTACACAAAATAATCATTTTCACTTTCTGTACCTTTGTAGCCTAATTAATGTTTCTATATTCATGACTCAAAAAGTGCGCGTACGTTTTGCTCCCAGTCCAACAGGTCCTCTTCATATTGGTGGGGTACGGACGGCTTTGTTCAATTATTTATTTGCCAAGAAACACGGTGGCGATTTTATTATAAGAATTGAAGATACCGACCAGACACGATATGTTGACGGTGCCGAAGAATATATTATTGAAGCCTTAAACTGGCTTAACATTCCCGCTAACGAAGGCCCTGTTTCCGGTGGAAATTACGGACCCTATCGCCAAAGTGAGCGGAAAGATTTGTATCGAAAGTATGCAGACCAACTCATAGAGAGTGGTAATGCCTATTATGCTTTTGATACATCTGAAGCATTGGATGCACATCGAAAAAACCACGAGGCCGAAGGAAAAACGTTTATCTACAATTGGCACAACCGCCTAAAGCTAGACAATTCGCTGGCGCTTTCTGAGGCTGAAGTTAAGGCAAAACTAGATTCCGGAGAGGAGTATGTAATTCGTTTTAAAACACCTCAGGACGAAACCTTGCCCTTAACCGATATTGTTCGTGGTGCTATGAAAATTGACACCAACGTTCTGGACGATAAGGTTTTGTTTAAAGGCGATGGAATGCCTACCTACCATTTAGCAAACATTGTAGACGATCATTTAATGGAAATCACTCATGTAATTCGTGGCGAAGAATGGTTGCCATCACTAGCCCTACACGTGTTGTTATACCGTGCTTTTGGCTGGGATGCGCCTCAATTTGCACACTTACCTTTATTGATGAAGCCTGTTGGAAAAGGAAAATTAAGCAAGCGTGATGGTGATAAGATGGGCTTTCCTGTATTTCCATTAGAATGGAAAACTGCTGAAGGCGATGTCTTTTCTGGCTACAGAGAAGATGGTTATTTACCGGAAGCTGTACTAAATATGCTGGTGTTTTTAGGATGGAATCCCGGAACGGAGCAAGAAATTTTTAGTTTAGAAGAATTGGTAGCAGCGTTTGATTTAGCGCGTGTTAATAAATCTGGCGCAAAATTCGACCCTGAAAAGACGAAGTGGTTCCAGCACCACTATCTACAAGAGATGGACGAGGGCATGCTAACGGCTCAGTTTAAAAAGTTTTTAAAAGATAAGGGGGTTACAACAGCTGTAGACGTTTCGGTTATAGTTCCGTTGTTGAAAGAGCGTGCTACGTTTGTGCAAGATCTCTGGGAGCAAGGCAGTTTCTTTTTTGAAGCACCTTCAACATATGATGAGAAAGCTTCTAAAAAAGCATTTAAAGAAGACACCCCAGAAATCCTTCAGAAAGTAATTGAGTTGTTACAAGGTATAGAAGACTTTACCGCTACAACTATTTCAGATGAAGTAAAAGGCTGGATCACCAGCAATGATATTGGGTTTGGGAAAGTAATGATGCCCTTACGATTGGCGTTAGTGGGTGAAATGAAAGGTCCTGACGTGTTTGAAATTAGTTCAATTTTAGGCAAGAAAGAGGCTGTGTCCAGGATAGAGAAGGCGGTTAATTTTATGAAACAATAATTCTTTAATGCCAATAGACGGAGGAAGGCTAAACGCACACAAGGCCCGAACGGAAGATTTCCGCAGGAGGAAAGAAGGTAAACTAAAAGGCAGTGAAACCCTTAGGTCAACTTCTAACCAAAAAATTGACTTTGACCCCGTTGACCCTGTTGAGCTTCAAAAAATTAAAGACTCGATTCGTTTAAAATCAAAAAAAAGAAAAAGAACAAATGTGGTACTACTTCTATTCTCTTTAGTAGCCGCCGTACTCTTATTCTTTCTATTTACTGAAAAGTATTCCTGAAAATTTGATCGTTGAAGTTCGTTTCCAATCATTCAACCTTCAGAAAGGTCCTTCCTTCAAAACCAAGCCCTAAAAATAAACAACTGCCAGTACCACAATGGTCCCACTATTCCCTTTAAACTCCCCGCCATCACTGGGTTTTTCTATATTCTTGTCGTTAAGTTTGTTGAGCATGTTTGTAACTCCGTATTGGTAGTGTGCGCTTAAACGAAAGCTCTCTAAGCCTACGGTAGCACCTCCCATTAGATGAACGTTAATAGGGCTTATGTCTTCAATATCCTGCGCGCGAAGTGTTGTATACCCCTCTAAAAGGTAATTTTCTAAGTTCGGGCTGTCTACTTTCATCTTTCCGTTTACGTTAAGAATAGGACCAAACTCTAAACTAAAATGATGCTTTATAATGTTATAACTTCCTAAAAAGTTAACCTGTACATTAGGAATTGTATACGTTATAAATTGCTTTTCTAGTGGCGACGCTGCCAAATTAGACCCTAAAACACCTACTTTGTTGCTAAAAAAAGTTAACCCGTAAATTAAATCCAGGTTACCTCTAAATGATCCACGTGTAGTAAACCCTGCGCCAAAGCCTGTTTGTTGTTCTGTAACAAAATTGGACGTATTAATATCAAAAAATGAGATCCCTCCCTGAATTCCAAGACGATTGTATTCATCATAATTTCTTTGTGCAAAGGAGGTTGAATAAATTAGGCCTGTAAGGGTAACAAAAAGAAGAAATTTAATACTCATAGTGAGGGTATGATTTTGAAGGCTAAAAGTAGCTTTATTTTCGTATCTTCAAACGGAATAAATAAACTAATATTTTAGTATTATGAGCGCATTTCTTATTTTATTAATCCCTATTGGGATTATTGTTTTCTTTTTATTGCTTTCTTCTTTTTTTGTAGTAAAGCAACAAACCGCTGCCCTTATTGAAAACTTTGGGCGCTTTAGTAGTATTCGTAATTCGGGGCTTCAGTTTAAAATTCCTATTGTGCAACGTATTTCGGGACGTGTGAATCTAAAGATTCAACAGTTAGATGTGCTTGTTGAAACTAAAACGAAAGATGATGTTTTTGTACGACTGAAAATTTCAGTACAATTTCAAGTTATTCGCGAAAAAGTGTATGATGCTTTTTATAAACTTCAGAACCCGCATGACCAGATTACTTCTTACGTGTTTGACGTAGTACGTGCCGAAGTTCCAAAAATGAAACTGGACGACGTTTTTGAACGTAAAGACGATATTGCCATTGCCGTAAAAGCTGAATTAAACGAAGCCATGAGCGATTATGGGTATGATATTATTAAAACACTGGTAACAGATATTGACCCCGATGTACAGGTAAAAGCCGCTATGAACCGAATTAACGCCGCAGAGCGTGAAAAGGTGGCTGCAGAATACGAAGCAGAAGCAGAGCGTATTAAAATTGTAGCCAAAGCGCGTGCAGAGGCCGAAAGCAAGCGTTTACAAGGACAGGGTATTGCAGACCAGCGCCGTGAAATTGCACGTGGACTGGAAGAAAGTGTGGACGTATTGAATAATGTAGGGATCAACTCCCAGGAAGCAAGTGCATTGATCGTAGTAACACAACATTACGACACGCTTCAAAGTATTGGGGAGGAAACCAATACCAACTTAATCCTTTTGCCAAATTCACCCCAAGCGGGAAGCAATATGCTGAATGATATGATCGCAAGTTTTGTGGCCAGCAACCAGATCGGCGAAGAGATGAAAAAGACCAATGCCGCTAAAGGAATTACCAATAAAAAGACGAAAAGAAAGCCACCTCCACCAAGAGATGAGGATGTGCAGTATTAATCCTTTCGAAACGCCGTGAGAAATCACACATCTTGCTGAAAACCATTTGAAATGAAACAGATGTAATAAAAAGTGGTGTTTACGATTGCTAACATCACTACAAGCAAAAAGCCCGAATTCTTAAATGAAATCGGGCTTTTTGATGTATGTTAAACTGTATTTAATTCTCCTTGTATTTCTGAAGCAACCTTCCAATTGCAAATGAGGCTACGGGCGTGAGTAATTTTATTAGTACTGCACTCGTTGCCATCCCACCAATTAAAGCTGTAGCAATTTTACCAGGGGTAAGGCTATCCTTTGCTTCACTCAGGCTTAATTTAAGTTCCTCTTTGTCTATTTCAGATTGAAGATAGGCCCTTTTAATGTCGTGATCCAGTTCTTCAAATGTGGTGTATTTTTTTTTCATGGAATTTCTTTTTCATTGGGTAAGGTCCCTTCGTTAAAATCTTCCAGTGAAATATCGTCCTCAAACATATGCTCTTCTTTGTCTAAGTCTTCAACGACCAATTCTGAAAACTTGGAGAGAATAGCTTTATCGATGTACTTTTTTCCAAAGAATAGAATGAGAAGAAAAATCACTAAGTATACAGCGGCTACTATAAAGAAACCGTATAACATGCTATCTAAAATTCGCCCGAGCCACATCGCAATTCCAAAGGAAAAAAACATTAGGAACAACATGAAGATTCCTCCCAACGCTAACATATTTATGAGCGAAGTAGATAACTTCATGGCATGCTTAAAAAGGCGAAGTTTATAATACTCCGCCGAATTTTTGATATAGTCTTGCAATTTTGTTCCCGATTCGCTCAGGTTTTCAGTAAGCAATTTAAAAGGCATAGTTAGACTGTTGCTTTTTTCGTCGTAGTTTTCACTTTATCTAAGGTAACATCTTTTTGCAACTTTGCATTTTGCTTACGTAAAGCTTCCAGTTTGTCTTCCATTGCCAATAAAATATCATCAGCTTTATGACTTGCAGAAGACAAGGTGTCGTCTAATTTTTGTTGAAAGTTAAGCTTAGCTTTTTGTGCTTGCTCGGTTAGGTTTGATCTTGTTTCGTTGTATTGTTTGTTCAAGCGCTTCTGGGCTTTTTTGCGCTCCTTGTCAATTTTACTACGCGTTTTAGAACCCTTGTCTGGAGCGTATAAAATACCTATCCCGGCACCTATTGCTGCTCCGGTTAGTAATGCGAGTAAAGTTTGTCCTGTATTTGATGCCATTTGTTGTTGTTTTTTAAGTTATTACTTGATTGTTTCTAACAAAGATACCTCAACAAATAACCAAGCGATGTTAATAACCGGTTAATACCCAAATTACAAATGGTAAAGGTTTCTTAAAAACGTCTGCATCCTGCCAATTTCTCTTAAAGTTATCAGAAAATGACCGGATAAAATCTTAAAATACTAGTCGTTAAGCGTCTAGTTTCGCCCAGGAATCTCGTAATGTTACTGTACGATTAAACACTATTTTCTCTTCTGAAGAATCTTTATCTACTGTAAAGTATCCTAAGCGTTGAAATTGCACGGTATCCTCTGGCTTTAAATTCGCCAGACTTGGTTCTGCATAACCTGTAATTAACTCCAGTGAATTCGGGTTAATAAATTCCATAAAATCTTTATCCTTGTGCGTATCTGGAGATGCTTCTGTAAATAAGCGGTCGTACAAGCGTACCTCAACTGGCAAGGCGTGTTTAACTGAAACCCAATGCAGCGTTCCTTTTACCTTTCGCAATGAAGCTTCGGAACCGCTACCACTTTTGCTGTCCGTATCGTACGTACAGTGTACTTCTACAATATTTCCCGCATCGTCTTTAATAGCTTTTTCGGCTTTGATAATATACGCATTCTTTAAACGCACTTCGCCTCCTAGTTTTAACCTGAAAAACTTTCGGTTGGCTTCTTCTTTAAAATCGTCCTGTTCAATATAGATCTCGCGGGAAAATGGAACTTCTCTATTTCCAGCTGCTTCATCTCCGGGGTTATTTTCGGCTTCCAGCCATTCTTCTTCGCCTTCAGGATAGTTGGTAATAACCACCTTTAATGGATTCAGAACCGCCATCACACGGTCTGCTTTTTTATTAAGATCTTCGCGAACGTTGTATTCTAAGTGCGATACATCTATTAAGTTCTCTCGTTTTCCAACGCCAATGCTATCGGCAAAATTTTTGATAGCATCCGGGGTATACCCTCTTCGGCGTAAGCCTGAAATGGTTGGCATTCTTGGATCGTCCCACCCTGTTACCACACCTTCTTCCACTAATCTTGCTAGTTTTCGCTTACTTACCACCGTATGACTTAAGTTTCTACGGGCAAATTCTCGCTGCTTAGGGCGTAACTTGTCGCTCTCGTGTACCTGGTCCAGAAACCAATCGTACAGCTCTCTGTGGGGCAGAAACTCCAGCGTACAGAAACTATGAGAAACTTGTTCTATATAATCGCTTTCCCCATGAGTCCAATCGTACATTGGGAAAATTTTCCAATCGGTTCCGGTACGGTGGTGTGCTTTATGTAAAACGCGGTACATGACCGGATCCCGCATTAACATATTGCTTGATGTCATATCAATTTTTGCGCGGAGTACATGAGACCCTTCGCCGGCATCACCATTCTTCATTTCTTCGAAGAGCTGTAAGCTTTCCTCCACAGGGCGATTTCTGAAAGGACTTTCCACACCAGGTTCATTGGGTGTTCCTTTTTGTTCAGCAATTAAAATTGAAGTTTGAGAATCTACATACGCTTTGCCTTCTTTTATAAACTGAACTGCCCAGTCGTACAACTGCTGAAAGTAATCGGAAGCATAACACTCATTCGCCCACTTGTACCCTAGCCACGTGATATCTTTTTTGATAGCATCTACAAACTCCTGTTCTTCCTTGGCAGGATTTGTATCGTCAAAACGAAGGTTCACTGGTGCATTGTAACGCAATCCTAATCCGAAATTAAGACAAATGGAAGAGGCGTGTCCAATATGCAAATAGCCATTTGGCTCTGGCGGGAAACGAAATTGTAAATCATCTTTTGTATACGATGCTTTCAAATCGTCTTCAATAATGTGTTCAATAAAATTAAGTGGCTCTTTTTCTTCCATGATATATAAAAATGTATACAAAGTTAGTGAAAAACACCCCCCTACACCCCCCTCAAGGAGGGAATTTTCTATCTTTACCAAAACCCAGTATATGAGTACCATTCGTCTTAAAAATGTGCGTATTTTTACCAACCACGGTTGCCTGATTGAAGAAGAAAAAATTGGAAGTGATTATTTAGTCAATCTTACCGTAAAAGCCGATTTAAGCAAAGCTGCCAAAACAGATAATTTGAATGACACAGTAGATTATGTGCATCTACAACACATTATAAAAAGCGAGATGTCACAACGCAGTAAGCTGTTGGAGCAAGTAGGACAGCGTATTATTGATAGAATTTTCAGTGAAATTCCCTTAGTTAAAAAAGCAAAAGTTTCCATTAGTAAGCTAAACCCCCCTATTGGTGGCGATGTTGCAGAGGTTGTGGTAACGATGAGTGCCTTGGCTCCTTGATTCCGCTCAGAAACCGAAATCAATTGAGTTGCTTTTTTATTTCATTCAAGCTTTACACTAACTTAAAGGATGCTTGAAAAAAATCAAAAAGAATAAAACTGTTTGCTTTTGTATTAAATTTCTATATTTGCCAATTCATACTGGCATCGTGGCCGAGTGGCTAGGCAGAGGTCTGCAAAACCTTGTACAGCGGTTCGAATCCGCTCGATGCCTCTAAAAAAATCCAGCTAGAAACGGCTGGATTTTTTGTTTGTACTACTTTGTTACCTAGTTTAAAACTATGTAGCGTTCGGTGTTAAATTTAATATGAGTTCACCCATTTCCTAATGCACCTCTATCACATCTTCTTCTACCGGGGGAATAGGCCTATCTGTAGGAAATTGTTGAGTTGGTATTTGTTCTAAACCTCTTTGTACCTGAGCTGGGAAGATACCCTCTACCAGTAAAAATATACCAAAAAGTGTGATTAAAATGCTTACCCATTTTTTCGTTTTGAAAATAACCCTTGGGGTCATTTTGCTTTTCAGTTTTTTTGCCAGGATAATTTTTAACAAGTCGGTTGCGAAAAATGTAATAAGAACAGTGCTTAGAAAGAGTATAACCCCATTTTCACTGGTAGTTAAGGCATTTGCCATGATAATGGTACCAATCCAGCCAGCCAATACACCAAAATTAACAAAATTAAGCAAAAAGCCTTTTAGAAATAGACCACCCAGATTCTTTTTAATAGAGACTGCATAATGCTCCCGTACAATTTTAATTAAATTCTTAGAGGTTCGTATGTAGGAAATTACACCATAAGCAATTAAAACAACGCCTCCAAAAATGAGCAATCCAGGATCGTCTTTTACACGTTCTAAAATTTTACTGGTACTAAAATAAGCGATAATAATAAAGATAATATCTGCTGTCATAGCGCCCAGATCGAAGAAAACACCCGCTTTAAAGCCTTTAGTTATACTCGTTTCAATAAGGGTAAAGAAAACTGGGCCTACTGCAAAAGCAAGTAAGAAACCGTAGAATGCCGCGTAGCCAATACCATCAAACATACTTGTAAAAGTACAAAGATTTAAGGGTTTGTTATGGAGCTTCTAAAATAACTTTTACGCGCTCGCCAAAGAGTTTTTAGGAATCGCTTTTATTTAATTAGATTTCAAAATTACAATTTCGTTCCACGCTATTTAGTAAAAAGTACAATTAATTCGTAAGCTTGATTTATTGCAAAATAGAGGACAACGAGAATGAATCCTTTTAATAACCCCCTTGCAAATTTCTTAGTTGAAAGCGAAAATTATTTTTTATTTGCTTTATAATCATACTAATAGGCAGTCAAAATTGGTGCTATAAGTATTAAATATAAAAACGTAATAATCGTGTAGTTCAAGTGTATTCAAAAATAATGCGATAGAATTTCTACCCCTTATAATGCCCCAACATTAAAAAGTCCAGGTGCTTCTTTACCAGATCAGCATTTTTAACTTTTACGTTTACTTCATCTCCTAATACATAGGCATTTCTGGTTTTTTGCCCTACTACGGCAAAATTTTCTTTATCAAACTCGTAATGGTCGTCGTCCAGATCCTGTAGGCGTACCATACCTTCGCATTTGTTTTGTATAATTTCTACATAGATTCCCCATTCGGTTACCCCGGAAATCACGCCTACAAATTCTTCGTCTTTGTGGTCCTGCATATATTTTACCTGCATGTATTTAATACTGTCACGCTCGGCATTGGTGGCCAGTATTTCCATTTCGGTACTGTGACTGCAACGGTCTTCGTAGGTTTCTTCCTTGGCGCTATCTTTTTTATCCAGATAGTGTTGTAATAAACGATGCACCATAACATCTGGATAGCGACGAATAGGCGAAGTAAAGTGGGTATAATAATCGAACGCCAACCCGTAATGCCCAATGTTATGAATAGTGTATTGCGCTTTACTCATGGTACGTATGGCAATGGTATCGATCATATTCTGTTCTTTCTTGCCGTGAACATCTTTTAAAAGTTTGTTCATAGAAGCTGCCGTGGTTTTTTTATCACGCGTATCCATTTTGTACCCAAACTGCTTAATGATTCTTTCCAGAGCTGCAATTTTTTCATCATCTGGTTCGTCGTGCACCCGGTATACAAATGTTTTCTTTGGATTTTGTTTTCCTATAAATTCGGCCACACTACGGTTGGCAAGAAGCATAAATTCTTCAATAAGTTTGTTGGCATCTTTACTTTCTTTAAAATAAACACCTTCCGGATTGCTATTTTCATCGAGAATAAATTTCACCTCTACTTTATCAAAGCTTATTGCTCCGGCATGCATCCGCTTTTTACGTAGGATCTTTGCCAAGCGATCCATTTCTACAATAGCTTCAGCAATAGGTTGATCCACTTCATATTCTTCTCCAGTAATACTAATATTTGCAGGAATAGTACGGTTTTTAATAGTATCAACATCTGTATTCGTTTCTATCAGAACCTGTGCTTCTTCGTAAGCAAATCTGGCGTCAGAATACGTGACGGTTCTTCCAAACCACTTCTTAACTACTTCTGCTTTTTTATTTATTTCAAAAACAGCTGAAAAGGTATATTTTTCTTCGTTGGGTCGTAACGAACACGCATTATTCGATAAAATCTCAGGCAACATAGGCACTACGCGATCTACCAGATAGACACTCGTTGCTCTTTCATAAGCCTCATCGTCCAGTAATGTTCCTGGTTTTACATAGTGAGAAACATCGGCAATGTGAATTCCTATTTCGTAGTTTCCGTTTTCCAGTACTTCAAAACTCAACGCATCGTCAAAATCTTTGGCATCTTTTGGATCTATGGTAAACGTCAGCGTTTTTCGCATATCGCGACGCTTTTTTATTTCATCTTTATGAATACGGGTATCCAGCTCGTTAGCGTATTTCTCAACTTCATACGGAAACTCATACGGCAAACCGTATTGTGCTAAAATGGAATGAATTTCGGTATTGTGTTCTCCTGGTTTTCCAAGGACTTTTAATACGGTTCCTAATGGAGATTCTGAATTATTTTCCCAACCCTCCATCTTTACCAGTACTTTGTCACCATCTTCAGCATTATTAATCTTGCTTTTCGGTACAAAAAAGTCTGTGTACATATTGTAGCCCTGACATTCTACAAAGGCAAATTTATCGGATACCTGAATGGTTCCAACAAATTCCGTACGCTTGCGTTCAATAATATTGGTGACTTCACCTTCCATACGGCCGCCTCGTTTTCTTTTAAAAACATAGACTTCTACCGTATCACCATTTAAGGCTTTGTTTAAATTTTTATTGGAAACTTTTATGTCGTCTTCCAGTCCTTCCACAATTACAAAACCACGTCCGCGGCTTGTAATGTCCATTTTTCCAGTATGGTAATTTTTAGACGGACTTACTATATATTTTCCTCGTTCTATCTCCTGGATTTCTCCTTTTCCTTGTAGTGCTTTCAGTTTTTTTATAATTTGATTTCTGCTGCTAGCGTCGTGTAGACCTAGCTTTGCAGCAATTTGTTTGTAGTTAAAAGGGTGCCCGTTATTTTTCCGTAGTATGGTTAAAATACTATGAGTCAAGCCTTCTATTTTAGTTTTCTTTTTTCTCCGTTTATTTCGTTGCGGCATAGTTTTTACTTAAGATTCGTAAAAGTACTATTAATAACACAACCATAGGTTTGCATTGTGAAAGATTTAGTACCTTCACTTCGACTGCGTTTAGTATGCGGTATAGTTTCATTTTCAAGTATATGAAAGATTTTCAACTTATTGCAATTTTCACTTTTCCTAGTGAATATACTGTGTTACAGCATTTATTGCAACAGGCTAACTTGCGTTTTATTTTTCAGAATGAAACCATGGTAAGTGTCCTTCCCTTTCATAGCAACGCGGTTGGTGGGATCCGCCTTTTAGTACATCAGAACGATATTGCGGAAGCTACTGAAATTTTAAATAATTTGAACAATCCTTCAGATCTAAGAATCGTCTAACTTCAATAGTAATTACAGGCTTTACTTTCTCTTCAGATTTCATAAAATTATATAGAAAACCGAGTTATCATACTTGTCAACATTTATATAATCATATTTTCTTTTTTTCTAAATTTTTAAAAATAAAATGATGTTTATGATAGCATGTTAATAAGGGGTATAACTTTTTGAAGCTTTGTTTTTAATTGAACTTACTACCTTTTCTATACGGGTTGTTAACATACTTTTAAGAAGTTAGTTCTCTTTAAAATGAACGAATTAGAAGATGCTATTAACAGCTGTTCACAACCCATGTTGACAACCTATTTTTAATAAGATTTCTGAAATTTTATGTTATCAACTTACTTTTTAATGAAGATAACTCACTCAAAAAAGCAGCACTTATTTTTAGGTATTTTAAAAGTAAAGTGCATATTGATTTCCTAAATGAAACCACCAAATAAATTTGTGCAATTTCAGTAAACAAATATTAACAACGTTATTAACTTAAATATCACGCTAGGGTTAAGAAATGGTTATGGTTGAAATTCAATTGTTTAAAGAATAACCATTTTTAAAACTTAAATACATAGTATCTTTGCTTCAAAGATATGTACCATGAAAATAGCCATAGGAAACGACCACGCCGGACCCGACTACAAATTTGCCATTCTTAACCTATTAAAAGAGAGAGGTATTGAAGTAACCAATCACGGTACCGATACTTTAGATAGTGTAGACTATCCAGATTTTGCAAATCCTGTGGCAAAAGCCGTAAACAATGGTGATGCAGACTTTGGAATTTTAATCTGCGGAAGTGCCAACGGCGTTGCGATGACGGCAAACAAATATGCAAATGTTCGCGCCGGTATTTGCTGGACCAAAGAAATTACTTCGCTTACAAGACAACACAACAATGCAAATATTATCTGCATTCCAGCTAGATTTACCTCACTTCAGCAAGCTGTAGGAATGGTAGAAACTTTTCTGGATACCGAATTTGAAGGCGGAAGACACCAAAACAGGGTTGCAAAAATTGGCTGCTCTTGATGATTGTTTATTTTGGTACTTCGTACCTTTATTGTCTATTATTAATTTAAAAAAATTAATTTTAATAGAGACTAATCAATAGAGGTTGTTACGGCAGTCCGAATAAACACTAATGTCACATAATCATTCCCATACGCATAACGATCTAAAAGGAAGAAATCTTCTTCTTTCTATTGGGTTGAATATTATTATTACGGTGGCTCAGGTAATTGGCGGACTTATTTCGGGAAGTCTTTCGCTATTAAGTGATGCACTTCATAATTTTAGTGACGTACTATCCCTTATTGTTAGCTATGTAGCCGATAAATTTTCTAAAAAAGAAGCTTCGTTCGATAAGACATTCGGGTATAAACGTGCCGAAATTATTGCTGCTTTTGTCAATGCTTCTACACTACTTATTGTTGCGGTTTATTTAATTTATGAAGCGGCGGTTCGGTTTATGAATCCGCAGGAAATTGAGAGCGGATTGGTAATCTGGCTCGCCCTCTTAGGAATTGTAGCCAACGGTTTCAGTGTTTTGTTGTTAAAAAAAGACAGCAAAGAAAACATGAATATGCGTTCGGCTTATTTGCACTTACTAACAGACATGTCTGCCAGTGTAGCCGTTTTAATAGGGGGTTTGTTAATGAAATATTTTGGTTGGTTCTGGGTAGACAGCGTACTCACTGTTTTAATCGCTATCTATCTTATTTTTATGGGGTACGATTTGTTGAAAAGCAGTTTTAAGATTTTAATGTTATTTACACCAGACGATATTCAACTAGAAAAATTACGAGAAGCAATTTCTGAAGCTCCTGAAATTAAGAATGTTCATCACATGCATATCTGGCAACTCAACGAAAAAGAAACGCACCTGGAAGCACATATAGATTTTCATGAAGACATAACCCTGTCACAATTTGATAAAATTCTGGATCAGGTCGAAGAACGGTTGTATCATGACTTCGGAATAAACCATGTAAACATTCAACCAGAGTTTAAAAAAGACGATGCGAAGGATGTGATTGTACAGGATTAGCTTCAACTTCGCTCCGCTCGCTTTTTTCACTTGTTTTAAAAGATTCTATTTTCATACATTTGATACTACTGACAAGTAAAAAAAAACTACCTATTGAGCACTTCAACACGCTTAGGATAAACCAAGGACGGAATATGGAAATTTCAGTAAAAACCTTCGAAGAACTAACCCTTCATGAACTTCACGATGTACTACAATTACGCAGTGAAGTGTTTGTAGTCGAGCAGGATTGTGTATACCAGGATATTGATGGGAAGGATAAAAAAGCGCTTCATATTATTGGAAAAAAAGAAGGAAAGGTTGTGGCATATACCCGTTGTTTTGCACCTGGAATTTATTTTAAGGAAGCAGCCATTGGTAGGGTAGTAGTAGATGAAAAGGAGCGAAAATATGGCTACGGACATGATATTATGGAGGCATCAAGTATAGCCATAAAAAAAAAGTACCGCACCAATAGTATTAAACTTTCGGCGCAGACCTATTTAATTAAATTTTACGAATCTCACGGTTTTAAAACCACTGGAGAAGGATACCTAGAAGATGGTATTCCTCATATTGCCATGGTTACAGCTTGATCAAATTTTTCTGAAGATTAAGATCCTCCAACATTTCGTTAGTGAACTTATAATGCCCTCTTCGTGTGATGATTTTAAAACGGTGATTTTTCATACGTGTTAATACATCTAGAAATCTCCACTTCGATTTCAATAAGTGAGGCTTTTCACTTTTTAAACTTACTTCAAAATAATGTTTAATTCCAGCGCGTTCCGCCACTATGTCTGGAGTGATGCTAATATCGCTTCCTGCTTTTTTGTAGGATTTAGGGGTTTCATATCCCTCAATATCTGCTTTGATGTTTTCAAATCCTTTGTTCTCTAAATACGCTACCGATTCTTCGAGCGTCTCTGTATTTTCCTGCTTGTCTATTTGTACCATAACGGACAAGATACAACTTAGAACCAAAAAAAGCACTTAAAGGAATGTTAAGATGTTCAAAATGAAGATTTTGACTTTACTTTTTTACTGAAAGGAATCCCTAATTGTACTCCAATACTCTCATCGTCAGTATGGTCTGCAATATCAATTCCGTATTGGATTTTTGAAGTGTCTCCGTATACAAATGTTCCAAATACCCTATCCCAGACCGAAAGCATATTTCCATAGTTACTATCGGTCCATGGCAGTTGATAATGATGATGAAACTTATGCATGTTGGGCGTTACAATGATATAGCTTAATCCTTTATCCAACCACTTGGGAAGTGAAATATTAGCATGGGTAAAATAGGTAAAAGCTACACTTAAAATTCGGTAAAAAAGATAAAAGGCTATCGGCATTCCGGTAAGTACAACAGCAATAAGTGCAAAAGTTTCCCGAACCATAAAATCGATAGGGTGGTGCCGTGTTCCTGTAGTTGCATCTACGTTCTTATCGCTATGGTGTACAATATGCAAGCGCCACATAGCAGGCACTTTGTGTAAACAATAATGGACAAAATACTGGGCAATTAAATCTAATATGGCAATAGCTATAAGCAGTTCCACCCAAACGGGCGCACTAAAAAGATGAAGCAGCCCAAATTGTGACGTATCCAGCCACTCAAAAATACCCACCGTTACAATGCCAAACACAGCATTAATTAGCATCACAAAAAGTAATAATATTAAATTTACTTTGGCATGTCTCCATTTTTTATATTTCAAGACCACCAAACTGTAGTATCCCTCCAAAACCCAGAAGAATCCCAGGACAAAAAACACCCAAAGTGCTTTCATCCAGGTAGGCATGGTTTCAAAAAACAAGAGGAATTGTTCCATAACTCAATTTGGTCCTCGGCTCCGCTCGTGCACCGAGATTAGACAACGATGTCCGAGTGAAGTCGAGGGCATGATTAGTTCTTTAAAATTCTATTGTATTTTCCATTATTAGTCAAAACATCAATTCCAGCTAAAATTTCAGGATTGTTCACAACCTGATAGTCGTACAAGCCTTCTTTGTAGAAATAGCGCTTTAAGATTTCATCTGAAAGTAATGACTTTATTTCGGCTTTTTTGGCAACTAGT
Organism: Flavobacteriaceae bacterium UBA1903; assembly: GCA_002337605.1. GTDB lineage: Bacteria > Bacteroidota > Bacteroidia > Flavobacteriales > Flavobacteriaceae > Marinirhabdus. Next base: position 729,104 of record DDGL01000014.1, read on the forward strand.
TTTTTCTCTTTGGCAGCGTCTATCGATTGCATTAAATTCTGATAACTGCTTGAAATCTCTTTTGCAATATCTTCATCTTCGGCACTGCGAAGGGCTTCGGCAAATTCTTTTTCGGTTTCGGTTTCATAGTCAAACCCTTCCTTTTTTAAGAAGTCCAGAAAATTTCTAAAATCTGAATCGTTAAATTCAAAACCCTTCCAGTCTGTCATGGGGTTATTATAGTGGTATTCTGTGGCATAATCGAAAATAGCCTGATCTTTCAGTAAAGCAGTTGTAATTGGGCTAAAAACAGCTGTTTCTACTTCAATATCTGGTAAAATTCCGCCACCGTCATATACTGTTCTTCCTCCTTTGGTGGTAAACTTGTTGTATTCTTTGGCATCAACACGAACGGGATCACCGTTTTCGTCCCGGTTCCAGTAGTCCAGTGCCTGAATACACCGCCCACTAGGCGTGTAGTAGCGGGAAATGGTTACCTTTAATTGTGTACCATAGGTTAATTTTTTTGGACGCTGTACAAGCCCCTTCCCAAAGCTACGCGCCCCAACAATTACAGCACGGTCTAAATCCTGCAAACCTCCTGAAACAATCTCACTGGCTGAAGCACTACGTCCATTCACCAAAACCACTAACGGAATTTCAGTATCAACAGGTTCTTGCGTGGTTTTATAGACTTTATTATACTTTTCTATAGACGATTTTGTTGTGGTAATTACCTCACCTTTAGGAACAAAAAGATTGACAATACTAATTGCTTCGTTTAACAATCCACCAGGATTTCCACGAAGATCCAGGATAATTTTATCGGCCCCCTTTTCTTTTAATTCCTGGAGCGCTGCTTTGGTTTCGATTGTAGTTTTACGGTTAAATTTTTGCAACACGATATACCCAATATTATCGTCTAGCAATTTATAATAGGGCACTGCTTTTACATCTACTTTTCGACGGGTTAAGGTAGTGGTTTGAGTTTTTCCTTGTCGTTTAAAAGTAATATCTACAGTAGACCCAGAGGCTCCTTTTAATAGCTCTCCTGCATCGTCTTCGAAATCGGCTAGGGTAGTGGCGCCCACTTTTATAATTTCGTCACCTGCTTTTAAACCCGCTTCATCTGCTGGATAGCCTTTAAAAGGCTCCATAATGATAATCTTTTCTTTCAGGGTTTTTACCGAAGCGCCAATGCCTGTGTATGTTCCCGAATTTTGAATTCGGGCATCTTCTACTTCTTGTTCGTTCCAGTAAACTGTGTAAGGGTCCAGGTCTTCCAGCATTCCTTTTATGGCTTTGTCCATTAAAGTTGCGGGGGTTACTTCATCCACGTAGTTCATGTTCAGTTCTTTGTACATGGTGGTGAAGATTTCAATTTGCTTTGCTATCTCAAAAAAGTCGTTTTTAAAACTAACTGTTGTGAAGAATATAATACCGGCCAGTGCCGAGAGTAGGATTTTCTTTTTCATAGAAATATGCTTTGTAGTACAACGGGAAATTCACCCGTTGACGTATGTTTTAAAGGTATTAAATTTCTTCGGAACCTAATGAGCTACGCAGTTTTCTCCCGAATCAATCTTTTTAGGATAGAAATCTGCCCCAAATGATAATGCGTATGTTCTATAACGCCGTGGATATTTCGGTAGTAGGTTCCGTAAGCATCTTTCACAAAACCTTCTGAAAGTTTTTCTTCTGAAAGTTCTGAAACAAGGTTCAAAAATCGATCCGCTTCCTGCCAGGTCTGGGCTTTTAATTGTTCCCAATCTCTAGCCGAAGTCACGGGAGGATGGTCAAAGCTCAAGCTGTCTTTTGCCGTAAGGGGTTCACCCTCTAAAACACCGATAACAGCAGTGCAATAATATTGAATGTGATACACCAAAGTTGCAATGGTATTTAAGTCTGAAACTTTGGTGATTGCCTCATCAAAAGAAACATCTTCCAGCGTTTTTTTAAAACTAACACCTGTGTAATTACCTCCGTTGATAAGGTTGTTGTACAGTTGTGCTATTTGTTTTGAGGTATTCATTTCAACATTTTTTTCAGCAGGTCTGCAACAGCGTTTTCCAGTTGCTCATAGCTGGGTTTCTTTTTCCCAAGATATATAAAAAGCAACGTATATTTTATTTCTGAAGGCATAACCAGGCCTTCTTTTTGTAACCTGTAAGCTTCGCGGAGTTGCCTTTTAATTCGGTTTCGGTCTACAGCACTTTTAAAATTCTTCTTCGGGACCGCAAACGTAGCCTGGTGATTATCTACCCTTTCTAGAGGAAGGTATAGCAACTTTACAGGAAATTTGGTCGCACCATTACCTTCTTCAAAAAGCTGTGCGATGAGTTTTCTGGACTTGAGTTTTTCTTTTTTACTGAAGGGGTGTGGCATGGGGTAAAGATATAAAAAAGACCTGTCAGGTTTCTAAAACCTGACAGGTCTATGTCTTTTCATTCAGAAACAATTACTCCACTCCGTAGGTATTGTTTTCCGGATTCACATCGGCCATCAAATTGCTGGCATCTATTGTCATGCTTTTTACATTTTTTCCTGCTGGAATTTCAAAACTATAGGTGGGATACGCCCACGCCCAGTCTTTTAAAACGGTCCACTTTACATCACTGTATGGATTTTTCTTTTCGGCACGTGCCATTTGTAGTGGGATGTAGAAGGTTTCTTCGGTTCCATCCTCGTACACAACACTTAAGTCAATGGGCATTCCCATAAAACCGATGCGTTGTAGCGTTACAGTAGTTCCGCCAGTTGCATTGGCTTCCACGCCTTGAATACCATAATCTATCGTTTTTGTGGTTTGCATAAAGTCCATTAAGTACCAATCCAGCTCAAACCCTGATACTTTTTCAGCTACGCGAATAAAATCGTTAGGGGTTGGATGCCTGAAAGCCCATTCTTTAAAATATTCTTTTAAAGTTTTCTCAAGGTTTTCCTTGCCAATAATATACCCTAATTGTGCTAAAAACACAGCACCTTTGCTGTAGGCTGTAATAGAGTACGAACGGTTAAGGTTGTACCTGTCTGCGTGCGTAGTAGCAGGTTCTTCTGCGCCACTTTTGGCTAAAAACAAATAACCACGATACGAGCCTGATACTGGATTAGGACTTTTACCATCTGTAATCTCATCTTCTGCCAATGCCGAAATATAACTCGTAAAGCCTTCGTCCATCCATTCGTGCTTGCCTTCGTTAGTTGCCAGTAAAAACTGAAACCAGGTATGTGCCAACTCGTGCGCGGTCACACCAAATAAACTTCCAAACTTACGCTCTCCGGTAATTAATGTACTCATGGCATATTCCATGCCGCCGTCACCTCCTTGTATTACAGAGTATTGTTTGTAAGGATATTCGCCAATATGCTCGTTAAAATACTGCAACAATTCTGCAGTCATAGGTTGTAACTTTTTCCAGTTCTCCTTGATAGCAGGGTTGTTTTTATAGTAAAAATTTAAGGTAACTCCGTTAGGTCCGTCAAACTGATCGTGTACATACTCTTTGTCTGCAGCCCACGTAAAGTCGTGCACCTTTGGAGCTAGAAATTGCCACGTTTTCTTTCCGTTTTTTCCATTTTTTACTTTTGGATAGTCCCCTCCTTTTACATTGGAAGCACTGTATCCTGTTCCACCAACCACGTAATCTCCGTCTATATGAATGGTTACATCGAAGTCTCCCCAAGGGCTGTGAAACTCACGAGCAATGTATGGGTCTGCATGCCACCCCTGGAAATCGTATTCGGCCATTTTTGGATACCATTGTGACATAGAATAGGCAACACCTTCTTTGTTATTTCTTCCGCTACGGCGAACCTGGACAGGAACCTGAGCGTCCCACTCCATTTTAAAGGTAGTACTTTGTCCTGGCTGGATAGGTTTGTTTAACTGAACTTCCAGTACAGTTCCTACCACTTCATAGGTTAGTTTTTGACCATCCTGAGTAAGCATGGTTGGTTTAATATAGCCAATTTCTGAAGGAGAAAGCTTCGAGATCCTATCTTCTACACGTCCATCCGGGTCTGCTATGTTTCTGGAACGCACGTCCATTTCGCTACCCGGCTGGAAGGCGTTGAAATACAAATGATAAAACACACGATTCAACACATCGGGAGAATTATTTGTGTAAACAAGGGTTTGTTTTCCTTTGTATTGAAAGTTTTCGGCATCTACATCAATATCCATCTTGTAATCAACCTTTTGCTGCCAATAACTTGTGTTGTTTTGAGCGGTTACTGAAACAACCAGCAACAATGCCCAGAAGCTATTAAATATTATTTTTCTCATAATTTGAAAGTTTTACCACAAACAAGAGTTGATGAAACAAAACAAAATTCGTGGGTAATTATATTTCTGCCCGAAATGTTATTTAGACATTTTATCTGCCATAATTAAGGCGTTGTACAAGTTCACCATTTTCCCGGATTTTGAAACATTCTGGAAATTATCGGTATTAGACGCATCGCCTCCTAGCACAACGTTGGCCGTTGAAGGGATACCACTATCCATAATTACCTTTTTTACCTGGGTGGCGGTAAGATTAGGATACATAGAACGGATTACCGCAGCAACTCCTGCTACTGCCGGAGCAGCCATAGAGGTTCCTTGTAAGTACTCATACTCGTTTTGTTGAATGGTAGACCAGATCTTAACTCCTGGTGCAAATACATCCACATTTGATTTTCCGTAGTTTGAGAAGGTTGCAACCAACCCTTCACCATAATCGTAATTCAAAGCACCAACCGTTAAAACGTTGTTGGCAAATTCGATCCCTGTTTTGGTTTGGTCGTTGGGATATACAATGGTTTCGTCAAGATTTAAACCTTCGTTTCCGGCTGCGTTTACAATTAAAACATCTCTACTTTCAGCATACTTAATTGCCTCTATTACCCACTCTGGGTGTGTAGAATAGTATTTTCCGAAGCTGGTGTTCAACACTTTTGCTCCGTTGTCTGTTGCATATCTTATAGCGTTAGCAATGTCTTTATCGTACTCATCGCCATCTGGAACAGCACGTAGTACCATAATTTTTACATTGTTAGCAACACCATTTACTCCAATATCGTTGTTGCGTTCTCCTGCAATAATCCCTGCAACGTGCGTACCGTGTCTGGCATCTTCCTCTTTAGGGTCCGGACCATCTACGTCATTATTTCCGTAGAACTTATTTACATTGCTGTCTGGGTCGTCGCCTAGATTTTCTTTTCTGAAATTTTTATTCAGGTTAAAGTGTGTGTCTAGTCTTCCGCCAAAATACTCAATACCTTCTCCTAATTGCTTAATAACTTCAGGAACGCTATCGCCAAAGTTCAGCATTTGAGTTAGCATACCAATTTGCTGTTGTTCAGCAGGAGTAGGGCTGCTTATACCGGCAAGGTCTTCTTTGGTATAGTCTTCTTTTCCAAATTTTGTTGTCATTGCAGCGTGCGCAGGTTTTACCTGCTCCAGAATTGCTGTATACTGTGTAGTTTGCGCTGTTGCCTGTTGCTTTTCCTTCTCGTACTCGGCCATTGCTTTTTTGTAGAGATCATATTCGGCACGGTCTGCAGCACTTATGGAAGCTTCGGTTTTACCTTCGTACTTAGGCTTTAATTTTTTTAGGATACGTACATATTCCATATTTTCGGCTACTATATCTCCAAGGAAATTCCAACCGTGCACATCGTCTACATAGCCATTGTTGTCATCGTCTTTTCCGTTGTTAGGAATTTCATCTTCATTGGTCCAGATAACATTTTTCAGGTCTTCGTGTTCAATATCAATACCACTATCAATCACACCTACGATTACGGTGTTTCCATTTTGTTTTTTAATAATTTCAGCATACGCCTTATCTACACTCATACCAGGAATGGTATCGGTCACCAAATCTGCTGCCGCCCAGTTTTTATACTGCACATCATTTAAGGGCGCCGTTTTTAAAGGGATGCTATCTATGTTTTCAATAGGTGTAGCTACAATAGGGGCAACTCCGCCACCACAACTTACCAAAAGAGCCGCTCCAGAGAGGGCAAAAAGAGAAGATTTTAAAATATTCATTCGTTCAAGTTTAATTAAAAAGTTCATTAAAAGTATAGGTCTGATCCAGGCGAACACCTTTCTCAGTATGTTTTACGGTAATTATCTCATTATGAGCATCGTGCTCCAACCAAAGATAATAGTTATTGGATGCCGCAGCGTTCAAGAATTTTTCTTTTTCAGGCAATGTTAAAAGTGGCCTGGTGTCGTACCCCATCACAAACGGAAGCGGTAAATGTCCTGCCGTTGGCAACAAATCTGCCATAAAGACGATGGTTTTTTCTTGGTACTGTATATGCGGAATCATTTGTTTATCGGTATGTCCATCTGCAAAGAAGATGCCGAAGTCCAGTGCTGAAGTTTCAATAAAATCTGAAGTTGGGTTCTCTACAAAATGCAACTGTCCACTTTCCTGCATTGGCAGAATGTTCTCTTTTAAAAACGAAGCTTTCTCACGACGATTAGGTTGTGTGGCCCACTCCCAGTGGTCTTTATTACTCCAGAATTTCGCATTTTTAAAAGCCGGTTCGTAGCCGGTTCGATCTTTATTCCATTGTACGCTACCTCCACAGTGATCGAAATGGAGGTGGGTCATAAAGACGTCGGTAATGTCGTCTCTGTGGAAGCCGTACTTTTTGAGTGAAGCATCTAAATTGTGATCTCCCCAACGGTAGTAATAGCCAAAAAACTTATCAGATTGCTTGTTGCCCATCCCGGTGTCGATAAGGGTTAGTCTGTCTCCGTCTTCGAGGAGCATACAACGTGCTGCAATGTCTATCATGTTATTGGCATCTGCCGGGTTGGTTCGGGTCCATAAAGATTTGGGTACTACACCAAACATGGCGCCCCCGTCCAACTTAAAGTTTCCAGCTTCTATAGGATAGATTTTCATAGGTCACGCAAAATACAAAAAGGCAGGCGATTGGGTGTGGTTGTTAAGGGTTTTTTAAGAATGGTAAGCTTCCACCTGCCTGGTAGCTGCGACAACACTTCTGAGACGTTTCCCAAAATCGTACAGCGCTTTAATCTCCTTTACACCAGCAATACGCTCTTTACTAAAAATAAGCAATGAGTCCCCGTTAGACTCTACATGATAATAGGGGTTGCTCTCAAAAAAGTGTACCAGGTCGTCATCAAAGAACTCCTGAATAACGGCAGTGTTCTCGCCTAACAAATAAAAACGCTTATTAAAATCGCGGTGATTTTCAATAGGAATGTCTTTATACCCTGCAAAAAGGTATACTTTTTCTAAAAACCCTTCACGATCCAATGTAAACTCTGGAATCTCGTGATTTAAATTTATGTGAAGCATGGTGGTACGCACATTTTCCTTGGCTATAAATGCTCCTTCGGAATAGTTGATGTCGAATACCTTAAAAGTTTTTTCTGCATTAAACAACCTATTGTAAATACTCTCTACTTTCTTGGAAGTAAAGAAATGAAACTTATCTAAAAAGTGAAGGTCTTCAGCTTCTTTAGCTTCGTAATGCATTCCATAATCATCGGCAATTTCCTGTAGGGTGGTCTGTCTTTTGGTCAGGTTTTTTTGAAGTAGCCCTAAATCAGGGATGAGTCTACGGAGTGCAAAAGGGTGTTTGCTTTCGGCACCGTGAAGGTCGAGTCCAATTACTTCAAAATGGCCACCGCTTTTCAGAAAGACATCTTGATAGCCGCTTAAGTTGTCCATTACCGTGTGGTCTACAAATTCGCACATAGAGAAGTCTACGACTACGTCTTCACTTTGGGGAATGGCATCTAGTTTTTGCTTCAGCTTGTAATAGTTTAAGAAGCTACAAAAGTGTTTTACACTCACATAATAATCGTTTTTGGTTCCAATTTCTTTAAACATTAAAACATTCGGCTTCAAAATATTCCGAAGAAATAATGAAACACTTTTATTCATCAAAGCGTGAATGATAAAAGTAACGAATACCCCTGCTAAAATCCCTGTTATTAAATCTACGAACAGGGTAACCATAAGCGTTGTAAAGAAAATAAGCAGTTGCTCTTTTCCTACTGAAAATATCCTTCGGACTAATTTTGGGGATGCCAGTTTATACCCCGTATATACCAGAATTGCCATAAGTGCCGGCATTGGAATTCGCGTTAATTGGGTTGAAAATAAAGCGATAAAAATGATTAAAAAGATAGCGTGTGAAAAGTTTGCAGACTGGTTGGAACCAGCGTTATTTACATTTACAGAGCTTCGGGCAATTACGGTCACTACATTTATACCTCCTAAAAAACCACTGCCAATAGTGGCCAGACCAAGTGCTTTTAAGTCCCGGTTTGCATTGCTTCGTCTTTTTTGAGGGTCTAACTTATCTACTGCTTTTATACTTAATAAAGATTCAATACTGGCAATAAGCGTTATGGAAAAAACACTGATCCAAAACGGAAAACTTCCGACAGGCCCAAAATTTAAAGAGGGTAATTGCGATATAATTTCTCCAGCAGGGGGGATGCCTGACAGCATGTAGTTTTCTGAAATAGGGTTCGGACTTTGAACAATGAGTTCGAAATAATAACTGAAAGCAATAGAAAGTAAAACAATCCACATGGGAGCTGGGATAAGTTGAAGGTACTTATTTCTAATACGCGGATAGAACACCATAATTGCCAACGCTAAAACACCAGCTAAAGCAGCGTAAACGAGTCCGGTATTTTCATATTGAAACACGCCAAAAATAGTTTCGGGGATAGCCAGTAAATAATCCAGGCTGCGTTCCAGAGAGAGTTTGTTGGCTAACATAATATGGAACTGCTTTCCTAAAATTATGAGTCCAATGGCTGCTAACATTCCTTGTATGGCAGACGATGGGAAAAAGTCGGCTAATTTTCCCATTCTCAGAAATCCTAAAAGTAAGATCAAGATACCCGAACAAACGATGGCCGCATAGGTCGCTTCTAACCCTAGAGTGGTTACAGCGACTAATAAAACACCCACCATTCCATTGCCCGGACCTGTAATGGTTACGTGGCTTCCCCCCAGAAATGAAACTAGCAGGCCGCCAACCACAGCTGTAATAATTCCGGCAATGGGCGGAATTTCGCTCGCCATGGCCAACCCCAAACCTAACGGAAGGGCAATTAAACTTACCACAAACCCCGAAAAAATATTTTTAGGTAGGGAAGCAAAAAATTCTTTTATGGTGCTCTTTTTAGGGCTCATTGAACTAGCAGTACATCTGTGGGGAGTTCGGTTAAGATATGTTCAATATCATGAGGAAATAAGCGATCCAAAAACCCCGATTTACCAGGTCCATTCATAACAAGTAGATCGGCACGAGCTACCTGTGCATAGTGCCCAATGGTGTACCCGCGTTTCCCAAAAATAGGTTGGGTACGTAAAGCAAGATCTTTTTTATGCTTTTCGGGAATGGATGCAACAATGGTATTAATTCTTGAGTCTTCCTGGCGACGTAACTTTTCTTTTTTCAGATTGGCGCGGCGTAGTGACTTATCGTCGTTTATACTAATAGCGACTTCCTGCTGGGTAATTTCCTCTACAATAATAAGCTGCTCAGCCTGTAGCGCACTACCTACAAAAAAAGCGGCTTTAATGGCCTGTTCTGTTTTTTCGTCTTTTAGTCCGTTTACTACAACGTGCTTGCACTTTATGCGCTCCACCGATGGATTAATAAGTAACAGTACAGAACACTTAGCCCTACGTGTAATTTTTCTTGCTATGGAACCTACGTAGTATTTAAAAAAATTCTCACGCTTTAAAGCTCCCAAGATAAGCAGGTCTATTTTTTTCTTCCTAACGGTTTTAAGAATAGAAGTTACGGGTTCGCCTGGTTCGTAGACAATATCTACTGTAAGCCCATCAATAAAAAAAGGCGCTAGTATTTCTTGAAACTTTGCTGTTTTTTCTTCGGAAGAGTCACCCACATGAATTAGAATGAGCTTACTTTCAAAAAGCATAGCTAGACGTGCGGCTTCATATAAGTTGGCCTTTAGGCTCGGGGAAAAGGTGACCCCAATACCAAGGGAGGAAAAATTTGGTTGATTCAATACAGCTTATTAGGCCGAAAAGATACCAATTTCTGAACGTTCAACCACATGAAATGTTGAAAGTCCGTGATATTTAATTCTTCCTGGGCTATTACTATTTTGTTAAATATTTCGGTAGCTTCCTGTATCTTTATATTTTCACACCGAAATACGCCAATTGAATGTTAGAACTAGCCGGAATTATTATTTTAGGAATTTTTGCCCAATGGGTCGCTTGGAAGTTTAAAATCCCAGCCATCTTACCACTCATCTTAATTGGGCTTTTTGTAGGACCTATTTCAACTTTGATTTCAGAAGATGGTACCCAATGGATTCAACCCATTTGGAATACTGAAAAAGGTTTTTTTCCTGGGGAAAGCTTATTTTACTTTGTCTCTTTGGCTATTGGAATCATTCTTTTTGAAGGGGGGCTCACTCTAAAATTGGGGGAAGTGAAAAAAGTAGGAGGCGTTATTGGAAAGCTTATAAGTTTGGGCTCTATCATTACTTTTTTTGGGGCCGGTGCAGCAGCACACTACGCTTTTGGACTAAGCTGGAAAATATCATTTCTTTTTGCAGGGCTGGTTATTGTAACAGGCCCCACTGTAATTACGCCCATTCTTAGAAATATCCCGCTTAAAAAAGATGTTTCTGCGGTATTAAAATGGGAAGGTATTTTAATTGACCCAATTGGAGCTTTGGTAGCTGTTTTGGTGTTTGGTTTTATCACCGTTAACATACCGCCAGAAGGGTATGTAGAGGAAATTGCAGCTACTTCAGATGGTCACAGTAGTGGAGGAGCATATACAAAACATGCTTTATTAGAATTCGGAAAAATTATTGTAATTGGTTTTGCCTTTGGTCTGGCAGGAGGATTTGCAATGTACCAGGCAGTAAAGCGGAAAGTGATTCCACACTACCTCCTGAACGTTGCCTCCTTGTCTATGGTGCTTCTCATTTTTGTGTTGAGCGATTTGTTTGCTCACGAAAGCGGACTGCTGGCCGTAGTAGTTATGGGAATGTACTTAGGAAATACAGATTTACCAAACCTTAAGGAATTACTATATTTTAAAGAGTCGTTAAGTGTGTTGCTTATTTCAATTCTCTTTATTTTACTGGCAGCAAACATTAGCATAGAAGACTTAATGCTCATTTATAACTGGAAAACAGCAATACTTTTTGCAGTAGTAATTTTTATTGTACGTCCTGTGGGGGTGTTCTTAAGCACTTTTGGGTCTGATTTGAAAATAAATGAAAAACTTTTTATAAGCTGGGTGGGACCACGCGGTATTGTTGCTGCGGGTATTGCGTCACTGTTTGGCACAAAATTAGTTGAGCTAGGCGTACCCGGGGCTGAGTATATTACACCCCTGGTATTTGGACTGGTTTTAGTGACCGTTTTGTTAAATGCAACTACGGCACGTTTGGTAGCTTCATTGTTGGGGGTGTTTTTGAAAAAATCTGAAGGAGTCATGATCGTGGGAGGTTCCAGAGTTTCACGATTAATTGCTTCGTATCTTCAAAAAAACGATCGTCATGTGGTTTTAGTAGATTCTAACCGTGCCAATGTTCAAAAAGCAAAAGAACTAGGCCTAGATGCTATCAATGCAAATATTTATAGTGACGATCTCACCGATAATATTGAGTTAAGCGATGTAGGATATCTATTAGCTATGACAGGCAATGACGAGATCAACCGACAGGCAATGAACCGGTTTGGAAAGCAATTTGGTGAGAACGGAACCTTCAGGTTAATGACTTCAGAAGAACTACTGAAAAAGAAAGACTTTAATCAAGATGAAGTGTTTAGCAACTCACACGACTATATTCGCTTTACCGAAGTAGCAAGAGATTATCCGTCCATTCAGGAAATTGAAGTAAATGATGACGTTAAGTTTCTGAAAGTCCTGGAGATTATTAAAGACAACCCTGAAGCAATACCATTGTTTATTAAAGACTCCAACGGCAATTTAAAACTTATTGACACACTTTCTGAAATAGACGTTGAACAAGGAAGTATGATTGCTTACCTTGGGAAACCGATAGATTTTGAAGATGTAGTTGCAGCAACACAAGGTGAAAACCTACCCGCTGACCCTGCTTAAAAATAATTTAAAATTGTTTACGTTCTAGATAGGAAACTTCAACCCAATGAAAAAAGGCATACTTCTTTTATTTTTTCTAACCATACTAATGGCCTGTAGTGATGACGACGAACGTACGTGCCGTTTTTGCAGTAGTGATCAAACCCCGGAGTTTGAATTATGTCGTGAGTCTAATGGCAATGCTTCAGTTAACGGGGAAGATACGGGCACTAATTACGAAGCGTATCTTGACGATCTAGCGGATTCTGGTGCTAGTTGCGGGAATTAGAAAACCGCCCGAAGGCGGCTTAAGCAGCTTGAAAAGTCACTTTTAAAACCCATGGTTCAAGCTAATATTTTAACTTATAGTATCTTACAAAGAACTAAACTCCCAAGTGTCATTTAACAGTATGGTTCCGCTTTTACCCATAATGATTATGAAGGGATTATGTATAGCAACTGCGTCAAATTCTTTTCTGCCTCTATAATCTGAAGGGTCTGTTAGGTTATCTATATGTGGCTCTATTGTTCCACGTATTTGAAGTGTCCATAGCCCACGCATCGTTCAAGGAGTTTACAGAGGAGCCGTTGTTGGCGTTAAGGCCGTGGCCCCCATATAAAAACATTCTTGAACCACCATCTTGAACCACTAAAACGTGTTCGGTTCTTACTGTAAAAGGAGCATTGGCTGTTATCAGGTACCAGGAAAAACCGTCCGTACTGCTCCAAACATCATTCTTTAACTGGTTTACGGCATGTAATGTTGTTGGTAATGCTCCGTCAGAGACCTTATTGGATTTTTGAACAAAGAGATCATAGGTAATACGCGCCCCGTTAGCATCTGTACTTTCTCCCCCAGGTAAAAGAGGGCGTAAAATTTACATTTACTGCAAAAGAGCAGGTTAAACGTTTGAGGGGTTCCCTGCAGTTGTCATACCGTCTTCCTTGCTACAAGAAGTAATGAAAGCTACTAAGAAACATGCGGCACATAGAATTTTGTAATGCGTTTTCATGATGTATGGACTTTAAAAGTTAAGTCCGAATATTATAAAAATAACCCTGTAAAAATTAACCAGTTAAAAGTAAGACGTAAGGGATGAGAATTTAATGTAATTGAGCGAGTTTGTGTAATAAAACCTGAGTCTTGGATCCGGCAACAGCTATTTGCTCACCGTTGGTAAGCTCAAGAACACTATCTGTTTTATGAAATGTCTTTGCGAAGTTTAGGTTTACCAGATAACTCTGGTGACTTCTAAAAAAAGAATACCCCTTTAATTGCTCTTCATAAAACTTAAGGGACTTAGAGACAACGATTTTGCGTCTATCTGTAGTGTGAAACTCTGAGTAATTATTGTCGGATTTCACAAATAAAATTTCAGAAACGGGAACTATATGAACCTCTTCCAGATTTTTTAAAACGAGTTTTTTGTTCTTTTGTGCGCTGTTATAGTTATAGAAAAAGGCCTCCATTTGTTTATGATATTGCTCTAGATTCAGGTTGGCAATTGCATTTTTTACAGCCGCGATGAGGGTTTCATCTTCAAAGGGCTTTTCAATAAAATCTAAGGCACTAAATTTAAAAGCATCAACAGCGTACTTGCTATAGGCGGTTATAAAAATAATCTTGAAGGGTACTTTTTTAAAGGATTTTAAAAAATCGAAAATTACTTCATCGCCTAAATTAATATCAGATAACACAAAGTCTGGTGTTTCAACTTCTAATATATTTTGAGTTTCCGCTATAGTAGCAGCCAGCCCAATAACTTCAATAGTTGGAAAAGCAGTAGAAAGCACTTCTTTTATGTTTGCAGAAGTGTTAAGGTCATCCTCAATAATCAGGCATTTCAGTGCCACGGCTAGATATATTTTTTAATAAAGGTAAGTGTTACTTGTGTACCATGGTCTACATTCTCCTCTTTACTGGAAACAACTTCCAGGGTAATAGGATAGTTTTCGGTTTTCAAAAGGTTTTCCATGCGCTGTTTGGTAATGCTGGTGCCCATAGATTTATGGAGTGTATTGGCATCTTTATTCTTGGTAACAATCCCCTTGCCGTTGTCCTTAATTTCAATTTTTATTACGTCTCCCTCTAAAGAGTAGTTAACTAAAATATGCCCGTTTTTAACACCCCGAACCCCATGAATTATGGCATTTTCCACAAAAGGCTGCGTAAACATAGGGGGTATTGCATACACCTGCGGGTCTAGGTTTTCGTCCATCGTTATTGAAAATGTAAAAGCGTTGTTATGTACTAATTGCTGTAAGGCTAAAAAGTCTGAAATGGTTTCAGCATCTTCTTCAATTGAGATAAATTTTTCGACCGAATTCTCTAAAATATTCCGCATTAAACCACTAAAGTTACTAATGTACCTACTCGATTTTTTGGTGTCATTCTGCTTTATAAAAAACTGAATTCCGTTAAGCGCATTAAACAAAAAATGTGGGTTTAGCTGCATTTGTAAAAGTTTGCGGGTCATTTCAGAAAACTGTAATTGCTGTTTTGTTTTATGACGATTGTAGGCAAAAAATAAGGAGCTCAGTAAAAGCAAAACACCAATAGCTATTGCAAAAAGTATGTTTTTTTGGTTGTTTAGCTTTACATCCTTGAGAAGGCTGTTTGCTTCAAGGACTTTAATTTCACCGGCTTGTTTTTCGGTTTCAAATTGAGACGTAATCTCTGCAATGCGATCATTTTCACGTAACGTGTTCAGCGAATCTTTCATCCTGGTAACACGCTTGGCATAGTGTAATGCCTTCTGGTACTCCCCGCTTTTTTCATAGGCCTGTTGCAAAGCCGTTTCAATCATTACTTTTTGATTCCTTTTTTTTGAAACGTTAGTTGCCAGTGACAAATACGCTATTGCGCTTTCTAGTTGCCCTAGCTCTAAATAGGATTGCCCAATATAGAACAGGTTTTTATCTAAATGTTCTGCTACCCCAAGTTCGGTTTTCAAAGCGTACGATTTTTGAAAATAGGCGGCAGCATTTTGCCATTGTTTTCCCTCAAAATAACTTTTTCCAAGATTAAAGAGCACATTAGCCTTAATTCTGTTATTGGGTTCTTTTTCTAATTCCTGAAGCATGGCTTTTGAAACCTCTATGTTTTGAGAAGTACTGTCGGAACCCCTGGTAATTTTAGTGGTATGCATTTGCCTGGCTCTCTCACTATACCGAAGTGACTGCTCATAAAAAAACCCTGCAAGTTCTTTCTTGCCAAGCTTATCGTACACAACGCCCAACTGAAGGTTTGTTCGCGAAAGCCCCTGCTTGTTATTAGCCTCCCTGTAAAAAGACAAACCCTGCAGGTAGTGTTCTAGCGCCTTGTCATAGACCTCTTCTGTATAATATCTGTTTCCATAACTATAGTGTGTGCTTCCAAGGACGCGGTCGCTCATGTTGGCCGCGTGCGTTATATTAAAATCGAGAAGCTTTTCTGCCTCGTCGTATGCGCCGCTTTGTATTAAATAATAGGAGTGAAAATACCCGGCCTGTCCAATAAGAGAAGTGTCCTTTGTTTTTAGTGCAACGCTATAAGCAAGGTTAGAATAGTATACCGCACTGTCTTGTTTGGATGTACTGTGTGTTTTTGCAAGATTCAGGTAGTTGTCTACTGAAGCGTTGTCTGTTTGTGCCAGAAGTGTGGCAACAGTTGAAAAGAAGAAAAATAAGAGCGCACTATTTTTCATACCGAAAAGTACGAAAAAATCCGAAGCGTAAGTGCTTCGGATTTATATAATTAGGGTGTTTAGAAATTAGTCATTCAACTTCAACACCGCCATAAATGCTTCCTGCGGAATTTCTACATTTCCTACCTGACGCATGCGTTTTTTACCCTTTTTTTGTTTTTCCAAGAGCTTACGTTTACGTGAAATATCCCCTCCATAACATTTTGCTGTTACGTCTTTTCGTAATGCTTTTACAGTTTCACGTGAGATAATCTTAGCGCCAATAGCGGCTTGTATAGGAATATCAAATTGTTGACGCGGGATAAGCTGGCGTAGTTTTTCACACATTTTCTTCCCAATGTCGTAGGCGTTGTCCTGGTGTAATAAGGCTGAAAGGGCATCTACTACGTTTCCATTTAAGAGTACGTCTACTTTTACCAGTTTAGATTCACGCATCCCAATGGGTGAATAATCGAAAGAAGCATACCCTTTTGAAACTGTTTTTAAACGATCATAAAAATCGAATACAATTTCAGCCAGCGGCATATCGAAAGTCAATTCTACACGCTCTGTCGTTAAATAGGTCTGATTGGTAATTTGTCCACGCTTTTCAATGCATAAAGACATTACGGAACCTACAAAATCACTTTTAGTAATGATGGTTGCCTTAATGTACGGTTCTTCCATACGATTTAAACGGGAAGGGTCCGGTAAGTCGCTGGGGTTGTTTACTAAAATAAGTTCGTCGGGTTCTCGATTTGTATAGGCATGGTACGACACGTTAGGAACGGTAGTGATTACCGTCATATCAAATTCACGCTCCAAACGTTCCTGAATGATCTCCAGGTGTAACATTCCTAAAAACCCACAACGAAATCCAAAACCAAGCGCCGCAGAACTTTCTGGTTGAAAGACTAAAGAAGCATCGTTTAGCTGCAACTTTTCCATGGAGGCGCGTAATTCTTCGTAATCTTCGGTATCTACCGGGTAAATTCCCGCAAATACCATGGGTTTTACATCTTCAAAACCTTCAATCATATTGGTGGTAGGCGATTTTGCATCGGTAATGGTGTCTCCTACTTTTACTTCAACCGCTTCTTTAATTCCTGTGATGAGGTACCCCACATCACCTGTTTTGATCACTTGTTTGGGCTGTTGCTTTAGTTTAAGAGTTCCTACTTCATCGGCATAATAATCCTTTCCAGTTGCCATAAACTTAATATGCTGCCCTTTTCTAATCTCACCATTCAGCACTCTAAAATACGTTTCCACCCCACGAAATGGGTTGTACACACTATCAAAAATCAAGGCTTGTAAACTTTCATCCGGATTGCCCTTAGGCGCAGGAACGCGCTCTATAATGGCTGCCAGAATTTCATCGATTCCAATACCTGTTTTAGCACTGGCGGGGATTACTTCTTCGGCGTCACAACCAAGCAAATCTACAATATCGTCGGTTACTTCCTCCGGACTAGCAGAAGGAAGGTCTACTTTATTTAACACAGGAATGATTTCAAGATCGTTTTCCAGCGCTAAATATAAATTTGAAATCGTCTGCGCCTGGATACTCTGCGCCGCATCTACCACCAGCAAAGCCCCTTCACAGGCAGCAATACTTCGGGAAACCTCATAAGAGAAATCTACGTGACCCGGGGTATCAATAAGGTTTAAAATATAATCTTCGCCTTTGTATTTGTATTCCATTTGTATGGCGTGGCTTTTAATAGTAATACCACGCTCGCGCTCCAGATCCATACTGTCCAATAGCTGGGCTTGCTCTTCACGGGCAGTTACAGAGCCTGTTGCGCTTAATAATCTATCTGCCAGGGTACTTTTACCGTGGTCAATATGTGCAATGATGCAAAAATTTCGGATGTTCTTCATAGTCAATTATTCCTGCGGCAAATATACTTTAAAAAGCTAGTTTTTGCTCCCTGAAAGCTACAATACTAACATATTGCCTATTTTTGCACTTTAAATTAATGTAATTATAAATTCTCCGCTCGTTGAGCGGAGCCGAAGCGTGGCAAAAATAGGAGACATAGACGTAGGCAAATTTCCGTTATTACTCGCACCCATGGAAGATGTGAGCGACCCGCCGTTCCGTGCACTTTGTAAAGAGCAGGGAGCCGATGTGGTGTATACCGAGTTTATCTCTTCTGAAGGCTTAATACGTGATGCTGCCAAGAGTGTCATGAAGCTGGATATCTATGAAAAGGAACGTCCCGTTGGGATCCAGATATTTGGTGCTAACCTTGATTCTATGCTACAAAGTGTAGAAATTGTGGAGGCCAGCGGACCCGACATTATTGATATTAATTTTGGATGTCCTGTAAAGAAAGTGGTGAGTAAAGGGGCTGGTGCAGGTATTCTGAAGGATATAGACCTCATGGTTTCCTTAACCGAAGCCATGGTAAAACACACCAAACTACCCATTACCGTTAAAACCCGATTAGGATGGGACCACGATAGTATAAAGATCGTTGAAGTTGCCGAACGTTTACAGGATGTAGGCTGTAAGGCTATTGCTATTCACGGACGCACAAGAGCACAGATGTATAAAGGTGACGCCGATTGGGCACCTATTGCTGAAGTAAAAAACAATCAAAGAATGCATATTCCTGTCTTTGGAAACGGAGATGTTAACACCCCAGAAAGAGCCGTGGAAATGCGAGATACATACGGATTGGATGGCGCGATGATTGGACGTGCTAGCATTGGTTACCCTTGGTTTTTTAAAGAAGTAAAGCACTTTATAGAAACAGGAACACATTGCGCATCTCCAACAATGCAAGAGCGTGTGGAAGCTGCGCGCCGCCACTTACAAATGGCTATTGACTGGAAAGGCGAAAAATTAGGTGTTTTTGAAACCCGTCGCCATTACACCAATTATTTCAGAGGCATTCCCCATTTTAAAGAATACCGAATGAAAATGGTGACCAGCGATGATAGTGTAGATGTCTTTGCTGCATTTGATGAGGTGCTGGAAAAATTTGGAGATTTTGAGTTTTCGCATTAGAAGAAAGAGAAAAGACCGTTCGCGTTACTCTCTGTGGATAAAAGCAAAAAAGAAAACGAAGAATTTCTTAATTTAACAACCGTTCCCGCACCCTGCTCGAAGCAATTTTTGAAGCAATAAGTCCAAGAATAGTTAGGGTAATAAAAACCACTACCACATTCATAAACTCTAACTTCACGGGATAGGGTAAGCTGGCAGTAATATAAACAAACTTAAATTGTAACTGCGCCCAGACTATTAATACGCCCAATGCTATTCCTAAAACCCCGCCAAGAACAGTCATTAGGGCACCCTGCAGGAAGAAAATACGTCTAATCTCTTTTAAGGTTGCGCCCATATTGTAGAGTGTTTTAATGTTTTTCCGTTTATCGAGAATCATCATGATAATGGAACCAATAACATTAAAAAGAGCAATAATTAACACTAAGGTAAAGATGAGGTAGACAGCAACCTGTTCGGTATTCAGCATTTTGTAGAGCGCGTCGTTTTGCTGTATTCTATTTTTAATCGCAATATTTTCTGAAGCAAAAATCTCAGCAATATTGTTTCGTACGTCCTTTTCGTTTACTTCAGATTTCAATTTTATCGCTAAGGAAGAAACCATTGTACTATCCAACTGGAGCAAGTCGCGCGCAAACTCCAGATCGGTAAATATGTACTTTCCGTTTACGTCTTCGTTTACGTCATAAATTCCAGAGGCAACAAAATCTCTCTTAGTAAAAGCGCTGGCAAGGTCTGAGTTTAATATTTGCCCGGTGCCTGGTTTGGGAACAAAAACTTCGGGAAGACTGTTATAAATATCCATGGCCCCTAAAGAAAGTTTGTGAGCAATAGTAAACCCGATCACAGCCTCCTGTTGGCCTTCCTCAAACCAGCGTCCCACATACAAAATGCTGTCTATCACGGTTACTTTTCCGTAATTGGCATCTACTCCTTTAATATTAGCGATGTGATTTTTTCCTTCAAACTGAATAAAAACCCGTTCCTCTATTACTTTGGAGTAAGCTTCAACGCCGTTTAGTTTTTTAAGTTTTGCTTCGGTAGCCTCAGAAAAAGTGATGGTCTTACCACTTTCGGGCGCCACCAGCAAGTCGCTGTCAAATACATTCGTAAACTGAAGGCTAAAATCCTTCAAACCGGAAAAGCCCGATAATACAATAAATAAAGCCATAGCTCCTACTACAATGCCAATAGCCGCAATAATGGTGATAATATTTATAGCATTATTACTGCTTCTGGAAAACAGGTATCGCTTTGCGATGTATAGCGGGAATTTCAACTTACTTCTTTTTTCTTTTTTCGAGAAGGTCGGGATTTTCTAATGGGTTGTCAACACCTTTAACGGCTTTTTCAATGCCTTCAATATAATCCAGTGAATCGTCGTTGAAAAAGATAAGATCCGGCATTTTGCGCAACTGATTTTTGGTGAGCTGGGCAATTTGATGCTTTATTTTTGGTGTGAGTTTAGTGATTTCTTCCAAGAGCGGCTTGGCCTTGTCTGAAGGAAATACACTTAGATACACTTTCGCTATAGAAAGGTCGGTCGTGACGCTTACTTTAGAAACTGCTATAATAATTCCCAGTTGTCCAGCCTCACGCAACATTTCTTGAATGACTTTGGCGATGTCGTTTTGCAATACGCCTGCAATTTTTTTTTGTCTGTTACTTTCTTCCATACTGCAAAAATAGCACAATAAGATTTGTTATTTTTGAAAACCACTTAGTATTAAAGAGATGAATAAGATAGAACACATTGGAATTGCTGTAAAAAGCATTGCTGCAGCGAATGAAATATACACCAAACTATTAGGGTACCAACCCTATAAAACTGAAGCCGTTGCGAGTGAAGGAGTGCAGACTTCGTTCTTTACCTGTGGGGATAGTAAAATTGAATTGTTGGAGGCAACTCATCCAGACAGTCCCATCGCAAAGTTTATAGATAAGAGAGGAGAGGGTGTACATCACCTGGCTTTTTCTGTAACTAATATTGAAGCTGAAATGGAACGCCTTGAGAAAGAAGGATTTGTTTTGTTAAACTCAACGCCAAAAAGAGGAGCAGACAATAAATTAGTTGCTTTCTTACACCCCAAAAGCAGCCATGGTGTGTTGGTAGAATTGTGTCAGGATATTGTGGAATAGCACGTATTCTCTAATATTAACGAGAAAAAGTTTGAAAAATTCATAAAGTTATTATCTTTGCGGACTATTTTTAAGCTTGATGCAAGCGTGTAAAAAGCAAAAAAATACAACCGGTCCCATAGCTCAGTTGGTTAGAGCACCTGACTCATAATCAGGTGGTCCTTGGTTCGAGCCCAAGTGGGACCACTTTTTTTTGACAAGCTGAAATTAAGATCAATAGAAGAACTATTGATTTGTAAACCCTTCATCACTTGGATGAGAAGTTTATACTGAGCCTGTCGAAGTGAGCCCAAGCGATGCACTGAGCGTTGTCGAAGTGTGGGACCACTTTTTTTGACTAAGTTCTTAGCAGGATTGATTTTTCAAATAAATATAGTTGCGATCAAAGACCTGCAATTTTTTTGAAAATATGTAGTTAAGTAATGGAAACAAGGTTAATAACTTTCCAATAATGTTGAAAAGTATTGGTTGTTTCAAAAATTTGATTACATTTAGACCGTAAATATGCGACCCCAAATCGTAAAAATATTCGTTTACCTACTCTGCGCCCTCGCAAGTACAACCTTTTTCGGAGCTCCATTACAGGTGGCTAACGAACCACCCCCTCCTGGGTCGCAACGAACTGGAGGTCCTGAGCTTCCTATAGATGAGAATGTTTTTATTCTGGTTGGCGTTGCAATTATTTTTGGGGTTTATGTAGCTTACAAAAGGCATAAAGCTACCCAGAAAGCCCTATAAGGCGTTTCACATACTTTCCAATCACATCAAATTCTAGGTTTACTTTTGTTCCTACTTTAAAGGAAGAAAAATTGGTATGCTCGTAGGTATATGGAATAATAGCAACACTAAATTCTGCTTCTTTAGAATTCACTACTGTTAAACTTACACCATTGATGGTGATAGACCCTTTTTCAATGGTCACGTTCCCGTTTGTTGATGCATAGGTAAAAGTAAAGTACCAGCTCCCGTCTGCCTCAGAAATACTGGTGCACGTACCTAACTCATCCACATGGCCCTGCACGATATGTCCATCCAGACGAGCACCCATTTTCATTGCTCGTTCTAAATTTACCAGATCTCCGACCTTCCAGGCACCTAAATTTGTTTTATCCAGCGTCTCTTTAATAGCGGTTACAGTATAGCTGTTTTCTTTAATGGCCACTACAGTCAGGCAAACACCATTATGTGCTACACTTTGGTCAATTTTAAGTTCGTCTGTAATGTTGCTTTCTATAGTTATATGCAGGTTTTCACCTTCGGGTCGAAGTGAAGTTATTTTACCAAGGGTTTCTATAATTCCTGTAAACATGCTTGTAATTGGTTACATTTGTAGCACAAAAATACAACGATTACACCTTCAGAATGAGTAAAAGCGATAAAATTATAGTAGGGATATCTATAGGAGACTTAAATGGTATTGGAAGCGAAATTGTTTTAAAAACCTTTCAGGATGCAAGAATGTTGGAGTTTTGTACCCCTGTTATTTTCGCTTCGGTGAAGTTAATGTCCTTCTTTAAGAAAGAGCTCAACCTGGATGTGCCAGTCTACGGAATAGACTCTTTAGACAAAATTGCCCATAAGAAAGTAAATGTATTTAATGTCTGGAAAGAACAAGTGGATATTAACTTTGGAAAAGAAGAAAAACAAATTGGTGAATACGCCATAAAATCTTTAGAAGCATCAGTTAAGGCCTTAAAAGAAGGACAGATTGATGTTTTAGTTACGGCTCCTATTCACAAGAGTAATGTGCAGTCTGAAAGCTTTAACTTCCCTGGACATACAGACTATCTTGCAAAAGAACTAAAAGGCGAAAGTCTAATGCTGATGGTTTCAAACAGTTTGCGAGTAGGTTTGTTAACAGATCACGTAGCGGTAAAGGATGTTTCAGCAACTATTACCAGAGAACTTATTGAAAAGAAAATAAACACGATTCATAAAACACTTATTCAGGATTTTGGAATTCCCAAACCAAAAATAGCAGTGCTGGGTATCAATCCGCATAATGGAGATAATGGAGTAATAGGTAAAGAAGACGATGAGGTGCTTATCCCCACGCTCACCAATTTAAAGAACAACGGAAAATTAGTGTACGGTCCCTATGCCGCCGACAGCTTTTTTGGCTCCTCCAACTATAAGAATTTTGATGTAATTATTGCTTCCTATCACGACCAGGGATTAATCCCTTTTAAAACATTAGCTTTTGGTACCGGCGTAAATTACACTGCTGGTTTGGACAAAATA
This sequence comes from Flavobacteriaceae bacterium UBA1903, assembly GCA_002337605.1. Lineage (GTDB taxonomy): Bacteria > Bacteroidota > Bacteroidia > Flavobacteriales > Flavobacteriaceae > Marinirhabdus. The sequence goes on from DDGL01000014.1 coordinate 752,243, forward strand.
AGAACCTCACCAGACCATGGAACTGCATTTGATGTTGCTGGAAAAGGGGTTGCAAATCACGAAAGTTTTAAACAAGCCGTTTATACGGCAATTGACATCTTCATGAAACGCAATGAGTATGAGGAAATTTCGAAAAATCCACTGCAAATAAACAAGCGTAAACCTTTTTCAAAAAAGAAATAGTTCAAGTACAGTCCTATTCAAATAATTTTTTATCTTTGCACCCGCCTTTTAGCGAAGGTGGAGAATGATAACAGGCGTGGATATGAAAGAATTGAAAGATTTTACCATCCCTTTTATAGGGTTGAAGTTAGGTCAACACCCGTTTCATTTTGAGATTACAAATACGTTCTTTGAGCATTTTGAGTATGATGAGTTTAATGATACAAACATTAAGCTTGGTGTACTACTGGATAAAAAAACTACATTGTTAGAGTTCACACTAACGTTTACAGGAACTGTAAATGTACAATGTGACTTAACGAACGAGCCTTTTAATCAAGAAATTTCGGGAAATTATCACTTTGTGGTGAAGTTTGGCGAAGAATTTAATGATGAAAATGAAGACTTGTTAATCATCCCGCATGGGAGCTACGAAGTAAATATTCAGCAATACGTGTACGAATCTGTTGTACTGTCGCTACCCACAAGGTATATTCACCCGGGAATTGAAGACGGAACTCTGGAAAGTGACATACTCGACAAACTTGAAGAATTAAGCCCAAAACAACCTAAAGAAAATGTTGAGGAAGGCGACGAAGTAGACCCAAGATGGGACGAATTAAAAAAACTATTAACGGATAAATAATATTAAGTAATGGCACATCCTAAAAGAAAAATCTCGAAAACCAGAAGAGATAAAAGAAGAACTCATTACAAAGCGGTTAAGCCAACATTAGCACAGGACCCAACAACTGGAGAAACACATTTGTTTCACAGAGCACACTGGCATGAAGGTAAATTATACTACCGTGGGCAAGTTGTGATTGATGCTACTGAAGAAGTAGAAGCATAAACACGTTTTTATAACACAAAATGACTCTCGCATACTCCTGTGAGAGTTTTTTTGTTTCCTGTTATTTTTATTCAAAAAAAGCTTTTAACCACCCTTTTTTGCGGTTTTTTTAGTAATTTTCACACCTTTTAGAGGGCTTGGCCCTTTTTGCGTGAAAGTAAGATAACTCTATGAGCAAAATATCAGCAGCAATCACAGCTGTAGGAGGCTATGTGCCAGACTACGTACTTACCAACCAAATTCTGGAAACTATGGTTGATACCAATGACGAGTGGATTACCACACGTACAGGTATTAAAGAACGTAGAATTTTAAAAGACAAGGATAAGGGCACTTCTTATCTGGCCATTCAAGCAGCAAACGACCTGCTTAAAAAAAGCAATACGAATCCGGAAGATATCGATATGGTGATTATGGCAACAGCCACACCAGATATGCCGGTTGCAGCCACAGGCGTTTACGTAGCTACCCAGATTGGAGCCGTAAACGCTTTTTCTTTTGACCTTGTTGCGGCTTGTTCTAGCTTCCTTTTTGGAATGTCCACCGCTGCAAAATATATTGAGTCTGGGCGCTACAAAAAAGTGTTATTGATTGGAGCAGATAAAATGTCTTCTATCATAGATTATGAAGACAGAGCAACCTGTATTATTTTTGGTGATGGGGGTGGCGCTGTGCTTTTTGAACCAAATACAGAAGGCTACGGGTTACAAGACGAATATTTACGTACAGACGGAATAGGAAGACAAAGTCTTAAAATTGATGCAGGAGGTTCTTTATTGCCTCCAACGGCTGAAACGGTTGCGAACAAACAACATTATGTCTTTCAAGACGGAAAGACGGTATTCAAATTTGCCGTTTCCAATATGGCAGATGTAAGTGAAAAAATAATGGCGCGCAACAATCTTTCTGGAGACGATGTAAACTGGCTGGTACCACACCAGGCCAATATGAGAATTATTGACGCTACAGCAAAACGAATGAACCTTCCGCAAGAGAAGGTGATGAAAAATATACACAAATATGGAAACACAACTTCGGCAACATTGCCGTTGTGTTTAGTAGATTACGAAAAACAATTAAAAAAAGGAGACAACTTGGTATTCGCATCTTTTGGAGGCGGATTTACCTGGGGTGCTGTATATGTAACCTGGGCCTACGATCCTAACTAATAACGATTAAAATTGACCAACATGGATATAAAAGAAATACAAAGCTTGATTAAGTTTGTGGCCAAATCTGGAGCAAGCGAAGTGAAATTAGAGATGGAAGACGTAAAAATCACCATCCGTACCGGAGAAGCTGGAGGAAAAGGGGAAACAACCTATATTCAACAAGTTCCTACTATGGCTGCAGCACCAGCGGCAACTGCACCTGCACCTGCGGCAGCTACAGAGACAGCATCAGCAGCGCCTGCGCCAGCAAGTGAAGACTCAAAATATATCACGGTAAAGTCGCCAATAATCGGTACTTTTTACCGAAAGCCCTCTCCGGACAAACCTATGTTTGTTGAGGTGGGCTCTACTATTAATACAGGCGATGTATTATGTGTGATTGAGGCTATGAAACTCTTCAATGAAATTGAAAGTGAAGTATCTGGAAAAATTGTAAAAGTGTTGGTAGACGACGCTTCTCCAGTTGAGTTCGATCAACCACTATTCTTAGTAGACCCTTCATAAATAACCTCTAAAATTTCGAATCAAAGTCTGAATTTTGAGATTTGGGATTTGGGATTTGTTAATTTCAGAATGTTATGTTTAAAAAGATATTAATAGCAAATAGAGGTGAGATTGCACTGCGTGTAATTAGAACCTGTAGAGAGATGGGTATTAAGTCGGTGGCAGTGTATTCAAAAGCCGATGAAGAAAGTCTGCACGTCAAGTTTGCAGACGAAGCCGTTTGTATTGGCCCCGCACCTAGTAGCGAAAGTTACTTAAAGATGAGCAACATTATCGCAGCGGCGGAAATCACAAATGCAGATGCTATTCACCCCGGATATGGTTTTCTATCTGAAAACGCAAAATTTTCACGTATCTGTGAAGAACACAATATTAAATTCATTGGTGCTTCCCCGGAAATGATCGAAAAGATGGGTGACAAGGCAATGGCCAAGGCCACTATGAAAGAGGCTGGAGTACCTTGTGTTCCTGGAAGTGAAGGAGTAATTCCAGACTTCGAAACTTGCAAAAAAGTGGCGAAAGAAACTGGCTACCCAGTAATGCTGAAGGCAAGTGCCGGAGGTGGAGGAAAAGGGATGCGCGCTGTTTGGAAAGAAGAAAACCTGCAAGATGCCTGGGAATCTGCCAGACAAGAAAGTAAAGCAGCCTTTGGAAATGACGATATGTATATGGAAAAGCTTATTGAAGAGCCCCGCCATATTGAAATTCAAATTGTTGGAGATAGCACAGGAAAAGCATGTCATTTAAGTGAACGCGACTGCTCTATACAACGCCGTCATCAAAAATTGACTGAAGAAACCCCAAGCCCTTTCATGACCAAGAAATTGCGAAATGAAATGGGAATGGCAGCGGTAAAGGCTTCAGAATTTATAAAGTACGAAGGGGCTGGAACGGTAGAGTTTTTGGTAGACAAACACCGAAACTTTTACTTTATGGAAATGAATACCCGTATCCAGGTAGAACACCCAATTACCGAGCAGGTGATCGATTTCGATTTAATTCGTGAGCAGATCTTAGTTGCGGCAGGCGTTCCAATTTCAGGAAAACATTATACGCCAAACTTACATTCTATTGAATGCCGTATTAATGCTGAAGATCCCTACAACAACTTCAGACCATCCCCAGGAAGAATCACAACACTGCATGCCCCAGGCGGGCACGGAGTGCGTTTAGACACCCACGTATACGCCGGATATGTAATTCCGCCTAATTACGACTCTATGATTGCCAAGCTTATTACAACGGCGCAAACAAGAGATGAAGCCATTAACAAAATGAAAAGAGCTTTGGATGAGTTCGTGATAGAAGGGGTAAAGACAACCATTCCTTTCCATAGACAATTAATGGATCACCCAGATTATGTAGCTGGGAATTACACGACCGCCTTTATGAACGATTGGCACATGGCACCTCCAGAGGAAGAATAAACGAAGTAATAACAAAACTTAAATCCCAAATCCCAAAATCATACCTTTGGAATTTGGGATTTTTACTTTACAATTTATGGAATTATCTTATTGGGAACATACTACCTGGCTTTCTGGTATAGATGTAGCAATCATTGGTAGCGGTATCGTTGGCTTAAGCTGTGCACTGGCATTGCGTAAGCGTTTTCCAGATAAAAAGATCGTAGTTTTCGAAAAAGGAATGTTACCCAGCGGGGCAAGCACCAAAAATGCAGGCTTTGCTTGTTTTGGCAGCATTTCCGAAATTCTGGAAGATCTTACAACGCATTCTGAAGAAGAAGTTATTCAACTTGTTAAAAGCAGGGTGGAGGGCTTGCAATTACTTCGGAAGAATCTGGGGGATGCTCAATTAGCGTATCAGCAATTAGGAGGATATGAACTTTTTACTGAAAATGATACCGAATTATTTGAAAAATGCATCCAAAATATTCCACGTATCAACAATTTATTAAAAAACGTATTTTATAACGAAAAAGAGGTGTTTTCAATCAAAAACGACTCGTTTTCCTTTAAAAACGTCCAAAAACAACTTATTTTTAATCAGCTGGAGGGGCAATTGGATACTGGAAAGATGATGCAGGGCCTTCTTCAAAAGTGCTCAAAAAAGGGTGTTTTACTCCTAAATAATGCTGAAATAACCTCTTTTAGTGCAAAAAATGATGGGTTTTCACTAAAGATGAACAATTCTCTGGAATTTTCAGCAAAAAAGGTTTGTATTGCCACAAACGGCTTCGCAAAACAATTTATAGAAGCAGATTTACAACCAGCCCGGGCACAGGTTTTGGTGACAAAGCCCATATCAAATTTGCATATTAAAGGGACTTTTCATCTGGACAAAGGCTACTATTATTTTAGAAACATACACAATAGAGTGCTTTTTGGCGGAGGGAGGAACCTGGATTTTAAAGCTGAAAAAACTACAGCACTGGGCCTTACACCATTGGTTCAAAACAAGTTAGAAGAAATTTTAAGAACAACAATTCTTCCCAATACACCGTTTGAAATAGATACCCGCTGGAGCGGAATCATGGGCGTTGGCAACAAAAAGAAGCCCATTGTTAAAGAAGTACAACCCAATCTCTACTGTGGCGTACGCCTTGGGGGGATGGGGGTTGCTATTGGTAGCGCTGTTGGCCAGCAGCTGGCAAATCTCATGGTAGATAATGATTAAAAAACTAGTTAGATTTATATTTAAAACGCTGCTTTGGTGTATCGGACTCTCTATACTCTGGGTACTGCTTTATAAATACGTGCCTGTATATTATACACCGCTTATGGCCATTCGTTATTTTGAAGCAGAAAGTGATTTTGAAACCAAGCATTCCTGGGTTCCGATTTCAGAAATTTCACCAGAATTGCAACTTGCTGTTATTTGTTCCGAAGACCAAAAATTCGTAAAACATAATGGTTTTGATATAAAAAGCATTGAAAAAGCATACGAAAACAACAAAAAAGGCAAAAAACTGCGTGGAGCCAGTTCTATTTCACAGCAAACTGCAAAAAATGTTTTTTTATGGCCGGACAGAAGCTGGCTTCGTAAAGGATTAGAGACGTATTTCACTTTTTTAATTGAATTACTTTGGGATAAAGAACGGATCCTGGAAGTATATTTAAACAGCATTGAAATGGGCGACGGAGTTTATGGAGCTGAAGCTGCCTCCCAATTCTGGTTTCATACATCGGCTAAAAACCTACAGAAATATCAAGCTGCTGCTATAGCTGCCATATTGCCAAACCCAAGAAATTACAAAGCGAATCCTGCTTCAGCATACATTCAAAAAAGAAAAGAATGGATTGTAAGACAAATGCGATTTTATGGTACTTTTACGTTAGAAAAAGCAATAAAAAATGACCGATAAGGAATTGAAGGTTGCACTGTTAGAGCATTGTAAAGAAACGGTGGAGAAGCGTCAGGAAAAGATAAAACAAACGATCTCAGATATTGTTGAATCCTTGGAAGACGAATCCAAGAGTAGTGCTGGTGATAAACACGAAACTGGCAGGGCAATGTTACAGATAGATCGTGAAAATGCGGGAAAACAATTGCAGGAAATTGAAACTTTGCAGGCACTGGTCAAAAAGATTGATATTTCCAGTGTTTCAGATTACGTGCGCTTGGGAAGTTTGGTATACACTAATAGCGGCACCTATTTTATAAGCATTTCTATTGGGCAGGTAACAGTGGGCAAAACAGGTTATTTCTGTGTGGCACTGCAATCGCCTATTGGGCAAATGCTTTCTGGAAAAAAGAAAGGAGATACTTTTGTATTTAATGAGAAAGAGTTTGTCGTAAAAAGTATTAGCTAGCTTGTAGCGCTATAAAAAATTTTTTGGCGTTTTTTTTGTTTTTCCCCCAATCTATAAATTGTGTGGCTAGTTTGCAAGAGGATGTAAACCAGACTAAAGTTTCAGCTCCTTTTTCTTCAAAACGAACAACAATATCTTCTCCCCAGGACCAGATAGTTATAGCGCTTTCAGAGTAAAAGGCCTGGTTGCTTTCTATCCATCTGCTCATTTTAAAGCCTGATTTTAGTAGCGCTTCTTCAGCTTTAGCTTTTGCCTGTTCTAAAGGAACATTTAATTGGAGCGATTCAGTATAGCTGTTTGCCATGATATTTGTTGCATGAATAGGTTGTAAATTCTGTATACAAGATAGTAACTTCATTTTAAATAGTTAAAGCTGTACTATATTTTAAAGACACACAGGCCTAATAGTGCAGACGTTAACTTTTTCTCAAAATAAGTGCAATACACTCTTAAAAGCCCTTAAAACTGAATAAAAACACCTTAATTTTATAAAAATCAGAAAAATGAATACAGCCATACTACTAAAAAGCCGACCAAAAGGAAAACCCACCTTAGATAATTTTGGTTTTATTGAAGTCGATACCCCTGAAATTTCAGATGGACAGGTACTTTTAAAAACCAGATACGTTTCCGTAGACCCCTACCTACGAGGAAGGATGCGTGATGAAAAATCTTATATTGAACCGTTTCAATTAGACAAACCCGTACAAAGTGGTGTCATTGCTGAAGTGGTAGAAACCCGAAATTCAGAGTTTAAAAAAGGAGATCATGTAAACGGAATGTTGGAGTGGAAAAAAATCCAGTCACATACTGGAAAAGGACTTCAAAAAGTAGACCCTGATAAAGCTCCTTTGAGTGCATATTTGGGAGTTTTGGGCCTTACAGGGATTACAGCATATGTAGGCTTACTAAAAATTGGCGAACCCAAAGAAGGGGAAACGGTTCTGGTTTCTGGAGCTTCGGGAGCTGTAGGTAGTGTAGTAGGACAAATCGCTAAAATCAAGGGTTGTAACGTGGTTGGTATTGCTGGAAGCGACGTTAAAGTAAAATTGCTGAAGGATACTTTCAGTTTTGACGAAGGAATCAACTACAAAACAACCGACACCATGCACAAAGCGATACAAGAAGCATGTCCTGAAGGGGTAGATGTCTATTTTGATAACGTAGGGGGTGAAATTTTGGATGCTGCGGTTGCAAATATGAACCGTTTTGGAAGGATTGTTAACTGTGGCGCAATTTCACTTTATAATGAGACAGAGCAGCCCACTGGTCCTAGACTGGAAACCTCTTTAGTAAAGAAAAGTCTAAAGATGCAAGGATTCATAGTACGAGATTTTCAAAGTGATTTCAACGAAATTGTACCTCAATTGGCAACGTGGCTAAGGGAAGGTAAATTAACTTACGAAGAAACCATTGTCAATGGCTTTGAGAATATTCCGCAGGCATTTATTGATCTATTCGATGGAAAGAATAAGGGGAAGATGGTGGTAAAGGTTTAATATTAAAAACTTTTCTACGGGGCTAATTTTAAAAACACTGTTTCTTCTATAATTTTTTCAGGGTTTTGAAAATAGACCTTCTTACCATTAAAGTTGGCCTCAACCAGATAATGACTTCCCTTAAAATAATTTTGAGCGATTCTTACTTTAAAATTGGTTGCTACTGCTGAAACTTCCAATTCGTGAGGTAGCAGCACCAACTCCTCATCCGATAAGATACCCGCTTCAATACAAGAAACTTCTCCAAAAAAACCTTTCTCATACACCGAAGTAGCTGAAGCATATACCTGGTCAGGGGCTCCATACTGAAGTGCCTTCCCATCCTTCAATACAAGCAACATATCTGAAAATGATAGTGCTTCTTCCGCATCGTGGGTAGCTGTAATGCACGCAATATTATGCTTCTTTAAATAATCGAAAAGAGAGTGCCTTAATTGATTCTTTCTAAGGGTGTCTATACTACTAAAAGGCTCGTCTAACAAAAAAACTTCTGGCGCATTTACTAGTGCCTTGGCAAGCATGACCCGTTGTTTTTGACCACCACTAAGGGATGTTACCTTCTGTTCTTTTATTTCTAAAAGTCCAACTGTAGTTAAAACTTCATCAATCTTTTTGCTGTCTTCGACTTTATCTTGTCTTGTGAGGTGCTCACCTACATTTTCAGCTACTGAAGTATAAGGCATCAAGTTGAATTCCTGTGAAACCAGTTTCATACAATCATGCCCGGGGATTAAATTATGACTTGGCCCGAAGAGTTGCTTAGTCCCGTAAAAGATCTTGCCTTTCTCCAGATTGAGTAAGCCATAAATAATGTGAAGTAATGTAGATTTTCCACAGCCACTTTCGCCCAGAATAGCTAAGTGTTCTCCCTTTTTTAGCTGAAAAGAAACCTGTGATAGCACTTCTTTATCAGAATTGGGGTATTGGAAAGATTGGATGTTTACTTTTAGCATAGGCTACGCTGTTTCCTTGAGCGCAGTCGAGAGGTTCAATTGAGTAACAATTCCTTAGTTCTCGACTGCGCTCGAACGGACAGCAATTATTTCTTCACTTCAGCAGTTGTTTTCTCAGGTAAGACCTCGTAGCCCATATTGTAGAGAGTAAACCCAAAAATATCAGCATATTGCTCAATGGTTTTACTTACCGGAGTTCCTGCGCCGTGACCTGCATCGGTTTCAATACGAATTAGGGTTGGGTTGTCACCACTTTGCTTGTCTTGTAGCTCTGCAGCAAATTTAAAGCTATGCGCTGGTACCACACGATCGTCATGATCTCCTGTGGTCACGAGAGTCGCTGGATATGTTACACCTTCTTTTACATTGTGAACAGGCGAGTATGCTTTCAAATACTCAAACATTTCTTTGTTGTCGTCTGCAGTTCCGTAATCGTATGCCCAACCTGCTCCTGCTGTGAATGTGTGGTATCGCAACATATCTAAAACACCTACAGCTGGCAGCGCTACCTTCATTAAATCGGGTCGCTGCGTCATGGTGGCGCCTACCAATAAGCCGCCATTTGAACCACCTCTAATTGCCAGATAATCCTTAGATGTGTAGTTGTTGTCAATTAAATATTCCGCAGCAGCGATAAAGTCGTCAAAAACATTTTGTTTTTTTAGTTTAGTACCTGCATCGTGCCATTTTTTTCCGTATTCACCACCCCCGCGAAGGTTAGGAACGGCATAAATACCTCCTTGTTCCATCCAAACTGCATTGGCAATACTAAAACTAGGGGTTAAGCTTATGTTGAAACCACCATATCCGTATAGGATCGTTGGGTTTGTACCATCCAGCTTCAAGCCTTTCTTGTGGGTAATGATCATAGGAACTTTAGTTCCATCTTTTGAGGTGTAAAAAACCTGTTTGCTTTCGTAATTATCTGAATTAAAATCTATCTCAGGCTTAACATATAATTCACTTGTACCTTCTTCTATGTTGTATTTGTAAATACTCCCTGGTGTAACATAATTGGCAAAGCTGAAATACAGCTCCTTATCTTCTTTCTTCGCTCCAAACCCACCTGCACTACCCACACCAGGCAATTCTATTTCACGAACTAGTTTTCCGTCGTAGTCGTATTGCATCACTTTGCTTACGGCATCTACCATATACTCTGTAAAGAAATAGCCACCACCTGTTCCCGGGCTTAATACATTTTCGGTCTCCGGAATAAAATCTTCCCAGTTGTTGGGGCTAGGATTGCTGGCATCAACAGTTACAATTTTTTTATTTGGGGCATTTTTATTTGTTACCAAATATAGTTTTGTGCCTACATTTTCAATAATATAAGTGTCAGAGTCTGTATTGTCTAATACTGTAATAAGAGGACTGTCCGGTTTGCTTAAGTCTTTAATAAATAGCTTATTTCCAGACGTTGAGGTGCTTGCTGAAATTTGTAACCAACGGTTGTCCTCCGAAACATTCCCTCCTACGTAGCGGTGTTTTTGCTCTGGCGTACCTCCAAAAATTAATTGATCTTCTTTCTGTGGGGTGCCCAGTTTATGATAGTATAACTTATGTTGATCTGTTTTAGCAGAAAGCTCACTTCCTTTTGGTTTGTCGTAACTGGAGTAGTAAAACCCTTCGTCTCCTTTCCAGGAAATTCCGCTAAACTTAATATCTACCAGCGTATCCTCCACAATTTCTTTGGTTTCAGCATTCATCACGAGTACTTTTCTCCAATCGCTTCCGCCTTCTGAAATACTATAAGCCGCTGTTTTTCCATTTTCAGAAAAATTGAGCCCCCCCAGAGAGATGGTTCCGTCTTCTTTAAAGGTATTTGGGTCCAGAAACATTTCAGCAGTATCAGGGCTTTCACCTGTTTTGTATCGATAGATCACATATTGATTCTGAAGCCCGTCGTTTTTATAGAAGTAGGTATAGTCTCCTTCTTTAAAGGGTGAGCCTACTTTTTCATAGTTCCAGAGTTTGGTAAGACGCTCTTTAAGCTCTTCACGAAACGGAATGTTATCTAGGTAACCAAAGGTGGTTTTGTTTTGGCGTGTTACCCAATCTGCTGTTTCGTCGCTCATGTCGTCTTCCAGCCAGCGGTAGGGATCTTTTACATCGGTTCCAAAATAGTTGGTTACGGTGTCTACTTTTTTGGTTTCTGGATAGGTCACGGTGATTGCTTCTTTTTTAGCCGTTTCTTTTTCGTCCTTGCAACTTACCAACGTAAGCATACAAAGAGCAGGTAGGAGTAGTTTATTCATTTTTATAAGATTGAAGCTACTAAAATACTGAAAAACCGCCGTTACCTGTAGATAACCTGCACATTTTATGATTTAATACTGAAAAAGAGGTCTATACGCCTTCCAGTATTTGTACATGAGGATAACATTCAAGCTGAAAATTACAATGGCAACCCAAATATCTGAAACATCCAAAAAGATATGAAATAACAGAATATTAAAAGTCAATGGCGCTAAAAGAACAAGTGCAAAGGGTACCCACTTTTTTAATAATAGCATAAGCGCGACGGCAATTTCTAAGATCGCAACCAGATAGAATGCGTATCCTGTGGTTTCTAACGATTCTATAAAGTTAGCTGCTGCGGGAGGCATTTCGAACATTGGGATAAAGTTGATAAACTTATTCACACCGAAGACTAAAAGCGCGAGTCCCAAAACAACACGAAGAATAGTAGTAAAAGTTGAATTCATAAGAAGAGAGGTTTGATGGTTATGTTTCCTAAAGATAGTAAAAAAAACCTGCTCTTTCAATTTGAAAGAACAGGCGGTCTTTTTAGTAAATTAACATATTACCGAAACAGTGCCTTATAGGCATCCCAGTTGCGATACAAGAGGTACCCATTCACTACTGCCACCAATAAGGCGGGCCCAATGTTGGGTAAGTTTACCATACTATGAAACATTACAAGATTTATCGAAATAGGAACTAACATAACCAAAGCCAACGGAACCCATTTTTTAAGAACTAGAAGAAGTCCTATAAATGCTTCTGTTGCACCTACCATCTTCATAATATACCCTTTGCCTGCATCTGGATTGTCCCCAGAAAAGCGTAAGGCGTTAAAAAGATGTTCGGCCTCCGGATACCCCGTGAAGTCGAAATCTGGCATAAACCAGAAAAATTTATTTAGGCCAAACGCCAGTAGCATTAAGCCTAATCCTACCCGTAAAATAATGTGGAAAATTTTCATCTAAAGTATGTTTTTGGTTGTTTCCCAAAGTTAGACGAAAAAATAAAAATGGCTTACAGACTGGGTTTTAAACCAACTTCTTTTCAACCAAATACTCAGCAATCTGGATGGCGTTGGTTGCAGCTCCTTTTCTTAGATTGTCGCTTACAATCCACATATTTAGAGTGTTTGGCTGGGTTTCGTCCCTTCTAATTCTCCCTACAAAAACATCGTCTTTTCCATGAGCATATACAGGCATAGGATAGGTGTTGGTGTCTGGGTTGTCTTGTACTACAATTCCTGAGGTTTCATGTAGTATTTTACGAATATCATTAAGTTCGAAGTCATTCAAAAACTCTACGTTTACAGCCTCGCTATGCCCTCCTGCTGTTGGAATACGTACAGCGGTCGCAGAAATTGAAAATGTTCTATCATCCAATATTTTTTGTGGCTCGCGAGCCAATTTCATTTCTTCTTTGGTATAGCCATTGGTTTCAAAAACATCACAATGTGGCAAGGCATTTTTATAAATTGGATACGGGTATGCCATTTCTCCTTTTTTGCCTACCGCTTCGTTTTCCAACTGCTGTACAGCTTTCACCCCCGTTCCGGAAACAGATTGATAGGTAGAAATTACCACTCGCTTCATTTTAAATTTTTTGTGCAACGGAGCCAATGCCATCACTAATTGAATAGTAGAACAATTAGGGTTGGCGATAATTTTGTCTTCGGAAGTTAATTGACTGGCGTTAATTTCGGGAACTACCAATTTTTTAGTTGGGTCCATGCGCCATGCAGAAGAGTTGTCTATTACGGTTGAACCAACTTCAGCAAATTTAGGAGCCCAGGCTAAAGAAGTATCGCCACCTGCTGAAAAAATAGCAATCTCGGGACGAGCAGCAATAGCATCTTCCATTGAAACAATAGGAACTAATTTTCCGTTGAACTTAAGCTCTTGACCTACAGATTTTTGCGAAGCTACAGGAATTAATTCGGTTACAGGGAAGTTACGTTCTTCCAACAAGGTAAGCATAACGGTACCTACCATTCCGGTGGCACCTACAACGGCTACTTTCATATACAAAATCCCATTTTTTAGGATACATTTTAAGACATTAGACAATTAAAGTTTCAAAAATACAAAGGTACGCATTGTAAATTCTTAAGCCTATGCTAAAAAAAAGAACCCTCCACCGGTTTACCGATGAAGGGTTTAGTTAACTAAAGTAGTGTAGCGGTGCTTCGATAAAATTTTATAGGTGCTAGGCAACTATAAAACCACTCAGCAACCTTTTTTAGAAAATTAGTTACTGAGAAACGAAGACTATTTTTTAAGCGCGTCTCTAATTTCGATTAAGATATCTTTTTCAGACGGTCCTGGGTCTGGTGCAGGTGCTTCTTCTTCTTTCTTACGCATTTTAGCATACGACTTCACAATCATAAAGAGCACAAAACCAACAATAATTAAGTTGATGATTGCATTTACCCATTGGCCATACATAACGGCGTTTTCAGGTTTTTCAACGGTTCCGTCTGCAGACACGACAGCTTCAGAAAGCACGTATTTCATGTCGGCAAAGTCTACTCCGCCAGCAAAATGACCTATAATCGGCATCATAATGTCCGATACAAATCCTTTTACCACGAGGCCTACAGCTCCGGCAAGGATTACGGCAACTGCAAGGTCTATGACGTTGCCTGTCATAATAAATTTTTTAAATTCTTTAAGCATGGATTGTTGGTTTTTGTTAATATGTCTCTAAATGTAGCAAAAAAGCAGTTGTGCTCACAAATTATTACGAAATGGTCGTGTTATTTTCGACAAACAACACGTTTTACTCGTTGAGAGATAGCGGTGAGTAATTCGTATGGAATAGAGCCTACAGCATCTGTAAGTTGTTCTGCGGTTGGGTTTTCCCCAAAAACAATTACCTCATCACCTTCCTGGCAATTAATCCCGGTAATATTTACCATAAGCATATCCATGCAGACATTACCGATTATAGGTGCTTTTTGATTATGAATTGTTACCCAGCCAACTTCATTCCCATAGGCCCTGGAAATACCATCTGCATGACCAATAGGGATTGTTGCTGTTTTTTCGTAAACGGTTGCCTTGTATGCACGATTGTAGCCAACACTCTCGCCAGGTTCAATACTGTGAATTTGTGAGATAACAGACTTTAACGTAGCAACAGGCTTTAGGTTTTTGTTCTCTTTTTCTGAATTTCCATACCCGTACAGTCCAATGCCCATGCGAACCATATCAAACTGTGCCTGCGGATAGTTGAGCACTCCGGAAGTATTGTTTTGATGCATAAAAGGTTCATATGGCAGACTGGCTTTCATGCGCTCAGCAATTTTTTTGAATGCCTCAATTTGCTGCAGTGTAAAGTCCTTTTCATTTAGATCTTCACTGGCTGCCAAATGTGAAAAAAGTGACCGTGCTTTAATGGCTTGGGTGCTTTTAAGTTTGGACAAAACATGTTCGGTGTCATGCTCCCAAAAGCCCAAACGATTCATTCCTGTGTTAAACTTAATATGAACCGGATAGTCTTTTTGGTTTTTTCTTTCTGCAATTTCAATGAAATGATTTAATACTCTTGCACTATAAATAGTAGGTTCCAAACAGCGGTCTATTAACTCCTCAAAATTTAGAAGTTGTGGGTGTATTACTAAAATAGGGGTTCTAATGCCTGCATCACGCAGGGTAACACCTTCTTTTACGTAAGCAACCGCAAAGTAGCCTACTCCTAGTTTTTCCAATTCCTGAGCTACGGCAATACTTTCGCTTCCATATCCAAAAGCTTTTACAACAGCTAATTTTTTGGTGCCCTTGGCAAGTTTTGAAGTAAGGTAGTTGTAGTTGTGTGCCAGGGCATTTAAGTCTATTTCTAATACGGTTTCAAGAAACTGAGCCATGGTTATGCTTGCTTTTTTGCCTCTTCGGCAGATTTTGGAGTGATTTGTTCAGGGTCCTGTACTTCCATTTTTCTTACTTTTTCCCGTAGAACTGCTTTGTAATATGCGGCACGACTTAAGGGTTCGTACTCTTCTGTTTCGCCAAGAAGAACGAGGTCGTCATTATTTGATTTCCTAAAACTGTAATGTGCCAAATTTCCTGTGCGTGGGCATACGGCATGTACTTTGGTAACATATTCGGCCGTTGCCATAAGCGCGGGCATAGGACCAAACGGATTTCCTTTAAAATCCATGTCCAATCCGGCGACAATTACCCGAACACCCCGATTCGCAAGGTCGTTGCATACTTTTACAATCTCATCATCAAAAAACTGAGCTTCGTCTATACCTACAACGTCACAATTATCTGCCAGTATTGGAATGTTGGCAGCAGCAGGGACAGGGGTGGAGCGTATCTGGTTGCTATCGTGAGAGACTACGTGATCCTCTTCGTACCTTGTATCTACGTTAGGCTTAAAGATTTCTACTTTTTGACGTGCAAACTGTGCACGCCTTAAACGCCGTATTAATTCTTCAGTTTTACCAGAAAACATAGAGCCGCAGATCACTTCGATCCAGCCAAATTGCTCTTTTTGATTTACGGTATTTTCGAGAAACATAGGGTGTTGTTTAGAATAAAACGGAAATTCTTGATGTTTACATATAGGATGCGTAAATTTAACAAAACAAAGTTGACCTCGTCCCTTCAGAACTAAAAAAAGTTAAATAGAAAGATGAAAAATAAGTTGCAACAAGACCTGCGTGATTTAGCAAACGAAATACTTCAGCAAAAAGAAGTAAAAGGAGCCAGATTGAAACAAATAGTGGCCAAAATGTATGAAAATATATGTGTTTTGGAGTATTTAGAGCAACAAATTGACGGAGTGAAGCCTTCAGAAAAAACAAAAAACGAAGAAGCGTTTGACAGTAAAAGCTATAAAGAACAAAACTGGTTTACCGAGCCAGAACCCATTGAGCAACCTCAGCACAAAGAAGATCTTGTAGAACCCTTAATGGAAAAAATAAAAGATTTAGTAGCTCAAATGCCACCAGAATCACAAGAGCTGGATGACTTCCTGGAGGAGGTACTTCCGCAGAAAAAATATATGAAGAACGACCTGGAGGAATTTGCTAAAACATATCAGCAAACACCTACCTTTGAACGTAAAGCAGCGGCACCCCCACCATCCATGCCTGAAACAAAACTGGAAGAACGGGAACCTGCTAAAGGGACTCCAGAACCTGAAAACAAAACCCGGTTAGTAGATGATTTAGGGGTGAGCAAAAAACCAAAATCTATTAACGACCAGGCAGGCAACGCAATGAATATTGGATTAAATGATCGCTTGGCGTATATAAAACACCTGTTTAGTGGGAATGCCGATGATTATACACGTGTACTTTCGCAAATTAATACACTACAAACTTTTGACGAAGCCGAAACTTTTATAAAAACAAAAGTAAAGCCAGACTACAATTTCTGGGTGGAGAAAGAAGAGTATGCAAACCGATTTATGACTTCGGTGGAACGGAAATTCAATTAAGAACCTTCTGCTTGTTTGTAACTTAAACTCCAACCTGTGTCCAAACTCTACCTTGTTCCAACGCCTATCGGAAATCTAAAAGACATTACTTTTAGAGCTATTGAAGTACTACAGGAAGTCGATCTTATTTTAGCAGAAGATACCCGAACCAGTGGAAAGTTGTTGAAGCATTTTGGCATTACAACGCAAATGCATTCACACCATATGCATAACGAGCATAAAACAACTGAAGGTATTGTAAAGCGCATTCAGGCTGGAGAAACCATTGCACTAATTAGCGATGCCGGAACCCCAGCCATAAGCGACCCGGGGTTTTTACTCACAAGAGCGTGTGTTGAAGCTGGGATAGCAGTAGACTGCCTCCCTGGCGCCACCGCTTTTGTCCCTGCATTGGTAAATAGCGGCTTGCCAAACGATAAATTTGTATTTGAAGGGTTTTTACCTGTAAAGAAAGGCCGGCACACCCGTTTGCAATTGTTAGCTGAAGAAACCCGAACCATTATTTTTTATGAATCACCGCACAAACTAGTAAAATCTTTAACCCAATTTGTGGAATATTTTGGAGCCAATAGGCAGGTTTCGGTATCAAGGGAAATTACTAAGCTTCACGAAGAAACGATACGAGGTACCGTTGCCGAGGTATTGGCGCATTATGAAGCCAAACCACCCAAAGGAGAACTGGTTGTGGTTGTAGGAGGAAAAAAATAATGCAGAAATTTCTTTCAGAAATTCGGGATTGTACTGTTTGTGCACAACACCTTCCGTTGGGTCCAAGACCTATTGTAGAAGCATCACCAGATTCTAAGATCATATTGATAAGCCAAGCTCCTGGTCGTATTGTCCATGAAAACGGAATAGCATGGGCAGATCAAAGCGGAAAAAAGCTGAGGGAATGGTTAGGTGTAGAAGAGCAAACCTTTTACAATACAGATAATTTTGCCATTCTTCCTATGGGATTTTGCTACCCAGGAAAGGCAAAAACAGGTGATCTTCCTCCAAGAAAAGAATGTGCACCACTTTGGCACAAGGCAGTTTTAAAAGAAATTAATAATGCATCCCTTGTATTTCTAATAGGAAGCTATGCTAACAATTATTACCTTCCAAAAGACGGTAAAAACCTCACTGAGCGTGTAGAAAATTTTAATGAGTTTTTACCAGAGTATTGGCCCTTGCCACACCCGTCACCGGTAAACAGGTTTTGGAGGGCAAAAAATCCTTGGTTTGAAGAAAGCATAGTCCCGTTATTACAGAAAAAAGTAGCCGAAATTATTTCTTGAAAAACGTTTAATTTTGTCTTTAAATTACCAGGATTGAAATACAGAAAGATATTCCTGTGCCTTAAGCGGTTCTTCCTGACCGTTAAAACTGTCTATTTGATTAAAAGTTGCATCAAAAATGTAGAGTATAGGTGACTCGCTGTCAACAGGTTTTCCCATAATTAATGTCACACTCCCAAAGCGATCGTATTTTAGAATAAGATCGTATTCTTTGTCATCTATTATTTTTTTGAACATAGACACCACTCTCTTACCATCCCTGTAATTATGCTCATAGATAACCCCTTCTTTTTCAGATTTTTTAAACACTATAGCACCACCTTCATCATATTGGGTTTCTTCAATAGCTGCTTCACCATTGGTATAGGAGGTTTCAGTTTTAATACCACCACTTTTATAAAATGTAGTTACTGGACCATGTTGAATACTGGTTTTATACGTTTCAATACTTTCAGGCACTCCGTTTTCGTAATATAAAATGCGTTCCCCATTTAAAAATCCCCCTTCTATGGTAAACTCTTCAATCACGGCGCCTTTTCGTGTAATTACGTAGCGTCCCTCCATAATTTCATTTTCTACAGTAACATAACCACGTCTGTTTTTCTTGTCAATTACGTATGTATAATCACTATAATCCAGGGTGTCCACCCTATCTGTATTTGCAAGCATAATGGCTTCGGGGATGTTATTACAAGAATAAAATGCAGCCAAGACGCCTAGTAGTGTAATAAATTTTAAACAGATATAGCTTTGATTCATTTTATGAAAATTTTTAAGTAATTCGGAAAGCTAAGATCAGGAATGTTTTCCTTTTTCCCAGCCGTGTTTACCTAGATACTGTTCCCCACTTTCTAAAGCACCTTATTTGGACAACGAAACGCAAAGTTTTAGAAAATTGAGTCAGAAAAAGTTCTCAATTTTCTACAACAACCACCATAGTCCCTGGGAGCTTCAATTTATCTTATTCGTGTTTTCCTTTTTCCCAACCGTGTTTACCTAAGTATTGCTCACCACTTTCAACAGCACCTTCTTCAATGGAAGTTCCCATGGAGTCATTCCAGCGGTTTAAGTACCCAAAAAGCGAAATAACCCCCAGCATTTCTACAATTTCTCCTTCATTCCAATGCTCGTACAAGCGTTTTTTTATTTCTTCATCTACAGCATTGGGCACCTGGCTGGCGGCTAGCGAAAAATCCAGAGCGGCACGTTCGGCTTCGTTAAAAGAGGGGTGGGTACGGTATTCCCAGATATTGTCCAGTTGTTCTTGTTCAGCACCGTAGCGTTCCGCAGCACGAATAGCATGTGCCTGGCAATAACGACATCCTGTTGCATTGCTGCTCACCCAAGCTATCATCCTTTTAAGGGCAGAAGTTACATTGCCCTCATTTGCCATCACAGCTTTGTTAAGGTTTATAAACGCACGACTAATTGCCGGCCTGCGTTGCATGGTAAGGACGCTGTTTGGGCAAAACCCAAGTGTTTCATTAAAAAATTCGGCAAGTTCTTGCGTGTTTATATCGTGATCTGCTGAAAGCGGGGTTACTAATGGCATAGTTTATTTGTTTTTGAAAGCCGAAGGTACGGTTCGATGTTTCAAATCACAAATTATAAAAAGACAAATCACAAAAAATGTCCCCTTACTGCTTTACTAGTTTAGCAGTCGTATTTTCAAATTTGAGAAAATATATACCTGTATCAAAATGACTTAAATCGATAGAAGGATTTTCTCCAAACAAAAACCCTTCTTTTATTTGTTTACCAGTCATATCAAAGACCTGAAAATATTCATTTTCAAAGGGAAATGTAGAATTTATAACAAATTCTGAAGAAGAGGGGTTGGGGCTCACAGTGAAAGAATTTGCCTCGAAATCTGAAACATTTAGGGGGTTATTGTTCAATCTAAAAACTAATAAATTTCTTCCATCAATTTCACTAGCAGTTACTACAACATTACCTTGACTATCAATGAGATACCTGACGTCAAATACTTCAGGGACATCATTTGTATTAAATTGAAAGCTAGCATCTAGATCACCACCTGCATAATACCTATTCATATACATTGGACCTCCAAAAAATTCCCAGCCAGTATCTCGGTATAACGACAAGAATCTTTGATTTGGCTGTATAATAACACTACCAACATTGTACTGTTGTATTACACCATTGTCTCCAAAAGATGTGAAATATATTCCAGAAGAATTGATTTTAAATAGACGATTTACAGCGGAACCGCCAAATAAACTCTCAGAATTAATTAGAATAGAATCATCTTCAAAAAATGACAAATAATTAAATGAATAATGATTGTCAGAATAACTAGGAATTGTAACTTCACCATTATCTCCAAAACTTGTGACTAAACTCCCGTTTTCTAGATACTTTAAAATAGCGTATTTTCTTGTACCATTCTCTAAATAATAAAGGGTCAAAAAGATATCAAGGTTAGGTCTAACATAGGTATTAGTTACGCTAAGTCCATTTAGATTGATACTAATACTTAATTCTCCGTTATTACCAAAAGAAGTATCAGGATTACCCTCCAAATCAAATACTTTTATGATAACAGACAACCCATCTCGATAGGAAAACACAATTTTATTATTTTCATTTAAATAAGCTGCGAAATCACTAGGAAAAGCAGGGAAAGGATTTAGTTCTCCGTTATTGCCAAAAGTAGTATCTAGACTACCATCGTTTAAATATCTTCGAAAAGCCCCTCCAACACCACTTATTTCAGTATATAATAAAGTTTTATCATTTTCAACTGTCCAAGTTTTTTGGGGAAGCTCGAATATGGTGTGTGGGTAAGTTATAATTCCATTATCTCCATAAGATAAATCTAATGTTCCATTGCTAAGAAATTTAAACAACAACGTACCAACTCCCGCAGCCGATCTTCTGGCAACTACTTGATAGGAACCATCAGAAAATTCATTTATGCCTCCAACATGAATTAAATCACTACCAAAATCAATGAATGAAATTCCATTATCTCCAAACGAGGTGTCTAAACTTCCATCTTGAGACAAAACAGAACTAAAAACAAAAGTGAAAATCAAAAAAAATATTTTTTTCATAAAAAAGATATTTAGCGGAGAGGTTACATAATACAAGATACATAATATAGGATTAAAAGACCTCTTCTTATTAATGAATTAATTACCATTACAACTGGCAAACAAAACAATGTAACCTTAAAGGCTATAGTGGTATATGGATTAATGAAAAATTGAAAAGCTAACTACAGAAAATCACCCAGTCCCAAATAGTATGCTGTTGGGAAAAAAGCTAAAAGGTTTCTTTGAACATTTCGGCCAGTTCTTTGGTGTTTTTATCGTATTCAGGAGCGAGAGGAGGTACTAAGGACATAGCTTTGAGTGTTTAGGTTATCTCACAAATACAATATCAAATAATGAGTCATGGAGGTTTCCGAATAGAATTTTTCTTATTTTTACAAAGACTTCCCATAACAGCTATTTTCTTTTATCAAACCCGTTACGTATTTTAAGTCAATTCGAAATCTCGAATACGAAACGTTGATTACTCATTATGCGTTGGAACCTTAAACCAAAACCTTCCGAAGAAAAAATAAAAACCCTAACCAGTGAGCTAGGGGTCGATGCTATTATTGCCTCACTGTTACTACAAAGAGGGATTGAAACCTTTGAGGAGGCAAAAAAATTCTTTAGACCCACTTTAGAAGAATTACACGACCCATATTTAATGAAGGATATGGATAAAGCAGTTGCCAGAATAGAATCAGCAATCGCCAATGAAGAAAATATTCTTGTTTATGGTGATTACGATGTAGATGGAACCACCAGCGTTGCACTTGTAGCGTCCTATTTAAAAAGTTACTATCCTAATGTTGCGACGTACATTCCAGACCGTTATGATGAAGGATATGGCGTTTCTTACAAAGGAATCGATTTTGCTGAAGACAATAACTTCAGCCTGATAATCGCACTGGATTGCGGGGTAAAAGCTATTGATAAAGTGGCATATGCTTTAGAAAAAAACATTGATTTTATTATTTGCGATCACCATAGGCCGGGTGCCGAGCTTCCTAAGGCAGTCGCTGTTTTAGATCCAAAACGGGACGATTGCGACTATCCTTTTAAAGAACTTTGTGGTTGTGGGGTGGGGTTTAAACTACTACAGGCATTGGCAAAAAACCGAAATCAAACTATAGACGACTTACTATTGTATCTGGATCTGGTCGCTACTGCTATTGGTGCAGACATTGTTCCTATTACAGGTGAAAACAGGGTGTTGGCATATTACGGGTTAAAAGTAATTAACAGCAATCCCCGAACTGGGTTTCAGGCTATTTTACAGCAGGTGAAGAAAACCGAATTAACTATCACTGACGTTGTCTTTATCATCGCCCCAAGAATTAATGCTGCAGGGAGGATGAAACATGGGAACCATGCCGTGACTTTGCTTACTGAAACCGACCTGAATAAAGCAGCCGTCTGGGCCGCAGAAATTGAACAGTTTAATACAGACAGACGTGATGCCGATAAACGCATTACGGAAGAAGCACTGACTCAGATTTCAGAAAATAAAGAAGAAGCACGCATGACCACCGTAGTTTATGATGAGAATTGGCACAAAGGGGTCATTGGGATTGTGGCCTCCAGATTAACCGAAACCTACTACCGCCCAACACTGGTTTTTACCAAAAGCGGGGAGAAACTGGCGGCGTCTGCAAGGTCTGTAAAAGGATTTGATGTGTACAATGCGCTGGAAGCGTGTTCCACTTATATTGAACAATTTGGCGGGCATAAATATGCAGCAGGCTTAACGCTTTTTGAAAAAGACTATGAAAAATTCAAAGCTGCTTTTGAAAAAGTAGTATCAACCTCTATAGATCCAAAACTTTTAAAACCCCAGTTAACGATCGATGCTGAAATAGATTTTGCAGCGATCACCCCGAAATTTTACCGAATCCTGAAACAATTTGCTCCTTTTGGCCCTGGAAATATGACCCCTGTTTTTATGACGCAAAACGTTAAGGATGTTGGGTATGGTAAATGTGTGGGGGAAGATAAAAGCCATTTACGTGTGGTTGTAAAACAAGGGAACAGCAGTCAATTTACAGGAATAGGTTTTGGGATGGGAAACAAGCATGACATTGCCTGTACAGGAAAACCCTTTAAAGCTGCGTACGTAATCGATGAGAATGAATGGCAGGGAACTGTAAATTTACAACTCCGGCTTAAAGATGTTAAAGCGTAGCCTATTCTTCAAAGGTTTTAAGCTGGAACGAATTTCCATCAAAAACTCCGTAGGTATATTGAGAGATCCAGTCCCCTAAATTGAAATACGTTGAGTTTTCGGTTAACTGAATTTTCATATTAAGGTGCCTGTGCCCAAACACAAAGTAGTCGTAATGTTTTGTCTCTAATTTTCGTTTGGCATAGAGAGCAAGCCATTCGTTTTCTTCACCCAGGAATTTTTTGTCTTCTTCCCCTGAAATCAGTTTGTTTTTTACCGAAAGGTATTGTGCAATTTTCATCCCAAGTGCAGGATGAAACCAATGGAAAAGCCAATTAAAAACAGGGTTTTGGAAAACTTTTTTCATTCGTTTGTACCCCATATCCCCTGGACCTTTACCGTCGCCATGGCCAATAAAAAAAGTTTTATCGTTAAAGGTAAATTCTTTCGGTTCCCGATACGTGGGAATATTGAGTTCGGTTTCAAAGTAGTCGCCCATCCACAGGTCGTGATTCCCTACAAAAAAATGAATCGGGATGCCACTATCACTTAGCTCGGCTAGTTTCCCTAAAACCCGCACAAATCCTTTTGGGACCACGGTCTTATACTCAAACCAAAAATCGAACAGATCTCCTAACAAAAAAATTGCAGCAGCATCTTCCTTAATTTCATCCAGCCAGCGTACAAATTTCTTTTCGCGTGGCAAACTTTCGGCTGCTGTTGGAGCACCCAAATGGTTGTCGCTGGAGAAGTATATTTTTTTTCCTGGGGGAACTTGCATGGTATAAAGATACACTTCGGCTAGGCTCAGTGTATGGTTTTCATTTAAAATTTAGTGATTTTGAACTCTTTGAGAAGTCGAAGGGTTGTCGCTTGCGAACCATTCTGCATAACTAGTTGCAGTTTCCTGGAGTTTTAGTGAATGTAGCTGAATGTTCTCTGGCAAGCGTTGTTTTATTTTTTCAGAAAAATCTATCACCATCATTTCGCTGGTGGGCTGGTAGTCTACCAGTAATACATTGTGCCCACGGTCGCTTAGCTCTTTTGCCAATTCTACGTGGGGAGTGTTTTTATTGAACACAGTGGCATGGTCAAACACATCTACAATATCTTCCTTTACAATTTTCTTAAGATCTCCAAAGTCAATGACCATTCCGTATTTCACATTGCTGGTGTCGTCAATAGGCGTTCCTATTACGGTAACTGAAAGTTTGTAGCTGTGACCGTGTACATTTCGGCATTTGCCATCGTAGCCATACAGGGCGTGACCGGTTTCAAAAGAAAATTGTTTGGTAATGCGTATGTGGCTCATATTTTTACTTCACTCAATAGTCGCTTTAGTGCATAAAACGACAAATTAACAGTTTCAATCTTGTTTATACCACAAAGATACGTGAATGAAAGTTTATGGTAGTTATTTCTTGTTCTTGGGCCTTTTAAAGTACTTCCATTTCTTGTACTGCTGAAACACAAGTGCAAATACAACAACTCCTGCCAGGAGCAACATGGCGCCCTTGCCATTTATAAACTCTAGAATATCCATTCAATCAATTTTTGAAATTTAGACGGGACAAAGCTACAAACTTACTACCGTTTATTACGCATTTTGCTAATTATCACCACAACTATTACCAGTATTCCCAACAGTAAAAAGAGCCCTGGGCCGCCTATAAACTCTATAATCTCCATTAC
This sequence comes from Flavobacteriaceae bacterium UBA1903, assembly GCA_002337605.1. GTDB lineage: Bacteria > Bacteroidota > Bacteroidia > Flavobacteriales > Flavobacteriaceae > Marinirhabdus. The sequence goes on from DDGL01000014.1 coordinate 777,043, forward strand.
ACGTAAAATTTGAGGTCAAAAATAGGCTAATTTTAGTAAAACGCATTATAGACTCATGGTATATTCTATACAGTGATTAAAGTCTACTTTCTCTAAAATGAAGCCAGTTTCTTATGCTGGATGAAACTTTGAGTGTTAATTCTCTGAATTTGTATATCAGCCCTTTTTAACTGTAGCTCCTTTGGCCATTGCATTTACTTGAAATCAATTTATGCATGTATCGTCAAGGATAGTTATGTAAAACGTAAGCCTTTCTGGTATATATTTGCCGGCTTTTTAAAATTAAGAAACATGGAGCTTTTTGAACAGTTGGAAACAACAATTATCCCTCAGTACGAAACAATTATTGATGATTTACTGGTGCAGCAGTATAGTATTGTGGACTCTTTTTTTACTGAAGAGGAGGTAACATTGTTGCGCAATTCGTTATGTACTAAACACGAAGAAGACAGATTTAAGAAATCGGCAATTGGAAATCGTACCAACGAAGAGATAGACAGAAGTGTGCGAGGCGATTTCATACTATGGATAAATGAGCAACAGCAAACCCCAGCGGAACAGCTTTTTTTCAAAAAAATTAATGACTTCGTAGCGTACCTTAACAGAACTTGTTTTCTTGGGATACTTCAAAAAGAATTTCACTATGCAATTTATCCTACAGGAACATTTTATAAGAGACATCTGGACACTTTTATGAATGACGATCGCAGGCGACTCTCTGTAGTATGTTACTTAAACGAGGCAAATTGGCCAGCTTCCAACGGGGGCGAACTTGTGATGTATCCTGAAGGTAAAAAAGAAATTGAAATTTTACCCTTACCAGGACGAATTGTCTTTTTTGAAAGTCAACTTCTGGAACATGAAGTAAAACCAGTTAAAGGTGGGGAACGACTTAGTATTACAGGGTGGTTAAAAACACGCTAAAAATTTTGTTTCTACTGCTTACCAGATAAGTTGCCATACGGCTGTTTAAGTTACTAGGGGCAGGTACTTTCTATAGTATTTAATTATAAGCGCGATTCCTCTCCAGGCCACCCACACGGTAAGAGCCAGCCAGATCCCAACAAGCCCCCAATCCTGATACTTTGAAAAAAATAAAACAGGAATAAAACCAAGAATTGTTGCACTTAACAGTACGTTTCGCAGATACTCCATTTCGCCAAGCCCTTTGAAAATAGAATCTAATGTAAACGCAATAGCATTAAATGGCAAGCAAATGAGTACCATAAAGAACATTCCATAAAATATCTCCAGCACCTTGGGGTCTTTATTAAAGATAGCACCCAGAGGTTGATACAGTGCCAATGCAAGAAGTGCCAGAACAGTTGCTACACCAATATTGTATAAGCTTACTTTTTTGGTAAGCTTCCAAAGGTTGTTGAAGTTTCTTTCTCCCAGTATTCTTCCCCCCAAAATGTTGCCAGCAGCCCCATAACCATCTAAAAAGAAGGCGGTGAATATCCAAATGTTAAAGGCAATGGTGTGTGCCGCGATGTATTCTTTCCCCAAAGCCGCAGCTTCTCTAGTTGAAAGGATTAAGGCTGCATTTAAAGCAAGAGATCTCAAAAAAAGATTAAGACTCATAGAAACCAACCTCTTAATTTCCGGGTGTAATGGAAACGTAACCCGTAAAGAAACATTGGTTTTTTTCAGCACTAAAATTAAGGAGAGCAACGCCATAAGTATTTGGGCAACCAAACTTGCCCAGGCAGCTCCTACTACGCCCATAGGGTCTATATAACCGTCTACACCGTATACAAGTGCGAAGTCTAAACCAATATTTACCAAAGCTCCTATTGCTGCAATTATCATTGGCCAGAAGGTAGTTTGTAATCCGCGAAAAATACCAAAAACTGCAAAGGTGAACAGCGTTAACGGGAACCCCCATACACGAATGTTGTAGTAGTCTATACTGTATGCCAGAATAAGACCTTCGGCATTTAAGAGGGAGAAGATTTCTTCAACAAAAAAGTAAGTTCCTCCAAGGACAATAATACTGAGCGCAATGTTGAAAAAAACGGCCTGAGCAGGAAAGCTTTTTAGATCTTCAATAGTTCCGGCACCTAAATTCTGTGAAATAATGGCCGAGATCGCACTACGGGTTTGTCCTAAGACCCAGATAAGCATTGAGAGAAAGGTGCCAACAATCCCAACTGCGGCCAGGCTTTCGGTACCAAATTCAGGAATATTTCCCACCACAGCAGCATCTGTACTGGAAAGAACAGGCTCTGCAATGCCAGCAATAATAGCAGGAATGGCTAGCTGTTGTATACGTTTGAAGGAAATGTCGGTAACGCTCATTGGATAGTGCAAAGCTACTACTTTGGAAAATTTTATTTTCTATAAACGCTATTCGAAAATTTATATGGGGGATTGAATAAACTTATGGCAAGACACTATACACAAAAAAGTATATTATAGAACTAGCTCATAGCAATGAAAAGGGAACTCGGCTTGTCTAGGAAAATAGACATCTCCCAATTTTTGATAGCCCCGGGCTTCGTAAAAACGCTGATTCCTATAGTTTTTGCTGAAGGTGTCTAAGCGTACTGAAAGTGCTTTCTGTCGTTTTGCATACATTTCGGCAAAATCCATTAATTTCTTAGCGTATCCTTTATGTTGAAAATCTGGATGTACGGCCAGACGATGAATGTAGTAGTTTAATCCGTCATCAGTTAACCAATCTATACTATTGTACTCCTCATCCTTTTTAGTAGAAATGGTAATGCAGCCTATAAGGCTATCTTCAGCAGAAAGTACATAAAGCTCGTCTCGCCGTACATCTTTTTCAAATGCTTTTTTATTGGGGTAGGCATTATCCCACTGAAAGATCCCTTCAGCAGTCATTTTTGTAGCGCAAGCTCTTGTTATTGTTATAATTTTGTCAATTTCTGAGGGTTTCGCTTTCCGAATCATATAGAACGATTAATTTTGCAGAGATTTAAAGATACCCTTTTTTATGAAAAATATATTAGTTCCTATAGGCGCAAGTGATAATGCTGTAAGTAACTTACAATATGCTATAGATCTGGCTCAAGAAGTAGACGCATATGTATATGTGATTTCTGTATTTCAGGAGTTTAGTAAGGTGGGGGGCTTAAGTAAAGTAAATACTATTTTAAAAGAGGATAGTGAGAATCGTCTGGATGAGGTCCTGGGGAAGGTAAATAAACGAGATGTTACCGTAATTGCGCACCCCATTAAAGGAAGTGTTGTAGAAACAATTAACCGTTTTAACAAGCACGTTCCTGTAGATTTAATGGTGCTTTCTCCCCGTAGTAATTCAATTAGAGAAGAGGTGTATTTGGGAAATACTTCAGGAAAAATCATGAAGCAGACCAATATTCCAATACTGGTTGTTCCAGAAGGAGCAGTGTTTGAACAACCTAAAACGATCTTAATGGCGTTTAAAAATGGAGAGTTTAAGAATAAAAAGATGTTGGAGCCACTTCGTAAGTTTTCCAATAACTTTGGAACTGAAATTAACGTCCTACACGTTGACACTCCAGAGAGTACAGATACTATGAAGGAGGTGAGCGCTGCGCTTACAAAGATGCATACTTCCTATACAAAAACTGAAAATGCAACTACTTTTCAGGCAGTGCTGGAGCACTTTCGAAGCCACAACCCAGATATGTTATGTGTTGTACGCCGTAAGCGAGGATTTTTCAAAAAACTATGGGAGAAAAATGTGGTTCTCAAAAAGGAATTTCACACCAGTAAGCCTTTGTTGGTTTTAAGAGTACAGGAATAAAATATTTTACTATATTCGTAGCCTAAACGGGGGATTAGCTCAGCTGGCTAGAGCGTTTGGCTGGCAGCCAAAAGGTCATCGGTTCGACTCCGATATTCTCCACAAAAAAAGGACTGACTTTAAACGGTTAGTCCTTTTGTTTTTTGTGGACTGGTCCCAGCATGTAAACAAAAGGGTTTGGCTCTAAAATCATGCTAGTTGACTATTAATTTTAGAATGTGGCTCATGGTGACGCTGTACGTCGTTCAAATAGTTTTTCAGGTCTTTTGAAGTGGGCTTTCCTTTTAGTATTTTTTTCCACTTGGCTTTCAGACTCATGGGGTGGATAGTTTCTTTCATATCTTGAAGTTTTAATGGTTCCTTCAAAGTTCAGAAAAGATGGAAAAAATATCAAGGGGCAAATCCCCCTTTTTTATCAATGAAAACCCTTAGTTTTTGAGAAATACACTTGTAAGTTCCACCACTTTTTGTAATTGTAGCGGTAAACTCTCTTTATTCCATGGATGGCTAGCTCCAAACACATGATTTGCTCCCTCAATAATTTCCAGACGTGCACCAGCGTTCCAACTTTGAAGTTTCTCTGCTTCTTCTAATAAAATAGTTGGGTCTTCCTTGCCGTGAATTAATAGACAGGGTTTTTTAAGATTTGTTAGGGCTCTTTTTATGGTAAGCCGCTCTTCGTTTTGTTTAAAGTCTTCATAGAATTGCCAATCGTGCGGCATCTGTTGTTTGGTGCGCCCGTTTTCTACGAAAGTCCTACCTGTTTCTTTCCACTTTATAAAACTTTCTGAATTTTCCTGAAACCTTTTTTTAAAATCGCTTACACCAGCCCAGGTTACTACTTTTTGAACCAAGGTCTCTTCTTCAGCCTTAATAAGAACAATACCCCCGCCACGGCTATGGCCAATAAGCGAAACATTGTTAACATCGGCTTCTTCGTGAAATCGTTTTGTGGTAGTTATGTGGCTGATAATATCTTCTAAATCGTCCAGCTCTTTACTGAAATTATTTTGTGCAAAGGCTTCAAGGTCCGGAAAATCTATAGGATCGTTAACGGTACCACCATTATGAGAAAAGTTAAACTTTAGAAAGAAAAATCCAGCTTCAGCAAATGCTTCTGATACCAGGTTCCACGCACCCCAGTCTTTAAAACCTTTATACCCATGACAAAAGATTACTACGGGTTTTGGAGTGTGAGATGGTGTGAAAAACACGTCATACACAATGGGTTTTTTACCAGATCTTAGAAGTACGTTATTCAGGAGTCTATTCATTATCGTTTAAATTTCTTTTTCGGTGAAAGGGATGTTGGGGTTGCAAATTTCCAGAATGAGCTTTTTAAGTCCTTCAGAAAAAAGTGCTAGTGTTTCTTTTGTGATCGTTTGCTCTTTATTTCTGCTTCTGGCAGTATCTTTTGTGCCGAATTTTAAGAAACCACCTCCCATGTTTTTAAATGAAATAATGCCTGCTTCAGCTGTATCAAAGGGTTCATTCCCGTGCAGCATTAATGCATAGCTCAACACCTGAAACGCCTTGCTGAATTTATAGTCTGTAGACAATTCGGTCCAGTCTACCAGTTCCAGATCTCCTTGTTGTACATTGCCTGTCTTGTAGTCTATAATACGCATTTGTCCGTTGTAGCTATCTACTCTGTCTACTTTTCCATGAATGGAAACCGGGAAATCCAGTTCGGGAATGTTTAACCTATAGGTTAGATCGCTTTCAATATGAAGCAATTTTATAGAGCTTCCCTTTTTAACTTCAGCTATATCGTGAGTGATCAAATTTTCAACATAGCGTTTGGCAACTTCAAAAATGATGAGATTTTTCCCTTTTGAAATATCCCCCCCGTAAAAATTTTCAACAAACTGTTTGCCAACTTCAGAAGCTACTTTTGCTTTAATGTCGTTTAAGATTTGTTCAGTTAAGAGGGCATTCACATAAGGCTCATACAAATTTTGAAGCGTATCATGTACAACAGTTCCTAAGGTATTGTAGGCAACAGTTTCTTCTACCTCGTTGAGCTCGTTTACCTTCAGTATTTTCTGGTAGTAAAAATCTATGGGATTACGAATGTAACTTGTAAGCGCAGATGGAGAAAAACCTTTCTGGGCAATTTCGGCCAATCTTTTCTGCACTTTTTCTGTTTTATCCAGTGTTTTAAGTGGTGTGCTCTGGATGGAGGCTTTAGGGGAAACACTTTGTTGGGTAAAGGTGTGTTGTGGCAGGCCTTCAATTTCCAGCTGAAGAATAAACCGGCTTTTTTCTCCACTATTTAGCCCTTCAGTATAATTGGTGTAGAGCAGTGTGATTTCTCGTGCTCTGTGTAACATATGATAAAAATGATAGGTATAAATAGCGTCTTTCTCTATGTAGGAGGGGAGTTTAAATTGTTTTTTCAGATCGTAAGTAATAAAGGAGGCATTCGATTTCCCAGAGGGCAAAATGCCTTCATTAACCGAAAGAACAATAATATTTTCAAAGTCTAATACACGGGTTTCTAACACCCCCATAATTTGGAGCCCTATAAACGCCTCTCCTTTAAAGTCTATCGTTGTAGTCGTGATCAGTTCGTTGAACAATTCCTGCAGGGTAGAGAGGCTCGACAAGTGTTTGTAATTTTTACTTAGTGCTTTGAGCTCTTCAATGACACTGAATAATTTATATAACACCACTTTTTCTACAACATAACCCGTAGGATTCTTTCTTAATTTCTGAATAATTTTATCAAAAATGTCTAGTGCTTTGGCTGGAGTATCGTTTAAAGAATCAAATAGAAGCAAAATGGTTGACTTGTCTCTCTCTTCTGAAATTTCCCGAAGTTGATCTAACGTATAATGGCTTTTATTTTGTTGCGTAATGCGGTTAATGATATATTGCGTATTGGCTAATTGCGCAGCCATAGGGCTGCCCAAAATTTTAAGGACATCCCGAAAATAGAAGGATTGAGAATTTTTCTTGTGAATGGCAAGCCAGGTTTCAAAGAAGATGGTCACGGGAAAGTTCTTCAGCGAGGCTCCCATAGTCACATTAACCTGCGTCACATTTTCAGGTAGTGAATGTAGCAACGGAACCAATAAAGTCTCATCTGCAAGGACAATAGCGGTCTTGTTAAGCTTATCTGGAGTATACCTTTCTAAAAGCTGCCCTGTATACTTTAGTTGTGCACTGTTTTTAGAACAGGCTACGCTTGTTATAGTTTTAGCCTCAGCATAGTGGTTCGAAACGAAATTAGGTCTTGTATTTTCAAAATACTTCCACTCCTTTAGGTAGTTTCTAAAAAACAAGGAGGCGTTGTGTTTATGGTTTTCCAAAAATACGTTCTCTATATCCCAATATATGTCGCTATTGCCAGCTTCTAAAAATGCCTGAATAATTTGTTGTTCTGCTGTGTTTAGCGCGTTAAACCCTATGAAAATATGCTGCTGGGCTGTGTGGGCTTGCAGGTAAAGCTCTATATTTTGAACAGCCTCTCTATAAACAAGGCCTTGATAGGCAATGTCTTGGTGTATGAGTTCACGCTTTAGATTATAATAAAATTCCGGAAGTTCTTTCCAGAACGCAAGGTAGTTGGTAATAAAGCTTGATTTTTCTGAAGTTACATTCCACCGTTCGAGGGATTTAATACTGCCTAAATACCCAAAGAACTGATCGGGGTCCAATAAGTACCGGTCTACTTCGTTGAAATCGTTAAGCAAGGTGATAGCCCAACTGGAATATCCATCGAACGATTCTTTTTCCTGATAGGAAGCTGTGTTTTTATATACTTCGTAGCTTTTAAAAAGAAGTTCGGTGGCATCTATTATTTCCAGTCCGGAAAGCTCTTGAATAAGATCTTCAATACTTATTATTTCGGGGAGAAATGCAGTTCTTGTCGCTTGTTGCTTAAGGTAGTTTTTAAGAAACCCTCCTGCTCTTTTACTTGGTAGTATAAAGGTACAACTGGAAAGATCTCCCTGTTTTTCCTGTATGTGTAGTAGGGTTTCTTCTAAGAAAGTTAGCATACCCTAAAAATAAGAAACGCCTCCAATTTTGGAGGCGTTTCAGCTTATTTATTTAGTGTGTTTCTTATTTCTTTAAAGAAATTTCAACACGTCTGTTCTGTTGTCTACCAGCTTTTGTATTGTTGGTAGCTATTGGACGGGTTTCACCGTATCCTTCAGATGTTAATCTACTTCCTGGAATACCAATAGTAGTTAAGTACTGCATTACAGAAGCGGCACGCTCACGTGACAATTTCTCATTGTATGAATCACTACCTCTACTATCTGTATGTCCTTCAACGTGGAAGTCTGCAGTTGGGTATTCTTTCATAATATCTGCGATACTCTGAAGTGCAGAGTAAGACTCTTGACGAATTGTAGCTTTGTCGTAATCGAATAAGATCGTTTTAGAATACTCATTCAATTGGTTGATAATTTCTACAGTTACTTCTGGACAACCGTTGTTTGCAACAGTACCAGGAACGTCTGGACACTCATCGTCTTTGTCTAAAACACCATCACCATCACGATCTTCGTAAGGACAACCATTGTTAGACTTAGGGCCAGCTTCGTTTGGACAAGCATCTTCAGCATCAGTAATACCATCACCGTCAGCATCTGGACAACCGTTTAATGAAGCAAGACCAGCAACAGTAGGACAAGCATCTTGTGGATCAGGGATGCCATCACCATCAGTATCTGGGCAACCGTTAAATTCAGCTAAACCAGGAGTGTTAGGACACGCATCGTTTCTATCTTCAATTCCATCACCATCAGTATCTGGGCAACCGTTAAATTCTGGAAGACCAGGAACCTCAGGACACTCATCGTCTACGTCATAGATACCATCACCATCTGTATCTTTTCCACCAAACTTAAACATAAAACCTGCAGAGTGCTGGAAGTGTTGGATACCGTAAGTATCTTCGAAAGCGTGCTTGTAAGTAGATTGTACTTCAAAAGCAAAGTTTTCACCTAACCAGAAACGTACATTAGCGATACCGTTAGCAGTACCAAAACCAATATCATCTACCCAAGTATAACCTCCACCAACACCAATAGAAGGGTCAAACCATCCACCAGGACCGTTTAATAAGTCTCTTAAGCTATATTTTATCTCACCATCTAAACCGTAATAAGTTACATCTGGAATGGAAAGATCACCAACTTTATTTATTTTGTTGATGGTACCAACTCCAGTAAAAGAAAAACCACTACCAATATATCTACCTACAGATACTCTAGAGATTGAAGGAAGGATATTCCAGTGATCATTTGCGTTAAAATACTCGTCAAACATTTCCCCTTTAAGTTCGGTTCCGTCTGCAAGCATTGCCATAAAGCGACCCTCGTCGTCAATTCCTGTTGGGAAAACGTCTACTGCGTTTAATCCTGCACCAACTGACCAAGGATTGTTTTCGTCCTGTGCGTTAGCTGCACCAACCCCAATAACTAGGAGCGCAGCAACTAAAATACTGTTAAGATGTTTCATATTCGATTGTTTAATTTTTAAGTGTTAATGGAACAAAAGTAAGTTGTTAAAACTTATAAACAAAAGCAAATCTAATAAAATTTTCATAAATACAAAAGGCTTGCTTTTTTTAGCAATAGCTAGGCTTCGCTAATTACACCTAATGATAAACCCACTTTTTTAAATGCTGTAATGGCTTTATCCAGATGCTTCTGGTCGTGTGCGGCAGATAATTGTACTCGTATTCGAGCTTTGCCTTTTGGCACTACGGGGTAGAAAAAACCAATCACATAAATGCCTTCTTCCAGCAACATATCTGCCATATTTTGAGATAGTTGTGCGTCGTATAACATGACAGGCACAATGGCAGAATCTCCGTCTACAATATCAAAGCCTGCCGCTTTCATTCCCTTTTTAAAATAATTGGTGTTGGACTCTAATTTGTCACGTAGTGTAGTGTCCGTAGCTAACATATCAAAGACCTTAATAGAGGCACCAACAATGGCCGGGGCAAGCGAATTAGAAAATAAGTAAGGTCTCGACCTTTGGCGTAAAACTTCGATAATTTCTTTTTTTCCCGTAGTGTAGCCTCCCATAGCACCCCCCATCGCCTTACCAAGAGTTCCGGTTATAATATCGATACGCCCCATCACTCCTTTTTCTTCTAGTGTTCCTCGGCCTGTTTCCCCTATAAAACCTGTTGCGTGGCATTCATCTATCATGACCAGAGCGTCATATTTTTCAGCCAAATCACAAATCTTGTCCAGCGGGGCAACAATACCGTCCATTGAGAATACACCATCGGTCACAATAATTTTAAAGCGTGCTCCCTTTTCATTTGCTGCTTTTAGTTGTTTTTCCAGATCTTCCATGTTGCTGTTTTCATAGCGATATCTGGCTGCCTTACACAGTCTTACACCATCAATAATGGAAGCGTGATTTAAAGAGTCTGAAATTATTGCATCTTCAGCAGTTAACAAGGGCTCAAAAACACCTCCATTGGCGTCAAAAGCGGCTGCATATAATATGGTGTCTTCAGTTTGATAAAACTCTGCAATTTTGGCTTCAAGCGTTTTGTGAATATCCTGTGTACCACAAATAAAACGTACCGATGACATCCCAAATCCGTGGGTATCCATCGCGTCTTTTGCCGCTTGTATTACCTCTTTATTAGAAGATAGTCCTAAGTAATTATTCGCACAAAAATTAATTACTTCTTCTCCTGTGGAAATTTTGATAACAGCGTCCTGAGGCGATGTAATTATTCGCTCCTTTTTATAAAGTCCGTTGTCTTTTATATCCTGAAGTTCCTGTTGTAAATGTTCTTTAATGTTTCCGTACATAACTGGTTATTTTATAGCTGTCAAAGTTAAATTTTATTTATTGAAATAGAAGTCTCATCCACATAAATTAGGATTTTAGACCGAACCACGAACCCCATATCCTCAAGTGCCTGTGCGTAGCTGCTTATCTGAGTTTTATGCGTCTCCGTTGATGTTCCGGTTTTGTAGTCAGTAATAACAACCTGTTTGTGTTCAAAGAAATTAAGTCGGTCGGGACGAATTAACGTATGATATTTTGTAATAATGTCACGTTCTTTATAGATTGTATTTCTATCTAAAGTGTCTTCAAAGAGGTGTGACACCTCTGGGTGGTTTAAAATGCCTGTTACCACACGCTCCAGACGGTCTATTTTTTCTTGTGAAAGTAGACTTCGTTGCCTGTAATTTTCGAATACTACCGTGCTGTCTTTCTTGGTGCTTATTTTTTCCATTGTGTCGTGCAACAGGTTTCCAAAATCTATGGCAACACTGGCCTCGCTTTCCCATAAAGAAGCTTCCGCGCTGGCAATACTTAACCTATGGTTTTCCGGAGCTGATGAAATGAAGGTTGGCACCACAGGTGTCCTGTCTGTTTTAGTAGTTTCTTCAGGCCGGGACTGGCTGGTTTTAAGTGCATCTCCAAAGGTGTATAAGGCCTGTTCATCATTCCATTTGTTCTGGTCCATTAAAAAAGCAATGAACACCTGACTGAAATCTTTTGGAGGGTCAGAAATTTGTCTTTTAGGTTTTTCTGCATAGATGTATAGTTGCTCAACGGCTCTGGTAAGCGTAACATACAACAGGTTAAAATTATCCAATTCCAGTGTGTTTCGACGTTCCTCATACATTCGTTGACCGGTTTCTCCGTAGGCCTCCACCTCATTCTTATAATTAATCAGGACCTCATCAAATTGCTCATGAGCTATCGGAAACCAGGCCTTTGGATTAATTTCACCGTAAATGTCAGTATCTGCATACGGAAATAAAACCACCGGAAACTCGAGCCCTTTCGATTTGTGGATCGTCATAACCGTCACAGCATTTTTTGTAGTTCTCGCAGGGATACTTGCCGTCCCTTTTTTCTGTTCCCAATGTTCCAGAAAGTTGATCTTTCCTGCCTGCGGATTGCTCTCAAAATCTAATACAAAGTCTAAAAAAGTGAACAAATACGCATCTGCATTTTTGTTGAGCCCTAGTGCATGTATGATGTATTCGGAAGACTGGTACAGGGATTTAGAACCAATTTCGGTAAGGGAAAAAGTAATCCCGTGTGTCTTCAGCTTTTCTGAAAAATGATGTTCTTCTAACGGTAATAATTCACTTAAAAAATCGTGTTTTGGTATGTTGGGTTCAAAAGTATCGTGGATATATTCTAAAAATGAAACTTTTGCCATTTCGTATGCGGGGAACACAGCAAAGGTAAGTGCGTTAATAATACATTGTACTACTGGTGAAAACTGCAATAGCAATGTTTCCGAAGATACAATTGTGACTCCTTTTTCCATTAAATAAGTACTCAAGGAAATACCGTTACTTTTAGTTCTGGTTAAGATGCAGATATCTTCAAGGCTGTATCCGGTATCTTTTAAGCTGGCAATAGTTTCAAAAATCTGTTGCCCGTATCGTTGGTGTGCCTCTTCTTTATTTTCGGCTTCAATAAATTCCAGCTGAACATACCCGTTGGGCTTTGTATTTTGCTTTTGCTGATTGCCAATTTCATATAAATTCTGATGGATACTGTCGCCAAAATATTGGGCAATAAAACTGAAAAAGGTATTGTTAAAACGTATCACTTCCGAACAACTTCTATAGTTAGTATCCAGATTTTCTACGTTTTTCTGAAGAATAGAAAACGGATTTTCAGTGCCGTATAGCTTCATAAATTGCTCTGGTAAACCGCCTCTCCAACGATAAATGGCCTGCTTTGCATCCCCAACGAGTAACAGGCTACCCTGGCTGGTGTCTTCAAATTGCTGGGACAGCGCATTGTCTATGAGCGGGATTAAGTTTTGCCATTGTAATAAGGAGGTGTCCTGAAACTCATCTATAAAAAAGTGCCGGTATCGGTCTCCCAATCGCTCATAAATAAAAGGAGCGGGCTGGTCTTTAATCTCTTTGTGAATAAGACCATTAAATTCTGAAATGGGCAACACGTTGTATTGTTCTTTTAACGCCTCAAACTCCTGTTGTACGAGATTAATTACAGAAAGCGGAATGAGGTTTTTCAGAATGTTATCATACAGCCATACTTCAGCAATTTGTTGCTTTGTTTGTTGAAAAACTGCTTTAAACTGCGGCACTAAGGCATCTATTGTTGCTGCTATAGTTTCGGTTGTTTTGCTCTTTGGGTACATGGGTTTTTCACCCATACTTTCCTGCCAAGCGGCTCCAAAAGAAACGCCTAAGTCACCATTGGCCAGCTTCTCTAAGTAACTAGGGAAATAGGCGCGACTACCACCACTAAAATCGGTTTTTTCCAGTCCGGCTTCACTAATAAGCTCCAGTGTTTTCTTGGAAAGTTCAGAAATAGTGGAAAGCAATGCCTCCTTTTTTTTCTGAATGGATTGCTGAAATTTTTGAAAATCTTCTAAGGTTGCTGTTTCAAACCTTTTAAGATGGACCGCATCGTTTTCATTCAGCAAAAGAGAGGCGGTGTTTGCTATATCATTTGCGATATCCCAGGACTTATCTTCGTCTGTCTTTTGAAGTGCAAATTGAACCAAAACTTTCGTGATTGCTTTGTCTTCACCGGCTTTAGCGATGAGTTGATCTACTGCTTCCAGCATCAGTTGCGGGGTATCCAGGCTTACTTCAAAATGAGCCGGAAGTTTTAGATCCCGGGCAAAGGTGCGGATAATCCTGTGGTTAAAGTGGTCTATAGTTTCTACACTAAATTGCGCGTAATGGTGCAATAAGTGTGAGAGTATCTTTTTAGATTTTTGCCGTAAGGAGGATATATTGGCATTGGTTTCTTTAGCAATTTGCGAAAGCATTGGAGGGACGCCTTCAGTCGCAGGGGTATTTGAAAACGCTACTAACGTTTCTATAATACGCTCTTTCATTTCTGCTACGGCTTTATTGGTAAAGGTAATGGCCAACAGGTTTTTGTAGCTATCTTCTCTTGGATTGGTCAACAACTCCTTTAGATATCTTTTTACCAGAGTAAACGTTTTGCCACTTCCTGCAGAAGCATTGTAAATAACAAAGGGGGTTGTTGAGGTCACAGAGAATTTTTTATAAAAATACAAATTATAAATGCTATTTGCAGAGTATCGACTTTCTCTATACTAAGATAAAATCTTATAAATTCTATAACATTAACAAGGGGTTGTAATACGTATCTTTACCATTGTAAATTTTAGTAGTAACCAAAAAAACGAAGAATATGTCATTTGAATTACCGAAATTAAAATATGCGCATGATGCTTTAGCGCCTCATATAGATAAAAGAACTATGGAGATTCACCATGGAAAGCATCACCAGGGATATACCGATAAATTGAATAATGCTATAAAAGGCACCGATATGGAAGGTAAGACTATTGAAAACATCTTAATCAACCTGGACATGGAAAACAAAGCCGTAAGAAACAACGGTGGAGGTTTTTATAACCACAGTCTTTTTTGGGAAGTGATGTCACCTAATGGTGGCGGAGAGCCTAAAGGAGAGTTGCAAAGTGCAATCAACAGTGCCTACGGAAGCTTTGCAGACTTTAAAGAAAAATTTTCTGAAGCTGCGAAGACACAATTCGGTTCTGGATGGGCCTGGCTTTGTGTACACGAAGGAGGTAAAGTTGAAGTGTGTAGCACACCAAACCAGGATAACCCATTAATGCCAAAAGTAGGTTGTGGTGGGACACCAATTCTTGGGCTGGATGTATGGGAACATGCATACTACCTAAACTACCAGAACAAGCGTCCAGATTATGTTGAAGCATTTTTTAACCTTATCGACTGGGACGAAGTCTCTAAAAAATATATGCAGAAGAAATAAACTCGTTTGCATTACTTATTTGAAACCTTCTTCAAAATTTTTGAAGAAGGTTTTTTTGTTTGCCCTTTAGCTTTTATGGCTGCTCTCTTTAAAGATGTATTCTGAATTGGTCTACGGAGCCTAATTAGGGGGGGAGTATAGGTGCCCAGAATTTGGGAGTTACTTGTCTGGCAGTTACGTCAGAAATAAGGTGTTAGACACAAGCGGAAAATTATTCTTCTGTATTATTCAAACCCCTTTAACTCCTCTAATTGATTTGTAATATTTGTAGCCCACCTTTGATTGACATTTTTGTATTGACCATGGCTTGTTTCATTATCGTACTGTTTTTGGGTCTTCCTACATTCTTTCCAAAAAATAGTATAGCATTCTTGATATTTGGAAAATGTTGCTACACCATCAGATTTTAATTCTTCGAATCTCTTTCTAATTTTTCTAGCATACAACTCAGCAATATCAAAATGTAATTGTTCGTGTTTCAAAATATCATTATTATTTGATGTTGTCCAAGATTTGTTAGTAAAGAATTGAGCCTCAACTGTCATCTGTTCATAATTTTGAATATTGTTATTTTCATCTACTAATACATTTGTAGGTAAAATTTCAATTTTATGACTTGTCATAGCAGAGCCAAACTTATTCGGATCAACCTTTCCCTTAAAATCAGTCCATCTTAATTTACGGGCGGAATCCCAATCTATTATTGACTGCCCATTTGAACCTCCTTGTGCATTGATGCCCATAACAAAAAACACAATAAAGATTAAATTCATTAACTTTTTCATTTTGCATAAGTAATAAAAATAGAAAAATTGCCAAAACATATACAGTTTTCATTTGATTTAAATATACCACCAGCGCCTAACAAAGTACATAATGCGGTCAGATGGTTAAGTGAATTGTGTTTTCTACAATTAATCGTAAACTGTTGGCTTGTCGAAGCTGCCGCTAAAAACCCGCAGTATCATATGCAAAGCCGAAAAGATGTTGTTGAGGATTGGAGAACGCCTCACCTACCATATTGGTAACACTTTTAAAAGCACGCTTTGTTCGGCACCCC
>DDGL01000014.1:792776-797871 GCA_002337605.1 Flavobacteriaceae bacterium UBA1903
ACGCCTCACCTACCATATTGGTAACACTTTTAAAAGCACGCTTTGTTCGGCACCCCAGAGTTTTGAGTTTGAAAAGGTGAACATCTATTCTTGAGGATTGAGGAACGCCTCACCTACCATATTGGTAGCACTTTTAAAAGCACGCTTTGTTCGGCACCCCGGAGTTTTGAGTTTGAAAAGGTGAACATCTATTCTTGAAGATTGAGGAACGCCTCACTTACCATATTGGTAGCACTTTTAAAAACATGCTTTGTTCGGCACCCCAGAGTTTGGGGTTTGAAAAGGTGAATATCTATTCTTGGGGATTGGGGAACGCCTCACATACCATATTGGTAGCACTTTTAAAAACACGCTTTGTTCGGCACCCCAGAATTTGGGGAATAAAAAAAGGTGAACAGATGTTCACCTTTTTTTGCCCCAAATCTACCATGAACTTAACCTACTTTTGCTAATGGTATTATTCAAATATATAGCATTCTTAATTTAAGAATATTATTTTTTAGACCAACGGAAATATTATTCGACGAAGTGCTTGTTTCCTACAAAACTTTTATAAAAACTCTTTAAAAGAATCTATAATCTAAGGAAATTTTATAATTGGTTGAAGCTTACTGTCTTGCAGATTTGTTTTAGAAAAGAGAAAGCAACACTATAGCTAATAGAAGTTTTTTGGCAGTAAATCTTAATACTAATTGCTATATGCTACCCTAAAAATTTGGGCATAAAAAAAAGGTAAACAAGTGTTTAGAGTATTCGAAACGCCTTCGCAGTAAACCGTTGCACTAGTTACTGCTCGCCACCCCGAAAGATTTGGGCATAAAAAAAGTAAACAAGTGTTTAGAGTATTCGAAACGCCTTCTCAGTAAACCGTTGCACTAGTTACTGCTCGCCACCCCGAAAGATTTGGGCATAAAAAAAAGGTAAACAAGTGTTTAGAGTATTCGAAACGCCTTCGCAGTAAATCGTTACACTACTTACTGCTCACCACCCCGAAAGATTTGGGCATAAAAAAAAGGTAAACAAGTGTTTAGAGTATTCAAAACGCCTTCGCAGTAAACCGTTGCACTGCTTACTGCTCACCACCCCGAAAGATTTGGGCATAAAAAAAAAGGTAAACAAGTGTTCACCTTTTTTGCCCCAAATCTACCATGAACTTAACCTACTTATGCTATGGTATTATTCAAATATAATTTTTTTTTCAAACCCACAATAAGAGTTTTCCTACTTTTAGACAAAGTGGAAATAAAATCGGTTTAAAAGTATATTGAATACTTGTTTTAACATTTAATAAGCGCGTTCTGGGTTGCCTTCATAGAAGTTTATATAGGCTCTATTAACAACACGATTTCCTCCTGCGGTAGGATAGTTTCCTGTAAAATACCAGTCACCCAGGTTTTTAGGACATGCTTTGTGCAAGTCGTCAACCGATTGAAAGATTAATTTTACTTTTGCATTAATAGTTTCTTCTGAAATAATTTCAGCAATTTTATCTGAAATTTCCTCGTCTGTAAACGGAGCGTAGAATTCCTGTACGTGGTTAATTACTTCGGCGTCTTTTAATTGAATTTGCTTTTTGCACTTTTCGTAGATTTCTTCAATAATGTCTGCGGTACCTCGTTCTTTGTGTAGCTCCAGGGCAGCATTAAAAGCAACAAGATCTTCTAATCTGGCCATATCAATTCCATAGCAATCTGGATACCGAATCTGCGGCGCTGAAGAAACGACCACAATTTGCTTTGGTTTGAGGCGATCCAGCATTTTTAAGATACTCTTTTTTAAGGTGGTTCCCCGTACGATACTATCGTCAATAATAACTAAGTTGTCATTTGGTTTTACAACACCATACGTTACATCATATACGTGAGCCACCAGGTCGTCGCGGGAGCTATCGTCTGTTATAAAGGTTCTTAACTTAACATCTTTAATAGCAATTTTTTCGGTTCTGATTTTATGCGACTGAATTTCCAACAAGCGTTCTTCTGTTAGGTTTTCGGCTTCTTTTAAGATCGCTTCGTTCTTTTGTTTGTTCAGCTCATTTTGTGCGGCGTCCAGCATTCCGTAGAAGGATGTTTCAGCAGTATTAGGGATAAAAGAAAAAACCGTGTTTTCGGTATCGTAATTAATATTTTCTAATACTTTCGGCATGATCAATCGGCCGAGTTCTTTTCGTTCCTGGTAGATTTCGGCATCACTTCCGCGGGAAAAATAGATACGCTCAAAAGAACAAGACTTGCGCTCCAGGGGTTCTAAAATTTCTTTCATATCCATAGATCCGTCTTTCTTCATCAGTAGTGCATGACCTGGTTCGATCTCCTGAACACTTTCAAAAGGAACGTTGAAAACTGTTTGTATGACAGGGCGTTCGCTGGCCACTACAATTACTTCGTCGTCTTTGTAATAATAGGCGGGTCTAATTCCTGCGGGATCACGCAACACAAAAGCATCTCCGTGACCTAATAAGCCTGCCATCGCATAGCCACCGTCCCAGTTTTTGGCCGATTTCCGTAAGATCTTTTCCATCTTTAAGTTTTCGGCTATAAAGGGAGAGGCTTCTATTTTGGTCATTCCCTTCGCCTTTGCTTTTTTGTACAGCTTTCGTACAGCATCGTCCAGAAAGTGCCCTATTTTTTCCATCACGGTAATGGTATCTGCTTTTTCTTTAGGATGCATCCCGAGCTGGATCAAATTATCAAAAAGCTCCGTAGTATTGGTCATATTAAAGTTACCTGCAATAATAAGGTTCCGGTGCATCCAGTTGTTGGTACGCAGGAATGGGTGAACGGTTTCTACACTGTTACCACCAAAGGTTCCGTAACGAACGTGTCCTAAAAATAATTCTCCTATATAAGGTATCACGCGTTTTTGAGCCGCTACATCGTCTACCAAGCCTGGCATTTCGGTAAATTCTTTATTGATACGGGCATTTATCTGTCCGAAAATATCCTGAATAGGTTGTGCCTGGTTGGAGCGAATACGGCTTATGTATCTGTCGCCAGGTTGCACATCCATTTTAATACTGGCAAAACCAGCACCGTCTTGTCCACGGTTGTGCTGTTTTTCCATCATTAGATACATCTTGTTCACTCCGTAAAAAGCAGTACCGTATTTTTCCTTATAATACTCCAAAGGTTTTAGAAGTCTTACTAAGGCAATGCCACATTCGTGTTTTAGTGCGTCACTCATGGTATTCTTGAAAGCGTTTGCCCCAACCCTAAAGGGAGCACTTTCTTTTGATTTTAAATTAAATCTCAAGTGCTTTTAGGGAAAGCAAGCAAGAAATTTTTAATTGTACCGTTTTCAATCCGACACCCTTTAGGGTCGGGGTAAGCATATTTTTCAACTAAAAACGCCCCGAAAATTCAGGGCGCGTTGTTATGTTAGTTGTATGTCAAATTGTGTCAAGCTCTTAAATTGATGTAAGCGCTTGTTCACTTCGTCTCTTTTTAAATTTTGCATTCGCTCTGTGCCAAATTTTTCAACACAGAAAGATGCAAGGCACGAACCGTGAATAATGGCTCGCTTCATATTTTCAAAACTGTAATCTCCGGTTTTTGCTAAATAGCCTGTAAATCCACCTGCAAAGGTGTCTCCGGCTCCGGTTGGGTCAAATACTTCGGCCAAAGGTAATGCTGGGGCAAAGAACATTTCATCTTTATGAAAAATTAAAGCGCCGTGCTCTCCTTTCTTGATCACCACATATTTTGGTCCCATAGTAAAGATTTTCTTGGCAGCGTTCACTAGTGAGTATTCTCCTGAAAGTTGTCTTGCCTCTTCGTCATTAATAGTAATAACATCTACTTTGGCAATAACTTTTTTAAGATCGTCTAAGGCTATGTCCATCCAGAAATTCATAGTGTCTAAAACCACCAGTTTCGGATCGTCCATTTGGTCGATTACGCCCATTTGTACCATAGGGTGGAGGTTTCCTAGCATCACAACTTCAGCATCTTTGTAGGCGTCTGGCACCACTGGAGAAAATGTTTCCAACACATTAAGTTCTGTAACAAGAGTGTCGCGGCTGTTCATATCGTTATGATAGCGCCCACTCCAAAAAAATGTTTTACCGTCTTTAACTATTTCAAGGCCTTCTACATTCATCCCTTTGTCCTGAAGCATCGTTATGTCTTCTTGTGGAAAATCACCCCCAACTACTGAAACTATAGCGCCATCGGTATTAAATTGTGAGGCAGCCAGCCCAATATAGGTAGCGGCTCCCCCCAGGATTTTATCTGTTTTCCCGAAAGGGGTTTCAATAGCATCGAACGCAACGGTTCCAACGATTACAAGTTTGCTCATAGCAGTGTTTGAAATGAAGGTGCAAAGATACAATTTTCCTAAGAAAAAATTGAATGCGAATCTTCGAGAAATAAAAAAGTGTTGAAGGCTTACTTCCGTCCAAAATCGGCTGGAATTTCACCCCAAGCTTTGGTTTCCCATTTTACTATTTTGGTAGTGTACGTATTGTTTTTTAACCAGTGTTCGGCTCTGGCGACCAACTCGAACAGTTTTGCGTTTTTTGTTGTTTTCTTGAGTTTAGTATTGCACTTTTTTCGCTTTACCCAGCCCATTGCAATTCGAGAATCTGTATAAAGTATTCGGTCGCTCTTTTGTTGTTTTAAATAGGCGATACCATGCACAAGCGCCAAAAATTCGCCTACATTGTTGGTGCCTTGTTGAAAAGGCCCCTGGTGAAACAGTTGCTTTTTGGTCTGCGTGTCTACACCGCGGTATTCCATCTTTCCTGGGTTCCCGCTGGAGGCAGCATCTACTGCTATACTGTACAAATTGGGTTCACCAATTCTGGCCAGGTCCTCTTTACTTAAAGTTTTCTTTTTGGTGTTTTTGCCTTTATAGTCGGCATACTCCTTATTATAAGCGATCTTGGCTTCGGCAAAAGTAGGAAACGATTTGTACTGTGCGCCGCTCACTCCCTTTATAGAAAGTTGGCACTCTTTCCAACTGCCAAAGATACCGGCGGGATTGCCATACCATACTACGTAGAATTTCTCTTTCTTTTTGGCCATAATCTTATTCCTTTCCTATTTGGATAAGCGTATATAATTTTATTTTTACTCACGACTCACGACTCACGACT
>DDGL01000014.1:798039-903522 GCA_002337605.1 Flavobacteriaceae bacterium UBA1903
TCACGACTCACGACTCACGACTCAAAATATCCTCAACCACCTTTGGCAACCATTCATATTCCAAAACATGAACTTTTTGTGCTACGTCTTCAGCTGAATCGGTGGGTACGACTTTTGTTTTTTTCTGAAAGATAATGGCTCCTTCGTCATAATTTGCGTTCACATAATGTATGGTAATTCCAGTTTCAGTTTCTTTATTTGCTACAATTGCTTCGTGAACATGATGTCCGTACATTCCTTTTCCGCCATATTTTGGAAGTAAAGCCGGATGAATATTCAGCACTTTATCTGGAAACTCATTGAGGATGATTTCAGGAAATTTCAGCAGAAAACCTGCCAGTACAATCAAATCTGGCGCTGCTTCTTTTAATGTTTTTAGCACGCCTTCTTCTGAAAGCAATTCAGCTCTACTGAAGCTTGACGCCTTTACGTTCAAGGCTTCTGCACGTGCTAACACTTTGGCATCCTTCTTGTTACTGAGCACGTGAACAACCTCGGCAACATTAGATTGCTGAAAGTATTGAATCACATTTTGGGTGTTGGTACCACTGCCCGAAGCAAAAATTACAATCCTCTTCTCTTTCTTGGTTTCTTTGGTGTTCACTGAAGTAAATCAAATAAATAAATCACAAAAGTAGGCAATAGGGTTTTACTTCGCCCAAAAATTATTAAATTGGTGAGCACATTTTATAGTATAAGTGGCTTTTTCAATTAAAATATTTTATTTTTGCCACTTAATTAAATTTTAAAACAAAACATTATGTCAGACATTGCATCAAGAGTAAAAGCAATCATTGTAGACAAATTAGGCGTTGACGAAAACGAAGTTGTAAACGAAGCAAGCTTCACAAACGACCTTGGGGCAGATAGCCTTGATACGGTTGAACTAATTATGGAGTTCGAAAAAGAATTCGATATTCAGATTCCAGACGATCAAGCAGAAAACATTGCGACCGTTGGTCAAGCAGTTTCATACATACAGGAAGCTAAGTAAAAGAGTCCTTATATGGAGTTAAAGCGAGTTGTAGTTACCGGTTTAGGAGCCCTCACACCCATTGGCAACACTATTTCAGAATACTGGGATGGTCTTAAAAATGGCAAAAGCGGATGCGCCCCTATCACCTATTTTGATGCTGAAAAGTTCAAAACCCAATTTGCTTGTGAACTCAAGAATTTTGATTCAGAAGACCATTTTGACAGGAAAGAAGCCAGAAGATTAGACCGCTTTGCGCAATATGCGCTGGTCTCTTCGGATGAAGCCATAAAGGATGCCGGAATTAACCTGAACGAAGTAGATAAATTTCGTGTGGGTGTAATTTGGGGTGCTGGAATTGGGGGCTTGGAGACCTTTCAGAATGAAGTCATAAATTTTGCAGAAGGGGATGGAACACCACGTTTCAACCCCTTCTTTATTCCTAAAATGATAGCCGATATTGCCCCGGGTAATATCTCTATTAAACACGGGTTTATGGGGCCTAACTATACTACGGTCTCTGCGTGTGCTTCTTCCGCCAATGCTATGATTGATGCCCTAAACTACATACGTTTAGGACATTGTGATGTGATAGTAACAGGGGGTAGTGAAGCTGCCGTAACCTTAGCAGGTATGGGTGGTTTTAACGCCATGCATGCACTCTCTACAAGAAATGAAAGCCCAGAAACAGCTTCCCGACCTTTCGACGCAACACGCGACGGATTTGTATTAGGAGAAGGAGCTGGAGCTCTAATTCTGGAAGAATACGAACACGCCAAAGCACGTGGCGCAAAAATTTATGCCGAAGTATTAGGTGGCGGAATGTCTAGTGATGCATATCACATGACTGCTCCTCACCCTGATGGAATTGGTGTAGAACGCGTAATGCTTAATTGTCTTCGTGATGCAGGAATGACTCCAAATCAAGTAGATCATATTAACACACACGGAACATCTACGCCACTTGGAGATGTTGCCGAATTAAAAGCGATTACCAAAGTATTTGGTGAGCACGCAAAAAATATTAACATTAATTCTACCAAGTCTATGACCGGGCACTTATTGGGTGCAGCTGGTGCTATTGAGGCAATTGCTTCCATTTTAGCAATGGAACACAGTTTAATTCCTCCAACGATTAACCACACTACGGTAGACGAAAATATTGATGGTTCTTTAAACCTTACTCTTAATAAAGCTGAAAAGCGGGAAATCAAAGTTGCTATGAGCAATACCTTTGGTTTTGGTGGGCATAATGCCTGCGTTCTTTTCAAGAAACTGGACGCTTAATTCTTATAAATGGCGCTTGTACCAAAAATATTCAATTCCCGTTCTGGTCAAGAAGGGGAGTTTTTTAATTCCATAAAAAAGATACTGGGTTTTAAGCCTAAAAACATTGCTGTTTTTGAAGAAGCTTTTACCCACCGTTCATTAAACGAAAAAAATAGCGCGGGAATCCCACAAAATTATGAGCGACTGGAATTTTTGGGGGATGCTATGCTCGGCTCTGTAATTGCATCGCACCTTTTTAAAGAAGTGCCTTCTGGAGATGAGGGCTATCTTACCAAAATGCGATCTAAAGTGGTGAGTAGGGAGCATTTAAACGAATTAGGACGAGACCTTCAACTTATCAAACTTCTTAAAACAAATATTCCAACGAAGCAGTTTGGGGGGAACATTCACGGAAATATTTTTGAAGCACTCATAGGAGCAATTTATCTGGACAGAGGATTCCCCTATTGCGAAAAATTTATACATAAAAGGGTTATTAAACCGTATGTAGATATTGAGCGCCTGGAAGGAAAAATAATTAGCTATAAAAGTCTTTTTATAGAATGGTGCCAAAAGCATAAAAAATCCTTTAAATATGTGGTGTATGACGATACCGGCAACGATGAGCTAAAACATTTTGCTGTAAAACTTCAATTAGAAAATACGGTTGTTGGCAAGGCAAGAGCTACCTCAAAGAAAAAAGCGGAAGAACGTGCCTCAAAAAGAGCCTACTACAAGTTACAAGAAGCTATAGAAAAAGATTTAAACTAATCTTTACACGTAGTATAAAAAGGTTCGCTATTTTAGTGGCTTAGCTTTTCAACAAAAACTCCTTTTCTATTTTTATGATTTGGAATTTGTGTTTTGCAATGTTACTTAGTTATGGCCAACCACAAACTTATTCTGGACGACGCTGTAGGCGACGACTTTTCACTTATTGCGATACATTGTAGTGAGGAAGCCTATAAAATGGCCTTTTTGCTAAACAAATATGTACACTTACGCTTAGAGCGAAGAAGAAGAGACTTAGATTTCTCTACAGAAGGTCTTGAAATAACGTTTCCATTGTTCGATTTTGAACATGAGAATCAGTACACTACATATCATTTAGTAGCCAATAAGTGTAAGACAGTTGCAGCTCATATTGTGGGAAGTGGAGGCTTGTTTGGAGATGAAATTCAAGAACAGGTATCGACTAAATTCTTACTCCCAGAATTTAAAAAAGTAGATTATTTTCTGAAGGTTTCTTCAGAATATGATACCACCCCCATTAGAAAGTTACTAATGCAATTAAATGAAATAGATCAGGTAATTTCAGCCTTTATCGTTGAAGTTTCCGAAGTGAAATCGAGAGAAAATTTAATATTTGACTAATGCCGAAACAGAAAAGAACAAAAATAGTAGCCACACTTGGTCCAGCAACTTCAGATAAAGAAACGTTGCGCGCCATGATTCAAGAAGGAGTAGACGTCTTTAGAGTAAATTTTTCGCACGCAAATTATGACGACGTGAAAGAGCGTATTCAAATGATTCGCTCTTTAGGAGAAGAAATGGACACAACCACTGCAATTCTGGGGGATCTACAAGGTCCAAAACTGCGTGTTGGAATGATGAAGGAAGAAGTGGTAGTGCAGCCTGGCGATACCATTAAGTTTTGTACAGGAAAAGAATTTGAAGGAACTGCCAAGAAAGTCTATATGAATTATGATAACTTCCCAAAAGATGTAAACGTTGGGGAGCGTATTTTGCTGGACGATGGGAAATTAATGTTCGAGGTGCTAGAAACCAACAAAAAAAATGAGGTAAAAGCAGCTGTAATCCAGGGAGGGCCTTTGCGTTCCCGAAAAGGAGTTAACTTACCTAATACTAACATTTCGTTACCAGCCTTAACTACAAAAGATAAGGAAGATGCCATTTTTGCAATCAGTCAACAAGTAGATTGGATCGCCCTTTCGTTTGTACGCCACGCAGAAGACTTAAAAGAGTTACAAGCATTAATTGAAGCACATAGCGAGTACAAGATCCCTATCATCGCTAAAATTGAAAAGCCGGAAGCAGTTCAAAATATCGATAAAATTGTTGCCTATTGCGATGGGCTAATGGTTGCCCGGGGTGATCTTGGAGTGGAAGTGCCCGCACAGGAAGTTCCCTTAATCCAGAAGGAGTTAGTGCTTACTGCCAAAAGAGCCAGAATCCCTGTAATTATCGCTACACAAATGATGGAAACCATGATCACCTCTCTTACCCCAACACGGGCAGAGGTAAACGATGTGGCCAACAGTGTGATGGATGGGGCAGATGCAGTGATGCTTTCTGGCGAAACTTCGGTGGGGAAATACCCGGTTGATGTTATTAAAACAATGACCAAAATTTGTAAAAGTGTAGAGAATTCAGGGTTGATAAATGTGCCGCAGGAGCCACCACATATTCGAACCAATAGATATATTACAAAGTCGGTGTGCTACCACGCAGCGAGTATGTCTAATGAAATTTCAGCAAAGGCTATCTGTACGTTGACCAATAGTGGATATACAGCCTTTCAGATTTCGGCCTGGCGACCAGACGCACATATCTTAGTGTATACCAGTAACCGCAGGATTTTATCGAGGCTTAACTTACTTTGGGGCGTAAAATCGTTCTTTTACGACAAGTTTGTAAGTACCGATGAAACGGTAGACGATGTAAACCGAATTGCCCACAAGCATGGGTTTGTTGAAAAAGGAGATTACCTGGTAAACCTTGCCGCCATGCCTATTGTGGATAAAGGGATGGTGAATACATTACGGGTGAGCCAGGTGAAATAATTATTGTTTCAAAAATGCTTTACTTGAAAAGCTACCATTAAACTGAGCTTTTAAAATGTAAAACCCTGAAGTTAGGCTAGAGACGTCTATAGAATTACGAAAGCTTTGTTGCAACAACAAGAGCCCGTCAACCGAATAAACCTGAATTTCTTCTGGCATTAAACCGTTGGATAAAGTTATTTGTACTATTTCTGAGGCAGGATTAGGATACAGTTTAAAACTTCCTAGTTCATTTTCAGCGATGCCTAAAATGCATTCTTCAGCATAGGCTGTTTGAGGGTCTATATTCCAGGAGCCATAAGGTGCATCTCCATTATTGGCTGCAGCTTCGTCATCTACTTGAATGCACATTAAATCAGGATTTAAGTCGGCAAGCACCGTAGTCAATGCGGCATTATTTCCATTTTTCAAGTCGAGAGAGCTAATATGGGTCAACCGAACATCTAACGTCTCAAGGTTTGGATTGTTAGAGAGATCAATAGCTGTAAAGTTGTTACTTACACCAAAAGTGGTTCCGTTTTCTCTTCCTCCTAAAATTAATGTGTGGAGGTTTGGATTGTTGGAAAGTTCTATCGCTGTAAATTCACAATATGAACCATAAAACTCTTCCAATACTGGCACTTCAGAAAAGTCTATTGCAATATCGGTACCCATAAATGCTACGTCAAAGACCAAAAGATTAGGGGCGCCACTTAGATCTATACTGGTAATTTGATTAAAAGGCCCTACATCTTCGGCAGGGTTACCGCAGATTAAAGTTTCAAGTGCCGGGTTATTGGTTAATGCAAGACTTGTTAGGTTGCAATGAACTACTTGTAACACTTCAAGATTACTATTTTGTGTAACATCTAAAAATGCTAAATCTGTGAAAGAGATTTCCAGAACTTCTAAAGCAGTAAAATCTTCAATTCCGGTAAGGTCGGTTATTGGAACTTGCTCAATCTCTAATTCAATCAAATTCTCAATATCTGCTGTGTTTACCTGTCCGTTTATGGTAAAATCGCTATCAATACCATTAAGAATTAAAAACTGTTCGAATTCCTCGTCTGGAATCAGGGTAATTTGCGCTAAAGAATGAGTGCAAATAAACATTCCTAAGAAAAGTAGTACATATTTCATTTCAATAAGCTTTAAGTGGGCGTAACAGCGTTTGCCAGCTACCTTAAAGATACAAAAAAACCTGTTCGATTCTTAAAACCGAACAGGTATGAGGTTTGGATATTACTTATATTTTTATTTTACCATTTCGGTATATTCAATTTTCATCATAGTTCCTTCTTTGGAAATGGTTATACCGCTTCCAAATCCTTCAGAAGTTTGACTATAGGTTATTTTCTGAAACGTATTATCTTTTCTTTCTAGCAGTAAGTTACTTGTAAGTAATTGCTCAGGTTTTTTGCTGTTCTGGATTGTTTCAGTGTCCTTTCCTTTAGGGTTTGGAAAGTTAAATGCCATAGGAATCTCATACAATTTCTGAGCTATATAAAACGCTTCATGCCACTGCTGGCTGGGCAGTAAAACAGTTTCAGTATTAGTAGGAGCGCTGGCGGTTCCGCCAGAGGATGTTGAAAAAGAAGCTTTAGGAAAAGTGGCTTTTAAATCCTGCACATACATTTTGGCATTGGTGCCTTTTTCGGGTGGGAAGAACCTGGAAAGAAACCCATTAAAGGCGTACCCAGTCTTATTGTTAAATTCCACTTCATTCATACCGCCGTCAATTCCACCAACAGTCATGGTGTTGTTTTTTTCGTTGGTAAGAACCTTTAGTTTGGTTCCGTAGGGCATTACAGCCAGTTTATCACTGTTCAAGTTATTGAACTCCCGCAGGGTCAATCCGCTGGGGGCGGTGACATACAAATAATCAGTTTCAGTAATGGGAGTGGTGTCTGCTACAGCCAGATCTTGATTTTCCGGTGTCGTTTCAGTTGCTGTAGTTTCATTTTTACAAGCTGTAAAAAGGGTTGCAAATGCTAGGGCTACAAGGGTACATGCTACTTTTTTCATTAGGGTAGAGTTTTAAATTAGTATTTAGATTCAAAAAAGTAGTTTCTTACATATTGTATTTTTATGGTATCCTATTTCCTCCTCTCTTCTTGCATCCGACGAGCTTTTTCTGAGAGAGGAATACACCATTATGGCTTAGGCGGCTAGAACTCCAGTTTCAGCTGCACATCGATCGTTTTTTCTGAAACCTTTTCCTTTTTTTTAGGGTTTTCGTTGTTCAGGTTAGACATGCTTATACCTAATAAACGAACCGAGTCACGCATTTCGTCTTGGTATAACAAATCTTTAACGTTATCGAGGATTAATTCTTTGGAGGCAATGTATAATGGAAGGGTTTTACTTCGTGTTTGTAAGGTGAAATCACGGTACTTAATTTTTAACGTAATGGTTCGTCCAGCAACCTTACTTTTCTTAAGGCGTTTGGCTACTTCTTCCGCAATAGTGTCCAGTCGTTCCAGCATAAAAATTTCGGAAGAAATATTTTCGTTAAAAGTTCGTTCTGCAGCCAATGACTTGCGGGTACGTTCGGCTTTTACCTGGCTGTTATGGATACCTCGTACAATATTGTAATAATAGCTTCCGCTCTTGCCAAAATTCTCCTGTAAATACTCAAACGATTTTTGTTTAAGGTCTGCCCCTGTGTAAATGCCGTGACGGTACATTTTTTCTTTCATCACTTTGCCTACGCCATAAAACTTCTTAATGTCCAGATGTTCCAAAAAGTCCAACACTTCTTCTGGAGGCACTGTTTTTTGTCCGTTGGGCTTGTTAATATCGCTGGCTACTTTCGCGATAAATTTATTGATGCTGATTCCTGCCGAAGCATTCAACCCGGTCCGCTCTTTTATTTTTTGGCGAATTTCCCGGGCGATCAAGGTGGCGCTGGGATTTCCTTTTTTGTTTTCGGTTACGTCCAAGTAGGCTTCATCTAAGGAAAGCGGTTCTACAAGATCTGTATATTCAAAAAACACCTTTCTGATTTTATCCGAAATTTCCCGATACCGTTCAAAATTTGTGCGTACAAAGATAAGGTCTGGGCATAGTTTTCGGGCCAGAGCCCCACTCATAGCAGACCGAACGCCAAACTTGCGCGCTTCATAACTTGCAGCGCTTACCACGCCACGAGTGCCACCACCGCCTACGGCAATAGCTTTCCCCACAAGCGTAGGGTCGTCCAACTGCTCTACCGAAGCATAGAACGCGTCCATATCTACATGAATTATTTTCCGAAGCGGAAGGGCGGTTTCCATCTTGTAAATTTAATACCTTTATAGCTACCCAAAACTGAAAGGTTTCTAAAACCTGATAGGTTTAATCTTAACACTATGCCCAAAACAGCCATCATACTAGGAGCCACCGGATTGGTGGGAGGAAAACTACTGGATCTTTTATTGAAAGACGACCGTTATATAACTCTAAAAATATTCAGTAGGAGCTCTTGTAAAATCACAGATCCTAAAATTGAAGAACACTTAGGTGATTTGTTCGATATGGAACAGTTTGCTGAAGAGTTTACTGCCGATGTAGTTTTCTGTTGTGTTGGTACTACCAAAGCGAAAACACCCAATAAAGAAACATATCGAAAGATAGATTATGGTATTCCTGTAGCAGCTACAAAACTAGCCAAACAGAATAACATCTCTACTTTTGAAGTGATCTCGGCCATGGGAGCCAACCCTGACAGCAGTACGTTTTATAATAAAGTAAAAGGCGAAATGGAACGGGATGTACTGGCGGAGGGAGTTGCAAACACTTATATTTTACAGCCTTCACTAATAGGTGGTGATAGAAACGAGAAACGGTTTGGAGAACGTATGGCGCAGTTTTTTATGGGAGTTTTCGGGTTTTTAATTCCGAAGCAATACAAGGTGATTGAACCTGAAACTATTGCCCAAGCAATGCTACAGATTGCCGAAAAAGGGTATAAAGACAACCAGATCCAGATACCTTCAGATAAAATAAAAGAAATAGCCGACACATGAATTTAAACCAAGTTACTATTCCTTCATTGGACGTTCCTAGAGCCATTCAATTTTACCAAAAGCTTGGGTTAAAACTTATAGTGCATACCCATGATGCTTATGCCAGGTTTGAATGTGTGGATGGCGAAGCAACTTTTTCTATTCATCAGGTAGACAGGATGCCTGAGGGGCAAACCGCTATTATTTATTTTGAGGTTGAGACTATTGCAGAAAAGGTTGTAGTATTAAAGAAAAAGGGAATTACTTTTGACACTGAAATAACCAAACAATCCTGGGGGTGGACTGAAGCAAAACTGAAAGATCCAGATGGAAATCCTATCATTATTTACCACGCAGGCAAAAACCGAAAAAACCCACCATGGCGCTTGAAATGATTTGTCTGATGGAGCGCAGTCGAGACCTACAACAAAAAGAATACTTTTTAACTAATTTGCAATGAGAAACATGCAAGAAATAGAAAGAAAATTCCTGGTAAAATCTGATGGTTACAAAGAGGAAGCTTTTTCAATAAAAAGAATTGTGCAAGGCTTTTTGAATACCCACCCAGAGCGTACAGTTCGTGTTCGGATAGTAGGTGAGAAAGCCTTTTTGACCGTGAAAGGAAAGTCGAATACTGCAGGAACTACCAGGTTTGAATGGGAACAAGAAATTCAAGTCACTGAAGCGGAAAGTTTATTAAACCTATGCGAAGAAGGCGTAATTGAAAAAACACGTTATGAAGTAAAAGCAGGAACCCATATATTTGAAATAGATGAATTTTATGCAGACAATAAAGGACTAACAGTTGCCGAGATAGAACTTTCTGAAGAAAATGAAGCCTTTCAAAAACCTGAATGGCTTGGAAAAGAAGTGACGGGAGCTATAAAATATTACAACTCTCATTTAAGTAAATACCCTTTTAAAACTTGGTAAAGCCCATACTAAACCTGTCAGGTTCTTATAAACTTAAAACAAATTCCAAATGAAAAACATACTCATAGTATTAGTCATATTAGTTTCGATCATTGCCTGCAAACCTGAAATTCAGCGCGAATACATCACGGAGCCCTGCCCTGAAGATGAAAAACAATCGGTTGCAGCCTTAAAAGCGCAGCTCACCAAAGATGGCTATCAAATTTTCGATTATATAGATCCGGACTCTGGCGATACCGTTGTAATGCAACAATACTTCATGGCCTTCCTAAAAGCGGGTCCTAACCGAAGCCAAGATAAAACTGAAGCGGACAGTCTTCAAAAGTTACATCTGGAACACTTAGGACGCATGTATGCCAACGGATATGCAGATATTTCTGGCCCATTTGGGGATGATGGAGAGATTCGAGGGATTACTATCTACAATGTTCCCTCCCTAAAAATGGCCGATAGTCTGGCCAATATGGATCCCATGGTAAAAGCGGGCCGTTTAGTTATTGAAATGCATCCCTGGTGGGCTGCAAAAGGGTTTCCACTACGATAATGTTATTAACCTAAGAATAAAACGATGTCCGGTTGAGCGCCCGCCAGAATGAATCTTTCGGGCTGGTAGTCGAAACCTATTTCTTTATTTTTAGCCTTGACTAAAAATAAAAACTATACAATTCAAAAAATAGTTTTACCTTTGCCGTATGTATTCATTAGCAGAGGAGAATTATTTAAAAGCTATTTACCATCTTGAAAGTAAAAGTCAGGGTGCTGTAAGTACAAATGCCATTGCCGATGCGATGGATACCAAGCCGTCTTCGGTAACCGATATGGTTCAAAAGCTGGCTGAAAAAGAAGTGTTGTCTTATATAAAGTACAAAGGGACTTCGCTCACCAAAAAGGGGAAGAAAACAGCTGCAAACGTGATTCGGAAACACCGTTTGTGGGAAGTTTTTCTGGTTGAAAAGCTAAATTTTCATTGGGATGAGGTACACGATATCGCTGAACAATTGGAACATGTGCACAGCGAAGAACTTATCTCACGACTGGATAAGTTTTTAGGATTTCCGGATTTCGATCCCCATGGAGACCCCATTCCGGATAAACACGGAAACGTAAAACCTACCGAGAAAAAATTACTTTCAGAACTCAACAAAAATCAAAAAGGGGTTTGTGTAGGGGTGAAGGAAAGTAATAGCGACTTTCTTCAGTATTTGGATAAAAAAAACATCACTATTGGAACTAAGGTTTCAGTATTAGGGAAAGAATTTTTTGATGGCTCTATGGTTATTCAAGTAGGCCGGGATCAGTTTTTTATTTCAAAGAAAATAGCAGAAAATCTATACATACAAACCAACTAGAATTATGAAAAAATCACTAAGCGCATTACTGTTACTTTGTTGCGGATTGTCTTATGCACAAGAAGAAAACACAGCTGTAGAGCCAATGGTTACAGATAGACCAGATGCTACAGAATCTCCCTTAACGGTTCCAAAAGGAAGCTTGCAGGTAGAGTCCGGAGGATTTTACACATCTTTTGAAGAAGGTGGTTTCAAAACTGAAACCTACACCTATAACACAACCTTACTACGTTATGGAATTTTCGACAATTTCGAGTTTCGCCTGGGATGGAATTTTGAAGAAACCCGCTTTAGTCTTAATGGCCAGGAAGCAGCCGATGTGTTAAGTGGTTTTTCGCCATTGTTGGCAGGAATGAAAGTAGAAATTGCAGAAGAAGATGGCTGGAAACCACAAATAGGACTTATTGGGCATTTATTTTTACCATTTACAGCCGGGAATGATTACAGACCAGAAACCACGGGTGCCGATTTCAGATTTTCTTTCTCCAATACCTTGAGTTCAAAATCCAGTCTTTCTTACAATGTTGGAGCTGCCTGGGGCAACGACTCCCCCGAAATTGCCTACATCTACACCATTGCATACGGATATGCTGTGACAGATACTTTTGGGGTGTACGCTGAAGTATACGGAGATTTCCCCGAAGATAACCGCGCCAACCATTTATGGGATGCCGGGATTACGTATTTACTAAAACCCAATCTTCAGCTCGATGCAACCGTTGGGAGTAGTTTTACAGAAGGACAAGACATTTTACTAAGTACAGGTGTAAGTTTCAGAATACCTAACTAACAATAAAGATTTAAAATTTTAGAAAAAAGCAATGAGAATTTTACAAAAAATAGCACTTTCAGTAGCCATCTTGAGTTTGCTTATTTCGTGCAAAAACGAAGGGAAAGACTCCGAAGAAGATAAAAAACTGAAAATAGTAACTACCACCACCATGCTTACCGATCTGGTAAAAAATATAGGAGGTGACCATATTGAAGTGCAAGGATTAATGGGTGCCGGAGTAGATCCGCATTTATATAAAGCCAGCGAGGGCGATGTGTCCAAGCTTTACAAAGCAGATATTATTTTTTATAGCGGGCTGCATCTGGAGGGAAAACTGGTGGAAATTTTCGAGAAAATGGAAGGGACTAAAACAACCATAGGTTTGGGAGAGTTTCTTCCAAAAGGAGAACTCATTGGCTCAGATTATTTTGCTTCCAATTACGATCCGCACGTGTGGTTTAATATTGAATACTTTAAACAGTTTACTGAAAAAGTGACAGCGGTCTTAGTAGAACATGATCCCCAAAACGCAGCAAGTTATACTGAAAATGAGAAAAAATATTTGCAGCAATTAACTGAATTAGAGGCTACAGTAAAAGCAAAAATTGAAACCCTTCCCAGAGAGAAGAGAATCTTAGTCACAGCGCATGATGCCTTTAATTACTTCGGAAAAGCATACGACTTTGAAGTGGTTGGATTACAAGGCCTCTCTACAGCTACCGAAGCGGGCGTACAAGATGTTCAGCGTATTTCGCAGTTTATAATAGATAATAATGTGAAGGCAATTTTTGTAGAAAGCTCAGTGCCACGACGTACGATTGAAGCATTACAACAATCTGTTAACAGTAAAGGACAAGAGGTAAAAATAGGAGGCTCTCTATACAGCGATGCTTTAGGAAGTCCTGGTACCGAAGAAGGTACTTATATCGGGATGTTTACCTACAACGTAAACACCATCGTAAACGAATTACAATAAATATGGAAACCAAATTCGCCATCCAGGTAGACGACCTTACAGTAGCCTATAACTACAAACCCGTTTTATGGGATATAGACCTACATGTTCCGGAAGGCGTACTAATGGCTATTGTTGGTCCCAACGGAGCAGGGAAGTCTACGTTGATTAAAGCAATTTTAGGAATTCTGGACCCCATCGCGGGGAGTGTTTCCATCTATGGAAAACCTTATGAAAAGCAACGTAAATTAGTTGCCTACGTCCCTCAAAAAGGAAGCGTAGACTGGGATTTTCCAACCACAGCGCTGGATGTTGTCATGATGGGTACGTACGGGCAGCTAGGCTGGATAAAGCGTCCAGGAGGAAAAGAAAAGAAAGCCTCATTAGAAGCCTTGGAAAAAGTCGGGATGCTATCCTTTAAAAATCGGCAGATAAGTCAGTTGAGTGGTGGGCAACAACAACGGGTGTTTTTAGCACGGGCATTGGTACAAAATGCAGCTATTTATTTTATGGACGAACCTTTTCAAGGCGTAGATGCCACCACCGAAATAGCCATTATCAACATCCTTAAAGAACTAAGAAAGGCAGGAAAAACAGTGGTTGTAGTACATCACGATTTACAAACGGTCCCGGAATATTTTGATTGGGTGACCTTTCTAAACGTAAAGAAAATTGCTACAGGTCCTGTGAAGGAAATTTTTAATGATGATAATTTAACCAAGACGTATGGGATTAATTATAAGGTAGCTGTAAATAAATAGCTTGTAGTCTTTAGTTGGTAGACGGTAGAATAATGTTGAAGCTTACGCTTCATTTTATAAAATCTTAAATGGAAATCAATGGAAAATCCTAAGTTTAAGTTTGAAGATTTGAAAGTATATCAAAAGGCACTCGATTTTGTAGATGAGGTGTATCAGGTTACTAAGAGTTTTCCGAAAGAAGAACTATACGGCCTTTCATCACAATATAAAAGAGCTGCTGTATCGGTTCCACTAAATATTGCCGAAGGTGCTGGCGATACAGACCCTCAATTTAATAGATATTTACAAATGGCTTGGGATTCAACCAAAGAATGTGTGGTTTGTTCAACAATAGCCCGCAGACAAAACTTTATTACAAATGAAGAAGATTTATCGGCAAGGATAAAACTTTCCGAATTAGCAAAAATGACAACGTCGCTTCAGCGATATTTAAAAGAACGATGAAACTATCGTCTACCAACTAAAGACTACCGACTAAAAACATGAACTTAATAGAATATTTCGAACTAGTAGTAACAGACTACACTCTTCGCACCATTACGCTGGGAACAGCAGTTTTGGGGGCTATTTGTGGGATGTTGGGGAGTTTTGCAGTGTTGCGGAAACAAAGTTTATTGGGAGATGCCATTAGTCACGCAGCACTTCCGGGGATTGCCATTGCGTTTTTAATTACGGGTGCTAAAGATAGTAATACATTGTTGTTGGGTGCTTTAGTAAGTGGCTTGTTAGGAACATTTTGGATACGGGGAATAATTAAAAAGACACATTTAAAAACCGATACAGCACTGGGTCTTATCTTGTCGCTCTTTTTTGGTTTCGGAATGTTGTTGCTCACGTTTATTCAAAAACAACCCAATGCCAATCAGGCGGGATTGGACAAATACTTGTTCGGGCAAGCGGCAACCTTGTTAGAAAGTGATGTATTGCTTATGGTAATCGTTACAGGGGTAGCGCTTATTGTGTTACTACTATTTTGGAAAGAATTTAAAATTATGTTGTTTGATGCCGATTACACGAAAACACTTGGTTTCAATACTCGATTTATAGACACCTTAATCACCTTTTTTATCGTGCTTGCCATTGTTTTGGGTCTACAGACTGTGGGTGTTGTTCTAATGAGTGCGATGTTGTTAGCACCTGCCGCAGCAGCTCGTCAATGGACGAATAAGCTGAGCACCATGATTTTTATAGCTGCTATTTTTGGAGCATTCTCAGGAGTTTTTGGTACGGCAATAAGTGCTTCACAGAATAACCTTTCAACAGGGCCTGTGATTGTGCTGGTGGCTGCCGTTTTTGTATTGATTTCTTTTGTGTTTTCCCCAGGGCGCGGGTTGTTGTTTAGACAGCTTCGGTTTCTCCAGAACAGACGCGATTTAAAATTACAGAAGACACTTCAGTTTATGTACGATATTGTGAAAACACATGACAATATTTCGCACCCACATGCCATTAGGATTTTAAATAACTTCCATGGATTTACTAAAAAATCGCTT
This sequence comes from Flavobacteriaceae bacterium UBA1903, assembly GCA_002337605.1. Classification (GTDB taxonomy): domain Bacteria; phylum Bacteroidota; class Bacteroidia; order Flavobacteriales; family Flavobacteriaceae; genus Marinirhabdus. The sequence continues at coordinate 813,314 of DDGL01000014.1, forward strand.
CAGCAATTGGAAGAAAAACAGTGGATTACACTTTCTGGACAAGAATGGTCTATGACGCAAAAAGGATTCTCTAAAGCTGAAAATCTATATAACCAACCCCTGCCAAATGACTAGTCCGCAAATAGAAATACAGCTTATTGCCGTCGTAGTAGCTATTGCCTGTGCCATTCCAGGAGTGTTTTTAGTGCTACGGAAAATGGCGCTTATAAGTGATGCCATTAGCCATTCCATCTTACCAGGAATTGTTTTAGGATTTTTTATAACACACGACCTTAATTCCCCACTATTAATTTTAATGGCAGCGGTCACGGGCGTCATTACGGTGGTTTTGGTAGAAGCTATTCAAAGAACGGGTTTGGTGAAAGAAGATACAGCAATAGGACTCGTATTTCCAGCGCTGTTTAGTATTGGGGTGATTCTAATTGCTAAAAACGCCAATGATGTACACCTTGACGTAGACGCTGTTTTACTAGGTGAATTAGCTTTTGCCCCTTTTGACAGGCTCATCATGGGAGGGGTAGATGTAGGCCCAAAATCACTTTGGATTATGGGCGGCATTTTAATTAGTATTATAGCCCTGTTGTTGCTTTTTTACAAAGAGCTAAAAGTGAGTACTTTCGATATTGGTTTGTCTTCAGCATTGGGGATTTCTCCTTTAGTAATGCACTACGGATTAATGTCTGTAAGCTCGGTAACCGTGGTGGGTGCTTTTGATGCTGTGGGTGCTATCCTGGTGGTAGCCATGATGATTGCGCCGGCCGCTACAGCATATTTGCTAACGTCAGATTTAAAGAAAATGCTGGTGCTATCGGTGGTGTTTGGTGTGTTTTCGGCTCTGGCTGGATATTGGATGGCCAATTTGCTGGATGCATCTATTTCAGGAAGCATGAGTACGATGCTGGGGATTGTATTTTTGATCGTGTATTTATTTGCCCCGCAGAAAGGTCTCATCGCTGTTTTATATAGACAGAAACAACAACGGACTGAGGTTTCATTACTAACTTTTCTACTGCATTTGAACAATCATACTGAAATAGAAGAGCGCCATATCAATCATTTACAGGAACACATAAACTGGCAAAAAGTACGTTCTAAAACAGTATTGAATTTAGCACTGAAAAATAATATGATTGAAATAGAAAACAAGGTTGTGTCCCTAACGGAAAAGGGCAAAGATTTTACAGACCTGGCGTTAGAATATATCATCACGAATAAAGATGAAAAGATCGAACCTATGAAGGATGATTTCTTTTTGTTTCGGGGGTAGCAAGATTATTTTAGTTCGATTTTGTCTAGCAACAATTGGAAGCTTTCCTCTTTTTTATTTCCGAATAAAAAAACTATTTCTTCAATACTGTCTTCTGAAAAATTAGGCATATCCAGTTTTCTCCCTCGGAAGGAAGGGTACATTTTATTTAGCTCAATTTCTACAGTTTCCCATTCTCCTGAAGTTTTGAAAGGTAAAGTGTAAGAGTAGTATTGATTTGTTTTATGCTTTAAACGAAACTGATATTTTTTACCATCACCCTTTAGCCTGATACAAATTTTAGAATATTTGGAGACTGAAAGCTCCTTAAAATTATAACGTACCGATGAAAACCCACCGTTGTTCTCAAGCGAAATGACGCCAGAAAATTTTCCGTGTCCAGTTTCAGTTAAAGAAAAATCACCATTAGACCTTCCACCCATTACACCGTCGTCGACTATACGCCAATTGCTAAGGTTTGCTGAAGTTGTAAAGTCAAAAATCACAGGTATTGAAAACATAGTAAATGATAGTACTAGCGTAAAAATGAGTTTCATTATATTAGAAATAATTAAAGGTATAAAGTAATATTTTTCAGGTAACCCGACAGTCTATTTACAAAAATTATAACGTTTATACAGAGAATTTTCTATTACATTTACGTTCCATAAACATACGCTATGTACAAACTAATCATTCTTTTTTTTATTACAGTAGCTTCTTGTGGAGCCCCAAAAAATACTTCTGAAACTTCTTCAACCAACGAAACTGAAGTTACCACACAAGTTCAAGAAGAAACCACTACACTTGCCTTGGGCGAAACAAAACAAGTAGGCGACATACAAATTAAGTTTAAAGAAGTTTTGGAAGACTCCCGTTGTCCAACTGGGGTGCAATGTATGTGGCAAGGACGCGCTAAGATTCTGGTTGAAACAAGCAAAGACGGAGTGATGGCTGACAGTAATGAAATTATCTTCGGAAAACTTAAAAATGGCGAGACTGAGAACCATTCCTTTTACAAAAGTGGCAATACAACCATCACCGCTACGGCTATAAACCCCTATCCTACGAAAGATTCTGGAACTAACACCTTAGCTTATGAGCTGGTGTTAGAGATTTCAGTTAAATAGCGCGTTAAAAGAAGGTTTATTGAGATAGGTTTTTTATTTGCTAATGCGTATTTTGTTCAGCAAAACGAATTTTGATGAAAAAAGTCTTCGCACTCATATTATTTTCTGCACTCATTACTTCTTGCGGAATTTTTACTAAAAAGAAAAAAGAAACTGACACCACTGAAGCTGCAGCTAAGGGTAAGGATAAAAAAGAGGGTATAAAACCCTACGATAAAGTGATTACCAAGGAGGCCGTAAGTGATAGCGGACTCTTTGTTGTCCACAGGATTGAAGACAAATTTTTCTATGAAATCCCCACAGACCTTTACAAAAAAGACATGCTTTGGGTAAGCCGTATTGCGCAAATCCCAACGGGTCTGGGAGGGGGGTATGTAAATGCTGGTTCCAAAACCAACGAGCAAGTGGTACACTGGGAACGCTTTCAGGATAAATTGCTGTTAAAGGTGAAAAGCTATACCAACATTGCAGATAGCACTAAGGCCATTAGTAAATCGGTTTCGGTGAACAATTATGAGCCTACATTGTATGCGTTCGATATTGAAGCGTTAAGTAAAGACAGCACAGCGGCAGTGATAGATGTAACCAAGTTTTTTACAAGTGATGTCAAGGCTATTAGCGGATTGGGATCCAGACTTCGTGAACAATACAAAGTAAAATCATTAGACGGAAATCGAAGCTTCCTAAACAGCATAAAAAGTTTCCCGCTAAACATAGAGGTAAAACAAGACATGACGTACGAGGCATCTGAACCTCCTTCAAATTCGTCTACAGAGAGCATCAGTTTACAAATGAATCAATCTATGATCTTGCTGCCTGAAGAACCAATGCAACCCAGACTGTTCGACCCTCGGGTTGGATTTTTTACGGTAAGTCAATACGATTTTGGAAGTGACGAATTAAAAGCAGACGAAAAAACATACATCCGCCGCTGGAGACTGGAGCCTAAAGATCCAGAGGCTTATGCGCGTGGGGAATTGGTGGAGCCCGTAAAACCTATTGTGTACTATCTGGATCCTGGTACGCCGGAGAACCTTCAGAACTATATAAAACAAGGAATCGAAGACTGGCAAAAACCGTTTGAAACGGCAGGATTTAAAAATGCCATCATCGCTAAAGACGCACCAACCCCTGAAGAAGATCCAGAGTTCAGTCCGGAAGATATTCGGTATTCGGTAGTCCGGTATGTGGCAAGCACAACTAGAAATGCTGTAGGGCCTAGTGTTTCGGACCCAAGAAGCGGTGAAATTATTGAAAGCGATATTATCTGGTACCATAACCACCTGCGTAGTTATAGAAACCGGTATATGCTGGAGACAGGGGCTGCAAATCCTTCCGCACGAACATTACAAACACCTGAGGAAGAAATTGGTGAAATGATGCGTATGGTAATTGCCCATGAAGTAGGGCACGCCTTAGGGTTTCCGCATAATATGGCAGCTAGTTATGCCTATGATGTCGAAGATTATCGGGATGGAGATTTCACCCAGAAAAATGGTATTGCTGCGAGTTTAATGGATTATGCCCGGTACAACTACATTGCACAACCCGGAGATAAAAATATAAGATTTATCCGCCAGATGGGACCGTACGATCACTACGCTACCAACTGGGGCTATCGTGTACTTCCAGATGCAAATTTTGCTGAAGCTGAAAAAGCAACCCTGGATAAGTGGATTGAAGAAAAAGGAGACGATCCCATCTATAGATTTGGGAGACAATCCAGTCGTTTCGACCCACAATCACAAACGGAAAGCATTGGAGACAACCCAATGAAAGCGAGTGATTATGGTATTTCAAACTTAAAATATGTAGCTTCCAACCTTCCAAAATGGACGAGCGACCGTACCAACAATTATAACGATTTGGAAGAATTGTATGGAGAGCTATTGGGTGTTTGGAGCCGATACGTGGGCCATGTAGTGACAAATATAGGGGGTGTATTTGAAACCATAAAAACTCCAAAACAAGAGGGGAATATCTATACACACCTTACTAAAACGGAGCAAGAGCAATCTATGCAATGGCTGCATGATAATGCGTTTGAAACACCTGAATGGTTGTTAGATCCTTCCATTCTTCAAAACATAGATCACGCAGGATATTTTGAACGTATGCGCAGTTTACAAACAAGACACTTAAACAACTTGTTAAGTTTTGACAGATTAGGACGCTTAATTGATGCTGAAACTACCAATACTGAATATTATTCGGCATTAGATATGTTGAATGAGCTGCGTACAGGATTGTGGAGCGAAGCCAGTACTGGAAGTAATGTAGATATTTACCGAAGAAACCTACAACGTTCTTACCTGGATAGAATGGAATACTTAATGACAGATGAAGGCCCAAAATCTCGACGAGGAAACATAGGTTATGAAAGCACCTTAACTTTTGATGTAAGTACTAGTGATATACGCCCATTGGTGAGAGGAGAATTGGTTGCATTGCAACGCCAGTTAAATTCTGCAAAACGTCGTAGTGTAAATACCGTAACAAAGTATCATTACGAAGATGCCATTGCACGGATAGAGCAGATTTTAAATCCTGAAAAGTAAACGCGATATCTCTATTTTTCGTCCAAAAATACTACTTCTTTTAAGCGTGATCGCGCTATGTTATTTTATAGGGTTACAGTTGTTATGGGTCTATAAAATAGAGAAGACCTGGATAGGAGTTTTTGGAGAGTTATTGACAATTCCTTTTATAATCCTGGTTCCTGTATTGCTCTATTTGAGCATCAATAACTGGAAAAAGAATACATGGAAGGCAGAAATTTTTACACTGCTAACTATTGGTATTTCAGTAAGCACACTCGCACTTATTGTATATTGGAGTATCTAATTAGTGGAGCCTACGGAATTTCTGGCTAAATTTTTTATCACTCTTACTACCTAAGAAAAACTACTTCAAAATATTTAAAAAAAAGCCGACGTTATTAAGTCGGCTTTTAGGTTTCATTTTTTAATTAGTATCTATACTTAATAGCCCTAAGCGCTTTCCTTCTTTATTGCTGGCATAAATTATATATTGTTTTTGACCCACTCTATAGTTTACGTAAGGACGTACCACTAATTGTTTTTTCTCAAATTCTTCTGGGTCTTGACGGGTCATTTTTCCATTAGCATCATCAAAACTAAAGAGCACAGGAATCATTTTTTTTACATTTCGCACTTTTTTTACATCATCAATATCTGTGATACCTATGTTTTTAGGGTCATCATTAACCAAGAGGCTTAGTTTACCATTATCATACATTGGGATAGAACTTAAATACTCTGGTCCCTCTCCTAAAATAGCAATGGGAAAAAAGGCTCCAGCTCCCACAGCAAAATTACCGTTACCGCCAAAAGCAATAAGCCCAATGGAAAACTGGGTGACAGTTACTTGCTGCTCTTTTGGGACTACATTACTCCAGTCCAGATTTCCTTCAGCATCTAAAGCGGTTACAATAATTTCGTTTGTGATATAGGTAATAGGGGTAAAAGCCAACGGGCCAATCCCTGAAGACCTTCCTACGAGAGTGAGGTAATATTCAGAAAGTACAATGACACCTCCATTATCTCTTTCAATAAAATGAGTGTTCCGGTAGTTTGGTGAAAGATCTTTTCCTTTTTTTGCTCTTCGCTCTCCAATAAGTTTCTTCTTGGTTTCAAAAGTAAATTCGTTAAAAACTTCCTTGGAGACACTATTGTTGTTGGTGTTTACCGTTACATTAAAAATTCCCTCAATACGCCAATCCGACCTTCCGCTTTTGCGTAAATCTGAATAAAACCCAATTAATTGCAATTTGCCATCGTTTGTGTACATAGCATCGCAGTTAACTACTTTTTTTCCTTTAAAATCAACACTCAGCACTTCTCTTTGGTGGTTATTGGCAGCATAATAGGCGTGTAGTTCTAGATTGGTAAATGTGGTTTTTTTCTTTTTATCTCTATAGCTATCACTTACTACTATAAAAATATCGCCATTTCTATTCACAGTAATATCATCCAAGCTAAAATGCAGGTCCTTTCTGTCTTCAAATTGCAAAGTCACTTTATCATCCTTTACACTTTTTAGATCTCCATCCAGAAGCGTAAACTCATAGGTCATTTTTTCATCTTTAGTATAGAAATTTATATAGGTAACCATATAATGCTCTTCATTATAGGACGGTTTAAAAATGAAGCCTCCGGGCTGGTTTTTCTTTTCAACCTTTGCTGTTAGAACTGTTTTAGGAGCACCTAACGAAAGGTTTGAAGCCACAGGATAGGCTACAAATTTTTGTTGTTTGTTCGATTTATCATAGTAAGAAGCAAAAACATATATGGAGCCATTCACCACTGCAAAGTCCTCAAGGGTTACTTTGTTCTTCCCGATTTTCTCAAGTTCAATTTCTTTATCTGTAATAAAATCCTGATTATCGACACGGAATGTCTGGATAAAATAGTTTTTCTTTTTTTTAGCAAGTGCGTAGGTTACATTATCACTTTCGCCAGCAATATGTACAATTTCACCATCTTCGGCGGTAATTTCAGAACCAAAGTTCATAGAAACATCGCCCACATTAAACTGGGCAAAAAGGGTAAGTTGAAAACAACAAATAAGGAGTGTAGTTAAAAATTTCATGATCAAATATTAAGGTTTTTACGTGCGGCAATATAACCACTTTCACCTCGATCAATGAAATAAGAAATAGGGTAATTAGAAATAAAAACAGAAGGAATGCTATAAGGGTCAGTAAATCAGAAATGTAGGGTTAATTACACCCACAGTCCTTTTTACCGCATTTGGTCTTGTTCCCGTCCAGCGTATTCGAAGAAGCATTTCGGGATTCAAAAACGGGTGTCCATACAAATTTTTTGAGCACGTAGCCCAATGCAATAGCGAATGTTATAAGTACTAAAATGGTTTGCATACTACAAAATTACTTTAAAAATTGATAAGCGCCCAATGCCACAACATACGCAATCGCGCTCATTGCGATTAACTGCCACATGGGCCATTTCCAGCTATTGGTTTCACGTTTTACTACGGCCAGAGTACTCATACATTGCATCGCAAATGCATAAAAAAGAAGTAGTGAAACCCCACTGGCAAAATTAAATCTTGGGGTGCCCAGAACTGGATTTACCTCGGCAGCCATTCTGTTTTTTATGGTTTCTTCTTCTTCGCTTCCTACGCTGTAAATGGTAGCTAGTGTCCCTACAAATACTTCCCGGGCGGCAAAGGAGCTCACTATGGCAATCCCTATTTTCCAGTCGTAGCCCAAGGGTTGTACAGCAGGCTCAATGGCTTTTCCCATAATACCAATGTAGCTCTTCTCCAGTTTAAAGGCTGCGATTTTGGTTTCAAGCTCTTCTTCTGAAAGCGAATTTGAACTTTCCTCCTGCATAACAATTGCTGAAGCATTGTTAAAATCTCCAGGGCCGTAACTTGCCAACACCCATAAAATAATAGAAATAGCTAAAATAATTTTACCAGCTCCCAACACGAATGATTTGGTTTTCTCGATCACTGTTATCGCTACATTTTTAAACATGGGAACTTTGTAGTTGGGCATTTCAACCACAAAGAACGTTTTGCTTCTGATATTCAAAAATTTATTGAGTAACCAGGCCGAAAAGATAGCTGCTCCAAAACCTAACAGGTATAAAAACATTAAGGTAAGTCCTTGTAAGCTGAAAATCCCTAACACACGTTGCTCTGGAATAACGAGTGCGATGATGATAAGATACACAGGCAATCTGGCCGAACAGGTTGTAAAGGGAGTTACCAGAATGGTAATAAGACGTTCTTTCCAGCTTTCAATATTTCTGGTGGCCATGATGGCTGGGATGGCACAGGCAGTCCCTGAAACTAACGGTACCACACTCTTGCCACTTAAACCAAAACGGCGCATAATCCGATCCATTAAAAATACCACGCGACTCATATAGCCGCTCTCTTCCAGAATTGCAATAAAGAGGAAAAGAAAAGCAATCTGCGGAATAAAAATAATGATGCCGCCCAATCCTGAGATAATTCCTTCAGCTAATAGATTGGTAAAATCGCCTGGCGGAAGTGTGTTCTTCACCCATTCACTTAGCGATGCAAAGGAGGAATCTATAAAGTCCATTGGATAGCTACTCCAATCGAAGATGACTTGAAAAATAAGCATTAAAATTCCGAAGAAAATAGCATATCCCCAGACTTTATGCGTGAGAATGCGATCTAACCTGCTTCGAAAGTCTTTTGCATTAGCTGTATCAATGGTAAGGGTTTCCTTTAATACGCCATTAATAAATTGATAGCGCGCAATCGTTTCTTTTTGCTGCAGGCGTTTCAGGTTGCTTTTACTCTCAGTCTGGAATGTCGCAATGGTATTTAACTCACCACGTTCCAGTTTTCCAAAGTTTACATCCTGCGTAATGACCAGCCAAAGCTTGTACAAATCCTGATTGGGAAACGCTTTTTTAAGTCGACCAAAGTATTCTGGCGCAATAACAGAAGCATTTACACAAGGTTTTGTAGATAAAGTGGTATGGTTTATAACCAATTCTTTAAGAGTGTCAAAGCCTTCATTTTTTCTGGAACTCACCAGTACAACCTTTGTTTCTAAGCGTTCTTCCAGGGCTGCTATGTCTACTGAAATTGCTTTCCTTTTCATCCTATCTGCCATGTTTATGGCCAGAATAGCTGGAATTCCCAGGTCCTTTATTTGAGTGAAGAGTAGTAAGTTTCGCTTCAGGTTTTCAACATCTGCCACTACAATAGCGACGTCCGGGAAATCTTTATCGTTTTTGTTAAGCAGTAATTCAATTACTACGTTTTCATCCAGAGAAGAGGCGTTCAAACTATAGGTTCCGGGAAGGTCAATAATATGTGCTTTTAACCCGCGATCCAGTTTACAGACTCCTTGCTTTTTTTCAACAGTTATGCCAGGGTAGTTTCCTACTTGCTGGTTTAAACCCGTTAGCCTGTTAAAAACCGAAGTTTTTCCGGTATTCGGATTTCCAATAAGTGCTACATTAATTTGCCTAGCCATACATTACAAGAGTTCAATTTCAATAAGGGCGGCGGTCTCTTTTCGTATGGCAAGATGACTGCCATTTATATTTAAATATAGAGGGTCCCGAAAAGGTGCCTGTTGCACTACCATCACTTCATTGCCGGGCAAGCAACCCATTTCTAAAAGCTTTAACGGCACGTTTTCCACCTCAAAAGATTTGATAATGGCGCGTTGACCCCGCTTTAAATGGGCAATTGTTAGCATAAAGTTTATTTAGACTGATTTTAAACAAGGCAAAAGTAAGGGTTTTGGGATTGTCTTACAAGGTTGTAAGGGTTAAAAGTGAGTTGAGGTGCTTAGACAGAAATTTAATTACTATTCTCATTTTTCAACACCTCAATATCATGCAATAATCTATCGATATCTTCTGTCTTAGTACCGTCATAAAATCCGCGAATGCGTTTCTTTTTGTCAACCAGCACAAAGTTTTCAGTATGTATGAGTTCGTAAGGGCTGTAGGGAGCATCTTTGGCAGCTAAATAGCTTTTTCTTGCCAGGTTGTAAATTTGCTTTTTATCCCCTGTTACCAGATTCCATTGTGCATCATTCACACCTTTTTCCAATGCGTATTTTTTTAATTGAGCAATGGTGTCTACTTCAGGCATGACAGTATGGGAGAGTAATAAAACCTCGGCATCCTCTTTAAGTTCTTGCTGTAGTTGTACCATATGGTCCGTCATAACTGGACAAATGGTTTGGCAGGTTGTAAAAAAGAAATCTGCTACATAGATTTTATCTTCGTAATAAGCTTCAGTAATTAGTTCGCCATTTTGATTTTTCAGGCTGAAAGGCGCAATCGTGTGGTATTTCTTTTTATAATGAAGTGTACTATCTACCAATTCAGCATTTACTTCGGCAGGTTGAAATACAGGAAGTATCTCTTTCGGTTTTAAAATGGAATAAATTATGGAGATAATGATAACGGAAAGTACCAAAAGCACCACCAGAAAGAACTTGTATTTTGAAAAGAATTGAAGCATAAGCTACCGGAGAAATTTCAGCAAAATTACAACCCAGACAGGGAATTTGAAAGGGTAATACCCAATAGTTTTTACCATCAAATAGTGTAGGGTTTATTTATTTTTAAATGAAGCGCCAAAAGGTTACTTTTGTGGCTTCAAATTTGCGAGGAAACTTGCAATTATAAGACGAGAGATTATGAGTCCATTTGCCGTTAAAGCAATTCAGCTGTTACTAAGCTTATCTATATTAATTGTGCTTCACGAATTGGGGCACTTTATTCCTGCAAAGATTTTTAAGACAAGAGTAGAGAAATTCTTCCTGTTCTTTGATGTAAAGTTTGCCTTGATTAAGAAAAAAATCGGGGAAACTACCTACGGAATTGGCTGGTTGCCTCTTGGCGGCTATGTAAAAATTGCGGGGATGATAGACGAAAGCATGGACAAGGAGCAAATGGCACTTCCGCCGAAACCCTGGGAGTTTAGAAGTAAACCAGCCTGGCAGCGACTTATCATTATGTTAGGTGGGGTTACCGTGAATATTATTGTTGGGTTGTTGATTTATATCGGAATATTCTATAGCAACGGGCAAAAAATTGTAACCAACGAGAACCTGCCTAACGGATTTTCAGTATCGCAAGATTTTAAAGCATTAGGCTTTCAGGACGGAGACCGTGTGTTAAAAGTTAACGGAGAGGATTTTAAAAATTTAAATGACCTTAACAAATACCTCTTTCTGCGTGATGTTTCAACTATTACGGTAAAGCACACCGACGGAAATACCCAAACCATAGCACTCCCGGAAGAAATTGGAATGGATATGTTTAAAGCAGGTAACTTAGAGCCATTCCAGCCTTTGCGTACCACGGTAATTGATACCATTTATCCAGACTACCCAGCGGGTAAATCGGCTTTGCAGGCAGGAGATAGGGTGCTGCAAGTAAATGGCACTAACGTGAGCACGTTTAGAAGTATGTCTGAGGCTGTAAGTACAAACCCTGAAAAACCAGTGGCACTTACCATCCTTAGAAATGGTGAAACAAAAGAATTTACAGTTACTCCAAACGAAAAGGGACAACTTGGAATAAATAATCTGGCGAAAGAGTACACCAATAATTACCAGCAGATAAACTATACATTTGGTGAAAGTATTGGCGGCGGAATAAACTACGGGTATAATATTTTAAAAGACTACGTATACCAGTTTAAATATGTTTTTACGGCCGAAGGAGCTACCCAGGTAGGTGGTTTTGGAGCTATTGGCAACTTATTCCCGCCAACGTGGGATTGGAGCGCTTTTTGGCATACCACAGCCTTAATCTCAATTATTCTGGCATTTATGAATATTCTTCCTATTCCGGCACTGGATGGAGGTCACGTTATGTTTTTACTGTATGAAATGATCTCTGGTCGCAAGCCCAACGATAAATTTATGGAAATCGCCCAGATGGTAGGGTTTTTCTTGTTGATTGCTTTGGTATTGTTTGCAAACGGAAACGATATTTACAGGTGGCTATTTGGGGAAGGATAAAGGATTTCTATAAGCTTGGTTATCTAAAACTGAGCGCAGTCGAAGTTTATTGCTTGTACTATGTAATTAGGTTTCGACTGCGCTCAACCAAACACTAGAGGGTTTTTAAAGCCTCTCTTCAATTATCTTTTCGACCACTTCAGGATTCAATAGTGTTGAAATATCTCCTAAGTTATTGGTTTCATTACTGGCTATTTTCCGAAGGATACGGCGCATGATTTTTCCACTTCGGGTCTTTGGCAGGCCTTCGGTAAACTGGATTTTATCCAGCTTGGCAATGGGGCCAATTTTTGCTGAGATCAGGTCGTTGATTTCTTTTTTTAGTTGATTGGTTTCAGTTTCTGAGCTTGTTGAAAGACTATTTACTAAAGTTACATAACCATAAAGCGCATTCCCCTTTATGTCATGCGGAAATCCTACGATGGCACTTTCGGAAACCTTGAGGTGTTCGTCTATGGCATCTTCAATGGGAGCAGTACCTAGATTATGCCCCGAAACGATAATTACATCGTCCACACGGCCGGTAATTCTATACAATCCTTCTGCATTCCGTAAAGCACCATCTCCTGTAAAATACTTGTTTTTATAGGCTGAAAAATACGTGTCCCGATACCTGTCGTGATTGCCCCAGATAGTTCGCGCAATCGAAGGCCATGGAAATTTAATGCACAATCCTCCAGAAGCTTCAGTTGTGTTAATTTCTTCGCCGTTTTCGTCCATCAAACATGGCTGAATTCCTGGCATGGGTAAGGTAGCGAAGGTTGGGATTTGTTTGGTAATTCCAGGTAAGGAGGTGATTAAAATACCGCCGTTTTCGGTTTGCCACCACGTATCTACAATGGGACATGTGCCTTTGCCAATATGTTCATCATACCAATGCCAGGCCTCATCATTTATAGGTTCGCCTACCGTTCCTAACACTTTTAAACTAGAAAGATCATACGTTGAAGGCCAAGTTGCACCTTCTTTGGCTAAGGCTCTAATGGCGGTTGGTGCCGTGTAAAACTGATTCACTTTATGCTTTTGGACGATATCCCAGAAGCGTCCGTAGTCTGGGTAACTTGGTACGCCTTCAAACATAACAGATGTAGCTCCATTGGCCAGTGGACCATATACAATATAACTATGTCCTGTAATCCAGCCAATATCTGCTGTACACCAATACACGTCTTCCTCTTCGTACTGAAACACATTTTTAAACGTAAAAGCACTGTACACCATATACCCCGCCGTGGTATGTACCATTCCTTTGGGTTTTCCTGTGGAACCAGAGGTGTAGAGGATAAAAAGGGGGTCTTCGGCATCCATTACTTCGGGGGTACAGGTTTTTTCAGCTTTATCCAGCAAAGGCTGTAACCAAAGATCCCGGTTTTCGGTTAGTGAAATTTCAGAATGTACTCTTTTAACCACTAAAACGGTTTTTACGTTGGGGCAATTTTTTAAGGCATTATCTACAATACTTTTTAAATCAATAGTTTTGCTACCACGGAAAGCGCCGTCACTTGTTACAACAAGTTTACAATCACAATCCAGAATACGCGCTGCTAAGGCAGAAGCTGAAAATCCAGCAAAAACCACTGTATGTATGGCGCCAATACGAGCACAGGCCAATACAGAGATGGCCAACTCGGGAACCATGGGTAAATACAAACACACGCGGTCGCCTTTTTTTATGCCTTTGTCTTTAAGAACATTTGCTAGCTGGCACACGCGGTCGTGCAATTGTTGGTAGGTAATATGCGCTGCTTCTTCAGAAGGGTCGTTAGGCTCAAATAATAGTGCCGTTTTGTTAGCTCGTTCAAAAAGATGGCGGTCTATGCAGTTTTCAGTAATGTTAAGTTTTGCCCCTTGAAACCAATTTATTTCAGGTTTAGAAAAGTCAAAATTTAATACGGTGTCCCATTTTTTAGTCCATTGGAAATTTTCAGCAATTTGAGCCCAAAACTCTTCCGGGTTTTTAACTGATTCCAGATAGGCTTCTTGATATTGTTTTTCTGATTTTATGTGGTAGTGGCTCATAAACTGGAGTGTTTTTTTCAGAAGAAAAAGGTACAACTTTTTGAAAGTTTCAACAGAAAAATTTCAGTTTTAATGAGAAGTTGCCTCACCCGCGCCACTAGGAATTCTGATGTTTTCCACCATATTTTGAACTGCCTCGGGAGGAGTGGGCGTAAAAGCATTCACTATAATTGCAACCATATAATTAACAAACATGGCCACCGCTCCAAAACCTTCCGGGGAGATCCCAAACCACCAGTTCTCTTTGAGCTCTACAACTGCTTCTTTCCCACCGTCAAAGACCCCAAACTTGTATTTCAGCATATAGAATAACATTAACAAAATACCTACAATCATTCCTGCAACAGCTCCTTGCTTGTTCATTTTTTTGTAAAAGATACCCAATACAATCGCTGGAAAAAAAGATGCGGCTGCCAAACCAAACGCGAGTGCTACCACAGCAGCAACAAACCCTGGCGGATTGATCCCAAAATACCCAGCAATAACTACAGCAACTGTTGCCGAAATACGAGCCGCTAATAATTCTCCTTTTTCTGAAATGGAGGGCTTAATAACATTTTTAATAAGGTCATGCGAAATAGAAGAAGAAATAACCAATAACAACCCAGCAGCTGTTGAAAGTGCTGCCGCCAGACCTCCTGCAGCCACTAATGCAATTACCCAGGCCGGCAGGTTGGCTATTTCCGGATTGGCTAATACCATAATATCCCGATCTATTTCAAGTTCATTTTTTGTTACATCGGCAACATATTGAATTGTTCCATCCCCATTTTTATCGGTATAACTTAATAAGCCTGTCTGTTCCCAGTTTTTAAACCATTCGGGCATTTCTTCGTAGGGTTGATCGCTTACTGTGTTGATGAGATTAGTTTTTGCAAAAACTGCTACGGCAGGAGCTGTGGTATATAAAATTGCGATAAGCAACAATGCAATTCCTGCCGATTTACGAGCGTCTTTAACCCTTTTTACAGTAAAAAACCGAACGATCACATGGGGTAACCCAGCAGTCCCAACCATTAAAGCAAGGGTAATGGCAAAGACGTCCATCCTACTTTTAGTTCCGTTGGTATATTCTGAAAAGCCAAGTTCGGTAGAGAGACCGTTTAGTTTTTCTAAAAGGTAGGTTCCAGAGCCATCATTCACGGTACTTCCCATTCCCAATTGCGGGATTGGGTTCCCTGTCATTTGAAAGCTGATAAATATAGCAGGTACCATAAAAGCAAAAATAAGCACGCAATACTGCGCAACCTGGGTATAGGTAATGCCTTTCATGCCCCCTAATACAGCATAAAATAATACGATTACCATCCCAATAATGACCCCTGTATTAATGTCTACTTCCAAAAAACGTGAAAATACCACGCCCACGCCACGCATTTGTCCAGCTACGTAGGTAAACGAAACTAATAATGCACAACAAACTGCTACAATTCTGGCAGTTTTGGAATAGTACCGCTCCCCAATAAAATCTGGGACGGTAAATTTTCCAAACTTCCGGAGATAAGGGGCTAAAAGCAATGCAAGAAGTACGTATCCTCCCGTCCAACCCATAAGATAGACGGAGCCGTCATACCCAGCAAAGGCAATAATACCCGCCATGGATATAAAAGAAGCAGCGCTCATCCAGTCGGCTGCTGTAGCCATACCGTTTGCCCATGGAGAAACCCCGCCACCTGCTACATAAAAATCTTTGGTGGAGCTGGCGCGAGACCAAATAGCGATACCAATATATATTACAAATGTAACTCCTACGAGTAGATATGTCCAGGTTTGTACACTCATGGGGCTTTTGGTTTTGTAGCATCTAGGTTAAAACCATATTTTTTATCTAGCTTATTCATTAAGCGTACATAGATAAAAATTAATAGCACGAAAACATAAATAGACCCTTGTTGGGCAAACCAAAAGCCTAGCTTAAATCCGCCAATTTCAAAAGTATCCAGAGCATCTTTAAATAAAATACCACACCCATAGGAAACGAGAAACCAGATTATAAGAAGGAGGGTTACGTATTTTAAGTTTTCTTTCCAATACCGTTTGGCATGTTCTTGTTTGGAGCTCATGCTTATATCTTTTCAGCAATTACTTCTACCATCATAGGGCAGAAAAGGGTTGTGTTTCTATCTTTTTCTAACGTTTTATGATCTTTAAAAGCCTGCTTTGCCTCTGCCTGGGTTAAAAGTCCCATTTTTACCAATCGGGGGAAGTAGCTGTAATAAAAGGTTTTGGGCCATTGCCAGATCAAATTTTCAGGCGTTCCTAATTTGTGCATTAAACGAATGCCGGTAACGTTCATTCCTAGGTCTGCTACTAGTTTAGGAAGTTCCCTTCCTATATCTATTTCACCCTTTTGATCTTTAAAGCTTTTTAAGCAGGCAGCAATCGCTTTGTTGAGTCCTGGTAGTTGCGGTTCAGTCTGGTGCGTACTCCAGTCGTAGTATTCATGTAGCACCATTTTACCACCGGGTTTTAATGCATCATACACTTTTTGAAGAACTTCTTTCGGATTGGGAATCCACGCCAGGGCCCAGCGACAATACATGCCATCCAGTGAGTTATTGAGTAGTTGTAAATCATTAAAATCTGAACAGATTCCATCCATATTCAGATGGTACAAATCTGCTACTTGAGTGAGGTGCTGGATGTATCCTTCGTCCAGGTCTACGCCTAGCACCTTTCCACTTTCTCCTACAATATAGGCTAGTTCTTTACTGCAAAATCCAGGGCCGCAACCTAAATCTAAAATAGTTTGTCCAGCTTTAAAATCTGCAAGATTCCAGCCTTTTTGCGCTTCTGTGGCCCAGATTTGATGTTGAATACCCAAGCGGTGTAGCTCCTGTGCATCGGTGCCTAAGATGTAGGGTTGAGAGTTGGTTGGCATAGTGGTTAGTTTTGCTTGTAAGATAGTAAATAGCGTACTATTTATTCCAAATAATTTTTAAGTTGCTGCTGGATAAAATACTGCCAGCCGCCTAAGCAACTTTCTCTGGTGAATTCGGGAATGTTTTCAGGAAAATCTTCAAGTACTGTGTTGATAAGGGTGAGGGTTGTGCTGTTTTCTGAAGGACTAATTTCAAACGAAACTTTTGCCAACCCCTGGTATTCTTCATATTGCCAGCAGTAAGAAAGTTTCTTTTGCGGGATTACTTCAGTTATTTCCCATTGGTGCGTAAAAGTTCTATGCTCATGTTGAATCGCGAACTGTGTTTTGAAACCCACCTGGTCTTTAAAATCTTCTAGGGGTTCAAAATACCATTTGCGCATTTGTTGCGGTCGGGTGATGGCGTTCCAGACTTCTAAAGGGGTTGCCTTGTAGTCTTGTGAAACGATGATGGGAGGTTGTGAGGTTTTCATGACTTTCCGAAATTAAAAATCAGGTCTAAGATAGGAAGATAATGAGTAGTACCATGCTGCTCAAACCCAGGAACCATTTCCAGTTTCGTTTCCACCAGGTGGTTTGTTGGTGTAGGGTATTGTTCATTATTGCTTTGTAGTGAACTTTATTACGGTAGATAATCAATTTTGAACGGTACAACTTTGTAGTACACGAAATTTATAATCCATATTCAACGCCCAGATTGAACACAGAGGATTTAACTGAGTCGTCTCGTTTAATCAAACCGATAAAATATCTTGAGTTTAAAGAAAGCTGTTCTGTTAATTTCAAGCCCACTCCAAGTGCTACTCCAAAATCAAAAATATCATAATCGAAATCGGGGCGTGTATTAAAGTTCGGATCGTCACTTAGTGATTCAATAACTTTATCTTCACGATTAATTATAAACCCGAATTGCGGTCCTGCTTCAAGATAAAATGTATTGGTAACATAGTATTTTGCAACAACCGGAACGGAGATGGTTGTCTCAGTTATTTTTGTTTTAAAATCTCCTACAATGGGTAATTCATCTGCGCTTTCTCTAATCTCAATATCTTCGATCAAAAACACAGAACCCTGCAAAGCAAAGAGCAACTCGGGCTGTATTTTAAATTTTTCACTGAGTGTAAAATTCGAATATCCTCCCACGTAAAAACCAAATTTCCTCTGGTATTGGGCAAGTTCTATTCCGCGAATCGATGGGTTAGGTGTAAATTTTGCATAATTAACTCCTCCTTTCAATCCAAATTCAATGTCTGAATTTTGACTGAAGGTGGTACTTGTGAATAATGAAAAAGTGATTAAGGCGAGAATTGTAGTTTGTTTCATTTAATACGTTGTTTAGAAGTAAGGTAGTAGATGAGAAGTATTTTAAATTAAAAGGAGCCAAGATACAAATTTTGTGTTTAAAGTAAAGTTTAATGATTTTAGCGGCTTAGCGCGAAACAAACGCTTACAAACACTTATAAACGACTATAAACATTTCCCAACCGACTAAAATTTGGAGCCCATCCCATATTTGCACTGTTGAAACAAATCAACAACGGCATTCAGACCGATTCTGAAATAGACTTAACTGTTTAACATTAAAATTTAGAAATTATGAACGCACTTAGAAACAAAGTACAGTTGATTGGAAGATTGGGACAAGACCCAGAAATTGTAACATTTAAAGACGGAAACAAAATGGCCAAATTCTCTATGGCTACAGACGACAGCTACAAAGACAAAGAAGGTCAGAAAGTAGAACGTGCTTACTGGCACAACGTAGTTGTAAAAGGAGGTCTTGTGAACGTAGTAGAAAACTACGTAATCAAAGGTCAGGAAATTGCCATAGAAGGAAAGCTCACCAACCGTTCCTGGGACGATAAAGATGGTAACAAACACTACATTACAGAAGTGTTGTGTAATGAGTTGTTGATGTTGTCAAAGTAGCCTTCGACTCCGCTCAGGCTGCTTTGAAAAATAGTCTTTGACTACTAATAGTAAAGTTGCTTTGAGTAAAAAACAAGTTTAATCTAAAGGGGGCTTATGGCCCCCTTTATTACTAATTCTTTTGGTATGGCAGGAGCTTATGTTTATATTCTACTCTGTGCAAATGATAGTTATTATGTAGGAAGCACACGCTCTTTACTAAAAAGATTCAAAGAACATCAAATGGAGAAGGGTCTAACCATACCTCTAAATATTTGCCGGTAGCCTTAGTTTATTTTGAGGAGTATAATTCAAAAGACCGTGCGTATCTTCGCGAAATGCAATTAAAAGGATGGACCAGAAAGAAAAAAGAAGCTTTAGGTATGAACTGGAAATCTGAATTAAAAAAAGCTGCAGAATGTCAAAACAAGACACATTACAAACATCGCAAAATATAAATCAAAAGAAGCCGCACACTGAGCGTAGTCGAAGTGAGCAGCGTCGAAGGGAACTTCTAAAAACCCACTTCGGTTTCGATACCTTTCGTCCCAACCAAGAGGAGATTATTAAAAATGTTTTGGCAGGTAATAATACGCTGGCCATTATGCCTACGGGTGGAGGGAAGTCCTTGTGTTTTCAGTTGCCTGCTTTGGCGTTGGAAGGAACAGCGATTGTTATTTCGCCGTTGATTGCTTTGATGAAAGATCAGGTAGACGCCCTAAATGCTAACGGAATTGCCGCTTCATATTACAATAGTAGCCAGTTACCCGAAGTACAGGAGGAAGTGCTGAACCACCTAATGACGGGACAATTAAAGTTGCTATACGTCGCCCCTGAGAGTTTGTGGAACCTCACCAATTATCTTCAGAAAACCGAAATTTCCTTGATCGCCGTAGATGAGGCGCATTGTATTTCGGCCTGGGGGCACGATTTCAGGCCTGCCTACACCCAATTGAGTAGGTTGCAGGAGGAATTTCCTCAGACCCCCGTAATCGCATTAACCGCAACAGCAGATCGTGCCACACAAGATGATATTGTACAGCAGTTGGGCGTAAAGGGTGCCAGGAGATTTGTTTCTTCTTTCGATAGGCCCAATTTATATCTTGATGTACGTCCAGGGCAACAACGGATGCAACAAATTTTGAAGTTTCTGAAAGGAAAAGAAACCCAAAGCGGAATTATTTATTGCCTAAGCCGAAAAAGCACCCAAACCGTAGCAGCCAAACTCGTGGCAAAAGGATTTAAGGCGCAAGCCTATCATGCGGGCATTGAAGCTGAAGAGCGAAGTAAGATTCAAGACGATTTCATAAATGACCGAACACCTATAATAGTTGCAACCATTGCCTTTGGGATGGGAATTGATAAAAGCAATGTGCGCTGGGTGGTTCACTACAACATGCCCAAAAATATTGAAGGCTACTACCAGGAGATTGGACGTAGCGGTCGTGACGGTCTTCCTGCTCACGGGGTAATGTTTTACAGTTTTGCTGATGTAATTATGCTTCGGAAATTTGCAGAAGGTACACAAACAGAAGACTTTCAATTAGCAAAACTGGAACGGATGCAACAGTTTGCTGAAGCCTTAAGCTGCCGCCGAAAAGCGCTACTCAATTATTTTGGAGAGCACGTGACTCAGGATTGTGGTAATTGTGACATCTGTAAAACGCCTCCTAATTTTATAGATGGGACAGTAATTGCACAAAAAATATGTTCGGCTGTGGCGCGGTTGCAGGAACAGGAAGCCATGGGAATGGTGTTGGATGTATTGCGAGGCTCGCAAAACGCACAAATTGTTGATAAAGGGTATCAAAATTTAAAAACCTTCGGTGCAGCGAAGGATATTCCCTGGAAAGACTTACAGCAGTATGTGATACAGTTATTGAACCAGGGCGTGTTGGAAATCTGGTTCCACGAAAATGGAAGATTAGTACTTACACCAACAGCAAAACAAATATTGTTTGAAGGCAAAAAAGTACGCCTGGCAGATCTTATCCAGCCTGTTGAAACCACGACTGCTAGAAAAGAGAAAAAGAAATCTACCCGAAAAGATCTGTTTGAAAAACTACGAAGCCTCCGTACTAAATTGGCAACCGAAGCTGGAGTCCCTGCCTATGTGATATTTAGTGATGCCAGTTTGGAAGATATGGAGCAGAAACTCCCGAGAACCGTTTCAGAATTCGCTGAAATAAGCGGTGTGGGACGCGCCAAATTAGAAAAATACGCCGATGTATTTTTGCAGGTAATCGCTAAACACCTGGATGCTATTGAAAGTAAGTTACCCACGCACCAACGCAGTATACAATTGTTTGAAAAGGGGTTTTCTGTTACTGAAATTTCAGAAAAAAGGGGAATTGCAGAAAATACAGTGTACGGCCATTTTTTGAAAATGCATGAGTTGGGTCACAAGATAGATTTGCTTCAATTTATTACTTCCGAAGAAATTGCAACAGTCCAAAAAGCGAAACAAGATTTAAAAGATGTTGAAGGGTTGAAGCCCTATTTCGATTATTTTGAAGAACAAATACCGTATTGGAAATTAAAATATGGACTGTTTTTAGGTTAAAACTCACTTAGAATCAGTCTAAATCACGCCATTAATTTTGAAAACTGCATCATTTTTCATCATATTTGCCAGCATATGAGAACTACAAGTTTACATAAACACCCCATAGGACTGAATTTTCAGGGGGAATATCGTGCGATGGAAGATTCAATTACACGGTACAGGGCGTTATGTAACTTTTTTTG
This sequence comes from Flavobacteriaceae bacterium UBA1903, assembly GCA_002337605.1. Taxonomy (GTDB): domain Bacteria; phylum Bacteroidota; class Bacteroidia; order Flavobacteriales; family Flavobacteriaceae; genus Marinirhabdus. Next base: position 834,769 of record DDGL01000014.1, read on the forward strand.
AGATAAAATAAACTCTAAAACAGCAATTAGATACAGCGTCCAAACCAACGGGCGCTTTTTTTATGAATTTTTTTTACTGAATGATAATAGTATAAAGCACACATAAAAATTTAGGCATTGAAGCATAAGCAACAGAGAGACAACAGTTTGCAAACAAGGCCAGCAATCTGCAAAAAGCGGACAGGGAGTTTCTATGCTTAAAAATAACATAACTAATTGATAGTCAACAAAATAAATTTAAAATTTAGTTGTGTAATTAAAAAATACATTTCATATTTGCACCGCATTTAACAACAACCAAATGCGTAATAATACATACTAATTTAAAAAGCAACGCCATGATATTTCAGAGCAACTTGCAGGAACAACCTGCACAGTTTTATACAGAGAGTCGATGGTTTCGCGATTATAAATAGAACTATATCTTCTATGAAAAATCCGAAACATCAACACCGTTTCGGATTTTTTTATGCCTTATTGTAAGGGTTTCATTCAGGTTCGTTATGGTGATTATCAACAAATTAAAGATCACGAATATGAACACAAATACACAAAATTTATACTTGTTCAAGGCAATGGAAGCATATCCTTGGGACTTGGAAAAAGCGGTTGAGGCCTTGCAATATGCATTGTCTTACGAGCCTGAAAACGTCACAGCCCTTTGCTTGATGGCAAAAGTACACGCCGAACAACTATGCGACTACGAAACCGCAAAGGGCTATTTTGAAAAAGCAGTGGCTAGCGATATAAGCGCAATTATAATCTACCCTGATTATGTACGTACGTTACTACAGAATCACGATTTTAAGGAGGCTCAAAAGCTGATAGATTTTGCAATGACTGTAAAAGCGGTGGATAAAGGTGGATTATTCCTGTTGCAAGGACAGTTGCTTGAGAGCTTACAAAAGTTTGAAGAAGCAGAAGCAGCTTTTAAAGAAGCCAGGCAACTTGGGTTAAATTCAGATTTTATCGAGTTTGTTGAAAGCGAACTGGAGCGTGTTACCAAAAAAAGAGAACGCCAGAACAGGGAGCAAAAAACTGAAAAACCTAAAGAAAAGTACAAAGCGGAAGATTCAAAAGGGTGGATGCATCGCTTAAATAGCTTGCTATAGCAGGAAGTAAAACCAAGTTTAATTTTTAAAAGAAAGGAGAAAAACCACCCTTTGTAAGGAGGGTGGTATAAGGGAGTGCGTCAACGCTGGAACGTTGGGATAGTCTGTAAAACTATTGCTTACTAGCTGAATAGGTTCGATTCCTATCATTCCCACGGAAGAACCCGGAGACAATTTTAATAGAAATAATGCTCCATTAGCATAGTGGCTAGTGCACCTCACTTTCTATGAGGAGACAAGGGTTCGATTCCCTTATGGAGTACGAGTAAAATACCCCTTTAGCACAAAAGGAAGTGCTGTGGTAAAAGACCTTGATCGTAACCACGGAGTGATTGGATGAAGTTGTTGGGAGTGTGCCTCCCAATAAATAGAATTTGCAGAAGCACCAAAATTCACAGGATGAAAAGTAGGGAAGCGCATTTATAGCCAATCTGTTTGCTACGGCAGAAGTATCAGTTCGAATCTGGTAAGGGGCACAAGGACTTATAGTGTAATGGAGAGTATGCTTGGCTTCGAACCAGGTGGTATAGATTCGAATTCTATTAAGTCTACATATTGAGGTATAACTCAGTTGGCTAGAGTACCGTGCTTTTAACACGGGAGTCCTAGGTTCTCCCGATAGCTATCGGGACCAGTGCCTCAACAATAAACCTATAGTGTAGAGGTAGCACACAAGATTTTGATTCTTGGAGTCCGGGTTCAAATCCTGGTGGGTTTACAATAGTGCCGTAGTTCAAAGGCTAGAGCATCCGGTTGTCTCCCGGAAAGGTACGGGTTCGAGTCCCGTCGGTACTGCAAATGAAAATGATGCTGGTTATACCGGGACGAAAGGCGTTGTGCTGAGCGCAGTCGAAGTATTTATCCTGAGTAGCAGCGTGGAAGGAGCTGTGTATCGAAGGGAGTCCCGTCGGTACTGCGAATGAAATCGAAGACTAAAATGATCTGCTGGGGATCTGGTAATTGGCACAGATACCCTGAAGGTCTGGTAAAATGTAAAAAAAGGAATAGTAGCAAAGCAGGTCAATGCACTGGATTGAAGCTCCAGGAATACAGGTTCGAGTCCTGTCTGTTCCACAAATAGGTTTTAAGTTTTAAAAAATTTCAACATAAAAATTTGAAAGAAGAAACTTGAAATCAAAATCATCAGGCAAGTCCTGTTGTGTGTTTCCGTATAGCACCATTGTGTAGGGCGCTGCAGGTTTGTATTGCGCACCTATATGCAACTTGACTTGAAGGTTTTACTGTTTTCCAAAAAATAGTAGCAATCGTTTCGTGGGTTCGACTCCCATTCCGCCATTGGCGGGTAGCGTAGTGGTTAGCGCACCAGATTTCGGTTCTGGCAAACGAGAGCGGATGTCGCGGGTTCGAATCCCGCTCCCAATGCACATTGGGGTAGCTCAGTGGTTTAGAGCACTGCACTTTTAATGCAGGTAATGGACTCAAAATCCATCATCGTAAAGAAGGTCAACTTTTAAAAATGGACACCAGCCTGTCACGCTGTAACTTATGACAAAAATAGTATGGGGTGGGTTGGTTGTATTTGTTGAAATACAACACTCCCAAAAGTACCTTGAACAACACCCATAGTGGGTGCCCAAAAAGGTTCTTTGCGAATTGAAGGTGTTGCCAAACAGGATTTTTTAAGATAGTAATCCTTAAAGCACACATATTGAAACTTGCAAACAGGCTTGGGAGGCAGCAACTATCGAGTTGTTCCGTAACCGAAAGGAGGATGTGCCCTATGCTATTTTTATAAGAATAAAGACGCGTTAGGGATAGAGCGGTATGTTTGAGCTCTCCCGACCCCAGCAGAAATGGGACGGGAAGCGAGTAGCGAAAGCCCGACCCAATGTTGCTTGAGAGACGAAAAGCGATATTGGGAAACGCCCAAAATAATAAAGAAATACATAACCCCCGTTACAGGTTGTGTTGTTAATTGAATGTTTAATTTCTAAAACTTGAAAAAATGAAACGAGTTAGAATTAATGCCGGAATGGTAGGTTTGGTCTTCAAGAACGGAGATTACAAACGAGTAATAACGCAAGGTGTCTATTGGTTAGGCTTCGGAGCACGTGTAGTAAAATACAACAGTACTGAAGCGATGCAAAAAGCGCCAGTAGCTTTGGAAATTCTGGAGCAGGATGAAGCTTTAGTGGCACTTTGGCACCAAGTAGATGTCTTGGATACCGAATTGGTTATCGTTTACAAAAACGGACAATACAGTCAAGTGCTAACGGCGGGAAGATATGTGTTCTGGAAAGGATTGATAGACTACAGCTTTACACGTGTGGATTTAACAAAGATCTATATTACCGAGGCGATCGAAAAGTCACTTTTTGCCAAATATGAATTGGCAAAACACATCCGTTCTTTTGAAGTAGCAACATCAGAAAAAGCAGTCCTTTTGGTAGACGATGTATATGTTAAGACCTTAACCGGCGGTACGTATCGTTTCTGGAGAAATGAAGCCACTATTAAAATTGCAAAAGCAGATATGCGACAATTGCAATTGGAAGTGGCTGGACAGGAATTATTAACCAAGGATAAAGCGGCAATCCGTATTAACTTTTACGCGCAGTACAAAGTAACTGATATTGAGAAAGCGCTTTTGGAAAACAAAGACTACGAGAAGCAATTGTATGTGGCCATGCAATTAGCGTTGCGGGAATATGTGGGAACATATACACTTGACGAACTTTTGGAAAACAAATCACAAATTGCGAGTGCTGTGTTTGAAGACACAAAGACAGCCGCGAATAAATTGGGTGTAACAGTATTGTACTGTGGTATCCGGGATGTAATTTTGACCGGGGAAATGAAGGACATCATGAACCAGGTCTTGGTGGCACAAAAGAAAGCACAGGCCAATGTAATTACAAGACGTGAAGAAACAGCTTCTACAAGAAGCTTGTTGAACACCGCCAAATTAATGGAGGACAATACCATGCTCTACAAATTGAAAGAGATGGAATATGTAGAGAAGATTGCCGACAAGATTGGCGAGATCACAGTTTCCGGAAACGGAAACATGGTGAAGCAATTAACCGAAATATTTGCTGTGAGCAAATAGTACCTTGGCGGGAGGTGTAAGCACCGGGAGTTTTATTACTTCTGGTGCTTTTTAATTGAAATAAACTTCCTGCGCCATTCTATAGGTAGTGGCATGGGCTTCAATAATAACATCAATAGCTGGAGCATAACCACCTCCCATACTTACCTGCACAGGAATGTTGTGTTTTTTACACATCTCAAAAACAAAACGGTCTCGTTCCTGGCATCCTCCTTTTGTACAAGCCAATCTGCCCAATTTATCTCCTTTTACAATATCTACTCCGCTTAGATAAAAAATAAAATCGGGTTGTACTTTTTTAAGTAACATTGGCAACGTATTTTTTAAAACTGAAAGATATTCGGCATCTTCAGTGCCATCGTCTAACCCAATGTCTAAATCACTTTTTTCCTTTTTAAAGGGATAATTTTTTGCTCCGTGCATAGAGAAAGTGAACACTCGTGGTTCGTTCTCAAAAATCTTAGCGGTGCCATTACCCTGATGAACGTCTAAATCTACCATTAAAATTTTTGAAGCCTTTCCCGCATCCAGTAAATAGTGTGCGGCAACGGCTTGATCGTTCAGCAAACAGAAAGCCTCCCCTCGGTCTGCGTAGGCATGATGTGTCCCGCCAGCGATGTTTAGGGCAACTCCATGTTGTATCGCAAACTCACACCCTTGTATGGTGCCTCCAATAATGTAATGCCCACGGTCTACCAGGTCTGCTCGCAGCGGAAAGCCTATTTTACGGATCTCTTTTTTGTCTAATTCAAGATGTAGTAATTGGTTGTAGTAGGTTTTAGTATGTGTTTTCAGGATAATTTCTGCTGAAATTCTCTCGGGTTCAAAGAAATTTTCTTGAGTACAAATGCCATGCTCTAGTAAATATTCTGGCAACAAATTGTATTTCGCCATAGGGAAACGGTGTCCTTCTGGCAGCGAATAGTTGTAAATTGGGTGGTACGCTATTTTGAGCATTATTTGTGTAGTTTCAGCTGTATGCGTTTTCGTGGCACATCTACTTCCAATACTTTTACAATAATTTGCTGATGTAAATGGACGTGTTCATTTACATCTTTTACAAAGCTGTCAGAGAGATTAGACACGTGAATTAAACCACTTTCTTTAATTCCTATATCTACAAAACACCCAAAGGCTACAATGTTGTTTACAATGCCAGGTAACAATTGACCAGCACTCACATCGGCAATCGTTTTAATGTTTTGATTAAAGGTAAAAACGGTTGCTTTTTCACGAATATCGAGCCCGGGTTTTTCAAGTTCTTTACGAATATCTTCAAGGGTTGGCATACCTACTGCTTCAGAACAATAGTTTTCTAAGGGTATCTTTTTTAAAGCTGTTGTATTCCCTATTAATTCTGAAATTTTAATGCCTTGGTCTTTTGCTATTTTTGTAACAAGATCATACCGCTCCGGATGTACAGAAGAATCGTCCAACAGATTTTTTCCATTCCGAATACGCAAAAACCCCGCCCCTTGCTCAAAAGCTTTTGCACCCAAACGAGGCACTTTTTTTATCTCATTCCTGGAAGTGAACGCTCCATTCGCTTCACGATATTCCACAATATTCTCGGCCAATTTTGCACCTATTCCTGAAACATAACTCAGCAATGGAACACTAGCAGTGTTAATGTTGACACCTACGGAATTCACACAGTTCTCTACGACTCTGTCCAAAGAATTTTTTAATTGCAATTGGTCTACATCGTGTTGGTATTGCCCTACGCCTATAGATTTTGCATCAATTTTAACCAGTTCGGCCAGTGGGTCTGCGAGCCTACGACCTATGGAAACAGCACCACGGACTGTCACATCGTAATTCGGAAACTCATCGCGGGCAATTTTACTTGCCGAATAAATAGATGCACCCGCCTCACTTACAATAAAGACTTCTACAGGATTTTTAAAATATACTTTTTTTATAAAAGCTTCGGTTTCACGAGATGCTGTACCGTTACCAATGGCAATGGCTTCAATTTTATAAGCATCGGTTAAGCTGCTTATCTTTTTTAAAGCCCCTGTAAAATCACTTTTTGGAGGATGTGGATAGATGGTTTCATTATGCAACAAGCCCCCTTGTGCATCCAGACAGACTACTTTGCAACCTGTTCTAAAGCCAGGATCAATAGCAAGAATTCGTTTTTCTCCTAGCGGCGAGCCCAATAACAATTGTTTTAAATTTTTAGCAAAAATTGTAATGGCGGTATCGTCTGCTTTTTTCTTAGCCGCAACAAGAATTTCATTGGACAATGCAGGAAACAACAATCGCTTATACGAATCTAAAATAGCTTTTTCTATTTGCTCGGCACAACTCCCTTTGGAGCGTATGAGTTTGTTCTCAATACGTTCTAGAGTGCGTTTGTTATCAATCTCAATTTTCACACGAATAAACCCTTCCTTCTCTGCCCTTAAAATTGCCAATAACCTATGAGAAGGACACCGATGTAAAGACTCCTCCCAAGCAAAATAATCTTTATATTTTTGTGCTTTTTCTTCTTCTTTTTTGCTTTTTACTATTTTGGTGCTAATTACTGCAAATCGTTCCAATTGTTGTCGAATGCTACTTCTGATGTCAGTACGCTCATTGATCCATTCTGCAATGATATGCCTGGCGCCTTCCAGGGCTTCTTCTTTGCTAGCTATCCCTTTCGTTATATATCGTTGTGCCACACTATCGAGATCTCTCTCGTTTTGAGCCATAATGATCTTTGCCAGAGGCTCCAAACCCTTCTTACGGGCAGTTTCGGCTTTGGTCTTTCGTTTCTTTTTAAAAGGTACATAAAGATCTTCTAAGGTCGTACTGTCTTTGACTGCTGAAATTTTAGCTCGCAATTCAGCAGTTAACTCTCCTTGGTCCTCAATCGCCTTAAGGATTGTTGCTTTTCTTTTTTCTAAGGCTTCGAACGCTTCTTTTAAAGCGACTATTTGCTCTATTTGTACTTCATCCAGATTCCCAGTTCGCTCCTTTCTATAGCGCGCAATAAAAGGAATGGTACAATCTTCTGCCAGCAGGGCAAGGGTGTTTTTAATGCTTGCTTCTGGTAAGTTTGTAGCAGTTAAGATGTGGTTGAGCATGCTGGAGAAATAGGTATCTAGGGTTTAAAATTTCAAAAGTTTTAGTGCGTTTTGGTCAGGGTAAAAAGAACCGTAAATGGTAGTGTCTTTAAACTGAAATAAAACAAAAGGTGTTGTATCTTCTTTTCTATAGTTGTAGTAATCTATTCTATGGTAAATATTGGCCTGTACCCCTTTTTCCGGAAGGTGCTGAAAGCGTTCGTCAAAAACACCAATTGCTCTGGTAGTCATTCCAACATGATGTAAACCATACGATTGAATAGAATTTCCAGAACTAACAGCCAGGTATATCAATCCGCCAGCAAGCCCTGCAGACATTGTTACCAGTGCGAGGGTAGCACCGTTGGATTTCGAATTATTTAAAGAGCCATTGTTCCCTCTATCTTTATCCCAGGTGCCGTATGTAATTTGAGTAGCACCATCCACTTTGGTTGCATAGATCCCTAAGGGATCATATTTGGCAAATCTTAAAAACTGACCTGGAGAAACCTCTTTCCGTTTCTTTTTAGAGGGTTTTAGCGTTAAGGTTGCGGTGTTGGTATAGGGAAATTCATCGCCATCCGAGAGTTCAAATTTGTTTAGAAGTTCCCCTGTTTTACTGTTTTTTACTGAAATTTCCAGGATGTCATCTTTCCGTACAATCTGGTACAATTCTTTGTCCAGCAAATAGGAATTACTTTGTAAAACATCTTTTTCTTCTTGGGCAGAAACTTTTGCGATATTATTAAAATTGGTTTCACCTGTCTCGATATTTACATATAGCAATTGAGTAAAAAGAGGACCAGCATCTAGTGCAAAAACTAAAGTATTATCTTGCTTGTAAATTTTTGTGGGTCTTGTACTTTCCGGTAATGTCATGGGAAAAGCAGCTTGAGATGGATTCATGCCAACCCCAGAGATCTCCTGAAAATTATCGTAGATTATTTTGTGAAAAGGCCTCTCATTCTGTCTATAATTATAAAACACATATTGATTAATAGGAATTTTTTTGGTAGAAGTTTTAAAATCTTCATCAATAGCATGTAGAAAAAGTACATCCTGTTTGGCCCCAACTGTAAGCAAATGCACTTTATTGTCGTGCTCAAAATACTGAAGAATTTCCTGATTCCTCATATCTAGCGGAACGGAGCTTTCAGTAACCGTGTCTTTAGCAAAATTGAACGTCTGTACCATCAGTTGGTCAGACACCCTAACTTTAAAAAAAAGATGGTAGTTGTCGCCGTATCCTTTACCTGCAATATATTCCTCCCGGGAAGAAATTTCCCGGCTATCCAATCTGCTTAGATACTGGTACCCTGCATCAAATCCATTGGCGTAAATTTTCTTGCCATCCAGTAAGAAAATTGAAAAGCCTGCATTGTTTTCGGCGACCAAAGCAAAACCATTACTAATGGATAAACAGTTGTCGGGTTGATGTACAATATTGGTAATCTCTACTTGTGAATAAAGTGGAAATGTTACGAATACCAGTAACGAAAAAATAAACCTCATAAATACTTAGTTAATTGTCGCACCATTTGTCACTCCAGCTTCACCCGGATTCACAAAAACCAACTTCCCTTCGGCGTTTTCGGTCATAAGGATCATTCCCTGGCTTTCTACACCTCGTAAGGCTCTTGGAGCCAGGTTTACTAATACCGTTACTTGTTTTCCAATGATTTCTTCAGCCCTAAAACTTTCAGCAATCCCTGAAACAATGGTTCGTACATCAATACCTGTATCTACTTTTAGAACTAAGAGTTTTTTGGTTTTTGGCATTTTTTCAGCTTCCAGAATGGTTCCTACACGCATATCCAGTTTTGTGAAATCGTCAAACTGAATGGTTTCCTTTTGAGGTTCGGCTTTTGTGTTCATCGCTTCGTTTTTCTTTTTACTGGTTTCAAGCTTGTCTAATTGTTTTTGTATTTGCTCGCCTTCAATTTTACTGAAGAGGAGTTCGCTTTGGTTGATGGTGTGTCCCGTTGGGAGCAGGGTTTCTTTGGTTGAAACATCATTCCATTTAAGTGAGGTCTCGACTGTGCTCGACCGGACATTGAGAATATTCTTTAATTTAGTTGAAGTAAACGGTAAAAACGGTTCGCTCAAAACGGCCAGTGCGGTTGCAATCTGCAATGCAACATACATCACAGTTTTGGTTCTGGCTTCGTCTGTTTTAATAGTTTTCCACGGCTCTTCGTCTGCCAGGTATTTATTTCCTAATCTGGCTACGTTCATTAACTCTGCCTGTGCCTCCCGGAAGCGATAGCGCTCAATCGAGCTTTCGATTACTGCGGGATAGGCTTTTAATTCCTTTAATGTTTGAATGTCTATTTCTGAAAATGCTGAAGGCTCGGGAACAACACCATCGTAATATTTATGCGTTAATACGGTCACGCGGTTTATAAAATTTCCGAAGATGGCCACCAATTCGCTATTGTTACGTTGCTGAAAATCTGCCCAGGTAAAGTCGTTATCCTTTGTTTCCGGTGCATTGGCAGTAAGCACATATCGCAACACATCCTGCTGATTCGGAAAATCTTCCAGGTATTCGTGCAACCAAACGGCCCAGTTTTTACTGGTCGATATTTTGTTTCCTTCTAAGTTTAAGAACTCGTTTGCGGGAACATTCTCTGGCAAGATGTAATTTCCATCTGCTTTCAACATACTTGGAAAGATAATGCAGTGAAAAACAATGTTGTCTTTCCCAATAAAATGAAGCATCTTAGTGTCGTCACTTTTCCAATACGGCTCCCAATCTTTGCCTTCACGTGCTGCCCATTCTTTGGTAGCAGAGATGTACCCGATAGGCGCATCGAACCAAACATATAATACCTTTCCTTCGGCTCCATCCACAGGAACTGGGATGCCCCAATCCAGGTCACGGGTCACGGCACGCGGGCGTAATCCATCGTCAATCCAGGACTTACATTGGCCGTACACGTTTGTTTTCCAGTCTTTTTTATGGTCTTTTAGAATCCATTGTTTTAAAAATGGTTCGTATTGATCCAGCGGTAAAAACCAGTGCCTTGTTTCTTTTAACGTAGGAGTTGCTCCGGTAATAGCGCTTTTTGGATTTATAAGATCTGTTGCGTTGTGACTTGTTCCGCAGTTTTCACATTGGTCGCCGTAGCTTTCTTCATTACCACATTTTGGGCAGGTTCCCACCACAAAACGATCTGCCAAAAACTGGCTTGCTTCTTCATCGTATAATTGCTCGGTTACTTCCTCAACAAATTTTCCATCGTCATATAGTTTTTTAAAGAACTCTGAAGCCGTATCATGATGCACTTTTGCTGAAGTCCGGGAATAGTTATCGAACGTAATTCCAAAATCTTCAAAACTTTGCTTGATAATTGCGTGGTATTTGTCTACTACTTCTTGAGGTGTGATTCCTTCTTTTTTTGCTTTTATAGTAATAGGGACTCCGTGTTCATCGCTTCCGCACACGAAAGCAACCTCCTTACCTTGAAGCCGTTGAAAGCGTGCATAAATATCGGCAGGAACATACACACCTGCTAAGTGCCCGATATGAACGGGGCCGTTGGTGTATGGCAATGCAGCGGTAATGGTAAAACGTTTTGGATCTTGATTCATAGGATTGTTTGAAAAGCTTTTTGGCTTAGAACTAATGCAAAAATAAGCAAATCATGTTCGGTAGCTTCTGGTTATAAAAAAAAGGCTTTACGCAGTAACCTGAATAACCTGATCGTCTGCTATTACATAAACCTCATCTTTTTTTGAAGGTTTTAATGTGTATTTACCCGTAAAATTTCCGAAGGCAGGTAAAATAAGCTGATTTTCAGACTTAAAAAAACACGCTAATCGTACATTTTGCCTGCCAAAACCTTGCAATTTCACACCAGGGTGAATGTGGCCACAAAAATTGAAAGAACTTTCTACTACCGTTGGATGGTGGGTGAGTAAGAAGTTGTCCAGTTTGAGTTCTTCATAAATTTGCACCCCTAAGTCTTCAAATAAATACGGCGGAATGATATCGTGATTACCAGAAATTAAAATAACATTGGCTGAGGTATATTCGATCCACTTGGCAAAATCGTTCCATTCGCTATTCAACGTACTGTGAAAAAGATCGCCTAAAAAGCAAACCGATTCGGGCTGAAAGTGATTGGTAACTTCGGTTAGTTTTTCAAGATTTTCAAACGCTACGTGCGATGGAATGGCAGCGCCATGTTTTCTGAAATGTGCCACTTTCCCTAAATGCACATCGGCAATGAGTAACATCGACTTCTCTATCCAAAAAATGGCACCGCTAGGATGAAGGGTGAAATTCTGACTATTTATTTGAATAGGTAGCGACACAAGGAAAAATACTTATTGGTTTTTAACCTGGATTGAAACGGTTCTCGTAACCTCTGTTGCCCTATCTTCATGAGTTTTAAGAATCACAAAATACCAGTTCGTTCTGGAGGTTAAAGATTCCGCTAGAAAAATAGCTCCTTTACGGTGTGCTCGTATAGCATTTTCAAAAGTTGGAACCATTCTTCCCGCGGGAAACCAGCCCAAATCGCCTCCTTTGGAAGCTGAGGGGTCATCGGAATATTTTTTAGCTAATTCTGAAAACGGAATATTCTCATTAAATTTTTCAAGAATAAGTTGCCGTAGTGAATCTATTTCAGTCTTAGGTCTTTTATCTCCATTAAGATATATATACGAAACCCTGAATTCTAAAACTGAAGCTGTTTCAAGAAGCTTTTCAGCAACACTATGGCTTTTGTTTTTTATGGTACTGATGTTATTCTGGTTAAAATTTTTTGAGACTACCTCTTTCGGAGCATAGGTTGTTTCAAAGAATTGCCATTGGGGGTATACTGTTTTTATGGAGTCTACCTGAGCAGAAGATTCTATTGTTTTTAAAACATGTATGGCTTCTTCAAAATTTTGACTAAACATAGCTATACTAGTACAGAATGCAATGAATAAGCAGGTAGTTTTCATATGTAAATTTAAGATTTAGTTAAATTCTGAATACACCTTTCACGAATGTTCCAGATTTCTTCAAAAGTAAAGCGAATATTGTGCCTTTGAATCCATTTCCTTAGAAATTCCTGGTGCATTGCTATTTTATAGTTTGAAACCTGATGTGGTTCTATTTCCACTTCTTCTAGAATCTCATTCTCTATCCTACTGAAATCTGAAGTTGCGGTGGTAACATCCAAGGGTACTCCATTACTCTTTAAAAAACAATGAGCTTCGGGAATATGATCGAGGTTGTATTCAGATAATACAGTGCCTATTTTTGGAGTGTTTATTGAGTTTATTTTGTAAACTCCTATGTAAAGATTTACGAATTTAAATCCGTTTTCATTTGCAAGTTCTTTTAGGAAAGCGTGTTTGCTGCTACACGTTCCTTTGGCTTCACTAAGAACCAAAAGCAGATCTTTTCTGTTTGAATTCCTGCCATACGGGAGTTTTTGAATAAATAAAATAGCATCTTCCCAGCTGTAAACACCTTCCTCACGAAGTTTTTGAGTTACTATCTTATCTGAAGTCAATTTCATATGCTATTTCATCAATTTCAACGTCATTCTTTTAATTCTATCCTTCATTTTTTCCGAAGATAGTTTTTCCCGTAACCTGTCTGTAATAATAGGGAAACTAAATGGCGTAGCGTTTTCACATTCTTTCCAGACGACTACCTGGGTTGCCATACGCTCCAGAGCAATTCGTAACCTGCCTTCCTCCATCTCGTGCTCAAACGTTTCCCTAAACGCTTGTTGGTATAACAAGTTGTCTGCTTCATAATCCCGAAACACGTCAAACAACAATTGAGAATTGCTTTGCAGATGCTTTGTCTTTATTTGTTTACTGGGATAGCCCGTAAAAACCATACCGCTTATTACCGCAATATCCCGGAATTTACGGCGGGCGAGTTCTGTACTGTTTAAACTTTTCTGAAGATCACTAAAGAGATAGTCGGTGCTAAATAAATTGTTATCCAGCACATTCTGAATATCCAAAGGTTGGTCACTCAGCAATTCAAAACCATAATCGTTGTACGCCAAAGAAAATGTGATGGGCGAGAGTAGACTAATTCGGTAGGCCAACAAACCGCCCATAGCCATGTGTACGAACCTGCCTTCAAAAGGATAAAATAGATGATGATACCCCTCCCGCGTTTTAAAAGTTTCTATTAAAAACTCATTGTTACCAGGAACGATGCTTTCTCGCTCCTGCCTTTCAAAAATGTGAGACAGGGCTTTTAACTCGGGGGTGTTGCGTTTATGGTCAGTTTCAGATTGTAATTCGTTTCGTAAGATTTCAGACATTTGAGAGGAAAGTGCCATGCGTCCACCCATAAAGCTTACCACGTTTCTTGTACGTTTGGTACTTCGTCTTACCTGTGCGATCATATTTCTAACCCGCACCAATTCTAAGGTGCGTCCTGCAAAAACAAAAACGTCGCCAGGCTTCATTTTCCCTATGAAAAACTCTTCAATAGTACCAATAAATCCACCGGTCACATATTTTACCTGTACCATGGCATCGCTTACAATAGTTCCGATGGAAAGACGATGCATCATAGCTGTTTGCCTACTGTCCACATAAAATCTTCCGCTTTCATCTACCAGAACACGCTTGTATTCGTTATACGCCTGCAAGCTTTGGCTGCCCATTGTGATAAAATTGAGACACCATTGCCATTGTTCCTCTGTAATTCCCTGAAAGCAGAAGGTGTTTTTAATTTCAGGGAAAATTTCTTTCGGAATAAATCCATCGCTAACCGCCAGGGTTACCAGATACTGAATGAGTACATCAAAGCTTAACAAATACGGAATACGGTCTTCCATGACATCTCCTTTAACCGCTTTTTTTAAGGCCGAAGCTTCTATTAACTCCATAGCGTGCGTTGGCAAAAAGTGAATTACTGAAGGTTCTCCCGGTCTATGATTGCTTCGCCCTGCACGTTGCAAAAATTTAGCAATCCCTTTTGGACCCCCAATCTGAATGATGGTTTCTACAGGTGCAAAGTCTACTCCCAGGTCCAGACTGGATGTCGCTACCACGGCTTTTAGACTTTCATTTCGGATGGCTTGTTCCACCCACAGACGGGTTTCTTTGTTAATACTTCCATGGTGCATTGCCATTTCACCAGCAAATTCAGGGTATTTCTCCAGTATTTTCTGAAACCAGATTTCACATTGGCTTCTTGTGTTTGTAAAGATCAGTGTTGTCTTACTTGCCTTTATTATTGGAATGATATCATCTAGCAAATGCAATCCTAAATGTCCGCGCCACGGAAAGGTTTCCATCTTTTTTGGGATGATAGATTTTACAACAATTTTTTTACTCAATTTCGCCTTAATTAAAACACTTTTTTTTGTCTGGTCGAGTGCAGTCGAGATCTTCTTTGAACTATCGAGATTTTTTGTTAACCTCTCGACTACGCTCGAGGAGACATCTTTACTATTTCCCAAAAGGACCTCCTGTGCCTGCTCGAGATTTCCAATGGTTGCTGAAATTCCCCAAATGCGTAACTGGGGCGAGATGGTTTTTAAGCGAGACAATCCCAGCTCCATTTGTACACCGCGTTTGCTGCCCAATAATTCGTGCCATTCGTCTACCACAACAGCAGTTAGTGTTTTAAAAGTTTTTTCATACCCTTTACTCGCCAGCAATAACATTAAACTTTCTGGAGTAGTGATAAGGAGATCGGGCATGTTTTTCTTTTGCTGTGCTCTTATTTTTTGAGGGGTATCCCCTGTTCGGATCCCAACGGTTAGTCCTGTCTCTAATTCATCTGCAAAACGTTGTGCAGCTTGTTGTATTTCGACCGAAAGTGCCCGTAAAGGCGTGATCCATACTGCTTTTAATTCTTTGGTATGCTTGGTTTTATATGCTGGATTGTCTTTTATGTATTGTAGCACTATGGGAACCCACAGCGCATAGGTTTTTCCGCTTCCCGTAGGTGCATTTAAAAGTCCATGCTTCCCGCCAAGAAAGGCTTTCCAGGTTTTTTTCTGAAAAGGAAAGGCGTTCCAGTTTTTGGACTCGAACCAGGTTTCGGCTATGTTTATGAGTTCTTTTTGATTCATATTATTTAGGAATCAAGGCTCTTAAATCGTCCAACGTATTTGCCTCTTCGATAGGCTTGTCTTTTCTCCATCTTAAAATTCTTGGGAACCGTGTGGCGATACCACTCTTATGCCGGCTACTTTCAGCAATACCTTCAAAAGCAATTTCAAAAACGTGGTGTGGGGTAACGCTTCTAACAGGGCCAAATCGTTCCAGCGTGTTTTTCTTTATCCAGACATCTACTTGCCTGAATTCGGCATCGGTCAGGCCAGAATAGGCCTTTGCAAACGTCACTAACTCTCCATCGTTCCAAAGTCCAAAGGTATAATCTGTATATAAATTGGCACGTCGCCCATGGCCACGCATGGCGTAAGTAAGTACACCATCTATAGTAAAAGGATCTGTCTTCCATTTCCACCAATCTCCTTTTTTTCTACCTACTAAATAAGGGGAATCTTTGCGTTTCAGCATTAAACCTTCACTACGCTTTTCTCTTGCAAGCGCCCGTTCTTTTGCGGCAGCGTCCCAGGTTTTAAAATTCATGGTTTCACTCAGGTACAATCCTATTTCATCACAAGCGCATTCTGAAATAAGTTGGTCTAAAATTTTTCTTCTTTCTGAAAAAGGCATTTGCCTGATATCTTCTCCTTTCCACTCCAGTAAATCATAAGCGTTTAAAATAACAGGCGTTTTCTCCAGTAGTTTTTTTGAAAGATTTTTACGGCCTATTCGGGTTTGTAGCTCATTAAAGTTTCCAATTTCGTTATTTCCGAAGGGTAAAATTTCTCCATCTAATACTGTTCCGTTCGGGATTTTGGAAAGGAAACGTTGAAATTCAGGGTATTTATCGGTTACTAATTCTTCGCCCCGGGACCATACAAAAACCTCATCATTTCTAATAATTACCTGACTTCTAATACCGTCCCACTTATGTTCAAAGCTCCAATCTGAAATTTCTCCCAGATCTTCCTGAAAGTTTTCTTCCACGGCATATGCCAGATAAAACGGATAAGGCTTGCTTAGATAATCTTCCGGGTTTTCTTCTAAAATTAGTTTTTTAAACGTTGTGTTTTCCGGAGTCCAGTCGCCCATTAATTTATAGGCCAGGATGTCTTCGTCTATTTCTGTAGCTTTTGAAAGCGCGCGAGTCATTAATTTTTGACTTACCCCAATTCTAAAACCACCTGTAATAATCTTATTGAATACAAAGCGTTCAAAATAGGTCATCTGTAACCAGTTTTCCTGAAGGTAGCTTCGTTTTTCATCTTCTGGAAGCGCTCTAAGTTTTATGATTTCAGAAATAATTTCGGAGAGAGATTTTGAAATTCCCTGACCATCATTCCCAGTTGGAATGATCAGCGCAATGGTTTCGGCCAGGTCGCCTACAATGTGGTAGCTTTCTTCAAAAAGCCATAAAGGAATTCCGCTGATTTCCGTAGCCCACAACCGTAATAATGTTGTGTTTACAGGACGTTTGGGGCGTCGGTGGGAGAGAATAGCGATAGTCCATAGCTTATCATCTTCGTTAGCATTTTTAAAATACTCGGTAAGCGCTGCAACTTTTAAAGTAGTTTTATTAGTACTGTCTAAGGTTTTTATGAGATTGGCAAATTGTTTCATTGGCTTTCTTCATCTATTTTATCTTGTTCGCTAAGCGCAGTCGAAGCGTCTTCTTCGTATTGTGTTTTTTCAGTTCTGGCATCGAGACCCATTTCTTCACGCAGGTATCTCGAGAAAATGTCGGTATAGCCATGAGTGGCGATTACTTTTTCACAGCCTGTTTCCTTGACCGTGTTCAATAAACCGTCCCAATCTGCATGATCGCTCAAGACAAACCCTCTGTCAATTGCCCGTCTTCTTCTGGCTCCTCTAAAAGTCATCCAGCCACTGGCACTAGCTGTAACATAAGGAACCATTTTCCGAATCCATGTACCGCCGTGAGCACTTGGTGGCGCCAGAACTATATTCCCCAACAATTCTTCTTTTTTGGTGTCTCGGGTAATGCGGTTAGTTTCGTGAAAATTATAATTTTCACGAAGGACATTGGTCATATTTTCTATGGCGCCGTGGGTGTATATTTTACCAATGTCTGGATCCAGGTGTTTTAGCAAGCGTTGTGCTTTACCCAGGCTATATCCAAAGAGGATAGAGGTTTTGTTTTCAGCTCTGTTCTCTGCCCACCAGGTATTAATATCTGTAAATACTTCGGCCTGAGGTATCCACTTAAAGGCGGGTAAGCCAAAGGTGCATTCGGTAATAAAGGTGTTGCATTTTACAAGTTCAAAGGGTTCGGCAATGCCGTCGTCTTCGGTTTTAAAGTCGCCTGTAAAAACCCACACTTCACCTTTATACTCAGCACGTACCTGACTGGATGCAACAATATGCCCTGCAGGATGCAAACTAAATTTAACACCATTAATTGAAAAAGTTTCGTTCCATTCCTTTCCGCTTACGGTAATTTCTCCCAGGCGGTGTTTTATGATGGATACATTATTGTGGTGGGTAATATACTGTTTGTGTCCCCAGCGACTGTGGTCTGCATGCCCATGAGTAACAATGCATTTATCAACAGGTCGCCAGGCATCAATATAAATATTGGCTTGCTTGCAATAAATGCCTTTTTCATTAAATTGTAGTAGTGGTGTTCTGGGCAATTTTTAAGTGTTTTTTTATGTTTCTTAAAATTACAGGTTTTGAAAGGTTTGTATTTTAGAATTAAGAAAAGTTTAATGACTATACTTTTCAGAAGTTTTCCGAAAAAAGATTCTGTCGCTTTATTCGGAAATTTTTAGCGCTTAGATTATATTTGTAGCATAAATTAGGAACTATGTCATTTACAGATTTATTTGAGAGTGGAGAACACAAAAGGAACTTAGGCCATTTTGCATCTATTGCTAATATGGCTGCAGTAAACGGAGCCCTTAATGCCGAAGAAGAAAAAATGTTGCGCCGTTTTGCAAAGAAGTTAGATATTGACGAAAGTGAATACGAGGCTGTATTGAAAAACCCAACAAAATACCCTATTAACCCACCAAATGATGCAGACCGAAGGTTGGAGCGTATGCACGATTTGTTTGAAATGATTTTTGCCGATCATGAGATTGACGATCACGAGCGTTTCTTAATTGAAAAGTATGCTATTGGTTTAGGATATACCGCAGAGCTAGCTCAAAAGCTTATTAAAAGATCTGTTGAAATATACAGCGGTGGTCTGGATATGGAAGACTACCGTTACCTTTTAAACAGAGAGTAACCCCAATTTTAAGTGTTAAGAAGAGGGCTTTTCGATCGTATCGAAAGGCCCTTTTTATAGTTATGATGTTGAGTTCTGCATAAATTCTTCGGCTTTAGCAACCATGTTTTTACTTCCGCAGAAAAATGGAACACGTTGGTGTAATTTGGTAGGTTGAATGTCCAGAATACGCTCAAACCCATTGCTGGCGCTACCATTAGCTTGTTCAGCCAGATATGCCATTGGGTTGCATTCGTACAACAAACGGAGCTTGCCGTCTGGATCCTTAGACGTGTTTGGGTAAATGTAAATACCACCTTTTATCATATTTCTATGAAAATCTGAAACTAAAGAACCTATGTACCTTGCAGAATAGGGACGGTTTCCTTCTTCTTTCTGACAATATTTAATATAGTCTTTTACACCTTGCGGGAAATGCACATAATTTCCTTCGTTTACGGAATAGATATTTCCATCTTCAGGGTACTGCATATTTGGATGCGAAAGGTAGTAGGTTCCAATCGCTGGGTTAAGTGTAAAACCGTTAACCCCATGACCTGTAGAGTACACAATCATTGTTGAAGTTCCGTATACAATATATCCTGCCGCAACCTGATTTTTTCCAGGTTGTAGGAAATCGTCCAACGTAACAGGAGTTCCGGGGGGAGTAACTCGTCTATAAATAGAAAAAATGGTGCCCACTGAAACATTTACATCTATATTGGAAGAGCCATCCAGGGGATCCATTAAGACAATATACTTATTGTCGTTCTTTTTATTGCGCCCGGTAATGGTAATATAATCGTCCTCTTCTTCACTGGCGATCCCACAAACAATTTCCCTATTGGTAAGTGTTTTTATAAAAATCTCATTAGCGTAAACATCTAGTTTTTGCTGGTCTTCCCCCTGTACATTTGTTTCTCCGGCAGCGCCCAGAATATCTACCAGACCCGCTTTGTTTACCTCGTGGTTTACCACCTTCGCCGCCAGGCGTATGGAATTGATCAACCGCGATAGCTCGCCCGAAGAGTATTTAAACTCTTCTTGATTTTCGATGATAAATTCCCCTAAAGTTTGGTTTTGTTTTGCCATGAGTGCCCGTAGTGCTTAGATTTGACGCAAATATCGGGATTTTTAAGAAATACCACCGATATTTGTCAAGCAAAACCAACAAATGGACATAAACATACGCAAAGCCGAACGAGAAGATATGCCCCAAGTCCTGGAGCTTATTAAAGAGTTAGCTGTTTTTGAAAAAGAACCCAATGCTGTTGAGGTAACAGTTGCAACCTTAGAAGCCGAAGGGTTTGACAATAAGCTATTCACGTGTTTTGTTGCTGAAAATGAAAATGAAATAATTGGAATGGCGCTGGTGTATTTTCGTTTTTCTACATGGAAAGGACGTACAGTTCATTTGGAAGATTTAATTGTAAAACAACACTACCGAAGTGAAGGAATAGGCACATTACTTTATACTACTGTGGTACAATATGCGAAACAGCAAGGCGTAAAACGTGTAGAATGGGTGGTGCTGGACTGGAACCAGAATGCCATCGATTTTTACGAAAAAAGTGGCGCTACCTTATTAAAGGATTGGTATTTGGTGCAATTGGGAGAAGAACACATTAAGAAGTAAAGAATTAGTAATAAAAAGACCCCAATTTCTGTGGGGACAGAAGTATGAAAGTATTCAAATTTGGAGGAGCATCGGTTAAAGATGCCGAAGGTGTGAAAAATGTCGCTACCGTATTACAGAAAACGGCAGAGCAGAATTTGCTTGTGGTAATTTCGGCCATGGGCAAAATGACCAATGCGCTTGAAATTGTAGTTTCAAATTATTTTAAGGATACTACTTCCATTAAAAGCGCTCAAGAAATATTATTAGATTTCCACGTGCCAATTGTAAACAAGTTGTTTCAGAATGCATCGCATCCAGTGTTCAAAAAATTAAACCAATTAGTAACTCAACTAACACAGTTTTTAGAGCAAAATAAATCTACAAATCATGCGTATGTCTATGACCAGGTGGTTTGTTATGGAGAGCTTATTTCGACCAGTATTGTTTCAGCATATTTGAATGAAATTGGCATTTCAAATACCTGGCTGGATGTAAGAACCTGTATCGTTACAGACGGTAATTACCGGGATGCAAAAGTAGACTGGGAAGCCACACAAGTAAATATTACTAATAAAGTTTCAGCAAAAGGAATTACCATTACCCAGGGGTTTTTGGGAGCTGAAGGCACCAATAATTTCACGACAACGCTGGGTAGAGAGGGAAGTGATTATACGGCGGCTATTTTTGCGTATTGCCTTAATGCAGAAAACGTGACTATCTGGAAAGACGTGCCAGGTGTGCTAAATGCAGATCCGAGGTATTTCAGTAAAACAACGCTTTTACAGCAAATATCCTATCGCGAGGCTATCGAATTAGCTTTTTATGGAGCGTCGGTTATTCATCCTAAAACTCTTCAGCCCCTACAGCGAAAGGAAATTCCTTTGTTTGTGAAATCATTTCTCAACCCCCTTGACGAAGGTACCTGTGTGGGGAAAGGCGTAACACTGGAGCCTATGGTCTCTTGTTTTATTCTGAAGAAAAACCAAGTGCTTATTTCATTGTCTTCGCTGGACTTCAACTTTATGATGGAGGACCACATTGGAAATGTTTTTAAGTGGTTACACGCATATAAAATGAAAGTAGAGCTCATACAGAATTCAGCAATAAGCTTTTCAGTTTGTATAGATAACAAATATGATACGCTGGAACCGCTACTCAACAAATTACGCAGTACTTTTAAAGTGCAATGGAATGAAAATGTGACCTTGTACACCATCCGCCATGCTGATGCTAAACAAGTTAAGGCGCTTTTAAAGGATAAAGAGCTTTTGTTAAAACAGGAAAGCCGTGGTACAGTACAATTGGTCGTGAAAGAATAGCGGGGGTTTCGTTATCTTTGTGAACAACAACCACCAAATTCATGGGACTAGTTACGACCAAAGAGATTGCGAAAGCCTTAAAAGTTGATAAACTCGGCTTTTTTGGAACCCTTATGGGATGGTCTGTAATGAAGGTACTTAACATCTCTACATGTAATAAAATCTATGACCGCAATAAGCATTTAAGCGGCCTGGAATTTATTAATGCGCTACTGGAAGAATTTGAAGTAGATTATGAAATCCCGGAAGAAGACTTAAAACGAATTCCAAAAACGGGACCGTTTATTACTATTTCTAACCATCCATTGGGTGGGATAGATGGTATTTTACTACTAAAACTATTGCTGGAACGTCGCCCGGATTATAAAATAATAGCCAACTTTTTATTGCACCGCATTGCTCCATTAAAACCGTATGTAATGCCCGTGAACCCCTTTGAAGAACACAAAGAGGCACATAACAGCATGATGGCGTTTAAAGCGGCATTACAGCATTTAAAAGACGAACAGCCTTTAGGAGTTTTTCCAGCAGGGGAAGTTTCTACTCAAAAAGAAGACCATATAATCATAGACAGAACGTGGGAGCCAGCCGCTATGAAACTGATTAAAAAAGCAGGTGTCCCTGTTATTCCCATTTATTTTCACGGGCGAAACAGCAAATCGTTTTACCGCTGGGCTAAGATGAGTGATACACTTCGTACGGCTAAGTTGCCTAGTGAATTATTGACTCAAAAAGAACGAACCCTTAAGGTACGAATTGGGAACCCTATTTCAATCGAAGATCAAAAGGAGCACGAATCATTAGAAAGTTATACTGCTTTTCTGCGGAAGAAAACATATGTGTTGGCGAATCCCTTTCAGAGGAAAAAATTTGTGGATACCCTTCCCAAAACCATCAAACTTCCCAAATTACCGAAGAAAATTGCAGGCCCAGTCCCCGTTGAAGCTATTGAAAAGGAAATTGAAGCCCTTCGCCCGGAAGATAAACGCTTGCTGGAAAGTAAGAACTATGAAGTCTTTCTAGCTTCTGCAGAAAAAATACCCAACATACTTTTAGAAATTGGTCGCTTGCGGGAAATCACCTTTCGTGAAGTGGGAGAAGGAACCAATAACGCTATAGATATTGATAAGTTTGACAACCACTACCATCATATGTTTTTGTGGGATAACGAAGCCAAAAAGATAGCTGGAGCCTATCGAATGGGATTGGGGTCTAAGATTTTTGCAGCCTATGGCATTGATGGGTTTTACCTGCAGGACCTTTTCCGTTTTGAGCCCGAATTGCACGACATGATGAGCAAAAGTATAGAGATGGGTAGGGCATTTATCATTAAAGAATACCAATTACGCCCCATGCCGCTGTTCCTGCTTTGGAAAGGAATCGTACATACTACGTTACGGTATCCTGAGCACAAGTTTTTAATAGGAGGGGTGAGTATAAGCAATCAGTTTTCAGAATTCAGTAAGAGTTTGATGATCGAGTTTATGAAATCGAATTATTACGATCCCTACATAGCTCAGTACATAAAGCCCAAAAAAGAATACAAAGTAAAGCTAAAGGATGCCGATAAAGATTTCATCTTTGACGAAAGCGAAGCGGACCTTAATAAATTCGATAAGCTTATTGATGAGGTAGAACCTGGAGCGTTGCGACTACCCGTTCTTATAAAAAAATATATTAAGCAAAATGCAAAAGTCGTAGCGTTTAATGTAGATCCTCTTTTTAATAATGCAGTAGACGGGTTAATGTATATTCGTATTGCAGATTTGCCCGAAAGTACTGTAAAACCAGTAATGGAAGAGTTTCAGGCTGAGTTGGAGAAAAAATACAGTAATGGCAGTAAAACACCTGAAGACACTTAAAGATTGCTCTTATGCGACACATCAGAATACAAAACAACTAGTTAAGATTACTGCCCTACACTCAAGCTACTATACTTTGCTTTCACCATCATAAAAATACCGTATCCAACCAGTCCTAGTGAAACAACCCCCAGAATAAGGCCACCAAATTCGTTTTCAATAAACCCGAAAGCATCACTTTTACTAAGTTTATTGGCATTGCTTGAAAACCCTGCTTTAATAAATAAAAAACCTAGTAGTCCAGCAACGATACCGCGGGAGGTATAGCCTACCTTGCCAAATTTTAAAACCAGACCTTGTGTTTTAGCTGGAAGGCTCGTACTCTCAACTTCTTCTTTAAATTTACCAGAATATGCCTGGTAAAATTCGTAAACACCTTTACCAACAAGGGCAACACCAACAAGTATCGCAATAATTATAGCATACTCTGATTCAAATATTTTCGAGATAAAAGATTTTTTCCCGCTTTCAGAGCCAAGTACCGTTTTTAGGGACATATAAGAAAGTATACCGTACAAAACACCACTGATAAAATAAGCCACGCGTTTGACAGTTCCTTTAAAGCTATTTTCAATCTCACTTGGGTTTGTAAATGCCTGGTACCATCGCCAGAAGACATAGCCTAAAAGTCCTATAGATAACAAAACTAGTAGTACTTTACCAAATAATTGCTGGGCTATAAAATCTATAACTGTACTGGAACTCGATTTTTCTCCTCCATATCCAAAAGCGGCCAATGTAGTGAGTGCTCCAATTATAAAATAGACAATTCCTTTGGTTGCGATGCCGAAGCTGGCAAATTTCTCCCTTTTACTGCTCATAATAATTAAGTATATATAAAGTTATCTGATACTTGTGTAATAATAAAAAGTAGAGCGAATTTTTATAGTAACTTTATTAAGTTAGCGCCCTAAGAGAATTCTTGTTACGAAGAAAAAAGGATGGAACTCCTTTACTAAATTGGGTCAATACGTTTGCTAAAGCTAACAACCTTATGAAAATTGAAGTAGCTGTCTTTTTTCAAAATTAAACAGTTCTGAAACATCCTTAGTATTTTTAATACCATCCAGCTTACAAAGTACCGTTACTGTAGCACAAAGCCCATCAAAAACAATTTCTTTTTCTTTTGGGTTGGAGGGACTAAAATGCGAATGACGTAAGGGTAGTTGATAGCTGCACCCTTGTAGGAAAGCGTTTTCAATGCTAAGTAGTTCTGATGGAAGATACCCGCCAAATCGCCTACCCATCATTTCGTGTACCTTGCCTATATAATTTAACTGATAAGACCCGTGATGGTCTGAAAGGTGCTTCCAGGCATCATTGCCTTCTAATATGGTGCCAACAGCACATTGGCTGCAACATTCCGGATGTAGTGTTTCATTGTGGAACGCAGTGTAGAGTTTTTGGACGGCAGCTTCAAATCTTGGAGTAGTTTTCATTGTAGCAAATTTTTCAGTAAAAAGATACGAAAAATTTAGGATGTGCTCTATTCTTAAAACCTAACCGTGAATGGTTTCGGACTTCCCGTAATTTTTTATGATCTCTCCTTCAAATTCTATGAGTTCCTGCCAGCGCTTGTCTACATCCACATTTTGACCATATTTACGGGCAAACCCTAAAAAAGTAGTGTAATGTCCCGCTTCGCTTATCATTAATTCCCGATAGAATTTTGAGAGTTCTGGATCTTTAATGCGTTCGGAAAGTAATTTAAAACGTTCACAACTTCTAGCTTCGATCATAGCAGAAAATAACAACCTATCTACCATAGCCTGCTCTCTGCTTCCCCCGCGATTCATAAATTGAAACAACTGATTTACATAGTGATCCTTCCGTTCGCGCCCTAGTTTATACCCTCGTTTTTTAATGATTTCGTGTACCATTTCAAAATGCTCCAGTTCCTCTTGGGCCAGTTTTAAAAGATCTGTCACTAGATCTACGTGTTGGCTGTTAAGTGTAATAATAGTAATGGCGTTGCTTGCAGCTTTTTGTTCGCACCAGGCATGATCTGTTAAAATTTCTTCCAGATTGCTTTCTACAATAGTGACCCATCTTGGGTCTGTGGCTAGTTTAAGGTTAAGCATACTATAAGGTTGGTTCTAAATTGAAGTGTTCTATCTGTATTCCGGGTTCTCAAAATTCCATCGGGTCCCATCGTCCCAATCGCCACGGGAATTTCCATAGGGAGGATAACCGCCCTGATCTTTCAGCAATTTCGCCAAATGTAAAAGATTGTAGGTCATAAACGTAGTATTTCGATTGGTAAAATCATTGTTTTTGGCATCACTTTCTTTATCGTTATAACTAGGGCCTGGTCCTGCTTCGCCAATCCAGCCACAATCTGCTTGAGGAGGAATACTGTACCCAATATGCTGTAAGGCATAGAGTGTTCCCATAGCTACATGTTTAATCCCGTCTTCGTTTCCTGTAATAATACAACCCCCTACTTTTCCGTAGAAATAGTACTGGCCTTTTTCGTTTCTTCTACCACTTTCCCCGTACAAACGTTCAATAAGTTTGGTAGCTACTGAAGATTTTTCACCTAACCAAATAGGGGTGCCAATGACTAAAATATCGGCATCCTGTACTTTTTTCCACAGGTCTGGCCATTCGTCTTTCTCAGCCCCGTGTTCAGTCATATCATGATAGACTCCGTAGGCTATGTCGTGATTTACCAGGCGCAGATATTCTACCGTAACCCCTTCTGCACGAAGAATATTTATAGAAACATCCATTAACGCTTTGGTGTGGCTCATTCTGGGCGTTTTCTTGAGCGTACAGTTAATATAGAGTGCTTTTAAATTGCTGAAATCAATTGTAGTATCCATAGGTTGTTCTTAAAAAATGGACAGTATACTAGTTGTAAACTGTCCATTTCTTGCGTATATATTACAAGCTATTTTTAGCTTTCGTTGTTTTTGGTGCCAAAGGTATTTATTTTCGCCATGATTTCATCGTGGGACTCTTTTATGCTTTCATGCTCTTGCTTCATATTCTCATGGTGATTCATCATAGTTGTGTGTTGCTCTTTCATCTCTTTTATTTGAGCCTTCATAGCATCCTTATCCATAGTGCCGTCCATAAAACTAGCTTTCATGTCTTTGTGAGATTCTTTTAAAGAACTATGCGCTTCCATATTGGCTTCGTGTTTTGCGAAAATCGCTTCGTGTCTTGCAAGTTTTTCAAACACAGTAGAGTCGTTAATTGTCATCCCTTCTAGCTGGGTGCTTAATTTATTATGAGTTGCTAGTAGGCTCTTGTGCATATCCTCAAAACTGCCATGTTGTATCATTAAACTCTCACGCTCCTCTAAAAGGGTTTCGTATTGGGACATTAAATCTGTTTTTTCCTTGTCTTCGCAGGAAGTAAAAACTAATAAAATGGTCAGAAGTGATAAAGTAATATATTTCATAAGATGTTTTTAATAACACTAAGATACAAAATAATTTATAGGTGAAGTAGAACCAATACTACTATAGCGGGAATTGACTGAATAAATAAAATTTTTTTTGAAACTGAAAAAGCGCCATATATTCCTGCAATAGCCACACAACTCAAAAAGAAAACAGCTACGTTTTGTTGCCAGGCTAGATTCTCAATGAAAAAAGTCCAGATGAGTCCTGCCGCTAAAAAACCATTGTACAGTCCTTGATTTGCTGCCATGGCTTTGGTTTTTGGGAAAAGATCCTTAGGAAAACCTCTAAATACTTTTGGTCCCTTTGTGGTCCAGGCAAACATTTCGAAATAGAGAAAATAGAGATGAAGGAAGGCAATAACGCCTATAAGAATGTGTGCGGCAAGTGGCATAGTTTATAGATTGTTCTCTATAAAATTACGACAATATTTTTTAATCAGGTTTCTTATTATAGGGAAGCGGTTGTGGTTTACAGGATGCACCGAATACTTTTTTTTCTAAAATAAAAAAGCTTTCAAATACTATTTGAAAGCTTTTAATTTGATTAGTAAAGGCCAGGGTTTTTAAATTCTGGAACTTTAATTAGAACCAGGGTTTCTTACCTACCTGGTATGTATTGTAAAATTCTTCGTCGGTTTTGGTGATGTAAATAATGCCTTCAATCAATCCAATGATAATAGGAATATACATGGTAAAAGCACCAATTATAATACACATAAGAGGAAAAGAGAGTAAAAGAATCCCCAATAATATAAGCCCTTCTTGTGTGTATCCTAAGACAAATTTATGTGCGCCAAAGCCACCTAAAAAAATGCCTAGCAGTCCAGCCAGCATTTTTTTGTTTTCTACAGGGGGTGTATTTTGATTTGTCTGTTGATTTTCCATAGATGAAACTTAGAACCAGCCTTTTTTACCAACCTGGTATGTTTGATAGAATTCTTCATCGGTTTTAGTCAGGTAAATAATACCTTCAATAAGACCTATAATACCTCCAATTCCGCAAGTAACCACAGTAATTACAATCTGGATAATTCCTTCCTGGGTGTATCCAAGTACAAATTTGTGAATTCCTAAAGAACCAATTAAAATGCCCAGAATTCCGGCCATCATTTTTTTATTTTCCTGGCTATGAGTCACGTCATTCCAGCCTTCTTTAAAATCGTTTGCAGCTTTGTTTGCTTCGTTGCCCAGATTTTCTGCGGCATCTTCTACGTTTTTTTTGGTGCTGTCGTAGCCTTCTGTATTGTTTTCAGACATCTTGTAAGTATTTGGTTGAGGGTTAAAAGTATAAATTATTTTTTAACGAGCGATACCCTTTTCGGGTAATTTGATAAACAGCCTATTTATTTGGCTAACAAACCTTTAATTTCTTTTATTGTATTTATATGAGATGTTGCAACCATTCCTTCATTAAAAAGTGTGAGACTCTGCATGGAAACTTTGGGAGCTTCATGTAGCGTCTGGATCTTCCGGGTTGCTGAACAATGTAACATAGCAAATCCAGCTTTTTTAAATTGTTGACAATTGCTGGTATTTATCCCCCCTCCTGGCATAACTTGAAGAGTTTCACCTGCGCTGTCCTGTAACTTTTTAAGGAGTTCTATTCCTTTTATTGCCGAAGGTTCTTGTCCGGATGATAACAGCCTTGTTACATTCATGGTCTTGAGTTGTTCCAACGCTTCAAAAGGATTTCTAACCCAATCAAAAGCACGGTGAAACGTAAACTCCAAACTACCCGAACACGCTTTCAATAATTTTGTTACTTCTAAATCTACTTCAAGTTCTTTGGTCAAAGCGCCACTAACAATACCGTCACACCCTATCTCTTTGCAGGTTTCAATATCCCGAAGCATGATATCCAGTTCAGTTTCTGAGTAGGTGAAATTTCCACTTCTGGGACGTATGAGAACATGGACTGGAATGGTTAATTCCACCAACACTTTTTCGAGCAACCCAAAAGACGGGGTAAGCCCACCCACCGAAAGTTCGGTACACAATTCAATACGATCTGCTCCTGCTTGTTGCGCAGCGAGGGCACTTTCAAAACTATTAGCGCAGATTTCTAGAAGCATTTAATTTGAGGTTTGCGAAATACGATTTTAATATTTTTTTAAATGAAACTGCCCTTCTAAGTTTTAATAGCATAAAAACTTACTCAAAAGCACTATCTATAGGCTCCCAGAGCTCAATTTTATTGCCATCGTTGTCCATGATGTAGCCAAATTTCCCATACTCAAACTCTTGTATCTCACCTATCACCTCAACACCTTCTTTTTTTAGTACTTTCAATAGTTCTACTAAATTTTCCACCCGGTAATTAAACATAAAATCCTTTTTGGAAGGCTCGTAATAGTTTGTATCCTGAGGGAAAGGACTCCATTGCGTAGAGCACTTAGTGCCGTTTTCGTCTTTCCACCAGAACGTGCAGCCCCAGTCGTCTGTGTTAAACCCCAAGTATTTTTTGTACCAGTCTTTGGTGGCGTTTGGATCTTTCGTTTTAAAAAATAACCCGCCAATACCTGTGACTCTTTTTTTCATGTGTACTATCTGTTTATACGTGTTGATCTATTAAAATGGTATTGCCGTCCGGGTCTACCACCACGCAACTGGCAGGGCCTTTTGTGTTCTCATCGGCCTCTGTAATCATGGCCATTCCTTCAGCTTTTAGGTGTTTTTGAATAGTTCTTACATCATCAAAATCTTTAACTATATGAGCGTTCTGGTCCCAGCCAGGATTGAACGTGATGATGTTGTTATCAAACATTCCCTCGAAGAGACCTACTAAGGAATCCTCGTTTTTCATGATGAGATATTTTTTTTCTAAATCTCCAGCAAACTTTGTAAAACCCAGGGATTCATAGAATGCTTTCGATTTCTTAATGTCCTTTACAGCTAGACTTATAGAGAAGGCTCCTAATTTCATAGTGTTGTTTTAGTAATTATTATTTCTTGATTGCATCTTCATATATTTCTATCCACTCTTGCGGTGTTATTTTACCCGCTAATTCTTCGATTAATGTATAAGGAATATCTTCCATTTTCTTAAACCGAATACAGCTTTTCCCCATATCCAGTTTGTATTTACAGTGTTTTGGATATGCTTCTACAAACCAATCCAAGAGTTCTTTTTGGGCATAAATACCGCTGTGATACAAGGCAACAAAGTTTTTTTGTGAAGCAATATTTACAAAAGGTAATGGGTCTTTGGGGTTACAATGGTACCCATCGGGATACAGAGAATGCGGTACGTAAAAACCAATCATTTTGTATAAAATTCCTTCCTCGAATCCTTTTGGAAGGTGTTTCTGAAAGATCTTACGGAGTTTTTGAACAGGTGCTTGTCTGTCTTCTGGGAGTTGAGCGATGTAATCTTCTACGGTAGCTGCTTCGTATTGCATATTGTCGGTTATCGGTTATCGGTTATGAATGTTTCGGTTATTTTTTCTACAATGGTTTCGGCTAATTTTATGTTGCTTTCCTCCGTCCAGCCGGCTACATGTGGAGTTAGAAGCACATTGTCAAAACTGAGTAATTTTTTAAATTCTGAAGGCATTTCTTCAGAAAAAAGGGTTTCAAAAGAGAGCTTTTCGTATTCTAAAACATCTAAGCCAGCTCCTAAAATTTTGCTGGTTTCCAAAGCTGCAACAAGGTCTTTTGTAACCACACTCTTTCCTCTGGCCGTATTGAGCAACCAAAAGGGTTTTTGAAAAGCTTCAATAAATTCCTGATTCACCATTTTATCTGTCAAAGGAGTCCAGGGAGTGTGCAGGCTTACCACATCTGCCATTTCGTGTAGGGTTTTTAGTGCTACTTGCGTAGCATTGCGATCACCCACTTCTTCTTTAATATCGTAGCAGAGGACGGTGCAATCAAACCCTTTTAATTTTTTTGCGAAAGCTTTTCCCATATTTCCATAGCCAATTAAGCCCACTGTTTTCCCATCTAATTCGATACCACGATGTGCTTCGCGTTTCCAGTTGCCTTTTTTTACGCTTTGATCTGCCGCATTTAATTTGTTGAAAAGCGCTAAGAGCAACCCCAAGGTATGTTCGCCCACGGCATTTCTGTTTCCTTCGGGAGCAGCGAATAATTCTATGCCTTTTTTCTTTGCATAAGGAATGTCTATACTTTCCAGACCAGCGCCTACACGAGCAATAAACTTAAGGTTTTTGGCGGCATCCAGAAACTGTTTGTCAATTGGAAAGCGACTTCGGATAATAATCCCGTTGTATTTTGAGATAATTTTTTCAATTTCCTCTTTGGAAGCTGTGTAGCTTTCAGTGTTAGAAAACCCTGCTTGCTCCAATCGTTCAAGGAGTAAGGGATGGTTTTGATCTAGGTGAAGGATTTTCAAATTGATGTACGATTTTAGATGTTCGAGGGACAATGTATCATCTTTTAAAGGTAGAAAAATGAAAGATTAAAACCGAAAAAATCTTTAGGATACATCAAAAATTTAGTTCTGCTTACAAAAATCTACCACATCTTCTATATTTTAGGATATTCGGTTTGTGTTTTTTCGTGCGTTACTTCGCCTGTATGTTTTGTGGCTAGTTTTTCGAAGAGTAACAGATGGACTTCCTCTCCGTTTTGTGTTTTTGGGCAGTGTTCTACGCCTTTTGGAACAACAATAAGTTCACCTTCTTTTACGATTTCAACCCATTCTTTGGCTTCGTTGGCATTTTGTACATTAAGCTGAACCGAGGTGCGAAAATGCATTTCCAACGTTCCCTTTTGTACGTAAAACAGTTCGTCTTCCTCCTCGTGTTTGTGCCAGACGAATTCGTCTTGTACTTTAGCTAAAATCACCTGCATATCGTCCACCACAGCAATCTGGTGGGGGTACCATTGCTTGTTAAACTTTGTGAATTTTTCTTTAATGTTGATGGGTTTCATTCTTTAAAAGTAGAAAATAGAAACTGGAAAAACGAAAAAAATAACGGGTGTTTTCTTTTAAACACAAAAAAGCTTTTCTGAAATAAAAACTAAGTGGTACTACATAAACAAAGTACGAATTTCCTCGGTAATCCTGGCTGGTTTTTGAGTTTCAATTTCAACAAAGCACCATAGTGTTTTTGCGTTTACAAGGACTTTCTCATCTGACATCCTGGTAATTTTATAATTCCGTTCGCTTTTTACACCTTCCGCTTTGGTAACCCATGTTTCAACAAGCAGTTCTTCTCCTTCAAACGAAGGGTTTTTATAAGAAATGGTGTGCTCTAAAACTACCCAGAAATGGGTTTTCTGATACGCTGCCGGGGCTTTGGCAAACCAGTGTTTTTCGGCCACATCAATACACCATTGCAAATAGGTGATGTTGTTTACGTGACCGTTTTCATCTATCGCCGTTTTTGGAACCGTTATTTTATCGGAGAAAACTATCAAAAGCCAAGAATTACTTTTGCAATATAGAAGAACAGGAAAATCCCGAAGATATCATTGCTTGTGGTAATAAATGGCCCTGTGGCAATGGCAGGATCTATACCGCGTTTGTCCAGAATAATGGGT
Source organism: Flavobacteriaceae bacterium UBA1903 (assembly GCA_002337605.1). Taxonomy (GTDB): domain Bacteria; phylum Bacteroidota; class Bacteroidia; order Flavobacteriales; family Flavobacteriaceae; genus Marinirhabdus. The sequence goes on from DDGL01000014.1 coordinate 866,989, forward strand.
ACAAATGTACCTACGAGTGCAGCAACTATAATAACCGAAAGCATTGAAACCGCAATGGTGATCCCAACAAGTTGCTCCAGACCAGCAGCATAACTATAAAGTATAACAAGGAACCCTAATGCAAGTCCGTTTATAAGTGCGAGCCCAACTTCTTTTATCAACCTGTTTAAGAGACTGCCTTTTACATTGTCGTTTGCTAAACCCTGAACAATAATCGCACTCGATTGTACCCCTACGTTTCCAGCCATAGCGGCAATAAGGGGTGTAAAGAAAAACAGAATGGGAAATCGTGCCAGCGCTTCTTCAAATCCTTGCATGATATAGACACTCCCCAGGCCACCAAAAAGGCCTAACACCAACCAGGGTAAACGTGCACGTGTAAGTTGCCAGACACTGTCATCTGCCTCTACATCCTGCGAAATACCCGCTGCCATCTGGTAGTCTTTTTCGGCTTCGTCTTTTATAAAATCTACAATATCGTCAATGGTAATTCTACCCACCAAAACCCCTTCTTCATCTACGACAGGAATGGCTTCCAGATCGTATTTTTGCATAATTCTGGCTACTTCTTCATTTTCGGTATGGACAGTAACGTAGTCTACTTTTGGAATAAATACTTCTGAAATTTTTGTTTTTTCTGCTGCGGTCAACAGGTCTTTTAACGAAAGTCTTCCTGTTAATTTTCCTTCTTTATTGGTCACATAGATAGAATGAACCCGCGTTACGTTTTCGGCCTGGCGACGCATTTCACGTACACATCCTGCCACGGTCCAGGTTTCTTTTACCTGCACCAGTTCTTTTGCCATTAGGGCACCAGCAGTATCCTCATCGTACCGAAGTAAATCTACAATATCTGCAGCCAGATCCTGGTCTCCAATTTGTTTAATTACTTCTTTCTGAATAGCATCATCCAATTCTGCTACTACATCGGCCGCATCATCGGTGTCCATTTCAGATAATTCTCCGGCAATTTCAGAAGGAGATAAGCGATCCAGAATTTTTTCCCGAACATCGTCGTCCAATTCCATGAGCGCTTCAGAAGTAAGGTCGCTCGCCAGTAGTTTTATAAGATACGTGGCCTCATCGCTGTTTAATTCCTCTAAAATTTCAGCAATATCGGCAAAGTGAAGTTCTTGCAGGAGTTCGCGCAGCTTGTTACCGTCTTTAACGCTAATAAGCTGCTCAACCGTCTGTAAAAAATCAGTCGTTAGTTGAAACTGCATCGTTGGCTATCTTTTGGGTGAGCGAAATAAATTGAGCAACGGTGAGTTGCTCGGGTCGTTGCCCAAAGATACTATCTTCTTTCAGTTTATCGGAAAGATTAAAAGATTTTAAACTGTTGCGAAGTGTTTTTCTGCGTTGCTGAAATCCAGTTTTTACTACTTTAAAAAGCAACTTTTCGTCACACGGAAGCTCATAATTTTCTTTTCTAATTAACCGAAGTACACCGCTGTCTACTTTGGGAGGCGGATTAAAAACACCTGGTTTTACTGTGAAAAGGTATTCGGCTTCAAAAAAGGCTTGTGTTAATACTGAAAGAATTCCGTAGGTCTTGTTTCCTTCTTTTGCACAAATGCGTTGGGCTACTTCTTTTTGGAACATCCCGGTAAATTCAGGTACTTGATCCCGGTTTTCTATAGCTTTAAAGACAATTTGTGTTGAAATATTATAGGGGAAGTTTCCTGTAATCGCATACGGCTCGTCGCCAAAAATATCGGCACCTTCGCTTTTCAGAAAATCTGCTTCTAAAATCTGAAGGTTCTCGTTTGGATAGTTGTCAATAAGGTAGGTAATGGATTCACTGTCCAGATCCATAGCAACAACTTCGATGGGTTTTTGGATCAAATATTTGGTAAGTACACCCATTCCCGGACCAATTTCCAGCACATTCTTATAGCCTTTTAGCGTAAGGGTATTGGCAATTTTTTCGGCGATGTTTTCGTCTTTTAGAAAATGCTGCCCTAAGTGTTTTTTAGCTCTAACCGACATTATGAATCGAAATTTACAGCATATTCATCCAGTACTTCCAGTTCTGTACGAAAAGCCAACATTTTATCGGCAAACAGTTTGGCACCGTCTTTTCGAAGGCGTTCGGCATCGTTCTTATAGTACATATCCAATGCCTCCCGTGATTTTGCACGGTATTGAATGGAGTAGGTGGTGCCACCCATTTCTTCTTCTACCAGTACTTTTGTAAGTTTGGCTTCTGTAAAATGACCTGTAGCCAGTACTTGTGGGATGTGCTCTTTGATCCAGGCCAGCCATTTGTCGTGTACGCTTGCGTCAATATTTGCGGTGATATTGTATATGATCATGTTATTATTTTAAAGCATTGTTGTCAAGGAAATCGTCCACAATAGTGAGTAAATCTTTTTGTTTTTGAAGTCTATGTCGTAACGAATACTGGTAAACTGAAAGGTAATTTCTAAACAATTTATTGGTGTAAACTTCAGCAACTTGTGGCTGGTAGCTAATCAAATCAAATTGTTCTGTAGCGTACGGTAAATAATTTTCTAAGTACGATGTACGGGTAGAGGTGTCCGTTCCTTCCAGCCAATTGTAATATTCATAGAGGCTAATGATGTCTTTTTGTAGTTGCGAATTTTCCATAAACCGGATATCACCCGTCTCTACCAGGGAGTTGTATGCGTTTCGCTTTAAATACATATAGTCCAACGCCATTAATTCCATAGAAAGGATATGAGCCGTAGAGCGATCCAATGGCTCACGCCCCGTGATCTTAATGAGTGAGTCCAGTTTCCCCAGTAACTTTTCGGAAGCTTTTAAACTTGTTTGTATCTGGTTTTTATTGAATTGGGTTTCTTCTATCACATTTGTTACGTGGCTGTCTACCAAAGTGCGCTCTTGTCTATCCTCACGACAGGTATTAAGCTGAAATGCTAACAAAATACCAATCACCACCACAATAAATTCGAGGAAGTGATTAAGCCAGTCTATTTTTTTGGTTCCACGCATTAATTTAGTACTGTTTACTGTACGCTGAGTTTATTCTATAGCATCACCACGAAGCATTCTAAAGCGTTTACGGGCTTCGATAAAGTAAATACTGTCTGCAAAATTATAGATAATCTGTTCGTAGTATTGTTTTGCTTTTTCAGGGAGTGCTAGTTTATTTTCGTACAACTTTGCAAGGTGATAGTAAGCGTCATCTGCCAGGATATCTTCTTTGTAAAATTCTATGAGTTTTATATAGCTCGCCTCAGCTTTATTGAAATCGCCTGTTTTTTCATAGATCTTGCCTTGTTTCAGCAATACTTCATCTTCAATTTTTTCGCCTTTATGGTTTTCTAAAATTTCAGCTAGTGCGGTAATCGCTTGCTGGTCTTTGTTTTGGAGGGATAATAATTCGGCTGTTGCAAACTTCTTTAAGGCGGTTTGTGTGGAGTCTTCCATAGAGTTGTCCCGAATCATTAAGCTCAATTGCATGGCATCATTGGCGATGAGTTGGGAGGCAGATTTTTTCAAGACATCTAACTGTACTTGCGCCCACTCAAAATCTCCTTTATAATAACTGGTCTGCGCCACTTTAAAGCGTGCCTGTTGTGCCAAAACATCATTTTTTACCTTTTTCTGAATCTGAGAATAGTAAATCAAGGCCTGGTTAAATTGTTCGCTAAACACCAGAATATCTGCTAGCTCCATCTTTACCCGCGCTTCCTGATAGCTTGTCATGTTCTCTTTGGCTAGTTGCTTTAAATTTGAAATGGCTTCCTCTTTTTTTCCCAAATTAAAAGCCAGAAAGTGGTTGTAATCTATCTGAAGCATATAGGTTTGGATATCTCTTCCGTAAGTGTCCAGCAACGCTTCAAACTGTTGTGCAACTTCGGGGTATTCTTTTTCAGTTGCTGTTTCCAGCTTAATTTTCATCAGGTATTGATAGTTGCGTAGCTTTTCTTCGGGTGTGGCGCTATTTTCTATGGCATAGGTAAAGGAGTTCTCGGCATTTTCAAAATCATCATCATTAAAGGCGATAAAACCAAGATCTACAATGCCGGACAAGCCTTCGTTAGCCCGCTTATAAATAGCTTTTTCCTGAATAAACGCTTTTTGATACTCTTTTTGCTGAATAAAAAGCCAACTCAATAATTCATTGTACAGTATAGCTGGATTTTGTTGAAGGCGTTTCAGTAAAGTTTTCCTAAGAATGGAATTTGCTTCGTTATTAGAATCTTCGGTTACATATGAGCTGAAATTACGCTGAGCGATACTTCTATAGGATGGGTTACTTTCTATAAGGCTTAAATAGGTTTCAAACATTTTCTCTAACGCTCCTTGTTCTCCATAAATACGAGCCAATTGTGGATAAAAATTAAGATTGGCATCCATTTCCATGGCAGTTTCGTAGGTAGTTGCAGCTTCGTCCAGCAGGCTGTAACCTTCAAAAGCTTTTCCTATATTATAGGCGTAATTAGGACTTTCATTTAAATACTGAATGGCATCTTTGTGGGCACGTGAGGCAAGTGAATCTTTATTTTGTAACGCATAATTGTGTCCTAAATCTACATATAACTGCGGAAGTCTTCTTCTGGAATCGAGCTGTTGTCTTAAGAGTTGTTCCGCTTCCTCAAACTGTTCCAGCTGTTGGTGTACTTCTACTGTGGACAAGATATAGTCTATCCTGTTCGGGTTTGTTTTTACCAGCTTTTTATAGATGGATAGTGACTTTTCATATTCGCCCTGTTCAAAGTAATTTTTGGCCAACGCCTCACTTTGAGCAAAGCTGTTTGCTGAAAAACAAAAAAGCAATATAAAAAGTAGCGTGCGCATAGGGTAAAGATACAAATTTAGGTGGCAGGTATTAGCTATAAGGAATTAGTTTAGTTTTATGTAAGCTATACAACTATTACGCCAAAACGTACTTAAAATGTGATCTCCGGTCGTGCCTCCTTAGAGATGAAGACCTATTCAATTGTAGAAAACCCGCAGTATGGGATTAAAACCTCTGGAATATTTATTCCGTTTTCGGTTTGGTAATTTTCCAATATCCCAGCTAATACTCTAGGCAATGCCAAGGCACTTCCGTTTAAGGTGTGGACCAGTTTATTTTTACCGTCTTCGTCTTTAAAACGCAATTTTAGTCTATTCGCCTGAAAGGTTTCAAAATTTGATACTGAAGAAATTTCCAGCCATCTATCCTGCGCGGTGCTAAACACTTCAAAATCGTAGGTCATGGCAGCTGTAAACCCTAAATCTCCACCGCATAATCGTAGGATTCGATAGGGTAATTTCAACTCGCGTAAAATTTCTTTTACGTGTTCCACCATACCATCTAAAGCCTTGTAACTATTATCCGGGTGTTCTACACGTACAATTTCTACTTTGTCAAATTGATGCAACCTGTTTAAACCACGTACATGTGCTCCATAACTCCCTGCTTCACGACGGAAACACAGGGTATAGCCTGTGCAGGTAAAAGGTAAGTCGGTATGCGCAACTAAATCGCCTCTAAACAAATTGGTCACGGGCACCTCTGCCGTTGGGATGAGGTATAAATCATCTTCGGTTACGTGGTACATTTGCCCCTCTTTGTCTGGCAATTGCCCTGTGCCACGCGCAGACTCTTCGTTTACTAAAAGCGGCACCTGATATTCGGTGTAACCTGCCTCTGTGTTTTTGTCTAAAAAATAACTGATCAAGGCACGTTGTAATCTTGCTCCTTTTCCTTTGTATACAGGAAATCCTGCGCCGGTTACTTTTACGCCTAGTTCAAAGTCTATAAGGTCGTATTTTTTGGCAAGTTCCCAGTGGGGAAGGGCTCCTTCATTTAATTTTGGAATGTCCCCTTCGGCAAAAACTTCTTCATTATCATTTTCGTCGGTACCTGCAGGAACTAAGTCATTCGGGATATTCGGAATGGTGTATAACAGGTTGTTCAGTGTATCGGCAGCTGTATTCAACTCTTCCTGAAGCTGTTTAGAGGCCTCTTTTAATTGACCGGTCTTCTCTTTCAGGATGTTGGCCTTTTGAGTTTCTCCGCTCTGAAATAATTTTCCTATCTCTTTAGAAAATGTATTGCTCTGTGCCAGGGTTTCATCCAGCTTGGTTTGAGCGGCACGACGCTTTTCATCTGCTTCTAAAATTGCATGTATATCTTCAGAAACATCCACCCCACGTTTTTTAAGGGCATTGATATAGGCATCTTTATGGTCGCGTATTTCGTGTACTTGTAACATTTTCTATGTGAATTTAATATATGCCTTCGCTAAAGCTATGGCTTACGAAGCGGCAAAGTTAGCGAAAATGTAGGTTTCGGGAGCGTTTTACTTTTCTTCTTTTTTCTCTGCCTTTTTGTGATAATCTGCAGGGGAAGGCTCTAACCATTCGTGGTGTTTTAAAGGGTGCCATTCCTGCGCTGCAATATCTATATCGGGTTTGATGAATTGATGGTATTCGCCGCCGTTAATTTTCAACTTTACATCCATAAATACCTGTACGTTTCTACCTTCTTTGGCTTCTGCTTTTTTAATTTCTTTTGCCAGTCTCCACAAGAGATCGGGTTTGCTTTTTACAGAGCGTTGCTGCTTTTTACTTAAGATCTTTCGGAAATTATACGCTTTCTTCTCTGTAGCTCCTTCTTCCTGGGTGTATACAATTAACCGGGAACCTTTACTGCGCAACATCATGCGCCAGCTTAGGCGGTGACCTTCTTCGGTCCATAACACATCGTCCTGAAATGCCCAATGACGTAAGGGTAGCCCGATCTGAACTATAAAATACACTGAAAATACCCCCACAAGCAGTGGCTTGTAGTTAGGGACCTTAATTTCACCTAAGGTATATACTTCTTTCTTTGGAAGAAATCGTTTTTGTAAAGTTTCCGAAGAGAAAAAGAACAATGCAAACGCCATGCTCATATATGGGAAGATCCCGATCTGAAACACAATAGAATTAAACAAGTGAAAGAACACGCCAATTAAAAAACCAATAAGCCGCGTACGTTTCCACAGCATTAAGGGAATAATCAATAAGTCGAATAAAATACCTACATAAGCGATGCACCAATGCACCCAGTCCAGTTGTAAAAATGGACCAATGAGCCAATAATCACTCTTACCTTTCATAAATAAGGCAGTGGTGGTGGCATTCAGCCAATCCGGATACCACTTTGCTACAGAGGCATAGGTGTATACGATCCATACCTGAAAAATCACTACCAGGTATGTCCAGCGTGGCGCAGAGGGAGATTTTACTTCAGAATTAAGTTTTGCATCTAGTGAAAACCAACGGTTGGCGGGTAGAAACACCATGAGCCAGCACAGTAGCATCATTAAATAATAATGATTGTTGTAAGAGGTTTTTTGCATTAAATACACACAGGTCCACATAAGGGCGTAACATGCCATGCTAAAGCGATATTTGTAACCCAGCATCACCAAAATGCCAAAAACACCCATAAGGATAAAGTAATAGTACATTAAGTCGCCCGGTAGTGGTTGTAGAAAGTCGAACCCGATAAAGTTAAAGGTGAACTCTGGCTCAATAAGCGTTCTTCGCAACCATCCTGTAGCAATCGCGCCAAAAGCTTCGATGGCGATCAAGGCTCCAAAAACAACGCGCCAGAGCACAAGCCCAGTATTGTCTATATGTTTGAACAGGAATTTATTCATTTAAATTTGAAATGAAATTTCGTGCAATGCCTTCATCACTTTTAATAGCCCCTTTTAGCTTTTCAACCGTTTCAAACGTTTCTTCCTCCCGTATAAATTTCAGAAACTCCAGTTGTAGCGGTTGGTCGTATAAATTGGCTTGGGTGTCCAGGAAAAATGTTTCAATTGTTCTTGACGTTCCACCCACGGTTGGGTTGGTGCCAATGCTGGTGATCCCGTGTTTTAAGGTGTTGTTGATTTCAGCCTGAGTGATATAAACACCATTTTTTGGAATGAGTTTATAGGTTTCAGACGGTTGAAGGTTTGCGGTGGGATAGTTCCAGGTAGTACCAATTCCTTTGCCTTTTACAACAGTACCCGTAATCATATAAGGGTAGCCTAGGTAATTATTGGCTGTTTCTACATCGCCTTCCTGGAGTGCAGTTCTAATTTTTGTAGAACTTACAGCAACATCGTCCAATTCCTGGACGCTTATTTCTTCTACATCAAAGCCGTAGGTGGTGCCCATTTCTTTTAGATCTACAATATTTGCTGTTCTATTTCGACCAAAACGGTGATCGTATCCTATAATAATCTTTTTTGCGTGTAATTTATTCACCAGCAAGTCGCGCACATATTCTACGGCGGTCATTCTAGAGAATTGTTTTGTAAAAGGATGAATAACCAGATGATCCAGGCCTGTTTTCTCCAGCAGTGCTTTTTTTTCTGAAAGCGTGTTGAGCAGTTTGATTTCTGCATCTTTTTGAAGCACCATTCGTGGATGCGGGAAAAAGGTTAATAGTACCGACTCTAACCCTTCTTTTTCTGCTGAAGTAACCAATTTTTTTAAAATGGCTTTGTGCCCAATATGCACACCATCGAACGTGCCAATAGTAATGACCGAAGGTTTAGTATTTTGATAGGCTGAAGCAGGATGGTGTTCTTGCATTAGGTTCCGTTAAAAGTGTTCATGGTATTGTTAACGCCGGCAAGGCCAAAAGATTCTATGATCTCTGTCCCTTTTTTGAGCCTTTCAGGGAGTTTTTCATTTTCTTCTTCGGTCCATTCGCCCAACACATAATCTATTTGTCTTCCCTTACTGAAGGCATCGCTAATGCCAAATCTGAACCGTGGGTATTTGTTGGTCTGCATTGTATTTTGAATGTCTTTTAATCCATTATGGCCACCGTCGCTTCCTTTGGTTTTAACACGAAGGGTGCCAAAGGGAAGGTTGAGGTCGTCTGTCACTACCAATACATTTTCCAACGGTATTTTTTCCTGATCCATCCAGTATTTTACTGCTTTGCCGCTCAAATTCATATAAGTGCTGGGTTTCAACAATAGAAAGGTACGTCCTTTCTTTTTATGAACGGTAATATCACCCAATTTAGCAGTTTCCCAGCTAAGGTTGTTTTCTTCAGCTAAAAAATCGAGGATCTTAAAGCCAATATTATGCCGGGTATTGTAATATTTTGGGCCAATGTTTCCAAGGCCAGCGATAAGGAATTTTTTCATAGGGTCTTCTCCTTCCAAAAGGGAAGTTTGTGCATTTGTGGGTTCGCTTTGGAATAATTTCCGAAGAAAAGAAATCATACGTTTTGTTAACTTCCGTAAAAATAAAAAAAGCATCCCGAATAAACGGGATGCTTTTTAACTATTCAATGGTAACAGGTTTTATTCTTTAACTGCTGCTTCATCGTTAACTTCAGTAGCTGGCACTTCATCTGCAGCAACTTCTCCATCTTCACCTTCTTCATCTTCATCATCAACTTCGTCCACGATTGCGGTACGAGAAGTTCTCACCTGGCAAATGGTTCTGCTTTCTTCGTGCATGATTTTATAATCGTCGCTCAATACAGATGCAACGGTTCTAATATCACCAATCTTCATTTCAGTAATATCTACCTCTATAAAATCTGGAAGGTTTTCAGGTATTGCTTTCACACGTAGTTTACGGTTAACAATACGCAATACACCACCGTTTCTAACTCCACGAGAGTTACCTACGATTCGTACTGGGATTTCCATCATCACTTCTTTGTCGTCGAAGATCTGGAAGAAATCTATGTGTAAAATACGATCGGTTACTGGGTGAAACTGAATATCCTGAAGGACACATTGCACATTTTTACCGTCGCCTAGATCAACCACAACTGTATGCACGTCTGGCGTGTATATCAGTTTGCTGAAGGCCAATTCATCTGCTGAAAAGTGAATAGGCGCATCTCCTCCGTATACTACGCAAGGTACCTTTCCAGCATTACGTAGGGTTCTGGTCGCAACCTTACCCACGCTTTCTCTTTTAGATCCGTTAATTGTAATTGATTTCATTTGTCTTTTTTAAATAATGAATTAATTTCCTCATTTTGAGGGGTGCAAATGTACTCTTTTCAGAAAATAGAACAAAGAAAAAAGATGAAAGATTAAAGATGTGTTTTTGAAGTTGGCCTTTGGTATAATCCCGAAAGCTTTCGGGATCGTACCGAAGCTACATCAAAAACTTAGAGCTAATACTCTTGTTCTCGTTCACGCGAAGCATTACATCTGCAAATAAATCTGCACAGGACAATACTCGTAACTTGGGGTGTGTTTTGTCTTGGGGTATAGAATCTGTAACGATCAACTCCTCTAATTGTGAGTTTTCTAACTTTTCAAAGGCATTTCCTGACAGGATTGGGTGCGTACAAATAGCGCGAACACTCAAAGCACCACGTTCCATCATAAGGTCTGCTGCTTTGGTTAAGGTTCCTGCAGTATCTACCATATCGTCTACCAGTACTACATTTTTCCCCTGGACGTCTCCAATGAGTTCCATGTGGGAGATAATATTGGCTTTTTCACGTTGCTTATAGCAAATTACCACATCACTTTCCAGGGCTTTGGAATAAGCATAGGCTCTTTTGGAACCACCCATATCCGGTGAGGCTATGGTTAAGTTGTCCAGGTTTAAACTTTTTAAATAAGGTAAAAAGATGGTAGAGGCAAAGAGGTGATCCACAGGTTTTTCAAAAAATCCCTGAATTTGATCTGCGTGTAAGTCCATCGTTATAATTCGTGTGGCCCCAGCTGTTTCCAGCATTTTGGCAACCAGTTTTGCCGCGATGGGTACTCTGGGCTTATCTTTTCTGTCCTGTCTTGCCCAGCCAAAGTAAGGAAGTACTGCGGTAATATGTCGTGCAGAAGCACGTTTGGCAGCATCTAGCATTAACAACATTTCCATTAAATGGTCACTGTTAGGATGTGTAGATCCAATAATAAACACCCGGCTTCCACGAACCGACTCTTCAAAAGAAGGCTGAAACTCGCCATCGCTGTAGGTTGAGGTGATCACATTGCCTAAGGGTTGGCCATAGGCTTTTGCAATTTGTTCAGCAAGAGATTGTGATTGTTTGCAGGCAAAAATTTTGGATAGTGGTGTTGTGGTGGACATGGCTGGATTTTTAATGAGCCACAAAAATAAAGATTAGAACGATGCGTCCTAAAATAGTTGATAACAATTTGTCACCAAAAGGGAAGTTTTATCAATTTCAGATAAAATTAGAAGTCTTAGATAAAAAAAGCGAGCTCTATTTTTAGAACTCGCTTGTCATTAAACTCATTACTGAGTTGTTACGTACTCAAGGCGGGAATCGAACCCGCACTCCAAAGGAACTGGATTTTGAATCCAGCGTATTTACTACTAAATTTCCATAAGTTATATTATAATCAACTGATTAGCATATATTTAATTTTATATAATATCAATTGATATCGTTTAAAATCATAATTTGTTGTACCTATGTTGTACCAAAAATGATTATCTTTATATCCTAATATTTAAGATATGTCATCAAATGCAAAAATAGTACTTCGGAAAAAGCCTAATAAAGAAGGACATTGTCCTCTTTGTATTCGTATCACAAAAAACCGTCGCTCAAATTATCATTATATAGGTCATAATATTGACCCAAATGATTGGGATGTGAAAAATATTAGAGTTAGAAAATCACATCCTTACTCAGATAGGTTAAACGGTTTGCTTAGTACCAAACTGTCTGAGGCAAATAAAATGCTGATTGATTTGCAGTCGAGCAAAAAGGATATATCGGCCAATCAAATAAAAGAGAAACTTTATGCTTCTTCGGAATCAGTTACTTTTTTTGAAGTGGCACAAGACTTTCTTGATGATTTAGAAGCAAACGAAAAGCTGTCTAGGCTTTCAACAGATAAAGCAAGAATTAATCACGTTTTAAAATTTACCACGTCAAAGCAGCTAACCTTTCAAGAAATTGATGAAAATTTTCTAAAGAAATTTAAAACCTACCTCCGTACAAAACACAACCTATCAGAAAGGTCGATAGTAAATAATCTTATTGTGATTAGAACTATCTATAATAGGGCCATAAAATTGGGTATCGTAGATAGAAAACTTTACCCATTCGGTTCGGATAAAATACGAATTAAGTTCCCTGAAACTGAAAAAATAGGTCTTACTCGAAATGAAGTCATAGAGCTAGAGTCAGTTGATAACCTTACCAAGAATGAAACTCACGCTAGAAATCTCTGGCTTTTCAGTTTTTACTTTGCTGGCATCCGTGTAGCTGATATATTAAAAATTCGTTGGAACGACATTTTTGATAATAGACTTCACTATCGAATGAACAAGAATTCAAAACTGTTATCCCTAAAAATTCCAGATAAAGTTTTTCCAATTTTGAAAGATTACATAAATGACAAGGAGAGCGAAGAGGACTTTATATTTCCTGAAATGAAAAAAGCCGATTTAAAAAATGCTAAAGATGTTTATGCTAAAACAAAAACCGCTAATAAGAAATTCAATAAATATTTGGTAACGGTAGCTGATAAAGCCAAAATATCAAAAAAAGTAACTATGCATATTGCTAGACATACATTTGGGAATATATCGGAAGATAAAATCCCAATTAATATGCTCCAAAAATTATACAGACATTCATCGATTACCACTACAATAAATTATCAATCTAACTTTATGCATAGAGATGCGGATGACGCATTAGATAGCGTGGTAAATTTTTGAAGAAATAAAAAAACCAATGAGCGGATATTTTGAATATGCTAAACCTATCTGTAACAACAAAATATCTGTTCTTTATCTTTTCCAATTAAAAATTTAGTCTTTCCTAAATAGGAATTAAATTTAAATTGGATCCGCTAATTTTTGATTGAAACATTTTACCAACATTTTATATAGGTCAGGATGTTTCTTTTTGAGTAAGTCTGGACGCTCGAAGAAATATTCTGAAGCTACTGCAAAAAATTCAGCTTGATTTGTACCTCCATATTTTCGGATATCAGAATGATTGTCGTTTATGGCTTCCATTTCCTTATGAATTAAATTCAACCAAGGTAATGCATATTGATGTTCTAATAATCGCTCTGGAACTCCATCTGTACTATCATCCAGCTTATCAATAAGATGCACAAATTCGTGTATGCCAGTATTACTTTTATCGGTTGTGTTTTTAAAGCCGTGGTACAATGCTTTTTTAGATAAAATCATTTGCTTCTCAAAACGTCCATTCCCAACTATTCCACCAATATTTCTTGAGTTATCCTTACTACTAAATTGCATATCCTCATTAAAATAATCTGGATATAAAAGGATACCGCTTAAGTTGGTGTAATGCCATTCTTTAAAACCAAAAACAGGGATTACTGCGCTTGCCGCAATTAAAATCTTATCCAATTCTTCCAATTCAAACTGCACAGCATCGATATAGACCTCACTTAAAAATTGCATCATTTTTTGCTGAAAAATAAGCTGCCTATCTTTTGAAAGGTTTCTGTAAAACAGCACATTATCCATCAGTAATTTGTGCCAATCCTCTGGAAATGGCTTTACACTATGGCGTTTCGCTTTTCTATAAAAATGAACAGCAAAGAGAACAATCACAACTAAAATTAAAATGTAAGCCATATTAAAAAAACGTATTAATCTACAGGTTCCGCCTTAAATCCTACTTTTTGCAAAGTTGATTTTACGTCTTCTTCGGTTGCACCATCGCTTTCAATGGTTAGGATTTTATCAGGATTAGAGGTATCTACTTCCCAACTTTCTACACCTTCTTGTTTGTTTAAAAAAGGGGTTACTTTCGATACACACCCACCACAATTGATATTTGTTTTAAATTTTAAAGTTTTCATAGTATTGAATTTATTTATTATTAAAGTTTTACTCGTTTAAGTCTTAAGCTATTTGCAACAACGGATACACTACTGAATGCCATTGCTGCACCTGCAATCATCGGGTCTAATAAAAATCCATTTACGGGATAAAGAACCCCTGCTGCGATTGGAATACCAATGATGTTGTAAATGAATGCCCAAAATAAGTTCTGACGTATGCCCAAAACAGTTCTTTTTGATAATTCCAATGCTTTTGGGATGGATTGTAAATCCGATGTTATCAAGGTCATTTTCGCTACATCCATTGCTATATCCGAACCTTTACCCATTGCAATACTCACATTGGCTTGCGCCAAAGCGTGCGAATCGTTGATACCATCGCCTACCATTGCGACTATCTTTCCATCTGTCTGTAATTTTTCAACAAAAGCGGCTTTGTCCGAAGGCATTACTTCGCCCTGGTAATTTGAAATCCCCACCTGATTTGCCACGGCGGAAGCCGTTTTATTGTTATCTCCCGTGAGCATATAGACCTCGATGCCCCTTTCTTGAAGCGTAGCGATGGCTTTTTTTGAAGTTTCTTTAATCCTGTCCGCAATTGCCAGTATCGCAAGCACTTGATTTTCGTTACCCAAGAATATGACTGTTTTTGCCTTCTCTTCCAGACTTTCTGCTGTTTGTATCAAAGAAGCGTCGATTTGAATATTCTTTTCGACCATAAGTTTATGGTTGCCCACATAATATTTTGAACCATTCTCTGATTTGGCCTTTACACCTTTTCCCGTGATACTTTCGAAGGAAGTAATTTCTGCTTGTACAATATTTTCCTCTTTTAAATGATTGACTACCGCTTCTGCCAAAGGATGTTCTGATTGTGATTCGATAGCCAAAAGAATTTCCTTGTATTCATTTTTATTTTCAAGCTTATGCTTCCAAAAAATGTCGGTTACCAATGGTTTTCCTTCCGTAATCGTACCCGTTTTATCAAGGATTACTGCATTCACTTTATGTCCAAGCTCTAGACTTTCGGCATCTTTTATCAAAATATTATTTTCCGCTCCCTTGCCGATACCCACCATTATGGCAGTCGGCGTTGCCAAGCCCAGGGCACAGGGACAAGCGATAACCAATACGGCTACCGAGGTCAATAAGGCTTGTGAGAAGGCATTATCGCCTCCTACTGACATCCAGACAATGAAGGTTACAATGGAAATACCCAATACCACAGGAACGAAAATACCGGCAATCTTATCGACCAGTTTTTGAACGGGGGCCTTACTCCCCTGCGCTTGCTGCACCATTTTAATGATTTGGGAAAGCAGGGTTTCCCCACCTACTTTTTCAGCGGTAAATTGAAAGCTCCCTTTTTGATTAACCGTACCAGCAAACACCTTTTCCCCTTGGGATTTCTGAACTGGCACGGGTTCTCCCGTAATCATACTTTCATCTACATAAGAGCTTCCCTTGGAAACTTCGCCATCTACGGGAATCTTTTCTCCGGGACGTACCAAAATGGTCTGACCCACCTGTACGGATGAAATAGGGATTTCTTTTTCTTCCCCATTCTCAATAATTTTAAGGGTTTTAGGCTGAAGGCCCATCAGTTTTTTTATGGCCGAAGATGTATTTGATTTAGCCTTTTCTTCCAATAGTTTCCCCAAGGAAATAAAGGTAATAATGACGGTAGCCGCTTCGTAATATACGTGAGGCTCGATGCCACGACTCAACCAAAATTCAGGAAAGAAAGTGTTAAATACACTAAAGATGAAGGCGATTCCGGTACTCAAAGCGACCAAGGTATCCATATTAGCTTTACCGTGTTTGGCCTGCTTGAACGCATTGATGAAAAAGCTACGCCCGAACCAAAAAAGAATGGGAAAGGCCAATACCAAAGAAATCCACTTCCCTGGTTCCCATTGCATATAGAACATTCCCAACACAAAAATGGGGAGCGTAAGTATAGCCGACCAGATAGTACGGTTTTTTATGTCCTTATAATGCTTTTGTTGAAGTTCTTGTTGTACTTCTGAAGGATTCTCCGCATCAATGATAATGTCATAACCCACTTCGCGAAGTGCATTTTGAAGTTGATTAGGACTCAACTCTTTGTCGTAATCTACAAGAACAGAACTGCTCGCAAAGTTTACGCTTGCATCAAATACGCCATCTGTGTGTTTTAATACAGATTCAACACTTGATGCACACGATGCGCAGGTCATTCCTGTAACAGGGAATGATTCTTTTATACCCTGTTTGTGGTTCTTTTCTTTAGTTTCAAATATGTTAATTGTCTCCATAATCGCATTCTTATTGATACACTACAAAATTCAGGATTTAAAGTCTTTAGTATGTTGCGTTATAAGCTGAATGATTTGTAGAATTATCTTGGTAACGGTTGTTAAATTGAAACTAATCGAATTTCTACTCCAAACAAGGTAAGTTATACCCAATTTTCAATAAAATAAAAAAAACCACAATTTTAGCTGTGGTCTTTGGAAATTTGAGGTGGCAGCACCTAATTATGCTTAATAAAAGTGAATTGTATTATTTTAAATATTCCTCACAAGCTTTCTCACATTTTCTACAGGCGTCTGCACATTCTTGACAATGTTTATGGTCGTGGTTAGAACATACATCAGCACATTTTTTACAAATATCACGGCATTGCTCTACCATACTTCTTACATCTTTATAATTTGACGCAAGCAAATTTGCTGTTGCTCTACAGATTTCAGCACAAGCCCTATCAGTTCTTATACAATCTACCATCATCTTGATGTCGCCTTCGTCAAGACAAGCATCTGCACAATGATTACAATGTGTTACACAATTATTTAAAGCTTCGATTAACTTTGAATTTTTCATAAATATTTAAGAATTAAAATTGTTAAAATTAGTCCACTAATATAGCAGACATTAGTAAGGACAATTTAATATTTGAAGTAGTGTTTTTTGTTATGGAATATGCCGAATGATTTGTAAAATTTTCGGATTAACAGAGTTTAACATCAAATCTCATCCAAAGATTTGCGATTCTGATTTGTGCTTTTTTTAAACTGTGTAGGTGTCATTCCTGTAACCTTTTTAAACTGATTGCTTAAATACGCGACACTACTATAATGTAGTTGAAAAGCTATCTCACTCAAGGTTAATTCATCGTAAACTATAAGTTCTTTAACACGTTCAATTTTCTGGTTTATGATGTACTGCTCGAACGTAATACTTTCTACCGACGAAAAAAGTGAACTTAAATATTTATAATCCAAGTTAAGTTCGCCTGTAACAATATCTGCCCATTTGAAATCGAGCTCCTCGGAAGAATGATGGATTTTATCTACAACCAATGTTTTCATTTGTTCAATAAGTTGACTTTTACGGTCGTCAATCAAACTAAAACCTGAATTTTGAAGCGCTTTGGAAAGACCATTTTTGGTCTGGACACTTAATGAAGAAACTAATTTAACCTCCCCCAATTTTATAGAAACATACAGTATTTCAAGTTGTTCCAAAATATTAGATACCGCCGAGATACATCTTGGGCAGACCATATTTTTAATATGGATAATCTCATTCATATAGTACTTGTTTCAAAATAATTTTAATCCAGATTTGTATAGAGAATAATAAACAGCAGCTATTGCAGCAACTACAAAAATCAATACTATCACAACTAAAGCGATAATTTTATCTTTTCTTGAAATATCACTTTTAGGCTGATGTTTCTTTCTGTCATTTTTTCTTCTATTTCTTCTACTTTCACTCATTATCGTTCGCCGTGATAAAACCAAAATTAATTTATGGTCTTATTCAGATTACTTGATTAATCCATAATTCGCTTTATTGTAAAGTTGCATTTACTTCGCCACAGGTTAACATAGCCTCTCCATAATATGGGTTTCGCACCTCTTTTTCCAAACTAATCCAATAAGCTCCCTTATTGTTATCGGCCATTGGACAAAACTGGATATATACATTTTCGTTAACACCAAAAAGTTGCACGCTACTTATCATATGCGCAGAAAGATGTTTAAAATGTGCTCTTTGTGTTGCTATATCTGAATTGTTCTCAATAGTATTAGCCGAGGTCTTTAGTTCTTTTTGAATGGTCATCCAATGGTTATGTGCTTTTTCATCAGATAATAATTTCATATCCACTTTTTTCAAAGATTGGTTTATTTGTTTTCCTGCCTGTTGAGCGCCCTTGGCATCATCATTTACCAAAGCATCTTTTAAAAGGATATAATCATCAAAAACCTGTTTTAACTGATTCTGAAATTTGTTTGAAACTTCAATCCTTTCTTTCATTTGAGAATGGTTGGCTTCATTTGTATTTTCTCCAGAATTATCTTCTTGCATTCCCAAATGCCCTTCGTGGCCTGTCATTGTTTTACCACCAGATGCATTCATCATACTTTTTTTTCCCTGTAATTGTGCAGCGGCATCTACGGTAAACGTTCCGTTAGTTACGACTTCATCTCCATTCTTTAAACCTTCAAGAATGGTATAACTATCGCCATTGGCATTGCCCAATAAAACTTCCCTCATTTCAAAAATAGCTTCATTAGGGTTTGTTTTGACATAGACTACAGAGCGTTCTCCCGTCCACATAACAGCGGTTGACGGTACGGAAACGGTATTCTCGGTGCTTGTTTGCGTACCCTCAATTATACCTTCCACAAACATTCCCGGTTTAAAGAGGTCTTTCTTATTTTGCAAGACCGCTCTTACAACCACCGTTCTAGTTGCAGAATTTAATAAGGGGTCGATGAATGAGACTTTTGCATCAAAAACCTCATTGCGATAAGCATTTGTGGTCACTTTAATAGTTTGCCCTTCTTTTAGGGATGCAATTTGATTTTCATAAGCATCAAATTCTGCCCATACTGTATTGAGATTCGCAATTTTATATAAGGGTTGTCCTTGCTTTAAATAATCCCCTTCTTCTACCATTTTCATTGTTACCGTTCCTGAAACGGTTGCAAAAACCGGAAAGTTTTCTTGCACTTTCCCAGCAGTTTCTATGGCGTTGATTTGCTTTTCGGAAAGTTTCCAAAGTTTAAGTTTGTTCCTAACAGCCTTATACAATTCTGGTTGCGATTCTTTTAATGATGAAGCGGTAAGCAGTTCTTGCTGTGCAGCAACCAATTCTGGCGAATAAATAGTTGCCAAGCGTTGTCCTGCTCCAACACGTTCTCCTGTAGAATTAACGTACAGTTTTTCTATTCTTCCTCCAAAATATGTAACCTGTACGGCATTTGACTCTTCATTAGCTTTTATCTTACCAGATAATTTAAGGGAATTATTTCCCATTTGTCCTTTTCCTACAAGTGATGTTTGGATATTGGCCAGTGCCATTGCGTTATCGGTCATTTTTATTTCATTGGCATTGAGACCATCTGCACCAGATTCGGCTGGAATTAAATCCATTCCACAAATGGGACAATCCCCAGGTTCTGGTTGCATAATCTGTGGATGCATAGAACACGTCCACATTTGATTAGAAGCAATTTCTTCTGAATGGTCGTGGGTGTCTTTCGCATTATTTGTTGCCTTGTCCGCAGAACCTCCACCGAATAGTAGAAAGCCGCCTAACAGGCCAACAATCAAGGCAACACTTATATAAATGATGTTTTTATTCATTTTAATTTTATTTATTTGTTATTTTCCAATCGTTTTATCATTGCTTTCATTTCTGCAATTTCCTTTTCTTGTGCCTTGATAATATCTTCAGCTAACTTTTTAACTTCTGGATCTTGGATATCAGCACGCTCACTTGTTAAAATCGCAATAGAGTGGTGAGGTATCATTGCTTTCATCCACAATATGTCTCCTACCGTTGACTTCTGATCGCGTACCAATCCTAATGCACCAACAAATAGCACAATGCTACCCAAAACAATGGCGATATTCTTCTTTTTGTTTTGGTACATATTACGCATCGCCAGAAACATTATAATGGCCATAGCAGCAATACCCAAGCAACTCATATAAAAACGAGTAAGGCTAAAATAGACGTGATCTAATTGATAAGAGTTTAGGTACATTGTAATGTACATTGCCACAAATGATGCCGCCAGCATACCTACAAATTTTGTGTAATTGTTTTTTTTTGAATTTTGATTTGAATTTTCCATTATATATTGATTTTAGTGTTACTTATTTTCGTTTCTTTTTAATTATTTTTCTAATGGTTGGGGATGACGTGTACCAAAGTAAAAAACCACTTAATACAGTAATCAACCCTAATAGTGAAAACCCTCGCAATACTAATGTGTTAAAATTGTCTCTACCTTGATAATCCATAGTGTGTGTCATCCAAAGGAAATCGAACCAACGCCAATCCCTGTGTCTTACCGTTTGAAATGCGCCATTTTCAATGGCCACGTAGGCCTTTAAATTTTGAGGTGTTTCATACGAAATTTCATACGCCGGAAGTGGACGACCACGATATTCGTGATGGTCTCCAACTTCATCAATAAGTTCAATACCTGATATTTTGAGGTCTGATAACATATATCTAGTAGCCACTTGTTTTGCTTCATCTCTAGTAATACCATTTTTTATATCTCCAGTACTTGCGTTGAAAAGTGTGGTCTCATTAATCCAATAATAAGGTTTACCAGCTATTTCCAGTAATTCCAAAGTTTGAATGGGTTGCTCTTTTTTTAGTTTATTCGTACCCAACAAATTGTTGAAAGATTCCTGTTTAGGTTCTTCTTTCTTAAATTGGTCTCCGTGTATTTCATCAATATCCGTCCAACTGAAATACATTCCGCTAATGGTCCACATCAAGAACTGGATACCTAAAAAGATACCCAAGTAGCGGTGCGTTTTTCTAATCCATTTCGCTGTTTTTCTGTTGACCATATTACTTTATTTCAAAAGGAAATTCAACCGTGACTTTTTCCCAACTCATTGAGATTGTTCCTGATTTCTCTGTTGTTTTGTTTACTTTATACTCTAAATGTTCCTTGATTTCATTGGAAATTTTAGGCGTAACTTTAAACCTTAATACATCATCATTTTCGTTATAGTCGTCCTTACCGTGTTGATTCCAATTCCTGTTGAAAATAATTGTCCATTCTTCCTGATTTGGAATTACAAAAAACCCATATTTCCCAGCTATCAATTCTTTACCATCAACTTTTAAGTCCTTATTTGTTTCCAGCCAAGTAGCCATATGAGCACCAGCCTGCCAGACTTGGTCATAGGCCAGCAATCCACCGAAAATAATTCTATTTCTTACGCCTGGTGATGAATAATCTATATGGATATGGGCATCGCCTATCATTGCCATTGCCGATGTATGTGGGCTTAATGGCTTTTTCTTGTCGGGTTCAGCGGTTTGAGAAGCTGTTTCTACCTCTTTCGCCTCAACTTCTTTGGTCTCTTTACCTTCTTGTTTACAGGAAGCGAAAAGGATAATACCGAGTACTACTATGATTTTTTTCATTTGTGATAGTTTTATTTTGTGTATTAAAGTATTCTTGTTAACATAACGACTGCCATCACAATCATAATGGTGTTTTCTATAAAGGTAGCTTCGGTCATAGGTAGTTTGAGTGCCGTACCCAAACAAGCGCATTGTATCGATTTTTTGTCCAACAATATTTTGGTTACGCCCACGGTTGTAATTCCCAAAATGATTAGGGTAGAAATTAACGCGATGGGTATTTCAAAACGCATTAAGAACATCAATCCAAGAGCTGTTTCTATAAATGGATATACCCAAGCATAGGCTGGGACTACTTTGGCTAGTGGGTCGTACATCCTGAAACTATCTGGAAAGCCTTTCAAGTCCAAAATCTTAAAGAAGCTGAAAACAATGAAAAATAACCCCATAAAGTCGAGCATTGCACCATCCCAGTTTTCCCGTTGATAATTGAGTAACACCGTTGCGATAGCGATATATCCCAAAATAATGAGCAAAGGTTTCAGCTGTTGTAGTTTTGATTTTTCAGTTTCCGCTTTTGAGAAAACGTTATCTTCATCGTTACCATTACCAGTACTCGCAAAAACATTTTGCTCGGATTTCTTTTCTGAAATGATGTATTTTTCTGGAAGTGCTTTTTGAAATGTTGCGGTATCTATATGGCCTTGCATTTGTATGACGGCTTCTTCCTTTTCAAGATTTACAGATGCATTTGTGACACCGCTTACTTCCGAAAGCTTCTGCTCGACGCTGGTACGACAACCATTGCAGGTCATCCCTTGTATGTGGTAAGTGTGTTTCATAATTATGGTATAAAGAATTTTACAATCAGTCCACCTGCCAACCATATATAACAGATATAGGCCGCATATTTTAAAACACTCTCAAGCAATGGACTTTTCGGTGCCATTTCGCTCATTGAGTGCTCTACATCCTTTCTCTTGAAAAACCCTAAGTATATGAGATATCCTGAAATTGCGAGAAAAGCCATATTCAAATAGAAGGTATAGTCAATTTTGAAATGCTCTTTGTCCTGTATTTTAACTTGTGATGTGTCAGGCAACATACCCAACAAATCGAAAGAGTAATGCAGAGCCAAAGCTGTTCCTATTAATGCCGTAAACAGTAAGAATAAAATGAACAGCGACATTTTCCACCCATAATACTTGGCGTTAATACGAAGTACAGGAAAGACTACCAAATCACTAAAAATAAAAGCCATAACCCCTGCAAAACTCACGCCCTTTCCAAAAAGCAATGCCGCCAACGGAATATTACCCATTGAGCCAATAAAAGTCAAAAATGCGGCAATAGGTCCTACAACGATATGTTCCAATATTTCAAGAAAGGTAAAGTCTGTATTGCCCTGACCACTATTGATAAATAGTGTCTGGAAGAAAGAATCGGGAACGAAGGCTGCGACGATACCTGCAATGGTAAAGCCAACAGTAACGTCCTTCCATACCATCTGCCATTCCATCTTATATTTTTTGGCAACCCTTGCCCAACTATCTTCTTTCTTGATTTGTTTTTTCCAATCTTTGGAATCATCCATTGAATCGTCATCTTCGTTCTCTAAATTCTTGCGCGCTTTTTCTATGAGCTTTTTAGGATTGATTATTCGTATCAAAATCCACGAAATAAGAATTAAAAGGATTCCACCTACATATTCGCCTACTACAAACTGCCATCCCAAAAATATGGAAATGATGATTCCAAGCTCAATTACCAGATTGGTCGATGCAAGAAGAAAGGCAATGGAAGACACAAAGCTTGCACCTTTTTTAAAGATAGATTTTGTGCCCGCTAAAGCCGAAAAACTACACGAGCTGCTTATAAAGCCGAAAAACGTGCCTAAGAGTACACTTTTACCTTCACTCTCGTTCATTGTTTTTTGCATCCTTTTTTCAGTCACAAAAATCTGTATCATACTACTGATGATATAGCCCAAAATGAAAGCCCAAAGTGCCATCCAGAAAAATCCAGTGGTCGTATAGGCTGCTTCGCCCCATTGTTTTAAGAATTCGCTCACAGTTTAAATTTTATTTTACATTTCTTGACGAAGAATGTGTTTTAATAATCTTCCATTTACCATCCATCTTTTTTAAGATTGACGTCGCTACTCCTTTTTTCTTTATTGTTCTACTTTCGCCTTTTTCATCTGGGTTGAGCACGATAGTGTAGATGTAGGTTTCGGTTGTAAATGCATAGGGCAAATCTACTTCCGCATCAATTTCATAATCTGAAAATTCAAATTTTTTGAAATGCCCCAACTCAGGTCCCAAATGGTGTTCTATATAGTGCGCATACGAGCCTTCTACACCACCAGATTCAAATACTTTGGAATCTTCGGTAAATAATTCAAAAGTACCTTCTGTCGTTAGGTTTTGAAGTGCATCCTTATATGTTTTCATTACTGTAAGCACAGCTTCTTTATCCGTATCTGCATCTTGACTGTACACTTGGCCTGTAGCCATTACAAGCAACATTAAGAGTGTTGTTAATTTTAGTTTTTTCATAATTTTTAGTTTTAAAGGTTATTTATTTACTCGAATTCTATTCACATTTGCAATACCAAAAACGAGTACAAAAAATCTAAGTGCCACCTCAAGTGCCACCAATGTCTTAGCTGTAACCGTTATTGGAACTATATCGCCGTAGCCCACAGATGAGAATGTAATTAGACTAAAATAGGACATATCGAAAAATGCCAACAGCCCATTACTTCCCGAACTATTATTTATCTTAAAATGAGCAGAATCAATAAAATGTAATGCTGTATAATCTATGGCAAATGAAAGTACAATCAGAACAATTAAAAATCCGAATAACACCAAAACGTGGCTCAGCAAATGGCTCTGTCCGATAATTTTCATCAGTTGATTAAAGGATAAGGCTATGATAAATCCTATTTTTATTAGCGTAAGGCTCAAGAGTATAATCACGGCGTAAGAAGCGTTAATATTAGGCAGGACATAAAGCCCAATAGCACTAGCAATAAGTACTACTAATAGTACGTACTTTGAACTATTGAAAAGTTGCCCATAAAAGGCAGCTGTAGTTTCTATGTCTTTTTCTTCGCTCATTCCTCTGAGGGGTTTATAAAAATTTCGTCATAAGTCTTTGTCTCGGTTTCGTTTATTCGTCTAACAATGAACTTTCTATGTATGCCCTTTCTATTTTCAATACCCATTGAACCTAATAATTCTTTAAGGGCTTTCATTGTGTTTTTATGGTAATTCGCCACTTTGGTTTTCTTGTCCTCTACAACGATGGAAGCAACCCGGGAAGGCACCATTGTGGTAATCCCCGTGGGGCAGGTGTCGAGGTTGCATTTTAAGGATTGTACACAGCCCAGGGCAAACATCATTCCTCTTGCACTATAACAGGTATCTGCGCCGAGTGCCAACATTCTATAGATATCAAAAGCCGAAATGATTTTACCAGCTGCCATTACTTTTATCTCATCTCGCAACCCATACTTTTTAAGAATGCCGTTTGCGAAATGGACGGCTTCAATTATTGGCATACCTGCCCAATGTAGGGATTCCATATGGGCAGCACCAGAGCCACCTTCGGCACCGTCAATGGCTATAAAGTCTGGGCAATTTTGGTTTTCGGCGAAGGTTTTAATCATTCTTTCAAACTCATCTTGTTGACCAATGCACAACTTTATTCCCACAGGTTTTCCTTTAGAGAGTTTTCTCAATTTTCTAATGAAGCGTAGCATTTCAACATCATTGTCGAATGCCGAATGAAAGGCTGGGGAATGAATTTCCGTTCCCTGCTCCACATCCCTGAATTTGGCAATTTCCTTTGTGTTCTTCTTTGCCGGCAAAATTGCCCCAAAGCCAGGTTTGGCACCTTGCGATATTTTTATTTCAATCATTTTCACTACATCGTTGGTTGCGATGTCGGCGAATTTTTTAGCGTCAAAATTTCCTTCTGCATCACGACATCCAAAATAGCCTGTTCCAAACTGAAAGATAATATCTGCACCGTATTCTTGATGGTAAGGCGTAAAGCCGCCTTCGCCGGTGTTTTGAGCAAAACCTGCTATTTTAGCACCACCGTTAAAAGCAAGGGTAGCATTTTTGCTTATGGAACCAAAACTCATTCCCGCAAGGTTGAGGATGCTCGCAGAGTAAGGTTTTGAGCAGTGGGAACTTCCTATAAGAACCCTGAAATCGTCATTGGTTTGTTTTGAGGGATAGGTGGAATGGGTAAACCACTCACGACCTACTGTATCATACGGAATTTGTGTTCCAAAAGGCTGACTTTTATTGGCATCTGCCGCACGCTTATAGACGATTTCCTTTTGTATCCAGTTGAAGGGCAAACCTTCAGTGCGGTTGAGCAATAATGTTTCTTGGATAACGTGGCGCTGCTCCTCTAGAAGATTTGTGATTCTACCAAGCAAGGGATAGGTTCGCCTAATATTATTGGATTTTTGAAAATAATCCAAAAGTCCTAAAATTAGAAAAGGAAGTATTACCAAGGCGAGCCACCATAGTAATGGATACAAGACGATTATGGTAACTAATGCAACAACCAAGATGATGCTCGTTATGATAAATCCTTTTCTCATTGCTCTTGTTTATAGTTCTTGTTTAATGTGAATGTTCATCACTTTCTCCGTGACCTTCTTCGCTTTCGGTTCCGATATAATTTCCTTGTGGGCCAACTCCCTCTATATATACCAGCTGCGAACCATAATGTCCTGCTTCGGAAACGGAATAGGCCGAAAAAGCCATTACTACAAAAACTGCTATTTCGAAACCGCGCTTTAGTTTGACCCAAAACAGACTTGCTATTTTCAGAATAGCGGCAAGGGCACTGGACCATAGTGTCCAATTGGCATATTTATCGTGTTGTTCCAGTACGCTTTTTGCCATTTCGGTAAGGCCTTCTGTGTGCGGGTGTACAAATGTTCCAGCAACGTATGCCCCGATAAACCCAGACCCTACCATTAAAAGAATGACCCAATCCATTGTCCGGTTCAAAATAAACAGCTGTATCAACTGCAAGACCACCGCTAACAACAATAAAACTATGGGAAAATGTACGACCATAGGATGCAAATTGGGGAATGCATCAAAGTCTGCTTTTACAGAATCTGATTGTGCGGGCGATGTTATGCTGACCGATAATTCAGTTTCATCAAGGCTATTTCGTTTTTCATTTAAGGCAAGGGCTTTGGTCAAACTACCTAAGAAGGCAATGACCAAAATGATTGAAAAAAAATGTTTTGTTTTCATATTTTACAGTTTTAATTAGTCCCCTATGAGTTGTAGTGCTAAAGCCCAAAAAACTATGAGGGCTATAATAGCATACATTATATAATTGAACCACTTCTTTAGCGGGTTTTTATTTTGCACTTTGCTATTACCTGAATTGCAACATTCTTTCATTGTTATATCTTCCTTTTTTATATGCAAAATCCTTTAAATAATACTTGAAAATGAGAGGCAACCTTTATTAACCAATAAACCAACCAAAATGTTTACCCCTCACAATCAAGTACTCTTCACTAAACTTCTCTTCACCATAAATTTTTAATCGCCTGACCTAGGAAGAGAGATGTTATTATTTTAGGGATTTAATCTCTCTCCCTTGTGCAGGCTGCTATTACCAAATCAACTTTTCTTTTTCAAAATTCGTTGTGCCTGACTAGGGAAGGAACTAACACTAACCATCAACATTGTTTTCCTTCCCAGGACAGGACTTAAAAACTATTCAGATATCTTTTTCATTTTACAACCTTCTGTTAACTAATAAACCAGAACATTGAAAATATTTTTATACAAAAAGGCTATCTATTGAATAGTTTTTTGAACTTTTCCGCATTTAAGCATTCTACTGCCGTAATATGGATTTTTCACTTCTTTACTTGTACTCAACCACGCACTACCCTTATCATACATTGGGCAAAATTGCTCGTATAACGTGCTTTTCGTACCCGTAATAGCTACCATATCAGTAATATCCTTACTTAACGTTTTAAAGTGCTCGCGTTGGTGGTCTATCGCACTTTCAGAAATATGTTCTGCGTGCTCGGTAGCATCTTCTATGATATCGGCCAGCTCTTTTTGTTGTTCTTTTGTATAACTACCCATATCAAATGCTTTAAGAGTGGCTACCAATTTTGTTCCTGCTTGTGCTGCCTTTTTTGTATCGTCCGCAACTAAAGCATCTTTTAAATTAAAGTAATCACTTAAAATAGCTTCTGCTTTTGCGTCACTATTTTTATTCATCATTTTGCTATGGTCCATTTTCATATCTCCGTGATCGTGGTTCATTTTTTCTTTTTCCTGTGCATTGGTAAAAGAAACTGCTAACAATAGCATTGCTGCAATACTCATTTGTAAATTTTTCATTTTAATTACTTTTAAATTATTGTTTATAAACTATCTTTTAATTGTGTGATAAAATTGATTAACTCTTCTGCTTCAGCTTCTGTAAATGTTGCCTCACTATGTATCAAAGTGTAAGAATCCAAAGGCATTTCGCCATTTTCAATCTGCTTGATAATAGACCTTAACTTACTTGCTTTTCTTCGGCTGGATAATGAATCCCATTCGTTGAAATTAAGTTCAGCTTTGCCTTCTTTAATATGGTCTTCCAAAAACCAAGCAACAGGTTGAATCTTATTATACCAAGGGTATTGAGTATTATTGCTGTGGCAATCATAGCAGGATACCTGTAACTTTTTTTGAATAGTTTCTGGTACATTATTGACCAGCATAAAATCAGTTGACGGTACAGTATCACTTTGATTGCGTGTAGTGGGAATAAATTGAATTCCCACGAACGCTACCAGTAGTATTATTGCTATAATCTTTACAATTTTCATTTAGTTAATTTCACGTTGTACTTTGCCGCATTTTAACATTTGACTACCATAGTATGGATTGCGCACTTCCTCTTTAGTACTTAGCCAAGCTGTACCGCCATCATACATAGGGCAAAACTGCTCGTAAAGCTTCATCTCTGCTCCTGTTATAGCTACCATATCTATTACATCTTTACTTAAAACTTTAAAATGTTCGCGCTGGTGTGCTATATCACTTTCTGAAATGTGTTCTGCGTGTTCAACTGCATCCTCAACAATATCCTTTAATTCCGATTGCTGGGTATCGGTATATTGTGAGGCGTCAAAATTTCCTAAGGATGTTGCGAGGGTTGCCCCAAGTTCTTTGGCTTTGCCATTATCATCTCCCACCAACGCATTCTTTAAGTTGAAATAGTCATTTAATACCGCTTGCGCATTACTATCTCCACTCATTGCCATTTCCTTCTTTTCGCCGTCGTGATGACCATCACTGTTATCGTGGTTCATTTGTGAATGGTCTCCATCCGTGCTATTTTGTTCTTTGCTGTTGTCTTTACAAGACATTACTGTTAAGGTTATGAATGCTATCGCAACTATACCTAATGTTGATTTTAATTTGCTCATTTTGTTTTAATTTAAGTTTGTGTTTATTAATTATTATTATTACTGCCTTTTTATAGTGTCTTATAATTTTTCAATGACGTTTTCCAACATTGCAGTTATTTCGCTGGCTACCTCATTCAATTTTTCATTTTTTACAGCTTGCATTGATTCCATTGGGTTTACGGCCGCAACTTCAATGATACCTGCTTCGATTTCCTGTACTATGACATTGCAGGGCAACATCGTTCCAATTTTATCTTCTGCTTGCAAAGCTTTATGTGCATAGGGCGGATTACAAGCTCCGAGTATCCTATACTTTTTAAAGTCTATATCCAGTTTTTTCTTTAGTGTTTCTGTTACATCAATTTCTGTAAGGATTCCAAAACCTTCTTCCTTTAATCCTTGTGTCACTTTCTCGATGACCTCTTCGAAGGTTCCATTGATTGTTTTATTAAAATAATAGTTCATCTTTTTAATTTTTAGTTGTTTAAAATCTTGCTAATAGTCCACCACCCAATCCATATCGGTTATTGTAGTTAGCTTGGATTGAAAAATTGCGCGAAAGAATGTATGCAACCCCTACCAACCATTGTGTTTCGCTTTCAAATGATTTATTATTCTCTAAATCATTGACCCATCCAAAATCTGCTCTGTATTCGTATTCGCCTTCCAGAAAAATTCTTGGAAAAATCAATAATTCTCTGTCCAAACGTATTCTTGGGCGTAGCTGATGGTCCATACTCACATCTACATTAAATCTATAAGGCGTAAAATACTTTACACCAACCAATCCTACGGTATTAAATGTATCGTAAGAATCTGGTGTTGACGTTTCGGTATTTACTCCTGCATAAACACGTACCCAATCGTTCAGATACCTATTATAACTTATTTCGGCTTCAAGATTTTGGTCGTAATCGAACTCTGCTCTCAAACCAAATTCATTTCGGATATTGCTCGACGTTAAAAAGAGTTCATTAAAATTTGAACCTGCACGAGCCAATCCCCACGAATAATAATGGTCTGTCTCATCGATAAGTTTCTGAACTGGATAATCTTTCATTCTATCATCCCTTGGGGTATCGTAACTAAACACTCTTGCCATACCACCCATCATATGGTACAATACGTGACAATGAAAGAACCAATCGCCATACTCTTCGTTATAAAATTCAATAATAACTTTCTGCATTGGTGGTACGTTCACGGTATGCTTTAATGGGGAACGTTCTCCTTTTTCATTGATGACCCTGAAGTAATGACCGTGCAAGTGCATTGGATGGTGCATCATAGTCAGGTTATTTAATGTAATTCTGGTTACCTCGCCTCCTTTTATATTTATCTTATCGGTTTCTGATAATGGCACCCCATTCATACTCCATACATAGCGATTCATATTACCTGTTAGGTTAAGCAACACTTCATTTACTGGTAAATCTGCCTTAAATTCAGTTTTTTCTTTTGCCTCTAAAAAATCATAGTTGAAGTATGTCTTTCGCTCCTCATAATCAAAAGAAGTAGAATCCTTCTGCATCATTGGCATATTGTGCATATGACCTTCCATTTTATTTGATGCTCCATTATGGCTCATTGACATCGAGTCTTTTTTCATTCCCATTGTATCATCCATCTTCATATCCATTTGGTCATTCATTTTGCCATCTTTCATCGACATCTTATCGTTCCCCATTTTCATCTCGCCGTCCTTCATATTCATCTTCATTCCGTACTTCTGCATTAAAACTTCGGGTGTATTCTTCTTCTTGTTTCCAACCATTGCAGGTGCTCCCATTTTCATATCCATTTTAGCCATTTGCTTCATCATCGCTACCTTATCAGGTCTATCAATTCTTTTGGCTGGGTAAAGAGTGCCATTACCTAACTGTATAGAGGTATGACCTGAACCATCTTGAGCGGTTGCGGTAATTTCAATAGTTCCTTCTGGAATAGTTACAATTACATCATACGTTTCGGCTATGCCAAAGAGAAATCTGCTTTTAGAAACAGGTTGTACGTCGACACCATCACTGGAAACCAACATTGGGTTACCTCCGCCAAAGTCCATCCAATAATAGGTAGAAGCCGAGGCGTTGATAAAGCGAAGACGTACTTTTTCGCCAGCCGTAAATTCTGGATACTCTGCCAGTTTTTTACCGTTGGACAAAAATGCAGGATAATAAATGTCTGCAATATCAGCTCCTTCCATACGGTCTCTCCAAAATTTAAGTTGAGCACCAAAGGCACCTTCTGAAATGACTCTACTTAATGGCACTGCTGTGCCTTTTTTAACTTGATACCACTCGTTACCTCTTTTAAGGTTTCGTAATACATTCATTGGTTTTTCATTGGTCCAATCTGATAATACCACGACTAAATCTTTATCATATTCCAAGGTTTTCTCTTTTGGATGAATGATAATAGACCCATAAACACCTTTTTGTTCTTGTAGCATTGTGTGGGAATGGTACCAATATGTTCCCGATTGGTTGATTGGGATTCTGTATTGGAAGGTTGTTCCTGGCTCAATCGGTGGGGTAGTTAAATATGGAACCCCGTCGTAAAAATTGGGAAGTATCAATCCGTGCCAATGCACTGAAGTTTCTTCATCCATTTTATTGGTTACGTTGATTATAGCAAGGTCTCCTTCATTAAATTCCAAAACAGGCCCAGGGATACCTCCATTGATGGTCATTGCATTGGCAGTAACACCTCCAAGTGTCATTTCGTTTTCTTCAATGGTAAGGTTATACTCCTTAACAGGTCGCCCATCTTCCTTTCTATCATTTCCGTTTGTGCCTACTTGGGCAAAAATTGAAGTTGTGAAAAGTAATAGCGTAATAATTTTTATTGTTTTCATTTTGTCAAATAATTTATGATGGCATATTCTGTATAATACCCTCTATTAGATTCGATTAAATTGATTTGAAACCTTAACTGCAATTCTTGTACATCGAGCACATCGTTAAAATCTATAGTTCCGGTTTCGTAATTCTTAATGAGAATTTCTTCGGCGTCATTCGCCTGCTTTAAATTGTCTGTTTGTACATTAAACTTAATTCTCATTGTATTTCTATTATAAATAGCTTGTGCAAGACGTGTTTCAAGGTTATTGAGCCTCTCTTCTTTCTGTGATTTTATTTCCAATTGTTTCAATTCATTTTGCTTTGTCACTGACTTATATTTATTATTGAAAATGGGAATTGAAATAGAAACCATAGGCATCACAATGTCTTTACCATTATCGGAAAAATTCATATCTGGACGTTCTGATACAGGCACATAGTCCAAACCAAAACCGATATTGGGCGCACTCTCTTTTTGGTTTAATAATTCGGCTTCTTCGATAGATTCATATAATTTATCGTATTTAATAAGTTCTGGGTTAAGCTGTAGATTGTCAGTCAAAATAAACACATCTTCTTCGGGAATTATCATCTGCTTTACGACCTCTACGGCAATATTTTCATCACGATTCAAAAGATTATTAAAGAGCGCTTGCTCCGCCAAATAATCTTGTTCCAGCACTTCTTTCTGCTGAATCAACTCGTTCTGTCTTATCTGAAGGCGAAGTACATCAACCGCTGATGCCTTTCCCACTTCTACAGAGGTTAATGCAAGGCGTTCATAGGTTTCCAAAAGTTCTATATTCTCATCCAGAATACCCTGTTTTGCACTTATGGCATAGAGTTTATAATAGGATTGGGATACTGATAACGAAAGTTTTCTTTTTGCAATCGCTATATCAACAAATTGGGCTTCGGCCATTGATGAAGCATAGTTTTCCCTTGCTGATATGGTTCCAAACCAAGGCAACATTTGTTTTACTGAAAAACGTGCACGTTGCGCCCCTGTTCGGGTTTCTGGTTCGCTCACAAAGTAGCCTAAGCCAATCTCTGTGTTTGGTAACCAATCAGCTTCATTTACCTTTTCTTCCGCTATGTTGTAGCGCAATTCAAAAGCTTGAATTTCTGGATTATTCTTTTCGGCTTCCTGAATATAGGATGCTAAATCTTGTGCATTTACTTCCGCGAAAGCGAAAAAAACAAATATTATTAAAACTATATATCTCATTTTGTAGCTCGTTTTAATTGAAATTCCTGCTTCCAACTGAATAAAACTGGCACAACAAATAGCGTTACAAGTGCTATAAGCATTCCGCCAAATGAAGGGATTGCCATCGGAATCATTATATCACTCCCACGACCTGTTGATGTCAATACAGGTAACAAAGCAAGAATAGTTGTTGCAGTTGTCATCAAACACGGACGGATACGCTTTTCTCCAGCTTCAACTACAGATGCCCTAATTTCCTGTTTTGTTTCTGGGGTATTTCTATCAAAGGTTTGGGTCAAATAAGTTGCCATAACCACACCATCATCAGTTGCAATACCGAATAGGGCAATAAAACCAACCCAAACGGCAACACTTAAATTAATGGTGTGCATTTGAAAAAGGTCTCGTAAATTCTCCCCAAAAAAGTTGAAGTTTAAGAACCAATCTTGCCCATAACCCCATATCATCAAAAACCCACCTGCAAAAGCAACGGCAATACCCGTGAATACCATTAATGATGTACCAACGGAACGGAACTGGAAATAAAGGATGAGAAAAATGATTGCTAGGGCTAAAGGCACAACAACGCTTAAAGTTTTTTCTGCACGTAATTGGTTTTCGTAGGTTCCTGTAAAGCGATAGTTAATCCCTTTTGGCACGATAAGTTCCCCACTATCAATTTTTGATTGGATAAGCGCTTGTGCATTTTCCACCACATCTACTTCGGCGAAGCCATCAAGTTTATCAAAAAGAACATAGCCCACTAAAAATGTATCTTCACTCTTTATTACTTGTGGTCCTTGTTCATATCTAATAGTGACAAGTTCACTTAATGGCACTGGACTCCCTTTTTCAACAGGAACATAGATGTCTTTTAAATCATTAGGGTTTGCCCTTAATTCTCTAGGATAGCGAACTCGAATGCCATATCTTTCTCTACCTTCAACAGTCTGCGTAAGCACCATTCCTCCAACAGATACTTGAATGACCTGTTGTACCTGTTCGATGGTAATTCCATATCGAGCCAATCGGTCTCTGTCAATATCCAATAATAGATAAGGTTTCCCGACAATACGGTCAGCAAATACGGCCTCATCCTTAACCCCATCTGCTTGCTTAAGAATATTTTCCAATTGTACTCCAAAGGCTTCAATTTCCTTTAAGTCTTGCCCTTTTACCTTTATTCCCATTGGTGCTCGCATACCGGTTTGTAACATTACCAAACGTGTTTCAATGGGTTGTAACTTGGGTGCAGAAGTAACTCCAGGAAGCTTTGTGACTCTCACAATTTCTTTCCAAATATCATCTGGCGATTCAATTTCAGGTCGCCAGTTTCTAAAGTATTCTCCGTCATCATCTGGTATCAGTTGTGATATGTTGACAGAAAATGGGTCTGCTATTGCCGAAGCATCGTATGTTGCATTTTCAGTTTCTACTTCATTATTTGGATTGGTAACCAACCTTCCGTCCTTTAGAATAAACAGTCCATCTTCATTTACCTTAAACCGCTGTCTTTTTCTTTTCTCATTTAATATATATTCAGACTTGTATTGAATGACGTTCTCATACATTGATAATGGTGCTGGGTCTAATGCAGATTCTGTACGACCAGATTTACCAACTACGGTTTCAATTTCAGGAATACTGGCCACAGCCATATCCAATTGTTGCAATACCCGTTTGTTCTCTTCAACACCAGCGTGGGGCATTGAAGTGGGCATCAGCAAGAAAGAGCCTTCATTAAGAGATGGCATAAATTCCTTCCCTGTATTTTTCATAATCATTACCCCAAAAATTATAATGGCGGTGGGCAGGGAAAGAAACAATAGTTTATTCCGTAATGCCCAATTTAAAATACGCACATAATACTTTCTGAAAAGTGTGAATACACCTAGAAGGCCAAAACAGATAAGTCCAACAAAAATCAAATTTATAAATATGCTGCGATCGACGCCAAGTGGTCTCCAATATTCTGCCAATAAGAATATGATAGCAAAAGCAGACACAAATATGTTAATCACATTGGCACGTTTTGGGGTAATCTTCTCCTTTAGCGAGAGGATACCAACCACACCAAATGCAACTAATATTAATCCTAGCGGGTAACCAAAAATAAGTGCTACAACACCCAAAATAATCATTGCTCCATTTAGTATATAACTAAAAGAAGTCTTTATGCTACGCTTTTTAAATAAATATGCTGCGAACGGTGGGATTAAAAACAAGGCCACAATTAGGGATGCTGTTAGGGCAGCCGTTTTGGTAAAAGCCAATGGTCGAAACAATTTACCTTCAGCACCAATCATCGTGAATACAGGAATAAAGCTTATAATAGTGGTGAGTACCGCAGTCAATATTGCCCCAGAAACTTCGGCGGTTGCATTATATACTACCGTGTTCATTGGCAGGTTTTCCTCATTTTCATCAATATGCCGAAGCACATTTTCTGTAAGAATCACACCCACATCGACCATTGTTCCAATAGCAATAGCAATACCTGACAAGGCCACAATATTGGCGTCTACATTAAACAGCTTCATTGAAATAAAAACCATCAATACTGCAACAGGTAATAATCCTGAAATTAAAACCGAAGCCCTTAAATTAAATACCATTATAATAATTACGAAAATTGTAATTAAAATTTCTAATGTAAGTGCTTCGTCCAGCGTACCTAATGTTTCTTGAATAAGTTCTGTTCTATCATAAAAAGGAACAATGGTAAGTTGAGATGTTCTACCATCACTTAATGTTTTAGAGGGCAAACCTGAACTTAATTCATTGATTTTTTCCTTCACATTATTAATAACCGCCATAGGGTTAGCACCATATCGGGCTACCACGACACCACCTACAACTTCTGCTCCTTCTTTATCCAACAGCCCTCTTCTTGTTGCAGGTCCGTGGGAAACTTTTGCAATATCCTTTAAGCGTATTGAGGTAAAATTTTCTGATGTTACTACAGCGTTTTCCAAATCGGCAATGGATTTGACATATCCCAAGCCACGTATCAGATATTCCGCTTGGTTAATTTCCAAAGTCTGTGCTCCAACATCCTTATTACTCTGTTTTACAGCTTTTACAACTTCATTCAAACCAATTTTATACTGCTTCATCAACTCGGGGTTGACATCTACTTGATATTCCAAAACATAACCACCAATTGAGGCGACTTCAGAAACACCACTTGCTGATGAAAGCGCATATTTCACGTAAAAATCTTGAATGCTTCGTAATTCCTGCAAATCCCAACCACCTGTTACGTTTCCGTTTTCATCACGACCTTCTAGCGTATACCAATATATTTGACCCAACCCGGTCGCATCAGGACCCAATGCAGGGTTTACTCCATCTGGTAAAAGTCCTGATGGTAGTGAATTTAGCTTTTCAAGTATTCGGCTTCGGCTCCAATAGAATTCGATATCCTCTTCAAAAATGATGTAGATACTTGAAAAGCCAAACATAGATGAACTTCGTATGGTTTTGACACCTGGAATACCAAGAAGCGATGTGGTTAAAGGATAGGTAATTTGATCTTCAATATCCTGTGGGGATCGACCATCCCATTTAGTAAATACAATTTGTTGGTTTTCGCCAATATCGGGAATGGCATCTACAGCCACAGGATTACGTGGAAGTGAACCAGTATTCCATTCAAATGGGGCATTAACGACTCCCCAAGCCACAAATAAAGCTAATAGCAAAACTGCTACGAGTTTATTTTCAATTAGAAATTTGATGCTTTTATTCAGCATAGAAATGATTATTAAGTAATTATAAATCTTGTTTAAAAAGTGACAAACAAGCAGAAATGTCCAAAACAAATTAATGCAGGACTACAGTTCTAATTACTTAAAAAT
>DDGL01000014.1:903740-919456 GCA_002337605.1 Flavobacteriaceae bacterium UBA1903
GTATGGATAAAAGCAGCAACAAATAGTTGTTTGTCTTTATCTAATTTGTCGAACGATGTTTTTAAAGTATCTTGACCTTCAACAATCACTTGTTCATCACTACAGCAATCTTTTTTTGAAATATCACACTCTGATGAATCCAATTGCTGCTGAACTTCCATACCACAGGATTCAGCGTGACCAAATAAAGAAGAATCCACTAAAGTATCGCCACAGTAATGACTATCAACAGTAAAAGAAACAGTTGACAACAACACAATAAGTGCTAAGCAAGCGGATGATATTTTATAAAAAACCTTCTTCATTAATTTTACAAAGCTATTAAATTTTTAGCAGAATTTCTTGATTTAACAAATAATTTAGATTCCACTTGAAGATTTGTACTGAATTTAATCCATTACAAATTATAAATTATTGAGTCTAAATTGCTTAAATCTTATTATTAAGAATTATTCTAAATAATATTTTTTTAATTAAAAAAGACTATTACATTTGTCCTTTATTTATATTCATTCTAAATAATTTAAAGCAAATGCGAATTCTCTTTTTTCTAATACTTATTTTGCAATTCCCAAATATATGGGCACAAACTAATCCCCAAAAAAAAGATACTATCCAACAAAAAACGGAACAGTTAAAAGAGGTGATAGTCTCTGGAAATACTATACTCGGTAGTAGGTTTGAGGTTAAAAACAAAACGGGTTCTGCAAGCTATATTTCCGAAGAAGACTTAAAAAAATTCTCTTATACTAACATCAACAGGGTATTACAAACAGTTCCAGGAATTAACATTTATGAAGAAGATGGCTTCGGACTACGCCCAAATATAAGTTTGCGAGGCACATCGCCTGAGCGTAGTGCAAAAATCAATTTAATGGAAGATGGTGTGCTCATTGCCCCTGCACCTTACAGCGCACCTGCCGCCTATTATTTTCCTACCATTGGTCGTATGCAGGCCGTAGAAGTTTTAAAAGGAAGCAGTCAAATTCAATACGGACCCAATACCACTGGTGGCGCCATAAATATGATATCTTCCCGAATTCCAAACAAATTCTCTGGAAGGGCTTCCATTGCTGCAGGAAATTACGATTCAAGAAATACTCAATTAACAATTGGTGATAGCTATAAAAATTTTGGATTTGTAACGGATTATTTTAATTATAATTCTGATGGTTTTAAAAATCTTGACGGTGGTGGCAATACAGGATTTGACAAATCTGATTATTTGGCCAAGTTTAGGGTTAACTCAAATTTAGACGCAAAAACGTATCAGTCATTAACGTTTAAAATTCAGTATTCCGAAGAAGAGGCAAACGAAACTTACTTAGGTTTGACAGATGAAGATTTTCAAGAAAATACCTTTAGAAGATACAGAGCTTCTTCAGAGGATGTAATGAATGCCGAGCATCAACAATACCAACTTACCCATTTTATCCGATTATCATCATCATTAGACATAAGCACTACCGGTTACTTGAATAAATTCAAACGTAATTGGTACAAATTGGATGATGTAAATTTAGGCGAAAGAGTGAGCATTAGTAATATCCTTTCATCGCCACAGAATTTCCCATTAGAATACCAAACCATTTTAGGAAACGAAAACACCCAAGAAGATGTTATGGGCGTAAAGGCAAATAACAGAGCATACACTTCAAATGGTGTTCAATCCATTGCCAAATTACGATGGGGCTCTGATTGGTTACAAACTTTAGAAGCCGGAATACGCTACCACGAGGATGATGAGGACAGATTTCAATGGGTGGACAGGTATGCATTCTTGAACAATGAATTAATACGTACGACAGTAGGCGAAAAAGGGTCTGACGCTAACCGCATAAGTGGTGCAAAAGCTCTCGCTGCACACCTCTTATACACCCTAAAAGTTGAGAACCTGACCCTAACACCTGGCTTACGCTATGAGAATACAACTCTAACCCAAATGGACTATGGCACCAATGACCCTTCCAGGACTGGTCAAGATTTATCCATTCGCGAAAACAAGGTAAACGTATGGATTCCTGGTTTAGGCGCAAACTACAGATTTAGTAACGATTTTTCAGTTTTTGGTGGTGTACACAAAGGGTTTTCCCCACCAAGCAATACACCAGGGCAAAATGCCGAAGAAAGTATTAATTACGAAATAGGAACCCGATTTAGCGTTAAAGGGCTACAAGGGGAACTTGTTGGGTTCTACAATGACTATCAAAACCTACTGGGAAGTGATTTGGCTGCTACAGGTGGTACGGGAAGTCTTGACCAGTTTAATGCAGGTGAAGTGCGCGTAAGCGGAATTGAATTTTTACTGAATTACAACCTACTATATAATAAGTCAGAAAAATTTAAACTTCCTGTGTCGGTTTCCTATACCCTCACGGATACCGAATTTCTGACCAGTTTCGATAGCAACGAGGATATTTATGGAGTGGTGACCAAAGGGGACGAAATACCATACATCGCAAAAAATCAATTAAATGCAACTTTTGGGCTAGAGCATAAGAAATTTGAAGTAAACCTAAATTCACGATATACTGGAGCATTTAGAACTAAAGCTGGTTCAGGATCTATTCCTGAAAATTTTAAAGTGGATTCTAACTTCATAGTTGACTTATCTGCTCGTTATTTTCTTAATGAAAATTTTACGCTATCAACAAACATCATAAACCTATTTAATACAAAATATGCTGTATCTCGTGTGCCAGCAGGTTTACGTCCTGGCCATCCTTTTGGAATTAACTTTTCTGTAGCATATGGATTTTAAGAGAAATATATTTGATGACAAATATCATATTTTTGTTTAATCTTTAAAATTATCTTCGCATTAATTAATTTGGAATCAATTCATAATTATCTGGAAATGATATTATTAATCAATAGTGTGTAACCTACAAGAAATCGTTAATGCTAAACAAAAATTCCGTAAATTTATAGGGTGAAATCTTTTTTTACTAAAATACTGTCCTTTTTTTTAGCAGTTTTTATACTGTTTTCTACTTCTTCTTTCACGGTGGATATGCACTTTTGCTGTAATAAATTGGTAGATATGGCTTTTTTTAGTAAGGCAGAATCTTGTATGGAGACAGCGCAAAAAAAAGATACAAATTCCAAGCAATGTACTTCCATACAAGAGAAGGATTGTTGCGATAATCAGACCATTGTAAAAGAAGGAGATGACACCTTTAAGAAGTCCAATACAATTTTAGAGATTGAGACTTTAGTTTTCTTAAATACTTTTTTTAATACTTATATTAATCTGTTCGAGGGGCTAGAAGAAAAAGTCATTTCTTTTAAAACCTATAGGCCGCCTTTATTATCTACAGATATTATAATTCTCAACGAGACCTTCTTAATTTGATTTTCTACATCGCAGATTGACTTTAATCTGCATTACCTCTATAGCCAAAGTTTCACTTCTGGCTAACATTTGTTGTACTCTATTCCCAACAATACTATACACCATTAACCCTGTTAGGTCTTAACCTTTCAAACCATTGAGTTAAAACTCAATGACAATACATTATATACTATGAGCAAACCAAAAGAATTTTGGATTAAGAATATGGTCTGTAATCGCTGCTTAAAAGTAATTATGCAGGAGTTACAAGAACTTGAAGTAACCGTACTTTCATTGGAATTGGGAAGATTGTTAGTAGAAGCACCAAATAAAACAGACAGTGAAATCATCAATGCAGTAACAACCGTGCTTCACGCCAATGATTTTGAAATAGTGCAGAACGAAGAAGAAATGCTCGTAGAAAGAATCAAGATTATTCTAATTGAACAATTACAAGAGCTACCATTACATATCAAAGTAAAAACATCTGAACTATTGGCATCAAGCCTTCATAGGGAATACAAGACATTGAGTAAATTATTTTCAGCAAATCAACAGACAACCATTGAAAAGTACTTTATCAAATTAAAGATAGAGAAAGTTAAAGAGCTCATTCAACTCAAACAACATTCCTTTTCAGATATAGGGTACTTATTGGACTACAGCAGCGTCAACCATCTGTCTAGACAGTTCAAAGAAGTAATTGGAGTGAGTATGACCGATTATAAAAATACTGAAAACTGGAAAAGAAATTTTTACGATGAAATTATGTAGATAACAACGAAAGTTATGCAGATAAACGCTTAAGGCAATCATTAATTTTATCAAAATAAATCAAACTAAAATGAAAAAACTACTCATCACATTAGTATTAATTCCCTTTCTAGGGATTACACAAACTATAGAAAATTTAGAGTACATCTCGCCTTTTAACAATGAAGTAGCTGCCATTAAAAAAGGGAACGAATGGGGGTTTATTGACCAAGACGGCAAAGTAATCATTGATTTTCGAAATGATTTGGTGCTAACCAAAACAGGAAATGCAACCTACCCCATATTCAGTAACGAAAAATGCTTGATTGCCCATCAAAAAGATGGCATACTGTATTATGGCTATATCGATAAAACTGGAAAAACTGTCATTACACCTCAATTCTTGAATGCGACCAATTTCGAATATGATAAGGCATTGGTACTAAAAGTTGAAAAAGAGACCATAGGCTATAATGACATTTTCAACAAAGACGTCGTTAGCTACCATTATTTTGAAGTAGTTATAAATAAACAAGGAAAAGCCATTGACCATCTAACTCAATTGGCCATTCACATATCGCCTAAAGATAAGGAGGATAAAAATCCACCTATCATAACCTCTAAATTGATTTCGGAAAATTTAGTGGCCATTAAAGAAAGCAACAAGAAATGGCGTTTAAAAAAAATTGAATAACAATGAAAAAGTTCCCGACAGAAATGAAATTAAAGAAGATTGAAAACCTTTTTAAATCTGACAGTTAATAGCTGATAACCCATTCCCTAAACTACGGTTTGTGGATTGTTGGGAATGGGTTTATAAAAATAAATGTTTAACTCAATAAAATAGAAAATTATGAAAACATTACTAATTGTTTTATCAACAATCGGGCTTTTAAGCTTAAGCAGTTGCAACCAAGGAGCAGATCCTCAAGCACTATTGGAAAATCCTGAAACTCGTACGGAGGTGTTTAATGCCGTTACCGAGAACCACGATTATATGACCGAGTTTATGGAAAGTATGCACGGCAGTCAACACACAATGGCAATGATGCAGGGCAACAAAAAAATGATGGGCTCTATGATGCAAGGAGAAGGAATGCAAATGATGATGAAGGACAGTACAATGATGAATATGATGATGAACCAAATGATGAATGACGGAAAAATGATGGGAACAATGATGAAAATGATGCACGAAAAAGGAATGATGAGCGAGGACTGTATGAAATCTTGCTCAAAGATGATGGGCGAAAAAGGAATGGATATGCAGAATATGAATAGTCAAAACAAACAGGATCATACCGAGCATCATTAATTTTTAACTTCTAAATACAAAAAAAATGAAAAAAAATCACTGGATTTGGATGGTCATAGGTTGTGGGCTACCACTATTGTTCATCTTTTTAGCGCCCTCATTTGGTATAGG
This sequence comes from Flavobacteriaceae bacterium UBA1903, assembly GCA_002337605.1. GTDB lineage: Bacteria > Bacteroidota > Bacteroidia > Flavobacteriales > Flavobacteriaceae > Marinirhabdus. The sequence goes on from DDGL01000014.1 coordinate 909,254, forward strand.
AGGTGGTTCATCACTATTTATTTTCATCCTTTTTATGTTCGGCATCCATCTGTTTATGCCCCACGGTTCACACGGACACGGAAAGCACAATAATCATAAGCATCAGGATAGCGACCACAATCATTCTGGACAGGAAACAAAAGAAGAACACAAAGGACATCAACATCACTAAAAACTATATACAATGAAACAAAAATTTCAAATAAACGGAATTAGTTGTGGTGGATGTGTAGCAAGGGTCAAGAAGACTTTGGAAGAACATCCCAATATCGAAAAGGCAGAAATTTTTCTGGCACCAAAAGGAGCTACACGTATCACGATGAATGAAGCACTTTCGGTTGCCGACTTGCAAAAGCAACTCGATGAGCTCAATGGATATACAATCACAGAACTTAATCAATAACAATTAAAACCTAAAAACTATGCATTTATACGACGGACACTTTGGAGGAATGCACCTAATATGGTGGATTATATGGGTCATCTTACTTGCTTGGATATTCTTTATCCCAGCAGATATACCCTATCAAAAAACAATGAAGGACAGCCCACTGGATATTCTTAAAAAACGCTATGCAAAAGGCGAAATATCCAAGGAAGACTATGAAGAATCTAAAAGAATTTTAAACTCGGACAACTAATCTTAAACTATAAAATTATGCATCGCTTAAACGTAAAAAAACTCGGATTTGCCTTCGGTCTTACAGGAACCATAATTTATTTGGGCTGTATGATAGTAATGGCTACAGCAGGGCGGGAAGGTTCAATCATCTTTTTCAATAGCTTATTGCACGGCTTGGATACCACCAATGTCATTAGAATGGATGTTCCCCTATTAGAAGTGTTAATGGGTATCGTACAAACTTTTATCCTTTGGTGGCTTATAGGCGCTTCTATTGGCGCTTTTTATAATGCGCAAATAAAAATAAAAAAGTAAAAAAACCTTTTAGGATTTATGCAGTATGTCTGGTTCATATGGTCGCTTATCATTCTTGCTCTTTGGGTAGTTATATATATATCCAAAAAAGGAGTTAGGAAAGAAATGCTCAAAATGAGCCTGATTACGATGCCCTTTGGTTTAACAGAACCGTTGTTTGTACCAGAATATTGGTTTCCACCTTCGCTTTTTGATTTGGCCGAAAAAACAGGCTTCGATATCGAAAGTTTGATTTTCTCTTTCGCAATAGGTGGAATTGGCACTGTACTCTACAACCTTATTTTTAAAAGAGGACTTGCCGAAATACCACATAGCGAACGAAGTCATAGTAGGCACCGATTGCATATTTATATACTTTTTATACCAGCAGCTGTATTCATCATTCTGGCGCTTTTTACGTCGCTCAATCACATTTATTGCGGCATTATAGCTTTGTTCATAGGTGGATTGGCGACTCTTTATTGTCGCCCAGATTTAAAAGGAAAGATTTGGGTTGGGGGAATTCTGTTTACGGTATTGTACTTCATTTATTTCGGAAGCATCCTTCCGTTCTATCCTCAATATGTGGAGTTGTACTGGAATCTAGACAACCTGACCCATATTCTTGTCTTGGGCATTCCTATTGAAGAATTAATGTTCGCCTTCACTTTTGGGATGTATTGGTCTGGATTGTATGAACATATCTATTGGCGAAAACTCATTCAAACTGAAATAATTATTCCACTTAAAGATTAACACTATGAAACGAATACACTCAAATCAAAAAAACAATGCTATCCAAGTTGTAGCCATTAAGAACCCAGTAAGAAAGATATACCAGGTATCCATCGCTATATTGTTCCTTCTACTGCTTTCAGCAGTACTTCTATCCTGTTCTGGCAAGAAAAAAGATGTTGCAGAAAGCGTAACACAGCCAACTGTTGAAACATCCCAAACAGCAAATGAGGCCATTATATCAGCCCAAAATTATGAAATCGTTCCCAACGAAAAAGTCTGTATGGTCAATGACCGATTTATGGGTGTGTCACAAATACCTATTGACGTCAATGGAACTATCTACTATGGTTGTTGTGAAAATTGTGTTGAAAAGTTACAGAAAAATCTAGATGATGTTCGCTTTGGGAGTAATCCACTAAATGATACAAAAGTTGATAAAGCTTCAGCAATTATTGTTCAAGATAAAAGTAGCGGAAGTGTTTTTTATTTCGCTTCCATAGTAGATGCCCAATCATTTATAAATAAGAATAAAGGATAGGAAATCTTTATTCATAAAAATTCAAGTTATGAAAATAGTGTTAGCCATAGATGGTTCTGATTTTAGTAAACTAGCAGTAAAAGAACTTGCAAAATTACCCTTACAAAATGAAAGTGAGGTCTGCATTATAAACGTGTATGAACATCCTGCGATATCAACACCATCATTAATTACATCAACAAGTTCTATTAATTCCTACTACAAAGAGTTTTTATCAAACGCTGAAAAAATAGGGAAAAAGATTGTTTCCGAAGCTGGTAAAGTATTGAAAGAAAAAAATAGCTCACTTCGTATAACAACAAATGTTGTCAGCGGTCTTCCTAAAAAAGAAATTTTGGAAAAAGCGGAATCTTTTGATGCCGATTTGATTGTAGTGGGTTCGCAAGGGCAAGGCGCATTTTCACGTCTTTTATTAGGTTCCGTTTCACAGTATTTAGCAACACACGCCAAATGTTCAGTAATGATTGTAAAAGACAAGGACGCAAAGTAAACTATTGCTAATACCAATGATATAAAAATTAAATATGAACGCTAACCACTCAAATAATAATACAAAAGAATCTGCTTGCAAGGTAACAGATGAAATCTGCCTTCCAGACTCTAATTTACCTCGTGTTATTATTATAGGTGGTGGGTTTGCAGGTTTAGCGTTGGTTGAAAAACTGAAACATAAAGAGGTGCAGGTGGTACTGTTCGATAAAAACAACTTCCACCAGTTTCAGCCCTTATTTTATCAAGTGGCAACGAGTGCTTTGGAACCTGATAGTATTGTATTCCCTTTCAGAAAACAAATTAGTGGTTATAAAAATGTATTGTTTCGTTTAGCTGAAGTCGAGGAAATCCAACCTTCTACAAACACCATTATAACCAATAAAGGAAGAGTTCACTTCGACTATCTCGTATTGGCAACGGGTACAACAACTAATTTTTTTGGTATGGACAATGTCGAGTCCCATAGTATTGGGATGAAAAACATTCGCGATTCTTTAAATATTCGCCATATGATGCTGCAAAATCTGGAACAAGCTGCAATCACTTGTGATGATAAAGAACGTGATGCCTTAACAAATTTCGTCATCGTTGGTGGTGGTCCTGCTGGCGTAGAGATGGCAGGAGCTTTGGCTGAATTCTGTAAATACATTCTTCCCAAGGATTATCCAGAATACCCTTCTTCTATTATGAATATTTATTTGATAGAAGCCATTGATGAATTGTTAAGTACGATGTCTGAAAAAGCATCTACGAAAACCCTAAAATATTTGAAGGACTTGGATGTAAAAGTACTATTCAATGAATCGGTAAGCGATTATGACGGCTCAATAGTCACAACCAAAAGTGGAAAAACCATTTTAGCCAAAAACCTAATCTGGACAGCGGGTGTTAAAGGACAGTTCCCAAAAGGTATTGATAAAAAACACGTGGTAAAGGGTAACCGCTTAAAAACAGACTCATTTTTAATGGTAGAAGGCTACAAAAACATTTTTGCCATAGGCGATATAGCGGCTGTAATTACAGAAGAAACGCCAAAAGGACATCCGCAAGTAGCACAAACAGCTATTCAGCAAGGTAAATATTTAGGTAATATATTATTGAAAATTATTAAGGATGAGGGTGTGAACCCTTTCGAATATAAAGACAAAGGTTCATTAGCTACAGTAGGGAAACGTAAGGCAGTAGCTGATTTGGGCAAATTCAAATTTGCAGGTTATTTCGCTTGGCTATTATGGTCAGTTGTACACTTATTATCCATAAGCGGATTTAGAAATAGATTGATGGTTGGTTTTAATTGGGCGGTAAGCTATTTCACTTATGAAAAGAGCAACCGCCTAATTATTAGAAATTTTAAACCAAAACCGTCGGTTAATAACACAAAGAAATAATTTACGAATGAAAGACACAACAGATAAAAACAATAAGCTTTCCTTAATAGGGTCTATATCTCTAGGAACTGGTGTAATGATTGGTGCTGGCATATTTGTTCTTATGGGACAAATAGCGGAGTTAGTAGGAGATCTGTTCCCGATTGCCTTTATTGCGGGAGCTGTTGTGGTGGGTTTCAGCTCTTATTCCTACGTAAAGTTCTCAAATGCTTTTCCATCCTCTGGAGGTGTGGTTAAGTTTTTCAATAAATCCTATGGACCTGGAACGACAACCGGTGTCTATTCTTTACTAATGTATGTTTCAATGGTCGTTGCACAAAGTTTGGTTGCAGGAACCTTTGGCGCTTATACCCTTCGATTATTCCCAGAAAGTTATGCTGGTTATGCATCCATACTTGGTATTCTACTTTTGGTAACAGCTTATATAATAAATATTCTAGGAAATAAAGTAATTGGAGCAACGGCCACTTTTACAGCAATTATTAAAGTAGGTGGTATTGCACTACTTGCGATTGCAGGTCTGGTAGCTTCCGGATTTGCGGATATTACAGGAGACTATATCCCACAAAATACCGAAACCTTACCACAAGGGTTCGGCTTTGTAGCGGCATTGGCATTATCAATCCTTGCCTATAAAGGGTTCACAACAATAACGAATCAAGGTGGAGACATCAAAAATCCACACAAAAACCTTGGAAGATCCATTGTGATTTCTATTCTTATCTGCACACTTATTTATGTAGCCTTGGCACTTGCTGTTGCAGGCGGTTTAAGCATTCCTGAAATAATAAAGGCAAAAGATTATGCTTTGGCAGCAGCAGCCGAACCTGTTTTTGGGGAATGGGGCTTATGGTTTACTATAGCAATCGCTATTGTAGCAACCTTTTCAGGGGTTATCGCCAGTGTATTTTCGGCATCGCGCTTATTGGGGATGTTGAGTAATATGAAACAAGTACCCTCTTTAAAAAGGATAGGTAATTTTAAAAATCCAGCGCTCATATTCACGGTTTCCCTTGCCATTTTACTCACTGCCCTTTTCGATTTAACAAGAATCGCTTCTATAGGAGCTATTTTCTACCTCATTATGGATATCGCTATCCATTGGGGGCTATTTCGCCACCTAAAAAACGAGGTAAAATTTAAACCCATCATTCCGTTAATAGCCATTGTAATGGACATTGCAGTACTAGCAGCCTTTCTATATATAAAATATCTGAATGATCCAATGGTGCTCATCGTAGCAGCAATTGGAATTATCCTGATTCTCATTGCGGAACGTTTTTTTATGATTTCGCATACAGACGATGATGGCAATATGCCTATGGGAATGGAGAATACAAATAATAAAAACAACAAATCATAATTAATTAAAACAATTTATATGAAAAATATAGCAGTTATAGGATACGGAGTCATCGGAAAAAGGGTGGCCGATGCCATCAATCTACAGGACGATATGAAGCTTTCGGGCGTGTGTGATATCATAAGCGATTGGCGCATTCAAAATGCCGTGAGAAAAAAGTACGATATCTACGCAGCAACTCAAGAAGCAGAAGACAGAATGAAATCCGAAGGTATTTCAGTAAAAGGCGATATGCACGACCTGTTGAAAAAATCAGATCTCGTTGTGGACTGTACCCCTAAAAAGATTGCGGCTCAAAATGTAGCAATTTATAAAGAGCAAAACATCAAATTTATTTTACACGGAGGCGAAAAACACGAAACAACAGGCCATTCCTTTAGTGCTGAAAATAATTATCAGTCTGCTCTAAATCTAGATGCTACACGTGTAGTTTCCTGCAACACCACTTCTATTTTAAGGACGTTGACCGCTTTAAAAAGAGCCAATTTATTGGATTATGCTAGAGGTACACTTTTAAGAAGAGCAACAGATCCTTGGGAAAGCCATTTAGGTGGTATTATGAATACGATGGTTCCTGAAAAAGACATCCCGAGCCACCAAGGTCCTGATGCTAAAAGCGTTGACCCAGATTTGGATGTCATCACTGCCGCAGTAAAAGTTCCAGAAACTTTAAGCCATATGCACTATTGGAATGTGAAGTTAAAAAAACAAGCCTCGAAAGAAGAAGTGCTGAATGCTTTTAAGACATCTAGTCGTATCAAGCTAATTCAATATGACAAAGGCCTAGTTTCTAACAACACTATCAAGGAAATGTTTTTGGATATGGGAAGACCTTGGGGCGATATGTATGAAGTAGCCCTATGGGAAGATATGCTGAAGGTAGTGGGGGATGAACTTTTCTACGCCTATTTGGTAGACAACCAAGCAATTGTTATACCCGAAACTATTGATGCCATTAGAGCACTTACAGGAATTGAAACAGATGGTGCCAAATCTATCGCTAAAACAAATGAAAGTTTAGGAATTCATTAATCATTAATACAATGAAAATAGACATAAATATTACACAACTGTTAGGGGAAAAAGCAGACTTCTATTTGAATCACGTTTGTGAAAAAATAACCAAGGATGAATTGCAAACCCCAAGTAGAACAAGCCTAGATAAGGTATTTACCCAAAGCAACAGAAATCCGCAGGTACTGCGAAGCCTTTCGCAATTGTATAACCACGGAAATCTTGGTGGCACAGGCTACTTGAGTATTCTGCCTGTTGACCAAGGTATCGAGCATAGTGCGGCCTTTTCATTCTATAAAAACCCTGATTATTTTGACCCAGAGAATATTATAAAACTCGCCATTGAGGCCGGTTGTAATGGTGTGGCTTCCACGTTTGGTGTATTGGGATTGAACGCACGGAAATATGCCCATAAAATTCCCTTTATCGTAAAGATTAACCACAATGAACTACTTACCTATCCCAATAAGTATAACCAAACTTTATTTGGTAAAGTAAAATCTGCTTGGAATATGGGAGCCGTTGCCGTGGGTGCTACCATTTATTTTGGTTCGGAAGAAAGTAACAGACAGCTTAAAGAAATAGCCGAAGCCTTCGAAGAAGCCCACAATTTAGGTATGGCTACCATTTTATGGTGCTATACCCGAAACGAAGCTTTCAAAACCGGAAAAGAAGATTATCACGCTGCTGCCGATGTAACAGGGCAAGCAAATCATATTGGGGTAACCATTCAGGCAGATATCATTAAGCAAAAATTACCTACAAATAACTTTGGTTTCAAAGAAATCGGTTTTGGAAAATATGATGATGAAATGTATGAGACGCTGACAACAGAACATCCCATCGACCTATGCAGGTTGCAGGTGGCTAATTGCTTTATGGGAAAAATCGGATTGATTAATTCCGGTGGTGGCTCTAACGGTAAGTCTGATTTGGTGGAGGCAATAACAACTGCCGTTATCAATAAAAGAGCTGGTGGCTCTGGATTGATAATGGGAAGAAAAGCATTTCAAAAGCCCTTCGGCGAAGGCGTGGAAGTATTACAATCCGTTCAGAAAGTTTATTTGGATACTAAAATTAGCATTGCATAACAATAAAAAAGAATGTTCGACACAGAAGTAAAATCACTTAAATCATTCAATCACTACCTCTCAAAATTGGTAGAAAGTCGTCTATGGCTTAAGGTTATTATTGCCTTGTTTTTAGGTGTTGGTTTTGGATTGCTGTTAAGTCCTCAAAACGGGTGGATTACTAAAGAAACAGCAGACATCGCAGGGAATTGGCTGGCATTGCCTGGCGTACTTTTTCTAAAACTGGTTCAAATGATTATGATTCCTTTGATTGTGGCTTCCATCATCACAGGAATCGCAAGTAATGAAAAGGACAGTCTAAAAAAATTGGGTGGTGGCGTTTTATTATATTTTCTAGGCACTACCATAGTTTCGGTAAGTTTGGGTGTCATACTATCTCAAATTTTTAGACCTGGTCGCTTTTTACATCAACAGGCTCTAGCTGAACATAATGAAATTACTGCTGTTCCAACGGAAAATCCCGAGCTTTCCTTCGGCCTTGAAACTATTCCAGATGCCATATCAAACTTACTTCCAGAGAACCCTTTAGCATCTATGGTTAGTGGTGAAATGTTAAGTATTGTGATTTTCACAATCATTATTGGTGTAGCTGTGCTATCACTTGAAAATGCCTTACTGCGCCCAGTAAAGCTTCTTTTAAGTGCCATTCAGGAAGTCTGTATGACAGTAGTAAAATGGTCAATGCTTCTAGTACCTATTGCTGTTTTCGGACTAATGGCGCAGCTTACCTCTAGTGTTGGTTTAAGTTCTTTATCAGGTTTAACGTACTATGTTGGGGTAGTACTTCTCGGTCTTCTTTTATTGGTAATTTTCTATTTGGGACTCATCGTACTTCTCGGAAAGAAAAACCCATTGCATTTCCTAAAAAAAATAAGGGATGTTCAATTATTGGCTTTTTCAACCACAAGTTCTGCCGCTGTGATGCCCTTATCTCTAAAAACCGCCGAAGAAGAACTAAAAGTGGACAAGACTATTAGCAATTTTATCATACCTATAGGGGCGACCGTCAATATGGATGGTACTGCACTATATCAAACTATTACAACTCTTTTTATTGCCCAAGCTTACGGACTGGAAATGAGTTTACTCAATATTATAGTGGTCATTGTAACTATTGTCGCTGCATCCATTGGTACACCTGCCATTCCAGGAGGTGGTGTGGTTATACTCGCTTCTGTTTTGGGAAGTGTCGGCATACCCGCTGAAGGCATCATCATTATCATTGGTGTAGAAAGACTCTTGGGAATGTTTAGGACTGCTGTAAATGTAACTGGTGATTTAACTGCCTGTATGGTCTTCAATAGATTCTATGGTAAAACCCCAATCTTGGTTAGTGAGAAAACGAATAATAAATCAATTTCAAAACAATGACATTACTACTCATATCCATAGTGTTCATTCTTCCTGTTGTGGCTATTGCCAGCTATCAGCATTATAAGATTGGTAAGCAACCAGCTTATGATGCCAAAGAAACACTGTTGAATTATGAAATAATAGGCTCTGGAGAAAACAAACTTGTTTTGTTACACGGTTTAACAGGCTCATTGCATTATTGGAAACGCAATTTAGAAAGTATTACAACAACGCATAAGCTACTTTTAGTCGACCTGCTAGGTTTTGGTGATTCGCCAAAACCACAAAGTGATTATTCCCTTTCAATACAATTGCAGGCCCTTGAATTGATTCTTAACAAAGAAGGATTCAATGATGGAAATATCATTATTGCAGGACATTCTATGGGAGCTATGATTTCATTAGCAATATTGGAAAAGCAACCAACTTGGTTCAAGGCAGGAATTTTTATAAGCATACCTGTTTACAAGAACGCTGATGAGTTTAAAGAAATTATGTCTTCTCATTCCTTTGTAGATAGGATTTCAACAAGCAAATTCTCAAAATACATTTGTATGATTCATCCCATATTTATGTCACGTGCATTCAAGCCTGATAACCTCACGGATGATGTCTATGAAGATGCAAAAAAGCATCATTGGATGAGTTATTATTATTCTCTTACAAAGGTCATCCTAAAAACAGATTTATATGCAATTGTAAAGAAAATTAAGGATAAAGATGTGCTTTTTATTCACGGAGAAAAAGACACTACTGCACCTTTAGAAAATGCCTTAAAATTATCGAGGGAATTTAAAAACGCACAAATAATTACTTCATCTGAAGGAGACCATCAGTTCTTTCTGAAAGAAGCAGAATTTGTTTGGAACACAATTCAAGATTTTACTATTTCTGAAAAAAAGTTAAAAAAAACCATACCCAATGAGCACGAATAAAATTAAACATATAGGCGTATTCACATCTGGAGGCGATAGCCCTGGGATGAATGCTGCACTATACGCCATTGCCAAATCCGCTGAAGCAAAAGGCATAAAAATAAGTGGTTTTCGAAAAGGGTATGAAGGGTTGATAGATGGTGATTTGATACCATTAAAATCTTACGAACTAAAAAAAATAACCCAAAAAGGTGGCACTATTCTAAAAACAGCACGAAGCAAACGATTTCTGGAATTAGAGGGTCGTAAAAAAGCATTGCAAACTTTAAAAGCAAATAACATAGATGCTTTAATTGCTATTGGTGGTGATGGTACTTTTAAAGGTCTATTAGCTTTTTCAGAAATATGCGGCATTCCGTTTATAGGCATTCCTGG
>DDGL01000014.1:919645-920211 GCA_002337605.1 Flavobacteriaceae bacterium UBA1903
GTAAACACTGCCATTGAAAATATTGATAAAATAAAAGATACTGCCGAATCTCACAACCGTGTATTTATTGTTGAAGTAATGGGAAGGGATTCAGGCTACATCGCTATTCATTCAGGATTAATGGTAGGTGCCGATTCCATCCTTATTCCCGAGAGTGGAAAGGACTTTATTTATCTATTGGACAAGGTTAAGAATTACGATAGTGAAGATGCCTTCCTTGTCGTGGTTTCTGAAGGTGATGAACTAGGTGCAGAACTGGTTTCCTCAAAAATAAAGGAAGTCAATCCCAATGTCGATTTACGAATTACGAAACTCGGCCACGTCCAGCGAGGCGGAAATCCGTCAGCTTTAGATAGAATGTTAGGCATTAGACTTGGAGTGGCGACTGTGAAAACACTTTTACAAGGTAAAAAAAATGTAATGGTAGGAATCTTAAATAATCAATTGCATCTAACCCCTTTTGAAGAGGTGGTCAAGCAACATCAAGTAGATAATGATTTGTATGAACTTTTAGAATTATTTGGAAAGTAAGAAATGATAGAAGCCTTTAAAAATATCAACCCTTT
>DDGL01000010.1 GCA_002337605.1 Flavobacteriaceae bacterium UBA1903
CGTCTGGATAGGGAAGCGGTATTGGGCGTTCGCCATCATATCGTCCGTTACTTCTCGGTTTACCACTTCTTTTAAGGTATCGATCCAGCTATAGCCTACACCGTCGCTAAACTGTTCTTTTTGTCTCCAGGCAACTTCTTCGGGAAGCATATCGGCAAAGGCTTCGCGTAATACCCACTTTTCCATGGCTTGCTTGTCTTTGGAACCTTTTTTACCGGCTATGATCATTTTGTCTTTTGGGTTTAAGCGCATGGCAACATCCATAAACTCTTTGTCCATAAAGGGCACACGCCCTTCAATACCCCAGGAAGCAAGCGATTTGTTAGCACGCAGGCAGTCGTACATATGGAGTTTGTCTAGTTTGCGTACGTTCTCTTCGTGAAAATCTTTTGCAGAAGGTGCTTTATGAAAATAGAGATACCCTCCAAAGATCTCATCGGCGCCTTCGCCGGAAAGCACCATTTTTATTCCCATAGCCTTAATGGCACGGGCGAGTAAGAACATAGGCGTAGAGGCACGAATGGTGGTAATATCGTAGGTTTCTACGTGGTAAATTACATCTCTAATCGCGTCCAGCCCTTCCTGTATGGTAAAATGTACCTGGTGGTGTACGGTGCCAATATGGTCTGCTACTTTTTGGGCAGCTGCCAGATCCGGCGAGCCTTTTAGTCCAATGGCAAAGGAGTGGAGTTGTGGGTACCAGGCACCTTCGGTATCGCCTGTTTCAATACGCTTATCGGCATATTTCTTTGCCAGGGCAGAGGTAATGGAAGAATCGAGTCCGCCAGACAATAACACGCCATAGGGCACATCACTCATAAGTTGTCTGTGCACCGCTGCGTCCAGCGCATTTCTAAGATCTTCCAGGTTGGTTTCGTTGTCTTTTACTCCTTCAAATTCCATCCAGTCGCGTGTCCACCAGCGTTTTAATTGTCCGTCGCTGCTGTGCAGATAATGCCCAGGAGGGAAGAGTTCAATTTTGGTGCAGTAGCCTTCGAGGGCTTTTAGTTCGCTGGCTACGTAAAAGGTTCCGTCTTTGTCCCAGCCCATATACAGCGGGATAATGCCCATATGGTCACGGGCAATTAAATACTCGTTGGTTTCCACATCGTACAGGGCAAAACCGAAAATACCATTCAGTTCATCCAGAAAAGAAGCTCCTTTTTCTTTGTAGAGGGCTAAGATCACTTCGCAGTCACTTTTTGTCTGGAAGTTGTAGGTGCCTTCAAATTGCTTCCGCAGGTCCAGGTGGTTATAAATTTCACCATTGGCAGCCAGCACGAGTTTTTTATCTTCCGAAAACAACGGTTGCTTCCCCGACGTTGGGTCTACAATAGCGAGACGCTCGTGTGCCAGAATAGCGCGTTTGTTACTAAAGATCCCGCTCCAGTCTGGTCCGCGGTGTCTCAGGCACTTTGCCATAGTTAATAATTGAGGCCGTAATTCTTCCGAAGGCCTTTTAAGATCGAATGCACATACAATTCCACACATGATTTTATAGTTATTTGGTTAATTAGTTACTTAGTTTATTCTTTTTGATGGCTTTGCCATCTATTATTATTTTGTTTTAGCTCCCGCTCCTCCGGAGAGGGCTGGGGTGAGGCCAAAAAAAACCGCCAAGCTTCTTAGAAACTTGGCGGTTGTATATGGGGTACAAGTTTCTGTTACGTCTTTGCGTTATTATTATTGTTATTAAAATTAAAAATAGACTGTAACATGATTTGTTTATTTCTTTTCTCTGTCTCAAAGATGGAACTAAATATCCAGCTTTCCAAATAAAATTTGCGATTAGTACTTGAAAACCAGTAATTCCTCGGGCAGATCCTTCTTCGGAATTTGCACGCCATCTACCGTAAAATAAGCCATTTGCACGAGTGCCTGGTCTCTTACTTTTACTCTGTAAATTTTTCGTTCAGGATTGTACATCGTGATCAAATCGGCGTTCTCGATCGTATAATTGTCAAACTGGGCATTGGTTTGCAGCACGATATTAGAAGGAATATTATTGGGTTCTAAAAATTGGGAATGGTAAAAAAGCATTCCGTTAGGCAGGTAGGTTGCATAGTGATTATTGGTGCCTCCGGTTTCGCTAAAGGTAGACCTATAGCGGAGGGGTTCGTCACTTCCCGCTATTTTTGAACGGTCTATGGACCATTCTCTTACGTAGCCATAGGGGAAATTGGTTTCTTGCGATTTAATGACCAATTCAGGGATCTCAGTGTCAAGAATAGAATCATTCTCAAAGGAAGCATCCTGAGCGGGACTTGTTATAAAAACAAATAAGGAAAGAAGGAGTAGGGTAATTTTTTTCATAGTTTTTTGGTATTGATTCACCCTAAGGTACAACAATAACGGGCTATGTGATAGTACTTTAATACTATCTTAACTATGAAACGCGGTGTTAGTTATTCGCGTGTAAAGGTGATTGTAGTACATTCCAGCGTCGAATCGGTATACATAATTGTATCCTGGTCCAGTGTTGCTGAGATCATGATGCCGCCTAATACAAAGGAGTACTTACAATCCTCGAACGTGCCTACAGAGGTGTCGCTACCGTTTTGTAGTACCAGCTCAAAACTGAGGCGTTGGCCGCCTTCTGCAGTTACGATCAAAGAATAGGGTTGGTCGTTGCAGGTCCCTGTATAATTTCCTGTCCAGTCGCTCTGTGCACAACCACTGGTATTGTTGTCGTCATCGTCGTTACTGCAGCTTGTATATGTGCCAGCTATAAGAAGAACTGAAAGGAAATAAAATAATTTTTTCATAAAATTGGGGTTAACAATAGTGTTTCAGTGTTGGTAGTCATTGAAGCGCTGGGTTTACCGTAACTTCGGAAAATCACTCGGATTTGCTTCGTGCATCATTTCATATACCTTTTCAAAAATATCTTCAGAAGAAGGTTTGCTGAAATAATCCCCATCGGTTCCATAGGCTGGACGGTGCGGTCTTGCGGCTAACGCTTGCGGTTTGCTGTCCAGATACTGATACCCGTTCTGGTTGTCTACAATTTCAGAAAGAATGTATGCCGAAGCCCCACCAGGAACGTCTTCGTCCACAACAAGCAATCGGTTGGTTTTTTTAACGCTTTCTACCATCTCTTTATTTAAGTCTAACGGTAACAGCGACTGTACGTCAATAATTTCGGCATCGATCCCTACTTGTTGTAGTTCTTTTGCAGCATCTTCCACAACACGCAAGGTGCTTCCGTAGGATACAATCGTAACATCGCTACCTTCTTTGACCGTTTCCACCACGCCAATAGGTGTTCTGAAATCTCCTAAATTAGTAGGTAGTTTTTCTTTTAAGCGGTAGCCGTTTAAGCATTCTACAATTAAAGCAGGCTCATCGGTTTCTAATAAGGTATTGTAAAACCCTGCGGCCTTGGTCATATTTCTTGGTACCAGAATGTACATGCCGCGAAGCAAATGTACTAGGCCGCCCATTTGTGAACCACTGTGCCAGATCCCTTCCAGACGGTGTCCACGGGTTCTAACAATTAAAGGTGCTTTCTGGGTTCCGTTGGTTCTGTAACGAACTGTTACCAGATCGTCACTCATAATTTGCAGGCAGTACAACACATAATCCAGGTACTGAATTTCGGCAATAGGACGTAAGCCACGCATTGCCATTCCAATTCCTTGTCCTAAGATGGTTGCTTCTCTAATTCCGGCATCGCTTACACGGAGTTCACCATACTTTTCCTGCATGCCTTCCAGCCCCTGATTTACATCACCAATTTCTCCTGCATCCTCCCCAAAAATAAGGGTCTCCGGGTGTTTCTTGAACATGGCATCAAAATTATCGCGTAATACAACACGGCCATCCACTTCTTCGGCATCGTCTTTATACGTAGGTTTTACTTCTGAAATGGTCTTTGCATTTTCTGCTGCTTCAGAATATAAATGCGCAGAATATTTTGGCTGAATGGTCTCAAAATAATTGTTGATCCAGTCCTGTACCTGTCTTTTTTCTGAAGATTCTTCAGAAACTACGTAGCGTAACGCTTTTCTAGCAGCAGCTACAATACTTCTGCGAAGTGGCTCCGTATCTGCAGCCAGATCGCTTGCGATTTTTTCGATAAAGGTTTTGTTGGAGGAGGCTTTAGCCAGATTTTTAAGTAAGCTAACTGCCTCTTGTTGCTCCTGCTTTTGAGGCGCAAGAAATGCTGTCCACGCGGCTTTTTTACCATCACGGACCTGCTTCTTAATGTCTTTTTCAAGTTCTGAAAGCTCCTCTTCGGTAGCCATGTTGTTTTCGAGCATCCATTGACGCATTTGCACGTTGCAGTCAAATTCTGCTTCCCACTCCAAACGTTCCTTACTCTTATAACGCTCGTGGGAACCACTGGTAGAGTGGCCTTGTGGCTGGGTTAATTCTTTTACGTGAATTAATACAGGAACATGTTCTTCCCGTGCAATAGTCCCTGCTTTTTGATAGGCTTCTACCAATTCAGGATAGTTCCAGCCGGTCACTTTTATAATTTCGTAGCCTTTTTCGTCTTCGGTACGTTGAAACCCTTTTAAAATTTCAGATATATTTTCTTTTGTGGTCTGGTGGCGCGCGTGTACCGAAATACCATACTCATCGTCCCAGACACTCACCACCATAGGTACTTGTAACACCCCGGCAGCATTAATGGTTTCCCAGAACAAACCTTCGCTGGTACTGGCATTTCCAATGGTTCCCCAGGCAACCTCATTCCCATTGATGGAAAAGTTGGTTTTATTTCTAATGCCCTTTACGTTTCTGAAGATCTTTGAAGCCTGTGCCAGTCCTAATAATCTGGGCATTTGGCCGGCAGTAGGAGAGATATCGGCACTACTGTTTTTTTGTGCGGTTAGATTTTTCCAGGAACCGTCTTCGTTTAAACTGTGTGTTGCAAAGTGACCTCCCATTTGGCGGCCTGCACTCATAGGATCTGCTTCCAGCGTTGTGTGACCGTATAATCCTGCAAAAAACTGCTGAATAGTAAGCTTTCCAATGGCCATCATAAACGTCTGGTCACGGTAGTACCCGCTACGCCAATCACCATTTTTAAATGCTTTTGCCCAGGCCAGTTGCGGGATTTCTTTCCCATCACCAAAGATTCCAAACTTTGCTTTACCCGTCAACACTTCGCGACGTCCCAACAAACTACATTCACGGCTGGTCACGGCAATTTTATAGTCGTTTAAAACTTCGGCTTTAAAATCGTCAAATGATAAGTCGCTGTTTGTCTGTGGGTTTGTCTGCATAATACGTATTTATAAGGTAAAATCTTTTGCAAAAGTAGCTAAAATCGCTGTAAGAAACAATGTTAAAGTATTGATGGATTCGCACTAAAACGGAGGAATTGTGTCTGTTTTTTAGAAGATTTCAACAAATTCTACATATTGGTACTAAATGTTAAAAGAAACGAAGCAGTTGTTTTTTTGAATATTCTAAAATCGTAGATCGTACATTGTTAATACCATGCTCTGGTAAAAAGTCCGAGAAGTGTCTTAGGGCTTAGGGTTACGATAAAACGTATTTTCTGATCGTAATTGGGCAGCCCCGGTTCAAAGCCTAAGTTGGAGTAGAGGGGGAAGTACAGTTCAAAATAATCTGCCAAAAGACTCAAACGAATTCCAGAATCATAGACAAACTGCGGATTTTGGCCACGGTTATCGATCAACCCTATATCGCCATAGGCATAGATCCAGCTCCAGATGTTGGTGCTTGCGTTTATGGTGGTCATCCAGGTGTTGGAAAATGCAGGTTCTAACTGACTTTTAAAACCACCTTCGGCAACGATGAGTTGCTGGCTGAAAATTCCTGTTTCTTCACTGCGCCCGTAATAGTTATAGTCAAACAGATAATCAGAAGGCCTGTCCAGCGCAAAGCTGAAATAGTCACTATTTTGTTGGGTATCATTAAAGAGGAAAGCCCCAGCAAAAGCTCTAACGTTAAGCTGGCGGTTGTTTAAGAATAACTTTCGGTATTCGAATGTAGCAGAAACTTTACTGAAATTTTTTGCGATCTGGTAATCTACAGTTCCTCTGAAATAGTTAATTAGATTAGGGTTAGAGTACACATATTGCGCATTGAAAACATTGTAATTGGGCTCCTGGTTCGGATCGTCCGGATTATCATCTCTGGAAACGTTTATACTTCTAAGGTTGATGAATTGCTTTTCATTATCCCGCAGATCCTTAGGTCTGAAAGCAAATGTCATAAACGGGGTAAAGCGTTTGTAGAATAAATTTTCATCATAGGAATAGTAGCTTCCTGAAAAACCGTACCGCATAGAATACAACCTGTCCTGGTCCAGACGCTGGGTATACACAATAGAACCGCTACCAATTACGTCTTTAGACTTAATACCAAATTGTGGTTCAAGTTTGTAATGTATGCCTTTTGGAAGTACGGTCTTGTTGTACAACTTCATTCCAAAACTGAAACCGTCATAGAGATTGTATTCAAAAACGGGCATAAAGAATAACTGGTTGTATTTTGGGTCTTCCACATCCTGAAATAACCTGAATTGCAACGGCCTGTTTAGTAAACCCTTCACGGCTTTGTAATTGTTCCGCTGGTTAAATTCCGGAATCACGGCTTCGTAATTAAGCGCCAGTTTCCGCACATTTTCGGAAGCAACGGTAATTGTAACGGTACTGTCTATAGGCTGTGTCCACTGTTTGTAAAGGACTTTGTCTTTGTTAAGCCCATACAGAGAAACGGGCATTACATTATCTTTAAGGTTTTTAATGGTGACTTGCAGGGAGTCACCTTTCTTTTTAACCTTTTTAATTTTGAAATCTATGGTCGTTCTTTTACCTACATACTCATCAAAAAACCAGTTTACGGGTAGCGTTGTGTTCTTTTCCAGGGTAGTTTCAAAAATAGCTGGGTTTACGGGCTTTAGTAAATTTTCAGCATAAAACTCTTTAATGGTCTTTTCTAAAACAGGCTTCTCCACATAATCTGCCAGATAGGTTAACCCGTCACCCGCATAGTAATCGCTTGCAATATTTTTGTTGAATTTCACCAGGCTATCACGAGGGGTAACTAAAGACTGATGCAGGTTATTACGCGCCATATTTAAATACAACAACGGATACTGGTCATTAAACTCCAGGTCTGAGGCGTGTGCCCACTTAATGATCCACCAGTTGCTCAGGCTCCCGATAATTTTCATATTGGGATAATAGGTGTCTACATATTCGGTCATTAAATAAATTTGTAGGGCACCCGTTAACCAGTAATCCTCCCGCGGATGAAGTGCTAATGTGTTTTCAAGGTAATTGCGCGTGATGGTTTTGAGTTGCTCCATATCGTACTCAAAGCCATCGGGAAACGGACTGATAAAATCCGGCAACTGATTCAACCCGTACACAGGATCTTTTTTATAGGCCTCCTCTGTCGTCATCATTGTTTCAAAGGGGTAGGCGCCTAGCTTTCTATCCAAAAAATGCACAATTCTGTCTACTGCCAGTGCTTTAATAGCCGGAGTTACTTTTTTGTCTTTAAGACTGGTGATAAGAGTTAATTTGTCCGTTTCAATAGTTTCAAATGACGATCTTTTTTCAATATGAAGAATAGCATGTGTACGTTTGTCACCCTGTAGGGAAACAGTTTTCATCCCATTTGCTGATGTAAAAGGTTCTCCTTCATCAAAATTCGACGTAAGAGCATACCAGTTTGGAATAGAAAAGTTAATGCTAAAGTTAGATGGGTTTAAATATAAATCGTCCGAATTTTTATTGCTGTACGCCTGCCATCCTTCATCGTACACGGCAGGTGAAATAAACCAATAGCGTAACTTGTAATTTCCATTAGTGTCTACTCCGTAGCGGGTAAATTTATCATCAGCTACTTTTACGGTATAGTTAAAAACAATCGTGACTTCTTCGTTGGGTTGAAGCGCGGTTTTAAGCGGAATTTTTAAAATATCTATAGCAGTACCCCGGTGCCAGGTAGTACTTTCTGTGGTGCCGTTTGTTACAATTGAAATTGCACGAATTTCAGTATACCCTCTGTCTTCTTCTTTTTCGAAATGAAAAGAGCTGTCAAAATTTTCAGCAAAGCGTCTTGCCAGGGGTGTTGTTTTAGTAGCAAAGCTATTGGCCCAATCGTTAAAGTAAAGGGTGTCCAGTGTTTTTGAAGCAGTATTTTTAAAAGTAACTTTTTGCGCTATGGAGATGGTTTCTTCCAGCGGATTAAGAGTTGCATCAATAGTAATATCGTGTTGTGCATAGGTCTGCACACCAAGCATAAAAAGAAGCATAAAAAGTAACCTGCGCTGTATCAAGAAGTTTTTAAGAATTTTAAAGGTTCAGTATTCGGCAGATTGGTTGTAATGTAATAAATCCCGTTTGTGAGTGTACTAATAGCTACGGAAATCTCCTGCGATGGGTTTTCGTTCCAGTTTAAAACCATTTGCCCCAAAGAATTATAGATATCAAACCTGAAATCTGTAGCAAGTGGCATCGTGGATAGTAATGTGACAGTATGGGTAACGATGGTGCTTTTTAGTTTTAACTCGGTTTTAGTACTATCAAAATCGGTGCCAGCCAATAGGATCTCCTGATTGGTTTCCAGCTTCATTACTACCGGCAGGTGATCACTCATACTATAAAGATTATTCCGGAGTTCTTGTCCAAAAATACCTGCACAAAACGGGTCGTCTACGTCCATATCGTAACAATTACCATTGTTCCCGAAACTTTTGTAACTAGCCTCCACATACCGAAGTTTCGGGTTGGACACCATATTCTCAGAAATCATAATAAAGTCGAAACGGTCGTCCATACCACCGCCTGCTCCGGCACCAAAACCACCCGAACTTACGCGTGTGCTTTGGGTGTGGACATCAGCAAATGTATCATTATGATGCCAGTCGCCAGGTGTATTGATGGGATCCCGCATCGTAATGGCATTTGTAGGATCTGTAAGTTCCTGATACGCAGGTTCTGTAGCTGTATACAGATTCAAATCGCCCGAAAAAAGAACAAAGGCATTGGCAGGAAGCGTTGCAAGGTCTGCTGTAAATCGATTCACCATATCCAAGCGTTCCAATTCGTTGGCAGCGCCTTCACTGGATTTTAAATGACTTACATACATATAAATTTGAACAGGGTCTGTTGTTCCGTTGGCAGTATTCAGTTTTAAAACATACCTGTTTATATCACGTGTGTTGGTGATTATAGTGCTGAAATCTTCCAGGGTGAACATATTCCTGCGGTAGTACAGCATTTGTTGCAAGGGGGAATCGCTCGACTGATTGGCTGCAAACGGAGCCCGTTCAAAAGCATAGCTTTCACTATTAAAAGTGACATCACGAATAAGGTTAGCTCCTTCCAGCGACTCTATCTCGCAGGCCATAAAGATATCCGGATTGTATTCTGAAAGGATATTTTTTAAGACTAATTCTCTATTGGCAGGACTTGCTGAAGGGAATTCCAGTACGTTGTAAAACATCGTTTTTATAACTCCCTGGGCATAAATGCTTAGAGAAGCTAACAAACAAAATGTTAGTATTAACGTAGTTTTTTTCATAAAGTACCTGCAATGATAGCTTAAAAATTAGGACTGTGGTTCGATTTCTCGTAGAAGTCGTTTAGCACCTCCAGTACTTCATCTTCTGTATCTACAATGTGCACCAGATCTAAATCTTCTTTGCTAATATTGTTATTGGCTGTTAATAATGTGCTGGTAACCCAATCCCAGAGCCCACCCCAAAACTCCTTGTCGACCAGAATTATAGGAAACTTATCAATTTTATGAGTCTGAATTAATGTCAAGGCTTCAAAAAACTCGTCTAAGGTTCCAAACCCTCCCGGCATTACTACAAACCCTTGTGAGTATTTTACGAACATTACTTTCCGAACAAAGAAGTAATCAAAATCTATGCTTTTATCGCTATCAATATACGGATTATCGTGTTGTTCAAAAGGAAGCGTGATGTTTAGTCCAACTGAGGTTCCTCCTGCCAGATGTGCTCCTTTGTTTCCCGCTTCCATAATCCCTGGTCCACCCCCTGTTATAACGCCATAGCCGTTTTCAGTTATTTTTTTGGCAATACTCTCTGCTAATTTGTATTTGTCATGATCTGGTTTTGTGCGCGCCGAACCGAATATAGAAACGCACGGTCCAATACGGCTCATTTTTTCATATCCGTTCACAAACTCTCCCATGATCTTGAAGATTGCCCAGGAGTCGTTTGTTTTTACTGCATTCCAGTTTTTATTTTGTGTTTCTTTTCGCATTGCTTTGTTTGTAGATTGTAGAGAGAAGTTGGTAGAGAGTAGTTGGTCGATAATTAAAAATTACCATTCATCTTCTTTGCTCTTTGTACTTTTCTCTTTGTTCTTCTGTTTCAATGTAACTCTTTTTTAAGAAAATCTGCAGTGAAACCTTTGTTGTTTGCTATAATTTCTTCCGGAGTACCTACGGCCATTACTTTTCCTCCTTTTTTCCCACCTTCGGGACCAATGTCTATGATATAGTCAACCGTTTTAATTACATCCAGGTTGTGCTCAATGATCACGACTGTATTTCCTTTGGCAACAAGTTTATTCAGCACTAAGAGCAGGACACGAATATCTTCAAAATGAAGGCCGGTAGTAGGCTCGTCCAGTATGTAGAAGGTGTTTCCGGTGTCTCTTTTTGAAAGTTCCGTAGCGAGTTTAATTCGTTGTGCTTCACCACCAGAGAGTGTTGTAGATTGTTGTCCTAAGGTAATATAGCCCAGTCCAACATCCTGAATGGTCTTTAGTTTTCGGTATATCTTCGGAATGTTCTCAAAAAAGGGAACGGCTTCATTAATGGTCATTTCCAGCACATCGTAAATAGAATTTCCTTTGTATCTAATTTCCAGGGTTTCTCGGTTGAAGCGTTTTCCTTGGCAGGTTTCACACTCTACATATACATCCGGGAGGAAATTCATTTCAATAACGCGCAAGCCACCACCTTTACATGCTTCACATCTTCCACCTTTTACATTAAAGCTGAAACGTCCTGGCTTGTAGCCACGAATCATTGCTTCAGGAATCTTGGCAAAAAGGCTTCGTATTTCAGAAAAAACACCTGTATAGGTCGCAGGGTTACTTCGTGGAGTTCTACCAATGGGCGACTGGTTAATATCGATTACTTTATCAATATGTTTTAGCCCGATAATTTTTTTGTAGGGCATTGGTTTTTTTACCCCGTTGAAAAAATGCGCATTTAAAATAGGGTAGAGGGTTTCGTTGATCAGGGTAGATTTCCCACTTCCTGAAACACCCGTAATACCCACCATAGTTCCCAGCGGAATGGTAATGCTTACGTTTTTTAAGTTGTTTCCTGTAGCTCCCGTGAGCGTTAAAAACTCTCCGTTGCCTTCTCTTCGTTTCTTTGGGATGGCAATTTCCTTGGTTCCGTTTAAGTAAGCTGCAGTAAGCGTGTGGTGCTTTAAAATTTCAGCAGGGGTACCTTCACTCACAATTTCACCTCCGTGTCTTCCGGCTGCCGGACCAATATCTATCACGTGGTCTGCCTGTTCGATCATATCCTTATCGTGTTCCACCACAATCACAGAATTCCCGATATCGCGAAGTGAAATCAACGACTTTATCAACTTCTCATTGTCACGTTGGTGTAGACCAATACTGGGCTCATCCAGAATATAAAGTACCCCAACCAACTGTGACCCAATTTGTGTTGCCAGTCGAATACGCTGCGCTTCACCGCCCGAAAGAGACTTGGAACTTCTGCCCAATGCCAGATACGTTAACCCTACATCTACCAGAAACTGAAGTCGTGCCCGTACCTCTTTTAATATTTCTGAAGCTATTTTTAACTGTGTTTCTCCTAGATCTTTTTCAATGTCCTTAAACCATTCTGCCAGCTCGATCACGTCCATCTGGGCAAGCTCTGCGATGTTTTTGTCATTCACTTTAAAGTAAAGTGATTCCTTTCTAAGTCTGGAGCCACCGCACTCCGGGCAGTCTACTTTGTCCATATATTCCTTCGCCCAGCGTTCCAGAGATTTAGACTCTCCGGCTTCAAAGGTATTCTGAAGGAAGGTTGCTACACCCTCAAATTCAATTTTGTAGTTTCGGGTAATGCCCAATGTTTTAGATTCCACGTCAAATTTCTCGTGACCTCCATTAAAGATCATTTCTTTTGCAACAGCGGGGATGTCTTTAAAAGCATCGGTTAATTTAAAATCGAAGCGATGGGCAATCAATTCCAGTTGCTTAAAGATCCAGTTGCTTTTCTGGGGGCCGTGGGGAGCCAGAGCGCCTTGTTTTATAGAAAGCGTGTCGTCCGGAACTACCTTTTTTAGGTTTACTTCGTGTAGTTTTCCAAGACCTCTGCAATGTGGGCACATTCCTTTAGGAGAGTTAAAGGAGAAGTTGTTGGGCTCCGGATTAGGATATGAAATCCCAGAAGTGGGACACATAAGCGAGCGGCTAAAAAAGCGGACTTCATTGGTTTCGTTGTCCAGCACCATAAGGACATCGTCCCCGTGATACATTGCTGTAATGATCGTTTCTGAAAGACGTTTGTCGTTATCAATTTCTTCGCTAATGACCAGTCTGTCTACTACTATTTCAATATCGTGCGTTTTGTAGCGGTCAATTCGCATGCCTTTAATAATATCCAGTACTTCACCGTCTACACGAACTTTTAAAAAACCCTGCTTGGCAATATTCTCGAATAGTTCGCGGTAGTGTCCTTTTCGGGAACGTACCACAGGGGCTAAAATGCTTACTTTTTTGCCTTTAAACTCTTCAATGATAAGGTTTTTGATCTGCTCGTCGCTATAACTTACCATTTTCTGGCCGGTATTGTAGCTGTACGCATCACTGGCACGAGCATACAACAGACGCAGGAAATCGTAAATTTCGGTAATGGTACCCACGGTGGAACGCGGACTTTTACTCGTAGTTTTTTGTTCAATGGCGATCACGGGGGAGAGGCCTTCAATTTTATCTACATCTGGCCGTTCCAGACTGCCTAAAAACTGACGTGCGTAGGCAGAAAAAGTTTCAATATAGCGGCGTTGCCCTTCGGCATAAATGGTATCGAAGGCTAAGGAAGATTTTCCACTGCCCGAAAGCCCCGTAATTACTACCAATTTCTCTCTTGGTATGGTAACATCTATGTCTTTTAAGTTATGGACACGAGCCCCGTAAACCTCAATACAATCGTCATTTTTTGCCATAGTTTGCAAAGGTACTTAATTGAATTGAAAATAGGTAGCTAGGGTTTGGTGTGTTGTTTGAAATTTAACGTTTAATTTTTTTTGAACCCTACAAGGCTTCATGGATTTCTTTTTCAGAAGTATTTCCGGCTATAATCACACTTTTTGTTTCATTTTCAGTGCTGAGTTTGAAATCGCTTAGGCTTCCGTAATAATCTCTAATGAGTGAAACAACTTTTACTACAGCAGTTTTTTCCCCTTGTAATGTGAGTTTTTCCTCCTTGTTGAACATCTGTATCGTAAGCTGAAGATTTACACATTCTATTTTTGAAGTATAGGATACCTCCTGATTATTCAATACCGCAAATTTGAAATTGATTTCAGCCGCTGTCAATATTTTTTTTAGAGTGACTTCAGAAAATTTTATTTCAGGACGTTGACTTTGTAAGTTGTAGATCATTGATTCTTCCGCATTTTAAATGATAGTACCGTAAAGTTATTCAACAAAATTGAAATTGCAGGCAGGAATAAGCGGGTTAGCTAAAATTTAACTTTCAGCTAGCTGGAAATCTCCCGGTTTAAAAACTGATAAAATGTAGTAGCAATAAAGAAGATGGTGCTTACTACAAATGAAATACTAATTATTAATGTAATAACAGGAAGGCTAAACAATAAAAAGAAAAGTGGCAATAGTACGCCAAAAACGACCATGGCCAAGAAAATAGCATACAAATACCGCATCATGGAAGGCAGGCCTTTTCCGGCATTATCCTGAAACTGAAACAATTTTGGAATAACTTCCTTGTTCATATATTCTCCCAGACGAGACAGAAATACTTCGTTAAATGAAGAATCTTCAAAGTGCTGACTATCGATTGAATTGGCCAGGAGCATAATTTTCTCCTGATGTCTTTCAAAGACAGCTTCCAGGTCCAGTGCTTCTTTAAAAATACCGTATTTATACCCAAAATAATACCAGAGGCCGGAGCCACATTTATGCTCTAACCATTTAGCAACAATGTCTTTAGAATAGGAGGAAGGGTAGACAATGTTCTCAGGAATTCGTTTGTCGTTAGGTTTTGTCATCAACATCGATTTCATCTCCAGATAGAGGTTTTCGGTATCCTCAAAGCTGTTGTTTTCCTGAAGAAATTCTATAGCGAGCTTGGACTTTCCTTTATAAAATTCCTTTACTTCGAAGAAGGTAAGACCTTCAAACTCATCGTCTATATACTCCTTGAGACCAGGTAACCACATTTTAGAACGGTAGAGCAGGTCTATGATATTTCTGAAATGATGCATTTTTTGAGTAATGCTACTCAAGTGATCCACGGCTGCATTTTTCACAGCTTTTAAACGCATTGTAGCACTTGCTAAATACACCATGAGCAAGGCAGCCGTAATCCCGCTAATTCCAATAAAAATTGTGGCTAAGCCTGAAAGTTGACCAATAAATTCTGGAGAAGTAGTAGCTTTTTGTCTTAATAAAAAAATAAGAGCAATACAGAGAACGCCGCTAAATACCAGGGGTATCACAGCATATACATCTTGTACGAGTGCCTTTTTCTTCATGTAACATAAGCTGCGCAGTTGGGGGAACTGCTTTTGGCTACACCTGTTTTAATACTTTATGGTCGACTGTGTATTCTCTTGCACAAGTTAGATTCATACTTGACACCAAGAGCCACAAAACAAAAAGGGTTTTTAAACAAGTGTAAGCTGTAATTACATCAAAAATAGTGTTTTCAGAACAGGTTTGTAGTAATTTACTTACATTTCGATGTGAGGTAAATTTTAATCGGTAAACAGCACAAAAGTTTCTTGTTTCTCTTTTAATATCCTTTTGCAGTATCATCTCCGCGAGGGTCTGCACCTCCTTCCAGTTTTCCATCTGGTAATACCAGAATGGCATCTACTTTGCCAATAATAGGGTCAACTTGCGTGTTTTCCGGGTATCCTTTCCGGGCAAGTTTTTCTTTTAATTCTGAAGAAAACCTGCCTTTTTCGTATCGGATAGCATCGGGTAACCACTGGTGATGAAACCGAGGCACATTTACGGCTTCCTGCATATTCATTTCAAATTCATGGACATTTAAAATTGTCTGTGCTACCGAGGTAATTATAGTAGCCCCTCCAGGCGTTCCCACGACCATCCAGAGTTTTCCGTCACGCTCTACAATGGTAGGGGTCATAGAGCTTAACATACGTTTATGAGGTTCAATAGCATTTGCTTCTCCGCCAACAAGCCCATAAATATTTGGTACCCCGGGTTTTGCGCTAAAATCGTCCATTTCATTGTTTAAAAAGAACCCCAGCTCCTTCACAAATAATTTTGAACCATATCCGGAATTAAGCGTCGTGGTAGCCGAAACGGCATTTCCAAAAGCATCTACAATAGAATAGTGGGTGGTTTCTTCACTTTCATATCCCTGGATGTTTCCGTAGCCAATAGTATTTGAACTGGTTGCTTTTTCAAGACTGAAATCTTTCATTCGATCTTTTAAATAGGCATCAGAAAGCAAGGAATCTACAGGAATATCCACAAAATCCGGGTCGCCCAGATAGTAACTTCTATCTGCATACGCACGCCGTTCTGCTTCGGTTACGGTCTGAATGTACTCCATCGAATTATGTCCATACTCACTTAGGGGAAATGGTTCTACCATTTTTAAAATTTGCCCAAGTGCTACGCCACCACTGGAAGGAGGTGCCATAGAAATTACCTTTAAATCTTTGTAGTTGAAAACAATGGGTTCTCTAAATTCAGCTTCATAGGCTTCTAAATCCTCCAGGGTAATAATTCCCCCGCGTTGTTGGATAAAACTCACCAGCTTTTCACCCAGCGTTTTTCCATAAAATGCTGTAATTCCTTCATCTGAAATGGCCTGAAGTGTGTTTGCCAACGCCTCGTTTTGAAACCTATCGCCAGGGGCATATTGTTGTGTGACAATAGAACTTTCTCCACTCACTTTTTCAAAAACCGGAGCGTAATGGTTAAAGCGTTCGGCTTGTGATGGGGTCATTACAAATCCCTTTTTTGCCAATGCAATAACAGGTTCTAAAATGATCTCCATAGGCAGGGAACCCAGTTTTTCATGGACGGCGAACATGCCGGCTACAGTCCCCGGAATACCCACCGCCAGACTTCCTTGTTTGCTTTTTTTGGCTTGATACACTCCATTGGTATCCAGATACATGTCGCGTGATGCTTTTTTGGGTGCCTTTTCCCGATAGTCGAAACCTCCTAATTCGCCATATTGGGTGCGATACACCATAAATCCGCCGCCACCAAGATTCCCTGCGTAAGGATATACAACCGCTAAGGCCATTTCGGTGGCTATCATTGCATCGAAGGCATTTCCGCCATTTTGTAAAATTTCTACTCCAATTTTTGAGGCTTCTTCCCGTGCCGAAACGACCATGGCTTTTTCGGTGATCAAGCCTACTTTTGGAAGGGATTCAGAGATCGTAGCTTCAGAGGGCTGCGGACCTTCTTTACACTGAAGAAAAAGAACTGAAAAGAGCAGTATGGGGAGTAGTCTTAGGTTCATAATTCTGAAAGTTTTTGTTGTGAGGCAGGGATCAATTCAGCAAAAAAGGAGGTGAATTCGGTTTCAAATTCGGTATAAAACTCTTCCAGTTCCAGCACGGCAAAATTCATTTTCGCACGGTTCTTTGTGCGGTGGTTCATTTGCGTAAGGATGGTGCTAATTCCTTTAATACTGGCGTAACTAAGCAACCAGTTATCTGAAATCATATACGGCATCATACGCTGGATTCTTGTGGGTAGTATTTCAAAATTAGTGCGAAGCATTTCATAGAAATCGTCTACATATGCATCCAGAGGTTGCGGATGGTAATCGTTCCAGTTCTTCGCTAAAAAATGATCGTACAAAATATCTACAATCACGCCGCTGTAATGACTGTAGTTTTTGTGAAGTCTTGCTGTGCTTTGTCTCACTATAGGATGGCTGTCTGTATAACTGTCGATAAAGCGATGCAGTAAAATGCCTTTCTGAATTTTGGAAGGATACTTCTGGTAGCGCTTTCCTTTAATTCCATCGGCTATAAAGTTACCAATGGTGATGCCTTCGTCTTCACCAGAGAGGTAGATGTGTGCTAGAAAATTCATTCGTACAATTTACAAAATTGCCTAACACTTTTATTCATATAAAGTATCTTTGCGATTAAGTTGGCAGTTGGTAGCAGCTAACCGGCAGTTATGTCAGGTTCACAAAAAACCACAACGCCGGATTTCATTGCAGCCACAGGGACAATTTATAAATTTAAGTGACCCAGTATTGCTATCTAATTTAATTCAACAATAAGAAAATTTACTATGACCTTAATAAAATCTATTTCTGGAATTCGTGGTACCATTGGAGGTGCACAAGGAGAAAATTTAACACCTATAGACGCGGTAATGTATGCTGCTTCTTACGGAACCTGGGTAAAACAACAGCGAAATAAGGAAGCGTATAAGGTAGTTGTAGGGCGGGATGCCCGGATTAGTGGTGAAATGGTGCAGCAATTGGTCATGAACACACTTGTAGGAATGGGAATTCACGTGGTAGATCTTGGACTTTCCACCACACCAACCGTTGAAATGGCCGTGCCTATGGAGCACGCAGATGGTGGCATTATTCTCACGGCAAGCCATAATCCTAAGCAATGGAATGCTTTAAAATTACTAAACAACAAAGGTGAGTTTTTAAATGCCGAAGCCGGACAAGAAATATTGAATATAGCCGAAGGTGGCGCCATATCTTTTGCCGATGTAGATTCGCTTGGAAAAATTACGATTAACGATGCGTACATAGATTTACATATTGATGAAATTTTAGAATTGCCGTTGGTACATGTTTCCGCTATAAAAAAAGCGGGCTTTAAGGTGGTGGTAGATGCCGTAAATAGTACGGGTGGAATTGCAGTTCCTTTGTTGTTGGAGGCTTTAGGCGTACACCCTGTAAAGTTGTATTGTGATCCCACAGGGCATTTTCCTCATAACCCTGAGCCGTTAAAAGAACACCTGGGCGATCTAATGGAACTGGTAACAAAGGAACATGCCGATTTCGGTCTTGTGGTAGATCCGGATGTAGACAGACTCGCTTTTGTAGATGAAAAAGGCGAGATGTTTGGGGAAGAATATACCCTGGTAGCGGTTGCAGATTATATTCTGCGGAACAAACCAGGAACCACTGTTAGTAATATGTCCTCCTCAAGAGCATTACGTGACATCACCGAAAAGCACGGTGGAACCTATACAGCAAGTGCCGTTGGTGAAGTAAACGTGGTACAACAAATGAAAGACACCAAAGCAGTGATTGGTGGCGAAGGAAACGGCGGAATTATATATCCGGAATTGCACTACGGAAGAGATAGCTTGGTAGGAATTGCCTTATTCCTAAGCCACTTAGCCGAAGAAAAAATAGCTGTAAGCGAGCTAAGAAAGCAATACACCAGCTACTTTATGAGCAAAAAGAAAATTGAATTAACGCCACAGCTAGACGTTGATAAAATCCTGAAAGAAATTGAAGCCCGGTATAGCGGTGAAGAAATTAATACGCTGGACGGCGTAAAAATAGATTTTGCAGAAAATTGGGTACACCTACGTAAATCCAACACCGAACCAATCATTAGAATTTATACCGAAGCCAAAAGCCAGAAAGAAGCAGACGCGCTTGCAGATAAATTTATTGCAGAGTTGCGGGAGATTTCTGGTTCCTGATCTCTGGTTCCTGGTTTCAAATTCAACATTTAAAACTTCAGGATTGATGTGTTTTTGTAGCATGTATCTAATTTTCCACGCACCCTAGAGCGAAAGCTACTAGCACGTGGAATAAGCGTAAAATTTAGGAGGTTTTATTGAGACCAGCTTACTAATTCACCAATCCACCATCACACATAATCCTTCACCTTGTCCCGGTACTTCCAACGCTTATGGGTCCAGAGATAATAGGCGGGCTCAGCATTTATTTGATCTTCAACAAGATTTAGGAACTTGTCAGTAATCTGGTAGTCCGGGAAGTCGTTTGGGGTCTTGGTAATGAGTTTTACATCGGCTGCATAATGTCCTCTCTTTACTTTTCGAATATCTAAATAGATAACCGCCATATCAAATTTTTTGGCGAGCATTTCGCCACCAGTGAGCACAGGGACTTTAATACCCATAAATTCCTGAAAGTGTTTTGCTTTCCAGTGCTTTGCGGTCTGGTCTGCAATAAAAGCCGTGAGAAGTAACTCTTTGTTAGCGATAGCAGTTCCTAGCTTGTGAACGGTTTGTTTAGTGTTAATGAGTTCACTATCGTATCGGGCGCGGATTTTTTTTACCAGTTTATCAAAGTATTCGTTTTCTATTCGCTTGTACACTGCGTACCCTTTGTGATTGACAAACCGTTGTAAAATCACGCTCCACTCCCAGCTGGCATAGTGTCCCATAAACATTAAGATGTTTTGGTTTTCTTTTTCCAGTTCGTGAATAATGTCCACATTGCTTATGGTGAAGCGTTTTTTCATCTGTTTTTCTGAAATGGAAAGCGATTTTACGGCTTCCAGTACCATATCACAGAGGTGAACGTAAAACTCCTTACGGATTTCTTTTCGTTCTTTTTCAGGTTTATGGGGGAGCGCCAGATGTAGGTTTTCGGCAACTACCTTCTTGCGATAGCCAATGATATAGTAGACAAAGAAAAATAATACATCGGAAATACCATACAAAACCCAAAACGGAAGTATGGAAATAAACCAGATAAAAGGATAGACTAAAAGATAAACTAAACGTTGCATAGCGATTGTTAGCGCAAAACTAACTAAATTTATTGCTTTCAATTTAAAAA
This sequence comes from Flavobacteriaceae bacterium UBA1903, assembly GCA_002337605.1. Classification (GTDB taxonomy): domain Bacteria; phylum Bacteroidota; class Bacteroidia; order Flavobacteriales; family Flavobacteriaceae; genus Marinirhabdus. The sequence goes on from DDGL01000010.1 coordinate 19,984, forward strand.
TTTCAGTTTAAGAATGCAGAACCTTGATATTGCTACTATTGTCATTATTGCCGCGAATATTTTAATCTCTATGAAGGGATTCAACGATTTCTCTTTCTTTGAAAAATACAAATTTAACATTGCAGGAATACGACGGGGAGAACAAATACGAATGTTTTCTTCTGGGTTCTTGCACGTAGACTTTACGCACTTATTGTTTAATATGCTCACGCTCTATTTTTTTGCCCACGTGGTGATCGATGCGTTGGGTACGGTTCAATTTGTACTTATTTACCTTGCAGCATTGCTAATGGGAAACTTGTTATCGTTTTATTTTCACAAAGATGAATTCCACTACAGTGCGGTAGGAGCAAGTGGGGCTGTTACCGGGATTTTATATTCGGCTATTTTATTTTATCCGGATATGGGCTTGTATTTGTTTTTTATCCCCATTGCCATCCCAGCCTGGATCTTTGGGCTACTGTATTTATTGTACTCTATTTATGGCATGAAAAGCAGACGTGGCAATATTGGTCACGATGCACATTTTGGGGGTGCTATTGCCGGATACTCCCTTACATTGGGCTTTGCACCCATTTTACTACAAACCAACCTATGGATCGTTCTGGTGCTCGCACTGCCTATTATTTTACTTTTTGTACTACATAAACTAGGGAAAATATAAAAACCCACCCAAGAGGGTAGGTTTTTAAAAAAATACTGATTGATTTGATTAGTCTAACAACGAAGCGATCTTTGCTTCCAGTGCTGGACCTCTTAGGTTTTTGTCTATAATAATTCCATTTTCATCTAATAAAAATGTAGCAGGAATAGAACGTACGCTGTATTGTCTTGCAATAGGATCCTGCCAGAACTGTAAATTGGATACGTGGTACCAATCCATATTATCGGCTGCTATGGCTTGTTTCCAGCGATCTTCCTGTCCCTGGCGGTCCAGTGAAACACTAATAATGTTTAACCCTTTGTCATGGTACTTTTCGTACACCTTTACCACATTAGGATTTTCTCTTCGGCATGGCTTGCACCACGATGCCCAGAAATCAATAATTGTATAAGTACCTAAAGCTTCACTTAATGCCAGCTCGTTACCTTCAGGTGTTTTCGCTGAAAACTCAGGAGCTTTGGCACCTATATCTGCTGCACTCATATTATCAATAGTAGTCTTAATCTTTACCGCCGTAGCAGACTCTTTCATCTTGGGATCCAGACTTTCCAGAGCTTCTTTTGCTTCAGTGGAATTTAGTTGTTTTTTATTCAACATTTCAGAAATAAGCATTACAGAAAACAAAGAACCTCCATTTTCAGAAATAAAATTTTTCTTGTAGGCAGTTTCTTCTTCTAGAATTTTTGCATTTTCAGCTTGCAGTTGTTTTACAAGCATTCCATCTTGCTGTTGTTGTGCTGTTCTGTAGCGCATTCCTACATCTTGTCTGCGACGCCCGAAATCGGTAACCGTACTCACAAACTCACGATAGGCATCGTTTTGCGGGCTACCTGTTACGTAAGAAGCCTGAATGCTGTCCTTGTACATTGTAACCTGCAGATCTTTATTTTCCGGAAAATAAGCAACGCTTCCTTTTTGTCCAACAGAAAGATAATTTACGGTGGCCATATCGGTTTTAGGATAGCTGGCGCTGAACGTACCATCGGTTATCGTTATAGTATCAATAACGCTTGGCTGATTGGTGACAGGGTTTATCTGGTTTACCATTATTTTGGAACCGTCTTCAAAACCTTGCGCAGTACCAGACACCGTATAGGTGTTAGACTCGCCTTGGCACGCTACTAAGAATGCAACTGTTAATAAGGAAAAAAGTATTCTCATAATAATTTAGATTTTCAACAAAAATAAAGGTATTTTCTTCTGAAAAAAAATGAAATACCAGCAATTGTTAATTCTATATAAATTGTAAAGTGTATACCGATTAATTCCATATTTTTACGGAGTAAATACTTGATACTTAAAATGAAAGATACAGGAAGGGAATTTCCATTAGAAATAAAGATTAGCTTTAAGGCTTTGTTTGAAACATACGAAGCTAACCTCAAAGCTGGCAGCGACTTACAAAAAAGACGTGCAGAGGAAGTGTTGGCTGTAGCCAAAAAGCATCCCGTTCTTTCCAAAGGGTTTACAACACAAAAAGAAATTAAAAAGTTACAGAAACAGATAGATTTTGTGCTGGAAGATATTTTTGCTTCAGTGTTACAGACCAACGAAATAAAAATAGCAGGAGCACCATTTCAATCCATACCCTTTAAAACAACCTCCAGGTACGATGCTATAAAGGCCAATGCAGATAGCTCTTATGAGCTGCAGTTGACCGATATGAACGATGATGAGTTCTACATCCTTGGCTGTAGTCTTATTCTTAGAGGCTACTATGGATATAATATAGACTTTAGACGTCCTTATTTTTACAACATTCCAGATGCCAATGGTGTTATGAAGTCCTACAAGGTACTGTACAACGCAGACTTTGGACAAATTGAAAAGACAGACGCATCTATAGACATTACACGGGAAGATGTTTCGGAGTTATTGGATAACTTCAATAATATTGAACTGTGGAAGGAGAAGTTTCCTCCAAATTCCTGGCTCTACTCTGGGTTTGTTATAGCCAATATGTACGACGCGACTGCGGACGTGTCCTTATCTAATTTTAAAACCAGCCTGCTCGCTAACGAAACTACTAAAGACGAAAACTTTATAGACGAATTTGAAGGAATATTAAAATCTCTGTATTCCATTCAGGACATAAAAGTTGGCTTTACAATTTTTAATGATGAGACGCATCTTTTTGAGCAACCCGGGGCGATGGCCGAAAGTTACATCCTGGACGGAAAGAAAAAGGAGAAATGCGATACTGCTCTTTGTGAGGCATCGTTTTATACTCTATTTAAACAAAAGCAGTTCTACTGTATTTCTGAAGTAGAACGCTATGCAAACCTCTATCCGGAAAATATTTTATATAAAAAGTTACTGAAACAACAAGTAGCCAGTGCGATTATAGTTCCAGTGGTAGATAATGATATTTTATACGGAATTCTTGAGATTGTATCTACCATTCCGCAGGCATTAAACTCTATAAATGCAAATAAACTACACGATGTACTCCCTAATTTGGTGGACTCGGTAAAGCGTTCTAAAGAGAAAGAGGAAAACAAAATTGAATTGTTAATTCAGGAAGAGTGTACGGCCATCCATAGCAGTGTGCACTGGAAATTCCACCGAGAAGCCGCACGTGTTATTAAAGCGCAGCGAGATGGGCAACAAGCGTATTTTAAAGAGATCGTTTTTGAAAATGTATTTCCCTTATATGGGCAAATAGATATAAAAGGTTCTTCTGAAGCCCGAAATGAAGCTACAAAAAAAGACCTGGTTTTGCAGTTGGAGCACGTTCAAAAAATTATAAAGCGAATTTATACGCTGGAAAAACTCCCTATTTATGAGCAATTAGAATTCAGGATTACAGAATTTTTAGAAGCATTTGAAGAAGACGAGTTACAAGTAAATAGCGAGCGGCAAGTGCTTCAGTTTTTAAAATATGAAATCGTTCCTTTGTTTAAGCATCTTTCCAAGAAAAGTGAAGCCCTTAAGGAAATGATTTCTGAATATCAGGAAATGGTCGAGCAGGGATCGGAACTGATTTACCTTCACCGAAAGGATTATGACGACTCTGTTACGTTAATAAACAAACGTATGGCTTCAATCATAGACCGTAAACAAAAAGAAGCCCAGGAAATGTATCCGCATTACTTTGAGCGCTTTAAAACCGACGGGGTAGAGCATAGCCTTTATATAGGCGAATCTATTACAAAAGGAACAAATTTTCACAAAGTGTATTTGTATAACCTCCGCTTGTGGCAATTACAGGTCATGTGCGAAATGGAGAATAGCTTCTACAAATTGAAAGAAAAACTTCCTGTGCAGTTGGATGTGGCCTCTATGATCCTGGCATTTAACTCGCCTCTTTCACTGCGTTTTAGAATGGACGAGAAGCGTTTCGACGTAGATGGCACTTATAATGCTCGTTACGAAGTGGTAAAAAAACGGGTAGATAAAGCCAATATAAAAGACACCGAAGAGCGTATTACCCAGTCCGGAAAGCTCTCCATTATCTATTCTCAAAAGGAAGATGAACAAGAGTACCTTAAGTACATTGCCTTCTTACAGCACAAAAAAATGCTGGATAAAGATGTAGAGTTATTAGAGGTTGAAGATTTACAGGGTGTAACAGGTCTCAAGGCTATTAGAGTTTCAGTATTGTACGAAACAAATACCAAAAATGACCAAAAAGAATACTATACCTATGCCGACTTAATGACACAGCTTAAAAATTAGGATTTATTGCGGGGGAACAACAATGTTGTTTGTTACCTCTTCCACACCTACCGGGTCAAAAACAGCGAAGGAAACTCCAAAGGCTATAATGGAAATAATAATTCCAATTACAAAGATGGTGTACGTCCATCTAAGGATTCGGTATTTTCTGTCAAGTACTTTTCCCAGGAAGTATAAATCTTTTGTTAACGAAGAATATACGTAGTCACGATCTTTTAATAGTTCGTCTATCGCCCACTGAAATTGGGAAAGTTCCATACGGTGGAAATTTCCGAAGAACGTTAAGTTCACACTCTTATTCTTTACATCTTCTTTCGTAAACTCTCCTCTTGTTACATTAGGTCTGGTAGCAATAACAGCCAGTACCATAGTGATCGTACTGGAGACTACAAAAATAGCAGAAGGAATAACCAGGTACGGGTTGGAGTCTAATTTAGAGAGTAAATTAGAGAGCACCAGCGAAATAATTATGGCATTTACCGAAAGTAAGATGTTTGCTTTCGTATCGGCTATGTCACTTAGCTTTATATGGTTTCTCAGTGCCGTTCTGTAAAAGGTCTGTATCCCTCGTTCTGGGCTCAGATCCTTATACTTTGCCTTCATCTGGGCTTTGTATTCTTCTTTTTTAAATTTTTTCTTGTCTTTTTTCCTGTCTTTAAGAAGCGACGCCAGATTGTTCTCTTTTTCTTTTTGCCAGTTTTTTAAGGCATAATCGCTATAGAATTGATGTTTTTCAGAAAGCACTGAAATATTTTCATCGCGCCATTCTCTTGGAGTATATTCTTTTACCTCTTGCAATAAGTACTCCTGGCGTAAAAATTCGCTTGCTTCTTTAAAGTAATCCTTACCAAAGTGAGAGGCATCCGCATCGCGCATCATTTCCTCTAAAGTACCCTCTGGAGTTCCTTTAAATTTTGTTGCCATGATGCATTTTTTTACTCCTTCAATAATATCTTTATCAACATCTTCAGAAGTAAGAAATTCTGTTGCTATTTTTACACTTTCTTCTTCATGACCTTCCCGTACATGAATGTAACCCGTGTCATGTAGTAAAGCGCTTAAGCGCAGTATTGTAGCATCTTTAACAGAAATTTGTGAGTGTTCAATAATTTCATTTATACTTTTATAGACCCTTTTTGAATGGGTGTAATTGTGGTACGTAAAAGTGTTGGAGAGTTTCTCTTTAAAGAGATTTAAAATGAAATCGTCTGCCTTTTGAATAATGTCACTCATATGATACGTTTAAACAACCAAATTACTAAAAATTACCATCCTATTTAATTGTGGGTGCTAAATTAACAGCATTATAACTTTTTTTATCCCGGTTGTACTGGCTGAAGTGTTCCCTAAATTGCAAAAAAAATTCTTTTATGAAGTTGAAGTTATTTCCTTTTTATTTTTTAACACTTGCCCTCTTTTTTAGCTGTGCAACTTACAATCCACAATACCGAAATACAGAAACTTCATTTACATACCCTACTACAAAAAAAATTGAAAAAACCTTCTATCTGGTTGGCGACGCTGGTAAATCTCCCTTAGGAGGGATGAGTGACGGATTAACCGTTTACAAGAACTTTATTAAAGACAAAAATACGGAGGGTACTTATACTATATTTCTGGGCGATAACATTTACCCGGATGGGATGCCACCAGAATCTTCCCCGGATAGAGAACGGGCAGCCTACATGATAGATGCGCAAGTGGCATCTGTAGCTGATTTTAAGGGGCAAGTTTACTTTATTCCCGGTAATCACGAATGGTACAACGATGGGCTGGAAGGCGTAAAACGCCAGCAGGAGTATCTGGAAGAAAAACTGGAAGGACAACAAGTATTCCAACCTACGGATGGTTGCCCGTTGAAGAGTGTTTCGGTTTCACCCAACATTCAACTTATTATGATAGATTCCCAGTGGTATCTGGAAGACTGGAACCGGCACCCAAACATCAATGAGAATTGCGAAATTAAAACACGGGAAAAGTTTTTTATTGAGTTAGAGCTGGAACTCGAAAAGAATAAAAATAAGTCTGTTGTCTTTGCTATGCACCACCCTATGTTTACCAATGGTACGCACGGTGGTTTTTTTGGGGCAGAAAAGCACTTATTCCCTACACAGCGTGACATTCCATTACCAGGTTTGTCTTCCTTAGTGGCACAAATTCGTTCTCAGGGGGGGGTATCGGTTCAGGACAGGTATAACGAACTGTCTAATAAGTTTATGAATAAGCTTGCTGGTATTGCTAGAAAGCACGGCAACCTGGTATTTACTTCAGGACACGAGCATACATTGCAGCATATTGAAAAAGATGGTCTGGTTCAAATCCTATCGGGCTCCGGAGCTAAGAATGGCTTTGCCTCCCTGGGTAAGGATGGATTATTTTCTTATGGGGGTCAAGGGTTTGCGGTGTACGATATATTCACAGATGGTTCTTCGTATGTACGTTATTACGGAGCAGACCAAAATCTGGAGCCAAAATTATTATACGAAAAAGGAATCGCTATGCCCAAAGAGACGTTTAATGTAAGTGTGCTGCCAGAATTTTTTCCAGAAACCATAAAAACACCAATCTACAAACAGGATAGCATTAACGAAGCCTTGTTCTTTAAGACGGTCTGGGGAAAAAAGTACAAAAACGCTTTTGCGATGCCTATTGCTGCCAGGGTTGGAAACCTTGATTCCCTTTATGGTGGGTTAACCGTGGTAAGGGAGAGCAACTCTACCGATTATGAAAACTTATTGCTACAGGATAAAGCGGGAAACCTTTATAATATGCGAGCGTTACAAAAACAGGCTTTAAAAGTAGTAGACAAAAAAATTATTTTAAAGAATGAAAATCCGGAAAATCAGGATATTGACAATCCGCAGAACTCAGATTTTATTGCTCCCGAAACGTATGGATCTGAGTTTTATACAGGTTCGCATCCCTATGCACTCCTGGCTATTCCTACCTTGGCAGATAGTATCAATATTTTTCATAACAAACCCAATTTGTTTTACATTCCTAAACAACGCGCCTTAAAAAACTACAATGTAGCCTATGGAGACGAATTGTATTACATTTCAGTAGCACCCTCAGAAAACAACGAAGGAGATCGTATTTTCAGGTACGCTCGTGATATTGAAACTACAGACGATATTCTTTTAAAGTTACGCAAGGCCAACAATGTAAAAATAGACGAGGAAACTTATATCAAAACCCGTTTGTTCGATATGCTCATTGGAGACTGGGATAGGGAGCCAGATCATTGGCGCTGGGCATTGTACTACACAAAAGGAAATGATAGTGTGTATGTACCTATTGCCAGAAACAGGGACGATGCCTTTGCAAGTTTGGATGGCGATATTCTGGATGTAGCCAGATCTATCTTCGGAAGCAGTAACCAGCGACATATTTACACTGAAAATTTAACCGATTTTGAGTGGTTTAATTCGGAAGGGATTATTCTGGACCGTGCTTTATTGCAACGTTCCAGCGAAACCCAGTGGAAGTTCCTTGCGGAAAAAATTCAATCTCAGCTAACCGATGAAGTTATAGACATTGCTTTTGAAAGTGTCCCACTTGAGGCAAGGGGAGAAGCGCTAGAGGAAACTATTGCAACATTAAAAGCCAGACGGGATAATCTGCTTGGCATCGCAGCGTCTTACTATGAATATCTTAATAAACTAAGAACCGTTAAAGGAACCAACGGCAGTAATTATTTTGAAATTTCACGAATGCAAGAGGGAGCTACAAGAGTAAAAGAGTACGATTACAGTAACGGGGTAAAGGGCACCCTTGAAAAAGAAATCACGTATTATGAAGACCAGACAAAGCAACTCTGGATATTCGGGTTAGATGGTGAAGATGTATTTGAAGTTACCGGAGAAGGAACTAGCACAATGCTTTTACGCTTAATTGGAGGACAGGATAAGGATACGTATATTATTAAAAATGGAAACCGTTTGCGGGTGTACGACCATAAAAGTAAACCCAATGTTATAGCTCAAAAAGACGGTGGTGTCGTGAGGTTTACAGATTTGTATACGCTTAACACCTACGACTACAGAAAACAAGTAAGTCAGCAAAGTAGCTTTGTAGCAACAGCTGGATACAATCCGGACGATGGCGCACGTGTTGGGTTGCAGTATATTTTTGAAATAAATGGGTTTAGCAGAAATCCGTTTTCTAAACAACACAGATTCAATGCAGGCTATTATTATGACACTTCAAGTTATGATGTTGCCTACCAGGGCGAAATTGCCAACCTATACAAAACCCTCAACCTCAGTTTTGGCGGGAGGGTTACCAGTCCCAATTTTGTACTTAATTACTTTGGTTATGGTAATGAAACCTCCAATCCGCAAGATGCTTTGGGGTATGACGCCAACAGGGTAGAAGTACAAACCTTTAGTGGAAACGTAGGGCTGTTGCGAAACTCTTATTTTGGTAGTTTCTTTAAACTACAAACAAGATTAGAGGCTGTAAAAGTAAACAGCCCTATTACAGGATTTCAGAATCCGGATAATACAGCATTTACAGACGAAACTAATTTTTACGGAACTGTTGAAGGTATTTACAGTTACCGAAGTTTTGATGACGCCAGAAACCCAGCAAGGGGAATGTTGTTTGATTTAAATATAGGCCTCACCGATAATTTTAAAGAATTAGAACGAGTGTTTGGGTTTTTAAATACACGAATTGGATTTTATAACAGTCTGGTACAAAACGAAAAACTGGTTTTAAAAACAAACGTACAGGGTCAGTTTAACTTTGGTAACAGATTCGACTTTCACCAGGCGGTAAAACTTGGAGGGAACAATGGGCTTCGCGCTTTTAGACAGGAGCGTTTTGCCGGAAAATCGAGTTTGGTGGGAAGCGCAGATGTTCGCTACAGCTTTAACGAATTTAAAATTGAATTGTTTCCTGTACAAATAGGCGTGTATACGGGAGCAGATCTAGGCCGCGTCTGGACTCCGTCCGGGAATTCCGAAAAGTGGCACAATAGTTACGGTGGGGGGTTCTGGTTAAACAGCAGAGGAGGATTTACCCTAACATCAAGTCTTTTCCACACTACTGAGGATACCCGCTTTGTATTTGGACTTAACTTTGGATTTTAAACCTAAGGTATGCTAAAACACTATATCCCCTTATTTGTATGTGCCTGCGCAATCCTGATGCAATCCTGTGCGATACGGGGTGTTATGCTGGATAAGGACAGAGCTACAACTACTACCTATACAACTACCAAGAATTCGACCTCTTTTTTTATTGCAGGAAACACGTATAAAAATGAACCCTTTTTTACTTCAGCCTTTAATAAAGCTGTACTTGCCAGTCCCTCCGAAGAAAAACGTCTTTTATTTATTGGTAACACTATAAATGGCAAAGATTCACTCTCTGTAAAATCAGATCTGGACGCCAAGGCCAGACAGATACAGTTGCTTAATGCCACTACCCACATTGTACCGGGTAAATTTGAATGGCGCTACGATAAGCTTAAAGGTTTAGAGTTTATGGAGGAGTACCTCGAAGAAAAACTACAAACCGAGACAAATTTTATGACTCCTAACAATGGGTGTCCGCTGGAGAGCATTGAAATTGGTGAAGACATTCAGCTCATCGTGATAGACTCGCAATGGTATTTAGAAAATTGGGACACCCATCCAAACTTTAATGATAAATGCCAGATTAAAACACGCGAGAAGTTTTTAGCCGAAGTAAAAGGAGAGATTAAAAAGAGTGCTAACAAACTAATATTGGTGGCTCTGACACACCCTGTTTTTACAAACGGTTTTCATGCGGGACGATTTTCATTTCGGGACCATATTTTTCCATTGCAGGGGAATATACCCCTGCCAGGCGTTGCTTCATTGTTAGCACAAATACGTTCTCAGGGTGGCACATCGGTTCAGGATAGATTTAATAAAAGGTACAATGAGTTAGCTTCAGAATTAAAAGATATTTTTAACGAACCAGACCATCGGATTTTATTGATTTCAGGTCTGGAGCAAAACCTTCAATATATAGAACAAGACCCTTTTAAGCAAATCGTTTCAGGAGGTGGTTCTGAAACAAAACCTGTAGGAATAAGCGATAACGGTATTTTTTCCTATGGCGGAAATGGATTTGCAACGGTAGATGTACTGGAAGATGGTAGTGTCTGGACTTCATTTTATAGCGTTTCAGAAAACAAAGATGCAGCCCTTCTTTTTAATCATAAAGTGTTTAATGCTGTTACAGAACCTAACCTGGATTCCATTGCGGCAATAGTTCCGAAATATGTAGAAGCTTCTGTCTATGATGAAGAAGCTGTAGAAAAAACCGATTTCTTCACTTCGTTCTGGGGGCAACACTACCGGCATGTGTATGGTACCAAAGTAAAAGCCAGAACTGCTGTGCTGGACACACTCTATGGAGGTTTGGAGGTAGTGAGACCTGGTGGGGGTAACCAGACCAGATCCTTGCGTATTGTAACCAAAGATGGAAAGGAATACAATATGAGAGCACTTAAGAAAAGTGCTATTCAGTTTTTAGAAAATTCAGCTTTCAAGGGAGTAAATGGTGAAAAGTATTTTACGAACACAGTTCCAGAGAACTTGATACTGGATTTTTATACCGCAGCGCATCCCTATGGAGCTTTTGCTATTCCTGAAATTGCAAAGGCCGCTCAGGTTTTTTATACCACTCCAGAACTTTATTACGTGCCCAAACAGGAACGATTGGGAAAATACAATGAAGCCTATGGCGACCAGTTGTATATGATCGTAGAACGCCCTACAGATGATTTTAAAAACCGAAAAAGCTTTGGATATCCGGACGATGTAGAAAGTACGGACGATTTGCTGGAAACTCTCCGGGATGACGAAGACTATATTTTAAATGAAGAAGCCTATATACGCGCCCGTATTTTCGACATGCTACTCGGCGACTGGGACAGGCATAGTGACCAGTGGCGCTGGGCAGAATTTGAAAACAAGGACGGTAAAAAGGAGTTCGTTCCCATACCCCGGGATCGGGATCAGGTATTTGCAAACTTTGATGGAAGCTTCTTAAACGCCCTTAGAAGTATTATGGGAAGTGCCAACCAGCTGGGCGTATATGGCGATGACATTAAAGATGTAAAATGGTTTAATGAAGCCGGTAGCAAGCTGGATCGAGCTTTAATTAAAAGAAGCGATAAAGCTGTCTGGCTGGAGCAGGCCGAATTTTTACAGAATGCGATTACTGAGGGAACTATTAATAAAGCGTTCAATGCAGTACCTGTCGAAGTGCAGGACACCACTATTACTCAAATAAAAAAGCACTTTATTGCCCGAAAAGAAAATCTGAAGGATATTGTAGAACGCTATTATGCTGAATTTATTAAGTTCCAGATGATCACAGGAACCGATAAGGATGACCTTTTTGAAATTGAACGCGTGGCAGATGGGAGCACAAAAATTTCAGCGTATAGAATTAAAGATGGTGAAAAAGGAGAACAACTTTTTGATAGAACCTTTACAAGCTCTGAAACCAACGAAATATGGTTATATGGCCTGGATGATGATGATGAGTTTAAGGTTACAGGAACTGCAAAAAAACCGATCCTGATACGGATTATTGGCGGACAAAATAAGGACACCTATACCATTGAAGAAGGTCGGAAGATTAAGGTTTACGATCGACGCAGTAAGAATAGCGAGATCGTAAGTCGGGGAGGAGCGCACTTCAGGTTTACCAATTTTTATCAAGCCAATCTGTACGACTACACCAAAAAGCCTACTCAAAAAAGCACCTTTAACCTGAGTCTGGTAAACAATCCAGATGTTGGAAATGCTCTTGGACTAAGCTATCAGAAAGATACAAACGATTTTATAACGAATCCCTACGGGAAAAGAACCCGGATCGATTTTAACTATCAGACCATTACGCAGGGAATTGATGTAGCTGTTGAAAAAGGCTTCGCAGCACTAATTGGAGATATTAACCTGGTGGTCGGGGGACGGTATACCTCAAAAAATTTCACAGAAAACTTCTTCGGATTTGGAAATGACACTGAAAATTTTGATGACACGTTAAGCCTGGATTTTAATCGTGTAAACCTCAGCTATGCGAACGGAAGTGTAGGGTTGGAGCGAGACTCAGATTATGGTAGCTTATTTCAGTTAAAACTTGAGTTGGAAACCGTTGAAATTTTTAGGAATGGAGCTAATTTTTTCAGTCAGCAACTGGGAAGCGACTTGGGAGAACGGAAGTATTTTATAAAACCAAACTTCACCTACCAATACGAAAACTTTGATGACGTACTTGTACCTACTAAAGGAATGTCCTTTAGTACAACTGTTGGAGGAATTGATGCTGTTGAAAGTAAGGTACTCACGGGATTTCTTAAAAGCTCACTTACCTTTTATAATTCTTTATTGAGTAATAAAAGACTCATACTCAAAACAAATGCAAGAACGCACCTTCTTACAGGAGATATGTCTATGTTTTATCAAAGTCCGCAATTAGGGGCCGCTACAGGACTACGTGGTTATAGAAATGAACGCTTTACAGGGCAGCAAAGCCTTTTAGGGAATGCAGATGTTAGCTATCGTTTTCAACAGATGAAAACATTTCTATTTCCACTTACGTTTATTGTATATGGAGGGTATGATATAGGCCGGGTTTGGATAGAAAATGATACGAGTAACACGTGGCACAGCTCGTATGGTGGTGGCTTACAGATACGCTGGACAGATGCGATGAAAGCGAATGTAAGCACTTTTTACGGGGAAGAAGGGGTGCGACTTCAGTTTGGTTTAGGATTTACTTATTAAGCTGAAATTCGTATACATTACCTCCTAAAATACCGTTTTGTTCATCGGCTATATAAAGGGTGTTGGCATCCTTAAAGCAAATACTTTCTTTCTGAGAACTGTGACCAAGTTCAATTTCTTCAATATTTCCACTAAAAAAATCATCTGTATTATACGCCGTAAGCAGCCATATTTTAGAGTGACTCAATAAAACTACAGTACCTGTTTTAAAGTCGATCGTAGCCCCGGTTATTTGACAATTGGACTTGTCGTCACAAATTTTATAGTCTGTCACCACCTTAGCAGTATGATGCCCGGGTGTCGCTGGTATTTTGTACACTTTTACGGTACCGTCAAAATGAGAGCTTCGGTTTCTCGTGAAAAGGTAAAAATGGTTGTTTAGGTGTATAAAACTCTCCACATCGAAATTACGATGCTTTTTTTTGGGAGGGAATTGGGTCTGGTCTTCATATTCAAAGGTAGTGGTATATACGGTTCTTTGTTCGGTTTCTTCACTCACGGAGGGAACTTTGTAAATAGCCAGATGTTTTCGTTTGTTGTTATTGTTGCCAAAATCACCAATGTACAGGTTGCCTTCGGTATCTAAAGCCATATCTTCCCAGTCCTTGTTTTCTATTCCGTGTAAGTTGATGGCTTCCTCAATATTCTGAGTTCTGGGATTGAAGCCATAAAGGGTAGCTGAATTGTTTGAATCTGAAACTGCCCAGATAAGATCGCTTTTCGGGTTTTTTTCAATACCACTTATTTCTTCCAGGGCAGCTGGTAAGGAAGCCACAATATTCAGGTCACCAAAGTCTTGGCAACTACATAAGGAAACTGAGAAAAAAAGAAGGAAAATTAATTTATACATTGTTCTTAGAATATACAAAAACTGTTATAAAAATCAGGCGTATGACCAATTTATATAACAGTTTTAATTTGTTTTATTACATGCTGAAATAAGTTGCACTTATTTCACTTCCTGGTGTGTATCACTGGTTTCCATCACCCATGCATCCAGCATCCAGCTTGTTTTTTCAATAGCTGCAATATAACCCCCAATAAGATCAATAGTTCCTTCGTCTCCTGCATCGTCTGCTTTTTTAATTACTTTGCGCATTTGTTTCAGGATAGTTCCGTGGTCTTTTAAGAGCGTTTTTACCATATCAATATCTTTCATTTCTGAAGGAGATTCCTCCAAATTTGAAATTTTCAGGTAATCACTATAATTACTTACCGGCTGAAAACGTAGCGTTAAGATACGCTCAGCAATTTCGTCTACCTTCAGCTTTGCGTCATCGTACATCTCTTCAAATTTCTCATGAAGCACAAAAAAACTTCTTCCTACAATGTTCCAGTGGAAATTTCGAAGTTTCTGGTAGTATAAATGGTAATCTGCAAGCAGGGTATCAAGCTCTTTTGCAGTAGCATTAATTTTGTCTTTATCTAAGTTTAAGTAATTCATATGTAGTTATTTGTGGTTATGTATACACAAAGATAATATGGCTTTTGGCTAACGCCAACCTTTGCAGTGAGTTTGGTTTTTTTTTAACTGAAATTGCAACAATTTTAAGAAACAGATAAGACTTTATTTTTGCGACATATGGTTCTCGTTTTTCTATTTTTAATGGTAGTTTTATCCCCAATAAAACTTACAATTTGAAAGAACTACTTATTACCGCTATAAAAGCCGCAATACAGGCTGGTAACGAAATAATGAAGGTGTATGCCACAGATTTTAATGTGGAGCATAAAGGAGACGATTCCCCACTAACGCAAGCAGATAAAAATGCGAACGAAGTGATCAACTCTTTCTTATTGAAAACCAATATTCCTATTATTAGTGAAGAAAATAAGCAGACCGACTATACCATTAGAAGAAATTGGGAGCAATGCTGGATTGTGGACCCACTGGATGGCACAAAAGAGTTTGTAAAAAGAAATGGGGAGTTCACAGTAAATATTGCACTCATTAAAAACGGGGTGCCGCTCTTAGGAGTAATTTATGTCCCGGTTTCCAAGGAGTTGTATTTTACAAACGCTGTGGGGTCCAAAAGCTACAAGTATGTTGTTGAAGATGAAACTATCCAGATTCGTGAGTTACTTGAAACAGCCACAGAAATAAAACCGCTAGACAGCAAAACCCCGCCTATTAAAGTAGTGGGAAGCAGATCTCATTTAAATGATGATACGAAGAAGTTTATAGAAACCCTTACCAAAGAAGTAGAAATTGTAAGTAAAGGAAGCTCCCTGAAGTTTTGTTTGGTTGCAGAAGGGAAGGCCCATCTTTACCCTAGATTTGCCCCAACAATGGAATGGGACACGGCAGCTGGACATGCAATATGCCAGGCCGTAGGCGTTAAAGTAGTAAAAACAAAGTCTGGTAAACCTTTAAAGTACAACAAGAAAAATTTACTGAACCCATATTTTTTAGTAGAATAAAGAATAATATGAGCGATACTTCCTACAAAAGGCATATTGCAAAAACAGTGACCTGGCGCTTTATTGGAACCCTGGATACTATTTTGCTCTCGTGGTTTATTACGGGAGATGCATTTGTAGGATTAAAAATAGGACTGATAGAAACTAGTACAAAAATGGTCTTATATTTTTTTCACGAACGAATCTGGTTTAAAATTAATCTCTCCAAAAATGGGCGTATTTTAGCAAGTAGAAAGCGCCACCTTGCAAAAACATTTACATGGAGAGGAGTAGGAACACTGGATACAATTCTGATATCATGGATTGTCTCTGGTAATCCTTTAACAGGGCTCAAGATTGGTTTTGCAGAGGTTATTACCAAAATGGTTCTGTATTACCTACACGAACGTGCTTGGTATAAAATAGATTTTGGACTGGAAAAAAGAAGAAATAACGCATCATGAAAAATATAGTTCCGCACCACTTTAGTATTTCAAAAGAGCAAAGAGCCCAGCAAAAGGGTCATGGAGCTTTTTTAATCTGGTTTACGGGGCTTTCAGGCTCTGGTAAATCTACTATTGCCAATGCTGTGGAAGAAGCACTTTATACGCAAAACATACATACGTATACGTTGGACGGAGATAACGTAAGAAAAGGATTAAATACCAACCTTTCCTTTTCACCCGAAGACCGAACCGAAAACATTCGCCGTATTGCAGAGGTTTCAAATCTTATGATAGATGCTGGCTTAGTAGTATTAGCCGCATTCGTCTCACCCTATGCAAAAGACAGAGCCAATATTAAGGGTGTAGTTGGACATACCAATTTTGTAGAGGTATATGTTAGTACTCCTGTAGAGGAATGCGAACGCCGCGATGTAAAAGGGCTGTATGCTAAGGCTAAGGCTGGAGAAATTACTAATTTTACAGGCGTAAGTGCACCGTACGAGGCACCTGTTGCCCCAGCAATACAAATAAATACGATTGAAACTACTGTTGAAGAAGCCGTAACACAAATTCTTCAGTACATAGAACCTAAATTACATACCAATGGGTAAGTATTATTTAAATTATCTAGACGAGTTAGAATCTGAAGCTATTTTCATCTTACGCGAAGTATGGGCGCAGTTTGAAAATCCAGTTATCTTATTTTCCGGCGGGAAGGATTCTATTTTAGTAACACATCTGGCACGAAAAGCCTTTTATCCTTCCAAAATTCCATTTCCGTTACTGCACGTAGATACGGGGCATAACTTTCCTGAAACCATTCAATTTCGGGACGAGCTGGTGAACTCTTTAGGAGTGAAGTTACTTGTAGGTTCTGTACAGAAAAGCATAGACGAGGGACGTGTGGCCGAAGAGCGTGGTAAAAATGCGACCAGGAATGCGTTGCAAATTACTACCTTACTGGATGCTATTGAAACAAACCGAATCGATTGCGCCATAGGGGGCGGTAGAAGAGACGAGGAGAAAGCACGCGCCAAAGAGCGTTTTTTCTCCCATAGAGACGATTTCGGACAATGGGATCCTAAAAATCAGCGTCCGGAGTTATGGAACATCTTAAACGGAAAGCATTTTGAGGGAGAGCATTTCAGAGCCTTTCCCATTAGTAACTGGACCGAAATGGATGTGTGGAATTATATCTTAAGAGAAAATATTAGTATTCCGTCATTGTATTATGCGCATAAAAGAGATGTGGTTTGGCGGCAAGAATCCTGGATCCCTGTTTCAGAGTTTTTGAAACTGGAAGCAGGCGAAAAAGTTGAACAAAAGAAGATACGTTTCAGAACCTTAGGCGACATTACCATTACCGGCGGCATTGAATCTGATGCCGATACTCTGGAAAAAATTACATTAGAGGTTTCAGCAATGAAGCAAACAGAACGTGGCAACCGAAGCGACGATAAAAGAAGTGAATCGGCGATGGAAGACAGAAAACGGCAGGGGTATTTTTAGCTCTAGGCTCTAAGCTTTATGTTTTTCATTTTATATAAAAAATCAGTAACATCAAAATAAAACCTAAAGCATAAAGGCAAGTAAGATTTAATTTATGAGAGATTTTAGAAAATATGATGTTTGGTCTTTAAGTCACGAACTTGTTTTGGAAGTTTATAAAATAACTTCTGAATTTCCTAATTCAGAGAAGTTTCAACTAACAAGTCAAATGCAAAGAGCAGCATATTCTATTCCATCTAATTTTTGTGAAGATTGCGGAAGCGATTCGGATAAAGATTTCAATAGATTTGTTCATATTGCACTAGGTTCTGCTCATGAGCTGGAATATTTTTTCATATTAGCAAAAGATTTGTCCTTTATTACTATTCAAAATCAAAAAGAGCTTTCAGATTTGGTTAACGAAATTAAAAAGAAGCTCTATAATTTAAGTAGAAAATTGAAAGAATAAGCTAAAGGCTTTAAGCTATAAGCTTTATATTTTTCATTTCATATATAAAAAATTAGTCACATCAAAATAAAGCTTACAGCCTAAAAGCCTAAAGCAATAAAAATGAAACTAGACACAAACCAACTACTAAGATTCACAACTGCAGGAAGCGTAGACGACGGCAAGAGTACCCTAATAGGGCGTTTGTTGTATGATAGTAAGTCTATTTTTGAAGACCAATTGGCAGCCGTAGAAACTACCAGCAAGCGAAAGGGACATCAAGGAGTGGACCTGGCATTGTTTACAGATGGCCTTAAAGACGAACGGGAGCAAGGGATTACTATAGACGTAGCGTATCGGTATTTTACCACCCCAAAGCGAAAATTTATTATTGCAGATACTCCCGGGCATATCCAGTATACCAGAAATATGGTTACTGGCGCTTCAACAGCAAATGCCGCCCTTATTTTAATTGATGCCCGCCACGGAGTAATTGAACAAACCAAGCGGCATGCGTTTATAGCTTCCTTATTACAGATTCCTCATATCATTGTTTGTATCAACAAAATGGATCTTGTTGATTTTTCTGAGAAGGTGTATGATGAAATTGTGACGCAGTTTGAAGGGTTTTCATCAAAACTATATGTAAAAGACATTCAGTTTTTGCCAATTAGTGCTTTGCTTGGGGACAATGTTGTAAACCGAAGTGAGCAGATGGACTGGTACAAAGGAGCGCCACTGCTGTATACGCTGGAGACACTTCATATAAGCAGTGACCTTAATAAAATTGACGCCCGCTTTCCTGTACAAACGGTTTTACGTCCGCAGTCTGAAGATTTTATGGATTACAGAGGGTATGCAGGCCGTGTTGCCAGTGGAATTTTCAGGCCAGGGGATGAGGTGTCGGTCTTGCCCTCGGGGTTTACATCTAAGATCAAAACAATTGATACTAGTGAAGGCCCGCAAGAACAAGCATATGCTCCTATGTCTATTTCAATTACTTTAGAAGACGACATTGATGTAGGCCGAGGAGATATGATCGTAAAAAAGAACAATCAGCCGAAGCCTGTTCAGGAGTTTGATGCTATGTTGTGCTGGTTGCATAACGGTACTGCAAGACCCCGCGCCAAATACACCATCCTGCACACCAGCAATGAGCAAAAAGCAATGATCAAAGAGGTAGTTTACAAAATTGACATAAACACCTATGCCCGAAATGAAGAGGATAAAAGCCTGGCTATGAACGATATTGCGAGGGTTAAAATTAGAACTACAAGGCCTCTTATGCTCGATGAGTACCGCGATAATCGCATTACAGGTAGTTTTGTACTTATAGACGATGCTACACACGAAACTGTTGCTGCGGGAATGATTATGTAAGTTACGGCAACACACCTATGGAAGCTCTTAAAAACAATATGCTAACAGGTTTTTTTTGGACCGGGATAGATGTATTGGTAAACAGGGGGATTTATGTGTTTCTTCAACTGGTTCTTGCCAGAATTCTATTTCCGGAAGACTATGGTATTGTTGCTATGGCTGCGGTCTTTATTACTCTTTTGGAACTTATAAACGACCTTGGTCTGGGTTCGGCTCTTATTCAAAAAAGGAATGAGGAACTTTCTAGTATTCATTACGATACGGCCTTCTGGACGGGCGTTGTATGGGCTGCTTTCTTATACACTATTATTTACTTTTTAGCGACTCCTTTTATCAGTAAATTCTACGGGGAAGAAATTTTAAACAACGTAATTCCTTGTATGGCATTAACCCTGTTGTTTAGCTCTGTAGCAGGGATTCATAGAGCAAAACTAATTAAGAAGTTGCAATTTAAAAAAATTGCATTGGTAAATACTGTCAGTACTGTAATTGCCGGGGTAGTATCGTTATTTTTAGCGTATAAAGGCTTTGGTATATGGGCATTGGCACTGTATTCTGTAGTAAAATTATGTATTGCAGTCCCGTTGTTATTTGCTGCTACCAGGTGGAGTCCCTCTTTTCAATGGAGTTTTGAAGCGTTTCGTTTATTATTTGGGTTTGGAGTATTTACTCTAGGTACCGCAATTGCTAATGTATTTTCTCAAAAAATAGATTATTTAGTTATTGGTAAACTCATAGGAGCAACGGTTTTGGGGTATTATACCTTTGCTTTCTTGCTTACAAATGTAGTGCGGCAACAAATAAGTGGAATTTTGGGCAAAGTACTGTTTCCCGTTTATGCACAATTACAGGACCAACCAAAAAAACTTTTTTCCCTGTATTTAAAAATGCTTTCAGTAAACGCGCTTATTGTCTACCCTGTGTTATTAGGTATTTTCATGTTTTCAGAATACATGCTACCGCTACTTTTTGATGCTAAATGGAACCAGTCTATTCCCTTACTAAAAATTTTAAGCGTTTCAGTACTCATTCAGATGACGGTTAATTCTAATCAGTTGTTATTTCGTTCCTATGGGAAGGTACGGTTAGAGTTTACACTCCAGTTGGTGAAAGCCTTTCTATTTTTTGTACCACTCATTTATGTGGGAACTAGCACCTATGGTGTGTTAGGCGCTGCTGGCGGTTTTGTACTGGCTACTTTCCTTTCAGCAGTACTAACACTCTATTTTTTAAAACAAATATTTAATATGAAGCTAAATCATCTGGTTGAAGCCCTTAAAATACCCGTAGCAATGCTTCTGGTTTGCTTTAGCTCCACATGGCTTGTTTTGTATTTTGCTGGGTGGCAAGTAGGATTAACTTTTTATGGTAGCTCGGTTCTGGTTTTTTATGGCATCTTTGCTAAAAAACAAACTAGATTTATAGGTTCAGTTATTCATAATAGAATCAGGAAAAACACTCATTAATACGAAGTAGATTGTACAACCAAGAGTCTCATATTGCTGAAAATATAACCGAACTACCACCATCGGTAGATTATGCATATTTCGCACTATGGAAGGAAGCCGCCCCTTTTATTACTGAAATAAGAGCCTATCTTGCCAATCGTTTCGAAATTTTGCTGGAAACTAAAATTAGTTGGAGTGAAGCGCATTTCAAGCAAAATGCTGCAAGATTATATGAGGTGCCACTTTATGAAGGTGGAAAAAATGGGATACCTCCCGTAGATCATTCAAGCAAAATTGGAGACTCCAAATTCACAGTGCTGGTAGTTAAGGATATTAACCCTACGTACCGGTACCATCTCTCAGTTTCAGGAAACATTGAGTTGTCCAACACTGCAATTGTGGAAGCAAAGCATATTTTCAGAAACTGGGTCGCTGCTACTTCAGGAAAAAAATACACTGTTCATTCCAGCATTAATTCTGAAGAATTTTGTTTTCAGATTTCCTTGCTTTTGGGAGTTGAAAATTTTAATGCGTTAGTCTCAGGAAAGAAATTGGATATTCCTTCTTTGCAAAAAGATCTGGAAGGAGCGGGAGGGTGGGAGACTGCCACAGAACTCTTTTCGGTGCTAAACTGTGCAACAAAGTACCTGGTATTGCGCAATTTTGAATCACTTCCCAATATAAGCTCTTTAAACGATCTGGATTTCTTAACCACTAATTACCAACGGCTTGCGTCAGTATTAGGGGTGGTTCAAAAGCCTGTAAAGCCATACAAAGGGACATTAGTGGTTGGAAGGAACAGCATTTCTGTAGACATTCGGTTTGTGGGTGATAATTATTACTGTAGTAGCTGGGCAGCTAGGCTGTTGAAGAAGCGTGTATGTGAAAATAGTGTTTTTATACCTAGAACGGATGATTATTTTTTTTCACTTTTATACCATGCTCTTGTTCAAAAGCCAACTATTGAAGATAAATACAAAACTAAATTGTTCGAATTAGCGCAGACACTCAAGTTAGCATGGTTTTCAGAAGAAATTTTACAGAACGAACAGCAATCTGCTGCTATTTTAAGAGGATATATGGGTGCCCATGGGTATTATTATGAAAGCCCGATAGACCCTAAAGTATATGAGAATAAAAAAATAACCTCACTACTACCGAAACAATCCAGCGTAATTATAAAGAAGTCACTGAAGATAAAGATAAAGCAGGTGCTACTAACAATTGTTCCCAAAAGATGGTACTTTTACTACCTGAAATTCAGAACAGGGAAAGGACATGATTCCAGAGATTAATCGGGCTACGGTTCATATTCCAGCAGTGGTGGTTTCTGGAAGGGCTATTGCTTCCAGGATTATGGCTTCTGGCAATGATACTTTCAAAGTAAAAAATATACGTTTTGTTCCTGGCACTTTAAACCTTGTGGCAAAAATACCGATTGTTTTTAACCGCAATAGTTCCGAAGCAGCGCAGAAAGTAAGAACCTACTTTTTTCCAGTGTATCTAAACGGATCGTTATGTTGGGTTCGCAGATACCCACAATGTCCGCTGCATGTTTTTGAAGTAGTTTCAGATGTACAACTCCGGGAAACACTAAACCTGGAAGACGGAGCCGTCGTGCAGTTAGAAGTAGCTGCCAACGCAATAAAACAAATTGGAATACTAAAAAAAATGCTTTGGTATTTGCCTTGGAAGGGGCGTGAATTTTGGTTTTACAGGTTCGCCTGGTACCCTAAATTTATTTCCAGGGTTTTGAATGCAAGGTATCGGGCGCAAGAAGCTCTTGGTTTCGTACAAACCCTAACTAAATGAGTATTAATGGGGTAGTAGCCACGTTACAACAGCGTATAAATTTTAAAAGAATTCATGAAGATCCCAAGTACTATTAGCACACTAAGACAGTCTCCTTTTGTAAAAAAAGTGGTGCAGGGAACCTTTTGGTTAACCTTTGGGTCTGTCATGGCAAAAGGGCTAACAGCACTCGCTTATTTGGTGTTGGCCCGTATACTTACTGTAAGTGCTTACGGCGAATACGGAATGGTGAAAAGTACCATAGATAATTTTCTGATTTTTGCCAGCATGGGGGTGGGACTTACAGCTACCAAATATATTTCAGAATTAAAAGAGGAAAATAAACAAAAGGCTTCCAGTATTTTAGGGGCATCCTTGGTGGCTGTTTTTTTACTGAGTTTCGTTGTTTTTTTAGTACTCCTGTTTTTCTCTGATACCATAGCAACCTCGATTTTAGAAAATGCTTCTTTGACGATGCCGCTTATTTTAGCGGGCGGGGTCTTGTTATTTATCTCTGTAAATGGGGTAGTTAATGGTGCTTTACTGGGATTGCAGCACTACAGAAAAATTTCCATTATTAATATCCTGCAGGGATTTTTATTGTTTGGTTTACTATGTGTAGGAGGATATTTTTATGGGGTTGTAGGCGCTGTGGGTGGAAACTTATTAGCCATGGCTATTGTGTGTGTTAGCTCACTTTTTATGCTGAAATCCAGTGTACATAAAGTTAATATGAGTATTTCTTTGCGTAAGTTTAAAGAAAGCCTAAAAGCTATATACAAATTTGCTATTCCCGCATCCCTGGGAATGCTTATTGTAGCACCTACCATCTGGATTTTAAACACGCTATTGGTAAATACTCCTAACGGATACACAGAATTGGGTATTTATAGCGCTGTTCTGGTTTTTTCGTTAGCTATTCGGACGGTTAACAGCTCTTTGTCTGACGCTTTACTTCCTATGTTCTTAGATAAGAATATGGAAGTTACCCCAAAAAAGGAATTTTTCAACTACCATGGAGCCTGGATCATTTGCCTGGGAATATCCCTGCCTTTTATTCTTTTTCCAGAGGTTGCAAGCTATATATTGGGCCAGGAATACCCTAAAGAAGATGTTATTTTAATTTTAGAGCTATCGGTTTTAATGACGCTTTTTTTATCGGTTAAGCAAGGGCTTGCCAGAGATCTGATAAAGAAAAATAAAATGTGGCTTAGTGTTTTAAGCACAGGAATTTTTGCTGTTACAACCTTTATACTATTCCTTTTTTTAAAAGATGAAGGTGCCATAGGGTTTGCTATTGCTTTTTTGGTGGGCCATGCGTTAAGTATGGTTTTAGCCGTCCCATTATTTATCTACCTTGAGGTAATGAGAGCACATAACTTTAAAAGTGTATGGCTTTTGATACTTATGGGATTACTATCTGCATTAATGATAAACACTATTTATAATACAGATATATTGGTAAGAGTACTAGTTTCTTTTTTTTTATTGGGCTTATTGCTTTGGAGTCTTTTGAAGTTTTATAAATCTATGATTCGTTACTCTTCCAACCTGTGATGTTTACCGTCGTAATACCGTTGTTTAATAAAGAGAAGTGCATCCACGCTACTGTAGCTTCGGTAGTACAACAAACCTATTCAGACTTTGAACTGCTGGTGATTAACGATGGCAGTACAGATGGCTCTCTGAGCGTACTACAAGAATATAAAGACGCCCGTATTAAAATAATTTCTACTAAAAATAACGGTGCCGCAGCAGCAAGAAATTTAGGTGTTTCAAAAGCTATTCATCCCTATGTTGTCTTATTAGATGCAGACGACTGGTGGGCACCTACTTACCTGGAAGAAATGGCTAAGGCTATCACAACATTTCCAGCCAATACAGTATTCGCAACGGGCAGGACGCACGTATTTGCTGAAAAAGAGGTAGTATATACTCACTCTTATTTGCCCGAAAAAGGAACGACAGATCTTGTAAATCATTTTCAGGTACTCTCTAAACACCTGCCTGCTATAAATTCAAGTAATGTTGTAGTCCGTAAGGACTATTTCATAGAAACCGGAGGATTTAATGAAGCCATGCAGCATTTTGAAGATCATGAGTGCTGGCTTCGGCTTGCGTTGAAGCAGCCTATTGTTTTTGTTAATAAACCACTTTCCTATTATAACAAAACTGCTCAGAAAAGTAGTTCGCAAAGGGGTGTTAGTAGTAGTGATTTACGAACGTATTTTGAAACAATGGTTGTGATTAAAGAGCAGTTGTCTGGAAAAGAGAAACGCTACTTCAGAAAATTTTACCAGCGTTTCGTGAAATGGAGCTACTTGAAATTTGCTCCCATGTATACTGAAAAAGAACGAGTCCTGCTTCAGGAGTCTATGGTTAAACTAGTGTCTACACTGGAAGTAAAAATTCTGGAAGAACTTCAAAAAACCGGGATCGCCACTATTTACAAACGCGCAAAAAAGTTGAGGAATGGAGGCTCCTAACAAAGCAAATTTGTTTGTAATAGGTGCCATGCGTGCGGGAACTACTTCGTTTATGGAGTTGCTATCCAGCCATCCCGATATTTATGTGTCACCCATTAAAGAACCGCATTTTTTTACCGAAACACTTCCCGAAGCCATCTTTGAACCGCAGCCTGCTACTTTTTTAGAGAACTATTTTAAAAAACAGTTTCCTGCACCCATACACCGTGCTCACGTAAAAGACCAGCGTGATTATAATAAGCTTTTTAAAAACGGTAGTGCCGTTTTGTACAGAGCGGAAGGAAGTGTATCCTACTTACATGCACCAAATGCTGCAACTGGTATACAGCATTATAACCCAGAGGCAAAAATAATTGTTTTAACACGAAACCCGTTACAACGTGCACAATCACAGTACCTTATGGATAAGGGCTTATTTCGTGAAAATAGAAGCTTTGAGGAGGTATTAACAACTGAAATCGAAGCTTATAATAAAGGAAAACTACCCTGGTATAGCACACTGGGGATGAGTTTTTATAAGAAACCAATTTCAAATTTTGAACGTTGTTTCCCTGATAATGTTCTGGTTCTTTCCCTGGAGGATTTCGTTACAAAACCTTCAGAAGTGATAGAATCAGTAGCCCTATTTCTGGAAATTTCTTCTTTTACAATGGAACACCTTCCAAATCTTAATAAAAACAAGGAACTACGTTTTAGAAAAATCTTTAGGATCTTCTATAAGGGAGCGCTGGCAAAATGGCTCATTTCTTCAACTCCTGCGTTGTTAAAAAAGAAACTCAAAAGAATATTTTTTTCAGAACGTAACGCACCTGTTCAGGTTTCAGAAAACCTCTATACTACATTGGAATCAATCTTTAAAAAAGAGTGCTAAAAAGCCTACAAAAGTAGTACCTTTGCGCCAATCTAAAAAAAGTATAGAATTGAGCTATTTTGCACATCCAACAGCAATTATAGATGAAGATTGCACCATAGGTGCTGGTACTAAGATCTGGCATTTTTCTCACCTGATGAGTTCATGCACGCTGGGCAACAATTGTAACCTGGGGCAAAATGTAGTTGTATCACCTAAAGTTACCTTAGGAAACAATGTGAAAGTGCAGAACAATGTGTCTATCTACACAGGTGTAATTTGTGAAGACGATGTGTTTTTAGGGCCTTCTATGGTGTTTACTAACGTAATAAACCCAAGAAGTGCTGTAAACAGAAGAGGTCAATACTCTAAAACCCTGGTAAAGAAAGGAGCTTCCATAGGAGCC
The DNA here is from genome assembly GCA_002337605.1 of Flavobacteriaceae bacterium UBA1903. Taxonomy (GTDB): domain Bacteria; phylum Bacteroidota; class Bacteroidia; order Flavobacteriales; family Flavobacteriaceae; genus Marinirhabdus. The sequence goes on from DDGL01000010.1 coordinate 46,246, forward strand.
AACGCAACTATTGTTTGCGGGAACGATATTGGGGAATATGCTTTTATAGGCGCAGGGGCTGTGGTAACCAAAGAAATACCAGCCTATGCATTAGTGGTTGGCAATCCGTCCAGACAAATTGGTTGGGTAAGTGAATATGGACATCGTCTGGAGTTTGACACAGCCAACGTGGCCGAATGCCCGGAATCGCATCAAAAATATACCCTGGAAAACAATAGTGTTTCCAGAATTGAATAGGAAAACAACATGAAAAACTTTGCATTAATAGGCGCTGCAGGTTACATTGCACCAAGACACATGAAGGCTGTAAAAGAGACAGGAAATAATCTTTTGGCCGCATTCGACCCCAATGATAGTGTGGGAGTTATAGACAGCTATTTCCCAAACGCCGACTTTTTTGTAGAATTTGAGCGATTTGATAGACATATTTCGAAACTACAGTTTGAAGAAAAAATGTTTTTAGATTACGTTAGTATCTGTACACCAAACTATTTACATGATTCTCACATTCGTTTTGGTTTGAGAGAAGGAGCAGATGCTATTTGTGAAAAACCGCTGGTAATGAACCCCTGGAATTTGGATGCTTTAAAAGAAGTTGAAAAAACAACAGGACAACGGGTCTGGAATATTCTTCAACTACGTCTGCACCCTAGCATTATTGCTTTAAAGAAGAAGGTGGATAATGGCCCAAAAGACAAAATTTACGATGTAGACTTAACATACCTTACTTCCCGTGGAAATTGGTACTATACCTCATGGAAGGGAGCGCTCAATAAATCTGGTGGTATTGCCACAAATATCGGAGTTCATTTTTACGATATGCTGGGTTGGATTTTTGGTGAAGTAAAAGAAAATGTAGTTCATGTCCATACCCATGATAGAGCTTCGGGATATTTAGAATTGGAACGTGCGCGCGTGCGATGGTTCTTGTCAATCAATGAAGATGTGCTCCCCAAAGAGGTGGCAGAAAAAGGGCAACGTACGTTTAGGTCTATAACTGTAGCGAGAGAGGAGCTAGAGTTCAGCGGAGGCTTTACAGATCTTCACACCCTAAGCTATCAGGAAATTTTAAAAGGCAATGGTTTTGGGATTGATGAAGCAAGACAAGCAGTACAAACAGTATACGATATACGAAATACAGAACCTATAGGTTTAAAAGGTGACTACCACCCCTTCGCAAAGAAAACGCTGGTTAAACATCCTTTTTCAAGAAAATAAAAACTAAAAAAAATATAGCATACAAAATGAGCGACACAGCATATTCATTAAAAGGAATTTATAAAAAAGCGTTAGTAACCGGAGGTGCAGGATTTGTGGGTAGTAATCTCGTAGAATCCTTGTTAGAGGACGGATTGGAAGTTGTAAGTATAGACGACTATAGTGCCGGAAAAGAACGTAATTTACACGACGTAAAAGAAAAGTACGGAGATAAGCTAACCATCGTAGAGTGTGATATTACAAAAAAATACAACCTGTCCCAACATTTTGGTGATATAGATGTTGTTTTTCATCAGGCATGTTCCAAAATGACAATTTGCCTTAAAGATCCATTGCGGGATTTAGAGGTAAATGCTGCCGGGACTTTTAACCTTCTTGAACTGGCACGCGATACTGGGGTTAAAAAGTTTGTGCATGTTTCTACAGGTTCTGTATATGGTATTGCGCAGTATTTTCCAACAGACGAAAATCATCCGTTAAACCCAACTTCGTATTATGGTGTAAGTAAATTAGCAGGAGAAAAATATGTGCGGGCTTTTGCACACTTGTACGGCATGGATACCTCTATCTTACGGTATTACCATGTATACGGACCTAAGCAGGATTCTGGAGATTATGGTGGCGTAATGGGTATTTTCTGTAAGCAAGCTATTAAGGGAGATGACCTTACCATCTTTGGGGATGGTACACAAATACGTTCCTTTACCTATGTAAAAGATGTTGTAAACATTAATAAGCTGGTGGCTAAAAAAGGAGGGAAAGGAGAAGCCTATAATTGTGCCTCTGGTCTAAAGGTTTCTATACAGCAAATAGCAGATAAGATAACCAAAATGGCAGGAACGGATTCCAACATAAAGTACGAAGACTGGAAACCTGGCGATATAAAAGACTTTGAAGTAAGTCATCAAAAAATTGAAGATCTTGGGTTCGAGTTTCAATACCTGGATTTTGACAAAGGCTTAGAGCAAACATTTAACTGGTATAATAAGGTTTTTGGTAATTCATGAAATTGAAAAATAAAATATTATATGGCAGTTACTTGTTTATAAAAAACTGGGATTTACCACTTTTTGATAAATGGCGTGCTAGTATAGTAAAAAAACTTCTGTCAACTAGACCCGAACGCTTGTATGTTCGCTCTAATGTAATCCTACATGGGTTTGATCAAATGCATATTGGTGATGATGTATCTATAAACCATGGTTGTTTTATATCTGCTGTAGGAGGGTTATCAATAGGTAATTTGGTTTCTATTGGCCATAACACTTCTATTATTACCACAGAGCATTCTTTTTCTGACAGAGAAGTTGCTATTAAAAACCAACCCATTGTGAATAGGCCAGTAACTCTGCATAATAATATTTGGGTAGGGGCCAATGTAACTATTTTAAGTGGTGTAAGTATTGCTGAAAATACAATTATAGCAGCTGGTGCTGTAGTTACAAAAAGTGTGGACGAGCCAAATACAATAATAGGTGGTTGTCCTGCAAAATTCATAAAAAGATTTTAGCACAAATAATTATAGGGTATAATTTAAGTTTAAAAGAGATAGTTTTCCTTTAACATTAGAACTATTAGCGAACCATGGTACAGAATTATAATGATTTTAAAAAATATATTAAGGCTGATTTTAGAAGTCAAAATAAGATTTTAGACATTAAGAGTTTTATACTTGACCCTCTTGTTAGATTTACCTGGTTGTTGCGGTTTAATGAGTATCTGTTGAATAGCAAGAAACCTATGGCAATTCGTTTTTTTTGGTTGCTTTGGTTTAAGAGGTTGAGTGTTCGCTTAGGGTTTAGCATCCCTTTAAATGTATTTGACCAAGGAGTCGCAATTGTACATTATGGTTTATTACTTATTCATCCAAACTGCCAAATCGGGAAAAATTGCCGTGTACATATGAGTGTCAGTATAGGTGGGTATTCTGGATTAGCACATACCTATAAAGAAGGCGAAATTAAGCCTACTATTATTGGAGATAACTGTTATATAAGTCCTGGTGCCATGATATTTGGAGGTATCACTATTGGTAAAAACTCTATTATTGCTGCTAATAGTGTAGTCAATAAATCTTTTGAAAATGAAGGGGTAACTATAGGAGGAATTCCAGCGAAGATACTTTCAGAAAAAGGCTCAGAAAATTTTCTCTTTAAAGGAGCAAAAACAGATTAAATGAAAAAGCGTCCCTCTTTGGATATCGTCATGCTCTCTACCTTTGATAGAGATGCTGGAGGAAGAGAAACCTGGCTTTACAATTTTCTTCCAGAACTTGCCTCACTCCAGCATTTTGAAAAAATTTGTTTGTTTGGTTTTAAAACGCCTGATCAAGAAAATTTTACTGAAGAGATACAGCAATTAGATCCGATGTTGAATGGTGAGCAACAAATTTTTCCGATTCTTTTTGAAAAAGAAAAATCCAAACTCCCTGCTATATTCGCTATGTTTAAGGAGTTTAAGAAATTCACAAAAACTACCAGCCAGTATCCAAGCTACGTGATGGCAATGGGTATTTTGGAACTATGGATGGTCTTAAAGCTAAAACCTTATAGAAACTCAAAAAAAGTAGTTTGGTTGCGAAGTATCTTTTCACACGAGAAGGCATATAGAATACCAAAACCAATCCGCAAGTTATTTTTAAAATATGAAATTCAAATGCTTAAAAAAGCTGATGTGGTTTTAGGCAATGGAGACGATATTAAAAATTTTTATGCTCCCTATGGTATAGATGTAACTGTCATCAAGAACGGGGTTGCTATGGCTCGCTGGGCTTTGCCAGACATACCGCTTCAAGATCCTATCCATATTGCCTACGTTGGTAGGTTGAGCCATGTAAAGGGAATTGAAGATTATTTAAAATTAATTGAAAAGGTAAAGACAGGTGATAAGGCAAGACAGTTTACGTTTCACATTGTTGGATATAATGATAGGTATGCATCGCAAGTTGCTGTTTTGGAACAAAAAGGCTTTGTTATTAATCACAATATAGTTCCTAACAAGGAGTTGCCCGGGTTTTTAGAAAAAATAGATGTGTGTGTAGCCCTTACTTACGCTGCTTCCAAAGGTGGGGGAGGAGGCACTTCCAATGCTATGATGGAGCAGATGGCAGCAGGAAGAATTATTTTAGCCTGGGATAATAGGATTTTTAGTCAATATTTAAGTGCTGAAAATGCATACTTGGTTGAACAGTATAATGTTAACGAACTAGAATCACAACTATATGCCATCCACAGTTATAAACAAATAGCACAACAAAAAGCAACGAAAGCTATTGAGACAATTAAACCGTATAGCTATACTTTGAATGTTGCTAAATTCTTAGAAGCTTTAAAAAATAGTTGAAACAAAATCATATCAAATTTAAATGAATAATAATATTGTTAAACCAAACTTCCTGATTTTGGACTGTTTGCGAGGTATTGCAGCGTTTTACGTGGTTATTAATCATTGTAGAGGAAACCTTTTGATTGGAGGTTCTGAACTTGCCAAAATAACTCCAATCGATCAATGGAGTATATGGACGAAGATTTATTATGCACTTCTTCGGCTTACCTCTTTGGGGACTGAATTTGTGGTTGTTTTTTTTGTGCTTTCAGGTTATTCAATCGCTTATTCCTTATATAAAAAACCAATTCTTAAGAAATTTTATTTGAAGCGTTTAATAAGGCTATATCCTCCATATGTGGCTGCATTAGCCTGGGCGGCTTTAGTTTTTTGGATAATTGCTAAATACCTTCCTTCTTTTAATTTGGATTTAAAGTCTGTTTTCGATAATTGGAAGTCTGTAGCATATAATATGTTTTATGTTTCAGAAGGGGCGTATATTTCTCAGTTTTGGTCTTTAGTTCATGAAGTTATTTTTTACATATTAGCACCATTTGTCCTTTTAAGACGTAGATTCTACTATATTTTATCCCTCTTGTTTTATACAACTGGCTGGTTAATTGGGTGGAACGAATTAACAGGAGGTTCTATATTAACCAAATTCCTTTTCGATTATAATATCTATTTCACTATAGGGATATGGTTGTTTCATAATTATAAACCTGTTCGAAAAGTTCTTTCTTGTAGCAAAATAAAAACATATTTAGTTTTTGCATTCCTTTTTGTAATTATGGTTGTTTTGAAATATTTTGTAGGTGAATATAATAAAATAACACCATTACTAGCGGCGATACTATCCGTATTTTTAATCATAAATTTTCAGGTAAATAACATACATACAAAAGCATTATTGTTTTTAGGTGCAATGAGTTATACACTATATATTACTCATTTTGCTTCTATAAAAATTTTCAATTTACTTTTATTTAAACTAAATTTTGCCCAATTAAATGAAAATATCATAAATCCTTTCATATGGTTAGTTGGAACACTGTTTTGTGTTGTAATTAGTTATGTGTTTTATATAATAGCTGAGAAACCTACAAAATTAGTCCTTACAAGATTAAGAAAACCAAGTAAAGATTTATAATGATAGTAAAAATCCTTCATGTAATAAATTCATTGGTGGCCGCTGGGGCAGAAAACCTGGTCGTTACACTTGCCAACGAACAAGTAAAGACGAACGATGTATCTGTTTTTACATTTTATTCTGAAAAAGATGTGTTTGCTGAAAAATTAGATGACAGAATTGATTTCAAACCACATAAAGGCCAAAATTACTTTTCAACAAAAAAAATATACACTCTTTACAAATGTATTAAAGCAAATGATGTAATTCATGTGCATTTGTTTCCCCCGTTTTATATTGTTGCCATACTCTCGTTATTTACTAGAAAAAAAACTTTGGTTTTTACTGAACACAATACAAAAAACTCCAGAAGAAGGAGTGTTCTTAAACCACTTGAAATTTTTATTTATAAGAGATACAGTTATATTATTTGCATAAGCGATGGGGTTGCGAGAGAATTAAAAGCCTGGATGGGGAATCGTATAAATAGTATAACTATAAAAAATGTGATCAATACTGATTATATAAATTCTATTGCTCCTGTAGACCGAGATACGTTAAGGTTAGAAGATGATGAAATTTTATTGGCTATGGTTGGAAGGTTTCAGGAACAAAAAGACCAGGATACGATCATAAGGGCACTACCTGCTTTACCAAAAAATTACAACCTGTTGCTTATAGGCGAAGGCGAACGTGAAGAGGAGTTGAAGATGCTCTCCAAAGAGCTGGATGTAGAAGAAAGAGTACATTTTATGGGGGTTAAAAAGAACGTATTTGGCATTCTTAAGTCCTGTGATGTGGGTATTATCTCTTCAAAATGGGAAGGATTTGGCCTTGTCGCATTAGAGTATATGGCAAGTGGTCTTCCAGCATTGGGAAGTAATAACGAAGGATTAAAAGAAGTGATAGGAACCAGCGAAGCACTTTTTGAAATAGGAAATCATACACAGCTTTCAAAGCTAATTTTAAAAACTACAAGAGATACAGCATTTAAAAAACAAATACAAGAAACCCAAAAAGAGCATTTGCACAGCTTCGATTTGAAAAAAGCTATTGAGGAACACCAGCGTGTTTATAAAAATAAAGTTACAGAGTGTTAGATATCGTCTTATCCATAATATTTATAACCTTAGGATTTGTTTTTATAGCATTTCAAGGGAATGTTTTACGTAAGAGCGAATTAAAGTCTTTGAGATTATTATGGTGTTTTCATCTGTTTTTCGCTATTATTTTTTATGTGTACACACGCTCGAATTCTGCGGACATTAACGGATATTGGAAGATTGCAAAAGAAAGTACTCCTATTGATTTGGCTTTATACATTAGTAAAGGCTTCGGAACGAATGTGATGTACCTTATCAATTATTTTCCTGCTCATACCTTAGACCTTTCAATTTTCACGGGTTTTATGATATATGCTTTCTTGAGCTTTATAGGGGTATGTTACTTATATAAAACCTGCATAGAACTTATTCCTTACAATACAAGATTTTTTGGTGTCAATATCTTTCCACTGCTCTTATTTTTTCCAAGTATTCATTTCTGGAGCGCAGGGCCAGGTAAAGATGCCTTACTCTTTTTAAGCATCACAATGTTTGGGTACGCACTTATTAAATTGAATCGAAGAATAGTACTCGCTATACTTAGTGCCATATTGGCCTTGTTAATTAGACCCCACGTATTGATAATTTTATTTGCTGCTTTCGGGCTTGCCTATTTGCTATCAACCAATCTAAATGTTTGGAAACGATTCTTTATTTTCACACTATTAGCTAGTGTTAGTACTTTATTACTTCCAACAGTACTTGAATATGTGAGTTTGGATAGTTTGACGGTAGAGAGCACGTTAAACCGTTTTGATAATCAAGCAAAAAATCTTTCAGGAGATGCAATTGGTTCAAGTGTAGATATTCAGTCGTACCCCTTCCCTCTAAAAATAGTCACATTTCTTTTCCGCCCATTATTTTTTGATATAAATAGTATGTTTACCGCACTTGCATCTGTAGAAAACCTTATTCTATTGGGACTTACTATAAAGGCATTAGCTAGTAAGCCTATTAAAACATATAGAAGTGCACCTGTGGTTGTCAAGTCGTATTTAATTTTTTTACTTCTGGGAACACTCGTTTTTTCGTTTTCACTAAGTAACTTTGGCGTTATTCTGCGAATGAAGAACATGTTTATACCTGCATTTATATTGTACTTATTTTGGGCTCTTTCCTATAATCAAGAGCTAACTAGCGAACAATTACAAAAACCTACTAATGTGTAATCTATGTGTGGAATAAACGGAATTATAACTCAAGCGCCAACACCTTTGACAAGGGATACCCTTCAGCAAATGAATACCCTCATTTTCCATAGGGGGCCGGATGCAGATGGAGTTTTTGTAAGCGAAGACCAAAAAGTTGGTATGGCTATGCGTAGGTTGTCAATAATAGATTTAAACACTGGAAGCCAACCCATCTATTCTGAAGACAAGAAAAAAGTGTTAGTTTTTAATGGTGAAATTTATAATTATAAAAAATTAAAGAGGCAATTAGTAGAAAAGGGGGTTGAGTTTAAAACAACCTCAGACTCAGAAGTTATCCTTAAACTTTATGAAAAGTACGGAACTGCATCTTTTTCTGATTTAGATGGTATGTTTGCCTTTAGTATTTATGATGAAACACTTAATAAAGTGTTTATAGCTCGAGACTATTTTGGAGAAAAACCGTTGTATTATTCAAAAGATGCTACAACTTTTTTATGGGCAAGCGAGTTAAAGTCTGTTATCAAAACGCTTCCAAAGCTTCCTCAATTAGACAAAAAAGCAGTACAACTCTATTTTTCTCTTACCTACATTCCCGCTCCCTATACTATCTATCAAGGCGTTTCAAAGTTAGAACCTAATCATTTTCTGGAAGTAGATTGTACAGATCTTTCTGTAAAACAACATAGTATTTCGCAGCAATTTCAATCGTATCCTAACTTGTCTAAGAAAGAGGCCGTTTCAACCACAGAAAAACTGGTTAGGGAAAGTGTTGCATCAAGATCTGTGGCAGATGTGCCGTTAGGCACCTTTTTATCTGGTGGGGTAGATTCCTCCATAGTATCTTTGTGTCTTTCTCAATCACATACTTCCAAGATTGATACATTCTCCATAGGTTTTGAAAAAAAATCTTTTGACGAAACCGATAAATCGAAGCTTGTTGCAAAGCAAATAGGGAGCAATCACCATGAGTTTATAGTTACAAATAACGACTTAGATGCCGAAATGGGTGAAATTCTCTTAAATTTTGATGAGCCCTTTGCAGATTCTTCGGCACTACCAACCTACTTGGTTTCAAAAATGACAAGCAAATATGTAAAGGTAGCTTTAACCGGAGATGGTGGTGACGAGGTATTTGGCGGGTATAATAAGTATATGATGGGAAGGCTAAATAAATCCTATACCAAGCTACTTCCTGAAAAATTACATACCTATGTGGCAGACTCTTCTTTACTTAATATATCAAGTGATAACAGGGGGTTCAGGTTTAAGGTGAAAAAATTTATAGATGCAGTTGGCTATCATCCAGATTATTATTTTAATATTATTTCGCTAGCATTTCAGCAAAAGGAGCTAGGAATTTTATTGAAAAATACATTAAATAAGGAAAACCTTTTTAATACCTATAAAGAACAGTTAAGTTATAAACCAGGCTCTTTACGCTACTTTAGGGAAGTTGATAGGTTAGTGAGTTTGGAAGGAGACTTATTAGTGAAGGTTGATAGGACAAGTATGTTGCAATCTATAGAGTGTAGAGCTCCTTTTTTAAATAAAAATCTTTGGAATTTTACAAATCAAGTTCCGGAACATTTTCTATTAAAAGGATGGGATAAAAAGCATTTATTGAAAGAAGCTTTCAAGGAATATTTTCCAAAGGATTTTTTGAATAAGTCCAAAAAAGGTTTTGGGGTGCCTGTTGGTGATTGGTTACGCGATCAATTAAAAGATGAACTTATTCATTTTACCTCTAATGAGTTCTTAAGAAAACAGGATTTGTTTCACGAAAGTTTTATTCAGCAATTAGTGCACGATCACATTTCAGGGAAGATAGATAGCACATTTAAGGTCTGGACTTTTTACTGTTTTCAAAAATGGTACGCATATACATATAATCATTAAAGTTTTAAATTTCAATCCATGGATTTGAATGGAGGTTTTGTTATTTCGTTGGATTATGAGCTCATGTGGGGAGTTCGTGATGTGCAATCTGAGGAAACGTATGGGGAGAATATATTAAATGTGCAGGAGGCATTCGAAAAAATGCTAAAATTATTCGAGCTCTATAATACTAAGGTAACTGTTGCTACCGTAGGCTTTCTATTTCATAAAAATAAAAGTGAGTTGTTGGCTAACCTCCCTAAAACTACACCAGATTATCTAGACCAAAAATGTTCGCCATATCCAGATATGCAAGAATACCTGGTCAATTGTAAAGATGTAGCCATTTATTTTAATGCTCCGTTGACAAAAAAATTAGTAAACCATAAGAATGTTGAAATGGCCAGCCATACGTACAGCCATTTTTATTGTTTAGAATCTATAAGAGGTATAGATGCATTTGTAGAAGATACAGTATATATAAAAGAGACCGCAGCAGCTAATGGAGCCCACCTTAAAAGTATTGTTTTTCCTAGAAATCAATTTACTCCAAGACATATAGAGGTATGCGCACAATTTGGGATTAGTGCATATCGAGGAAACCCAAACCATTGGATTTATAGACCTGTCCCTGAAAACAAACAAGGAATTTTCAGAAGGATGTTTCGACTGTTAGATTCGTACATTAATATTACGGGTCATCATTGTTATTCATTAAGCAATATTAATACTGAAACCCCTTATAATATTGCTGCAAGTCGTTTTTTAAGGCCTTATTCACATACCCTAAGTGTATTAGAAGAGTTGAAATTAGCACGTATCAAAAAATCTATGACTTATGCAGCAAAAAATAAACAGATATATCATTTATGGTGGCACCCCCATAATTTTGGTGCAAATCTTAGTGAGAATCTCGACGGATTAAAAACTATTCTCCAACATTACAGTATGCTACATAAAAAATATGGTTTTACATCTGTTACAATGAACGATTTGTCTAATCAACTAACCAAAACTACATGAAGATTCTTATTTTAGGAGGTAAGGGAGAAGGCACTGTGTTTTTGTACAATGCACTTCGGGAAAGCTTCTCTATTGAAAAATTGATCATTGAAGAACCTGTTTCAAAATCAAAACTGATAAAGCGCAGGGTAAAACGGCTTGGCTTCCTTAAGGTGTTTAATCAATTATTGTTTCAGATTTTTGTAGTACGTATTTTGATCTTTTTTTCAAAACAACGAAGAAATGAATTGCTAAAAGAGAAGCAGTTAATAAAAACTCCTATTCAACAAGATAAGGTAACACACGTAGTAACTATTAATTCAGAAAAGACTATTTCAATTATCAAAGATGTAAACCCAGATATTATATTAGTTTCTGGAACACGTATTATTGGAAAAAAGGTATTGAGTTGCAGCAAAGCGAAGTTTATAAACCTGCATGTAGGTATCACCCCTAAATACAGAGGCGTTCATGGTGGCTATTGGGCATTGGCAAATAATGAACCGGAAAATTGTGGTGTTACTGTGCATTTGGTAGATCAAGGAATTGATACAGGTAAAGTTCTTGCGCAAAGTATTATTAAACCTACAGGTAAGGATAATTTTGTTACCTACCCTTATCTCCAATTTTCTGCAGGTATTATTCAAATAAAAAGCGTTCTAAGGTATTATAAATCACATAATTCTTTCCCAGAGTTTAATGTAAATGATACAACTAGCAAGCTTTATTATCATCCTACTTTCACTGGTTATCTTTTTAAAAGATTTGTAAAAGGAGTAAAATAAGTTAATAGTTTGAAAGTAATAGCTGTAATCAATAATCTAGACACTGGAGGAGCCGAAAGACTTCTGGTAAAAACAGTACCTAAATTAGTGGAATATGGTATTACTGTAGATGTACTTCTGTTAAACGGAAAAGAGTACCCATTTTTAACAGAACTTCGAAAAAGAAATTGTTGTACTATTTATTCTCTGGATACTCATAATGTTCGCAATCCATTTCATATTTTTAAAATAATCCCCCATCTTTTTAAATACGATATAGTTCACGTTCATTTATTCCCTGCATTATACTGGGTAGCTTTAGCAAAATTGTTTTCATTTTCCAGAACTACTTTGGTATTTACTGAACACAGTACAACCAATAATAGAAGAGGTATTTTATTTTATAGATGGTTGGACAAGCTTATATATGGTCAATATGCTGTAATTGTTACTATATCTACGGAGGTAAAACTTTATTTAAAAAGATATTTAGGTAAAACTCGAAATATTTTCAGAACCATAAATAATGGGGTTGATGTAAGTAGATTTCAACAAGCTAAAAAATCTGAACGACAGGACTTTAATATCCCTTCAAATCATACCTTAATTATACAGGTAGCAAGCTTTACCTCTCAAAAAGATCCTGCCACCTTGGTACGTGCCATCCCGTACTTGGAGCATCCTGCCACGTTGATTTTTGTAGGGAAGGGTGCCGAAATGGAAAAAATAAAGCAGTTGGTTTCAGAATTAGATTTAGACCGATCTGTACAATTTCTGGGAATGCGTACCGATGTAGCATCATTACTTAAGATGGCCGATGTTGCGGTACTTTCTTCTAACCACGAAGGGTTGTCTTTGTCCAGCCTGGAGGCTATGGCATCGGGAACTCCTTTAGTTGCAGCAAATGTTACAGGATTAAAAAACCTGGTACATGGAGCAGGCATTCTTTTTGATCATAAAGATGAAATAGATCTGGCAGAAAAGATAAACATGCTAGTCAGTAATAAGAAATTGTATACCGAAACTGTCGCAAAAGGAACCAAGCGAGTTAAAAAATTTGAGCTGGAAGTTATGGTTCAATCTCATATTGCCTTATACAAAGAACTATGTCCAAACAAAAAATAGTTAGAATCACCACAATCCCATTATCCCTCGAAAAACTACTCGAAGGGCAACTGGCCTATATGCAAAATTACTACGATGTTATCGCTGTTTCAGCAGAAAAAGAACGGTTGGAAGCATTGGGCGCTTCAGAAGGTGTACGGACTAAATATGTGAACCTTACCCGGAAAATCACCCCTTTAAAAGATATTGCTGCAGTCTATAATCTCTATTCATTTCTGAAAAAAGAAAAGCCAGCCATTGTACACAGTCATACGCCTAAAGCGGGAATCGTAGGGATGCTGGCAGCATATTTAGCCAGAGTACCAAACCGTTTACACACCGTAGCTGGGTTGCCGCTTATGGAAGCTTCAGGAGTAAAAAGAAACATTCTTAATGTAGTTGAAAAACTCACGTATCGCTGTGCGACAAAAGTATATCCAAATTCAAAAGGGTTAAAAGATTTTATTATAGCCGAAAAATTTACAAAGCCTTCAAAACTGAAGATCATAGGGCAGGGAAGTAGCAATGGAATAGACACGAGCTATTTTTCAGACACATTGTTTTCTAAAGAAGAAGTCCTTCAGAAGAAAAAAGAGTTAAACATCCCTGAAACCGATTTTGTGTTCCTATTTGTTGGAAGAATAGTAAAAGATAAGGGTATAAATGAGCTGGTGGAAGCTTTTGTATCTTTGCAACAGGAACAACCTGATAGCACATTATTGCTCGTAGGCCCTTTTGAAGATGCTCTGGACCCTGTTTTTCCAATAACAAAGGAAATTATAGAAACACACCCTAAGATCAAACCAGTCGGTTTCCAGCAAGATGTTCGCTTGTTTTTTGGAATAAGTGATGCGTTGGTCTTTCCAAGTTATCGCGAAGGGTTTCCCAATGTTGTGATGCAGGCCGGAGCGATGGGACTACCTGCTATTGTAAGCAATATTAATGGCTGTAATGAAATAATTACTCCTAATGTAAACGGATTGATCGTTCCTGCAAAAGATGTAGTGGCTCTTTCTAAAAGCATGCATGAGCTAATTGACAACAAAGAACGCTTTTTTACTATGAAAGAAAATTCCCGAAATAGTATTACAAGTCGTTACGAGCGCCATAAAATATGGGAATTGCTGCGGGAAGAATACCAATCTCTTCTACACAATACGTAACTTTGCCACGTGTATAAAACAATAGTCAAGCCATTCTTGGATTTTTGTGTAGCTGCAATAGTGTTTATTGTGCTGCTTCCGTTGTTTGTGGTAACAATGGTGATACTGGCGATAGCTCTTAAAGGGAACCCATTTTTTACCCAGCAACGTCCTGGAAAAAATGCACGTATATTCTCCATCATTAAATTTAGGACGATGAGTAATGAAAAAGACGCACAGGGAACCTTATTACCAGACCACCAGCGGCTATCGGGTTTTGGAAAGTTGGTACGTTCCACGTCTCTGGACGAAATCCCACAATTATTAAATGTTTTAAAAGGAGATATGAGCCTGGTAGGTCCCAGGCCTTTACTACCTTCATACCTGCCTCTGTATTCTAAAGAACAACAAAAGAGGCATTTGGTAAAACCAGGGATTACAGGTTGGGCACAGGTGAACGGTAGAAATGCCGTTTCGTGGCAAAAAAAGTTTGAATTGGACGTGTTTTATGTGGAAAGAGTTAATTTTGCATTCGATTTAAAAATATTATTTAAAACCGTGCTAAAAGTACTTAACCGCAGTGATATTAATAGTAACACAGCTGTTACAGTAGAACCTTTTAAGGGGAACTAGCTATGAAGGAAATTACTATTTTTGGAGGTGGAGGCCATTGTTACGCACTTGTAGCTCTCATTAGAGCAACAAATGAGTACAAGCCTGTTATTGTGTTGGATAAACAACCCTCGGAAAAGGATATTTTAGGAGTTCCGGTTGAAAAGAGAAAGGGTCGCAGCCCCATTACCACACCTGCTGCCATTGCCATTGGCAACAATGCTATTAGAAAAAAAATTGCTGAAACACTAACAGGTGCTTGTCCGTCGTTTGTACATGACACGGCAATGGTGTATTCTTCAGCAAGGATCGGTAAAGGTGTACAGGTATTACCTAATGCTGTTGTTGATGCTGCCGTTGTACTTGGAGACTTTACGATTGTAAATAACAATGCAACTGTATCACATAATACGGTAGTTGAAAATTTTTGTCATATAGCTATTAATGCTGCTGTTTCTGGAGGTTGTACCATTGGAGAAGGCACTTTGGTGGGAGCGGGGAGTGTAATTCTTCCTGAAATAACTATAGGGAAGTGGGTAACCATTGGTGCAGGAGCCGTGGTTATAGAACACGTTCCGGATGGAGCAACTGTGGTGGGAAACCCTGCCAGAATTATTAAGAAAACACATGAGTTGTAAAATATATCTTTCTTCCCCACATATGGGGGGCACCGAACAGAACTATGTTAATGAGGCTTTTGACACCAACTGGATCGCTCCTTTGGGACCAAATGTAGCCGGATTTGAAACAGCTTTGGAAAGCTATCTCGGGAAAGGAAATAACGTAGCGGCATTAAGTTCGGGTACGGCGGCCATTCATTTGGCGTTGGTTTTATTGGGAGTAACCAGAGGGGATGAAGTACTTTGCCAGACGTTTACCTTCTCGGCTTCTGCCAACCCTATTGTGTACCAGGGCGCAACCCCTGTCTTTATAGACAGTGAGCCTGATACGTGGAATATGTGCCCAGACCATCTGGAAGAAGCCATTAAAGACCGTATTGCGAAGGGTAAAAAACCTAAGGCAATCATTGCTGTTCACCTTTACGGAATGCCCTGTAAAATTGAAGCCATTACTGCAGTGGCTCAAAAATACGAAATCCCAGTTGTGGAAGATAGTGCAGAAGCCTTGGGAAGTACTTACAAAGGTCAAAAATGTGGTACGTTTGGTACTATTGGTATTTTAAGCTTTAACGGAAATAAAATAATTACTACATCTGGTGGAGGGGCTTTAGTTTCAAATTCGCCTGAAATTAAGGAAAAAGCAGTTTTTTTAGCAACCCAGGCACGCGATGAAGCTCCGCACTACCAACATTCAGAAATTGGGTTTAATTACAGGTTGAGTAATATTTGTGCAGGTATTGGCCGGGGACAAATGGAAGTAGTAGATAGCCACGTTACGCTGCGCAGAGAAATGCACCAATTTTATAAAGAACTCTTTAACAAGAGGGAAGGGGTTACTGTTTTTGAAGAACCTTCTCCCGATTATTTTTCTAATCACTGGTTGTCTTGTATCACTATTAATGCAGCAAAAACCAGGTTCACCCCACAGGAGGTGGTTTCAGCTTTAGCAAAGGATACTATAGAATCCCGACCGTTGTGGAAACCTATGCATTTACAACCTGTTTTTAAAGATGCACCTTATTATGGGGCTACTGTAGCTGAAAGCTTGTTCAATACCGGATTGTGTTTACCTTCTGGCTCTAATTTGTCAGGTACTGAAAGACAGAGAATTAACAAGGCTTTAAAACCTTTCCTATAGACGTTTCGTATATTTACAATTAAATTTCCAACTTGAAAGCCTCATCAAAAATTTTAAATAAGTTATATACTGGCGATAATAAATTATTACTGCTGGACCAGCGTTACCTTCCACGGTGGATTGTGATCTTATTAGATATCTTTTTGTGTAGCCTGGCTATGCTGGTTACGTATTTTATTCTTCATGGGACGACAATTTATTTTCATGATGTAATTTCTGTACCTCTTCAGGGGCTGATTGTTTTATTAGTAAATCTTTTGTTTTTCTTCGTTTTCAAAAGCTACTCTGGTATCATAAGGCATTCTACGTTTATAGACATTATAAAACTTGCTTTTACTTCAATTACAACTGTTGGGACTATTGTATTGTTTAATAGTATTATGGAGTTTTCGCAGGGGCAGAAAATATTTCTAACCACTTCGTTGTTGTTATATATGTTTTCTTCGTTTACATTTTTACTGCTCTTTAGAATTTCAGTAAAAGAGAGCTATACCTTCTTAAAAAATATTGCTATAACCGAAGAAAAAAAGAAATTAGCCATTATTGGTATAGACGATCAATCTATTTCGCTTGGCTCTTCCTTGTTAAACGAGTCTCAATTACCCTATACACTGGTTGGATTTTTAACTCAGGCAAAAATTTCCAAAAGCCATAAGATATTGGGCAAGCCTGTATTTTCAGTTTATAATATGGCTGAAACGTTAAATGAAATTGAAGCAGAAGCAGTATTGCTTATGAGTGATTCATTTACAGGGAAAGAAAAAAATGAGATTGTTGAAAATTGTTTGTCGGCTGGTGTTGAAATCTTGAATGTGCCTAACATTCAAACGTGGAAAAATAAGGAGGACATTCAAAACCAAATAAAACCACTTGAAATTGAAGACCTTTTAGAGCGTTCTCCAATTTCGGTTAGCGATACTGTATTAAAAGAAGATTTAGAAGGAAAAACCGTGATTGTTACAGGGGGAGCTGGGTCCATTGGGAGTGAAATTGTAAAACAACTCGCACAGTACAATACCGAACTGGTAATTATCCTGGATCAGGCTGAATCTGCCCTACACGAACTTGAGCTGTTCTTGCGGTTAAATTTTCCCAACTTCAACTTTATCACTGAGCTGGCAGATATTAGCAATATGTACAGATTGCAACTTATGTTTAATAAGTACCATTTCAACCTAATTTACCATGCAGCTGCCTATAAACATGTACCGCTTATCGAGCGAAATCCGCACGAGGCTATTTATGTAAACTTACTGGGAACCGTAAACTTATGCATTCAGTGTTTACAACACAATGTAGAGCGTTTTGTAATGGTTTCTACAGACAAAGCAGTAAACCCCACCAATGTTATGGGGGCTTCAAAAAGAGCTGCAGAGATGTATGTACAGGCTTTGCAAAAAGAGAAGCACGTAACAACCAAGTTTGTAACGACAAGATTTGGAAACGTGTTAGGTTCCAGTGGTTCTGTAATTCCACATTTTAAAAAACAAATTGCGCAAGGAGGTCCCGTAACGGTTACACATAGAGATATTATACGTTATTTTATGACCATCCCAGAAGCGTGCCAGTTGGTAATGCAGGCAGGTACCATGGGAAAAGGAGGAGAAATTTATGTATTTGATATGGGAGAACCTGTGCGAATTATAGACCTTGCCGAGCGTATGATAAAGCTTTCTGGTTTAGAACCCTACAAGGATATAGATATAAAAATTACAGGACTAAGACCCGGTGAAAAACTATATGAAGAATTGTTAAACGATGCTTCTACCGTGTTGCCTACACACCATCCCAAAATTATGATTTCCAGTGTTCAGGCTGGATCATTTAAGGATATTAAAGAAAAAATAGAACACCTTATTCGTATTGCTACTAAGCAAAAGGACGATGAGGTTGTAAAATTACTGAAAGATTTGGTGCCAGAGTTTAAAAGTGAAAACTCCAGTTTTGAAGCCTTAGATGCCTCTAAAGATAAAGCATTAACAAAAATATAGGGAGACTGCCTTATATGGGTTATATTTGCACCCAATTTATGAAACATACTATTTTACTTATCGTATTAAGTTGTTGCCTTTTCTCATGTGCAACGAAGAAAGAGATTCTCTATTTTCAAGATGCTGAAAAGCTAAATGAGCAACAAACGGCTCAATATTTTGAACCAAAAATTGAACCTAGTGATATTTTATACATCTCAGTTTCGGCACTAGATGAAGAGGTACTTAAACCTTACCAAAAAGTCACTGGTTTACAAACTGAAACCAGAGACGAGCAATTACAAGGTTATTTGGTTAACCCAAAAGGAAGTATACAGTACCCTGGATTAGGAGCTGTAAACGTAGTAGGAAAAACACGGGTAGAGGTTATTACGCTATTGACCGATAAATTATCTGAGTTTGTCAAAGATATAGTCGTAGATGTACGTATTATTAACTTTAAAGTAACAGTTCTGGGTGAAGTAGCAATGCCTGGAGTGTACACCATAAAAGACGAACGGGTTACCATTCCACAAGCCATAGGACTGGCTGGCGATTTTACAGCAGACGGTAAGCGGGAAACTGTTACCATCATAAGAGAAGAAAATGGTGTTCAGAAAGTAACAAAAGTAGATTTTACTAAAACTGACTTTTTCACTAGCCCGTATTATTTTTTAAAACAAAACGATATCGTCTATGTGGAACCTTCACTAAAAGGCGTGAAGAAATCAGGATTTATCCCGGATATTCCCGCAGTTCTATCTGTTGTTACCATCATATTAAGTGCCGTAATTTTAATTACAAGATAAGCGTATGCAACCAGCACCTGTTCAAAAGGAAGGACAAGATTTTAATTTAAAAGAAATTTTACAACGCTACACCCAAAAATGGCTTTGGTTTGTACTTTGCGTAGTAGTGGCATTGATTGTTGCAAAAGTATATTTGCGGTACACCATTCCTTCATACCAATCCAAGGCCTCTATTTTAATTAAGGACGATGCTTCCAGCGGAAATTTTGGTGGCATTTCGCCATTTTCTGAAGCTGGCTATCTGGGAGGATTACAAACCAATAAAGTAGCAAATGAACTGGCTATCTTAAAATCTAAGCGTTTAATTTCAGAAGTTGTAAAAGAATTAAACTTAAACATCAGGTATGAGAATTTAGGAGCCATTATTACTTCCGAATTATATACCAACAGACCTTTCGTTATTCAGTATTTGTCTTTTAATGACAGCCTTCGTGCACCCCGTGTACCAAAACTGTTTGTTACCATAAATTCTGAAACTGAATTTAATATTTATACCGAAAGCAAGTCTATAGATGAAGTCCATAGCTTTGGAGAATCCCTAACGCTTCCTTTCGGTGAGATAACCGTTATACCAATTTTTGATAACCCATATTCTTTTAACCAATTCATCGGGAAAACCATTTCGGTTAGTTACGCCCCTATAGAAAATACTGCCTTGCAATATCAGAACAGGGTTGCTGTCCAAAGTGATGATAGGTATGGAAACGTGATAAACTTTTCTTTAAATTCTCCCGTACGTGAAAAGGCTGAAGATTTTATCGATGAACTTATAAGTCAATACAACATAGACGCCATAAACGATAGAGGTCAGGTAGCCAGAAACACCTCTAACTTTATAGACGCCCGACTTGAAATTATTACAAGAGAACTGGACTCTGTAGAGCAAAACAAAGAGACTTTTAAAAGTAATAACAGGCTCACAGATATTGAAACTGAGGCCGAGATCATACTTCAAAACGCAAGTGAGTTTGATAAAAAACAGTTAGATGTTGGAACACAACTAGAGCTGGCCAACACTATGGTAGATTACATGGAAAATGCTGGGTCTAACGATTTACTCCCTGCTAATATAGGCTTGCAGGGCGATCAGGTTGCCTCTGCAGTGTCAAACTATAATCAGCTTATCCTGGAGCGGAATAGATTGCTTAAAAACTCCACCCCTAAAAACCCCGTAGTAGGCAATTTAAACAACCAGATTGAGCAGATTAGAACCGGGATCTTAGGAAGTTTAGAAAACCAGAGAACCAGTTTAAAAATTGCCATGCGCGATTTAAACTATAAAGAAGCCACTTTAAATTCACAGATCGCAAAAGTTCCGAGAAAAGAAAAATTATTCCGGGAAATTAACCGCCAGCAGGGTATTAAAGAACAGTTATTTCTTTTCTTATTACAACAAAGAGAAGAAGCGTCTATTTCTCTTGCGGTTACAGCTCCCAAAGCTAAAATTATTGATAGCGCCTTTAGTAGCCGAGCTCCCGTAAGCCCTAACAGGATGCTAATTTACCTTGGTGCTTTACTAGCAGGTTTACTTGTTCCATTTTTAATAATTTACCTCAGCTTTTTAATTAATACTAAAATTAAAAACAGAAGAGATGTAGAACGCTTGCTCCCATCCATAGACTTCCTTGGCGAGATCCCAAAACTGGGTAAAAACGACGAAGAGCTAGTTCAAAAGAGCGACAGGAGTATGTTGGCAGAATCTTTTAGAATTTTGCGAACTAACTTACAATACCAACTCTTAAATAAAATAGACAAGAACGTTGCCCCAAGAATTTTTGTTACTTCTACCGTTAAGGGAGAAGGAAAAACTTTTGTAGCGTTTAACCTGGCCTTGACTCTTGCTTTAACAGGTAAAAGAGTGCTCTTGGTTGGTGCAGATGTTAGAAATCCACAGTTACATAGGTATTTGCCTGAAGGAAAGAAAAACCGAAAAGGACTTACTGAATATATTATAGACGAAAGTGTTGAGGCTAAAGAATTAATGCAAGCCAGTATTTATAACGAAAACCTATCCATTATTCACTCTGGAATTATTCCACCAAACCCGGCAGAGCTTTTACTAAGGCCAAGGGTTGAAAGATTCTTTGAAGAGCTGGAAAACGAATTTGATTATATCATTGTTGATACTGCACCCGCAATGCTGGTAACCGATACTGTTTTATTAAATAAGTATGCAGATGCAATGCTCTACGTAGCAAGAGCAGATTATACCGATAAAAAGCTCTTAGATTTCCTGAAAGACTCCATTGCCAGTAAGCGTTTGTCTAAAGTAGCTTTGGTACTCAACAACGTGGCTCAAAATAACTTTGGCTACGGTAATAAATATGGGTATACCTATACAACTCAGGAAAAGAAGTCGTTTTTTGGTAAATGGTTTTCGTAATTGCAGTTTTATGAAACGATGCGTTCTTGTTCTCTTCCTTATTAGTTCCTATGCTGGGATATGCCAATCTGATTTTAGTTTTAAAGGAGCAATAGAAGCCACTGGATTTATGAGTACCAACGATAGTTTGCCTTTGTGGTTTTATACCAATACATCAGCAAAAGTAGGGAGGCAGAGTAATATTGCGGGATTGGCTGAAGGGGATGCAACGTATCAACTTACTGAGAACAGTGAGTTCTCTGCAGGCGCAGGCTTTTACTACAGAGATAATGTTGCAGACGCGTTTCAACGAAAAGAACTGTACCTTCAGTTTAAAAATAATTGGGTAGCTATCACAGCAGGAGCTAAGGAACTACCAGAAGTGGCTCAGGGACTTTCTGCAACCAATAAAAATTATCTTTGGTCTAATAACGTGAGACCCTTGCCGGGGTTTAGGATAGCATCTTCCAACCCCTTACAACTTTCAAACACCTTTAGTGTGGATGCTGCAATTGCACATTACGAACTTAATGATGCCAGGTATACTAAGAATGCAAGGCTTCATTACAAGCACTTTGCTTTAATTTCTAAAATTTCTGAAAACCATACAGTTACCGCAAAAATTCAACATTTTGCGCAATGGGCAGGGACTTCTCCGGACTTTGGCGAATTAAAAAGTGATTTTAGTGGCTTTATAGATGTGTTTACAGCAAGAGAGTCTCCTGAAATTGGAGTCGATGGCGAGATTTATAATGCTGTAGGAAATCATTTGGGTTCCTACCTATTGGACTATGAGTTTACCTCTTCGTTTGGGACAACTTCAATATACCATGAGCACCCGTTTGAGGATGGTAGTGGTTCTGGGCTTTCTAATTTTCCAGATGGGGTTTGGGGTATTTATTTTCAACCGAAAGAAAAAACCTATATATCAGGAATTGTATACGAATTCATAACTACAAAAGACCAGAGTGGAACTTCGGGTAGTGGAAGTGGTTTCGACAATTACTTTAATAATAGTGTGTATAGAAGTGGCTGGACGTATGAAGGTGCTATTATTGGGTTGCCATTTATGATTACAGCACCTGGACCCGGGACTAGTTTAGATGAAAACCTAACAAAAGTAATAAGCAATACCCTCTCTATGCATCATATTGGTGTCTCAGGAACTTATAAAGTAATCGACTGGAAGTTGAAATCTTCTTTCGTAAAAAACTTTGGAAAAGTCGTTGCGCCTTTTGTTGAACCCCTAACCACGTCGCATCATTATCTTGAAGTAGCGTACCCTACAGAAAAATCAGGAAGGTTTACACTAGTTACAGGTTTTGATACCAGCAGCAACAGTGATTCAATTTTTGGAGCAGGTTTGCAGTATGCTTATTCATTTTAACTAGTTACCCCTTCTAGTAATTCTGATGCCAACGGCTCATCACCACGCGTGTGTAAAACTGAAATATCTCCAGTTACTTCAAAAACAACAGCACGTACTTCTTTGAGTTCAATAACATTGGCTTCTCGCAACTTACCGTATAGGTCGCCCTCACTAACATTGGCTTTGGAAAGATTTTTATGGAGAATTTTACCATCTTTCATTAGTAAATAGGGGGTATTTGTAAACGCTTTTTTGAATACTGAAGACTTCCGAATAAAAAAGGAATATAAGGTTTGTAGTGCGATAATAATTCCCAGGGCGATGCTTCCTTTTAATATTGAATAATCGGTACTACCAATTACATCTGCAAAGATAGAACCCATTGCAATAGTAGCGGCAAAATCTATACTCGTCATTTTTGCAAAGGTTCGTAAACCAAAAACGCGGGAATAGAGTAAGATGATTAAAAATATAGCGACTACCGAAGCCACAGTTTTATAAATGATAATTTCGTTTGCAATAAGCCAATTTTCCATAGTAGTGCTGTTTAAGCACAATTTACAGAGAAGATGCTTGTGTTCCCTTTATTTTTTGAAATTTTTAATACCATTTTATGTGTATGGAGTTTTATATAGCGTTAATTTTGCAAAAATTTTAGTTGTTACGTCTTGATTAGAGAAACGATTTTTACAATCTTATGGAGTCTCTCCCCTTTTGGAGAAGCTAAAGTGGGTATCCCGTATGGGATTGCCAACGATTTAAATCCGTTTTTTGTATTCGTAATTGCTTTAGGAGCCAATATTTTGGTCTTTCCTATGATGCTTTTTTTCTTAAACTATATTAACTCTTCCTTGTTACGATGGCGCTTTTACAAAAAGGCAGCAATATGGGTTGCCAGGCGTGCCAAGACAGGTTCTGGAAATAAAATTAAAAAGTATGGTTTCTGGGGGCTTATGTTTTTTGTCTCCATCCCGTTGCCAGGAACGGGAGTGTATGCAGGGACCATTGCCACGTATATTTTTAAAATTGAACGCAAAAAAGCCTTTTGGGCAAATGTTTTGGGGATTACCATTTCTTCAATTATTGTTTGGGTAACGACCTACCTTACCGTCCACGGGGTAGCTTAAGAAAAATCTATTGTAAACTAAAAAACAGAAAGCCCGGCAACTAGCAGGGCTTTCTTTGTTATTATAACCTTTTTATGTGCTATAACACTATTTATTCTTCAACCTTCTCTACTATAGTTTTAGTAGAGTCTGCTACTTCAATTGTAGTCTCAAGTGCCATTTCCTTAGTTTCTTCAATAACGGGTGTTATTGTAGTTTCTTCAGTAATGGTTACTTCTTCTGTTTTTTCTGCTTCATTACGGCAAGAAGAAAGCGTTACTACAGCGGCTAAAGCGAAAATGCTAAAAAGGATTTTTTTCATTGTTTAAATAAAGATTAATTGCGTTAAAAATGCGCGCGAATGTATACTATTTTTTGACACAAAAATTTTTTTCAGTAAAAATTTAATTGAAAATTATAAAATTTTTCAACTTTAGTTTTAGTCAAAAATTTAACTGGGTAAAAAGGTTTTTGTGGCTTTGCTCAGGTGAGGTAGGTATGCTTGTAAAAAGCCCATATATAAGTGCCTATTGATAAGATTACGCCGGTAATTAAAACACCATACGTAACATTGAGAAGTCTAAATTTTTTATCTAATACCTTGCCTAAAAAGTATAGATCTTTGGTAAGCACTTTGTAGATTTCTTCACTATCTAATTGCATCTGTTGTACAGCCAATTCGTATGCTTCCAGATTCATTTTATGAAAATTTCCAAAGAAGGCGAGGTTTACTTCCTTAGCTTCAGCAGCTTCGTTGCTAAAAGTACCTGTAGTGTTTTTAGGAATGGTCGTAATAATAGAAAGTACCACTGCAAGTAACATAAAGAATACAAACACAATAGTAGGAAGCAGTAAGTATTGATCTCCCGTCTGTTGTACAAACTTTACACTGTTGGTAAGAATGGCCGAGATTAATAATGAACAAACGGCAAGAATAAGGTTCGATTTGCGGTCTGCCATACCACTTAGTTTAATGTGGTTTTTTAAGGCAACCATGTAAAAAGTTTGTACAGCTAGCGCCGATCCTTCTTTAAGCGTATAAAGTGGAGTTTTTAACGTTTCGGCTTCAGGGTTTTCGCTTTCCAAGCGCTAAATGTACATCAAAAACTCATGATAGTAATTGAGCAGAAACAAATATTTAACACTACTCAAAGACCAATTAAACAACAGATATAATAAGCAAAGTTTAAAATCTTGTATATTTATCTTGTTCCCTAATACATTAAACAATGAGCAGAGGATTTGTTAAAGAAGACGATCAGGAAGAAAAACCAATCATTCCCCCAAGAGCTGCGCTTCCTAATGGAGTTACTAATTATGTAACCCCTAACGGCCTTTCATTATTAAAAGAGGAATTAGCTGCTCTGGACAATTCGATATCAAATCTTGATGAAACTGACGACAGGGAGCGCCGCTTAATGCTGGGAGTATTAAATGGAAAACGAAACTTACTAGTGGAACGTATTAACAGCGCACGATTGTTAAGCACTATAAAATCTGAAGATGAAGTACGATTTGGTGCTTATGTAACCTATAAAATTGATACCAGGCCAGCACCGGTAACAATTCAAATTGTTGGCGTAGATGAAGCTGATGTGCAACAACAAAAAATAGCCTTTGTAGCCCCTATTGCAACCACTCTTATGGGAGCAAAAGTGGGGGACACCCTGGATTTTAAATTGGGGAGTGAGCTCAAGAAAATTACAATCGAAAATATAGCCTATAGAACATAGCGACATCTTTTAAGATTGAAACAGTGTATTTATTTACTTTCCGATACAGAAAATAAGATAAACGTATTAATAGGGGTTAATGGGGTACAAGGTTCACTAATTTGAAAATTGAATAGATTTTAAGTGATAATTACTGAATTGAATCTATCACACTGCCACAAGTCAACATCACATCGCCATAGTATGGGTTTTTTATTTCTTCTTCAGTACTTAACCATACCGCACCCTTATTGTTATTTGCCATTGGGCATTTCTGAATATAATAATTTTTCGATTTTTCTATGTTCATTGCAATAGGCACAATATTCTCGTTTAGAATGACGAAATGCGTACGCTGGTTTTCCAGATTATCATTAGTTGTAATGGCATCCAGCATCTCAATACTTTTGGTTAGGTGCTTTTTTTCCATCGTACCTAGATCTTCTGTCGATATTGTTTTTAATTTTTCTGATGTCTCTTTTGCGAAATCTGAAACCTGACCCGCATCGCTCGCCACAAAAGCATCTTTCATTTTTAGATAGGACTGTATTGCTTCATTAAAATCAGAACTGAACGCATTACTGAAACTCATTTTCATATCGTCGATCATAGCTGATTTGTCCTGCATCATTTGCTGATTCATCATCGATTTTTTACCTTGTAATTGAGCAGCTGCATCTATCGTAAATGTTCCATTCGTTACAATTTCATCGCCGTTATTTAATCCAGCCGATACTTGGTAAGTTTCGCCAGAGCGATTGCCTAAGGTTACTTCGCGCATTTCAAATACAGGCTCGTTAGGATTGGTTTTTACATATACCAAGGAACGCTCGCCCGTCCATAGCACAGCACTTGCAGGTACGGTAAGTGAACTTTCCATAGTTTGCGTTGTGCCTTTGACTTTACCCGTCACAAACATTCCTGGTTTAAATAGGTCATCTCTGTTTTGCAGCGTTGCACGTATCGTTACCGTTCGTGTAGCATTATTCAAAATAGGGTCGATAAAAGAGATAGTGCCTTCAAATTCTTTGTTTGGATAGGCATTGGTAGTGATGTTGATTTTTTGCCCAACGCTGAACTGTGCTATCTGATTTTCATAGGCATCAAATTCTGCCCAAACTGAATTCAAATTGCTCAACTTTACAATAGGCTGTCCTTGATTCACATAATCACCCTGCGCTGCCATTACTTCTGAAACCGTACCTGAAACAGTCGCGTAAATTGGGAAATTTTCACGTACCGTACCACTTTCTTCAATAGTATTAATTTGATTTTCTGAAAGTTTCCAGTTTTTGAGTTTGTTGCGAACGGCTTTGTATAAAGCGGGTTGCGATTCTTTCAACGATGCTGCGGTTATCAATTCCTGTTGTGCCGCTACAAGGTCTGGTGCGTAAATGGTTGCCAATAATTGGCCACGGTTTAGTTGCTGACCTTCATAGTTAACATTGAGGCGTTCAATTCTACCCTTGAAATAACTGGCTTGCACCGTATTGTTTTCTTCATTAGCTGCAATTTTGCCTGAAAGCGATATCATACCATCATCATCCCTGGCTTGGGCATTCCCTACAATAGTAGTCTGGATATTTGCTAACGCCATTGCGTTTTCAGTCATTTTTATCTCGTTTGCAGCGAGACCCTCTGCACCAGCTTCAGCAGGGATTAAGTCCATTCCGCATATGGGGCAATCCCCAGCTTCAGGTTGCATTATCTGTGGATGCATCGAGCACGTCCACATTTGGGCCGCGGTTTCGCCAGAGTGGTCGTGGTTTGACATTTCAGGCATATCCTTATTTTCAGGATCGCCTGAACTATTTCCAAAAATGAGCCAGCCTGCTCCCAAGCCTATGATAACGGCTATTGCTATATATAGAATGTTCTTTTTCATAATCTTATTTTTCATTTTCTAAACGCTCAATCATTGCTTTCATTTCAGCAATTTCCCTACGTTGCGCTTTAATGATTTCTTCAGCCAATTTTTTGACTTCAGGGTCTTCAATATCTGCCCGTTCACTTGTTAAAATGGCGATGGAATGGTGTGGTATCATTGCTTTCATCCAAAGTACATCGCCTACGGTTGACTTTTGGTCACGTACGAGTCCTAATGCACCTACAAAGAGAACGATACTTCCCAAGACTATGGCGATATTCTTCTTTTTATTTTGGTACATACCACGCATTGCCACAAACATAATGATGGCCATAGCTGCGATACCAAGGCAGACCATATAAAACCTCGTTAGGCTAAACCAAACGTGGTCCCATTCATAAGTGTTTAAATACATCGTAATGTACATTGCTACAAAAGAGCAAGCGAGCATCGCTACAAAACGTGTGTAATGGTTTTTTGATTTTCCTGAATTTGTGTGTTCATTTGAATTCATAATTTTTGGTTTTTTTGTTACTAATTATTTAATTTTCTTTTTTAGTTTTCTGATTGATGGGGAACTGATGTACCATAAAACGAAACCGCTTAAGACGGTTATCAATCCCAAAAGTGAAAATGCCCTTAACAACAACGTGTTGAAATTATCCCTTCCCTGATAATCCATAGTATGGGTCATCCATAGAAAATCAAACCAGCGCCAATCCCTGTGTCTCACCGTTTGAAAAGCGCCATTTTCAACCGCCACATAGGCTTTTAAATTTTGTGGTGTCTCATACAAGATTTCATAAGCTGGAAGTGGGCGACCGCGATATTCGTGATGTGACCCTACAGAATCGACTAATTGAATTTTTGCTATTTCTAAATCGTCCAACATATACCTATTTGCAACTTGTTGTGCCTCTTCTTTAGAAATTCCATTTTTCCTTTGTCCCGTTCTTGCATTATAAAGCTGTGCTTCATTAATCCAATAATAAGGTTCATTTGCGATTTCCAGTAGTTCCAAAGATTTTACGGATTCTTTTGTAGCCAGTTGGGATGTACCGAGCAAATTATCAAAAGAGGTCTGCACCGGTGCCGATTTCTTAAAATGGTCACCGTGTATCTCGTCGATGTCCGTCCAGCTGAAATACATCCCGCTAATTGTCCACATCAAAAACTGAATACCTAAAAAGATACCCAAATAGCGGTGTGCTTTTCTAATCCATTTCGCTGTTTTTCTATTTACCATTTTACTTTATTTCAAAAGGAAATTCAATCGTTACTTTTTCCCAACTCATTGAGATTGTTCCTGAAGTCTCTGTTGTTTTGTTTACTTTATACTCTAAATGTTCTTTGATATCTTCAGAAGTTTTAGGTGTTACTTTGAATCGTAATACATCATCATTTTCAGTATAGTCGTCCTTACCGTGTTGGTTCCAATTCCTGTTGAAAATGACAGTCCATTCTTCCTGATTCGGAATTACAAAAAACCCGTATTTTCCAGCTTTCAATTCTTTACCGTCGATTTCTAAATCCTTATTTGTTTCCAACCATGTAGCCATATGGGCACCAGCCTGCCAGACTTGGTCGTAAGCCAACAATCCACCGAAAATAATTCTATCCCTTACGCCTGGCGACGAATAGTCTATATGGATATGAGCATCACCTATCATAGCCATTGCCGATGTGTGTGGACTTAGGGTTTTTTTGTTCTCAGATTTAGGTTCACTCTGGGTATGATTGTGCTCTGTCTCTATTTTGGTATTATTCTTTTCTTCATTTTTACATCCGCTGACAGCAACTACCAATAGGATTATCAAAATTTTATATTTCATAAGTATTTAATTAGTTAGATTATATGTTTTTACTTTTTAGACGTAATGAGTTGGCAATTACCGATACCGAACTGAAGCTCATCGCCAAAGCCGCAATCATTGGCGATAAGAGTATTCCAAAAAACGGATACAGTAGTCCTGCTGCAATAGGGATACCCAGCGTGTTATAAATCATTGCAAAAAAGAGGTTTTGTTTGATATTGCGCATTACTGCATCACTTAGATTTCTTGCCTTTACGATACCGTGTAAATCGCCTTTCACCAAGGTAATGGCTGCACTTTCAATGGCAACATCCGTACCTGTTCCCATTGCGATACCTACATCACTTTTAGCGAGTGCAGGTGCATCATTGATACCATCGCCTGCCATTGCAACCACCTTGCCTTGCTCTTGTAATTTCTCGACTTCCTGCAATTTGTTTTCTGGTAGCATACTTGCTTGAAAATCGGCAAGGTTAAGCTCATCTGCGACAGCTTGGGCGGTGTCGTGATTATCACCAGTAAGCATAATGACCGCAATTCCCTTATTCTGCAAATCCTTGATAGCTTTTGCACTCGTTTCCTTGATTTTGTCGCCGATAACGACGTAGCCTACAACTTGACCTTCTACAGCGAGATAGGAAACCGTTTTCCCTTGTTTTTGGTAGGATTGTGCCTCGTTTTCCATAGCTTCGGTAAGTGTAGCATTTGCCTGTTCCATCATTTTGGCGTTACCTAAAGCCACTTCTTTATTGTTCACTTCACCTTCAACGCCTTTTCCAGTTACTGCGTTAAATCCATCTGCTTTTAAAAACTCTGCGCTTTGTTCTTTTCCATATTTTACGGTGGCTTCCGCCAGCGGATGTTCACTTTGGCTGTTCAAGGAAACAATGTATTGTAGTACTTCGGTTTCGGTAAACCCCTTCTCAAAAGAACCCACTTTCTCAACTGTAGGTTTTCCTTCAGTTATCGTTCCGGTCTTATCGACAATGAGAGTATCGACCTTATCCATTTTTTCAAGGGCTTCGGCATTTTTAATAAGCACACCATTCTGCGCACCTTTGCCAACGCCGACCATTACAGACATTGGTGTCGCAAGCCCCAAAGCACAGGGACAGGCGATAATTAATACGGCAATCGCATTGACCAAAGCATAAACATAGGCTGGCTCTGGGCCCCAAATTGCCCAAACGGCAAATGTAACAACAGCGATTATAACAACGATTGGCACGAAATATCCCGAAACGGTATCGGCCAACTTTTGGATGGGTGCACGGCTTCGACTGGCATCATTGACCATCTGTATAATCTGTGATAACAAAGTGTCAGACCCAACCTTTTCAGCTTTCATCAAGAAGGACTGATTGCCATTGATAGTTCCGCTACTTACTTTATCATCTACTGATTTGTTTACAGGAATGGGTTCGCCCGTAATCATCGATTCATCTATAGAAGTTTCGCCTTCGGTAATAACGCCATCCACAGGAATCTTATCGCCCGGCTTTACACGCAGAATATCACCCAATTCAATTTCATCGATGGCCACTTCCTGTTCCTCGCCATCAACTACCTTTACAGCCTTGTTAGGTGCCAATTTTAAAAGTTCCTTGACTGCGGAATTGGTCTTGCTATGCGCACGAGCTTCCAGAACCTGCCCAAGCAATACCAAAGTTAGAATGACCGTTGCCGCTTCAAAATAGACGTGAACGGTACCTGCCTCGGTCTTGAATTGGTCTGGGAAAAAATCGGGAACGAGCATCCCGAACACGCTGAACAGCCAAGCAACACCTGCACCGATACCGATAAGCGTAAACATATTTAAGTTCCACGTCTTTATACTGCGGTAGGCACGTTCAAAGAACATCCAAGTAGCGTAGAATACCACAGGGATAGAGAGCGCAAATTGAATCCAATTCCAATAGTTTAATTCTAAAACATCATATAATGGATTGTTGGGCAGCATTTCGGACATTGCAATGATAAAAATGGGCAATGTGAAAGCGACCGCTATCCAGAACTTTTTAAGCAGTTTTTTATAGGTCTTTTCTTCTGCGGATAAATCGGGTTCCATAGGAACTAAATCCATCCCACAAATTGGACAGCTTCCCGGTTCATCCTTAATAATTTCGGGATGCATCGGACAGGTATATTGGGTGTCGGAAGTAGCCGTTAGGTTCACTTCTTCAACCAAATCCATCCCGCAAACAGGACAATCGCCTGGTTGGTCGTAAGTCTTGTCGCCCTCGCAATGCATCGGGCAATAGAACGTTCCCGTTCCTTTGCCTTTGGGTTTCTCTACTTTCTTCTTATCGTGGGTATGATGATGTTCCCCATTCTGATGGATGCTGTATTGCCCACCGTTCGTTTTCAGCGCCTCTTGAAATTTTTCGATGGGAATATGGGATTGCATTTCAATGGTCGCTTCGGCTTTTTCTAAATTGACAGTTGCATTGGTAACACCTTCAACTTTAGAGAGCGTTTCTTCTACGTGCGTTCTACAACCATTACAGGTCATTCCGTGTATGTGATAGGTGTGTGTCATTTTATGATTGGCTAAAAATTATTTAACATTTCTGGATGATGAATGTGTTTTAACTATCTGCCATTTATCATCTATCTTCTTAAGGATAGAAGTCGCCACCCCTTTTTTCTTTATAGTTCGGGTATTGCCATTATCATCGGGATTGAGAACTATGGTATAGACGTAAGTTTCGGTAGTAAATGCATAGGGCAAATCTACTTCTGCATCAATTTCATAATCTGAAAATTCAAACTTCTTGAAGTGTCCTAATTCTGGTCCCAAATGGTGTTCTATATAGTGCGCATAGGAACCCTCAACACCACCGGACTCAAAAACTTCCGAGTCGTTTGTGAACAACTCAAAGGTACCTTCAGTCGTTAGGTTTTGCAGCGCATCCTTATAGGTTTTCATTACTTTAAGTACGGCTTGCTTTTCTGTGTTTGTATCTTGTCCGAACACTTGGCTTGTTGCTATTATAATTAATGCGAATATTGTAGTTTTTCTAAGTGCATTCATCCTGTTTGTTTTTAAGGGTTTTTATTCAAATTCATTTATGTCATTATTCATTTTTCTAATATTTTTTATTGTGCCTGACAAGGGAAGGGCTACTAACTAACCAACCATCAACTTTCCCTTCCCATATCAGGACTTTATTCCAAACTGTCTTTTAACGCTGTCATATAATCTATTATCACCCTCTTATCTTCATCTGAAAGAATTGCATCCTTGTGAATGAGTGTATAAGAATCCAACGGCATTTTATCTTCTTCAATTTGGCTTATGATAGACCGAAGTTTACTGTTCTTTCGCCGGTCTGAATATTCTGCCCATTCATTAAAATTAAGTTCGTCCTTACCTTCTTGTATGTGGTCTTCCAGATAGCAAGCCGCAGGCTGTATCTTACTATACCACGGATAATCTGTATTATTACTGTGGCAATCGTAGCAAGAAACCTGCAACCGATTTTTTATCGTTGCAGGCACTTGATTTTCGACCATAAAATCACTTTGCGGTACAGTATCGCTCTCGTTCAGGGTTATTGGAAAGAACTGAATCACTATCAATGCCACAAGGGCAAGCCACGCTATGATTTTTATAAACTTCAATTAGTTGATTTCACGCTGTACTTTACCGCATTTCAACATTTTGTCACCGAAATAGGGGTTTCTAATTTCTTCGTTCATACTAAGCCAAGCACCACCCTCATTATTCTTATACATAGGGCAGAATTGCTCGTATATCTTCATCTCAGTTCCGGTAATGGCAACCATATCGGTAACATCCTTGCTTAATATCTTAAAGTGCTCACGTTGGTGTGCCATATCACTTTCTGAAATGTGTTCTGCGTGTTCAATTGCGTCTTCCAAAATATCCTTGAGTTCTTGTTGCTCGTTATCTGAATAGCTCGATGCATCAAAACTGCCTAAAGTGCTTGCCAGCGTGGCACCCAATTGTTTTGCTTTGTCATTATTCGTCTCGACAAGTGCATCTTTTAGTTTAAAGTAGTCTTGTAGGACTGCTTTTGCATCTTGGTTGTCATTCATTGCCATATTGTCTTTGTCATCCATAGATTCTTGGTGCATCTCGTTGCTCATAGGTGCAGCAGGTTCATTTTTGTTTCCATCCTTGCAGGAAACCGTTAACACCATTATAGCAGCAAGTGCCATTGTACCTATTGTTCTTTTTACTGTTTTCATTTTTGTTATTTATTTAAGTTAATAATTGTTCTAAAATCTTAATGAGAGTCCACCACCAGCGCCAAAGCGGTTGTCATAGCTTCCCATTAATGAGAAGTCACGGCTCAATACGTATTCAAGTCCAACTTGCCACGTGGTTTCTTCTTCAAAGTCCTGACCTTCGGGTAATTTGCCGTCCCAGCCAAAGTCCATCTGGTATTCATACTCGCCATAAATTCCAAGGTGGGGAAAAATCATAAAGCCCGTACTAAAACTTATCTGTGGACGCAGTTTGCTGTCAATTCTGAAATCTGAATTAATGAGCAATGGCATTAACCATCGTACACCAGCAATGGCGGTTGTGTTTATTTCTTCAAGGCTGTCCTCACCTTCATTCTCTACATTTACACCACCAAAAACTCGGAAGTAATCATTGAGATAGCGCTCGTAGGTAAACTCGGCTTCCAGATTTTTGTTCCATCCATATTCGCCCCTTAGCGCAAATTGATTTCTGATATTTGTTGCAGTAGCGTAAAGCTCGGTCATATGACTTGCAGCCGTGATTTCGCCCCAAGTGAATATGTGGTCTGCTTCGTTGGTAAGGTTAGTAAGTGGGTAGCCTTCTAATCGTTCGTCACGAGGTGTATCGTAACTGAAAACCCTTGCCATACCGCTCATCATATGATAAAGGATGTGACAATGGAAAAACCAATCACCAGTTTCATCAGCGGCAAACTCAAATACGACTTTTTGCATTGGTGCCACGTTAACAGTATGCTTTAGTGGTGAATACTCACCGTTCTCGTTCAATACTCTAAAGAAGTGGCCGTGCAAGTGCATAGGGTGGTGCATCATCGTGAGATTGTTAAGTGTGATACGCACGACTTCGCCTTGCTCGATTTTTATCTTATCTGTTTCTGAAAGGGGCACACCGTTGATAGACCAGACGTAGCGGTTCATATTTCCTGTAAGGTTGAAAAGCATTTCCTTTACGGGCTTATCGTTTTCAAATTCGGTAGGTTCTTTAGCCCTTAAGTAGTTGTAATTGAACTCGGGATTACCACCCGTTTTCATATTATCGCCTACCACTTTATCTTTTGGCACCATATATCCCATTTTCATTTCGCCCATATCCATACCGCCATCCATTTTCATATTGGCCTTGCCTTTGTTCATCTTCATTTCTGACTTGGACATTTTCATTTTATCATCCTTCATATCCATTTTTGAATGGTCCATTTTATTGTGAGCCATCTTGGTAGAATCCATTTCCATTTCACCCTTTTTCATATTATCATCCATCATAGACATACTATTCATCTGCATTCCGCCCATATCCATTTTGTACTTTTCCATTACTTGAATGGAATCGTTTTTTGAAGGATTAAATTTTGAAGCAGGTGCGCCCATCTTCATACCCATAGACATCATTTGCTTCATATTCTTTATAAGATTAGGTTCTGGAACTACAGGTGCTTCCAGTACATTTCCAGTTCCTATAAATGCCGAAGCTTCGCCAGAACCATCCTGTGCCGTAGCTCTTACTTGAAGTTTTCCACTTTCTGGAATCGTCACTATAAAATCATAGGTTTCGGCAACGCCAATCAAAGTTTTGTTATGTTCTACTGGAACCACATCAAGTCCATCGGCAGATACGAGCATTGGGTCTTCGCCACCAAATGTGAGCCAGAAATAAGACGCTGCGGCTGCGTTTACAAATCGAAGCCTCACGCGCTCGCCGGGCTGAAAATCTGGATATTCCTGTGAAGTACCACCATTGATAAAAAACTTGTCAAAATAATTATCTGAAATAGCCATATCTGGCATACGTTGCCACGCCATCTTTAACTTGGCACCTACTGCGCCTTGGGCAATTAATTTATCCAGACTTTGAACCTGACCTTTTTTAATTAAATACCACTCATTGCCACGCTTCAAATTTTTAAGTTGAGATTGTGGATTTTCATCTACCCAATCCGAAAGCACTAAGACCAAATCTTTGTCATATTCTAAATCGGTTTCCTTTGGATTTATCTGTAATGAACCATACACCCCACGTTGTTCCTGTAACCCAGTATGGGAATGATACCAATAGGTTCCAGATTGTTTCAATGCAAACTTGTATTGAAAGGTTTCCCCTGGACGGATAGGTGGTGTGGTCAAATACGGTACGCCATCGTGGAAATTAGGTAATATCATCCCGTGCCAATGGACAGATGTTTCCACATCCATTTTATTGGTAACGTTGATAATGGCAAACTCGCCTTCGTTGAACTCGAGATTGGGACCAGGTATGCCACCATTAATGGTCATTGCCTGTACATCCTTGCCCGTAAAGTTTACGGTTTTATAATCTATAGTAAGGTCATAAATCCGTTCTGGCCAGTTGTCAACATTTTCTTCAGTTTCATTCGCTACCAATTGGGCTTTTGCACCAAAAGTGATAAGCATTGTTAGAAGTAATGTGATTTTATATTTCATAGTTCTTAATTTTATTTGGATAAAATTACTGCTGTAAATCAACAGCTTGTGTCATAATTATGGTTGTTATCTATACAATTTTGTCCAATGCATTCCTAAAGTTTTTCTGTTGTGATTTATACTCGGTCAGGCTCATACCCGTTTCGCTTTTAAACTGGCCACTCAAATGGTTGATATGGCTATAATCCAGCAGCTGTGCCATTTCTGTAAAGTTGAGTTCCTTGGCCTGTACCAGTTCC
This sequence comes from Flavobacteriaceae bacterium UBA1903, assembly GCA_002337605.1. GTDB lineage: Bacteria > Bacteroidota > Bacteroidia > Flavobacteriales > Flavobacteriaceae > Marinirhabdus. The sequence goes on from DDGL01000010.1 coordinate 82,351, forward strand.
TTTACCTTTTCTATTTTCAATTTGATGAAGTACTTCTCAATGGTAATGCCTTCGGTAATTGAAAAGACCTTACTGATTTTAGAATACTCGTGACCCAATGCATCGGCTAAGTGAGCGGATAATTTCTTATCGAATTCCAAAGGCAATTTTTGTAATGCTTTAATCAGTTCTACCTTAACCTGCTCTGTGAGTTTTTCTTCGGTACTATCTATGAGGGAAAAACCATTGTTTTCGAGCAATGTTTCCAATTTTTGGATTTCATCATCGCTCTCGATGTCGAGGCGCAAACGGCCCAATTCGATTTGCAACAACTCGATATTTTGACCATCCAGTTCATCTTTTAAGACCTTGATACATCTATCGCAAACCATATTTTTTATGTAAAAATCCTTGACCATAATTAGTTGATTAAATAGTTAATAATGGCCGATTGCACATAGTACATTAGTACCGATTCAATTTGATTCATTTGAAACTTCAACTGCAACTCTTGAATATCCAACACATCGTTAAAATCGATAGTGCCAGTTTCATAGTTCTTAACCAGAATTTCTTCGGCATCTTGGGCTTGTTTTAGGTTACGGGCTTGTGTGTTGTATGCGATGCGTGCTTGGTTGCGTTGTGATTGCGCTTTCGCGAAAGCGGATTCCAATACATTCAATCGCTGTTCCCGTTGAGTTTCTATTTCTTGCTGTCTCAACTCATTTTGTCTTGAAATAGACTTGTAACGATTGTTAAAAATGGGAATGGAAACCGACACCATAGGCATCAACACATCTTTCCCATTATCGCTGAAGTTGACATCGCTACGTTCGGTTACTGGCAGGTAGTCTACACCAAAACCAATCATAGGCAAACTCTCACGCTGGTTGAGCAGTTCGGATTGTGCTACTGATTCATAGAGTTTGTCATATTTGAGCAGTTCGGGATTGAGTGATAGCGCATCATTAGAATAAAATGGGTCTTCTTGTGGAATTTCCATTTCGGGAACGACGATAACCGTCATCATTGCATCACGGTTGAGCAAATTGTTGAAAGCGGTTTGTTCTGCTGTAAATTCTTCTTCCAGTACTTCCTTTTGTTGTTGTAATTCATTTTGTCTAATCTGAAGTCGCAATACATCTACGGCACTCGCTTTGCCCACTTCTACAGATGTGAGTGCAAGTTGTTCGTAGGTTTCAAGAAGCTGTATATTTTCATCCAGTACGACTTGCTTGGCACGTATGGAATATAAACGATAATAGGATTGTGCGACCGAAAGTGCGAGCTTGCGCTTTGCAATCGTGATGTCTACATATTCGGCATCTGCCATTGCGGTAGCATAATTTTCACGAGCTGTAATAGTACCGAACCACGGCAACATCTGTTTTACGCCTATTCGTGCACGTTGCGCACCCACTCTTGTTTCAGGTTCACTCACAAAGTAGCCGGCACTTACTTCGGTATTTGGAATCCAGTTGGCTTCGTTTACCTTTTCTTCGGCAATGTTGTAGCGCAGTTCAAAGGCTTGAATTTCTGGATTGTTCGCTTCGGCTTCTTGAATGTAAGACTGTAATTGTTGCGCTTTCGCGAAAGCAGAAACAAACAAAAACACCAGTATATATTTTAATTTCTTCATCTGTTTGCTTTTTTAAGTTGGTATTCCTTTTTCCAGCTGTACAGGACTGGCAGTAGAAAGTAGGACGTAACGTCGATTATCATTCCGCCAAAAATGGGTATCGCCATCGGTATCATTATATCGCTTCCCTTGCCTGTGGATGTAAGCACAGGCAGTAGTGCCAGCACCGTAGTTACGGTAGTCATTAAACACGGACGAATACGTTTTCCTGCGGCTTCCAAAGTGGCGAGCCTTATACCTTTTTGAGAATCTGGGTCATTGCTTTTAAAAGATTGGTCTAAATAGGTGGCCATTACGACACCATCATCAGTTGCAATACCGAAGAGGGCAATAAAACCTACCCAAACGGCGACACTCAAATTGATGGTCTTCATATTGAACAAGTCCCGTAGATTCTCGCCAAAAAAGCTGAAGTTGAAAAACCAATCTTGCCCATACAACCAAATCATTATGAAACCACCTGCAAAGGCTACGGCAATTGCGGTAAACACCATAAGCGATGTAGAAACCGACCTGAACTGGAAATACAAAATCAAGAAAATGACCAGTAAACAAAGTGGCACCACGACCGATAGCGTTTTTTCTGCTCGCAACTGATTTTCATAGGTTCCCGTAAATCGATAGCTCACGCCTTGCGGCACGACCAGCGAACCGTTATCAATATTTTCTTGAATCAGGGCTTGGGCATTTTCTACCACATCCACTTCGGCAAAGCCGTCGAGTTTATCAAACAGCACGTAGCCAATTAAAAAAGTGTCTTCACTTTTAATGACCTGTGGTCCTTGCTCGTAGCGTATCTCTACCAGTTCACCCAGCGGTACGGGACTTCCCTTTTCAACAGGAACATAGATATTACGCAAGTCGTCTGGGTTTGCCCGCAATTCTCGTGGATAGCGAACTCGAACGGCATAACGTTCACGACCTTCCACGGTTTGCGTGAGTGGCATACCACCAACTGCCACTTGAAGAATTTCCTGAACATCCATTATGGATATGCCATATCGAGCCAATTGGTCTCGCTTAATATCTATGAGTAGGTACGGCTTGCCCACGATACGGTCTGCAAAAACAGCTTGTTCCTTAACGCCTTCGGCTTGTTTGAGAATGTCTTCCAATTCCAGTCCAAAGTTTTCTATGGACTTTAAATCGGGACCTTTTACCTTGATGCCCATAGGCGCACGCATTCCCGTTTGTAGCATTACCAATCTCGTTTCGATGGGTTGCAACTTGGGTGCCGATGTCACGCCTGGTAATTTGGTCACTCGTACAATCTCGTTCCAAATATCATCTGGACTTTCAATTTCGGGTCGCCAGTTTCTGTAGTATTCACCATTTTCATCTTCAATCAAATCTTCATTTGTCACATTGAGCGCAGTCGAAATGCGACCCTCACGTACATAGTTCTCGACTGCGCTCGAACTGACATCTACATTCATATTGTGAAAAAGTTTGCCATTTTTCAACACAAACAATCCATCGTCATTAACCTTATAGCGTTGTCGCTTGCCAGAGCTATTTCGCATATATTCAGATTTATACTGAATGACATTCTCATACATCGAGAGCGGTGCTGGGTCGAGTGCGCTTTCGGTTCTTCCCGCTTTTCCTACTACAGTTTCGATTTCAGGGATGCTTGCCACCGCCATATCGAGCTGTTGTAGTACACGCTTGTTTTCTTCAACACCTGCGTGTGGCAAGGATGTAGGCATCAGCAGGAACGAGCCTTCATTAAGCGCTGGCATAAACTCTTTGCCCGTATTTCGCATTATGAGAATACCGAGCGTGAGCACCGTAGCCGGAACTATTAAGAATAGATATCGGTTTTGAAGTGCCCATTTCAAAATACGGTCATAGTATATCCTAAAAATCGAGAATACACCGAGCAGTCCAAAACAGATAATAGAAACAAATATCAGGTTCATCACAATGCTTCGGTCAAAGCCTAACGGTCGCCAATACGTAGCGAGCAAGAAGACGATGGCAACTGATGAAATGATAATGTCGATTAGGTTTTTACGCTTTCGCGAAAGCGTACCACGCATCTTTAAAAATGAAGTTATGGCGAAAGCGATAAGAATTAGTCCTAACCAATAGCCGTAAACGATGGCGAGAATCCCCAATAAAACAAGTACGCCATTGATGGCATATTGGGTGCGTTCTCGTACACTCGTCTTGCGGAAAAGGAATGCCGCGATGGGTGGAATAATAAACAGCGCAATGATGAGCGATGCTGTGAGTGCCATTGTTTTGGTAAAGGCAAGCGGGCGGAACAGTTTTCCTTCGGCACCAATCATCGTAAATACGGGCAGGAAACTGATTATTGTTGTTAAAACTGCGGTTAGGATAGCACCAGAAACTTCGGCAGTTGCGTTGTAGATAATTTCGTTTGTGCTGTATTCCTTACCGTTTTCATTAAGGCGTAACTTTTCATCTTCCAAATGCCGAATCATATTTTCGGCAAGTATCACGCCCACGTCCACCATTGTACCGATGGCAATGGCGATACCTGAAAGTGCGACGATGTTTGCATCTACATTAAAGAGCTTCATCGTGATAAAAACCATCAAAACGGCTACGGGCAATAATCCTGAAATTAGGATAGATGCACGCAGGTTGAACACCATAATGATAATGACAAGAATGGTTATGAGAATTTCCAGCGTGAGTGCTTCGTTGAGCGTGTCCAGCGTTTCTTCTATAAGTTCTGTACGGTCGTAAAATGGAACAATGGTTACTTGTGAAGTGCGACCATCTGCCAAGGTTTTTGTAGGAAGTCCAGAGCTAATTTCGGCGATTTGAGCCTTGACATTATTAATAACTTCCAACGGATTTGCACCATATCGGGCGACTACGACGCCACCTACGACTTCGGCACCTTCCTTATCGAGAATACCACGTCTTGTCGCTGGCCCTAAATGAACGTTCGCCACATCTTTGATGCGGATGGAAGTGAAATTTTCAGAATCTACAACTGCACTTTCAATGTCTGCGATAGACTTTACGTAACCTAATCCGCGCACAAGATATTCAGCTTGATTGATTTCGAGCGTTTGTGCGCCTATATCTTGATTGCTTTGCTTTACGGCTTTGACCACATCGCCCATACTCACATTATATTGGCGCATTTTTTCTGGGTCGATATCCACTTGATATTCCTGAACATAGCCACCTATGGAAGCCACTTCAGAAACACCGCTTGCAGATGATAAACCGTATTTTACATAGTAATCCTGTATGCTACGCAATTCCTGTAAATCCCAACCGCCGGTTACATTGCCTTCTTTGTCACGACCTTCCAATGTGTACCAAAAAATCTGTCCGAGACCTGTGGCATCTGGTCCAAGTGATGGATTGACACCATCGGGCAAAAGATTTGCAGGAAGTGAGTTCAGTTTTTCAAGAATGCGACTGCGCGACCAGTAGAACTCAATGTCTTCTTCAAAAATGATGTAGATGCTCGAAAACCCAAACATAGACGAACTACGGATGGTTTTCACACCTGGTATACCCAGAAGTGAAGTGGTAAGCGGATATGTAATTTGGTCTTCAATATCCTGTGGCGAGCGACCTTGCCACTTGGTGAAAACAATTTGTTGGTTCTCACCAATATCAGGTATGGCATCAACGGCAACTGGGTCTGTAGGTAGAAAGCCAGTTTCCCAATTAAAGGGTGCGTTGACCACGCCCCAACCCACAAATAGGGCGAGCATTAGCACGGCAACAAGTTTGTTTTCTATGAGAAATTTAATACTCTTATTCAGCATAGCATTTGATTATTAGATATTTGGAGTTGCGTGTTGCAGAAAAAGGCAAACACGTTCCGATAACTATCGGAATAGCCCACGACAACATAGTTGTTGGGCTTCATTCTAAAAATCTAATATATCAAATTAAGAAAGTCTGGTGCATAACTTGCACATCCCGTTTAATAAACGGGGGTGGGTAATCTACAAAAGGAAGTTCTTCAGATTCCGTTCCTTCAAATAGATTTATATAAGAGTACGTAAAAGCAGCGATGAACGTTTGCTGCTCGAATGAAAGAGTGTCAAAAGATATTTTAAGGTCGTCTTTGCCTGCCTTTACAATTTGTTGGTCAGTACAACAAGATTTTGATGACATTGTTGAGCTCTCACAACTTTTAACTGGTTGTTGCTTCCGATAGCTATCGGAATCCATCCCGCAACTCTTTGCTTCAGAAATTAAACTGAAATCTACCAAGGTATCTCCACAATAGTGCATGTCCACAGTAAATGACATCGTAGAGAATAGCACTACAAAAGCCATCGAAATGGATAAGATTTTATGGAAAAACTCTTTCATTGATGCTAAATTACAAAATTTTAGTACTGTATGATGGGATTAACAGAATTTTAATGCTAGTAATTGTGTCACTAAAGTCTTTTAGTATTACTTTCCGATACAGAAAATAATATATTAGTATTAATGGGGGTTTACGGGGTAGTAGGTACAAATTAGGTACAAGCTTGATTATGTTTATTCAAAATTATCTACATTAATATATATTAAAGATTGGTTTTAATCATTGTTGTTTGCAATTTATTGGGTGATTCTAAAATTTCTTATTCTGTACTTATATCCTTCTTTTGCCCTTCCCGTAAAATTTATTTTGTTGAATGCTGATACGCCGAAATAAATTTTGTGGCTACTTGCATATTGAAAAGGTATTTCTGGTGAGTATGATATGTGCGTTTCTTCAAGGAAATTTAAAACGCGTTTAATATAAATTAATTCGCCCTTTTTTATAATTATAAATTTTATATAAAGAATTTCATCATACGAGTTATTTTTTTGCTTTCTTATTTTTTTTGCAAATCTCCATAATGGTTTACTAGAATCAGAATGAGCTTTCCAATACTTTTTATTGGTATAGGGGTAATTATTTATACTTATAAGGTCTAAAGCTTTTTTGGATGTTAATATTAAACGATTATCAAGCAAATTTGCTAACAAATCCATATCTCGATTATAATAAAATAAATCACGACACAAGTTATTTACAATTGGTGTAAAAGAATAAGAAACATTAGAAGCAAATAAACCTAGCGAGAATTTAGTATGTTCCCCTACAAATAACCCTATTGGAACTGAACCCCCATACTTCGCCTCTTTCATTTCATTGGTATAATAGCCCATTTCAAACTCGATTGTGAAATCGTTAAGTAATGAAAATTTGGGATCGTTAAATTCTAAGAAAGGAAAATCAGACTCTCTTAACTCTTTGATTCGAGTATTTTCTTTAAATACAATTTCAACCTCATCATCGCTTAGAAATTCTGTTGTAATAAGTTTATTCTCAGGTATAATCCACTTTGCATCGTTAAAGTTTGCGTTGATGATAATGTCTTTTGATGCTTTTCCATTGTTTTTGGTCAGTATATCCCGAGGTTTCAAAAAATTCAAAAGATTATTAATCTCATTTGCTTCTTTATTTTTTCTTCCAGTTTCGAGGGTCCCTGCAATAGCATTCGTTGTTCCCAAAATACCTGCTGCCAATTCAGTATCTTCATTTAAGACGTTTGATAAATTTTTTATATTTTGGTTTCTTTCAAAATCTTGTAATGGACCAACTAAATTTTCACTTGATAAGTTTGTGATTTCGTTTATTGAAATGGGAAACTCGCCATTACCACTGCCCAAAAGTTTATTGATGGCTTGCATAGTCCATTCTGTATACAATTCTTGATTCTTTTTTTTGAGTTTGGCCTTGATCTCATCATTTGAATTTGACGAGGCTATAATTTGTAGTAATTCTGAATGTTCGGGTTCAAGATTATATTCGTCTGCTATTTTTTTGGCAAGGTCAGTTTTTGCATTTGTAGTTGCATTTGTAGAAGAATTTGATTGACCAGATGTAGTGCCACTTCTATAATACCTATCTTGAACTATGCGCAAAGTATTCCCAGAAACTTCATAATCCATGATATCTGTGGGTGGTACAGGTGCTTTTTTATCACAATATTTTGCGACAGACTGATAATCGACTGTTAATTTTGAACCACTTGTAGACCATTTAAATTCATACCTGTAATGATATGGTGGGCAAACCTTATTGCAGTCAGGTACAATGACTGTACCAGTGCCATCCTCATTAAATTTTTGAGTAATTGAAGAACCATTTGTACAACCATCAACTTTTATCCATTCTCCAATAATTGTTTTTGAGATTGAAGTACTATTCTTTCTTTCTTCCATAGGTATCGAATAGTTGTTGTCATCTGTTATTATATCTTCTTGTTTAGAGTCATTATCAATGGATTCAAACATAATTTTCCGTGCTTGTTCTGAAATTTCGATAGCTTTGCCTTTTGGACTTGGACTACCATCTAAGAAATCATAACCAAGAAAGTTCCACGATTCAAGAATTGGTTTAGCCCCTTGCAGTAGGTATAAATATGCTGAACTACTAACAGTTTGTCCAGCGTCAATATTTGGCTGTTCAGGATAGAATATTGTATAAAGAAATAACTGTTGACCCTTGTTTTCTATTCCAAAATGATTTAACCTATCATAACCGCAGTAATCGAGAACCTTACCGTCAGAGGGTATAACGTTTATAGATGCGACACCGGCTAATTTAGGCTTCAACTTTTTGTCACTACCATTTCGAAAACGCAAAGTAATTTTCCATACGTGAATTGGCCTATCTGTATAATTCCTGTCCCAATCATTTTCACAACTTACGCGTTCACCAGAATCTGTAATTTCAACAGAAAGCCTTACACCTTCCTCATCAAAGTAAAGTGTTTGTGAACTCAATAGAAACGGTATTAAGAAAGATAATCCAAAAATAACTGTTCGATTTTTCATAAATAAGGTTTTAATATATCAATTTAATAGAATCAATAATCAATAGCAATACCTAATGGAGGGGATTTTAACGGATTTCTTAAATAGCATATTGAGTTGTTTACTTAACTTAATCAAAATTATCCAAAAAATAATTCAAGACATCAATATCTGATAATCAATGTTATGTCTCAAAGTTACTTAAATAAAATTGATATGGATAATTGTATAAATTTGAATAAAATTTACAGTTTTAGAGATTTTATAGTATTTTTTAATTGTCTCAAATTGGGAATACTCAACTATATAAATATCTTTACCGCATCCCTTTTTTTAATCCAACAACAATAATTCCTTTAATGTGCTTGTAGTGCGAAACATGCATATAAGTAAAAGTCCAATAAATTTAACTCAGTATAAATGACCCAACAAAACATAGAACTGAGCCTTTCGAAATATCAAAGTGAACGATTACAAATAGAAATAAAATCCCAATCTCAAAAGAGGTTGAGATTTTTAAATATTTACTACCGAATAATTAATTTTTTGGCAATAGATTTTTGATTAGTCCTTATTTTAAGAAAGTAAGTGCCAGTTGTTAATTTTGAAATATCTATTTTTTCAAAACTCGAATCTTTATATATAAGCTCTCGTCCCAATTGATCATTTATAGATAAATCTTTTATGTTTAAATTTTTCGGGTATTTGACATTTAATATTTCGTTTACTGGGTTTGGATAAACAATAATTTTTTCTTCTAAAATAAAATCATCTACGTCTAATACTTCTGAAATATAGACTTTTGCATTGTATACCTGACTAATACCATTTTCAACACTCACCCCAGATATTAGTATATTGTTGGGGTCTTCCTGAGTAACAGAAGACAATTTTATCGAATCGAAATCAAAATTTCCTGACAAAATTCCATCGTTCGCAAATTCTTGGTCGAATGCTCCGGTATTTTTGTTAATTACCATTACTAGTAAACTGTCTTCGATATGACCAACTACAGCAATTCCACCATTTGATAATTCCACTATATCTGTTATCGCCGAAATTTGGTCGCTTGTATTGAGTGTAACATATGAATTGTCACCAAAATCAGAAATAGGTTTTCCACTGCTATCGTATTTACGTATTTTAAGTTCATATTCACCATCAACGAAACTTCTTCCAATTGTGATCAAATTATTGTTTGAGGTTTCAATAAAATTTGACACGACATTTTCACCCGCATTTTCTATTTCATCAAATGCAGAAAATGAATTATCCAAACTACCATCTTCATTATATTTTTTTAATATATACCTGTGGATAGCCCCTTCGATTTCTTCTCCGCCTACGAAGAAAGTATTGTCCTGGCTCAAAACAGATTTCTCTGGGATGAAGTTTGATACTAATTGATTTCTAATAATACCTCCGTTACCAAAACTTGGATCTAATAATCCTGCGTCATTACCATCGGCAAAATATCTTGCCATTGCAAGATTACCATCTGATTGACCTACTACTAAAATTTTTTGAGTTCCATTATCATTTTGAATGATGAAAGAACTAGCTTCATCGTCACTCCCATTATTTATATCTGTCTGCAAAACATCTGCTGCAGGGCTCCCAAAAAAATTATTTTGGAAACCAGCCGAGGTTTCTTTAAATCGCACTATAGAAAAATTATTATCAGTTCCATTATTTACTTTGCCTACACCTAATACTATTTCATCCCTACTTAAATCTGTAACTGTATTGTCTATATATTTATCAACATCATTTAAAGTCAGGTCCGTGTAATACGTTGGTACTTCGCCTAAACTAATATCATTAGGATGATTAAATAAAGGATTTATTATTTCAACATATTTTCTACCAGTATAAGGTTCTGTTATTACTCCAACCCAAGGCTTGTAATTTATGGAAGGATTGTTACTAATTGGTGTGTTTATTATTTGACCATTATTAGTAATAAATGAATTATCAAAAAGTATAATCCCATTATTACCAAAAGATGCATCTAAGTCCCCATCGTCTTCTAATTGCAGCATTGATAATGTATTATTAGGTTGACTGTTCACCAAATTATCAATGAGACTATGTCCTACACCTAATAATTTGCTATTAGGTTTCTCAAACAAGTCAATCATAAAATCATCAAGATTATCTTCTGCCGAAATATCTACAAGTGTACTCCCGTTGTCACCAAATGTTGGATCGAGGTTATTGGCTCCGCCACCTACTTTACTTACGAGAAAGTCACTTCCGAAACTTGAACCATAAAGTATAAATTCCTCGTCATTTACAATTTTGAAACCAGGTTTTCCAGATTCTGCTAGAAGATAAGTTTGTTGAAAATTTAGAGTTGGGGGACTATTTGGATGTACTAAGTAGAACAAATTGCTGCCATCAAAAAAAACTAAATTAGTTACCAATTGGGGAAATTGCCTTTCGTAGAAACGCCCGACTATACTGCTAGCTGATATCGAATTGCTACTATTATCTATAAATGCTCCCGAGTCCTCAACATATTGAGAGTATCCCTCGAAATTAAGACTACTATTTCCTCTTATCCCTAGGTTTAAATCACCTTTTGCACCACCAAAAATATCTTCAAAAAAGCTATTAGTAAAAGGATTTCTATCCATAGTCATAATAGATCCAGGAAAATTTTGAGAATATCCGTTATTTCCATATCCCATATCTATGCTACCCGTACCTTCCAATTTTAAAATAAATGAATAATCTGAATTGGTATTCGTAATTTCTGAAGAAACAGGTATTTCAATTTCTCCATTAACTGGATCAATTACTGGTGCAGTGTAAAATCTAAAATTTCCATTTAAAAAATCTAGTTTTACCTCGCCAGTATTGCCAAATGTCTGGTTCAACACCCCGTTGTTAGAATATTTAAAAATTGAAGGAGTGAAATTGTCATTTAGAGTCCAATAAAAATCACCATTTTCAAACATTGCAATGTGTGATTCTCCGAAAGCTGTTGAAAATGGTGAATATATTACACCATTATCACCAAAATTTCTATCTATAGCTCCGCCCTCATTTATTCGAAGTAAGATATTTTGCTGATTTTCGTTGGCTAATCGACCACTAATAAGCAACTTAGAGTTTTGTAACGATGCACTTTCTGTAACAAAGTTAGAAAAGCGAATAGGTCTTGAACTTACTCCACTATTGCCATACGTGGTGTTAAAGGTTCCTGGTTGTTGTGAATAACCAACGACAGTTGTGTAGAGTGCAAAAAGAAAGAATAGTTTAAAGATAGTATTTTTCATCATTTAAAATTTTTAGTGGTTATAAGTTGCGTGCTCTCTGGATCATATTGGATTTTATCAGCAAAATTTAGATCGGTTAGAAGGGAAATGGATTGTCTCCTAAAAGTTCTTTCGTTGGATAAGAATACCATCCTAGGTCTGCATATCAATTACCCCTCTTGATTTTGTTATATTCCATTTCTCCTGATAGCTATTTACTTTAAGATAAGGGCTCATATTTACTAGAATATTGATTGTCAATATCTTATTTGATAAATATCTATAACAAATAGACATAAAAAAATACCCAAGCATGGGTATTTTATACTATCGAGCAGAAATATTTAGAATTTGTACCTTCTTTGTAATCCGTATCGTAAGAGCTCTCCCTGACCTTGTAATCCCAATTTAAGGATCATATTTTTTCTATGGGTTTCAACAGTTACTCTTTGAATGAATAGTTCTTCAGCAATTTCTAAATTGTTTTTACCTTGTACTATTAATTCAAGGATTTGTGCCTGTCGATCCGTTAATACCGACATATTTTTTGGAGTATTTTTATCTAACTGTTCCAAATTAAAATCGCTTTCTCCTTTATAAACTTTTTTAATAGCCTTTAATAATTTTTTAAAACTGGAATTTTTTAGAATATAGCCGTCACAGCCAGCTTCCTTCATTTTCCTCATCGCTTTTTCATCGTCAAACATTGTAAAAGCTATTATTTTTACTTTCGGAAAATGAATTTTTATTGTTTTTGTAAGAGCGATTCCATCTAAAATCGGCATTCGGATATCGGTTATTACAATATCTACCATGTTCTTTTCTATGATGTCTAACAATTCTCTACCATTATTTGCCGTACCGATAATAGATATATCATCTTCGTATTCAAGGAAAAGCGTTAGTCCTTCGATTAAACAGTTATGATCTTCAGCAATGGCAATACGAATCATTGATTTGGTAATTTCACGATTATGGTTGTTCCGAAGTTTTTATGACTATCTATTGTCATTTCACCTTGATATTTTTCGACCCTATTTTTTATAGATTTTAATCCCATCCCTTTCACTAAGCTGAGTCCTTCATAATTAAACCCTTTTCCGTCATCTTCAATCATCAAAGTAATATGGGTTTTATCCTGATTGATATGAACAATTGCCTTTGATGCAGAGGCATGCTTAATTATATTAGTTAAAAGCTCTTGATATATTCTAAAGATAACCAATTCATAATCATTCGATAATCGTTTTGAAAAGCCATCTTCAAAAATTTCTATCAAAATACGTTTGGTTTCTGATATCTTAGAGGCAAAATTTTTCATAGCAGGCAATAAACCATCTCTTAGTAACTGACCCTTGCTATTTTTATGTGCCACGGTACGTATTTTATCGTATGCCTCATCTAATAAAACTTCTGTTTTTAGAATTATCTCATTTTGTTGCTTATTTGCTCGCTCATTTGATATTTTCAGGTTTTGAACATACAATTTTATAGTTGCCAATAAACTACCCAGGCTGTCATGCAACTCATTTGCTATTCTATTTCTTTCATTTTTTTGACCAAGAAGTACAGCATCTATGCTAGATAATTTTTCATTCGTGAGAAGAATTTCTCTTTCTTTTTCAGCTAATGCTCTTTTATGCTTCAACTTAAAGTAGGTGAAGACTATTATAAGTCCAATTACTAACAACGTAATACCTATAATTGTGATAATTCTTTTCTTTTCTTCTTCATATAGCTTACGAAGATCATTTTCCCGATTTAATTCCTTTTGTATTAGTTGTGCTCTATCGGGATTATATGTTTCAAATCTCAAACTATCCTTATATTTCAAAGATTCTTGGAGATAATAATAGGCACTATCGCGATTATTTATTCTTTTGTAATTAATTGATAAAGTACGATATAATGCCTGCTTGGCGTCAATCCTATTTTGTCTTAACGAAATAGTATCTGATAATTTAAGTAAACGAATAGCTTCGGAATATTTTCCTCTGTAACCCTCCGTTATTGCTTTTTGAAATAAATATCTTTGCAAACGAGAATAGTTTTTAATTTTTAGAGCTATTTCTATCGATTTATCGTGATGATAATCAACAGAATCTTTATAGCTATGTTGAAATCTTAGCCGAAATGCGTAAGAGTTGTGGGTGTTGCTTATTTTGATCGAGTCTCTCATAATCGTAGCAAGCTTCATTGCTTTGTTCAAATGATATAAACTAGAGTCTGTATTTGTATGATAAAAGAGGGACATACGAATATGTGCTCTAAACAAACTATTGGTATCGTTTTTTCTTTTAGCGTTGTCATAGAATTTAAATAAATAAGAATCATCATAGTTTTTTTGTCTCTGAATTGATCGGTTGACACTGTGTAATTCAAGATTCATCAAATTGGCTTTTATGCTATCACTGATTTTATAATATTCTTTTTGCGCTTGTTTAAAATATTTATCCGAGGCGTCCACCAAATCAATATACCAAAATATGTCGGCAAGAGTTTCGTAATAAACGGCTAAGTCTTTGGATTTTAAACTAGTAGAATCAACAAACTTAATATGACTAATGGCTAAATCGAGATGGTCTTGTTTTAAATGAAGGCTCGCCATTCTACTAAAATATACGCTCGAATCTTTATCTTTTATTAAGTCATCTAAAGCAATTTTTTCTGCAGCACTATATTTTTTAGAACTAATCAATTTATCTATTTCTGTCTCTTGCCCTATTAAAATATTAATAGAGAAAAAAAATACAGTAAGGATTAAAATTTGAAGAGGTTTCAAAATGGTTGTTTTAGAGGGAATAATTTACATAATGTTTAATTGAAAGAAATACCTGAGCTTGGGTAATTTTAAATGAATGGTAGGAAAGGCACTTATTCAGAACTAAAAATAATCAAGTCGAGATATTCCGCCGCTGGCGGAATCCTTAGTGACCCAATGGAAGTAGTTATAAGGTCCTTAATCGAAACAGGTTGTTAGTTTTCCAGCTATTTCAGCGAACCAATAACACTGTGTCGGCGGTTTGTGTGGAGCAGCTCTGCAAATTAATTGAGATCAGTAGCATTAAGCCGCATTTCGTAGTTCCATCCAATGGTCAAGCTTACAATAATTGATAGATTTAAAATGAGTTTTTAGTTTGAGAAATATTATTTTATATTCTCGTACAAGATATTTTAACTAAGATCTAATTCGAAAACCTTTTTATAAAATTCTATTCGCTCCTTCGGTTGCATTATTTTATTAGACCATAAAATTTCTTTCGATGCAATAACTGTACCTTTATAATTCCCTAAAATAAGTTTTCACACTTAATTTGTTGTCAATAGATAAATTTAAAAACATTTATTAAAAAAACTAAGTGATTATACTTATTTAGAAAATTGAATGTTTCATTTATATTTGAGCATCAACTAACCCCCAGTACATGAACAAAACCTCCCACAACAAACTAGTTTCTTTTATTTGGTCTATTGCAGACGATTGCCTTCGCGATGTATATGTTCGTGGAAAATACCGGGATGTCATTTTACCGATGATTGTTTTGCGCCGATTGGATGCACTTCTCGAACCCACCAAAGAAGCAGTGCTGGAAGAAGTGATCTTTCAAAAAGATGAGCTGAACTTCACCGAATTGGACGCGAAAGGCTTAACGGATGCCTCGGGTTATGTGTTTTATAATACTAGTAAATGGACACTTCAGCAATTAAAAGACACAGCAACCAATAGCGCACAGTTATTACAGGCCAATTTTGAAGATTACCTAAACGGTTTTAGCCCTAATGTCAAGGAGATTATTCAGAAGTTCAAATTACGGTCCCAAGTGGCGCACATGGCGAACAAAGATGTGCTTTTAGACGTTTTGGAAAAATTTACTTCGCCTTACATCAACCTTACTCCTTTTGAAAAGGAAGATCCAGAGGGTAGAAAACTTCCGGCCCTGTCAAATTTGGGAATGGGATATGTTTTTGAAGAGCTTATCCGGAAATTCAACGAAGAAAACAATGAAGAAGCTGGTGAGCACTTTACCCCCCGTGAAGTTATTGATTTAATGACACACATCATTTTCGACCCTATAAAAGACAACCTACCTCCAGTTATGACCATTTATGACCCGGCCTGTGGTAGTGGCGGAATGCTAACGGAAAGCCAGAATTTTATTAAAGATGAGGAAGGGAGCATACGCGCCCTGGGCGATGTGTATTTATTTGGCAAGGAAATTAATGATGAAACTTACGCGATCTGTAAGTCTGACATGATGATTAAAGGGAACGACCCTGCCAATATCCGCGTGGGTTCCACACTATCTACCGATGAATTTGCTGGCAAAAGTTTCGATTTTATGCTATCTAATCCGCCTTATGGAAAATCATGGAGCAGTGAGCAGAAATATATCAAAGACGGTAAAGATGTGATAGATGAGCGATTTAAGATACAACTATCCAATTACTGGGGGGTATCGGAAGATGTAGATGCCGTTCCGCGTTCTAGTGATGGTCAACTTTTGTTTTTAATGGAAATGGTTTCTAAAATGAAACCCCTTTCCCAAAGTGCCTCTGGTTCACGTATTGCTTCGGTTCACAATGGTAGCAGCCTTTTTACTGGAGATGCGGGTGGTGGCGAAAGCAATATACGCCGCTATATAATTGAAAACGATTGGTTGGAAGCTATCGTTCAACTACCCAATAACCTGTTTTATAATACCGGTATCACGACTTATATTTGGTTACTGACCAATAACAAACCAGCACACCGAAAGGGAACGGTTCAGCTTATTGATGCGGGTAAATTATTTAGGAAACTTCGTAAAAACCTTGGAAACAAAAACTGTGAATTAGCGCCTGAACATATAGATGAAATTGTTACCTGTTATACTGAACTTTCTTCCCAAGAAAGTGAAGATGAAAATTCTCTTGCAGCACAGGTCTTTGACAATTCCGATTTTGGATATTATAAAGTAACCGTTGAACGACCTCAACGCCTTAAAGCCCAATTTACCACCGAACGCATCGAAACCTTGCGCTACCATAAATATTTGGAAGTACCGATGCAATATGCTTATCAGACCTATGGGGATGCTATTTATAGCAATCTTAAAGAATACAAGCAAGAAATCCTGGATTGGTGCGAAAAACAAGAACTAAATCTCTCTTCTGCCAATAAAAAGAAATTGACGCAAGAAGCGACGTGGAAAAAACACCTAAAGCAGGTGGAACTCGCCAAAAAATTACAGCCTCATTTTGCCGATGAAGTCTTTACCGATTTTAATGCGTTTACCAAAGAAGTGAACCGTATTATTAAGAGTGAAAAGTTGGACGCCTCGGCCAGCGAAAAGAAAGCAGTGTTGCAAGCCGTGAGTTGGTATGATGCGGAAGCCGAAAAGGTAATAAAGAAAAAAGAAAAAATTAGTGGGGAAAAATTAACAAAATTATTGGCGCATTTAGGTTGTACCAGAGATCAATTGGCCGATTTTGGCTATTACGCGACCGCTAAGCAGGATGAGTATATAGTATACGAAACCGAAAGCGACCTTCGTGATACTGAAAATGTACCGTTAAAGAAAAACATTCATGCGTACTTCTTGCGCGAAGTGCAGCCACATGGTCCTGAAGCTTGGATAAATCTTGATGTCACCAAAATTGGGTATGAGATTAGCTTTAATAAATATTTTTATAAGCACACTCCGCTACGCAGTATAGAGGAAGTCGCAGCCGACATCTTAGAATTGGAACGACAAAGTGATGGTTTAATTTCAGAAATTTTAAACTTGGCATAATGGTAGAAGTCGAAGCTAAACTAGCACAATACGGGCAGTATAAGGACTCTGGCGTAGAATGGTTGGGCGAGATTCCAATGCATTGGAGTTTAGAAAGATTAGGTTCAATCTTAAATCCGGTATCTTCCAAAAATCACCCAAATGAAACATTACTCTCTATTACTCGAGAACAAGGTGTAATAATTAGAGACATTGAAAATGAAGATGAAAACCATAATTACATTCCCGATGATTTATCCGGTTATAAATTATTGAAAGAAGGACATTTTGGGATGAATAAAATGAAGGCTTGGCAAGGCTCATATGGAGTTTCTAACCAAACAGGAATTGTTAGTCCAGCATATTTTACGTTTGAATTCACAAAAGAAATACATCCACGTTTCTTTCATTTAGCAATAAGAAGTAACTTATATATCTCTTTTTTTGGATCTGCCTCTGATGGAGTTAGAATTGGTCAATGGGATTTATCGAAAGACAGAATGAAAATGATTCCTTTTGCCACCCCACCCCTCCAAGAGCAAACTGCCATCGCCCAATTTTTAGACGATAAAACCACCAAAATAGATGAAGCCATTATCATAAAACAGAAACAAATAAGCTTGCTTAAAGAACATAAACAAATACTCATTCACAAAGCAGTTACACAAGGTTTAAACACAAATGTAAGATTGAAGGATTCTGGTGTGGAATGGATTGGTGAGATTCCTGTACATTGGGAGGTGAAGCGGTTTAAATTTTTATGTGATATTACCACCGGATCAAAGAATACTCAGGACAAAGTTGAAAATGGGCTGTATCCTTTTTATGTGAGGTCACAAACTCCTGAAAAAATCAACACTTATACTTTTGATGGAGAAGCAATACTTACAGCTGGAGATGGAGCAGGTGTTGGCAAAGTATTTCATTATATAAATGAAAAATTTGATTTTCATCAAAGGGTTTATAAGTTCAGTAATTTCAAAAGTATAAAAGGGAAATTACTATTTTATTTTTTAAGAAGTAATTTTCATAGCGTGGCTTTAAATGGTGAAGCAAAATCAACTGTTGACAGTTTACGTTTGCCATTAGTTCAAAACTTTATGGTAACAGTTCCGCCTCAAAATGAACAAATTGAAATTATAAACAAAATAGAAACCGCTTCCCAAAAAATAGAAACTGCTATTAGCTTAAAACAGCAGGAAATAGATAAATTAAAAGAGTATAAGAGTAGTTTAATAAATGGGGTTGTAACTGGGAAGGTTAGGGTATGTTAAAATGACAGAAGCAGAACAAAACTTAATAAATTCAGGAAGATGTATTTTATTCGAAAGAATAGCAAGTGAAGTTTGGAATAGAATTATTAGAGCTCATGATGTAAATGTTAATTTACGAGAGGAAGGAGTTACCTATGATATTCTAGTTGATATTTTGCGATTCAGCAAATACCATAGTGGAAATTTTGATGTGTATGCAAAACCTGGTTACGACGAGAATAAATATGGTAGTGATATAGATGTATTTGTAGAAACATCTAAAAATCAATACCGTTGGTTTGCATTACAAGCTAAGATTTTAAAGAGCAATAACAGATATAACACATTAAGAGATGGATACAGTACTACTAATCCATCATATCAATGGGATAAATTAAAATTATTAGAAGGAGTAAGTGGTTGCAGAGCCTATTATCTACTTTATAACGGAAAACCAAGGTCAAAAGATTATGTTTTTAATATAACCGATCATTGCAGTAGACCTTATACAGAAGATCAGTTAGGTTGTTCATTAGTTTCGGTTCAAGTTATTGAAAGATTAGGTCTAAAACGTAATGTAAGAGGAACAAGATATGTAAACCCGACTTATGAAGATATTCATCCAAATGATAGTGAACCTTGGAGGACTTTAGTTTGCTGCATGTTGGATAAAGCGCAAGTTACATTATATGAAAAAGCAGAAATTAGCAACTATAACTCTAAGTTTAAGCCGATTTCAGAAATATCTTTATCAGAAGATATTCAAGATTACGAAGTAGATAAGGAGCCAAGTGATGACTTCAATGAGAATACCGATAATCGAATAGCTGTAGCTTCTATGAAAGCAGATTGGAATCCAACTTTTAAAATAGTAATAAATAGGTCTGATAGTTATTAAGTTAGATTCTATAAAACGAATGATAAAGAAAAAAAGTGAAATACGTTTTTAATTATAGAAAGTTATGATAGATAGATTAACTGTTTTTATATCCTATTCTTGGGATAGTCCAGAACACAAAGATTGGGTTTTGAAGCTTGCTAACTATTTAACGGAAAAAGCGGGCTGTAATGTTCTTCTTGATCAATACGATTTAGCGGCTGGAAAGGAGTTAACTCATTTTATGGAAAATGGGTTGGAGAAAGCGGATAAAGTAATTATCATACTTACTGAAGATTATAAAAAGAGAGCTGATAACAGGCAAGGTGGAACTGGCTTTGAATACTCTTTAATTTCTCAGGGGTTATACGATTTACAAGCTAAAAACAATAAATTCATTCCAATTTTAAGGCAAGGAACAAAAGAAACAAGTGCACCTATTTATTTAGCTACGAAGATTTATCATTCTATGAAGGATGATTTAAAATTTGAAATTGATGCCTTTGCATTAAGCAGGGAAATTTATGAAAAACCTGAAGTAGTGAGGCCTGAACTTGGAGATAGACCTGACTTTAACGATCCTGATTATGACCCAATAGTAGCCGTTGCAAATGAATTGAGCAGTAAAGAAAGTATTAATCGAGAGCTAGATAACCTCCTTGATTCTGTTGAGGGTGTAATGTTGGCAAGAAAAGAGATTGATTTTTTGTTTTCTACATTATCCAAAAAAGCGGAGGAGTACAATGAAAAAACGGATTTTAATTTCAAAGTTGAAAAGAACCCAAGGGAAACTTCTTCATTGGTGATGTCTCTTGGTTATACGGTAACTTTTGAATCTCATATTAATGCTCGAAATACTGTTAGATATTCAGAATTAGTTGTAAAAATGTGGAACGGTTATACCCCAATAAATCAACATAGCTCATTTCATTTTCCAAGTGATCGACCTAAACTAAAAGCAGAAATGAAATACACAGTTGATTTCAAACCAGAAAAGCAAGTTGTGTGGCGAGTAGACGAAAGTTTAACAATTAAATCAAAAGAATTGATTCAAGATGCTTTTGTTTTTATAATGCAAAGTATTCAGGATGAAAAAGAAAGAAAATTTAGAAAGGACTAGGGAATGAAGCGCTGGATTATAGAGAATTATGTGGAATCTTATAAGGAAAACTTCGATAAAGTCAACGAAGAGGAATTATACAAGTGGAAAGCCATAAAGCAGTTTCAAGATAATTGGAATATTGAAGCCAATGATTTCTCAGAAATGCTAAAGGAAAGTTTACGGCTGACTAAAAATCTTTTAGGTTCAGGAAATTACTATCCAAGGAGAGTAATAAATAAAATAGCAAAGGCAGATCCACGAAGGACAAAAGCATTATTGGATATTTTGTTTAATGAAGAGCTTGATCTTAAATATCGTTTTGACCAATTCAAAACAGGAACTAAGGCATTGGTTAAAGCGCATGTGAAGCAGGGTAACCCTTATCAAGATGACCGTGCACTTATGGTGTATCTCAGTTTAAGATATCCAGAAAGATATCATTTGTATAAGTACACAATGTTTAAAGACTTTACACTTCATATGGATATTCCCTACAAAGTTGTTGCTGGGCGTTTTAGTAATGTGCTTAAATTTCAAGATGTATGCTTACAATTAAAAGAAATTTTGGTAAATGATGATGTTTTGTTAAAACTACATCACGATAGATTGGGAGAAGATTGTTATCAAGACCCAAACTATTCAATATTAGTGCAAGATTTTATATATGCTTGTGTAAAGCATTTACAGAAGATAGAAGTTGTAGAAGAACAAAATCACTTATTTAAAGAAGAATTTTTTGAATTTCAAGATTTCATTGTAGAAGTTTCCGAATCTAATTTTAAAGGAGGAAAAGTTGATCATTTAAAGAAACAAGTACAAAACAGAATTATAGGAAGAGCAGGAGAAGATTATGTTCTTAAAAATGAAATTAATAAGTTAAAAATGCGAAGAGTAAAAGATATTTACTCAAAAGTTATTCATACATCAGTGGTTGAAGGTGACGGGAAGGGCTATGATATACAATCTGTTGATGATAATGGTAATATTATTTTTATTGAAGTAAAGGCTACCACAGGAGCCTTTAATAGTCCATTTTATATCACTAGAACGGAACTCGAATGCAGTAGAATTAACCCTAAAAATTACAGGCTATATAGGATTTACGAATTCAATAAAAAGAAAAATCAGGGCAAATTAAAAATTTTTAAGGGTTGCATAGAGCCTTTCTGCAAACAACCAGAAAATTATAAGGTTAAGCTCAATAGTAATACTAAAAAATAAAATGAAACAAAAAGATATAGATGTATTCTACAATTGTTTAGATTGTGGTGATAGGAAAAAGTTCGAAGAACTTCTGAAAAAATATTTAGAAAAAACAGATAATAAAGAAGCTAGCGAAGATTTAGCAATGTTGTTTCTTCACGAATATACTTTACAAAAGGCAGATTACTTAGCTGCATTTTTAGAGATTATCTTTAAAGCTAAAAAAGAGCTTGCATTGGTGAATATGCCTGAAAACCCATTTTTCAAATTATCTATAATCCGTGGGTCTACAGATCTTTTTGAGTGCTATATGGAGGAGGGGATTAATGAATTTTTAGAAACTTTGAACAGAAAAGAACGTAAAAAATATTTCGATGAACTCTTAAAAGTAGCTGCCCATTATAATGCCAAATTTTTAAATGAATATAAAGTACAGATAAAAGGTATGCACTATAATGGAGGTATCAATCACGATACCGATGGAAGACTTTTAAACATTCATAAAGAAGATTTTGAAATGATGCAGGATATGGTTGATAAGTACAATACCATTGTTGGTAGGAGAGATATTATGACATTATTGATGAAGGAGGTTGGGATGATTTCTTAGAATCGTTAGAATGCCCTTAAAGAATTAAAAAATAATTAAATTTTTAAACTAGTAATGAGCAAAATAGAAAACAAAATTGAAGCTTCTGACGAAAATATCAATGATTTACTAAAAGACAAAAAATTCTTTATCGATTATTTTCAACGGGAATACCGCTGGCAAGAAAAACATATGGTTGCTCTTGTAGAAGATCTTACCACTGCTTTTTTTAAGTCCTATAAATCAGGCGATGCCCGGTCAGAAGTGGCAAATTATCAAAGCTATTATTTGGGTCCAGTTGTATTTAGTGTAGCAGACGGCAAAAATTCAATTATAGATGGGCAACAACGTATTACATCTATCACACTATTTTTAATTTATTTAAACCACTTGCAAAGTGAAAGTGATAACCAAGTAAGTATTTCTAATCTTGTCTTTTCAGAAAAATATGGTGAAAAATCGTTTAACATGACCGATGAAGATCGGCAAGAAGTTTTAAAAGGGCTTTATGATATTGGTGCATATAAACTTAGCGAAGATGAGGATGATGAAACTGTAAAAAATATTGTTAGCCGTTATAACGATATTCACGATGTCTTTCCAGAAGAATTAACAAATGGTGCATTACCCTATTTTATCGATTGGTTTATAGGTAACGTGATTTTGGTAAAAATTACAGCATATTCAGACGAAAACGCCTACACTATCTTTGAAACAATGAATGATAGGGGAATGAATTTGACCTCAACAGAAATGTTAAAGGGATATGTACTTTCAAGAATTTCAAATAGAATACAACGAAATGAGATCAACGAACTTTGGAAAGAACATATAAAAACTTTGCACGAAAGAGAAGATACGGCAGATTTAGATTTCTTTAAAGCTTGGTTTCGCGCAAAGTTTGCAATTTCAGTAAGAGCAAGGAAAGCAGATTCAGAAAATGAGGATTATGAGCAAATTGGTACACGCTTTCACGATTGGTTTAAGGACAACCACGATGTAAAAGTGGGATTGACCAAAGCTGAAAACTTTTATGAATTTTTCAAGCAGGAATTTGACTTTGCCGTTAAATCATTTAATTTTATTTGGGAAAAGATGGCAAACTACGATTCAAAATACCCGAGCCTATATTACATTAATAATTGGGGAATTGCTAATTCAATTCAAGATGCAATGTTGTTGGCACCGCTTTTATCGTCGGACGATAAAGATGTTATTAGTCAAAAATTAGAATTAGTAGCACGGTTTATTGAAACTTTTACGGTGAGGCGGGCAGTCAATTTTAAAAAATTTGGTTCTTCATCTATACAATATACATTTTTCAACATCATTAAAAATATAAGGAATCTTGAATTATCAGATTTAAAAGAGGAATTGAAAAGAGAAGCTGAAACCATTGAATACACTTTTGCTGGAGTTGAAAAATTTAGATTGCATCAACAAAACAGAAAGTTTGTAAAACATTTACTATCTAGAATTACTGCCTATGTCGATAATAAAGTGGGAAAAAGTTCTAATTATGAAACCTACTATAACCCAAGTGGTAAAAAATATGAGATTGAACATCTTTGGAGTGACCATTTTGATGAGCACAGAGATGAGTTTGACCAAGAACGCGATTTTGATGAAGTAAGAAATAATATTGGCGCATTGGTTTTGCTTCCAAATGGTACGAACCAATCATTTAATAGTGATATTTATGACGATAAATTACCCCATTATTTAAAAGAAAACACTTATGCCCAAACATTGCATCCAGATTTTTATCTTAAAAACCCAAACTTCAAGAACAGCGATTTAAAAGCAATTAATTTTGAACCTCATACTAATTTAAAATTGAGTAATATTGAGCAAAGAGCAAGTGTTGTAGAGCAATTATGTGAAGATATTTGGTCTACAGATTTTTTCCAGACACCCAATGATTAATAATTTTAATTTTTACCAAAATATTTATAATGCATAGCCAAACCAACGAACAAGCCTTAGAAGCTGCCATTGAGAAGCATCTAACAGGTATATGCTTAGAAGATATAAAAGAGCAAGGCAAGTCTATTGATACAGTAAATGAGGATGCAGGAGTATATCGGTCTGGAAAGGGCTTTTTGGTTGGGCAACGGGCAAACTTCAATGCCCAATATGCTATTGACGAACAATTCTTTTGGGAGTTCTTGCAAGAAACCCAGCCGGAAGAATTAGAAAAAATTCAGAAACAAAGTGATTGGAAATTAAAAATCCTTCAGCGCTTTGATCGTATGATTAAAAGGTATGGTGTGTTGCACCTACTCAAAAAGGGTTTAGAAGTTGACGATGCACATTTCACTTTATTTTATCAGTTACCGTTGGCGAGCAGCGGAGACTCCGTAAAAGAAAAGTTTCAAAAAAATCGATTCAGCGTAACACGTCAGATTAGATACAACTTAGACAAACCGGGAGAAGAAATTGATTTAGTGCTTTTCATCAACGGCTTACCCATTGTAACTATGGAACTAAAAAATCCATGGACTGGTCAAAATGCCAGAGTTCATGGGCAGCATCAATACCGAAAGCAGCGCGATAACCAACAGCCTTTATTACAATTCGCTCGTTGCATCGTTCACTTTGCCGTAGACACGAATGAGGCGTATATGACAACAAAATTGGCGGGGGAAAAAACATATTTTTTACCTTTCAACAAAGGAAATAAACACGGTAAAGGAAATCCTGAATTACCTTTTGGAGCCACGGGACATCGTACTCAATACTTGTGGGATGAAGTGTTTACAAGAGAAAGTCTAGCAAACATTATCCAACATTTTGTTCGCTTAGATGGAAAGAAGAAAGATCCTCTAAATGGTAAAACGCTTTTTTTTCCTAGGTATCACCAGATGGATGTGGTGCGCAAAACCTTAGCAGATGCTAGTGTAAAAGGTGTTGGGCAAACGTATTTGATTCAGCATTCTGCTGGATCTGGTAAATCCAATTCCATAACCTGGGCAGCTTATCAATTGATAGAAACATATCCCGAAAACGATACTGTTCCTGGTAGTAAAGGAATAGAAAAACCATTGTTCGATTCGGTCATTGTGGTTACAGATAGACGTTTGTTAGACAAACAGATACGAGATAATATTTCAGACTTTTCAGAAGTGAAAAACATTGTGGCCCCTGCCTATTCTTCAAAAGAGCTTCGTGATAATTTAGAGCAAGGAAAAAAGATTATTATAAGCACCATTCAAAAGTTTCCCTTCATCATCGATGGAATTTCAGATTTAAGCGAGAAACGATTCGCAGTTATAATTGATGAAGCGCATAGTAGTCAGAGTGGTTCAGCTCACGACAGTTTGAATACCGCTATGGGTCAGCAAGTCACTGAGGAGGAAGATATGGATGCACAAGATAAAATTGTGAAGGCCATGGAAGCAAGGAAAATGCGTGGCAATGCTTCTTATTTGGCGTTTACAGCAACACCAAAACCAATCACTTTAGAAAAGTTCGGAGTACAACAAGAAGATGGTGGTTTTGTTCCTTTCCACCTCTATTCAATGAAGCAAGCTATAGAAGAAGGATTTATCCTAGATGTACTATCTAATTACACTACCCTAAGGAGTTACTATGAAATTGAGAAGTCGGTAGAGGACAACCCTTTGTTCGATAACAAAAAAGCACAAAAGAAATTAAGGGCTTATGTAGAGCAACATCAACAAACCATTCAAACAAAGGCCGATATAATTCTAGATCATTTCATCCCTAATATTGTCAATAAAAAGAAATTGAAGGGCAAGGCCAAAGCAATGGTTATTACGCAAAGTATTGCCTCTGCAATTCGATATTATAAAGCATTACAACGTACCCTAAATGACAAGGGGAATCCTTTTAAAATAGCAATTGCCTTTTCTGGTACCAAGGAAGTGGATGGTATTGAATATACCGAAGCTGAAATGAACGGGTTCCCTGAAAAGGATACTAAAGACAAGTTTAACGAAGATGCCTATAGAATTTTAGTAGTAGCCAATAAATATCTAACCGGCTTCGACCAACCGAAACTATGCGCTATGTATGTAGATAAAAAACTACAAGGCGTATTGGCAGTCCAAGCCTTATCACGATTAAATAGGGCGGCAAATAGTCTCGGAAAAAAGACCGAGGATTTATTTGTGTTGGATTTCTTCAATTCAACCGGTGACATTAAAGATGCGTTTGACCCGTTCTATACCGCCACTTCATTAAGTCAAGCCACTGATGTGAACGTATTGCACGATTTAAAAAGTGTATTGGATGATGTTGGTGTGTATGAGTGGTCTGAGGTAGAAACTTTCAATGAAAAATTCTTTAATAAGGAAGATGCTCAAACGCTTAGCCCAATCATTGAGAGGGCCTCTGAACGTTTTATACATGAATTGGAGCTAGAAGATGATGAGAAAGCCGATTTCAAAATAAAAGCTAAACAATTTGTAAAAATTTATGGGCAAATGGCTGCCATAATGCCTTTTGAAGTAATCACTTGGGAAAAACTTTTTTGGTTTTTAAAGTTTCTTATACCTAAACTTCCGGTTAAACCAGACACAATAGACGGTCTAGATGAATTACTAGAAGCTGTCGATTTATCAACTTATGGTTTAGAACGGGTTAGATTGAATGAAAGCATTGGTTTGGATGATTCAGACAGCGTTGTTGAACCCCAAAACCCAAATCCCAGAGGGGCGCATGGAAGTGAAGAAGAAAAAGATCCGCTAGATTTGATCATACAATCTTTTAATGAACGATGGTTTCAAGGTTGGGAGGCGACACCAGAAGATCAACGTATAAAATTTATAAGCCTAACAAAATCCATACAAGCGCATCCAGATTTCCAATCTAAAGTCGCCGAAAATTCAGATGAACAAAACAAGAATTTGGCATTCCAAAAAATATTAGACGACGTGATGTCTAAACAACGGAAGCAAGAATTAGATTTGTATCGCTTATACGCAAAGGACGAAACTTTTTATAGAGCTTTTTTTGATACCATGAAACGTATGGCTAGTATGGGGAAGTAAAGATATGATCTGTACAACATTAGATATGTCTCCACGTGGTTGTGCAATAAAGAAAGGTATAATAAAGATTTTGTATATGACAGTTGTTACACATAAAAATGTATGTAAATATCTTTTAGATATATTTTTTTATAAAAAACTTGAATTTATTTTGCATTAGTGCAAATTTAAGTGTCACAACCGTAACGGTAGCAGTAAGCAATTGGTATTTAGTATTTTGCAATCATTGTTATATGTAACAGTGTGTTTAACTAGTGACATTTGTGACAGTTATTTAGGGTTAATCTTACAACTTTGCATACACAATCCACATACGGTCTCTTAGCGAATATTCAATATCTAATTTATTTTGCTGAATATATACGTCAATGTATTTTTTTACATTTCGTGTATGGAAATATTTTTCGTTTTTCAACGGGTTGTCAAAGACGTTGTAGTACTTTAAGAAATCAGAGACTGTAAATTTATCCTCTTGGGCTGTAACATAATTAAAAATGCGTACAAACTCCTCTAATACACTATCATTATTAAAAATTGCCCTAAAATTGTCTTGATTTTTGTCATATCTAATTTTCTGTAACCCCTGGGTTAAGTAGAGAGCGACACAGCGATATACAAAATTGTAGAATGAATTCCATTCTTTATGGTTCCAATCGGAAAACAACGTATGCCCAAAAGTTTGATAGGGGGTGTTTTCTAGATTAAAATAGTCAGTAAATTTATATTCATAAAACCGTCTATTTGTTGAGGCCTCTGCTTCATCATAACGGACAGACCAATTTGTGGTAATAACAAACTTTGGCGTTTTATTAAATGGAATTTCGACGGCTTCTTTTCCTTTTCTTTGTGGACTTATACTTCCTACTATATTAGTGTATAAGTCATCATACTTAAATCCAGCTGGTACATCATCAATAATATAGAGATTCTTTGCTTCCGTTAAGTCTGCAAAATTGTGAATATAGTTGGAGTCAAATTCTCGCCCACCTTTAAGCATGGAAGGCTGAACATATTGTAATGCTTGTGCCAATATGGTTTTCCCTCTTCCGCCATTACGATTTACATCATTTGCTCCATCGTCGCTTAAAATAATGCACGGGTTTAACGCTGGATTTTTATAGTTGTGACATAAGTAACCAAACATAGTACAGAACTTTTCAAACAACTCTGTTTCACTACCATTTAGATTTGAATTTCTAGGATCTTTGCCAACGCTCACCATCGTTAAAAACGCCTCAAATTCACAAGCTGTTTCAGATTTAGAAAAAGAATGCTCTTGAACCTTATGTGGAGCAAAAAATGCATTTACATCTGAGTACTCTAATCGGTTAATTTCTAAGTTCTCATCGTTAGTAAGTTTATAAAAACCATTTTTAAAAGGCAGCCCAAATGTATTAGAGGTATCTCGATAATAGTTAATAGCTTTTGAAGGTAATAGAAGAAAGGCTTGGCTAATGAAAGTTTTATTTTCCTTTGCAATCTTATTTTCTATTGCTGCTGTATGGAACTCGTTAATTTCAGATTTCAAAAATCCAACCGTCTCTGTTTTATGATTGAAGGGTGCAACAACATTATTTGTATCCTTAAAAATGATTACATTGTCGTTAGATTCTTCCCTTCCTCGAATAAAATTTTCTTGTTCAAAGAATGCTGCATACTGATGGGCAGATGTGTATATGTCATAATCGCTAATAGGCGTATAAAACAAAGAGGGTACAGCGTTAAGGGAGGGTTTTTCACAAGCCTTAATCGAAAACTCAATATCTTTTATTTTCAGCTTTTTTATGGTCGTGTCTTGCAATACAAATACGCCATCATGTAGCCTTACGTAATTCTTGATTTTGTTCTTTTTAACAAGTTTTTTTATGGCACGTTCTTCTTGTACCACAAGATCTCTGAACATCTTTCCTTTTTTAGTAAAACGGTCTTCCGTGATAACATCATTTACACGGTTCTTATAGATTGGTTTTAATTTATCTCTTACTTGCTTAATGGTAGTCCCATTTACCCCAGAATGTAGGTTAATAAGGGTATTAAATTCAGTTTTTCCAATGATGCTGTATACATCTTCAATAGGCATTTCTAGCCCTAGCTCCAATGCTATAAATGTGGGGAAAGCTCTTGAAATATCTATTTCCTTTATCTTCATTGGTATTTCAGCTCTGAGCACACTAGGAGTGCGGCTAAGAGGTGTGTATACTCTATGGTCTACAGTCTTTACGTTGAAAATACCATCAAATCCATTTTTATAGACTCCATATAATTTAAGCATCATAAACAGTACGTACTCCTTGTATTGGTAGAAGTTAAATGGGTCGTAGTTTTTGTCTTGATCTACTTTTGAATAGTATTCTTTTAATTTTTCAATGGAGTGTCGAAAATATTTTTCTTTTAATTTTTTTCCTTTCCGGTATGCTTGGACATATTTAAAGTAATCATTGTCTTTAAGCGGATTACTAATCACAAAATCTAGGTACTTAATAAGTACTTCATCAAATTCGTTCCTATACTCTTCAGACCTGGTAACGGCATCATTATAGTTGAAGTTTTGTTTTTTACTTCCAGATTGGATTTTGATTCTATTTATAAAATCATCTTGCCAATCAGATATAATATTTTCATACGTCATAGCTAAGCCCTTTTAAATTTTATAAATCAATATCTGTTGTGTAGTATCAAAATAGGCTCTAAACCCATCACTTCTTGGAGGGATGTTCTTAATAAGAATGAATTTAGGCATACCTTCTTTTAAAAGCCGTTGTATGTCACCTTTCGTGGCTGGTTTGTTTTCTTCTTTGGTAAGTAGGCTCGTGGCAAGGTTTATTGCCAAAGTTCCTGCTGCGGCATTTCCTACTCCTGCCCAGGTCATTTTATCTTTCCCTGGCATACCATCTACCTGATCCGTTTCTTTTACACGTTGTTCTGTGTTTTCTGGTTTGCTTAATCCTCGCTGCTCTTTTTTTCTTTGATTAAAGGCATTTACCCTGCAACTGTTGCTGCAATATTTCTGTACTTTTCTTCTTTTTGGGATGTATTCCACACCACAATAGTTACAATCGTATGTATATCGGTCCATTGTTCGTTATTTTAACGTTAGAGTAACGCTTATTGAAGCGGGTTTTTTAATAAGTACTCATTGGCTTTTTCGTAAAGCGAAGATTTTGTTTCACGCTTTCCACTCTTAATCCATTCTATAATTTCGGATTTAAGGAAATAGAGTTTTCCTTTTTTGTGGTAGGGAATAGCATTTTTATGGACTAGTCCATAAATACTCCCTTTTGTCATGGAGATAAATTCAGCAAGTTCATCTATTGTTAAAAGAGGATCTTCTGGAACCGACAAGTTATTGGCTAGTGTAAGGTTTAATTGTCCTGTAATTTTCTTTGCGAGTATGTTTAATACTTCGTCGTTGATTAAAAAGAATTGATCTGATTTCATTGTATAATAGTTTTTTGTTTGGGACAAATCTATTATTCAATGTTTGCTAATTTTTAGATGTGGATTTTAGATGGATTTCATGTGGATATTGCAACTGACTTTAAAACAACGCCTTAAATAATTTAAATATGGAAAAAAGGCAACTATCCAAGTGAAATATTTCCGAAAACTTTATTTTACTTTAATTTTTTGAAAAAATCTCCATAATCAGTTGATAACTCTTCCGCGATAGATTTTAATCCGTTATTTTCAAGTTTTGTTTTTAAGCTAGCTACTTTTTTTTGTTGATCATTTCTTGTAAAGACGGTGTACCCTTTTAAAGCCTTTTTGTAGAAATAGCTTTTACTAGCATTTTTGACGTCAAATATTTCAAATTTATTAGTTGCTCCTATAATTAATACTAGTTTCATTAACTCAGTACTATCTAACATTCCCAATTTCAATCTATTTTTCAATAGATGAAACAAAACAGCTCTTTCATTCACATCAAATTCACTGCTAAGCCTTTCCCTAGTTGTTATAACTGTGTCCGGGTCTTTAATATTTTCAGTTGATTTTTTGTTTGATTCAGTCTCAATTAAGTTAAAGAGTGACGGTTCACTTTTTCTATCGGGATATTGGATATCCAGCATTTCAAGGTATTCCTTTGAAGTCTCATAGCTTCCATTCTTAAAATCTTTTGCATAAAAGTATTCGTACTTATTTTGCAAGTATATAAGTTCGTAGTACGGCCTGTAATTATTAAAGTGATTTTGAATTCTGTCAATAGACTGTTGGGTAGCGATTTTCTTAACAAATTCTTCATAGTCTGATTTTCCTAACCTTAAATATTCTTCTTTTACTTCATTTCCTAAGATTAATGAAATCACCTCATACCGTTCTAAATTGGAGTCATATTCTCTATGTCTATTTTCAAATAATTCGTAGCAAACCTTTAAGTTCTCTTCAGTGAATTGAGTAACTATTTTTTTCTGTTCGTTATATAGCTCAGTAGTAATATTGTTGAATAATTTGTTAAAGTTTCTTTTGTTCTTTTTTGCAGTTTTTAAATCAGCTATCGTTTGAGACTTAATATGCTCCCAGGTAGTTTTGAATTGATTTTTATATATCTGTAAGTAATCCATCTAAATCTAAGTTTATGCGGTTAGCTGCTTTTATTTTATTCTTATCTAATACTTTGGTATATATCTGTGTGGTAGAAACGTTTTTATGCCCGAGTAGTTTTGATACCGTATAAATGTCAGTTCCATTGGCCAGTTGTAGAGTTGCGTAGCTATGTCTAAAATTATGAAATGAGATATTCTTGTTTATTCCAGAGCGTTCAATCCATTCCTTTAAGGGTCTTGTTATTTGGGTGTATTTAATGTCTTTGAAAATCTGCCCTTTTTCTGTGTTTTGAATTTTTAAAATTTTATGGGCGGTAGTTGATATGGGGTGATTGTTTATGTTGCCAGTTTTTTTCTCTTTCAGTTGTATATAATAGCTTTGATGCTTGTCATGGTAAATCGATTCCCATTTCAGATTGACAATATCAGAAAAACGAAGTCCAGTAAGGGCAGCAAAGAATGCCATGTGTTTCACCTTTTCTATTTTGATGTCCGTTTTCCATAAAACATCTAATTCTTCTTCCGTAAGATATTCCCTATGGGTTTGTTCTTCTTTTATGTACTCAGCATTAGCAGCCAAATCTTTGAGTAATAGATTTTTTTTGTAAGCCTTTTTTAAGACTGTAATAAAGTGTTTATAGTAGGTTGATGCTGTATTTATAGACAGTTTACGTTTTTCTTTAACTCTAAGGTTATCGGTTTTAAGTAAAAATTCACGGTAGTTAGAGACGTGATTCTCATTTAGTTGATGGGTTTGAATTTTTTTACCAATAAATTCTTTGAGATAATTGGATGATGATTTCCACGCCAAATAATTTGAGTAACTAGTAGTGTTCAACTTTTCTTCCACTACAGTTTCATAAAATAAAACAAAATTAACGCTTACGTTCACATTTTCTTTAAATCCATACTCTTTATCTCTAAATTGAACGAGACGTTTAGCCCTTATAATTTCAGCAAATTCAATAGTGTCTTTATTGTGACTTTTTTCGCCGGCATTTTTGGGCTGGGCATAAATCTGTAATTTTAAAAATTCTCTTCTGGTCTCCTTACCTGTTTTAGGACTTGTAATAGGAGGGTAGTAATCCAGATATAGACTGTATTTGTCGTTTGCTAACTTTTTTTTACGAACCGTAATATTTACCATTAATTATTAATTTAAACTTTGGTGAGTAGTTTTTCAATTTCAGACCGTTTCACACGAATGAGTCTTTGAGATAGATTAGATGCTCTTAGTTTTCCCAGTTCAATTAATCGATAGGTCGACCTCTTTGAAATGTTGAGTAGGGCAGCGGTTTCCTTTACTGTTAAATAATCCTTTACTTGAAGTACTTCTAATGGCTCAAGTTTAACTTTAAGAGTTTCAGTGTTAGATTTTTTAATCTTACTAGCCCTCTTTCGTTTCTTATAAGCAATCTTAGCACAGTTATCACCACAAAACCTGGTAACAGTAGTTTTTGCAACAAAGGATGTATTGCAATTTTCACAAATTCTATTTACTCTAATATTTGAACTCATATCAATGGGTAATTTCTCCCTTTTTAGGAGTCATTAAGTAGATTTAAGGTACATTAAGATTAATTAAGTATCTTTAAGTGCCATAATCTCGCCCTAGATACCAAATATAAATATTTACGACCAACGAGGTACAAAATAGGTACAAAATATGTTGAAATATTCTAAAATATAATAAGATTGCAATAATCGTAAATTACATAACTTACTGTAAATGTGAAGAATAGTTTAATTTAGTTTAGAATACTTTAGTCAATTATTTGCCGATACAGAAATTGGCAAAAATATTCCCCAATAATTCGTCATTGGAAATTTCACCAGTAATCTCTCCAAAGTGGTACAAGGCTTGTCTAATGTCTATTGCCAGCAAATCACCACTCAGGTTGCTATTAATCCCAGCTTGTACTTTTTGAATTTCCTCGAGCGCTTTTAACAGTGAATCATAGTGCCGTGTATTAGTCACGATGGTTTCATTATTCCGAAGGGCTCCTGTATTTACAAAGTCGAGTAAGGTGGTTTTTAGTTCTTCAACACCATTTCCTGTTTTAGCCGAAATAGGAGTGAGGTGTGAGACGTGAGGTGTGAGGGTTTTAATAAAGTTAGTTTTTTCATTTTCTGAAAGCCTGTCTATTTTATTAGCCACCACAACCAAGGGTTTTTGAGGATACTTATTCTTAATCTTTTCAATTTCAATCTGAAACTTGGACCCTGAAACCTTGAATTCCTGTGCATCAAATAAATATACAACCACTTGTGCCTGTTCCATTTTCTCAAAGGTCTTTTTTATACCTAAGCCTTCAATCGTGTCTGTTGTTTCCCGGATACCTGCAGTGTCAATGAACCGAAAACCAACTCCGCCTATTACAATTTCATCTTCAATAGTATCACGTGTGGTTCCTGCAATATCGCTTACTATGGCGCGTTCCTCGTTTAAGAGCGCATTTAAAAGGGTAGATTTTCCCACGTTGGGTTCGCCTACAATAGCAACTGGGATACCGTTTTTAAGTACGTTTCCAGTAGCAAAACTATCTATAAGGCGTTTCAGTACCTGAGTTATTTTTGTAATGAGTTGTTGGAAATCGTCTCTATTGGCAAAGGCTACGTCTTCTTCAGCAAAATCCAGTTCCAGTTCTATCAAGGAAGCAAAGTTGAGCAATTCTTCTCTAAGGCGCTTTATCTCGTTACTGAAACCACCTCGCATTTGTTGGATTGCTAATTGGTGTGAAGCTTCAGAATCACTGGCTATAAGATCTGCTACTGCTTCGGCCTGACTTAAATCCATCTTAGCATTTAAAAATGCACGTAATGTAAACTCTCCGGCCTGTGCCATGCGACACCCTTTTCGAAGACACAATTGGATGATTTCCTGTTGTATAAAAGCACTTCCGTGACACGAAATTTCCACAACATCTTCACCCGTATAACTATTGGGGTTCTTAAAAACTGAAATTAATACTTCATCAAGGGTTCGATCTCCATCTTTTATATGCCCCAAATGAATAGTATGGGTTTTCTGCTTCTTCAATACCTTGCCGGAAACAGAAGAAAAAACCCCTGAAGCAATCTCAAG
Source organism: Flavobacteriaceae bacterium UBA1903 (assembly GCA_002337605.1). Classification (GTDB taxonomy): domain Bacteria; phylum Bacteroidota; class Bacteroidia; order Flavobacteriales; family Flavobacteriaceae; genus Marinirhabdus. The sequence goes on from DDGL01000010.1 coordinate 117,460, forward strand.
TGCCTCTTCACCAGAAAGTCGAATAACCGCAATAGCCCCAGCTCCTGAAGGCGTTGCTAATGCGACAATAGTATCGTTATAATTCATTGCTGCAAAGGTACTATTTACTTTGGCAATGTTTCAAACTTTGGTGGGGTTGTTCTATCTTCAAAACTATAAAAGCTCACTATACACGTGAGCTCTTATATTGAATTTTACTACTGTAAGTGCAGTATTTTTAATATAAAAAATTTTCAAATGTACCTGAAATGGTTACTTCAGTGCCTGTATTTGTTGTAGCTGTAACCATAATAGTTCCTGAAATCCCATTTTGGTCGGTATCTGAATCTATAAAGCTGTTGGTGATTGTTATAGTTCCTTCGGTAGAATTATAGATTTGTTGGGTTTCTTCGCTTCGTATAACGACACCAGTCATAAATCCATCAGTATCCACATTACCTATGGTTTTAATAACGCCATTGCTATACCCTCCGGTTTTGTTTAAAAAAACACGAATGGTATTGGTATTCTGGTCTACAATTGCAAGGGTTAAGCCATTTCCATTAAAGTCTGGCGAATAATGCCCTAAGGTTGACGTATAATTAGTAAAAGCACCACCGTTAATAGTGGCGCTATAGGTAGCTTCTGCACTTGTAGATCCACCGTCATCATCTTTTTTGGAGCATGCAATCAGGGTTAGTACTAGGGCGATAACAACTATTGGTTTGAGATTTTTCATGATAAAGGAGTTTTAGAGTGTTTCACTAGTATATCGATACACTTTACATAAGTCATCATTTTTTATTTTACTGAAATGTTCTGAAGTGCACTTATTTTCAACTACATTAAAAACGCAGTACATTGAACCCCTCGAAAGGCTCAGGATAAACTCTTTTATAAGATTGACGGTGCACTAAGCCGAGTTGAAGTGTAACAATTTATTAATTTTGCATACCTATAGCTATACAACCATGGAAGAAGAAAATAAAAAACCAGACAACGGACTTAAAAACCTACTCATCCCATTATTGATATTTGTAGGTGTTTCTATTGCTGCGTTCTTAATCACAACGTTTATCATCAAGTCCTTTTAATAACCCTTTAAATCAATCAAAATGCAAGTAATTAGCGTCACACAAACAGGAAAGAAAACCGATAACAACCTATTGGTCTTCACGCATCTCTCTCAATTTTTAACGTATGTCACTGGCTTTGGCGGTTTTATAGTGCCCTTGATACTCTGGCTTGTTAAAAAAGACGAAATAGCTGGGATGGATGAACACGGAAAAAGCATTATCAACCTTCAGCTTACTATGTTGTTAATTGGACTTATTAGTATTCCAGGGATCTTTTTGTTCGGCCTGGGTATTTTATCTCTTATTTGGGTAGGCATCATCTCTTTTGTCATGCCTATCATAAATGCTGTGAAAGCTAGTAAAGGAGAGGAACCAAGTTACTTTAGTACGATACGGTTTATTTCTTGAATTAGGAATTAAATGCCAAAAGGAATTCCTGGCAACTCAATAAAAAACCCGCTGTGATAGTAGCTCACAGCGGGTTTAGTATTTTAAATAAATGCGTTAACGCAGGCTGAGCGGAGTCGAAGCCTAGTTATTCAGCATCACCGGCATCACTAACATAGTAACGTGTTCTCCTTCGTCTAGACCATCTACAGGAGTTAAAATACCCGCCCGGTTGGGAAGACTCATTTCAAGAGAAACGTCGTCACTGGTTAGATTGTTCAGCATTTCGGTAAGGAAACGTGAGTTGAAGCCAATTTGCATATCGTCGCCCTGGTAGTCACAGGTCAAGCGTTCTTCAGCTTTATTACTGTAATCAATATCTTCTGCTGAAATATTCAGCTCGGCACCAGCAATTTTTAACCGGATCTGATGTGTAGTTTTATTACTAAAAATACTCACACGACGCACGCTGTTTAGAAACTGGTTGCGGTCTATGCTTAATTTGTTTGGGTTTTCTTTTGGGATTACTGCTTCGTAGTTGGGGTATTTCCCATCTATCAAACGGCAGATCATTGTAGTGTTTTCAAAACTAAATTTTGCATTACTATCGTTATACTCAATAGTCACTTCTTCTTCGCTACCAGCCAGAATACTCTTTAATAAATTGAGTGGTTTCTTCGGCATAATAAATTCAGCAGTTTGCGAAGCTGCAACATCTTCCCGGGTATATTTTACCAGCTTATGGGCATCGGTTGCAACGAAGGTAAGCCCTTCAGTAGAAAACTGGAAGAATACACCGCTCATTACGGGGCGTAGGTCATCATTTCCACTTGCAAAAATTGTTTTGCTGATAGCTGTTGCCAGAATATCTCCCTGTATCTTAGTTTCTGAAGGATCCTTCAATTCCACAGCGGTTGGAAACTCTTCCCCGGCAGCATAGGCTAATGCATACTTACCGTGGTTACTGCTAATCTCGACAGTGTTGTTTTCTTCAATAGTAAACGTAAGTGGCTGCTCTGGAAATGTCTTCAACGTATCCAGCAACAAACGTGCAGGAATACAAACGCTTCCGCTCTCGTTGCTTTCCACATCTAACTTTGAAGAAACGGTAGTCTCTAAGTCTGAAGCTGAAACGGTCAACGAATTTCCATCCAGATCAAACAGGAAATTATCTAAAATAGGAAGCGTATTATTACTATTAATTATGCCACCAAGCACTTGTAATTGCTTGAGTAAATAGGAGCTGGAAACTATAAATTTCATGTAAGGTTATTTTCTGAACTATTAATCTAATACATAACGGCTACTATAAAAGTGAGCGAAGCGATAAAAGTACGTCCGCGTACTAAGCGTAGTCGAAGTACAAATATATCCTAAAAACGACGGTTTGTAAAACTAACTTATTAACAGTTAGCGTGTGTATTTTCTTTTCCTGAAGTAGCCGTAAAGAAATCCGAAGAGCGCTAACAATCCCAGTGGTAGCAAGATGTTAATCACTTGCCATTGGGTACGTTCGGCGAGTGTTTTTTGCGGGTCTAAGAAAGGAACAGCAATTTCTTTCGTGCGTATGTTTATAAGTCCGCTATCGTCCAGCATATAATTCACTGCATTGAGTAAAAACTCTTTATTTCCGTAGAAAGAATTTGTCCATTTATCAAAGCCTAATTCTAAAGGTCTACCGTTGTCCAACTGGTTTTTAATCACGTCTCCATCACTAATCACCAGCATTTTGGTTGGAGAAGAAGTGGTAATATCTATAGGAGCTTGAAACGGTTTAATTCTATTTGTAAAAACAGAAGTAAACTGCCCTTCCAGCAATACCGCCAAGGGAGTTTCTCCGGAGGGAAATGCAGCAGGATCTGGTCCTTCATTTATAACTTGTAAAGCATTTGGAATTTCCTTGTCTATATCAATTTCAGCAGGAGTTCCCTGCACTTGCGTAATAGGAGAGGAGCTTAACAGAATTGTTTTTTTTACGTCGTTTGGAAGCAACTCTATCTCACTTGCATACTCAAACTTCACCGCCTCAATATTGTTTACAATAGGATGTTCGTTTGCACTGGAAGACAACGGGTTGTATAACCAGGGATACTTGTTATACTGAGACTCACGGTCTTCTCCTGTGGCCAGAACAATAGGCGCACAATACACATCCTTCACTAAGTTAGGGTTGATGCGCACACCGTATTTGAAGAAAAAATCTCCCATATTAATGTCCAGCGGGATGGCAGCAGTAATCCCAGAGGCCGGGTCCTGTACAATTTGAGTAGCATCTACGAGCCAAATAGAAGCACCCCCTTGCATGGTATATTGGTCTAAAAGATAGCGCTCCGCATCTGAAAATTTTTCAATAGGTTTTGCAGCTACAATTAAGTCGAAAGTGTTGAGCTGTTCCAGTGTTTTCACGGGAGCCACAGCAGCCGAATCTAAGGTGAAAGGGGCAATAAAATAGGTGTCTCGAAGGGTACTAAATAAATCTGCTACATAGCGATCGTCTAGTTCACCATTGCCTTTTAAAACCGCAATGCGTTTACTTTTGGCATTAATTAATTGGTGAAAGCCATCAGCAAAAGCATATTCTAAGTTTTGGATAGAATTGTTTACTCGTTCTTCTGGGGTAGCTCCAAGGGTGTTTTTTAGTAAAGGAATTTTAACCGTTTTTTCCTGATAGTACGCAAGTGCCCAAGGATACACAACCTCGGTAGAAACCTTGCCATTTTCCCGAACTTCCACTTGCGCGCCCTTCATCCCACGGCTTACAAACTCCTGCTGTAAGGCTTCTGGGTTGTCACTTTCCATTGGATTGACAAACTCATAACGTACATTCGGATTATAACTTCGGAACTCTTCCAGTAACTGCTCTGTTTCAAGTTTCAGCTTTTTAAATTCTGGCGGAAAATTTCCCTCTAAAAAAACATCTATTTTTATGGGTGAATTTACAGTGGCAACCGTTTCTTTAGCAGCTTCAGACAGGGTGTATCGCTGATCCTGAGTAAGGTCGAAGCGCTGGTAGACTTTACTGGCCAGAAAATTTACTCCTATAAAAAGGAGTATAACAATAATGGTATATTTTAGGGTTTGGCTCAAACTATTCTTCTGTACAAAATTCGTTATAAAACTCTACAATGGTTTTCATGTCCTCGTACCTCCATTCTCTCTCTTTAATGTATCCTGCAAGTTCTGGACAATCTTTAAACCATTCCTGAGCCTCTTTTCTAAAATTTAATTTTAAGTCTTCGACAGTTGTGTCTGTGTCACGTTTTACGAAAAATCGAACTCGCTTATCGAAAGGGTGGGTAAACCCTTGAATGTTTGTTGTCATTCCTGTGGTGTTATTATATACAGTCCTTACTTCAGTATTGTTTAACGTGGCTCTTTCGTATTGATCGAGTGTGATCTGGTCGTTTATAGGCTCATCAAATTGTGCGTATGCTGAAACTTTTCCTTCAGCAATTTTCTGAAGTAATTTATATCTGTTCTTATAAAAAATGTATTCGAAGACATTATAAGGTTCAATATGAAAAATGATTCTTTTAATCACGTATCCGTCTAATGCTTCAATCTCATCTTCTTCTGAAATTTTAAACTCAACTTCTTGTTTTCTGTTGAATTTGGCTAACCCTGAAAACTGACCCCCATCGTAAAATGTTACGGTGGCAGGATAAAATTTTTCTTCAGCAAAAGATGAAAAGCCTATAAGAGCAATAAAAAATAGGATTAAAACTTGCTTCATTTTTTCTTGAGTTTAAGTACAGTATAGGAAATAAACAGTGCGGCCACACTCAGAAAGTAAATTACATCACGGGTATCTATCACACCCCGGGAAATTGAGGTAAAATGCGCTTTTAATCCTAAATAGGAAACATCTAATGATGAATTGATAGACGCCAAACCTTCAAAACCAAAATACAAAACAAAGCACAAAAAGACGGCAATAATAAAAGCTACAATCTGGTTCTCAGAAAGTGTGGAAGCAAAAATGCCAATGGCAGTATACGCCAGTACTAAAAATAACAATCCAAGGTACGAGCCCAGTGTGGAGCCAACGTCCCAGTTCCCTGAAGGATTTCCTAAACTGGAAATAGTTAAAATATAGAGTAGGGTAGGAAGAAGTGCTAAAACAATTAATACTACGGCACCAAAATATTTACCTAACACGATGGAGCGTAAAGAGATGGGTTTGGTCACTAACAGTTCCATTGTTCCTTGTTTAAGTTCGTCGCTAAAAGCACGCATGGTCACAGCTGGAATAAGAAATAAAAGTATCCAGGGTGCCAATTCAAAAAACGGATTGAGATCTGCAAAGCCTGCATCCAGAATATTGTAATCGCCACTAAAAACCCATAGAAAAAGCCCGTTTACCACCAGAAATAACCCAATGACCAGATACCCAATGGGGCTGGCAAAAAAACTGGTTATTTCTTTTTTTAAGATTGGGTACACTTTAAATTTTAGTTTAGAGTTTAGAGTTTAGAGTTTAGAGTTTAGAGGTGCTAATTGAACACAAATTAGTTTAAATTTTAAAACTACAAGCGAAGCGTCCTAATCGCTACCGGCTATCGATTCCAGTTCATCTACACTCCATGCTGCGGCTTTAGAACGAAACTTTGGTTTTGTTGTTGCCCAAACACCTTTAAAAAGAGCACTGGTTCGGTAGGTTTCCAGATCGGCTTCGGTTTGCCATTTGCTGTAGGTAAAAAAGATCGTTGGGTCGTTTTTGTCACGTAACAACTTTAAATGTTCACAACCGGGAAAACTCCGGATCTTAAACTTTACAGTTTCAAAATTAGCCAAAAATGAAGGGATTTCCTCCTTTTTAAATTCCATTTTTACGATACGTGTAAACATATTTCTTATAATTAATCGTATTTTTCTACGGCGCTAACGGGGCAAAATTAATTGTTACCGCATCCCTGAATTGCAACCCAAATAGTGATGAAGCACTACCTACTGTTGAAGGGTTACTTTTATAAATGGCTAATTCTAAATAGCCGGAAGAATTCCAGATGGCCAGCTTCTTACCATCTTCTTCACGTCGCTCCTTAGGGACTTCGAAGTTAATAGCATCGCTGTATTGTGAATGAACTTTGCTAAACTGTGCCCGTCTTGCCGTAATCTTAAAAGGGCGCCCCTTGCCAATATCGTCAAATACAGATCTGGTAATATTACTCACCACGTTTCCGTAGTTATCTATATAAATTACATTGCCAATTATTTGAGTATTCTCCCCATTTATAACAGGTTTTATTCCCACCAGTTCTTTAATTTCAGAAATAGGCTTTCCAATAACCTCAAGTGTTCCACCGCGCGCCAGGTGACAGGCTACCTTTACAAAGACATCCAGCACGGGAAAATTACTTATAATTCTATCGTGAATATTTATTTCCACAATCTTTTCAGGGTTTATTTCTGAAGCTAACATAGAAATAATTCCATTGTTTGCACAGACAAAATAGTGGCCGTCCAGCTTAACAGCTATATGCTGATTTTCTGGGTTTAACTCACTGTCTATCCCTATAATATGAATAGTTCCCGGAGGAAAACTCTTGTAGGCATTTTGAATAATATAAGCTGCTTCTGTGCTATGAAAAGGCGGTATGCTGTGTGAGATATCAACAATCTTTGTGTCGGATAATTCGCTATAAATAGCCCCTTTTACCGCACCCACAAAGTGGTCTTTCTCTCCAAAATCTGTCGTGAGGGTAATAATGGGCATTTGGCTAATTGTTGATATGTTGTTGAAATTACTCCCACAAAAATAAAGTACTTTTATAATTGTAAAAACTATATTTGAAGATACTTTATAATGTTATAAACAACTGCGCTTTTGAACGAACTTATTATTGAATTGACAGAGATAAGCCCCAGAGATTTCTTTGGGCTTCAGAATGCAAATATTGATCTCCTAAAAAAATACTTCCCCAAACTGAAACTTGTGGCGCGTGGCAGCAAATTAAAAGCCTACGGTGATGAAGAGGTGCTAGAGGAATTCGACCGAAGAATAACCATGCTTCTAGACCATTTTGGAAAATACAACAAAATGGACGAAAACACTATAGAGCGCGTTCTCTCCAGCCGTAGTAAAGAAGATTATGAAACTCCAGCGAGTAGTGGCGAAGTTTTAGTACACGGAGTAAGCGGGAAATTAATAAAAGCACAAACTGCAAATCAGCGTAAGTTGGTAGATCTAACGACCAAAAATGACATGGTTTTTGCGGTAGGTCCCGCAGGAACAGGAAAAACATATACTTGTGTTGCGTTAGCTGTACGGGCATTAAAAGAAAAGCAGGTAAAGCGTATTATCTTAACACGACCTGCCGTGGAGGCCGGAGAAAACCTGGGGTTTCTTCCGGGCGACCTTAAAGAAAAATTGGATCCGTATATGCAACCGTTGTACGATGCGTTACGGGACATGATCCCTCACGAAAAGCTGGAAAGTTATATAGAAAAAGGAGTGATACAAATAGCTCCTATGGCATTTATGCGCGGTAGAACCCTGGATAATGCTTTTGTGATTTTAGACGAAGCCCAAAATACGACCCATGCACAAATGAAAATGTTTTTAACTCGTATGGGAAAACACGCTAAGTTTGTGATTACAGGAGATCCCGGCCAAATAGATTTGCCACGACGTGTGATTTCAGGATTAAAAGAAGCGTTATTAGTTTTGAAAGACGTAAAAGGAGTAGGAATGATATTTCTTGACGATAAAGACGTGATCCGTCACCGCCTTGTAAAAGAAGTAATTGCTGCTTATAAAAGTATCGAGAATTTAGATTCTTAATCCAACCATCTATACCTACATTCATTATGAGTAATACCATTATAGATACCAACTTTAATTTTCCTGGCCAGAAGTCAGTTTACAAAGGGAAGGTTCGGGAGGTGTACACATTAGAGAACAACCAGTTAGTGATGATCGCAACCGATAGATTAAGTGCGTTCGATGTGGTAATGCCAAAGGGAATACCTTATAAAGGACAAATCTTAAATCAGATTGCCACCAAAATGATGCGCGATACCGAAGATCTAGTGCCCAACTGGCTAACTGCCACACCAGATCCTAATGTTGCTGTTGGAGAAGCGTGCGAGCCTTTTAAAGTTGAAATGGTAATTAGAGGGTATATGAGTGGTCACGCTGCCCGTGAATACAAAGCAGGTAAAAGAATGTTGTGTGGCGTTGCAATGCCCGACGGAATGCAGGAAAACGATAAATTTCCAGAACCTATTATTACACCCGCTACCAAAGCCGAAATGGGCGACCACGACGAAGATATTTCAAGAGAAGACATTTTAAAACGTGGTATTGTTGCTGAAGAAGATTATTTGGTACTAGAAGATTACACCCGTAAACTCTATCAAAGAGGTTCTGAAATAGCCGAAAAACGCGGTCTTATTTTGGTAGATACAAAATATGAATTCGGGAAAACAAAAGACGGTAAGATTGTGCTCATTGACGAAATACATACGCCAGACTCTTCTCGTTACTTTTATGCAGAAGGCTACGAAGCGCGTCAACAAAAGGGCGAGGCACAAAAACAGCTCTCTAAAGAATTTGTACGCCAATGGTTAATTCAGAATGGCTTCCAAGGCCTGGAAGGACAACAAGTGCCATTTATGAGTGATGCTTATATTGAAACTGTTTCAGAACGATATATTGAGCTTTATGAAAATATTACCGGTGAAAAGTTTCAGAAAGCAGATGTCTCTGCTATTGAGGAGCGCATTGAGCATAATGTAGTCTCCTATTTAAAATAATTCCACTCTACTGTAGCGTTTGTAATCTTATTCCTTATAAAATTGTTAATTATCTTCCTGTAGGACAGATTTTTAACAAATTGTGTTAAGGAATTCATTGTTGGTTAAGTTAAAATTTTGTTAACTCAAGTAACATTAGTGTATAAGATTTACACACTTTGTAAACTCATAAGCTTCTAGCCTATAGTTTATAGAGTAATGCTTATTCCTCTTTACATAAACCTTAAGTATATGTTAATTTGTTCATTTTAAGCTATTTTAACATAATTTAAGAAACCATACCCGGTTTATCCTACGTAGATTTATCAAATAGTAGAATTCTACCTATTCACTAGGGAATTCTGAATAACCAAATTAAAATTATGGTAACAACATTATATTACAACTTATTTTGTACTCAAGTATTATGATTCTATTTTAGGATTGTAATATTTTTTTTATGTAATGTCCTAACTGTATTTATTAAATGAATAGTAACCAAAAAAACGTATTATGAAAAACAAAATTACTCGAAACCTATTTTTAATGATAGCCTTGGTGGTCATTTCATGGGTTTCAAATGCGCAAACCTATTGCACTTCAAGTGGTACTGCGGGCAGTACAGTGTTTATTGGGCAAACCTGTATACCAGAGAATTTTCCAAATTGTGAAAATTGCTGTGCACAACCAGGCAGTTATACAGATGAAACAGGTCGAGCACCCATTAAGGTATTGATGCCAACAGGTTCTAATAATCAAATAAATGTTGGAATAAATTCTTTCAGTGCTGTTGATTATACATTTGCTTTTTATATCGACCTTAACATTGATGGAGATTTTGATGATGCAGGTGAATTAGTAAATTCAGGTTCTGGAATGATTACATTTCCTCAAGGTGGTGGTACAAGTGCAAGCGCAACGGCCACTATACCTGTAACTGCTACAAATGGAGTTACAAGAATGAGATTTATTGCTAAGAATGGTACAGCAGCAGTTACTGGACCTTGTGAGAATGGATTTAATGGAGAAACCGAGGATTGGCCTGTTGAAATTGCAGGTGCTGGTGGAATGGGCGGAGACACCACACCACCTAACGCCATTTGCCAAAATATTAATGTTCAGTTGGATGGTTCGGGTAATGTAACAATTACGCCTAATCAAGTAGATAATGGCTCTAACGATGATACAGGTATTACAAGTTATTCTGTGTCGCCTACGATTTTCAACTGCACAAATCTTGGCGCAAATACAGTAACGTTAACTGTAATGGATGCTGCTGGAAACTCAGATTCCTGTACAGCAACGGTTACTGTAGAAGACAATATGGCTCCCGCTATAACCTGTGCATCTAACGGAACACGAAATGTAGATGCAGCAATGACTATATATACTGTTCAGGGAAGCGAATTTGACCCAACTGCATTTTCAGATAACTGTGGTACTCCAACAGTGACTAATAACATAAATAGCACAGCTACTTTAGATGGTGAACAGTTACCAGTAGGGGATACTGTTGTAACATGGACAGCAAACGATGGTAATGGACAACAAAACACTTGTATGGTTACAATTACTGTACAGTATGATCCAAATCCAATTGTTCCGGGTACTTTTGGCGATGATATATTTTACGTATCAATGGATGGGACTGATGTAGTAGTTGAAAGAAATGGAGCTGAAGTTCTCCGCCAACCAACGGCAGATACTTCCACGTTGACTTTAAATGGAGGCGATGGAAACGATAGTACAACAACAGATTTCTCTGGTGGTAGCTTTGGTTTCCCAATAACCTTTAATGGTCAAGGGCAAACAGGTGCTCCTGGGGATGCTTTGACTGTTACAGGCGCAACCTTTACAACGCAAACATTAAATTATGATATTCCTGGCCCCGATGGAAATAATGGAAACGTAGACTTAGATGGTGCGACAATTACCTATACTGGGTTGGAACCAATCAATGCGGGTACTGCAGCGAATACCATTTTAAATCTTCCTATGGGTGTAGCCAACAATGCTACATTGCAAAATAGTATCAATGCAGGTCAAATAGAAATTATAGATAACGGTGCCACATTTGAAGACACAGTGATACCAAACCCAACAGCTTCACTAACTGTAAATCTTGGTGATCAAGGTGACCTTTTAGATGTAACAACTTTAGATGTTGCGTATGCAGCTTCCCTTATAATTAATGGAGGTGCTGCTTCAACAGATACTGTTCAATTAACCAATGTAGATCTTGATACGGGTAATGCTGGTCGTGGTCTTTGGGTTACAGAAACTGAAACTTTGACATTAAACGGAGGAAACATTTCAAACAATACCGCTCCAATTGGAGGAGGTATTTTAATTGATAATAGTACAAGTGGAACCAATACAACTGCTACAATAACGAATACTACAGTTGCAGGAAATACGGCTCTTAATGGAGCTGCTGCGACAGATGGTGGTGGTGGAATTTATAATAATGGAGCGATGCTCACACTAAATGGATCTACTTCACTAAGTGGAAACACAGCCTCTGGAGTACTTGGTTCAGGAGGTGGAATCCTTACTTTAGGAGGAACCCTAAACATTGATACTGTCTCTATTTCAGGAAATTCGGCCAACCGCGCAGGTGGTGGTATCGAAATCAATGGAGGAGTTGCGTATACCTTCAACGCACTAACGTTGGATGGAAACTTTATTGCAACAGCTAACCCAGGAAATGGTGGAGGACTGCACGTTTCTGGAACACCAATGGTTACAATTATTGGAGGTTCGGTTACCAATAACACTGCAATTGAAGGTGGTGGACTTTGGAATGGCGGCGGAGTTATGAATGTTACCGGAACAGCTATTACAGGAAACGAAGCACAAGGTGCAGCCCCAACAACAGGGGGTGGTGGTATCTTCAATAATGGAGGAACACTTAACGTAGATGGCGGAACAACAATTTTAAGCAATACGGCAACTGGAATATCAGGTTCTGGTGGAGGTATTATGAGTAATGCCGGAGATGTGACAGTTTCAGGTATTGGAACTTCAGTATCAAACAATACTGCAAATCGTGCAGGGGGTGGTATCGAAATTATAGACGGTACCCTTACCACCAACGATATAGATATGAATGCCAATGATGCTGGCGGAGCAGCTCCAAATCCAGGAAACGGTGGATTCTTACACGTTTCTGGAGTGGCAACAGTAAACATCAATGGTGGAAACATGCAAGACAATCTAGCTGCCTCTGAAGGAGGTGGTGTTTGGAATCAGGCGGGAAGTACTATGACACTTGATAATCCAAATATGATAAATAATACAGCTAGCGGTAATGCCGCAGACAATGGTGGAGGTGCCATATTTAACAATGGGGGTGACGTTATTGTACTAAATGCTGTAATCGACGGGAATACCGCAGACGGAACCTTAGGTTCTGGTGGAGGTATTTTCAGTGAAACACCAGGAACGCTTACGTTAACGAATGTTACGCTTCAAAATAACACAGCAAACCGTGCTGGTGGAGGGATCGAAATTCTTTCTGTCCCGGGAGAATTGTACACATTTACAGATTTAACATTACTAAACAATACTGCAACTGGTGCTATGGGGTCCCCGGGTAATGGTGGTGGATATCATATTAGTGGAGGTGGAGATACTACGTTTAATAATGTTACTGCACAAAACAACACAGCTGTGGAAGGTGGTGGACTTTGGAATGGAACAGGTACCATGACGATTCCAGGTGCTAGTCAAATAAGTAACAACACTGCTACCGGTGACGCCCCTGAGCAAGGTGGTGGAGGTATTTATAACGATGGTGGTACGTTAACTGCACTAGGTGATTTATTCACTGGATTTGCAGATATATTCAATAATTTGGCAACGGGAACTTCTGGTTCTGGTGGTGGTATTTTAAGTACTGCAGGAACTGTAAGCATTACCGGAGCATTTTTTACTAGTAATTCAGCGAACCGTGCCGGTGGCGCTATTGAAATAATTGATGGTGTTGCAGATATTATTAATGTTAATATGAGCAATAACGATGTTGATGGAACTGCTGGAACTGCAAATCCTGGAAATGGTGGAGGAATTCACGTTACAGGCAATGGAGCAACCGTATCTTTTAGTGGTATCGCACTTGCGAATTCAGCTGCCAGTGAAGGTGGAGCACTATGGAACAATGGAGGTACTATGAACATTTTAACTCCAGCCCCAGGAGGCTTATTTATAGACACTTTTATAGACCAGAATGTAGCTTCAGGTGATGATGCTACGAATGGTGGTGGAGGTGTTTTTAACAACGGTGGTACTTTAACTGTAGCACCTGGAACAAACATTGTAAATAATATAGCTGATGGACTCGCAGGTTCTGGTGGAGGAATTCACAGTACCGGGGGAACGTTTACCCTTGACGGAGTTATCATTACCGATAACCAATCTGTAAGAGCAGGTGGTGGTATTGAAATCGCCGCTGGTGACCTTACGATGATCGGTGTAACACTGAACAACAATGATACTGGAGTAGCTTTAGCTGGAACAAACCCGGCCAATCCAGGTAACGGTGGAGGTTTACACTTAGGAGGAACAGCCAATTCAACCATTACTGGTGGAACTGTAGACGGAAACGTAGCTGCTGCTGAAGGTGGTGGACTCTGGAATGCAGGAGGAACAATGGATGTAGTTGGAGTACCAA
>DDGL01000007.1:0-265858 GCA_002337605.1 Flavobacteriaceae bacterium UBA1903
ACCATTACTGGTGGAACTGTAGATGGAAACGTAGCTGCTGCTGAAGGTGGTGGACTATGGAATGGAGCTGGAATAATGACGGTAGACGCTGTACCCGTAACGAATAATATCGCTAGCGGTGCTTTAGCCGAAAACGGTGGTGGAGGAATCTACAACGATGGAGGAACCCTAGACATATTAGCTGGATCATTAATTAATAATAACCTGGCCAATGGTGCTGCAGGCTCTGGAGGTGGAATTTTATCAACCGATGGAGATGTAACTATTGCAGCTGTTAATATCTTCCAGAACAGTGCGAATCGCGCAGGTGGAGGAATTGAAGCTATCGATGGAACTCTTACCTTAAACGGTACGAACGTTGTCTTTAATGACGTTAATGGAACAGCAGGAACGGCGAACCCAGGTAATGGTGGAGGAATCCACATTACCGGAACGGCAATGACCGTTATCAATGCTGGTCAGATAGGAAGTAATATAGCAGCCAATCAAGGAGGAGGACTCTGGAATCAGACAGGTGCTATAATGAGTATGTTCGATACAATGGTAGACCTAAATACAGCAGTAGCTGGTTCAGGTGGTGGAGGAATCTACAACAACGGAGGAAATGTAAATATTTCTAACGGAACCTTACAGAGTAATACTGCTACCGGAACATCAGGTTCTGGAGGAGGACTGTTATCAACCGATGGAGATATAAACATCATTGGTGGAATGATAGACGGAAACAGTGCTAACCGCGCAGGTGGTGGGGTAGAGATTGTTGACGGATTTTTCAGTTCAACGAATACTACCTTTATTACAAACGATGTAAATGGATTGGCCGGAACTGCTAACCCAGGAAACGGTGGAGCGCTACACGTTACAGGCGTAGCAACGCTGAATATTATAGGAGCTACTATTACAGGTAACAATGCTGCCAGTGAAGGAGGAGGACTCTGGAATCAAGCAGGTAGTACCATGACTGTTGACGGAAGTGTTTTAGACACGAACGTAGCAGCTGGAAATGACAGTACGAACGGAGGAGGAGGAATCTTCAATAACGGAGGTATCTTGAACGTCGTAAACGGAACTGTTATCAATAATAATTTTGCAACAGGAACTGCTGGTTCAGGAGGAGGAATCCAGAATGTAGCCGGTGGAACTGTAGATGTGAATAGTTCTTCTATTACCAACAACTCTGCCGTACGTGCAGGAGGAGGGATAGAAGATAATTCACTTGCAACTCCGGGAACCGTATCCTTAGCAAATGTAACGCTAGATGGAAATGATGCAGGAACAGCTCCAGGAAACGGAGGAGGAATGCACATTACAGGTCCAGGTAACGCTACTATAATAAGTGGTACCGTAAATGGTAATATAGCTGCTTTAGAAGGTGGTGGACTCTGGAACGGAGCTGGAACCATGACCGTAAATGGAACAACAATTGACGGTAATACCGCAAGTGGTGCTATGGCCAACGAAGGTGGTGGAGGAATCTTCAACGCTGAAGGAACGTTAGCGATAATGGGTGCAACCATTAGTAACAACGTAGCCAATGGTGCTGCAGGCTCTGGAGGAGGAATCCTGAACGATATGGGTACTATGACGGTTACCGATACAGAAATTTCAGGAAACACTTCAATGAGAGCAGGTGGAGGAATTGAAGTTGCTTCAGGTGGAGGAACCAATACCCTTACCAATACAGATCTATTAAATAACACCACAGCCGCTGCTCCAGGAAATGGAGGAGGAATGCACATTACCGGAAGTGACGACAGTACAGTAACTGGCGGAACTATAAGCGGTAACACAGCAGCCTTAGAAGGTGGTGGATTATGGAATGGTGCAGGAACAATGACTGTTGATGGAACTACTATCGATGGGAATACTGCTAGTGGTGCGATGGCCAACGAAGGTGGAGGAGGAATCTTTAACGCTGGAGGAACGCTGGATGTAAACAATGCAACAATCAGTAACAACGTAGCCGATGGTGCTGCAGGTTCCGGAGGAGGAATCCTTAATGATGAAGGAACCCTGGTTGTAACAGGAACTACTATTTCAGGAAACACCTCTGTAAGAGCAGGTGGTGGTATTGAAGACAATAGTGTTGCTGGAAATACAACGATCCTTACTGCTACAGACCTTATGAATAATGCAACAGCCGCTGCCCCAGGAAATGGAGGTGGACTGCACGTAACAGGTCCTGGAGACACCAACATCTTAGGTGGAACCGTAAGTGGAAACACGGCAAGCTTAGAAGGTGGTGGATTATGGAACGGAGCTGGATTAATGATGATAGAGAACACTACCATCGATGGTAATACCGCCAGTGGCGCTATGGCCAATGAAGGTGGAGGAGGAGTCTTCAACGCTGGAGGAACTTTAGATATCACAGGAGCTACGATTAGTAATAACGTAGCCGATGGTGCTGCCGGTTCTGGTGGAGGTATCTTAAATGACGAAGGAACTGTCACTGCAACAGGAACGATCATCTCAGGAAACACCGCAGTGAGAGCTGGTGGAGGTATTGAGGATAATAGTGTAGCAGGAAATATGCTGATACTGGATAGTGTGGACTTACTGGATAATACGGCAAGTGCTGCCCCAGGAAATGGTGGTGGACTGCATATTACTGGTCCTGGAGATAGTTCTATTACCGGAGGAACTGTAAGTGGAAACACTGCAAGCCTAGAAGGTGGTGGACTATGGAACGGAGCTGGTGTTATGGTAGTAGATGGAACAACCATCGACGCCAACACAGCAAATGGTGCAATGGCCAACGAAGGTGGTGGAGGAATCTTCAACAACGGAGGTACACTGGACGTAAGCAATGCTACTATTACCAATAACGTAGCCGATGGTGCTGCCGGTTCTGGTGGAGGTATCCTGAACGATTCAGGAGTACTTTCAGTAACAACAACAGTGCTATCTGGAAACACAGCAGTAAGAGCTGGTGGTGGTATAGAAGATAACAGTGTTGCAGGAAACACCCTTACCTTAGACGGTGTAGATTTCACTGGAAATACCGCAAGTGCTGCTCCAGGTAATGGAGGTGGATTGCATATTACGGGTATGGGAGACGCAAACATTACGGGTGGAACGGCAACTGGAAACATAGCCGCTGCCGAAGGTGGTGCTCTGTGGAACAGTCTGGGTGTGATGACCGTAGATGGTATGACCATCGATGGAAATGAAGCTCAGGGAGCAGATGCCGATACTGGTGGAGGAGGAATCTTCAACAATGGAGGTACTTTAAACATTATTAACACAACAACTATTACCAACAACCTTGCAACTGGAGCCAGTGGTTCTGGTGGAGGCTTGTTAAGTGTAGATGGAGATGTTACGATAACCGGAATTACATTCGATGGAAACGCTGCCAACAGAGCAGGAGGAGCTATTGAATTGATAGAAGGTACCCTAACAATTGATACTTCCTTATTAGTAAATAACGATGTGAACGGAACTGCAGGAACTGCGGCTCCAGGAAATGGTGGGGCACTACACGTAAGTGGAAATGCTGCAACTATTGATATTACTGAAAGTACCATAGACGGGAACAGCGCTGCCAACGAAGGTGGAGGCTTGTGGAACCAGGACGGTTCAACAATGAATGTTCTTACGTCTACAGTATCTGGAAATAGTGCTGCTGAAGGTGGAGGAATCTACAACAATACTGGTGCTATCACTACCGTAACAAGAAGTACCGTTTCAGGAAATGATGCTACCGCAAATGGTGGTGGTCTTGCCAACGATGGTGCAAGCTTAGATCTGAACGCTGTAACAGTTGCCAATAACACAGCTACTGGAACAGGAGGAGGAATCCAGAGTAACACCTCAACTAGTTTGAAAAATACGCTGGTAGCTACCAACACTGCAGGTTCAGGAATAGACGTGAGTGGTACATTTACTTCTAACGATTATAACCTGATTGGTACGGACGACGAAGGCGCGTTCCCGGAACAAGCCAACGATATAGAAGAAGCAGACGCAATGCTAGGGCCACTACAAGACAACGGTGGAACTACAGAGACACACGAATTGTTAGTTGGATCACTGGCTTATAATGCTGGAGACCCTGCAGACGCATTCGATGACCAGATCGGACAAGCTGTTTTTGCTGGGATTCGTGACATTGGAGCTTTTGAAGCACAGGATGAGTTACTGTTAATTGAAGATATAACAACCAACGGAAGTGGTATTGTAGTATACCCGAACCCATCACAGGGAACGGCAAACATCGACATCCCACAGACGTTTGGAACAGATATCCGTGTAACGGTGATCGAGTTAGGTTCTGGAAAAATTGTAAAAGATTTTACAGCAGGAGCTGGAAACAATCAAGTACAATTTAATGGAATGGCCAATGGTATTTACATTATACAAGTAGTATCTGAAACAACAAGCTCAACCCACAGGTTGATCTTAGCGAAGTAAGCTTAGCTACATAAAAAGTGAAAGCCCCTCTGGTAGTTGAGGGGCTTTTTTTATGGGACCTGGTAAGGAAAGATGTTGGGGTGCTTTTTTATATCTTTACGGAATACTCAAGGCCTAACTATTTGGATATTATGAGTATAGTATGGGGTATTCAGTATAACAGTCATTATATTACGAGTTGTAAATTATTTAAAAAAACAAAATGAAATTAAAAATTCTACTTTTACTATTAATAACATTTCAAGGCTATTCTCAAGTTTCTGTTGGTCCAAGACATATAGGAAAATCTAAAGATTTTAAAGGAGGCGTAATCGAAAAATTTAAAAAAACAGAAACAATATTTTTATTATCGAATATATATGATAAAGAGGAATATGAAAAAATACTAAACGACTCTTGGAATGTAACTTCATTTAAAATTGTAGACTTAGAAGGTTTTAATATTGAAAATTACTTAAGTAATAAATATTCTATTGCCCAACTAGGTGGGTTCAAAAGAATTAAACAAATGAAATCTGGAACTAGCACGTCTTTATTTACTTATATTGATTTCAAAGTATATGACAGTGAGAAAATATTTGAAAAACTTGATAAACTATCTCCAGAAAGAAGGAAGAAAAAGAGAGAAAGTATAATAAATGATAATTCATCAAACATTGCACGCTTTTATATTTTTCCAAAAGATGATTTTATTAATACTTCTTTATCTAAAAAAATGAGTGAAATTGTTAATTCATTATATACAGATGACGTCTTTTTTAATTACAAACTTGGTTTTTTAAAAAATTATTTTCAAAAAATAAATAATCTTATTAAAAACGAAGAAATTTACTGGATGTATGAAGATGATTACTTGCCTGATTTAAAAAAATTAGCTACCCATAAACTTTATATTCCTTCCTATATGAACATTAAGTTTAATGGGTGGACTGGACAGGACAGCGAAGCAGATGATAACAATATTGATGATATTTTTAAGAAATATGAATATCAATATGAAATAATATCAGATGATGATTTGAATAACAGAATTTTAGATAATCAAGAATTGTATTATTTGAGATATGTTAGAATGAATGCAGAAAGATTTTTACAAGTAGTAAATTCAAAAACTGGAGAAATTATATATAGAAATTATATTACTGGCCTTTCTTATAAAATCAAATCAAAACATATCAAAGATCTAAATGGTGATATAAAAAAAGCCTTAAAGGGAAAATAAACAATTTACAAAAACGACATACTACAGCGGTCACATTCGCTATACTTAAATTCTCTAACTTTATAAAAAAAATGGTACAGCTGATACATACGTAGTGGCGGCACCAGTGTCTTCCGCTCGCATAAAAGCGCGTCGGAGACAGGCGGCTGATTTGCACCTTACGCTTTCAACGCTAAAAACCCGCCATATAATATGCAAACCCGCACAATCTTAAGCAATATATTACATGAAAATTCTTAAAAATATAGCTAAATGGATGTTGTGTATACTGTCAATTCCTGTATTCTATATCCTTATCTCTTTACTATTAACGACCGTAACTGTGAATAGCAAAGATCCTACTGGTACTACAAATAAGGCTGTGTTTTTGAGTACTAATGGCGTTCATTTAGAAATTGTCATGCCAGTAAAAAACATTGATTCAAGTGTGTTGAAAGACCTAAAACACTACAAGGGTGATGCGTATTTATCCTTCGGATGGGGAGAAGAAAACTTCTACCTGAATACCCCAACCTGGGGAGATCTAACAGCCAAAAATGCGGTTACTGCACTCTTCTTACAAAGTGCTACGTTAGTCCATGTAACCCGGTATCAAACAAAACAACAAGATTGGGTTGAAGTCCAGGTTACTGAAGAAGAATTAAACAAACTAAATTCCTATCTGAAAGAAGCTTTTCGCCTGGATGAGACGGGAGCTAAAATCCATCTGGAAAATGCAGGCTACACCTCAAGCGACGATTTTTACAAATCCAATGGAAACTATTCTTGTTTTAAAACGTGCAACTCCTGGGTAAACACTGCTTTTAAAACCAGCGGCTTAAAAGCCTGCTACTGGACTCCTTTCGATTTTGGATTGCTGGATAAATATGAATGAGTAGGGGTGCCAATAAAACGAAGAGGTTTCAAATAGAAGCGATACCCTACAGGCGTTAAATACAGTAAATTTCAGTACCTTAGTTTAAACCATCGACCATGAAAACAACAATGCTAGTGCTATTCGTACTCCTTCTTTCACTTGCAAGCTGTAAGACTGAACTAAAAGAAACTAAAAAAGAGTATGAACTCATACTGGAAGACGGGATTATGGTCGAAAAGTTCGATTCTACAAACGTGAATCAAAATCGGTTTACAGAGAACAACACTACGTTTACGGAAGGCGCCGCATTTACCTATACTTTTGAACACCTAACATCAACCCAGGATACAGTATACTTTACCTGGCTTGAAGATACAAATGACTATCGATTTGCTTGGAAATTTGTACCTGTAGACTCCCTGGATGAAAATACGATCAAACAAGTAAAAATAACCGTTAAACCAGGTCTAGAACCTATGATTACCCATATTCCAGATTATAACCAAACCATCATTCAGTATGACTATCTCACTGAAACCGGAAAAGCGCCTTTCGTAGGCTCTTCGGGAGTGATTGAGAATGAAGCCAATATCTGGATGCATCCACCGCGGGATAAGTATTTTCGGATTTTAGAGCTGAATCCTTTTCCATTTATAAAAGCACCTTATGAAATTGGAACTACATGGGATTGGACGCTTACGATAGGCAGTGGTTGGGCAGACGAACGTTGGCACGTCTGGGAAGGACAAATAGAAAACCAATATGTTTATACAATAACCGAAAAAAAGAAAATTAAAACGGGAGTTGGCCAACTGGAGTGCTTTGTTATTGAGTCTGTTGCAACCAGCAGGATTGGACAGACCAAACTAATTTCCTTTTTCCATCCTGAGTACGGATTTGTAAGACTGGAGTATACCAACATAGATGGTAGTAAAACAAATCTGGAGCTTTCAGAATATGCTACCGTTCAATAAAGTTTTAAAATATAAAAAAGGTAATCTTATACAATCTCCAAAATTAAAAGCGTTTTTTTATTTTAAACAGTATATTTAAAACTTAATATGAAAATCAGCTATCTTTTGAAACGACTGTCTATACTGTTCTTTACACTGGCCTTATTCTTTGCAGGACTTTCTTCATGTAAAAGCAATCAGCCTGAACCCCTCGAAAAAGAAGTTTCAATATTGGTGCAGCTATATGAAGATACTGCTGTACAAGCGTTAGAAGATACCTTTGTGGATTACACACTTACGAAAGAAAAAGTAGTGAGTCGCCCTACAAAAATCTATCTGTTTACCTTCAACTCAAAAAAAATTACTGATGTTGAGCTTATAAAGCTACTCAAAGAATCAAGTTTAGTTAAGGAAGCACAGCAAAATCGAACCGTTCAAATAAGAAATGATGAATAAAATGAAAAAAATTCTACTAGTATCCGCACTATTGTTCACTGTATTGTTGAGTAAAGCACAGGAAGCCGAGTATGTTCCTAATGAGGTCTTAGTTCAATTACGAAATCAGACTACCGCCATAGACCTTATGGAGGAAATAACCGATTTTTCTATTCAGGAATTGAAACTTGTATCCAAACCAATGAATATCTGGTTATTAACACTCGCACCTACTATGACCGAAAATTTGGCTATAGATATATTGTATCAAAATGAAAATGTCTTGGTGGCTCAAAAAAATCATAAAATTAGTACCCGGGTCACAGAACCAGACGACCCATTTTTTGATGATCAATGGCAGTACAAACAAGAGAGTGACGGAGATATTGATGCCGATGAAGCTTGGGATATTACAACCGGCGGAACCACAATGAATGGCGATGTAATTGTAGCCGCCGCACTAGATGATGGTATTGATTTAAACCACGATGACTTCGAAGACAATCTATGGACCAATGAAAGTGAAATTCCAGATAATGGAATTGACGATGATACTAATAACTATATAGACGATTACAGAGGATGGAGTATTGTAAGTAATAGTGATAATATTTCTGGAGGAGGTCATGGAACGCCCGTTGCTGGGATTATTGGTGCAAAAGGAAATAATGGTATTGGTGTTGCAGGTGTTAACTGGGATGTAAAAGTGATGGTCATTAAAAACAATTTTAATACCAATGAAGCACAAGTAATTGAGGCTTATAGTTACGCATTGGAAGCCCGAATGTTGTATAACGCAACTAATGGAGCTGAAGGAGCCTTTGTTGTATCTACCAATGCTTCGTGGGGAGTAGACTTTGGCGATCCAGCTGACGCACCTCTATGGTGTGGTTTATATGATACCCTGGGAGAAAACGGAATATTGAGTTGTGGAGCTACTATTAATGGTAATTTTAATGTGGATGTAGTGGGGGATCTTCCAACTGCTTGTCCTAGTGAATATCTAATCACCGTTACCAATATGGATATAACCGATATGAAGGTAACAAATGCAGGATACGGCCTAGAAACTATAGATTTAGGTGCTCATGGTGCTGGTGCATATACAACAGCATTGGGTAATAGTTATGGAGGTTTTGGTGGCACTTCTGGAGCAACTCCGCACGTAACGGGTGCTATAGCTTTGTTATATTCAGCACCATGCCAAAGTTTTGCAGATTTAGCGATTTCAGATCCTGCGCAAGCAGCGAAAGATGTTAGAGATTATATTTTTGCAGGTGTGGACCCAAACCCTTCTCTTGAAGGTATTACTACCACCGGAGGAAGACTAAATTTAAACAATGCATTACAAGAACTTATGGTTGGAGCAGGTTGCGAAGTTTTAGCTGTAGAGGAGTTTGACACCTTGAATGTAGCTATGTTTCCAAACCCTATAAATGATAGACTTACTATAATTCATAAAAATCAAAATGTTTTAGCAGAAGTTTCTGTGTATGGTTTAGATGGAAGGTTGGTTCAAGAATTAACTACTATAGAAGGGAATACTATACCTCTTTCAGCTCTGGTATCAGGCACTTATTTAATACGGGCCACTTTTAATGGGGATACTACAGTGTATACAAAACTGATTGTGAAGGAATAATTTTAGTATCTACAAGGAACACGTTTAATTCGTATAAAACCTTTAAATAAAAAATCCCACCATAAAGTTATGGTGGGATTTTTCGTATTTCATAAGCAGGGATTAACTTGCTGTCTTCTTCAATTCAGCATATTTTTCGCTAATTGACTTATTAATGTCTCCGGCAGTTTCTTTAATTCTCTCTCCTGCTTCATTTACACGGCCTTTCAATTTAGCCTTTTCTTCTGGCGACATTGTTTTGTATTTCCAATATGCCAATCCGCCTGCGATTCCTGCTCCAATAAGAGCGATCAATCCTGTTTTCTGATTCTTGTTCATTGTTAAAGTTGTTTTTTTGTTCAAATCCATACACAAATGTAAGGTCTTTAATCCCTGTAACCATGCGGTTTAATACAACTTTAGCTTAAATTAAAGTTAAAACCACTCCAGGACATACCCCAACACAACATATAAGATGATAAACACAAATAGCGTTCCGACACAGCCGCATTTTCCACCCCCAATTTTCTTAGCTCCCCAGGCGGCTCCTATAATTTGCAATAGTTTTTTCATGCGTATTTCTATTATAAAGTAATTTTTGAATGTCACACTGAGCGCAGTCGAAGTGAATCCAACTTCCAAATTCTTATTAGTCTTCGACTGCGCTCAGACAGACATTTTAATATAAAAATTAGTAAAGATGAAGTACTTTAGTTTTCAACATAAGGTGCACCTGCATTCTGCAACTCTTCATAGAGGGCATCTAATGCTATTTGCGATACTTTTAGTTGTGCCAACGCACTCGAAATTTGATTTTTCACAATTTGTAATTGCTGGTTGTGCGATGTGGTTGGTCCGTAGGTAGAGCGTTCAATACCTCTGTAAATAGCAAACATACGGTCACCCAGTGCTGGGTTTCCTTTTTCGCCAATTTCATTTCTGGCGTAATTTCCGTTTAATTCGGTTTGCAGGGTTTGTAACTCTCCTAACACCTTTGCAATACGCTCGTTCATTGCTCCAGGGGCTATACGGCTTCTGGTAAGTGCCGTTTGCATTGCTTTGGCACGGCTAATAGATTTATCCAGCGTTATGTTCAATTCTGCCACAGAACGCTGTGTTTCTTCAAATGTTCTCCAGAACTCTGATGCTTTTTGAGGCGTTACCGTTTTTATAGAACTTTCCTGTAAAGGCTTTACAACAAAAGGTTCAGCATCTGTAAGCTTTGTTACAGTTCCATTGTCATTTAAATACATAGTTACGTTATAATTACCCGGAGGTGCTAATAGTCCCGACGGATTTTCCTCTTTTTCTTTTTGCTGAAGGCTAATCGCATCCAACGCAGGGTAGCGTAAGTCCCAGGCAATCCTGTTGATTCCCTTTTTAGCAGGTGCGGTGATATTTCTAACCACAGTTCCTTGCGCATCGGTTACCGTAAACACTAATTTTGGCTCAGTTTCCAGCACTTCTTTTTCTAAAGCCTCCCAGCCTGCAAAGGGTACATCAGCATTAGTCATCTCTTTTTCCTTTGCTTGTCGCTTTGCTTTGGAGGTTTGGTAGGTATCCTTTAAATAATACGTAAACAACGCTCCAAAATCCGGATTGGGCGCTACAAAATGATTGTCGCCCTGACTTCCTTTATCATCCCCAAAACTTAAGTGAGACTTAGGAATATACCACCAGGCATCCCGTACTGGAAACAGCATGGCTTTTTCATTCTGAAGGGCATCTTCTGAGATTTCCCGCAGTGCGGTATAATCGTCCAGAATATAAAACCCGCGTCCAAACGAAGCACCTACCAGGTCATTCTCCCGACGTTGAATCGCTAAATCACGGAAAGAAATTGTAGGAACGCCTCCTTTCATCATGGTCCAGTGTTTTCCACCGTTAATGGAAACATAGATTCCAAATTCTGAAGCTAAAAACAATAAATTTGGCTTTACGTGATCCTGCACGATACGCCATACCAGCGTCCTGTCCGGAATGTTACTTCTTAGCGAAGTCCATGTACGACCTTTATCGGTACTTTTCATTACATACGGGTTGAAATCTCCGTATTTGTGGTTGTCCAGCACAACATATACCGTACTGGCATCGAACATATCGGCTTTAATATCGTTTATAAAGGCAGTAGCAGGGACACCCGGCATACTCCCCACGCTTATTTTTCTCCAGGAACCCCCGTCATTTTCAGAAACCTGAATACTTCCGTCGTCGGTTCCCGCATAGAGTAGTCCTTTTTGTTTAGGAGATTCTGCCAAAGAGGTAATAGTGTTGTAATTGGACATTGCATACACATCCCAGGGTGCATCCCAGCTTTGTTGCTTCCCATAGATAGGAAGCGTGATGCGCTCTTCGTTCTTCGTTAAGTCTCCTGAAATAGCCGTCCATTCATCCCCGCGGTTTTCACTTTTCCAGACGCGTTGTGAGGCAAAGTAAATGGTAGTAGGATTGTGCGGACTTACCAGAATTGGGGCATCCCAGTTAAAGCGTTCTGTTTTTTCATTCGCAGCGGCTTGTGGTTGTATGTCAATTACTTCTCCCGTTTTCATATCGAGGCGGGATAAGGTTCCTTCTTGTCTTTCGGCATACATAATATCCGGGTTTCCTGGTTCGGTAGCAGGTTGGTGACCGTCCCAGTTCAAAATCACCCGCCAGTCACTGTTTTGAATGCCCTGCATACTGTTGGTGCGCGAGGGACCTCCTTCGGTACTATTATCCTGTGTCCCTCCAAAAACATTATAAAAAGGCTCTGCATCGTCTACAGCTACTTTGTAAAATTGAGTTACGGGTAGGTTTTCAACATATTTCCAGGTTTCTGTGTGGTCGAAACTTTCGTACAAGCCGCCGTCGGATCCTACGAGTAGATAATTCGGGTCGCTCATTTTAAAAGCGATAGCATGGTTGTCTCCGTGTTTATTTTCTTCATTCATTCGGTAGAAGCTCTTCCCGCCGTCTTCTGAGATCTGTAAGTTGTTGTCCATTAAATACAACACCCCTTCGTGATGTGGGGAAGCGTAGAGCTCCTGATAGTAATGTGGTCCCGTCCCGCCAGAAACCGTTGGCGACATCTTTTTCCATGACTGCCCACCATTTTCTGAACGGTACAAACCGCCTGTTCTGCGTTCTTCTTCAACCGCTGCATAGATCACATCCGGATTTTGGGGTGAAATTGCCAGCCCTGTTTTTCCCATCCATGTATCTGGTAAGCCTGTTTTGAGTTCGGTCCACGTATCGCCACCGTCTGTACTTTTGTATAGGCCTGTTCCCGGGCCACCGCCTACGTAGGCAGCTACGGTTCTATGGCGTTGCCAGGTAGCAGCGTATAATACGTCCGGGTTGTCGGGATCCATTTCAAGATCGGTTGCACCAACCCATTCGTCATCACCTAAAGTTTTATTCCATGTTTGTCCGCCATCGGTGGTTTTATAAACGCCACGATCGCCTCCTTTGCTCCATAACGGCCCCTGGGCAGTAACCCAAACCGTATTACTATCTTCTGGATGTATGATGACCCTGGAAATGTGTTCGCTGTTTTTCAAGCCCACGTTGGTCCATGTTTGTCCGCCATCCATACTTTTATACACACCATCACCATAACCCACATGGCGACCACCGCTGTCTTCCCCGGAGCCAACCCAGACAATATTCGGGTTTTGCGGGTCTAATGCCACGGTACCAATGGAGTAGGTGGGCTGGTCGTCGAAAATGGGTGTCCATGTAGTTCCTGAGTTTACAGTTTTCCACACACCGCCAGAACCTACGGCAACGTACCAGATGTTTTCATTGTTGGGATGTATTTCAATATCGGCAATGCGACCACTCATAAAGGCAGGTCCAATACTTCGGAATTTTAATCCGTTAATGACCGAGTCCAAAATAGAGGCCGAAGTAGCCGTTGTTTTTTGTTTTTTATTTCGTTGGGCAGTTGTTTCCGTAGAAAATATAAAAGTAAATATTGCTAAAAAAAGTAGAGAGTAACGTAATTTCATGTGGATGATTTTTGTTGGTTTCTTTAAAAATATTCAAAATCCAACTATGAAATTCAGCTCCCCATGAAATTAACTATTTTTTTAACACGACTCTAACATTTCAGCCCTTATAAATAGTTTGGATAAATTCCTATAATTAGGAAATATTCCATAATTTTGAACTATGGAAATTAACTCATCAGGTAAATTAAAAGGTGCGGCCTACCGTCATGCCCCCGAAGTATCGAAACAAACAGGCTTCCCCAGTGCTGCAACGCATTATATGGAAACCCCTATAGACCTGCATAAGGAATTAATGATACATAAGGACGCTACCTTTTACATACGGGTTGGAAGCGATGCCTGGTCCGAATTCAATATTCTGAAAAATGATGTATTACTAATAGACAGGTCACTCACTCCTAATTTTGATGACTTGACATTGATGGTACAGGAAGGAGAGTTTAAAGTGAGTCGTGTTGCATTTGATAGGGAGCAGGAGGAATTTATACTCTGGGGAGTCATTACGTATATAATACATTACGCCAGATGATAGCGATGGTAGACTGTAATAGCTTTTATGCTTCTTGTGAACAGGTGTTTCGGCCAGATTTATGGGAAAAACCCGTGGTGGTGCTTAGCAATAACGATGGCTGTATTATAGCGGCCAATAAGGAGGCTAAAGCGTTGACGCATATTGCTATGTTCGAACCTGTGTTCAAAATAAAGGAGGTGCTTATAAAGAATAAGGTGGTTTTTTTTTCTTCAAATTATACGTTGTATGGAGAAATGTCGCAGCGCGTAATGAATATTCTGGGTGATTTTTCTCCTTCGGTGGAAGTGTATAGCATAGACGAAGCTTTTGTAGATGTAGCAGGAATTAAAGAAAATTTAGATGCTTATGGAACTAAGATAAAAGAACGAATTCTTCAGTACACCGGGCTTCCTGTGGGGGTGGGAATTGCACCTACCAAAGTACTGGCAAAACTGGCCAACCGCATTGCAAAGAAAGTTCCCGGACATGGACACGTATATGTAATTGATACTGAAGAAAAACGGATCGAAGCCTTACAATGGGCCAAAACTAAGGATATCTGGGGCCTGGGAAGAAAGCATGTGGAACGGTTGGAAAAAATTAATGTATTTAGTGCTTATCAATTTTCACAGGTACCGTTGCAGTGGGTACGTAAAGAGATGACCGTAGTAGGAGAGCGGCTCTGGCGGGAATTGCGAGGCGAATCCTGTATTGAGTTTACTACCATGCCCAAACCTAAAAAAGCAATCGGTACTGCAAAGTCTTTTGGGATTAAACTACCAGATCTAGAGCGAATTGAAGAAGCCTGTGCTTATTATATAAGTGAAGTTGCCGAGGTATTGCGTGCCCAAAATTCCTGTGCTACCTATGTACAGGTATTTGTGATGACCAATTATCACAGCAATGTAGACAAGCAGTACTCCAATAGTAGAACAGTAACGATGCCTATACCTACCAACGACACCTTTGCACTTATTAAAGAAGCCAGAAAAGCACTGCATCTTATCTACAAACCAGGCTATCGTTATAAAAAAGTAGGGGTGAACCTTACCGGGCTAATTCCGCAGGAGTATGTGCAGGGAAACCTGTTTTCGCCTCCAAAACTGAACGACAAAAATCTAATCCGCACTTTTGATATGTTGAATAATAAGTATGGAAAATCTACCGTAGCTTCAGCAATGATAGGTACCCGAGTTGAAGAGTGGGAGCTCATTAAGAAAGAACGCAGTAAGCGAATGACGACGCAGTGGAAAGAGTTGTTGACAATTTGAGATCGAAGTTTCCCTCCAGGTCACGATAAACAAGTTTATCGAACATTTTTTCTAGGTTTCGAAACCCTATAAAAAATAACAGAAGCCAAAAATCCAACTCCCGAAAAACCTGCCAGTAACCAGAAAACATAATGATGTCCTTGCACGGTTTCAAAATTATCCAGGAAATAGCCTATCATGGGGCCTGCAAAAATGTCTGGTGTATAGCCTATAAATGAAATAATTCCTACGGCAGTTCCCGTGAGTACTAAGGGTATTTTTCCTTCTTTCAGTACTGCAAAATAAAGCACCCGAGCCGCATACACCCCAATGGCAGTAATGATAATGGTAAGAAAAAACATAACATCGGTTCCTGGTCCCAAAAGCCCGGAAGCAAACAACACAGCCCCAACGATAGAAAGCAGAAACCCTAAACAGAGGTATAATGAGGGTCTTGTTCTATCGGCTAGGAAGCCAATTACTACACCCACGACGGGACGGATGAACAATAGGAAGGTACCTGTTTTTGCAGCGTCTACTTCAGAGTAGCCCAGTACTTCGCTGGCATAGAGCGAAAAGATGTCGGTTATTTTGTAGCCTACGTAGGCGCAGAGGATGATAAACATCAGCAACCAGACGGAGGGTAATTTTAAAACAGACCGTATGTTGGCAACCGTTATTTTTTCTTTTAGTATTTTTTCTTCAGAAATAGTAGATTTCAGAAAAAAGAACACCAGAATTCCAATAAAAGCAACCAATGCAGATGAAATATAAACCACCATCGCAAAAGCATCTTTTTGCTGAAAGGTGTTTAACGCTACCGTGTTTTCCGGAACAAACAAGGAAAATACAAGTACGCCCAGCAATCCAAATAAAGCACCTACCAATCCGCGTCCCCCATCCAAAAACCCGAAGGCTTTTCCTTGGTTGGTATCGCCTCCCCAAACCCGTGTGGCCTTGATCATAGGTGCCCAGAATAAAAATATGGTTGTAAAACCCCAGAAGCCATACAAAATAGTAAGGGTTGTAAGGGATGGCTGGTTTGCATATATGAGTCCGCCAGCTGCAGTGAGCACTAATGCGGTTCCCATTAATTTTCTTGGCTCAAACTTATCGGCCAAGGGACCGCCTACAAGATAGGAGCCTAATGCTACGAGACCATAGATAGATTGGCAATAGCCAATTTCGGTATTAGTGATATTAAAAACCTCTAAAACTGTGGGCCTAAAGACTCTGGCTAATACAAAGGGCAGTATAAAAACAGCTTCCCCTGCCAGAATAAGCAGGATGATGTAGTGGAGGGGTTGTTTGGATTTTTTGGGAGGAGTCAAAAAACGGTTTTAGTGAAAGGGAAAGGTACTTGAAAAATTCTAAAAAATAAAACCCAAACAGGGCAATGTATTTGTTTAAAATAATTGGTTACATAAACATGGATACACCGTAATATGCTGCACTAACAAATAGTAATAGAAGCCCAAAGGCCAAGAACCAGATGGCGCGTTGCACGTTTTTGAATTTCCAGGCAGCTATTTTTGAGATAATATAAATTTGTTCACCTAGTTGCTGAAACAGTCGGTGTTCATCGAGACTTACTTCATAAAAAGTTTTTGAAAATGATTTTACATCGCCAAATTTTCTAATTACATCTCCAAAGAAGAATACGTTAG
Organism: Flavobacteriaceae bacterium UBA1903; assembly: GCA_002337605.1. Taxonomy (GTDB): domain Bacteria; phylum Bacteroidota; class Bacteroidia; order Flavobacteriales; family Flavobacteriaceae; genus Marinirhabdus. Next base: position 16,924 of record DDGL01000007.1, read on the forward strand.
GACTAAATTTCCCTTCAATTTTTGGGATAAAACAGCGCACACAAAAAAATACAGAAACAGCCGTGCAAACTACCCAGCAAGCGATAAGTATGTAAAGAATTGTACCTCCCTGTAATTGCATTAGCAGTGTTCCTGTACCCTGATAGATAAAGTTGAGCAGAATTCCGTAAAATGAAAGAATAAGCCCCGCTTTTAATTCACTGGCTTTTATGAGACTGGTTACATGCGCCATGCTGCCCCAGTAATGATCTACAAGCTCTTCGGTGTGAGATGCTTTGGGTTGCTGTGTCAGCTCTATTGGCTTTTCTTCGGGTTGGTCTGGTGTTTTCATATGTTAGGTATTAGGGATCTGTTTTCGACTTTTAACCTTATTCAACTACCTTGTAAATAGTCATAGGCTTCGCTTTATTTTTCAATGAAATATCGCCTACTTTCTCACATTTAAAAGATTCTTTTACTTGTTGGTAGCATGCTTCGCTAATAATAATTTCATTTTCCTTGGCAGCGTCTTGTAAGCGTGCTGCTGTATTTACAGTATCTCCAATTACGGTATAATCCAATCTTCTTAAACTTGCCGAACCAATGTTCCCTGAAATCATTTCACCACTTTTAATTCCTATAGAAACCTTTGGCCTAAATTGCGCCTGGTCGTCAATAGGGGGTAGGCTATTAATTTTTGAACAAACGGCCAGGGAAGCATCTATGGCGCGATCCAGGTGATAGTCTCCACGAAATACCGCCATAATAGCGTCGCCAATAAATTTGTCTATATAACCTTGCTGCGCCATAATTTCTTTAACCATTTCGTCAAAATAGGTGTTTATCATTTTCACCACGGTGTCTGCGGGTGAATTTTCGCTTATGGCGGTAAAACCACAGATGTCTATAAAAACCACGGTAGCCTCAATGGTTTCATTTTCCATGATGGTCGTTTCAAACTCTTTGTTGCCCATAAAATTAAGGACGTTTTCATCTACATACATCTTAAGAATGTTATTCTCTTTGATAGCCTGAAGTGTTTCTTTTAGATGTTTGGCATGTTTAAGCGTTTTTTCCATTGTCAGCGTCAAGTCTTCAAAGTTAATGGGTTTGGTAATAAAATCGAAAGCTCCACGGTTCATCGCTGTTCGAATATTTTCCATATCCCCGTACGCTGAAACAATTACCGATTTTACCAACGGACTCAATTCATGGAGTTTTGAAAGTAAGGTAAGCCCATCCATTTCCGGCATATTTATATCGCTTAGGACGATATCAATTTCTGGTTCCCTGGTCAATTCCTCTAAGGCTATTCTACCGTTTTCAGCAAAATAAAATTCATATTCGCCCCCACGGATCTGTTTTCTGAATTTTTGTTTGATGAGCGTTTCCAGATCTGCCTCATCGTCTACTACTAGTATTTTTGACATAATCTTTTAGTTTACACGTTATTTTTTAAGCTTTTATTAGTTTGTCTTTCAGTACTTTAAAGTCAACTGGCTTTGTTAAAAAATCATCGGCTCCTAAGCGTTTTGCAGTATTATAATTTTCTTCGTCCCCATAAGCCGTCACCATCATAACTGTTGGGGGTGGAGCGGTATAGTTTTTCTTTATTTTTTCCAGGAGTTCCAGTCCGCTCATACCTGGCATATTAATGTCGCTAAGTATTAACACTGCTTCCTGCTTGTGCGCTTTTAAATAGCTAAGAGCTTCTTCCCCCGAAAAAGCAAATGCAAAATCTATTTCACCTTTTCGTATTTCTTTTCGAAAACGTTGCAGGAACAGATCCTGCACGTCTTTTTCATCGTCTACTACCAGTATTTTCATAGTATATAATTTTAGTTAGTTGTAAGTTTAATAATGAATATTGTTCCTTCATTTTCTTTGGTTTCTACGTTTAATTCACCCCCATGTGCTTTAATAATATCATAGCTCATAGAAAGTCCCAATCCCGTTCCTTCACCCGTCGGTTTTGTGGTAAAAAAAGGTTGGAATATTTTATCCAATACCTGTTTTGGGATACCGTTGCCGTTGTCTTTTACTGAAATGGTTACTGAATCTTTAAGTTTGTTAGTACGAACTGAAACAGTAGGTGTATAACTATCCAGACCTGTCGGGTTTTTAAAAGCTGACGGGTCTTTTTCAACTGCAGCCTTTTTTTCTGAAACTGCATAAAAGGCATTGGTGATTAGGTTTAAAATAACCCGTCCCATATCCTGTGGAATCACATTTACCATCCCGATACTTTCATCAAAATCTGTTTCTAAGGTTGCATTAAAAGATTTATCTTTTGCCCGTAATCCGTGGTAGGCTAGGCGCAAATATTCGTCTGCCAGTTTGTTGATGTCTGTGGGTTCTTTTTCCGCAGTGCTTTTACGGCTGTGCTGGAGCATTCCTTTTACAATGGCATCGGCTCGTTTGCCATGGTGGTTTATTTTTTCTAGATTTTGTTTAATATCATTCAGCAATAATTTTACCTCTTCTACATCTCCATTATTCAATTCTTCATCTATTTCCTCAATCAATTCATTACTTACTTCAGAGAAATTATTGACGAAGTTTAGCGGATTCTGAATTTCGTGTGCAATTCCTGCTGTTAACTCTCCCAGACTTGCCATTTTTTCGGATTGAATTAACTGAGATTGGGTGGCTTTTAGATTTTCAAGTGAATTTTTAAGTTCGCTGGTTCGTTCTTTTACTAAGGTTTCCAGCTTTACGTTTTGGTCTACGAGCAGGTCTTTCTTTTCCTGAGTTATTTTTAGCACTTTTGCGGCTTCTTCTTCCATATTTTTAAGCACTTCTTTAAAACGCATAGAAATGTAAATCATTAACATAAACGGAGCAGCTAGTATCGTTAATGAAATAATAAGTTTGTCATATTCATAATACAGGTCCAGCGAATATTTGTGAAGGATTATGTAAACACTCATTGCTATGGTTGGTATTACGATAGACGCTATCACGGCAAGTTCTGCACCTTTTATAGACTTTCTTTGCGTACTAAGTAGAAACACCAGATACCCCAATAGCAATGTAAATGCAATACCAAAAGGCCAGGAAATAGAAAATAAATGAGCTACGATGCTTGTAATCGTTAATATGATAATGAATGCTAGTGTAATCCACGAAGTTCGTTTCAACAGGACCCATTCTAAAATAAGGAGTCCAAACAGCACAGTAAACCCCTGGACAGAAATTACCATAAGAAACCTGATTTTCTCTGAACTATAGGAGATCTCATAAAAATAGCTGTAGAAAAAACCAATGGCATAAATAAGTACAAGCGTAGCTAAGCAGGCAATAAGCTTAAAAACCTTTTGATTTGGGTTGAGCGCTACTAAGAGCCAGAAAAGGAAAAATAATAAGGCAGAGATTCCAATACAGATTCCGCCGTAGGTATACCCTTGTTGAATATCTTTTTGAACCCATTGGGAATAGGCGGGTCCGGTAAGGTTTATAAAGTTCTGAAGATTTTCAGGCTTTAATCTTATCTCTCGTTGTGTTAAAATAGTTTCATAGGTTACTACATGGACTGCTATAACATACTCTTTGCCAACCTCCAGGTTTATAGGAATTGGTTTTTTAGCCAGCGGATTATACCCTTCGAAGGTGTTCCCTGTATCCCCAAAAGAATGGATTAAATTTCCATTTATATATACATCGCTGGCTGCCCAGAGGTGGCGCGAAATGCCAAGAGGAATTCCCTTAAAAGTGGTATCCAGTTTAAATTTTAAACGAAACCACCCCTCAATGCGTCCGGTTTTGTCTTCCAAGGCTGTGGTAAATTGGGTGGGGTTCATTTTTTTCCAGCCACTGGTTTCTATGTTTTCTTGTGCCCAGCCAGAACTAGTACCCTGTTTAAAGATCCAACCCTCCAATGGTGCCAAAAATAACTGCTCATGCGATTCAAAATCTGAAGTAGATAGTACTACAACAGGATCCTGAGCGAAACAAGAGGCTAGACTCCAAAAAGAAAATATAATGGCTATAAGGTGCTTCATTTTTTCGTTGGAATTAAAATCATAAATGTTGTTCCAGTTCCCTCTTTAGTCTTCACTTTTAATTCTCCACCATGCGACTTTACAATATCGTAACTCATGGAAAGACCTAAACCAGTTCCTTTTCCCGTGGGCTTGGTGGTAAAAAAAGGTTGAAAAATTTTATCTACAACTTGCTTTGGAATTCCATTTCCGTTGTCTTTAACTGAAATCTCTATAGTGTTTTTCAGCTTTCTTGTAACGACTGAAACGGTAGGTTTAAAAGTTTTATCTTTTAATGTATTTTTACGCTCATTGGTAGCGTAAAAAGCATTGGTAATTAAATTTAAAATCACACGTCCCATATCCTGCGGGATCACCTGTACCAAGCCAATAGACTCATCAAAATCTGTTTCCAGGGTTGCATTAAAAGATTTGTCTTTCGCCCGAAGACCGTGATAGGCCAGGCGCAGGTATTCGTCTGCGAGTTTGTTAATATCTGTAGGGACTTTATCGGCAGTACTTTTTCTACTGTGCTGCAACATTCCTTTTACGATGGCATCGGCGCGTTTGCCATGATGATTTATTTTTTCAAGGTTTTGTTTTATGTCCTTCAGCAATAATTTTACTTCTTCCATATCGCCCTTGGTCATTTCTTCATCTATTTCTTCTATGAGTTCGTTGCTAACTTCCGAGAAGTTATTGACGAAGTTTAAGGGATTCTGAATTTCGTGTGCAATGCCTGCTGTTAATTCTCCTAAACTCGCCATCTTTTCAGATTGAATGAGTTGCTTTTGGGTTTGCTGTAGATCAGTTAATGTTTTTTCTAAGCGTTGTTTTTCAGCGAGCAGGGCAGCGGCTTGTTCTTCCGTATGCGCTAGATCGTTATAACGCTGGTATGCAAATATGAATACATTCCGGAACCGGTCCAGAATCCCTTTTTGAGTATCATTTAAAATCCCAAAATTTGAGATCCCAATCGCCCCATTTCCGAACGCATATAAAATGTAGGAGATGCTATCGGTATTTTCCAGCCTCGGATCATCTGCTTCCCCGTTTTTTCGCCTCATTTCGATAAGATCCTTCAGTTGTTGACCTTTCAGGATCATTTCAGAAAATCCATCAGTAGTCGTGGCTATAACGCGTAATTGTTCTTCTAGCGTGGGGTCGTCGCTATACGACATCTTGGTAACGGTACCTCCCATTTCGTGGGAGTAATCGTAATCCATAAAGGTTTCGTCGTCTTCATTATTTACGTCTATAAGCGCATTGCGAATATCTGTAAACCCTAATTCCAATAGCTGTTCGTATAAGGCCTGTACAATCTCAAGCAAATGATCCGATTGTTTCATCCCCAACGCTACATTTCTCACTTTTTCCAGGGATGCTTCAATTTTGGCTTCCATGGCCTGTGCTTCGGCATTTGCCAGATCGGTATAGCGTTTGTATGCGAATGTGAACACATTGCGGAATCGTTTCAAGACCTTTTTTTGCTCATCACTTAAAATTCCAAAGTTGGAAATGCCTATAGCTCCATTTCCAAAGGAATACAGATTATAGGTAAGGTGATCGGTGTTGTGTAATCGCGGATCGTCCTGTTCTCCATTCTGAATACGTGTTTCAATAAGTTCTTTTAATTGCTCGCCTTTCAGTTCTATTTCAAAAAAAGCATCGTTGGCAGATTGTGTTTGTTTAATTTGTTTCTCGATAACCGGATCTCCGTGGTATGAAAATTCTGTAATAGCACTGGACATATCGTGGGAATAATCATAGTCTAAAAAGGTTTCCGTTTCGTCGTTGTGAATATCGATAATAGCATTTCTAATATCATTAAAGCCTAGTTCTAAGAGTTGCTCGTATAATGCCTGAGCAATTTCAAGCATGTCATCAGACTTTTTAAGTGTGAGTGCTACTGTTCTCATTTTTTCCAGCGAAGCTTCAATTTTTGCTTCTTTTGCCTGTTTTTCAGCTTTTTGTAAATCTGTAAAACGGATATAGGCTTGTTCAAACACCTTGGCAAAACGGGTTAAAATTGATGCTTCTTCAGGGGTTAATACTTCTCCTGTTACAATTAATAAATGGCCATGTGTAAAATGCGCACTATTTAATACTAAGCGATTTGGTAAACTTTCTAAAGTATCTAATTTCCAGGGAGCAAATTGTGCTATTACTTTGTGGTGTTCAGTATTCTCTTCTCCTTCGAGAAATGTAACGTGAAATGCTTCTTTGTTTTTCCAGCTTTTATACCTACGTTTTAAATGATGGTCTGCATCGAATGGTAGTGTCCAAAAGCTTTTAAAAGATTTATCATTTGCATCTGTCATCCACACTTCCCAACAGTTGTTTTCGTTATCATTTATCAAGTAACCGCAAGAGAATGGTGTTACACCCAGTTTGTAAAATTCCTGATACAACACTTCTGCAGCTTCCGAAAGCTCATCACTTTGATGCATTGCCATAGCTCTTGCTCTCACTCGTTCTAAGGCAATGTCAATCTGTGATTTACGAGCTCTTTCTTCCGATTTTTGCAAATCCATAAATCGGATATAGGCCTGCTCAAAAACCTTCGCAAAGCGTTTTAAGATTTCAGCATCACTTTCAGAAGGAATAGCTTCGGTAAAAGAAGGGATGATTATGGCCGAATTTTTAGACCAGGCTGCTGTAAGCCTATGTTGTTCAGCCTGAAGCGCATGTTGTTTAAATTCATCTGGGAAGTCCTTATAGTCACTATGCTCAAAAGCATATTCAAAAAAGCTGTTTTTATCTTGTACCGAAAAATCCTTTGAAAAATAGGCGTCACCTCGATGTTTGGAATCCCAGGCATCGTCAAATATTGGATGTTCAAAATAGGGCACCAGATAACTTCCGGAATAAGAAAAGTCATCGGCAGCGATCCAATGTAAAACATCCTTTTTGTCAGGAAAATAGGTACAAAGAATTACACCACCAGCATCGAAAATCACTCCTAAATTTTTTAGCTTTTCAGCAACAACAGCAACTACCTCTTGTAGTTCATTTGTGGTATGCATTGCCAAAGAACGGGAACGTACTTTTTCTAAAGCTGCTTCAATTTGAGCTTCTCTTGCTTGTGCTTCCGCTTTTTGAAGGTCGAGAAAACGGGTGTAAGCTTGTTCAAAAACTTTGGCAAAACGTTTAAAGATGTCTTCATTTTCATACGTTTCTGTAGTTATTGCCAATAGGTACCCATATTTAAAGTAGGCTGCATGCCATTTTTGCCACTTTGGGAATGAAATACCATTGTCCAACATGTTTTGAAAAATGGGCTGTACATCAGGAACAGTAAGCATGTATTTATAGTGGTTTTTAAGTTCCTTTCCACCTTTTGAAATTGAAAATGATTCCAGATTTTTCTTCCAACCTTGGTGCATTTGTTTATGTGCTGGGTCCTTAGTGTTTGGAATTTTTAGATGTGGCATGATGCCATTTTCGTTGGCAAACCAAAATTCATCTGCTTTTGAATCTTTTTCACAGAAACCAAATCCAGTTCCCCAAAATTTACCCCCTAAACTTTTTAATTGTTGAAAGAGAACGAAGGCAACATCTCCAATTTCATCACTTTTATGCATTGCCATTGAGCGGCTTCTTACTCTTTCCAAAGCTGCTTCAATCTGGGCTTCTTTGGCTTGTGCTTCTGCCTTTTGGAGATCTAGGAAACGCGTGTAGGTCTGTTCAAAAACTTTTCCAAAACGTTTAAAAATTACATGGGCTTCTGGTACTCTTTCGTATGTTATAAACAATAGGAATCCATTTGTAAATTTTGCCAGATGGTTCACCTGAAAGGTTGGCAATGGAATTTCGGCATCCTTAAATTGTTGGAACGTTTCCTTAAGGTCTGGAAGGCTTTGCATATACTCGTAATGTGCTTCCAATTCTTTACCCCCTTGTTCGTACACAAAGAAATCTTTATTATTTATAATCGCTTTGTGCCAGGGTTTTAAACTCTTGTGTTTAGTTAAGGGCAGCACAAAAGGCGACTGTATTTCGCCCTCGCTGCTCATAATGCAAGTACTCGATTTTTTATCTTCGGAAAGAATATTGTAACCACAGCTCCACGAAGGAATTCCCAAATTTTGTACTTCGGTAAACAAGACATTGGCAGCTTCTGGCAGCTCATCACTATGTTGCATTGCCATGGTACGGCTACGGACTTTTTCTAAGGCGTTTTCAATCTGTGCTTCTCGTGCTTGTGCTTCTGCTTTTTGAAGGTCTATAAACCTAGTGTACGTCTGATTAAAGACTTTTCCGAATCGATATAAAATGTCTAGACTTTCTTCAGATAAGGGTTGGTCTCCTACTGTTTGTAATCCACCAAAAGGACTAAAGACAAACGAGGCAACATACCTATCTAAGGCGCGATTGGCATCTTGAACTTTTTTAGGAAATCTGCTGAACTCAGTATCTACATATAAATAATCATCATATAGTTCTTTTTCCTCACCCTCCATAACATAGACAAACTTTGGTGTCTGTGCTTTCCATTCGCGCATCATGGCATGGTGAAAAGGATAGTCTTCAAATATCATATAGTAGGATTCTGGTGCTTTTCCTTCAGCAGGATTTGCTGCCCAAACCGTGTTTGATTGGTCAGGTTCGTTATAAATGTTGATGATACAGAATGAAAGTGAAAAGTCCAATACGGTAAGTTCTTGAAGTAAAGTCGCTACCAGATCTGATAGTTCATCGGAATGTTGCATTGCCATTGCTCTTGCCCTCAAACGCTCTAATCCTAACTCTATCTGTGCCTCCCGTGTTAGTGCTTCGGCTTTCTGAAGGTCGAGAAATCTTGTATAGGTTTGTTGAAACACCTTGCCGAATCGCAACAAAATGTCATTTTCTTCATCTGAAAAAGGGTTGCCAGAATAATTCTCTATATATACTCCAACAGTATCTAATAGAACCGTTGAGATTGCCAGACCATCAAATTCAAAATATGTTTTTTTGGTATCTTCAGGTACGTCTGGGATACATTCAAACAGGTCTTTATAAAATTTGTTTTTCTCTTCAAAATCCAATTGGTTGGCGAAGAAATTATCTCCTTTGTTTTTGGCTTTGTTAAAACTGTTCCAGTGCGCACAGTCAAAATAAGGAATTACAATTTCTGGAAACACAGCATTCTCATCTGCCAACCAAATATGCATATTGTCATTATCCTTATAATCCAAGATAAAACCAGCATGCTCAATATTGATGTTTAATTGCACAAATTGGTCATACAACACCTGAATAACTTCTTTGAGTTCTTCACTGTTGTGCATTGCCATGCTTCGTGAACGCACACGCTCCAAAGCGGTTTCAATCTGTGCTTCCCTTGCTTGAGCTTCTGCTTTTTTCAGGTCCGAAAAACGTGTATAGGCCTGATTAAAAACTTTTGCAAAACGTGTTAAAATACTACGCTGCTCATTGCTTAATCCTTCAGGACCAGCGGTCTGCAAGCAGCCAAAACTGTGAAAAGACCCAGACATAACAGTATGTTCTGATGCCTGCATCATTTTTTTTAATTTCTCAGGAAAGTGTTTCATTTCTGTTTTTTCAAAAACAAACTTGTCCCAGTCTTTTTTTATCTTCCCTTTTAAATGATACTCCCAGTCTGTATTTCGTTCCTTCCAACCTTTTATCACAGCACGATAAGGCGGATTTTTATGATTCTGGACGTAGAAGCTCACAGGTTCGGCTTCTCTATTAGCCATCCATAATCGTGTTGAATAATCGTCATCGTTCATAATCCAGATGAGGCAACGGTCTAATTCCATATCAAGACTGTTCAATTCCTTATAAACCGTGCCTATCAATTCTTTTAATTCTTCAGAATTTTGCATTGCCAAAGAGCGTGAGCGGACTTTTTCTAAAGCAGTTTCAATTTTTGCTTCTTTGGCTTGTGCTTCAGCTTTTTTGAGGTCGAGGAAGCGTGTATAAGTTTGCTCGAATACTTTTGCGAAACGTTTGAAAATATCGTGTGCATCAGGTACATGTTCTCGGGTAATAAACAGCAGATAACCATATTTAAAATAGACGACATGGTCAATTTGATAGGTGGGAAAGCCATTGTTAGTGTTCTTTAAAATTTTCAACACATCACCTATCACAGGAAGCGAACTCATATACTCATAATGTGCTATACATTCCTTATCTGAAAATTCTTGTATGAATAGGGATTCCCCTTTTTTACCTTTTTGATAATACTTCTTAAATATACCTTCATGGGGAACCGTATACGTGTGCAATACACCAGCTTCATTTCCAAACCATTCTGTCGATTCTTTTTCTCCATAAATATTGAAGGCGCAGCCCCAAGTTTTAATACCTAATTCTCTAACTTGTTGGTCGAGCAGAAAGGAGGCTTCTTGTAATTCGTCACTGTGTTGCATTGCCATGGTTCGGCTTCGGACTTTTTCGAGGGCTAATTCTATTTGAGTTTCTCGTTTCTGCTTTTCAGCTTTTTGCAGGTCTTCAAATCGTTTGTATGCCAAATCGAATACCTGGGCAAACCGCATTAAAATCTCTATAGATGCTTTTGATGGATCGGTTACTTTTCCGGCAAGGCTAAATCCGATTTCCCCATGTGTTGTCCGTGCAATGATAAAGGTGAGCCCTCCAATATGTTGAATATCCTCTTGGGTGGGTGCATTTGGATCGGCTAGCTGGTAGTGTCCATGGATGTTCATGTTTTCAATATAATCCCAGGCTTCATCGGCATCCAATGCTAATACAAACGTAGGTTCTGTACCTTTTTCCCAAGTAGTCAAGGCTGGAATGTCGTCGTGTACAAATTTAGGAACAGTAATAACCATACCAAGTCTACCGCCATCTACTGCGGTCATGGACATTTCATAGGTATCCTTCAGCCACTTCATGTGCCAGAAATAATCGGCTTCGTGCCCTAATGAGAGAAACTCATTACGCATGGTCACGACTATTTCAAACAAATCTGAAGATTCTTTCATAGCAGTAACACGCGATCGAATACGTTCAAGCGATAGTTCAACCAGGGTTTCTCTGGCTTGTTTTTCAGCTTTTTGAAGGTCTAGAAAACGACGGTGCGCCAGATCAAAAACTCCTGCAAATTTCACCAGTATGGCTATATCTTCTTTGGGAGGATCTTTAACTACACCCGGCAAGCTATACCCAATCTCTCCGTGGGTGGTTCGCGCCATGATAAAGGTGAGTCCGCCAATTTGCCTGATATCATCTTCGGTAGGTGCCTGCGGATCTATATGCTTGAAATCGCCTAGCGAAACCATTTTATCTATGTAGTCCAATGCTTCTTCCACCTTCATGGCGTATACCACGGTTGGTTTTTTACTCTTTTCCCAGTTTGCAAGAACTGGAATGTTGCCATGGATATGCCTTGGTAGTTCCATGACAAAACCTATTTTGGTACCATCGCCAGAGGTCATTGCTTTTTCGTAGGTTTCAGGCAGCCACATCATATGCCAGAAATAGTGGGCTTCATGGCCTAGTTTAGTAAATTCAGTACGCATGGAGACTACAATATCCAGCAAGTCTGCCGTTTCTTTCATTGCCACTGCTTGCGCGCGGATACGTTCTAGTGCTCCTTCTATCTCCAGCTCTCTATTTTTTTCTTCTAGTTCTTTGGTGCGCCTTTGAATGGCTTCACGCAATTGTAGATTTTCGGCAGTGACTTGATCAAAACCTATGGTTTCCCCTTCCTGTGCTTTGCTGTCTGGAGTAGAGTAGTGCTGGTAGATAAACTTCCAGCCTTTCTTGGTGTTTTGCAGGGCATTGCTGAAACGAAAACGACTATAAAATGACCAATCGTCGCCAGCTAAAAACCATGCATCAAAGAGGTGAGTGATAAAAACCAGCTCGCCGAATTGTTCTAATATCTTGGTTTCGTTTCGCAATTGAGATTTGCCTGAAAGCTGTTCGGCTGTGGCTTCAAAAAAACGGGTGGTGTCTTTTCGGTTTAAGAATTCTTCGTTTGCAGTGGAACCTATAAAATGAAAGGTATCGTCAAAGTACGAATCATAGGTTGCTACATCACCATTTAAATAGCTGTGTAGCCATGTGTCGTATACGTTTAAAACTTCCTTTTTAGTTTGAGGAGTAAGGCTCATAATTTACTGATTAAGAGTCTTCAAGATGCATTTTTAGGGCAACTTATGAATTAGGAACGCACCCCTGGTTTTGTAAAAATGATATTGAAAGCACTCAACTACCAATGTAAGCGAATAATCGATATTCATCAATCACACGTTAATGTGATTTTATAGGAAGTATACTATTGAAAGGGGGAGTATTAAGCTGCAAGCAAATGCGTGCTAAAGTGACTTTCAGCAAGATATTTTTGGTGGATGTTTTGGAAGAATTATATCGTTTATTTTCGTTTATCTATTTCTATTCGAATATTATCTTGAAGTGACTTTGCAGCCTCAGTGGCTTCTGAATATCTACCAAGAATAAAAAATGTCCACCCCGAATTATAACGCAACGCCTCTTTGAATGCATGGTTTGCAGCCAATTCTTGAAGTTCTACCACGGGAGATGCACTTTCAAAAGGTACTTCAGTTTTAAAGTTTGCCAATAGGAGAGGTTCAAGCTTATCAGAATAAAATTTGGCATGGTCATCTTCCAATTCTCCCATCCATTGATATTTAATTCCGTACAGCTGCATAATTTCTTCCCGAAGACTATCATTTTGAATCATTTCAAAACCAATCGATTTCAAATTGTCATAGGCAGAAGTGCTTTCAATAAAATAGGGGTTCGAACCTAGATTTGCGTAGGTATATGCGAGTGTATCCGGAACTATATCTGGGTTTTTCAAAGCTTCCAATACGGTTCTATTTGCATTCAACCTAATGTTATAAAACGCAATATTAAAATCCATGTCATCCAAATCTGACTGGATATTTTTCAACATCACGTTCAGTATATTCAACTCAGTTTCAGCTAGCGCTTTCTGTTCATTCCAATTATTAATCTGTAATGCGATCAATATCCCAATCACCACAAGAATAATTTCACCTATGGCATAGAGCAAGTATTTCGAGAAACGGCCTTCAGCGATGAGGCGTTGACGGATTTTTTGGAAGAATTTTATCATTGGTTACTATTTGTACCTTTGCGGTCTCACACCATCCCTAAGGGGGTGTCTGCGCTCAGTCTAGTTCTTTTAATTAAAAATTATATTCATTTATCTACTATTTTAGAAAGCTCGCCTGTTAGGGTTGGTGCAAGTTTGTTGGTTAGGCTTATATGGGAAAAAAATTACTCATGTTAGTCTTTTTCACTAATTTCTTGATCAATATGTGCAATCAGGTCTACTACTTTAGCACGTAGTTTGGCGTAGTGAAATTTAATTAACAACAGCGATCTGTTTTTTAGGGATCTAAAAAAGTATAAAAATTCTTGATCGTATTTAAGTGCTAAAAAATTTAGCGGGCGCAAACTGCCAGGAAATCCGGGACTTTGCGTATTATAATTATAAGAGTCTTCAAAACGGGTAGCAAGTATTGTTGTGTACCCACGCTCAATCTCAAGAAGGTGCATTTCTTGTTGTGCTAGAAAAAAATTATACTCTGCATCGTACACGTCGATGATCTTCTTACGCAAAACATCATTTGAAACCGAAGTGATCCCTTTAGATTTAAGTGTTTCAAAAGCGCTTGTGCTGTATTGAAATCTAGTGGGTGTCATTGCATCACTAAACCAGCTTGCTATTGTATCCAAATCCTTTGGTTGTTCCGTTCGTAAATATTTTAGTATTGTATCGGTTTTTGTAATTCCTCTTGTGGTGTACTTGATGTTGAAATCAATATCTGCCAGGTCTGTTGTTAGTCCTTCTTTTAAAGAAGTTAGCATTTGTAATTCAAACTTGGAAGACAGCCTTTCTTCATTCCAATTATTTATCTGGAGTGCGATCAATATCCCAATCACCACAAGGATGATCTCGCCGATGGCATAGAGGAGGTATTTTGAAAAGCGGTTTTCAATCAGGAGGCGTTGTCTTATTTTTCGGAAGAATTTAATCATAGTATGAGTCTTTTCTCTTGCTTATGTACACGTGTGTTCTATATGCTATAATGGGATCCACATTACTAAAATTGACTGGATGATAAAAAATATAATAAAAGGGAGCACCAAATAGCCCATTACATCCCTTGCTTGAATTTTAATGCCCGCACCCATGATGGGAAACACAAGTAATAAATAAAATGGCTGAAGTACATTCGAAAGACTCTCACCGTAGGCAATAGACAAAGAAGCTCTTGAGACCATTGCCGTAATTTCGTTGGCAGGTAAACCTTCACCAATCTCTTTGACAGCATTAATAATACTAGGACCTACCACTGCAAATTCACCACCAGCAGATGGTATAGCGAAGTTCATTACGCCACCCGTTACATAGGCGAAAAAGGGATAGGTTTCTATAGTGGCAACAGAGGCAATGATTTCGGCCAATTTCTCTCCCAGGCCTGTATAGAGCATGATGCCCATAATACCTGCATAGAAAGGATACTGATATAAAATTCCTGAAACATTACTACTAGAGCGTTTCATAGCAATTACATACCGCATAGGTGTTTTGTGCAATGCGAGTCCAACGATCAGGAAAATGAAGATCATGATATTAAAGTTCAATTGAAAACCATTGGTGTAAAAGTGATAGATGATATAGCTTACTCCCATTAATACGATGCAAATTTGAAGCACTACCCCGTTATTCAGTGTATCAGAAACCGATTTATAAGATAAGTTTAGACCAAGTGCTTCGTCTTGTATAGAGAGTTCTTTTTTAGCCGCTTTATTGACTAACATATCATCTAATTGCTTAATGTTTTTTGTTTTTGGAATTAGTATAAATAGCAGTAAAGGTGCAAACACAACATAAAGAACCATCATCGATAGATTTAAAACAGATCCCAGGGTAAAGGCACTCGGAATAATTTCTGTTAAGATTCCTGCTTCAATGAGATAATTATTTTCTGTACCCAACAATAGCGGAATGGAACTCGAAAGACCTGATACCCAACTTCCACCACTAAAATAAACACAGGCTACTAAAAACGGGTAATTAACACCTTTGATACGAATGGCCAATTCTCTTGCCAAAACACAGGTTATAACTATCCATCCAAAACTGATAAGTGATAATAGTGTTCCAACCAGTACTACTATGACATATACCTGTCTCGGTGTTTTTACGTAATTGGTCAATGTGTCTATGCTCTTATTTACCAATGGAGAAAGGGCTATGGCAAAGCCGGTAATGATAATCAATACAATCTGCATCCCGAATTCTAGAAGTGAATAAAATCCATCGTACCATCCTGTAACAATGTCCATGGGTTTTGCGCCTAGCCAAACAAAGGCAATAAGTCCGGTACTAAGGGTGAGTAACATTGCGAACACAAATGCATTCGGCATATATTTCTCAAATAATTTTGTCGACGTTTCTCCGAATTTAGCAAGCATAATTAATTTGTTTTAGTTGTTGTTTCTGTATTTCTAAAAGCCATAGCCTAAAGAGCCAGCTCATTTTAGTGGCACAGGTTTTTTAGCTGGTTGTAAACTGGCTGCATTTGATCTAAAATTTTTTTGAAATGTTGTTTTTCCCTATTGCTCATCAGTACAAAAAACACAAGGTCGTTCTGGAACTGTTTATACACTGTAGAACTTTTATCTAAATGCCAGTTATCTATTGGTAAGGTGGCCATAATTTCATCACCTAAAGATGCTTTGGCATAGTCTGCATACTGAAACCCTACTTGATTATCATCTTCATAAGCAAAGGCTCTTTCTATGCTATGGTTCCTGTTTAAATCCAGTTGGTATATTAGGTTATCCAACTCTGCATAATATCTAATGAGGGTTTTCTTTAACGAGTCGTTCTTGATAAGATTAAGCTTGCCTGACGAAGTAATATCTAAAATCGTTACTTTACTGGGTACAAAAGCGTTAGTTCGTAACCCTTGGATGTAATTATCGATGAGATATTCCTTGGATTTATCTTTTTTTGGTAACTCTAAAAGAAGCGCTTTACTCTTTTTTATTTTATAGTCAGACTCCTCGGACAGTCGCTTGATATTCTGTCGGTCCAGTTCAAAGTCTTCAAGCAATCTACAATAGTAGTCACTTTCGGTTGTGTTATTTTTACGGAATTCGTTCCAGTTATTTATCTGTAGCGCAATCAAGATCCCAATCACCACAAGGATAATTTCGCCTATGGCGTAGAGCAGGTATTTGCTGAATTTGTTTTCAGAAAGTAATCTTTGGCGGATGTTTCGAAAGAATTTAATCATACTGTTTCTTTTATAATGTCTTCAATAATTATTTCTAATTGTTTAAGATTATTGCTCGCAGATTTCACCCTATATAAATAATCATCCATAATATTTTCAAACTGTATGTCTTCGAATATATACAGCTTGTCTATGGGTAATAAAGTTTTGTTTTTCCATTGTAGCATGCCATGCATATCAATATCTTTCATGGAATAATATTTTGATAGATAAGGAATTAATTCATTATCGATTTTTAATTCAACTCTACTATAACTGACATCGGTTTTTTTTAGGTTTCTTGTCCATTTATAGAGTAAATTTTTTAATTCTTCATTTTGTAGTAATTGCAATTTACCTGATTGTAACAAGTCTGAAATTGTATTTTCTGAAGGCCTATATGATCCGGTTTCTAGCATCACATACATTAAACTATCCAAATTGTGTTGTTGAATATGTTCTCTTTTTTGTCCGACAAGATTAAGTAATGTTATGGCAGCCTTGCTTCCTTGATTGTTTTCTTCAAAGCCTAATTTTAAGGCAACTTTATTTTCTAAAAATTCGGTGTGTATATTTTTTAAGATACTTTTCTCTTCATTTTGCAGCTGTCTTTCTTGATTCCAATTGTTGATGCTTAAAGCAATTAAAATCCCAATCACAACAAGAATGATTTCGCCTATGGCATAGAACAGGTACTTTGAAAAGCGATTCTCACCAATTAATCGTTTGCGGATATGTCTAAAAAATTTTATCATTAGTTAGTTGTTACTACATTTTACCTGAAATTTCCTTGTCAATAGCTTCTAGTTGTGAACCGATGCTTTGTGCTACTCGCTGTCCTCTATTTTGAACTGCTGAATTTTCAAAAGCTATGGCAGCTAATAATTTTAAAAAAGCATCATCATTTCTTAGTTTGTTATAGTCATCTTGAGAAATTTTGAAATTCCCATAGTATTTCTTGCTAAGATTAAAATGCATTGAGAAGTAATCCAGTAATTTTGGTTCGCTATGCAACGCATGAAATCGCAAGCGTTCTTCCTCATATCTTTTGTAGTAGGGATATGATCTTTCATAAAGCAATGAAATATCATTTCTTAGGCTATCATTAGAAATTACTTCCACACCTTTTGATTGTAATAATTGATACCCGCTTCTGTTAGGGTCAAAATGAGGTGTAACCCTAAGAATAGAAACTACTTTAAAAATCGAATCATTGGGATATTCCTTATTCTTAATAAATTTTTTAACATCCAAGCATGCACCATTAATGTCATCCATATATGATATGTCGTCCTGTAATTCCTGAAGATCCATACTTAAATTAACATAGAGTTCTTTAAGTATTTTATTTTCCAAATTACTTATTTTTCTTTCGTCATTCCAGGTATTAATTTGTAGCGCAATCAAGATCCCAATCACCACAAGAATGATTTCGCCTATGGCGTAGAGCAGGTACTTTGAAAAGCGATTCTCGCCAATTAATCGTTTACGTATATTTCTGAAGAATTTAATCATTGATAATTTTGTCTAATTCTATTTGTATCATCGTTATGGTGGCCACGATAAAATCCTTTAAGTTCCGTTCATTAATAGCGACATAATCATGATTGTGTTTATGATGCCATACTTGATTCTCAAACTCCATTAGGTCCTGTTTAGCTAGCGAAATGGTAAAAGGCGATTTTTCTTTATAAGTCTGTAAATAATTCTCTTTATCGAACCCTAGCTTCTTCGTAAGCTCTCCATTGGCCAACGGAAATCGTTTCATCAGGAATGGCATTAAATTCATAGTATAATTATCTGACCTGAATAAAATATCTTCTTCACAATCGCTTATAAGCGTGATCCAATTGCCTAATTGTCCTCGTAGCTCGGTATTTTTCAAGATGCTTATTTTACCCGTATTTACAACCTCACCAGATATTCCCATCCTTGCATCGAAGGATGTAAAGTTGCCAATTTCCACAAGTAGTCGATCTACAATGTCGGGTTGAGTATTGATTGAATTTGAACGAATAAGCGCTGTGAGTTGAATACAAGATTGAGTTACCGTATGATTCACTTCTATAGATAGGTCTAATTCACTCAAATTATATTCGAACTCCTCTTTAAGCCCTATAAGCAATTCAAGTTCTTTGCTGTCTTCTATTCGTTGTTGATTCCAGTTATTAATTTGAAGCGCAATGAGAATCCCAATCACCACGAGGATGATTTCGCCTATGGCGTAGAGTAGGTACTTAGAGAATCGATGCTCGCCAATTAAACGCTTACGGATATGTCTAAAGAATTTAATCATAAACTAAGGTCTTTTCAATAGCGTCAATTAATTTATCTGCTTCCTCTTTACACATCATAAAACCCTTCAAAATAAAATTATGTCTTAGATACGCTAACTTGGTGTCATTTCGTAATTCAATAATATTCAAATTTGCAAATTGAATACTATCACGTTCCTTTTTTCCCTGTAGTACAGGGAATTCTCTTTCGATTTGTGTTCCATTGGAAACTCGAGTCAATGGGAAATCAAATTTCACCATATTGTAATAATCTTCATCCTTGATATTATATTTTGAGTTTTCCCTAATTTCGTATTCTGTGTTCTTCTCCATTCGCTTTTTTATGGTAGAATAGTATCGGGAAACTTGAACGTATAAACTATCGTATCCAATTAATTTTGAGTGAGAATTGTTTTGTATTTTTTGAAATGTTCGATCGTTTATATAAAAATCCCAATAATTATTTGTTACACTCAAATAAATTGAATCCAAATCCTTTAGCTGATAGGCAGTTTTGTGAAGCAACCACTCCTTTGCATCTAAATCCTTGTCGATAGCTACTATGGCTCGATCTAAATAAAAGGTATCTGAGGTAAGATCTTTTAGCATTTCATCGAGAAACACCTTGGAATTCTCAACAGCAGTCTTGTTATCACTCCAAGTATTGATTTGAAGAGCTATCAAAATCCCAATCACCACCAGAATGATTTCTCCAATGGCGTAGAGCAAATACTTGCTGAACTTACTTTCAGCAACTAATCGTTGGCGTATATGGCGAAAGAATTTGATCATAAAAGGTCTTTATGAATTAAATTTAATAATCTTACAATCCGTTTTCTTAGGGCATAGGCCTGCACATTTGTAACACTGTTATAGATAATACATGTACTTGCAACCCCTTCAATTTCTGTTGCATTTTTTAATATCACCGAAGACAAATCGATTTTATTTTTTTTAATACTATATGAGATAGTATCATTCTTATCCAACGCGTGTTCAGGCGAATAACCACTATTTAATATATAGGCTCCGACATTTCGAATTAATTTTTCTTTGAGCAACAATGGCTGGTAATTTTGATTGCGGAACAACTGCCAGTTGTCTTCAATTTCTTGTACTTGGTAAACATCAGATGTCCAATTAGAAAGCATTTCAGAAATACTATCATTGGTGATAAGTCTTAGCTTACCAGTACTTATGATATCATTCTCAAGTGGGTCGAAAGTGGGGTCTTGAGATAATCTGAATAGGTAATGCAGTAGTGAGTCGTCTTCTATGTTTTTGGGATGATCAATATAATCTAGTAATGCATGACTCGCCTGAGTCATTTTATTACGCATCAAAATCTTCTCATCCAGTTGTTTTAGGTTTTGAGTATATTCTTTTTGTAATTGTTTTAAGATTTTTTGTTCAGCAAAGCGCTCTTTTCTGTTTTCATTCCAATTATTGATCTGAAGCGCAATGAGAATCCCAATAACCACAAGAATGATCTCGCCAATAGCGTAGAGTAGGTACTTGCTGAACTTACTTTCAGCAACTAATCGTTGGCGTATATGGCGGAAGAATTTGATCATTTCAACTTATTTTTTTTAGCTCTTTTAATCCATTTGTAATTTGTTCTCGTAAGCTTGTGTTGATATCCTTAAAGACAAGAAGCTTCTCTAAAGTGCCACCATTATTATCTTGAAAACCTATTAGGAAAAAAGTTAACTCCTCCACAAAAATTGGATCATAAGGGTTTTTTACTACCATACGTTCGTCTTTTTCCAGAGAAGAAATAAACCGGATTAAACCGTTCCTGTCGTTAAAGACATTAAGAATGACTACTTCAATGTCCAAAATACTATTCCGCATCTTTGGTTGTTCGTAATCGTAATATCTTGAAATTTTTGTCGTTAATTCATTTTTGGATAGTTGTAACCCTTTGGATTTCAGTATTTCATAAGCATTGTTAATGGGGTAATAGCGTTCAAAGGTGAGTAGATTGACCATTTGATATTGCAAGGAATCATAATCCCTGGTTTCGGAGTTCACAAAGTTTTGTAGTACGGTGATTGCTTTTTTTGCTTTTTGGCGTTGGATTATTATTTCATCGACTAAAACGGCATCTTCTTCTAGATTCTTTAATACTTCAGTCAAGACATATTGCTCATCTTTTTTTGATTTTTGGTTTTCATTCCAATTATTAATCTGCAATGCAATAAGAATCCCAATCACCACAAGGATAATTTCACCGATAGCGTAGAGGAGGTATTTGCTGAACTTGCTTTCAGAAAGCATTTTTTGCCGAATTTTTCTAAAAAACTTTATCATAGTAAAGGTTAGTTTAGTTCATTGTTAATCACACTACTTAAATGAGCATTTTGCGCTATTAAAATTTCTAAAATGGTAATGCTATTGTCAATTTTTAAAGAGGCTTCAAAAAGTAGTTGCTGAAATTCTGTGTCTTTTGAGAGTTCCATTAATTCATTAGTATCAATAAAATCAAAACCCAAAGCATCTTTAGAGGTGATTTTCGACTTATTTTCAAACCAATTGGTAAGCTTATACATTTTTTTAGCCCCTAAATAAACGCGCAATTTATTTTTTATAATCTCGTCTAATTCCAAGAAAACATCATCCATATCTTTCATGTTTCTGAAATACTTTAAGATCTCTTTTCTTACGTTATCATTAGTGATTTTAGTGGCAATAAAAGGGTTGTTTTCCTTTACTATAGGGTTGTAGTAGATTCTGTATCGTATGTTATTAGGGTTCGTTATTACAATTGTGGTATCATTTTTTACCCCAGTTTTATATAATTGATCATGTAAAAAATCAATTTTTTTGAGACCTTTTAAGTTTAAACTGTAGGAAACAGAATCTGCTTTGATGTCTAACAATAGATTGCTATAAATAGCGCGAAGACTATGTTTTTCTTTTCGCACTTCATTCCAATTATTAATCTGTAGTGCAATGAGAATCCCAATCACCACAAGGATAATTTCGCCTATGGCATAGAGTAGATATTTAGAAAACCTGTTTTCTCTAATAAGGCGTTGACGTATATGGCGGAAGAATTTAATCATCTGGATCTAAATTTTGATCAATGTGTTGAATTAGACCTTTTGAGTTATTCAATGAATATTCCATTTCATCTCTCGTGAGCCTAAAAAGAATTCGCTTAAAATTACTGATGCCTTGGAAAGAAGCTGCCAAGTGTGTCGGATTAACATTATGCCAGACCAAAGAATCTATGAGTTCGCCTTGGTCGTGAAGGTGTGTAGACCCAAAAGTATAGGTGTTTACATACTGCGCCAATTTTTCTCTGTAATCTTTTGTAATGCTTTCAACCATCCCTTCTCGGTAAAATTTACCATTGTAATACTCTTTTATATGCGTTTTAAGGGAATCATTCATTACATCAATAAGACCAGTGTCATTCAAACTTTTATAGGCGTTGGTATTGTAATAGATGGGGTTATTCCAATTTGGGTTAAATTCATTTCGAGTAATCTTCAATAAGGTATCGACAGTTGCTTTAGGTTTTGCCATACGCTCTCTTAGCGATTCATTAAATTGATATTCTTGGTTCACTTCTGGCAGATACGCTGCAATTAATAGTGAATCTTGAGCCAAATCGATCTTTAATGCTTTTAGTGCTTTACTTAAATTGGCATTTGTTTTCCTTTCTTCATTCCAAGTATTAATCTGCAATGCAATAAGAATCCCAATCACCACAAGGATGATTTCGCCTATGGCGTAGAGTAGATACTTGCTGAACTTACTTTCAGCAACTAATCGTTGGCGTATATGGCGAAAGAATTTTATCATTGGTTTTCAGCAGTTTCCGAAATAATTAAATCTATTATTTCTTGGGTTTTAGTTCTAACACCAATGGACTGTTCATTAGTGTAAGGTGTCATGCCAAGTAATCGAGTGATGTGATCTTCGAAGTTGGGGTGGTTTAAAAGATTTTCGAAATTAGCCTTTGGTACTAAATTTCTTAACTCTGAAAAATCACTAAGACGTTCCCCTATCGTGAATCTAGACCTTAGTTCTTCATCAAATAAAAATTGAGTAGTAAAGCCACCTATTTGATATTGGTCAATTAAAAAAGCGTAAAATTCTTCTTCAGTAAACCTAAAAATGTTCAATTCTTCTTCATTGAGCTCCTTTAAAAAGCTCGAATATGAAGATATTCTGTTCCGTAAAGTAGTGTTATCTATTAAATATAGTTTACCTGCATTTATCAACTCATTACTTACACCTAACTGAGGGTCAAAGGTAGGTCTCATAGTTGCACGTGAAAGATGATAATCTATGCTATCTGTTGTGATATTTTGAGGACGTTTATGAATATAATTTAAAAGTGAAATACACGATTTAATAACATCATTTCTAAGGCTGATTTTACTTTCTATTTGCTGCAGATTACTTTCATATTCTGCCAATAACTGCGTTAGTATGAGTTGTTCTTGTTGCGCATTTTTTTTATGCTCATTCCAATTATTGATCTGTAACGCTATCAAAATTCCAATCACCACTAGTATGATTTCACCTATGGCGTAGACTAGATATTTAGAAAATCTGTTCTCTCTAATAAGTCGCTGACGGATATGGCGGAAAAATTTTATCATAGTTTCAAGATAGTATCACTGCTTATTTGAAGATGAATTACCATCATTTAGTTCAGAATGTATTAGCGGTATGATCGATGCAATCTCGTTGTGCAAGTTTTTTCTATAGCCCAAGGCCTCATTGGTTAATACAGATTTTATGCCCATTAGATTTCGCACTTTGGGTTTGTTCATAATTTCTATATAATCATTCTTTGGTCCCAGAGAGATATTGTAATTGGGTAGTTTAAATTTTAGTAAGTGAAGAAAGTTTATATCCTCAACGCAAATCTCATCTATTCTTATTTGGTGTACGTTCATCCTGTCCAGAATAAGTCTATCAAGGTTAATAATGTTTGCATCTAAGACACTTAGACGCTCACGAATCTCATTATTATTAATAATGGCAATTTTACCAGCGTTTTTTAAATCTGAATAGGTGTTAATTACGGGCACTTGAATTTCGAAATCCCAAAATGCCTTATTGAAATATTCTATAGTCTTTGTTTTATCATTTAAGAGAGTTACAATTGAATCTTTATGCAAGATGGTTTCAAGTATATCTAAGTAATACTGCTCACTCTCTATATATTCGTTTGAAAATTTTTCGGCAGCTTCCAAATCCTCAAGCAAAATAGAAAGAGTCGCTGTTTCAGTATTTTTCTCTTTTCTTCCCTCATTCAAATTGTTTATTTGAAGCGCAATTAAAATCCCAATCACCACGAGAATGATCTCGCCTATGGCATAGAGGAGGTACTTTGAAAATCGATTTTCAATCAGGAGGCGTTGTCTTATTTTCCGGAAAAATTTGATCATATCTTTTAACTACAAATAGCGTAACCACCATTTGTTTTTATTAGCAGCTTTATACTTCATATATTTTTTACTCAAAGGATATAATAGTAATACTACTCCAAGCCATACCAGGTACACCACCTCCAAAGAGTATCCGTAGGTACTCAAATTTGCATTCATAAACCCTTGCGCAGTAAGGATCATATCCTGAGGATTTCCACCAAAAATTAATATTCCAATTAATGCCATAAGATGAATTATCAGCACGTGTAAGAAATAATAGAACAGGGGTACCCTTCCAAACACCAAGAAGAAATCTGTGAGTTTGTTTTTAGTATTTTCAAAAGCATAAAGGAATATAAGAGCGGGTCCTAACGTGATACAGAAAAACAATAAGGAGGGCGGGTATTTGGTAACATTAAAAATAGAAAGTATTGTTTTTGTAGTGTTCTCCTGAACTACCCAAGGAGTTAAATCGCCATATGTGTTGAGACCCCTTACGATAAAGAAAACTGCAAGTGCTCCAAATCCCAGTCCAAGCAACCATTTTTTTCGAACCTCTACAACAAAATCACGCTGATACAAAGTACCAAACACATAGCCTAATGCCATCAATCCAATCCAGGGAAGTAGCGGATATTGTACTATTATGAGATGATTTTGATTTACAACGAGCGCGTTTTGCTGGTGCAGTACATACCAGACTATGTCCTGAAAACTTTGTCCTTGCATTACAATGCCATCCAAAAGATTATGCCCGGCTATCAAAATAACTCCAAGAATTAAAATGATTTTTTTAGGAAGATAGATCAAGAATGAAAGGCATACCATACTTACCCCAATGGCCCAGATGACCTGAAAGATCTGAATACTCCAGGTTAGATCAAATGTCCAGATAAGGTTGTTAACTACCATTTCTAAAAAGATGAGCCAGATACCTCTTGTAATTAAAAATTTAAAAAGTTCAGGTTTTGTTTTTTTACTACCATAAAGAAATGCGGCGGTACCTGCCAGAAAAACAAAAACGGGAGCACAATAATGCGTTATAAAACGAGTAAAAAATAGGGCAGGAGTTGTAGTGTCTATATTGGTAGGATCAACAAAAAAAGAGCCGTAATGAAAATAATCGCGTACGTGATCCAGCGCCATGATAACCATTACAACACCTCGTAACACATCAATAGATTCAATTCGATTTGTTTTTGGTACCATGGATTAGTTCTATTTTATATTAGTTTCTGAAATAGGTTTAATACAAAATATTGTCCAACGTCCAGTCCAGCCTTTTTTCAAGCATGCTGAAATTGCAATCTGAAAAGAATACCTCGTACATTTCTCTTTTAAAAGCGCTTAGTTCCATAGCGCTATAATGGTGTTGATGTATATTTCTGTCGATTTTCTTTAGTCTTTTTTCTTCAGAGTCACTACGGAATAGTTGCTCCATTTTTTCGAAGGTTTTTTTATCTACCTTGGACTTGATCATTTCCAGTTCTTCCTTGGTTTCATCGTTATCGGCATTTGCGCATAACAATAAGATATACACTTGTAATTCGGTCTTTGTCCAGTCTTTTGCTTTTGTACTCATAGTTACATTTACTTTAAAAAGATTATATGTTTCGTCGTTACGTATTCACAACCCCTGAAGAGGAGCCTATACTACCTTCATTTTAACGTTAGCATTAGTAGAAAACCCTTCTGTTGTGGCAGAAGGGTTTTTGGTTTTTACTTCTGTAACATTTCATCCAGCTGCTTTGTATCTACATATTGCTGAAATGCTACTATATTTCCATCTTTTACTGTCCAAAGATGTGCAGCTTGTGCATTTAGTTTTTTACCATTGTGCATAGAGGTTGCATTGTACCGAAGGGTGGCAAGAACTTGATTATTACTCATTTCATGTAATTTAATATCACTTAAATAAAACCCGTCAAAATCTACAGGAATCTTTGCAAAAACACCATTGAGCACTGCGTCTGGTCCAATGTAAGGATTGCCCGCGGCCAGGGCGTTGCCTTCGGCTTCATTCCATACAATTTCGGTATCCATAGTAGCTAATGCTGCTGGAATATCTCCATTTGCAAACGCCTGATACAAATTGTTTACAACGGCTGCATTGTTTTCATGAGTGAGATAGCGGTAACTTTTACTAATTTTCCAGGTTCCATTTTCATTTTTTAACGTGTTTACAAATTCACCAACTAATCTCATTTTTGGTTCGTCTGTCTTGTTATAGTCAAAAGAACCGCTTACAAACATATACTCTTTGCCTAACGATGTTACTTCGTTTGTTTTTAATGCGATATCGAATTTTCCCGAAGCGAAAGTAGCGTTGTACTGAGCTTTAATAGCATCCAGTCCAGAAACCATAGTTCCGTCAGAATTTCTGATGTTTGCATCTTTGGAATACAACACTTCTAAACTGGCAGGGTCTCCAGTATTAATCATCGTGGTATACTGTTGGTGCATTTTTTCTACAGCTTTGTTCTGAGCAGTTGTTTGAAAAGAGCCTAGCGCAATAGCTACTAAAAGCACTAGTACAGGAGCGTTTTTAAAATTTTTCATGAGGTTGTTGTTTAAAGGTTACTTATTTATTTAAAGTTTTTATAATGTTCTATTTTACAAATGGAATTTGGTTTCCTTGTAAGGTCTCTGCAACAGGTCTAAACTGCATGCCTAAATCTGTTCTGGCAAGCGAATTTTTATAAATGATAGCCGCTGGGTGTTTAGGCGCTTTATTATTGAGCAACAATGAAACATCTGATACTGCATACGATTCACTGGAAAGCAAATAGTCTTTTCCGTGCAATCCATTTGTAGTGGCAGCTTTAAAAATTGCCTCAGCTACATCGCGAACATCTACAATGGCAAAAGCCACATCGGCATCGTACAGACTCTGAAAAAAATCATCTGGAGCTATGTTGTTCTTTATTAAAAACTGTACTCCTGTTGAAGTAGAGTCTTCTCTCTCTGAAAGCGATTTCCCCATCACCATTACAGGGGAGACCGATGTAATTTCAAAAAACAGTTCAGGATTTTCTGCGATAAAATCCAGAACAGTCTGGTTGGCTATAAATTTTGCCTGCGCGTAGGGATGGCTTTCATTACTTGTAAAACGCTCATCGGTTTCGTCAAAAGTTTCCGTAGCGGTTTTGTTTGCAGCAGGTAGCGGGAAATTGGTGTTCCAGCCGGCAACCGAAGCTATTAAAACAACCTTCTTAATATTAGGGTTTTCAGAGACGGCTTCCAGAAAATTTTCTGTGCCTTGAATGGTAGGATCAAATAATTCTTTTTGAGCGTCTTCAAAATTTAATTGAAAAGGAGTACCGCCGTGAATTACAAGTTCACAATCTTCAATAAAAATTTTAAGAGCTTCCAGATTTTCAACCAGTAATTGACTAATAGTAAGATAATCACTATTTTTCAGTTGAAAGAGATGTTGGTATTTATTAGTGTTTCCAATGTCGGTTACCGAAACTTTTACAGTATATCCTTCGTCTAAAAATTTCTGAGTAACAAAGCTTCCTATAAAGCCAGAGCCCCCTATAATTCCAACTGTTTTCATTGTTTTATCGTTTGGTTAGTATTTCATTTTTAGTAAAGGATCGGGTGTAGGTTTACAATTTTGGGGAGCTATAGAATCTTGAGCATAACCTGATTTAACACGTACTCTTATTTTATGGTAACCAAGGTACCGTTCCTCTAAGTATAAGTCAATCACACGTTAATGTGATTTTGGGCGCTCCCTTTTTGTATCTTTGGGAGTTCGAGGACTCAACTAACCATTCTCATACAGTGCAACTAGTTATAAAGAATACTATTTCTTTAATGTTTCTGCTTCTTCTGGCAGGGAGCATTGGCCTGCACGCTCAAAATTCATCTCAGATAGATATATTGACCACCGAGGATGGATTACTGTTTAGAAATGTAGAGTCCATTGCACAAGATAAAACAGGCCGCATGTGGTTTGGTACTTCTCAAGGCCTTAACCGTTACGATGGTCATCGTTTTAAGGCATACACAAGTGATCTGGACAACCCTTTTTATGTAGAAAGTGAAGACATTCTAAACAGTATGTGGGCAGATCCGTCTGGAGATTATTTGTGGTTTATGGCGAATTATACCTTGTTTAGGTTAGACTTACGTACAGATGTCGTTACTAAATATGGTTCCGACTTTGGCATAAAAGGCGAAACGCGGGCTACCTATCTGGATTCTCAAGGGGTTTTATGGATTGTCACACAAGATGAACAGTTGTCCCGTGGTGCTGCTGAATTATTGCGACTTCAAAAAATTGAAAACAATACACTTATACAGGTAGATACACAGCGTATAGAGAGTAATAACTTCGTACAGCTGGCTGCAGATGCTAAAGGAACGATTTGGTGGGGTACGGTAAACGGAGTTTTTCAATATACTGCTTCAGGAAAATTGATGCAATCTCAGGTTTTAGACACCTATATGTGGAATGATGATGAGATTCATTATACCCAATACTTTTTTGATCGCTGTAATAACCAATACTATTTTCCAAGATCTGAAGGCACCAATGGAGCGTATCTTTATAATCCCATCGATAGTAGCAGTGAGAAGGTTTTAGATGTTCCCGAACATGTGTACTGGGCTACTGAAGACCAGGCAAACAATATCTGGTTTGCAGGTAAAACGTCGTTATGGCGATTAACTTCAGAGGGTGTTGTTGAGGATTTTACAGAACAACTAAACAAGAAGTTAGATTTTTCGATGATCAAGGTCCTCTTTATAGATGCTGAAAATATTCTTTGGGTGGGCACCGATAATGGATTACTGAAAGTACGAAGTACTAATAAATTGTTTTCGAACCTCTTTAGCTCCAAAAAGCAAGGATGGGGACATGCGATGCGTGGTCTGTTTGAAGGGGCAGATGGAAGCCTCTACGGGTATTGTGAAAGTAAAGATGCTATTTTTTATCTGAATCAATCGGGTGAAAGGGGAACGTTGGAGCTAAAAACTGAAAACGGCGAAGCAGTTATCCTTCAGTACACAGCTAATTTCTTTGTTCCGGACGAAGAAAAAAAAAATGTGTATACCGCAGCCAGAAGTTTGTTGAAAATTAACCTGGAAACAGGTTTGGTTAAAAAAATTCCAGGGTTCGAGTCTAGTTTGAGAATGTATGGTTCTAACCCTATTTTTAAACTGAAGGACGGAAGGTTCCTTTTTGGCTATTCATTATCCAGATTAACCTTGTTTGATCCTAAGACCGGGGAAAGTGAGAAGGTTTTTAAAAATGTAGAAGGAACAGAAGACATTTCAGATTTAAAATATTTTGAACCCAGTAAAGAAGAAAATATCGTTTGGATAGCTACCGAAAAAGATGGCTTGCTTAAAATAAATCTGGAGGGGAGCATCGAATCACAATTTAAGAGTACAACTACCCCTGGTTTATCAAAAAACTACTTGCTTATTGTGGAAGAAGATGAAGAGGGTAGTTTGTGGATAGGAACCTATGGCGGCGGATTGAATCATCTTTCAGCAGATGAAAAAACAGTCAAGACGTATAAAAAAACAGTTGGTCTGGCAGATGATAATGTGGTAGGAATCTTAAGAGACGCAAAACAAAATCTTTGGGTTAGCACGTATAATGGACTCTCTTACTTTGATACGGAAGCAGAAACATTTCAGAATTTTTATGTCGAGGATGGGGTTTCACACAACGAGTTTAATTATGCAAGTTTGCTCAAGGATAGTCAGGGGGCGTTTTATTTTGGGGGTATGAACGGGGTGAATATGTTTTCTTCAGATAAACTTTTGAATCAAGCTGCGGCGCCCAATCTTGTATTTGCAGGCATTTCTGGATACAATAGTAACCAGAAAGTTTCCTTTGAGATTGACCAGAGTTATAAAAAGGGTACTCACGTAAGCATTTCACCCTACGATCAGTATTTTCAAGTGGAATGGGCCCTGCCAAGCTACTTTCAGAATAAAAAAAATACCTATCACACAAAACTGGAAGGTTTTGAAGATACCTGGTTTTCACAAGGGAATACAGCATCGGTTAGATACAACAAACTGCCAGCCGGGGAATATTTCTTAAAAATTAAAGGAGCCGATGCCCGAGGAAACCAAACCAGTTCTGTATTATCGATTCCCATAACCGTGCGCCAGTTTTTTTATAAAAAATGGTGGTTTATTGCACTCGTATTACTTTTAAATGTAGCAATTATTTATGCCATTTTTAAATGGAGATTGCAACAGCTTCTTGCTTTAGAACGTTTGCGAACTAAAATTTCCAGTGATCTACACGACGATGTGGGCTCCTTGCTTTCAGGATTGGCTATGCAAACAGAACTCATGGAAATGAATGCAAGCCAGGAAGACAAAACAAAACTTCAAAAAATAGCAGGTATCAGCCGAAATGCCATCTCCCAGATGCGCGACCTGGTCTGGAGTATCGATAACCGCCGTAGTACCAGTAACGATTTAATAGAACGCATGCACGAGCTGGCTGAAGAGTTACTGTTACCGCAAGATATATCCTTTCATATAGACAGTGGTGGCATAGACCAACGCAATAAAAATCTGCCTCCTCAAATAAAGCAGAACCTTTTTTTAATTTACAAAGAAGCCATCACCAATTTACTGAAACATAGCGACGCATCCCATATGCAAGTATCTATTGTAAATCATGTGCGAAGCTGTCAATTTGTTATCAAGGACAATGGAAGTTTAAAAGAAGCATATACCTCTACAGGTCTGGGCTTGGAAAATATGCAGTTACGTGCCGAAGCCATAGGAGGGACGATTACTTTTGAAACTACAGCAGGGTTCACTATTATTTTGATGTTGCCCTTTACCCTCTAATATCACACAAAGATGTGATGTAATACGTTTTATTATCGTGTAACTTTACACAATTTCAATAGCTTACGTCAAAAAATGAATCCCATCCGGTTAGCAATCATAGAAGATGAAGTATTGATTCAGGAAAGTTTGAAAACTTTTTTTGATTCGGTAGCACATATAGTTTGTTTAACTGTTTCGGCTAGTGTGGAAGATTTTTTAAAAAAGCTGCCCGAGCTAGAAATCCTTCCAGATGTACTCTTATTGGATATTAATTTATTGGGAATGACAGGTATAGAAGGCATCCCGTTATTATTACATGAAATGCCCGAAGTAGACATTATCATGCTCACCACCTTTGAAGATAACGACAGCATTTTTAAAGCGCTTTGCGCAGGTGCGTGTTCTTACTTATCTAAAAAGACCCCGCTGAAAAAAATACAGGAAGCGGTAGAAGTAGTGCGGGAGGGAGGTTCCTATATGTCGCCTTCCATTGCACGAAAGATTGTAACCCATTATGCTCCCAAAACTACCAGACAAAACGTACTCTCTCCTCGTGAGGCCGATGTGGTGAAAGGCATTGTAGCTGGCAAAAGCTATAAAATGATCGCAGACGACCTGTTTGTTTCCATAAATACGGTACGCACACACATTAAAAACATCTATAAAACACTGGGTATTAATAGTAAGGCGGAGTTGATTAAAAAATCTTATGACGGCGAAGTTTGATGGGGGATTGGGTGACCAGTTATATTGCAAATAATAGCGAACCTTTAATTGGATAAGAAGACATTACAGCATTCGCTAGCGCGTTCATAGTTGCTTTTCCTGATATAAAATATACTATGGAAAGCGTACTGCTAAACTCACTGAAACATATTGTGTTGGAATCCATTAAAGTATTCCTTGCCAATGCGTTTTACTCCGGCTATACGTAAGCATACACTAGCAATTAACTACATTTTTAACTAACTAAACCACTATAAATAATATGAAAACTTTCACTAAAATTTTTATCACAGCATTACTTTTTGCAGGGTTCTCTGCAACAAGTCAAACAACTTCTCAAGCACTTTCTAAAATTAATACAGAAGGTTTTCAAAAATCGCAGGTCATGAATCTTGTTTCAGACCTATCAGATGTGTATGGTCCTCGGTTATCGGGAACGAATCAATATTTTACAGCTGCCGAATGGGCAAAGAAAACCATGGAAAATTGGGGAATGGACACCGTCTACTTTGAAAAGTATTGTGACGATTGTATGGGTTGGGAGGTAACATCGTTTAATGTAGAAATGACAGCACCTGCCTATATGAAAATTCAAGCCTATCCGTATGCCTGGACAGAAAGCTCGAAGGGTGTGCAAACAGGAGATTTGATTTGGATTGAAAATCATGCCGATTTAGAAAAGGTAAAAAAGCAATGGAGTGGAAAATTGCAGGGAAAAACGGTACTCATAGGATCGGCTCCAGAGCAAAATTTGTTGTTTGATGCACTTTCTAACCGATTTACGGAAGAACAGATTGGAGAAGCAGAAAAGTCGATTGTACCTACACCAAGTAATCCTTTAAGCCATAATGCTGGAGATATGGATTTAATTGGAAATTTAGATCTTATATTCGATAGTATGGTGAGAAAAGATGATGCCTTTTTTGCATTTTTAAAAGTTGAAGGTGCCAAGAGTATGTTAGGAACTACTCCTTTTTTTCCAGGGGTAATTCATCCAAGTGGCACCTATAATTTTAGGGAAAGTGATGAAAAACCAATTCCCTATTTTGCAATTTCACCAGAAAGTTTCGGGAAATTAAAACGGTTAATTGATAGGAAAATCACCCCGAAAATTAAATTTCATTTAGATTCTAAATTATATTTAAACCCTAAGAATAATGTAAATATTATTGGAGAAATAACCGGCTCCGACCCAAAATTAAAAGATGAAGTGGTGATGATAGGTGCTCATTTCGACTCATGGCATCCGGCATCAGGAGCAACCGATAATGGAGCAGGTTCTGCAGTGATGATGGAAGTGATGCGCATACTAAAAGCTTCTGGGGTACAACCCAAGCGTACGATAAGAATAGCACTTTGGGGAGGTGAAGAACAAGCGTTTGTAGGTTCTATGGCGTATGCAGAAAAGCACTACGGAAAAGTAAAAGAAAAAACTCGAAAAAAAGAAGTTGAAAAAATTTCAGCCTACCTTAATATGGATAATGGTGCTGGCCAAATGCGAGGTATTTATTTACAAGGAAACGAAGCGGTA
The DNA here is from genome assembly GCA_002337605.1 of Flavobacteriaceae bacterium UBA1903. Classification (GTDB taxonomy): domain Bacteria; phylum Bacteroidota; class Bacteroidia; order Flavobacteriales; family Flavobacteriaceae; genus Marinirhabdus. The sequence goes on from DDGL01000007.1 coordinate 49,888, forward strand.
AGAACTATTTTTGAGGATATGTTAGCACCGTACACTCATTTAGATGTAAATAATCTAACCATTCAAAACACAGACTTTACAGATCATGATGTTTTTGATTATTACAAAATACCAGGATTTCAAATCATTCAAGATCCTTTAAACTATAATACAGTAACACATCATACCAATTTAGATGCTTTAGAGTATGTTCCAAAACGCGATATGATGATAAATGCGACAGTAATTGCAGCATTGGTTTATCAAATTGCCCAGTTGGATGAACGTTTACCGAGGGAAGAGTAATAAAAAGGCATTTGAAGCACTTACTCTTTTAGTTGAAGACAGTGCATTTTGCAAATCTATTTAATTGAAAAAAACTTAAAAAACTCTCCATGCTGTACTATTGGCTACATTTAATGTATTTGTATTTAGGGTCAAGATTTTTTTGGAAGAAAGTATCCATAGAAGATGATCTCTCACGAACAAGACGTGTTAATATTCTAGATTGTGACGCGCTAAATTATATGGCAAATTCTAAGTACTTCTACTATATGGACTTTATTAGATACGAGGTTCTTTTAAGGTCAAAATTATACGATACCACATTTAAAAAAGGCATGTTTCCCGTAATTGGTTCGCAAAAATTTATCTATAAAAAACCATTAAAACGCTGGAGCAAATTTACGATTACACTTATTTTAGAAGGGTGGGATGATAAGTGGGTGTACCATCGTCAGGTTTTTAAACGAAAAGGAGAAGTATATGCTATTGGATTCACTAAAGTTGCTTTTTGGAAACATAGAAGAGCACAGGATATGCGAAAAATAATAGCTGCAAGTGGAGCACTGCATAAGGAGATGGATCCGCCCACTACAATTTTACGGCTTTTTGAAAGTGATTACAGCATCATTAAAAGTACTTAATTGAATGAAGTCTTTTTTAAATTTGAGCACTTAGGTAGGTGTACTTAGCCATTATAAAATTTGCTATGGTATGCGTTAGGGGTTCAGCAGAATGTTTAAGTTTTTTATAATGTCTCCTCGACCGTAGTCGAAAGGTTGAGACATTATAAAAAGCGAGTAGCGAACGTCCGACCCTTTTCGGGGAATGCCCAACTTTTTAAAAGTTCAAATTGTCAATAACAATCTTGCAGGTAATTAACTCTTTTCACTGCCAACTGCTACCGCATAAAATCTACTAAATCTGTCACCCTGTCAGTCCCTTCCTCTTGGCACATTCCTTGACTTATAGTAGGCGTAATAAAAATTTCAAATTAAAAATATAACACTAATAATATGAGTAAAATAATTGGAATCGACTTAGGGACCACCAACTCTTGCGTTTCAGTAATGGAAGGTAGCGAGCCAACGGTAATCCCTAACGCCGAAGGAAAAAGAACAACGCCCTCTGTGATTGCATTTGTAGAAGGAGGCGAAATTAAAGTAGGAGATCCTGCAAAACGTCAGGCAGTAACCAACCCAACAAAAACGGTTGCTTCTATCAAGCGTTTTATGGGAAACAAATTCTCTGAAAGCAAAAAAGAAGCAGACCGCGCAGCTTATAAAGTTGTAAAAGGGGATAACGATACGGCTCGAGTAGATATTGACGGTCGTATGTATACGCCACAGGAATTAAGTGCTATGATTCTTCAGAAAATGAAGAAAACGGCAGAAGATTACCTGGGACAAGACGTAACCCGTGCTGTAATTACTGTACCAGCGTACTTTAATGACAGTCAGCGTCACGCAACTAAGGAAGCCGGTGAAATTGCAGGTTTAAAAGTAGAACGTATTATCAATGAGCCTACAGCGGCTGCATTGGCATACGGACTGGATAAAAAAGATACCGACCAGAAAATTGTAGTATTCGATTTTGGTGGAGGTACGCATGACGTTTCTATTCTGGAATTAGGAGATGGCGTTTTTGAAGTATTGGCTACCGATGGTGATACACACTTAGGTGGTGACGATGTGGATGAAAAAATAATCGACTGGTTGGCAGACGAGTTTCAAGCTGCTGAAGACATGGATCTTCGTAAAGACCCAATGGCATTACAGCGTTTGAAGGAAGCTGCTGAAAAGGCAAAAATTGAATTGTCTTCTTCAACACAAACTGAAATAAACTTACCATACGTTACGGCTACTGCTAGTGGTCCAAAACACCTGGTAACAACGTTGACACGTTCTAAGTTTGAGCAGTTAATTGACGACCTGGTAAAAAGAACAATCCAACCTTGTGAAGCGGCTATGAAAGCAGCTGGCTTAAGCAAGAGCGACATCGATGAGATCATTTTAGTAGGTGGTTCTACACGTATTCCTGCTGTACAGGAAGCTGTGGAGAAATTCTTCGGAAAAGCACCTTCTAAAGGAGTAAACCCAGATGAGGTAGTTGCCGTAGGTGCTGCTATCCAGGGTGGGGTACTCACCGGAGATGTAAAGGATGTATTGTTGCTGGACGTAACACCACTTTCTTTAGGTATTGAAACTATGGGTAGCGTAATGACCAAGTTAATTGACGCTAACACTACAATCCCAACTAAGAAAAGTCAGGTGTTCTCAACGGCGGCCGATAATCAGCCTTCTGTAGAGATTCACGTATTACAGGGAGAACGTCCTATGGCGAATGACAACAAGACCATTGGTCGTTTCCACTTAGACGGAATTCCACCAGCACAACGTGGCGTACCACAAATTGAGGTAACGTTCGATATTGATGCCAACGGTATCATTAAAGTAAGTGCTGAAGATAAAGCAACAGGGAAGAAGCAGGATATTAGAATTGAAGCATCCAGCGGATTGACAGAAGAGGAAATCCAGAAGATGAAGCAAGAAGCTGAAGCGAATGCTGAAACCGATAAGAAGGCAAAAGAAACAGCCGATAAGATCAACGAAGCAGACGGAATGATCTTCCAGACTGAAAAGCTACTGAAAGAATCTGGCGATAAATTATCTGAAGATAATAAAACCAAGATCGAAGGAGCTTTGGAAGAGTTGAAGAAAGCCTACGAAACAAAAGACGTAGCTACCATTCAACCAGCGTTGGATAACATCAATGAGATCTGGAAGAGTGCAAGTGAAGAAATTTACAAAGCACAAGCCGAAGGACAGCAAGGTGCTCCTACAGGAGAACCAGCTGGTGACACAGGCGACACAACCGAAGGAGCTGACGAAAGCGCCGATGTGGAAGACGTAGACTTCGAAGAGGTTAAGTAGCCTTTACCGAACGTACGAAATATATAATAGAAAATCCCAACCTAATGTAGGTTGGGATTTTTGATTTAAGCAGCTTTATAAATACTTATATATCAATAAGTAGCCAAAAACCCTAAAGGTTACTGCTATAGTAACAACCTGATGCATCAAATAGCTCATCATAATCTCTAAAATAAAATACCATGAATTCAAAAATACTCATAAGCATTCTTTTAAGTCTATCCTTGGGAGCGTGTAATGACAAACCCAAAACTAAATCTGAAGTCTCAGAAATAGCGGTTCAAAAAGACGTTCCTCAAACATTTCAAAACAAGGGACATGAACTGGTCTACACAATGGTTGAAAAGGTGGGAAATTACGATACACTCTCCAGTAAAAAGGACGTGGTCTATACCTACACCTATACAACGCCTGACGGTATATCTGATATTTCAACCGAAAAATATATCTTCGATGGGGAACTCTCGTATGGCGAATATAAAAAGCACGAACGTACGCTTTCGGAACTGGAAGGAACCATAGAGCAGGGGTACGATGGTAGCGAATTTTGGTTGAAGCACGAAGGCGATCTTGTAAACGACACTGTTTCCTTAAAAAGAGTGGCGTTTAACAGACCTACCAACTTTTATTGGTTCGCTATGTTCCAAAAATTATTGGATCCAGGGCTAACATACGAATACCTGGGTGAAAAAAAAGTTGATAAAAAGGAATATGACGTCGTAAAGATCACGTTTACATCAACCAACAAAAAGCCTACAGATATTTATCAGTTGTACATAAACAGAGAAACGGGTTTGGTAGATCAGTTTCTATTTACGGTTGTCGATTTTGGAGTATTGGAAACGCCCTATCTTATGCAAGTAGCATATGAAAATATAGATGGAGTCCTACTACCCACAAAGCGGAAGTACAAAAAATCTACCTGGGACGCTGCTGTAAGTGACGAGCCCTGGATACATGTAACGTGGACAGATATCACCTTTAACAACGACTTGCATAAAGAAGATTTTAGAAAATAGAAATGATATGTACTACAGTGACTATCTTAGTCTAGTTTTGGTTGGCATTTTCCAGTTTTTACTTTCTTATGATCATTTTATTTTATTGGGTGTAAGCTTAGGTAACATACAACTCGTTTTCTAAATTTTCTACATAAAATAAAACAGCCTTTGCAGAACAAGTTCTACAAAGGCTGTTAGGTACTTATAAAAAAGAAGCTGCTTATTTTGCGAGCTCTGTATCTTTAATTTCTACCACTTCAAGGTCAAAAGTAAGATCTTTGCCTGCTAATGGGTGATTAGCATCTATAACGATACTTTCGTCTTTCACTTCAGTTACCAGCAAATTCATTTCTTGCCCACTTGGGTGTTTTGAGACTAAGGTCATACCAACTTTTGGTGTGATCTCTTCAGGAAGTTCACTTTTATTCACTTCTTGCTTTAAATCATCATTAACGTCTCCATAGGCTTCCTCTTTGGCAATGGTGATGGTTTTTTTCTCATTTAATTTCATGTCGATAACACCTTTCTCAAAACCAGGGATCATTTGTCCTTTTCCAATTGTGAACTCAATTGGTTCTCTTCCCTCAGAACTGTCAAAAACCTGTCCATCAGATAATTTTCCTGTGTAATGTACTTTAACGGTGTTGTTTTCTTTAACTTGACTCATACTATATTTAATTTAAAAAAATATGTTTCGCATAACTCTTACGCGGTACCTATTTTAGTTTAAAGTTATGTTTGTTGTAGCTGCCAAAACCAAGCCAAAGCACCGGATACTGGAATGGATATAGGAATGCCATAGAAAATGCTGTAGTTACAATGTAAAAAAAGCACTGCAGCTCTCTAATGCCGGTAGAAACGCTCTTTTAGGACCTTTTCAGGAATGGCTTATAGAAATTAATAGAGGCTGAAAATATGTCAGTTATAGGTATAATTCATACAATTGTTTTGCATTAACATGAAAAATATAAGTTTGAATTAATGGAAAAACAAAGTGGCGAAGAGCACCTTCAACTTAATAGATGGCTTTTTGAATGATTTAGAATTACCTACCAAAAGAAATAGAAAAAAGTATTCTAAAAATTCAGCCTTTAAATTTCCAATAAAACTCGCTGCTGACTTTTTTCAAAATTTAAGTTTGCAGGCCCCTTATTTAGTATAAAGACAACAAAGAAAAAATCACGTAGTTTAAAAAACTACGTGATTTTAATTTTTATAAAGCTTCCTGAATTACAAATGAATTACTTCTCCATACGCATCGGCCACGGCTTCCATCACCGCTTCACTCATAGTAGGGTGAGGGTGTACAGCTTTTAATACTTCGTGTCCGGTAGTTTCCAGTTTTCTTCCCAATACAGCCTCAGCTATCATATCGGTTACGCCGGCACCAATCATATGGCAGCCCAACCACTCGCCGTATTTGGCATCAAAAATTACTTTTACAAAGCCATCTTTGGTTCCAGCAGCACTTGCTTTACCACTTGCTGAGAACGGGAATTTACCAATTTTGAGATCATATCCAGCTTCTTTAGCTTGCTTTTCGGTCATACCAACACTGGCAATTTCTGGTGTTGCGTACGTACATCCCGGAATGTTTCCGTAATCCATGGCTTCTACATTCATTCCTGCAATTTTTTCAACACAGGTAATTCCTTCTGCGGAAGCTACATGCGCTAAGGCCTGTCCTGGCACTACATCCCCAATGGCATAATATCCAGGGATGTTCGTCTGGTACCAGTCGTTTACCATTATTTTGCCTTTATCGGTTACAATACCAACATCTTCGAGGCCAATATTTTCAATATTTGCAGCAATTCCGACAGCTGAAAGCACCACATCGGCCTCCAGGGTTTCTTCCCCTTTTTTGGTTTTAACGGTAGCTTTTACTGTTTTTCCAGAAGTATCTACTTTTTCAACCGATGAATTTGTCATCACCTTGATACCTGCCTTTTTGAAAGAACGCTCAAATTGTTTTGATACGTCATCATCTTCCAGAGGAACAAGGGTGGGTAAAAACTCAACAATAGTAACATCGGTTCCCATGGCGCTGTAGAAATGTGCAAACTCAACACCAATAGCGCCACTCCCTACTACGATCATAGATTTAGGTTGCTTTTCCAGTGTCATTGCTTCCCGGTATCCAATTACTTTCTTTCCATCCTGCGGAAGGTTAGGTAACTCTCTGGAGCGTGCTCCGGTTGCTATTACAATATGATCTGCACTATATTCTTTTCCGTCAACATCTACTTTTTTGCCTGGTTTTAGTTTTCCGAAGCCTTCAATTACGTCAATTTTATTTTTTTTCATCAAAAACTGAACACCTTTGCTCATTCCATCGGCTACTCCGCGGCTGCGTTCAATTACCTTGGTGAAATCTTTATCGGCTCCTTTTACAGTGAGACCATAGTCTTCAGCATGATTCAGGTAATCGAACACTTGTGCGCTTTTCAGTAATGCTTTGGTTGGAATACATCCCCAGTTAAGGCAAACACCACCCAGACTTTCTTTTTCAATTACGGCAGTTTTAAAACCTAATTGTGACGCGCGAATAGCAGTTACATAGCCACCAGGGCCACTTCCAAGAACAATGATATCGTATTTACTCATGTTGTAGTTTTATCGTTATTTTGAGGATACGAATTTACGAAATGCTAGATTAAAAAACCCATAATCCAAAAAACAAATCCCAAACTCCAGTATTTAGGAATTTGGGATCACTTTTATTATTACTGTAAAGAACTTATTCTTTCTCCAGATCTACCGAAAGTGAGTTAACACAATACCGTTGTCCCGTTTCGGTTGGGCCATCATTAAAAACGTGTCCTAGGTGACTTCCGCAGGTAGCGCATAAAATTTCGGTACGTTGCATTCCGAGGGTGGTGTCCTTTATATACTCTACGGCACCATCGATACTTTCGTCAAAACTTGGCCATCCGCAACCACTGTCAAACTTGCTATTACTTTCAAATAGGGGCGTATTACAAGCGCCACAAGTGTAGGTTCCTTTGGTTGCCGTCAGGTTATATTTACCCGTAAACGGACGTTCTGTTCCTTTTTCCCGTAGGATTCGGTAGCGCTCCGGGCCTAATTCTTTAAGCCACTCTTCGTCTGTCTTTTGTATGGGATACTTACTCAATGGTCGGAAGTTTTTCTCCTTTCGGAATAAATTCTAACGCTACGCCATTAATACAGTGACGTTTTCCGGTAGTATCACGTGGCCCGTCATTAAATACGTGCCCTAAGTGACCTCCACAGGTAGCGCAATGTTCCTCGACGCGGGTATAGCCCAACTTGTTATCGGACCCAAAGGCTACATTTCCCTCGATCTCACGATCGAAACTTGGCCATCCGGTACCGCTGTCAAACTTATGTTCACTTTCAAAAACAGGGGTGTTGCATGCTGCACAAATAAAAGTACCTGGCTCATAAATCTTATTTAACGGAGAAGATCCTGCACGTTCGGTGCCTTCTTCACGAAGCACGTAGTATTCCATTTCTGATAGTTCAGCTTTCCACTCAGCTTCCGTTTTTGAGATTTTAAAATTTTCCTCTTGTTTTTGTTCTTTGTTTTCCTGTGCTGGACTTTTACAGCTAAATAGTGTACTTACAGCAAGTAATACAATTAATTTTTTCATGGTGTTTTTAATTTCCTATGGTTGTTATTTCTGATGGGTCCAGTTGCATACCGTCTAATAACTGCTCCATAGATAAGCCATCCTGAGCAAATTCTGAAGGCACAACTGCGACTCTGAAAATTTGGTCGTTTGTAAATCCAGAACCTAACCCAGAAACATCAAAATTTCCATCGAGGGTAAACTGAATATCAAAAAATGTATGATTAAAGTTATACTGAAGTACATCACCTGTATTATCCGCAAAAAACTCGCTATATGGCATTTGAGTCCAGACATCTGCTGGTGGATTAATACTGTTGTCTTGCCCAGTTAAGCGATATACTAAGATGGCATCGCTTTCAAACACTTCAACATTGTTTGGAAAGGCTAGAATAGGTGAGACTAAGGCATCTTGCCCGGGATCAAATAGTAGGTCGGTGTTATATTCAAATACTTGTCCCAGAATATTTATTCCTGGCTCACCTTCGGGTCCCGGAGGTCCTGGATCTCCTTCACAAGCAATAAAGAATATTGAAACTGTAACGGCTAAAAATGAAAGTACTTTTTTCATAATATATAATTTTGTTAGTGAAGAGAGTAGGTCCCAACATACGGTATCTTCAGATTAATTTTATAGTTTAGGGACAAAGAAATGGTATAGATTAGGTTTACAGAAACAAAAGTCGTTCCAATTTTAAAAGTTTGCTAAGGGATTAATAACTTTTTTTTAAGAGCGACCTTTTATGATAAGTAGTATCTTTAGACCTAAGAAAAACACTAAACCATGAAATTTAAGACAATTATTTCACTAGTAGTAGTTGCAGTTTTTGCTGTAGCTTGTGCAACCAATCCTTTTACAGGAAAAAAAACCTTGGCATTGGTGCCAAACTCACAGATCTTTCCAATGGCTTTTCAGCAATACGATCAGTTTTTGCAGGAAAATAAAGTAGTTCGTGGCACAGCAGATGCCAGAATGATTACAAATGTTGGACAAAAAATCGCAGCTGCTTCCGAGCGTTACCTCAATGCAAACGGCTATACTGGATATTTAACCAACTATAAATGGGAATACAACCTGGTTGAAGACCCAGCGGTCAATGCGTGGTGTATGCCAGGAGGTAAAATTGTTTTTTACACAGGAATCTTACCTATTACACAAGGAGAAGCGGGTGTTGCAGCAGTAATGGGGCATGAGGTAGCTCACGCTCTGGCAAATCACGGCCAGCAACGTATGAGTGCCGCACAATATCAGGCATTAGGAGCTGTAGCTGGTAACCTTGCTTTAAGTAATGACCCAAAAAAGCAACAAATTTTCAATCAGTCCTACGGACTCGCATCCAGTGTAGGGGTTATGTTGCCTTTTAGCCGAAGCCACGAAAGTGAGGCGGATAAAATAGGTCTTACGCTTATGGCGATTGCTGGTTATGACCCTATAGAAGCGGCCGATTTATGGAGAAGAATGCAGGCAAACGCTGGCGGAAATGCACCGCCTGAATTTTTGAGCACGCACCCATCCAGTTCGACCCGAATTAATAATATTACTTCCTGGGCTGCAGGAGCAAAAGCAGAGGCTCGTAAGTTTGGGGTAACTTCATTTAAAAAATAACATACAAGCAACAGTATTTTTTTAGTACTTTGGAAGCTGTCAATAAACTATTGGCAGCTTTTTTTTCATGTAACGACTTAAAATGACAAATAACCTACCCAAAGGAAGCAAAAAATTGTTGAATGCCTGGGCCTTTTACGATTGGGCCAACTCGGTATATAGCCTGGTGATAGCTTCTGCAGTATTCCCTATTTTTTATGGTGCTCTTTTTACTAAAGCCGAAGTAGAGACTATTGAAGTATTTGGAGGAGCCATACGTAGTACTCCTCTTATTAGCTATACAACAGCTGCTGCTTTTTTAGTGGTCGCTTTTATTTCACCGCTACTTTCGGGTATTGCCGATTATGTGGGTAATAAGAAACGGTTTATGCAGTTTTTTTGTTACTTAGGATCTCTCTCTTGTATCTCGCTGTACTTTTTCTCTTTAGAAAATATCTATATAAGCTTGTTGTCCTATTTCCTTGGCCTAATAGGCTTCTGGGGTAGTTTGGTGTTTTACAATTCATATCTGCCAGATGTGGCTTTTAAAGAACAACAGGATGCGTTAAGTGCGAAAGGATACTCTCTGGGGTATATAGGAAGTGTGGTATTGCTGGTATTCAATTTATTTATGGTAATGTTTCCACAGTTTTTTGGTTTGGGGGAAGGAGGAGCAGCAAGTATTGAGGCGATGAAAATTTCATTTATCACGGTTGGAGTATGGTGGATTGGTTTTAGTCAATATACCTTTAAATACCTCCCAAAAGGAAATAAAACAAAGCACAAAGTAACCAGGAAGGTTGTTTTTAATGGGTTTAGAGAGCTTCAAGGGGTGTACAAGTCCCTTTCTGCAAACCTTTCCTTAAAGCGCTATTTAGTTGCTTTTTTTGTGTACAGTATGGCTGTACAAACAGTAATGCTGGTTGCTACATATTTTGGTGAGCAGGAAATAGGGTGGGGTGGAGAAGATGAAAAAACATTAGGATTAATTGGAAGCATACTGCTTATTCAGTTGGTAGCGGTTTTAGGAGCTATTCTTACCTCAAAGGCATCGGCGCGGTTTGGAAATATTTCTGCATTGATAGGCGTAAATTTAATTTGGGTGGTTATTTGCATTGTTGCGTATTTTGTGACAACTCCGGCTCAGTTTTATATTACAGCAGGATTTGTAGGTTTGGTTATGGGAGGGATTCAGTCACTATCACGTTCTACCTATTCCAAATTCCTTCCAGAAACTGAAGACACCACATCGTATTTCAGTTTTTATGATGTTGCCGAGAAAATAGGGATTGTTATCGGAATGTTACTCTATGGTTTTATAGACCAAATTACGGGCAGTATGAGAAATTCTATTTTATTTTTGGTGCTATTTTTCGGAGCGGGAGTGATTTTACTCTTCCGAGTGCCAAGAAAATAGTCTAGATATACAATTTTTACTTATGTTTGCGTTAAGTTAGATAGTAAAATTATATTTATGAAGAAATTTCAACATGTAAGCCTTATGCTACTTGCTTTTGTAGCAATAGTTTTTTCAAGTTGTGATAATGAACCTTTAGAAGGGGAGTTTATCACTGACGAACCTGGGGGTGAACCAGGGAGCTTTGTAGCCACAATAGATGGACAATCTTTTAGTGCTACACAAGTATCTGCCGAAATTAATCAGGGAAATTTACTTATTAATGGAAATGATGGAGATTTTTCTATGGGATTTATCATTAGTAATAAAAGTGAATGTGTTTTTGATCTAACTGGAATTAACGCCGGTGCTAGTATTGGACAGTTAAGTGGCGGAGCTTTTTCCGTTCTTCCTTTTGGAGAATCTGGAACTTCTGGAACATTAGAAATTACCTCTTATGATACAGATGCATTAACAGTTTCTGGAACTTTTGAATTTGTGGCGGTGGAGATCACTCAAAATGGTCCAGGAGAAGAAACAATTACTGTCACAGAAGGAAGCTTTTCTTCTCTGCCTTTTACAGTAACAAGCGGTGATGTGGAACCAAGCGAATGTGTCCCTCCAGGAACAGGTGGTGGTGACCCTGACCCGGTACCAGAACCTGCTGTTCTTTTTGCAAAAGCAGATGGTGTTGACTTTGTGCCTACAGACGTTGTAGTGTCGCAATATATGGTAGGAATGACTCCTATGATACAGATAGTAGCGATGGACACACTGGGAGCAAGTTTACGTCTTGATGTTCCGGAAACACTAGCGACTGGTACGTTTGATCTTTTTGAAGGAATTTCAGATGGCTCCAATTTAATAGGGTATTACGACCCCAATACGGGTTCTGAAACACTTTCGTCCAACCCGGGTACGATTACCATAACCGAGTTTAGTTCATTCTCTAAAAAATTAGTGGCTACTTTTGAATTTACTGCTAGAGACCCACTCGGACAAGACCCAACAGTTATAGCAATAACAGAAGGAAACTTAGATGTATCATTTGAGCCAACACCAGGAAACATAACATTTGCTTTTGAAGCTGATGTAGATGGAGTTAACTTTACTGCAGATAATGTAACAGTTGTGGACGATACTTTTAATGGAGTTTCTATTCTCACCATAACTGCAACTATGGGTGGTGAGACAATTCAACTGGATTTACCAACTTCTGCTACTGCTGAAGGGAGTTATGGTATGAGTCCTGCCTTAGTGACTGGAAATGAAATTGTTGGAACATACCTTCCAACTACTGGTGTTCCCCAGCCCTTTACATCAGATCCGGGAACATTTACTATTACTACATTCGATGAAACTGCGAATGTGATAGAAGGTACCTTTAGCTTTACAGCAAAGGATGCAACCTTAGCAGACCCAGCCGTCTATGAGGTTACAAATGGAACCTTTTTAATTCAATTATAAATTTCAGCAAGCAACGCTAAAAAAAAAGATCTATATACCTTATAAAAAAAGTCGTCTGGTAAATCACCAGACGACTTTTTTTATGCTAACTTGATAGTACTATACGCTTCGTTAAAGCTTAGGAAATCCAACCATTTTTAGCGGCTCCTTTGCTATAAAAATACATAAATATAGATACCGCAATTACCACTAAAGGCATGATAGCAGCAGTATAGCCAGCAGCTTCCATAATACCTGTACCCATAAGCCAATAAATTTCAATAAAGAGCACGGTAAGTAATGAAATACCAAAAAGCGGTACAGCGAGCTTCTTTCTTGCTAATAGTATGATACACGCTAAAACACCAGAAAAGACAGCTACTGCAAATACAATTCCGTACCAGGATGGGAGGGACTCCATAATGCTAAACTCTTCCGGGCTTACTGCTTCGCGTAGACTTTCAAGCTCGAAGTTGCCTAAATAGTATTGATATACCCCCATAAAATTCCATAACAGGGCAAGTATTGCGATAATCCAAAAGGAAGTTGGGGGTTTAATTGATGTGCTCATAATTTTTTGGTTTAAGGTTATTGTCTATAAATATAGGGAAATTACGGTATCTTTAGTTTTTAATTTAGATAGATATGACCCCCACAGTGCCAAAAGCATCCTTGGAGTTTTTAAAGAAACTTGCCAGTAATAATCATAAGGACTGGATGGATGAACACCGAAAAGAATACAAATCCAGCGAGAAAGCACTCAAGCAAGTGTATGCCGAAATTGAGAAGGGGCTTACTAAAACTGATGAAATTGCCAAAATAAAGCTTTTCAGAATTAACCGGGATATACGCTTCAGTAAAGATAAAACACCTTACAATGTGCATCGTAGCGTAAGCTTTTCCAGGGCAGGAGCACAACGTCGTGGCGGCTATTATATGCGCATAGAACCAGGGGGTAAAAGTGTTGTCGCAGGAGGGTTTTTTGGACCTGAACCTGCCGATTTACTTCGTATTAGAAAAGAGTTTGAGCTAGACGCGTCACGAATTAAGGCTATTCTTTCTGCCCCTAAATTTAAGGAAGCTTTTGGTGGAACGTTTGATGCCTGGGATCCTGTAAAAACAGCTCCTAAAGGCTTCAGTAAAGAGGACCCTAATATTGATCTGATACGTTTAAAAAACTTTGTTGTAACTCATAACTTTACAGATGCTGAAGTATTGGCGCCAAATTTTGTTGAAATAGCCCTAATACATTTTGAATTACTACGTCCGTTCTTTGATTATATGAGTGACGTCTTAACCACAGATCTAAACGGAGTCTCTACGCTTCCATGAAAAAAGTCCTCCAACCTAAGCTGAAGGACTTTAGAATCTATTATTGTATATAAATTACTTCAGTTTAAAAGTAACTCTTCTTACCAGCTGTCTTGCTTGTGCAGAACCTTTCTCTACCGAAGCATCTTCACCGTTTCCAGTAACGGTTAATCTACCTTCAGCTACTCCAGAAGCAACAAGGATTTCCTTCACCTTATTGGCTCTTTTTTCAGAAAGATTTTTGTTGTAAGCAGGATCTCCAATTTCATCGGCATATCCAATCAACTCAGCATTTGCACCTGGGTTTTCATCCATATACTTAATTAAGTAGTTGATGGCTTCTAAAGAATATGTCTCAGGTGTAGTACTGTTAAACTTGAAGTATACATTTACATACCCCTTGTCTAAAAGTTCTTTTACGTTAAGTCCACCTCCCTGATTTCTTACATAATCAGATTCATTAACATAACGTTGATCAAGAGATGGTTCTAGCTCATCTGGAATTCCGTTTTTATTATTGTCTACTGCAATACCTTTAGTATTTACAGCAACACCAGAAGGTGTGTTTGCTTCTCTATCCAGATAATCTGGAACCCCGTCCTGATCTGTGTCAATAAGGTCGGTTTCAACTTTTGCAAGTCTGTCCTCTAATTCTTCGATCTTAGACTTCAGGGTAGTTTCTTCAGAATACCAGTCGGCATGTTTATCGTTGCCACCTAAATATATATTGAAACCAGCTGATACGTTATATAGTAATCCGTCGTCAATTCTTCTTGAAGCTGTTTGAATTACTTCCGTACCATCCCATGTACGTTCCATTCCAACGTTAGGAATAAGAGAGAAATCTGCGTAAAAGGCAACCCTTTCAGAAATTTTAATCTGTGGAGTAATACCTAGTACAATATTAAAAGAAGTATCTTTTTCATCTAGCTCTAGCGGAGCTTCGTGATTAATTACAGAATATCCTCCCCCTGCGTGAAATAATAAACCAAAAGTGTTGGTCCATTCTGAAAATTCCAGGATGTTACCAAGGTTACTAACACCTTCCAGCGTTGCTCTGTAATAGGAAGTTTCAAAAGGAAGGCTTCCTTCTTCTTCTGAAAGGCTAGCATATCCAAAATTAGTACGAAGTCCAAATTTCTCGTTCATCATGTAACGAACCCCAACCGAAGCCTGGTAGGGAGCAATTCCTTTAACACGGTACCCATCTGCGAAAGGTGAAGAAGGTTTTACAAAACCACCTCCAAATTCTATGGACCACTTGTTATAGTCTGTATTTATTAAATTTTCTTGCTCATTATTTTGAGCCATTACAACAACTCCAAATAGGAATGTTGCCATAAGTAGGGTAATTTTTTTCATCATAATATCTATTAAAGTTTCACACAAAAATAGAACGCAAATGAATCAAAATAATAAGAATATGTATATTTAAAGAAAGCTTAACATCTATAGAAACAGGCTATAAACAGTTGGTTTTGCTAGTATGTTGTATTACAGTTTTATAGGAATCAATACTGTTTTTTTAAGCAACACAAACTGCTGCTTGATCCAGAAGCATAACGTTACTTTTTAGTCTTTCCTTAACAATATTCATCATTCGCTTGTTCAACGCTGAAGAATTTTGAATGTACAATTCATATTCTTCCATCGTAAATTGGCCAATAATGATACCCTTTAAACTATTTCTGAATTTCATATCCTTATGGATGGCATTTTCAATATAGTCCAGGCGCTTTTCAACAGAAAGGTCATAAAATACACTTTTATGCTTTCGACAGTAATTCTGAAACACAGCAACCAATAAATCATCTTGAAGTTTTGCGATGGGACGCAACGTATTATTCTGGAAATGTTCTCCTGTAGACATTCCGGGAATCAATTTTGCTGAAGGAATCTCAGGGCGTAATTCTAAAAGGGTCGTATCTCGTAAATTCATAACTATCGGGTTTTATTAAATGTAAGAAAATGTATACAGGTTTTCTAGGGCTGTAGTGATAGTTATAAACGCCTTTTCAACAACTTGTGCGTTAAATTAGTCTTAATCCATCGCTTTGTCTATACACGGTTACGTACTTTTAAAAGAAAAACCATGAGTAGTATTACTTCTAAAAATCCATATTCAGGAAAAGAATTAGAATCATTTACCGCACATACAAAGAAAGAAATTAATGAAATTCTGGAAAAAGCAGATAAGCGATTTTATAAATGGCGAGAGACTTCTTTTGCAGAACGTAAAAAACTGATGCTAGCGGCAGCTTCGGAATTAAAAAAGAATAAAGAAGAATATGCCAAAACAATGACCTTGGAAATTGGTAAGCCTATAAGACAGTCCATCGCTGAAGTTGAAAAATGTGCCTGGGTGTGCGAATACTATGCTGAAGAAGCCGAAAAGCATCTGACAAACGAGCTCATAAAAACCGATGCTCAAAAAAGCTATACAAAATACGAACCTATAGGAGTTGTACTGGCAGTGATGCCGTGGAACTATCCGTTCTGGCAAGTTTTCCGTTTTGCAGCACCTGCTTTGATGGCGGGGAATATTGGAGTTTTAAAACACGCCTCTAACGTCTTTGGCAGTGCGCTCAACATAGAAAAAGTATTTAAGCGTGCAGGCTTTCCAGATAATTGTTTTACTACACTGCTGGTAGGGAGTGCTAAGATTGAAGCTATTATTGAACATCCAATTGTAAAAGCAGTAACGCTAACAGGAAGTGGTCCTGCAGGAAGTGCTGTTGCTGCAACTGCTGGAAAAAATATTAAAAAAACGGTTCTGGAATTGGGGGGTAATAATGCACTGGTAGTGCTTGAAGACTGTGAGATCGACAAAACAGTAGAAATTTGTGTACAAGCCAGATTTCAAAATACGGGTCAAAGTTGCATCGCCGGGAAACGACTCCTCATACACGAAAGTATTGCAGAAGAATTTACTGAAAAACTAGTAGTAAAAGTACGCGAACTAAAAAGTGGAGATCCTATGGAGGAAGACACATTTATTGGTACAATGGCTCGAGAAGATCTAGCTTCTGAACTCGAAGATCAGGTTATAAAATCTATTGATGAGGGAGCCGAACTTTTAGTAGGAGGGAAGCGACAAGGCGCTTATTTTGAACCCACTGTTTTAGGAAATGTAACCCCAAAGATGACCGTATTTAAAGAGGAAACTTTTGGCCCAGCTTTGGCCATCACATCCTTTAAAACTATAGAAGAAGCCATTGAGCTCTCCAACAACTCAAAATTCGGATTGGGAGTTTCTGTCTTTTCCAAAGATACAGATGCAGTAGAGAAGCTGGCTTATAGATTTGATGAAGGCGCTGTATTCGTTAACGAACTCGTTAAAAGCGATCCAAGATTACCTTTTGGAGGGGTAAAAGAAAGCGGTTATGGACGTGAGCTAAGTAAACACGGAATACGTGAGTTTGTGAACAGAAAAACGATTTATATAAAGTAAAAGTCCCAAAAACAATAAAAAAAAACCTTTCAGGTCATTAAGATCTGAAAGGTTTGGCTTGTAGAAATTTAAGTTTAATTTTATTTATCGGATAAAAATTCTTCTTTACTTTCTACCTCTAACTCCATTTCGTTCTTTTCTAAGAACTTCATGAACTTTTTGCCTTCTTTATTTTTAATTTCGGCAAAACGCTTCTTTTCAGCCTCAAACTCTTCTTTTATCAATTCATAATTTTGCATTTGAGCTCCAGTGACACGGTCATAACTTCCTGCTATGTTTGCATACAGTTCTCCCATACGCTCACGCAATTCTGGTTCGGCAGAAGCAACGTAGTTATCTCCCGTAGTTACTACTAGGTCTGTTCGTAAATCCTCTAAGGCATCGTATAAGTTTTGTGCTACTTTTTCACCTTTTGGATTGTTGTCGATCACATCCTGAGCTTTTGTTTGCATCTCTCCAATCTCATAGACTACATAGGCCAGGTCCTCCACCATATCAAACATAGTCTGTGTCATTTTCTCCTGATTTTTTCTATCAGCTGCAGTTGTAATAGCGGTGTCGTCGTATTTTGTTTCAATGATATGCTCGTAGGTGTCTTTTCCTTTTGTAAGTACCACTTTGTATTTTCCTTCAGGAACACGAGGCGATGTAAACCCTCCAAACGAAAGTGTTTTAGCGGCTGCCATTTTTGGGTTTGTGGTATTGAAGCCCCAGGTTACAACGTTAATTCCTTTGGACTTACCAGGGCTTAACTTAGTCAACGTGTTTCCTTCCATATCCTGAATTTCCATTGTCATTTTTCCGAAGGTATGACGCTTCTTTAGATAATAGATAATTCTGGCCGAAGTTGGCTTATTATTACCCACGAACTGTGTTTCGGCACCAAAGTTACCTGAAAATCCACCTTGCTCCACCATTGTTACAGGTTCAGTTTCAAAGAAATGTACATCTTTAGAAAGGATGTTTTGATTCACTTCACGCAACGGGCTAATATCGTCGATAATAATCACACCCCGACCATGTGTACCCATCACAATATCGTTGGTTTCCTTTTGCATATCTATAAAATGAACAGCAACAGGAGGCATGTTATTGGTGAAATGCGACCAGTTTTCACCACCATCTACAGTTACGTAGAGACCAAATTCGGTTCCTAAAAACAACAAATCTTCGTTTTCATAATCTTCCTGAATGTTCCTTACAAACGCTTTTGCATCAATATCGTCTGAAATAATATTTTTCCACGTTTTTCCAAAATCGGTTGTTTTTAAAGCGTAAGGCTTCATATCGCCCGTGGTATGCCCTTCAAAAACGGCATAGGCCGTCCCTTTTCCATGAACACTGGCTTCAATATGGTATACCCACGTATTGGCAGGAATTCCAACCAGGTTAGGGGTTACGTTGTTCCAGTTTTTTCCACCATCTTGTGTTACTTGTACGTTCCCATCGTCTGTTCCTACCCATAGCACATTTTGATCTAACGGCGATTCAGCTATTGTGAAGATAGTTGTGTGGTTTTCAGCACCACTGTTATCTACTGAAAGTCCGCCAGATTTAGATTGATCTTGTTTGTTAGGATCGTTGGTAGTTAGATCTGGAGAAATGATGGTCCAGGTATCTCCCATATCGTCAGATTTATGCACAAACTGGCTACCCATATAAAAGCGATCTGGTACGTGTGCACTTACTGCCATGGGCGCATTCCAGTTAAAACGTAATTCTGCATCTCCTTTTTTTGGTAAAGGCTGGATTGTTTTAGTTCTGTTTTTGTCTACATCGTAGCGCCATACATTTTCGGCACCTTGCATTTCAGAGTAAATGATATTTTTTGTAGGGTGTTTTAGTACACGAAAACCATCACCAGCACCAACACTATTCCAATCTCTGGCTTCAACACCACCAGGAGAAGAACTTGGGCCCCACCAGCTACCATTATCCTGTAAACCACCGTAAACATTATAAGGTTCTGCATTGTCTGTACTAATGTGATAAAATTGTGATAACGGAAGGTTTTCTACAATTTCAAAGGTTGTTCCTCCATTCCAGGAGCGGTAGACACCACCATCTGTTCCGGAATAAATAATATCGCTATCGTTTATATGAAACACTATATCGTGAATATCGCTATGCATATTTCCTAAGTTCTTGAAGGTTTTCCCGCCGTCACGACTTATAGAACCACTTAAGCCACCTTTTAAAATAATGTCTGGATTGCGTGGGTCTACTGTAATTCTGGAAAAGTAAAACGGGCGCACCACCAGTCCAAAGTCGTTGTTTAGGTGTTCCCAAGAGCTTCCAGCGTCTTTAGAAACCCAAAGACCGTTTTTTGTTTTGTCTTCAGTTTCCAGTACTGCGTAGAGTCTATTGGCATCACTAGGTGCTACCGCAAGCCCAATACGGCCTAATTTACCTTCAGGAAAACCGTTGTGGATTTTATTCCATGTTTTTCCTGCATCGGTAGACTTGTAGATGGCACTGTTTTCTCCACCAGAGTTAAAACCCCATCCACTTCTTCTGAACTCCCACATAGAAACGTAGAGTGTGTTCGGATTTTTTGGATCCATGAGCACATCGCCTGCTCCCGTTGATGGATTTACATACAGTATTTTATTCCAGGTTTTCCCACCATCCGTAGTTTTATAAACACCACGGTCTTCGCTGTCGCTCCATAAAGCACCCAGAACCCCTACATACACAATATCTGAATTATCGGGGTTTATCACCACAGATGCAATACGCTCGCTGTCTTCAAAACCCGGGATTTCTTTCCAGGTTCCACCACCATCTGTAGAACGATATAAACCATCGCCTACTGAAACAGAATTACGGGTCCACGTTTCTCCAGTTCCTACCCAGATTACCTGATCCGGGTTATTGGGGTCTAAGGTTACAACACCTATTGACTGTACGTGATCGTCAAAAATAGGAGCGTAGGTAGCACCTCCATCACTACTTTTCCAGACACCACCACCTGCTGTACCTGCGTACATAATACGTGAGTTTGTTGGGTGTAGTTCAAGATCGTTAATACGACCACTCATTAAGGCTGGGCCAATGTGACGTGCTTTCATATCACCAAAAAGCTCTTTGCCTTTTAGTGTAATTTCCTGAGCTTGAGTGCCTACTGGTATGAGCGCTAAGGCGAGGATTGTTAAGAATAGTTTTTTCATTTTAGTTTAGTTTTATGTGCGTTTTTGGTTTTGAATGTTGGATTATTATTTTTTTTCAGGAAAAGCGAATAGTGTTGTATCAATTTTCGGATTCAATTCAATATTGGTTATTGTGATTGCTTGTCCGCCAGGCTGTGCTTTGGTTCCATCGATAATAGAGAAAGGAAAGTAGATACCTTCTACTTCCTGGTAATTGCTTAGCTTACTCTGGCCAATAGTGCCGGCATCTGGTCCAATTTTTACGTCCTTTTCAATTAATATTGGGACAAAATTTTCTTTTTCAAAATAGTAGTATTCTACATTTGCCTCTTCTTTTCCATTGATCATCTTAGGCTTTTTTTCTAATTTGATTTTGAATGTTTCGGTGCCATCAATTGTTTCGCTGCCCATAAGCTCTACAGCGTATCCTTTATCCTTGTAGTTTAAAAAGGGATCTGGAAAATCCTGAATTGCAAGTTTGTAATTGGCCGTAGCCTCTGCATCACTCTTTTCTGCCTCCATAGTCATTTGATTGGTGCTCCAGAGGGTCTCTCCATCATAAACAGTTTGGTAATAGGGTTGTCCCTGGATATCTGCACTTATTAAAGTAAGACCTTCCTTTGTCTGGATCATAGTAACGGGTAGTTTCATAGTTCCGTAATCCAGATTGCCTGTAAATTTTAGTGCATCTAGTTTATTCCAATTTTCTTTTCCACCTGTATTTTCAAAATAAGAGTCAATAATTTCATCGGCTGTTTGTGCAGAAGTAAGGTTTGTAAAGCAAATTACAACCAGAGCGAGTAAAAGAAGCTTTAAGGGTTTCATAATGTTGTTTTTTGTTGGTTTAGCTTAAAGATACGTCTTTTACTTCTATAAATTGTTACAGGAATTTTTAGGTTTTTGCCGAATTCACTCAAAAAAAAATCCCCGACAAGCAGGGATTTTTTAATTCGGGTAGACGTTTATTTCTTTTCCGGGAAAGCAAACATGGTGTCACTTACCTCAGGGTTTAAAATAATTTCCTTGATCGTAATATTTTGTCCGGCCATTCCCATATCGAAAGGAAAATACAAACCGTCTATTTCCTGATAATCACTCATAGTGTTTGTCATCATCTGACCATTTGCTTCAGATTCTGATGCAATGATCACCATATTTTCAGTATCAAAATAATGGTAAGAAATGTTGTCCTCTTCTTTTCCGTCCTTCATCGTAGGCTGTTGGGTTAATTTTATTTTATAGGTTTCGGTTCCTTCTTTGGTTTCTGTACCTAACAACTCGACAGAATAGCCGTGATCTGCATAGTTGTAGAAAGGATTTGGAAAATCACCTACCGTCTGCTTCATGTTTGCTGTAGTCTCAGCATCACTCTTTTCAGCTTCTCCTGTCATAAAATTTGTAGTCCACATAGTTTCACCGTCAAAGGCAAACTGAGTGATTTCTTGTCCTTGCAAGTTAATTTTCACCATCTGTCTACCATCTTTCATCTGATAGATTTCCACAGGAATTTCCATTCCTTGCGCATTTGCAGAAGCTATCATTTTAACGCCTTCTAGTTCACCCCAAGCGTCCATCCCACCAGTGTTTTCAAAGTATGCAGTAATAATTTCATCTGCTGTTTGTGCTTGTGCTACTGGAGCAATGGCTACCACAAATAATGCGATGAATAGTGTTTTTAATGTTTTCATTTTTAGTGTTATTAAGGTTTATCGTAAAGGTAAGACTATCAGGTGTCTTTTTTGTTACAAGCGTGTTATTATTTTTTTTCTAATTTAACATTTATTGAATGCGTATCTTTACTGAAAACATACCCTAAATGAAATTTGGAAAAGTAGACAATCCCGGCGAAATAGATTTTACCCTTCCCACAGACCATCCGGATACCAAAAAACTTTTAGAAAATTTTACGAGTGTAAAAAAGCCAAACCTTTATGTAGGTTGTGCCAAATGGAACCGGGCAGACCTGAAAGGATTCTATCCACGCGGCACAAAAGATGAATTAACCTACTATGCAACCCAATTTAACAGTATAGAGCTGAATGCAACCTTTTATCGTATTTTTCCACCTGATGTTTTTGAAGGATGGTACCATAAAACTCCAGCAGATTTTCGTTTTTTTCCAAAAGTATTCCAAGGAGTGACCCATTGGAAACGACTGAACGATTTTGAAGCCTATTTAAATGAATACCTGTTAAATGCTTCAAATCTGAAAGAAAAACTAGAAATGCCTTTTGTGCAACTCCACAGCAATTTTTCTCCTAAAGACATAGACAGATTACCATCCTTTTTTGAAGCCATCCCAAAAGATATGCGCATTGCCATAGAGTTTCGTCATACCGACTGGTTCAATGATGAAACTGTTGCAAATGAATTGTACGATATTCTTGAAAAATATGAAGCCTCCAATATTATTGTTGATAGTGCAGGTAGACGTGATTTGTTACATATGCGTATGACATCACCTTCAGCGTTTATAAGATTTAATGGAGCAAATCATGAAAGTGACTATACCAGATTGGACGATTGGATTGATAGGCTAGAGGACTGGATAGCACAAGGGTTGCAAAATATTTACTTTTTTGTGCATCAAAATCTGGAGAAAGCCTCTCCATTACTCTCAGCACACTTTATTAAAATGGCAAACGAACGATTTGGTACAGATTTGCACATTCCGCATATGGATAAACCAGGAGATTTATTTTAGTAATCTAATTCTATTTTGCGCACTCCTTCCGCTTGTTCTTTAGCTCGTTTTAGTTCACTTTCGGTTGGTTTTTCTGGAGCTTGTTCTTCTTTGATTGCTGGCTCAAAACTTAACTCTGTATAGGTAGGAAAATGATCCGATGCAATGTCTTTATCTACTTTAAGTGTTTTTACCCTAAACTCAGAAGATATAAACACGTGATCTAATGGCCATCGCATAAATGTACTTTTTGCATTAAAAGTGTTATAAAATCCACGTCCCTTTCTTGGGTCCAACAGTTCGCCTACATTTTGAAATAAACGAGTGGTAGCAGACCAGGCCACATCGTTAAAATCGCCTAATAAAAGTACAGGGTATCTAGACTCCCTGCTCATATTTGCAACTTTCATCATTTCAGCATCACGGTCTGAAGAGGATGGATTGTGTTGGGGCATAGGCGGTGTAGGATGGATCGTAAACAGTTGTATGGTATCTCCAGATTGTAAAACTACTTTTGTGTCAATCGATGGGATACTATCGTCTACCAGGTAACGAACCTTCGGGTTTACCAGTTTTAATTTTGAATACAATAGCATACCATATGTATTGTCTAAGGGTACTTCTACTTTATAAGTGTAAGCGGAAGGTAACACCTCTAAAATATGATTTTGCCACACTTTATGCGTCTCCAGAAAGAGTAGAATATCTGCCTTTTCTGAACTAATCTCCTGTTGCAGTTTTTCAGGCTGTTTATTTTTCTGGTAAACGTTGGCAGTGTAAACCTTTAGTAGTGCATCTTGATAGGTGGCTGAAGTTTCTCTTGCTTCTTCTTTTGCATAGGGAGTATACGCATGAATTTTTGAATACTGAAAGAGCAGACAACCAATAAGCAGGAAAATGAAAACATAATCTTGCCATTCATTGATTTTAAAACGCATAAAGTAAGTGATACATACCGTGAAAGTAAGAATGGTAAGTTGTATATGAGGAAAATCGAAAACCCGAACCCACCAATAGTCTATTGCTATTAATGGTAACAACGTAAATAAAATGGCAATTCCTGCCGAAGTTTGTAATACAGGTTTTAATTTCAAAGTTGGCTTGGTTGGTTTTTATAAATGTACAAACAAACTTTTTAAGAGCTATTCGTTTAAGGAAAGTTTGGCTAAATCCTTTCCTGAAGGAGATTCAAAAATTTCCAGTCCAAAATAGGGTACAGCCGCTATAAGGTGGTCAAAAATATCGGCTTGAATGTGTTCGTAATTTTCCCAGGTCTTGTCGTAACTAAAGCAGAAAATTTCAATAGGAATTCCCTTATCCGTAGGGGCTAAATGACGTACCATTAAAAACTGATCTTTGTTAATAGCAGGGTTCTCATGAAGAAACGCATCGGCATACTTTCTGAAAATTCCAAGATTTGTCTGGTTTCTACCATTAATAGGGAGCGATCTGTCCGCTTCAGTTAACTTGTTGTATTTAGTAACATCTTTTTCACGATGCTCTATATAAGGTGCTATTAGCTGAATTTTTTTTAAGTCGTCTATCTCTTCAGGCGAAAGAAATTTAATTGAATTTTGCTTGATATAAATAGAGCGCTTAATGCGTCGCCCGTCTGACTCCTGCATACCACGCCAGTTTTGAAACGAATCAGCTATTAAACTATAGGTGGGAATAGTCGTGAAAGTATTATCAAAATTCTGAACCCGAACGGTAGCAAGGTTTATTTCAGTTACATACCCATCTGCACCAAATTTACTGAAGGTGATCCAGTCGCCAATACGCACAATATCATTCACCGAAACCTGTATGCTTGCCACAAAACCAAGGATGGTATCCTTAAAAATAAGTAATAATACAGCAGAAAAAGCTCCTAAGGTAGTTAAGCTCTTTAAGCTATACTCTGTAAGGATCTGAATAGAAAGAAAAATTCCAGCACTCCAGGCAAATATCATTAATACCTGCACGTAACTTTCCAGGGGTTTGTCACTAAATTTTTCTGTGCTAAAGCGCAAATAATTATTGGTAGTACGTAAAATACTGCGGAACACTAATATTGAAATAAGCACCAGGTATAATTGTGCAATAATATGCATTACATATTCAGCAAGTGGAAAATCCTGAAACAGCGAAGGAATAAGAAACCAGACAATCCCTAAGGGCACAAAGTGTGCAACAAACCTCGGGAAATTACTTTTTACTAAAAAATTATCGAAAGTAGTTGTGGTCTTGTCGCTAAAGGTTTTAAAAAGCTGAATTGTTATCTTTCTGAAAACAATATCAAGTACTGTCGCCAGTACTGTTACAACAATAAGATTTATAACAAGGTTGATGATAGAGGCCCACAGTTCGCCCATGCCAAGCTCCAGCAGGTAATCTCGTATGAGACAGGCGTAGGTATTAATTAGCTCTCTATCCATATGTTACAGGTATTTACGTTCAGCATAAAATGGTCCAAATGGCAGAACAGAGCACAGCATAACAATAGCAAGGGTTCCCCAGGACCAGTTTAGTTTTTCCTTCATTAAATAAGCGCCAATAATATACGCTATGAAAAGAATTCCGTGGGCCATTCCTACGATGCGAACCATTTCGGGCATATCCCAGATGTACTTTAAAGGCATAGCAATACAAAGTAAAACTAAAAATGAAATAGCCTCCAACGTGCTAATGATCTTAAATGTTTTTATTGAAGTATCCACGAGTAAAAAATTTTCTGCAAAGATAGAATAACTGCAACCCATAAGTGCAATTTCAAAAAGTTTTATTAAGAGGACTTCCTAAGAAATACAGTTATTGTATCTTTAAAACGACAACAAATTTTATGATGCTATTTCAAGAATCTGCTACCGACACCATTGTTAACGCTGCTGAAAATTATTACGAAAAATTTTTAACGCTGCTTCCACGAATTGCCATGGGGATTTTTGTAATTGTAGCTGGAATTTTAATTGCACAGCTCATTACAAATTTTTTCAGAAAACGAATCCTGAAGAAAGCTGAAGACCCTCTAATGGCCCGGTTTTTAACTCAGGCAGTAAAAATAATCTTTATACTCATTGCCATTATGATTGCTTTGGATGTAGCAGGACTACGAGGTGTTGCTGCTGGTATTTTAACAGCAGCCGGAGGTGCTGCAATTATCTTGGGATTTGCATTTCAGGATATTGGGAAAAACTTTCTGGCAGGAATCATTTTAGCTTTTAACAGACCTTTTGGCGTGAATGATACCATTATGGTAGATAACCATTTTGGAAAAGTACTGGCACTTAATTTTCGTTATACTCACATTAAAACAACAGACGGGAGAGATATTTACATCCCAAATAGCGATGTGTTAACAAAGCCTGTTGAAAATTATACTTCAGATGGGTTTTACAGAGTTGAGTTTGTGGTAGGGATAGGCTACGAAGATGACATAGCACGTGGGAAAGAAATGATCATGGAGATCCTTAATAGCAATACTGAGATAGTTCATGACGAACATCATGAAAATTTTGTCATAGAAAACGAACTGGCCGCAAGCACTGTAAACTTAAAAGTGTTCTTTTGGATTCACACAGTGGATTATAGAAGGGCATCCAGACAGCTTAGAGGAAAAATTATAAAAGAGGTAAAAGAAGCCTTCATTAAAGCCAACTTTATCATGCCTGGCGATATTACTGAAATCAAACTGTACGGTGGGCAACAAGACATTCCATTGCGCTTAAAGTCTGACCCTCCAGATGATAGTTTAGGGATCTCAAATTGATATTTCATAGTTTCAATGCAATATTAACCGCTATCTGTTAAGGTCAATAAACTACTAATTTATTCACAAGGGAGCGGCTCATTTAACGTAGGGAAGCTCCAGTTTTTACGGTAGCTGTAATGCCACCATTCGGTTCGAACGGTTCCAAAGCCAAACTTTTGCATTCCTTCTCGTAGTATTTTTCGGTTGGTAAGAATTTCTTCTGAAAAATTATAATTGTCTATATGGCTTTCTCTTCCGAAGAAATCGTAATCGCTACCCATTTCTATATAGCAACCCTCCAGAGTGACCAATGTAATATCTACGGCTGCGCCCTTGTTGTGAATACTCCCACGGCCATACGGATTGGCCACATAGGTAGGCCGAGGTACTTTATCCCACATTTTTTTTTGTACGTCCAGGGGTCGGTAGCAATCGTATAGTTTTATCCGGTAGCCCTTTTCACAAAAATACTGGTTGGCTTCTAACAAAGCGTCGGCAACCTCGGGTTGCAGGAGGCATACAGCACAATCGTATAAAACTTCACCAATAAAATTATTTGATGTAGCGTAGCGTACTTCATACGCAAACTCTGAAGGAAAATCTGCAATATTTACTAATTCTTGTGAGGTTCCGAAATAGGGGAGCTTTAGCACTACTAAAAAAAATAAGAATTGAAGTGTTTTCATGTTGATGAAAAATCGGGATCTTGAGGCATTCAATTTTTAAAATTAAGGATTATTTAATAGTCCGACTTAATTTCAAAGGGTAACTTTGAATTCAGTACTAAAAAACGATACCCATGCAAAACATAGAAGGAAAAGTTGCCCTCATTACAGGAGGAACGAAAGGAATAGGATACGGAATTGCCGAAGCATTACTAAAGCAAGGCATGAACGTAGCGCTAACAAGCAGAAGCCAGGATGCTGCCGATAAAGCAGCTAAAAGATTAAAAGAAGGTGGAAACGGAGGCGCAAGAGTTATTGGAATAGCCGCAGATGTACGTTCGTATGAGAGCCAGGAAGAAGCTGTAAAAGCTACGGTACATGAATTTGGAAAAATAGACTTGGTGGTAGCCAATGCTGGTCTGGGTCATTTTGGAACTATTGAGGATATGGGAATTAAACAATGGAATGAGGTCATAGACACCAATCTTACCGGAGCCTTTTATTCTCTAAAAGCATCGGTAGCGGCCCTTAAGCAAACAAAAGGATATTATATTTCAATTTCCAGCCTGGCAGGAACCAATTTTTTTGAAGGTGGAACCGCTTATAACGCGAGTAAGTTTGGAGTAACGGGCTTTACACAAGCAGCTATGCTGGACCTTAGAAAACACGAAATTAAAGTGAGTACCATCATGCCTGGAAGTGTCTCTACACATTTTAACGGGAACGAACCTAGTGACGAAGGAGCCTGGAAAATACAAATAGAAGATATAGGCAAACTGGTGGTAGATTTACTACAAATGCATCCAAGAACACTCCCAAGTAAAATTGAAGTGCGACCCAGTGTACCACCGAGTGCTAAAAAATAACATTTTCAGTTTCTCTTAAGTTGAAAATAAAAGCTTTAGATGTATACTTTTTGGAACCTTTAGTATGCTGCATACCTTGGTTTGAGCAAAGAATTGCTATTTAAAAAAGGTTTTTGACCATTCGATCGCTTCCTGTAATTCTTCAAAGAAAGCAAAATTTCTATCAAAATAGTTCTGTTCTTCAATTGCTCTGTTTCGGGCTTCGGGTAAATTGGAAACAACCCCGAACCCTATAAAGTTTTTTAGTGTAGCATTTTTAAAAACTTCTTTATCTATAGAGTAGTTTTTGGTTCTATGCGCAATAAGTATGAAATTTTTAGCTCGGAAAAAAGACTTTAGTATTTCAAAAGTGCCCTTGGCTTTTTCAAGACATATATGCTCATTCTCAAAAACCCGAAGAACAGCGTAATTTTGATGTAGTTCCATTTCACCGTGTGGGAGGACTAGTTTTTTCATAACCATATATGTTAATGGAGACTATTTTGATTGAAAATCTTATGTACAATAAAGATAGTAAAAAAACACATTGGTAAAACATTCCATAAAAAAAATGATTTAGTCTGAAGATAACCAACTCACCGCATCTTCAAGAGAATGGAATGTTTTATAGGTAGATCTGGTAAACATTTTTTCCAGTTGTACACTCAAAAACCCCTTTTCTTCATAGGCGACAATAGCTACACGTCCTACGGTATGACGCTCTTTGTAAAATTTGAGCCAGTCCTGCGCAGTAATAGAGTAGGAGTTTACACGATTTGACAGGTAACCGAGCTCTACATCTTTTGTTCCAAAATAATCATAGACGCGATGAATAATTATTTCGGCTTTCTCCCAGTCAAAGTGTACTCCCTCTGCAATTTCACTTACTAAAAAATTTTCGAACAAATAAAATTCACCAAAAGGTTCAGAAAACTTAAGTAGGCATTTTTTTTTCAGGGGGGAATTCTCTAGTTTCATTTTTGGGGCGTAATGAAGCGTTATACAACCTCGTAAATATAACAAAGAAAAATGCAACGCCCCAAAAGTGGAACGTTGCATTTACATAGTTGTTTACTTTCAGTTTATTAGTTGGCAGAAAGCAAGGCCAAGAACTTATCTAAATTAGGTAGTATTACAATACGTGTACGACGGTTTATAGCACGCCCTTCTTTGGTGTCATTTTCGGTAAGTGGGTGAAAGCTACTACGTCCAGCAGCAATCAGTTTTTCTGGAGCTACTCCGTACTTCTCCTGTAAGGTTCTAATTACAGCAGTAGAACGTTCTACACTTAGATCCCAGTTATCTTTAATATAAGAACCAGATTTTACGGTTTGTGCATCTGTATGTCCTTCTACCATTACTTCCAGTGCAGGCTCACTGTTAATTACATTAGCCAGACGCTCTAATAATGGATTTGCCTTCGTATTAACTCTATAACTACCAGAGTTGAATAATAATTTATCTGAAATAGTAATCATTACTACTGTTTCATCAATATTAATTTCGATATCTTCTTCTTCACCTTCAGCAATTAAGGTAGAGTCCAGGTTCTTTTTTAGGTTGTGTGAAATAATAAGGTTCATACTATCCTTTAGCGTCTTTGCTTCAGCAAGCTCGGCCTGATCTACATTTGCTAAGGCAGCCTTCATTTTGTCCTTGTCGTTTTGAGATAAGACAACACCTTCAAACTGTTGTAGTCTATCGTTGTTAGTATTGGTTAAGGACTGAATTTTTTGATTGTAACTAGCTACCCGGTCTTCAATCTTCGCCAGTTTGGTTTCTGCTTCTTCTTTTTCAAGTTGTGTTTTTGCTAACGTAGAACGGGTGTCATTATATTGTCCTTCCAGTTCTACATACTTTTTCTTTGATACACAAGAGGTAAATAAAATAGCTCCTGAAAATAGTGTAAGTGCGATTGCTTTTTTCATATTTCTAAATTTTGGGTTTGTTATGTTTTTGATTATGGGACAAATATAGGCTGACAGTATCCCCAAAAAATAGTTAACAAATGTCACAGTTTTGTTAAAATGGAACTTTTACTATAGAACTTTTACAAAAAGCTGGTTTTCTGTATAATAATTATACAGAAAACAAAAAGACAGCCGTAAAGCTGTCTTTCATTTATATTTAGGTAAGGAATTATTATTCCTTTTTATCTGAGAGTACTGTGAGATTATTTTTACCGAAATCCAGCGTTCGAATAGGGAATGGGATGTTAATATCGGCATCATCAAAGTGTTTCTTAATTGTTTTAATGGCTGTATGTTGGTGCATAAAGTTTTCTTTTCCATTACTGCAGTCTGCCCAGAAGCGTACCAAGAAGTTAATGGAACTATCGCCAAATTCAGTATAGAAAAACTCTATTTCTTCGTTGTTATCTTGTTTAAATGCTTCGCCAATAATTTTTACGGTCAAGTCTTCTACCATCTGCAGGTCACTTTCATATCCTACTCCACATCCTACAATTATTCGGGAACGTTTATTAATAGTGTAATTGGTAAATGGATTGTCTACAAAAGTAGAATTAGGGATAATGGTTAAGTTGTTATCTGGGCGTTTTATTGTAACGTTTCTCAAGTTTATTTCAGTTACAAAACCTTTATCATCTGCGGTTTCAATCCAGTCTCCTATGCTTATTTTAGGTAAAAATGATAGTATAAACCCGGAAACTGTATTGCTCAAGGTTCCTTGTAAAGCTAAGCCTATCGCCAGACCAACAACACCCGCACCTGCAAGGACAGAGGTGAGTACCTTATTAAGGTCCATTACACCCAGTGCAACAAAGAATCCAATTAACAGAACTATCGCATAGGTAATTTGCCCTATAATTTGCTTGATAGATTCCTCTTTTACTTTTTTAAGCACAAGGCGCTTCATTACTCTCGAGGCACCCTTTGCCAGAAAATGAAAAAGAACTACCAGTAAAATAGCAAGGATAAAGTTCGGTAACTTTAAAATAATGGCGTCCAGCCAGCCAGCCAGTTTATCCCAAAGCCCTTCAATAGCATCTGAGGTATTAAAAGCAGCTTTGTCTATAGTTTCTTCGGTGTTTGAAGTAATGTCTTGCATAAAGTATGAGGTGTTTTTGGTTTGGTTTGAAATATACTTAAAATGAAAACACCCTTGTAATAAGAAAATCTTAAAACAAGGGTGTTTTTAGAAGAATTACAAAAGCTTATCCTAGGTATTTCTTAAGAATATGACTTTTAGATTCTTTACGTAGTCTTCGAATCGCTTTTTCACGAATTTGACGAACACGCTCTCTACTTAAATCAAACGTATCTCCAATTTCCTGCAGTGTCATTGCTGGCTGGTTAGACAAACCAAAGTTAAGTCGTACCACATCTGCTTCACGAGGAGCCAGGGTGTCCAACGCACGGTCTATCTCAATTTTAAGAGACTCGTGTATTAGAGACTTATCCGGATTTGGAGTTTCACCAGAACTAATTACGTCGTATAAGTTGTTATCGTTTTCACCTTCCTGAAAAGGAGCATCCATAGATAAACTACGGTTTGCGTTTTTTAACGATTGCTTTACATTAGAAATAGTCATATCCAGTTCTTTCGCAATTTCTGCAGCAGAAGGCTTACGCTCATGAACCTGCTCTAAATGAATAGAGGCTTTTCTAATTTTATTAATATCACCAATCTTGTTAAGTGGCAAACGTACTACCCTGGATTGTTCTGCAAGTGCCTGTAGAATAGATTGTCTAATCCACCATACTGCGTACGATATAAATTTGAAACCACGGGTTTCGTCAAAACGCTTGGCAGCTTTCACTAAACCAACGTTTCCTTCGTTAATAAGATCTGGTAGGCGCAATCCCTGGTTCTGGTATTGCTTTGCAACCGATATTACAAATCGTAGGTTAGATCGTGTCAACTTGTCTAATGCGCGTTGATCTCCGGCTCTAATTCGTTGTGCTAGCTCTACTTCCTCTTCTGCAGTAATCATATCTATCTTGCTCACATCTTGCAGATAGCTGTTTAACGACTTAGTTTCCCTGTTGGTAACCTGCTTTGTAATTTTGAGTTGTCTCATATATTTTGTAGGATTTTAATTTTTAATAACCCCCCATAGTAACACCTATATTTGACAAATCCAAATACTTAACACTATTTGTTAAAAAAAAGTGCATTTTTGTGCATTTTTACTACTTTAAGGCCAAATTTTAGATTGTTATGAACCGTAAATTATTTATTTCAATGAGTTTGGTATTCGCTTTTATAACGACTACTATGGCTCAAATTCCGAGCGAATTGCCAAATCCGGACGATAATTCGCCCATAGATTTAACCAAAACGGCAGATATTCTTATATATATCGTTTTACCAGTAATAATATTGTTATTGTTGTTTTTACGGATGCGAAATAAAAAAAAATAAGTTACTAGATGAAACATTTCATTTTTACCACATTCTTCATGGCACTATTTTTTCAGGCTTTGGGGCAATCTACCATATATTCTGAAGTAAACGTACCCTTGAGCTCTGTTGAAGAAATTCAACAGCTCGCCAGCAAAGGGTACGATATAGACCACTACCAAGGAAGCTGGGAAGAAGGCATTCGCTTTTTCGTAACTCCTGCCGAATTACAATCCCTTCAGAACGAAGGGTACAATCTGGAAGTTACCATTCCCAATTATAAAGAGTACTATACTCAAATGCAGCAAGCAGATAGAGCTGCAAATCCTAACCCCTCAAAATCTGAAGGCGTCGCAGATGGATTTGATTTAGGTACTATGGGAGGCTTTTATACTTTTGATGAAGTAGTTGCTAAACTCGATGAAATGAAAACTAATTTTCCAAACCTTATTACGGCAAAAGAAAGTATTGGTATAACCGAAGAAGGTAGGGATATCTGGATGGTCAAAATTAGTGATAATCCAGATATAGATGAGCCAGAACCCGCTGCACACTTTGATGCATTACATCATGCACGGGAGCCATTATCTATGGCAACAACTATAAACTATATGTTCTGGCTGCTGGAACATTATGAAACAGATGCTGCAATTAAATTCTTAGTAGACAATCGTGAACTTTACTTCGTTCCCGTAGTAAATCCAGATGGATATGTGTACAACCAGACCACAGACCCTAATGGAGGAGGGCTATGGCGAAAAAACCGTGCTCCAACTACTGTAGATTGTTTTGGAGTAGACTTAAACAGAAATTACGGTTTTGGCTATGCTACAGACAATAACTGCTCGAGCCCAGATCCATGCTCTAATGTTTATAGAGGGCCTCAGGCATTTTCAGAACCAGAAAGCCAGGCTATAAGAGATCTACTTGCCACAACGGGAGCTAATACGGCTTTTTCAACGCATTCTACCGCAGGTACGTACTTAATGCCTTATGGTTTTGACACTTCTCCTCCGGCATTCGATATTTATTCAGAATGGGCTTCAGCTTTTTTGGATGAAAATGACTACAGTTATGGTGTAACGTTCCAGATGCTGGGCTATACTTCCTGCGGAACAACCAGAGATTATATGCATTCTGAAGCTATTTATGGCTGGACGCCAGAAATTGACGGAAATGGATTCTGGCCACCAGAAAGTACTATTTTCGATTTAGTAGCAGAGAACATTCGTCCGTTTCTATTCCAGACTTACATAGCAGGTGCGTATCTCGATGTTCAATCGTATGATATTATTGGTCCTGTTGTGCCAGGAGGTAGTTTTGAATTGGCCGTTGAAATAAAAAATATAGGAGTAGGGGCAACCGCAAACAATGTAAGCGTTGTAGTGCAAACCGATAATACAGACGTAATTTCCCCCACGGCAAGTACATTTGGAACTATTTCTCCCAGGCAGAAAAAAGACAACATAGCTATCCCGTTTCAGTTTGAGTTAGAACCACAATTTGAGGGGGGTGCTTTTACCATAACTGTCACTACAATTCAGGACGGCATTCCTAATGAAACGTTAGAAATTCCGGTTTTTGTAGGGCAGAAGGAGGTTTTGTTTGAAGATGATGCCGAAAGTGGTGCATCCAATTGGACGGCCAGCGGAACAGGGATTGACTGGAGCATAAATATGGATGACTCGTTTAGTGGTTCACAGTGCTTTGGTGATAGCAATAATGGCAATAGTGCAAACAATACAGAAAACTTTTTTCAGCTTACTGAAACGTTTAATTTTGTGGGTGTAGAAGGACCTTTGGTACAGTATGCATACAAGCACTCACTTATTGGAAGTGATACTGCATCTTTCCAGGTTTCCATAAATAATGGGGCGAACTGGTTTCCGTTACGCAGTTACCAACAAAACGAAGACTGGACGATTGCCTCAATCGATTTATCCGACTTATCCGGAGAAGAAGCAGTAC
This sequence comes from Flavobacteriaceae bacterium UBA1903, assembly GCA_002337605.1. GTDB lineage: Bacteria > Bacteroidota > Bacteroidia > Flavobacteriales > Flavobacteriaceae > Marinirhabdus. The sequence goes on from DDGL01000007.1 coordinate 84,291, forward strand.
AGTTTCGTTTCGCGATGGTTACTGATGGCGCAAGGCCTGGTGACGGATTTTATTTTGACGATTTTCAGGTATTAAACTATAATGGAGGTATTTTGGAAACCTCAGATATTGGTAATGATGCTGCAATTGTAGTGAGTCCTAATCCGTTTTCTGAAACAATCTCTATTCGACATAGTCCTTCGCAAAACTTTTCAGACGTGCAGTTGTTCGATATTCAGGGAAAGGAATATGCAATACGCACGTCAAGAGATGCTACAGGGACCACTGTTACTAACGTAGCTGGGTTACAAACGGGGGTGTATTTTATAGTGCTGAAAAAGGTAACATCTGGTACAACTCTTATAAAAAGAGTCTTGAAAATATAATGTCTTTGGCGTAGTTTTTGAACCAGAATATAAAAAAATAACAATGAAAACTTTTTTGTTTTGCTGCTTAGGGATCATAACCAGCCTGCCACTTTTTGCACAGCTGGATAAGAGCACCCCTAATTCTATAAAAATTGAAGCAACCGAGATCACTTCTGAAGACCCGAAAGGGATTACACTGCCAGCTTCAAAAAAGCCAAGCCTTACCGATGTTGACACCCCAAATAAATACACCAACTTAGGAAAAGAAACCCCTGAAGACTTTGACATTACAAAAGGAGACGGACTTAAAACCTACAACAGTGGGAGCACGCCAAAGGCTTTCGTAAAAGATAAAGCTGCTGCGGAAGGGCTTGGGAATGATCAGTTCTTAGGGGAAATACGGGTTGGAGCTGTCTATGTAAATGTAGCGTATCGTGATCATGAATTTGTAGATGGCGATCGCATTCGGGTATTTTTAAATGGAGACGTAGTACGAGCAGATGTTACCCTCAATGGAAGTTTCGACGGTTTTGATGTCCCACTTCAAAAAGGCCCCAATAAAATTGTATTTCAAGCTTTAAATCAAGGATCTTCTGGTCCAAACACTGCCGAACTACAGGTGTATGATGATAAAGGCCGTTTGGTTTCAGCCAAAGAATGGTTGTTGCTTACGGGCAAGAAAGCTACCATTGTTGTAATCCAGGAATAATTTTTTTAAAAATTAAAGAATGAAAATTTCATTTTGTTAAAAATGTAAAGTATATTTGTCATATAGGAAATTAAACTTTCCATAATGACAAATATTATTAACATTAAGTAATTATTATGAATTTAAAGCATGCGAAAGACTGTGAAAGAACAAATATGGAGAAGATACTTAGCTTTAAGCTTCCCAACTATTGGAAAAAGATAGGCTGGGGGATCTTCTTATTGAGTTTTAGTGTTCTTATTGCTACAAAATTTTTGGACGGAGATTTTCAAATCTTAAAAGATGCTTTAAAGCGTGTGTTATTGGTTGCGCTTTTTATAGTAGCCCTATCCAGAGAAAAGGTAGAGGATGAGCGTATACAGCAAATGAGAGCCAAAGCTTTTTCTGTTACTTTTTTAATGACGGCCGCTTATATCCTGTTACAGCCCATAGTTAACTTTATAGTGGATACTATTTTGAATAGTGAGCAGCAAAATGTTTTTGAAGAACTGGGAGATTTTGTAATCCTTTGGTTTATGTTGATGGTGTACCTTATGTTTTTTCATATAGCAAAAAAGAATTCCTAATGAAAAATACACTAAAAGTAGAGCGCGCCATACTTAATCTAACACAGGAAGAGCTGGCTGCCAAGATTGGAGTTTCCAGGCAAACTATAAACTCCATTGAAGCAAACCGGTATGTTCCCTCCACAGTACTGGCGCTAAAGTTATCAGCAATCTTTAAAAAACCTGTTGACGATTTTTTTAGCCTGACCGAAGATGATTAGTGTGCTGGTTGAATAGGGAGTATAGCTCCAGGGTCCATGCCTACAATAGTTTCAGTGCCAATGCGAACTCTCACTAACCGAAGCGTAGGAAACCCAACAGCTGCAGTCATTTTGCGTACCTGTCTAAACTTGCCTTCCGTTACAGTAATTGAAACCCAAGAAGTAGGGCCGTGTCTGTCGTCTCTTATTTTTTGTTTTGTGGCGGGCAGTTTTGGATTTAGCACTGCTTTTGCTTTACAGGGTTTTGTTTTGTAATCAGAACCGTTTACACGTATAAGAACTCCTTTCTCTAAGCTCGAAATAGCCTCTTCAGTAATAATACCGTCTACTTGGGCGTAATATTCTTTTTCTGTGGTACCTTTATTTATGCTATTGCTGAAGACTCCATCTGTAGTTAAAAATAGCAAGCCTTCACTTTTTTCATCCAATCGGCCTACAGCCATAATTCCTTCTGGAAAATCTCCCAGCATTCCCAAAAACCTTTTGCGCTTGGCCTTACTGTCATTAGTTATAAACTGGCTTACATACCCGTAGGGCTTATAGATCTTGAAATAAAAATGAGGCGTTTCTTCCATAGGTGAAATCCAATGTGCAAACCTAACAAATCTATTCTTTACCATGTATCACTAAAAATTACCGTATTTTTGCTAAAAACCGAAATACATGGCACTTACCAATAATGATATTATGAAAAAGCTTCGCGTAGCCCACAAATTAAGGGATGATGAAATCGTAGCCATTTGCAAGCTTGTAGATTTTAACGTAACCAAAAGCGAGATAAATGCCATTTACCGGAATCCTGATCACGCTAAGTTTATGGAATGTGGAGATCAGTTTCTGCGTAATTTTTTAAACGGACTTATTGTACACTTGCGCGGTCCTATGCCTGAAAAACCTAAGAAAAAGTAATTGTAAGCGGTATTTTTATTTGCTTATAAAGAATTAAAATATAAAACCACGAGCACAGGAATCAACAGTATTCTTGTGCTCGTGGTTTTAATTTTAGGCTAACACAAAAAAAACTATTCCACAGTAGCTTCCGGAACGATGAAAGGATATGCTTTATGTACTTCTTTAAGCTCTTCTTCGGAAAGTGCGTCTAGTTGCTTTCCAAATTTTTCAGTGGCGTATTTTGAACGTAATACTTTGTAGGCCTTGCTAAGCTCGTCTTGTACCGAAATAAAGGTAGCATAACTGGATAATCTATGACTACTCAATGAAATAACAGCTTTTGCGGGGTGGTCCGAATCGGTTTCAACTTTTGTTCCCTCGCAATATTCGCAATTCCCTTTTCCATTATTATCTAAAAACGATATAACACTGTTTTTTAATAATTTAAGTGATGTCACCTCATTGTCTACTAGAAGGTCTCCTTTTTCGTTGATTAAAATATGTAAAAGGTTTCTTTCATGAATGTCGGCATTACAATCCTGATCTGCTGGACAAGGAGTGGGAAGTTTTCTCACAATGCCCTTTTCCTGTGAAATAGTTGTGGCAACCAGGAAAAACAGTAATAATAAAAAAGCGATGTCTGCCATACTTCCGGCATTGATAGTGGATGGATTTCTTGAAGTTCTCATACATTGAAGGTTTTGATGAGGAAGGCTAACTTCAAAAAAAATGCCACTTTTAAGGCCCTATATTCGATTAGTTTTTAAAAAACGGGTATTTACTGGTCTTCATTTATAAATGCAGACGTTTGGTTACTTGGAATTCCTGTAAATTTATAACAGTTAAAATTTCAGTAGTATGAACAAAAGATCAATAATCACTATCGTTATGTGCGTTGTGTTACTCCAAACTGCAACCTCACAGCATACATCTGCAACTATAACACAACTTCCAAAAGAAGAGGTCAATCATCCATACCAGTATGTAGATAGAGAAGCGATGCCCACCTCACCAGCCTATGAACAAATTGCTCCAAATTTTTTTACGAAGCAAGTAAATATAGCTTCCAATGGCGATAATATTATTGGAGATGCAGCCAATGAGCCATCACTAGCAGTGGACCCGACAAACCCAGACCGTATTGTTGTAGGCTGGCGCCAATTTGACGACGTTACCAGCGACTTTAGGCAAGCAGGGTATGGGTATTCTACTAATGGTGGATATGACTGGAGGTTTCCGGGTGTTTTAAATCCTGGCGTGTTCAGGTCGGATCCCGTATTGGATTTCGACAATCAGGGAAATTTCTATTACAATAGTTTGCAGGGAAATTTTGAGTGCGATGTCTTTTCCATTAAGGATGGTGGTGTGGTTTGGGGAGACCCTGTCCCGGCGAATGGCGGTGATAAACAATGGATGCGAATTGACAGAACAGGCGGCCCAAGTGCAGGACATAATTATTCTTATTGGAACAATTCATTCACTACGTGTATGGGAGCCTTTACAAGGTCTACTGATGATGCTGAAAGTTTTGAATCATGTGTAGCTATTCCCAGTAACCCATTCTGGGGGACTTTGGCGGTAGATGCAGATGCAAATTTATACCTCACCGGAAGAACAGCATCTGAAGCTATTGTTGTTATAAAATCTATAACTGCTAAAGACCCTAACGTACCTGTATCCTTTAGCAGTACAATCGCTGTAGACTTAGACGGCACACTGAATGTGGCAGAACCCATTAATCCACAAGGGTTGTTGGGTCAGGCCTGGGTAGATGTAGATGTGAGTGTTGGTCCGGGACGTGATAATGTGTATGTATTAGCATCGGTAAAACGAAATAGCTCTGGTGACCCAGCCGATGTTATGTTTGCTAAAAGTACCGATGGAGGCGCTACATTTTCAGCCCCTATCCGCATAAATACAGATGTTGGAACAGATGCGTTTCAATGGTTTGGAACTATGTCGGTAGCACCCAATGGAAGAATAGACGCTGTTTGGTTAGACACACGAGATGCACCAGCGGGTACGTTTAATTCTGTTTTGTATTATTCTTTTTCTGAAGATCAGGGAGATACCTGGTCTCCAAACACGCCAATTTCTGAATCGTTTGACCCAAGGATTGGCTATCCCGTTCAGCAAAAAATGGGTGATTATTTCGATATGAAAAGCGATGATAATTTTGCCCATATCGCCTGGTGCGGCACCTTTACCGGGGGGCAAGATGTGTACTACACCAAGGTTTCTCCAGATGGAACTTTAGGGGTATCTGCTGCTGAATTCTACGGAACTGCTTTTACGGTTGCTCCTAATCCGGTTACGAACCAGGCTTCTATAAGATTTAGCGCTTTTGGTTCTGTTGAAACATCGGTAGTTGTGCATGATATTTTAGGGCGAAAGGTAATCACCCTATTGCATCGTGAAGTGAAAGGACCTCAGGAAATTACATGGAATCTCACAAGTTCTCAAGGTCAGAGAATAAACTCTGGTATTTATTTTATCACCATAATTAATGGTTCTCGTAAGGAAACTAAAAAAGTGATTGTTAAGTAATTCGTGACGTTAGCTGTGCTCCATAGAATTTGTAACTTGCCCAAAGGATACTCAAAAGTTCGCTACCTGGGGAGTACCTACGGGGTAACCAGAACCGATTTTAATCAGGGAAAAAGTATAAAACTATATGCCGAAGACCTGGCGGGTACGAACTTTATTAGTTGTAATTATTATTCTGGGGCTAAAAATGCCCTAAAACCCTGTGAGATGCCTGCAGAAAAGGTAGTTCATTTTTTAGAAAATTATGAATACATTAAAATCTGAAATTGCTAAAATAGCAGTTGGTGGCGGATGCCATTGGTGCACTGAAGCCATTTTTCAATCCTTAAAAGGAGTCCAGAAAGTTGAGCAAGGGTATGTAGCATCTGTAGGAGAAGCAGGTGCGTTTTCTGAAGCTGTTATCGTTCATTTTAATGCTGAAGAAATTCCGTTGTCTGTTTTAATTGAAATTCATTTGTATACACATAAAAGTACCGTAGCGCATAGTATGAGAACTAAGTACAGATCTGCCGTGTACACTTTTTCAGAAGCGCAAAAAAAGATAGTCAAAGAAATACTACAAAAACTACAGCAGGATTTTACTGAAAATCTAATTACTGAAGTGTTACCCTTTCAATCGTTTAAGGCCTCCAGAGCGGAGATAACAAACTACTACCTGAAAAATCCGAAAAAGCCATTCTGCGAACGCTTTATTGAACCAAAGCTGGAGGTGTTGCGTAAAAAGTATGAATCGTATACAAAGCTATAATTCATTAAAAACGCCAGGCAACCACCCGTGTTTTTTTATTCCCGTATTCCATTTCCAGCGTTTTATAGGTCGCATCTACCTTAGTAAGTAATTTGTACAACTTAGGCAGGGTTTCATTTTTAGAAACCAAGGTCGAAAACCAGCCAACCTGATGTTTAAACTGTGTGCTTTGTTTTACCATTCGTTTAATAAATAAAGCTTCTCCACCATTGCACCACAGCTCATTTGGGCGTCCTTTAAAATTACGCTCTAATTCTAAAATTGACTTTTCAGGATTTAATTTTTTAAGTTTTCGCAGTGTATTTTTATTGGCATCAGCTTCCGAAGCATAAAACGGCGGATTGCAGATAGTAGCGTGGTAAAATTCGCCAGGAAGAATAATTCCTTTAAAAATATCAGCATTATTGGTTTGATGGCGGATTTCTATTTTTTCTGAAAGGCCTTCTGTAGCCATTACATTTTCCTGTGCAGCTGCTACTGAAACTGGATCTATATCGCATCCCACGACATTCCAGTGAAATTCACTAGCTGCCAGTAAGGCGTATATACAGTTTGCACCCGTACCAACATCGAGCACTGTAATTTTTTCCGAGGGTTTGTTTTGTTGTAGTAAATCATTGAGGTGGTGCAGGTAATCTATACGCGATGGGATAGGAGGGCAGAGGTGGCCTTCCGGAATATCCCAGTCTGTGATCTGGTAATGATGTTTTAATAACGCCTTGTTGAGATGAAAAACGGCATCAGGAATGGAAAAATCTACCGTTTCCTTTCCAAAGGAATTGTAGTGTACAAACTGTTGCAAAGGTTTATGCACCCTGCAGAGTGCTTCAAAATTATAAGGGGTGTTGTGTAGGTTGTTAGGATGCAATTTCTGTTTTTTTAGAACTACTCTCCTTCTTTTTCCATCTCTTCCAGTTTTTGTAACAGGGCTTCGTAGCTTACAATATCTGTATGTAGTGCTCCGCCTAAACTCATAATAGGGGTAGAGATAGTATCTAATGTTGGAAGTGCCCGTTTTAAAACTTTGGTTACATCTGGTTTTTCAGCCAGATTCATTGTCTTAAAAATATACGGGCCTGCCGCTAAGGATTTTGATATAGTATCACATTGCTTACAAGCAGTCGTGCTGTATAGTAAGATAGGCTTGTAGGGGTTTATTTTTATTTTTTCGGAAGGGGGTCTCAACGCTCTGCGTGATAGGCTGTCGGTTGTCTCGAGGGTATATTCGTACATGGGGTATTTGTTGCGCTCTTTAATAAGGCTTTTTACCTGTACTTTGGATGTTGCTGGCACACGGATAGGTCTTTCTGCACCGCCTCGTTGTTTAAAACCAATGCCTGTAACCGTTAAAACCACATCAACGTCCTGAAGGTTTTCATTTATGGCATAAAAATTTATTCGGTTTTTTGTTTTTTCCTCTTCAATGGTTATGGGTTTCTTTTGTGCAAATCCAGTGATTGAAGCTAAACATAAAAAGATAAGTAAGAAGGTAGTTTTCTGCATGTTTTCGTGAGATTTTGAGGTGGAAAGATAACAAATTAGAAAAGTTTCGGCACAAAAAAAGAGTTCTTTTAAGATTTTAATCGTGCTGTTAAAATGCTAGCTGCAGGCTATTACAGTAAAATGAAGAAGCCTAGCTATACTAATTAACCAAGAAGAAGCTGCGGTGTACTAAATTTCTAGGTATAACATTATTTTGAATTGAAAATAGTTCGCACAGCTCTTGCAATTGAAATAAAACCCTTAAATTTGCTTTCTGAATACAATTCAGCAATACTCTATGAGCCAAAAAGTGTTACTCAACGCAACCGAAGTACAAATAGCGCTTCATCGTTTGGCTTGTCAATTAATAGAAAATCACGATACTTTTAAGAATACTGTACTTGTGGGTATACAGCCCAGAGGAGTCTTTCTGGCCGAACGTTTAAAAACACTGCTTGAAAAAGAATACAAGATCAAAAATGTGTCGCTGGGGTATTTGGACATAACCTTTTACAGAGACGATTTCAGAAGAAGTGGGAAACCACTGGAAGCCAACACCACGAATATAGATTTTATCGTGGAAGATAAAAAAGTGGTCTTTATAGATGATGTTTTATACACAGGCCGAAGTATACGTAGCGCATTAACGGCAATACAATCGTTTGGAAGGCCCTTGGAAATTGAACTGCTTACCTTAATTGACAGAAGATTTAGCCGTCATTTACCCATTCAACCAGATTACAGAGGGAGACAAGTAGACGCTATTGGTGGAGAGAAAGTAAAAGTTTGCTGGAAAGAGAACGAAGGAGAAGATGCGGTGTATTTGGTGAAAAATTAAATATTAGAGAACTGAGAACTGAGAACTGAGAACTGAGAACTGAGAACTGAAAACTGAAAACTGAGAACAGAGGAACAAGATAGCTAGCTTTGCAGAGCTAGATAAAAAATAAAATAAAGTTTAGGGTGTTAAAGTCTAGCGACTACAAGCTGCCAACTACTAATTAATTATGAGCGAATTAAGTGTAAACCACTTACTGGGAATTAAATACATTACCGAAGACGATATCCAACTTATCTTCGAGACGGCAGACCATTTTAAAGAAGTGATTAACCGTCCCATTAAAAAGGTCCCTTCGCTTCGTGACATCACCATTGCCAACTTATTTTTTGAAAACAGCACCAGAACACGTCTTTCGTTTGAACTCGCCGAAAAACGCCTCTCTGCAGATGTGATTAACTTTTCTGCGGCCTCTTCCTCGGTTAAAAAGGGAGAAACCCTTATCGATACTGTAAACAACATCCTCTCTATGAAAGTAGATATGGTGGTAATGCGCCATCCCAACCCTGGGGCAGGTGTGTTTTTATCGAAGCACGTAAATGCAAGTATCGTAAATGCTGGAGACGGAGCGCACGAACACCCTACGCAAGCATTGCTGGACTGCTACTCTATAAGAGAGAAACTAGGCGATGTTGCTGGTAAAAAAGTTGTGATCGTAGGCGATATCCTGCACTCCAGAGTAGCATTAAGTAATATTTTTGCGCTACAGAAATTAGGAGCTGAAGTAAAAGTGTGTGGGCCTAAAACACTGATCCCAAAATACATTGAAAGCCTGGGAGTTTCTTTTGAACCCAATCTGAAAAAAGCCCTTAAATGGTGCGATGTAGCAAATATGCTTCGGGTACAGAACGAACGCATGGACATCAGTTATTTTCCTTCCACACGGGAATATACACAACAGTTTGGTGTGAATAAAGCATTGCTGGATGACTTAAATAAAGAAATCGTAGTGATGCATCCCGGCCCCATAAACAGAGGTGTAGAAATTACCAGTGACGTTGCCGATAGTAAGCAAGCCATTATTCTGGATCAAGTTCAAAACGGAGTAGCCGTGCGAATGGCTGTATTGTATTTACTGGCATCAAAAATTAAGCATAATGAAGATTGAAAATAAAGAAAACTACGTCATCCTTGCAGACGAAAAGGACGACATTAAAGACTTTGCCTCTTTCCTGGAATATCAAATTCCCAATAAGTTTAAAGGACAAAACGTAGTGCTAAACCTTTTAGACTACACGAACCTTACATTACAGGAATTATTGTTGTTCCTGAAAGTTTCCAACCTACATAGAAAGACCAAGCAGTCGTTTGTTATTATTAACAATACCATCAATCCAGACGAAATCCCATACGAAATGACCGTAGTTCCAACCCTTCAGGAAGGGGAGGACATCATTGGAATGGAAGAAATAGAGCGGGATCTGGGCTTTTAGTTTCGATACATTTTTAATTTTACCAAAGGAAAAAATTAAAAATACTCAGCTACCTTTGCTTTAGCCTTCTTATTGATAATTGATTATTCTTAAATAGTACCTCGAAAATCGTAACTCGTACTTTCCATGAAATTAACCATTCTAGGCTGTCATTCTGCTACCCCGCGATGGGATGCGAACCCTACGTCCCAGGTACTAGAGGTGAAAGGACATTTATTTTTAATAGATTGTGCCGAAGGAACACAAGTTCAGTTACGCCGCTTTAAAGTGAAATTTTCGAGACTGAAACATGTTTTTATTTCACATTTACACGGAGATCATTTTTTCGGATTGGTAGGGCTCATCTCTACCTTCAGATTGTTAGGACGTACTGCCGACCTGCATATTTACGGTCCTAAAGGAATTAAGGAAGCCATTTTACTACAACTGAAACTGGGGAAAAGCTATACCAATTACGGGTTGTATTTTCATGAATTAGATAGCAAAGAACCGCAGCTTATTTTTGAGGATGATAAAGTAACGGTTACTACCATTCCGCTGGACCATAGAGTATACACGAATGGATTCCTGTTTCAGGAAAAGCAGGGAGACCGAAGCTTAAACATCGAAAAAGCCCGTGAACTTAATGTTGAAATGAGCTACTACCATAAAATAAAACAAGGAGCAGATGGTATTTCTAAGGATGGTAATACGGTTCCCAATGCGCTCATAACATTCGATCCACCAGCTCCTAAAAGCTATGCGTATTGCAGTGATACGGCTTATTTTCCACAAATCGTTCCGCAAATCACAAAGGCAACCGCGCTGTATCACGAAGCCACATTCCTGGATCAACATTACGATCTGGCCGAGAAAACCAAACATAGCACCGCCAAAGAAGCTGCAGCGATTGCAAAAAAAGCAAATGTAGGTACGCTTATCTTAGGCCATTATTCAGGACGTTATAGTAGTCTTGAAAGTTTCAGAACCGAAGCGCAGGAAATATTTGAACATGTAGTTCTGGCAGAAGACGGAAAAGTATTTGACCTGTAAATGCTTTTTTTTATATAAATCACTATCTTTCAGTAACCTAAAACCAACCGTTATGATGCCAAATATGCTCTTTGTGGCACTCGCTGCCCTTGTCCCCATTATTGTAGGATTCTTATACTATAGTCCTGTAGCCTTTGGAAATGCCTGGATGAAAAGCACCGGACTTACCAAAGAAAAGCTTGAAAAAGGGAACAAAGTGCTCATCTTTAGTGTTACGTTACTGCTTAGCTTAATCTTATCTTTTTTTCTGTTCACTTTGGTTGTACACCAGACCGATTATTACTCACTTTTTGTTGCCGAACCTGGATTTAATGAAGAAGGTTCAGAAATTATGAACCAAATAGGTGTTTTTATGGACCAATATGGAACCTATTACCGCACCTTTAAGCACGGTGCATTTCACGGTGGACTGCTAGGAGTGTTTGTGGGATTACCTATTATTATGATCAATGGGCTTTTTGAAACCCGAAGTCTTACGTATGGTTTTATAAATGCAGGCTATTGGGTAATTACCCTTGCATTAATGGGCGGTATTCTATGCCAATGGGGGTAACATACTAGGTGCTTCTTTATAGAAACTCGCTTTAAAAGGAGTTCTGAGTTCAAATTCGCTGGGAGTAATTTTTTCTAAAATAGGCTTCAACAAGGCATTTTTAAATTTTGAGGTATGCTTGGCATATAGTGTCATGGGTTGTGGCGTTGCCCCTAGCGCGCTTTTTATAAGTTCGCTGGTCCTACCCAGATGCAGAAGAGTGGCTTTGTGCATAATGGCTTCTTCAACATAATTATAAAGCAGTCGCTCGTATACTGCATAGGTGGTGTTGTATGAATAGTCTAACCCAACATAACTGGCTTCTAATGTTGTTCCCTGTAAGAAGGCAGTACTAAAACCCACGAGCTTATCGTCCAGAAAAGCACCTTTACAAATAAACGCTTCTCCTAATTTTTCTTTTAAGGCTTTAAATGCCTGCGGATATGTTTCCCCATAGCTATACTCAGATTGTTGCTGTACATTGCTAAATAGCTCTTGTAATCTGTCTAAGTGTTGCGCTATTTCCAATGCTGAAAAAGAAACTAACTGTAGAGCAGAAGCCTTTTTAATAGAGCTGTTGGCTTTTGTCCTGTATTTAGCTTTCATGGTATCTAAATAGCGTTGAAAGGTTTTCCAGTCTTTGGGAATGGGCAACACCATGGTAACATCTGCCTGAAATGAACGGTATTTAAAATCTTCAAAAACAGCTAACTCTAGAGACAGGTCCGTATTGAAATCCTTAAAAAGTTGAATGGAAAAAGCGTTTTCATATTTTTTCATGCCCCGTATTTGTTTAGCAGCCGAAGCCATTAATTCGCTGGCAGCTTTAAAACTTACGGCTTCGCTATGTGCAAAACCATGTGTACCTGTAGCAAATATATTTCCGCATACCAATCCACGTATGGAAACACTATCATCTTTATTTTTACAATCTTGAAATAATTTCAGTAACAAATTTGTTTGCGCCCCTTTTTTATACGTGAATGTAGCTATTTGAAATACACCTGCTACGATTGGGGTTTTATTTGCATTTACCAGAACATACAAATATTGCATTTCTTGAGATAAGGTCTGCGATACTGCACTAAGATATTTCAGGGATAAAAATAAGTTACTTTCAGAAACAACTTGTTCCCAATCTTTTTTCGGGACATCTTCAATACTAGTAAAAATTCGTATAGGTTCTTTGAACAAAATAATTATAACTGTTTAATATATGATAGTACAATATACTATTGGTAAGAAAAAGATATAAATGGTTACATACTGGCTGGTAAACTTACAGTGTTTTCAATAAGTTCCAATGATTCAAATAAACTAACTGCCCGAAGATAGATAATTAGGTCTTATAGCCTAACGCTTTTTTAAGTATCTTGGGAGCAAAACATAGCATATGAAAAATTTAATTTTACTATTACTTACTTTACTGGTTACTGTCATATACGCACAGGAGGATTGTAAAAAATTTAGAACAGGGGAGTTTCAAAATATTGAAAATGGCGTAGTAAAAGCAAAGATTCAAAGAAATGACAGTATTCAAACAGAGCAGTATGGTGAAAAAGAAATTAAATTAAAAATACAATGGATAGACGATTGTACCTATAGGCTTACCTTTTTAGAAGGAAATGAAGCCTTTTGGAATTCGAGACCAAAAACAAAACCGACACCCGACTTGCTTGTGAAGATAACCGATGTAAAAGGTGCTAACTATTTACAAGAATCAAAATATGATATCGAGTCTGATTTTGTTTATAAAAGTGAAATCACTAAAATAAAATAGCACTACTTTTTTATTATAAGCTTATAGCAACTATAGCTGTAAGACACTAAAAAACTTGAAGAAAGTGATTAGAGTATTTTAATTCGAAATAAACTATAGAAAAAAATAATTTATGACAACAACTCCTGAACACGACCAACGTATCGCAAAATTGACCTTTGCTTCAGTATACCCGCACTATGTAACAAAGGTAGAGAAGAAAGACCGAACCATAGATGAGTTGCACCAGGTTATCGAGTGGCTTACGGGTTATGACAAGAAAAAAATACAGGAACTCATAGATGAGAAAGTAACCTTTAAAACGTTTTTTGAGCAAGCTACGCTGCACCCCAATGCACATTTAATTAAAGGAGTGATTTGTGGATACCGAATAGAAAACATTGAAACTCCGTTAACAAAACAAGTACGCTTTTTAGATAAACTGGTAGACGAATTAGCTAAAGGTCGTAAAATGGATAAAATTTTACGAGACGCATAGTTTAAAAGTGTATTCAGAAAATAAATTAACTGTTTTTAAAAGATGTTTCTGTATTTGAGCGGAAAGGTGTGTACGTGATACACTTGAAACTTTCCTGTCTGTATAGGGTACTGAAGATAAAAGATGGACATAGGATTCAATATAAAAAAAAATTCGTATCTTTTTTAAAATTAGCCTTTTCCGCATGAAAACTATACGAAACATATATCTGACACTATTTCTGGGAATATTTTCTATCAGTTTACATGCTCAAGTTCAAATTGGGTCTACCATTACAGCTTCAGAAGAAGGTTTTGCTTTTGGCCAGAACGTTCAAATATCTGAGGATAGTAAAAGGATTGTAGTATCTGGTTATGGTTCAAGTGAGCAAGGTGTGGCTATATTTGAAAATAGAAATGGCGATTGGGTACAGCAACCATTTGAAGTTCCCTCAGATTTTCCGGATAGTCCAGTTATTTATAGTGTTGCTATGTCTTCAGACGGCACTAAAATCGCCGTAGGTTCTGTTATTAACAGGTTTGAAGAAAATAATGGAAATGTAAAAGTGTTTCAGTATGTAAATAATACCTGGTCTCAAAGAGGGACCACCATTGAAAGTGAAGATAACAACGAATTGTTTGGAAGGTCTGTAGCTATTTCAGACGATGGAAATCGTGTTTTAGTAGGAGCAAGGCTAAACTCAGAGAAAGCTGTGCTTGGCGGGCGAGCGGTAGTATACCAATATGCGAATAACACCTGGTCGCAATTAGGAGAGGCGGTTTATGGAACAGAAGATGGCTTTAAGGTTGGAAGTTCTACTGCTATTTCTTCAGATGGAAAAAGTATTTTTATAGGCTCTAACTCGAGCCATACTAAAAACAATCCTGCTTCACCTTTTGAAGGATATATAGAAACACTTATATGGGAAAACAACTCTTGGGTTAATCAATATATAGAAAAAGGGGGGAAATACGATCATTTAGGATTTAGTGTCGACATTTCTAAAAACGGTGAAATTTTTGCAACTACTGCCAACCAAGTAAAGTTCAATAGAGGATATGTTAAGGTGTACCGCAACGCTAATGGCATATTTAACGAACATAAGATCCTTGAAAGCGATGTCAATGCTTCTTTAGGAAGTTCTCTCTCAGTTTCAGAAACCGGAAACAAGATAGCAGTATTGGCTTTTGACCCTGAGAGCGTAATACCGAATCTATGGAGTGTTATAATTTTCGAGTTTAACACTCAAGTGTACGTGCCAATAGGGAGCATTCAAGGCGATGGTAGTTTTCCTCAATATGATATTACTATGGATATTTCGCCGGATGGCAATACAATAGTGATTGGCTCATTAGAGTATGATTATAGCTTGGCAGGTAGCGAAAGAGGTTCAGTTAAAGTGTATGATATTAGCGAATTAGAAAGTCCGGAAATTCCAGAGCCTGAAATTCTACCAGAATTCATTGTTGATCCAATACTAATTTATCCTTCCCCTGCAACCAATGAGTTACATTGTGCTAACTGTAGCTTTATAGCTGAATGGTACATTGCAGATGTAACCGGTAAAGTGGTAACGCCACACAAGTATAATACTTCAAATGCACAAGATATTTCTATGCTGCAATCAGGAATTTATTATGTGTATTTTGTGAGCAGGGCAGGGGATATAGAGGTGAAGAAATTTGTTAAAAAGTAATTTAGCTGTATTAATCTATCCTCGCGTTTTGAAAATGATCAAAGGGATCTAATTCAATTGCATTTCTAATACGAATAAATTGTCCGTTGGTTAGTTGATCTTTTGTACATTCGGGAACTGAAATAGTCATATAATTACGAAGAAAAGAGGAAGGAACTTTATAAGTAAAGCCATAGCAGTCTTTTTTATTGGAATTTAATGTACAGGTAGTAGCGTCTATTTCTTCAGGTTCAAATGGATAACCAGCAGCAGTATCTGCTACAAAATCTCCGGTAAGGTCTGCATTGAAATATTGACTGTTAGGGTCTCTTACGACACTCTCACAGTTTAAAGTAAAATTTGTTTCATTGGTATGTAGCAGGTTAAAACAATGCCCAACTTCATGTTCTAAAGTTCCAGAGTTGGTAAGGTTAACTGAGGATACGCCTAAAATTGTTCCATAATAGTCCAAGGCAATACCAGCAAATCCTGAATATTCATTAGAAACGTACACATTAAAAGCATCACTCCGTACATTTCCATCAGCACGCATCGCATCTATCATTTCTGAGAATTCGTGCTTTCCGTCCAAATGATAAAATTCGTTGGATAAAATTACTTCATGACCCAACAGGTTGAAAGCTATATTACATTGGTTATAAAGTGTATTTAGCCGTTCAACAGCAGCCTCAACATTTTCCTGGGTAAAAGCAACATTCCCGGTATTGTCTTCTAAACGAAACCCCCAAAAATAGATATTGAAGGTTACGGGCTCAAAATCGGCTAAATTTTGTGAGAGCTTTGTTATAGAATTTTTTCCTGGTATCTGGCTAATCTGTTTATTTTGAAAAGAACACTCGTCTGATCCCTGTGCAAAACACAACGAATTACATCCAAGTATCAAAATAAATAAGTATAAGAATTTCATCGGGAATATTTAAATAAAAAGAGCCACCTAAATATAGAAAAATTTTTCCGCTATTACAAGCTATTCATATTAGGTCCTTGCTTAAATTTTATGGTTTACCGCGGTTACAATAAGCTACAAAGTCGTTCCTTTTTAAGGAAAATATTAAAAATACAATTTCATTATAGATACTAATAAATTTTATTCGTATCTTATTTTGTTAAAATTTACCATTATGGAAATCATACGAAATATTCTTTTAATCCTATTTACAGGAATACTTTCTATGAGTTTATATGGTCAAGTTCAAATTGGCCCTACTATCACAGCTTCAGAAGAAGGTTTTGCTTTTGGACAAACCGTGCAAATATCTGAAGATGGTAAAAAGATAGCCGTCTCTGGTTATGGAACAAGCACTCAGGGCGTTGCAGTATTTGAAAATAGAAATGGCGATTGGGTACAGCAATCGCTTGAAGTACCCTCCGATTTTCCAGAAAATCAGACTATTTATAGTGTTGCTATGTCTTCAGACGGCACTAAAATTGCCGTAGGCTCTGTAGTAAATACGTTCGATGAGAATAATGGAATTGTAAAGGTATTCCAGTATGTAGACAATACCTGGTCGCAACTAGGAAATACTATTGAAGGTAACGTGAAAAACGAATTGTTTGGAAGGTCTATAGCTATTTCAGATGATGGAAATCGTGTCGTAGTTGGGGCAAGGCTAAACTCAGAAGTGCTGCATTTTAGCGGACGTGTAGGAGTCTACGATTATAAAAATGCTGTTTGGTCACAAGTAGGAGAAAGTATTTATGGAAATAGAAAAGGGTTCAAAATAGGTAGTTCTGTAGCCATTTCTGCAGATGGTGCCTATGTATTTTTGGGTTCTAACGCTGCGTATAGTAATCAAGGAAATACACTTCCGTTCTTTGAAGGTAGTGTTGAGTCCCGTCGTTTAGAAGATAATAATTGGGTTATTAGAAGTTCAGAATTAGGAGATAAATTTGATCATTTTGGATTTGATGTTGCGGCCTCTAATGACGGTACTATTGTAGCTTCTGGTGCCAGTGAATTTAAAGCTTCAAATGGATACGTAAATTTATTTCGAATTTATAATTCAAATGGCATATTAGTTCCTAGTACTAAAGTTAGAGGTAAGACCAATGAGTATTTGGGAAGCTCTGTGTCACTTTCTGGAGATGGGAGAAGATTGGTGGTTGGTGCGGCTTCGTCAGACAATTCTGATTTCAAAGAAAGTATCACAATAGTAGAAACGAATGGTAATGAGTATATAGAAATAGGCAGAATTTTAAATCCTAACAATACTCCACAGTTTGGTAGTTCTGTTGCTATTTCTTCAGATGGAAATACAGTTGTGGTTGGAGCGTTAGACTATAGGTACCTGCAACCGGGTACAGAGACGGGTTCAGTACGGGTTTATGATATTAGTGGACTGGAAAGTCCAGAGCCCTATAGTGAAGATATGGATGACAATGATAGCGATATAGCATTAGTTGTCTTTCCTTCCCCAGCATCTAATGAGCTATTTTGTAATAACTGTGAAGGTGTAAGTGAATGGTATATTGCAGATGTTACCGGAAAACGAGTTTCGTCCACCCTTGTAAATACCGCAGATTCTTTAGATGTTTCCGGACTTCAATCTGGAGTGTATTATGTTTTTTTACTTAAGGTAAACGAAGAGGTTACCGTGAAGAAATTTTTAAAAAAGTAAGCGACACTTACGTTAATCTACTCTTGCTTTACTGAACTTACCTTCTGGATCTAATTCAATAGCCTGTCTAATGCGTACAAACTGTCCGTTTGTAAACTGGTCTTTGGTACAAGATGGCGCTCCTATGGTCATGTAATTGTGAAGTAATGAAGAAGGGATGGTATAGGGGTACCCAAAACAATCATTTCTATTAGAACTCAACGTACAACTATCAGTATCTATTTCTGAAGTAAATATATAGCAGGCATCGGTATCTGTTACTAGATCTCCTGTAATATCTGCATTGTAATACTTATTATTGGGGTCTCTAGTGGCACTCTCACAATTAGTAGCGTCGATTATTTGATTGGTATGCAATAAGCTAAAGCAATGTCCCACTTCGTGCTGGATCGTTCCAGAGTCTATCAGTTTTACGGCTGGTATGCCCGCAAGCGTATCGAAATAAGCAGCTGCAGCACCACCAAATCCGAAATATTGATTAGATACATAGATATTAAAAGCGTCCTCCCGTACATACCCATTAGATCGCATATCCCGTATCATTGATAAAAATTCAATCTGGTTTTCTAAAATATAATGTTCATCAGATAAAATAATTTCAGTACCCAATAGATTAAAACTAACATTACACTGGTTGTAAATTTCATTCAGCCAACGAACAGCATTGTCAATATTTTCCTGGTTGAAGGCTACATTCCCGGTATTATCTTCTAAGCGAAACCCCCAAAAATAGATGTTGAAAGTAACGGGCTCAAAATCTGATACTCTTTGTGGAAGTTTTCTTTCAGAATAATGTAGCGGAGCTGTATCGGTTTCTATTTTTGGAATAAAACATTCTTCAGTATCCTGGGAAAAAACCAAGGCACTACAACAAAAAACCATTAAAAGGGTGCAAAAGAATTTCATCAGGAGATTATCTATAAAAATTATACTTAAATATAGTGAAATAAAATTGCGGGTGCAAGGAAGCTACAAGTAAGTATGAGGAAACTAAATTGCTTCTAAAAAAGAAAGAAAGCTACCTGGCATTATTAACTTTTTTATTTCTTTAAAAATCAAGCAAGCCTGACAACATAATCTGGCTATAACTTTAACCCAAATTTAAAATTATAGCCTACCGTACAATTTCCATTCTTTGTATTTTTACGGAAAGCCAGGATGCTATGAGCCAAAACCTACACGACTACCGTAAATCGTACGAAAAAGGAGAACTTACCTTAGAAAGCGTTTTAGAGAATCCATTTCAGCAATTTGAGCAGTGGTTTCGAGCAGCAGAAGCCTCAGGAAGTGTAGACGAGGTAAACGCAATGACACTAAGCACCATTGGTGTAGATGGTTTTCCACGAGGGAGAGTTGTGTTGTTGAAGGAATTTTCAGAGAAAGGCTTTGTACTATACACCAATTACGGAAGTGAAAAAGGCGAAAGTATCGCGAAAAATAAACAGGTATGTCTATCTTTTTTCTGGCCTGCATTAGAACAGCAAATTATCATTAAAGGGGAAGCCCAGAAAACGTCTGAAGAACAATCTATAGCTTACTTCAGTAAACGCCCTCGAAAAAGCCAATTAGGCGCTGTAGTTTCAGACCAGTCTGAAACTATCGAAAGTCGTGAAGCCTTAGAATCTAAACTAACCGCGCTAGAGAAGCAGTTTGAAGGTCACGTCATCCCAAAGCCCAAAAACTGGGGTGGCTACCTCATAAAACCAGCGGAGTTTGAATTCTGGCAAGGTCGTAGGAGCAGATTACACGATAGAATTCAGTATACAAAAGATGGAGCGCAATGGGCTATAAGAAGGCTACAGCCATAAGGGAGGCAATGAGTGATGAAACAAAGTAAAAAATAGAAATAGAAATACGAAGGAGCACTAATCGATGTAAAGCAAAATAAACGCTCGTCGTTCTTCGCTCTTAACTCAAAACTAAACATATGAAAACATTATATATGGCACGCCATGCCAAATCTTCTTGGAAGCACGATGTAATAGATCATCAACGACCGCTAAAAGGACGGGGGAAAAGAGACGGCCCTCTGGTTTCAGAATATGTTGCCAAAAATCATGCGGCCCCACAAAAAATAATTAGTAGTGATGCGGTAAGGGCCTTAAGTACAGCTAAGTACTTTAAAAAGGCATTTAAGGTACCAGATGAAGATTTTTCTACCAATCACAGTCTTTATGATTTTAGTGGGCAAAATGTGATGGATGTCATTAAAAATCTGGACGATAGCCAGGATTGTGTTATGGTGGTAGGTCATAATCATGCCTTTACTAGTATTGTTAATATGTTAGGGAATCAGTATATTGACAACTTGCCCACCTGCGGATTTGTAATTATTGAATTTGACGTAGACGCATGGAGTAAAATTTCAACAGGAAAAACGGCAACCATGGTATTCCCAAGACACTTAAAAAATGACTGAAAAAATTGACGATACAATTCTGGTAGAAAATAGTTATCACAATCGCGAACTGAGTTGGCTTAAGTTTAATGCGCGCGTGTTGCAAGAAGCTGAAGACGAAACAACTCCTTTAATTGAGAGACTTCGGTTTTTGGGTATTTTTTCCAATAACTTAGATGAGTTCTTTAAGGTACGATACGCCACAGTAAAGCGTATTGCTGAAGCCGGTAAAGGGGGACGTAGTTTTTTAGGTGGGATTACTGCAAAAGATCTACTGGAAGAAATCACCCAAACGGTGATCAACCAGCAGAAAACCAGTCTTCGCATCTTAAGCGATATCGAGAACAAGTTACAGGGCGAAAACATCTTTATGGTCGATGAGACTGAAGTAACAGAGGCTCAGAGTGCATTTATTTCAGAATATTTCATTAGAAAAGTAAGTCCGGCACTGGTAACTATTATGATTGGTGAGCTGGAACAATTTCCTACCCTAAAAGATAGTGCTGCGTATCTGGCGGTAAAAATGAAAATGAGTAAAGAGGATGAAACCTTTAAGAGTAAATTTAATTATGCGCTCATAGAAATCCCCCGCTCCATAGACCGCTTTGTTGTGCTGCCTAACGATGGTGAAAAGCAGTTTATTATCATTCTGGACGACCTGATCAGGTATTGTTTGAATAATATTTTCAGCATTTTTAAGTACGATAGTATTTCGGCACATATGATTAAGATCACGCGAGATGCAGAACTGGATTTAGACAGTGATTTAAGCCGAAGTTTTATTGAGAAAATATCTAAAAGTGTTAAGAACAGAAGTGTAGGAGACCCGGTTCGCTTTGTATACGACAAGCGAATTGATAAAGAAACCCTACGCTATCTAATGGAAAAGATGGGAGTGGACGATACCGATAGTATCATTCCAGGAGGCCGCTACCATAACCGCCGCGACTACATGGACTTTCCAAGGTTAGGCAGAACAGACCTTCAATATAAAAAAATAGAACCATTGCCTATAAAGGGCCTGAGTCTACAGGGAAGTTTGTTTCATAAAATTGCTGAAAAGGATTACCTTTTATATGCACCCTATCAAACCTTTTCTTATGTCGTTAAATTTTTAAGAGAAGCAGCACTAGACCCAAAAGTAAAATCCTTAAAGATCACTATTTACCGATTGGCAGAAGTATCGCATATTGCCAGTTCTCTTATCAATGCAGTTAAAAACGGAAAGGAAGTCACAGTACAAATTGAGTTACAAGCCCGTTTTGATGAAGCTGCCAATATTAAATACGCCGAACAAATGCAAAGTGAAGGCGTACGGTTAATATTTGGTGTTGCCGGATTAAAAGTACATTGTAAAGCCTGTTTGGTTGAGCGCATTGAAGGGGATAAATTAAAACGCTACGCCTTTGTTTCTACAGGGAACTTCAATGAGTCTACAGCTCGTATTTACACAGATTATACCCTTTTTACAGCCAACCAGAAGATCTGTAAAGAAATAAATAAGGTATTCGATTTTTTTGAGGTAAACTATAAGATCAAAAAGTACAGGCATCTTATTGTATCTCCTCATTATACCCGAAATACTATTTACAATCTTATTGAATCTGAAATTGAAAATCATCGCTTAGGACTGCCAAGTGGAATAAAATTAAAACTGAACAGCCTCTCCGACTTTAAGATGATTGATAAGCTTTACGAAGCAAGTAGGGCAGGAGTTAAAATACAAATGATCATTAGAGGGATTTGCTGCCTTATTCCAGGGGTGAAAGGTATGAGCGAAAACATCGAGGTGATTAGTATTATCGATAAATTTCTAGAACATCCAAGATTGTATATTTTTGAAAATGGCGGCGAACAAAAAATGTATATTTCGTCTGCAGATTTTATGGGAAGAAATCTTGACAATAGAGTTGAAATTTCCTGCCCTATTTATGATGAGGACATCAAAGCTGAAATTAATGACACCTTCTCTATCTGTTGGAACGACAATGTAAAAGCACGTGTCATTTCAAAAAAACAGGATAATGCCTATCGAAAAAATAAAAAAGAGAAAATACGCTCGCAGTTCAAAACCTACGAGTATTACCAACAAAAATTGAAAGAATAGTTTGCTGAAGATAAATAAATATGCTGCGATCGATATTGGCTCCAACGCCATACGCTTGCTTATAGCCACAGTTATTGAAAAAGAAGGTGTAGAGCCGTTGTTTAAAAAAACGTCGCTGGTTCGGGTGCCTATCCGATTAGGGGCCGATGTGTTTTTAGAGGAAAAAATTTCAGAAAAAAACAGCAACCGTATGGTGGAAGCTATGCAGGCATTTAGCTTACTAATGAAAAATCACAATGTAGTAGAATATAGAGCCTGCGCGACATCTGCAATGAGAGAAGCCAGAAATGGTAAAGAAATAGCCGATACAATTAAAGCCGAAACAGGAGTTAAAATACATATTATTGACGGTACCGATGAAGCCGCTATTATTGCGTCTACCGACTTAAAAGACCTTATTGAAGATAATAAAGTGTTTCTGTATGTAGACGTAGGGGGTGGGAGTACAGAATTTACCGTTTACGCGAACGGAAAGAGTGTGACCAGCCGTTCCTTTAAATTGGGGACCGTACGTATTTTAAACGATATGGTACGGGAATCTATGTGGGACGAGGTACGTGATTGGGTACGGGAAAGTACGAAGGAGTATGAAAAGATAAACGTAATTGGCTCTGGTGGAAATATAAACAGCATTTTTAAATTCAGCGGAAAAAAACTAGGCAAGCCATTGAGTTATTTTTTTATGACCAATTACTACGAAAAGGTAAAGGAGATGACCTACCACGAGCGTATTTTTGAAATGCAAATGAACCCAGACCGTGCCGATGTGATTGTTCCAGCTACCCGAATATATCTTTCTGCTATGAAATGGTGTAAAGCAAAAAATATCTTCGTCCCTAAGATTGGTCTTGCCGACGGGATTGTAAAAAGCCTTTATAATGAACGGGTGGCTAAGGAGTTAGAGGTTAGATAGGTTTTATCCTTTTTAAAACTTCATACAAAATTGATATTTTGATTAATGAACTGGATATATTTAATTGTTGCGGGTCTTTTTGAAGTGGCTTTTGCCGCCTGCCTGGGAAAAGCGAAAGAAGCTACCGGAACTGAAGCCACTTTTTGGTATATAGGGTTTTTAATTTCATTAGCTATAAGTATGTTGTTGCTTATAAAAGCAACTCAGGAGGTACCAATTGGCACAGCGTATGCTGTCTGGACTGGGATAGGGGCTGTAGGAACCGTACTTTTGGGAATACTTGTGTTCAAAGAGCCTGCTACCTTTTGGCGTCTGTTTTTTATAACTACATTAATTGTTTCTATAGTAGGTTTAAAAGTTGTTTCAAACTAACTAATAGGCTTATCCATGAATACTTTCCTGCTTGCTCAGATCTTTCATTACCTGTGCTTCAAAATCCAGTAATTCCTGCCATTTTTTATCTACTTCTTTTCGCTCACCATACTGTCTGGCAAAACCTAAAAACATAGTGTAGTGGTTGGCTTCACTTTCCATTAAGTTACGGTAAAACTTGGCGAGCGTTTTATCTTCCAGTTGTTCGCTTAATAATCTAAAACGTTCGCAACTACGGGCTTCAATTAAGGCTGCATACAACAAGCGATGTACCAGTTGTGTGGTACGACTACCACCTTTTGGAAAGAATTTTGTAACGGCTAGTACATACAAGTCCTTACGATCGCGCCCCATTACCCAGCCACGTTCTAGTATTTTATCGTGCACCATTTTAAAATGGCTTATTTCCTCTTTCACTAGTAATACCATTTCCTGTACCAGCTCTGTATATTCAGGAAAGGAAACAATTAAAGAAATAGCGGTAGAAGCAGCTTTTTGTTCACAATAAGCGTGGTCTGTGAGGATCTCCTCAATATTTTTCTCCACAATATTCACCCAACGAGGGTCTGTGGGCAATTTTAAACCAAGCATTTTTATGGGATTGTTTTCTTTCATAGTTATTTTAACTGAAATTACCCCTTTTTAGGGGGTTGCGTTAAACCGCAGACTGAGCATAGTCGAAGTCAGATCTCCAGATCAAACTCCTGTCGTAGCTTATCCAGTAACGGATTTTTCTCCATCAATTTTTCATATTTTTCCTTTGGTGTGTAGGCGTAGCGTTTTACTTCAGCTTCGTTTACTTCAATGGAAAGGTCTATGTTGTAATTGCTTAATTGTTCTCGAAGAAAACCCAGTAATTTATGTCGGGCACGTTCTACTTCGGTTTTAATAGTATTATTTGGAAATTCAAGGTGCAACAATGTGCCTTCCAGCTTAGGAACCCCCATCGATAAGTGGGAATGTAGGTTATGATTTCCTTCGTCACTCATCTTTTGATTATATTCATTCCAGGCAGCTAGCATAGCTTCTTCAGTAAAATCTTCGGTAGGGAGGTTATTTTGATCGGGTAATTTGGAAACCAGTTCTTTCTGCAAATCTTTCTTTTTCCGAATACTTTTAAGGGAAAGTGCCGACACTTTTTCGGCATTGCGCTCGGCTACTAGTTGCGGCCTGTCTATAACACGCTTTGGCTTTTCTTCAGTTCCGGTTTTTTCAGTATTTTTTTCTACTGAAGGTTCTTTTGAATGTTCAGCAGCTGGTTCGTGTGCACCATTTTCACTTGGATTGGTTCTTACTTCTTCTTCAGCAAGGTTTTTGTGTGTTGCTACAGGTTGTGTTTCAATCTTAGAAACCTCGGGCTTTTCTTTTACCACAGGGGGTACATCATCAAAATGGGAGGGAGGGAGTACAAAGCGTTCGCCGTTTAGGCTAGGCTTTTTTTTTTCGCCTTTAGCCGTAAGGGAGGCTAATTGCAACAAACATAATTCTACCAGCAAACGCTGATTCCTGCTTGTTTTATAGGTAAGGTCACAATCGTTTGCAATGTCAATGCCTTCCATTAAAAATTGTGGGGCCGTTTTTTGAGATTGCTCAAAATACATGGTCTTAACTTGCTCACCTACTTCTAAAAGTGCAATGGTCTCCTGATTTTTGCACACCAATAAATCTCTGAAATGAGAGGCAAGCCCCATGATAAAATGATGCCCGTCGAATCCTTTGGAAAGAATTTCATTATACGCTAACAATACCTGCGGAATGTTATTCTCCAGTAATAAGTCTGTAATGCTGAAATAATAGGTATAATCCAGTACATTCAGATTTTCGGTAACGGCTTCCCGTGTAAGGGTGTTTCCACTAAAACTAACGACGCGGTCAAAAATTGATAGTGCATCACGTAAGGCTCCATCTGCTTTTTGAGCGATGACGTGTAGGGCATCATCTTCGGCTTGTACGCCTTCAGCTTTGGCAACTTCAGCCAGATGCCCTTTAATATCCTGAACCGTAATCCGTCTAAAGTCAAAAATCTGACAGCGGGATAAAATGGTAGGGATTATTTTATGCTTTTCGGTAGTTGCCAGTATAAATATGGCGTGTTTTGGAGGTTCTTCTAAGGTCTTTAAGAAGGCGTTAAAAGCAGCAGAAGACAACATATGCACCTCGTCAATAATATATACCTTGTATGTTCCAACCTGCGGTGGGATACGTACCTGATCTATCAGGCTTCTAATATCGTCTACCGAGTTGTTGGAAGCGGCATCTAACTCAAAAATATTAAAGGCGAAGTCTTCATCCTCTTGTTCAGTACCATCTTGATTAATTTTTTTGGCCAGTATTCTCGCACAGGTAGTTTTCCCCACCCCACGAGGCCCTGTAAATAAAAGAGCCTGTGCCAAATGGTTATTTTCTATGGCATTTTCAAGCGTATTGGTAATAGCTTGCTGGCCTACAACGTCTTTAAAAACGGTAGGTCTGTATTTTCTGGCTGATACTATAAAGTGTTCCATAGAAGGTAACAAATATAACTATGCGGGTTAACTTTCAGAAAAATACGGCTGCGCTTTTTACGGTATTTATTAACATTGACTTACTTTTGCAGCAGCAGGCCGCCTTATCGCTTCAAGCTAGTCTTGAGGAGGAAAGTCCGGGCACCATAGGGAAGCATAGCGGCTAACGGCCGTCGTCCCGATAGCTATCGGGATAGGACAAGTGCAGCAGAAAGAATGTACAGGTAATGCTGTAGTGAAACCAGGTAAACTCTATGCGGTGAAATGCCACGTATACCAGCGCTAAGGGTTCCCGCCCGTGCTGGAGGGTAGGCAGATAGAATGTTGTAGTAATGCAACATCCAGATAAATGATAAGGATTTGCTTTATGCAGATACAGAACCCGGCTTATAGGCCTGCTTTTTTTAAATAATCTTCTAAAAATTCTGAAGCCCATAATTTTGCTTCCTCTAAGGTGTCAAAAACCTCAAAAACACCCGTATAAAACTGTCGTTCGAACTCGACAACTTCTTTAGATCTTTGTTTAGGCGCTACTACTAAAATCGCAATAAGGTTAGGATGCTTTTTGGTGCTTAACAAATTTGGGTCTAATGTATAATCATTTATACGGTTGGCAATGGAAACAAAGGGTTTATCGTTGTAGTATATTGAAAAAACTTCAAAAATTTGATCGAGTTTTGTAGCATCGAGCGACACACCTTCAGCTATCGTAGAAATAGCAAAGTGTTCATGAATCTGGATTGTTGTGAACCCTAAATCTATTGTTTTTGAAGCAACCATTTTAAGTAGCTCAAGATACTATAATTTAAGACAACTAAAAACTTTAGAGTAAATCCTCTATCCAGTTTTTACAGGCTTCAAACGTGGAAAATGCTTCCAGTGGTTTTCGGAAAAAAGGCTTCGTGAAATTTGCCGTTTTATAGTTTGCTTCAGAATAACAAAGCACTGCCATACCTACCATATTCTCTATTGCATTTGAGTTTGTATAACAAACAGGGTTTACTGTATAATCATTTTGTCTGTCAGCAATAAAACCAAAGGGTCTGTCAGCAAAATAAATGGTAAAAATATCTTGCAACTGATCTAATTGTGGGGCGTCAAAAAGTACTCCTTCTTTAATGGTAGAAACTATGAAATGCTCATAAATTTTTAGGGTAGTGAAGTTTAAAGTAATGGTCTTGTGAGGAGATTTTGTATTCATTTAAGACAACAGATATTTTATTGAGTGACGTACCTTTTTAGTTTAAGCACTTCGGGATTCATATACATCTAAGCAAAAAAACTAAACACCGAACCTCCATATTTTCTAGCTTCTTGAAAATGAGCAACTTCACTTAAATCAAGATGTTTGGTGTGCTCAATGATAAGAATTCCGTCAGGTTTCAACAAATTATTCTGAAAAATATTACCTGCCAGATCTGCTAATGTCTGAAGCTCAAAATTATAGGGAGGATCTGCAAAAATAACGTCAAATGCCGGATGCGAAAGTTGAATATATTTAAAAACGTCACTTTTAATACCTGTGATTGGAAATGTCAATTCCTCTGCAATTTGCTGTATGTACTTTACGCACCCATAATGCGCATCTACACTTGTGATATCTTCACATCCTCTTGAAGCAAATTCAAAACTAATATTACCAGTACCTGCAAAAAGGTCTAAAAAACGAACTTCAGGAAAGTATAATTGGTTGTTTAGGATATTAAAAAGTGCTTCTTTGGCAAAATCTGTTGTGGGACGTACCGGCAAATTTTTGGGAGCCGTAAGTCGCTTGCCTTTATAGGTACCTGATATAATTCGCATTTAAAAACAGTTTTTTATCAAGAGATGTTGATGGGATTGACGCTCTGCAATAACTACCGTATCTGTAGCATCCAACACAGCAATATTTCTTATGTATTTATAAAGTATTGCAAAGTTAGCATCCTCCTCATCAATAGCGCCTAGTACTTTTGTCTCGATAGCATCTGGCTTAAGACTAAGTTGCTCCAGCGCAAAAAGCACATAGTAAGCAAGGTCTTCTGGTGTTTTATACGTGTAAGAATTACATAATACAAGTGCTCCATCTTTAAGGATTACAAGATCAAAATGATCCTTGTATACTTGTACATACGCGCGTGTTGCAAACGTTGAAGGTTGCTTTTCTAAAACATATTGCACTAATACAGTAGCTGCATGATAGTATTGAAAGTCTCCAAAAGTTTCAAAAAGATAGTTGTTTACATTTATAAACGGGACATAGACAACGTGTAGTTTTTGTGACTCTAACGTATCGTACGCAAGATAATCTCCCGACAGTATTTTTGAATTAAACTTAAGGTATTCACTCAACCTGTTTTTATCAAACAACGCATCGGGTACTAATGTATAGGTAGTATTGGCGTATACAATAGAGACTTCATCACATCTGCTTAACACTTTATGAGCCTCTATTTCTTTTTTTATCTCCAGTTGTAGCTCTTGCGGGGTGTATTGAGAGGTGAATTTTTTTTCTGAAAAATAGACAGCCTCTTTCAAATTTTGAGTTGAAACTAAAAAAGAAAGTCCGGTCAATGTTACTTGAACGGACAGTCTGTTATGTGTAGCTGTTATGTTACTGTTTTTTTGCAGTTTCTAAATTTTTTGGCCAGTTACCACTTGTGTTAATTTCGTCTAAGGCTCCTACTTTAATGAATTCACCATTCACACCATCTACAGATACTACCTGCAATTCTTGTGATAATAAATCTTTATCCAGGTCTGAAAGAAGTGTTTTCTTTGAAACCTTTGCTTCAAATACAGAGTAGGTTACGTCGTTTTTAACGTATTTACCGGCTTCCATCTTGATCTTATCATCCACACCTTTCACAGGGATGTTCATCATCGTTTTGTAACGATCTGTTCCTTTGAACAATGAATCTCTCACAGATGTAAATCGTAGCGTGTCAGTAATAATTTCCTCCAGAATATACCCGCCTGTTTGTGGGTCCAATCCATATGCCTTATTTTTTTCAACATCTGCAAAACTGGTATCACGTCTTTGGGTGATGGCAAACTTTGCAGTATCGATAAACCGAACTAAACTATCAAAACTACCGGTAAAGTCACCAGTAATTTCCTGATGCGCTAGTTGCGCAGCCTGAATATCTTGTAGATTCACAATTACTTTTTTATAACGTGCTTCTTTAATTTTGTTAAACTCGATGGGACCTGTAATAGAGCCATATAGTTTCCAGCCTAAAAATATAATGGCAACCCAGAGCACAATTTGAAGTATAATTTTCATTAGATACGTTTGTTTAGTTTAAAAGTTTATTCTTTTTGGTCTGTCACAAATCTACAATTTTTTTTTGTTTGGTATTATAAATTCCGAAAAAAACCTGCCTATATTTAGCCTTTAAACCCGCTTCATTCTATGGATAGCTCCCGCTTTTACAGCTTACTTAAACACGATTTTGTACATACGCCTACTGCTAAACAGGAGGTTACCCTGCAACTATTGTCCAAATTTGCGCTGAACAAAACCAAGGACGAAGTTTTTCTATTAAAAGGATATGCCGGAACAGGTAAGACTACCTTAGTGGGAACACTGGTTAAAAATATATGGAAAGCCCAGCTATCATTTTCGCTCCTGGCGCCAACGGGTAGGGCTGCAAAGGTAATTAGCAACTACGCAGGTAAACAGGCGCTTACCATCCATAAAAAGATTTACCAACCTAAAAGTGAAGGAGGTGGTGGGGTCTCGTTTACACTTCAAAAAAACAAAGGGAAGAATATTCTTTTTATTGTAGACGAGGCTTCTATGATACCAGATGTGGCGCAAGAGTCTAAATTATTTGAAAATGGCTCTTTATTGGATGATCTTATGGAGTATGTCTATAGCGGTACCAATTGTAAGTTACTGCTCATTGGAGATACTGCCCAATTACCTCCTGTAAAACTAGCGCTTAGTCCTGCACTGGATGCAAGAACTCTGGAAAGCCACTACCACAAAGATGTTATTGAAATTGAACTTGACGAAGTAGTACGCCAGCATACTGATAGCGGAATTTTATACAATGCTACGAGATTGCGGGAAGTTCTGGATAATGGTTTTTATGAAAGCTTCAAATTTTCTGAACTGAATTTTCCTGAAGTAATTCGCCCGCAGGACGGTCATGAACTCTTAGATGCTATTAGCGATTGCTACCATACCAAGGGAAATGAAGAAACAGTTATCATTGTAAGGTCTAACAAGCGTGCCAATCTCTACAATCAAAATATACGTAACCGGATCCTGTATCAGGAAGAAGAACTTTCGGCAGGGGATTATCTAATGGTAGTAAAGAACAATTACCATTGGGTGAAACCAACTTCGGAGGCAGGTTTTATTGCCAATGGAGATATTATTAAGGTCTTGGAGATTTTTAGCATAAAGGAGTTATACGGTTTTCGTTTTGCTGAAGTTTCTATTCAAATGATCGATTATCCAAAAATGAAACCTTTTGAAACAGTTTTATTACTGGACACTTTAGTTTCTGAAACATCCTCTCTTACGTATGAAGAGTCCAATACCCTTTACCAGGAGGTTATGAAAGATTATGAAGAGGAAAAAAGCAAGTACAAGAAGTTTATGGCTGTTAAGAAAAACAAGTATTTTAATGCGTTACAAGTAAAATTCTCCTATGCAATTACCTGCCACAAATCGCAAGGAGGGCAGTGGGATACGGTCTTTGTGGAGCAACCCTATTTGCCAAATGGAGTTGACAAAGAGTACCTTCGCTGGTTGTATACAGCCATTACTCGTGCCAAAGAAAAACTGTATTTAATAGGGTTTAAAAGCGAATTTTTTGAAGGTGCCGAGTAAACCTTTTAGCGTTTTTTGCATCTAGTCCTTAATATAATTAATACTTTTGCTTACTTCAACAAAAAAATAAGACCAAGATTTGAAAATAATTGCAATGATTCCAGCGCGCTATGGCGCATCTAGGTTTCCAGGAAAATTAATGCAGGATTTAGGCGGAAAGCCTGTAATCGTAAGAACGTATGAAGCTACGAAAGCGACAGAGCTTTTTGATGAAGTGTATGTGGTGACCGATAGTGAAGTTATTTACAACGAAATTGAAGTAAATGGGGGTAAAGCTATTATGAGCCTGCAAGAACACGACTGTGGAAGCGACCGTATTGCCGAGGCTGTTGAAAACATGGATGTGGATATTATTGTTAATGTTCAGGGCGATGAACCGTTTACCAGTAAAAAAGGTTTAGAACAAGTGCTGGCCGTGTTTAAAGGGCCTGATGCTGAAAAAATTGACTTGGCATCTCTAATGACCGAAATATACGACTGGAAAGAAATAAGCGATCCGAATGCAGTAAAGGTGGTGGTCGATAAAGATAATTTTGCACAATATTTTTCAAGGTCTCCTATTCCGTATCCTCGGGATAAAAATATCTCAGTACAGTATTATAAGCACAAAGGCATCTATGCTTTCAGAAAGGAAGCTTTAATGGATTTCCATACGTTGCCACCACGTGCTTTAGAGGCTGCCGAAAAAATAGAATGCATACGCTATTTGGAATATGGCAAGAATATTAAAATGGCTATTAACAATAACGAGGGCATCGAAATAGATACTCCAGAAGATTTAGTACGAGCAAACAGAGCGTTTAAGGAAAGCTCAAGCACATCAGTAAACAACAAATATCGAAATTTCCCTATGGTGCCGAAAGTTATTTTCGGACAAGGAAGTTTCGACCAGCTACCGGCTATTTTAGCGCCGCAACGAAAAGAAAACGCACCGTTTATTTACTTGGTGGATGATGTTTTTAAAAGAAATGAAACATTTACAAATAAACTTACCCTTCGCTTTAATGATAAGCTGATCTATGTGTCCACTCTGGAAGAGCCTAAGACAGAGCAGGTAGATACTATTGTAAAAAACATTAAAAACGAATTTACTTATCAGCCATCAGGAATTATTGGTATTGGAGGTGGGAGTATTCTGGATCTTGCAAAGGCTGTTTCTCTATTATTAACTAACAAAGGAAGCGCAGCAGACTATCAAGGCTGGGATTTGCTAAAGACAAAAGGAGTCTACCACATTGGAATTCCAACGATTTCAGGAACCGGAGCTGAAGTTTCCAGAACTGCTATTTTAACAGGACCAGAGAAGAAATTAGGGCTTAACAGTGATTTTACACCCTACGATCAGGTGGTATTAGATCCGGATCTTACAATTGGCGTGCCTAAAGACCAATGGTTCTTTACAGGAATGGATTGTTTTATTCACTGTGTAGAGTCGCTAAATGGAACTTTCCTCAACGCTTTTAGCGAAAGTTATGGTGAAAAAGCATACGACCTTTGTAAAGAAATTTTCTTAACAGATACGCTATCCGATGCCGAGTCCAGAGCAAAACTTATGATGGCTTCCTGGCACGGTGGAATGAGTATTGCCTATTCCCAGGTTGGAGTGGCACATGCAATGAGCTACGGACTTTCTTATGTGTTAGGCACCAAGCATGGCGTAGGAAATTGTATCGTATTTGACCATTTACATGAATATTATCCTAAAGATGTAGCCCTTTTCAAAGAAATGGTAAAACTACACGATATTAATATCCCTCAAAATATTTGTGCGAACCTTACAGAGGACCAAATGGAAACGATGATAGACATAGCTCTAGGTCTGGTTCCGCTTTGGGAGAATGCACTGGGAGATGATTGGGAGACTATCATGACCCGGGACAAGCTAAAAGCACTATATTTGAAAATGTAGTAATAGCATAATTAGTGGGATTCGCTAAATTTATATTCAATAAAGTCTTAGGCTGGAACATTTCAGGTGGTTTTGATACATCCATTAAAAAATCTGTAATTATTGTAGTACCACATACCAGTTGGCATGACTTCTATATAGGTGTTTTTACCAGACGTATTTTAAATGTTGAAATAAACTACGTTGCGAAACGAGAATTATTCGACTCACCTTTTGGCTGGTATTTTAAATGGATGGGAGGCGCGGCGTTGGACCGTACACCAGGCCAGAATAAAGTGGAAGCCATTGCTGAAGTTTTCAAAGACAAAGAAGAATTCAGACTAGCCTTGGCACCGGAAGGAACGCGTAAAAAAGTACTCACATGGAAAACCGGGTTTTACTTTATAGCTTTAAAAGCACAGGTGCCTATTATTCCAGTTTCTTTCGATTACAAGACCAAAACAGTCACTATCCATCCTGCTTTTTCCCCTACAGGCAACATTGAAAAAGATTTGCCAATACTCCGCAAGTATTTTGAAGGCGTGGTTGGTAAAGTTCCTGAATACAGCTAATTTCATTAACTTTTCATTATACAAAATAAGCGTTAAACACTATAATGCTACACTTCGCTATCTTATTGAAGGTCAGAACTACCTTAGTTAAATTCTAGTTAATCGGTTTTCAGTTTTATTGTTTTACCAGAATACACTTGTATCTATGGGTTTAATAATAAACTATAACTATGAAAACTTTAAAAATTTTAACACTATCAGCTGTTGCCGCATTAGGCCTCTCCGCATGTTCAGACGATGATGACGGAGATATTACAGCAAACGACCTAAGCGTAAATTTATACGCATCCAGTAATACTTCTGGAAACATTACGGCCTACAAACTAGAGGACGATGGAGACGTAGAAGTAAGAACTCTGTTAACGGGATCTACCGATGGAGAAGGACTTTATGTAGATAGTTCAGAGGACGAAGTCACACAGGTAAGTAGAAGTAATAAAAACATCGAAACCTATGATGACCTCGATAGTACAGATGATGGCGACGCCCTTGAACTAGAAGGAGGAAGCCCTGTAGAACTTGGAAGTCCAAGAGATATTGCAGTGAGCAATAATATCTATGTAGTAGCAGACAACATGGACCTGGATGGAGACGATACTACTGCCGAAGGAAAACTATGGGTGTATACCAGAGCTGCGAACACCTATACGCTTACAACAGTTCTTACAACAGACTTCGCCGTTTGGGGTATTGAGTTTGTTGGAAATAATTTATACGCAGTGGTAGACAAAACAAGCGACGTAGCTGTTTTTAATAACTTTACAACAGATTTTAACGTAAAAGGTCCTGTAACGCCTTCTAAGAGAATTACCATTGAAGGTATTGTAAGAACACATGGAATAGGATTTGATGACGGTACGATGATCCTAACAGACATTGGAGACGCTATGTCCGATAGCGACGGAGCTTTTCATATCATCTCAAATTTTGAAACAAAATTTAACGGTGTTGAAAATGGAGGTACTTTAGCTGTTGCCGGAAATCAGGTACGTGTAGCGGGTTCAAATACCTTTTTAGGGAATCCTGTAAACGTAGATTATGATGCTGAAGGAAACACCGTGTACATAGCCGAACGTGCAAACGGAAGCGGTAGAGTACTGGCCTTTGTAGATGCAGATGCTGGTGGAAATATTACGCCCACTATTAATAACAGCCTGAATGGCGCTTCTTCAGTATATTTTTCTGAAGACTAATCAAGGTTTATATAGAATAAGAAAAGGAGCTCTTTCGGGCTCCTTTTTTTGTTTCGCTGTTAAAATTTAGTCTTCAGAACTTTCTTCCATAGTGTGGTATACATTCTGTACGTCGTCATCTTCTTCCAGTTTTTCTATCAGTTTTTCAACATCTGCGGCTGCATCAGCATCTAGCTTTTTTGTTACTTGCGGAATGCGCTCAAAGCCTGAAGATAGGATTTCAATATCGTTTTCTTCTAAATAGGACTGAATGGCTCCAAAACTTTCAAAAGGTGCATAGATCATAACCCCTGGTTCTTCTTCATCTTCGTTGTTGAATATTTCTTCAACTCCAAAGTCTATAAGCTCTAATTCCAGTTCCTCCAGGTCGCGCCCTGCTGCATCTATTCTGAAATTACAAACGTGATCGAACATAAATACTACAGACCCGGAAGTTCCTAAACTTCCATCTGTTTTATTAAAGTAGGAGCGTACGTTGGCAACAGTACGTGTGTTATTATCGGTTGCGGTTTCAATTAGCACTGCAATCCCGTGTTGTGCATAGCCTTCAAAGATCACTTCTTTATAATCGCCAAGACTTTTGTCGCTCGCTCTCTTAATAGCACGTTCTACATTGTCTTTAGGCATATTTACTGCCTTGGCATTTTGTATCACGGCACGCAAACGCGAATTGGAATCCGGGTCCGGACCACCTTCCTTAA
Source organism: Flavobacteriaceae bacterium UBA1903 (assembly GCA_002337605.1). Taxonomy (GTDB): domain Bacteria; phylum Bacteroidota; class Bacteroidia; order Flavobacteriales; family Flavobacteriaceae; genus Marinirhabdus. Next base: position 119,640 of record DDGL01000007.1, read on the forward strand.
CAGCCATCACAATGTCTTTTCCAATACGTGTAAACGCTTTGGACATAGCAGACCAGCGTTTCATCTTTCTTGCTTTTCTAAATTCGAAAGCTCTTCCCATAAAGTGTAGTATTTATACTATATATTTTGAATGTCCCAAATATAGAAATTACACAGTACAAGTACCAAACTCTATAAATGGATAGTTTTTATTTTATTACAGTTATTCCTTCGGAATGTGCCTTGCTAAAAACTGGTCATTTGCGTTGTTTAACCCATTGAGAACCTTCGTTCTTTCTTTATTCAACTGGGTATTCATCCTGTTGAATTCAGCTACCTTTTTATTCAGCTCATTCACTTTTTCATTATAGCCATCAATTTGTTCTTTTGTACGCTTTCTTTTTGGTGTTTTTTCAATGATCTGGCTTATGTTTTGAACTTCTTCCTGCAATAATAAAAAGTCTATCAATTCAGGAATCTTTACTTCAGCTTCCATTTGGTAAAAATCGAAAGCAGCATTTGTAGCATCCAATAAACTGGTGTCATCCTTGTAAAGCGGGATATTTTTAATCAGCTCTCGTTCTTCATTTACAATGGCTCCCAGCGAGATAGCATGTTGCTGTAAGGAGCTAATATCGTTTGCATCCAGTGCTTCAAAAATATAGGATTCGGTAATATTTGCTTTAAAAAAAGGAAGATACATCGCATTGTAATACTTAAAAACCTTATTCGAAATCTGCATCTTTTTACCCAACTCCGTTTCATTTTCAGTAATTTCAATATTATGTCGTTTTGCGTAATCCATAAACTGGTCTTCATATTCCTGCTGCGCTTCTGCCATTTTTTTATCTGCCATTTGTTGTGCCAGTATATAGCTTTCCATACTATCATACGATTGCTGCGAGACTGCTTTCATATCGATGATTTTGGCATAGTCCATTTTCATGATATTTTCGTTCAGCTCTAAGTTTTCCAGAACATTTTGCTTGTAAGGATCGTTCTCAAAAGCTGTTGCATTGCTAACTTTTTTCTTAACGCGTTCTATGGACTGTATAACGGAGCTACGTTTTCGTTCAACATTTTTTTCGTTTCTGCTGTGCGCGACTGCTTTTGTATAGTTCCACATGCTTTTTGTGATCGTTTCCTGCTCTTCAGAAATAAATTGTAAATAGGCAAGAGGGGTATCAAAACTTTGGGACTGTGCAGTACTGGAAAAGAGGATAACAAGTAAGAAGAGTAGGTAATTTAGTTTCATAATAATTATTTGTTTTTAGTAAGTAAGCCAGATAGAATTAAATAGGTTTCTTCAAGAATCGGATCCTTTTGTAAATCTTCACGCAATTTGGTGTTTGTCACTTTTTTCTCAGGGTCATATTGCAGTAACTTTTCTTTTTGCTGCGTATTTTTAATGATAATTTTTGAATGATAGCTTTCCTGCAAAGTACTGTAATTTTCCCACATTGAGATACTCTCAGTTTCATCATTAAAAACTGAATCCAGCGTAAGAGGGTATCGATAATTAGGTTTTACAACTTTGTTTAACAGCAAGTGGTTTATATCTATTATTGCGTTAAACATCCCGTTGTTTTTAATACGTACTAAACTGTTTGCTTTTATGTTTTCAAATTGAATATTTGGATAGGGTTTATGCGCCATGGTCACCGGCATTGAAGTGTTTGCTAGCGAGAAAGGCAACGAACTCTCTGGTTGCGAAAAGCTTTCGTATATGTCCGGGAGTGAAATATCCGGAATAATTCCTTGCGATTGTATACTCTTACCTGTTACTCTGAAAAACTGATGTGTTGTCACTTTTGAAAACCCTAAGTTGCTGTTTTCCTGTAACGGAAGTATTACTTGTGAACTTGACTTTCCGTAGGTTGTTGTACCCACAATAAGCGCCCGATTATAATCCTGCATCACCCCTGCAAATAGTTCGGACGCAGAAGCGCTAAAGCTATTTACCAAAACAATAATGGGCTTTGCAAACAAAACGCCTTTTTTAGAATCACCATATAATTCTACTTCGTCTTCACTAGCTGAAAATATAGTCACGGGACCTTTATCTATAAACATCCCACACAAATCGACTGCCTCCTTTAAGGAGCCGCCCCCGTTGTTCCGTAAATCTATAATAAGACCTTCAATAGTAGACCTTTTTAGCGTATACAGCTGTTTGGCTACATCATTTGCCACACCAAGGCCGTTGGGAGATTCAAAGTCTGTATAAAAACTAGAAAACTGAAGGTAACCAACGGGTTTCTCACCGGTTAGCACATAAGATGTAACTACATTGGTAGGTTCTCCCTTATCGCTTTTTTCTAAAAGTACTTCTTTAGTTTTTCCATTTTTTTTCTTCAGCGTAAATAGCACTTCTTTATGAGAAGGTTCAAAAATGAAATCATCAAATTTTTCCCGGTCTATACACCGCGTACTCAATTCGCTACCATTTGACTCTACCTTTAGAATGATATCATCTTCTTCAAAATTTTCATTGAAAAATGCTGCACTTCCTGGTATAATGCCTACAATTACAAGATCGTTATTATTGTTATGTTCCACATAAAACCCAAAGGATAAGGAGTGTGTGGATAAGGAATTTTCAAAACTACTTTTATCGGAAACATTAAAAAAAGTACTGTTAGGGTCGTGATACGCGGCTATGGCATTTAAAAAGTGTTCCTGAACATATAGCTGAAGTTCTTCCTCGGTAGCTAACCTTTCTAGTTTGCATAGCTCTTTATTAATGATCTCAGTTCGAACCGATGCTTCCAGCGTAGTGAAATTCTTTTTAGTATTGGCTATCACTGAATCTTTTTCAATTAAGGTGCTCAAAACCTTATACCGAACCCCTTTGCTCCAGTAGTCATTAAAAGCTATTTCATTTTCAAGATATTCATCAAAATCTTTCGATGAAAAATATAGGGTGTCCTTTCCGGTATAATCAAGGGCTTTCGTTCGGTATTGCTCAAGAAGTGTACGGGCCGCTGCTATTTTTTCGTTTAGTGTTGACGTGTATTTGTTCAAAAAACTACAATCACCTGTAGTAACATAGTTGTCAATGAGGTGTCTGTCCTGGGCAAGGAAGCTACTGTCTTTTTTGGTAAGAAAACGTTTATAAGGATCTATTCTGTCCAAAAAGATATCAAACACAGCCTCTGAAAATGTATCGTTGACTGGTTTTGGTGAAAGGTGCTCGTTTTTTAATAATGTGATCAGAGCGTTTGTCTGATCACAAAATTCTGTGTCGTCCTGAGCCTGTAAGTAATTCGTAGAAAAGAGAAATAAACCAAAAAGGAATGCGCTAAAAATATGCTTCATATTACCCAATCAACTGGTCAACAACACTTGCAAATTCAAAATCTTTATCAGTTACACCTCCTGCGTCGTGGGTAGAGAGCGTAATGTGCAGCTTGTTGTATACATTGGTCCAGTCTGGATGATGCTCCAAACGCTCAGCCTCAAATGCAATGCGGGTCATGATGGTAAAAGTTTCTTTAAAGTTCTCGAATTCAAAAGCAGTATGTATTGCGTTGTCATCATATTCCCAGCCTTCAAAATCTTTTAATTTTTCTTGTACTTCTTTTTCTGTGTAGGGTTTCATAAACTTATTTTTATTTTTAAAAACTGGTATTCTTTATACAAAGTTAAGCAAAGGCAACTGTTATACCGAAGGTGAACCAATAAGGAATCAAACTCAAGTACGTAACACTAGTTAAACTTTTAAAAGCGTAACTTGTGTGACCTCTCCAGAGTCGAGGTGACGTTTATTTACTTTACATTAACTTAAATTTTATCTAGCTTCTAAAGGTACTAATTTCTTCCTTTAATGTGCAAGCGTCTATTACTTCTGCAACTGTAATTCGGTACGACGTTGGTAGTCTGTTTTTCTTCGGAAGGATAGCGAGGTAATTGTCCTCATTTCGCTGAAAGACACTTTTAAAAACTGGCGGTTCGTCTCCCAGTTTTTCGCAAAGCTCACGAAACAAGTCTTCATGGTGGATTACATCTTCAGATGCCAGATGAAAAATCCCGTCTAAATGCTGATTTACTATGTAATGAACCTGTTGTGCCAGCTTATCGGCTGTGGTGACACTAATGATCTGGTTTGGATATACTTCAAAAGCTGCTCTGTGTTTGCTGGCTTGACGTAGTTGAATTAAGCGGGGAGAAGTAACCCCTAAAACCAGTGGAAGTCGTAAGATGGTAGTTTGGGCAGGAATTTGTTCCAATAATAGTTTTTCTATAGCTAGTTTGTGACGCCCTTGTTCGCTTTCGGCTTTTGGGGTATCGTTTTCGTAACTTGGAAATTCATACAAACCATCAAAGACTTCAGTCGAAGATAAAAACAAAATACGGCTATCGTGATGTTCAGCAACATACTTTGCTATGTCTTGGTGTGTTCGCAGCAACGCTTTAAATTCACCTGTAAGCGCAGAAATGATAACTGTTGGTTGTACTTCAGTTAAAATGTCAGTAATACGATCTTCCTCAGCAGTAAACTTAAAAAACACCTGATTATTCCCATACAATCCCTCTTGCCTACAATAGGTTCCAAACGTGCTGAAATAGGAGAGGAGCTCGTGGTATAAGGCATTGCCAATAAAACCACTGGCACCTAAAATTAGGATGGTATGTTTCGTTCTGGGGATTCGTGACATCTTAAAATATAGAGGCTTTTGTAGCGGTTGTAAATTTTTCTAATGCCAGCATGCCTAAGTAACTATTCCCTTTTTCATTCAACCCTGGCGACCAGGTAGTAATGATAAAGTTGTCTGGCAATAATGCTACAATACCGCCACCCACGCCACTTTTTCCTGGAAGTCCTACTTCGAAAGCAAATTCACCAGCTTCATCATAAAAGCCACAAGTAAGCATAATTGCGTTAATTCGTTTCGCTTGGGTAGCCGTTAAACACTCGTTTTCCTGCATACAAACACCTTTGTTTGCAAACGGGAAAAATGCATTACTTAATTGTTCGCATGTCATTTCCAGGCTACATTGATGAAAGTAGAAATCCAGTACGTCTTCCACAGGATTTTCTAAATTTCCGAAGGACTTCAACAAATTGGCAATCGCAAAATTTCTGAAGCCGGTTTCTATTTCAGAAGTGGCTACCGTATCATTATAATGGATGTCATCGTCGTTTGCCAATTGGCGTACAAATTTTAGAAGTTCGGCTTTCGGGTCGTCATAGCTTGAAAGTAAGCAGTCTGCCACCACAATGGCGCCCGAGTTAATCAAGGGATTTCGCGGAATACCCTCTTCCTGTTCTAATAACGCTAAATAATTAAATGGATTGCCAGAAGGTTCTACATCTACACGTTTCCAAAGCTTATTTCCCTGATTTGCAAACGCCATAGCCAATGTAAATACTTTTGAAATACTCTGAATGGAAAATTTTGTTTTTGCATCACCCACACAGTAATTTTCACCGTGAATGTTATTGAGGTAAACACCAAATTTAGTTTTATCAACTTTTGCTAATTCTGGAATGTAGTCTGCCACCTCGCCTTTGTCCTCGCGTGCGAGGAGTTCTTTATAGATGGTATTTAGAATGTTTTGGTAGTCTGGCATTAGCCTTTGTAAAATGGAAGTTTAACAACAGTTGCAGGCACTTTGTTTTTTCGTATTTGAATAAAAATTTCGGTACCCGGGGCACTTAATTCTTTGGTCACATACCCAAGGCCTATTCCTTTTTGAACGGAGGGTGCTTGCGTACCACTCGTTACATTTCCAATTTCATTTCCTTCGGCATCTAAAATTGCATAGCCCTGGCGGGGAATGCCACGTTCCTGTAATTCAAAACCAATTAGCTTTCTTCTGATACCATCGGTTTTTTGTTGCTGCAGGTTTTTACAGTTCACAAAATCTTTTGTGAATTTAGTAATCCAACCTAAACCAGCTTCGAGAGGAGAAGTAGTATCGTCTATATCGTTACCGTACAGACAATACCCCATTTCCAATCGCAACGTATCACGCGCTGCCAGGCCAATAGGCTTAATACCAAAATCTGCTCCAGCCTCCATTACTTTGTTCCAGACCTGTTCCACTTCACTGTTTTTACAGTAAATTTCAAATCCGCCACTTCCTGTATACCCGGTAGCACTAATAATTACGTGCTCAATTCCTGCAAAGTCTGAAACTTTAAACGTGTAAAATTTTATAGCTGAAAGGTCTTCAGAAGTTAATGATTGCATTGCCTCAACTGCTTTTGGCCCCTGAATTGCCAACAATGAAAAGTCTTCTGAAATATTTTTCATTTCAGCATTCATGGTGTTGTGTGAAGCAATCCAGTTCCAGTCTTTTTCGATATTGGATGCGTTTACTACCAGAAGCCATTTTTCTGCTTCAAGGCGGTATACAATAAGGTCGTCTACAATGCCTCCGTCTGCATTAGGAAAGCAGCTGTACTGTGCTTGTCCGTCTACCATTTTTGAAGCATCGTTACTCGTTACTTTTTGTATAAGTGCCAAAGCATTTGGGCCGGTAATTAAAAATTCACCCATGTGGGATACATCAAATACGCCAACGTCCTTTCGAACGGTTTCATGCTCGGCAACAACACCTTCATAAGAAACAGGCATGTTGTACCCGGCAAAGGGCACCATTTTTGCTCCAAGAGCTTCGTGAACGTGAGATAGGGCAGTGTTTTTCATCTAGTGCTATTTTTGTAGCGCAAAGGTAACTTTTCTGCCGTGGAGAATAAAATTATTTTTAAATAGTCAGTCCTTCTTTTTAATTAGTTTTTGAAATAAAGGGGGGCGAGAGATTTAAAGAAACTACTAGAATTAGACTGCCCATATTAAATCTTCAAATTGTATTGAGGTTTAATACACTATACCTCAATTTTTTTCAGCTCGCGGTAGTTTCGCTTTAGCCTTTTTAGAAGTAACCCATACACCAGGTAATAAATTAATATCATTAGGCCAATAGCAATAACACCCACTATAAATTGTGCTATAAAGAAAATAGTAATGGCTTCATCTGGGGAGACAGCCCCATAGTTATTGCTTGTTTGAGATAGAAATTGAACCAGTTTTTCCTGATTAAAGTATAAATAAATATTAGTTGCAATAAGCAATAAGGCCGTTGCTCCAATATTGTAATAAACAAAATACCGTACAGTTTTTCGGGTCTTCAATATACTTTTCATAAGCTGCTTTACAGTGCTTGTAACAGTAATAGAGCGGTAGTTTTTGTAAAACAGAAACATAAAAACTGCGAAAATTATATAATTTACCACGGTAACAATCCAGAATGTGGATTCCAGTCCCATATTTTTATGAAACTTAGTACTTGAATCCGGCACCAAAAAAGCAATAGCAACCCAAAACAATAACTCGCAAACACTAATGATGAAAATCCATTTTACTATAGAAGACGATTTCTGTAGCAACATGCTATATATTTCTTTGTAAGAAAGCTTTGGCAGCTTGGCGTCCTGTTTTTGCCAATCCTTTTTTAATGTATCTAAAACATCCATAGGCTTACGGATTAAGTATTGTTCTTAATTTTTCTTTTATTCGGTTCATTTTTACTCTGGCGTTTACTTCAGTAATACCAAGTGTTTCAGAAATCTCCCGGTAACTTTTATCTTCCAAGTATAAAAAAACCAACGCTTTATTAATATCATTCAAGTCTTTCACAGCGTCGTACATCAACTTTAACTGTTGCTCTACCGTGTCGTCATAGGCCTCGGCTTTAATTTTAAAGCTTACGCCTTCAAAATCCTGGGTTTGAACTCTTCGTTTAGACTTTCGATACAACGTTATGGCTGTATTGAGCGCTACGCGGTACATCCAGGTACTAAACTTAGAATCACCTCTAAATTTTGGATACGCCTTCCATAACTGAATCGTGACCTCCTGGAACAAATCGTTGTGCGAATCTTTGTCGTTCGTATACAGACGGCAGATCTTATGTACGATGTTCTGGTTCTCTTCTAGTTGGGTTACAAAGCTATGTTCAAGTTCCTTGTTCAATGGTTGTTTGCTAGTTGGAAGATTAGTGCAGTTCTGGTCTGTTTTGTTACAAAATTCACAAATTTAAACAGAAACTTTTTTAAGAGTTGTATTTTTATAGTTCAAAACACACTATGAATATTCCTGAAACCTCTAAACCCCGAATTGTCATTATTGGTGGCGGTTTTGCGGGCATTTCATTTATCAAACAATTACAAGGACAAGAGGTACAGCTGGTGTTGTTTGACAGGCATAACTACCACACCTTTCAACCTTTATTATACCAGGTATCTACGGCAGGACTGGAACCAGATTCCATTGCGTATCCGTTGCGGAAGATCTTCAGAAAAAATAAGGACTTTCATTTTAGGCTGGCAACCGTTTCCAACATACATACTTCAGAAAATAAAATTGAAACCAATATAGGAAGTCTTTCTTATGATTATCTGGTGATCGCTACAGGTACTCGTACTAATTTCTTTGGAAACTCAGAAATTGAAGAAAACAGTATGCCTATGAAAACAGTGCCCCATGCACTGAATATTCGAAGTTTGATGCTCCAAAATATTGAAGAGGCAGATATTACTGATGATCCCGAGAAACGCAAACAACTTTTAAATTTTGTCGTCGTTGGAGCAGGGCCCACAGGAGTTGAACTGGCGGGAGCTTTGGCCGAATTCCGAAAGGGGATTTTGGAAAATGATTATCCAGAATTGGAGGAAGAAGAAATGCACGTACATTTATTAGAAGGTGCCGATAAAGTGTTGCCGCCATTTAGTGAAACAGCATCCAAGAAAGCGCAGAGATTTTTGGAAAACCTTGGTGTAGAAGTTCATTTAAACACCATCGTTGAAAGTTACAATGGCAAGATGGCCATCACTAAAAATGGTAAGAAATTTGCCACAGAAACCTTTATCTGGGCTGCCGGGGTTACTGGAAATCCAGTATATGGAATAGATGCAAGCTCCTTAGTAGAAAAAACCAATCGCTATAAGGTAAACCAATTCAATAAGATTGAAGGATACGAGAATATTTATGCCCTGGGCGATATTGCACTTATGGAAACTGAAGAGTACCCCAAAGGCCATCCACAAGTGGCCCAACCCGCCATACAACAGGGTAAAACACTGGGTAAAAATTTTAAACGAATATTTAAAGGCAATGCTATGAAGCCTTTTGAATATTTTGATAAAGGAAGTATGGCAACCATAGGCCGCAATAAAGCAGTAGTAGATATTAAAAAACTACATTTTGCCGGTGCTTTTGCATGGTTTGTATGGATGTTTATCCACCTTTGGTTTTTAGTAGGGTTTAGAAATAGAGTCGTGACTTTTTTTAACTGGACGTATAGCTACATTAATTACGACCGTGCCGCAAGACTTATTATACGACCTTTTAAAAAGCGTTAGTCTATCTTTACTTTAATAGGTCCGCCAGAGGAAACATAATTGCCGCCTACTTCGTCTATATTTACGTCAAGTTCGTCCGAGGTGTCAATGCTTTTAATGTTTACCTTCATTTCGTCGTAGCTGTCTATGCTTTTTACATTAACGTTTAGCTCGTCATAGGTATTAATATCTACAATACGCACGTCCATGGTATTCATTTCTGAAACGGGAACAAGTTGGTATTTAGTAGAAATATCTGAAGCTTCCATTTTTTCTGAAGCTATGGCAGTGGGAATCCAATCGATATCTTTTACCACGTTAATGGTAAGGCAAACGGCGATAATGGTTAGAATTACTTTTGTGTAGTTGTCGGTTTTCATATAAAAAAGTTAAGAGGTTTAGAAATTAATCCTGATGTTGTTTTGAAATCAAAAATAATACCGAGATTACTCCAGGACGTATGTAAAAAGGCCAACTTCTTCCAGTTTTCCGCGAAGGGTTTCGTCCCCCAGATCTTTTTTTACGACCCCATTGGGAAGTTCATAAGCCAGGTCTGCAAATGTTTCGGAAGCTAAGATTTCGACATCGTGTACTTTGCATTGTTCTTGTATTCGGGAGGTAGTATTGAGGACATCGCCAGAAAAAGCAATTTCTCGTTTTATCTTACCAATTTCTCCTACCATAACACTTCCGCAGTGAATACCAACTTTAAATTCCGGAAAATATCCATACCTATCCAGGTATCTTTTTTCTCGATATTTGAGCATACGTTTCATATTGTAAAAGCAACGTATGGTATTTCCTCTTTTTAAACCGTGTTTCATTTTCCAGGAAACTACAATTTCATCTCCGACATACTGGTACACCTCGCCTCTGGATTGTACAATGGCTGGAGCAATATCTCTGAAAAAATCTTTTAAAAAATTGAAATATTTTTTTTCACCTAAACTTTCAGCAATACCGGTAGCATTTTTAATATCGGCAAACATAAAAATACGGCGTTCCTTTTTAGGTCTGAAATAGCGGCCTAACAAATAATCTGGAAATACGCCTGGGCCATACTTTTCATTCACCATTAAGACAATGAGGGTACCAATGACTATGAATAGCCAAACCACAAAATTTTTGATAAATACCCAGGTCCTAAAAAATGCCTTAAACTTTAAAATAACTTCCTCATGATAGAAAGGAAGTCCTAACTCTTCGCTATAGTAATATAAGGCGCCAAATGTGCTTACCACCATAGCCCCAACAATATAGGTTAGTGTTATATAAGCAAGCGCCTTCCAAAATGCGTTGTTGCGTAACCACCGATCCATGAGATTAACAGTAAGCGTGCCTCCTATAACTCCCGCTGTTACAGCTACAATTAAATTGGCACTGAAAGACTGCTTGAAATCATACCCTGAATCTAAGGCATTATTGCTGTAAAGCGTCAAAAACTCATAAAAAAATAAAACATTTGATATAAGTACCCAGGCAAACAAGATGTATAAAGCCCTTTTAAAATAGAACTGAAATTGTCTACGACTGTACCTGTTAAATTTTGGTTCCTTCAAATTAGCAATTCTTGTATTTATCGTGGAGGCCTTGCCCAGAAAGGATCATAGGCATTATTTTTTCTAATCGACTAACTTTTGTGGCCTCACGTTTTGCAGAGGCGATGTGTTCGGCATACTCTCGCTGTTTACCTGGCGTTAAAGCATTAAAGGCTTTTTTTAAACTTGTATCATTATCCAATGCGTCGGAAAGAATGGGACCTACGGTAACTGCTTTCTTTTTTCGCTCGGGTTTTACTTCTTTGCCAGCTTTACAGTTTTCGATGGCTTCTTCAACATAGGAAAGGAGCAACTCTGTATCAATGGTATCGTTTTCTTCAAAACGCCATTGTCGTAATGCTTTTGTTTTCCCTTCTTGGGCATTTTGCAACTTGTTCTGCTTATCTTTTAAAAATACTCCCTGATGAAACCAGATGCCCATATGGTTTTTAAAGGCCCCCAACCCAATGAGTATTTTGTTATTAAATGAATAGGAGGGAGCGCCCCATTTAACTTCTTCTAGTAAGGGAGTGGTTTTTAGTACTTCACGTATTTCGGATAGGAGCGCGCTCCATTTTGTATGTTTCTCAATATACTGAGTTACTTTTTCTGAATCTGAAGATGACATAATGTAAGATTGTTTTTATAGTGTGAAGATAGGATTTCCAATAGCATCTCGCTAATAAAGATTTGTTAATAGACACTTTTATATACAAACAGTGCACCACAGTAGTTAGGTGTGGTGCACGTGTATTTTAAATATGGTTTACTGTAAAATGACTACTTTTTTACAAACTGAAGGGTAGCTTCTCCTTGTGCGCTTTTTACTTTTATAAAATACACCCCACTTTTATACGAACTAACTTTTATAGTTTGCTGAAGACTGTTTGTTTCAAATTTACTTTGTGAATACAATAGCTTTCCCTGTACATCAAATATCTCAACGCCTGAAAGTAGTACGGAAGCTGCTACCGAAAGGGTTATCTTATCGGTTGCAGGATTAGGGAATAATGTAATACGCTCTTGTAGGGTGTTTTCTTCAACTGAGAGAAAGTTATCGTACATATCTTGCAGGATATCAATAGGTTCAACCCCTGCTGCTTGTTCTCCTACATTTAGTCTAATGTACGGGTTGTTAGGGGCATCATCTGGTTTATACACCAACAGATATGCCGTGGTAGAGGATGTTCCTGCACTTAAACAGCGCATATCTGCTCCCGGGAAATTAGCACCCTGCAATGCTGCCATTAATTTATCTGCTAACGGTCCGCTGGTGTTGTTGAAATTAGCTTCCATATTATCGATCACGGTCTGATTCAATAATATATTTCCTTGTACACTAAACGTAGCTCCCTGACGATCTTCTTTATAATCATCTGCCATATTCCCAGTAAATCCTGCTGTTCTTGGGCCACCTATTACGTCATCAAAATCTGCAATACCGTATTGTCTGAATTCCGGATCAAATCCCTGCGATGAGCAAGAATCGTTGTTTAATAAGTAATCTATAATTTCTGAAGGCGAAGCCCCCATTTCCATTTGCTCAATAGCATTGTTTAAATTACTGTTGGGGATACAAACATAGGCTTGTGAATTTACCCCACCACGTCCGGGAAGGATCTTGGTAATAATATCAATAATTCCCTGTGATCCAATTCCAGTAACACACGAAGCTCCTGCAGAACCAACTTCTCTTGTTTCGGGATCTACAGCAATAATTGAAAAGGTATCTTGAGAAAATCCAGTAAAGGAAAGTAAGCACGTAAGGGCTAAGGCGTATAATTTTTTCATAGTATAAATTTTGATTTTAAAGATACCAAAAAAATTGAATTGCACTTCAACCTACAATTCATCGGTACTATTTTACATTTCAGTTTCTTTTATTAGAGTTTGAAGAAAAACTCTAGCACTTTTGGGCCATAATTAATAATCAAACTCTTAAAAACTTACACTATGCTTCGTTCTATCCACTTAGTTGTACTGGTAATCACCTTATTCTTCTTCGGAATTGTAACCGCGCAGGAAACTATTTCGGGAGTTGTGCTTCAAAAAAACGGAACGCCTATATTTGGTGCTAACGTTTACCTGGAAGGAACGTACGATGGGGCTTCAACCGATGAAGAAGGAAAATTCAGCTTCACTACTGAAGAAAAAGGCATTCAGACCCTTGTAATTTCCTACGTAACATACGAACCCTTTATGATGGCGGCAGATGTTTCTCAGCTATCAGATTTGAAATTGACGTTGAAAGAAGATTTTAACTCCTTAGATACGGTAGTAATTTCTGCTGGAAGTCTGGAGGCGAGCGACAATAGTAAAGTTTCTGTGTTAAAACCTTTAGATGTAGTAACTACCGCAAGTGCCTTAGGTGATTTTGTGGGTGCTTTACAAACATTACCGGGTACAACCACCGTGGCAGAAGATGGCCGTTTATTTGTACGGGGAGGAGACGCTGGCGAAACACAGATTTTTATAGATGGGATCCGGGTATTTTCCCCCTATACACCTACTGCAAATAACACCCCAACTCGCGGGCGTTACAGTCCGTTCTTATTCGATGGAATCACGTTTTCTACGGGTGGATATTCTGCAGAATACGGACAGGCACTCTCCTCTGTTTTATTGTTGAATACCATTGACGAACCCGACCAGGAAAAAACTGAAATCGCTTTAATGACCCTGGGCGGGGGGATTGGGAACACCCAAAAATGGGAGAAGAGTTCGTTAAGCGTAAATACAAGCTATATAAACCTGGCGCCTTACGTCGCTGCATTTCCCAACCGAAATGATTTTGAAAAACCTTTTGAGAGTATTTCGGGAGAGACCGTGTTCAGAAGACAATTTGATACGGGTATTTTTAAATTATACGCAGCTTTCGACACAACAAACTTTGAATTAACTCAAGAAGACATAAACCTTGCTGAAGGCGTAAATTTTAAGCTGAAAAATAATAATTTTTACACCAATGCAAGCTATCAGGGGGATTTGGGACGGACCTGGAAACTACAAACTGGTGGAAGTTTTACATCTTCAAACACAAATTTAGGGATCATAGATGATAACATTAACAATACAGAGAATTCATTTCATTTTAAACTGAAACTGAAAAAACGGTTCAGCAATCAAATAAAACTAAGTTTTGGAGCGGAACAATTTTTAACCGATTTTACTGAAGATTTTGACAATCAATCTGTTTCAGCAAGTTATGGGTATAACAATAACATTTCAGCAGCCTTTGCTGAAACCGATGTTATTTTTACAAAGAAATTTGCTTTAAAAGCAGGAGTTCGTGGAGAGTATAGTGAGTTGTTTGAGCAATTTACCGTGTCGCCAAGAGCTTCGATTGCTTATAAAACCGGGAAGAACAGTCAGCTATCCGTGGCATACGGCGATTTTTACCAGCAGCCAACGCAGGATATTTTAAAATTTCAGCAGAATTTAGAGGCACAAAAGACACAGCACTACATTCTGAATTATCAATATGTAGCCAACAATCGTATTTTCAGAGCTGAAGCGTACAGAAAGCAATACGACAATCTTATCACGTTTGACACTGAGTTTGCAGGCTTCGAAAGTAACTATACCAACAACGGTGACGGATTTGCACAAGGAATTGACTTTTTTTGGAGGGATAATGAAACCATTAGAAATATGGATTATTGGGTAAGTTATTCGCTATTGGATACCGAACGTTTATATCAGAATTATCCCACGACCGCAACCCCTTCGTTTGCCAATACACACAACCTATCTGTAGTAACAAAATACTGGGTGGAGGATTGGAAAAGTCAACTAGGTTTTAGCTATCAGTTCGGTAGCGGCCGTACCTACACCAATCCCAATAATCCAGGGTTTCTGCAGGAAAAAACAAAAGATTTTAACAACCTTAGCTTTAACTGGGCGTACTTAATAGACCAGCAGAAGATCCTTTATTTTTCGGTAAATAATGTGCTTGGTTTTAGTAATGTTAACGGCTATCAATACGCCAGCACAGCAGATGCCAACGGAAATTTTAACCGCAGAGCATTGCTTCCTGCGACAGATCAATTCTTCTTTGTAGGCTTCTTCTGGACCATAAGTGAAGATGGAAGTGATAACCAGCTGGATAAACTGTAATTGAGGGTAAAGAAGAAAAACCAAAGACTGCTAGCTGAAAAAAGAAAGACTACGCATAATGCATAAAATTGAGTGATGAGAGGTGAGTGAGCTGCTTCGCTCGTATGAGAAAGGTAAAAAATTTTCACAACTCAAAAACGCACCACTCAATTACAGTTCACTCCAAAAAATCAACAATTCAGTAAAACAAATTTCAAACAGCTACTATTTCAGTAGATATTTGAATCAAACTTTAAAACCAAAGAAGCCATGCAAACAATAATTACGTATTTCGCGCTAATACTTACCGGACTATTTTTACAAGCCCAGAACACAGTAGAAGTTACTATGACCAATTTTAGTACCAATGATGGAACCGTACGAGTTGGACTATACAATAGTGAAGGACAATGGCTGGAGAGAGAATACAAAGCCTTAGATTCAAAAATCACTAATAGAACTGCAAAGGTTACCTTTACAGACATTCCGGACGGAGTCTATGCTTTGTCTTGCTTCCATGACGAAGATGATAATGGGAAGTTTAAAATGTTTATGGGAATGCTTCCAATTGAAGATTACGCTTGTAGTAATGATGCTTCGGGGATGTTTGGCCCACCCAAATGGAGTGATGCTAAGTTTGAGCTTAAGAATGGTGAAACGAAACAAGTACCCCTTACATTGTAGAAGTAAAAGCTGAATCCAAAATTCTGAAGGAAATTACGTTGAAATAAACTTGAAGCTAAATAAATTAAATATGAGAACCACAATAACACTACTAGCGATCATTCTGTTGAGTCTGACAACCCTAGCTCAAACCAAATATGAAAAAGGAATGCGTAAAGCATTTGACCTTTGGGAAGCCAATGAAGCCATGGAAGCGGCTAATATTTTTGAACGAATTGCACAGGCAGAAACCAATAACTGGTTGCCGCCTTATTATGCAGCCCAGGTTAATGTTTTTGCCAGCTTTAGTGAAAAGGACGAAGCAAAGTTGATTCCGCAATTAAAAAAAGCACAAGACCTAGTGAACGATGCTAAGGCGATTTCTAAGGATAATGCTGAAATTTTAGTGCTGGAAGCACAGTTATTGACTGCATGGATTGTCTACGACGGACAAAAATACGGAATGAAGTACAGTGGGAAAATAAGCGAATTATACACAAAGGCAGCTCAAGTAGCGCCAGACAATCCACGCGTAGTATTAGGAAAAGCTGAATGGGATATGGGAGCAGCCAAATGGTTTGGAAAATCTACAGAACCGTATTGTGACGATGTAAAAAGAGCCATTGAACTTTTTGCTACCTTTACTCCTGAAGGTGAATTTCATCCAAAAGGAGGTTTGGACCACGCACAAGAGGTTCTGGCCGAAAATTGTAACAAATAACATGCATCTATTTTTAAAAGAGTTTTTAAAGGCCGGATTTATAGGGACACTTATATTTCTGGTCTTAAGCATTATATCTTATGCTGCAGGAAATTTTAACACTTCCTGGGATAATATCGGATACGAATACGGTATTAATCAATTGTATTCTGTGCCTTTGTATATGGCAAATATGCCTTTCTTCTACTATATCATCAAGAAGTATGGGAGTGCTCTTTTCAAGGTAAGACCAATTGTTACAGCTTTTCTAGGGGCAATTGCGATCACACTTACTACTCTTTTTATTGTGAATATGTTTATTGTAACCGTTATTAGAGACGGGACGGTGTCAGGCTTTCTTGCCAACCAGAAATTAGACTACTATTGGGTAGGGCTGGTCGTTTCAATAGTGGTTACGTCTATTTTTTATGGGGTTTATTATTACAAACATAAAAAGGAAACCCAGGTACAGCAACAAAAAATAATCGCTAAAACCGCCTCGGCACAGTTTGATGCATTAAAAAATCAGTTAGATCCGCACTTCTTATTTAATAGCTTAAATGTACTCACCAGTTTAATTGAAGAAAACCCACCAGCGGCTACAAAGTTTACCACATCGCTGTCTAAAGTATACAGGTATGTTCTGGAACAAAAAAACAAAGAGTTGGTTACCGTGGAAGAGGAATTGAAGTTTGCCCAACTCTACATGTCCTTATTAAAAATGCGCTTTGAAGACAGTATACAGTTTACAGCTCCAGAACGTGTAAGCAACTTCGAGGCCAAGGTGGTGCCCTTGTCTCTTCAGCTTTTACTTGAAAATGCCGTTAAACACAATCAGGTAACACCTTCTAACAAACTGCACATTACTATTTTTGAAAAGGATGGTAATCTGGTCGTACAAAATAATTTGCAACCTAAAAAAATACTACGCGAGAGCAGTGGTGTAGGACTTCAGAACATTTACCAGCGCTACAGGTTATTAACCAAGCGCCAGGTTTTTGTAGAAAAATCTAAAACCGAGTTTATGGTTACCATCCCAATGCTAACAAATATCTCTGTAGTGGGACAAACCCAAGAGGCTTATATTTCAGATAAACGAATGCAGCGTGCCAAGGAATATGTAGAGAAGCTAAAAGGCTTTTATGCACACATCACAATTTATTGCATATTTATTCCATTCTTTATCTGGCTTAATTATAAATCTAATGCCGGGTTTCCGTGGGCAATTTTTCCTATCGTGGGTTGGGGTTTAGGAGTGTTAGGTCACGCTTCAGAAACCTTTCAATGGAATCCGTTTTTCAATAAAAACTGGGAAGAGCGCAAGATCAAAGAGTTAATGGAAGAAGACAACGAACTGTAAAAACGGTTACTGAGCGGAGTCGAAGTACAGTTCAACCTACAAATACTACAATTGGGATATTCTATTTTTTAAAAGTGTTGGCAGCGAAGTACTTTAGTAGTGTCATTAAAAACAAATAAATATGGAAACCTTCAAAATTACACAAGAGACAAAATTGAAACAAGCCAAGGAGCATGTTGAAAAATTAAAAGGCTTTTATGCACACCTAACAGTTTACTTAATTTTTGTACCCATTTTTATAGGAATTAATATATTGGGTGGAAGCAATTTTCCCTGGGCGATTTTCCCGATCGTGGGATGGGGGATAGGGATCGCTGGTCATGCCACAGAAACCTATAACTGGAGCCCGTTTTTTGGGAAAGACTGGGAGGAGCAAAAAATTAAAGAGTTTATGGATTCTTACTCTGAAACACACTAAAAACTACAACAAATGGACTATAATACAGACAAACAAAACAAGTACCTCCGCGCCAAGGAGCGGGTAGCAGAGATAAAGAAATTTTACACAGGCCTTATCAGTTATGTGGTAGTCATTTCAATGCTGGCAGCAGTAAATTACTATGTAAACCAATGGAGCTATATGTGGTTCCTGTGGGCTGCGTTTGGTTGGGGAATAGGATTAGTATTTCAAGCTGCCAAAGCCTATCAATGGAGCCCGTTTATGGGTAAAAACTGGGAAGAGCGTAAACTCAAAGAGTTTATGGAAGAAGAAGATAAGCAACAATGGCGCTAGGTTTGAAATCGAAACTGAAACCGAAGACGAAGTATAAAAAAACTAACAAATGAACACTTCAAAAAACAAAGAAAACTCTAAGTACGAGCGTGCTCTTGAAAAAGTAGAGGCTATAAAAAGATTCTATACCCATCTACGAGCCTATATAATTATAAATATGTTGCTTTTATTATTGCGGGCAAAAATCTATAAGTTTTTTAACGATGGTGATTTTACCGATGTTCAGTTTGACCGTTGGTTGGACTGGAACACCTATGGCACTGCAATTATCTGGGGAATTGGTTTACTAATACACGGGTTGTATGTTTTTCACTATAAATTCAGGTTTTTCAAGAATTGGGAAGAACGTAAGCTAAAAGAAATATTAGAAAAGGATGAACTCGATTAATAGAAGCAGTATGAAGAACATTTCAGAAGAAGAAAAACTGGAAAAAGCCAAAAAACGGCTGGAACAAATAAAAGGGTTTTACGTACATGCTACGGCTTACGCACTGGTTAACCTATTTTTGTTACTCTCTGCCATTGGTTTGTTCTCTGGCGGATTTGTAAACCTACATATGCCAGGTTGGGCACATTTTACAACCCCGTTTTTCTGGGGGATAGGACTACTCTTTCACGGCCTTAATACCTTTAAAACAGGGGTTATTAAAAAATGGGAAGATCGAAAAATAAAAGAATACCTTGAAAAGGAAGAACGCGACTTCAAAAAATTCAATTAACCGTTAGTAAAACTTTACTTATGAAAACAATACTACACATACTAGTGCTTTGTATTGCTGGAGCTGTTTCTGCACAGAGCTTTGTTATAACCAATGTTACCTTGTTTGATGGCGAAACGGTTAGTGAAAATACTTCGGTTTTGGTTACCAATGGTGTGATTGCTGAAGTTTCAAAAAAAATAAAATCTAATGCCACTAAAATTGATGGAACAGGAAAATTCTTGATGCCCGCCATGACCAACAGCCACGTACACGCCTGGGCACCTAATAGTTTAATGGAAGCGGCCAATGCTGGTGTTGTAAATTTATTAGATATGCACGGGGTTGAAACGGCACAGGGAATGATGAAAGGGCTAAAAGATTCAACAAACTATGCCCGTTATTTTGTGGCAGGAGCTGCGGCCACTGTTCCTGGAGGTCACGGAACTCAATATGGTTTCCCAACTCCTACCTTGACCCAACCCGAAGAAGCCGAAGGTTTTGTAAACGATCGCCTGGCAGCGGGTGCCAATTATCTAAAAATCATTGTAGAACCCTGGAAAGAAACCTTATCACAAGAAACCGTAAAAGCATTAATTGATGCTGCACACGAAAAGGAAACAATAGCTGTAGTGCATATTTCCAAAGCTGAAGACGCTAAACAAGTACTTGCAAACGGCGCCGATGGCTTAGTGCATTTATGGTGGGACAAAACAATTACAACCTCAGAATTGCAGGAAATGGCAAAGGATAAAAATTTCTTTGTGATGCCTACAATGCTAACCAACACATTGTTCTTAGACCAAATACGTAAAACAGCCCCCGAAGGAAGCATTTTAAGCGATGCCGCTTTAGTAGAACAGATTAAGATGCTCTATGAAGCCGGGATCCCTATTTTAGCAGGAACCGATCCTCCAAATGCAGGGATTAACTATGGAACCGATTTATATAAAGAACTCGATTTACTTTCCAAAGCTGGTATTCCCAATATTGAGGTTTTGAAAAGTGCCACCTCATTACCACCAAAACATTTTGAGTTAGGGAAGTTAGGAATGGTAAAAGAAGGCTACACGGCAGACTTAGTTTTATTGAATGCCAGCCCGATACAGGACATCCAGAATATTAGCAATATTGTTACGGTTTGGAAAGATGGGATAGAAGTTAAACGGAATTAATATTCTGTCTTACTTTATCCTTCAAAAGTGGCGTTTCATCTTTTTCCAAGTATCTTTGTAAAAAAATTGATGTATGCTAGCAGATTTTTCAACCTTACCTAACAATTCCCGAGTTTGGGTGTACCAATGCAATCGAAAACTTTCAGATGAAGAGGTTGCGGTTATTTTAGAAAAAACCACAGAATTCCTTACACAATGGACCGCTCACGGTGCTAACCTGGAAGCTGGTTTTGAAGTAAAGTACAACCGGTTTATTGTGATTGGTCTTAACCAGGAAAATGCTTCGGCTTCTGGTTGTAGTATAGATGCTTCGGTGCATTTTATTCAGCAACTGGAACAACAGTTTGAGGTAGATTTACTAGATAAGATGAATGTGACCTTCTACAGTGGCGAATTTATTGCACATAAGTCGTTGGCAGATTTTAAAAAAATGGCAAAGGCGAAGGCGGTTTCTCCAAATACAGTGGTTTTCAACAACTTAGTAAACACCAAAGAAGAATATTTAGAAAATTGGGAAGTTCCTGCAAAAGAAAGCTGGCACAATAGATTTCTAGCATAGTTTTTGTATTTTTAAATGCTATGAAGAAACACCTTTTAACCTCACTTTTAGCCCTATTATTTTTATCGGCAAATGCCCAACAAATCAACCCATTGATTGTCAAAGATGACTTTGAAAATCAAAAAAAATGGGTGGATAGCATTTATACGAACTTGTCCCTGCAGGAAAAAATTGGGCAATTGTTTATGGTCGATGTCTTTTCCAGCGACCCTAAGTCTAAGACTGACAAAATAAAAAAACTCATTCAAGAGCAATACATTGGCGGGGTTATCTTTTCAAAAGGAGGTCCTAAAAGACAAGCAAAACTAAATAACGAATTTCAGGAAGCGTCTAACATTCCACTTATGGTTGCAATGGACGCAGAGTGGGGGCTGGCAATGCGCCTAGATTCTACTTTTGCATATCCGTGGAATATGACTTTGGGGGCCATAGAAGATAACAAGATTGTTGAAAACGTTGGAAAACGCATTGGCAAGCACAGCAAGCGCCTTGGAGTTCATATTAATTTTGCACCCGTTGTAGACATTAACACCAACCCAAAAAATCCAATCATCGGGAATCGTTCTTTTGGGGAAGACAAAGAAAATGTTACTGAAAAGGCACTTGCGTTTATGAAAGGTATGCAAAGTGCCGGCATACTTGCCAATGCCAAGCATTTCCCGGGGCATGGAGATACCGATGCAGATAGCCATAAAACATTGCCCACCATTCATTTTTCTAAAGAACGGATCGATAGTGTAGAGCTCTTCCCCTACAGACGCCTTATCGAAGAAGGCCTTAGCAGTGTTATGGTCGCGCACCTTAATGTACCCTCTCTGGAAACGCAGTTAGATTTCCCTTCCTCTCTTTCTGAAACAATTGTAACCGATATGCTGAAAGGCGAACTGGGTTTTAACGGGCTGGTTTTTACAGATGCTTTAAATATGAAAGGTGCAGCCAATTTTAAAGAACCTGGCGAAATAGATTTAGCTGCTTTTCTAGCAGGAAACGACGTGTTGCTTATTTCTGAAGACATTCCTAAAGCACATCAATTATTGGTAAATGCTTTTAGAGAAGGGATTATTACTGAAGAACGCTTAGCACATTCTGTAAAAAAGATTTTGTACGCTAAGTATAAGGTTGGATTGAATACCTATAAGCCTGTTTCTACCAGATATTTAGTAGAGGAACTTAACACCGTCTGGGACGATGCCTTGTACGAAGAAGCCATGGAAAATGCGTTAACGGTTTTAAAAAATGACCGCGCTATTTTGCCTATTAAAGACCTTCAGAAAAAGAAAATAGCCTATGTAAATTTTGGTGATGATTCTGGTAAAACATTTTTAGAGCAGTTGCGAATGTACGCCGAAGTAGATTGGGTGAAAGCTTCAAGCTTAGATCAGTATGTAAAAAAACTCAAGGATTATAATTACGTAATAATAGGGTTTCATCGTTCCAATGAAAACCCATGGAAAAGTTATGAGTTTACTGAAAAGGAATTGGTCTGGTTGTATGAAATTGCCAGAACCAATACCGTCATTCTCGATGTTTTTACAAGACCGTACGCACTTTTAGATTTAAAAACCTCCACCAATTTTGAAGGGATTATTATGTCCTATCAAAACAGTGAGGTTGCTCAGGAGCTTTCAGCACAACTCATCTTTGGAGCTCGTGGCGCCAACGGAAGACTTCCCGTAAGCTTAGGAGAAGAGTTCCCGGTAAACACTCACTATGAAATAAAACCTTTACGTCGCTTACAATATGGAACTCCAGAAAGTGTTGGTGTAAATAGTTATAAATTAAAAAAGATAGATTCCCTTGCCCAGGTTGGTTTATGGGGAGATATGTTTCCCGGAGCTCAAATTCTGGTAGCTCGTAAGGGAAAAGTAATTTACAATAAAACCTTTGGCAATCATACACAGCAAAAAAAGATTCCTGTACAACCCAACGATGTTTACGATGTAGCTTCGCTTACCAAAATTCTGGCAACTTTGCCTATGGTTATGGAATTGGTAGATCGTGGAGTACTCACATTAGACACAAAGCTTTCAGAAATGTTGCCTGAGTACAAAAACTCAAACAAGGCGAACATTACATTGCAACAAATTTTAACGCATACGGCACGATTAAAAGCGTGGATTCCATTTTATGCGCATACGCTGGACTCTGTAACGAACCAGCCTTCAAAGGACTACTATAAAACCAACCCCAACGAAACCTTCAATCTAAAAGTTGCGGAAGGTTTGTATATGCGCCGGGATTATAAGGACAGCATTTTTGAAATTATTAAAAAAAGTGATTTGCGAAGCAGAAGCGGTTACAAATACAGTGATTTGCCGTATTATATGCTTAAAATATATCTGGAAAGTTTTTATGGAAAAGGTCTGGACGAACTTGTACAAAGTAACTTGTACGAATCTTTGGGAGCCAATCATACCACGTATAACCCCCTTTCAAAGTTTTCTAAAACCGATATTGTTCCCACTGAAGATGACACCTATTTCAGGATGCAAAAAGTACACGGATATGTACACGATCAAGGCGCCGCGATGATTGGTGGTGTAGGTGGGCATGCCGGAGTATTCAGTAACTCAAACGATATTGCAAAAATTATGCAAATGTATCTCTGGAAAGGATTTTACGGCGGTAAACGCTATTTTAATCCAGAAACGCTGGATATGTTCAACACCTGTTATTATTGTGAGGAAGATATAAGGCGTGGAGTAGGGTTCGACAAACCCCAGTTAGGGGAATCCGGGCCAACCTGTGGCTGTGTTTCTATGACCAGTTTTGGGCATAGTGGTTTTACAGGAACATTAACCTGGGCAGATCCTGAGCAGGAAATTGTGTATGTTTTTTTATCCAACAGAACGTACCCTTCTGCAGAGAACAGGAAATTGATAAGTAGTGATTTGAGGAGTAACATTCAGCAAGCTATTTATGAAGCGATAGATCATAACACCAAATCAACCATCCAAACTGCATTTAAATGAAAATAGCAATTGTTTGTTATCCAACCTTTGGAGGAAGTGGCGTAGTTGCTACAGAATTAGGCCTGGCACTAGCCGAAAGAGGTCACGAAGTACACTTTATTACTTATAAACAACCCGTTCGCTTAGAGCTATTATCCAAAAACATACACTTTCATGAAGTGTTAGTGCCCGATTATCCGCTGTTTCATTACCCGCCTTACGAGCTGGCCTTGTCCAGCAAGTTGGTAGATATGGTAAAATTACACCGTATAGAAGTGCTACACGTACACTATGCCATTCCGCATGCCTACGCAGGCTATATGGCGAAGAAAATGCTGTTGGCTGAAGGCATCTCTATTCCTATGGTTACAACCTTGCACGGAACCGATATAACCCTTGTTGGGAATCACCCGCATTATAAACCCGCAGTTACTTTTAGCATTAATAAAAGCGATGTGGTAACTTCGGTTTCACAAAGTTTGAAAGGTGATACCAACAGGCTTTTTGATATTACTTCTGAAATAGACGTGGTGCCTAACTTTATAGATGTTGAAAAATATACAAACCCCTTTACCGATTGCCAGCGGGATTTGATGGCCGATAAAGATGAATATATCATTACACACATTAGTAATTTACGTCCCGTTAAGAACATTAGCGATGTTATAGAGATCTTTAATCGCATTCAGAAAGAAATACCCGCTATTTTAATAATGGTAGGTGAGGGGCCCGAAAAAGAACCGGCCGAAGCGTTATGTCGAAAATTAGGGATTCAGGATAAAGTTCGGTTTCTTGGAAATAGTAGCGAAATTGATAAGATTTTATGTTTTAGCGATTTATTTTTATTGCCTTCAGAAAAAGAGAGTTTTGGCTTGGCAGCGTTAGAAGCTATGGCAAGTGGTGTGCCTGTAATTTCCAGTAACACAGGTGGCTTGGCAGAAGTTAATGAAGACGGAGTAAGTGGGTATTTAAGCGATGTAGGAAATGTAGCTGAAATGGCTGAAAATGCAATTGCTATCTTGAAATCTCCGGAAGAACTTACAAAATTTAAAAATCAGGCCAAGCACGCAGCCAAAAAATTTGATACCACACGTATTGTCCCGATGTATGAAGAAGTTTATAAAAAAGCCATAGCCTATGTCTCGTAACGTAATTATATTTTTAATAGTGATGCCCTTAGTAGTATTTATGAATTGTAAGAATACAGGGGCAACTACCGATACTCCAAAACACATGGAAAAGCCGCAACAGGAATCTATTGAATTTACAACTCTCCTAAGCGACGCTCACAGTAATTTTACTCAAAGCACACATCGTGTCATTACCTCACAAAAGAAATTAAACGAGGTGTTTGCTAAGGTAAATAGCACTCGTATGCCAGGTATTGAGGTGCCAAACGTAGATTTTAACACCTATGAAGTGTTTTTTTACGGCCCAGGGGAAGTAAATCATGGGACGGAAGGACCTAAAGTCGCTTCAGTTACAAAAGAAAATCAAACAATTGTTGTAAAATTAGCCGCAGGAAAACCACAAGGAAAATATGTGACCGCAGTTATGTCCCAACCGGCTGTACTAATTCAGTATAAAAAACAAGGCTTGCCGGTTGTTGTGAAGGCTGCTGAGGAGAAATAGTTTTTTATCCTTTTACTGATAAGGGTTGTCCAAGTACTACTTATTCGGTATGTTTTTATCGGATTCGCATTTACTTTTTTATCGAAAGGAAGCTCTAGTAGGTTGCGCGATGTTTTAGATATTGAATCATTAAAAAAAAACCACTAGCGTATTACTAATGAACCTGATTTTTGACCCAAACAAAGGTTGTTGCAAGCCTAGTATACTTGATTTTACAAGTACCCATAAAACTCTAAAAATTCTTTTCCAAAAACTCCATCGCATTTACGTGAAGTACCCGTTCCACAATAGACGCCGCACTAATCTTATTAAAATCCTGTAGCCTGTTTCGGTTGTTTTCTAAATAATCCGTTGCGTGGTGGAGCATTTCTTCTCCCAGGTCTTTTATATTTTCGGCGGTCCAAAGGCCTTTTATGGGGTTTACAATACCGTCAAAATCACTTCCAATGGTCTGAATTCCCCAGCAAAATAAGCCTTCATTGTTTAAAACATTGGCAATATGAGCTACCTGTCGCCATACCAGGAGCGACTTTTTTTGGAGTTGTTTCCGTTTATTCGGAAAATAGATCTTAGATTCATTAATTGCCTTTTTACTGCCAATACGGCGTTCGTCTAATTGTATTCCCAGCATTCCATTACTTTTGGCAATTCGGACGATTTCGTCATCGTAAAAATTAATATCCATCGTATTGAAGTAGGGTGCTTGTTCCGGATAATCTGTTGCATCCCATTGCACGATAGACCGTCTCCCATTAACAGCTCCATGGCTTGCTATAACGGGTATTGTTTCTCCTTCAAATTTGGTATCCAGCAAATCATAAAACGCCTTTCTCGATGTCGTACTCATATGCTTTATGTCTATTGGAATTATGGGTCCATTTGTACTAGAAAGCAAGCGCTCCAACACTTCCATACCTAGCTCAGTAACACCTGTGTTTAATCCTCTGTTTTGGTTCTCTTTTAAAGCTCCAATGCTAATACTTCGTGAATGACCACATAACTCATTATAAAAGTGATGTGCAAGGGTGATAAAGGCGGGTTTATGATTCCAGGCTTTAACGTTTTTAACATTTTTAAGCACTTCAACAGGATCTGCTGTGTCCTTATTCATATCCAGACCTGTATTGAAGGAGTGTCCCCCTTCAATAGACAAAACGATGTTGATAATCTTTTTATCCTTGGTTTCACTGTTTTGATTCTCTTCAATTTCAGCATAATTGGCTACGAGTCTGTACGTATAAAAAACACCCTCTATTTTATGCACTTGATTATCTAATTGTTTGTAGAAATCATACTCACTTTCAAGATCTTCATAATAATCCTGATGCCGCATGACGGCGTCTATACGGCTTTGGCTTATACTGGCAGCCAGGTTTACTAAGACATCTGTCAATCCTTTCCAACCCCAAACCCGTTTGCTTAGGAAATGCTTTTCAAAAGGGTAGAGGCTAATAATAACAACTTTAGCACCAGACCTTGCCAGGGCGCTCATGTCGGTCTGCGTAAATTTTGTGAGGGTAACTAATCTGTTTACAAATTTTTCAAGTACCGTTGGCGGACTGTAATGCCAAATGGAATTTTTTCTGCCTGCATCTAAGGCATTTTGTTTTGGAGGTTTGTATTTAAAACTTTTGCTATACGGTTTTAGAGAAGGATGACAGTGTATATCTACATAGTGCGTTTTCATAATCGTCAATGGGTTGCAAACCATAAAGTTGCAATAAATAATTCGGTTATAAAACAGGAAAAACCCTGTTTTTTAATACCATTTTACCCATAAAAAAACGCCCCTGTATGGAGCGTTTTTAGAATTATCTTGTGAATTTCGGTATTAAAACTGATAGCGAACCCCTAAGGCAATGTCAAAATCGACATCGTCATTTACGTCACCAAGACCAAACTCTGGTCTGAAGTCCAGAGATAAGAGCAATGGAAAATCAAAATCGTACTCAATACCAATATCTCCGGCTACGTAAACGTAGGTTTCGGTATCGTCATTGTTACCAGGAAATCTATCATCATCAAAGTTTACTTGCGCAACACCACCTCCGGCACCAGCATACCAGTTAAAGCCACCGTCTATGTTCCATACCCATTGGTATAAAGCAGTTAATCTGTAGGCATCAAAATTTTTATTACTTCGCCACCCAAGATCAAACTCCAGCCTGTGCTTGGCATCTAAATACCTTTGGTAGCTTACTTCGGTACCAAAACCGTCGCTATCTCCCAATCTAAGACCGATTGCATTTTTTTCTTCCTGTGCGTTTGCGTGTAAGCCAAAGCCAAAAACGACCAAAGCCATTAAAATTAATTTTTTCATAGTAGTATGTGTTAGGGTTTGTGATACAAACGTAGTTTTTAAAGTTAGAAGTATGAGTTAATGAAATGTTAGACTTTTATAGAGTTAATTATTGTTTGGCTTGGTGTAAGAAGTTACTTTTACAGTGCTATATGAAAGACAACCTACTTCTGTTACAAAAATCCTTGGCTGGTGCGCTGCATTTCGATGCGCTCCATACAGCGATCTATGCTACAGATGCTTCTGTGTATCGTAAAGTGCCTCTGGCAGTAGCATTTCCTAAAACCGAAGCAGACATACGGCAACTCGTTCAGTTTGCTCAGGATCATAAAACCTCCCTCATTCCCCGTACAGCAGGAACTTCTCTGGCAGGACAATGTGTTGGCGATGGTATTGTGGTAGATGTGTCTAAGCATTTTACTGAAATCTTAAAACTAGACAAAGAAGCTAAGACAGTTACAGTGCAGCCTGGCGTTATTAGGGACGAGTTAAATAACTATCTAGCACCCTACGGACTCTTTTTTGGTCCCAATACATCAACAAGCAATAGGTGTATGATAGGAGGGATGGTAGGTAATAACAGCAGCGGAACGACCTCTATTAAATATGGGGTGACCCGGGATAAGGTCTTAAAACTAAAAACACTACTGTCCAATGGGGAAGCGGTTGTTTTTTCTAAAATTTCCAAAGCTGAATTTATAGCAAAAACTAAAGAAACCACTTTAGAAGGCGAAATTTATAAAACACTTTTTACGGAACTATCCAATCCAGCAACCCGTGCAGCGATTACCAGAGAATTTCCAAAACCTGAGATCCACCGCCGAAATACAGGGTATGCGGTGGATGCATTACTTGATAATGAAGTATTTTCCACTTCTGAAGAAAAAATTAACCTTTGTAAAATCCTCTGTGGAAGTGAAGGTACCCTTGCATTTACTACTGAAATTACGTTACAACTAGACGAGCTTCCCCCTACTAAAACAGCTTTAATCGCTGCACAATACGAAACTCTTGAAAATTGCCTGAATGACATCAATAATGTGATGCAGCATAACCTGTACACCTGTGAAATGATAGACGATGTGATTTTGAATTGTACCAAGAAAAATAAAAAATACGACCCGTATCGCTTTTTTGTAGAAGGAGCTCCCAAAGCTTTATTATTGCTGGAGTTAAATGCTCATTCACAAGAGGAACTTTCAGCACAAATTAAAGCGCTTTTAGCAACATTACAGCAATCAGAGTTAAGTTATGCCCAACCAGTTTTAAAAGGTCCAGAGATAACGATGGCCCTGGAACTGCGCAAGGCCGGTCTTGGTTTGCTGGGAAATATGGTAGGCGATAAAAAAGCCGTGGCTTGTATTGAAGATACTGCCGTAGCCTTGCCGGATTTACCGGATTTTATCAAGGAGTTTTCTAAAATAATGAAGGGATACAATCAGGAAGCTGTGTATTATGCCCACGCAGGAGCAGGAGAATTGCATTTACGCCCTATTCTTAATCTGAAGACCGATGAAGGGAAAACACTTTTCAGAAGCATTACAACCGATGTAGCCGGGCTTACCAAGAAGTACAAAGGCTCTTTTTCGGGAGAACACGGAGATGGAATTGTACGTGCTGAATTTTTGAAATCACAAATTGGAGAAGCAAACTTTGAACTTTTAAAAGGTGTTAAAAATACCTTCGATGCTAACAACATCTTCAACCCGGGCAAAATAACCAATGCCTGGCCTATGGATGCAAGTCTGCGAACCGATTTCACAACTGAAGAAATCCAAACGCAGTTCAATTTTGGAGATTCACAAGGCATCCTTCGCTTAGCTGAAAAGTGCAATGGTAGCGGTGACTGTAGGAAAACAGAGCAAGCAGCAGGTGCTATGTGCCCGAGTTACCATGCTACAAAAAACGAAAAAGATACGACTAGGGCACGTGCCAATACACTTCGGGAAGTGTTAACCCATAACGATGCTGCCAATAAGTTTGATTCTAAAGAATTAAAGGAAGTGTTTGATTTATGCATAGGTTGTAAAGCCTGCGCCACAGAATGTCCCAGTAATGTAGATATGGCAACCGCAAAAGCTGAATTTTTATACCAATACCGAAAAGCAAATGGAGCTTCTAAAGCCGAAAAATTAGTAGCAAAAAGCACTTATTTAAACAAACAAGCGGCAAAATATTCTGGGATAGCAAACTTCATTTTCAACAATTCACTAACATCAAAAATCATTAAAGCACAGGGGAATATTGCTGTAAAGCGATCCATCCCTAAAGTATCTAGTAAAAGTTTTAGTAAGATATATCAACATATTAAAAAACAGGAAGTTAAAGAACATAAAGTTTTGTTATTTGTAGACGAGTTCAGCAATTATCTGGAAGCTGAAATTGCCTTAGATGCGTATGAGTTATTAAGTGAATTAGGGTATGAAATTGAAGTAATTCATCACTTAGATAGTGCCCGAGCGATGCTCTCCAAAGGGTTTTTGGATGAAGCCAAAATAGAAGCCGAGAAAAATATAGCTTACCTTAAAAGCAAAGTTTCAAGAGAAGTTCCCTTAGTAGGGATTGAACCTTCTGCAATATTAGGTTTCAAGGACGAATACCTTCGGTTGGTGGACGATTTGCAGGGGGCGCGTCATATTTCAGAAAACACCTTGCTGTTGGAAGAGTTTTTAGCTTCTGAAGTGGAACGAGGGAATATTTCAGCAAATCAGTTTACTTCAGAAGAAAAACAAATAAAGATTCATGTGCATTGTCATCAAAAAGCACTCAGCAATCAAAAAGTAACGTTCGATATTCTGAACCTTCCTAAAAACTACAAACCCACGATCATTGCTTCGGGATGCTGTGGGATGGCAGGAAGTTTCGGGTATGAAAAAGAACATTACGAACTAAGCATGAAAATAGGGGAGTTAAAGTTATTTCCTTCGGTTAGAAAAGCTCCAGCAGACGTACTAATTGCTGCAAATGGCACAAGTTGCAGACATCAAATAAAAGATGGGACACAACGGGAAGCACTGCATCCAGTAACTATTCTGAGAAGGGCTTTGAAAGTTAACTAATTTTTAGACCTGAGGGTTTACTGTTTAGATAGGAGGTCAGTGGGACTGTATGCTATTTTTATTATTAACCTTTCTAACGGATTAACTAGATCGTGTTAAGTAATTGAAATGCAGACAACATTTCACTGGTTTCATCATCTTCTTCTTCCTCAATGAGCGAGCGGTTCATCATACTCAGCTTGTAAGTATCCGGGTTGTATTGGTACAGTTTCCATTGCTCATTATGGTATTCAAGGGCAGTTAAATTTTCAATCCAATCCCCACTGTTTAAATATACACAACTCCCTTTTTCGTTTACTACTTTACGGATGGCAGGTTGATGGATATGTCCGCAAACAACATAGTCAAAACCATTGTCAATGGCTAAATCTGTTGCGGTGGTTTCAAAATCGGAGATAAACTTCAGGGCTCCCTTTACAGAGTTTTTAATCTTCTTGGAGAGTGAGTATTTTTCCTTACCTAAAGATTGTAATATAGTGTTCACAAATCGGTTAAACAGAATAAGTACATCGTAGCCCCACCCCCCCAATTTGGCAATCCATTTGGTATGCTGAATGGATGCATCAAAAACATCTCCATGAAAAAACCATGCTTTTTTTCCGTCAAGATTCAGCAGCAGTTTATCAATAATCTGAATGTTCCCCATCTTTGTATCACTGAAACGCCGTAGCTTTTCGTCGTGATTTCCTGTAATATAATATACACGAGTACCTTTGGTGGCAAGTGCCAGAATTTTCTTGATAATTTGAAGGTGCGCCTTTGGGAAATAACGCTTTCTAAATTGCCATATATCGATAATATCCCCATTAAGAATCAGTTTTTTTGGTTTAACAGAATTCAAATAATGCAGGATTTCCTTCGCATGACAGCCATACGTACCTAAATGCAAGTCTGAGAGAACAACGATGTCTACTTTACGTTTCAATATGTTATGTTTAACTATGCAAAGTTGAGTTGTTTACAGTGATAAAACATTAAGCGAATGTTACCAATAAATAACCAAACTATTATTACTGTTAACAGCAATGTTAATAACGTACACAAGGGATTACTTTTACTATTGGTAGGAAACATTTACATTTGTTGAAAACCCTACTATGGCAGGCAATACCTTTGGCACCGTTTTTAAGCTCACCACCTTTGGGGAATCTCATGGCGTTGCTATTGGAGGAATTATAGACGGCTGTCCTGCAGGGGTTTCCATAGACCTGGATGCTGTAGAAGTTGAAATGCAACGTCGTAAACCAGGCCAGTCTGCTATTGTTACCCAACGTAAAGAAGAAGATAGTGTACGGTTTCTTTCAGGAATTTTTGAAGGAAAAACTACCGGAACACCCATTGGTTTTGTAATTGAGAATACGGACCAGAAATCGAAAGACTACTCCCACATTAAAGACACCTACAGACCATCGCACGCAGATTATACGTTCGATAAGAAATTCGGGCATCGGGATTATCGTGGTGGCGGGCGCTCTTCGGCACGGGAAACAGCTTGCAGGGTAGTAGCAGGAGCCATTGCAAAACAAGTATTGAAGGATATAAAGATCACTGCCTATGTTTCTTCAGTGGGTGAACTTCGTTTAAATAAATCACATACCGAAGTAGATTTTTCTGTAATTGAAAAAAACCCAGTACGCACCGCAGATCCTGAAATGGCGATGCAAATGGAAGCTTACATCAAAGAAATTAAAAAACAAGGCGATACCATTGGAGGAACAATCACCTGTGTCCTACAAAATGTACCGATTGGTCTGGGCGAACCTGTTTTTGATAAGCTCCACGCACAACTTGGAAAAGCAATGCTTTCGATAAATGCAGTAAAGGGTTTTGAGTTTGGTAGTGGCTTCGCTGGTACACAAATGAAAGGCAGCGAACATAACGATATTTTTAATGAAGACGGAAGTACCCAGACCAATTATAGCGGCGGGGTACAAGGCGGTATTAGCAACGGAGAAGCTATTTATTTTACCGTAGCTTTTAAACCTGTAGCAACAATTATTCAAAAACAGAACACGATAAATACCAAGGGCGAAACCGTTGAAATGATGGGGAAAGGAAGACACGACCCGTGTGTGGTACCACGTGCAGTACCTATTGTAGAAGCCATGGCGGCCCTAACGTTAGCCGATTTTTGGATGCTGAATAAATTGTCTAAATTGGGCATCGACTCCGCTCAGCCTTCGGCAGGAATGTGATTCAATTAAATTAAAAATAAAGCTTCATAGAAGCAAAATATATACTATGAAAAAACTAGCATTACACTGGAAGATTATAATTGGATTGGTATTGGGTATTGTCTGGGCATTGCTGTCCAGTAGCCTTGGATGGAGCCAGTTTACGATAGACTGGATTGCGCCCTTTGGTACCATTTTCATCAATCTTTTAAAAATGATCGCGGTGCCTCTGGTATTGTTTTCAGTGATTAGTGGTGTGGCTAATATTGGAGATCCTTCCAGTTTAGGAAGGATGGGAGGGAAGACCCTCTTAGCCTATTTAGTGACTACAGTGCTGGCCGTTTCTATAGGACTTACACTTGTAAACATTATTAAACCTGGTGCGCTTATAGATGAAGACAGCCGCATTGACAATAGAATTAGTTACGAAGTCTGGGCAAACGATCAGGGTTATGAAATTAAGGATGGAATTAACTATTTACAGGAGCCAGAATTTTTTGAACGCGCCCAACGTATCACAGACCTTTCTAAAAGTGAATTAAAAGATGCTTCCGTTTCAGAAAAAATGGAAACTGCCAACATGACCAAAGATTCTGGCCCTTTACAACCCTTGGTAGATCTGGTTCCGCAGAACTTTTTTCAATCGTTGGGAGATAACGGGTTAATGCTTCAGATTATCTTTTTCGCCTTGTTCTTTGGTATTTGCTTGCTTTTTATTCCCAATGAAAAATCTGATCCTGTTACAAAGATCGTAGACAGCATTATGGAAGTCTTTTTGAAAATGGTAGACTTTGTGATGCAGGCAGCCCCCTTCTTTGTTTTTGCATTGCTAGCGGGTGTCGTAAGCAAAATGGCAGGGAATGATATAGGTAAAGTGTATGAAATATTTAAAGGCCTGAGCTGGTACTCTCTAACAGTTGTAGCAGGATTGCTTTTTATGATTTTTATTATGTATCCGCTTATTCTGAAGCTATTTGTAAAGAAAATACCTTACAAAGGTTTCTTTAAGGCAATTAGTCCTGCACAAACACTGGCTTTTTCAACTTCAAGTAGTGCAGCTACCTTACCCGTAACGATGGAGTGTGTGGAAGAAAACCTGGGAGTAGATAAAAAAATCACAAGCTTTGTTTTGCCCATTGGAGCGACGGTAAATATGGATGGTACGTGTTTGTACCAGGCCGTTGCGGTAGTTTTCTTAGCGCAACTGCATATGATCGACCTAACTATTGGACAACAATTAATTATTGTAGTTACTGCAACACTAGCCTCAATTGGGTCGGCTGCAGTGCCTAGTGCAGGTCTGGTCATGCTCATTATTGTATTAGACTCGGTTGGATTAAATCCAGCCTGGATTGCGATTATCTTTCCTGTGGATAGAATACTGGATATGATTCGTACAGTAGTGAATGTAACCGGAGATGCTACTGTTTCATCCATTATTGCAAATGGCGAAGATATGCTACACTATCAGGACCACGATCCTTCAGAGACATTCGATTTGGATTCGGAGTAGTATTTAAAACTTTTCATTTCAAAATTTTTACGTACATTTAGAATCAAATTGTATCCAAATTTACCGGGATACCTATTTATAGCTATACTAATTTAAATACGTTAGCTATGAAAAAAGTTGTCCTCACCTTAATCATACTCCCCCTTAGTATTTTATCAAGCCTGTCTCAGGTAGGAATTGGAACCGTTACACCGTCTCCAAGGTCTGCTATGGAAATTAGCAGTACCTCAAATGGTGGCGTTACCTATGGTGGTTTTTTACCTCCCCGGGTCTCAACGGTAGCACAGCGAAACTCTATAAGTCCAGGCTTTAGCGATATTGGAATGCTCTTGTTTGTAGAAGCCACAGGCTGTCTGCAACTTTGGGATGGAGACTCCTGGGAAAATATTACGTGTGTGACCGTTGCGACTCCCGAAATATGGATCAATGAAATCCACTACGATAATGTTGGTGCAGATACCGGGGAAGGTTTTGAAATAGCCGGTGTTGCGGGAACAAATTTAAGCGATTACCAGATGATTCGTTATAGTGGGAATGGGGGTGGTTTTGCTACTACAACAGGTACCCCAATTAATCTTTCAGGATTTATTCCGGATGAAGGTACTGGATTTGGAACCCTTGCAACACTTAACACCTTGCAAAACGATGACGAAGGGTTGGCACTTGTGAAGATTTCAACAGGGAATGTGATTCAGTTTTTGAGTTATGAGGACAGTCTTATTGCTACAGATGGACCGGCAATGGGGATGACCTCGGAAGATATAGGGGTTTCAGAATCCAATACAACCACTCCAACTGGAACCTCCATGCAATTGGTAGGTACGGGAAGCGAATATGTAGATTTTACATGGACTACAGGAAGCGTGGCGAGTTTTGGAGTCATAAATGCCAGCCAGGTATTAAATTAAAAAATAGTAATGCTTTAAATAATTGACCTGTAGTTCTTAGAACTTTTGTATTTTGGTTTTTGTAATCAACAAAACCAACTTTATGAACGTTTGTTTCATCATGTACCCCTGGGAAGAAATGGATCCCGAAAACGATTCTACGCTAGCAATGGTTCAGGAATTTGCGAAGCGAGGCCATGGGCTTGCCATAACAACACCGGCAAACCTTACGATTCGAGATAGTGTAGCTTTTGCTTTTAGCCGTTGCTTAAAACGGATGGAAAAAGTTCCCAGCAAGCTGACCTCTTTCCATAAAAAAGCTGAATTCTATGACGAAATGTTACCGATGGCAGGTTTTGATGTTATCATTCTTCGTAGCAATCCGCCACTGGATATGATCATGCTGAACTTTCTCGATAGTGTAAAAGACGATGTCTTTATCATGAATGACCTTGACGGAATTAGACGCGCTAACAACAAGCTATACACAGCGGTTTTTGAAGACGATAAAAATGAATTTATCCCAAGAACCCACGTCACTAAAAATAAAAAATACCTTAAAAAAACCATCAAGGAAGGCCCTGACAGGATGATCCTAAAACCTTTGAATGGTTTTGGAGGTTCTGGTGTTATTCTCATAGAAAAAAGTGCGATGAAGAGTATCAACTCCCTACTGGACTTTTACATTGATAATAAAGACGGTACTTCCAACTATGTGATCTTACAAGATTATATTGAAGGTGCAGACCAGGGAGATGTTCGTATTTTGTTATTAAATGGACAACCCATTGGTGCTATGCGCCGTGTTCCTGGGGAAGAAGACCATAGAAGTAATGTTTCAGCAGGAGGGTCGGTGCAAAAACACAGTTTATCCAAACAAGAAAAGGAACTATGCCGGAAAATTGGTCCAAAATTAGTAAAGGACGGACTCTTTTTCTGCGGAATTGATGTCATAGGAGGGATGCTGGTAGAAGTAAATGTAATGTCACCAGGAGGTATCACGTACATCA
Organism: Flavobacteriaceae bacterium UBA1903; assembly: GCA_002337605.1. Taxonomy (GTDB): domain Bacteria; phylum Bacteroidota; class Bacteroidia; order Flavobacteriales; family Flavobacteriaceae; genus Marinirhabdus. Next base: position 156,014 of record DDGL01000007.1, read on the forward strand.
ATAAGGTATATAAAACCCGTGTACAAGAAAAAATTATCGATTTTGTAGAAGATAAGGTTGAAGAGCGTGTTGCTGCTTTTGATCGTAGGACGAAGTTGCGAAAGCATGTGAGTGAAGCGTAGGGTTGGGGATTGGTTAATTTGGTATCTAGTGAATTAGTGAATCGGTACATCAGTGCGCAGTAAATAGTTTTAATGGCACGCTTTTGCGAAGCGTATCTCACCTACAAAAAATCTAATCCAAAGTAAAATTACTAATTAACTATTCAACAAACTCACCATTATGTTCCGCCTCCCCATTTCAGAAATAATTGCTAAAATTTCAGCTGAAGAAACCTTTGAAGCAGTTGCTGAAGATTACTCCTTTACCTTAAAAATAGACAGATATGTACCTTATGTCTGTGGTGCAGTTCACGATGGGCATCAGTTCAGAAAAGAATTATGGAATAATTGTCTACATACTGAATTTGAACGCTGGTTTGAAGAAGATCCCTGTACCAAAGAATTTGTAAAGACACATCCCATTGTTATCGCAGGATGTGATAGCAGGTTTGAATACGACCTAAACCGGGACCCTGAAAACGCTATTTACGAAGATGCCTGGGGTAAAAAATTGTGGAAGGAACCACTGAGTCCTGTTCACTATAAAAAAAGCATGGAAAAACATACTGCTTTCTATAGTGTGGTTCACGCCTTAATGCAGAAACTGGAGGAGAAATTTAGTATTGTGGTAGTGTACGATATGCACAGCTACAACTGGCGGAGATGGGACAGGGAAGTTCCTGTGATCAATCTGGGGACTTCAAATATTGACAATGAGCGATTTGGAGCCATAGTAGAAGCTTGGCGACAATCACTTTCTGAATTGGAGTTACCTAACAATATGGAATCCACATCTAAGATCAATGACACCTTCCAGGGAAACGGTTATTTTTTAAAATATATTACCAAAAATTTTAAAAATACCTTAGTTTTGGCCACCGAATTCAAGAAGATCTATTGTGACGAGTTACGCCAAATTCTTTATCCTGAAGTTGTACAAGCAATAGAACAACAATTGCAACACAAATTAAAAGCACATGCAGATGCTTTCTACGAGACCTACAAACATTAGTTATGGCTATTGCCGAAGAAATTATAAAAACATACCCAAACCTTTTTAAGATAGATTTCAATCTGAACAAACTTGTTCAAAAAATTGAATTACTTAATTACGTGAACCCCATAAATATTGAGGCTGAGAAGCGTAACTTCTTTGCTTCAAAATATAATATAAATCCTAATTTCAAATACCGAAAGATAGATTTTAATGCACACACACTTCAACAAGAATTGTTTACTCAAAATATAGACAGTATTAAAGATGAGGAGACGCGTACCTTTTTTCGGGATGTAATTTATGATTACTCAGGGCTTATTCAGTGTATTGAAACCATTGGAAAAGGGAAGAAATTTTATTACAATGTTTTAAAATCTTTTGGAACCCCTACAGAGAAAGATGTAGAAAATGCGCGGTTTATTCTTCATTTTAAAGATGAAGAATACGATAGCGAAATGTTTCCTGTATTTAACGTAGAGGAAGCCGCCAACTACTTTGATGCATTTACGAAGCGCTATGATTTTAAGTTTAATGTAAAACTTTCAACAAAAATTTCAGCTGCTGCCATGGTGCAGAATAATACGCAAACACTCATTCTTAAGAAAAACCACCGGTTTAGTGCCAATCAATTAAAAGTTTTAGCAAATCATGAAATCGGCGTGCATATGGTGACCACTTTTAATGGGTTGAATCAGTCCTTAAAAATTTTCCACAACGGCTTTCCAAATAATGTAGAAACCCAGGAAGGCTTAGCAGTTTTTAGCGAATATATGAGTGGTTGTCTAACCCTGCACAGGCTTAAAGAACTTGCCTATCGCGTGATGGCAGCCGATAGTTTACGTAAAGGATTCAACTTCTGTGATACGTTCGATTTGTTGCACAACCAGTATAAACTGAACAGGGAAGAGTCCTACAATATAACCCTAAGAGCACATCGCGGGGGAGGTTTTACAAAAGATTATATGTACCTCACCGGGCTAAAAAAAGTGTATGATAGTTTTTATAACAATGAAAGCCTTGACCCATTACTAACAGGAAAGGTTTCTCTGGAACATACGCCTATTGTAAAAAAGTGGCAGGAAGAAGGAGTAGCAACAACTAACACCTACACAAACTTTGCATTTGACAGCAACGATAATACAAATGAAAAGCTGGATTTTATTTTAAAGAATCTAAAGTAAAAAGCAATAATAATTCAAGACTTAAAAATAAAAAGAGCGGGCTTCATACCCGCTCTTTTATTTACTATGCACTTTTCGTTAACCTAAATATCTACTTTCTAATTAATTTGCGCATAGTTGTTTTTCCGTTTACTGTAATCTGAACCAGGTAAGTTCCTGCTGTTAGTCCACTTGCATCTAAGGTTGCGCTTGTTTGCTGCGGAGTAACTAATAGTACTTCTTGTCCTAAAATTGAATAAACACGTATGGATTCGATTATTTGACTTGTGCCTGTTTCTATAGTTACTACCCCCTCGGTAGGGTTTGGATACATTGCAAAATCACTTCCATCAAATTCATTTGTTCCTAAGAAAAAGTCACCATCGATCACAATATCTGTTGCACTTTCAGTATTGGCAACATATACGTAGTAGGTCTGGTCTGCAACAACAGGAATACTTGCATCAATACCAGGAACACATTGGTTATCGAAGTAATCCACCAATTGTAAATCGGTTTCAATTGCATTTTCATCAGGAGCTGTATAAAAGGTTACAGAAGTATATCCATTTGGAGAAACTACCTGAGCTGTTGCGGTACCATCCTGCACAGGTGTGAAATTATACCAAACACCTAATACCCCTGCATTATCACAGCCTGTTGGAGTACCAGCTTCTGTAGTTGCTGCTGGCATAGCAACAGCGGGGTCTGTATAAGGAAATCCAATTTCATCTACGTCTATACTGTTTGCGATCATATCGTTAGGTGGTGGTAATAGGGCACATTCCAGATTAAGTGAAAAATCTCCCGTATTATCATCAAAGCCATGAACAAGAATATAATAGGTTGTAGCTCCATCTCCCTGGAAGGTAACTTCTGATTGTAATCCGCAGGCATCATCGTTGTCTGTTTCACAAACCAGCGCGCCACATTCACCACTATATACTGTAATCTTACTGTCATAAGCGGTTCCACCATTACATAATGAAAGTGTATAGTCTGTAACAAATCCACTAGTGTCTGCAAAAGTGTACCATACGCCAGGAGCTGTAATATCTGTAGTACAAACAGGTGCGGTAGTATCTACAGTTGCATTTGTAGTGGTTCCCATAATGGTTTCACCACAAGAAATTGGAAGTGCACCTTCACAAAAGTCGTTATCGGGAAGTTCCTGACAAGAAATTTCCATACTAAAGTTTCCTGAAGCTGTATCATTTCCTTCAACCATAATAATATAGGTTGCTGTACCATCTGACACAAATTGAACTTCAGATTGAGTTCCGCAAGCATCATTGTTCATTGCTATTTCATTTGTCAGGTCACAATCGTCATATATTCTTAGCACAGAGTCAAAGTCGGTATTGTTACAAAGAGAAACGGTAACTAATTCTAAGGCTCCGGTTCCTGTATAGCTAAAAAACTCGTCCGGGGCTGCATTACCACCGCTGTCTGTATCAAAGATGGTTTCACCTGTTACAGTGTCTCCACAGCTTACCGCTATGGCTTCGGCACAGGAGTCGTTTCCAACACTAAAAAGGAAGTAGCGCGACACATATACATCGTAATTGGCAACTGATGTTTGAAAATCTTCTCCGGCAAAAGGGTCAAAGTCTACCGTGTCTCTGAACATTCCAATAGAAATTGATTCTCCCATTGCATTAAAAAGTAATTGGGGATTGTTTTCACCTAAAGAGCCCCCTATGGTCCAGTGATTTTTATAGGTGCCATCTAGGGCAAGTTGTACAAAAAAATTGTCTGCTGCACCATTAGAAGTCGCAGTGGCAGTATTTGCACCTGGGTCAAAATCTGACGTCCCCACAAAGCTTCCCGAAATAAATATATCTCCGTTTGGGGCTTGTGTAATACTGTAAACATCTTCAAGATCTACATTGGTTTCACCCCCGGTAACATAGCTAGAAATATAATTTCCGTCCGTATCAAAAATAGAGAAAAATGCATCCAAGTCTCCGTTAGAAGTCACTGTATTGTCTCCAGCACCAGGATCTAAATCTACCGTACCACTAAAGGCCCCTCCCATATAGATTTGGTCGTTTATTTCAGTTATTACATTAGCGAAATCAAGTCCAGCACCTCCAAAAGCTTGTCCCCAGAGATAGTTTCCGTCACTATCCACTTTAGATATAAAAATATCGTCTGAACCATTCGTTGTATAGTTATCTACACCAGCACCCGTATCAAGATCTACTTGATTTCTAAAACGCCCAGTTACTAAAATATCTTCGTTTGCATCAAACTCAATAGCTTCAACTTCAACAATACCCCCCGGACCATCGTATGTTTTTACCCATACAAAATTACCATCTGTGTCCAGTTTCAATAAAAAACCATCTGAAGACGAACCTCCATCTGCAGAAATAACCTGGTTTTCAACGGCTGGATCTGGGTCGAAATCGGCTAATAAAAATGATCCACCTACATATACGTTACCAGCACTGTCAACTTCAATAGTCTGAGCATCTTCGTTAATTGGACCAAACCCAAAAGGATTGCTTACTTGTTTAGCCCATACAAATTCTTGATTGTTATCTAGTTTAATGATAAAAATATCTCTACTCAATCCAAAAGCGGGTTGTAATAATGGTACTACACCAGGCCCTGGATCTGCGTCAAATGGATTGCTGGGATTAGCACCCTGAAAATACCCGGTAAGATAAATGTTGTCATTAGCATCTGTGGTAACATCTATGACCACATCGTCAAAACCTCCTCCGAATTGTAAAACGCCTTGGGGAGAACCATCACTGTTGTGTATGGCAAGATAACCATCTGCGTTTCCGCCAGCTGTGGTGATCATGTCGGGTCCAATGGACAAGGAAGATTGAAAGAGCCCGGGAGTAAAAATGGTTCCAGCACTATTGGTAGCCGAATTGTAGGATGCATCAACACCCAGATTACCATACGTGGTGCTGCCAAAATACTCTTGGGCAGTAGTTATCCCAGTTATCAAGAGCATTAAAATGAGTAATTTTTTCTTCATTGTTTTCATTGCATTATTTTTAAATTAATTATTATGAAAGGTTAAATTGTAGTCCGATCCCACGAACACTTTCTATAGAAATGGCAGGATCTTCTTTTAAGTATTTTCTAATCCGGCTTACAAATACGTCCATACTACGGCCAGAGAAAAAATCGGTTTTTCCCCAGACATTGCTTAGTATTTCTTCTCTTCGTAAGAGTTGATTGCTGTTTTTGAACAGATAGTAAAGCAGTTTCGCTTCCTTTTCGGTAATCTTTGATTCGTTCCCGTTGATAGTAAGGGTTAAGTTTGGATAATTGAAGCTATAGTTTCCAATAGCTATTGTGGCATCGGTTATTTCAATGCCATGCTTGTTTTGCTGCGAAGCTCTTTTAATAATATTTTTTAACCGAAGGATAAGTTCTTCCGCTTCAAATGGTTTCACAATGTAATCGTCTGCCCCCAACCTTAAACCCTTAATACGATCCTCTTTTGTTTTTCTGGCTGTTAAAAATAGAAAGGGTATTTCAGGTTTTAATTCTGAAATCTTTTTAGCCAATGTAAAACCATCCATTACGGGCATCATTACGTCTATTACACATAAATCGAAATCATTCTTTTTAATTATAGTAAATGCTTCCTCTCCGTTCAATGCCCAGGTGACATGAAACTTGTTGAGCATAAGATATTGCTTTAGCATTTTGCCAAAATCCTGGTCGTCTTCAACTAAAAGTATATTTTTCATATGCTCACAGGTATTTTTACGATGAATGTTGTTCCTTCATTAGTGCCGCTTGCAACGTTTATAGTTCCATTGTGCGCCTTAATGATCTGGTTTGTATAATATAAACCAAGTCCTAACCCTTTGTAATTATGGGTGTCTTTTTCGCTTACACGATAAAATTTATCGAATATATGTTTGTGATATTTTACTGAAATACCGATCCCATTATCTGCTACAGAAATAGTATGGTTGTTGTCTTTAGTATCTAAGAAGTAGCCTACTTTAAGTGTGGTACCCCCATATTTTATAGAATTATTTAAAAGGTTTATGATGGCTGTGCTAATGTAAAATGTATCCCCGTTCAATAACATTCCCGTACTTTCCAATGTTCTATGGATTGTTATTTTCTTCGAGATAGTCAATTCGTAGTCATTCAAAAGGTCATCTAAAAAGGTAGTCACATTAAAAGGCTCTTTTTGAAGCTGAATTTGTTGGTACCCCAAACTACTTTTCAATACTTGGTCAATTAGGTTTTGAAGTCTAGTGTTTTGTCGTTCAATAACCTGAATTGCATCAGAGAAAATTTCCTTGTTATCTTTTGCGTAATTATTGGTTAAGGTCTTTGTAGCTAAAGAAAGAGTAGAGAGTGGTGTTTTAAGCTCGTGCGTAATATTGTTGATAAAATCTGTCTTGATTTCGGCAACTCTTTTTTGCTTTAGTAAGTTTTGAATGGAATAATACAGCAGTCCAACTACAAATAGAAATAGTAGGGTAGAAAGAACAAGTAAGGTGGAAAGTTCTCTTATAAGTAAACTATTCCAGTTAGTGATGTTCATGAAAATACTAGACTTAAAATTCAGATCAAAGGTTTCAATTCCATTTTCAGTAGTAACATCATGGTCTTTTTGCCACGTACTGTTATTTATTAATAACGCATCTGTTTGATCAAAACTGGAGCCGAGGAGAATTATAGTATCGTTTCTTTTTTCAGGATAAAGTGTTTCAATAGTGCCAAGACTATCAGAAACACTGATTGCGGTAACAATTTTTTTAAATTGTATGTCAAAATCGGCATCGTAGGTTTTTAATCCTTCATTGAATATCTCAAGAAAACCCGGGTTTATTTCTTTACTCTTTTCTTGAAGTGAATCTAACAGGTCATCTTTAGATATTTCATTATTCTTGTACGCTTCTAAATTGGAAAGAAAATTATTTCGATATAGCCATGCGATAGAATCTATTTTAGGAGATGTGTAGATTCTGGCGATAGCATTACGCGCATCAATGGTAATGGTCTTATGCTTTAGCTCATAGCTGTTGTAGATTAAATAGCCTTGTATTCCCACTAAGGAAATCAAGGTTAAAATTGAAATTGCGATAAGTAGTTTGAATTTCATTGAGGTCAAATTTAGATTATTGAACCTCAATTGTATTTAAAACAGGGCTCGTTAACCGTTCATTAACATAACCGAACCTACTGAATACGATGTGTTTACAAAAACTGAATCCGTAGTTCTACCAAAAGAATGGTGTTAGTTATCTCTTTGAAGATACTACGGATTTTGTTATTTTCTTGTAAATTTTAGAGAGTTAAAGGTTTATTTGCTCATTCTTAGGATATTTTACGGTGTAACCAAAAGTCTTTTGTTCCGTAGCGTTTGCTTTTAACTGTAAGTTCCAGACTAAGATACCTGTGTCCTCGTTGAAGGTAGAGTTGCCTGTAAGCACGTCCAAAACTTTAATTTCTTTATTTTGGGACACTGGTATTCTATCCTCAATAGTTAGGTTTACTGTTGTTTGTTTATTGTTCTTTACCAGTATGTTGAAATTATGGGTAACCATCTTGTTAGTTCCTAAAAATGACTTGCTCTTATAATTATTACTTTCAATTCTTTTTACAACAAGAGCAGGATCTATCCCAAGTGAAATTTCCAGGGTATCTGTAGTGATGGAGGGATTAATAAAGGTCTTACCTGCATAGGTGCCCTTAAAGTATATATTTGCATCACCTGCCAGAATATCATACTTTTCCCATGAATCTGTACTGGCAGTCAGAAAAACATTTTCGTTAATTTCTGGGCTGGTATAATGTTGGAATTTTGCATCAAGTTGAAATGCATCTATTTCAAGAACTGTCATGTCTGCGTTTGAAACAATGGAATGCTTGTTCTTAATTTCAAAACTTGTACTTGTAATGCCCGCTTCTTTATAATTTCCGATGACATTCTCAATTCCTTTACCATTCTTGGTGGTAATAAGAACTACACCATTTCTACCTTGTTGACCGTATAATGTAGAAGCTGACAAACCTTTTAGAATTTCTACGTTTTCTATTTCATTAGGATCTATATCCAAAAAGCGACTGCTAGTTACAGAGTTTCCTCCTCCATAGTAATTTCCGCTTGTTGTAAATGGAACACCATCTACGATAAATAGAGGTTGATTATCTCCATGAATGGAGCTTTTAGACCTAATAATAAAATTAGTTCCGGCCCCTGAAGCACCGCCTGTTCCAGTGACTTGAACTCCTGCTACCTTCCCACTAAGTAGCTTTACTATAGCATCTTCTTGAGTGTAAATTTTTCCTTCAGAAATTGCATAACCGTTAGGTTTTCCTTGCCCTACTATCACTACTTCATTTAATCTTTGCACATCAGGAACCATCATTGCATTTATCGTATTCGAATAAATAGGAAGACTCAGAGTGTGAAAAGAAGCGTAGCTGTAAAGTAACGCTCTCCCTCCGTTTACCTGTATTTGATAATTCCCATCAAAGTCTGATGTTGTAGTATTGTGTGTCCCTTTCTCTAGAATTGTAACCCCTGGTATTGGCAAACCGCTCTCATCTGTTACAGTACCAACTACAGAGCGAATGGTTGGGTTATACTTATATACATCTGCTGTAGTGGGGTGAGAAACACTTTTCCTTCCATGCCCAAAATTCAAATACTTAGGAGTTAAATCAGGCTTTTCATTATTTGTTTGCGGGTCTCCTGTAGATAGTATTACCTTAATACCATCCCAATTAGTGCCGCTCTGTTGATAAATATTTGCTTTGTAAGATATATCTAAGGGAGCACCAACTTCAGTTGCTTTTATATCATAACTTGGAAACCACCCAGCTACTGCTATGTTATATTTTATCTGAAGTTTTGTGCTAAGGGCAACCCCAGAGGTTAGCTTCAGTGTAATTTCTCCTCTTTTTTCTTTTCTGACATCTTCAAGCTTAAACTTCTCCTTTTTTAACGCTTCAATTTGTTTAAGAGTATCTTCCAGCATTGAAACTAACTCAAACTTTTCTTTTTCAATTTCTGAAGTTCTGGTTCTGTAGTAAGCAGCTAGTTCTTTCATGGCCTCCAGACTAATAGTTGCAGTTTCGGTACGCACTTTTCGGTTGTTTTCTAGCAGCCTAGTTTCTTCATCTAAGCCTGATAGTTGTGATTCGAGAAGGTTTTTTTCAAATAATAAATTCTTAAGCTTAGTTTCTAAACGGGTATAATTAGTTGATACAGCAGCTTTTTCTAAGTAATTAACTTCGTATTGCAGAGACACGATCGTTGCCTTATTCAAGCCAGAGATTTGAATACTCTGTTCTACAATATCCGGAGACAGATTTTGAAAAATCAAGGTGTGTTCACCAGGCGTTAAGTTCACGTCGGCTATACGTTCAATGGTAGCACCCTCCAGATAGATAGTTGCGGTTTCTATTTTTGATGGAACAGGTTTGTTGTTCGCATAGCAGGTAAGGCTAAGTACTAGTAGTAAGAATAGTAATTTTTTCATCATAGTTGGTTTTAAGATTTCTCGGTAAACCTACCTATGATGATTTCTTTAAAAAATAACCGGTTAGTAAAAACTGAAGCTCAATTAGCCAAGGACTGCTATGAGTTAGGCTACAAAAATTTACTCCGTAACGCTGGCGTAGGAATCATACAACTATCTTTCTTCCCATACCATGTGTAGCGATTCTTAGCAACGTAGTCATAGACCCAGTTCCGGATAAATTTTGGAACGATCATAAAGCCGTAAAGCAGGGGGTAAGCACCTCCTAAATGGCGAGCGATCTTTAAAGCTGCGGTAGCTTTTGTGTAGGCTTTCTTACCATCTATAAGTATGATCGAGTCAGTTTGTGAAGTGTCTATGTTATGTGTTTGCAATAAAGAGCTGCCAGGTTCTTCCTGCAAAGTTGCAAACCGAAAGATATCCTTCTTATCGCGTTTTATAACAAAGGTTACCGAAGTATTGCAAAGATTGCAAACCCCGTCAAAGAGAATGATTTTATGATTGCTGAAATCTGTCATGTATTTAAAAGTGGGCAATTACACCCCTATAGTCCCCTCAAGGGGACAGTTAACTGGATCAAACTTTTTCAAGTTCTTCTAAACTTACATTGGTAGTAAACATTCCATAATTTACAAACGCTTTGTTTTTTTCTATGGTATCAATGGTTCCAATAGCTCTGCCATCTATCATGCGTACTCTGTCGCCAATTTTTAAAGTTACTTTCGGTTTTGGCGGCGGTGCTTTTTTTGCCTCTTCTTTTTCTTTTTTCTTCTCTTTTCTAATGACCGCAACTTTTTGCTCAACTTCCTGCTTCAGTTCGTGTTTTTTCTGGCGAACCACCTTTTTTTGTTTAGGAGCTATCTTTTTTCGTTTGCTGTTCTCTGTCATCACCATTTTAAACAGCTCATCTAGTAGTTGTTTTTTTTGTTTGTTGTTGAAGTACTTCTCCGCCAACCCATCAAATTTTCTTCCTAAGCCAATTAGCTTTTGATTGGCATCATATAACTCCTGATAGCTTTCTAATTTTTCCTGAACCTTAGCGTTTACTTCAGCCAGTTGTTTGCTTTCCTTACGAGCTTTTTCTGCAGAAGTTTCCAGGCTTTCAGACGTCTTCCGAAGCTTTGACCGCTCTTTTTGAAGGTTTGCAATGGTCTTGTCAAACCGTATCTTCCCGCGCTCGATCTTTTTCTTGGACTTATTGATCAGGCTATAAGGAATACCATTTTTTTGAGCCACTTCAAACGTAAACGAACTACCTGCTTCACCCATTTGTAATTTATAAATAGGTGCTAACGACTTGCTGTCAAACTGCATATTTGCATTTACAGCATGTGGTAATTCGTTTGCTAACAATTTCAGGTTGGCGTAATGTGTGGTAATGATTCCAAAAGCTTCCCGCTCGTAAAATACTTCTAAAAAGGTTTCGGCTAAGGCACCTCCCAATTCGGGATCACTCCCGGTACCAAACTCGTCTATTAAAAACAGCGTGTTCTTGTTACACTTTCTGAAAAAGTGATTCATCTTCTTCAACCGGTAGCTATAAGTACTTAAGTGATTTTCGATGCTTTGGTTGTCTCCAATATCGGTTAAAATCCGGTCAAAAAAACACACTTCACTCTGTGGTTCTACTGGGATTAAGAGACCGCTTTGTAGCATGATTTGTAATAAACCTACAGTTTTGAGGGTAATACTCTTTCCTCCTGCGTTGGGGCCCGAAATAACAATGATCCTCTTATCATGCGACAGTTCAATGGTTTGCGGGAAGGTTTTTTCCTTTCGCTTTTTGTTGGAAACTAATAATAAGGGATGATAGGCTTTTATGAGGGACAACTGCCTGTCTTTGGTTAGGAGGGGTAACACTCCATCAATTGTTACAGCATATTTTGCCTTTGCATAAATGGCATCCATTTGGGTAAGGTATTCCTGATACGAAGCTAAGTGGTGATTGTAAGGACGTACAAACTCGGTCAATGCTTTTAAAATTCGCTTTACTTCTTCAGACTCCTCGTAAATAAGATTGCTTAATTCGTTAGCATATTCCAGGGTCTCCTGTGGTTCCATATACACCAGACTTCCGGTTTTGGACTGCCCCAGTACTGCACCTTTTATTTTTTTACGGTACATCGCTTTTACTGCCAGTACCCGACGGTTGTCTACAACGGTCTCGCGGATTTCATCCAGATAGTCTGAACCTGAATACCGGCTCAGTGCTTTTGTAAACGAAGAATTAATCTGTCCTTTTACAATAGTAAGTCTCCTACGAATAGTTCCTAATTCTGAAGAAGCCTCATCTTTAACAGTACCGTATTTATCGAATATTTTTTTTATTTCATCCGCAATGGCTGGGGTAAATTCTACCTCTTCTGAAAAGCCTTGTAGCGAAATATAAAATTCCTCAAACTTCTTAAAAAACTTCAATAAGGTTTGCGTGGTTTCTGAGAGCCCCAGAATTTTTCTAAAACTGAAACTTTCCAAAGTACTGTTTTCGATCTCTAATAATTGAAGTTCCTTACCTATAGGTTCAAATCCGTGATTGGGAATAGGGGAGTCGCTACCAAAAGAGGCGGTAAATTCTTTCACGCGTTGCAAAGAGGGCAACACATCATCAGGTGTTTTAAAAGGAGTTATAGTAAGTACTCTTGCATTTCCCGGATTGGTAATGCAAAACTCTGAAACCTGCTCCAATACTTTATGGAACTCAACGTCTTCTAATGTCTTTTTGTCAATCTTTATCATAGTCTTCTCTGGCAATGAGAACTTGTGTAAGCCAATTTTTTCATAAACACTTCAAAAAATGCAGGCGAGTGTGTAATTTTACACAAAAGTACGCATAATGGAACTAAAAATTGAAGAGAGTTGGAAGCAGGTTTTGGCTTCAGAATTTGAGAAATCTTATTTCTCACAACTCATTCAATTTGTAAAATCGGAATATCAGAAACATACCTGTTACCCGCCTGGCAACCAACTATTTTCTGCTTTTGACCATACTCCTTTTAACGATGTAAAAGTTGTGATATTAGGTCAAGACCCTTATCACGGTCCAAAACAAGCCAATGGATTATGTTTTTCGGTGGCTGATGGTGTTGCCATTCCACCTTCATTGCAGAATATGTTTAAAGAACTGGAAACCGATCTGGGGAAACCCTTTCCTACTTCTGGAAACCTGGAGCGCTGGGCAGATCAGGGGGTGCTTCTCTTAAATGCTACATTAACAGTACGGGCACATGAGGCCGGAAGCCATCAAAAGAAGGGATGGGAACAGTTTACAGATGCGGTAATTTCAAAAATATCGAAAGAACGTGAAGGAATCGTATTTTTGCTTTGGGGCGGATACGCCAAGAAAAAAGGGGCCAGGATCGATACCTCAAAACATTTGGTGTTAACGAGTGGGCATCCCTCTCCATTAAGTGCCAACAGGGGTTATTGGTTTGGGAACAACCATTTCAGTAAAACCAATGATTACCTTAAAAAACATCATAAAGAACCTATAAACTGGTAAACGGAATGAAAATTGATTTCAACACAGCCATGAAAACTACTAAACAACTTACAGTATTAGCAACTTTGTGTGTCACCCTTATCGCATGTGGACAAAACTCACCTATTTTTACTCCCACACCGCATAGTTATCAAATAGATCACGATAAAAAGATAATTGTATTAAATATTGATGTAGAAGATGATATAGACCAAGAGTTAACAGAGCTGCAGCTAGAAGATGCGTATACATTCTCAACCCCTGCCAACGGATTACAAGACACCGAAACGTATACCGTTGAAAAGAATGGAGAACCTTATAGTTTATTTATCACTAAATCTCCTATCCTTGCCATACAGGTAAAGGATAGTTTGACAAAACACCCAAGAGTTCTGGGGCATTTCAGGTATTTTGATGCCGATACTACTTTTACGAGCGTGATAGGGATGGACCTGCGTGGAAATCTTTCGCTTACCTATCCTAAGAAATCTTTTAATGTAGAGTTCTATACCGATTCGGTCTCAAAGGGGCAAAAAGATATAAAACTGAAAAAACTTCGGGAAGATGACGATATTATTCTGGATGGATTGTACAATGAGCCTTTACTTCTGCGTGCCTATTCATCTCAAAAATTGTGGAATGAACTTCACACCCCGCATTATGCTTCCGAAGAAAAGAAAGCGCGTGCTACGGTAGACGGTTTTTATGTAGATCTATTTGTAAATGATGAATATCGGGGGATCTATCTGGTTTCAGAAAAAATTAACCGGGGCTTATTAAAGTTGAAGAAAAAGAAAGGCGATACGGTTCGTGGCGAATTATTTAAGGCAGGTTATTACGATCCAGGGACTTCTTTTAAAGGAGCGCCGGATTTTAAAAACTCTTTACCCACCTGGGCTGGTTGGGAAATGGAATACCCATATGAAGATTATACGGCACATTACGACAACCTGCATAAGGCCATTACGTTTGTTGCTACAAGTACAGATGCAGTTTTTGCACAACAGCTTCCAGAATATTTTGACGTACCTAATTTAGTGGACTACTTCTTATTTATTAATTTGATACGTGCCACAGATAACCTTGGAAAAAATTTCTATCTGGCTAAATACAATGAAGATACTCCTTATTTTATTGTGCCATGGGACATGGACGGGGTGTTAGGAACCATACAAGCCGGGAAAAGAATTCCTACCACAGACGATATTTTAAGCAACCATCTCTTTGACAGAATGCAGAAAGATCCAGCATTAAAAAGTAAAATGAATAAACGATGGACAGCTTTAAGAAGCAATGAATTTGCTGAAGAAGCATTGGTTTCAAGAATCAGAGAAACCTATAACGAACTAGTAAACGAAAAAAAGTACGAAAGAGATCAACTAGCGTGGGACAAAAGCCACGAAGAAGAACATCTAACGTATATGCTAGAATGGTTAGAAAAAAGAATTACGTATTTAGATACGTTTTTTAAAGAAGAGTAGGTGGGGAGTGCTTAGTCTTCAGTTCCATCTTGCTCGATAGCGTTGCAGCTAAATTGTAACAAAAGAAAATTAGTTACAAGCAAGGCTCCTAAAATGATAAAAAATATACTCATGGTCTTACAATTATACTAGTAAGATGTACGAGTTGCAAAAAGGTTGCGCAGCGTTAATAAAATAGCTGCAAATTTTTTAAAAAAAATTAATAGCTTATTTAGAGCTTGGATGTTGAGTTATAAAGAGAAAACTACAGCTACCTTTTAATGAATACCAATTATTTATCTCAATATCCGCGCCAGGGGAACTTCTTTTTCGATCAGTTCGAGTTGAAGCAGTTTTTCCTGAACCTTTGCAACCTCTTTAGAGGTAAGCTGTTGCTGGCTCCATTCGGTTAAAGAAAGCCATTCCTGTACATCTTCCAGTTTTTGATCATACCGATTGCTAATCATTCTGTCTATGCTGGGAATGTCTTTAAACTCTGCAGTGGTTCTATTAATAATCTCTAAAATAGTATTTATAGCATATGCCTCGTCCTGTAAAACCTGATCTCTAACAGCAATCACAAAGCAGGGCCAGGGGGTAGGACATTCACCTACACGTCTAAACGGCCCGTTGTCTACATAGGGTTTTGTGGTAAACTTTTCCCACATAAAATAGTCGCCAGTTCCTTTTGGTAATTCTTTCAGTGCGCCTTCAAGACTTTCAATCACTTCAAAATTCAGATCTTTTTCCAGGTCCCAGCCTTCGTTTTCAGCATTTACATAGGCCATTAAATGCGAACCCGAGCCGTACCTGCTAATTGCACAGTCTGTCCCTTTTAAATCGGTAATGGTTTCGTATTCTGAATTTTCAGCTACGTGAACCCCCCAGATAAGAGGTGACTGTACAAACCCCTGCACAATTTTTGACGGATTTCCTTTTACAATATCTCTAATAATTCCTTCCGTAAGGATTACTGCCATATCAATTTCGCCTTCCCGTAGGGCCTTGCACATGTGACCTGTACCCCCATGATAGTCGATCCAGCGTAGATTGATATCATCTTCCTGATATTCTTTATTTTTTAATGTGATATACCACGGCAGGTTAAAATGCTCCGGAACACCACCTATTTTAAATTTTTTCATGAACAAGTAGCTCTAATGTTTTAAAAATAAGTTTTTCTATAGTTTCTTTAGGTTTTTTACTAAAAGTTCCATTCGCTCTATTGGCCAGAATAGCGTTCAACGAAAGTGCTCTATGACCTAATAACCTGGCCATCCCATAGATACCTGAAGTTTCCATTTCTAAATTAGTAATTCTTTTTTTGTTATACTGAAAACGCTGCAACTTTTCATTCATTTCATCATCCTGTAACGCCAACCGAAGTTTTCTCCCTTGCGGACCATAAAACCCTACATTTGTAGCGGTTATACCTTTTAAATATTCTTCAGAGTCAAATACATTCAGTAATGTTTCATCTGCCGAAACTACATAGGGAACCGACCTATTTTGGCTCCAACCTGTTGTTTTTACAAAGGCTTCAGAAAACAATGTGTCTAAAAAATCGGTGTTTTTATAGAAATGTAACAAACTATCAAATCCAATCGCCTTTTCAGAAACTATAAAACTGTCTATTGGTATTTCTGATTGCGTTGCTCCCGAAGTCCCAATGCGTATAAAGCTAAGTTGAGTAAATTCTTTTTTAACCGTTCTCGCTTGTAAATCTATATTGACTAAGGCATCAAGTTCATTGAAGACAATATCAATATTATCGGTACCAATTCCTGTTGAGATAACCGTGAGCCGTTTCCCCTTATATGTTCCCGTCTGGGTCTTAAACTCCCGCTTATGGACAGTAAACTCAATGGTATCAAAATGGTTGGTCACATCGCTTACACGGTTCGGATCGCCTACTGTAATAATGGTAGTAGCAATATCCTCAGGTTTTAAATGAAGGTGATAGATACTCCCGTCTTCGTTTAAAATTAATTCGCTATTTTGAAAAGGTTTTGGTTTCAAAGGTTTCTAGTTTCTAATTACTAATTAAGAGGGCATTTCTACAAATGCAACAATCGTTAATCTTACACCATTACCCACCAACTCTTTTCGTCTTAAACCCTTTATCCTGCAGAAACTCCATGATTTGTTTTCTGAAATCGCCCTGAATAATAATTTGTTCATTTTTAAAACTCCCGCCTACCCCCAGCATCGTTTTTAACTCTTTGGCAAGTTGCTTAAAATCGCTTTGGGCGCCGTTGTAGCCCTCAATTATAGTGATGGGCTTGCCTTTACGCTTTTCATATTTGCAAAGTAGCGGATCGTCCTGCAGCCACACGGTCGATTTTTCTTCTTTGGTTTCGGGAGTTTCCTTTGGTTCGTGGTCCGGGAATAGGTTTTTAAGTTGGTCTTGTAAGTCCAAAACGTTTGTTGTTTATAATTTGTGATGTATTCTAACACTTAATGATATCTTGTAAGACAAGGTATCTGAGTGATTTTGCGAAACAAACTCAAATAAAATATGTCAATTAAAATCGCAAAATAATATCGAAGAACTGTAAATTATTTCTTAATCAGTCCAATTTCGACTAGTCGCTGGTGTAAAAAATCGCCTGCAGTAATATCTTCAAAGGCTTTTGGATGTTCCTCATCCACACACTCGGGCATACAGCTTAAATCCATATCGCTACGTGGGTGCATAAAGAACGGAATAGAATACCTTGGATTGCCCCAGTCTTCTTTTGGCGGATTCACTACACGGTGAATGGTAGAACGTAATTTATTATTGGTGTGACGTTCCAGCATATCGCCTACGTTTATCACTAGCTCATCTTCCTGCGGAATGGCATCTATCCATTCGCCATCCTTTCGAAGTACCTGCAATCCACCTGTAGAGGCTCCCATTAACAGCGTGATTAAATTTATATCTCCATGGGCTCCTGCACGTACCGCTCCTTTGGGTTCTTCGGTAATAGGAGGGTAGTGAATTGGGCGCAGGATGCTGTTTCCATTGCTTGCCCAATGGTCAAAATAATGTTCATCTACCCCTATGTACAAAGCCAGTGCTCTTAGAACATAAATACCTGTTTTTTCTAACATCCTATAAGCTTCCATACCCGTTTTGTTAAAGTCTGGT
The DNA here is from genome assembly GCA_002337605.1 of Flavobacteriaceae bacterium UBA1903. Classification (GTDB taxonomy): domain Bacteria; phylum Bacteroidota; class Bacteroidia; order Flavobacteriales; family Flavobacteriaceae; genus Marinirhabdus. The sequence continues at coordinate 173,827 of DDGL01000007.1, forward strand.
AATTCTTTTACATCAACATTTTCGGGATACTCATCAACTAAGTTGGCATCGGCATCTGCTTCCTGTCCAAAGTGCCAGAATTCCTTTAAATCGCCTTCTTTTTTGCCTTTAGCGTGTTCTTTTCCGAAGGAAACATAACCACGTTGTCCGCCCAGACCTTCAATTTCATAGGTACGCTTGGTAGCCAAGGGAAGTGCAAAAAATGCTTTGATTTCTTTGTATAATTCCTCTACTAATTGATCGCTCAAAAAGTGATTCTTAAGTGACACAAAGCCTATTTCTTCATACGCACTGCCAATTTCATCCACAAATTTTTGCTTCCGTTTGGGGTCGTTGCTCAAGAAGTCGGCTAAATCTACACTAGGTATATTATTCATAACAGTATATTTTGTTACAAAGATACCAAAATAGCGGCTTATTATTCATTCAAAAAAAATTGCGCTTACAATCGCTCTACCGCTTAAATTTTCTACTTTTGACAGACCAAACAGTATCTAATGAAACCTGAAACGGCTACCCCTATATTTTTTACATACGACAGAACAGGCATAGAAGACCATACGCTCCTGGAGCTGTATTCCCGAATGCTGAAACCCAGATTGATAGAAGAAAAAATGCTTATTCTTTTACGGCAGGGAAAAATTTCCAAATGGTTCAGTGGCATTGGGCAGGAAGCGATTTCGGTTGGAATTACTTCGGTATTGGATAAAGAAGAATATATTTTACCTATGCACCGTAATTTAGCGGTATTTACAGGCAGGGATATTCCGTTACACCGCCTGTTTTCGCAGTGGCAGGGGAAGGCGAACGGCTTTACCAAAGGGCGTGATCGCAGTTTTCATTTTGGTACACAGGAATATAAAATTGTTGGAATGATCTCCCATCTGGGACCTCAGTTTGGGGTGGCAGACGGAATTGCCCTTGGAAACCTACTGAAGAAAAACAAACAGGTGTGTGCAGTATTTACAGGTGAAGGCGGAACCAGTGAAGGTGATATACACGAATCTTTAAATGTGGCTTCCGTATGGCAATTGCCAGTACTTTTCTGTATTGAAAACAATGGCTACGGGCTTTCTACACCAACCAGCGAGCAATACAACTGTGAAAACCTGGCAGACCGTGGCAAAGGCTACGGAATGGAAAGTCATATTATTGAAGGAAACAACATTTTAGAAGTATACAACAAAGTAAAGTCCCTTGTGGAGGATATGCGTGAGCATCCCCGCCCTGTATTACTGGAGTTTAAAACATTTAGAATGCGTGGTCATGAAGAGGCGAGTGGTACTAAATATGTTCCGGAAGAACTCATGGACGAGTGGGGAGAACGGGATCCGCTTATAAACTTTGAAAATTATTTACTGGGAGAAGGTATCCTTTCAGAAACAAAAATTGAAACATTAAAAGCTGAAATAAAGAACGAAATAAACGGTAATCTTGATATTGCATTTGCTGAAGAAACGATTGCTTCAACTAAAAGTATTGAGTTAGGTGACGTGTATGAAAACTTTAAATATCAAGAAATTATCCCAAACAATACAACCGAAGAACTTCGATTAATCGATGCCATATCTCAAGGATTAAGACAGGCTATGGAGCGACACGACACTACTGTTGTAATGGGACAGGACATTGCTGAGTATGGTGGAGTTTTTAAAATTACAGAAGGATTTTTAGAGCAATTTGGTAAAGAACGAGTTCGTAATACCCCTATTTGTGAAAGTGCAATTGTATCTGCAGCTATGGGGCTCTCTATTAATGGGTATAAAGCTATTATGGAAATGCAATTTGCAGATTTCGTGACTTCAGGTTTTAATCCTATTGTAAACTATCTGGCAAAGAGCCATTACCGCTGGAACCAAAAAGCCGATGTGGTAATACGTATGCCTTGTGGTGCTGGAGTAGGAGCAGGTCCTTTTCACAGCCAGACAAACGAAGCCTGGTTCACACATACTCCTGGCTTAAAAGTGCTATATCCCGCTTTTCCTTACGATGCCAAAGGGTTACTGGCTACTGCGATTGAAGATCCAAATCCAGTATTATTCTTTGAGCATAAAGCATTGTACCGAAGCATACGCCAGGAAGTCCCAACAGATTACTACACATTACCTATAGGGAAGGCTTCAAAGTTGAGGGAAGGAAATGATGTAACGATAGTGACATACGGTGCTGGGGTGCATTGGGCCCTGGAAACACTTGAGGAAATGACAGAGGTTTCTGCAGACTTGTTAGATTTAAGAAGCCTGTCTCCTTTGGATACAGAAGCTATTTTTGCTTCTGTTAGAAAAACAGGCAAGCTTATCATTTTACAGGAGGATAGTATGTTTGGAGGAATAGCGAGTGATATTTCGGCACAAGTATCGGAAGAATGCTTTCAGTATCTGGACGCTCCTATAAAAAGAGTCGCAAGTTTAGAAACTCCAATTCCTTTTGCCTCTAATTTAGAAGAAGAATACCTTCCAAATCAACGCTTTAAAGAAGTTTTAGCCACTTTATTAGCTTATTAATCTTTTAACATTTGCTGTTAAACTTGGCATAAACACCATTATTTGTGTTAAAACCCTGCGTACCTTAGTGCTATTACTAACAATTAAAAACACAAAATTATGGTACGCTGGATTATTATTTTCCTTGTAATTGCACTTGTTGCAGCACTTTTCGGTTTTGGTGGTCTCGCTGAAGGAGCGGCCGATATAGCCAAAATCATTTTTTACATTTTTATTGTTCTATTAGTATTATCGTTACTATCAAGACTTTTCAGAAAGTAGAAAAGTAAAAAAATAACCATTAAAATAACCAAAATCAAACACATGAAAAAAATCCTCATTCTCACGGTCATGGCTGTGGTCGCATTTTCTTGCGGAACCCCAAAGACTGTAATTCAAGCAAAAAAAGAAGTAAAAGGCTATTGGTCGCTAGATAACATAAGTTATAGCGAATCTGGCACCTTTAATGTTACCATTTTCAACGATACTTCAAAAGAGTGTTTTGAAGGGAGTACCTGGCGCTTTATCCCAAACAATAACAGTGGATTATATACTGTAAACGGAGGGAATTGCCAGCAGGGTGATAGAAATTTCCTTTTTAGTATTCAGGAAATAGACCAAGCTACTGGATTATATGACTTCCTGCTGAAACCAACAATGAAGTTAGGCAAGCCAGATAAAGATAACTCAGTTGGATTTAGAGTACGTTTGGCGCAATTAAGTGAAAATAACATGCGCTGGGAACAAACTGTAAATCTTGAAGGACAACCCTTTACAATTAGTATGAACTTTTCAAAAATAAATGAATAAGATATGAAATCAATTTTTAGAAATATAACAATCGTAAGTCTGGCATTAGCAACATTGGTGCTTTTCACCAACTGTGAAGCAACCAGAAATGCAAATAACTCTCAAAAAGGTACTGTAATAGGTGCTGCTGGAGGTGCTATTTTAGGTGCTGTACTCGGAAACAATATAGGTAAAGGTGGAAACGGAGAACTTGGAGCCGTTATTGGCGGAGTTGCCGGAGGAGCTGCCGGAGCCATTATTGGTAGAAGAATGGACAACCAGGCTAAGAAAATTGAAACCGAAATTCCTGGTGCACAGGTAGAACGTGTAGACGATGGTATTGTAGTTACTTTTGATGAAAATTCAGGAGTGTATTTTGATACCAACAAATACAACATTAACTCAAAATCTATGGAGACATTAGATAAATTAACGGGCGTACTACGTGAATATCCAGACACCGATGTATTGGTGATAGGACATACCGATAGTACAGGGTCTGACACTTATAACATGACACTGTCTAAGCAACGTGCAGAATCTGTAACCTCTTACTTTACAGTGACAAAGGGATTAGGATCTGGTCGTTTTACAACGAACTGGTATGGTGAACAAAGCCCCGTGGCCGATAATAGTACTGCGGAAGGACGTGCACAAAACAGACGTGTAAACGTTGTAATTGTACCTAACGAGAAAATGGTAAATGACGCCGAACAAGAGGCGAACAAAGGGTAATACCTAATTAGAATACATTTTAGCAAATCCTGTGTTTTATAAAGCACAGGATTTTTTTATGTTGAAAACTATCCCGTACTTTAAATCGTGCACACAGCAAATACATACCAGATTATAATTATTGGCGGCGGCCTCGCGGGGTTGGTTGCTGCCATCGAACTTGGTAAACTATATAAAGTACTAGTACTGGACAAAGACTCATACCCAAGGCATCGTGTTTGTGGAGAGTATGTATCTAACGAAGTATTGCCATACCTTCAGTCCATTGGGATATACCCCATTACCGCAGGCGCTAAAAAAATTGATACCTTTCAAATTTCAACTCACAATGGAAAACTGATTACTACTTCGTTGCCGCTGGGAGGGTTCGGAATAAGCAGGTATGCACTCGATATGTTACTTTATACAAAAGCCAAAGAACATAGTAACATATTAATTGAGACATGTACTGAAATATCTTTTGAAAAGAATTTGTTTTCAGTTGCTACCAAAGAAGGAAACCAGTACCAAGCATCGTATGTAATTGGTGCCTTTGGAAAACGATCTAATCTTGACCGGTATTTAAATCGTAAATTCAATCAAAAAAAGTCACCCTGGCTTGCTGTAAAAGCACATTACACCTACCCATTTGAAGATACTACGGTGGCGCTGCATAATTTTGAAGGGGGCTACTGCGGCCTGTCAAAAACCGAAACCAACGCAGTAAACGCCTGTTACCTTACTACCTATAATTCCTTTAAAAAAGTGAAAAGTGTGGTAGATTTTCAACAGGAAATAATGAGTGCGAATCCATTTTTAGCCGATTTTTTTCAAAAAGCGATTCCGCTATTTGATGCGCCTTTAACTATAAGTCAGGTTTCTTTTGAAGATAAAGCTCCTGTTGAAAACCATATCTTTATGATTGGTGATGCGGCTGGGCTTATCCACCCGTTATGTGGGAACGGGATGGCCATGGCTATTCATAGTGCAAAATTACTTTCAGAGGTTTTGCTCCAAAAAGATTTAAATAATCGCGAGGAACTTGAAACGAAGTATACAAAAGCCTGGTCAGAACTATTTTCAAGAAGATTACAAACGGGACGAAGGATCCAGGGATTGTTGTTGCGACCCACGTTGGCAAAAGCATCTTTTACTATTGCAAAGATGTTTCCCTCTATACTCCCAAAAATTATAGAAAAAACACATGGAGACGTTGTTGTATGATTAGTTATTCAACCAAATACCGCTCTACTCAAGACGAGATTTTAGACAAATTAGATCTTCAGGACGCTGAGTTAGCAGTCATGCTCAATGACCTTAAAACCGTTAATAGTATATTGGGAGGGCAACAAGTTACACTGGGAGGTATTTTAAAATTACTCGAAGGGCATCCTAAAGAAACCCCTGTAACTATATTGGATATAGGATGTGGTGACGGGGAAATTCTTCGGAATATTGCACGATTTGGTGTGAAGCATCAGTACAACTTTACGCTTATTGGTGTGGATGGTAATGAACATATTATAAAAATAGCTGAAACAAAATCGGAAGCGTACACCAATATTTCATTTAAAGTAAAAAATATATTTTCTGAAGGGCCCATTGTTCCAGAATATGATATTGCATTGTGCACCCTCTTCTTACATCACTTTAAGAATGAGGCTATTGTGTCCATTTTGAAAAAGATTTCCGCAGAAGCGAAAGTTGGAGTAGTGGTAAACGACTTACACCGAAGCCGGTTCGCCTTTTGGTTGTTTAAGGCTTTCAGCAGTATCTTTATAAAAAGTAAGATCGCCAGACACGATGGTTTAGTTTCAGTAGCACGCGGATTTAAACAAGAAGAATTAAATGGTTTAGCAGCACGAATCCCTGAGACAAGTTCCACGATACGTTGGAAATGGGCATTTAGATGGCAATGGGTTCTGAAGAAAACTAACAAAGGTTTAGTAAGAGTTAAATAATTTTTTAAACGTAGATATCGCCCGAATGAAACTCTTTAGATTTTTCAATAAAAAGGAAAATAAAATACGTTCACCCAGAATGAGACGTTTGGCTGGATATGGTGAAATTGACATTAGCAACTTAAAAGGTGATTACGAATGTAGTATTATGGTAGAGAACCATTCTGTCCATCTGGATGTAAATTTTGAAAAAGAACGTATTTCTGAACAGGAATTATTAGAGGTAACTAATTTTATTGAAAATGTGGAAAAACACCACTTGAAAAACCTAAGATACATTCAAGAGAATTTTGATCAAGGTGCAAGCATGAGTTCTGAGTATATTCAATTTTATATTGAAGAATTAGAACCTGATGAGTTAGATAGCCTGGTTAATACAAAGAGTCAAGTTAAAACTGAGAACCAACTTCTTGAAAAATTAACCTTAAAGCGAATTGGTGTGTACCCAGAAGCCTCTTACTACGCTAATTTTGATTATACGATATATATTCACGGCGAGCCTTGTAACCAATTGCTGGTCGTAAATAGTAACCAAGATGGAACGTTACATGATATAACCTGGGAGAGTTAGTCTTAAAAAATAGCATTTCGAATACTAATAGTCTTAAATAGAAAAATCATAGAAACACCTGTAACAATCACTTCGGTAGCCAAGCAGTTACCACAATATACAAGAGAAACCAGCGAAATTTTGCCTTTTGTAGAAACATGGCTGGAAGGTCAGGATAACCGATTTAAACGAAAAGTCCTTAAAATTTTTGAAGGAGCTGGGGTGGATAGACGCTATTCTATTATGGATGCGCACGAGGTCTTTCTGAATACTTCTTTTGAAGAACGGAACGATATTTATGTACGTGAAGTTAATAAATTAGGTAAGCAAGCCCTGCAGAAAGCACTGGACAAAGCAACCTGGCAACCTATCGATATCGATTTTATTATTACCGTAAGCTGCACAGGAATTATGATTCCCTCGATAGATGCTTATCTTATTAACGATTTACAGATGCGACAAGATGTTGTTAGACTGCCCGTAACCGAAATGGGTTGTGCTGCAGGGGTAAGCGGCATTATATATGCAAAAAACTTTTTAAAAGCCAATCCAGGGAAAAGAGCTGCCGTGATTGCTTTAGAGTCTCCAACAGCTACGTTTCAGCTGGATGATTATTCCATGGTGAATATAGTGAGTGCTGCTATTTTTGGCGATGGAGCGGCCTGTGTGTTGTTATCATCTGAACAAACTGCGACAGGTCCTAAAATTCTGGATGAAGCCATGTACCATTTTTATGATGCTACCTCTATGATGGGTTTTAAGCTTGTAAATACAGGATTACAAATGATTCTGGACAAAGAAGTTCCTCAAAAGATTGCAGATCATTTCCCTGATATTATTTACCCTTTTTTAAAACGAAATGGCAAAACAATTGAAGACGTAGACCATCTAATTTTTCACCCTGGGGGAAAGAAAATAGTACAAACCGTAGAAGAACTCTTTGGCAGTCTGGGTAAAAACATTGACGATACAAAGGAAACCTTGCGGCTCTACGGAAACATGAGTAGTGCTACCGTCTTATACGTTTTAGAACGTTTTATGGATAAAAAGCCAAAAAAGGGAGAACTTGGCTTAATGCTTAGCTTTGGTCCCGGTTTTTCGGCACAACGTATTTTATTGGAATTTTAATGATGGCACAAACTGAAACAAATAAAACAGCACTAATACTAGGAGGAAGTAGTGGCCTAGGGCTTGCGACGGCTCATAAACTGGCTTCGGCTGGCTATAATTTACTCTTGGTACATCGAGATAGAAAAAGCAATATTTCCGGGTTTGAAGCAGAAGTTGCACAACTGGAATCGTTTGGAGTTTCCGTCAATACCTTTAATAAGGATGCGCTCAAAGAAGAAACCATACAGGAAGTTTTAGCTGAAATTAACAACAACAGTATTTCTGTACTCATTCACAGCATCGCCAAAGGAAGTTTAAAAGCAATGTCGAATACGAAAGAAGTACTTTCTAAAACCGATATAGAGATCACCCTTTACGCAATGGCGATCAGCTGGTGGCAATGGACGAAAGCTTTGTTACAACAACAAAAATTTTCAGAAACTGCAAGAAACATTGCTTTTACAAGTGAGGGAAGTACAAAGGTCTGGCCTGGATACGGAGCCGTTTCAGCAGCGAAAGCTACACTGGAGGCTTTTATGCGACAAATGGCAGTAGAACTGGCGCCCCACGGGATCACAACCAATTGTATTCAAGCGGGCACGACAGAAACTCCGTCGTTTATAATGATTCCCGGGAGTGACACATTAGCCGAAATGGCAAAAAAAAGAAATCCCTTTGGCAAATTAACAAGCCCGGAAGATGTAGCAAATGCCGTTTGGCTCTTATGCCAGAAGGAAGGAACATGGATTAATGGAGTGGTTTTAAAGGTTGATGGCGGGGAAAGCCTTAGGTAATATATGAACTACGAATTTATTTCAGAAAGCTAGGGAGGTAGTATAAGTGCATTAAAAATAGAGTATAAATATGAATTCGCTGGATATTTTAAAGAATCTTCCTTATACAAAACCTTTTCTCTTTGTAGAAAACCTAACCTCAGTTACCGAAGACAGGGCAGAAGGGACGTATACGTTTGCAGAAGATGAATTTTTTTATAAAGGTCACTTCAAAGATAACCCCGTCACACCTGGTGTGATTCTGGTAGAGTGTATGGCGCAAATTGGCCTGGTGTGCTTAGGAGTTTTTTTGCTGAAAGATAGCACTGAAGAAAAGCAGAATGAGCATCTACAAATAGCATTGAGCAGCCACCAGGTAGATTTTTACAAACCTGTATTCCCAAAAGAAAAAGTAACAGTGATCTCAGAAAAGGTATATTTTAGATTTAACAAACTGAAATGCAACGTTACAATGTTGAATGAAAGTGGGGAATTGGTGGCAAAAGGGAACATTAGTGGAATGCTAAAAATGAGGAATAGGTAAGGGGATAGAAGTTTGAAACATACAATGAAAAAAAGAGTCGTCATAACAGGATTAGGAGTAGCCGCACCCAACGGAGTGGGCATTCCTGCGTTTTCAGAAGCTATAAAAAATGGGACTTCAGGTATTCAGCATTTTCCAGAATTGGAAGCTTTAAAATTTTCCTGTCAGGTAGGAGGTATCCCGACGATTTCAGAAAAAAAAAAACGGGAGTATTTTACAGCGCTACAACTACGAAATTTTAATAGTAGTGGCATTCTCTATGGGGTGATTGCCGGAATGGATGCCCTAAAAGATGCTGGAATTGAAGTTTCAGAAACCCAACCCAACTGGGAATTAGGAATTGTTTTTGGTACGGGAACCAGTGGGGTGGATAAATTCCGGGAAGCTATTTACAAGGTAGATGAACAAAACGTACGCAGATTAGGAAGCACTACCGTTGCACAAACGATGGCAAGTGGTATAAGTGCATATTTAGGTGGAATGACGGGTGCTGCAAACCTTGTTACCACCAACTCATCTGCCTGTGCCACAGGAACGGAAGCCGTTTTAATGGGATACGAACGTATTGCTTCCGGAAAAGCAACCCAAATGCTCTGCGGCAGCACCAGCGATCACGGCCCCTATCTTTGGGGAGGCTTTGACGCGATGAAGGTGATTACCTATAAACACAACCATGAACCTGAAAAAGCCTCTCGCCCAATGAGTGCCAACGCCAGCGGATTTGTCCCGGGAAGTGGGGCTGGAGCGGTGCTGCTGGAATCTTTAGAAAGCGCAGAAAAACGAGGTGCGACTATTTATGCTGAAGTTTTAGGAGGTCATATAAATAGTGGTGGGCAACGTAATGGGGGTAGTATGACAGCACCCAATAGCGAGGCGGTACAGCGATGCATTAAAAATGCGATGGTAGCTGCAGGAATTGCAGCTGCAGAAATAGATTACATTAACGGACACTTAACCGCAACTATAAAGGACCCGGATGAAATTAGAAACTGGTGCGCAGCTTTAAACCGAAAAGGAATAGAGTTTCCGTACATTAATTCATTAAAAGGAATGGTAGGGCATTGTCTGGCGGCCAGTGGGAGTGTAGAGGTAGTTTCCACAATACTTCAATTGCACGAAGGCTTTGTGTTTCCGAATGTAAATTGCGAGGATGTACATCCGGAAATTGCTGGTTTAGTAGCTTCAGAAAGGATTCCACAGCAGAAAATTTCAACACCAATTAATACTGCTATTAAAGCTAGTTTTGGCTTTGGAGATGTGAATGCGTGTGTTGTTTTTAGACGGTTACTTTAATGGACTATTAGAACCATGAACGTTTGCTGCGCTCTCTGCATGAAATAAGCAACTTTGTTTAATCAATACTGATTTTCTGAAAATTACAGATCGTCCCTACTATTTCTCCTTATTGATTCTGAACTTATAAAATTTCTTGCAGTTCTTAAGTCTTGGTTCCCTAAAGTCGTTTCAAAACGTCCAAAAACTTTAATCGGTTAGTCAAGGAATTACCTTATTTTTGTTGTAGAACGAAACGCACTATGACCACTGAAGAAATCTACGTAAAAATCTTACCCATTGTACAAACATACCTTCCTGAAGATGTTTCCGGTGACGAAATAAATCGAGAAAGCGATTTAACAGGAGAGCTTAATATTAATTCGGCTCACCTGGTCGATATTGTATTAGACGTAGAAGACGAATTCAACATAGAATTTGCGAATGAGGATATGGAAAACCTTCGCACTTTGAATGATGCCATTGCAATTATCCATAAAAAATTATAATGTTCAATACTTCATTCCCACAAATAAAGCCGCAGGTTTTGGCTGTGAAGCTCACTGTAAAGGGAGAACGCTCGGTTAGAAGTGGTCATCCCTGGATCTTTTCAGACAGTGTTGAGAAAGTTAATAAAAAGGGAGAAGCGGGTGACATTGCAATAATTTTTAGTCATTCAAAAAATAAGGCAATAGGAGTAGGGCTGTACGACCCGGAGTCTCCTATTGTACTAAAAATGGTGCATCATTCTGGTGGCGCAAAACTTGATGAAGTATTTTTTCGGAATAAAATTCAGCGGGCGTTTGCATTGCGTATCGATTTATTGGAGACCAATACCAATAGCTACCGTCTCCTTTTTGGTGAAAACGATGGCTTTCCAGGTCTTATAGCCGATGTATACGCTGACGTTCTGGTTGTAAAGCTATATTCGTCTATCTGGTTACCCTATCTAGAGTCTATTTTAAGAATACTCATTGAAACTTCAGCAACTGAAACAGCTGTGATTCGATTGAGCCGTACCCTTCAACAGAAAAAAGACTTTCCTTTAACTGAAGGGTCGGTTGTCTATGGTGAGTTACGTGATGAAACAATCCTGTTTAAGGAACACGGGGTTAACTTTTCAGCAAACGTCATCAAAGGGCATAAAACTGGATATTTCTTGGACCACCGGGACAACCGACGGCGAGTAGGCACCCTAAGTAAAGGAAAAACAGTGCTGGATGTGTTTAGCTATGCTGGCGGGTTTTCAGTACACGCACTTGCCAACAATGCGAAGGAAGTGACAAGTCTGGATATAAGCGAACAGGCACTGGAACTAGCAAAGGCCAATGGAGCCTTGAATACATCGGATGGAGTTCATAAAACCTTAGCCGGAGATGCTTTTGAGGTGTTACAGCAACTTATTCACGAACAAAAAAGATACGATGTTGTAGTGATCGACCCACCAAGTTTTGCTAAAAGCCAGAAAGAGATCACTGTTGCCAAAAAGAAATATGCGCAATTGGCACAGCTAGGTGAAAAATTAACAGCCAGGGGAGGACTCCTGGTACTCGCATCGTGTAGCTCACGGATTTCGGCAGTAGATTTTTTCAGTATCAATAAAGAGGTACTACAAAAACAACCCAGACAGTATGCAATACAATTGAAAACGGCTCATGATGTGGATCATCCAGTAACCTTTCCCGAAGGTGCTTATTTAAAATGTGGTTATTACAAGTTTAAAGATTAAAACAGTCTTAACATTTGCTGTTAAACACTATTAAACCCCTTGGCTTATATCCACTAGCTTCTTATATTGAAAATAAAAGCCATGAAAAAAATACTTACATTATTACTATTAGTTGTTTCACTTTCTGCATTTAGCCAGGATACCTACTTACAGACCGGGAGTGAGGACCTACAGGAAAAAGCCAAAGCCATAACCGATAAGTACGTAGATGTACTGGGGCTTCGAGCAGAGCAGGAATTGCTTTTCAGAAAAAAAGTAGAAGAATATCTTGTTAGAGAAGAAAAAATCAAAGCAACCAATAAGGGTGAAGATATGTTGAATAAAATGGTAGCATTGCGACAAAATGAAGCTGCTGAAATGGGTGATATTCTTACCCGACTTCAACTACAAAAATACAAAGAAGTTAGACCAGAAATTCAACCTCTGGCAAGAGTGAAACAATAACGTTTCCCTACTTAAACAAAAAAAGAGCACTATACGTAGTGCTCTTTTTTTTTATAGATTTTTTATGACTTATTTTACAAAATCCTCTCCATTGGTTGTTTTTTCAATAGTAGGATCTTCGGTATGCATTGTTTTCTTAAGCCCTGCAGAATCTACACCAAAGAATTTTAGAATATCGGATCCGTTGGCGATTTGCTTAGTCACCTTGCCTTTAATAGCGATAGGATGTGTAAGCACTTCATCATTATTTTGCAAGATCTTTAACCAGTCGTTTGTGCCATAGTTAGAGGTGTCCTCCACATCTACCATACGCTTGTCAATAAGGTCTCCTACTTTACAATTTAAAGCGCTTGCTAGTTCTGTCCATTGCGTGTCACTCACTTTGGTTTTAGAAATATCTACTGCGTTTAAATTTTCTTTAATGCCCTGTAAATAGGCTAAGGCGTGCTTTCCTACTCTGGTATTGTGACTGTATATTAATGTAAATTCTCTATCGTCTCGTGCGAGTACTCCCATTTCTTTGTGTGATTGGTTACTGCTTTTTTTCAAAATATTAGTATTAATGTGTTTGCATTTTATCTTTTTTCTTGCGAAGCTGCTTACCCACTTCTGAACAAGCTTTTGCAAGAGAAGATTCAAAAGCACCATTGTTAGCTTGTGCGAATAAGGTGGTACCGGGTACATTTATTCGTATCTCTGTGATCATCCCTGTTTCAGGGCTGGTTGTGTTTTCTTTTTTAAAATATACATCAGTATTTACAATGAAAGTATATTTAGCTTCTAACTTTTCAAGTTTTTCGGTTGCTAATGCTTCTAATCTTTTACTGGCTGAAACATCTTTATATTCGAAGTTAATGTTCATAGGTCTTTTGTTTTGGATTCAAAAATAAAGATACAATTCCTTCGAGGGGAAGACAAACTTTTAGTATTATTTTGGCAAATCCTTTGCTGGTACTTCTTCTTTCGAAGCTGGAATATAGATAGAAGCCAGTATTCCTCCCAAAAGCGCAACTCCAATTACAGCAAGCGAAAGCCATTCTGGAATTTCCACGTGATGTGAAATTAGCATTTTAATTCCTACAAAACTTAAGATGGCTACCAGGCTATAGTTAATATATCTGAATTTCTGCAACATACGCGAAATCAAAAAGTACATAGACCGAAGCCCAAGAATGGCCAGAATATTAGAGCTAAATACAATAAAAGGGTCTGCTGTAATGGCAAGAATAGCAGGAATGCTATCCAGCGCAAAAAGAATATCGGTAAGCTCAATAATGAGCAATGCAATAAATAGGGGAGTTGCAGCTTTGATTCCCATACGTCTGATAAAGAAATTTTCACCATCGATCTTATGGGTTACAGGGAATAGTTTCCGGATGTATTTATACACTTTAGAATGTTTAGGGTCAAAATCGGTATCGCTGGAAGTAGCCATTTTGTAGGCTGTGTAGAGTAAGAAAACACCAAACACATAAATAATCCAATCAAATTTATTGATAAGGGCTACTCCAAAAAGAATCATTAAGGCTCTGAAAACAATTGCGCCCAATATTCCCCAGAACAACACACGATGCTGAAACTTTGCAGGAATAGCAAAAGAACTGAATATAACAGCAATTACAAATACATTATCAATACTTAGGGAAAGCTCAATTAAATAACCTGTAATGTATTTGAGCACCGCGGTTTCAGGACTAAGTCCAGTGGGGTTTTCTACCATCCCCTCAGAAAACAACCAATAGATAACAGCAGAAAAAGATAACGCAATACTCACCCAGATTGCTGTAAAGATAGATGCCTCTTTGGTTTTAATTTCGTGTGCCTCTTTGTTGAAAACAAATAGATCTAAAAAGAGCATAACCAGTACAAATGCAATAAAAATACCCCAAACCATAGTTGAAAATTTTAGCAAAAGTAATAGTTCAGAATCCGAAACTATGATAGGGTTTTGTTAATTATAGTGAATAGTTAAATCTTTTTTAATTGTTTTTGGTTTGAGAGCAATGGTCGTAACTTTTAAGAAAAAAGAAAAGATGCAGGAAAAGAAAACACCCACAGCGTATGAAATACATCCACTTATTAAAGAGAGGTGGAGTCCGCGTGCCTTTGCCGAAACCCCGATTTCTGAAACTGAAATTAAAACGCTTTTAGAAGCTGGTCGTTGGGCACCCAGTAGTAATAATTTACAGCCCTGGAGAATTATCTGGGGATTAAAAGGCACCGATACCTATGATAGAATATTTGATTGCCTCGTCGAATTTAACCAAGGATGGGTAGAGGGAGCACCAGCACTTATGATGGGAGCTTTTAAGAAGGATATGAAAGATGGAGAAAAAGAAAATTTTCACGCCCTTCACGATTTAGGCCTTTTTATGGGCAATGTAAGTGTGCAAGCCACCAGTATGGGAATAGCAATCCATCAAATGGCAGGAATAGATTTTAAGAACGCAAGAAAAGAATTTGGCTTTCCGGATAATTTCCAGGTAGCCACCGGCATTGCTATTGGACGCTATGGCGGAACTGCAGAAACACTACCAGAAGATTTACAGGAACAGGAAACAAAAGTGACCCGTGAACGTAAAGAACAAGCTGATTTTGCCTTTAACGGAAACTTTAAAAAATAAAACTATGAGTACAGAAAAGAAACAAAAAGACCACGCCGATTTTCAATCTAACTACAGACGCTCCTCAAATTTTGGAGGTAAAGTTTCTGAAGAAGAGCAATTAAAAGTTGCAGGCAATGGTAACATAAAACTCGATAAAGACAACGAAATGATTTCAAACGAAGACAAAAAGAAAATTGCTGATGCTATGGATAAAATGCAACGCAAATTTGAGAATACAGACGATAGAGACAAGGCAAGAGAAGAGGAAGAGGAAGAGTAGTGCACTTGATTCGTTAAAGTTTTGAAAATTAGTAGGGTTAGATGGTTTATTTCTAGCGTTTTTTCAATAGCTTTAGCTTTCCAATTTTAATTGACGGTCGATATGGAAGCAAATAGAAAGAAAGATCACGCCGATTTCCAGGATACATACAGACGTTCTTCTAATTTCAGAAGTGTTATAAAAAAGGAAAAGTTTGAAATTTCAAACAAAGGCGATGTGAAGATTGTTTCAGAAGAATAACTATTTTTTCTGAACGGAAAAAGCGATAGTACTTTATGTAGTACTATCGCTTTTTTTTATGCATAATCTTAACATAGTTTAACCTCCAGCACCCATACCTACAACACTTTTTAACAACTAGCTAAAGTATCTTTACATTCAACAAAAAATAAAACTATGAAAGATACACAACCCTTATTAACCCCAATTAAAATTGGAACCCTCGAACTTCCTAATCGTGTTGTCATGGCTCCTATGACGCGAAGTAGAGCTAATAATAAAGATACGGCACCTACAGAAGATCTGCACGTCCCGTATTATACCCAACGTGCTACCGCAGGATTAATTATTACGGAAGGCGCACAAGTTTCAAAAAGAGCTGTAGGGTATATTTATACAGCAGGAATCCATTCTCAAGCACAAATTGACGGATGGAAAAAAGTTACAAAATCTGTACACGACGCCGGGGGACGAATTTTTATTCAACTCTGGCATGTGGGCCGGATCTCACATCCCGATTTTCACGATGGGGAACTGCCCTGGGCGCCTTCTGCTATAAATCCTGAAGAGAAAGTTTTTACTCCAGACGGTCAGAAAGACACTGTAGTTCCTAAAGCCATGACCCAAGAAGATATTGAAATCACCAAAAACGAATTCGTACAAGCAGCCAAAAATGCAGTAGAAGCTGGTTTTGATGGGGTAGAGATACATTCTTCAAACGGCTATTTGTTTCATCAGTTTTTTAGCAGTTTCAGTAACAAAAGAGAGGACAAGTATGGCGGTAGCATAGAAAACCGGGCTCGCTTCTTTTTTGAAACGTTAGACGCTATGAAGGAAGTAATTCCGCAGGAGAAAATAGGAGCCCGATTTAACCCTTCATTACATGGAACTTTTGGAATGGAAGTAGTTGAGGATACGATCCCTACGTTCGATTATATCATTAAAAAGTTGAATGATGAATACCAGCTGGCGTACATTCATTTATCGGAACCTTTTACCGATGTAAGTAAAGTGCCGTATGCGGTGTGTGATATTGCAAAACGCTACAGGCCTATGTACAACGGAAATTTAATGATCAACACTGGGTTTACGCAATCTACAGGAAATAAAGTGATTCGCGATGGGGATGCAGATCTGGTCGCTTTTGCAAAACTATATGTATCCAACCCGGATCTGGTAGGTCGCTTCAGAGAAGAAGCAGATCCTTCTGGCTGGGACAAAGACACCTTTTATACACAAGGTAAAGAGGGATATACAGATTATAAAGCCGAAACGCGGGAGCTACTACCTGGGAACAAGTAAGAATGTAGAAACGAATCAAAATAAAATATTAAACAAGATGAAGAAAAGAAAACTAATGGGAGGGTTTAGAACTATAAACCCTGCAACCGAAGAAGTTATAAAGGAGTATAGGTATATGACACCTGAAGCCGTGGACAACGCCATAGACAAGTGTCAGGAAGCGTTTATTTCCTGGAAACTCACCACGTTAAAAGAGAGGGCTGCGATCATTAAAAAGATCGGAGAAGGTCTTATGGCGCGTCGTGAAGAATTTGCAAAACTGATGACCCAGGAAATGGGTAAAGTAATCAAGCAAGGGTTTCAGGAAGTAAAACTGTGTGCTGGTATATGCGACTATACTGCTGAACAGGGAATGAAAGAACTAGCCGATGAAGAACGTGAGCTATCCAATGGGGGGAAAGGAATTATAACGTATTCACCTATCGGAATTGTGTATGGAATTCAACCCTGGAACTTTCCGTGTTATCAGGCGATCCGGTATGCCATTGCCAACCTTATGGCCGGGAATGGAGTACTCTTAAAGCATGCAGAAAGCTGTACAGGTTCAGGACTTTTACTGAAGGAAATCTTTGAAGACGCCGGATTGCCAAAAGACCTTTTTACCGTACTCATCATAGACCATCAACAGTCTGACGAGGTAATCGCAAACAAACATGTTCGCGGAGTTACGTTAACAGGAAGTGATGGTGCCGGAAAAGTGGTAGCACAAAAAGCGGCAGAACACCTAAAGAAAACAGTATTGGAATTAGGAAGTAACGATGCCTATCTGGTTTTAGACGATGCCGATATTAACATGGCAGCAGAAACCTGCGTACAGGGACGTATCTATAATAATGGGGAAACCTGTGTCGCGGCAAAGCGCTTTGTGGTAGTTGAAAAGGTATATGATGAATTTAAAGAAGCCTTTGTAAAAGGAATGAAGGAGATAGAAGCGGGCGACCCTACTAAAAAGGAGACCGCTATGGGGCCCATGGTCACAGAAGAAATGCGTGATACATTACACAAGCAGCTAGAAGAAAGTGTAGAAAAAGGTGCTGAGATCTTAGCAGGAGGGAAGTTGCCTGAGGGTAAAGGGTTTTACTATCCCGCTACCGTGCTTGGAAATGTGCAGCCTGGACAGCCTGCCTATGAAGAAGAATTCTTTGGACCAGTAGCTTCATTGATCAAAGCGAAAGACAATGAAGATGCTATGCGAATAGCCAACGACAGCCGTTTCGGACTGGGAGGCGGAATTTTCAGTAAAGACGAAAAGAAAGCTATCAAATTGGCTCAGCAGCATTTTGATACTGGTATGGTCTTTATCAACTCCTTCGGATTGGCAGATCCCAACATGCCTTTTGGAGGTGTAAAAGACTCTGGGTACGGGAGAGAGCACGGCGGATTCGGAATAAAAGAATTTGTAAATGCGAAAGCGGTTATGATGTTAAGCTAAATTCGATCAGAAATTGAAAAAAAAGCAGCCCAAGTGGCTGCTTTTTAATTTTGAAACACTTGAGCTATTTAGCATCCTTTACTCATAATATGTGGTATCTTTAAAAGAAAAATATGTTCGGATTATTTAAAAAGAAAACGGAAGAAGAGAAATTACAGGCTGAATACGAAAAACTACAAAAAGAAGCCTTCGAGCTCTCCAAAATCAATAGATCGAAAAGTGATGCCAAAGCAGCGGAAGCAGAAGCGGTAATGACAAAACTGGAAGCCCTGCGGAAAAAGTAGCGTATTCTTATTGTTTCTTTTGTCGCTTTACATACCAAAGAATCAGTAGCGAAATTGCACTACAAACTGAAAACCCAATAAACAACGGACGCGTGCCCTGGGCGACAAACCTTCCGATGAACGTACTTATAGGTACCGCCATTAAGGTTGAAATCAGTCCTGTAATAGCAGCCGCAATACCTGCGATGTGACCCACCGGTTGCATGGCCAGTGCGCGTAAATTTCCGAAGAGAAAACCAATACAAAAAAACTGAACCGCAAAAAACGCCAATACCACATAGATATTTGGTTGCGCAGTATTGTAATAAACAAGCAAATAAAGCACCGAAACTACAAAAAAACCGAGTAGGGCAGTGGTGACCATTTTCTCCATACCGAAGCGCACCACGAAGGTTCCGTTTAAGAAAATGGCAACACCAATAGCAATGGCAAGACCTGCAAAGATGTAAGGAAATTCAGTCTCGAGTCCGTATTGGTTCTGAAAAATTTCCTGGGAAGCACTCAGGTACACCAGGAAGGACCCAACCACAAAACCTGAAATCAAGGTATAGCCCATGGTGGTTTTAAATTTTACCGTTTCCCTGAAACCAGCTGTAATGCGTTTTATGGAAAAGGGAATACGGCGTTCTACTGGTAAAGTTTCTGCTTGTCGCCACCAAAACCAGATAGCTACCAGCGCACTGATACCAATTTGCACGTAAAAAATACCCTGCCAGTTGTAATGATTTAGTACAAACTGTCCCATAGCCGGAGCTACGATGGGAATGAGTAGAAAAACTACTGTCACAAACGACATGATACGCGCCATATAATCGCCATCGAAAAGGTCACGGATAATCGCTATACATATGGTTCGCGGTGCTGAGAGTCCGACGCCCTGTAAAATGCGTCCGGCGACCATGACCTCTAAACTTTCGGCATAGATACACACAAAGCTGGCTGCTACAAACAGTGCAAAACCCATATACACAGAGGGTTTTCTACCCAACGAATCAGATAGGGGACCAAACAGCAAGGGTCCAACGCCAAGCCCTAAAAATATCATGGTGACCAACAACTGATTGTCAGCTGCTTTTTCGGTGTTAATGGCCATACCAATAATATCGAGTGCAGGTAACAATGCGTCGATAGACAGTGCGGTTACCGACATGAGTGCCGCCATAAGGGCAACAAATTCGAATTGAGATGTGGCTTGGGTGGTTTTCAAGAGGCAAAAGTAGCCAATATTAGGCTAGGAATGGGTGATTTAGGGAATGCAAAAAATAATTATATTCGTTGGATGAAAGTATTATCTAAACAACGAATGGGTTCGATCACCGGCAAACGATTACGTAATTATGCATTGTATGCGTTGGGAGAGATCATTTTGGTGGTCATAGGTATTTTAATTGCCGTTAGTATTAACAACTGGAATGAAGATTCGAAACAAGAAGAAGTGTTACAAGGGTATTTAAAAGCCTATAAAACAGATCTGGAAACCGATACACTGATCGTTGGTAGAACTTTACAGATGTTTGATGTGAAAGCAGAACAGTTCGAACTTTTTTTAAGCGACAGTGTGACGGCCCAGACGTATCAGGAACATCCAGAAGGCTTCGGATTGATATTGAGTTATGTCCCATTTGAAATGCAACAAAAAGGGTTTACGTTATTGTCTAATTATACCAACGAAAAAGAAGAAGTAACCGACAGTTTGCTTATAGACATCATTGCCAATCATTCATTTCATTTAGATGCGATAACGAGTACTCAGAAAATGATAAAAGAGGACATTCGTGAAACGATGAATTATTTTAAGAATAATGAACCCTGGGTGGCTGATCTGTTACAGGGAGATGTATCGAACCCGGAAATGATAGCTTATTTTACGAGTAAGCAACACAAAGGACGTGTTGCTATACACGAAATGCTGGTGATAGGTAATATGGCAGCATTTTTAAATTCGTATAAGTCAAAAGCAATTCAAACCATTGCTGCAATAGAAGAACGATTACAGGAAGAGTAAGTAGCTCGAGTTGCACATATATAATAAGAGCTTTCAATAATTCTATTTGACATAATGTAAATTATAGTACATTCATGGCAAATATGCTTAATAGCGCTATGAGGCGATATTTTACATAAAAGCAGATATCGGCCAACAGGACTATATCGTTAGCTTTTATGTAACGCATATTTGCATCCTTCCTCCATTCCTCTGTAGCTATAATTCTATACTATGTAAAATAGTATACCGTCATAAGATTAATATTCCAGATACTCCCTAAGGATTTTTTAAATACGTGATTCTCGAAGATCCGTCGCCATGTACCATAATTTGCCGTTATGTAAAATAGCCGCTACCAAGCGCTCGATTGTTTTATAAAATCAAATTGCTCTGGCAATTTATTTTACGCACAATTATCCATCGCTTGCCAACGCCAAAATAAAAGCTAACCTTTTTGCTCTTATTAAAAATCGCGTATTCGATAAAATATACGTAATAAAAAAATTTAGACGATTCTCGTAAGCTTGCCACAAGAGCATAAATTTTAAGAAAAATAAAATTCTATGCACTTGTTAACTATAGAACTTCAATTAATCTTTTTTTTAATTATTCATTATCTTTTGTCTTGAAACAAAAGAAACAAAAATTCAAGGCTGCATAAACTTTTGGTAAAACAACTTACGGCTCATTCGCTATATTTTAGGAAACATTGTAACTGGTTAAAATTGCTTTGAAATCCATTGTATAATTGAAACACTTAAGAAACTGTATTACAAAACCCCTAAAATATGGACGCTCACTTTACCTTATTGTTTTACCAAAATTTTATGAGGCCAAGTTAAAATCGAGATTCTATTTTACATAATGTTTTTATCATAGAAAACAAAAACCCTTTCTAATTTTAGAAAGGGTTTTATATAAATATAATTTTTAAATGTTTTTAAGTAGCTAATCTTTTAGATGATTTTAATATTCTAATAGCAGAATCAGCTAATTCCTCATTTAATCCAACTGTAGCACTAGGCTGAACAAGTCTTAATTTAATTTTTGGAGGTAAACTATTTAAGGTTTTATCGTCATCAATTATAACAAATTCCTTTTCATTATTCTTTTCAAGCCACCTCATTACCTCTTCTCTCCTATTCAAATGAGTAGAGTTTTTATTTAATTTTCCAATTTTAGCATCCTTCAATCCTCTATTAGAAAACATCTCTCTCCATTGATTAACATAATAACTAGACTTGTGAGATGTGGTCAATAGAATGCCTGCACCTGTTTCAGAAATAATTCTCTGAAGGCTATCTGTGGCTTTTCTACTGAACTTTGGAAAACCATCATTTTCAAATTCTGGTCGTTTCCAATTGTTTGCAGGAACCATTACTCCATCTATGTCTAACAATATTAACATGTTACAAATATATATATTATTTTATAAATTAATCAAAAACTCAAGTTCTACATCATTTAATTCAGCATCTCTTATATTATGTTCTAATATTTCTTCTTCAGTTTCATAATCAAATTCGTCAATTACTAAATTTCCCCAATCATGATTTTCTGCAGTAGATGGTATCGGGTAATTATCATTTATTCCAATATCAATATTCAATAACATTGAAGAGATATACCTATGATGACCATCAACAATTCTTGAGTCATTCACTCTAATACTATCAAAATGTATTCCAACCTGCATTTTTTCATGAATTCTCTGCAACATTGGCAGGCAAACTCCAGGTTGTAAGGCTATTAAATCAAGTGAACCTGACTCGAATAACTCCTCTACCGTTTTTAAAGTGATTTCTTGCATATTAAATTTCTTCATCTATTTCAAAGTTTATAGCTTTAGCATATTCTGACAAATCAATAGCCGCAACAGTTCCAATACTTTGTTGTAAATATCTTGTTAATTGTAGGAAAAAAGTAATAAGTGAATTATACTTATAGCTAAACTCTATAGTATCAATTTTTCTGTCTTTATAGAAAGCTAAAAATTGCTTATTATATTCTTCAGTTGAATCTGCCTTATATTTCAATATGCTATCATCTTTATTATAATCTGCATAAAAACTTTTATAGTTCACAGCACATCCAATATCAATAGATTTAAGTCCTTTTAAGGATTTAATATGACCCTTGATAGTTTCGTCTGTTTTTATTTTAGATTCAAAAGTTAAAATTCCTCCAAGTATTTTTGTTAAACTTATTGGGTCTCTCTTTTGACCTCTATCAATAATACTTGCAGAAGTTCTATATAGTTTTCTAACACTTTCAACTTTATTACCAGAATAAAGAATATATTTTTTATTTAATTCTGGTTTCACTTCAAAAACAGCATAAACACCCTCTGCTGGTATAAACTTTGTATTCTCTTGTATAAATACAAAAGGTGTATAAGTTTGGTCATAAATTACTAAATCTATTTGCTGACTCTTATTTCCTTTAGAATCTATGATGATAGCCTTATCAACACAATATCTACTGGGTAAATAGGTTCTTAACCATTTAATCCAAATATCCTCAAAAGCATCCCCTTTTGTTGTTGAATGTTCTACAAATTCTCTATTAGTTCTCATTTGCGAAATCATTTGATTTTGCAGTCCATTAAACAGCCCTTTTAAGTCAACTTTATCACTCATATATTCTTAATCTTTTATTGTCATATATATATAAATCTTTACCAAAAAGCAGTTGCCCTACTTCTGCAATCATTAGTAAAGGTTTCCGCATATTAATTTTTTTGTCTTTTGCTATTTTTTTCATAGCGTTTATATCTGTATTACTTGGAGAAGTTGGTCCATCTGGATGTGAATGCCATTCACCCAAATATTGAATCTTACCATTCGTAATTTCATGTATTTCTTCTAACCTTTCATTTAGAGTCCCTGGATGTCTTACAAAAATTGTTTCCCCATTGACATAATCATCTGGCACTAAAATATCAGTAATAATAAAACCTAATTCTGATTTAAAACCAATAAAAACACCTCCAAACTCCTTTGGATAATGCATACTTGTGATTTTTTCTATTGCTCTTAAAACGTTTTTAGACATATAGATTGCACTATCATTAAAATCACATTTATAATATTCATATTCTTCAATATCAATATTTAACTCATTTTCAAAATCTTGTTTAATAATAAAAGTTTGATTCTTTATACTTTTAGAAAAATTATTATTAATCACTTTTATACCAGTATTAAGCAAAGTGATTATATCATTATAATTTGCTTCAAAAGTTGGATAACCACAACCAGTACCTTCAATAAAGCTTGGAGGGTCATTTTCTATGTAATCGAATATGATTTTAGCTTTTTTAGTTAAATCAAATCCAGTTATTGAGACAAATGATTTTGCATTATTAGTAATTGCTAAACTAAACGTATCACCTTTAAAATCAATTTTATCCAAAATATAAGTTACTTCTGGGTCAGTTGAGCAATCAAATATTATGTCAACATTTTCATTAAAAACTGTTTTTACTTTATCTAAATCAACATTATTTAATTTGGATTCAATAGTAATTAAGTTTACAAAAGGAGATATTGATTTTAATCTTTTAGACAAACTATCAGTTTTTGGGAATATCATATCATTTAAGTCATAATTTGCACGACATAAATTTCCGCCTTTAATGTTGTCGAAATCTTCTAGAATTATATTTCTTGCTCCACCTCTAACTAAAGTTTCAGCTAAAGAACTTCCTAAAGCACCACAACCAATAATTAAAATGCTAGAATTTGTAATTTTATCATCTAGTTTTCCTCTCCCAAAAAATCGCTTGTAATCAATGTTTTCTGTTGTCCTCCAATTGATTTTATTCTTTTTTAAAATATGCTCAAAAGGTCTTTTAGAACTTCCTTGCTCTACTTTAGGTATTCTTTTGTATTCAATTGGAATATTTCTTTTAGATATTCTAATTAAATCCCACTGTTCTTCATAATTTTCATCATTTGGAATTTTATATCCAATCATTAGAAATAGATAATTTTCATTATAAAAACCTTTACCAAATTTCCCTTTTAATCCTTTATATAAGTACTCAATGAATTCATCAGAAAGAAACTCTTTAAGCTCATTCCAGGTCTCAATCCCTTTTCTGCCTTTTAGTTTTTTTCTTATAGGCTCTTCTTCTATAAAATAGTACAATCCTTTTTTACAGGTTTTACTTTTTAATTCTTCTTTAAAAGTTTTTGACCAGCTATCAGTTTTATCATTATCAAAACCCAACCTAAACATTTTCTTGATTGGGAGCTTTGAGGCACCATATTTTTCATCAGAAAATATGGAATAGTTAAACAAACCAAAAGAGTGTTTTTTAAAATTATTGTGAACATTTGTGAAGTAAAGCTTATCTATTCTGCCTCTTTCAGTAGTATGAATTAAATATGCATAATTATCATCCTCTTTATTAAATATATAATAATCCCTAATCCATTGTTTAAGGCATTTTAGTTCATATAATAATTTCCTGTCAAAATCATCATCTTTATCAGGATGGAAACATACTGAACCATCTAGATTAATATGATTTAAACCAATGTATTCTTCATTTCTAAAGATTATAGAAATGTTATCCGAATTTGGATGTGTTAATGGATAATGATGTGGAATTTCTAAATCAAAAAAAAGAGTTTCATTTAAATAACTCATTTCAATTTTTCCTGAATAGTAATTTCCCTTTTTTTCAATTTGTTCAACAATCGTTACATCTTTATCCTTTTTAATTAATCCATTGATTCTTTTTATTATTTTTTTGTCTTGTTCTTTAGTATCCAAATTTACTTGTGCTTAAAACAGATGCTGTAGAGGCTTTTGAATCATCTTCATCTTCATTATCATAATCTTCATTTATAGGGAAATATTCTTTTATTTTATCAGAATCATCATCTACATCTTTAATTGTCTTTTTCATATCTCGTTTTGTATCCGCTTTGGCTGTGTCACTCATTGAATCTGAAACTATATTACTAGAATTAACAGGGTCTACTAAATCATTTTCAGTTATGTTATCAATTATATGATTCATTACCATTTTCACTTTTTCCCACAATCCATTAGGTATTTCATCTGCTTCATCAAAAGCTTCTTTGGTATATAATTCCATCATAAATGACTTTATCAATTTACCTCCATTTTGATTTTTCCTTTCTGTTTTCCAGACCTTAAGTAGTTTTGTTATTTTCCGTTCATGAGTTCTTTCTGAACCTCCAAGCAATTCAACATGCTTTTTAATATTTGTTTTAATTCGAGTTTTATTATCATCTACTTCCTTTTTTGAACGATTTGGAGGATGAATATGTAAACTTAAATCTGTATTATTACTGTTATAGTCATTATTACTAGGTCTTTCACGACCCGGAACAACATCCATATCAAATTCTTCACCATCAATATTAAATTTCATTCCAATAGACACTTTTTGTTTCCTAACATCTTCTTTTGTTATATCATCATCATCTTCAGTATATTCATTTCTTAAATATTTATATACATCATCAAACATATCTTTTAAACTGCTATATCCTTTATCTTCTTCCTTTTCTTTCTTTCTAAAAGGTATACAACAATCTATATCAAACTTTGTGTTTATCGCAGTATTTTTAGCATAAGAACCTGAATCAATTGCACTAGAGGCTTTAGTTTCAGAAAACTTATCATTTAGAGCATTCTTTACAGCATTTTTCTTTGCTATAAATTTATTTAGACTTTCTACTTTATTTATATCATGTGTATCAAGTACTTTTTTAAGATGTTCGTTTCTATTTGTAGACATATTTGTAATATTTTTATATTAATAATTAAGGTCGACTATTTACAATGTCTATTTTTTTTGACATTGTCTAAATCTTAATAAATGAGAGGAAAATCTATAAGATGGGTAAACAGTAACTACAAAGTTAATTAGTTAATAATTTAATATTTAGAGTTTTACGCGAACTTATTAACAAACAAATTAACAATACATTCCATTTCACACATATTATGCTTCCCTCCTACGTCGTCGCATAAAAAGTGTTCCATTAGCATTGTAGATGAAACTTTTGAGAATAAATTTTTTCAAGAAACTGTAGGAACAACTTTCGCTTTTAACCAAAGCTCAAGTTACATAACGCAGAACATTATAGAGCATATTTAAATAATTGAGTAGAACAGCGAATAGCACGGTTGAGTGCTATTTGACATCATCCTGTTATAGTGCCTTTAGGTCTATAACAAAGGATTATGTCAAAGCTATTTTACGACCAATATTTATTGACATTCGTAAGCTATAATAAGCCGTTATGTAAAAAAGCTACATAGCATGATGACCCAATACTATAAAGAGCTTTCTGTTACACTTAAATGTAACTTTTGAGAAGAAGACTTTAAACAAATTGGTACTGGTAAAAACTTTTTTACCAAAACAAAACAACCCCGCCAAAAAGCGGGGAAGCATAGTATAATACTTTTATAAATAATTAAACCATTTTATTTCTTTTTCAATTTCTCCAGTTTGTTTTTATGATACTCAGATCCACTTATAGCTAATGCTTTTTCACTATACACAATAGCATTTTTTAGATCCCCTTGGGACGCATAATAATCAGACATGGAATCGTACCCATTGGCATTCCTTGGGTAATACTCGATCGCCATTTGTAAGAACGCTACCGATTTTTCCGGAGCATTGCCCATAAACATATAGCCCAGATTGTTCAGCATTTCTTCCTCCGGATATACTTCATACCCTAAACGCCTAGAAAGCATTTCGAAACGTTCGTTAAACCCTTGTATCAGTGCTGCTGCGGTTGCAGTGGGATCGGTTATTATATCCACCAATGTTCCACTCATTTTATACCAGGAAAAAAGAAAACGCATGCCATCATAGGTAGATATCAGCGGGATGGTGCCGTGATCTTCATTTTCATAATACTTATAACTAAAGTGTAAAGTACTATTGGTAGCCTCTGAAACTGTTTTTGAGAATCGATGTGTGGCCCGCAAGCCTTCGGTGTTCATGGAAGTATCCTTTAGGAGCACGTCAATATCTTTTTCAGTATCGGGTGGCAACGGATTTGAAATTGAAAGGAACAACGATCTGTTTTTGTAATGTTCCCTCGATACCTTAGCTGCTACATCACGCGTAAGCACTTCATTATCCCACCATAAACTGGGGTCGATCGCTATGTAATTATTGAATAATTCAGGACGTTCCAGCAGTGTGTTTACCACTAGTAATCCACCAAAGGAGTGGCCTACAAACGTTTTATTACTTGCCGTGGGATAGGTGGTGTCGATATACGGGATCAATTCCTGCGCGATAAAATCTGTAAACCGCTCCCCTCCTCCCGATTCTTTTACCCATTCCGAAGAACCACGAGCTTCTTTTACGTTGGTAGGTGTAAGATCTCTCGTTCTGTTTTTTGAATTTCCAATGCCTACTACGATCATTTGAGGAAGGGAGCCCGGTGATAATTGGTTGATTACCGCACATACCGAAAGAAAATGTACGCCACCATCTAAGACATACACCACAGGGTATTTGTTAGGATGATTTGTTTGTGCGTTTGCGCTTTTTGGAACCTGAACCCAGATGGTTCGCTCTTCGTTAAGGATCTTAGAATATATAGAATCGGGTTGCCCAATACTAACTAAATCTTTTGATTGTGCGCTGCTAGTAGTACCCCAAAGTACCAGTAACATACATATGCAAAGTGATTTCAATTTCATAAGTCTTGTGTTATTTCTCAAGTATGATGAAAGAATGATTTCAAACTTGATTTTTTAATAGTTAAAATTATACGTATTTACGCGACCTCAGATTTTAAGCTCCATTTATAGAATAAGATCCCTAATCTGCCTAGTACAAATGAAAACAACCCAAACGTGATCGTTAACAACGAAACTTTTAATCCTGCCGCAAAAAGGTCTGGTCTTGTTTCACCAAGCGCTTGTGCCATATCGAACAGTTGTATGATCCCTAAAATGGAGCCCAAACACCCAATAACCAGTGCCAATAAACTTGAGTCTACGGCTAAGCCAATCATTTTTTTGGAAAGTATTTCGTCTTTAGATCTGCTTAAAAAAGCTTTTACAATAAAAAATAATGACAGTAGCAGTAACACTAAAATAATATACATTACGGGTCCGCCTTCGTTTAATAAGCTCATAGTTAAAAGTTTTAAAGTTTATAATGGTTCAAACATAAGATGAAAATTGCTTTAAAAATTAGTTATGCGACTAACGACCATTTAAAGGTGCGTTTCGACAGCACTGTTAAAACTCCAACTAAACCTGTCATTCATCTATAAAAAAGTAACAGCAACAAAAAATGCGCTATTATTGTAGCAGTATAGCATTAAAAGTGAAGACAGATCTACACATACTAAAATCTCTAAAACGTACACTACGCCATATTGTATTTTGGTGTTTTATAGTAGTATTCTTCACCTCTATTTTTGGAGTTGGTAACACTATGGATATAAATGTTGTTTACTTCTCGCTCTTTCTAATGCCTGTAACCATTGGCGCTACGTATGTTTCTATATACACGTTACTCCCCGATTATTTAATTACTAAACGGTACGTTTTATTTGGGCTTTATAGTAGTTACACGGTAATTATTTTAGTTTTTGGAGCTCTTTTCTCCATCTTTTTTGCATTGGCATTTCTGACAGATTTTAAATTTGAAAAAATGACCGTTTTAAGTAAAAGCAGCGTTTTTATAATTACCAGTATTTGTTTGGTGGTGATTGTTGTGAGTGCTTTTAAGTTATTAAAATTAAATTTAAAACAGTCTAAAAATAACGCTGCGTTAGAAGCACAGATCTTAGAAGCGCAATTAAAATTAAAAGAACAAGAACTGAAGTATCTCAAAATGCAGATCCATCCGCATTTTTTGTTTAATACGCTCAATACTATGTATGGTCTGGCATTGAAAAAAGCAGAACAAACACCAGATATGATCTTAAAGCTTTCTAATTTACTGGATTATTTGTTGTATGAAACCGAAAAACCGTTAGTTCCTATTTCCGAAGAAATTGGGCATATTGAAGATTACATCGCACTGGAGAAGATGCGATTTAATGATACTTTGCATGTAACGATGGTTGTGGAACTAGCATCCCAGAATACGACCATTGCTCCTATGCTGTTACTTCCGTTCATTGAAAATAGCTTTAAACATGGCAGCATCCAAAAGGGTATTTTACAAATTTATATTGAAATTAAAGAAGATCTGGGGGTGGTACATTTCCGAATAAAAAATTCTAATGCTGTTGATACTTATTCTCAGGGTGGTATTGGGCTGGAAAATATCAAGAAACGATTGGAGCTATTGTACCCAAATAAATACAAATTATCTATAGATACTAATGACAATGATTTTGAGGTATATCTACAACTAAAAACTACACCGAATGCCTAAAAGCCAACCTATTTCTTGTTTGATCGTTGATGATGAAGCGATCGCCAGAGAGATCATTGAAACACATGTATCAAAGTTAGAAAATGTGCATGTTGTGGCAAGTTGTAGTAATGCGATCGATGCTTTTAATCATATTAGTAACCAACAAATCGATGTCGTATTTCTGGATATTAATATGCCTGAAATTTCTGGGATTTCGTTTGCAAAATCCATTAATACCGATATTAAAGTCATTTTTACGACTGCCTATAGAGACTATGCTGTAGCCGGTTTTGAACTCAAAGCGGTTGATTATTTGCTCAAGCCAATTTCTTTTGAACGTTTAAAAAAAGCATTAGATACGTATGTTGATATCTATGGAAATTTAAAAGAAACAGCCACTTCGAGCCTTGAAGTTTCAGATTTTATGTTTGTACGCTCCGATCGCAAGATGATCAAAATAGATTATGATGCTATTATTTATATTGAAAGCTATAGTGATTACTTAAAAATTCATGTAAAAAACAACACCATTGTTACACGAGAAACAATAACTGCCATTGAAGCAAAACTCCCAAAACAACAATTTTTAAGAATTCACCGATCCTATATCATCGCTATACGTTACATTCAATCATTTACGAATGAACATATTACCGTTAACAACCAAGCACTCCCAATTAGTAGAACCTACAAGAAAGACGTTTTGCAGTTTCTCGAAAATTTTTGATATGATGTAAGCCGTCTATAACGAATGGACATGCAGCGCCAAATCAATCAATTTTGCTGAATAGCCATATTCATTATCGTACCAAGCAATCAATTTAAAAAAGTTCTTATTAAGTGCAATACCTGCTTCTGCATCAAAATTACAAGTATGTACATCACTTCGAAAATCCATTGATACTACGGGAGCATCGGTAAACGACACAATTCCTTTGTAAGCATCTTTTGCAGCATCTTTAAATAGCTGTTTCACTTCAGCTTCTGTAGCAGCTTTTTGAGTTCGAACCGTTAAGTCAACAACAGATACATCAACAGTAGGTACTCTAAAGGCCATCCCTGTAAGTTTGCCTTTTAATGCGGGAATTACTTTGGTAACGGCAACGGCTGCACCTGTGGAAGAAGGAATGATATTAGCCAGGCCACTCCTGCCTAACCTATAATTTTTTCGAGAAGGTTGATCTACCGTAGTTTGTGTAGCCGTAAGAGCATGTACTGTGGTCATTAAGCCTTCTACTATTCCCAAATTATCATGAATTATTTTCGCCATGGGTGCCAAGCAATTTGTGGTGCAGCTAGCGTTACTTACAATCGTATCTGTAGTGGTGACGTCATGATGATTCACACCCATTACGAACATTGGTGCCGACTTGGATGGTGCAGAAATCACTACCTTTTTAGCTCCTGCCTTTAGGTGTGCATTTGCGGTGTCGAGTTCAGTAAAGATTCCTGTACATTCCAGTACTACATCAACTGATAAATCCCCCCATGGAAGATTACCGGGATCTCGTTCTGCTGATACATGTATAACAGAATCATTCACAATGAGTTTTCCATCTTCAACGGCAACGTTCTCTGGAAATTTCCCATGTACCGAATCATATTGTAATAAGTAAGCAAGGTGATCTACATCTAACAGATCATTGATGGCTACTACCTGAATGTTTTTATTTTGAGCGGCAATTCTGAACGCGATCCTCCCGATGCGGCCAAAGCCGTTTATTGCAATTTTAAGCATATGTGATTTTTTTTAGTTTATTTTATATTGAAGTTATGTCTGCTACGCGTAATAAACTTTCGTCTATTTTGTGGCCACCTCGTAATACTTCCCGAAGTGGAACAGAAACTATTTGGTTATGGTTAATACCCATCATATTATTGTATTCACCATTTAATAATGTGTCTACAGCAGCAACCCCTAGCCTACTTGCCAATACCCGGTCATAACAACTAGGCGCGCCTCCTCTTTGAATGTGCCCTAAGACAGTTACTTTACACTCGTATTCTTCCAAGTGTTCACGTATGTATTCGGCAAGTCCTAAAATATTTTTCCCTATTTGATCTCCTTCTGCTACTACCACAATACTGGAGGATTTTCCTGACGCTTTACTACGCTTTAGTGAGGCTATTAATCGCTCTCTTCCCATATCCTGTTCAGGAATTAATATTTCTTCAGCACCTGCGCCAACACCTGCGTTGAGAGCTATGTCGCCAGCATCTCTTCCCATCACCTCGACTAAAAAAAGGCGGTTATGTGAGATAGCAGTATCTCTAATTTTATCGATAGCATTTACCACAGTATTTAGGGCCGTGTCGTATCCAATGGTGAAATCGGTACCATTTATATCATTATCTATAGTGCCTGGTATACCTACCACTGGAAAATTAAACTCTCCATGAAATATCAACGCTCCAGTGAATGTACCATCGCCACCAATCACTACAAGGGCGTCTATAGCGTTGTTTTTTAAATTATTGAATGCTTTTTGTCGTCCCTCTTTAGTATGGAATGCTTTAGAACGTGCCGATTTTAAGAACGTACCGCCACGATTAATAATGTTTTTAACCGAACGGGCATCAAGGGGTTCAAAATCTCCTTCAATCAGCCCTTCATAACCTCTATAAATGCCTATGCAATCTAATTTATGATATGCACAAGCGCGTACCACAGCCCTAATGGCTGCATTCATTCCTGGAGCGTCTCCTCCACTTGTTAAAACTCCTATTTTTTTCATTTGAAATTTTAATTATAAAATGAATTTTTCCTTACCTACTAATTATTTTGTGAATTTAGTAACTGACTTATCACATTGATATTGTTAGGTAGCCTTCCTACGTGTTGCAATTTTAATGCAGCTAGTTTAAGTGCAATTTCCAGACAGGATTGAAGCGGTTTTTCAATGACATAAGAATACAGAAAGCCACTCCAAAAAGCATCTCCAGCACCGGTAGCGTCCATTACTTCATTAATTTTCTCTGCGGGTAATACAATGGTGTTTTTTCCTTCTTCTGATAATTTTACACCGTTAGCACCTAACGTCAGACAAACAATCTGGGATCCGTGCTTATGAAAATAATTGAAAATTTCTTCGTGTGGCATATTTTTATCAAAGTAGCGTTTCATATCATCTTCACTTACCTTTATCAATGGATTGAATTTACAATAGGCCTCAATGGTTTGTTTAGCCTCTTCCCTATCATTCCATATTTTTTGCGAATAATTAATGTCTATGCTTAATTTACAACCCAAATTATAAGCTTCTTCTGCCTTTTCTAAAATAGTAGCTCTCGCTGGATTTTTACTTAGTGCAAAACATGTGGTGTGAAAGATTTTTAATCCCTTTAGTATTTCAGAAGGGAATTGCTCTCTAATGATTTGACTATCTGAAGCTCTATATGGAATAAAATCTGGCGTATCAGTCGCTCTAGAAATAAATATGGTACTAGTAGGTAAGTTTGCTTCTCTTCTAACAAATGTTGTGTCTATATTAATTTCACTAACCCGATGTAGAATATAATCTCCCAAACCATCATTACCAACAGTGGCTATAAGTCTAGGGTGTAAACCCAATCTTGCTAGATTCATGGCAACGTTTGTTACAGAACCACCAAGGTACCTATGATAGTCGCGGGTATCCCTGATGGAAGTATTTTTCTCGTGGCCGATAAAATCAACCAGTGCTTCCCCCACACAAATAATATCGTTCTTCATAGCTTTGTTATATTAATAGCCGTTTACCTCTATTGTACTGCGTTGCCAATATCTGACCTGCTGCACTCCAGGTACAAAGTTTAACTCCATTTGGTGTTCCCTTTTTTGTGTTGAAATTTTCGTAAAAACCATAATCTTCTTTTACATTCAACATTTCAATAGCTGCGATGATTTCTTCTAAGGCATCAGGTAATTTTTCTGAAATAGCCATTCCATAAAATCCGTTTACCATCTGCCATGTGCCGCCGTTATGGAATTCGTAGGGATAGTTCCTAAACTCATATTTGCAGTTGTGTTCCAATAGCTTCCAATCTTCGTCATTCTGAAAAATAGGTTTCCAGAAGGCTGGTAATAACTGTAACTTTAAAGATTTCCGAAGTTCTTCGGCATACATGATTTGATTTTCTCTAAATGATGCATCTCCTAATTCTAGAAGAATCGCTATAGAATTTCCGAAGGCATCAAACATGGTTTGATAGCCTGACGGATTTATAGATGCCATCCAGTATGGCTTATTATTTAGCGATTTATAGGCCCTGGGATGGTATGGATGTAAGTTTTTTCCTTTTGTGTAATTAGCCTCTATAATTGTTTTAATAGCCTTAATTTTTTCTGAAACGTCTGTAGAAGGTTGTATGGCTTGGTAACAGCGTAATGCCCATAAGCGAAGCACTTGGTCATAAAAAATATGCCCTTCGGTAATATACTCATCTGCCCAATTTCCAGACCTGGGTACATATATGAGATGGTTGTTGTTGAATTCCCAGGCTTGCAAAAGTTGAAATCCTTTCTCTATATTGGTTTTCATTTCGGTAAAAAACTCCGTGTCATTTGTGCTCCACGTATAATTACAAACCCCAACAATAAACCAGGAAATAGTGTCTACCCTACCTGCAAGTCCGCCAAAACTCACCTCTGTTTCTTCATTTTCTTTAAAATATACATTGGAAGGAATATGTCCCAGTTCATGTTGATGATTTGCGAGTGTGGTTAAGGTGTTTTTAAAATTTTGCACCAACTTTTCGTCCTCATCTAATAGTGCAGCCAAGCCACAGATAACACCATCCCGAGCCCAAATACGCTTGTAGTTCGAAACAGATTCTGCGCTCGCTAAAAACCCATTTTCACTACTAGCTGTGTGCAATAATTCTATTGCTTTATTGTAAATGATTGACTTCATTTTATTTAAGTACTTCGTATTTCTTATTCACTTTTATGAGCATTGTACAGAACGCTGCTATTATCAGTAATACACCGGCAAACGTGATTGCATTTCTAGGGTCGTTATCTAAAAAGGTTCTAAGAACGAAACCAAAGGACAGGTTTTGGAATATCATAGGTAAAACAATCATCATATTGATTATTCCCATATATACGCCATAGCGTTCTTTTGGAATGTCTTCAACCACCATTAGATATGGAATTCCCATCATACTTGCCCAACCAATTCCAAAACCGGTAATAGCAAAAAAGAGCAACCCTTGTGTTTCAATTTGTGGAAATGCTAAAAACCCAATAGCCGCTAGAAGTAAACATACAATATGTACTTTTTTAGCGCTATATTTTTTAGCAAAACCTACCAATGCAAATGCCACTAAGAATGTAACAACATTATACCAACCATTCACCAAACCTGTCCAACTCACAGCTTGCTCATAGGCTTCTGGATTGCTCGCTGGGGTTGCGTTATATACTGACAATGCTACACTTTTTGAAGAATTTTGCCAGTAACAAAACAACGCGTACCATTGAAATAGATACACCAAGGCCAATTGCCACATTACCTTCGGCATATCTTTGATTGCCGAAAATATTTCAATAAGCGGATGAAACAGCCCTCTTTTCTCAGCTTTCAAAGCTGCTAGTTCTTCTGGAGTTGGAGGAATTTCTTTAGTAGTTTTCATACTCCAAAGAATGGATCCTATAGAACAAATTGCACCTAAGAAAAAAGATGCATATACCCAGGTTGGTAAAGATCCTGTGGTACCCAAAAAGATCAAAGGAAATATGAACAATGAAACATTTGCTAATGTTTGCCCAAACCCAGTAAAAAAGCTTTGCATTTGAAAACCAATAGGGTGCTGGTCTTTATCTAATTTATCTGCAATAAAAGCGCGATAAGGCTCCATAGCTGTGTTGTTACCTGCATCGAGAATCCATAATAAACCTGCTGCCATCCATAACGAACTACTAAATGGAAAGGCCAGTAATGCCAAGCTGCACAAAATAGCCCCAACTAAGAAATAAGGCTTTCTTCTTCCCAACCAGGGCACCCAGGTTTTATCACTTAGGGCACCTACCAAAGGTTGTACTAATAAACCTGTAACCGGACCTGCAAGATGCAAGATTGGTATCTGGTCTGCACTCGCACCTAAAAAATCGTAAATAGGTGTTACTGCACTTTGTTGTAAACCAAAACTGTATTGAATCCCGAAAAATCCAACATTCATATTCAGTATTTGCCAAAAGCTTAACTTAGGTTTTTTTAGCATCACCTACTTTTTTTGAATTAATAATGTAAGAAAAGTGTCAAAGTCTTGATTGTTTATGAATACCTTTCCTGAGTGGTCAACTACAGGTAAGGAAACATTTGAAGTGGAGAGACCATTTTCTTTCATTTTATATAACATTTCCTGTAACCTGATTTCGTCTTTATCTATGTCATAGTAAACGAAAGCAATATTATGGTCTTTTAAATAGGCTTTGGTTTCTAAACAATAATGACAAGTATCACTACCGTAAATAATTAAATTCGGTGTATTAGAAGTAGTATTATTACTTTCAAAACTTTGGCCAGAAGCCATACTTGTAACACATAGAAAAAAGATATACAGAAGTTTCATGTTTAAAAATTTAATTAAAAAGAGCCAATGAAGTGTTATTCTAGCATTGACTCTTTTAACATTAACACTAAATCAGTGTGGCTAATACTCTTTCCTATTAGAATTTATAGGCAACACCCATGGAAATTGATCTTCCAGGAACAGGGCGTACACGTAAATAATTTACTTGCCCTTCTGTAATGCTACCTTCTTCAGACTCTGTAATACCTAAGCTGTCAAATAAGTTATTAGCTGAAAGGTTTGCTGAAAGATTATTGGTTACTTCAAAATTGATAAAACTATTTACAATCGCAAATCCAGGCAGCACTAATTCATTACTATCTTGAGCGAAAGCTTTGCTCTGGCCTATTACACTTAATCCTACGCTATGCTGCTTATTGCCTCCAAAGCTGTAAGAAGGAACCAGGCTGTAAATAAAATCTGGCTGTCGTCTTGGGGTATTACCAGCATTGTCTCCAGAATCAATCTCTGCATTGGTATAGGTAATAGTTCCGCGAACATTTAGATCGTTATAACGGTAGCTTCCTTCTATTTCTACACCTATAGATTTGTAGTCGTTTTCGATTATTTCTTGAGTGGTAGCTTCAAAACCACCTTCTTCAATGGTTTTAGCATAAAATACAGTTGCATATACCGTTGCATTTTCAAAACCTCCTTTATACCCCACTTCAGCCTGATTGATAAAATCTAGTGCATTCACTTGGTCTCCATCAAGATAGTTTAAGCCGGCGAAAAGAATACGATCTGCCTTTGCTGATCCCCCCCTACTATAACGCCCAAAGACTGCTTGATTATCTGTTAGCAAATAATTGGCACCAAGCGAGTATGAAACATAATCGTAGTCATAGTTTACTATCGTAGGGTTTGCTAGATCAATAGACTGCACCGTTTGCTCGGCTAAAGAAATTTCACCATCGTTATTTACGTCAACCTGAGAAGTTACAGGCCCTGCAAACGAACCATCTACTTGACCAAAATCGAAACGAACACTTCCATCAAAATTTAATTTTTCTGTTGCTTCAAAGCCAACGGCTAGAAAAGGAGCTGACGTATTGTATTGCGTATCGTAACTTCTCTGACAGCAATTTCCAAAGAAAGCTGCTCCATAACCAAAAAGTCCGTTGTCTGTGAGTCTATTTCCATCTGCATCATTGGCATTTATCAATCGAGCATTATCACCGTTAGCTTCTAACAGGTATGAGTTCCAAAGCCAAGACATTGATACATTTTGGAATCCTTTAAAATACCCTAACGTCACATTTACATTGTCAAATTTCTTAGTGATACGTAAATCGTTCATGAAGTTATTGAAGTTATTCAATTGCGTATCAAACAATACAACAGGTGTTACGAGAGCACCATTTGGTACTACGCCACCATTTTGATAGGCAAGAGATGCAAATCCATTTCCGGTTGCAAAATCTCCAGCAAGAAAATCACCTGCTGTTTGTACACTAGCAGGGAACGGTGAGTTAAACCCTCCTTTATTCATGGAGAAACGCCCGTTATTTTTGATCCTCCAGCCATCTAACAATTCAAATGAAGCCTCTAATCCAAGTGATATGCTTACAGGGTGCATTCCATCTGTTATATTAGATCTTCTGCGTTCACCATTTTCTCCCAATCCTACACTCTGTGTCAAAAATGCCGTATGTAAGGTTTGATTGTTCGCATCAAAATTAGGGATATCTTCAAAGTTTGGATCTGCATTTGTTCCAGTTACCTGTATCGGGTTTGGGAGATACGCTATTGCCCTATCGTTTAAATATTT
Organism: Flavobacteriaceae bacterium UBA1903; assembly: GCA_002337605.1. Classification (GTDB taxonomy): domain Bacteria; phylum Bacteroidota; class Bacteroidia; order Flavobacteriales; family Flavobacteriaceae; genus Marinirhabdus. The sequence goes on from DDGL01000007.1 coordinate 212,026, forward strand.
TCCATATAATCGCACATATCCTTTTTCAAATTCTTTGGTGATATTTAATTTAAATTGTCCGCCATTATTTCCAGTATACCCCGCATCACGAATTCCTTCACCTAGGCGGTAAAAACCTCCCATATGAAAATATAGGCCTTCTCCAATCGGAGCACCATATTCAAAATCTGTTCTAAAGTTTCCGTAATCTAGACCAAAATTGGTCGCTATAGAACCTCCTTCTCTTTTCCCAGTTTTGCTTATAAGGTTAATAATTGCACCCGGTGAGTTTGAAGATAAAGTAGAGGCAGAACCACCACGTATAGCTTCAATTCTTGAAATATTAGCATCATAACGAGTAAAAATATCTGCTGTAGCAAATGCAATGTCGCCAAATAACAATACAGGCAATCCATCTTCCTGCAGTTGAACATATTTAGATCCACCAGAAGATACCGGCACTCCACGAACAGCTATATTAGCATTACCTTCTCCACCCGATGATTCTGAGCGAATACCAGGAACGGTTCTGAAAATTTCAGCAGTAGTTCTTGGCGCAGATTCAACTATATCTGTAGGTTTTAATGATGTGACCGAAACACTCGATTCTATTCGAGATTGAGGATTTGTTACTCCTGTTACAATTACAGTATCTAATGATTCTGCATCTTCACTCATACTAAAAGTGAGTGTAACATCACTTCCACTTACGGCCACACTCTCTTTAACATTAGTATAACCTATATAAGAAGCCGAAACTATATAAGATCCGTCTTCCACGTTAGAAATAGTAAAATTTCCATCGAAATCAGTAATTGCACCCTTGTTAGTTTGTTCGATAATAACATTAACGCCACTTAAAGGTACTCCTAATTCATCAGTAACTGTACCCGAAATAGTAGATTGCGCAATCATCAGGTTTGCTACAAAAAACATGAAGATTGTGAGGTACAAAGTAATAATCTTTGAATTTTTCATCTTTGTTGGTTTTACAAATTATTGAATTAATAATAAATCAAATGTAAAATGTAGAATTATGAAAAAATGTGATATTTTTAACGAAATCGTTTTCGAAATCAACGAAAACGTTTTCGGAATAAATTATTATATTGCTTCTAATAATTAAATAATTGTGAATACGGTAACACTTCAAGAAATTGCAAATACACTCGGAATTTCAGTTTCTACTGCTTCTAAAGCCCTAAAAGACTATCCTGATGTAAGTAAAAAAACTAAAGCGAGGGTTAAAGAATTAGCAAAAACTTTAAATTATAAACCAAACCCTTTTGCAGTAAATCTTAGAACTAAACAATCTAAAACTATTGGTGTAATTATTCCAGAATTAGTACATCATTTTTTCTCAAGTGTTATAAAAGGGATAATAAATCAAGCTGAAAAAAAAGGGTATCTAGTTATCACTCTCCAATCTAATGAATCATACACATTAGAAAAAAAGCAAATTCAATTACTTCTCGATAAAAATGTCGATGGTATTTTAATTTCCCTTGCAAATGATACAGCAGTATTTGACCATATAAAACACGTGATTGAGAAAAAAACTCCTTTAGTAATGTTTGATAAAATTGCAAAAGTAGTTTCCTGCTCTAAAATAATTATAAATGATCGTGCCGCTGCATATAATGCTACTAAGTATTTAATAGATACTGGATGCAAACGTATTGCACACTTTAGAGGTCCTTTATTGCCTCAAAATTCTATTGATCGATTTCTTGGTTATAAGAAAGCGCTAGATGATTTTAATATTGAATATGATCCTTCTCTTGTTTATATATGTAATGATATGACATTTGAAGAAGGAGAAATTTTTGCTGAAAAATTAATTAATGATAGAAAAAATGTTGATGGTATTTTTATAAACACTGACTTAGTAGCTATTGGAGCGATAACAAAATTTAACGCATTAGGTGTTAAAATTCCTGAAGATATATCTATAATAGGTTTTAGCAATTGGTTTATGTCTTCTGCAATTACTCCCACTTTAACGACGGTTGATCAACCTGGTTATAAAATGGGTAAAATTGCCTTTAAAAGATTATATAAGGAGCTAAACCATATAAAGAATAAAAAAGAGTTTTCTCCAAAAATTATTGAACTAGACACTAGTTTAATAGTTAGAGAATCTACCAAAACTTAACGTATAATAACGAATTAATTGGATGTATAAAGTTTTGAGGTAATTATTCTCACGCCACACACTTCAACTCCACCCTACTCCAGCCAACGCTGTAAAGAGTGTTCCTATTCACATTGTTTAAACAAAAAACCAGTTTTAATAAAATTTGCAATATTGTACGTAATCTTAGATCCTTAAAATTTCAAATACGCAAATGTCGTGCATTACAATTGCACCTTTTGTTCCAGAATGTGGATAAGCTCCTTTGAACCATATTGAAAATGATCCTTTATATGTAGCACGGATATTTTTTGAAAAAAGGCATTTCCAAATTTTTTAGTAATGGCTTGCTGGTGTTTGGTTTCCATAACAAATATGTGTGTAGCAGCATCCAAAAGTTCTTTTGACATATACGTGGTGCCTTCCTGGTCACAAATGACCTGATTGGTTCCAGCCGACTCAAATACCTGCTCGGGAAAAACTTCCTGAAAATGATCCTCTGCAGTTCTCGATCGGTCTTTGTTTGCTGAGCAGATGAAAAGTATTTTTTTGATGATTGGGTTTATTATGTCAAATAGAAATGTGCTCGGTAAATATAAGTATATCACCTTTTCTTTTTCCTTGAAGAAAAAAAAATCGAGCTTGTGAAATTCACGAGCTACGCTTTATAAAATATTAAAACGGCGAAAACAAAAAAATCAAGACTCCACAAACAAGCAAAACTTTCAAAACAACAATTTTTAAGAATTCACCGTACGTATATCATTTTTATCCATTACATTCAATCCTTTACCAACGAATACACTACAATTAACAATCAATCACTCCCCATAAGTAGAACCTACAAGAAAGACGTTTTGCAGTTTCTCGAAAATATTTGAGATTATTCCCATTTCACTTCGCTCCTACCCACCTTCGCTAAAAAGCTTCGGCGGACAAATCGTCGTTTCGTGATAAGAATGTTCTATTAACATCGTAAAGAAACTTAAAAAATAAAATTTTTTGAAGAAACTATAGTGACAATTTTTCGCTACTACCCAAAGTTCAAGGTACAAACTATGTTTAGTAGCAATCGCAACTAGATGCCTAATTAGCAGTGGCATTCACAAAATACATTTTCATACTCCCTCGATTCTTCACTTCTATTTCGCCGCGGTAGCTACATTTCCAATGGTCTTTTACCAGCTCGTAGGTGGTTTCACTAATATTTACCTTTCCGGGTTCAGACATCGTTTCCATACGGGAAGCGACATTCACGGTGTCTCCCCAGATGTCGTACGCAAATTTCTTGGTCCCAACGACCCCGGCAACTACAGGTCCCGAGTTGATACCAATGCGTATATCGAACGTTAATTCTTTGGCATTGCGATCCTTTTTTGTGTTCTCTACAAAGGAAGCTAGTTCAAAAGCTGCCTGTACCATTCTAGTTGCGTGATCTTCGGTGTGCTGATGCAAGCCTCCGGCACACATATATGCATCTCCTATGGTTTTAATTTTTTCTAACCCATGTTTTTCAATAATCGTATCGAATGCTGAAAAGTAAAAGCCAACAGTTTCAACCAGCGCCTCTGGCGAAAGGCCTTCAGAATAGGTCGTAAAGCCCTTAAAATCTGTAAATAAGACCGTAACAGCCTCATATTTTCTGGCGGTAACCTTCCCGTTTCGTTTTAATTCCTCGGCGGTTTCCTCCGGAAGGATATTTAACAATAACCTATCCGATCTATCACGCTCCTCTTCAATGATCTGTTTTGTTTTTCTTATAAAGTTAATCCGCCTGAATTGTCCTATGGCAAGAAGGGCAATTAAAAATAAGGCAATAATGGTAGCAATAACCAGAATACGCTGATTCTTGCGCTTTTGCTCGGACAAATCTATTTCTGCCTGTTTTTGTGATACTTCGAAATTGGTACGTTGGTCTGCCATTTGCTGTACTCTTTCAATATTTCTCACACTGTCCCTGTATACGATATGGTCTTTAAAGAATTTATAGGCATTTGTCTGGTCTCCCTGCGCTTCGTACACTTCTGAAAGTTTAAGACTGGCATCACTAATTTGGTTGTTAAGTCCGTGTTGCATTGCCAACTCCAAACTTCTCTGGGCGTATCGCAATGCGGTCTGTAGCTCATTTTTTCTGAAATAAATATCAGACATATACGTGAGGTAGATAGCAATACCATAATAATCTTCCAAGGCTTCCAGCATGGAAATGGCTTCATTGATGTTTTTTTCGGCCAGGGTGTCATTTCCTTGTTCGGCATATACCATCCCAACATTCCCCAAGTTATAAGCGGTTCCTATTAAATAGTCAATTTCCTTAAACAATAATGCGGACTCATCAAAATAGTCGAGAGCCTTCTTATACTCTTTGGCATTGAAAGCTTCATCGCCTGCATTCAGCAAAGCACTTGCAAGGGCGGTCGTATCGGTTGTCTTTCGTAGCGTTTCAATTCCTTGTGTATAATAGATCTCAGCATTGGCAGGGTTTCCCATTTCAGAATAAATATTTGCCACTGCAATAGTAATGGCTCCCACGGCTCTTGTATCGTCAATGCGTTTTGCATAGCTTATGCCTTTAAAATAGGATGCGATCGCAAGGTCGTATTCTCCGCTATGGTGCAGGGCATTTCCCTTTTGCAAATGCCCACTTAGTAAATAGTCAAAAAGGGAATCTGTAGCAGCTTGTTTAATAAGTGCTTCCGCAAAGGCCTGTTGTTTGTCTGGCGTAGAAGATTCTTCTGCAATTTTTTTCAGTAACGCAAGCTTATCGCCCTCATAGGTTTCAGACTCATAGAGTTTGATCAAGCTGTCGGCCAATTTCTGGTTTTGAGCAGCAATGCCTGAGAACATAAGACAAAAGAGTCCCAGTACCCATACAAATGATTTTTTCCCTACCCCCATGGTTCTTGTTACATTTTTTTTTGTGTCTATACTGTTTCTTAGTTGGTTGGGGATACAAATTCAAAATAGCGCCAATCGCCCTTATTGCCTTCTGGCACATACGTAAAGCCAAAGAAACGCAACCAGGTAAACAGGCCAGGATGCTGCGATATAGAGTATATTCCTAAAGTGCATCCTCTATACAATTTGGCTTTGTTCCTAAGAGTCTTACGCATTTCGAAGCTTATCTTCATGGCGTGTTCCTCGTAATGATGACTGCATACAAAAAAAGTGGTATACTTGGTATCGGTGAGCTTGTAGCCTCCCAAGAGTGCAATGGGCTCTTTGTTGGCTGTTCTCCAAATAGCTGAGTATCCCTCCCCTTTTGTTAACTCAAGGAGTTCCTTGATATAGGCAAACATGCTCTTTCTACTATTTTCATCTCGAAGCCTCCATTCTGCTTCCGAGATGCTCCAGGGATTATTTAAAACATACGTAAGGTCCTCGGTCGTTATTTCATTTTGTAGTACTGCCATACTATTTTTTAAGAGAAAGCTTGTTTATAATAGAAGGGATCGCCCTGTGAACGAACAGATAGTTACATTCCAAGGTTTTTTAATCGCTGTATTCAACTTCAGGTAGCTGTTTACTAAAAATTAAAACCAATTACACTTTCATATTTAGCTTAGGATCCTGTTCATAGACGGTTCCTTCGTGACCTTTTACGGTATAATATAGGGTGTATTCGCTATTTAGTATTGCCTTTTTTGGGCCTATGGTACCCGTAAAATTATTTTCAGGAGTAGGATTAATACTGAACAGATCTCCTGCGCTTTCTGTAATTTGTGTAATAGCAATAATATCGCCAGCGGTTACAAAAATAACTTGTTGCCCGGGGACAACTTCTGTCGTAAAATCGGCATCATTCGCTCCTCCTATGGGAACCGATGTTAGACCATCCGAAAGACCTGGAGGCCAAGGAAGGGCTGTAGTTGCAGATACGGTAATTGTAATGGGTAATGGTTTAGGTCCTGGGCACATAGTGGTTGGTTTTAAGGTTAATTGATTTGTTAGTTCTATATTGAATTAAAGATGCACTCGTAAACAGAATATCAATTTGGGACCAATCCTTCAGGTACATATACCAGCACCTGGACAACCACATAAGTTGTTTAAAACTAGTCAATTAATTTCGATAATCCTAAGAAATTCTTTCAATTGATTTATATTCACAACGAAGTGTGACTCGTTTTAACTTTAAAAGTATTTGGTTCTCGTTTCGGTTTCAAGAAATTTGAACTATTTTCATGTAAAAGAATATACTTTTTAAATGCCCTTATAGAGAAAAAGTAACTTCGCCTATTTAAACCCAATACAGATAGTATCTTTGCACTATGCCTTTTAAAAAATTACATCCATATTTACAGGAAAAACTGGCCGCCCAGGATATGAGCACTCCTACTGCTTTCGAAAGTAAGGCCATCCCTGTTATTAAAAGTGGTGCGAATACGTATTGTACGGCTCCAGCGGGTAGCGGTAAAACCACCTCCCTTATTTTAACTACCCTACAACGCTTAAAGTTTAAAGCCGTAGGAAAGGCACCCAGGGCTGTAGTGCTGGTCGAAAATAAAGAAAAAGCACTAGAACTCTACGATGAATTTTTAGTCTATACGATGCACACCCCAGTGCGAGTGTATGTAGGCCATGAGCAGCTCCATGTAGATGTGCAAAAATCTGAGATCTTTATGGGAATAGATGTTCTTATTTCTACCCCTAAGGCGATGAACAAGCTCTTTTTAATGGAAGGAGTGCCTGTTTCTCAGCTAAAGATATTTAGCGTAGACGACGCCGAATTTCTGGTACAGCAATCAGCATATACAGCGTTATTATCGATAACGCAGAGCATCAAAAAATGCCAATATGTATTATATGCTGAAGAATTAAAACCCAAGTTAAAACGCTTTGAAGAATATTTTATGGAATATGCCAGAAAAGTTCAGATAAAAGAATGATCCCGAAATTACATTACATATCACAGGGTGCTACTCCAGAGGCACATCTGGAAAACATCCAAAAGGCATGTACCGCTGGTGCAGAATTGGTGCAATTGCGTATAAAGGGTATTTCAGAAAAAAAGCTTCTGAAATTTGCTCACGAGGCCAGAGAGATCACAGCGCATTTTCAAACAAGGCTCATCATTAACGACAATTACAAAATAGCAAAAGAGGTCAAAGCAGATGGGGTGCATCTGGGTACTACAGACACCTGCCCTACTGTAGCCCGAAAACAGTTGTATACCTGGCAATATATTGGGGGTACCGCCCATACGTTGAAAGATTGTGAAATTTTAATTGAAAAAGAAGCAGATTATATAAGCCTGGGACCTTTTAAACCTACCGAAACTAAAACTAATACCCCTGCTCCATTAGGATTAAATGGGTATACGGCTATTCTGGAAGCGTTGCAAACTGAAACTCCCATGCTTGGGGTTGGAGGAATTACGCTGGCAGCTGTTCCGGCTATTCTAAAAACAGGGATCTCTGGGATTGGGGTATCTGAAGCAATTACCCGTGATTTCAACAGCATAAGAACCTTTCATACGCTGCTGCGAGCCTCGTCTACTGAAGAACAACGCTATAAATTTAACTAGTGTTCTAAATTAATTTGAAAGGTTGAAGTTAAGTACAGCATCTGAGATCTCATATCCCAGGCGGTAGCCCTCTTCACAGTCCATTTTCATATGCACTCCTAACGGAACTCTGGAGAAAGCAAGCTCTTCGGCCAGGCTTGACATGGAGGTAAAGGGTCTCGGCACGCTTCTGAATTCGGTTCTTCCTTCATGAGTTCTATCGGTAAAGTCCATACCATCCCCGAATTCATTTATAAAAATTCCTGCAGCTGCAGATGCGAAAGTTGAATGCCCTGAAGGATAGCCAGGGAATGAAGGATCTGGCCAGGATATAAACCGGTATAAATTTGTTTCGAAATCCGGATCAATATGCTCTTTAATGTAAACACTAGGTCGCATGACCATATATTCGTATTTATCTGCCCACGCCGATACTGCTGCATCGTTTAATGAAAAGCCTAATTTTAGTAACATCGCTAAAGTTCTGTCATAATCAAGGTCGTACTGACCAATTAATTGATTTGCCAGCGAAATGGTACGTCCGGGAGGGCTCATCATCAACCCTTCTACATCATCGGACCAGAATTCAGCTACCCACATATCATCGTTATCCTCACTTTTTGCAGTTGTACTAACGGTATATACCTCCATCATTTCATCAAAAAATTCACTATTCGGATCTGCACTGTAAGGAATAGGTGGCGCCACGCTTGTTGTCTGGCTTGGTGAAATAACAAAAGTGCGTACTTCGCCCCAGTAGGGAAACAAGGCTCGTTCGGGATCGGCACTATAGGTCCAGTACCCCTCTCCTACCGGTGGTTCGTAACTTAAGGGTTGTGGATCCCACATTTGTTCTTCTGCTGCGGTATCTGTCTGGCTATATGCAATAACCCGATTTGCTACATAGGTTCCCCAGGCAATAGAATTCTCAATTTCAGAAGCACGTAAGCCGACTGAAAGTTCAGCTTCATTTACGGATCTTAATTGCCCGATTTTAGCATCCACAGCCGTAGACACATTGATCATAAAATGGTCAAAAACCAATGCATAGCACGTATTTAAAGCCAGGTTTAAATTTATAGTTCCCGCTCGCTGGGCAGCATCTATCGTTAAATTTTCTAACCTGTTTTGATTGGAAGTATACCCCGCCATATCTGGCACCGCAGTTTCATACCCGGCTAAATGAATATAGGCTAACGCTCTGGAAGTCGATGTAGGGCGCATGCCATAGGCGTACCTATCTATCTCTAGCCAGAGATCGTTCCATTCCATAACTAGATCGGTTGTTAGTCTTGAGTCGACTGCAGTAGTATCAAAGTCGTCATCTGAGGAACAAGACTGTAAGAGTAGTATAGTAGCGGCTACTATAAACAATGATTTGAACGTAAAATTTTTCATAACGAGATAGTTAGAAGGTTAGTATACCTCAAATATAAAAAAAATTAACATTTGTATAACATCTTGCGGAAGTAAAAAGCGAAGGGTAAAATGATATCATATTCCTATGCGGAACGTATCATTCTTCCCAACCCCAGGGCGCTTCAGGAGTTTCAATGGGTGTTGTGAGGTCCATAACCACTTTAAAAACACGGTCTGTCCCTAAACGACGTAAATTATAGGTGAAGGTCGTTTCATCTAAAGTAATCCACCACACGTTTGTTGCCGCTGCTGGTATGAGTGCTTGTGTATGCGGGTCTGCAGGAAAAAATTGAATCGTTGCTTTTCCCTGATTTGAAGCAGTACCCCCATACAAGTTAACAGCATCCATCGTTCCATCTTTATGGCGGTGGTCGTGTTTTAAGGATATAATTCCTTCATTTAGAGTGAGTATCCAGGTTCTCGATTTGTCATCCCCCACATAAAATGGGATTTTAATTTCATTCTCTGAGCAAGATCTTAGGTGCATTACAAGTTTCTTTCCGCCAAAGGCTTCGTCTTCCTCAGGGATTTCAAGCATGCCCTGGTATGCCATCCCGCAGTGCGATTGTAGTGTATTCCAAAAAGCATTGGAAGTATCATTTTCTTGGGCCATACCGTACAGTGAAAAACATACTATAAATAGAAAAAGAACACGTTTACATTGCATACAGCTGTTTTTAAGTTTTAGTATTTCAGAATAGGTCAAACCGACCAAATATTTTCCAGGATACTTGTAGCTAAATTTACGTAAAAAAATCTACACATATCTTAGTACTTGACTATCGATACGGTAGATTTTTTATTAAATTTCCAGAACTTTACGTAAATTTAAACAGGTACTTGTGCAGCTACTTCTCGCCTGTCCCAATTACGATGCTTAGCAATACTGTTTACAAAGTTCTTTGGTGTTTCATTGATATGAATAGCCTCATCATTTTTATGATCTTTTACAAACGTAGCATCTATCAATTCTTCTCCCTCACCGTCTGCCGCTATAGCTTTACAATGCTTGAAAGCTTCATTAATAAATTTGATGTATTTTCCTTCATTTTTTAAGGTTTTAATAGCCTTTTTACCACCAGGAATATAAAATGCATCAAACAACACACTTTCAGTAGTACTTATAGCAGCATCTACTGGGTGTTCCATATCTTCATCACAGCGTACGGTACCCCCATGAGGTGCAATTAGTTTTACTTTCGCTCCCTCTTTTTCTAAAGTGGTCTTCATTCTTTTAAAAGCTTTCATATGGAAGCCATCTGCTACCATTACAGCAATTTGCCGCGTTTCAATACTATCGAATTTTGTATTGGCCTGGCTCAAAGCTGGATCTGATTCTAGATAGTTTTTCTTTTTACCTGGTTGTTGTGTTTTTCCATCTGCGTCTGCACCAATGGCTTGGTTGATTGGTTTTTCAACACTTTTGGGCACTTTCATTCCTAAGTTTTTGGCTACGGTCTTCGCCAGATTGTTATCAATTTGAGCAATCATATAGAGCATACGCTCTTTTATCTCTTTGTGAGTACATTTTCCTAACTCAAAGGAATACGCTCCCGCTACATGTTCTTTTTCCCAATCTGACAGACTTCTATAAAATAAAGCTGGTTGTGAAAAGTGATCACTAAAACTATCGCTTCGACCTCTAATTTTCTTGGCATCTATACGTTCTTCGTAATGCGTAAAACCACCTTCGGCCATTTTAGCTAAATGCGGACAACTTCCCATCAACGAATTAGGAAAATAAGCGCCTTGTCCCTGTGGAATATCCATTTGCATATGTCCATCTCTCTGGTTGTTATGAACAGGCGTAATAGGTCTGTTAATTGGAATTTGATGGAAATTAGTGCCACCTAACCTTGATAGCTGTGTATCTCTATACGAAAAGAGACGTCCCTGTAGTAATGGATCGTTAGTGAAATCTATCCCAGGTACTATATGTCCTGGTAAAAAAGCTACTTGTTCGGTTTCAGCAAAAAAATTGTCCGGGTTTCTGTTGAGTGTCATTTTTCCAATAATCTGAACAGGCACCAGTTCCTCTGGAATTAATTTGGTAGGATCTAGTAAATCGAAATCGAATTTATGCTCATCCTTTTCTGGGACAACCTGGATTCCCAACTCCCATTCCGGATAGTGCCCTGCTTCAATAGCTTCCCAAAGATCACGACGGTGGAAATCGGCATCGGCACCATTAATTTTTACGGCTTCTTCCCAAGTAACTGAATGCACTCCTAATGTTGGTTTCCAGTGAAACTTCACAAAATGTGATTCCCCTTTAGCATTGATAAGTCGGAAAGTATGAATTCCAAAGCCTTCCATCATTCGTAAACTCCGTGGAATTGCACGGTCACTCATAGCCCAGATATGGTTGTGTAACGTTTCGGTAGTTCGGGATACAAAATCGTAAAAGGTATCGTGCGCTGAAGCCGCTTGTGGAATTTCATTATTAGGCTCTGGCTTTACCGAATGGATCAAGTCGGGGAATTTCATAGCATCTTGAATAAAAAAGATAGGCATGTTATTTCCTACCAGATCCCAGGTACCTTCTTCTGTATAAAATTTTACTGCAAAGCCACGGACATCTCTGGCCAAATCTGGAGACCCTTTAGAACCTGCTACAGTAGAAAATCGAGCAAAGACAGGTGTTTTTCTTTTGGTATCTGTAAAGATTCCAGCCTTGCTGTATTTTTTTATGCTGTCGTATAATTCAAAATATCCATGCGCTCCACTTCCTCTTGCGTGTACAATACGCTCTGGAATACGCTCATGGTCAAAATGTGAGATCTTTTCTCTAAGTAAAAAGTCCTCTAGTAAGGTAGATCCTCTTTCTCCTGATTTTAAAGAATTATTCGTGTCGTTTACTTTAAGACCCTGGTTGGTGGTCATAACGTTACCTTCTGAATAGACTCTATTTTTCTCCAGATCTTTAATCTTTTGAGTTTCTTCAGAAGCTTTGTTTGATTTCTTAGCCATTGTTTTTCTGTTTAGAAAGGTTATGTAATTGTAAATAGGACTTTAAATTACTATAACAATCTGGCATAGAGAAGAACATTATAAAACCATTAACAAACCAGTCAGCAGTCAGGTTAATTGAGTTACAAGTTGTTTGGATAAAGCTATATGAAGTTTCCCTACTTGTATGGTTCAAGTTTCAACAAGAAGAGTGCTATGTGAAACAAGAATTCTATTTTATAGTAAGGTAATCCTGACCTTTTTCTTTTTTAAACGTGTATTATTCGTCTTTTCAATAACACTATTCACCTTATCTTTAGGTACAGCAACAAAGGCACAGTCTTGTTTTAGTTCTATAACCCCCAATTCATCGCCTTTCAAGTTTCCTTGTTTAAAAAATAAACCTGCCAGATCTCCTTTGGAAATTTTATCCCTACGCCCTCCGGAAACATACAGTGTTGCCCATTGAGGCTGAATAGCAGTTTGTTTGTCTTTGAGTTTTACAACATCGGTAGTTGTGATAAATTCCGGAGTGTGTTCTTGTTCCCATTGCAATACGTAGGCAGTTCCCTGAGCATTCATGCGTGCGGTCCTTCCATTGCGATGGGTAAATTCTTCGGCTTTTAAGGGTAGTTGGTAGTGAATAATAAAATTGAGCTCGGGAATGTCCAGTCCGCGGGCAGCAAGGTCTGTAGCAATAATGATCTGGTGGGTTCCATTTCTGAATTTTACCAACGCACGTTCTCGGTCTAACTGCTCTAACCCTCCATAGAACAAGCCATGTGGGATGTTATGGTCTTCCAGGTACTCGCTCACAAACTGAATGGTATCCTTAAAATTACAGAAGATGATCCCCGGCTGATTGCCTATATGATGCAGTAATTCTACCAGGGTTTGCAATTTGTCTTTATGAGGCGCCAGTACTTTTTTTATAGCCAGCTTAGATAGCTTAGTGTCCAGGTAATCTATAACTAACGGATTTTGAACGCCTGCAAACTTTGGGATTTCTACGCCCTGGGTTGCAGAGGTTAATAATCGTTTTTCAATCCTTGGCAAGTGCTCAATAATTTCACGCATTTCGGTTTCAAAACCCACCTCCAGAGATTTGTCAAACTCATCCAGCACTAAGGTGGTAATGTCTTCCACAGAAAAAGTTTCACGCCGTAGATGATCTGCCACACGACCTGGCGTACCAATAAGAATAGCCGGACTGTGCGCCAGTTCAACTTTGTCTTTAGAAAAAGGCCTGCCACCATACACCGCATTCGCTTTATAGCCTGTTCCCATTTCGCGAATTACCTGTTCTATCTGAATAGCCAGCTCACGTGATGGTACCAGAATAAGGAGCTGAACGTTTTCACAATATACATCCAGAGCACGAAGCGTAGGTAGTAAAAAAGCAATCGTTTTTCCGGTTCCCGTAGGAGATAGCAATACCGTATTAGGAGCCGAAGCAATTGCGAGGAGCGCTTCTTCCTGCATAGGGTTTAAGGCTGTAATGCCAAGTTTTGCTAAGATCTCCTTCTGGGATTTTATGTCGTTTGCCATGTTTAGTGGGTCGTTTGTTGCTAGTTGTTGGTTGTGATGATTAAATTATACAAAAATAAATTCCTTTGCTATTCTAATAACTATACTTAGTTTTCGGTTTATTGCTTATTGTTTTTAAGATGGTCTGCAAGCAGTTTTTCAATGAGTTCTTCTTTGGTGAGGTGATGAAATATGGTTTTAATAGTAGTTTTAAATTCTTCGGAAACCTCCCTGTTGGGCTTTGTTTTGAATATTTTACGCGCCCAGAGAAGAGCATTATTTTCTTCAATAGCCAGTGCATCTGCTTTTTTCATTTCGGAAAATATGATGCCCAGTTCCTTCTCCAAATCTGGTATATCATCTATCTCTTCCTCTTGAATAACACTTAACGACAACCCCTTTGCTCCTGCCCTGGCGGTACGGCCGCTTCTGTGGACATACGCTTCATAAGTATCTGGCAAATGGTATTGAACCACATATTCAATTTCTTTTACATCAATCCCACGGGCAGCCAGGTCTGTAGCTACCAGAATTGAAATATGGCCTTCCCGAAACTGTCCCATTACCCGGTCTCTAATTCCTTGTGTTAAACTGCCATGTAAAGCTCCTGATGAGAATTTATGCATTGCTAGCTTCTTAGCCAGCTTGTTTACAGCAGCTTTGGTTTTACAGAAAATAACACCTCTTTTGCCAGCTTTTGAATTTAAGAAATGCAGCAACACCTCTAATTTTTCTTCAGGCTTCACCACTACATAGCTATGGTCTATTCCTTGATGCCCCAGGGTTTCCATATCGGCTTCTACCTGTACTACATTTTTGGATAAATAGTTTTGTACAAGTTGCTTGATTGCTCCCGGTAAGGTTGCTGTAAAAAGTAATGTTCTTCTGGTTTTTGGGAGCGCTTTTACAATAGCATCCAAGCCATTTTTTAAAACCGTAACCATCTCATCTGCTTCATCTAACACCAGGTAATCTGTACTTTTAATTGAAATAGCGTCCCGTTGTAATAAATCGATGAGTCGTCCTGGGGTAGCAACCACAATATGCGTGTCTTTTTGTAGGCGTTCTATTTGAGGTTTTATAGGAGTGCCTCCACAAATGGAAGCTATGGATATCTGGGGGGTGTGCTTTGCAAAATCGATTAGGTTTTTAAAGGTCTGTTGTCCCAGTTCTCTGGTAGGCACCAAAATGACTGTCTGGATAAAAGCCTTTTTTGTATCGATATGCTGCAGTACTGGTAATCCGAAGGCAGCAGTTTTACCCGTACCTGTTTTGGCTAGCGCTACTACATCTTCTTTTTGTTGTAGCAGGACAGGGATTACTTTTTGCTGAATACTGGTAGGCGTTGTTATCGCTAATTCATCTAAGCTTTCAATGAAAGAAGCTGCGATTCCTAATTCTGAAAAGGTGGAGGCCATAGGTTCTTAGGTACTTATAGATGAGGCGTTATAGTATACATCCTCATTGGTTTCAATATAATAATAATTTATATAGAATTCGATTTTTATTTATCCCGAGCTATGCTAGCGTGGTGCTTGTAAACGTAACGCAGGCTAATACTTTTATAAAAATAAAAAAGCCCATTCACCTGAAGTGAACGGACTCATTTTAAATTATATGGATGTAGCTTATAGAACTCTTACGTTCACAGCGTTTAATCCTTTGTTTCCTTCTTTAAGTTCGAATTCAACTTCGTCACCTTCTCTAATCTCGTCGATTAATCCAGAGATGTGTACAAAGTGGTCTTTTTCAACTCCTTCTTCAGTGATAAAACCAAAACCTTTAGTGTCGTTGAAAAATTTTACTGTTCCTTTATTCATTTTACTTTAAATTTAATAATGTTTATTAGTTGGCAAAGATGATACCATTTATTTAAATAACAAGCATTTATTTGTTTTATTATTATTTGAGAGAAGCTAAAACTCATAGTTTTATAAAGCCACAAGCTATCTATACAGTTAGAATAGGACTTTAGTAATGAAAAACATGATAGAATTCTAGGTAGGGTTCTTCAAGGGATACAAATAAAAAAGCCTTCAGACACGTGTATGATTGCCTGAAAGCTCTTTTAAAAAGTGACTTGGGTCTTACTATTTCTCCAACTTCACTTTTACTGCATTCATACCTCTTTGCCCTTTTTCAAGCTCGAATGAGACTTTGTTACCTTCGGTAATTTCGTCTATGAGTCCGCTTACGTGGCAGAAGTATTTTTCGTTATTTTCGTTATCTATAATAAAGCCGAATCCTTTAGAATGATCGAAAAAGTTCACCGTACCAATGCGTACCGGGTCAAACTTATCTTCATCAGATTCTTCTTTTTTAGGAATACCCAGGACAATTTCTTCTGCCTCTACCTTTACCTTTTTGGAAGGATCTGGTGGCGTATCCACTAAGTTACCCATATGGTCTACATAGACAAAGTCGATACCGCTGGTACCGTTCTCTTCTTTTTCGGCCTTACGGGCTTCCATTTTCTTTTTCTTGTCTTCGCGCTTCTTTAAGCGCTTTTTTTCTTTTTCAGTTTTACTAAACGTCTGTTGCGATCTACCCATTTATATTTTTAATGTTATGGCGATAAGGTACGGCGATATTCTGAGCTTAAAAAATTTTTAAGAAAAACATAAGCTTTAACTATGCAACCATACGCTAGCCTTTGTATACTTAATATAAAAAAATTATTTCTTTATTAAAAATTAATTGTGATTCGTTTTAAAATTATCACCCTTCTTTTACTACTTTGCATAGGGTTTCTGTTTGCTATACGCACAGAACTATGTGATTCAAAAATTAATACACATACAGCGTCATGAAAAAAATATGCCTGCTCCTAACAGGGCTACTCCTAGTAGTTGCCTGCAAGAATACTACAGAGGATAGTAACGTTTCAACAATAGAAGTTAAAGAAAAAAGGTATGATACCCTCGAAAAATTAGAATGGTTGGTTGGTAACTGGTCTAATAGTTCTGAAAAGGAACAATCCTACGAAAACTGGACACAAGTCAACGACAGCACCTTAAAGGCACATAGCTTCACCATAGTGGAGCGTGACACCGTCTTTGCGGAGCGTGTTACCCTGCAGCAACGAAACAATGCTACCTATTTTACAGTGGTGGCCTACAACCAGAATGATGATAAACCGATTACCTTTACATTAATTCCTTCAGAAAAGGAAACGTTTACGTTTATGAATCCGAAACACGATTTCCCTTCAAAAATCACGTATACCAACCCGGTAAAAGACTCTATCCACGCATGGATTGAAGGAACCGTTAAAGGAGAAAACAGAAAAGTAGACTTTTATTTTACACGGAATTAATTTTAAAAACAACCCGCTACTAGTGTAACAATTAGCGAGATAGACTATCTATAGAACATAACCATTAACTATCTCTTATGAAGTTTCACTTCACTGCACTCGCCCTTTTGGCACTACTCACGTTTTCCTGCAAGAAAACCAAATCCGAAACTACTACTCCAGAAACCCCTGATACACCGCAATATGTATTTACTGCAGATGTAGACAATTTCTGGAAAGCACATGATGCTATCCGCAAGGAGGCCGATACAACTAAACATCTTGCACTGCTGGACTCGCTTTTTATAAAGCCCGGGACTCCTGGGTTAGCTGCCATTAGAGAGGCAAGACGCTACAGACCCGAAGAATATGTGCACGCTATTAGAAGTTACCCGCTTTTGTGGGAGAGCATTCGAGAAAATACCTATCAGTCTAAAGGGCTCTCTCAGGAAATAGCATCAGGGATAGAAAAACTGAAAGAACTATATCCGGATGCCAGGCCTGCTGAAGTTTATTTTTCGGTTGGAGTATTTCGTACAGGAGGAACTACTATGGGCAATAAGGTACTAATTGGTGTTGAAACTGGTTTTGGAGATAAAAACGTAAATGTAAGTGAGCTCCCCGAGTCGCTTAACTACATTCGCGAGTTTTGGGCTGGAAAGGAATCGGCCGTTGAAAACTTTGCCCTTAACAATGTACATGAATATATTCACACCCAACAGGATCAGGATTTAGATAGTAATCTTTTGGGTATTTCGGTTTTTGAGGGAGTGGCAGAATTTGTATCTACCTTAGCTATGGGGTTTTCAGAATCAACCCAGTCCGCAGTAGTGTATGGCAAAGCCAATAGCGCAGCAATTAAAAAAACTTTTACAAAAGATATGTTTAAGAATGAGTATGGGTATTGGTTGTGGAGCCAGGAAGAAAATGAATTCGGAACACGGGATCTTGCCTATTACATTGGATACGCCATTGCTGAAAACTATTACCATAAAAGTACCGATAAGCAAGCTGCTATTAAAAAAATGATCGAACTGGATCATTATAATCCAGCAGAGATAGAACGCTTTGTAGATGCATCGGGGTTTTTTG
Source organism: Flavobacteriaceae bacterium UBA1903 (assembly GCA_002337605.1). Classification (GTDB taxonomy): domain Bacteria; phylum Bacteroidota; class Bacteroidia; order Flavobacteriales; family Flavobacteriaceae; genus Marinirhabdus. The sequence continues at coordinate 229,927 of DDGL01000007.1, forward strand.
AAGACCCTATAGCTACTTATAAAGTAAAAGATAGCAACCTCTAAAGTAGTTCTCCATTCTGGCTTACGAGACAACACACTTTTGTTTTTCTCCTCAACTACATCATACTACTAAATAATATTTCTTTTTTTTTAAAATTAAAAATATTGAGGTGTGCTCCGGGTACTGAGTGCTTTTAAAATATTAAAATTCAGATTGTTAAAACCTACCCTATCACAAAAATACGCGCAGCAAGCATTATCAAATATTTAACGTTATATTACTTTTTATCGATGATATTTGCATTTCGTGGGATTTATTTGTAACATTGACGACGATTAACATATTGCCCCTACCATAATTTAAAACCTATGACTATGAAAATCAGACAAGCCTTATTGACAATACTATTCCTTGGAAGTATTACACTAGCATCTGCACAGAAAGAAGAACAATCTATTATTAAAGGAAATATTAGTATTGACAAATACCACAACAGCGAAGAACTAGAAAGTATGAACAAAGGTAAATTACTGGAGTTGTACAACATTCGTATTGAAATCATCATTAAAATATTACCTAACATTGCTTTTGCGACCAAACCAGGTGTTACCATGTCTACTCTGGGAATTCCAGACACTAAAGACCATCGAAAGGCACTGGAAGAAAATATTGAAGCAACAGCCACCTATTTTGAAGATACCATTAAGTTTCAGAAGATGATTCTCCCCTATTCTGATAAATCCAGCTTGGTAGCTGCTATTCTTTTTTATGAGGAAACACTAAAAGCGCTACATACCTATAATGAATTTAACTAGTATAGGTAGAAGACTGTGAATAAAAACAATTGAAGTGTTTTCTGTATAGTAGTGTATATATTACTTCAATTCGTATACAATAAATTTGTTCTTTAGTAAGACCTAATTTGTTGTATACTGTTAAATCCCTCTATAGCACTAGTACACCTCTCTGTTTTTTTCAATTGAAAACAAACCCTATTAGGTATAAAGGGAAATTGTCGCTATAGCTCCCTTTTTTTAAAAACGCATGCATTTTATTTTTTCGCACGTATTTCCACTCACATATTTACCAAAAAGTAGCATTTCGTCGATGATTTATGCATTTTAACAGTGTTTTTAATCGAAATTATTTGCAGTTTATCGGAAATATCTATAAGTTTGGTCTTTAGTTTAATTAAATTTTAACAACTAAGATAGTTACGTATGAAACAAATTACCCCGCTTATTTTCGTTTTATGTATTCTTCTGTTTGGTGACGTGGTCGCTCAGCAGGAAAAAGGAATACAAGGATCTGAAAACTGGTTAAATTTTTGGACGGAATTTAAACCTGTTGCTACAGACTATGATGACCCTACACAAATTCTTGCAGGTAACATTTCAAAAGACACCAAGCTGCATAAAAAAGAAATATATCTCTTATTAGGAGATGTATTTGTGGTGAATAACGCCACGATTACCATCGAACCAGGAACTAGAATCCTGGCCGATTATAAAACCAAAGCTTCACTTACCATTACAAAAGGCGCTACGATCATTGCCGAGGGTACCCAGACCGATCCCATTGTATTTACATCCAATAGAGATATGAGTAAAAAAGGCGATTGGGGAGGAATTTTTATTCTGGGTGATGCTCCCGTCAACAAAGTTGGCACGCAGTGGAGTCTGGATTATGGTTTAAATACTTCTGCAGAAAACTCACTCTATGGTGGTACTAATGATGAAAGCAATTCTGGAAGTATGTCTTTTGTACGAATTGAATATGCAGGAAAGCGTACAAGAGAGTATGGATACTTCAACGCCCTTACATTAGCCGGAGTTGGTACTGCTACTACTCTCGAAAATATAATGGTTAGCGATGCTGCAGGCACTTCATTTTATGTATTAGGAGGAAATGTAAACTTAGAGAAACTGGTGTCCTATCGTTCTGCAGGAAATGACTTTAAATTCGATTATGGCGCACAGGTATCTATTTCAAATTCCTTAGCGGTACGTTCTCCCTATGCCTCAAATCCAGGAGGGGCAAGTAGTATCTATATCACTTCCCATAGTGATGATACCAAAGTAGCTATTGAAAAAGCCAGAACAACCATACACGCGCAAAATTTAACATTACTCAACTTAAGTAAGACACTGGAAAATGATATTGATGTAGGATTGGTTAAAGAAGCCGTGTATATAGATAAAGATGCTTCGTTAACAATGGATACGAGTGTGCTTTCTGGTTTCAATCCGGCGGTGATCTTAGACAATGCTATTCCTGTAACTCATGAGAACTTACAGTATATCAGGTTCAGCAAAATGTATTTCAACAATTGTCGTGGTAATATTTTTACTGAAGATATTTCTAATAATGAAGATCTGGAGAATTGGTATGGAAACCGTTCATTTTTTAACGTGTATTCCAAAGGCTCAGATACAGAAACATTTATAGACCCTAACAATCTGGACCGTCCGGATTTTAGATTACGTATTAACAAAATTATTGCTTCTGAAGAAAGAGACGACGGATAACAACAAACAGGATACTGAAAAACCAGTGTGACTTTATAAACTATTAGTTATAACCATTTGTGAACTGTAAGGTAGTTCAAATATAATCCCCAAAAATTACTACCGTATGCAAAAAATTACTTTTCGAAAATTTGAATATCTTTTTATAGTAATTGTTTTGGCAATGTTAACACATCAAGCCAAGGCTCAATTGGTAATTGGATCTCCAAACCTTCAATTTAATCAGGCCTGCGCAAGTGATTCATTCAATGCGTACGACGTTAGCTTTGTGTTTAATCCAGAGTCGGCATTAGCTCCAAACAATCAGTTTCTGGTTGAAATGTCTGATGCGGAAGGTAATTTTACAACTCCTACCGTAGTATTCAGTTCGTCCCCCGGATCGATAACATCTTCTCCTGCCCTTGTTACTTTTTCCCTTCCGGATACCACTGCAGGCGAAGGATATAAGCTTAGGGTAAAGAGTACCGCACCGGTTGCAACAAGTTCCCCATCCGATGAATTCTCTGCCTATTATAAATTACATGACACTCCTTTTACCATAAACAAGTTTGTCTCTACTGGCGCATATTGTCCTAATGGGAGTTACTTACTTACAATAGACAATCCAGGTTTTGGAGATGCTACATCGCCATTACTATTTCCATCACTTACTTTTAACTGGTATAAAGAAACGGGACCTACTACCGCTGTCTTTGTAGCAGAAAGTGAAAGTTTATCGGTAACAGAGGAAGGTACTTATTTTGCAGAGACAAATTATGGAAGTTGTCCTTCCAATTCTTTTTCAAACCGGGTAACTATAACAGAAGCTACCTCGGGACAAACTACAACTACCGCTATCGAATCCAGTGCCGGTAATCCTTTTTGTGCCAGTGAAGGCCCTACCACATTAAGCACTATGAATGGAGACAGCTTTACGTGGACTAAAGATGGTACAGTGATACCAGGAGCTACCGGAAGAACGTACCAGACCAGTGAATCCGGAGTGTATTCAGTTACAGTAATTTCGGGAAACTGTCAGGCTATTGGTACCATAGATCTTGAAAGTGGAGATTTTACGAGTAGTATAGATGTAGAAGGTGTAACTGAAGTACCTGCCGGAGAAACAGTACTAATTACCGTAACCACAACAGCAACCAATCCTGAATTTGAATGGTACTTAGACGACGAACTACTTCCCAATGCTACTGGCAATGTATTTGAAGCTTCCGAATTTGGCCTCTATCGAGTTGTGGTTTTTCAGAATTCAGATTGTGAAGACACCGACACATTTACTTTTGAACTACGTGAACTCATCGATCTATTTCCCGAGGTTGCAAACATCCCCAATCTTATTAGCCCTAATGGTGATGGTATAAATGATACCTGGGTACTACCCACTGAATATGTAAGCGGTACCAATACCGAAATAATGATCCTTTCGAACCTAGGAGATGTCGTGTATCAAACAAAAGAATATATAAATAACTGGCCTGAGGAACAACTGCGGCTTACAAGTGTAAACTTAGTCTACTACTATATCATTACCCCAGAGAATCAAGAATCTATAAAAGGATCTATAACGGTCGTTCAATAACGTGAAAACAATACGTCTCATCATATTGCTAGCTTGCTGTACAGCTCAAGTGTGCTACCCTCAACAAGAGGATGGTGTGGTTGGGCTTGAATTGCCTGCAAGAAACTCACTTATGTTTCACAGGTATGTGCTAAATCCAACTTTCAGTTTTGTAAGACAACAGAATAAATACATTTCCGTAAATAATAAAAGAGAGTTAATTCAACTTGGAGATGCCCCACAAACCTATATGGCTAATTTTTCAGGGAGAATTAGTGAAAATCTTGGTGGAGGGGTAGGATTATTTCAGCAAAATTATGGTGTACTCACTACATTTGGAGGCCTTGTAAATTTTGCCTACAACGTAACCCTGGCAGCAGAAAGTAACTTAACACTGGGAATGAATGTAGGAGCCTATAAAAGTGGGGTTAACAGTGGGAAAGTTGTCACAAATTTTCCAGACCCCTCCTTAGACAATATTCCAAGCAATTTTTTAGTAAACATAAACCCAGGACTTAACTATGGTACCGGGTTTATGGACTTTGGTATCGCCGCTATCAATCTTGTGTCCTACAACTTTAATACATCAAAACTTTTAGAAGAAAATCCTACACGCGGAATCCAGGGACATATTATGTACACAGGATATATGGGTGGTTATGGTTTTCTTGAAGACAGTAAATTTTCTGCCTTAGGAAGGGCTGAGTTTAGAAGCGACACCTCTATCTATTCAGGAACTTTAATGCTTACCGTTCCCAAAGGATTCTGGGTACAGGGAGGGTATAATACATTGTATGGTGGTTCTGCCGGGGTGGGACTACATATCACTTCACAAATTGCTATAGAATACAACTATGAAAAAGCGCTTGGAGGATTAGCAGACTTCGGTTCTTCGCACGAGTTTACACTTGCGTATGTTTTCCCAAATAACGATTATTTCGATTACAGCAGGGATGATGAAGTAGCGGGTCTGTTCTCCTTTGAGAAAAAAGCAAAGAAAAAGCCTAGAAAAACAAAACCAACGCCAGCAAAAGAGGTAGAAGCAACCGAGCCAGCTCTTGCAGTAACCGGGACTGAGACTAAAACTGATATTGCTACCCCTAGAACAGTTTCTGAAACTCAGGAAGATTCAGAAGTTGAAGAGCCTAAAAGACTGGCTTCAGAAAAACCAGTAAATACAAATACTGAAGAAACAAAAATACTTGAAGCCGAAGAAGCGAAAAGAATTGCAGCCGAAGAACAAGCAAGACTTGAAGCTGAGGAAACAAAAAGAATAGCAGCCGAGGAAACAAAAAGAATAGCAGCCGAGGAACAAGTAAGACTTGAAGCTGAAGAAACGAAAAGAATTGCAGCCGAAGAACAGGCAAGACTTGAAGCAGAGGAAACAAAAAGAATAGCAGCCGAGGAACAAGCAAGACTTGAAGCTGAAGAAACAAAAAGAATAGCAGCCGAAGAACAGGCAAGAGTTGAAGCTGAGGAAACAAAAAGAATAGCGGCCGAAGCACAGCTTAAACTAGAAGCTGAAGGCAAAGCAGCTATTGATAAATTAATTATCTATCCAAATGATCCATTAGGAAGTTCTATTCAGGTTTTAGCCGAACAAGCACAAAGCGATGCCGTCGCTCAGAAGGAATTAGTAAATAATTTAACCTCATCTGTTGCCATTAAGGATGAAGACTTAAAGAACCTTAAAGAAGAGAATGATTTAAGTGAGCAAGGGGTGTATGTAGCACCTGCCCCTTTTAAAAGCATTACAAAGGAAAATGCCGCTATAGAGGACATCATCATTAATTTAGATGAGATCATTATTACACAGAAGAAAAAAATTAATCAGTTAGAGGCATTGCTACAAGAAAGAGCGCAACAAACGAATGATCCTAACGATGCCACCAATTTATATTATCAAAAAGCACTTGCAGAATTAAAAACTGCACAAGATGAAGCGACGCGTGCCAGAGCACAATTAGTTTCTTCACTGGAAGAGATTACAATTGCTACAGACTTTGAGCGTAAACGACGTATTAAGCGTGCAGCGTACAACAATGAAGAGGATAGATACCAGCAAGATAGAGCTACGCTTAATTCGCTGCGTCAAAACGTTGCAGTTAGTGAAACACCTTTACTCCTATCAGATTTTGATTTCGGAGAAGAACAAAGTGGAAACATTCAGATTTTGAAAAACGTTGAAAATACGGAAGAGGCATATTATTTAGTGCTTGCCGTACACAGTGACACATCAAAACGAGATGCGTTTTTAACACAGGTATTAGCTTCTGGACATTCAAGTGTAGATTTCTTTTACGATGTGAATACCAGTAAGTATTATATCTATTACGGCAAATACGATAGCATCGAAACTGCCAACGCTGCATTAAAAATAAAAGGGAAAGACCCATTTACTGAAAACCTATCAATACTAAAAATAGAGAAATAGAATACAACAAAATACAATAGTTAGTTTATAGCCCCCCCTCCTATCTAAAATTGATTCTGGGAGTAAAACTTGAATCAGAAACTTAACTATGATGAACAAACCAACCTTCCCTTGTATTGCATTAATAGCTTCAATGCTCTTAATCTGCTTGCAGTCATATTCCCAGAATTTTGTCCCCTTTACGCCTAGATTTGATCAGGACCTTAAAGGCGATATTGTATTAATAGGAAACAATATCTTAGGACCAGATAATAATCCGTTTAACGATAATACTGCCTATAATCACAATGTAGATATGCAGTATATAGATATTGACGGAGATCCAACAACCTTCAGTTCATCAAGTGCTGACTTGGTTATTCCAAATCCAAATTGTTATGAAATAAAGCATGCAAGTTTGTATTGGGGTGCAGTTACAAAAGGGAATGAACCTATTACCAATGTAAAATTCAAGGGACCCACGGGAGGTTATAATGATATAACGGGAACTATAATATTTGATGCGAATGGCACTACAGTAGATAATGGGGATAGTTTTCCATATGCGTGCTTTGCAGATGTAACTACCATTGTAACCGGACTGGCAAATAACATAGGAACCTATACAGTGGCTAATGTATCCAGTTTGTTAGGTGAAACCGGGCTAAATGGGAATAATACAGGAAATTCAGCTGGTTGGTCGCTTTTTGTAGTGTATGAAGATCCTACATTACCTGGTAAATCTATCACAAGTTTCGATGGGTTTAGTGCTATAAGTGTCCCTGGAAACAATGAGACCGTAGACATTCCAGTCTCTGGTTTCAGAACAGTTCCTGCACCTGCACCTGTAAGAGCAAACTTAGCTTTTGCAACCTTGGAAGGCGATAAGCCAATCTTAAACGACCGGATGAAATTAAATGGGGTGAATCTTTCAGCAGTAGATCGGCCCGTAGCTAACTTTTTTAATAGTTCAGTAACCGATTTAAGTGCTACCCCTGTTGACAACAGAGTTCCGAATAGTACCAACACCTTAGGCTTTGATACCGGAGTTATGTCTGTTCCTAACCCCGGGAATACTGTAATTGCGAACGGTGATACCTCTGCTACCGTTACGTTAGAGACTAGCGGAGACACCTATTTTCAATACTTATTTGCATTTGCTGTTGAAATTATTGAACCCAATATAGTGCTAACAAAAATTGTTGAAGATGAATTCGGAAATAATATTGGAGGCCAGACTGTTGATCTTGGTCAAGAACTTAATTATGTAATTGGCTTTCAAAATACAGGAAACGATGATGCTCAAAACTTTACGATTAGAGATATCCTTCCAATCAACATAATTTATAACCATCCCACCGATTTAGTACTCCCTCCTGGCGTAACTGTCCAAAGTTATAATGCTGGGACAAGAGAAATTGTATTTGCTGTAGAAGATTATCTGGTTGAAGAAAATGATCCAGTTACAGAATTGCGTATCGAAGTACAGGTAGTCGATACCTGTCAGCAATTAGCAGAAGCCTGTTCTAATATTATCAATAACCAAGCCTTTGCAACGTACCAGGGAACTTTAAATCCAACATTTATAATTACAGACGACCCAAGTGTTAATAGTAATACAGGTTGTTTATTGGTGCCTCAGGCAACAAATTTCTTGGCAGATCTTGATGATTGTGTGTTTACGCAAGAAGAAATACTCTGTGGAGAAAGCGTAGATCTAACTGCAGCAGATGGATACGATACTTACTCATGGTCTACCAGTCCAACAGGTACGCCTGTAATAGGTACTACACAAACTATTACTGTGACAGCAACAGGGACCTACTATTCATTTAATACAGCCATAGCACCGTGTAGATCTATTGTGGAACAATTTAATGTAACTCTTTATGGTGCCAATGTCACAAACCCTATTATTCCATATGCAGATGAAGTAGTTACATGTCCAAATGATGGGAAATTATTGCCTAATATATTTTTATGTGGTGTTAATGACTCCCGAGATCTCTCTGTGGATTTGGCTGGTGCCATTTCTATCATCTGGGAGCAACTGGATGAAAGTAGTTGTCCTCCAGTCCCTAACTCAGACTGTGCGAATGAAGATAATTCTTGTACTTGGAATCAAGTAGCAACAGGCACAGATTATCTTGCAAATACAGCGGGACAGTTTAGGCTCACGATAAACTATCAAGGGGGGTGTTTTAATCAGTTTTATTTTAATGTATACCAAAATTTATTAGACCCTACCGTTTCAGTAACAGATATTATATGTACAACACCCGGAACTATTACTGTGGGGAATGTGCCCAGTGGGTATGAATTTAGTCTTGATGGCATAACATACCAGGCCAGTAACATCTTTACAGTTACTACTCCTGGATTATACACCGTGTATGTTAGGCAATTAGGAGTGCCTACAAATGCTTGTGTCTTTACGGTACCAGACGTTCTTGTAAGAGAACGACAGTTCACTGTTTCTACCATTATCAATCAGCCATTATGTTATGGTGATAAGGGGAATATTCACCTGGCAGCTAACGATGTAGAGCCGCAATACTTCTTCTCCTTATATCAGGGAGGGACACTTATAAACAGTGTAGGCCCAATTACTGAGAATAACTACATATTTGAAAATTTAAATCCCGGAACCTATACTGCGAATGTTTCTACAGAAGATGGCTGTACGTATTCAGAAGATATAACTATAATTGAGCCTCCCCTACTCACAGTTACTGCCGCAATTACGAAACCTCTAACGTGTACAGACGGAGAAATTACTATCTATCCTGTTGGTGGTACTCCCCCTTATTTCTATTTTATAAACAGTACCACTGTCTTCCAAACAGATCCGCAAGTTGTGGTCACTACTCCTGGTGTCTATAATATTATGGTTGTAGACTCTAATAATTGTAGTGCCAACACTACTGTTACCGTTGAAGCTGCCTTGCCTCCGGAGTTTGATGTAACTAAAACAGATATTCTATGTGCAGATCCAGGCGATACCGGATCTATAACCATTAACGTTACAAATCCGAACGGAAACAGCTTACGCTATAGTATTAATGGCGGACTCACCTTCTTTAACTCACCAGTTTTTACAGGACTTACCGCAGGAAACTATTCTATTGTGGTTGAATATACCTTTGGAGGACAAGCATGCTATAGTGATCCGCAATCTATTACTATTGACTCTGTGACACCTATAGATGGTACACTAGAATTAACAGACCCCTATTCCTGTGTAGCTACAGGAACAATTACAGTAACTGGAGTGACTGGTGGAACTCCTCCATATACGTACAGTATTGATGGTACAAATTTTCAAGCAAGTCCAGTATTTACCGGACTTAATCCAGGAACCTATACAGCAGTTATAAAGGATGCAAATGATTGTACATTTGTTACTAACGAAATTACCATACTCCCATTAGATCCTCCAACAGATCTAACATTTAGCAATACACCACTTACCTGTCCAACAAACACAACAACAGTTACCATAACAGGAACAACAGGTGGAGTTGCACCACTAGAGTATAGAATAATTGCTCCTGTTAACGCAATTACACCTTACCAGACATCAACAACATTTGCAGGGTTGGATCCCGGAACGTATACTTTTGAAGTAAAAGATGCTTTTGAATGTACTTATAATGAGTCCTATACAATTGAGCCACTTCCTGGATTGACAGTTGTTGGACAGCCTATAAATGACGTATCCTGTTTTAACGATGCCGATGGTTCTGTTCAATTTATTGTTTCAGGAACAACTACTTTTGTCTATTCCATAAACGGAAACCCACCTGTTCCAGGAACCTCTCCGGTTGTAATTAACGGGCTGATTGCAGGAACCTATACTATAGTTGTAACCGACACTGTAACAAATTGTGAAGCTACCGATTCGGTACTTGTTGAAGGACCTTCAGCTCCTTTGACCCTGACATTGGATGTGGGCCCTATTTCTTGTTTGGAAAGTGGTAGTGTTGTGTTGAATACCACAGGTGGCTGGGGTGGAAACATATATACACTTACCCTGCCAGATGCAACTGTATTACCCCCACAATCCAACAATACTTTTGCGAACTTAACACAGAGTGGAACGTACACAGCTACTGTAGAAGACAGCAATGGATGTACTGCCTCTGAAAATTTTGATCTAAGTATTCCAGATCCTGTGATAGCATCCATTAGCCCAACATCAGACCTTTGTTATGATGCTAGTAATGGTGCTACTATAGAAGTTACGGTTACTTCAGGTCTTGCTCCTTTTGAATATAGCCTTAATGGCGCCCCATTTCAATCAAGTAATATTTTTACCGGTTTAATACCGGGAACATACGTAGTTACCGTGCGTGATGCATTAGGATGTGAATTAACACTACCTGCCGAAGTAATTGCACGACAATTAAATGTAAATGCAGTCTTAACAAAAGACTTAGATTGTACTGCTACACCAGATGCAATTATTACGGGAACTTTTGTAGGGGGTGTTGCACCATATACGTATGAAGTATCTATTTCCGGAGCTCCCTATACACCTTTAGGAGCAACCGGGTCACCATTTATCTATACAACAGGTACAGCAGGCACATATCAGTTTCAGGTTACAGATGCTAGTGGCTGTATGGCCGAATCGAATATTATTACCATCAACCCAATTTCCCTACCGGCATTAGATGTAGTGGCACAAACCCAGGATATTTTATGTCATGGGGATTCTAATGGGGCTATTACTGTTACTTATGATCCTAATGAAGGTACGCCACCGTTCCTGATTAATGTTTTTAATAATACAACCGGCACAGATTACGGAACTCAAACTTCTGGACTTCCTGCTGGAAACTATACAGTTACGTTAACCGATGCAAATTCTTGTAGCGACACAGACACTATTACTATTAGTGAGCCAGATCCTATACTAGTAGATTTCGATAGTGTGGATATCACGTGTGAGCCTGGAGGAGTTTCACAAGGGGAAATCATCATTAATGGGGTTACCGGAGGTGTAGCACCTTACGATTACTATGTTACTGGTACTGGATATTCGAATTCTGTTTTAGGAGCCACCGGTTTGGTTCCCGTGACTTTTGATGTAATTGATTTTGGATTGTATCAAATTGATGTTATCGATTCGAATGGTTGTTCGGTATTAATTCAGGATGTGTTGGTGGCCTCCCCACCTACAGATTTAGACATTACCATAGACACAACAGTAGATTGTAGTAATGGAGGAGAAGCTGTAGTAACCGTAAGTTCAACTTTGGGAAGTACGGGGCCATTTTGGTTTGCAATTTATCAGGGACCTGGCACTGTATATCCGCTTCCAGCGGGTGCTTGGCAACCTGAAAACCCACCTATGAGTGCTTCAACAAGATTTACTGGTTTGTTACCAGGAGTAACCTACACATTCATCGTATATGATGAATCTACTATGTGTAGTTATTATGAGCCTGCAACTACCCCCATACCTACAGACTCAACCCTGACAGCCACAGCACTAACAGCAAATAATATTACGTGTACCGGAAGTGCCGATGGAAATGTTTCTTTTGATATAAATAGTATGTACGGGTTCCCGGTAGACGTGGACTACGATATACTGGATGAATTAACATTACAAACAACAGGTATCAATGGTTCAGGAACGGTTCCTGCTGGCGGCACACTATCTGTAGCCAACCTGGGGCCCTTACCATTTGGCAACTATATTGTTTTAATTTCAGAAACCACGGGGCCTAACGTGGGTTGTGGAATCGCAACGACCCCTTTCAATATAACAGAATCTACCATAGCTCTCGAGCTATCTGTTTCAGTAGATCATAATGCAAATTGTAACCCTAATTCAGGGCTCATTAGTGCTATTGGTCAAAATGGAACAGCTCCGTATTTGTACCAAATTACAACAACGCCCGGAGCACCTTTGATTACAGATCCTAACTGGGATGTTCCAAGTACGTTTAATGTCGATGCAGGAACGTATTATGTACACGTACTAGATGCATATGGTTGTATTATTTCGAGTCCAGCAACTGTTGTTCCAATGGATACTTCACCTGTTGTTGCTATTGCAGTTTCAAATCAATGTGATACCGATGAAGGAGCTTTTGAAATTGATGTTACGTTACCAACAGCCGGAATACCACCGTATAGTTTTAGTATTGATGGTGGAACGTTTCAGACTCAAACACCGCCTTTTACCATTCAGAATTTAGCTTCTGGCACCCATACAGTTGAAGTTAGAGATGCGAATGGATGTGGGAATTTAGAGACCATAACAATCGAACCTCCTTTAGGTATCACACCAGCAGTCACCGGAGTTCCTAGTTGTGATGATGATGATGGAGAGATTACGGTTACAGCCACCGGAGGTTCGGGTACGTATGCTTATAGTATTACTCCAAATCCACCGTCTATTGTTTTAACAGGAAATGTATTTTCTGGAGTACCTTCGGGTACCTACACAGTAACAATTACTGATGTAACTACTACTTGCGATACTGATGTTTCTATAACCCTGGATGCAGCTACACCAGTAACGTTTACTACAAGCACTACAGATGTAAGCTGTAATGCCGGTAATGACGGGGTGGTAACTGTGGACCTTTTACCAGGAAATGATAATCCAGTGTATCTGTATGAAATTACTGCACCTATTGTAGTACCACAACAAACGTCAAATATATTTACAGGTTTACCTGCAGGTACCTATACGATACAGGTTACCTCCGGAAGAGATTGTGTTGCAACTGAAGATGCAGTTATTGGAGAACCAGCACTTTTAACAGTTACAGGTATGATAACAGATTTTGCCTGTGCCCCAGATAATACAATCAATACAGCTATTTTAACCATTACAGAAGCCGGAGGTACTGCGCCCTATCTGTACAGTATTAATGGTATAAATTATTTTACCACTAATACATTCGAAATTGTTGATACCGGAGCTGTACAAAATATTCCAATTTACGCTAAAGATGAGAATGGATGTATTGCAACGGATACCGTTGTTGTTAATCCGTTACCAGAGATCACAGCTACCGCTTTCACCACTGTAACGCCAATAGATTGTAATAATTCAGGGACTGTACAGATTGATGTTACGGGTGGTTCCGGGAATTTTACCTATCAAATGTTACCTAGTGGAGTACCACAGGCTTCCCCGCTGTTTGATATTCCAGGTCCGGGCACCTACTACTTTCAGGTGAATGATCTTGACACCGATTGTTATTTCTTAACGCTTCCTTTGGTTGTACCTCCTTTCGACTTAATAGATGCTGTAATTGTACCAACGGTAGATAATAATTGCTTTGGAGATACCGATGGGGTTTTAGAGCTAACCATTACTGGCTACACAGGGAATTACACCTATCAGTTACTTGACGGTGCTGGGGTTCCGGTTGGTGGTGTGATTGCTACCAATACGGCTTCAGACCCACAGCTTATTACCGGACTGGGATCTGGAAATTACAGTGTTGCTGTTATTGAAACAGATACACCGTTTTGCGATGCCGTTTCCAATGTGGTACATATCGATGCTCCTCTAGCACCATTAGCATTAGTTGCTTCAGAAACATCGAATGTTACCTGTACTAATGACCGTGGAACTATTACTGCGGTGGCAACTGGCGGAACCAGTCCTTACGAGTACGAATTAACAGGAGCTGCTTCTGTACCGTATTCTTCATCAAATACCTTTACTGGTTTAGGAGCAGGAATCTATACTGTTAATGTGAGAGATGCACAAGGATGTATTGCTTCCGATACACTAGAGTTAGAAGCGCCTACCCCTATCACTGCAACCTTCGACCCTAGTACAACGCTGTTAGCTTGTTTTGGTGATCAGGATGCGACCATTACTGCCAATCTTGTATCTGGTGGACAGGGATCAAATTATATTTATACACTACTTACCCTCTCACCTACTACTAGCAGTTCCGGGCCACAGGCATCGAATGTTTTTACAGACTTGGGTGCAGGAGTATATCAGGTAAAAATTACAGATGGCTACGATTGTGAATTTATTTCTTTAGACATCACTATAGAACAGCCTACTGAAGTTTCTCCAGCTTTGGTTGTGGAAAGTACACAAACCTGCTTAACAGAGTCTACACTTACCCTAAGCGCAACAGGAGGAACAGGGCCTTATGAGTATAGTGACGTTTCAGATTTTAGTACAATTTTAGGGTCATTTACAACATCGATCACCTTCCCAGTTCCTGAAGGCACCTACAACTATTATGTAAGAGATGCGAATAGCTGTATTTCAAATGTTTCGAATGACATTACGATAGATCCACTACCTACCTTAGAAATTCTATTAGATGCAACCAACCCTACAATTAATTGTGTAGGAGATGAGAATGGAATTATTGTCGCAACTGCTCAGGGTGGTTTAGGGAATTATGTGTACACCCTGCAGGATACCAGTGGAAATACGATTCCGGCAATACAGCCAAGCCCCGGTGTATTTATTGAACTTCCAGCAGGTGTCTATGTAGTTCATGTTGAAAGTGGCGATTGTAATGCAACTTCAGATACGATAACTATTACGGAACCTTCTACAGCACTTGATGTTGATTATACGATAAATAATGTACGATGTAACGGTGAGAACGACGGATCTATAATAATTGACGCAAGGGGAGGAACCGGAGTTATCAAGTACGCGATTTCTCCTAATCTGGATCAATTTTTTGATACGTCTACGTTTAACAATTTACCGCCGGGGAATTATGATGTTATTGTTCAGGATGAGCTGGGGTGCTTTGTTACTTTTAATTTTGATATTACCGAACCTGAGGCTGTAGTTATTTCAATTGTTCCAGACTCCATTTTCCCTGAAATATGTGAAGGGGAACTTGATGGTTCTTTCAGTATTGAAATTTCTGGAGGAACACCCCCTTATAGCGTTGCCCTGGATGATCCTAATGGCCAGTATATTACAGGAGGTATAGATCAGACAAATTTCGACTTTTCTAATTTAGGTGGAGGCGACCATATTGTCTATGTGCGCGATAGCGAAGGCTGTGAGTCTGAATGGAATATTACCTTCCCTGATGCAGCACTTTTTGATCCACTCGTTGATGTAGCGTATGTATGTGTCGATAATATGCCTGGAAATGTAGTAACCGTAACTGTAGATGAAGATGAAACAGATACATCGCAACTTGATTACTCTTTAAACGGAGGTCCCTACCAAACCAGCAATGTATTTACCAACCTTCCTCCTAGTACAGCTAATTATATTCTTGTAAGACACACCAATGGATGTATTCGGTCTACAGACTTTTTTGATATAGAAGCCTTTGACCCTCTTACGCTCAATCTGGAACCTGGCGGATTAAATGAGATCGTCGCAATTACTACAGGAGGTACAGGTGGCAATCAATTTACCCTGAATGATGAAGATTATGGCTGGGTTAACATATTTACAATAACAGAATCTGGAACCTATGTCATTACCGTAACTGATAGTAGTGGCTGTACTCGAGAAGCAACTATTGTTATGGAGTTTATACCTATTTGTATTCCTAATTACTTTACCCCAAATAACGATGGTGTCGTCGATACCTGGGCTCCAGGTTGTGCAGAAAATTATCCGAATTTGGAATCGTCAATCTATGATAGATATGGTCGCAAAGTGGCCGTTATTAAAGTAGGTGAATCTTGGGATGGAACCTACAACGGACAAGAGTTGCCAACAGGTGATTATTGGTTTGTGGTACTCCTAAACGATGGTAACAACAGTGAATTTGTCGGCCATTTTACCCTCTATAGATAACAAATAATACTAGCAGTAATCCCCAAATTAAACCTACTCTTATGAGAAAATTTATAAAATATATAATTATTCTACTGGCAGTTCAAAGCTATTCTCAAGAATTAAACCTACCTGTTTTTAGCCAGTACTTAGCCGATAATGATTTTGTAGTATCTCCAACCTTTGCAGGAATTGGAGATAATTTCAGAATTCGAGCTAATGGATTAGTGCAATGGGTTGGTATAAAAAATGCACCCCAGAATCAAGCGCTCTATGCAGATATTAGAATTGGAAATCAAACAGGGGCTGGTTTTTCTATGTATAACGACAAAAATGGAAACACAAGACAGCAGGGGTTTAAGCTGTCCTATGCACACCACCTTATCCTGGATTACAAGACGAAGCAATACTTATCTCTAGGGATATCCTACAACATGAATAGTTTTAAAATTGATATTGAAAATTTTGAACCTACGTACGATATACCCATCATAGATCCCACTGTAACTGATAATCGACAGGTTACAAATGTCAATTTCGATGTAGGTGCCCTCTACAGAATAAATACCTTTTTTTTAAGTCTAAATGCCAATAACTTACTTCAAAAGGATACCCGGGACTTTACTGGATTTGAGCCACAAAGTTTATTGAACTTTCAGTTGTATTCGGGATATGTAATTAAAGGTGAAAATCATTCACAGTTAGAGCCATCGGCATTCTTTCAGCTATTTGCTAGTGACCAACGCTCCAGTACAGATATTAATTTGAAGTACCGTAAATTTAACAGAGATAATGATTACTATTGGGTAGGAGCATCTTATCGATTTTTAAACGATCAAATTATGAAACCCTTAAGTATTGGCCCCATGATTGGTATTAAAAAGTCGATCATATACTTCTCGTACGCATACCAACTAACCTTAAACGAACTTACGAACTACAACTCAGGTACACATTCTATTACAATTGGTCTTGATTTTCTTCAGGCTATAAGCGACTGTCCTTGTACTGTGGGTAACAATGAACGATAGCCAGTGTATTTAAATTAGTGAAGGGTGGCATACAGCACTTATTCATCAATTTTCAGGGTATACCCTACTCCGTGAACATTTGTAATTTTAATGGTTTTATCGTCCTCTAGTTTTTTGCGGAGTTTAGAAATGTAGGTGTCTAAGCTTCGGCCAACAATCACTCCGTTGTCTTCCCATACTCTTTTGGTAAGTTCTTCCCGTTTTATCACCTGATTGGGGTACTCTATAAATATGGCCAGCAACTCACATTCTTTTTGGGTAAGTGGAATTTCCAGCGCCTCTTTTACTAGTTTGTTCTGTTCAGGATAAAAACTGAAATGCCCTAAGGTAGTTCCCACATTAGTTTCTTTATTAGAATGAAATGCGTGGTATTTACTATAAAACACTACCCCCAAAAACAGCAGTACTAAAAAGACAAGACTATAAAACAAAGTGCTGTTTGCTGAAGGTGTGGTTATGTTAGCGAACTTTATTTGTAGGGTATAACACCCCATTGGAATAATTCTTCCCCCGCAGGGAATTATGTTTTTTTCAGATTTACTAGCTACTTTATAACTGTAAGCAACTTCACCGTCTTCACATTGCAGTACTTCAACGAGATAATTATCCGGAAGATGGGCGGTCTCAAAAACCGATGCTGTGATCTGGTTCAAATCGGCCGGATCAAACGTTACTGGTTTTTCAAAAGCCACCTCAAATAAAAAAGGGGATTTCTTTACGATGGGTACTACCAAAGAAGTTGTATCGTTTTGGGAATGTAATAACTGATTTCCCACAGCTCGCAACGCAACTTTAATTTGGGCCGTGTCTGTTTCTGCCTTTTTTGAAGTACAGGAAGTACCTGCCAGAAACACTAAACTCATGCTGAAAGCCCAGAGGTATGTATAAAATAACTTCTTCATTACTGCAAATAACATGCAATTTGCTCAATTTTCACAGCTGTTGACACTTCTTTTACATTCTTTTGACACTTTTGTAAGGGTACTGGAATAGTTTTACTTCAAAATCTAAACTATAACATTATGCAACACGTATTAATTACATTCATCATTTTAACCAGTCTTACGGTAACTGGTCAATCACAAAAAACGTATCAGTTAAACACAGCAGAAAGTACTATTAACTGGAAAGGCACCTACACTTTCTTAATGAGCGAGCACAACGGCACGGTCCACTTTAAAGAAGGAACGCTTACCACAGTAGATGAAAATATAAAAGGAGGAAGTTTTGAAATTGATATGACCACCATCTCAAATCAGGAATACCTTGATGGCATTGGTCCTGTGGAACACTTACGAAATCAAGATTTTTTTGATGTGAGTCGCTTTCCGAAGGCATATTTAATCATTACCTCTGTAGAGTATTTCACCGAAAACAACCAGCATAAAATTTTAGCCGATCTTACGATTAAGGACAAAACAAGACCCATAGAATTCTGGGCTGTAGCAAATCCTGAAACAAAGCAACTCACCACTCAGTTTAAAATAGATCGTACCCGCTGGGGAATTGTGCACAATAATATGGTAAAAGAGCACTCCATCTCTGAGGCTATTGTATTTGATGTAACTTTACAGTTTTAAGCACCTTCTATGAAAACTAAAATCATCACAATAATCGCGTTTTTGCTTACAACACAGTTCTTTTATGCACAAGAAGAAAAAGAACACGAATCATTTTTTACAGAGACCGAATGGAAATCGGAGTTTTTTCCCTTTCCCATTGGTTTTGCCAGAGAAATTCCGTTGGAAGGGATTGAAGAAGCTGTTTTTCCTCCCGGGTGGGGAAAAACGGAAAGCCCTGAGTTCTGGTCTTACCTATTTGTCTGGAACGTAAAAACCCCAGCTCCGCTTACTTTACAAGAGCTAGAAACCTACCTGAACTATTATTTTGACGGTTTGCTGAACATTAAAAACCGAAAAAACGGAACCACTATTTTACCTACATCAACCCTACTTACAACTAGCGCTACAACAAAATTTATAGGTACCGTACATCTTTTTGAAGGACGCTACACTCAAAAAATGATGTATTTACACACCTATATAACTCAAGACTATTGTGAAGAAACCAACGAAGCTACCCTAGTATTCAAGTTTTCTCCAAAAGGATTCAACGACCGTATCTGGGAACAGTTTCAGGAGATTTCATTAAAAAACGGAATTTGCCCAGATTAACTTTTTAGTTTTTCAAGCTGAATGCTTAACTCCTCATATCTGTCTTTGGCCTCTTGCCCTGGTAGTTGATCGGCTTGACTTACCATATTGTATAAGTAGCCAATCTGTGAAACAAGCATTTGTTGCGGATAGGCACCTTCATCGTTTTTAAGTTGTTTTAAATTGCTTTCCAGGGTTGCGATGGTGCTAGGATCTGGACTTGCATTATTGGCTTTTAAGTCTTTCAATTGTGTTTCCAATTCGTTTTCAAGTTGCTTAGCTTCAGAAAGCAGGAAAAGTACTTTATTCTGAAATGCTAACTGCTTTTTTATATCCTCAACGGTAAAGTTTTCGGCAAGTACTCTTGGATCAGGCACAATGGTGAACGATTGCTCAAATGTTTTTCCACCAGCCGTTAGTCTGGCAATATAATTCCCAGGGGCTACCATGGGGCCTCTTTTGTAACGTCTTTTTATATTTTTATCCCAGGCACCACGTTGTTTTAAATCCCAGTCAAACCGATGCAATCCAGGTTCTGAGCTTAATTTTTCATCGGTATAGCGAAAGATCTGGCTCAATTGCATGTCTTCAACAATAGTTACATCGCTTACCCCCTCTTGCTCCTGTACTTCTGTTTTAATTGTATCTGTTTTAATGGCAGATGCGGCCAACGCTTTCAATAAGGTGCTATCACTTAAAATGGTGGTGATGTTTCTTCGGTCTTCATCTAAAATATCCAGCTGCACACTTCCTTTGTACTCCTTCGGAATAAAATAATCGATAGTTACACTGGTACTTGGGTATTGCAGACCAGAAATACCTCTAACAGTTGGGTAGCGATATCGGATAGTAGTATCTGGTTTAAACAATACCGGAGAGGTACTTAACGAGTTTAATTCTGGCTGACGTAGCGCAGTAATGTTGTCTAATATCCAGAACCCGCGTCCCATGGTACTCACGATTAAATCGCCACGAAATATTTTAAGATCGGTAATAGGTGTCACGGGTAAGTTTTGTTGAAACGGCATCCATGTCGCTCCGTCATTAAACGAAATAAACATACCAAACTCTGTTCCTGCATACAGCAACCCAACACGCTCTGGATCTTCCCGAAGAACCCGTGTCGTAAAATCGGACGGAATTCCGTTGGTTCCATTGCTAAGCAACTCCCAAGATTGTCCGTAATCTTCAGTTTTATAGAGGTACGGTTTAGGGTCGCCAAGTAAGTGTAAATCTACGGCAATATAGGCTTTGGCAGGATTAAAGTACGAGGGCGCTATAGACTCTACCCTTCCCCCTTTTGGAAGGCTGCTGGGGGTTACAGTACTCCAGCTTTTTCCACCATCTTTTGTAACCGAGACAACACCGTCGTTAGAACCGGTCCAGATTAACCCTTCCACCAGGGTAGATTCTCTAATGGAGTATAAAGTACTGTAGTATTCTTCTCCTGTAATATCCCGTGTTATAGGGCTTCCGGAATTTACTTGTTTGTTGGCTTCGAATGCTGTTAAATCTGGCGAAATAGTTTCCCAGGCTAAACCTTCATTGGTGGTTTTATGTAAAAATTGTGAGCCATGGTACACCACATCCGGATTGTGAGGAGACACGTGAACTGGTGCTACGCGTTGAAAACGATATTCTAAATCTTTTGGATTGTGTCCATAAATATTAGCACCTCCTACGTAATATCCTTTTTCGGTTCCTGTACGTTTATCGAACACACTAAACCTCCCTTTACAATTTGCATATACAATATTATGATCTCCTGGTTTCGGCACTCCGGGTCCGGTTTCACATCCTCCTGTGTTAATAAGCCAACCCGTTTCCGGATTTTGAACAGAACTGGGTGGAAAACTAGGTACAGCAATCGTAGAACTATTATCCTGTTGTCCAGCATACAACCAATACGGATACTGGTCATCCACCTCAACCTGATACAGCTCTGCAGTAGGCTGGTTAAATTGTGTAGACCATGTTTTTCCTCCGTTATGACTTACATTTGCACCACCGTCATTGGCTTGAATCAATAAATCTGAATCGTTGGGATTTAACCAGATATCATGGTTATCGCCATGTGGCACCTCAAAATAAGTCCAGGTTTTACCACCATCAACAGATTTTAACCCCGGATTTGCCATGGAGAAAACAATATTTTCATTGTTGGGGTCTACCTCTACATTGGTATAATAAAAGGGGCGGTTTACTAAACGAACATCGTCTGAAACGTGTACAAACGACTTCCCTTCGTCTTCAGATTTATAGAGACCACGCTCTGTATCTTCAGCTTCAATAACCGCATAGAGTACTTTAGGGTTGGCTGCTGAAACGGCTAAATCTATTTTACCAATGAGCCCTGTAGGCAACCCATTGCTTAATTTCTCCCAGTCTTTCCCGCCATTTTTAGATTTATAAATACCTCCTTCGGCATTGGTTCCGCCTGAGATAATGGTCCACGGCCTACGTTGTCCTTTCCAGGCTGCTGCGTAGAGTACATCATTTTTTTTAGGATGAATTTCCAGATCTGAAAACCCTGTTTCTTCTGAAATAAAAAGTATTTGCTTCCAGGAGGCTCCCCCATCTTCCGTTTTATAGATGCCACGCTCCTTATTATTTTTAAAAGCGTTTCCAATAGCTGCGACATACACAGTATTCGGATCTTTTCTGTCAATTTCAACAGCACCAATTTGCCCGGTATTTCTAAGTCCAATATGTTCCCAGGAAGTTCCACCATTCACCGATTTGTAAACACCTTTCCCACTAATTACATTGCTTCTTAACCCGTCAGAACCCGTTCCTACATAGACTATGTTCGAACGTTCAGGAGCAACTTCTATAGCTCCGATGGATGGGGTTTCAAAAAATCCATCGGACACATTCTTCCATGTAGTTCCATAGTCATCAGATTTCCATACGCCACCTCCTGTGGCTCCTAAAAAGAAGGTCCCGGGAATATCCGGGATACCGGTAACTGCAGTAACACGACCGCCGCGTAATGGCCCAACATTTCGGTATTGAAAGGCTTGAAAGTCTTGTGCTAAAAGAGCAATTGAACTGAGAAGAAACAAGGTAAAACAGAGGTTTCGGGAGTGTATAGGCATACGAATAAAACTTAAAATTGGTGAGTTTATAAAGTTATCGAAATTTTACTTCATTAGAAAAAGCAATTTTCAATTGTACCTTATAAACTCACCAATTTATGCCAGTAGCTTGTCTTACAACTACTTCCCGCTCAGCTTTTTTATTACATAAGCTCTTTGATAGTAGTTGTGGTTCCAATAATGCATCTGCTTCATACAGCTCTATAAGTACGGTCTGTTATAACGCAATCGCTATGAACTTTGGCCTATATACTTTAGGACTCTTATTTTATGAAGTTTGTTTTACTGCAACGAATCCATATCGATAACGAATCGATATTTTACATCGCTATCCTGAACACGCTGGTAGGCTTTGTTTATTTCTTTCATTTCGATCATCTCTACGTCGCTTACAATGTTGTGCTCTCCGCAGAAATCCAGCATTTCCTGTGTTTCTTTAATTCCTCCAATGAGCGATCCTGCAACACGCTTTCTACCCATTATAAGATTTCCACCGTGCATTTTGTCTAAAGGTTCAATAGCTCCTACTAGTACCATGGTGCTATCACGTTTCAGTAATTCCAGATACGGATTAATATCGTGACCTACGGGTACGGTATTCAGTAAAAAGTCGAAAGAGCCTTTGTGTTTTTCCATATCGTCCTCATTCTTAGAAATAAGTACTTCGTCTGCTCCCAGGCGTTTTGCATCGCCTGCTTTGTCTGGTGAGGTTGTGATCATAACAACATTAGCACCCATCGCAGCAGCGAATTTAATTCCCATATGGCCCAATCCGCCTAAACCTATAACTCCTACTTTATCTCCTTTTTTCACTCCCCAATGATTTAAGGGAGAAAAGGTTGTGATTCCTGCACAAAGTAAGGGTGCTACCGCTTTTTCTTCCAGATTTTCAGGAATAGAAAGTACATAGTATTGATGCACTAAAATTTCCTGTGAGTAGCCACCAAAGGTATGTCCTCCAAGGTGTTTGTTAGCTCCGTTGTACGTGCCAACCATTCCTTTTTCACAGAATTGCTCCAGATCATCTTCACAGGCGCTACAATCACGGCAGGAATCTACCATACACCCTACGCCTACTAAATCTCCTTCTTTATAGTTTGAAACATTATCACCAACAGCCAGCACCTTGCCGATGATCTCATGGCCTGGCACCACAGGGTATTTCGAATTTCCCCAGTCGTTTTGAACGGTATGGATATCGCTATGACATACCCCGCAGTAGGTAATTTTAATATGAACATCGTCTGGTTGTAGATCGCGACGTTCAATGGTCATTTGTTCTAAGTCTGCTTTTTGTTCTTTTGCACCGTATGCTTTTACTTCACTCATAGTTTTTTGTTTTAAAATACGGTAAAGCTTGTCGCAAAACAAAAGTATAGCTGTGTTTATGTTTTATTTAACGGGGTTGCATGAGATTCCTTTTCATTTCTGAAACTTTAACACCTTCAACCAATTTAGTGTGTGGTATTTCCCTCCTTTTCATTTATTTTTAAGCAACCAAACAAAAAACTATGAAACGCAGTACTTCCCTCCTATTATTTTTATTTGCTACACTCACAATTTTTGGGCAAGAAGTTGAAGCGTATTTCTCTCCAATGAAATACAGAAATATCGGCCCATATCGTGGAGGGCGTTCAGTAGCAGCTTCCGGAGTGGTAGACGATCCGCTTACCTATTATATGGGCACTACAGGTGGCGGACTCTGGAAAACCGAAGACGCTGGCGCACATTGGAACAATATAAGTGATGGTTTTTTTAAAACCGGAACCGTAGGGGCAGTAGCGGTTTCAGAAAGTAATCCAAACATTATATATGTAGGCATGGGAGAGCATGCTATTCGCGGAGTGATGACTTCGTATGGTGATGGGGTCTATAAATCTACCGATGCAGGAAAAACATGGAAGCATATTGGGTTAAAGCCTACCGAACAAATATCAAGGATCGTTATTCATCCTACAAATTCTGACATTGTATATGTCGCAGCACAAGGAAAATATCCTAGCCCTACTGCAGAACGAGGTGTTTACAAATCTACAGATGGTGGTGCTACGTGGAAGAAAACACTATTCGTCAACAACTTTACAGGTGCAGCCGAATTATCCATGGATTATAATAATCCGCAAGTACTATACGCCGCCATGTGGCACCACCAGCGTACACCCTGGAAAATAATAAGCGGCGGCGAAGGCAGTGGACTCTACAAAAGCACAGATGCTGGTGAAACATGGGAACGTCTGGAAAATGGACTCCCAAAGGAATTAGGTAAAATGGCAATAGCCGTGAGCCGAAGTAATAGCAACACAGTCTATGCACTTATTGAAAGTGATACCCAAACAGATCAAAGTGGGTTGTATAGGTCCAGCAATGCAGGTAAAAGCTGGTCACAAATAAGTGGCGATAATAGATTAACCCAACGTGCATGGTATTATATAGAACTATATATAGACCCTAATGACGAAGAAACTGTATATGTCCTTAGCGCCCCTGCCCTGCGTTCCAAAGACGGTGGTAACTCATGGGACCGTATTACAGGAACTCATGGCGATTATCACGATTTATGGATCAATCCGAACAACTCAAAAAATATGGTGATCGCGAATGATGGTGGCGCTGCAATTTCATTCAATTTTGGTGAAAGCTGGTCATCACAGGATATTATGCCTACTGCTCAGTTTTATAGAATTAACGTAGACAACTTGTATCCTTATAATATTTATGGCGGACAACAGGATAATACCTCTGTAAAAATTGCAAGTATGAGCCCTGGAAGCTATAGTATTTCTCAAAGTGACTGGACAGCCGCTGCGGGCGGTGAAAGTGCTTTTTTGGCATTTGATAAAGACAACCCAAAAGTAACGGTTGGTGGAAGTTACCTGGGAACTATTGAAGTACTGGATATGGAAACCAAAGCGAGCACACAAGTGATGGCTGCACCTATTCAATATCTAGGCCGTGCAGCTCGTGATATGAAATACCTCTACAACTGGAACGCACCTATTGTATGGTCTCAGCACGAACCACAAACCATCTATCATGCAGCGCAAGTAGTGTTGAAATCTACCGACCTGGGTAACACCTGGACAGAATTTTCTCCAGACTTAACCCGCGATCTAGATGAAAAACAAGGAAAAGGCGGAGGGCCTTATACAAACGAAGCAGTGGGAGCTGAAAGTTACGGGACCATAAGTTATCTGGTAGAATCTCCACACTCTCCAGGGATTTTTTATAGTGGCAGCGACGATGGTCTTGTGCATATTACACAAGACAACGGAAGTACATGGCAAAATATCACTCCAAAAGATTTGGGTGAAACTCTTGTAAATGCTATTGAAGTTTCCCCCCACGACCCCGCAACAGTCTATATTGCTACTACCAAATACAAGCTAGGAGATTACTCGCCCGCGCTTTATAAAAGTACAAATTACGGAAAAAGCTGGACAAACATAAGTAGCGGTATTCCAGACGGAGCCCATACTCGTGTGGTTCGGGAGGATGAAAAAACAAAAGGACTTCTATATGCCGGAACTGAGCTAGGGGTATATATTTCTTTTACCGATGGGGCATCGTGGGAACCGTTTCAGCTCAATTTACCTGTTACCCCTATTTTAGATTTAATGGTGCACAGAAATGATCTGATCGTTGCCACCTCTGGACGTTCTTTTTGGATTTTGGACAATCTTTCGCTGGTGTCTCAGTTTCAGAAAGACAACAAGAACTTTAAACTTTACGAGCCAGAGCCTATTGTATATGGAAACTGGGGAAGCGGTATGAGTAGCAATTCCTTTAATGGAACACAAGATTTTGAAGGTGTAAATCCGGTAAATGGGGTAGAATTGTATTATTATTTACCAACTATTTCTGAAGAAGATGCAGTAACGCTTACGATTACAAATGCAGCTGGGAGAGTGATCAATACGTTAACTTCAGTAAAAGATGACAGCTACATTCCACATAACGGAGGTGGTGCTCCTCCTGCTCCGCTACTTCCTAAAAAGGAAGGGGTAAACCGTTTTGTCTGGAATATGCAACATGCAATTGTTCCCGGTGTTCCCGGCGTGTATATTGAAGCTGGTTTTGGAGGTCATAAAGTAATCCCTGGAACATATACTGCTACGTTAACCTATAGAGATCAATCTGTTAAAAAACAAATTACTATTAAAAATAACCCTTCTTATGCTATTAGTGATTCTCAATTTGCTGCATACAATGCTTTTATGAATGAGGTAGAGCAAAATGTCACCCAAATGCACGAACAAGTAAATACTTTAAAAACCGCACAAGAAGATATAGCTACATTGTTGAAACGAATAAAGGAAACAAAAAAACATCCTCTACTGGTTGCTGAAGGTGAAACTTTAATCAAAGAACTGGAAGCCTGGGACGAACAAATGGTTCAACGCCGCTCTCAAGCTTACGACGACGTTGAGAATTTTGAAAATAAATTTACAGCAGAATATCTATTTTTAATGAACCAAGTTGATAGTAGCCTACCGCGTGTAAACCAATCGTCCATAGACAGAAAAACCGAATTAGACGCACAGTGGCAACAGTTAAAAGCCACCGGTAATGTTTTACTCAACAGCAAGCTTCCAACTTATAATAAGAAATTATGGGATGCTGGGTATGGGGCAATACAGTTGAAGTAGTAAATTAGTAGATTGGTTAAATAGTTATTTAGTGAATTGGTAAAGAACAGCTATTCTTCACAAGTGGTATAAAAGAAACTTCCTTTTACTAATTCTATTTTCAGATATTTAAGTATTGTAGGCTCTATACGATTAAATGGAATGAGGTATTGCACTGTGGGATCTTCCACATAAGGAAAAAACTCATGACCATACTCTAGCATAGCGGGTAAGATGGAGTTTTGTGTGTAGTTTTTTAAATAAAATGAATCTTCCTCAGATAGACTTTCCAAAGGACGTTTTGTGCTTCCTTCGAGGTTGGTATCAAAATACAAAAGATCGTTTTCTATTCTGGCTGAAAAGTTAATGTCTTCAGTATATTCGTCAGGCAGATTGATTAAGATAAATTCATTGAAATTTTCAGGATTTTGAAAATGAAATACAGCGCTAGCAGAAGTTTTACAAGCTGAATTGTATGGGATAGTAGCCACGTAGAGGTCAGTTACCTTTTCCGTTTGCTTATGAATATACGGATACGAAAAACAATTGGCGTTTTTATTGAAAACGTATTTCAAATATGCAGGTTCCTGTCTTGTAAACCCCACTGCAACACCCTGATTTTCACGTACGTTGAAACGAACATTCACCGTGTCTTTTACTATAGTTGATCTTCTACCGTACAGAACAAATTGAGGCTCCACTCTATTCTTAAAGGAAATGAGATCGCCATTTTTTTTCCAAGTTCCGGTGATCATGCCGCCAAAATAGCCCACTACAAATGTATTATCCGGAAAAAGAACATAATTGGTGCCCCCTTCGGGACTATTGCCTCTTACATGATACACCCCTGACACTTCTTGAGCGCAAAGTGAAGTTATTAGTGTAAAGAACAATAGAAATAAAGAATATTTAGTGAATCTATTGTTCATATGAATACGTTCTTAATGAATCTTAATGCAATAGGGAGACACAAGAATTAACTTTCAAAAAAAGCTAATTACAGATCCTGCGCGCTGGCGATCATTTCAGCAACATCCATTACGGCCACATCATCTTCTTTATTGAAGTTCTTCACACCATCTGTCAACATAGTGTTACAAAAGGGACACCCAGCTGCAATCACATCTGGTTTCGTGTCCAATGCTTCATCAGTACGTTCAATATTTACGTCTTTCTTACCTGGTTCCGGCTCTTTGAACATTTGCGCACCACCAGCACCACAACATAATCCGCGGGACTTGCAACGTTTCATTTCGGTAAGTTCTACTTCTAGCTTTTGAAGCAATTCGCGAGGTGCTTCATATTCGTTATTGGCGCGACCTAAATAACAAGGATCGTGAAATGTAATTCGTTTTCCTTTAAACTTCCCACCCTCTACTTTTAATCGGCCTTCATTCATTAAAGACTTTAAAAATTGAGTATGGTGCATGACCTCGTAGTTCCCGCCCAGTCCGGGATACTCATTTTTTATAGTATTAAAACAGTGCGGACACGCAGTCACTACCTTTTTGATTTCGTAGCCGTTCAACACTTCAATATTCATCATGGCCTGCATCTGGAATAAGAACTCATTTCCAGCACGTTTTGCAGGATCTCCGGTACAGCCTTCTTCGGTTCCTAATACGGCAAAATCTACTTTGGCATTGTGCAGTAATTTCACAAATGCTTTGGTGATCTTTTTGGCTCTGTCGTCAAAACTTCCTGCGCAGCCCACCCAGAATAATACTTCAGGTTTTTTGCCTTGCGCCATATATTCGGCCATTGTTGGAACTGTGATTGTTTCGCTCATGGTGTTAGTTAAAAAATTGTGCGTTGAAGGTTGAACATGTAAGCTCCACCTAACTAAAATATATTTTAAAGTACTGGTAACGATTATCCGTTAACAGATGGTTTCATCTAGTCGTCAAATACCTGAATAGTCACTTCCTTATTCACAAGGTCTGTAAACTTTCCTTTATACCGTGTGGCTTTTACCAAATGATTGTCTACCCAATGATAATTACCGCCACGGGGTTTTCCCATTAAAAGGGAATGGTATTTAAAACCGTGTTTTTGTAGCCACGTTTCGGTCACTTCTCTGTGGTCTTCGGTTCTTGAGGTAAAAAAACATATTAAATGTCCTTTGTCGTACCAGTTGTTTAGTGTCTTAAGAGCATCCGGAAACGGTTCGCAGGTTGCCATACGTTCGGGTTGTTCGTTAGGGACGTCTTCGGTAATGGTGCCGTCTATATCTATTAAATAGTTTTTAACCCCTTTGGGCAATACAGGGCTTACCGTTTCGCCACCTTCAACCTTTTCGTGTAATAATTTTTCTGCCTCTTCCTTTTTCATACTTATGTTCCGCGTAGGCGAAACTCTCTTTTAATTATACTTCATCTTTCCAGTTCAATCGATCCATTTGATTGAAAGGCCACGGGGCACTGTTATTTTCAATATTGGTCATGGTTACGTTCAGCTCATTAGGTGCGGCACTTTGCTCCATCACCAGATACTGGCGCATATCCATAATAATGCTCATTGGGTCTATACTTACAGGGCAAGCTTCTACGCAGGCGTTACACGTGGTACATGCCCATAACTCTTCTCGTAATATGTAATCGTCTAACAATTGCTTGCCGTCGTCTTTAAACTCACCCCCGTTGGCTTCTACATTTTTACCTACTTCTACCAAACGATCACGGGTATCCATCATAATTTTACGGGGCGATAATTTTTTACCCGTAATATTCGCTGGACATTCACTGGTACAACGGCCACATTCGGTACAAGTGTAGGCGTTCAGTAACTGGGTTCGGGATAAATCCATCACATCGCTGGCACCAAATTTTGCAGGTGCTTCTGCTCCTTCGGCTGGAGCTGCGTAGGGGTCTGCACTAGGATTCATCATTAACTTCACTTCGCTTGTAACCGAATCTAAATTTTTAAACTGTCCTTTAGGCTTTATTTTTCCGTAGTACACATTTGGAAAAGCAAGGATAATATGCAAGTGCTTACTGAAATATAAGTAATTCAAAAACACCAGAATTCCTAAAATATGGAGCCACCAGGCAGATCTTTCAATGATGATAAGCGTTCCCTCGGCCATTCCTTCAAATAATGGCGCAATAAACTGACTGATAGGATAGGCTCCAGCCTGAATATAATGACTTGCAGTTTCACTGGTATACGCTCCCGAAGCCACCCCGTTCTGTAGGGCAAGATCTGCAGCGTTCATCGTAAGAAACAACACCATCAATACCATTTCGAAATAAAGGATATAATTGGCATCGTTTTTTGGCCAACTCGTCATTTCACGAGCCCAGAATCGTTTTATTTTTTGAATATTTCGGCGTGTCCAGAAGAAAATCACGCCCAGGAGTACTAACAGTGCTAAAATTTCAAAAGAGGCAATTAAGAAATCGTATACGGGACCTAATACTGAAAGCACACGATGTGTCCCAAACAGGCCATCGATAATAATTTCGAGTACTTCAATATTAATAATAATGAACCCCACATACACTACAATGTGAAGCAATCCGGCTATAGGCCTAACCACCATTTTACTTTGTCCCAACGCAATACGAAACACATTGCTCCAACGCTGTTTGGTGTGATCGCTGGCGTCTACTTCTTGACCTAATTTTATACGGCCAATTACTTTACGCATATTCATGGTAAAATAGCCAATACCCGCAACCAATGCTAGGAAAAATAGAATGTTAGGAATGTACTGCATGTGTTATTTTTCTGGATCTTCAGGCTCTTCGTACCCTTTATCTCGCTTCCCGAACACTGAAAAGTGCACGTATCGCTTCGGGTTTAATTTTACGTCCTGTAGTAATTCTTCTAGTTGTCGCGTAGCCCCCTCCAGGTTTTCATAAACAGCATCGTCGTTCAGTAATTTCCCTACACTTCCTTCTTTATTATTTACCTTGGCTACCACTTCTTTAAGCCCCGAAGTTGCATCTTCCAGGTTTTTAACCATTACTCCTAGTTCGATCTGTGCTAAGGAATCTGAGAGTTTTGAAAAGTTAGCAGCGGTGTTATCAAGGTTGGTAAAGGTTCTATCCAGTTTTTCGCCATTTCTTCCTAACAACTTATCTGCTTTCCCCGAAAGCCTGCCAAAATTCTCTGTGGCTACTGCAAGGTTGGAAATAGCTTGTTTAAGGTCGTTTCTGGTGTCTTCGTCTATAATATCTGTGAAAGAGATCAATAAGGAATCTACCACACTAAGGGTTCCTTCCAGCTTTTGTTCCAGAGGAGCAAGTGTTTTGCTGAATTCGTCTAACATCCCTGGTTGTATGTCTCCGGGAAGGGTGTCTCCAGATTTTGCCATACTGGATTGATCGTAAATAGGGAAGATCCCAACAGACTTGCCACCAATAAGGCTTGTGCTGTAAATTCGGACAATGCTATTTTTTGAAAATTCGAAATCGCGTTCTACTGTAAACTCAACAACCAACCCTCCTTTAGAGTTAGCAAAATCTATTTTTTGAACTTTTCCAACTTTAAGTCCGTTAATAGTTACAGGAGCTCCCTGGGCTAACCCTTCTACATTCTGGTACTTTACAAAGAAGGTTCTATTTTTTTCTAATAGGTTGGTTCCCTTTAAATAGCTATAGCCAAAAATAAAGAGCAAAATTGCTCCAATGGCTAGAATTCCTGTCTTTACTTCTCGTGAAAGTCTCAAAAAAATTTGTGTATTAAGTTATTGAACAAAGTTATAGAAATTACTTCTATTTATCCTGGGTTTTTAACACTTCTGAAAGTTTTTTCTTTTTGCCATCCTTAAATGCTACTACATAACAAGAGCTATAGCCTTTTTCCTGTGCAAAGGTCTTCATTAACTGAATTTTATTGTAATCTGAAGTTTCCCCGTAATAGTATTTATAAAGTCCGTCTTCCTTTTCTCTTTCCACATCCTTTAGTCCTTTAAAATTGGAAGCTTTGGTGTCTAGTTTTTTGCTGCTGGCTGCTAATTGCACTCTGAAGGTTACGTCTTTATATTCATTTTTTTCGGTAGTTTCTATGGCTTTATCTATTTCTTCTTCTGTAATTTCAGGATTCTGAGAGCTATGTGTTGCAAGGGAAATACTCTTCTTATAACTAAGGATACCGTTAGCAATTTCGGTCGCCAATTCCTTTCTTCCTTTTTTTGAATTTATATAAGGCCCTTCTTGATTATTGGTTAAAAAACCTAGTTCCACTAAAACACTTGGCATATAAGAGCTGTGTAACACCCAGAACGGAGCTGAGCGAACACTTCTATCTTTTCTCTTAAGCTTGTTTACTATATTATTCTGAATTAAACTAGCCAGCATAATACTCTGGTCTAAATATTCTTCCTGCATCAAGGTTAAACCTATTAATGATTCTGGAGAGCCAGGATCAAATCCCGCATAGGTTTCTTCGTAGTTGTCTTCAAGAAAGATCACTTCGTTTTCCTTTTTAGCGGTTTCCAGATTTTTACCTGATTTATCAACCCCCATTACGAACGTTCCAATTCCATACGCCTGAGAGTTGTGCGAGTCGCAATGTATCGACACAAAAATATCTGCATCTACTTCATTGGCAATAGGGCCTCTTCGGTATAAATCTATAAAAACATCAGTCTTTCGAGTATAAACTACTTTAATGTCCTCATGTTTCTCAAGTAACTTCCCTACTTGAAGCGTAACATCCAGCACGATATCCTTTTCATAAAAACCATTGCCCCGGTTTCCAGGGTCTTTTCCTCCATGCCCAGCATCCAAAACCACAACAAAGGGTTTTGTGGTACTGTTATTGTTATCAGAAAAGCCAAAGGCGATAAAAGTTGCTATGCATAGTAACGTAAAAACTATGTGTGTTTTTTTCATTTGAACTATAGAATTTTTAAGATTGTTGAAATTTGAAATACCTTCATTATCAATTCGTCTTTAAAACGTTACGATTAGGTGCGTATTTCATATATCTCTAACGTTGGTTGAAATTTGATAGTATTAAAATAGTAGGCGAAAAAATATGCTTACTTTTGAACTTTCAAAAACTGAACCAAAGTTATAAAATAATAGGCTTTTAGTGTTGCAGAATCAAAGGCGTTCTTACTTACTTATCTACATAGTACTGTTCATAAACAGTGCTTTTGTTTATGCGCAGGACCTACCTCCTAAAAATGAGGTGAATATCCCTTCTAATACTGAAAAAGAAGTAGATACCACCACCGTAAACCTAAAACCCATCATTACCGAACGTCAGGAAATTGCTAACGACACGGTAAAAAATGACTCTATAAAAGAAAAATCTGAATTTTTAACGGGCGTTGTAGACTACTATGGAGAGGATTACATCTTCATGGACCAGCTAAACAACAAAATATATATGTACAACAAAGCGTACATTGTATATGAAGATATGCGCATAGATGCAGGGTTAATTGTTCTGGATTATACCACCAACGAAGTTTTTGCCAAAGGAATAGACAGTGCAGGCACCTATTCACAGCGCCCTGTGTTTGTGCAAGCTCAGAACCGGGTAGAGCCAGATTCTATGAAGTTTAACACCAAAACACAAAAGGCAATTGTCTACAACTCCAGAACCGAACAAAACGGCTTTAATGTACTAGCTGAAGTCACCAAAAAAGAAAATGATTCTGTAGTGTATTTACAGAATGTTCGTTTTACCACATCGACAAATCTTGAAGATCCCGAATATTACTTTTACACCAGAAAAGCCAAATTTGTCCCCAAAAAGAAAATTGTAACAGGGCTAACCAATATGTACATAGCGAATGTCCCCACCCCTTTAGGACTCCCTTTTGCTTATTTTCCGCTTACCGAAGACAGGGCGTCTGGTTTTATCATTCCCTCCATTGGAGATAATAACAATCGTGGGTTCTTCTTTCAGAATGGTGGTTACTATTTTGCTATTAATGACTATGTAGATCTAGCCGTCCTTGGAGATTACTACACCAATGGAAGCTATGGCTTACGGGGTGAAGCAGCATATGCCTTGCGGTATAGGTTCAGAGGAAATTTCAACG
This sequence comes from Flavobacteriaceae bacterium UBA1903, assembly GCA_002337605.1. Lineage (GTDB taxonomy): Bacteria > Bacteroidota > Bacteroidia > Flavobacteriales > Flavobacteriaceae > Marinirhabdus. Next base: position 264,072 of record DDGL01000007.1, read on the forward strand.
TTCGTTATGAAAGCTTAATTGATAGCGAGCGTGGTTTTCCGGATTTTAGTCAATCCTCTGTGTATAACATACGCTGGAACCACAGCCAGGATGCAAAAGCCAATCCTACCTCACGATTTTCTGCGTCGGTAAACCTGGGAAGTAGCCGTTATTTCAGGCAATCTATAAACCAGACCAATAATGGTAGTGGTTTGGTAAACACGTTAAGTTCTTCAGTTTCTTATTCCAAAACATTTGAAGGCGAGCCACAGGTAAATTTTACAGTGGCAGGAACCCATACTCAAAACACCAATACGCAGGAAATAAATATGTCTTTGCCAAACGTAAATGCGAGTGTTTCCAGAGTTTTTCCTTTTGCGCCTGCAAACGGTGCTAAAAAAGGAGTAATACAGAATATAAATGTACAGTACGATGTGGCGGCAGAGAATCGTTTTCAGACTACCGATTCACTTTTCTTTAAGCCTGAAATGTTCGAAACGGCACAACTGGGAGCACGACATAGCATTCCGGTAAGTACCAATTTTAAAGTGCTGAAATATTTAAGTGCGTCTTTAAGCACTAATTTGCAAGAAACCTGGGTGGGCAATACTACAGACCGAAGGTTTGACGAAACAGCAAATAACGGTCAGGGAATGGTCGTTATTGATACCTTAAAGGGTTTTGACCGGTATTTTACCTATAATTTTTCTACCAGCTTGGGGACTACGTTTTACGGAACTTTCAATTTTGGGGAGGATACAAAGTTTCAGAAACTACGTCATGTGGTCCGTCCCAACGTAAGTTATAACATTAATCCAGGGTTTGATCAATACTACGAAGAACTACAAGTCCCTACAGCCGACCCCAATGTAGCTGCGGAAGTGGTTGAATTTTCGAGATTTCAGAATACATTATACGGTGCTCCAAACAACACCTATGCCAGCAATATAGGAATGTCGTTGAGTAATACCTTTGAAGCCAAAGTACGTGATAAAGATACCACAGCCACAGAACCCAAAAAGATCGTTTTACTCAATAACCTGAACTTTAGCACGGCCTACAATCTCGCAGGGGACTCACTTCCCTGGAGTCCGCTTCGGTTTACCGGTAATATTCCTGTAGTACCTAAATTGGACCTTAACTTTACAGGCTCTCTGGATCCCTATGCCTTGGACAATAACAACCGAAAGGTAGATCAGTTTAACATAGACAATGGCGGGAGTTTATTCCGTCTTACCAGTGGTAACATATCACTTAATTATAGCTTTTCCAGTAAAGATTTTGAAGTTGATAATCCGGACAATACAGACCGTATAGACGATGAAACTTTTGCCAACGGAGGAAGACCAGACGATTTATTTGGTACCGGACAGGATATTGGGGACAACTCTTTTAATGAAGGACAAGAGAACGGCAATAGTGCCGACAAAGATTGGTACCAGTTCGATATTCCCTGGGACCTCAGGCTTGCCTATACCATAACCTATAGTAACCTGCAACGAGAAAATGAAATTTCCTCCCAATCGCTTATGTTTAGCTCAAATGTAGAGCTTTCACCGCGATGGCAAGTAGGTGTATCCAGTGGATATGACTTCACAAATAATGGTGTAACACTTACACAACTTAGATTTGAACGGGATTTGGAGAGCTGGCGTCTGTCTTTTAACTGGACACCCATTGGAGCTCGTAACACAGCCTGGTATTTCTTTGTTGGGATAAAATCGTCCGTGTTAAGTGATATTAAATACGACAAACGAAGAGAGCCGGATAGGAATCTGTAAATTTGGTTGATGGTTGATGGTTGATGG
>DDGL01000007.1:265982-447161 GCA_002337605.1 Flavobacteriaceae bacterium UBA1903
GTTGTCTGTTGTCTGTTGTCTGTAAAGTTTAAAAATATATTTTATGAAAAAAATAATAAACACCTCGCACGCCCCTGCTCCTATTGGGCCTTACAATCAAGCTGTTTTAAAAGGAACGATGTTGTACACCTCTGGGCAAATTGCGTTGCATCCTGAAACAGGAAAACTCGTGATGGAAGATATTAAAACCGAAACCAAACAGGTAATGGAAAATATGAAGGCCGTATTAGCAGAAGCGGGCATGACGTTCGAAAACGTGCTTAAAACCTCTATCTTCATCAGTGATATGGAAAACTTTGGGGCTATTAATGAGGTTTATAGTCTTTACTTTAACGAAGCCACCGCCCCAGCCCGCGAAACAGTTGAAGTTGCCAACCTACCTAAATACGTGAATGTTGAAATTTCGATGATAGCCAGCCTGTAATTTTACAAGTTATCATTTTCCTCATTGGTGCCCTTATCGTTAAAATCTACGGGCATATAATCGCTGTCGTCTGGAGTTACAGGAGGATCGGTATCAGGCTCAATGGTTACTTTTTTATTAAAAAGTTTATCCATAAGCTCTTTAAAGGTATCAAAATCTACCGAATAGGAAACCCCGGCCCCCTGTTCAAATATTTGTGATTCTCCGATAAACTGAATATTCGCCTGGCGGTTAAAAAAGTTGATACGCAAACTACCGTCTTCGTTTACGAGCCACTGAACTTCTAAATCCCCGGCAATGGCACTTTCAGTAGCCCCACCTACAGGAACCCCTACTTTTCCATTAATTAAGATACGTTCCGTTACATCTGCCGAAAAGGTAAGTCCCACCTGACCCGCAGCCTGCTGGTTGGGCAACCCTGAAGCGGGAGAGTAATCTAAGCCAATACTATATTTATCATTCTTATCTGAAAATAATTGATTCACCAATCCTGAAACTCTATCTACTAACGTACCGGTAAACGCTCCAGCCCCACCAAAATCATCGTTAACAAAAGCATCCGATGCTACAAGGAATAAGGCCTGGCGTTCTCGTTGTTCTCTGTTTTGCAACTTATATTCCAGCTCACTTCTTACCGTAGAAGTAGTTTTTGGAAATTCAATTCTAAAATCAATCTCAGGCTGTATCAACTCCCCTTTTAAATCTACCAGTACATTTACGGGTATCTTTCGGTTTGCTGCTGGGTTATCTAACAATACTGAAGGGTTTGCATCGGTTTCATATTTAGCCGTCAGATCAATTCTACCCCGTTCGGGATTTCCCTCCCATACAATAAAACCTCCAGGTACAATATCTATTTTTCGTTGTATCAATCCCCCGTATCTGAAATCAAAGATCCCATCCAGCACGGTATATTCCCCCCACATTTTAAATTTCCCAAGGGTGTTTATACGTATCAATAAGGTCCCCACTCCTTTCCCTGTAAGCTTGCTATTATTTTCCTGGTCTACAACTACTTCAACTTCTGCATCATTAGTAATGTCCAAATCAAAGTTTAAGGATAGGCCTTTTACATCTTTTTCAACCAGGGCTTCCCCTCTCATTAATGCTTCTTTTTCGGCCGGAGATAAAAACGTTATAAAAGTATCTTCGCCCAGGGATTGTGTGTCGCTAATGGGTATTTTAAAAGAAGTATTGGGTTCTGTAGTTGCCACCACATCTATGGTAAGCTCGTCTACGGGGCCTTGAATGTCTGCTGTACCACTAATAAAAGCCGTCCCGTAATAAAGAGCATCTTCGGTTTTTGGGGTATCCAATGCAAGTAGATTATCTGTTTCAATAGTTAATCCCAGTTCCCAATCACCAAAATTGGTATGGCTCGCAAAACCACTTAAAGTACCTTCGGTATTGTACTTAGTGTCTGTTATGCCTGTAGTGTTAATATCAAATTTATTTTTTGTTACAACTATCTGTGTGCCATCGTCTATATCAAAATCTGTATTTAAATATGGAATTTTTAAACCACTACCTTCCAGATTAAATCGGCCCAGGATGTCCGGCGACTTATAATTACCGCTTACCCGGGCATTCCCTGAGATGAGCCCTCGTATGTCTGTAACCACATCGCCTCCAAAGGGGCTAAAGGCCTGCATATTGAATTCATTTAAATCTACAAGCAAATTAATCATGGGGTTAACTTTCGACACATCAATATCGCCTCGCGCATTAATAGACTTTACACCATCATTGGTAAGCGTGGTATTTACAGTATATTTTGAAAGATTTTCATTCCCTCTAATGTCTAACACTAAATCTCCAAACGCAATGTCGTTAATATCTATTCCGTCAATAGTAACAGTAGAATTAGGGTAATACGCCCCGTTTTTCTGAAGAAAATTAAGTGTTCCGTTTACATTTCCTTTTAGCCTGAGGCTATCAACGGGCGGCACAATATTTCCGATATTTACATCCCGAAATTCTGCCTTTATATCTTTATACGTTGAATCGCGAAGCACCCCCGCAAGTTGAATGTACTCGTTCTCGTGATTCAATACGAGCGAATCAATTTTTATGGTTGAAAAGTTATCGTCAAACGTAACTTTGTTCAAATCATTATTATCTTCATTCAGAAACCACACGTTGTCTTTATAGGTAATATCAGATTTCTTTACCCCAACGACCGATTTCCCTTCGGGATTAATGGTGTGGTATAGCGACAGGTTAAACAAGTCTTCTTTCGCTTCCCCTCCTTTAAATTCTGAACGGATAAATAAGGTGTCTTTTATGGTTTTGTTGATTAAACTGAGCTCAGTTACATTGTACACTCCAGTATAAACAGAGTCTACCGAAACATACGTATTAAATAACGGGTTGTCGTTATCTACCTGAATATTCACATTACCCATGTAATTTTTAAAAGCGATTAACTCCGGCGATCTAAAGTCCAGCTGAAACTTGGACTCGTCTGAAGCTACCGAGCCTTTAATTTTGGTATTGTCCCCCAGTTGCAGTTCTGGTATAAAAACATCTATAATTTTATTGTAGACCTCAAACTCATAATTTAAATACTGGTTGGTAGTAACTTCGGCAGGAATATAGTTGGTATAAATGCTGGCAATACTATTCTGAAACAAATTCGGTATATCCTCCAGTAAAAATTCACCGGATATTTCACCATTTATAATATCTGGCGATTGTATCTGGATGGTTCGAACAGGCCCTTCAAAAGAGGAGGTCACCAGGAAATCGTTGAAATAGAAATCTCTGTCTGCAGTTTGATAAAAGGTTTGTAAAAACTCTATGGTTCCCTCTGCATCATTAACAGTGGTACCCTGCATATCCATTTCTACCCTCCCTGAAAAAACCGATATACTATCACGTTTAAACAAATTTAACTTGTTCAATTCAGCATATTCAATATCTGCCTCGAAATCAAACTGGTTGTATTCCTTTGAAACATCTACCAGGCCCTTAAACTCCATTTTAAGATTTGGATCATTTATAATGAGGTCACCATCAAAAATCGGGTTTTTTAACCGTCCTTCAACTGTAATATTTTTATACGTATATTCTTCAAAAGTAAAAGAGCTTACGGATCCTTCCACTTTGGTATTCACAGTTTCCTGGGAAAATCCGCTACCATCAAAAGTTAAATCTGCGGTCATTTTACCTAATGACGTTGTCCCTGCCAGTTTTCCTAAGTTAAATTTATTTAAAACAGCATTTCCCACATACGAAGCGCTGTTAGGATCTGTATAGTTGTTCATTTGCAGGTCTAGGTCTGCAGTTCCTACCCCCGTAGTAATACCACTTTTAGTGATGAGTTGGGTTTGCGTTATGGTAGTGTTTCCCTGAAACGATACCGCTCCAAGATCTTTTAGTTGTGATGGTAACACATCTCCCAGTACTCTGGGCATAAGGCGGCGTAATTCGTAATAACTGGTGCGGATGCTATGGTTTTCTGCAGTAATTGTAAAGTCTTCCTCATTTAATAAATTCTGGATCGTATAGGTTCCATACACCTGATTGCCTTCTGAAGTAATTTCAGTTTCAGAAAACGTAAAATCGTTCATCGTTCCATCGAACTTACCATCTACGTTTATAAGTTGATCCGGGCCAAATTCATTGTACCAGGCATTGATGTCGTCTGTATTTAATTTGGTTTCATCAAACGTGGCATCTATAGTAACGCCATCTATAAAATCTCCCAGCCCTTTTTCTCCATACGTAAATACAAAATCGCCTTTAATGGTAGATTTTTCAGTTTGTAAGTTTAGCTTCTTAAGGGTCATCGCTTCAGAGGTATAGGAAAAAACACCTTCAGCATCTTTAATGCTAAAACCTCTTTCGGCTTCTAATGAGAGAGATTCAATGTTTGCTGCAACGTCTGGACCTGTAATTTTAAAATCGTCTGCTACCAGATTCACCTCTTTTAAAAACAGAACTGTTGGTGTTTCTAGGTTTTGATCTACAATTTTAATCGTGCTATTACTAAGGCTCAAATCGTTACTGAACAATGAAAACGGCTTCACCTCTTGGGTAGAGTTGGTGTTGAATTTTTCTGAAAAAATATAAAGATTGTCTGTCTCTTCACCTTTATAAGTAGTTACAAATAGCTTTGCATTGTCAAGGTTTATATTCCCAAACCCAAGATCCCCAGCAATTAAATTTCTAAAGCTCAGCACATTGGTTTGAAGTTCTTTTGCATAAATAAGTGTATCTGCATGATGATCATTAATTAAAACGCCTCTAATGTCTACTTCACCACGCCAGTTAAGGCCAAGACGGTCTATAGTAATATCGGTCCCGTAGGTTTCATTCAGGTTGTCGGTTACCTTTTTTGCAACATAGGTCTGTACGGAAGGAATAGAAAAAATAATCACAATTGTGATGAGGAGTAATACTAAAATTACAAATCCTCTGATTATTATTTTCCTTAATTTTTTGATACGACTGTAATGTTTTAATTTTGACACTTCAATAGATATGCCACACTTATTTTGAACACTTCAACTTGTTATATACTAGGAATTGAATCCTCTTGCGACGACACGGCAGCTGCTGTAATTAACAACGGCGTTGTGCTTAGCAATGTTGTGGCAACCCAGGAAATACATACCGAATATGGCGGCGTGGTTCCAGAGCTTGCCTCACGTGCCCATCAACAAAACATTGTCCCCGTTGTACACCAAGCATTACGCAAAGCAAATATCGACAAAAAACAATTACATGCCATAGCATTTACAAGTGGTCCTGGGCTTATGGGATCTTTGTTGGTAGGGACCTCATTTTCAAAGTCTTTGTCACTTGGGTTGGGTATTCCCCTTATAGATGTAAACCACATGCAGGCACATATTCTAGCACATTTTATTAAAGCTGAAGGGCAAACCCCGCCTAAGTTTCCATTTCTGGCGTTAACCATAAGTGGGGGGCACACCCAAATCGTAAAAGTGACTAACTATTTTGACATGGAAGTGATAGGCCAGACTATCGACGACGCAGTTGGAGAAGCGTTCGACAAATCTGCCAAAATACTGGGACTTCCCTACCCTGGTGGTCCCTTGATTGACAAGTACGCCCAACAGGGTAACCCAAAAGCATACCCATTCCCAAAACCGAAAGTAAGTCCGCTGGATTTTAGTTTTAGCGGATTAAAAACTTCGGTCTTGTACTTTATAGAAAGGGAAACAGCAAAAAACCCAGATTTCATTTCCGAACATATTGAAGACATCTGTGCAAGTATTCAGTATACCATTGTGAGTTATTTAATGGACAAACTGAAAAATGCCGTAAAGAAAACGGGGATTAAAGAAATTGCTATTGGGGGTGGTGTTTCGGCAAATAGTGGCATTAGAAAAGCATTACAGGATGCTGAAGGAAAATACGGTTGGAAGACTCATATCCCAAAATTTGAATACTGTACAGATAATGCAGCGATGATCGCTATAGTAGGGGAACTGAAATACAAACAAGGTATCTTTGCTGAAACAAACGTAGTTGCCAGTGCGCGGTTGAAATTGTAAGCCTATGTCACATTCTGAAGAAATAGTAAAGCGCCTGAAAGTAGCCACCCTTCCCTGGACATCGCACATGACCGAAAAAAAGATGTTTGGCGGTTACTGTATGCTCTTCAAAGGTAACATGTGTGTAGGGGAAACTAAAGAACGTTTAATGGTACGTGTAAAGCCTGAACAAATGGAAGAAACCCTGGCATTACCCCATGTGACACCCATGGATTTTACCGGCAAGCCTATGAAGGAGTTTGTGTTTGTTACCAGAGAAGGTTTTAAAACCGAAGAACAACTTCAACACTTTATAGAATTAGGAATCGCCCATGCCGAATGGAAATTGAGCCAATAATATGAATTTATTTTACCATCCAAATAGTACGGAAACCGACACGGAGATCTTTTTTGATAAAGAAGAAAGCAGGCACATTGGAAAAGTACTTAGAAAGCAAACAGGTGACGAACTATACACTACAAATGGCAAAGGATACTTTTTTAAAGTAAAACTTCAATTAGTTACACCTAAAAAGTGCACTGCAAGCATTTTAACTGTTGAAGAACAAAAGCCACTCCCCTACAGATTGCATCTGGCTGTAGCTCCCACGAAACTTAACGACCGCTACGAATGGTTTCTTGAAAAAGCAACTGAAATAGGCATTACTGAAATCACCCCTATTATCTGTGATCACAGTGAGCGCAACGTAATAAAACCCGAACGCTATGAAAGGATTTTACAAAGTGCCATGAAGCAATCGTTAAAAGCATATCTTCCCAGATTAAACGAGGCTGTTTCCTATTCAGAATTTATAGCGCAGCAAAAAAACTTCGACGGCTTAGCCTGTATTGCCCATTGTGAAGAGACCAGAAAGCAGTCGTTAAAAGATGTACTCAAGGCGAAAAGCAATGTTTTGATTTGCATAGGCCCCGAAGGCGATTTTTCTCCTGTAGAAATAGAAGCTGCTTTAACCAATGGTTTTGAGCCTGTAAGCTTAGGCACTTCAAGATTACGTACCGAAACTGCTGCTCTGGTTGCTTGCCATAGCGTAGCTTTTGTAAATGAGGTATAACTTTTGTTCTGTTACCTTCTTAAAAATTGTATTTTTAAACGCTATGAAAAACCTACTCTGCTTACTCTTTATTTTCACAATTTCATTTGCGGTTGCCCAAGAGGTGGCTGTTTTAAAATATGGTGGTGGTGGTGATTGGTATGGAAATCCTACCGCCCTGCCAAATCTGGTTCAGTTTTGTAATGAACAAGCCAATACCAGCATTAACCGTAAAACCGAAACAGTCGATCCGGGAAGCATCGATATTTTTAACTATGCTTTTCTACACATGACAGGACACGGAAATGTATTTTTTACTGTTGAGGAAGCTGAAAACTTAAGAAACTACTTGCTTAGCGGCGGATTTCTTCACATAGACGATAACTACGGAATGGATGAATACCTTAGAAAAGAACTGGTAAAGATCTTTCCTGACATAGAATTAAAGGAACTCCCGGGAAACCATCCTATTTTTAATTACCGGTATAAATTTCCACAGGGATTGCCAAAGATCCATGAACATGATAATGCACGTCCGCAAGCCTTTGGCATTACATACGAGGGCAGGTTACTTCTGCTCTACACCTATGAAAGTGATTTAGGCGATGGCTGGGAAAATCCAGAAATACATAACGACCCACAGGAAGTACGTCTAAAGGCATTACAAATGGGAGCAAATATTATTACCTACGCTTTTGAACACTAGAGGGAGGGGCAGAAGTCAAGAACACGTAAGTAGCGCTCTTAATTGTATTAATTAACTAGTCTCCTGTTCAACAAATCAACAATACTAAATGTTGCAGCACAATCACGAATCCACCCCTTTTTCAGCAAAAAAGAACAACATAATCTTATTGTGTGATGGCTTACAAAGCCCGGCAAATATTGGTGCTATCTTTAGACTGTGTGATGCTTTCGGGGTTGCTGAAGTTATCTTTAACAGCCCTATAGACCTTTCATCCAACAGATTAAAACGTACCGCCAGAACTACGGAAACATTGGTAAAACATACTATAGTGGAAGATCTTGCGGTAACACTTCACGAGTTTCAACAAAAAAACTATACAACGGTGGCATTAGAAATTTCTTCAACCAGTATACCTCTTTCTAAGTTTTCAAAGTCAGAAGTGACACTAGCGCTCGTTATCGGGAATGAGCGTACAGGGATTTCAGAAAAAATTTTAAAAAAAGTACAGCATATTACACACATTTCTATGTTTGGTACAAATAGCAGTATGAATGTAGCTCAGGCCACTGCTATTGCCTTGTATGAGTTAACAAAACATTGAGATTTTAGCAACAGGAATATAGTATCTTTACGCAAATCTTATGAAACTAACCTCTAAAATAATCTCCTTCGGGTTGCTACGCACGCTGGCCGTTCTTGGCTTAATCGTGATTTTTCTATGGTTTGTTTTCAACATTAAAGTACTTATCCTTTACATAGGTATTGCTGCGGTTATCTCATTAATTGGAAGGCCATTGGTGCTTTTTTTAAGAAGGAAATGTAAGTTTCATAATACGCTGGCAGCATTTACAACCTTACTGGCCGTGATCGCATTTGTATGTTTATTACTTTACATTTTTGTTCCAATCATTGTAGAGCAAAGTAAAAGTATAGCCGAAATAGATTTTGATTTGGTAAAACGTGACCTAAACGAATTGAACATACAAGCCAGTGATTATCTGGGTGTAGAAAAGATTAATATAGTTGAAGCCATAAAAAATACTTCTGCTGTAGAGAATTTTGAACTGGAGTTAGTGCCCAGCTTTGTGGATATATTCTTTAAAAATTTTGCAGATTTCTTTATTGGCCTTTTTGCAGTATTATTCATAGCTTTCTTCTTACTTAAAGACCAGAATCTTATCCCCAACGCAGTTACTGTTTTTGCCAAAGAAGGACGTGAAAAGCGCTTTTTACTTGTTTTAAATAAAATTAAGGAGCTACTCTCGCGCTATTTCATTGGCTTAGCGTTTCAAATACTTATTCTAGCGTTATTTTACACCCTGTTGCTACTCATATTTGACATTAGAAATGCATTGGCCATCGCTATTATTTGTGCTTTTTTAAACATCGTTCCCTATCTGGGGCCCCTTATTGGTTGGGTTTTACTATTGTTGGTAGTGGTTTCTAATAACCTGGGAGCCGACTTTTCTTCAGAACTTTTACCAACCTTAGGGTATGTTACACTTGGGTACGGGATTGCACAAATCTTTGATAATATTATTAGTCAGCCCGTGATATTTGGTAAGAGTGTACGCTCTCACCCGCTAGAAATATTTATCGTCATTCTTATTGGTGGTTATCTGTTTGGGATTCCCGGAATGATCCTGGCCGTTCCCGTTTATACGAGCGTAAAGGTAATTTCCAAGGAGTTTTTATCTGAATATAAAATTGTAAAACGCCTTACCAAAAATTTATAGTTGGTTTGAACACAGCTCTTTTAAAGACCGAAATACAAGAATATATCTTTACGTATGCTGAAGATACTTCAAAATTAGCTTTTGCAGGAAGTCCTTTCCCCAAAGTTTCTACCGCTGAGTTATTACAACAAATTGAAAGCAGAAGTGCTATTGAAAAAAAACTACCAACGTGGTTTGCTGAAAAAAATATAGTATATCCCCCAAAGCTCAATCTCGAGCAAACTTCTTCAGAGGCTACGGCCAGATACAAAGCTAGCCTGGTTACAGGGAAATCATTAGCAGACCTCACAGGGGGTTTTGGTATCGATACTTTTTATTTTGCTGAAGTATTTGACACGGTGACCCACTTTGAAAAAAACAAAACACTTTCAGAACTAGCAGCCCATAACCTTGAAGTATTTAGTAAAAAGAATATCTTTTGTAAAGCTGAAGATGGTCTGCAGGGAATTAAAAGCAATACGTTTGACGTACTATATGTAGACCCATCCAGACGCAATGAACGTAAGGGAAAAGTTTTCTTTTTAAACGAATGTGAGCCTAATGTACCCGAAAATTTAGGGTATTTACTTAACAGCTGCACTACCCTGCTAGTAAAAACATCCCCAATGCTGGATATTTCAATTGGATTACAGGAATTAAAACACGTGACTGAAGTTCATGTAGTTGCAGTAAACAACGAAGTCAAAGAACTGCTATGGATCTTAAAAAAAGAAACCTCTGAAAGCATACATATCCAAACAGTTAATCTTACTTCAAAAGGGACACAAGCCTTTTCTTTTTTACCATCAGGCCCTATCGAAACAGTGTTTTCAGACCCCCTGAGATTTTTATACGAGCCTAACGCAGCAATTTTAAAAGCTGGGGGATTCCAGTACATTTCAGAAGCATTTAAACTTAAAAAACTCCATCAGCACAGTCACTTATTTACCAGCGAAGCACTACGGGATTTTCCTGGAAGAAGGTTTTCAATAGAAAAAGTAGTCCCATATACCAAAAAAGAAATGCGTGGCATTACTTTTGCGAAAGCCAACATTACCACCCGTAATTTTCCTGAGAGTGTAGCGACACTTCGAAAAAAATGGAAGATAAAAGACGGTGGTTCAAAATACTTGTTCTTCACAACGCTTGAAAATGAAGACAAAATCATGTTAATTTGCGCAAAAGTTTAAAAATGAAACAACTATTATTCTTATTCCTAGTTTTTGTCACGCCAGTACTTGGTGTTGCCCAAGATCAGGATTGTAATTTTAAAGTACAGGTAGAAACCGAAGAGGAAGTATTCAAACTCACGAACGAACAGCTAACTGAGTTTCTAGTGGGTAGAGAGCGTAATATTTTTATTTATTTCAGCTTAATGCAGGAGGACGCTATTAAGTCACTCGTAATTCAGGTTTCGGTAAATGCAAAGGAAATGCCCCCTTTAATGTGCTTTAATAAAGATAGCAGGGTTTCGTTTAAACTTGAAGATGGTAGTTTTGCATCTTTACGTTATTTAGGTGTGGAGAATTGTGGTCGCCAGACAGAAAATGAAGAAACTTTAAACAACAGCACATCTGAAGCTGCTTTTTTGTTAGACGAAGGTAGTATAGAACGACTAAAAACGTCAAAAATAGTCTCAATGCGCATCACAACCATGCGAACAGATTTCGATATTACCTTCCAAAATGTACTAAGTAATAATCAAATTCCAATACCCATATACCCTAAAGAGTTCTTTATGAATAACTTGAAATGTTTAGAGTAAAAAACCTAAAATTTCTTTGTTTGATACAGTGAATAAGTATACATTTGCATCCGAATAAAAAAACAACTAGTTCTTTATTCTTATTGGAGAGGTGCCGGAGTGGTAACGGAGCAGATTGCTAATCTGTCAGCGCGTAAGTGCTGCCCGGGTTCGAGTCCCGGTCTCTCCGCAACAATAACACACCTCGGGGTGTAGCGTAGCCCGGTCATCGCGCCTGCTTTGGGAGCAGGAGGTCGCAGGTTCGAATCCTGCCACCCCGACAAAAACCGGACAATACTTAATTGTTCGGTTTTTTAATTTTAATGTCTTGCATTCGAAGTTATCAAGATAGTATAGGGTACAACTTCAAGCTTTTTGTTCAGCTTCGTAGAGCATCCCGCTCATAAGTGGGAAGGTTGTAAGACCATTGAAAATGTTATTATGAGGGCTCTTAGCTCAGCTGGATAGAGCACCTCCCTTCTAAGGAGGCGGTCGCAGGTTCGAATCCTGCAGGGCTCACTTAACTCCCCGCTTTTTAGCGGGGTTTTTTGTTTTTAATAAAAAACATTCCTTTTAATTATCTGCCACAGGATATTTTTAAATCGACTGGAACTTGTTGTATATTTATGTTTCAATTCTAAAGTAGAAATACAATGAAATACATCCTATCGCTATTCTTATTTGCTGCACTGCTATACTCCTGTGAAAAACCAAGGAAGCTAAGCTCTACAGATCCTGTTAACTGGGAGAAAAAAATGGTAAAGAATATTCCGTACGATTCACTAGAAACAGGAAGTACCTTTCTCTCTATTTATTCACAAATATTCTTACGGACCGATCAGGATGAGGCAGATTTAACTGCTACGGTAAGTTTACATAACCCAAACATTACCGATACCATTTATATTGCTAAAGCTGTTTATTACAACACGACAGGAACTGCCATTAGAACCTATTTTGACAAACCTATTTTTGTACGTCCTATGGAAACCGTACAGATTGTTATTGACGGTGTAGACAACGAAGGGGGTACAGGAGCCAATTTTATATTCGACTGGCAAATAAAACCTAACTCACGCGAGCCTTTGTTTGAAGCTGTGATGATCTCAACCTACGGACAGCAGGGTATTTCCTTTGTAACGGAAGGGAAACGAGTTAAGTAGTAATTATCCTATACAACAGTGCTCCGTCCATTAAAAAGACGGAGTTTTCTTATTCTGGATACTCTACCCGCAGGTGATAGATGTTATTGAGCTTCTTTTTAAGCACTTTTTTGATAACCTGTATCTCTTTAAACGTAATATTCGCATTTAAAAATTGCCCCTGCTCTGTTTGTCCGTCTACAATCTTTTCTACAAACGTATCAATTTTGGATGACGTAGGGTCTTTCAAACTTTTACTAGCAGCCTCTACACTGTCTGCCATCATTAAAATTGCGGTCTCCTTGGAAAATGGAATAGGTCCGGGGTATTGAAAATCTTTAATATTGGCAGTTCCGTTTTGCTGTTCTTCTTTTTTATAAAAATAATATACCACACTCGTCCCGTGATGGGTACGTATAAAATCTATCACTCTATCCGGAAGGTTTCGTCTTCTGGCTATTTCAATCCCTTTTATTACGTGGTCTATAATTATGTTAGCACTTTCTTTGGGGTCAAGCTCATCGTGGGCATTGTAACCACTTAACTGATTTTCAGTAAAATTGGTTGGGTTCTCCATTTTCCCGATATCATGGTACAAAGCTCCTACCCGTACCAACATGGCGTTTGCCCCAATTTCGTTTGCTGCGGCTTCGGCCAGGTTTGCTACATTTAAGGAATGGTGAAACGTTCCTGGTGCTTTATTACTCAATTCTTTTAACAGTTTACTGTTGGTATCACTTAACTCAAGTAACGATACGTCTGAGACCAAACCAAACACTTTCTCATATAAATAAATAAGTGGGTGCGCAAATAAGGTAGCCAGTCCAGCCAGTACAAAATAGCCAAAATTTTCCCATTGGATCAATTCAAGGTTTCCTTCCTGAATGATGAAAAAAGCAAAATAACCAATGATGTATACCAACGTTATTTGCCCTACCGATATAAACAGATTTGCCCTTCGGTATAATTCAGAGACGGTAAGTATGGTAACAATTCCAGCAATTATTTGTAGGAATAGAAATTCAAAGCTATTAGGCACAACAAAGCCCAATAATAATAGCGTCAATACGTGTACATACAAACCAAGTCTGGGATCAAAAAAGGCTTTTACTATAAGGGGTAAGATACACAGCGGTACTACATAGACATACTTAGCATCCAGTTTTACAACAATGGTAGTAAGAAACACCATCAAAACCACGTTGAAAAAAATAAAGGTAACCTTCGTGCTGTTATTAAATATTTCCAACCGGTACTTGCGTAAAAATAAAAAGAGCATTAAAAACACCAGGGATACGAGCATCGCATAGCCAAAAATTAGCCAGAACCGATTGCTTTTACTCCAGACCTGTGATTGGAATTCATCTCGTAAAGAACTTAGAATCTGATAGGTATTCCCTTCTACCACTTCACCTTTTGCAATAATCCTCCCCCCTTTTTCAATAATACCCTGGTTGGGATTTATGGCGTCTAATTCTGAAGCTATGGCTGCTTCGGTAAGTTTATTGTTAGCAGTAACATTAGGTATGCTTGATCTGTTGAGAAGTATTTTCAGCAAATCTGAATACGCTTCAGCATTTTGCTGTTGTATAAATCTGGCAATTTTTTCAGGAATTTCCTCTTTCTTTATGATTTGCGAATAGGCAATTTCATCAATTTCGTTTCCTTTTTTCAAATAAACCAAATCATCATCGTCTTGTGTATTCACTTCAGACAACACCCCAAAACGGTACACATCTTCAAGAAACTGTACCCCTAAAGATTTTACACTACTCTTAGGAACAGTAAATAAACTATCTACATACGTAGTATTTAACAGCTGCTCAAACTGATTAAAACTTTCCGTTACAACGGAACCATTATAATCAAAATAAGGAATCGCATTTTCCCGAATGGTAGTACGCTCTGTGGTAAGGTCTTCTTCAGATTTTTTAATGGTAAAACTGAAAGGGGCATACAAATTCTCGTATTGCCAGGGCTTCCCTTTCTGAAATGTATACTTAAACTGTCCTCCTTTTGGCAATAAGTAAATAACTAAAAACGTGCATATTACAAACAGGAAGACCCTGTAAATATTGGATTGGTTCTTAGATAAAAATGAAAAAAAATGTTTCATAAGCGGGATACGTGAAGTAAAGGTACTGTTTAGCATTCATTAGTACAAAACCGAGATGCCAATAAGATTGAATGTTCGGTATAAAATATGTAATTTTGCATTCCTCATTGCAGCTTTCAAAATAGAACAAAAAAGCTGAAATGTATATTAAAATTAGCGTAAAACACACATACTAAAACAGATCATATGAGCAAGAAAGTAGTTATTGTATCAGCCGTACGAACTCCCATTGGAAGTTTTATGGGTAGTTTATCTTCGTTAACCGCAGTTCAATTAGGAAGTGCCGCTATTAAAGGGGCGTTGGACAGGATACAACTAGACCCTTCAGCAGTGCAGGAAGTATATATGGGTAACGTGGTGCAAGCTGGTGTGGGACAAGCCCCTGCCAGACAAGCTGCTTTAAATGCCGGAATACCAGACACCGTACCGTGTACTACAGTAAATAAAGTATGTGCTTCTGGAATGAAAGCTGTCATGAATGCTGCCCAGGCTATCGCTCTGGGAGATGCAGACGTAATAGTTGCTGGTGGTATGGAAAGTATGAGTAACATTCCCCATTATGTGCATATGCGTAACGGAACCAAATTTGGTACTGCCACATTAATCGACGGGATGCAAAAAGACGGTCTCGTAGATGCTTACGACCAGAATGCCATGGGGGTATGTGCAGATGCCTGTGCAACAGAATACAAATTTTCTCGCGAAGACCAAGATGCGTTTGCAGTACAATCGTATAAGCGTTCAGCAAAGGCCTGGAGCGATGGAAAGTTTGCCAAAGAAGTGGTGCCGGTTTCTGTACCACAACGAAGAGGCGAACCTGTGATCGTTTCAGAAGATGAAGAGTACAAGAACGTAAAAATGGAAAAAATCCCAGCGTTACGTGCTGCTTTTACCAGAGACGGAACCGTAACTGCTGCCAACGCTTCTACCATTAACGATGGTGCCGGAGCCATGATCTTAATGAGCGAGGAAAAAGCAAAGGAACTAGGATTAACCCCATTAGCGACTATTAAAAGTTATGCAGATGCAGCACAGGAGCCTAAATGGTTTACAACAGCTCCTGCCAAAGCACTTCCAAAAGCACTAGCCAAAGCGGGCGTATCTCAAGACGATGTTGACTTCTTTGAGCTTAACGAAGCATTCTCTGTAGTAGGGCTGGCCAATATGAAAATTCTTGGTTTAAACGACAGCAATGTAAACGTTAATGGAGGTGCCGTTTCTTTAGGCCATCCGCTAGGTTGCAGTGGTGTAAGAATCTTAATCACTCTCTTAAATGTGTTGGAACAAAACGACGCAAAAATTGGTGCTGCAGCCATCTGTAATGGCGGTGGTGGTGCCAGTGCTATGGTTTTAGAGAGAAATTAATCCACGCTCCTACTTCTTTTTAAATGAAATACGGCTTATGTCATCTTAGTATTGTTCCGTTGCGTCTGGAAGCTTCAGATGCAAGTGAAATGGTTACGCAGGTACTTTATGGCGAAACGTTTAAAGTACTGGAAGAGCGTAAAAAATGGAGTCGCATCCGTTTACAGTTCGACAGCTATGAAGGATGGATAGATAATAAACAGTTTGTTAGTACTTCAGAAGAAGACTATCATACATTGAATAAGAGCACCCCAAAATTAGTTTCAGATCTGGTTGGCATGGGTACTACGGAAGAAAATCAGTTGTTAGCGCTTCCTATGGGGTGCAACGTGGCAGCTGCTTCGTTTTTAAAACATACCGCAGAGAGCGGTGTTGTCTCTAAAAAATTTCCGAAGCAACATATTGTAGACACAGCCTTGCTTTATCTAAATGCTCCCTACCTCTGGGGTGGAAAAACTCCGTTTGGGATCGATTGTAGCGGTTTTACCCAAATGAGTTATAAATTAAACGGCTACAAACTGCGACGCGATGCCAGCCAGCAGGCCAGCCAGGGGGAAGCTTTAAGTTTTATTGAAGAAAGTGAGCCAGGAGATCTTGCTTTTTTCGACAATGCAGAAGGTGCAATCATTCACGTTGGGATTATTATGGAGGATAACTACATCATCCATGCCCACGGCAAAGTACGGATAGACCGAATAGACCACACAGGCATTTTTAATTACGAACAACGCCAGCATACCCATAAGCTTCGAGTCATTAAACGTATTATATAAAAAAACCTCTTAATTTCTCAAGAGGTTTTTCAAATTTATAAAGGAGCTTGGACTTACTGCCCGCCTTCCATTTCAGCTAACTTAGCTTTCATTTCTTTAAACTTAGCATCCTGGCTTGTTTGGCTATAAATGTTCATAAGGGTACGTACCAGCTCAATATTATCTGGACGCAATTTTACAGCAGACTCTAAGTAAGGGATTACTTCTAAATACAAGTCTTTACGCTTTTGTTTTAAAACATCGTAGCGCTTGTTGTCTGCAGAAGAAGTTCCAAGGTTATTCATTTCCTCTACAATAGCACCTTCCTGCCCTAACATGGTTGCAGCGATGTTAATTTGTGCTGCAGCATAATCTGGATCCAGCTCTAATGCTTTTTTATATTGCTCAATTGCTTTATCTTCTTCTCCATTTTTAGCAAAACCAACACCAAGGTTGTATCTAAGTTCTGCATTTGTAGGGTCTGTAGCGATAATTTTGTCCATAAGCATATTGTACGTCTGCATATCGTTATTCTGATATGCCATATCTGCTTCGGCACGCATTAAAGAAACATCATCAGGATTTTCTTTTCTGGCATCGGCCATAACTTTCATCGCCTTATCTTTCTCTCCTTTACTGGTATAAATAATAGCAATATTTTTAAGAATGTCTCCTTTTACTGATGCAGCCATACGCTCATCCGGATTGGTATACTTTCCAGATAACATTCCTGTTGTTCTGGCAGCTTCGTCTGCAAAGGTTACGATTTCTCCAGACTCCAGATCTGTAGCAATCCATTCTTTGGTGATACCGGTGTAATCAAGTTCTAGCAACTTCTCATAGTGTTTTAGTGCTGTATCGTAATCTTTTGCCAGAATAGCACTTTCTGCAGCATTGTATAAGTCTAGTTCTTCATTAGCTACCGTATAACTGGTGTATAATTTCTCTGTGGCCAAGTCATAATTTTTTGCTCTTTGGTCAGTTACCGCACTATTTACTAGGGCTGCTCTTAATTGTTGCACCCCTATTTGCGCGTCTTTATTATCAGCATCCATTTCCATTGCTTTCTTAAAAGCGTCTGCAGATTGCTTCATTTTTTCGAAACCATTATTCCCGGCGTCTGCCAGATAGATCTGCCCTTTTAATACATAAAAATCGGTTTTCATGTCTGCGTCTGCACTTGCGATTGTTGCTTCAGCTTCATTAATATAACCTATTGCTTCGGCTACATCGCTATTTTTTAAGGCTCTTTCAGCTTTTTTTATTTCCTTTTTCTGTCCAAAGGAAGCGGCAGTAACTAGGAGGATTCCTGCCAATACTACATACTTTTTCATGTGTTACGTTTTACGTTATTCGTTATTTTCGGTTTGTGTTTCATCATTGTCAAGAGTCGTGCCAGTCTCTGTGTTTTCTGAAGAATTCTCTGCGCCTTCAGCAGTTGGAATTACATTTCCATCTTCGTCTAACTGCGGATCTTCATCTTCGTTCATTACTTTGGCAACGGCAGCTATAGAGTCGTCTTCACGTACTTTTATGAGGCGTACCCCTTGTGTGGCACGGCCCATAACACGTAAATCTTCTACGGCCATACGTATAGCGATTCCGGATTTGTTAATAATCATTAACCCATCGTTATCGTTTACATTCTTGATGGCCACTAAGTTACCTGTTTTTTCGGTAACACTTATGGTCTTCACTCCTTTTCCACCACGGTTGGTGATTCGGTATTCGTCAATGCTGGAACGTTTTCCGTAGCCATTTTCAGAAACTACCAGAATATCACTTTCCTGGTCATTTATGGCCACCATTCCAATTACCTCATCATTCTTATTACCCAGGGTAATTCCACGAACTCCGGAAGCATTTCTTCCCATGGGGCGTGTTTTCTCTTCTTCAAAGCGGATGGCTTTACCAGACTTCACTGCAAGCATTACCTGGCTATCACCTCTTGTTAGCTTAGCTTCCAGTAACTCATCTCCTTCCTTAATTGTAATGGCGTTAATACCATTGGTTCTTGGTCTGGAGTATTGTTCTAAAGGAGTTTTCTTTACCTGTCCCTTCTTGGTTGCCATAATTACAAAGCGACTGTTAATGTACTCTTCGTCTTTCAGGTCTTGTGTACAGATAAATGCTTTTATAGCATCGTCTGGCTCAATATTTATTAAATTCTGAATTGCTCTACCTTTCGATTGGCGGCTTCCTTCAGGAATTTCGAATACACGCATCCAGAAACATTTTCCTTTTTGCGTAAAGAACAACATATACTGGTGGTTGGTTCCAACAAACATATCTTCTAAAAAGTCTTCGTTACGGGTAGAAGATGCCTTTTGTCCCACTCCTCCTCTGTTCTGTTCTTTATATTCGGTAAGTGATGTTCTTTTTATATAACCAGCATGGGAAATAGTAATAACCACTTGCTCATCCGGAATAAGGTCTGTAATACTTACATCGCCTCCTGCATATTCAATAACCGAACGACGCTCATCACCATACTTTTCTCTTATTTCAGCAAGCTCTTCCTTAATAATGGCCATTCTACGCTCCTTTTTAGCAAGGATGTCTTTATAGTCATCAATCGTTTTCATTAACTCATCGTACTCGCTTCGCAGTTTATCTTGCTCCAGACCCGTTAACTGGCGGAGACGCATTTCAACAATTGCTTTAGCTTGTATTTCTGAAAGCTCAAATGTATCAATTAACTTCTGGCGTGCTTCATCGGCATTTGCAGAAGCTCTAATAAGTGCAATTACTTCGTCTATATTATCTGAAGCAATAATCAATCCTTCTAAGATATGGGCACGCTCTTCGGCTTTTTTAAGCAAGTATTCAGTTCGTCGGGTTACTACTTCGTGACGGTGTTCTACGAAATAGTGGATCATTTCCTTAAGATTCAGCAAACGTGGGCGCCCTTTTACCAATGCAATATTGTTTACACTAAAGCTGGATTGCAGTTCGGTGTATTTATATAAGGTATTAAGAACAATATTAGGAATAGCATCTCTTTTCAGGATGTATACAATACGCATCCCATTACGGTCACTCTCATCACGAATGTTGGAAATTCCCTCAATCTTTTTATCATTAACAAGGTCGGCTGTCTTTTTAATCATGTTTGCCTTGTTCACCTGATAAGGAATTTCACTCACAATAATGCATTCACGACCGTTTACTTCATCAAATCGTGCTTTGGCTCTCATAACCACACGGCCACGACCTGTATGAAAAGCATCACGCACACCTTCGTACCCATAAATAGTCCCTCCGGTAGGGAAATCGGGCGCTTTAATATGCTGCATTAAGCCGTCAATGTCTATATCATTATCGTCAATATAAGCTACGGTACCATCAATTACTTCTGTAAGATTATGTGGTGGCATATTGGTTGCCATCCCCACGGCAATACCAGAGGCTCCGTTAATTAACAATCCCGGGACCTTGGTAGGCAGCACCGTTGGCTCTTTTAAGGTATCATCAAAGTTTAACTGGTGGTCTACGGTATCTTTATCAATATCGGCTAGCATGTCTTCAGATATCTTCTGCATACGTGCTTCTGTATAACGCATAGCTGCCGGACTATCCCCATCTATACTCCCAAAGTTACCTTGTCCATCTACCAGCATATACCGCAAGCTCCATTGTTGAGCCATACGCACCATGGCGTCGTATACTGAAGTATCTCCGTGTGGGTGATACTTACCCAATACTTCCCCGACAATTCTAGCTGATTTTTTATGGGACCCGGTAGAACGCACTCCCAATTCGTGCATCCCGAAAAGTACACGTCTGTGTACAGGTTTCATACCATCGCGCACATCTGGCAGTGCACGTGACACGATGACCGACATCGAATAATCGATGTAAGCCGACTTCATTTCATCTTCAATATTAATTGGGATTAATTTTTCGCCTTCAGTCATATACTAATTCTTTAGTTATTTGAGTTAATCATATTGTTAGTTGGTTATCAATTAATTTTAATACGCACATGAGCATTGGAGCATCCCCAATACCGCACTTCCTTTTCCTTTTAAATCAGCCTTTTAGGACTGAAAAAAGACAGATAGGATGATTGATAGACATTATAACAAAGGTTGTTTTTTATTTGAGTTAATCAAGAAAGCAATATACTTATTTTTGAAGGTTTCAACAGGGCAAAACAGTAGCATTATTCACGATTTTATTAACAAATATTTAGTAGCGTTTCGTTAATAACTATCCTATTTTATACTTGTTAAATCGTTCAATTTTTTGTCCTTTTACTTCAACCTGTAATGAAAGGGCATGATTTTTGACTTATTTATTCTGAAATACCTTCAGAATTCAGTAATTTTAGACGTACAGGAACACACAATATGGATGATAATTTTTCCCCCAGAGTAAAAGATGTAATTGCGTACAGCAAAGAGGAAGCACTGCGCTTAGGTCACGATTTTATTGGTACCGAACATTTAATGTTAGGGCTTTTACGTGATGGTAGCGGTAAAGCAGTAACCATCCTCAACCAGCTGGCTATCGATCTTAATCATTTACGCCGAAAAGTTGAAATATTGAGTCCTGCAAACCCAAACGCAGGTACCAATCCCAACGATAAAAAAAACCTACACCTTACACGCCAAGCAGAGCGTGCGCTAAAGACTACCTTTTTGGAAGCAAAGCTCTTTCAAAGTTCGTCTATCAATACCGCACATTTGCTTCTGTGTATTTTGAGGAATGAAAACGATCCAACGACCAAGTTGTTGAATAAAATGAAAGTAGACTATGACGGTGTAAAAGATCAATTTAAACTTATGATTACAAACGACGACGATTATATAGAACCTACTGCAGAAAGTTTCCCGAACGATGACGATACATCTAATGACGATACTAACAAGGAAAACTTATTTGGCACTACAGGTGGCGGAGCAAAATCCAGTAAAAAATCGAAGACTCCTGTGTTGGACAACTTCGGAAGAGATCTTACTGCACAAGCCGAAGAAGGCAAATTAGACCCAGTTGTAGGCCGTGAAAACGAAATTCAACGTGTTTCTCAGGTTTTAAGCCGAAGAAAAAAGAACAACCCATTATTAATAGGGGAACCCGGTGTTGGTAAAAGTGCCATTGCTGAAGGGCTAGCACTTAGAATTGTACAACGCAAAGTAAGCCGTATTTTATACGACAAACGTGTTGTAACCTTAGATCTGGCAAGTCTTGTGGCAGGAACCAAGTACCGTGGACAGTTTGAAGAACGTATGAAAGCCGTGATGAACGAGCTTGAAAAGAACGACGACATAATATTGTTTATTGACGAAATTCACACCATTGTAGGTGCGGGTGGCGCTACAGGCTCTTTAGATGCCAGTAACATGTTTAAACCGGCCCTTGCTCGTGGTGAAATACAATGTGTAGGTGCTACAACATTAGACGAGTACCGACAGTACATTGAAAAAGATGGAGCGTTGGAGCGTAGGTTTCAAAAGGTATTGGTAGAACCTACTACGGTAGAGGAAACCATTGAAATTTTACAGAATATTAAAGAAAAGTACGAAAGTCACCATAATGTGCAGTACACAGAAGCTGCCTTACAAGCGTGTGTAAAATTAACGAACAGGTACATGACCGAACGGTTCCTTCCAGACAAAGCAATTGATGCTTTGGACGAGGCAGGATCTCGTGTACATATTACTAACATTCACGTGCCGGAGAAAATTCTGAAACTGGAAGCAGATCTGGAAGAAGTGCGTGAGAATAAAAATTCTGTCGTAAAAAAGCAGAAATATGAAGAAGCAGCCAAGCTACGTGATGACGAGAAGAACTTAGAGAAACAATTAGCTGAAGAACAGGAAGCCTGGGAAAAAGACAGTGCCCTTCACAAAGAAACTGTAGATGAAGAGCAAGTTGCTGAAGTTGTTTCCATGATGACCGGTATTCCCGTAAACCGTATTGCACAAACCGAAAGCAACAAACTTGCTGCCCTACCAGACCGTATTAAAGGAAAAGTTATTGGGCAGGATGAAGCCGTTGCCAAAGTGGTAAAAGCGATACAACGTAACCGTGCGGGTCTTAAAGATCCTAACAAGCCTATAGGGTCGTTTATCTTTCTTGGGCAAACCGGAGTTGGTAAAACGCAATTAGCAAAGGTACTTGCGCGTGAGTTGTTTGATAACGATAACGCCCTTGTACGTATAGATATGAGCGAGTATATGGAAAAATTTGCTGTATCTCGTTTAATTGGAGCACCTCCAGGCTATGTAGGCTATGAAGAAGGTGGACAATTAACCGAAAAAATACGTCGCAAACCGTATGCTGTTGTGTTGCTGGATGAAATTGAAAAAGCCCACCCGGATGTATTCAATATGTTACTGCAGGTGTTGGACGATGGCTATTTAACAGACAGTCTGGGTCGTAAAATTGACTTTAGAAATACCATAATTATTATGACCTCCAATATTGGAGCCCGTAAGTTAAAGGACTTTGGTACTGGAGTTGGTTTTGGAACTGCTGCGCAAACCAGCCAGGCAGACGCCAATGCAAAAAGTATTATTGAAAATGCCTTAAAGAAAGCTTTTGCCCCTGAATTCTTGAACCGTGTGGATGATGTAATGGTATTTAATGCGTTAGAACGAGAGCATATCCATAAGATCATAGATATTGAACTGGCAAAGCTATTTGCCCGTATTGAGGACATTGGATATACCTTAAAAATGACTGATAAAGCGAAAGACTTTATAGCAGACAAAGGCTTTGACAAAGACTACGGAGCAAGACCGCTTAACCGCGCTATACAGAAGTATGTGGAAGACGCCCTGGCAGAAGAGATTATTAACTCTAAACTGCAAGAGGGTGACACTATTACTATGGATCTGGATGAAAAGAGCAATGAACTTAAAATAAAAATTAAGAAAGCAAAGAAAGAAGCGAAATCTGAAGAAACAAACTCTAAAGATTCTGGCGCTAAATAAGGAGGTAGTAGTTTCTACTACTATACATCTGGCATTATAATAACAGCCCTCTCCCCTTTCAACAGCTGAATGGTGAGGGGGTTTTTATATATAGCCAGTTACTATCTTATAAAAAAACTAAAGAACTTTACAAATGACCAAATCCAAAAAGATCTGGCTCGGCATACTCACATTTCTTCCCATTGCCTTTATTATTATCTATATAATATGCTTTGCACTTTATATGATGACTTGTGTAGACGTACTGGATTCAGAAATGGGAGATTCTAATGTCACAGATCCTAGTCCGTTTTTTGCGTTTTTTGGGATCATGTTTGTAATGATGTTTTTTACCATTATTTCTGCCATTGGCTTGATGATCTATTACATCATACACGCTAACAACAATCCTAAGTTTGACAGCAACCAAAAGCTTCTCTGGATATTGGTCCAGGTTTTTGCTGGTGGGATTGGGAATATTGTTTACTATTTTGTTGAGATTTTACCAAAGGATACCCCACACCTTCCTCCCAGTTAATTCTTGATGTTCTGAAACACTATGAAAAATGCCCTTAGGTTTGCTAAGGACATTTTTTATGTGATTACTTTTTTATAAATTTCAGTGAGCTTTCTACAGTACCTGAAGTTATGTGTATACTATAAACGCCCCTGGATAAGTCTGCAATAGCTATTGCTGTAGCAGCTTCGCCCTCAGTCTGGCTTAGCATACGTTGTCCCAGCATATTATAAATTTTTATAGAGTCTATAGCTAGTTCCGTAGAAATATGCAGCACGTTGTTTGCTGGATTGGGATACACTAAAAAAGGCGTTGTTTCCAGATTGTTTACCCCAAGCGTGGGATCCAAAAAGCTCATCCAGGCAAATTGAAATGTCTGTGCGGGCACAATTGTTCCTATTAAAGTTGAAGCACCTGTTGTAATGTCAATGGTTCTCAATTCAGGTTTAAATGTATCGGAATTAAATACAGAAGCAACCAGATTATCCCCCATGCCATCATAGCTCATGCCTTGTCCAAATTCGGCGTCAAAACCTATAGGACCCAGCAATGTAGCAATACCTGTAACTCTATCTATTCTGTGCACCATATCGGTATCTATATCGTAGCTATAAAGGTTATTATTCATATCACGGCCCAAGGCAATGCCTACAACCAGACCATTGTCTGTACCCACCTGGGTTGCAGTGCCAGCGCCTATATCTATAACATACAATGCAGAACTTCCCATTCCGTCTGTAGCTATTCCGTACAAGGCACCATCTGAGGTGAATTCAAGCCCGGTAAACGATTGCCCAGCCGCTGGTTGAATCTGGTCAATGGGTTCATAGTCACCAGACGGCGATACCAAGTAAAAATTATTGTTGTTATCCACAATAACGGCATTATTCGAGTCTGGTATAGTAGCACCTGCACCTTCAAATTCTGCTAACGGGGACGGGGCTATTATTTCAACCATTGAAAGGTTACTAGGGTCAATATTCGCTAAATTTGCTTGCGTGTTTTCAGTAGTGCGTATAAGCATTTCGCCTCCACTATACCGAATTGGTTCACTACTAGTTTGCTCATCGAAATACGCTCTTAGCTGTGCAATTTCATCATTGGAAAAAACATCATGGATACTTCCCATGTGATTGCCGTGTAGCCTGTCTAATAATTCATCAAGACTTGCTGTGTTTTGTGCAACAGTTACATGGCCAAGCACCAAGAACCCTAAAAGCACAAGAGTTGTAGTTGTTTTCATAATCTTACAGTTTAAGTTTAACTAAAGTTAAGAATCAGGAATTTTGTAACAGGAGAGAATGAGAATTTGGCCTTTAGTAATGTGAATTTACCCTATACTAGTGTGAATTTGAAAGTAGTTCACCTAACAGTTCAAGCGCTTTTTGTTACATAGCTCACATGCTAATACTATTAGTTGGGTTACATCTGTACTAGTAAGCAACGCAAAAAAAATATAAATACGGTAAATGTGCCCGTCAGAAATTTAGAAGATTTTCATAGCGGTATACGTTATAAAACAAAGCCCCCCCTGGGGTAGAATTTTAGAATTGATCTTTACTGTCACGTATTCTTAAAAAAGTGTATCTTTAACTATAACAAACCAGCAAATGCAACCAATAAAAACACTTTTTTACGAATTTGGTGAGATAGAACTATACGACACCTATCTTATCACAACCATGAAACAAGGGATAACGGTCATCCCAGAATACAATCATGAATTAGTGAAACTGGCAAATTCTCATTTTGCCGGAAAATACTTTGGATACATCACTCATCGTAAAAACTCTTATGCGGTAGATCCAAGTGTTTATTATAAAACTTCTGAAATTGAAAACCTGGCTGCATTTGCTGTGGTCTCAAAGAACCCTATCGCTGAACAAACAGTTGCGGTAGAAAAAATATTTCTAGACAAGCCATTCCAGCTCTTTTCAGAACTGGACAGTGCTATTACCTGGGTTACAGAAGTAGTAAAAATGCAACATAGGTAGTAATCTTAATTTGCAATAAACTTAAAATTCTTTACACGACCTTTTACGTCATTCGCTTTAAGGATGTACAGACCAGGTGAAAGGGTGTTAGTTGCAACACTAAGTTCGCTTTCGTTTGATTGGTTACTTACTTCAGAAACTTTACTTCCGGTACTAGAAAATACCGTCACGTTCTGAATTTCGCTGGCATTTGTAATTCTTACACCCCCCTCATCACTATAAAACTGAACATTCCAGACTGCTTCGCTTACCTCCTGAGCACTCAAAATACTTGGCGTACACTCAGTAATGGATTCTAAGTTTTCATAAATACGTTCTCCATTCTTAAACGAGCAGCTTAAATGTCCAACATCATTTATATCCGGATGCCCGCCTGGAGCTGTTACAATAGATAAAGAGCCCACTCCTTCCACCCACACAGCATCTTGAGTACTCGCGGTATTTCCAGCCGATGGTGAAAAGTAAAAGTGTCTGTACGCGTTGCCATCTGCCAAGGGTAAACTTTCAATAGAAACTAGGTCAAACATACCTCCTTCATCAGGAAAAGGTGTAATGGGGTTAAACATCTCGAAAGAGTCACCTACTTCCAGAGAGAAATCATATAACAGATGGTTTATCTCCCGGTTGGGAAGAAATATTTTTATATATACTTTTTTTTCAGAAACGTCTTCCCGGATTAAAAACGTTCTTGAAATATAATGAAAGCCATCCAAGACCTTATAATTAGTTCCATCTACTATAGTATCGCCGTTGGTATAATAGGTATCGGTAATACAACCGGAATTACACGTAGTAAATTTCCATTCATTTAGGGTGTCCAGCATGGGGACATAGTCTTGCGCTGTGCCATTTAAAATACCCAACAGGATTAAAGCCACGATTACCAATTTTGTCTTCATAAATGTAATTTCATTCGTTAGTTCAATGCAAATCTATCCAAATAACACATCAGAATCGATACTAAAGCTCTGTATAAAAGCAACTGCCGCATGAATATCGTCTGCCAGTACTCTGTCATCCTCTACAAAAGAAACAACATTTTTGAAGGACCCTACAAAGCTCTCGATCAAAGGAGAAGATTTTTTCGGACTTCTAAAAGCTAAAGCCTGCGAGGCGTTCATTAATTCAATAGCAAGCACTGTCTCCAGGTTGTCTACAATACGCAAACACTTCGTTGCTCCATTAGCCCCCATACTCACGTGATCCTCTTGTCCGTTGCTGGACACAATGCTATCAACAGACGCAGGAGTCGCCAGTTGTTTATTTTGACTTACAATACTGGCTGCCGTGTATTGCGGAATCATAAATCCACTATTTAAGCCCGGGTTATTTACCAAAAATGCAGGCAATCCGCGAAGTCCTGAAACTAGCTGATACGTTCTTCTTTCTGAAATATTAGCCAGCTCGGCCAAGGCTATCCCTAAATAATCCAATGCCAATGCCAAAGGTTGGCCATGGAAGTTTCCACCAGAGATAATGGTGTCCGCTTCTATAAAAATATTCGGATTATCGGTTACGCTATTAATTTCAGTTTTAAAGGTTTTATGTGCAAATAAGATAGTGTCTTTGGTCGCTCCGTGAACCTGTGGAATACATCTAAATGAATACGGATCCTGCACACTTTCCTTCTCACTCGCTCCTATTTCACTTTCCTCTAAAAACTCACGGATACGCTCTGCTGTTTTTACCTGTCCGCGATGTGGTCTTACTAAATGCACTAAAGCATTAAACGGACTCATATTACAGTCGAAAGCATCTATCGAAACGGCTCCAATTAAATCGGCCAGGTATGATAGTTTGTGTGATTTCAGTAACACATACGTTCCGTACGCACTCATAAATTGGGTTCCGTTAAGTAAGGCCAGCCCTTCTTTTGCTTGGAGTGCAATAGGTTCCCAGTTGTGTTTTTTTAGTATTTTTTCTGAAGGAACTATGTTGTCATCTATCCAGACATCTCCCATTCCCAGTAATGGCAATGCCAGATGTGCCAATGGGGCTAAATCGCCCGATGCGCCTAAACTTCCTTGATTGTAAATTACAGGTAAGATATCGTTATTATAAAAATCTACCAATCGTTCTACCGTTTGCAATTGCACGCCGCTATAGCCATAACTCAACGATTGAATTTTCAGCAAAAGCATCAGTTTTATAATTTGTTTTGGGACATATTCCCCAGTACCACAGGCATGAGATTTCACTAGGTTTTCCTGAAGCTTGCTCAGATTTTCATCTGCGATCTTTACGTTGCAAAGCGAGCCAAAACCTGTGTTTATTCCGTAGACAGGTCTTTTGTCGTTTTCAATTTTTTCGTGTAAGTATTGGTGAGATTTCTTTATGTTAAGAATGGCTTCTTCTGAAAGCGCCAAAAGCATATTTTGTTCAAGGATTGTACTAAGTACGGGAAGGTCAAGATTTTCAGCACTTATATAATGAGTTTCTTGCATTGTTTTAGGTGTTTTTACAAAAATACAATTCTAAGTAGGAATATTTATACTAATTTCACAAATACGAAATACAGGAAGTATTTTATACTAAATAGATGTTTATGAAACGAATGCTTATACTTTTTGCTGCTATTGCAATGGTTGCGTGTCAGGAAGAACAACCAAGAAAAGAGTATGTTACTTTTTCAGGAACCATAACGAATCCCAGCAGTGATTCATTGCTTGTGGAGAAGCGAGGATTTAAAAAAGTAATTGCTGTTAAAGCAGATGGAACTTTTAGCGATACTCTAAAAGTGGAGCCCGGAATGTATTATATTTATGATGGCTCTGAAAGTTCCAGTATTTTTCTGAAAAACGGGTACGATCTTACCCTTACCCTGGACACAAAAGAATTTGATGAGTCTATAAAATATACCGGCGAAGGTGCGCAAAACAATAACTTCTTAGCTCAAAAAGCACTAAAAGAAGAAAAACTATTTGATAGGGATTTTGATACCTTGAACCGTGCAGGACTGGATAAGGCAATGGCAGATGCTTCTGCTGAAATTAGTTCGTATATAAATAGCCAGACGGAGTTAGATTCTATTCTTATTACTGAAAGTCACAAAATGCTGGAGGGAACTATTAAAGGCATGACAAATTATTACGGAGGCATCATTGCATTGCATGAAGCCTTCCCAGAAGGCACCCCTTCCCCTACTTTTGAAGACTATGAAAATTTTAAAGGAGGAACCACTTCCCTGTCCGATCTAAAAGGAAAGTATGTGTATGTAGATGTTTGGGCTACGTGGTGTGCCCCATGTAAAGCTGAGATTCCTTACCTGAAAAAACTGGAAACTGACATGCACGACAAAGACATCGCTTTTGTAAGCATGAGTATTGATGATGACCGGTCACACAAAGGATCCTGGGATCAGGCAAAAGAAGACTGGAAGGCTATGGTAGCCGACAAACAATTAAGTGGCGTACAAATTATGGCTCCTAAAGGCTGGAAGTCTCAGTTTGTTCAGGATTATAAAATAAACGGTATTCCACGATTTATTTTAATAGATCCCGATGGAAATGTAGTAACCCCAAACGCTCCAAGACCCTCAGATCCTGAGTTAAGAGCTATGTTTGCGAAGTTATTGTAACATTAGTTGAAAAAAGTTTAAAGCGTTTTTATGAATTAAGCATTTTTGGTTTCCTGCTCGCTAGCTTCCGGAGCAAATAACTCTAAAAATGCGGGTCCTATGTGAGCGATAATATCGCTGGCAGTTAACGCTTCAAAACCAATGTCCTGTGTGGCAATATTTCCAGCACTCCCATGTAAATATGCTCCAAATACCGAAGCAATCAGCGGGTCATACCCTTGAGAAAGCAACCCTGCAATCATCCCGGAAAGGACGTCTCCACTTCCTCCTGTTGCCATTCCCGGGTTTCCGGTTGTGTTTATGTACAGTCTGTTTTCAACGGCTACAATAGTATTCGCTCCTTTTACAACAACAATCACATTGTACTTTTTGGCAAAGTTTTTCGTCTTCTCCAGTTTTTCAAAATCGTCTTCCCAGTCTCCAATCAAACGTTTTAGTTCCCCGGGATGCGGGGTTAAAACCGACAGTTCCGGAAGTTTTTTCAACAACGACTCATTTTCTGAAATGCAATTCAAGGCATCGGCATCCAGTACCAGCGGACTTTTTGTAGTACTGAATAAGCTGTCCAAAGCCAAAACAGTTTCCCCACTTGTTCCTATTCCCATTCCTACGGCAATAGCGGTGGGTTCAAAATCTACATTAATAGCTGTAATTAAATCGTCTTCTTTGTCAGTTACCGTCATGGCTTCGGGAATGCTTACCTGCAAAATATCATAGCCACATTCCGGAACAAAAGCAGTTACCAATCCAGCACCTGTTTTATAGGCTGCTTTAGTCGAAAGTACCGCTGCTCCCATCTTTCCATAGCTTCCTGCTACAATTAAAGTATGTCCATAATCTCCTTTGTGGGCATACTTTTCGCGTTGCTTATAAAATTGCTGCGCCTCTGGTTTTGCGATTACCTGAGCCAGGGGTTCGGTCTCGTGTAAATATTCAGGATCCAGGCCTATTTCCAACACTTCAAAATAAGGGACAAATTTTCCTGTTTCGGGTAAAAAGAAACTCAGTTTTGGAGCTTGGAACGTAAGGGTATGGCTTGCTTTAAGTACTGCATCGGCATCACCTAAAGCTTGGTCTGCATACATACCACTGGGAATATCTATAGCAAGCTTAAACGATTTTTTACTATTCAAATACTTGATCAACTCTTTCACCCAACCTTCAGGAGGACGGTTTAATCCTATTCCGAAGAGCGCATCAATAATAATATCTTCAGGGTTAATTTCGGGAAAGTCTTCTTCCGAAGTCATTAATTTTGGCCAGTTCTTAGTTACGTCCTTGATACGATCATAATTCACCAAAAAACATTTTGAACGTTTGTCCGTAAAATTAGCAACATACACATGCACGTTGTAGCCATGTTCGTGTAACAATCTGCCCAATACCAATCCGTCACCGCCATTGTTACCAATGCCACAGAAAATATGAACAGGAACCTGAGCGCCTTGCATTCGGCTATGCAACCAATTAAATATTTGGCTACCAGCACGCTCCATCAATTCCAGTTTGGTGATGTCGTGTTTTTTGGTAGTTACTTTATCGGCTTCGTGAAGTTGTTTGGCTGAGAATATTTTCATGCGTATATTTTGAATAGAAGGTAAAGATACTTGTATTCAAAAATTTTCGCAACCTTGTTAGCAGATGAATTTAACCGGTTTAATAGCGCCACTGTCGCTCCTTGTTCATTTCCTCTTCTTTTTTTAGCTCTTCCTGCGGAATTACCTTTAAAAAAGAAGGATGTTGCTCGATGGCATATTCCAGTTTTTCTACAATCTCCTGAACCGATTCATTTTCGTAATCTATTTCCAGAGGTTGTTTAATTTCCATAGACTGAAGTATTCCCCGCTTTTTAATACGAATCCCTTTCCGGTCAAAAGAACGCCTAAATCCATCAATAACAATAGGAACTACAAGCGGCTTGTTCTTTTTAATGATGTGCGCAGTACCACGCCTAATAGGCTTCCAGGGTTTTGTAGTTCCTTGGGGGAACGTAATTACCCACCCATCATCCAGTGCAGTTTTAATATTGCTTACGTCACTCATTTTTACCTGACGGTTCACATCTTTTCCTTCAGCACGCCAGGTACGCTCAATACTTACAGAGCCGGCATAGGCTAAAATTTTTGGCAATAGCCCAGATTGCATGGTTTCTTTGGCCGCTACAAAATAGATGTTAAGCTTAGGGTTCCATAGGTAGCCAATATTTTTAATACTGTCTTCGCGACCGCTCAAACTAGCATTAAAAACGTGAAACATGGCCACTACATCAGCAAAATAGGTCTGGTGGTTGGATACAAAAAGAACATTGGTATCAGGAAGTGTTTTTAGAATTTCACTTCCCTCTATTTCAAGTTTATTAAAACCTTTAAAGCGGCGGTGTGTAAGCGCTCCTAAAATACGGATAAGCCAACGTTTCAGGAATAATATATGTCCAAATGGATTCTTTTTAAAAAGCCCCATAAATAAGTATTCATTTTTCAGTTATCAGCAAGCAGGGATTCTGCTTAAACCGAAATGTAAAGATACTAAAATATGGCATTATAGCAGCTGTTTTAGCATTTCCCTAACTTCGTTGAGCATCATTGCAGTAGCTCCCCAGACCACGTTATTTTGCAATAAAAAGGCCGGAACATCAATCTCTTTTGCATAAGATGTTGTAAGAGTTTTGGTGATTTTAATAGCATCGTCCATGAACTCAGCAAGAGGAACTTCAATAATAGCTTCCACTTCTTCTTCCTGAGGAACAAAAAGCGGCATTTGGTGCGTAGTGCCAAGATAGGGTTGCACAAAAAAGTTACTGGGTGGGATATAGATTTCGGTCAATTTTCTATGCACTTTTATGCTTTCTTCCGTCACACCTACTTCTTCCCGGGTCTCCCGCAAGGCAGTAGCCTGATAGTCTTCGTCTCCTTCCTCCCACTTACCGCCAGGAAATCCTACTTGCGCAGAATGAACTCCTTTGTATGTTTTTCGTAAGATAAGAACAAAGTATGTCTCGTTGTTTTCAGAAGGGTAAAACAAAACAAGTACAGCTGCTTTTCTGGCTGTTTTTGCTTCACGGGCCTGCCTTTTTAGTTCTAATAAGCGTTCCAAGGGCGCCATTTTTAAGTGAAACTCCTCACCAGGCAACTCCATTTTTTTTACTTTTACAATCTTATCTTTAAATTCTGAAAAATCCATTTATGAGAGTACTGTTTGCACTACTTTTTATTTCTTTTATTTACGGCTGTGAAGATACCAAAAACGCTTCCGCAGAAAAAGAAAAATCAACCAGCATTCCCCAGACAAGGGACACAATAAGTAATGAAACAACCTCTAGTACCGCTTCAGAAAAAAAAGAAACAGAAGAAACAGACGAAACAGAACCAGGTTTTCCAGTACTAACCAATGAAAATGCTGTAGCCTTTTTCACGCAGTACGGGAATAAAAATCCTGAAACAACAGTAAAGATAAGCACACGCCTTGGCGATATTTACTTAGAGCTAAATGAAGATACGCCGCTACACAGAGCCAATTTTATCTATTTAGTGAAACGAGGATATTTCAGTGACACCTTTTTTCATCGGGTGGTTCCGGATTTTATCATTCAAGGCGGTAACAGCGATCTACCCAGTACCAACGAAAAGCGTGCTAATATTGGCCCTACCTACCTCCTGCCTGCTGAAATTAATGGACGCAACGTCTCGTATGGAAGTCTCGTAGGCGCTAAAGAATACCGGGAGAACCCAGATAAGAAATCGGCACCCTTTGAGTTTTTTATATTTCTTGGACCCGTCTCATCTACTGCGCATTTAAACGGAAATTACACAGTCTTCGGAACTGTAACAAAAGGCATGGACACGGTAGAGAAAATTTCAGAATTGGATTCAGATGAAGGAGAATGGCCTTTGCAAAATGTGTACATTACTGCAGAAGTGGTTCGTTAAAATAAGTATTCACCTGAGACCAACTAAACATTTGAAAAACAGTATTCTACATTTTTTTTAAAGCTTCAATTTATCATGAGTTTCAGTAAAAATAAAAGCGTTAAAATTAATCACTTCGCATCTAGCTCTGTCACTTTAAATCCTTATTTTTAACCTCACAAAAGTGAAAACTCATAATTAAAAAACTATGGAAAGCATAAGTGTTTTCGACATGTTAAAAATAGGCGTTGGTCCCTCCAGCTCACACACACTTGGACCCTGGCGTGCCGCAAATCTTTGGATAAAACGTTTACAACGTCTCGAGCAGTTTACAAGTGTTGCTAGTGTTCGTGTACAATTGTATGGCTCGCTTTCCCTAACGGGAAAAGGACACGCAACCGATATTGCTGTAGTCATGGGGTTGATGGGTACCGACCCTGTCCTCTATCCTATCGAAAACATTCAAGGTGAAATTGACAAGCTAAAGGAAACCGGAACTCTTTTATTAAATTCTGAAAAGAAAATTCCTTTCTCTTTTAGCGAAGACATTAAGTTTAATCGAAAGTTCCTGGAATTCCACCCTAATGGAATCACTTTTGAAGCGACCCTGCGTAATGGAGCCAAACGCACTGCTACGTATTATTCTATAGGCGGCGGATTTGTAGTTCAGAAAGAGCGTAATAGAGCGAAGCGACAAAAAGAAAAGTTTAGTAGCTTCCCTTATCCCACTGAAAATGCGGCCCAAATTCTGAAATTTTGTACCGAAGCAGACCTTTCCATCAGCGAAATGGTATATCAGAATGAATTATCGCTACGCGACCCCGATCGAATTGACGAGAAGCTCAAAGCCATTTGGGAGGTCATGCTAGACAGTATGTATGTAGGTTGCCACACCGAAGGTATCTTACCTGGTGGTCTTAACGTGAGACGTCGCGCATATGATTCTCATGAAAAATTGAAAGGCGACACCCCCTATTCCAATGCTGAAGAATGGATACATTCTATTAGAAATACAGAGGTTAAATTTCGACAGATCTTAAAGTGGGTTACCTGCTTTGCACTTGCTGTTAATGAAGTGAACGCTTCGTTAGGACGTGTTGTTACTGCACCTACCAACGGAAGTGCCGGAGTTATTCCAGCGGTTTTAATGTACTATCTGGTCATAGAAAACCATGATGGTAACTTTGAAGATGTAAAAAAATTCCTGATGACTGCAGGTGAATTGGGTAGTCTCTTTAAAAAAAATGCAACAATATCTGCTGCTATGGGTGGGTGTCAGGCAGAAATTGGTGTCTCCTCCGCAATGGCTGCCGGAGCTCTTACTGAACTTATGGGAGGATCTCCCGCTCAGGTTCTTATGGCTGCCGAAATTGCCATGGAACATCACTTAGGCCTTACCTGCGACCCTATTGCTGGACTGGTACAAATTCCTTGTATTGAACGTAATGCTATGGGAGCCATTAAAGCGATAAATGCCTGCGAAATGGCACTAGATGGAGACCCAAGTCAAGCTAAAATTCCTTTAGACAAGGTAATTGCTACTATGTGGGAAACAGCAAAAGATATGACTTCAAAATATAAAGAAACCAGCGAGGGAGGCCTGGCAGTACAAGTGAATATGAGCGACTGCTAACTTAAGGCTCGCAGGAAATACGTCTGGAATCTATAATATGGTAAATTTTCCACCCATCATTAGTTTCCACCAAAGTAATTGAATTTGCACCACAGTGTGATAATTTACCTGCTGTATAAAACATATAGGGTGTCCAAACATGGGCTAAATTCCCATCTATGGAAACTCTATACTCTAAAATATCCTCCTTCCATTGGTATGTTTTTGCGTTCACAGCAACATTAGCCAAAAAATCGGTATCCCGTACCATGGACATTTTGTTCCCTTCTGATTTTAATGTATATACAGATTGCATTCTCATATTCTTAACCATGACGCTTCGCATAAGTGTTGTGTCTCCTTTATGGAATCCATCAAAAAAAACATTGACAATGGTTTTGGCATTATCTTCAGACAAGCCTGATTGTGAAAATGCATGAAATGTAGTTACTAAGAAACAAGTTAAAATAAGTGATTTCATACTTTGAAAATTTAATAGGTCTGTTTCAAATTTAGTACTTTTACAGGTATTAAAGAAATTTTATGAGCGTCGCTAAAAAAGAATACAAAAGAATTACCACCAAGACTTTGGTTGACATGAAGAAGAAAGGTGAAAAAATATCGATGCTTACGGCATACGATTTTACCATGGCCAAGATCGTGGATGGAGCTGGGATAGATGTTATTTTGGTAGGAGACTCAGCTTCCAATGTGATGGCCGGGCACGAAACTACACTGCCTATCACACTGGACCAGATGATTTACCACGCCTCCTCTGTAGTTAGGGGCATTACCCGAAGTCTGGTTGTGGTGGATATTCCCTTTGGAAGCTACCAAAGTGACCCAAAAGAAGCGCTCCGTTCTGCGATTAGAATTATGAAAGAAAGCGGAGGACACGCTGTAAAGGTTGAGGGTGGAAAAGAAATTAAAGAGTCGGTAAAACGGATTTTAAATGCAGGAATACCCGTGATGGGACATTTAGGGTTAACCCCACAGTCAATCTACAAATTTGGAACGTATACCGTGCGCGCCAAGGAAGAGGAAGAAGCAGAAAAACTGAAGGCCGATGCTCTTTTACTTGAAAAAGCAGGCTGCTTTGCTATAGTTCTTGAAAAAGTCCCTGCAAAACTGGCTAAGGAGGTTGCCGAAAGTCTAACCATTCCTATCATAGGCATTGGTGCCGGAAACGGCGTTGATGGCCAGGTATTGGTTACGCATGATATGATTGGAATGACAAAAGAGTTCAATCCAAGATTTCTGCGAAGGTATTTAGATCTAGATGCTCAAATGACAAAAGCTTTTGAAGACTACAGCAAAGATGTAAAGTCCGGGGACTTCCCTAATAATAAGGAGCAGTACTAAGAATAGTTATTTAAACTTCAAATATTTTTCAAACTTTTACTATGCAAGCATAGTACTTTACGAGAATAGTATATTTTTACAGTTCAGAAAAACAAAAAACGATGGATCTTAAAGCAAAAATGTTGCGTGACGACGCACTAAAAGGAAAAACAATAGTAGTAACAGGTGGTGGTAGCGGCTTAGGAAAGTCCATGGTGACCTATTTTCTGGAATTAGGTGCCAATGTGGTCATTACCTCCAGAAATATTGAAAAGCTTCAAACCGTAAAAAAAGAATTGGAAGCTCAGACCGGCAGTAAGGTTCTCCCCGTACAATGCGATGTAAGAAATTATGATGAAGTTGAGGCCATGGTACAAGCATCGGTAAAAGAATTTGGAACCGTTGATGTGCTGCTTAACAATGCTGCTGGAAATTTTATTTCTCCTACGGAGCGCCTTTCAGCAAATGCATTTGACACAATAATTGATATTGTTTTAAAAGGGACAAAAAACTGTACGCTTGCCTTTGGGAAGCATTGGATTGACAAAAAGGAAACCAATAAAACCGTTTTAAATATTGTAACTACCTATGCTTTTACAGGTTCGGCCTATGTAGTGCCCAGTGCTACTGCCAAAGCGGGTGTCTTGGCATTAACACGCTCCCTTGCTGTAGAATGGGCTAAATATGGTATACGCTTTAACGCCATTGCCCCTGGCCCCTTCCCTACCAAAGGTGCCTGGGATAGGTTGCTTCCGGGAGATCTAAAAGAGAAGTTTGATTTAGCAAAAAAAGTCCCTCTCAAACGTGTGGGAGACCATCAGGAACTGGCGAATCTTGCCGCATATTTAGTTTCAGATTTTTCTGCCTACCTCAATGGGGAAGTGATCGTTATTGACGGTGGCGAATGGTTAAAAGGAGCAGGGCAAATGAACCTGCTAGAAGAAGTCCCTGAGCAAATGTGGGATATGCTGGAACAAATGATTCGTTCTAAAAAAAATAAATCATAAGCATAACCCACATTTCCGTGGGTGGTAAAAGCCTCAAAACTATCCTTTTAAACAACCCTCTTTTGGGGCTTTTGCCGGCAATCTTTTCTAAAATGATTCGTTCTAAAAAAAATAAATCATAAGCATAGCCCATAGTTCCGTGGGTGGTAAAAGCCTCAAAACTATCCTTTCAAATACCCCTTTTTGGGCTTTTGCCGGCACCCTTTTCTAAAATGATTCGTTCTAAAAAAAATAAATCATAAGCATATCCCATAGTTCCGTGGGTGGTAAAAGCCTCAAAACTATCCTTTCAAATAACCCTCTTTTGGGACTTTTGCCGGCACCCTTTTCTAAAATGATTCGTTCTAAGAAAAATAAATCGTATTTTTAAACGACTCCCCGTCACCTTAAAAATCAACTTTATGAAACTAAAAATTATTGTTGCGGCAGCTTTGGCATTGAGTTTTTTAACAGGCAATGCACAAACCGATCTGCAGAAAGACACAAAAAAGCTAGAAAGCACAAAAATCCCATTGAATCCTAATGTAAAAAAAGGAACACTTGAAAATGGACTTACGTATTACATTCAGAATAACGGAAAACCAGCAGATAAACTAGAGCTCCGCCTGGTGGTAAATGCAGGTTCTATTTTAGAAACGAAAGATCAACTTGGACTCGCACACTTTATGGAGCACATGAACTTTAATGGCACCAAAAACTTTCAGAAAAATGAATTAGTAGATTACCTGCAAAGTATTGGAGTGAAGTTTGGTGCAGATTTAAATGCGTACACCAGCTTTGATGAAACCGTTTATATTCTCCCCATCCCAAGTGACGACCCTGAAAAACTGGAGAAAGGATTTCAGATCTTAGAAGATTGGGCACACAACGCAACACTTACAGACGAGGCTATAGACGATGAGCGTGGTGTAGTGTTAGAAGAATACCGTTTGGGATTAGGTCCAAACAAACGCATGATGCAAGAATACCTCCCTAAGTTAATGTATGGTTCTAGGTATGCAGACCGTTTACCTATTGGTACTAAAGAAAATCTCGATAATTTTGAATACAAAGATGTTCGTGATTATTATACGAACTGGTACCGTCCAGACCTAATGGCGGTTGTTGCCGTTGGAGATCTGGATGCTGAAGTGCTTGAAGCAAAAATTAAAAAGCATTTTGGAGGTATCGCCAAAGCAAAATCTCCTAAGAAAAGAGAGGAGTTTTCTATGCCAAACCACGAAGAGACACTTGTAGCAATTGCAACTGATAAAGAGGCTCCATTTACACAAATCCAAGTTGTTTATAAAGATACTTTTAAGGCGCCAAAGATTGAAACGGTAACCGACTTTAAAGATGAGCTAACAAAAGACTTGTTCGCAACTATGATTAATAACAGGTTGACCGAATTAACCAACAGTCCCAATCCCCCATTTGTTTTTGGTTTTTCCTACTATGGTGGAACTTTCGCAAGGGGAAAAAATGCGTACCAGAGTATTGCTTCTACAAGTGAGTCAGGTCAATTAGCTGGCTTAAAAGCTTTATTAGAAGAAAATGAACGCGTAAAACAATACGGTTTTCAGGAGGGTGAGTTTGAACGCGCAAAAGCCTCCATTATGGCTCGTTTAGAAAAATCATATAATGATCGTGACAAACAGGAAAGCAACAGAATAATTGGGCAATACATTCAAAATTATCTGGACGATGCACCCGCTCCAGGTGTTGCCTGGCAATATGAAACTACAAAGAGCTTACTGCCCACTATTGAGTTGGCAGAAGTGAGTAAGCTTATAAACACTTTTATTCATGACGATAACAGGGTGATTATTTTAACAGGACCAGAAAAAGAGAACCTTAAAAAGGTGACTGAAGCCGAAGTGCTAACCTTGTTAAAAGATGTTCAAAATTCAAAAATTGAGCCTTACAAAGACAATCTAGTTAGACAGGAATTGGTAGAGAACTTAAAGCCTGAGGGAAGTATCACAAAAACTGAAACTGACGCAAAACTAGGGGTCACAACCCTTACCCTAAGTAATGGCGCTAAAGTAATCTACAAGAAAACAGATTTTAAAAACGATGAGGTTTTATTTGAAGCCTTCAGTTTTGGTGGCACTAGCTTGTATAGCGATGAAGAATTTTTGGCTACTACCTATGCAAATGGAGGTATTAACGAAGCTGGAATCGGTGGATTGTCGAAAACAGATCTTAGTAAAATGATGAGTGGTAAAATTGCCAATGTATCTGCTAGTGTAGGCCTTACAACAGAAAACCTGAGAGGTCAGGCTGCACCTAAAGATCTAGAGACACTTTTCCAGATGATCTATCTCTACTTTACAGATGTAAATAAAGATGCCGAAGCGTATCAATCTTATATTTCTAAGCAGAAGAGTTTCTTAGCCAATATAATGAGCAATCCTAATTTTTACTTTAACGATCAGATCAATCAGTTTCAGAATCAAGGAAACCCGCGTTATACTGGTTTCCCGACTGTTGAAGATTTAGAAGCAGCAGATTATGATCTGGCTTATGCTAAGTTTTTAGAGCGGTTTGAAGATGCAGGAGATTTCAATTTTTACTTTGTAGGAAATGTCGACGAAGCTAAACTAAAGGAATTTTCAAAAAAGTATA
This sequence comes from Flavobacteriaceae bacterium UBA1903, assembly GCA_002337605.1. Lineage (GTDB taxonomy): Bacteria > Bacteroidota > Bacteroidia > Flavobacteriales > Flavobacteriaceae > Marinirhabdus. The sequence continues at coordinate 305,962 of DDGL01000007.1, forward strand.
TTGCCTCCTTACCTGCTACAAACAGTAACGAAACGTTTAACCCTACTACCTTCAGAAGAAAAGATGCCTTTCAGAAAAAAGTAATAAACAAAGGGACGGACCCGAAGAGTATGGTAACCATCACCTGGAGAGAAGATGATGTGCCTTACAATGAAGAAGAAAGTGTTTTGGTAGATGCCCTAGGCGAAGTATTATCGATAAAACTAATTGAAAAACTACGTGAAGAAGAAGGCGGTGTGTATGGTGCTGGAGCCAACGGAAATTTCAGAAAACTCTCCTATCCGGGGGTGACCTTCAGCATTTCTTTTCCTTGTGGGCCAGAAAACGTAGATAAATTGATCGCTGCTGCTCTGGCTGAAGTTGAAAAAATTAAAAAAGACGGACCTACACAAAAAGATGTGGATAAAGTAAAGGAAGCCGTATTGGTTGAAAATAAGGAGAATCTAGAAAAAAACAATTTCTGGATGCGAACCTTGGTCACCGCAGCTACCGAAGATAGAAGTATAGATGCTTTTGTAGATGCTGAAAGTGACGTAGAGACCATCACAGCAAAAGGGATTCAAGATGTTGCTAATAAATATCTTGATGAAAACTACTTTCTGGGAATTTTAATGCCAGAAGAAAAATAAGATGTTAATAGCTTTTTATCATTAAAACCCGCCAATTGGCGGGTTTATTTATAGTAGAAAACTATTGATTCTTTTTCCTTAAAAAATCTATATTTGCTGAAAACCTGAAAAACATGAATAAGCTCACACTGGTATCAATACTTTTTTTATGCATTTTAAGTACCGCATTTGCACAATCTGGAGATGAAGATACCGATGCAAAATACTTCTTTAGTGCTGCAGCAGGCTTAAATTTTACACAAATGCAATCTAGTGGCGATCTTTACAAACAATCAAGATTTGGAACTGGTTATAGGATAGGACTTCAGTTTAATTTGTTCCCAGATTACGATTTTCAGCAGTTTCTTATTAGGCTGGGAGCGTATTATACAAAGGAGGTTTCAGAATCTAAAAATTCAATACTTCTTCAAGAAGTTCCCGTAGTGGCACAAGCAGAAATAAACTCGGCTAGTGTGGAACTGTTTTTTGCGTATCGATTTGCAACAGAGGCAACTGTAGATGTCTATTTGGGTGGTGGATTTCAATTTCAGCAAAAAATAAATAAAGATGATGAAGCATATACATTTTTAAACCCTGATGGCACAGAAATCCCAGTTTTTAACAAAGAAAACCCAAGTATTCCATTAAAGTTTCAAACAGAAGGACCTAAAGCTGCCTTAGGACCTTTTGCCGAGTTAGGCGCATTTATTCCTATTGGAGACAAACAATTGAGTATTGCATCGGGAATAAGCTATGCCTTCTTTTTTACCAACAGTTCGGCAGAACTTAAATTAGAAAAGGCAAATCTCTATATTACGGCTAGTTACGAAGTATTCTAATTGATTTCTTCAAACAAATTAATTGTTCACTTCCTGTTAACAAATATCATTTTAACTCCGCATAATTAATCGTATTTTTATCCTTTAAACCAGATGATACTTCATGGGTAAAATAATTGCTATTGCCAATCAAAAAGGAGGCGTTGGAAAAACAACGACAAGTGTTAACCTTGCTGCATCCTTAGGGGTTTTAGAAAAAAAAGTGCTTTTAATAGATGCAGACCCTCAGGCAAATGCCACATCGGGTCTTGGTATTGATGTGGAAAGCGTTGAGATAGGTACCTATCAGCTTTTAGAGCATACTGCCAAAGCCACTGGAGCTATTGTTAAAACGGAATCTCCAAACCTGGATATAATTCCTTCGCATATAGATTTGGTTGCCATTGAAATTGAACTGGTAGACAAGGAGAATCGTGAATATATGATGAAGGAGGCGATCACTGGCCTTAAGGAAAAGTACGATTATATTTTAATAGATTGCGCTCCCTCGTTAGGGCTGCTTACTTTAAATGCCTTAACAGCTGCAGATGCAGTAATCATTCCTATACAGTGTGAATACTTCGCCTTGGAAGGCCTAGGAAAGTTGTTAAACACAATTAAAAGTGTTCAGAAAATACACAATTCAGGGCTGGATATTGAAGGATTGTTGCTTACTATGTACGATTCCCGTTTGCGTCTTTCAAATCAGGTTGTAGACGAAGTAAAAAAACACTTTGATACCATGGTGTTTAAAACAATCATTCAAAGAAATGTACGTTTAAGTGAAGCCCCTAGTTATGGTGAGAGCATTATTAGTTACGACGCCGGTAGCAAAGGAGCTAATAATTACTTAAGTTTGGCGCAGGAATTAATTGAAAAGAATCAATAAAATAGTACCCGCTGAGTTTTTACAAACCGGAGCGAAATACGAAAACTGAAGATGGCGAAAGCAACAAAAAAACAAGCCTTAGGTCGTGGACTTTCCGCATTACTGAAAGATCCAGAGAACAATATACAATCTGTACAAGATAAAAATGCCGATAAAGTTGTAGGGAACATTGTTGAACTGGAATTGGACTTTATTGAAGTAAATCCCTTCCAGCCTCGAACCAGTTTTAATGAAGAGTCGTTACGCGAACTAGCTTCTTCTATTAAAGAACTAGGGGTTATACAGCCTATTACTGTACGTAAACTAGGATTTAACAGCTATCAACTGGTAAGTGGGGAACGCCGGTACAGAGCATCAAAACTCATTGGACTTTCGAGTGTTCCAGCGTATATTCGTATTGCCAACGATCAGGAGTCACTGGAAATGGCACTGGTAGAAAATATTCAACGTCAGGATTTAGATCCTATTGAGATCGCCCTCTCCTATCAACGCCTTATTGAAGAAATACAAATTACTCAGGAAGAATTAAGTGATCGTGTAGGTAAAAACAGGTCTACAATTGCAAATTATCTTCGTTTGTTAAAGTTAGACCCCATCATTCAAACAGGAATGCGGGATGGTTTTATTTCTATGGGACACGGTCGGGCGCTTATAAATGTTGATGATGTAGACGAACAATTAGACATCTACGAGAAAATAATCTCTAAAAAATTATCAGTCCGCGATACCGAAGCGTTGGTACGTACTAGTAAATCTCCTGAAGAGAAGTCGGCTCCGGCTAAGAAAGCACTTCCCACCTATGCCAACAAAGCACGCAGGGAATTAAGCAGCATCTTAGACACAAAGGTAGACGTTAAGGTCTCTAAATCTGGAAAAGGCCAGTTTGTACTCCCCTTTACTAACAAGGATGATTTTGAACGCATCCTCGGACTTCTTAAAAGTGAAAAGTAACCTTCTATACATTTTTTTCATTGTGGGCATGGCGACCTCCCTGGCCCAGACCCAAGACACTCTTTCTGTAGAAAAAGACACTCAGCTAGTAGTGAAGGATACGCTTACAAAAAAAACTCCTTACAACCCATTAGCTCCCAGCAAAGCAGCATTTTATTCGGCTGTAGTTCCTGGACTGGGGCAAGCCTACAATAAAAAATACTGGAAAATCCCTATCGTATATGCTGGAATTGGCGCGGGAATTTATTTTCACGTAAAAAATGATCAGGATTACGATCGATTTCGGGATGCCTACAAACGCAGATTGGCAGGATTTACAGATGATGAGTTTTTTGGGGATGGGGCAACGCCAATTATTAGCAACGATAGGTTAATAGACGCACAACGATCTGCACAAAAGAACAAGGATGTGAGTATTATTGTTGCGTTGGCTTTCTATCTGGTAAATATTATAGATGCTAACGTAGATGCGCATTTAAAGCAATACGATGTAAGTGAAGCTCTCTCTCTGGAGCCAAATTTTGAAATGAACCCTATCAACGCCAGTCCCAATTATGGATTGGCGCTAAAATTCAAACTAAAATGAAACTGGCACTCTTAGGTTACGGAAAAATGGGTAAGACCATAGAAGCCCTTGCAGTTGCAAAAGGCCACGAGATTGTATATAAAAAAGGAAGCGGTTTTGAAGATGGGAAGCTGGCCGATGCCGATGCCGCTATAGAGTTTTCAATACCTGAAGCAGCTGTTTCAAATATTAAAAATTGCCTGGAAACTAATATTCCTATTGTTTCAGGTACTACAGGATGGCTTTCAGACTATGCTGAAATGGTAAAATTATGTGAAACCCGTAACGGAAGCTTTATCTATGCGTCCAACTTCAGTGTTGGAGTGAATTTATTTTTCAGTATCAATGATTATACTGCAAAGCTATTGGCCCCCTGGAAAGAGTATTTGGTGGGTGTTGAAGAAATTCATCACACACAAAAACAAGATGCTCCAAGTGGTACTGCCATTACCATTGCTGAAGGAATTATAAAACATTCAGATAAAAAATCATGGACGATGGAAATTCCATCAGAAGAAAACATACCTATTGAAGCCAGACGTGAAGGCGACGTAAAAGGAACCCATATCGTGGACTATGTTTCTGAAATTGATACTATTTCACTAAAACACGAAGCACATACACGTGATGGTTTTGCCAAAGGTGCTATCTTAGCGGCCGAATGGCTGGTCGATAGAAAAGGCGTGTATTCGATGAAAGATGTTTTGGGAATTTAGAACCGGTCCTTCGATACAATTCCGCAGAAAAAGCGGAGTCACTCAGGAGCCTTTAAGAGGTACTAGATTAAAAAACGATAAACTAAAATATAAATTAGTTCGATTGGCATTTGTCAACAACTATAAAAAAGGAACCGTTAGTAGGACTACCGTCTGCAAACTAACGACTAAAGACTAAAAAAATGAGCTGGACTGGTTGGTTATTATTTATTTTAATTGTGCAAGTGATTCACTTTCTTGGAACCTGGAAATTGTACATAAAAGCAGGAAGACAAGCCTGGGAAGCAGCAGTACCCATATACAATGCTGTGGTTTTAATGAAAATAATTAACAGACCTTGGTGGTGGACTATTTTGCTCTTTATCCCTATCGTAAACCTCATTATGTTTCCCGTAGTTTGGGTAGAGACCTTACGAAGTTTTGGGCGCAACAGCAATGCAGATACCTTTTTAGTATTGATCACTTTTGGACTCTATATTTTCTACATTAATTATACGCAGGATGTAACACACATTAAAGAAAGGAGTTTAAAACCACGTACATCGGCTGGAGAATGGACGAGTTCTATTTTGTTTGCTGTAGTAGCGGCTACGATTGTGCACACGTATTTTATGCAGCCTTTTACCATTCCTACCTCCTCATTGGAAAAAACATTGCTGGTAGGAGACTTTTTGTTTGTAAGTAAATACCATTATGGCGCAAGAGCACCAATGACACCTGTTTCGTTTCCTATGGTTCACGATACCATTCCTGTTGCAGGGGTGAAATCGTATGTTAAAGATCCTCAGGTCCCTTATTTTAGGTTTCCTGGATTTCAGAAAATAAAGCGAAACGATATTGTAGTTTTTAACTGGCCGGTTGATACGCTTATAGATATTAACCCACGATCTATGCGCGGGAGCGTTCAAAAACCTATCGATAAAAAATCGAATTATGTAAAGCGCTGTGTTGGACTACCAGGAGACTCCTTATCGGTTAAAAACGGACGTGTGTTTATCGACGGAAAACCTTTAGAACTGAATGACAGAGCTAAGATTCAATTTGGATATCAAATTGTAACTAAAAAAGGGCTAAATATTCCGTTTGTGAAGGAACGGTACGATATTACAGATATTAGACTGGTAAGTCGTGATCCTATTGTCTATGAAGTTCATGCGACCGATGAAGCCTTAGAAAAAATTAAAAATAACCCAGATGTTATACGCGTTGTAGCCTATAAGGATATGGAAGTTGGTTACGACCAAAGCGTATTTCCTAACGATGCACAATACGACTTTAACAATAATTTTTTCGGCCCCATTTACATCCCTGAAGCTGGAAAAACAGTTGCCATAAACTCACAAAGTATTCCCTTCTACAAACGTATTATTGAGACCTACGAGGGTTCTGAAATGGGGATTGAAAACAACATCACTCAAAACGGAACTCAGGTGCTCTTAAACGGACAAACATTAACAGAATATACCTTTAAAATGGATTATTACTGGCTTATGGGAGACAACCGAAACAACTCTCAGGATGCCAGAACGTGGGGGTTTGTTCCTTTTAATCACGTGGTTGGAAAGCCCGTATTTATCTGGATGAGCTGGGATAGCAACACAGGTTCGGTACGTTGGGATCGTGTATTTACTACCGTTGGCGGCTCTGGAAAACCTGTTTCCTATCTTATGTACTTTGTCATAGCATTAATTGCCTGGTTTGGCTTTAATTTTTTCAGAAAAAGAAAGAAATCGGCTAAAAGCTAATCTTGTTGTGGCAGTATTCAGTTTTATATGAATAGAACGTATATAGTTTTAATAGTTATTGCTGTTCTTGGCGCAATTGGTTTTGTTGTATTTGCACTGAACCAAAATATTGCTAAGCCTTATATTATGAGTACTACAGCCAATGAGCCTACCTTGCCCCTAGGGTCACAAATGATGTCTTCCAGCCTTTGGGACTATGAAAATGGAGACTTTATAATTTTTTTAGCTGAAGATTATTTTTCAAAAGAAAAACTTCCTCATATTTTCAGACTTGTTGCTTCAGAAGGAGATACGCTGGAAATTAAGAAAGGGATTGTGTATGTAAATTCAACAAATGTTGATGAAAATTATACACTAAAACATCTTTACAAGATTCATTTTGATGACTACCCAATTTTTGAAGATAACATACATTCCGGAGATTATGTTTATCCATCAAATCAGGCAAAAACCGATTCTTTACTTGTTCACTTACCGGATGCTATTGCTATAAAAGATAAAACCCGAAGAGTTATTACATCCAATACGATACATAATTCTGCTATTGAAGAAACCTACAACGCCTTGTGGAACAAAGATAAATTTGGACCGTTAATTATTCCTGAACAGAAGCTCTTTGTAATGGGTGACAACCGCGATAACTCACAAGATTCCAGGTTTATAGGCTTAGTAGACAATAAAGATGTTTTGGGAACTATTAAGCTTAGCAAATGATTTTACTCCACCCCACCTACTTCCCTAGCATTATACAAATGGCTACCATAGCACAGGCCGAAGCTGTGGTCTTTGAGGTAGAAGATAATTATCAAAAACAAACGTACCGTAACCGATGTTATATTGCACATACCAATGGCAAATTATTACTAAACGTGCCTATAAAGCACAGTAAAGACGGTTCACGGCAAAAAATGAAGGATGTGGTTGTAGAAAATGCCTTCCCTTGGCAGAAAGAACAATGGCGTAGCATCCAGAATGCCTACCGTACCTCCCCTTTTTTCGAGTTCTATGAAGACGAGCTCTCCCCGCTCTTTACGGAGCCTGTTGGAAAGCTGTTAGATTTTAACCTGAAAATATATGAAACTCTGGCGGAACTGATTGGTTTAGATATTCCTATTTCATTTTCTGAAACATACGAAACTACACCCCAAATAACAGATAAACGCAACTTAGCCAACGCTAAAACAGAACGAAAAACAACACTACAACCCTATACTCAGGTGCTAGAAGCACAACACGGCTGGTTACCAAATCTTTCGGTATTGGATGTGTTATTTAATGAGGGGCCCAACACTTTAAACTATTTGGAATCGCAAGAACTAAAAAAAGCTCTTTAAAAATAAACTAGTAAGCACGTCCTGGTTGAGTGTAGTCCAAACCTGTATGAACTGTTACTATATGTAACCTTCGACTGCGCTAAGTTTGACATACAGAATTCCATTTTCAAATAACTCTACTTTATTTCAGTCTTACATAACTACCTGGGAACAACTGTAGCTCCTTCAGGTTTTGCAAATACATCGGCATCCAGCTTTAAATCAGATATCGTAATTTTATCGAATCTCAGATCGTTACGCTCATCGGTTGGTTTGTTATCTTTTACATTATACCAGGTGAGTTTTTCAGGTAAAAGTAAACCGTTTACCTCTGTCCATGTATCATATTTAATGAAATGCCAGTCTTCACTCTCTTCACCGCTACGGTAGGTCACTGTGTAACCTAACCACGTCATTTGATTGGTTTCTGGATCGAAGTATAGTATATATTCATCTTCTGGGGAATCTCCTACACCATTTTCGTAGCCTATTTTAATTCCATTATATATTTTACCATCGAGTTCGGTTGGCTCTACTTCAGAATAGACTATTCCGTCATCACCTAAAATAAAAGGCATTGCATAAAAGTAGAACATCAGGTTGTGGTAAAAACGTGCGTTACCCTGGTAAGCGTTTTCTTTGTTTTGTAACAACCAGACTTCATTTCCATCATACCCTATAGACCAGTCTTTGTGCTCTATTTTTGCTTTACGGTTTTTTAAATCGGTAGTGTGGGTTTCTGTGCCTCCGCGACCATCCATTTCAAAACAAAGATTATTCATCTTGTTCCAGGTATCCCAACCGCCGTGGGCTTCAAATACATTTTTTAAATTCGCTGGATAATTCGGAGTGTTGGTTTCAACTTCTGAAACCTCTACAGTATCGTTAATTACAACCGTATCTTCTTTCTTTGTATCGTCCTTACAGGCTAATAATGCTGAAGTCGCTACTAGGAGTATCAATAATTTTTTCATTGGTTTTGGTTTTAGGTATCTATAAATGTAAAAAAGCTTCGAACTTAGTCGAAGCCTTTTTAGAAACCTTTATGAAGAAAACACTAGTTTTTAATGATTTTCTTGGTCAATGCCCCTTTTTGGGTTGAAATTTCAATAAAATAAATCCCTTTTGCTGCTTCTGAAAGGTTCACTACCGTATGGGTGCTCCCTTCTGAAATAACTTGGGTACCAAGTAGTTTTCCGTCCAAGCCGAATACAGCAACCTTTTCTACACTCGTAGTTACATCCCATTGAATGTTCACAGTATTCTTTGCAGGATTAGGATATACAGCAATTGTTTTGGCTAAAAAATTTGGGACATCTAAGGTAACTCCTTCATCCAGATAATCTGGAATACCATTGCTGTTGGTGTCGTCATCAGTTGGGCTGCCATTATTGTTGTAATCTTCGTCTGCTGTGCGAGTTCCGTCGCCATCATCATCTTCGTCCATAAAATTTGGTATTGCATCGCCATCGGTATCATCATCGGCTAGGTCGCCGTTGTTATTTACGTCTTCAATCACGTCCGGGAGGCCGTCGTTGTCACTATCGGTGAGTGGAGCAGTTTCATCTGTAGCGATTGTAAAAGATTGGCCGGAACTGTAGCAACCTGTTTCTAAGTTTTGTAAGCCTACATATATTATTTGAGGATTGCTTAGATTATTAAAACTCGCTGGGTCCTCAATTTGATTAAAAAATAATGCTGCATCTGCTTCAGTTTCAAAATAAAATACTTCAGAATTTGCAAGAGGTCCAGCCACTACAGCGTCGTTCACTGTTAAATTAAATAGTGCCATCCCATCTCCATCACCTTCATTTATATATAGATTGTTAGGTTGCCCTAAAATTGGAGTGTCTACTACTTGTAACTCAAGTTGGACAATTTCGAAACAACCTTCTGGAATAGCATCATTTGTAACTCGTATAAAAATATTTTGCGGATTTGAAATGTTGTTGTAATTTGTTGGAGTAACTATTACATTGGTTTGCGTAATGGCATCTGCTAGGTTTTCATAATACCCCAATAACCAATTCTCACCATTCAAAATTTGTAGGTCTCTAACCGTTAAGTCAAATTCAGCACTTCCGGTATTCTCTGAATCACAAAGAGCAATGGGATCCGGGCTTACTGGGGTTGGATTGGGAACCACACGCAATGTCATCGTTGTAGTATCAAAATCTCCATTGGAATTATTATCAACTCGTACATAGATCGTTTGTGGATTCGCAACATTTAAATAAGGTGATGGAATTGCAAATGTACCAGTATCGGCATCAACTTGAGTTTCATAGTAAGTTACGGAAAAATTACTTGGATCTTGTGCTCCTAAAACTTCCGCATCTTTTAATTGAAGGTTGAAAACAGTGAAGCCATCGTAAGGTTCGCCAAGGTCATCACATAACGTATAGGGTGTTGGCTGATTCGCAGTAGCCTGCCCAAAGGCAATAGCTGAGACTGTAATACATACAACTACAAGTAAAATTCTTTTCATCATTAAAATATTTTTTAAACAAATATAAGGGTCCTTTGCTTTCAATCAATACTTTAGCTGAAGAATCCAAAACCCTATCTTTGCTAAATGTACAAACATATAAGCAGTACCCAGAACCCACTCGTAAAACAACTGGCAACGCTTTCCGACAAGTCACGGGAGCGCAAGAAAACAGGCTTGTTTGTAATTGAAGGAGAACGGGAAATTTCGTTAGCTCAAAAAGGAGGCTATACTTTTAAACAACTTTTGTTTTGTGCTGAAATTTTCAAAGGCAACCCAACTGATCTTGCTACTAAAAACACTGAAATTATTCAAATTTCAGAAGAAGTATATCAAAAAGTGGCGTACCGTGCCACTACTGAAGGTGTCCTAGCCGTTGCTGAAGCAAAAGAACTCTCCCTTTCAAACTTAATATTTCAACGAGACAACCCCTTAATTTTAGTCGCTGAAGCCCCTGAAAAACCTGGAAATATTGGTGCATTGCTTCGCACAGCAGACGCTGCAAATCTGGACGCAGTTATCATCGCCAATCCTAAAACTGATCTATACAACCCTAATACCATACGTAGTAGTGTAGGGTGCTTATTTACCACTCAAATTGCGACAGGCAGTACCAAGGAGATCATTTCATTTCTAAAAAACAATAACATCAATTTTTACAGCGCAACCTTGCAAAACAGTAATGCATACCACATGTGCGATTATACAAAAGCCAGCGCATTGGTTGTGGGGACAGAGGCTACCGGACTTTCACAAGAATGGCGTGAGGAGAGCAACCAGAATATTAACATCCCTATGCAAGGTGAAATAGACAGTATGAATGTTTCTGTAGCGGCGGGAATCCTTATCTTTGAGGCGAAAAGGCAACGGGGTTTTTGAGGAAACCAAATCCAAAAAAAATCATAGCGCAAATCTCAGAAAACCTTAAACAGACCTTTTAAAATAGCACATTACGTTGGAACCACAAACACTCTTCTACATCATCATAGGCATTATAATAGTCAATTTTGTCATTGACAAAACCCTGGGAGCTCTTAATGCAAAGCATTTTAATGATGCATTACCCGAGGAACTAAACGATGTATACAATGTCGAAGAATACAAAAAGTCGCAACGCTACAAAAAAGAGCAATACAGGTTTGGCTTACTAAGCTCATCTATTTCTATTGTGGCTACATTGTTGTTTTTCTTTTTAGACGGCTTTGCGTTGGTAGATGGGTGGGCGCGCTCATTTTCAGATAATGCTATTGGTATTGCACTTATTTTCTTTGGTATTATAGTGTTTGCAAGTGATATATTGAGTCTTCCCTTTAGTTATTATAACACCTTTGTGATAGAAGAAAAGTATGGGTTTAATAAAACAAATACAGCTACTTTTTTCTTCGACAAACTAAAAGGCTGGGCAATGATGGCGGTTGTAGGCGGTGGATTACTAGCAGGAATTATTTGGTTTTATCAAATTACAGGGAGCAATTTCTGGTTATATGCCTGGGGCCTGGTCACGGTGTTTACCGTTTTTATGAATCTTTTTTATGCACGATTAATCGTTCCCATATTTAACAAACAAAGCCCTTTGGAAGATGGGTCCCTTCGCACTAAAATTGAAGCGTATGCAAACACGGTTCATTTTAATCTGGCCAATATATTTGTAATAGATGGTTCCAAACGGAGTACTAAGGCAAATGCCTATTTTTCAGGCTTTGGACGTGAGAAGCGCATTACCTTGTACGATACGCTCATTAACGATTTAGATGAGGAGGAAATAGTAGCGGTGCTGGCTCACGAAGTTGGACATTACAAACGAAAGCACATTATATATAACCTCACAACTTCTGTCCTGCTAACTGGTGTTACTTTTTGGTTGCTCTCTTTATTTATAGGAAGTGAAACGCTTTCGGCTGCACTAGGCGTTTCGGAGGCTTCGTTTCATATTGGTCTGGTAGCTTTCGGGATTTTGTACAGTCCTATTTCTGAAGTAACCAGCTTGTTTATGAATGTACTTTCCAGAAAATTTGAATACCAGGCAGATAATTATGCCAAAGAAACCTATGCCGGGCCACCGTTGATTTCAGCTTTAAAAAAACTCTCCAAAAACAGCCTGAGTAACCTCACTCCGCATCCTGCATTTGTTTTTATGAACTATTCACATCCCACGATGTTGGAACGTTTCAGAAATTTAAAAAAATAGATTTCTAGTTTCTGGTTCCTAGTTTGTTTTTGTAAAACAGCACAGATACCCTTCCACCAATACCTAATGTAAATTATCTACTCCCTCACACCCCAAACCCAACACCTGTTTATTACGCTCTTAACTATGTATTCCAACTACCTGTTTCCTCACTGCTCAAAGCGCAGCATCCTTATCCCTCACCACTTTTAAAGAAAAAACTTTGTCACTTTAAAGCATAATCGTACATTTATTCTATGACTGAAGAAGTGATAGAAGCTGAGAAAAAAGAGCTTGCCAAGCAGTATAAGCAACTTTTAAAAATTAGTTACCGAACCTTATCGGCAGCAGATAAAAAGTTGATACGTTCTGCATTTGACGTGGCTGTAGATGCGCATAAAGACCAGCGCAGGAAAAGTGGTGAAGCTTATGTGTTCCACCCTATCGCTGTTGCAAAAATAGTAGCTTCGGAGATTGGTCTGGATGCTACCTCTATTGCCGCAGCACTGCTTCACGATGTAGTAGAGGATACAGAATATACCTTAGCAGATCTTGAACAGCTTTTTGGAGAAACCGTTGCCCGCATTGTAGACGGGTTGACAAAGATCTCCAAAATGCCGTATGACGGCGACGTTTCTTTACAGGCAGAAAATTTCAGAAAAATGCTACTTACCCTAAATGAAGACATTCGGGTAATTATCATTAAAATTGCTGACCGGCTGCACAATATGCAGACCATGGACAGCATGCCAGATTATAAACAGGTGAAAATTGCTTCTGAAACCTTATATATTTATGCTCCTTTAGCCCACCGGATTGGGCTTTACAACATTAAAACACAACTAGAAGATTTAGGTTTAAAGTATACCGAACCAGAAGTCTATAACGATATTTTAAGTAAGATCAAGGAAAGTAAGGAAGAGCAAGATGCTTATATTGATGCTTTTAATCAGACGATTAAAGATTCTTTAGATTCTGAAAACCTAGCATATGAAATAAAAGGGAGACCAAAATCTATCTTTTCTATCCGAAGAAAAATGATCGCACAAAACGTCTCTTTTGACGAAGTGTATGATAAGTTCGCGGTGCGTATTATCTATAAGAGTGATACTATTGAGGCTGAAAAATTTATTGCCTGGAAAGTATACTCTATTGTAACAGATCACTTTAGACCTAACCCCACCCGCCTAAGAGATTGGATTTCTTCTCCTAAATCAACTGGTTACGAGGCTTTACACATTACGGTTATGGGGCCAAAAGGTCGCTGGGTAGAAGTCCAGATACGAAGCGAACGTATGAACGAAATTGCAGAAAAAGGCTATGCTGCACATTTCAAATACAAAAATAAAGAGAAAGACGATGGCTTAGAAGCCTGGCTTAATAAATTGCAGGACACACTTGAGAATAGTGAAATTAGCGCGGTAGATTTTGTGGAAGAGTTTAAACTGAACCTGTATGCTAAAGAAATTTTTGTATTTAGTCCGAAGGGAGATTTATACTCGCTTCCAAAAGGGGCTACTGCCTTGGATTTTGCATTTCATATTCATACGGAAGTAGGCCTTCATACCCGTGGTACAAAGGTAAATAGTAAGTTAACTCCATTGAGCCACGTATTAAAAAGCGGGGATCAGGTTGAGATAATCACGTCAGAAAAGGCAAAACCTTCAGCCAACTGGTTGGATTATGCCACTACCGGAAAGGCCAGAAGTAAAATTAAATCCTCTTTAAAAGAAGAGCAAAAACAAATTGCATCAGAAGGAAAAGAAATCCTTGCCCGAAAACTGAAGTCACTTAAAATTACCCTAGACGAGCGTACTGTAAACCAGATGGTCCTCTTTTTCAAGGTAAAAACAAGTTTAGACCTATTTTACCGTGTGGGATCCGGGATTATTGATAATACACAATTAAAAGCGTTTGCAGCCTCCCGCAGTAATGCGCTGGTAAGTTTCTTTAAAAATAAAATCAGAAAACCAGACAAGCCTGTTGATATTGACAAAGATGAGATTTCGGTTAAATACGACCAGCTGGTGTTTGGCAAGGATGAGCAGCATTTAGACTATGTTATGGCAAACTGCTGCAACCCTATTTCTGGTGACGATGTGTTCGGTTTTGTAACCGTAAACGACGGGATAAAGGTTCACAAGCAAAACTGTCCAAATGCCATACAACTGCAAAGTAATTATAGCTACCGGATTATGCCGGCAAAGTGGATAGACTCTACGCAGCAGGAATTTAAAACACAACTAAAAATTTCAGGGATAGATGCGGTAGGCCTTGTAAATGAAGTAACAAAAGTGATTAGCAACAACCTTCACATAGATATGAAAAAGGTTTATTTCGATTCAGATGATGGTATTTTTAACGGTGAAATTATTGTAGTCGTTAAAAACAAAACCATTCTTGATAACTTAGTTCAAAACCTCAAAAAAATAAATGGAATTGACAAAGTTACACGAGCTTAAATAGCTACCTTTGTCCTTTGGTATGAGCGCATCTACAGAAAAAAATAATCAGGCAATAGTCAAGAATGTTTTTACAGGGTTCTTGGAAGAAAAGGGGCACCGAAAAACCCCTGAACGTTTTGCTATCCTTCAGGAAATTTACGACCAGGAAGATCATTTCGACATTGAATCTTTATATATCAATATGAAGAACAAAAACTATCGTGTAAGCCGTGCAACGCTTTACAACACGATAGAATTATTACTAGAATGTGGCCTGGTTCGTAAGCATCAGTTTGGGCAAAATCAGGCACAATACGAGAAATCTTATTTTGACAAGCAGCATGACCACATTATTTTAAGCAATGGTGAGGTGATAGAATTCTGCGATCCACGCATCCAAACCATTAAAAAAACTATAGAAGAAGTGTTTGACATTGAAATCACCAAGCATTCACTCTACTTCTACGGAAATAGAAAAACGACCAATTAATACTATTATGGCAGTAGACTTACTACTAGGATTACAATGGGGAGACGAAGGCAAAGGAAAAATTGTCGACGTACTTACCAGCAATTACAATATTATCGCACGATTTCAAGGCGGTCCCAATGCAGGGCACACACTTGAATTTGATGGCATTAAACACGTTTTGCGAACCATTCCTTCAGGTATTTTTCATGAGAAATCTGTAAATGTTATTGGAAATGGGGTTGTAATAGACCCTGTTGTTTTTGTGAAGGAATTAGATGGTCTTGATCAATTCAGTATAGATTATAAATCGAAATTGATTATTTCAAGAAAAGCACATTTAATTTTACCCACACACAGATTGCTTGATGCAGCTTCAGAAGCATCTAAAGGAAAAGCAAAAATTGGTTCTACCCTAAAGGGAATTGGCCCAACCTATATGGATAAAACCGGCCGTAATGGTATAAGAGTTGGAGATTTAGAACTTTCAAACTGGAAGGAAAAATACAGAGCCTTAGCCAACAAGCATGAAGCTATGATTGCTTTTTACAACGTAGATGTGCAATACGATTTAGACGAAATGGAAGTAGAGTTCTTCGAAGCCGTAGAGCGTTTAAAAGAATTGACTTTTATCGATAGCGAAGCTTACTTAAACGACGCCATGAAAAATGGTAAAACCATTCTGGCCGAAGGCGCTCAAGGTTCACTACTTGATATCGATTTTGGAACCTATCCATTTGTAACCTCCTCCAACACCAC
Source organism: Flavobacteriaceae bacterium UBA1903 (assembly GCA_002337605.1). GTDB lineage: Bacteria > Bacteroidota > Bacteroidia > Flavobacteriales > Flavobacteriaceae > Marinirhabdus. The sequence continues at coordinate 321,894 of DDGL01000007.1, forward strand.
AGCAGCAGGTGCTTGTACAGGATTAGGGATTGCTCCTAACAAAGTAAAGGAGGTCTATGGAATCTTTAAAGCATATACTACCCGCGTAGGTAGTGGCCCCTTCCCTACCGAATTGTTTGACAGTGTAGGCGATAAAATGGCAAAAGTGGGTAACGAATTTGGAGCCGTAACAGGCCGTCCAAGACGTTGTGGCTGGTTGGATCTGGTCGCATTAAAATACACCTGTGAAGTAAATGGCGTAACGCAATTAATGATGATGAAAGGAGATGTGCTTTCTGGCTTTAAAGAATTGAAAGTGTGTACGGCGTATAAATATAAAGGTGAAACTATTACGCATTTACCCTACAACATAGAACCCGAAAATGTAACTCCTATTTACACAAGTTTTCCTTGCTGGAAAGAAGATCTTACGAAAATGACAGAACCCTCTCAATTCCCTAAAGAATTGAATGAGTACATCGCGTTTTTAGAAAAAGAACTGGAAATCCCTATCAAAGTAGTATCGGTAGGTCCGGATAGAAAACAGACAATTCATAGATAAGGTATCATTTTTGATATATTGATTAAAAGATAAGTTGAAAAATATTTCCAAGATAATGAAGGTTCCGAATGTCCGGTTGAGCCCTTCGACTAGCTCAGGACTGGCCAAGGTCGAAACCTTCATTTTTTTCTTTACATTATTCGTATCTACTTCCTTAGTTGCCCAACCCACTACCGAAAAACAAAAAGTTGACATACAATCTGGTTATTTAGAGATTAAGCCAGAACTTCCGGATGCTGTTATCTATACCAAGGATGAAAACGGACAAGTATACGTAGTCCACGAAGGAGTGGAAATGTGGTGCGACCAGGCATATCTCTATCCAAAAGATAATTTTGTAAAAGCGTATGGAACTGTAAAGATCACTCAGGGTGATACGGTTACCATGAACAGCACCTACGCAGAATACAATGGAAACACAAGTTTTGCCTTTGCCAGTGGCGATGTGGTGCTACGGGAACCAAAAACAACACTTACTACAGACACCCTGTACTTTGACAGGGTAAAACAACAAGCCTATTACCGTACTGGAGGAAAAGTAGTAGATACCGCAAGTACACTTACCAGTCGCATTGGTCGTTATTTTGCTGAAACAAAAAAATATCAGTTTTTAAGCGATGTAAAGATTGTAAATCCAAAGTATACTGTAAATAGTGAGCAACTGGATTTTTACTCCGAAACAGGAGGTGCTTATCTTTATGGAGAATCTACCATTGTAAGCGAAACCAGCACCGTATTTTGCGAACGTGGCTATTACGACACGCGGGGTGACACAGGTTATTTTGTGAAAAACTCCAGGATAGATTACGAAAACAGAACCCTCTATGGGGACAGTATTTATTTTGACCGAAATACAAGTTTTGCCTCCGCAACTAACAATATTAAAGTATTAGATACCCTGAATAAAAGTGTGATCCGCGGGCATTATGCTGAAGTATTCAGAGAGAAAGACTCCGTTTTTATCACCAAACGAGCGGTTGCTGTTACCCTGCGGGATAAAGACTCCATGTATGTGCATGCCGATACGCTTCGAATTACCGGAAAGCCCGAAAATAGGATCCTTCGCGGATTTTACCGGGCACGCATGTTTAAATACGGTGCGCCAGGAGAAGAACCAACGAGCGGCAAATGTGACTCTATTTACTCATCAGAATCCCTGGGGATCACCAAATTACTTAGAAAACCTGTTTTATGGAGTGGTGGAAACCAAATGACAGGCGATACCATTCACCTGCTCTCGAATAAGGTGACTGACAAATTAGACACGTTAAAAGTGTTCAACAATGCGTTTTTGGTTCAGAAAGACAGTGCTGGTTACAACCAGGTGAAAGGCGAACGGCTTATTGGTTTGTTTACCAACAATGAACTAGATACCGTATCTATCATTAAAAATGCAGAAGTTATTTACTATCCCCGAAACGAAGACGACGAACTCATTGGTATAAATAACACGGTTTCAAGTTCTATTGAATTGTATATGAAAGAACAGCAGATCACGGGAACTAAATTCATTAAAAAAGCAAAAGGAAAACTCTATCCAGAGTCCGAACTCCCTAAAAATGCTCGTATCCTTAAAGGGTTTGTCTGGCGTGGTGACGAACGTTTACAAACAATAAACGATCTTTTTAAAGGAAAACCGAAGCCCGTTTTACCTAAAATTAAGGGAATTCCATTGCCAGAAGATGAAGGTGAGTTTTTTGAAAATATTCCCCTTGATGAAATTGAACTCCCCGAAAGCTCCAAGTTAAAACCCGAGGATCTACTAAATCGCAAAGACGATCCCAAGATGAAGACACGGGAAAACGAAACAAAAATCGAGATCGAGGATGAAGATGAAAATGAAAATGAAAATTAACTTTGTAGGTATCGCTATACTAAAATATTCTACAAGCGATGGGTATTACTAGCTACCCGCTATTTCGAGAACAAAAGTTAAGGTTTTAAATTAGATCAAAAAGTAATAGCTGAATAAAAGGTGAAGCAAGATTTCTACAAATACCAAACCCAAACAACCCCTCACCCACTTGCAATGGAAGTGTCACACGCTCGAGGAAGTTATATTTACGATACTAATGGTGATAAACACCTGGATTTTGTAGCGGGTGTATCAGCCTGTAGCTTAGGACATAGCCATCCGCGGGTGGTGAATGCTATAAAAGAACAAGTAGAGAAATACCAGCACGTGATGGTATATGGTGAGTATGTACAATCGCCAGCCGTAGAACTCACCAAGTTATTAGCAAAGCACCTCCCCGACCCGTTGGAAACTACGTATCTGGTAAACAGCGGGGCAGAAGCCATAGACGGATCTATAAAATTGGCCAGACGTGCAACCGGTCGTTCAGAGATCTTGTATGCCCACAATGCCTATCACGGCAACACTTTTGGTGCTTTAAGTGTGATGGGTTTTGAGGAACGTAAAAAACCTTTTGGTCCGTTAGTGCCCAATTGCCACCCCATTCACTTTAATGCTGAAGAAGATATAAATAAAATTACTGAGAAGACCGCAGCCGTTCTTTTAGAAACCATTCAAGGCGGTGCTGGCTTTATAGTACCGAAAGACGACTATCTTAAAAAAGTGAAACAGCGGTGCGAGAAAGTTGGCGCCTTGCTTATTTTAGATGAAATTCAACCAGGGTTTGGACGTACAGGGAAATTATTCGGGTTTCAACATTTTAAGGTAGTCCCAGACATTCTAGTGCTTGGCAAAGGAATGGGAGGCGGTATGCCTATTGGTGCCTTTACAGCTTCAAAAGAACTTATGGCTTTGTTGAGCGATAACCCAAAATTGGGACACATCACTACGTTTGGCGGGAATGCCGTGATCGCTTCTGCCGCTTTGGCAACCCTTCAGGAACTTACTGAAACCGAACTAATTGCGCAAACCCTTCAGAAAGAAAAATTGATGCGAAAGTATTTACAGCATCCTTTAATTTCAGAAATACGCGGCAAAGGATTGATGCTTGCTGCGATGGTTGAAACAGGAGACTTAGCCACAGAAGTAATTATGCGGTGTAAAGACCTGAATTTAATACTTTTTTGGCTGCTTTTTGAACCCCGCGCTATCCGCATTACACCTCCCCTCACTATAAGTAATGACGAAATTAAGAAAGGTTGTGACATAATTACCGATGTGCTGGAAGAACTTCAGAAAAAATAAATAAAACACAACTATCTGAAAATCAATCTATTAATTCTTTATTAAGCTGTTAATAAGCCTGTTAACAAGAATAACGGCACAACTATTGAAACCGCCTGTACATTGCTATCTTTAAAAAAGTAGTAATCGTTAAACCGTAGCTTATGCCCTCTAATCATAACGAGTATAACAATTTTCCACTATCGCGTTTTGAATCTATGTTGAAAACGAACGATGTTTATTTTTTCGATTCTGAAGAATTTGAAGAGATCATTCAACACTACCTGGAAAACGGAAAAGTAGCGCTGGCCAAAAAAGCAACAAAGCTTGGCCTGGAGCAACACCCCACTTCAACAAACTTGAAATTATTTCAGATTGAAATGTTCATTTTTGAAAACGACCTGGAAACAGCTGAAACTTTATTAGACAATTTATACGCCCTGGAACAGAATAATGAGGAGGTATATATTCAAAAGGCAAATATTTTTTCTCGTCGTGATGACCACAAGAACGCCATAAAACTCCTTCAGAAAGCATTGGAAATAACAAATGACGAGAGCGATGTACTTTCACTCATAGGAATGGAGTACTTGTTCTTAGAAGACTTTGACAATGCAAGACTTTACTTTATGAAATGTCTGGAGCAAGATGAGCAGGACTACTCGGCACTCTACAACATTATTTATTGTTTTGAATTTCTTGATGAATACGAAGCTGCCATAGATTATCTGAACGACTTTTTAAACAAGAATCCTTACTGTGAAGTGGCTTGGCACCAGGTAGGAAAAATGTACTACATATTAAAAGACTACAAAAAATCCTTAGCAGCCTTCGACTTTGCAATTATTAGTGACGACCGTTTTATTGGTGCGTACTTAGAAAAAGGGAAAACCTTAGAGCGCTTAAAAATGTATGAAGAGGCAATAGAGAGTTATTCCATTACGCTAGGTCTGGACGACCCTACCTCTTTTGCGTTGTTGCGAATTGGCAAATGCTATGAGCGTCTGGGAGATAGTGAGTTGGCACTGCAGTTTTATACCAAATGTGTAGAAGAAGACAGCCTGTTAGATAAAGGCTGGATTGCCATAACCGACAATTACTTAAAAGCAAAAAACTACGAGAAGGCGCTGTATTTTATTGAGAAAGCAATAAATATAGACGGCGAAAATGTGTTGTACTGGAAGCGTTATGCACGCATTAATCTACGTTTACAGCACCTGGAAGAAGCCGAACACGGTTTTAGAAGAACACTGGAATTGGGAAATTACGAGTTGGAAACATGGCTCTCCCGATGCGATTTGCTCATAAAATTAGGTGAATTCAATGCCGCGGCAAACAACTTGTTCCAGGCTACAGAGTTTTATCCAGAAAATGCAGAGATTGAATTCAGGTTAGCGGGATTATTCTACAATTTAAAAGAAACACGTAAAGCTGAGTTTCACTTAAAAAACGGCTTAAAATTTAATCCGGAATTTTTAATGATTTTAGAGGAATTGTTCCCTAAGGTTTATGTTAAAAGTAAGGTGCGTCAAATTATTGCAAAACACAAAAATACCTCGGTATAATTTGTTTATTTTTGAGCAACCTTAAACCAATTTCATGCCATCACGATCGCTTCTTCAATATGCAGTAATAACAGCAAAAGGTCTTGCGATGGGAGCAGCAGACGTGGTTCCTGGCGTTTCCGGAGGAACTATTGCATTTATTGCCGGTATTTACGAGGAGCTCATTGAGACGATTCATAAACTAGATGTAGGTTTTTTTAAAATCTGGAAGAAGGAAGGGCTTAAAGCTGCTTGGAATTCGTACAACCTTTCCTTTTTAGTCGCACTTTTTTCAGGAGTTTTAATAAGTATACTATCACTCGCCAAAGCTATTACCTGGCTTCTGGACGAACACCCAATTTTGGTCTGGTCCTTCTTTTTTGGACTAGTTGTAGCAAGCATATTATATGTAGGGAAGCAAATTAAACACTGGAATGCAAAAGTAATTATAGGGCTACTCATTGCTGCGGCTATTGCCTACGGCATTACGTTGGCAAAACCCATTGGAGACATAGAAAGCACCTGGTTTTTGTTTCTGGCAGGATTTATTGCCATTATAGCAATGATTTTACCGGGCGTTAGTGGCGCCTTTATATTGTTATTATTAGGAGCTTATACCTCCATAATTGGAACATTATCGCAACTAGGTGATGGATTAACTAAACTTGACAGCGTTTTATTCTTTTCTGCATTTGGAAAGTTACTTGTATTTGCCGCGGGTGCTATTGTAGGTCTTAAAGCCTTTTCACGTGTGCTGAATTACATGTTTAAGAACTTTAAAAATACAACCCTGGCTGTTTTAACAGGCTTTATGATTGGAGCCCTTAATAAGATCTGGCCATGGAAAGAAGTATTACAATACCGCACCAATCATAACGGCGAGCAAGTTCCATTTCTCGAAAATAGTATTCTTCCCAATAGTTTTGAGGGAGACCCTAAAATACTCCTGGCGATTGTATTTATGATCGTTGGCTTTTTAACTATCTTTATAATGGAGCGATTTGCTGCCTCCAAAAAAGAACGTTAATGCAACAAACCCGAACCTTTTCAGATAAAATATGGTTGGTTCTTAAAGGCCTGTTCATGGGGGCTGCCAATAAAGTCCCTGGCGTTTCTGGTGGTGTTGTAGCGTTTGTAGCGGGATTTTATGAAGAGTTTATCTATTCCCTTCAAAAAGTAAACAAAAAAGCCTTTGCGCTTCTTATAAACGGACGCTTTAAAAGTTTTTTTCAGTACATAAACGGTCGTTTCCTGGGGTTACTTATTTTAGGGATGGTGATAAGTTACTTTAGTATTTCAAAAATATTAGACTATCTAATCGTCCATTACGAGTTGTTTGTATGGAGTACATTCTTTGGAATGATTATAGGCTCTATTTACTACATAGCCAAGGATTTTGGCGAGTGGAACCGAAAGTATCTAGCCTATCTGTTATGCGGTATCATAGCTGGTGTGAGCATTAGTTTTCTGGAGCCTGCAAGGCAAAACAGCAATCTTATCTTTGTATTTTTCTGTGGGATTATTAGCGTCTCAGGAATGACCTTACCCGGACTTTCAGGGTCGTTTATTCTTATTTTATTGGGTAACTATGTTTTATTACTCGTTGACGCTGTAAATGCACTTTTTGATACCTTTTCAGATTTAGTACAGGGGGATACTGGGTTTATTTCAAACCCGGAACGAATACAGATGCTAAAAATTTTAGCTGTTTTTACGCTAGGGTCCCTTACTGGATTAGTTTCCCTGTCCCATGTATTAGGATATGTTCTTAAACGATTCAAAAAAGCTACCTATGCTGTTATTATTGGGTTTATAGCTGGCTCACTGGGTGTTGTCTGGCCCTGGAAAACCAAACAAATTGAGTATGACAACTACGGAAATATAATAGTAGATGCCAATGGCAATGAAATTATTAAAGGCTACGACAGGTACTGGCCATCAGATTTTTCCTTCGAGACTTTTTGGGCAATACTATTTATCTTTGTGGGCATAGCATTGGTACTAAGTCTGGATATCTACCATAAAAATAAAAAAAGACCCACAAATGGCTAAGTTTGGTTTATTAGGAAAAAACATTGGCTATTCCTTTTCAAAAACATTTTTTTCCATAAAGTTTGAAAACGAATGCCTTCCCCACAGTTACCACAATTTTGACACACCGTCTATTGACAATTTTGAAGAATTTATTGCTCAAAATCCAGACATTCAGGGAATGAATGTAACCATACCCTACAAAGAAGAAATTATACCACACCTCTTTAACCTGGATCGTGATTCCAAAAAAATTGGAGCCGTTAACACGATAAAATTTCGAAAAGACGGAAAGCTAATTGGCTACAACACAGACCATTATGGATTTGCAACAGCCTTAGCAGCTTTTTTACCTCTAAAAGAAAAAACAGCATTGGTACTAGGGACCGGTGGCGCCTCAAAAGCAATTAAATACGTTTTGGATGCCATGGAATTCACATACCGTTCGGTTTCAAGAAGTGCCGAGGGTACTAATCTAGGCTACGACCAACTTACAAAAGATGTTGTTGAAAGCCACTTCCTGATCATTAACTGTACGCCACGGGGTACCTTTCCGGATATCCACGAAGTACCAGATATTCCATTTGAGCATGTGGGGAAAGACCATGTATTATTTGATTTAATTTACAACCCCAGAGAAACTGAGTTCATGAAACGTGGTGCTGCCAAAGGAGCAAGGGTAAGTAATGGCCTGGAGATGTTAAAGCATCAAGCTCTCAAATCCTGGACAATCTGGAATAGCTAAGACTTTTCTGCTACTTCAAAATAAAGCAAACCGCTTTGTCGTTTCTATTGTTGTTAGTATCTTGAACGTTCAAACGTATGAACCTTAACATTGAAACAAATGTCCGACGAAAAATTGCCCAAAAAAGAAAATCCTACCTCAGAAAACGATGCTATTGAAAAAGCAATGGTGGAAGAATCTGACAAAAATTCTGAAACCGAATCAACAGATTCTGAAGAAAAAGTTGCTGAAAATCTCGTAGCATCTACGCTGGTTGAAACTTCAGAAACTGATACTAAAACCGCAGGTACTTCAGATGAAAATTCAGAAGAAAAAGGAGCTAAAAAGGGCAAAAAAGATTCAACTAAAACTTCAGAAGATACTGATGAAAACACTGAAAACGTGAATCTTACTGAAAATATACCAGAAGTTTCAGAAAATATTGAAACATCTGATGCCACAGCTTCAAAAAGCGATGAAGAGAAAGAAGAGTCGGACACACAGGATGAAGAAGAAATAGCTTCTAGCGATGATGAAGAGAAAGAGGAAGAAGAAGAAGAAGAAGAAATTGATTACAGTGCTCTTTCAAAAAAAGAACTCATTGCGGAATTTGCAAAATTGTTGAAGGACAAACCTGTTCAGGAAATTAAAAAAGAAGCCGAAGAAATTAAGACTGAATTCAACGCTAAGTTTACAGAAGCCCTTGAAGAGAAGAAAGAAGAGTTTTTAGCCGAAGGGGGAAATATTATTGACTTCCACTACTCTACTCCTGCAAAGAAAGAATTTAACTCGCTTTATTTTGAGTATAAAGAGAAACGAAACAATCATTATAAAAACCTAAAGAAAGACTTGCAAGCCAATCTGGCAAAGCGGGAGGAGTTAATTGAAGAGCTAAAAGGGCTGTTAACGACCGAAGAGAATATAAACACCACCTACAAACATTTCAAAGATATTCAGGAACGTTGGCATACAGCCGGTGCTATCCCGCGTGACAAGTACAACCTTACCTGGAATACCTATCACCACCATGTAGAGAATTTTTACGATTTTTTACATTTAAACAGAGAGTTTCGCGATCTTGACTTTAAACACAACCTGGATCAAAAACTCAAGATTATTATTAGAGCGGAAGAGTTGCACCAGGAGCCTGATCTAAATAAAGCTTTTCGAGAGCTACAGATGCTTCATAAGATGTGGAAAGAAGAAATTGGTCCGGTCGCCAAAGAATATCGCGACGATGTGTGGGATAAATTTAGTGAAGCCACTAAGGTTATTCACGACAAGCGACAGGCGCAGCAAGAAGAATTAGACAAAAAGTATGAAGCCAATTACGAGGCTAAAAAAGAATTAGTCGCTCAGATTAGAACTTTTAAAGAGAAAGCAAAGCCTAATCATAGCTCATGGCAGCATGCCATGAAAAAGGTACAAGAGCTGCGGGATGCCTATTTTGCTGCTGGTAAAGTACCGCGTAGCAAAAACAAAGAAATCTGGAACGCTTTTAAAGATGCTACTCGAGAGTTTAACAGAGCCAAGAATAGTTTTTATAAGGATCAGAAAAAAGAACAATACAACAATCTAGAGAAAAAACGCGACCTTATTAAAATCGCTAATGATAATAAGGATAGTGATGATTTTGATACGGTAACTCCGTTGATGAAAAAAATTCAGGCAGATTGGAAGTCTATTGGTCATGTGCCCAGAAAAGAGAGTGATAAAATATGGAAAGAGTTTAAAGCTGCCTGTAATTATTACTTTGACCGAATTCATGCTAAGAAAAATGAAGCCAGTCAGGAAGAAGAGGAAAATCTTACTAAAAAAGAAGCCTTGCTTACCGCTATTAAAGCAACAGAACTTACAGGAGATCACAAAGCAGATTTAACTGCTATTAAAAGTTCTATTAAAGAATGGAAGGAAATTGGCCGTGTACCCTATAAAAAGAAAAATATAGAACAGGATTTCAATAAGGTTCTGGATGGGTTATTTAAGAAGCTAGATCTTGGTAAAAACGAAGCAGAGCTTATTAAATATGATAACAAAGTAAGCTCAATGGTGTCAAGAGATGATTCCAGAAAACTTCAAAACGAACATTTCTTTATTTCTAAGAAGATAGACGAAGTTAAAGCTGAAATTAATCAATTAGAGAACAATCTTGGTTTCTTCCAGCACGTCCCGGATGACAATCCTATGGTTGCTGAAGTGCATAAAAATATTGCACGTCAGAAAGAACAATTAGAGGTCTGGAAAAAGAAGCTCATAAAAATAAAGTCTGCCCGTAGCGATTCGTAATGGCTCCCTGCATCCTTTGCAAAAGTTCAGCAACTTCGGAATATTTCCGTAATGAAAAGCATCACTTTTTAATCTGCGAAGACTGTACAACAGTTTTCAGACCTCCTGAATCCTGGGTTTCACCTTCAGCAGAAAAAGAACGCTATCTTGCACACCATAACAATGTGGAAGATACAGGCTATAAAAAGTTTGTAACCCCTTTGGTACAAGCAGTTATGGAACGTTTCCCACCGACAGCATCAGGTCTCGATTTTGGAGCTGGCACAGGACCCGTGGCGGCAAAAATACTTACGGAAGACGGCTATTCCATTTCACTGTATGATCCTTTTTTTCATCCAGATAAAACTGTCTTAGAGAACCAATACGATTTTATTATTTGTTGTGAAGTGATAGAACATTTTCACTACCCATTACAAGAATTCAGGCTACTGAAACGCCTCCTGAAGCCACAAGGAACGTTATTTTGTATGACGACCCTATGGACAGGAAACAAAAAGAATTTTGCAGGCTGGTGGTATAAAAATGACAGCACCCATACCCTATTTTACAATCCTGCTAATTTAAAGTTTATACAGGAACACACTGGTTATACTTCCCTATTGAGTAAAGGGAATATTATTGAATTTACTTAACTTTCTGGACCAAGCACTTTATACGAACCCCTCATGGAAGAAAAACCTGAATTGTATTTCCCAAGAGCTATTGAATGGCGCGATTGGCTGGACAGAAACCATGACCAATATGAACAGGGAGTCTATTTAATTTTTTACAAGCTGGAGACAAACATTCCTACGATGCGCTGGGAAGAAGCGGTAAAAGTAGCGTTGTGCTATGGCTGGATAGACAGCACTGTTAAATCATTAGGAGGTGGAAAAAGGCAGCAATACTTCTGTCCTCGTAACCCTAAAAGTACCTGGAGCAAACTGAATAAATCGTATATAGCAGAATTAGCACTACAGGGGTTACTTCATAAAAGTGGATTGAAAACTGTTGCATTGGCCAAAGAAACCGGAACCTGGACAGCTATGGATGCTGTTGAAAACTTAGAGATCCCTGACGATCTTCAGAAAGCTTTTAAAGCAAACACGATGGCTTTTAGCAATTATAAGAACTTTAGCCCCAGCTATCGCAAAAGTTATTTAAGTTGGCTTCACAGTGCGAAACGTCAAACTACCCGGGATAAACGTATCGAGCAAATTATTATGCTGTGCGAGAAGAATAAAAAGTCCAGATAATAGGTTACTCTGCTAGCAGCGCATCGATTGTTTTATGAACCGATGTACTGTTCCAGTCTGCTGCCCCCTTCTTATTCATTATAATTTTTCCATCTTTTGAAATAAGATAGGTTGTAGGAAATGAATTTGTTTCCAATACCTTCGGAAAGTTGTGCTGTGTAGTAAAGACGGGAAAAGTATATTCATTTTTATCAATAAACTTTTGTACCGTTTCGGTAGTTTCTATGGAAACAAAGTAGAAGGACACTTCATCTTTATAAGTAGTGTACAGGGCTTGCATAGAGGACATTTCAGCAATACACGGTGGGCACCACGTAGCCCAGACATTTACCAGGATCACCTTATCTTTGGCCGAAGCAAAATCTACTGTATTTCCCTGTAAATCCTGCAATTGCCAGTTATAATCTGAGATTGATTCTTGGTCTGCTTCAGCAATCTCAGAGGGGCTAAAGGCTATTAATCTATTGAAGAACACTTTTATAGGCGTCCCCGTTTGTGGGATAAACAGCAAAGCAACGAAGACCAATAGCGCAACGGTACTCCAGTGTTTTTTAAAAAATGAAACCATAGACAAAGGTATAAACAAAAAGACCCTGATGTACATCAAGGTCTTTCAAAAAAACTATGTTATTACTTAAGCATTCTGCTTTTTTATCATATTGAGCGCGGAACCTTCTCTATACCAGGCAATTTGCGCATCGTTATAGGTATGGTTTGCTTTTATAGTGTCCTTGCTACCATCTGCGTGTGTTACCTCAATAGTTAACGGTGTATCTGGTGCAAAATCTGCAATGTCTACAAAGTTAAAGGTATCATCTTCCTGGATCTTGTCATAGTCTGCTTCATTAGCAAAGGTAAGCCCTAGCATCCCCTGCTTTTTCAGGTTGGTTTCATGAATACGTGCAAAACTCTTTACCAGTACTGCGGCAACCCCCAAATGACGAGGCTCCATAGCTGCGTGTTCCCTAGAAGATCCTTCTCCATAATTGTGGTCTCCCACTACAATAGTATAAATTCCTTCTTTCTTATACTCGCGTTGTGTATCTGGCACACCACCATACTCACCGTTTAACTGATTTTTCACGAAATTTGTTTTCTTGTTGAAAGCATTAACCGCTCCAATCAAACAGTTATTCGAAATGTTATCCAAATGTCCTCTGTAACGTAACCACGGCCCTGCCATAGAAATATGGTCTGTAGTACACTTTCCGAAGGCTTTGATAAGCAGTTTTACATTGCTTAGGTCTTCGTCTTTAATAGGCTCAAACGGTGTCAACAACTCAAGACGTTCGCTATCTTCAGCAACTTTTACAACTATTTCACTTCCATCCGGAGAAGGTGCTAAATAACCGTTATCTTCCACAGCGAATCCTTTTGGTGGGAGTTCGATACCCTGTGGCATTTCCAATTTTACTTCTTCACCATCTTCATTGGTAAGCGTATCATTCATTGGGTCAAAATCCAGACGTCCTGAAATTGCAATAGCTGCTACTATTTCCGGAGAACCTACAAAAGCGTGTGTGTTGGGGTTTCCATCTGCACGCTTAGAGAAATTTCGGTTAAAAGAATGCACGATAGTATTCTTTTTGTCTCCTTTAGCATCACTCCTGTCCCACTGTCCAATACAAGGACCGCAGGCATTTGTAAATACTGTAGCTCCTAATTTTTCAAAAACCTGAATCAAGCCATCTCGTTCAGCGGTATAGCGTATTTGCTCAGACCCTGGGTTGATTCCAAAATCACTTTTTGGTTTTAATTTTTTATCGATTGCCTGCTGTGCAATAGACGCAGCTCTTGTTAAATCTTCGTAGCTACTATTAGTACAAGATCCTATCAATCCCCAGTCTACTTTAATAGGCCAGTCATTTTTTTCGGCTTTAGGGCCTAATTCACCTACAGGTGTACAAAGGTCCGGAGTAAAAGGACCGTTAAGGTGTGGGCGTAGTTCGGTTAAATTAATTTCAATTACCTGGTCAAAATATTTTTCAGGGTTTTCATATACTTCATCATCACCCGTTAAATAAGGTCTTAGCTTGTTTGCTTCATCGGCAATTTCAGATCTGTCGGTTGCACGTAAAAAACGCTCCATAGCGTCATCGTAGCCAAAGGTAGATGTGGTTGCTCCAATTTCAGCCCCCATATTACAGATGGTTCCTTTTCCTGTACACGAAAGGTTTTTTGCTCCAGGTCCAAAATATTCTACAATAGCTCCGGTTCCTCCTTTAGCGGTAAGAATTCCGGCAACCTTTAAGATTACATCTTTAGAGGCAGTCCATCCAGCCAATTCGCCGGTAAGCTTCACTCCAATCAATTTAGGAAATTTAAGTTCCCAAGGCATTCCAGCCATCACGTCTACGGCATCTGCACCCCCAACACCAATAGCTACCATTCCTAACCCACCAGCATTTACGGTGTGACTGTCTGTACCAATCATCATCCCACCTGGGTAGGCATAGTTTTCTAATACAACCTGGTGAATGATACCCGCTCCTGGTTTCCAAAAACCAATCCCATATTTATTAGAAACAGATTCTAAGAAGTCAAACACTTCATTACTTGTTTCATTCGCTTGTTTTAAATCTGCTGCAGCTCCTTGCTTTGCCAGTATTAAGTGGTCGCAATGAACTGTCGTTGGTACCGCCACATTCTTCTTTCCTGCCTGCATAAATTGTAGCAACGCCATTTGTGCTGTGGCATCCTGACATGCAATACGGTCTGGGGCAAAGTCTACATAATCTTTACCTCTTGTAAATGCCTTAGTTGGCATTCCATCCCATAAGTGGTTATAAAGTATTTTTTCTGATAGCGTTAAAGGTTTACCCACAATCTCACGTGCTTTATCTACACGCTCGGCCATTTGAGCATACACTTTTTTAATCATATCAATATCGAAAGCCATAGTTTTTTGGTTTTAAATTTTTGTAGCAACTTTCTCGTAAACCTAATATTTACAAGAGTTGCGAAGGTACGAAATTTTGAAATATTTTAAAAATCTATACTGTTTTTGAGATTTTTATAACAAATATTCAATAAATTATATTCTGAGGGTAATAGATTTAGGAATTTCGCAAAATTAAATAGTGAAAATTATGAAATTGGAAATTATAGAATTCTCAATTAGTTAAAAATTTTAGTGTAACTTAAGATAAATATAACAAAATGCGCTATTGTATATTATTTCTTATCAGTGTTTTCACATTTTATTCTTGTGATACGAATATCCCCCTAAAAGAGCTAGACACTCAGCTATTAAAATCGAACATATATACGGTAGACAAAACGTTCGCTTTTGCGAAAGAAAATATGCTCAAATCTAATGATGCTATTGAAGAGTTTACAAAACTAGGTAATGCATCTATTCAAGTAACGATTACTTTTCCTTATGAAAATGTTTTTAAAATTCAAGAATACAATTTAGTCGGGAAAAAATTTATGGGATCACATACGTTTCTTTATAAAATTAAACAGGATTCATTACTTTTTGTAAAACCCGTTGAAAATCCAAAAGATCTATTCAGTGATATTGACGAAGACTATTTCCAAGTTGCAATTTTACAAAAAATAGCAACAGATTATAATTACATACTATTAAAGATTACGAAAGGGCTTTACGGAGAAAGAATTGTAAAGTTTACTACTACAACCCAATACGATCAATTTAAAGAGCGTGAAGCTATGAGAAATTAATAGCTGACTATTTCTTTATTCTAATCAATACTACTATCGCCATAATCGCTGCAATGGCTTCAATAATGCCTCCGAGTATCACCAAAGTATTAGCCTGCATAAAACCCCAACCAAGCTGCATGCTTTTAAAAACTAAACCTACTATTACTAATGCAGCTCCAAGAATTAGTGCTAGTAAGGGGATTCTAAATTTCGATAGGTTCATAAGTTTAAGATTGTTTGAAGGTAGATATACTAATACTAAAACAAACTTCTAATAATCTCTTCAATAGAAAGTCCTTCCGCTTCTGCTTTGTAGTTTTTAATAAGACGGTGACGCAAAATACCTATCGCAACTTTTTGAACATCTTCTATATCTGGTGAGAATTTTCCGTGTAATGCTGCATTTGCTTTTGCACCCAGAATCAGGTTTTGAGAAGCACGGGGTCCAGCTCCCCAATCTATATAGTTTTTAACCAATTCTGGAGCTGCCTGACTCTTAGGTCTTGTTTTTCCAACCAAAGTAACCGCATATTCTACTACATTGTCTGCCACTGGAATTTTACGAATAAGTTGCTGAAAATCTATAATTTCCTGTGGTGTGAATAAGGCATTTACTTCTTGAGTTGTCCCTCCGGTCGTAGTTTTTACCACTTCTACCTCTTCGGCAAAGGTGGGGTAATCCAGGTTAATAGCAACCATAAAACGGTCTAACTGGGCTTCAGGCAACGGGTAGGTTCCCTCCTGCTCAATCGGGTTTTGTGTTGCTAACACAAAATAAGGTAAGTCTAATTTGTAGTGATTTCCTGCAATGGTAACGGCTCTTTCCTGCATGGCTTCTAATAAAGCCGCTTGTGTTTTTGGAGGTGTACGGTTAATCTCATCTGCCAGGATAATATTGGCAAAAATGGGACCTTTAATGAACTTAAAGGTTCTGTTTTCATCTAAAATTTCAGAACCTAAAATATCACTTGGCATTAAATCTGGTGTAAACTGAATACGTTTAAACTGCAATCCAAGTGCCTGAGCAACTGTATTTACAAGTAGCGTTTTGGCAAGTCCCGGCACTCCAATTAGTAGTGCGTGACCGCCTGAAAAAACAGATAACAATACCTGTTCTACCACTTCATCCTGTCCTACAATTACTTTTTTAATTTCCTGCCTGAGGGCATTATATTTTTTTACGAGTTGCTCTACTGCCGCTACGTCTCCCATACTTTTTTAATTACTTGATTTAACCCAGTCGCTAGAAAACTCACAAGCCTGGTAGTCTTCGTTTACGTTTACATAGGTTTGCTTAATTTGTTTGTTCTGCCACGCTTCTATCGCTCTAATTTGCTTTTCCTTTAACGCAAGTTCCTGGATACGTTCGTAATCTTTAGCATACTCTGCTGGATGTTCTTCGTATCGTTTGTTTACTGTATAAATTTTAAAACTTGCTTTTCCTGTTCTGTCTCTTTCAACAAACACTTTAGACACTTCATTTTCTTTAAGGTTGTATACTTTAGCACTTAGGTCTGGATCCATTTTGGTAAGGTCGAACTTAGTGTCAAACGTAACTGGGTTTATTAATTGTCCGCCATTGTTACGTGTTTCTACTTCTTCGGAATACAAACGAGCAGCTTCTGCGAAAGGTACAGTACCATCTGCTATGCTGGCTCTTACCTTATCTATTTTTTCTTTAGCCTTATCGATACTCCATTGTGGAACTTCAGGGTATATAAGAATGTGACGCACATCTACTTCCTGTCCGCGGATTTTATCTACTTTAAGGATATGGTATCCGAATTGTGTTTCAAAAGGTTCGCTAATTTCTCCTTCCAGTAAAGAAAAAGCTTGATCCTTAAACTCCTTTACGTAGGCAGAATTTCTTTGCACACCTTCAATTAAACCTCCCCGTGTTTTAGAACCATCTTCAGAATACAAACCTGCTTTCGTTGCAAAGCTAACCCCGTTGTTAATGATATCTTCACGCATCTGATTAAGTCTGTCGATAGCAGTTTGTTTCGAGTCTTTGGGAATTTCTGGTTCTACCACAATTTGCGATACTTCAACTTCAGCACTAAATACAGGACGTTCATCCTCTGGAATGGCAAAGAAAAATTCACGAACTTCTTCTGGAGTAATATCTACCTTTTCCACTACTTTGGCTTGCATTCTTCCTGCAAGTTTCAGGTTTTTTCGAGCTTCAAAAAGTTCGCTTCTTAATTCGGGAAGTGTATTCTTACGGTAGAACTTAAGTAGTTTTTCTTCTGAACCAATTTCCGTAGTCATATACTGTAATAACTGATCTACTTCTGGATTAATTTCCTGGTCACTAACCACAATACTATCTTGTACTGCCTGGTGTAGGTAGAGTTTATCTTCCATGAGTTTTCCAATCAGCTGACATCTGGTAACATCCTCCACAGAAACGCCTTGCTGTTGAAACTCTAAATATCCTTTGTCTATATCGCTGTCCAGAACCACATAGTCTCCTACTACAGCTGCGACACCTTCCACCTTATATCGTGAAAAGGGTTTCTTTACAGTATCCGTTTTTACTTCGGGTGTTGCGGTTGCCTCTACAACTTCAGTGTCTTGAGCTTGTGCAAAAACTGAGGAAAAAAGCACCATAAGTGCTAGTATTTTATTCATTTTCGTAAATTTCAAAATTATTGTTTTTAATTGCATCTGTTGTAATGTCTTTTTCTAATTTTTTTAATAAATCCAACTTTCTTTTGTTTAGAATGATCTGTTCAATAGTAGGTTTTACATACAACAAAGGGGCTACGTCACTAGGATTGAGCCTGTCTTCAATTTTCAGTAAATATACTCCTAATGAGTCTTGTAAGCGGATAAAATTGGATTTTTTTAACTTTTGTTCATCTGTGGTTTGTAATACGGGAAGTGCCACTTCTAGTGCTTCACGTTTTACCCAGGTACTGTCGTTAAGGTTAAAACTTTTATACTGTATACTTTGATCCATTAAATCTTGCTTATCCTTTGCATTGTAGCGCTCTATCTTTTGTGAGGCCTGAGAAAGATTTGTAAAGTCTTTGTCTACTTGAATGTACCGTACTTTAAATAATTGATCGTTTAGTTTAAAATTTTGTTTGTTTTCCTCGTAAAAGCTTTCAAGTTCACTCTGTGAGACAGTACTATCCAACTGTTTGCTAATAATTGTGTTTTTATAGGCTTCCGTGTACAGATCACGCTTGTATTCGGAAATCAACTTATTGTAATTTTCCTGTTTATTTTCCGGAATATTAATAATGGCCTGGTCCATTAAAATTTGTTGGGTTGCCCACCTGTTAATGTAATTGCTCACTATTAAAGTGCTATCCTCTTTTGAGGTATTTTCAGAAATAAGCGCCGCAATATCTTCCTGATATAAAAAACTTGAGTTTACTCTGGCAATAGGGATGCGGTCGTCTTTTTCCTTAAAATACGAACAACCAGAAACCAGTATACATACACACACTATGTAACCCACTATTTTCATTACTTATCCAGTTTCTTTTTTAGTTTTTTTAATGTCTTCTTATTGACGGATACATCGTACTTGTTTCTAAGACTCTCTATCCAGTCTTCCTCAACTTTTACCTGAAAATCACTTAAAACTCTACCCCGAACATCGTCCAGGCTTTTTTGCATTGGAGGTAAAATCTCTAAAACTTTTACAACGGTATAAGTGGTTCCCTTCACATAGGTTTGTGATACGCCTTCTTTTTTCACAAAACCATCAGGTAAATTTTTATCTGAAAGCTCAAACTTTCCTTCTGTAACAATAGCTTTCACACCTGTTTCATCGTTTAGAGCTTCTTTTATTTCTTTTGCATCTTTACCTTGCTGTAGCATCTCTTTTGCCTGATCTGCATATTGCTGGCTTGTTGCATTTACTATAATAGCACTTACGCGTTCGTCCCAACTATACTGGGCTCTGTTGTTATCAAAAAAGCGCTGCTGGCCAACGGTATCTTTTTTTGCTTTGTTCCAGATATTTTCTCTCATTAGGTCGAAAATGAGTAAGCCATCCCGGTATTCACTAATAATTGCAGCATACTTTTCATCTTCTTTTTCTAACTGGTTTTGATAGAATTTTTTAAGAGATTCTCTTTCAAAAGCTTCAAAGTAGCTAACTAAGGCCTCTTCTAAAGTTTTAAATCTCATTCTGCGGCTTTGGTTGCTATCAAGGTACTTTGCAAAGTCGTTAAAGGTCTTAGCTTCTTTTCCTCCAATTGTAAATATAACCTTGTTGTCTTGTGTGGGTACAGAGGTATATTCCCAACTTCCTGTAAGCAACGCCTCATCTGTAAAGTTTTTAAAGAAAGTTAAGTAGGGGTCGCCTAGTTTAAAACCATACTTTTCTTTTATTTTATTATTTACTGCTGCAGTAACAACTTTCGAGCGATCACCACTTTTCACTTTTTTCTCCAGCGCTTCTTTTTCTTCTTCAAAAGTTGTAGTGGTATGTATTTTGTCCAGGCGCGCTATATGCCATCCAAATTCACTTTTAAAGGGTTTGGTTACCCGTCCAGTTTTCTTAATATCAAACACTTGTTCCTCAAACAATTTACTACGAAGTTCTCCTTTGCCAAAAGGACGCAAAGTTCCGCCTGTTGTTGCAGAACCTTTATCGTCTGAATATTGTTTAGCCAAATCCTCAAACTTTTCTCCTTGTTGAAGTAACTGATATATCTCCTCTATACGCTCCTTAGGGTCAAAGGTTCTGGTGTCATCTGCTGTGTCATACACCATAATATGAGACACGGTTCGTTTTGGCTCCCGAACACGACGATCATTAACTTTTAAAATATGATACCCGAACTGGGTGCGTATAATATCTGAAATCTCCCCTTTTTTAGTATTGTATGCAGCAGTTTCAAAAGGATACACCATAGAAAATGCTGTGAAATAGCCCAAATCCCCGGCTGTTTCTGAAGCATTAGGTTCTTCAGAATTGTTTTTTGCAAGTGCTATAAAATCCTCTCCTTTTACTGCTCGCTTCCGCAATGCTGCAATTTTCTGATAGGCCTTTAGCGTATCTGCAGGGCTGTCTGAGTATTTAGAGAGTATTAATATGTGGTTCGCACTAACCTCTTCCAATCCTCTTTCATAAGCTTCTTTTGCTAAATCTTCAGTAGCATTATCTTCATAAATATAAAAACGGGAAAGTTGTTCCTGATAGTTGGCAAGTTCCTTTTTATAAACAGCCTTTTCATGAAATTTTTGGTCGTATGCCTCTGTAACTTTTAATTTATAGTCTATAAAAAGATCCAAATATCCATCAACAGTTTTTTGATTTTCATCCTGAACCAGATCCAGGTTTTTTTTATAAACACGTTCAAATTCTGTAGCGTAGACTGGTGTTTCGTCTATAGTTATAAGCACGTCCTTTTTTTTCTGTGCAAAAAGAACATTAGATGCTAAAAAAAATGTAATTGCTAAAAAGAAAATCTTCTTCATTTTAAGTAAATTGGTTTTTAATGAGTGCAAAAATAACAAAATATAGTGCTTTGAAAGGGTATTTACACAAACGTTTTATAGTATACAATAGTATCTCTTTTTTCTGCTGAAATTTTAAAATTTGTATCTTGTAACAGTAAAAAAACAACCATGAAATATACCACCCAAGTAACAATAAACAAGCCAAGAAATGAAGTTGTCCAAAAAATGAACAACCCCGAGAATATGAAACACTGGCAGCGAGGTTTAGCTGGCTACGAATTTACGCAGGGTACGCCTGGAGCTGAAGGCTCCAAGATGCAGCTGCATTATAAAACAGGTAAAAGAGAAATGACGTTGACCGAGACCATTATTACCAATGATTTTCCCGATGCCTTCCATGCAACCTATGATACCAAAGGGGTGCACAACGTACAGAACAACTACTTTCATGAGGTAGATGCAAACACTACAAAATGGGTAAGTGAGAGCGAATTTAACTTTAAAGGCTTTGAGATGAAAGTAATAGGTTTTTTAATGCCTGGAGCTTTTAAAAAGCAATCACAAAAATTCCTGAACGACTTTAAAAATTTTGTAGAACACGGTACTTCCGTTGAAAACCAATAAAAAGCTGTCTCTTTAAATAAAATTAAATGTTTAATAAAAGCTCAAGTGTAGAATATTGAGCGCAGTCGAAATATGGAACGGATAAAACTTCTTTGGGATTTCAGAGGCCCTAATGCAGCGCCTATTGCTAAACACCATGCCGTTCATCTAAAGGAATTTGTACAAGCTGAAAATTTGAAAAACACGCTTTGCGAAACTCAAAAGATGAACGAACTCTACTGGATAACGTATTTAGTAGTAGACAAAGTTCATATGAACGACCTTCGGGAACGTCTAAAACCAAACCGCGGACAGTTATACACCGAATGAAAAACTTTTTTCAGGACTTGTTTGAGTACAACCATCACTCCAATACCGAAGTGATGCGTCTTATTTTAGACAAGGAAGAGCGCTATTCTGAAAAAGCTTCGGTTTTATTGAGCCATACGCTTAACGCACATCATATCTGGAACTCTCGGATCATAGAAGAACCCCCTAAACACAGTGTTTGGCAAGTACACTCGCTCAAAAAGGCATTTGTGCTGGATCGAGATAATTTTGAAACTTCCAAAGCGATCTTAGAAGTAGGAGCTCTACAAAAAGAAATAAACTATGTAAACTCTAAAGGGGTTGCTTTTCAGAATAAAATTCAGGATATCTTATTCCATATCATTAACCATAGTACCTACCACAGAGGTCAATTAGCAAGTGAGTTGAAAGAACAAGGCTTCACCCCTATTAGTAGCGATTATATTTTTTATAAGCGGTGATTATCTAGAATAGTTAGGTGACTCTTTTGTGATAGTCACATCATGCGGATGGCTCTCATTAATTCCTGAAGCAGTAATTTTCACAAACCTTCCGGTTTCTTTTAGGGTTTCAATGTCTTTGCTTCCACAGTACCCCATACCCGCTCTAAGTCCGCCAATAAATTGTGTCATACTTTCCAGCAATTCACCTTTGTATGCTACACGTCCTACAATTCCTTCGGGAACCAGTTTTTTAATATCGTCTTCCACATCCTGGAAATATCGGTCTTTGGAACCTTTTTTCATAGCTTCCACCGATCCCATCCCCCGGTAACTTTTAAACTTTCTTCCTTCGTAAATTATGGTCTCTCCTGGAGATTCTTTAGTTCCCGCCAGTAAAGATCCCAGCATTACACAGTCGGCACCAGCAGCAATTGCTTTAGGAATATCTCCTGTATATCGAATTCCACCATCTGCAATCACAGGAACTCCAGTTCCTTTTATTGCATTTGCAACTTCCAGTACAGCCGAAAATTGTGGAAACCCAACCCCAGCAACCACTCTGGTAGTACAAATAGATCCTGGTCCAATTCCAACTTTAACAGCGTCGGCCCCGGCATCTACCAGGTATTGAGCTGCTTCTGGCGTGGCAATATTACCTACTACAACATCTAAGTCTGGAAATTTCTTTTTCACCTCTTTTAAAACTAAGACCACACCTTTTGTATGTCCGTGTGCAGTATCTATAATTACGGCGTCTACTTGTGCATTTACCAGAGCTTCTGCGCGTTCTACGGCATCTGCTGTAACTCCTAAAGCAGCAGCTACACGAAGTCTTCCATAATTATCTTTGTTAGCTATAGGTTTTTGAGTGAGTTTTGTAATGTCTCTAAACGTAATAAGCCCTAGGAGCATATTATCGTCATTCACTACTGGTAATTTTTCAATTTTATTTTGCTGAAGAATGATCTCTGCTTCTTTTAGGGAAGTACCTTCAGCAACGGTCACCAGGTTTTCCGAAGTCATAATATCACTTAACTTACGATCATAATTTTTCTCAAACCGAAGATCACGGTTGGTTACAATTCCTATTAGCTTGCCTGCATCATCCACTATTGGAATTCCACCAATACTGTATTCCCGCATTGTTTTTTGAGCATCACCAACGGTATTGTCCTTTTTTAAAGTGACCGGATCCTGAATCATACCGCTTTCGGCACGTTTTACTTTACGAACCTCAGCAGCCTGTTGTTTAATAGTCATGTTTTTATGCAAGACCCCAATTCCACCTTCACGGGCAATAGCAATAGCCATAGCACTTTCGGTCACGGTATCCATCGCTGCGGAAACAATGGGTACGTTGAGCGTGATGTTTCGTGAAAATTTAGTTTTAATGGAAACTTCCCTTGGTAATACTTCAGAAAAGGCGGGTACTAAAAGTACGTCATCGTAAGTTAAACCTTCGCCTAGAATTTTGTTATCGTGTGCAGTCATCGCAATTAAATTAACTTCCGAAGCTTTGTAGCCAAGCTGGCAAGAAACTGAGAAAGTGGTTACCTATTAATTGCGTGCAAAGATACTGCTTTTAATTAGGAAATAAGAATTATGAATTCAGAAATACTGTTAGCATAATTAATTAAACTACTTCTATTTTAAATCAATCTAAATTCAAATTCCCCCAATACCACCATTTATATTGGTTCTAAACACACTGTGCCGTATCTTTAGTTCAATTAAAAAAATGACGACATGGCAATTAGATTAGCACACAACTGTATAAACTGCGACAATTTAATGAAAGGCGAAGTTTGTGCAATTCATAAAGTAATGGTAAACAATCATTATACATGTGACAGTTTCGAAATGAAATCTCAACTCAAAGATGATCGCAATTGTGTGACGTGTGTGAGGTATAATGAGAGCGATTGTGCCAACCCAGAAAAAGCTGCTCCAGGAATGTTGTGCGCTGCCTGGGCTCCACAACGCGCAGACGCATAACCAGCAACAGCATCGTATAAATTTTAGTTAAGCAATTATTACTAATCAAGTTAATTTGAGAACCCTAGAGATACCTTTATCTCTAGGGTTTTTTTAGTTGAATGCATTGCAAGAAAGATGAATTTTATAAAAAACTAAAAAAATTCAGTACTATCCTCAATTTAGAAGACAAGCTGTAATCGTTTTAAAAATAATATGTTACATCTGTTTTTATTTAGAATCAGTCTTAATTAACAGCTCGATGAGTCTTTATTCTTATTTAGAATAAATAAAAATAACTAATTTTGTGTTCTCACAATAACTAGTTAGATGCGTTCAAGTTTCTTATATATTTTTCTATTCATCAGTACATTTCTTATGGCACAAGTGCCACAAAAAAAAGACTCAATTTTTCCTGAAAAATTAGATGAAGTAATTGTAACCGGACAAATAAATCCGCAATCTGTTTCTAAGTCTGTAGTAGAAGTAAAAGTAATTTCCAGAAAAGTTATTGAAAGACAAGCCGGAAATACACTTGCCGATGTATTAAATACCAGACTAAATCTTACTATAACGCCTAACCCCTCAACAGGAAAAAGCGGTGTAAGTCTTTTTGGGTTGGACAGTCAGTATTTTAAAGTCCTTATTGACAATATCCCAATTATAAACGAAGAAGGTGTAGGGAATAATACAGACCTAACCCTCATAAACCTGGACGATATTGAACGTATTGAAATTGTTGAAGGCGCTATGGGTGTGCAATACGGCTCCAATGCAGTTTCGGGAATTATAAACATTATAACAAAAAAGTCCTCACGCAACGATTGGGATATCACTGCCTATGTTCAGGAAGAAACCGTGGGCAATGAATATGAATGGTTTGATAAAGGCCGTCATATTCAATCGTTGAAGGTGGGGCACAACTTCTCCGAATATGTGTACGCCAATGCCGTGTATACCCGAAACGATTTTACCGGGTACTTTAACGACCGACCAGGAGAAAGTTATGCGATAAACGATGGGATGCGAGGTCACGAATGGTTACCAAAATTACAACAGAATACCAAGGCGTTGCTTTCTTATAAAAAAGAAAAAATCAACTTGTTCTATCGTTTCGATTTTTTAAATGAACGTATAGAGCGCTACAATGAAACCGTAGACCCTAATGAGAATCCTGCCACGGCTACTACAAACCCTTCAGCACTGGACGAAGTCTATACCAACAACCGTTTGTACCATCATTTGAACAGCACGGGAACCATCTTCAAGAAAATTGGATACAACGTTTCCGTTTCATACCAGGAACAAACCAAAGATCTGGAGCGTTACACCTACCGAATTAGAAGTCAGCAAAAAGAAAATGTGGAAGAAGGTGAATACCAAAACCGAAGTGCATTTTTCTCACGCGGAACCTTCAGTAATATTATTAATACTTCAAAAGCAAATTTACAGGTAGGATATGAGCTTACCAACGAGCAGGGTTCTGGGTCTTCATTAGCAATTGTGATTGGTCCGGAAAGTGAAGAAGTAACTCAAACACTAACTAACTACGATTTCTTTGCTGCTTCAGAACTACAACTTACCAACCGTTTCTCCTTACGGCCCGGGTTTAGAGTGTCTTTCAGCAATTTGTTTGACACACAATACATAGGTTCCCTTAGCGCTAAACAAACGCTGGGGAAAGACTGGGAGTTACGTGCAATCTTAGGATCGGCTAACCGAACGCCTAACTATAACGAGCTGTACACCTTTTTTGTAGATGTAAATCACAACGTACAAGGAAATCCAGAACTAAAACCAGAGCAAGGGTATTCTGCTTTTTTACATATTAAAAAACGAAGCTCGTTAGCAGAAGGTATCATTCGTTTGAAAAATAAACTTAGTTTCAATTATTTAGGCCTACAGGACAGGATTGAGCTCATTGTTGTAAATCAAACGCCTTTGGCTTTTCAATACAACAACATAGATAGTTTCAGAGCTGTTGGTGTATTTTCTGAAAATGAAATCTTTTACAACAACTTTAAAGGACAGCTAGGTGCTTCGGTGCAGGGAGTTTCAAAAGTACTGGACAGCAACACACAAAGCAATGATGACTTTTTATTTAACCTGCAGCTTAATTCGAATCTGGCGTATACCGTCCCTAAATGGAATACCACCTTTTCCCTGTTCTTTAAGCACATAGGGAAGCAACAACAATTTGTGGAAAAAACCAATGCCGAGGGTAATCAGGAATTTGTACAAGGGGAAACCGATGCGTACAGCTGGACAGATGCTACCATCAATACATCATTTTTTGACGGCGCCTTTATTACCACGCTGGGAGCTCGGAATATTTTTAATGTTACACAAGTGAATACCACTGCATTTGAAGGAGGCACTCATAATGCCCCCCCAACACAAATCCCTTTGGGCTACGGTCGCTCTTACTTTCTAAAATTAACCTACAACCTAACATTATAAAGATGCAACTTTTAAAAAAATATAACTCCGTCCTACTCTTTTTAGCACTTGCAGCGCTATTCAGTTCTTGTAGTGACGATGAGAGTACAACATTAGCATACGACCCGTTTGTAGTGGCTTTTGAGAACCTTTCGGCCAATATAAACGACATTCAAACGAGCCAGGATGTTAGTTTGGTTTATTCTGAAACCACGACACAACCTGGAAGTATTACACTTTTACTAGAAGCCACAAATGCTGAATATGGTGAAGACTTTACCACAAATCCACCGGCTGAAAATAATACCATTACAATTCCTATTGGACAAACTGAAAACGGAACAAATTTTAATTTTAATAAGATAGTAGATGTATTTGATGAAACGGTTGAGATCAATTTCAGCATCATTACTATTGACTACCCTAATGCACAGATACAAGGAAATACCACCTTCGCCCTTAATAGTTCGGCATCCTTGGGTCGTGGTTTTGAACCTGCTGTAGGCGGTCCTAACCAGCCAAATCAGGTATATATCGATTTAAGTACTGAAACCCAGATAGCGGTACAGAGAGATTCCTGGGATCTGAGTTTTTATGGCGGAAATGATTTCCGTGTAGGAATTAACAGTTCCATTTACATGGCCATCGCACCCTTAGAGAGCACCAATATTGATGCTATAACTGAAGCCGATGTGACAGAGCTTCAAGAGCAAGTAGCAGTTGGCACCTTTGACCCTGCAAATGAAGCTTACATAGATCATCCAGATGGTGCTATTACAAAAACAGCCATAGCAGCCATTAGTAAATACGAAACCGACAATAAAGTATATTTAGTAAATCTAGGCTATGAGATAGGTACCGAAAGTCCCGCTCCAGGAAGTGTTGCGGTAGCTGGTGATGCAAGAGGCTGGAAAAAAATTCGTGTATTGCGTCAAGAGGATGCGTATGTTTTACAATATGCAGACTTAAATGCTACTACGCACCAGGAGGTTGTTATTCAGAAAAATCCTTCTTACAATTTTACCTTCTTCAGTTTTGAAACAAATAACATACTCCAGGTAGAGCCCGAGGCTGAAAACTGGGACATCAATTTTACAGTTTTTACGAATGTTTTAGATGGAGCAGGCTCGTACGGGTTTAGCGATGGGGTGTTGCATAATCGCAAAGGTGGTGTCACTGTGTATTTAGTAGATACTAATGCCGTTGCCTATGATGATTTCCAACTAAGCAATGTTGACAATTCAAACTTTCAACGAGATCAACGTACAATTGGCAGTACATGGCGTGATGTGATAAATGAAGATAAAACATTGATCGATACCATTTTTTACATCCTAAAAGATGTTAATGGAACTATCTATAAACTAAAATTTACAGCCTTACTAAGTGACAGCGGTGCCCGCGGGTATCCGGAATTTAAATACAACCTATTACAATAATCAAAACTCTATAATTTCAAAAAAAAATGAAAAAATTATTACTTTCGGCTACCCTTTTAGCCACTACTATTGCCACTGCACAGGAAACTGTGAACATCTCAATGGGCGCAGGATACAAGGACGAGGTATATGTAAACCTTGAAAACGTAACTGAAAATACTTACGAAGCTGCAAGTTGGGATATTGCCTTTTTACGCAACGACCCTCAAAATATTGGGATTCGTGTAAATGATGGAATTGGAATTCAGGTTTATGAAGCTGCCAACACCCCAGCCAGTTTTAATACAATTGACATAGCAAACGAAGCCTCCTGGACTCCTCTTTATAATGATGACACAAATTGGGATAACGGTGCTTTTATGCAAGGGTCTGCAACCTTTGGTTGGGGAGAATACAATCCGGTAACTCACCATGTAGAAGGGACAATTGTTTTCGTCTTAAAATTTGCAGATGGAACCTACGTAAAGTTTCTTAACGAAGAATACTTTGGTGGCTACACGTTTAAATATGCTACCTGGAATGGTACGGCCTGGGTGGGCGAAACTACCGAAACCGTTGAAAACACAAGCAACCTGGATAACCGTTACAATTACTACTCTATTCAGAATAATGAAGAGGTTGTTGCAGAGCCAGCAGTAGATGCCTGGGATTTCGTATTTACAAAATACAGCACATTTTTAGATCCTCCAGGCTCCTACTATATTGTGACGGGTGTATTGCACAACCCAACTGTTACCGTTGCTCAAAACGAAGAAACTGCTGGGCCTGGTGATCCGGATGACCAAATGTATCTTGAAGAAATTAACACTATTGGGTATGACTGGAAGTCTTTTAATGGCACTGATTATGATGTAAACAGCGATCTGGCCTATTATGTAAAACGTGCAGATAACAGTGTGTACAGACTTGTTTTTACTGAGTTTGAAGGGGCTACAACAGGAGACCTGACGTTTGAATTTGAAAATGTTTCTGAGCAACTAGGTTTTGAAACAATTGCTGAAAGCGGATCTTTTGGAATCTATCCCAACCCAACTGTAAATGGTGAGGTGACCTTGGTGTATGACCTTGCTACAACTTCAGCAAAAAACACAGTTGAAATATATGCAATAAACGGTACAAAAGTTTTATCTGAGGCACTCACAAGCCAGGAAGGTTTCTACACTAAAACCTTAGATGTTTCAGCATTGCAAAGCGGTGTGTATGTAGTACACTTCATTTCAGGAAACAACAGTATTTCAAAAAAATTAATTGTAAAATAAACTACCAATGAAAAAGATAGTTCTCTCTCTATTCGTTTTGGGTTTTGCTATTTCAGTAAAGGCTCAGAGCAAACAAAAGCAGGATGCAGATGCCATTAAGAAAATGTGTGGCTGTTATGAAGTAACCTTCAATTTTGCGGAAACATTCAACTATAGCAAAGACTCGTTGTACAAACCTTCAAAAACGAAAGTAGACAAAGGGCTAGAATGGGCGCAACTGGTGACAGATGAAAAAAATAAAATTCAGATCCAGCATTTATTACAAGTAGGAAATCCTGCTGAACCTATGATTATTAAACATTGGCGCCAGGATTGGTTGTTCGAAAACACAGACCTGTACACCTATAATGCAGATAACGAATGGACATTTGTTCAAAAACCTACAAATGAAGTAAAAGGGCAATGGACGCAAAAAGTGTATCAGGTAGACGATAGTCCGCGTTACGAAGGCTCTGCTTCCTGGGTGCACGTAGATGGTAAAAGCTATTGGGAAAACACAACTCCCGCTCCATTACCAAGACGTGAGTACACCAAAAGAAGCGATTATAACTTAACGATGCGTGGCAACCGACAAGAAATCACCGATTTTGGGTGGGTACACGACCAGGATAATGACAAAATAATTCGTGCAAAAGGGAAAGAAGATGTTGTGCTGGCGAAAGAAAAAGGATACAATACCTATAAAAAAGTAGCAGACAGCAAATGTGCCGCAGCAGCTGAATGGTGGAAAGATACTAAAGCAAAATGGGCCTTGGTGCGTACAAAATGGGACGAGGTGTATGGTCGCAACCAGGACCTTATGTTAGAAGAAAAAGTAGACAACAAAGTGTTGTATAAATACCTTTTTGACGAAGGGTATGGGGAAAAAGCCCAGGTTGATACTATTATTGAATCTTTTATAAAAAAATAATATGATGAATTTTTTAAAAAATATAGTTTCACTTGCATTGCTTATGGTAAGTATGGTAGGAACTGCGCAACAAGAAAATGTGTTTCTGGACCGATCCTTCTGGAAAGGAAGTCCTAGTTTGGAAACTGTACAACAAAAAATTTCTGAAGGAGCTAATGCCACAGCGTTCAATACAAATGCATTTGATGCAGTGGTGTATGCCTTGCTTGAAAAAGCAGATGATGAGGTAGTAAAATACCTCTTGTCTTTGGAAGGGAATCCAGTTGACAAGAAAACACACGACAGCCGTATTTATTTGCATTGGGCCGCATATGCCGGACAAACCAACTTGGTAGAGTACCTTTTGGAACAAGGGTCTTCTGTAATCGAATTGGACAGTCACGGCTACACACCCCTAGCTTTCGCTGCCAATGCAGGACAAAAGGACAGAGCAATTTATGAGACATTTGAAAAATACGGTGTAAATCTAACCGAAGAAAGAACAGAACAAGGTGCCAACCTGCTGCTACTGGTTGCTCCTTCCCTATCCAATGAAGAAGAACTTAACTTTTTTACCCAGAAAGGTTTTAAAATTGAAAGTACAGATACAGCTGGTAATGGAGTTTTTAACTATGCCGCTAAAAAAGGGAATATCGATTTTCTTCAACTACTCGTAAACAGAGGAGTGGATTATAAGTCGCTGAACAGAGAAGACGGCAATGCATTTCTATTTGCCACACAAGGCGGGCGTGGGTATAGCAACCCGTTGGTGGTGTATGAATACTTAGAAAGCTTAGGGCTAGAGCCAAATATCGTTACCAAAGAAGGGTACACACCTTTGCATAGACTGGCGTACAGTAATACAGATCCTGCATTATTTGAATTTTTTCTGAATGCTGGTGCAAATGTTAATCAGAAAGATGCGGAAGGAAACACCCCTTTTCTCAATGCTGCTTCGCGTAATGACTTGGAACTAGTTCAACTACTCGCTACAAATGTAAAAAACATTAATGACGCTAATAAAGACGGGCAAACCGCATTGATGCTTGCGGTACAGAGAAATAGCGCTCAGGTAGTTTCATTTTTATTGAAAAAAGGTGGTGCTGTTTCAGCAAAAGATGCGAAAGGAAATACACTAGCTTATTATTGGGTGCAGTCTTTTGATGAAAGTAACTCTGAAGTTTTTGATGAAAAATTAACCTTACTTCAAAAAAAAGGACTGCAATTTAATGCCACGCAAGCAGAAGGAAACAATTTATATCACTTAGCTGCGAAGCAGAATAACCTGGGCTTATTAAAACGACTTGAAGATTTTGATCTAAATATCAACGCCAAAAACGGAAAAGGCCTTACGCCATTACATCTGGCAGCAATGAAAGCTGAAGACGACCAGATCATGAAGTATCTTATATCACTAGGTGCAGATGCAAAAATTACAACCAATTTTGAAGAAACTGTGCTCGATCTGGCAACCGAAAATGAACAATTACAGAAAAAGCAAACACCTCTAAACTTTTTAAAATAACATGAAGAAGCTATTTAAAATCATTCCAGTTCTTTTACTAGCTGGAGTTGTGTGTACTGCGTTTACAACCACAAATTCGAAAGCGGTAAAATGTATGATCCAGATGACTAACTATACAGGCGAAGGCGCTTATGTAGTAGTTTCATTGCTGAATCCAGAGGGTAATTATGAAGAAACCCTCTACGTACAAGGAAAGGACAGCGAATGGTATAGTGAAATTTCCGAATGGTGGAAATTTTACGGAAAACGCCGTCCCAACATAGATGCAATTTCTGGAGAAACCATTAGTGGTGGCGAACGTACGGTTACTGTTTTAAAAATTCCTGAAGACAAAATTGACCAGGGATATAGCCTACGTTTTGAAACTTCGGTTGAAGATCAAAACTATTATACAAACGATCTGCAATTTCCTCTCACTACAGAAAATTTAAAAAGTAAAAAGGAAGGTAAAGGCTGGATACGCTATGTACGCCTGCTCGCGAACTAAAAATACTATATGACTATTTCAATCTGGCGGTATAGTCATTTATTATTGGCTATAGTAGCCTCTTTATTTTTAGTAGTAGCTTCCATCACGGGCGTTATTCTGGCGATGGAACCAATCTCGCATCAGGCTAAGGGCTATAATGTCGTAGATCTGGACGAGGTTTCCTTAGCTACTACGGTTACTGTGCTACAAGATAATTTTGATGAAGTTTTTTCACTGGAAATTACACCTGCCAACTTTGCAAAAGCTTCAGTATTAACTGAAGATTTTGAGACGAAAGATGTCTTTATCAATCCGAAAACAGGTGAAACCTTAGCTGAAGTTGCCGAAAGACCCTACCTCTACAGTTTTGCCACCAATTTGCATCGTTCTTTATTCTTGAAAAGTGTTGGTCGTTTTTTAGTAGGGTTTGTATCCTTACTATTAGTGCTTATAGCCATTTCCGGAATCGTCTTATTACTAAAAAGACAAGGCACAATCCGACGTATTTTTTCAAAAATTCAGAAGGACTATTTTGAAATGCAGTACCACGTGATACTAAGTCGCTGGTTATTTATTCCTATTGTTATTGTAGCGCTAACGGGAGTGTATCTTTCTGCTGAAAAGTTCAACTTATTGCCAACAACAGCGCTTCAATTTGATGAAAGTCTTACTACTGAAAATACCAAAATCTATCCTACCTATTCAGAAATACCGCTTTTTCAAGAAACAAAACTTTCAGCAATACGAAACATAACCTTCCCATTTTCTGAAGATCCTGAAGAGTATTTTCAAATAGCATTACAACAAAAAGAGATCAAAGTGCATCAAAAAACAGGAGCTATTGTAAGTAGCGCTTCCTACCCTTTTGTAATACTAGCCTCTAGATTAAGTTTCGAACTGCATACAGGGGAAGGAAATGTAGTATGGTCTATAGTCTTAGGTATCGCCAGTGCCTCCATTCTATTTTTTATGTATTCTGGCTTTGTAATGACGCTAAAAAGATTGAAAAAAACCAAAACCATAAGAACGATGCCTAATAAAGACGCAAGTGAATTTATTATTTTGGTAGGATCAGAAACAGGATCTACCTACGGATTTGCACAACGGTTTTACAATGCTTTAACTGAAGCTGGTAAAACAGCATATTTAAGTGAACTAAATGCGTATACAACCTATAAAAGCGCTACCCATATTATTGTGTTTACTGCAACGTATGGCGAAGGAGAAGCTACTACAAACGCCCGTAAATTTGAAACTATTTTCCCAATAACCCAACAGCCTCATCCCCTAAAGTACGCTGTGGTAGGTTTTGGCTCTTTAGAGTACCCGGATTATTGTCAGTTTGCTATTAAAGTGAACGGTTTATTACAAGGGCAGGAAGGGTTTTCACCATTGTTACCGTTGTATAAAATTAACAATGCAAGTGAGGTGGCCTTTAAAGACTGGGTTAAAAACTGGAGTGAAGCTACAGCAATTCCAATTGAGTTGAAACTTTCAGAAACTAAAAAGAAAAAACTGACGTTCAAAGATTTTGAAATTCTGGAGCGGACTCAAATAAATACAGACGATACGTTTTTACTTCAACTAAAACCTCTAAAAAGAACCAGGTTTACCTCAGGTGATTTATTATCTATACTTTCTGAAGATAGTGAAACTGTACGCCAATACTCTATTGCAAAAATTGATAGAACTGTCTTGTTAAGTATTAAAAAGCATGAAAAAGGGCAGGTTTCTCCGTATTTGTATGGGCTTCAAAAAGGAGAAATGATTCGTGCAGCTGTGGAGAAAAATCCAGCATTTCACTTAAAGGGAAAAACTCCAGCGATATTGATTTCCAATGGTACTGGAATTGCACCATTTTTAGGAATGATTCAGGAAAACAGAAACTGTGAAATCGATTTATTCTGGGGCGGACGTACCCAAGCATCTTTTAATATTTATGAACCTATAGTTACAGAAGAACTTTCAGCAAATAAGAGTTTAAAAGTACATACCTCCTACTCTAGAGAAGGCAAAAAAGAATATGTACAAGATTTAATTGCCCATAAAAGAGAATTGCTTTTACGCACCTTAAAAAATAAGGGGACTATTATGATTTGTGGCTCGCTAGCCATGCAAAATGATGTGCTGGACACTCTGGAGGTACTGTTGAAGTTTTCTAGTCATAGCCTTGATGAGCTACAGCATAATGAGCAATTATTTATGGATTGTTATTAAAACTTAAACTGCAACCCTGCATACCAGGTACGTGGCTGGCTGGGAATGATTCCCGGACCGGGATATCCCGTTGCACGACGTACAAAATAGCTGTTATCCAGCACGTTATTTATTCCGGTTTCCAGTCGAAACATTTTATAGGTGTAACTTAAAGAAAGGTCCAGGATATCATAGGCAGGAATCTCGCCTATAATACCACTCTGGCTGGCAAAATCACGTTCGCTATTGGTGGCATCTGTAAATTGTTTGCTCAGGTAGGTGTATTGAAGATTTCCTAGAAAATTTTTATAGCCAAACGTAAGCCCGGTTTTTAAGTTGATCTTCGGGATAAACTCTACTTTATTGCCTTCCACATTGTTTTCTTCAGAGGCCAAGTACTCTGAATCTGTTAGGGCAAGGTTTGAAAACACGTTTAAACGGAAGTCTTCATTTGCTGAAAAGGTATTCCAGATATTCCAGTCTATAAAACTTTCTACGCCATAGGTTGCAGCATCTCCAATATTCCCCCGAAAACGCTCTTGTTGAATATCACTCACCGCCCTCACTATAACTCCTAGCCTATCCTGATAGCTCAAAAAGAAAGCTCCTACATCGTATTTAAGTACTTTTTTAAAAGTTCCCCGTACGCCCAGATCTGCTGTAAATCCTTTTTCGTCTGAAATATCCGGATCTACCGTTAACGACGGGTTTGTAATTCGAATATCATTAAACGTTACCGAACGGTAATTCTGACTCACATTTCCGTAGAGCTCAATAGTACGATTTGCTTTATAGCTTAACCCGACACCAGCCAATACAAATGATCGGTCAAACAACCGATTATCAGGCAGGGTTTCATTTAAAATTGGGTTGCCTGCATTGTCAAAGTTAATACGCTTGTAGGTTCCTTTACTTTCCGTTTGTATGTATTCAAAACGGAGTCCTGGTGTTACTGAAAATCTATCTGTTATTTGAAAAATATTTTCGGCAAATACAGCAATGTTCAGGTTAGGAAAGGTAAAATCACTTTGCCGTGGATAGTCTGGAAACTCGCTATCTGCAAAACTAAAGTCAGCATCTGCACCATTAGTTCCGGGGCCTTGGCGCTCTTCATTATTACTTTGATAGTATTTTGCCCCCACCAACACGGTGTTTTCGTTTTCAAATAAAGTATAACGTGTTATAAATCGTGTCTCGGCTCCCCAGTTTCTGAATTTTCCAACAATTAATTCCCGTGGTGCATCCAGATCGTCTATTTGAGACACTCTGTTTTCACGAAACCCCACACTTTTTCGGGAAGCGTCCAGAGCAAAAAGATTCAAACTGACTTCAGTTTTAGCTGTAAATTGATGCTCCAACAATAGTGAATATAATTTCCAGTCTACCTTAAACCAGTTCCGCGTACGGTTACTGAAGGTAGGGTCTTCCTCAAACTGGCTATCGGTTAAACCGCCTGGTTGCTGAGCCAGATATTCTAAAAAACTAAACTCCCCTGTAATCTTCGTTTTCTCTGAAATATCATAACTCACTTTTCCAAAAGCATTGTAGCTGTCAAATTGTGAATTGGGTCTAAAATCGTTCCCTGTTTTATAGTTAAAATAGCTGTAATAACTCATTTTTCCAACCGTCCCGCTCAAGCTATTAAAGCTTGTGAATAGGTTGTTACTCCCCAGAGTTTGTCTGGAGATCCATTCTATTTTTTTGGTAGGATTGGGCTCTTTCAGTTTAAAATTAATAAGGCCTCCAAACTGTGTTCCATATTGTAGAGATGCAGCGCCACGAACCACTTCAATTTGCTCGATGGCCTCGGCTGGTGGGGTGTAATAGCTTTCTGGATATCCCAGAACATCTGCCGAAATATCGTATCCATTCTGGCGCGTGTTAAAATTGGCAGTCCGGTTAGGATTCAAGCCACGACCTCCAATGTTCAACTGCAAGCCTGCGTCATTATTTTCATAGATATTTAAACCAACCACCTGCGCATAGATCTGGCGGGCATTTCCAGTTGCTATGTTTGCTGTTAGGTTATCCATAACCACCACCTCACTCTTCTTGCCGGCATAAATGGCAGTGCCTTCCACATCACGAAGCTGCTTTAGGGCGAAAATGCGCTCTTTACGTTTGGTAATGAGCACTTCGGACAGCGTTTCGCCCAATAGTGGTAACTGAAAGGTAAGAGTTGTAGGTTTAGTAAGGTTGATCGTTTTCTCTTCTAGTTCATATTCAAAACTGAATACTACTACGGTGTGATTTCCTGCTGGAAGGTCTTCAAAAACAAACTCCCCTTCAGCATTGGTTGTGGTACTTTTGGAAAGGTTGGTCACATATACTTCAGCATTAGGGATGGGGGTTGCGGTAGCTTTAGCTGTAATGGTTCCGCGCAAAGAAAATTGAGCTGAAACAGAGATTGAAACTAAACATACCAGTATAAAAATTACTTTCTTCATAGGTTACAAACCTTTAATAGTATCGTTAAATGGAAGTATAAAATCTTTGCTTGTAAAGGTGTCTTCTACTTCCAGTAAATTTACAGTTGGATCAATATACGGTGCACTTAACCTTCCGTTTAAGGCAACATAGCTTTCCACATACACTTCTACATTTTGATGGCCTTGCGAGGTAAAGTGGTCTCCCAGATAGTGCGCATATTCTACTATAAAGTCTGGCTGAAAACTCATTTGTTTTTCCTGAAACGTGTTCAAAAAATCACTGTTATCTACCAGAAATTGTTTGCCTGTTTGCCCATCTTTCACCTTAAATTGAGCATAGCCAGCTTTTTCCATTAACATGACCCGCCAGGAAAAACGGTAACCTTCTTCAGTCCAGAACAATTCGCCTGGATACAGCAAATACCGCCATGGAAATACAAGCTGAATTACTATAAATGCTACAACAACATAATAGTGAACTTTATATGTTGGTACTACTGAAGCAGTCTTCACCTTAGCATCCCAGGTTTTCTTTGAGATACTGAATATCCTTGAAATTAAGGCCAGTATTTTATGGTGCACCCCTGCGTCAAAAAAGATAAGCGCACTCACAATCATAATAAAAGGAAACATACCGATGGGAAATAAAACCCGGGTCAATACGTGAAAGATGACCACTAAAATAAAACCAATCCAGCGTGTTTTCTTATTCCACAATAAAAAAGGGATGACAAGATCATACCCTGCTCCACCCCAGCTAAAAGCATAATGCACCCATTCCTGCTGTAATAAATCACCTAAAAACGGAAGATCGTACTTAGAAGGAAGCCATATTTTTAAAGGCATAGCTTTACCAAGCCAGTCGCTGTTTAATTTTGCCAGACCAGCATAAAAGTAAACGATACTCAATATAATTTTAATACTAATCAGGGTCCACCCTGGAATATAATAACTACTGCTATTGGGTTTGATCTTTGCGTCCAAAGAAAAATACCTGTGAGCTGGTAGGAAAATCATTAAGAATGACAGACAACTTATAAAATAGTAATGATTGAGGTAGGTAGTTTTGTCCATTAGCTCTATGTAGGTAAAGCTTAAAAAGAACACTACAATGGCGATCCGATACTTATATCCTATCGCTACTAATAACGCTGAAATACCACAAACAGCAAACAAAACATAGGTAAAATTACCCAAGGGGTGTACCCATTCAAAGCCAAAATATTTAAAATGAAATTCAGGTTCAATATATAATTGTGCTATCCAGCCATTGGCCCAAAACCGAACAATACTGGCAAATAGGAGTACACCAAAAAAAATACGAAAGACCGCCAATGGGGCAGCCTCTGTATTTTTATTCATATATGTTTTTAAAAATTTAATAATAGCTATTTAAATTTCATAGTGGTTTTGCAGCCCAGGAAGCAAAATTATACGGAAGCTAGTCTCCGTCCGCATCAACATAATCGATATTAATACTTAACGCTTGCATCATATCTACTTTCAAGAGGATTACGTTTCGTTGTAGCTCATCGTAGGTTTGCAGCATTGCGCTATTATTCATTTCAATTTGTTCAATAAAGCTAGGTTGCAGCTCCAGCATCTTGTTTTTTGAAACCTCAAATTGTGCTATAATTAGATCACTTAAGTCTTCCCCGTTTTTAATGGTGTTCAAATAATCTAAATAGGTTTCAAAGCTTTCATCATAGCAATTTATACAGTTATGTGCTCTTCCTCTAAAAAATCCTTCAGTAGCGTTTAATGCATCTAATGCAAGGGTTCTGGAAAATGTTTCACTGTAAAACCCTTCGACATTTCCCGGTAACGGATTGTTAGAAAAAACACCAGCAGGAATCCCTACTTTACCCGCTCGAAGCGATTTTTCATAATAAAAAACATAGTCGTTCGTCAATTTATCTACTGAAGCTGACGCTGAAGAACTACTATTTGCAACAAAATCGTCACGGAAGCCATTGTTCCAGTCATCCAACACCAGTGTTGTTAATACCTTGATACTGCTGGAAACACTTTCTAAGTAGTTTTTGTAGGCAACACCATTCGCACCTTGGTAAAAGGAAACAATCTCGGCATCATCTTCTCCTAAACCGTTTAACAAATAATCCAGTGCCGGAAACCCCTGCGCATCATTTGTAGAGGGTAATGAAAAGTCGTACGTACCATTTGCTATTAAATCTTGTATTTCAGTAGCATTTGTTGGATAGGTGTTCATTCTATCTCTAAAACGTACTTCTTCTGCTTTTCCAATTTCAAACAAGGAAACTTTTTGAAAAGAACGGTAGGTGTCCATCCATTGAAGACGCAATGCAAACAGGTTGCTTTCGGTTGGTTCGTCAATAAAGTCGGTAACTACCCAGGTTAATGCTGTAGTGCTAGACTCTAATTCTTCATATCCTGGAACAATAATGTTATCTGCCCAGTTTATAAGCATTGCTTCTCGGTTGAAGGCAATTTCATCTTCTTCCTGTTCTTGGGTTGGCGTTCCATCATCATTTTTTGAACAGGCTATGATCAGAAAAAAAGCGGCCAATACAACTAAAAACTTCTTCATTATTTTTTATTTTAAGGGGTGCAAAATTACAAAAAGCAACCTGTTTTAGTTCTTAAAACAGGTTGTGTTGGCTAACAATAACACTAACTTATTCTGCACTGGCAGCTTGAGCTATTGTAAATGAAAACTCAGCTGCGATAGCTTCAGAAATTGCATCTAAAGTAGCTGGAGTTATATCCCAGAGCCCATTTGCTCCATCATTCATCATATCATTTATAAAGCTGTCTACATCACTTCTGCTGAAGAAAGACATCCCATCTGTATTATTTCTTGTAAACCGAAGGCTATACACAAAACCATACGCTTCAGACAGATCGTGAAAAGCACCTCCCATAGCGCCATTTTCAATAGCAATTTTTCCATTCTGAAGGTAGTACACACTTCGAATGGCTAGGACTTCTGAAACTTTCTGGCGAATAATTGCTGCTTGTTCATCACGTACTTCATAGTTTTTTGCAACTATCGCTGCACGTCCTAATTTGAAAGCGTTGTATATATCTGTAGCAATTCCATCAAAATCTGGATCATTGGTAACACTGCCTAAATATTTATTTAAAAAACTATCATCTTCACCAATAGTCGCCAACGGGTTAGCAGCATTTGTACTTGTACCGAATAAATATCCGTACGCTTCATCCCATTTGTGCTCCATGGTTGTATACGACTTGTCTGTTTCAGTTATATCGGCATCGTTGTTCTCACGGTTATCTGCTTCGTCTAAAACTGCAGTACTTAGATAGTTGTTGAGCATTTGGTCTGCCATTAAGGCTCCAATAAGTCCTTTGGCAAAAGTCTGGTTCATTTCCAGGCCTTTTTCTGTAACATATCGTACGGAAGATCCGTCGGCAATTTGTCCTGCAACCCCTGGAGCTGCCAGGACATTCTGGTTAGGAAATACTTCGTTAATTTGTGTAGAAATATACCCGTCGAAGGTATTTTTTATTTGTGCAGCTTCCGTAGCATTGGCTCCAAAAAAGTCTTTGGAAGCAGCAGTTTTACTACGTATACTTTTATCCGAATCGTTTAAATCTGCATTACTAAAATCGTCTGCTCCCTGAACGTGAGCAAACATACTTTGTAAGGAAGCTTCAGTTGTATTATCGAAATCTTTAAACGCTTCTAAAACCTCTTCTGCCATAAGAATGCGTGTGGTCTGACCACTAAAACTTACGGTAGAATTTCCACCGCGCTCAAAATTGTAGGTTGCTGGTGCTTCTACATTTTCTGAAATAGCCACCCCCCCGTCATCATCTGAGGAGCAAGAAGTAAGTGCTGCTGAAGCTATGATTGCTGTGATAAATATTTTTTTCATGTTAATTTTATTTAGACTGAATATAAATAGTTGATTATTTCAGCGCAAAAATAAAAAGCAAAATGAAAACTCACAAGCTTATTTAGATTTAATTTAAATAAATATAAGAGGGCTTAAGGTGTAAGTGAAACTTCCAGTTTATTTTTATACTTAAGCCTAGTTAAACCAGCCCATTGTAAAATAAGTTTCGTTTCATCTCCGGAAAGATCTCCATGAAGCCATGTGTAAGAATCAAGCGGCATCTCACCTTCTTCTACAAATTCTATAAGCTCTTCTAATTTATGATCTTTCTTTTTATCGGAGTAGCTATCCCATTCAGACACGTTAAAATGCCCCTTTCCGTGCTCAATGTGGTCATCCAGCCACAATGAAATTGGAGCAATTTCAGCATACCAGGGGTACTGTGTCTGATTGCTGTGACAGTCGTAGCAATTTGTTTTTAACAGTTCAGCAACTTCAAGGCTGGGTACTGTTTCTTTTTCAAAAGCCATTACGCTTTCGTAGCCACCATTGTTTTTTTCGGGGCGTATAAACTGAATTATAACAAGGGCTGCTAAAGCTAAGAGTAAAAAATAGCGTATAAATTTATTCATGGGGTTGGTTTTAGATTTGCAAATCTAATTATTATTTAGAATAATTCTAATTAATTTAACAGCTTCTTAATGTTCGTGTTTTAAATAATTGATGACTGCTTTTCTAATATCGCCTGCCATTTCGCTCTCTGAGGGTCTGTAAACTTCTATAACCCCTTCATTTTCTGGAGTTAAAAAAGGAATGTCAAATCCCTTCAACAGGAAATCGCTTACGGCAGCTGTATAAATTTTATCGTCATTAATTGGGCTTCCTTTAAACAGCCAAGTGGAGTCGTTCGTGCTTTTTTTATCTACAAACATTCGGTGTAAATAGGCTCCAGTTCCTGCGTGAGCCTCTCCATAATCCAGTACTTCTTTTAGCAGACTTCCCTTTAGCTGTATTTTATAAATACTTCCTCCAAATGGGAGTACCCTGAAAATATCCAGGCTTGTTATAGCGCCATCCAGCATGTCATCCAGCCTAAACGATCCTCCGTTTACAAAGACCATATCTACTTCATCCTTATAGGCATACGCCATTCCCTGAGTAATTAAATTTCCTAAATTAGTTTGCGTGCTACGGTTGGCTGTATCGGTTCCATCCAATGGCGTTTTGGCTGTATAGATTATCTCGGAAGGATTTTCAATTACCTCTTTTATTTTTTCATCTAAAATGCTATTCCATGTATCTACTACAGCTTTTACTTTTGGAGATGATGGGGTTTTGTCTGTTATTGAAACTAATTCTGAAGCAATCTCAAATTTTTTATGTTCCAGATCATACGTAACGGTATGCACGTATACTGTTTTTGCATTGGCATCTGCCTTAGCAATAGCTGTGTTATTTACGGTTACAAACATATTGTTATGTTCGTGGCCGCCCATTAATAAAGGCACCTGAGGAAGTGTTTTGGCTACTTCAGTATCTTGTGCTAAGGTTAAATGTGTGAGCCCTAAAATAATGTCAGCCCTTTGTGCTTCCAGTGTGAGAACAGCGGTGTTGGCCTCTATTAAATAGTCACTATAATACACATATTCCTGTGGATTGGAATCTATCGTTACGCTAAACAACCCGACGTTTAGTGCCGTCGTGTCTGCTTTTTTAATCTGAAATGTATACGTATCTGAAATTCGGGTTGAGTCTCCATTTTTAATAGTATAAAAACTTGTAGGCCCCACATCGGTTTGCTGAAACACATTGGCGCTTGTCCATGCAAACTCAGATTCGTTCAGTCTTTTTTGTAACTCGGCGGGTGTTAAATCAAATTCATGATTTCCGAAGGTTGCCAGGTCTACTTCCATAGCATTCATGACATCTATCATGTGTTTTCCGCGCAGGCGCTCTCCTTCAACTTTAACAGTACCCAACAACGACGGATTTAAAAAATCGCCTGCCATGACTAAAAAGGTATTTGAGTTTTTAGCTTTTATAGAATCTACCACATGCGCCACGCGTGCCAGACCCCCGTATTTCCCACCACTTAAAGGAGCAATTTCGTAAACGTCGTTCATCTGCACAATTTTGAAAACAATAGTGGCATCTTTCTTTTTTACTGTTGGTGCTGGGGTTTTACAGCCATACACTAGAAAAAAGAGAAAAGAAAAAAGAAAAAAGAATTGTGCCCTCCTGCGCTTCCTGAAAAGAAAAAATGATGGAGAAGCTAGAAATGTATAGTTCGGTTTCATCTGATTAAATTTTTAATTTAACACTCCTCAGCCCCTACAGAGGCAAGCAATTTTAATGAAATTTTGTAAAAATTTTTGTGGCCTCGTTGTGGGCACTTTCAAAGGACATTGGGTTTATGTTACTATCCACCTTTTCAGCAGTAAAAAAACTAAGCATTTTTTCAGTAGGCATATTT
Organism: Flavobacteriaceae bacterium UBA1903; assembly: GCA_002337605.1. Classification (GTDB taxonomy): domain Bacteria; phylum Bacteroidota; class Bacteroidia; order Flavobacteriales; family Flavobacteriaceae; genus Marinirhabdus. The sequence goes on from DDGL01000007.1 coordinate 364,779, forward strand.
CCAGTAAGTTCATCTTTCGCCATGGGACATCCTCCAAAGCCTTGTATGGCACCATCAAATCTTCTACAACCTGACGTATAGGCAGCTTGTATTTTTTCATGCCAGGCAGTAGGTGTTGTATGCAAATGTGCTCCAAACTCAATGTGTGGGTACGCCGGAATTAAGTTTGAAAATAAATAGGTTATAATATCTGGTGTAGAGGTACCTACCGTGTCACTAAGTGACAATATGGTTACCCCCATGCCTGCTAGTTTCTCTGCCCACTCCCCTACTATTTCAACATTCCATGGATCGCCATACGGATTTCCAAAACCCATGGAAAGATAAGTGACCACTTCTTTATTTTTAGCTTCTGCTAGCTCTAAAATTTCCTGTAATATCACTATCGACTGGTCGATAGTTTTATGCGTATTTCGCATTTGAAAATTCTCAGAAATAGAAAAAGGATACCCTAAATATTGAATTTCAGGATGCTTCAATGCAGCCTCAGCACCTCTTACGTTTGCCACTATGGCCAGCAGCTTGCTTTCCGTAGCGCCTAGGTCTAACTTGCTTAACACTTCGGCAGTGTCCTGCATTTGCGGAATTGCCTTAGGTGAGACGAAACTTCCAAAGTCAATAGTATCAAATCCGCAACGAAGCAGGGATTGAATATACTGCACCTTTGTTTCTGTAGGAATCCAGGCTTTTATGCCTTGCATGGCATCTCTGGGACATTCTATGATTTTTACTTTTTGCATCAATTTCAAAGATAGTATTTTGATGTACGAATTACGAAATACGTTATACGAATTTGTTGAAAAAAGAAGAAAGACCATTTGCTTCGCTCGCTGAAAGAGAAAAGACCGCAAACGCTGAACGGTTTTTTTGTAAAGAAAAACGCCCTGAAATTTATCTCTGTAGCCTTTTGAGTAAGTAGTAAAAATTAAATTGCCTGATCGCCAAAGGGTTTTCAGCGAAGAAGAAAAAATGAAAACGTTTATTTGCAGCGAGAAAATCCATTCTAAGGTAAACGAAGCAACCGTATACTATAGTCCCGCCTAACGGACATCCGACCAACTACCTCATAAAAAAATAAAAATCGCGATCCCTACAAAGACTACAATTTGCAACCATTTCAAAACAAGCCCGACTTGGTTGTTACTTCTCAGGTAGGATGAAATGCTACCCGCTAAGAGTGCAATACAACTAAAAACCACAAAGGAAACCATCATAAAAATCCCTCCTAAAATAAAAAACTGAAGGACGGTTCCTTCTGAGGGATTCCAAAGAAATGCCGGGAAAAACGCTATAAAAAATAGCATCACTTTTGGGTTTACCAGATTCATAAACACCCCGATCTTGAAATATTGCCAGTTGGATTTTTTATGTGAAGCTTCAGAATTTAAGTTTATAGAAGCATCTGCCATAAATACGCTATAAGCCAAATATACTAAATACCCTGCACCAATAACTTTTATAACTAAAAACAAATTGGGTGATGCAGTAAGTAATGCTGAAACCCCAAAAGCAAGCAATGCCGTATGTACAATGCAACCACTTATTAACCCGGCAACAGTGGCAATCCCACTCCTGCTCCCGTGTGCCAGCGATTGAGTAAGTACGTAAATGTTATCCGGCCCGGGAGAAAGCGCTAGCAGTACTGTAGCAATGGAAAATGAAAATAAAACTTCAACCATAAATTTTTAAAAACTATATGAAAGGAACGGTATTTGATATCGACCATAGTATCATAAATCAAATATCATGAAAAAAACTACACTATCTATACTATTAGCGTTCTTCTTCACTATTACGTTCACAATTACTAATGCCCAGACTACAGCAACCTATTCGGTAGTATTTGAAAGCACCTGGTCACAGGAAACACATCCCCATTCAAGTGGAAATCTTCCAAGCGGTGCCCATTGGTCAAAACTGGTTGGCGCAACGCATAACGGTCAAATTACTTTTTGGGAGTTGAACGGTATTGCATCTCCTGGTATTGAAAATGTTGCAGAGCTAGGGAGTAACAGTGTTTTTTTCGACGAAATAAACGCTGAAATTGCAGCCAACAATGCGAATAACTTAATTGATGGCCCTAATTTGGGAACTGCCGCTGGGGAAATGGCTGTCACTATAGAAACAACCGCAAACTATCCATTCTTAACCCTGGTAAGTATGATAGCTCCAAGTCCGGACTGGATGATGGCAGTAAATAGTGTTGAACTTACAGACCCCTTTGGTGAATGGCAGGAAAGCATTGTACTGGATGTATACCCAATAGATGCCGGAACCGATAGTGGAACCGATTACACTTCTCCTAACGAAGACACAAACCCGAAGGAGAATATCTCCAGTTTACAAGGAATACCTCCTTTTTCAAATGAAAAAATTGGAACCCTTACGGTAACTCTGGAAAGTATTTTAGATATAACCGAAGTAAATACCCCAAGGTTGAGCCTGTTTCCAAATCCTACCCAAGGCGAGGTAACTATTTCACATTCCAATACTATTAAAGTTATTGATGTGTATGATGTCCTTGGAAAAAAAGTACTAACTGCTCAGGCACAAAACTCAAACACATACACCTTACATATGCAGTCACTGTCCAAGGGTGTTTATCTGGTTCAGATAACCGATACCCATAATAATCAGATCGTAAAAAAAGTAGTTAAGCAGTAAGTATTGCTTTGTTGATCTCTTTGATCAAAGAGGGGCCCTCATAGATAAAACCAGTATATAGCTGGACCAGATTAGCGCCGGCTTCTAATTTTTCCAGTGCATCTTTGGCAGTGTGTATTCCACCTACTCCAATAATTGGAAATGCTTTATTGCTTTTTTCTGAAAGAAAACGAATTACCTCAGTGGAGCGATTTGTTAGTGGTTTTCCACTCAATCCACCCGTTTCAGTTTTATTTTCAGACTGTAAACCTTCTCTTGAAATTGTAGTGTTGGTAGCAATCACTCCTTCTATTTTAGTTTCAGCAACAATTTCTATAATGTCCAGTAATTGCTCATTGGTTAAATCTGGAGCAATTTTTAGCAAAATAGGTTTGGGGTTTGCTTTTTTAGCGTTTGCGATTTTTAAAACCTTCAAGAGTTTTGTAAGGGGTTCTTTATCCTGCAACGCACGTAAATTTGGAGTATTGGGCGAACTTACGTTTACCACAAAATAATCTACATAGTCGAATAGCGCTTCAAAACAAGTGATATAGTCGTTTACAGCTTCTTCGTTTGGAGTTACTTTATTTTTCCCAATATTTCCACCAATAAGCACATGACCTTTTTCACCTGGTTTCGGGTTATTTTTTAGGCGTTCTACAGCATCAGCAACACCTCCGTTATTAAAACCCATTCGGTTTATGATGGCACTGTCTTCTTTTAACCGGAAGAGTCGTTTTTTCGGGTTTCCATCCTGTGGTTTTGGGGTTACGGTTCCAATTTCAATAAAACCGAACCCAAAATTTGCCAGCTCCTTATACAATTTGGCATCTTTATCAAATCCTGCAGCCAGGCCTACCGGGTTTGGAAATGTTAAACCGAATAAATTTCGCTCTAAACGTTTATCGGTAATTTTATAAATACTTCTGAAAATTCCTGCAAAACCTAACCTATGAAGATTCCGAACCATCTTAAAAGTGAAATAATGTACTTTTTCAGGATCTGATTTGAATAATAAAGGACGAAGTAACGATTTATACATACTAGCAGATTATAGTGCAAAAATAGTACTAAAATGAGTAAAAAGGTTCGGGTTATTCCTTTAATTTTGTGACATAACCGAACAAACTATGATAGATAAACAGCACTTAATTAACAGATTTATAAGCTACGTTACCGTAGATACCGAAAGCGATCCTGAAAGCAATACCACTCCCAGCACTTCTAAGCAATGGGACCTGGCAAATGCTTTGGTTGAAGAGTTAAGAGCTATCGGGATGCAAGAAGTAACCATCGATGAGAATGCCTATATCATGGCAACCTTGCCTTCAAATATTGAGGAAGATGTGCCTGTAGTTGGTTTTGTTTCTCATTTTGATACTACCCCAGATTTTACAGGAGCGAATGTAAACCCGCAACTAATTGAAAACTATGACGGAGGTGATATCATTTTAAATGAAGCTGAAAACACCATCCTTTCTCCAAAAGATTTTGACGATTTATTACAATACAAAGGGCAAACCTTAATTACAACTGATGGTACTACCCTACTGGGAGCCGACGATAAAGCAGGTATTGCTGAAATAGTTTCAGCCATGGAATACCTGATTCAGCATCCAGAATTGAAGCACGGAAAAATACGAGTAGGCTTTACACCAGATGAAGAGATTGGCCGTGGCGCTCATAAATTTGATGTGGAAAAATTTGGTGCAGACTGGGCCTACACCATGGACGGTAGCCAGATAGGTGAACTGGAATATGAAAATTTTAATGCTGCAGGTGCTGTAGTGACTGTAAAAGGAAAAATCGTACACCCGGGTTATGCAAAAGGAAAAATGGTAAACAGTATGTACATTGCTACAGACTACATCAATTCTCTACCAAGAATGGAGACTCCAGAGCATACTGAAGACAGACAAGGTTTCTTTCACCTGTATAGTATAGAAGGCGAAGTAGACAGCACTAAAATGCAATACATTATCAGGGATCATGACAAGGGGCATTTTGAAGCAAGGAAAGAGATGATGATAAAGTTGACAGATGAGCTTAACGCACAGTTTGAAAAAGAAGTAGTTACTATTGAAATTAAAGATCAGTATTTTAATATGCGGGAGAAAATTGAACCTGTAATGCACATTGTGGACATTGCTGAAGAAGCCATGAAAGAAGCAGGTATAAAACCCCTTATAAAACCCATTCGCGGAGGAACAGATGGTTCGCAGCTAAGCTTTATGGGACTGCCCTGCCCTAATATTTTTGCAGGGGGACATAACTTTCACGGGCGTTATGAATATGTTCCCGTGGAAAGCATGCTAAAAGCCGTTGAAGTCATTGTAAATATTACGCAGTTGGTTGGGAAGAAAAAATAACCCCAGAACTTTAAAGGCATAAAAAAACCTCGCAACAAAAGTTGCGAGGTTTTTAAGTTTTATAAGTAGCTCCTATTTTTTTTCAATAACGGTGCTATTCTTGTTCTCGTTCAGTTTAATACTCAACTCCATAGAAAGGGCAGAGCGTTCAAACTTAACTTTACCAGCACCTGTTTCAAGAATGCATGTTCCGTCATCGTTAAGGTCAAGGATTTTACCGTGCATGCCGCTTTTAGTAATCACCTTGTCACCGCGTTTAAGGTCTGCTGCAAATTTTTTCTCGTTCTTAGAACGTTTCATTTGCGGGCGTATCATAAATAGATACACGACCAAAAACATTAAGATGAGTGGGGCAAAACTCTGTAATGATTCCATAAATAGGGTTTATGCTTTTTTAATTTCCGCTAAGTGGAGTTCCTGCTGCAGCACCATCCTTAGGATTTACAAAAGCTTTGATCTGTAATGTTTCTTTACCTGCTTTTGTATTTGCTGTAATTGTAACTGTCTTGCTTACCTGGTTTTTACCACTACCGTTAAATTTAACTAACAATTCTCCAGACTCACCTGGGGCAACTGCTTCTTTAGGGTATGAAGGAACAGTACAACCACAGCTACTCTTTGCATCTACAATTACAAGAGGAGCATCCCCTGTGTTTGTAAATGTGAAAATAGTTTCTACGTTAGTTCCCTGGTCAATAGTACCAAAATCGTGTACTGTTTTCTCAAACTGCATTACCGGGACTTTCCCTGCGTTTTCGTCTCTGTCTGCTGCTGCTGCAACATTTTCTTCTTTTACTTTTTCTGAAGCGTCGTTTTTACATGAAGTAAAAATGAATGCTGAAAGTACAGCGATAATCAAAAATGATTTTTTCATAGTATAAATTATTTTAAAAATTTAAAGGGCTAAAATTAACCTTTTTTTGCCTTTATTGCAAACCACGGCCTATTTTATTTAAGGTCTTCTTTTCTGTGAATTCTTTCACAAGTTTATCCAGAATTCCATTGATAAAAATACTGCTTTTTGGCGTACTGTATTCTTTAGAAACTTCCAGGTATTCGTTTATGGTAACTCGAACTGGAATTGACGGAAAATAAAGAAATTCTGCAATTCCCATTTTTAAGATAGTGAAGTCAATTTCAGCAATACGCTCCTTATCCCAGTTAGGTGTTTTACCATCTATTTGTTGTGCTAGTTTTTCTTCATTTAAAATAACTTTTCGAAGTAATTGCAATGCATATTCCTTATCGTCTTCATTTTTGTACAACGCTGGAATTACTGCTGCGCTATTCCCTTCTGAAATTTTTGCCAGCATTTTTACAATAGCAGTATTTACAATAGGGAAATCGTCTACCCACGTAAGCCGTCTGTCCTCAATATAATCGTACAATTTTTCGTTAGGAGCAATGACTTCTTTAAAAACTTTTACTAAAAAGGCTTTGTCTTCTTTAAAGGAACTTTCATTAGCTGAAAGATACTCGGCATACCATTCTTTTGAAAGAAGCTCTTTAAAAAGTATAGCGATATATTCATCGTCTTCTTTCCAGTAATCCAGTTTTTTCTTTTTCAGTAGTTCCTGAAGAAACGTGTTTTCAGCCAAAAGAGTAATGGCTTTATTGTCAACAAACTTTCTACTGGGATTTTTTTCTAAAGCAGTAGCTAAATGTTTCTGTTGTGATTTTTGCAGATATCCTTCGGCATGTTCTCGTAAGGCTACCATACTTTGTAGCAATAACACATACAAATCGTGCATTTGCTCTATGCTATACCAAAGAAATTTTTCCTGCTTGTCCAGATCTGCATGTTGCGTCTGATTGTAAGCGTATACAGATTGTAAAACTTTAACTCTAATATGTCTTCTTGTGAGCATATGTTGTAAAGAACTTTTTTATGAAAAAAAACAGCGCACAAACGTTACTTTATGTGCGCTGCAAAGATACTATATTCTATAGCTGAAAAAACTATTTTTCGTTCTTTCTAGCATCTATTCTTGACTGTGCAATATCAAAGGCTGCCTGATGGGTTGTGACATCCTTTATTTCAGCATTTTTCAATATTTCCAGTGTTGTATTATAAATATTTTCGGTCTTACGGATAATTTCCTGTTTTCCGTAATTCTCCAGTTCGGCATACACATTAATAATTCCACCTGCGTTTATTAGGAAATCCGGGGCATATACAATACCTTTCTCTTGTAACATTTTACCGTGCTTCAGTTCTTCTGCCAACTGGTTATTTGCTGCTCCAGCAACCACCTTTGCTCGTAACTGGTGAATAGTAGTATCGTTTATAGTTGCTCCCAATGCGCAAGGTGCATAGATATCCATTTCTTCGGCATAAATATTCTTACCACCATAGATATCTACATTGTATTTATCTCTAATTTCCTCTAATCGCTCCTGGTTAATATCTGCAATATACACTTTGGCACCTTCGTTAGATAAGTGCTCTACCAGAGCCTCTCCAACATTACCAATTCCTTGTACATATACTGTTTTGTCTTCTAAAACATCACTTCCGAAAGCGTGTTTTGCAGCAGCTTTCATCCCCATAAATACACCATAAGCTGTTATGGGCGACGGATTTCCAGCACCCCCTATTTCTTCAGAGATCCCCGTAACGTACGGTGTTACAGAACGTACCAGGTCCATATCGGCTGTGGTCATTCCTACATCTTCTGCAGTAATATATTTTCCACTTAAAGAATGAACAAATTCTCCAAAACGCTTCATAAGCGCTGGAGTTTTCTGAGTCTTGGCATCCCCAATAATTACTGCTTTACCACCTCCAAGGTTCAGTCCGGTAATAGCACTTTTAAATGTCATTCCGCGTGAAAGGCGTAACGCATCGTTTAATGCGTCCCATTCGCTATTATAATTCCACATTCTGGTACCTCCCAAAGCTGGGCCCAAGACCGTATTGTGAATACCAATTATTGCTTTTAAACCTGTATCTTTGTCGTTGCAAAATACAACTTGCTCGTGATTGTCAAAAGATAGTTGGCCAAAGACCGGAGCCATTTTTTTTAGGTCTTCTTTGTTTACTATATCAGTTACCATAAATATGTTCAGTTTTTAAGACATCCTCAAAAAGGACGTGCAAAAGTAGTCTTAAATTAATAATTCCGCAAAAAAATAGTTATTAAATTACTTTTTTGTTACTAAAAAATAAACCCCTAAATGAAAGAACTTCAGTACATTAACCGCTTTTTTATTAAATACAGAGGTAGGTTATTAGTAGGGCTTATCGTAACTATTGTCGCCGCAGTCTTCAAATTATTTGTCCCTATTATAATTGGAGATACTGTAAACGTGGTAGATGAATATATTCGAGGTGATATTTCAGATCTTGCGTACGTAAAATCCGAACTTATTAAAAACATCCTACTTATACTTGGAACCACCCTACTGGCTGCATTATTTACTTTTATCATGCGACAAACAATTATTGTTGTTTCCAGATATATTGAATTTGATTTAAAGAATGTTGTTTTCGAACAATACGAACGTCTTTCCCTTAGCTTTTATAAGCAAAACCGTACCGGAGACCTTATGAACCGAATAAGTGAAGACGTAGGGAAGGTACGTATGTACGCCGGTCCGGCTGTGATGTATAGTACCACTACCATTACATTATTTATCGTAGTGCTTTCCTATATGTTTTACAAAGCTCCACTTCTCACCTTATATGTAATTGCTCCCTTACCTGTTCTTTCATTCTTTATCTATAAATTAAGTAAGGCCATCCATAAAAGGAGTACCATTGTACAACAAGTACTCTCCAGACTAACCACTTTTACTCAAGAGAGTTTTAGCGGGATTTCAGTCATAAAAGCCTACGGAATTGAACCGAGAATAAATAACGGTTTTGTTGAACTTTCTGAAACCAGTCGCGATAAAAATGTAGATTTAGCAAAAATACAAGCGCTATTCTTCCCTTTGATGGTGCTATTAATTGGGGCAAGTAATTTATTAGTGATCTATATTGGCGGGAATCAGTATATAAATGGAGAAATTGACTTCGGAACCATTGTTGAATTTTTGATCTACGTGAATATGCTCACCTGGCCTGTTGCCATTGTAGGATGGGTTTCCAGCATGGTACAACAAGCCGAAGCATCCCAGAAACGTATCAATGAATTTCTAAACGAAGTTCCCGCTATACAGAACACCGTTTCCAGGACTGAACCTGTCGAAGGGACCATAGCATTTAAGAACCTTTCATTCACCTATCCAGACACTAATATTACCGCTCTTAAAAATATCACATTTTCAGTTAAGGCGGGAGAAACCCTGGCTATTGTAGGGAATACTGGAAGCGGCAAATCTACCATTTTAGAACTCATTGGTCGCCTGTACGATATACAAGAAGGTACGCTTACAATAGATGGAGTTCCCATTGCCGAACGCAATCTGGAAAATATACGGCAAGCCATTGGGTATGTTCCGCAGGACGCCTTTTTATTTAGCGATAGCATTAAGAACAATATAAAGTTTGGTAAAGAAGAAGCAACAGACCAAGAGGTCTTTGAGGCAGCCAAAAACGCCGCAGTACACAAAAATATTATCGGTTTTGCAAACGGATACGATACGGTATTAGGCGAACGTGGTATTTCATTAAGTGGAGGGCAAAAGCAACGTGTCTCCATTGCCAGGGCTATTATAAAAGATCCAAAGATATTACTCTTTGACGATTGCCTTTCAGCAGTAGACACCGAAACCGAGGAAGAGATCCTACAAAATCTGAATAGTATTTCAGATAAAAAAACCACGATTATTGTAAGTCACCGAGTGTCTTCAGCTAAAAATGCGGACAACATTATTGTGTTGGATGAAGGAGAAATCATTCAGCAAGGCCCGCATTCACAACTCATAAACACAGATGGCTATTATAAAGAATTGTATAATAAACAACTTTCCGAAAAAGAAATGTAGTCAACCATTTGGCTGATTTGGTTTTTTTTTTGATTTTTGGCAGACGTATAAAAACAAATACTACTATGAGCGATACCTATTCGATGGAGAAAGAAGAAATTTACAGCAAAGTAATGCGCGCAGGTCGCCGTACGTACTTTTTTGATGTGAGATCTACTAAAGCAGGAGATTACTACCTAACCATTACTGAAAGCAAGAAATTTACTAACGACGACGGTTCTTTTCACTACAAAAAACATAAAATCTACTTGTACAAAGAAGATTTTGCAGACTTTAAAGACCACGTTAGCGAAATGATAGATTACATCATCGACGAAAAAGGAGAAGAAGTAATAAGCGACCGTCACCAAAGCGACTATAAAAAAGAAGACAAGGTGGGTGGCCCACAAAGCGCTCCAGAAGCTGGAACTGTTGCAGACGAGCCAGCCAAAACCAACTTTACCGATATTGATTTTGACGATATATAAGTATCCCCTTATTTTTAACAACAAACCGCCTTTTATTTAGAGGCGGTTTTTTATTTTTACGATGTGGGCGTTACCCCTTTCTTCGCTGAAAATAGCGAAAAAGCGGTCGTGCTTTCAGCTATATCCCCGATAACCATCGGGGGATGCCGCTTCAATCTCTAACGCAAAAGAATCTATTACACCGACTTTTAAACTATGAAAAAACTACTCCAACTCTCTTTCTTCTGTATTGCTAGTATCGCCTTAGCACAAGACTACAACGTAGATTTAGACTACTACTTACCTTCCAATGTTACCTACAACCAAAACATCCCGACCCCCAAAAGTGTGGTAGGGCATGAAGTTGGAGAATGGCACATCACGCACGATAAACTCTCTCACTACATGCAAGAGCTAGCTCAAGCCAGTGACCGTATTACCATAGAAAACAGAGGAACTACTTTTGAGGGGCGTCCTTTGTTATTGCTTACCATCACCTCTCCGGCAAATCATAACAATATTGAATCTATTAAAAGAGATCATGTTGCCTTAACCGAAAGTGGAAGTAACTCCCTAACTACAGCCAATATGCCCATTGTGGTTTATCAGGGGTTCTCCATTCACGGAAACGAAGCCAGTGGCTCCAACGCTTCTTTGGCAGTAGCTTATTATCTAGCAGCTGCAGAGGGACCAAAAATTGATGAGCTTCTCAACAACACTGTTATTTTATTCGATCCTTCGCTAAACCCGGACGGACTGCAACGTTTTTCCTACTGGGCAAACATGCACAAAAGCCAAAATATAAACCCGGATCCTTACGATAGGGAATATGACGAAGTATGGCCTGGCGGACGTACAAACCACTACTGGTTCGATATGAACCGTGACTGGCTTCCTGTACAATTACCTGAAAGCCGCGCCCGTATTGCCTCGTTCCATGAGTGGTACCCGAACATCTTGACAGACCATCACGAAATGGGGACGAATTCCAGCTTTTTCTTTCAACCCGGGATTCCATCTCGAACACACCCATTAACACCAAAACTAAATCAGGAACTCACAGGAAAGATTGGGAATTACCACGCAAAAGCTTTAGATAAAATAGGCAGTTTCTATTATACCGAAGAAAATTTCGACGATTTCTACTACGGAAAAGGAAGTACATTTCCGGACATTAATGGCGGAATTGGAATTCTGTTTGAACAAGCGTCTTCAAGAGGGCACGCACAGGAAAGTGATAATGGAATACTAACCTTTCCATTTACGGTACGCAACCAGTTTACGGCGGCACTCTCTACCTTAGAAGCTGCAGTTGGAATGCGTACAGAAATTTTAGAGTATCAGCGTTCTTTTTACAACAATGCCCGTAGCGAAGCAGCTAACGGAGCTATTGTTTTTGGGGACGAGAAAGATGCAGGAAAAACCTATGAACTGGCTCAGATCTTACAACGTCACAAAGTAAAATTTCACGAAGTAAAAAATGACTTCACCAAAGATGGAAAGAAGTATAAAAAAGGGTTCAGCTATATCATTCCGAAAAACCAGAAACAATCTCGTTTGGTAAAAGCAATGTTCGAAAAGCGAACTACCTTTCAGGACAGCTTATTTTACGATGTATCTGCCTGGTCGTTCCCCTTAGCTTTCAACTTAGACTATTCTGAAGATATAACCTTAAGCCAGGCTGGCGCTGAGGTAACCAATTTAGAAATGAAGACCCCTACCCCGCCAAGTACATCCAACTATGGGTATTTGCTGGAATGGCATGAATACTACAGCCCAAAAGCTCTTAATTTAATTTTAAAAGAAGGGTTGAGAGCTAAAGTAGGAATGTCACCTTTTAGCTTAGAAAACAAAGAATATGACTACGGGACCATTCTTATCCCTGTACAGAACCAGAAGCTACAGGGAACCGATCTCAATAAGTTCTTAGCGAGTGTAAGTAAAGAAACAGGGGTGAAAATTACAGGTGTACAAACTGGATTAACAACTGGAATTGATCTGGGAAGCGGCCAGTTTAGAGCCACAGAAACACCAAAAGTTGGACTTTTGGTAGGCGAAGGTGTGAACCCCAGTGATGCGGGAGAAATCTGGCATTTGTTTGATACACGCTACCATATGCTTATTACAAAACTGGATACCAAAAACTTTGGTCGTATGGATCTAAGCAAGTATACAGCTATTGTGTTACCGGCAACCTGGGGAAGCGCTTTAGACAAAGGTGATACTGAAAAATTAAAAGAATGGGTACAAAACGGCGGTACCTTAATAGGTTTCAGAAATGCCGGGCGTTACTTAGAAAGTAATGAGTTTTTAAAGATGAACTTTAAAAAGAAGCAGGATACTGCCAAGGCAGTTACTTTCGAGCAACGTGGCGACTATTTTGGAGCACAGGTAATTGGAGGTGCTATTTTTGAAGCCAAACTCGACCGCTCCCACCCTATTGCTTTTGGATATAAAAACAAGACGCTCCCTATGTTTAGAAACACCACCTTGTTTGTAGAAGCAGACGAAAACAGCTATAACAATCCTATTCAGTATACAGATTCGCCATTGATGGCGGGTTACATTTCAAAACCCAATTTAGAAGAACTGAAAAATACAGTGCCTTTTAAAACAGGAAGTTTTGGACGTGGACAAGTTATTTACTTTACCGATAATACAAATTTTAGAGCCTTTTGGTATGGAACTAACAAGCTGTTGATGAATGCTATTTTCTTTGGGGACGAGATGTAGTTGATAGTTGATAGTTATTTTAAAAATAGCTTTTTAACTGTTCCCTCTATGGGGCTATAGGTGTGTTTTATTCAATATTTAATTTTTAAAAGCAATTGACAACAGCAGTAGTCATTTTAAATTGGAACGGGAAGGCGCTATTAGAGCAGTTTCTACCTTCTGTGGTGCAGTATTCTAAAGGCGCTACAGTATATGTGGCAGACAATGCCTCGACCGATGATTCTATATCGTTTGTTTCCAGAGCATTTCCTTCAGTTAAAATTATTCGGAATACGGAGAATGGCGGCTATGCAAAAGGGTATAATGATGCCCTCGCTTTACTGACAGAAGATATTTTTGTACTGCTGAATAGCGACGTAGAAGTGACTGAGCATTGGCTGGAGCCAATACTTTCAGAGTTTAAAAAAGACGACCAGTTAGTCGCTGCACAACCTAAAATCCTTGACTATAAAGACAAATCAAAATTTGAATATGCAGGTGCCGCTGGCGGTTTTATTGATGCATTAGGCTATCCCTACTGTCGGGGTCGTATTTTTAGTACGATCGAAGAAGATGCCGGACAATACGACGACATACGTCCCATATTCTGGGCAACCGGCGCTTGTCTTTTTATTACCAGCCACGCCTTTAAACAAGTAAACGGGTTTGATGAAGATTTCTTCGCCCATCAGGAGGAAATCGATCTATGTTGGCGTTTACAAAGTCTGGGGGGCACCATTAAATATATAGGTGCATCTAAAGTATACCATGTGGGCGGAGCTACCCTGGGGGCTGCCAATCCGCAAAAGACATTTTATAATTTTCGGAATACTTTATTAGCTTTAGTCAAAAATGTAAAAGGAGGACACGTTTGGTGGCTTATAATACAACGGTTGCTATGGGATGGCCTTGCGGGACTTCAGTTTTTAAGTCAAGGAAAATTTGCGCATTTTCTAGCAATTTTTCGGGCACATGTCAGTTTTTATAGGTTAGTGCCAAAATTTCTTCTGAAACGAAAAAAATGGGCCTCTACCTTTAAGTACTATACGGTTTCATCAATAGTTTGGCTGTATTTCTTCAGAAGTAAAAAAAAGTACCCAGATCTTACCTAGTTTTTACTTAAAGTATTGTTAATAGTACTAGTACTGGATGTTCATTTTATAATTTTGGCTCAGAAATGGATTTGCAACTCCAATTCAAATTATTAAAAAAACAACTAAAAATAAGTCAAAATGAAAAAACTAATCTTGCTTACCCTATGCTCTGGGTTATTGTTTACGTCTTGCGTTTCGAAAAAGAAATATGCAGAACTTGAAACAAAACAACAAAAGACACAGGATTTATTAAATACGGCAACCGTTAAATTAAACGACTGTCTGGAAGAGCGCTCTGGATTAAGAGCCCAGAACGAAAGCCTAAAAAGCCAGGTAGCTTCTTTAAATGCTACTAATGGAGATTTAATTAGACAAGTAGGTGACTTCACCGATCTAACAAAGAAAGGTGCTGAAAACCTTGAAAAGTCTCTAGAAAGTCTGCAGGAAAAAGATTTGACTATCCGCAGACTACAAGATGCACTTACACGTAAAGACAGTGTAACACTGGCATTGGTAACCAGCCTGAAGAAAGAAGTTGGTCTTGACGATGAAGACATTGAAATTAACGTAGAAAAAGGTGTGGTATTTATTTCCTTAAGCGACAAAGTATTGTTTAAAAGTGGAAGCTATAACATCACCAATCGTGCTTCTGAAATCTTAGGAAAAGTAGCCACTGTGATTAATGGTAAGCCAGACTTTGAAGCGCTGGTTGAAGGTCATACAGATGACGTACCCTACAGTAAAGGAGTTTTAATCGACAACTGGGATTTAAGTGTAAAGCGTTCTACCGCTATTGTTAGAGAGCTTGTAAACTTAGGAGCCAATCCAGCACAACTAATTGCTGCAGGACGTGGAGAGTTTGTACCAAAAGTACCAAACACAACAGCTGAAAATAAATCTACTAACCGTAGAACTAAAATTTACGTATTACCTAAGATCGATCAATTCTATGAAATGGTTGAAACCTCTATGGAGAACTTAAGTGAAGAAGGTGAATAACCTTTTAAAATAACAATAAAAACCCGGCAAGTAGTTGTCGGGTTTTTTTATGAATTAGATTGAAGTTTCTAAATTTCTAAGCTTCCTTTTCCTTCTCTGATTAACACAGGTTCAGCCCCTGTTAGATCTATCACGGTAGACGCGACATTTCCTCCATACCCTCCATCGATCACAACATCTACCAGCTTCTCCCATTTCTCGAAGATCAATTCGGGATCTGTGGTGTATTCAATTACTTCGTCTTCATCTTTAATTGAAGTAGAAATTATTGGATTTCCCAGTCCGTTTACGAGCGCGCGAAGAATAGAATTATCTGGCACTCGAATTCCAACTTCTTTTTTCTTTTTAAAAACGGTAGGTAAATTGTTATTTCCCGGAAGAATAAACGTGTAGGGTCCAGGCAAGGCACGTTTCAAAAGTTTAAAGGTAGCAGAATCAATCTGCTTTACATAATCACTCAAATTGCTTAAGTCTTCGCAAACAAACGAAAAATTGGCTTTTTCCAGTTTTACACCTTTCAGCTGCGCCACCTTTTCCAGGGCTCTGTTATTTGTAATATCACAACCTAGCGCATATACTGTATCGCTGGGATAGATCACCAACCCTCCTTTTTTAAGTACATCCACGACTTTTTTAATGTCTTTAGGGTTCGGGTTTTCCTCGTAAATCTTAATGAATTGCGCCATAACTTTTATTTTTGTTTTAAAGATACTTCAGAATTCAATAAAAACATAGTTTAATTAACTCTTGAGACTTCACTCTCTAGCTTAAGCACTTTATCGCCGTCTTCCTGCTCAATATAGAGCGCTTTGTTATTATTTTCACCGTTTCGTGTAATCTCAGTACCCTTTATGGTTTTAGTTACTTCTGCAGTATAAGTTTTGATCACTTTTCCCGTTGCGGTACCACTACCCCATTTCCATTGTACTTTTGTACCCTCTTTTATCATTTTTTATTTTAAAGGTACGAACCAATTTGTAAATGGAACACACAAATAACAACCTCTTAACTATACAAAATTTTTTATGTATGTTGGAGACAAGGTACTTACCAGATGGATTCAGTTTAATTATCTTTTTCTAAACGATTTAGTGCATTTTTGATATGCGCAAAATGATGCATACTGTGCCAGGCATATACCAAGGCATTTTTTTTTAAGGAGGTAGGCTCCTCTTTATCTGGGTGCTGAAAGGTTCGCTCCCATTGGGCTTCCGTTAGTGATTTCAGCAAATAAGTAATTTTATAATGAATAGCTTCCAGGTGCATTAGCGACCAGGCAACAGGCATGGTATGGCATTCATGAAGTGCTGCCCATGTTTTTTCGTCATAGGCTTTAATCGTTGGATTGTCCTCCGTGAGTGCCCATTTAAAACGGATGTAACTGTGGTGGTGGCTATCTGCTATATGATGAATTAGTTGTTTGATGGTCCAGCCTTCAGGTCTGTAGGGCTGCTGAAGGGTTTTCTCAGGTAAATTTGCGGTAAGAAAACGAAGTTGCTCAGGGAAAATTTCAAGAATGGTAATCGCCTCCTGAAGTTCCTTTTCTGAAATTGTTTCAGGCATCTCTAATGTACCTATGGGATATTTTAGTGCTTCTATATACATGTTGAAATTTTATTGGCTTTTTTAATTACATTCAAGTGTCCGGTTGAGCGGTTCTACTGAGCGTAGTCGAAGTACAGCCGAAAACCTTTATGAACAGAAAGTAATTGTTAAAAAGTTCTCGACTCCGCCCGAACACACAAGACTATTCAAAAATAAAAAACGCCTCAGTTTCCTGAAGCGTTTTCAACTCTTGTTCTCAACAAGTTGTAAACTATTTTTTTACATCCATCAGTTCTACATCAAAAACCAACGTAGCATTTGGTGGAATAACACCACCGGCACCTTGTGCTCCGTAGCCTAAATGACTTGGAATTACAAATCTGGCCTTATCACCTACGTGCAACAACTGAATGCCTTCGTCCCAACCAGCAATTACATTGCCCTTCCCAACTGGGAAATCGATCGGGTTACCTCTTTTATATGAAGAATCGAATACACCACCGTCTGCAAACATTCCCTTGTAATGTACAGAAACGGTATTGCCAGCTTCAGCTTTAACACCTTCCCCTTTTTGAATGATCTGGTAGCGTAAGCCGCTTTCGGTTTCTTCAAACCCTTCAGAAATACTCGTTAGTAATTCTTTTTGTGCTGTCAATGCCGCTGCTTCTCTTTCGGCTTTGGCTCCGTTAAACTTTCTGAAACTCTCTACTGCATTCCATGCTTGCGCTTCCTCACCTACTCGTATAATTTCAACTTTTTGCATGCTATCACCCTGCGCAACATTGTCTACTACATCTTGCCCTTCTATCACTTTTCCAAATACCGTATGTTTATCATCTAGCCAGGGAGTAGCTACGTGTGTGATAAAAAACTGGCTCCCGTTGGTTCCAGGTCCAGCATTCGCCATAGAAAACATTCCTGGTGCATCGTGGCGTAACTCTTTATGAAACTCATCATCGAACTTATACCCTGGTCCTCCGGCACCTGTTCCAGCAGGATCTCCACCCTGTATCATAAAATCCGGAATCACACGATGAAATTTTAATCCGTCGTAGTAGGGAGTTCCTTGGGGTTTAGCTTCGTTTTCTAGGTTTCCTTCTGCCAACGCTACAAAATTACCCACAGTTCCCGGGGTTTCTTTATACGTTAACTGGCCTAGTATTTCGCCTTTTTCAGTGGTGATCTTTGCGTAGATTCCGTCTTGCATTTTTATGTTTTTAATTAGTTTTTCCGACGCTTTTTTGCTTCGGTAAATGAAGGTGCAAAAATACTAAATCTCACAGTAACTTTTCTAACCCAAGGCGGGTTTAAGGTGCCGAAGAGATTAATTTCAACAAATTTTATCATAATTTTAAGAGACTGTGTTCCAGTAGTGCATACTTTTACCGACTTAAATTTTTAATAACCCTTATAATTCTTTTCAAAAATGACACACCAGAACCTTTTAGCCGTAGCGCAGGAGTTTGGAAACCCTGTTTATGTATATGACGCTTCAATTATGGAAGCGCAATACAAACGCTTGGCAAAAGCTTTTAAAGGTGTGAAACAGGTGAAGTTTAATTATGCGGTAAAGGCACTTTCAAACATTTCAGTTTTAAAGCTATTAAACAGTTTTGGATGCGGAATGGACACTGTTTCCATTCAGGAAGTACGATTAGCGCTAGAAGCAGGCGTAGTTGCCGAAGATATTATTTTTACCCCAAACGGTGTTTCGCTTAAGGAGCTTGAAAAAGCAAGAGAACTTGGCGTTCAAATTAATATTGACAACCTCTCTATTCTGGAGCAGTTTGGAACCCTATACCCCAAAACACCTGTATGTATTCGTATTAACCCGCACGTAATGGCAGGTGGAAACACTAATATTTCGGTAGGACATATTGATAGTAAGTTTGGTATTTCCATACACCAACTACCCCATATTGAACGCATTGTAAAAAATACAGGAATGCATATTAACGGTATTCATATGCATACAGGTAGTGATATCCTGGACATTGATGTGTTTTTATATGCTTCTGAAATTTTATTTGAAACCGCAAAGCACTTTGAAAATCTGGAGTTTATAGATTTTGGAAGCGGATTTAAAGTTCCTTACAAAGCAGGTGATATTGAAACGAATATTGAAGAAATGGGCGAAAAGCTCACCAAACGTTTTAATGAATTCTGTTCCAATTATGGCCGTGATTTAACACTAGCTTTTGAACCCGGAAAGTTTTTAGTGAGCGAAGCCGGCAAATTTTTGGTACAGGTAAACGTAGTAAAACAAACTACTTCTACTGTTTTTGCGCAAATAGACAGCGGATTTAACCATCTTATCCGACCAATGCTATACAACGCGCAACACCATATTGAAAATGTAAGCAACCCGGAAGGTCGTGAGCGTTTTTATAGTGTGGTAGGGTACATTTGTGAAACCGATACCTTTGCCAACAACCGCAGAATTTCTGAAATAACCGAAGGCGACATTCTTGCCTTTCACAATGCCGGAGCGTACTGTTTCTCTATGGCAAGTAACTACAACAGCCGCTATCGTCCAGCAGAGGTTCTATGGTATAAAGGTAAAGCACATGTGGTACGAAAAAGAGAAACTTTTGAAGACCTGGTAGCAAATCAGGTTGAAATAGAGCTGTAAGCTACTTCCATGTAAGGGTAGCTTTTATAGGGTAATGGTCGGAAAAAGTAGTATCAATTCGTTCAAAATCAAGGACCTCAAAATCTGAAGAAGTAAAGATATAATCAATTCGCATTGGGAAGAAATCGAACGTAAATGTTGTTCCCAGACCATTGCCTTTTTCCAAAAAAGCATCTTTCATAGAATCTCCTAAAAGCTGGTACACAAAAGAATAAGGTGTGTTGTTAAAGTCGCCCAGAAACAATGAAGGATACTGGGAATTTGCCTTGTGCGCCACAATTTTTTCTGCCTGACCTTGTTGTTTGATGAATGCTGAAGAAAGTCGCCTGCGTACTCTCTCTTTATTTTCCTCCTGTAATTTTTCTACTGAAGGTTTTATACCAAAAGATTGTAAGTGTAAGTTGTATACACGTACTGTGTCTTTGTTTACAATCACATCGGCAAAGAGCGTATTATTAAAAGTATCTTCAAAATCGAACGCTCCAGAATTTACAATTTTATACTTGCTGTAAATAGCATGGCCCAGTTTGTGATTTTTTTTACCAAAATGAGTGTACTTGTAGGGATACGCTGAAAAGTCTACAGAATTATTTTTATAGTATTCCTGAAGACAAAGAATATCTGGTTTTTCGGTTTTCAATATTTCAGAAAGTACTGCCGATGTCTCAGCAACATTTCCCTGGTCTTCATATAAATTAAAGAGCCGAACATTGTAAGACACCACAGAAAGTGTTTTCTGTGAAGGTTCCACATCCTCTTCCGAAGACATTTTATAAAACGGATTAAAAATAAAATAGGCAGCAACCAACACGGTGGCGGGTAATAAAAAAATTCTTTTTCGCCTTAGCAGCCAATACACTAAAAAGAAGGCGTTCACCCATAATAAAGGAGAAACTGCAAGGCTTAGCAAGGATAGGTTAGGAAATTTTTCTGGAGAAATGTACGGTAAAAAGAATGAAATAAGCAATAAAAACCCTACGATGGAATTTATCCAAAACAGCACTTTACCGAAAAACCCCAAATTTTTCAATCGCTTACTCTTTACCCGCTTTAAACAGAAAATCCTTTTCGGCTTTGGTAAGGCTGTCGTAGCCACTTTTACCAATTTTATCTAAGATAGCATCTACCTTTTTTTGTGTGGTAGATTTATCTGCCGTTGCATTAGAACGTGGAGCCGACTTGGTTGTTGTGCGGTGTACTTTTTTAAATGGTTTTTGTTTCCGGCTTTTAAAAAGATCGGTAAACCAATCCATAAAATTTTCGAACCATTTTCCAATATCATTGCCTTTTACAAGCTGTGCCCCATATATATAACCAAATGCAGCACCCCCCAGATGTGCCAGCATTCCACCTGGATTGCCTCCAGTTGGAAGCCTAATAAGGTCTAACAAGACCAGAAAAACTGCTATTTTCCACAATTTTATATTCCATTTAAAAATACGCATCTCGGCATTTGGCGTATAAGTAGCGATAAAAACCATAACAGCTGTTACCGCACCAGATGCGCCAATAAGGTAGCTTCTGGAGTTTTCAAAAACCGGAAAAATATTATAACAAGCAACGTATAATAAGCCGCCAAATAAAGCACCTAACAGGTATACAGTAAGAAAGCGCTTTCCGTTAAAAAGATTGAGTACAAAGTTCCCGAACCAATATAGCCAAAGCATATTAAACAATAAATGCCAAAAGCCAAAATGAATGAAAGCGTAGGTGATAAAAGCCCATGGTTGGGTAATTAAATCCCCAAGCGCATCAGGAAGTACAAACCATTTAACCAGACTTACTGGCGCTATCTGCATAAAAAATGCAACCAGGTTTACCACCAGGAAAATCGCCAAATTGATCACGATTAGCTTAACGATAACGCTGGACGTTTTAAACTGATAAGATAGATTTTGTGTATTCATATTAGTTCCATCGGGTATTATTAAAGCTATTCTTTTTCCAGTAATACGACATGATAAATCCGGCTAGCGCTCCGCCAATGTGTGCAAAATGCGCAATAGGACCAATAGAGTATGAAGTTAAGCCAAAAAACAAATCTATACACAAAACTCCTGGCACAAAATATTTTGCCTTAATAGGAATAGGTAAAAAGATAAGCATTAAAGGCGTGTTCGGGAAGGTCATTGCAAAAGCTACCAATACTCCGTACAAAGCACCAGACGCGCCCAGCATAGTACCATTAAAAGGGCGAACTAAATTTCCAACACCTTCTTCCCCACCTAATACTGTTAACCAACGCTGATCGTACATATATTCGCCTGAACGCAATGTTTCCATGATTTCAGCACGCTCAAATCCTGCGGCGATCAACGTATCCAACGCCGACGAAAACTGAAAGTATAAAATCCCAGTATATAACAACAGCGATCCTAATCCAGCCGAAATATAAAAGAAAATAAATTTTTTCTTCCCCCACATTTGCTCCAGGGGCGTTCCAAACATCCACACCCCGAACATATTAAACAATATATGGTAAAATACAATACCGCCGCCTTGCTCATAACTGGCATGCATGAACATGTGTGTGATAATTTGCCAAGGCTTAAACCCATCGTTTAAGGGAAAGTGCATGGCAAACAGATTGTTCATTATAGCTCCGTTAGTACCAATAAGTAAGGTCGCCACCCAAAAAATGACGTTTATTATAATAATATGCTTAACTGTATCGCTTATTCCTCTCATATATCTACCTCGTGGGATTTTTAGTTAAATTTTCTATCCAGCTCATTTGTGTCGATCGTTACCAGAACAGGTCTGTTATCTGGTGAAACGCTGGGCTCTTTACAGGCAAACAACCTGTGTACCAAATGTTCTTGTGCTTCTTTATTTAAAGCCGTTCCTGTTTTTATAGCCATGCTTTTTGCCATACTTTTTGCCAGTAGATCATTCTGGCTAAAACCTGCATCCGGGACTTCTTCCCGTATGTCGTTTACCAACTGCTCCAGAATGGTTTCTGCCTGGCTTTCGGTTACCGCTACGGGGATTCCTTTTATTTCCAGATGTTCGCCATTAGTTTCAGAAAAAGCGAACCCTGTGTGCTCTAATTGCTCCTGCACTTTTTGTAAGATTTCCAGGTCGGGTTTTGAAAACTGCAATTGTAGCGGAAATAACAGTTGCTGGCTTACTGCTTCCTGTACGGTAATATTTTTTAGTAATTCTTCGTACAACACCCGGTAATGGGCCAAATGCTGATGAATTACCAACATTCCGTTTTTAATGGCACTCACAATATATTTTTGCTGTAGCTGGAACGTTGTAAATTGATCCTCAGTTGAGGAGGTTGAAAATAAACTCCCTGTAATCTCATCACTCTCAAATTCTATCGCTTCGTTTCCTGCTGTTTCAGTGCTGCCGGTAGAAGGAAACGCTGTACTGCCAGTATCTTTTAAGCCTACATAAAGCGATTCCCATTGTGGCTGTTTCTCTCTTTTAAAAGGAAAATTGATATTGCCTTGCCTGGGTTTCCTGTCTTCCACGAAAGGATTAAAGTTGCTGTCCACTTCCACTTTTGGAGCAGAAGGTTGTTTTTTACTGTATTCATACGGCGTATCAAACCCTGTATCTTTATTAAAATCCAACACGGGAGCTACACTAAACTGTCCTAAACTATGCTTGACCGTCGCTCGCAGCATCGCGTAAATACTATGCTCATCATCAAATTTAATTTCAGTTTTTGTGGGGTGTATGTTAATGTCAATAGATTTGGTGTCTACATCCAAAAAAAGAAAGTAGCCAGGATGCGTCCCTTGTTTCAGCAAGCCTTCAAAAGCGGAGCTCACCGCGTGGTGCAGGTACGAGCTTTTAATAAAGCGGTCGTTCACAAAAAAGAACTGCTCTCCCCTGCTCTTTTTGCCAAACTCTGGTTTCAGTACAAATCCGGAGACTTTAACAATTTCAGTTTCTTCGGAAACGGGAACCAGCTTTTCATTCATTTTAGTTCCGAAGATATTAACGATACGTTGTCTGGAATTACTGGCAGGCAAATTAAACACAGGACTGCCATTGTGAACCATCGAAAACTCGATCTGCGGATGTGCCAGAGCAACTCTATGAAACTCGTCAATAATATGGCGGGTTTCTACAGGATTACTTTTAAGAAAATTTCGGCGTGCGGGAATGTTATAAAATAAGTTCTTAACTGAAATAGTAGTCCCTGTGGGAACAACAGCAGGTTCCTGCTCGGTTACCTGGCTCCCTTCAATGGAAATGGTGGTCCCTATTTCAGCAGCAGCAGTTTTTGTTTTTAATTGGACATGGGCAATTGCGGCAATAGATGCCAGAGCTTCTCCCCGAAAACCTTTTGTATTCAGATTAAAAAGATCGTCTGCAATTTTAATTTTGCTGGTGGCGTGGCGTTCAAAACACAAGCGGGCATCTGTCGTAGACATTCCAATGCCATCGTCTGTTACTTGTACCAACGTTTTTCCGGCATCTTTCACCAGTAAAGTGATGGTTGAAGCTTTTGCGTCTATCGCATTTTCCAACAATTCTTTTACAACCGAAGACGGGCGTTGCACCACTTCTCCAGCTGCAATTTGGTTGGCAACATGATCTGGTAATAAGGCTATAATATCTGCCATGTAAAAAGGCTAGCTAAAAATTGAAAGGTCAAAGTCTAAAATCCACAAACAAATAAATACCAGGATCAGCGCAACAAAAAGTATGGTTTTATTAAAACCTCCGTTACTTCTGTTTCGGCTTGCAAAACGGGCATCACGCCAGTGCGAGCCAAAATCGTTTTTATTGTAAGTTTCGTAATACTTTTCGAATTTATTAGCAAAATTATACTCATTTGCGTCTTCCTTCCCTTTGTAGTAACGGGGTGTATAGTTGAAACGGTTGTTTGGTTTGGTACGTTTTAAAAAGCTAACTTTCATAATCCTTGTATTACCTTCAAAATTACTGAAAATGTCTCAATTTTGAAGCTGTTTATCGCGTAATCTATAAACAATTTCTATACCAGTTTCTTATGTGGCTTCTTCTTCAGCTTTATAAATACTGGGAAGCGACCAATTAAAAGTCACTGCCAGCAACCTGATTGTAATGACTACTGAAAATGAAATGATCACAACCCAATTTTCGGATAAAGGAATTTTCAGCAATAAAAAGTACACCAGCCCCCCCATGATACAGGCGGTGGCGTATATATTTTTTCTGAAGATCACAGGAATTTCATTACACAAAATATCCCGAATTACTCCACCAAAGCAAGCCGACATGGTTCCTAATGCAATACAAATAATTGCAGGGAAGTCTGCCGCTATTCCCTTTTCCACCCCAACTACTGTATACAATGCAATTCCAATAGTATCGAACAAAAACAAGGAACGACGTACGTAACTCAGTTTTTTTCTAAATATAACCGCAAGAATTGTGGCAATTATAATAACATACACAAACGTAAGGTGACGCATCCAGACCACATTGGCACCAATTAAAACATCACGCAACGTTCCACCTCCCACAGACGTAACAAAGGCAATGATAAAAATACCAAAGACATCCAGTTTCTTTTTCATGGCGGTTAATGCTCCTGAAACGGCAAAGGCTATCGTTCCTAAAATATCTATTAAGAGAAATACATCGATAGATGGGGTTTGTAATACTGCTAAACTCACATGTTCTGGGTATAAAAGTTATAATCCTTTAGTACTTTTTCCACAAAAGCAATAGGGGTTTCATCTGGCGTAACCTCCATGACTTTAGAGATACGTTTGCTTAGTTTAAGAACAACTCCATGGTTGCCATTGTACTTTGCTTCCCAAAACAGTTTTTTAATGGTTCCTATCTCAGCATCTGTAAATACAGTTACTTGTGGATATTTGGGGGTGTAATCTTCGGGCAAATCCATCACCAACGTTTGATGCAGGCTTATGGTTTTCTTTTCGGTTATAACGGTGGTAGATGCAGCAATATCTCCTAAACGCTGTCCTTTTCCGTTCAGTAAAACTGTTACTAACGCTAAGGCTCCGCTGGTAATTGAAATATCGATAATACGCAAAAGCCAACGGATAAAGTAATTTGAAAACGAAGGTTTGGAGCCATCCAGTTTTACGACACGTAGTTTCATTAATGCTTTACCAGGACTTCTTCCATTCCAGAAAGTTTCCCATAGCAAACTGTACACAAAAATGGGTAAGCCTGCAGTCATATAGACAATAAACATATAATCGCTATCAAACTCGAGCGCACCTATAGCGATGGATACCAGCACAATATACACGAATATGATGAAGTAGTCCACGATAAAAGCCAGGACCCGTTCGCCAATACCACCAACATTTTGCGCAATGTTTACATTTTGCGCAGTTTCTATTTGAAAATTATCCATTAAATATGTTACTTTGAAAAAAAACTCTGCGCATGCGCGAAGCTGCTTTTGCGAAACAAAATAAAGACAAATGGCTAAGATTTGAAAATGTTCTACGGAATAATATTCAAGTTCCTCCAGATGAGTTAAGTGCTTTGTACGTAGAAATTACCGATCACCTTAGCTACGCGCAGACTTTCTACCCAAAAAGTAACACGCTAAATTATTTGAATGGAATTTCAGTTTTAGCGCATCAGAAAATTTATAAGACCAAAAGAGAGTCCCGAAAACGCTTTATTACATTTTACACGAAAGAGTTTCCATTGTTTTTTGCGCAATACCAGAAACAGCTGCTTATTGCCTTTGTCACTTTTGCTGTTTTTAGCATTGTGGGTGCCTACTCTGCTGCTACAGATGGAGATTTTGTCCGTTTAATCCTTGGGGATGGCTACGTAAATATGACCCTTCAGAATATTGAAGATGGCGACCCAATGCGCGTATATAAAGAAATGAATGAACTCAACATGTCACTGGGGATTACTATAAATAATATTCGCGTGGCATTAATGGCGTTTGCTTTTGGGCTTTTTTTAAGCCTGGGTACCTTATTTATTATGATGCGAAATGCGATTATGTTGGGATCTTTTCAATATTTCTTTTACGACCAGGGGTTGCTCTGGGAAAGTGCCAGAACCATCTGGATTCACGGAACTATTGAAATTTCAGTAATCATCATTGCGGGCTGTGCTGGACTTGTTTTGGGGAACAGCATATTGTTTCCTGGCACCTATTCCCGGGTACAGTCTTTTATGAGAGGCGCTAAAGATGGGGTGAAAATTTTAATAAGTACCATTCCGTTTTTTATTATTGCTGGCTTTTTAGAAGGCTTTGTAACCCGCCATACCGAAATGCCAGACTGGCTCGCCATTTTCATTATAGGCAGTTCCCTCGCACTCATTTTATTTTATTATGTTTTTTATCCGTTAAAATTAAAACGGAAGTTACAATTACAACAGGATGAACGTAACGCAACGGCAAACGCATAGACCAATACCAAACACGAAACGAACACATGCAAGATATCATTCAATTTAAGAAGCAACGGGAACTGGGCGCTATCCTGGGAGACACCTTTAAGTTTATCCGATTACAGTGGAAGCCACTATTTGGACTTATTTTTCGTATTGCAGGACCCGCGCTTATCCTTTTGGTACTGGCGTATGTATTTTATATGCAGACAGTTTTTGGAGGCTTAGGTACGTTTGACAGCAATCCAAACTTTATGGGAAGTAATGAATTTGGAATTTCCATGATCTTATCCTTTTTTCTGATCCTATTATCGGGAATTGCCTACTACGGTTTAATGTATGGTACCGTTATGCATAGCATACAGTCCTATATGCACCATAACGGACAAATTGACAAAAAAGAAGTTATTGCTGGTGTCAAAAAAGATTTTTGGAAACTTATGGGGATAAGTATTTTAACAGGTTTAATGATAATAGTGGGCACCATAGTTTGTATTGCACCAGGTATTTATCTGGCTGTAGTGCTGGCTACTACCTATGGTATCTTAGTATTTGAAAAACGGAGTGTAACCGATAGTATTAGCTATAGTTTTGAGCTCATAAAAGGAGAGTGGTGGATCACCTTTGCTACACTCCTAGTTATTTTAATTCTGTATTATGTGATAATGATGATCGCTCAGATCCCACAATACATATACTTTTTTATTAAAATGTTTACCGTTGCTGAAACCTATTCTTCAGACCCCTCCTCTATGTTCGATGGAATTTATATTGCCCTAAATGGTTTTGCCCTTATCATGCAGTATATTTTCTATGTGATCATCGTTATTACAACAGGCTTCATTTATTTCAATTTAAATGAAAAGAAAAACTTTACGGGGACTATTGAGACCATTGAGAGTCTTGGAGCTAGTCAGAATAAGGAATAGAGAAAAAAGAATAAAGAGGTGTTATGGGAAAAATACGACATAATTATAAAAACCTGAAAATATGGCAACTGGGCTTAGAAATTTCATTAGAAATATCAGACTTACTAGAAACTTTTCCCAAACACGAAGTTTATACTTTGACCTCTCAAATGAGTCGTTGCTCTATTTCAATACCAAGTAATATTTCAGAAGGTTCTGCTAAAACAGACAAGTCTTTCAGTAATTATTTAGATATTTCGCTTGGCTCTTCTTTCGAACTAGGAACACAACTCATTATTGCAAAACATAAAAAATACCTTACTCAAAATCAATTAGAAAAATTTGAATTAAAAATTGAAGAATGGCAAAAAATGACAATGGGTTTCCAAAATAGTCTCACCCCTTAATCTCTTCTCTATTTTCTCTATTCTTTACTCTAAATCGTGCGATATAAATTAATTCTATTATGCTTTTTACTTTTTGCTGAAATTTCTTCAGCCCAGGATAGTCTTGCTATAAATCAAAATTCCAAAGTTGAATCGACCCAGGATTCAATTGCTGGTTCTGAAAAAAAAGTTGTTCAATACGATACAAATACTGAAAAAACACCCCTTTCTCTCAATAGAGAAAAAATAAACCAATATAAAGACAACCCTGATTTTAACTACAAGCCCCCCGAAGAAACCGATAACTGGTGGAAGCAATTTACCAATTGGATAGGCGATTTAGTAAGTAGGCTCTTTAATTGGCTGGGGAATGTCTGGCGTTCGTTCTGGCAATGGCTTCTTCCCGATAGCCAGGGAAGCGCGTTGTGGAGCTTTGTGATTCACGTGTTGCCTTATATAATTATTACCATTTTTGTAGCATTTATCATTTGGATCTTTTATAAGTTGAATCCTGGCGCCAAACTTATGAAATCTAAAGAAAAACCAGATGTTTTCTTTACCGAAGAAGAAGAAATTATTAAAACCCGTGACATTCAAAGGTTAATTGATAAAGCCCTTCATAAAAAAAATTACCGCCTGGCTGTTCGTTATTATTACCTTCTGGTCCTGAAACGCCTTACCGATGCTGAACTTATTGAATACGAATTCGACAAAACCAACAGCGATTACTTTGCTGAAATTACTTCGGAAGAATTAAATACTGGTTTTAGAAAAGCCACTACTATTTACGACTATATCTGGTATGGCAATTTTACCGTAACGGAAACCGACTTCAATAAAGCACAAGCGATTTTTAAGAACCTAGAACATAGCATCCCAAAAACCACATGACAAAACTGCAAAAAATAGCGTTGTTTTCGTTGCTGGGGCTGGTCTCGCTTCTGGTGTATGTAGAAGCTACAAAACCAGAACCTATCAATTGGTTTCAGAGTTATAGCCGGGTCGATAAAATTCCGTTCGGGACCTATGTGCTACACGATTTACTGGACGAAAAACTTGATAAAAATTTTATTGAAACAAACCGTCCACCCTTTGAAGTGCTGGCAGATACTGAATTACAGGGTACTTACTTTTTTGTAAATAACTATGTAAACATCACTGGAGATGAACTAGACAAATTGCTTGGCTGGGCGGAAAAAGGTAACACTGTATTTATTGCTTCGCATAGTTTTAGTCCAAAATTACTGGATACACTATCGTTGCATGTAGATACACAGTATAGTAGGACCTCGCTAGGAACCCAACCCATGTTCGAGTTGGTAAATAAAAATTTAAAAACCGATACTCCGTTTTTAATTGAACGAGATCTAAGTATTGGCAGTTTTAATGAACTCGACACCCTAACCCAAACGGTCTTAGGGCATACCGAAGTGTATAATGACACGCTGAAACTTAAAGATCCAACGCCTAATTTTATTAAAGCTCCTTTTGGCGAGGGGCAGATTTTTATACACCTACAACCCGAAATATTTACCAATTATTTTTTACTGGAAAAAGAAAACCTAGAGTATACCGAAGGTGTTTTATCTTATATAAGCCCGGAAGATAATTTTTATTGGGACAACCATTACAAGTCTGGAAAACCCATAGAAACCTCACCTCTATACATTTTACTGAATAACAAATACTTAAAATGGGCGTATTATTTTATGCTTATTGGT
This sequence comes from Flavobacteriaceae bacterium UBA1903, assembly GCA_002337605.1. Lineage (GTDB taxonomy): Bacteria > Bacteroidota > Bacteroidia > Flavobacteriales > Flavobacteriaceae > Marinirhabdus. The sequence goes on from DDGL01000007.1 coordinate 394,510, forward strand.
GCGTTGTTCTTCATTTTATTTGAAGGGAAGCGAAAACAGCGTAAGATCCCAATTGTAAATCCGCCAGCAAATAAAACCTTTGAATATACACGTACCATCGCAGGAATGTATTACGACCAAAAAGACTATAAGGCTATTGCTGAAAAGCAAATAGCCCTCTTTATGGAATACATTCGCACACGCTTGCGCATCCCCACAGAACAACTAAACTCTCGCTTTTTCGCACAAGTAGCTGCGCGTAGTGGAAATACAACAGAAGAAACCAAAGCATTGTTTACTTTTATGGAACAGGTGCAACACACACCTACCATTCAACCCGAAACGTTGCTGAAATTAAATAAAGAAATCACCACCTATAAACAAAAAACAGATGGAAAATCCTGAAGAAAACCCAATCTTACCAGAGCAGAATGAAGAATTACAGTTTAACAACCGGATTCCGTTAGAAGCACTTAAAACCTCGGTGGAAGCTATTAAAGCACAACTGCGAAAGATAATTATTGGGCAAGAAGATTTTATTGAATTGCTTGTAGTTGGATTGCTTTCAAATGGTCATTTATTGATTGAAGGAGTACCAGGAATCGCAAAGACCATCACTGCAAAGTTATTTGCAAAAACCTTGAAAACAGATTTCAGTAGAATTCAGTTTACGCCAGATTTAATGCCAAGTGATGTATTAGGAACTTCTATTCTAAATATGAAAGCCTCAGAGTTTGAATTCAAAAAAGGACCTATTTTCAGCAATATAGTCTTGATTGATGAAATTAATAGAGCTCCCGCCAAAACACAAGCTGCCCTGTTTGAAGTAATGGAAGAGCGTCAAATCACCATGGATGGCACCAAGTACGTAATGGATTACCCCTTTATGGTCTTAGCCACTCAGAACCCAGTAGAGCAAGAGGGAACCTACGCCCTACCTGAAGCACAATTGGATCGCTTTTTATTTAAAATTAAGGTGGGTTACCCAAACCTGGAGGAAGAAGTGACTATTTTAAAAACCCATCACGACCGTAAACTGGCTGTACCGCAAGATGCAATTGAAGGCGTGTTAACTTCAGAAGATCTGAAGAAATTTCGTGGGCAGGTACAGGAAATTTTAATTGAAGATAAGATCTTTAACTACATTGCTCAAGTAGTCGATAAAACCAGAAATCACCCGCACTTATATCTAGGAGGTTCGCCACGAGCTTCGTTGGCAATTATGAACGCCTCCAAAGCCTTTGCCGCAATAAACGGACGAGATTTTGTAACTCCGGACGATGTAAAAAGAAGCCTCGCACCGGTGTTACGTCATCGTATCATCCTCTCGCCAGAGCGCGAAATGGAAGGCATGACACCAGAAACCGTGATCGATATGATTGCACAAAGCATTGAAATTCCGCGTTAATGATCAACTTCTTTAAATCGCTGTACCTAACCCCACGTTTTTTTTACGTGCTGGCTGTGCTTTCGGTGCTATTCATTATTTCAAATTGGTGGCTGGAGCTGTATGGAATTACATGGATTCTGGTATTGTGTCTTTCAGTTTTTATAGTGCTGGAAGTTTCAATGCTGTACAGTGGGAAAGGATTAAATGGTACCAGGGTTTTACCCGATAAATTTTCAAATAGTGACGAGAATGAAGTGCTTGTCCAACTGGAAAACAAGTATGCCTTTCCTATTACCGTTGGCATTGTGGACGAATTACCTGTTCAGTTTCAAAAAAGAGATTTCTTTCAGACCACTAAAATTGAAGGAAAACAACGGCGAACGTATCCGTATGTAGTACGCCCTGTAGCACGTGGAGCGTATGTCTTCGGAAATTTGAATTTGTATGCTTCTTCGGTTATTGGGTTAATTAGGAGACGGTACACCTTCAATAAGGAACAGATGGTGAAGGTTTATCCCTCTTTCGTTCAAATGAAAAAATACGATTTTCTAGCTATCGATAACAGGTTGTCGCACATTGGCCTTAAAAAAATAAGAAAGATTGGCCACACCATGGAATTTGAGCAAATAAAGGAATATGTGGTGGGTGACGATGTACGGACGGTAAACTGGAAAGCTACTGCAAAACATGCACGCTTGATGGTAAATCAGTTTCAAGACGAAAAAATGCAACCGGTTTACAGTATTATCGATACAAGTCGCGTAATGAAGATGCCCTTTAACGAATTAAAACTAATAGACTACGCCATTAATAGTGCGCTGGCCTTCAGCAATATTGCATTAAAGAAAAATGATAAAGTTGGCCTGGTAGATTTCAGTAATAAAATTGGTAATTTTTTACCTGCACAGGCTAAAAAAACCTACCTTAATAACATTCTAGAAACGCTTTATACTATAGATTCAAAATACCTGGATTCAGATTTTGGGGCGTTGCAGACGATGGTGCGCAGACGCATAAACCACCGTAGTTTGCTGTTATTATATACTAACTTTGAGCATATTTCGTCTCTACACAGGCAACTTCCCTATTTACAGGCCATTGCTAAAAAACATTTACTGGTAGTCATATTTTTTGAAAACACCGAACTTCGCAAGCTAAGCGAAACCGAAGCCAATAACATTCCTGATATTTTTGACAAAACCATTGCAGAGCAATTTCAGTTCGATAAAAAAGTAATGGTGCGTGAGTTGCAACAACGAGGAATTCAAACCGTATTAACTGCGCCTGAAGACCTTACTGTAAATACGATAAACAAGTACTTAGAAATAAAAGCCAAAGGATTATTATGAAAATAACACTTAGAGTAATCATAATCGCCCTAATCCTACTCTCTTTTCTGTTCCCTGCATTTTATTATACCCAATTACCCGAGGAAATCCCAATTCATTTTAATGCTGCGGGAGAAGCCGATGGTTTTGGAAAGAAGAGTACCATTTGGTTACTTCCAATTTTGAATATTGTAAACCTATTGGTCGTATTTGCAATAACGAGTGGTGCTAAGTATATGCCTAAACAAAAGAAGCAACCCCCGCTCTTTGCTGAAATTGTTGGATTGTATGTCATGATTTTAACAACCTATATTGGCATTGCAAACGTTTTAGTGGCGTTAGGAAAACTAAAGTCCCTTGGGACCTGGTTTTTACCTTTCGTATTGGTTTTGACAATATTGTTAATCGGTTATATAGTTATTCAGCAGAGAAAAATGAAAAAGTCTTAAGCTTTCAATACTACAAGCAGAGCCTCCTACTACCTACTAGCTCCCCGCTATCCTACATTTCAGTAAGGCAATTCCACAGTTCGGTAAGTTTCAATTTGTGTAGCGCTTGTTTCTTCGCACTTTTGAAGTGTTCAAAACGAATAACCCTTTAAAAGATACCTTATGAAAACTATCATCACTACAATCGTTATAGCGCTTACACTTACATTTATGAATGCACAGGACGCTGTTAAAACTGAAGGCACCACCATTACTGTGACCGTTCCTGTAAAAACTGACAAAGGCGAAATAGTCGTAGGCCTTTACAATGAAGCCACGTTTATGAAAGCAGCTCCAATAGAAGGATTAAGCAGTACTATTGAAAACGGAAAAGCCACAGTAACATTTAAAAACGTAGCCCCAGGAGAATATGGAATTACGCTTTTTCACGATACTAATGGTAATAAAACCATGGATTTTGAACCCAGCGGCATGCCAAAAGAAAATTATGGAGTTTCCAACAATGTAATGAGCTTTGGTCCCCCACAATGGAATGATGCAAAATTTACAGTTGCAACAGAACCCATTGAAATGGAGATCGTAATGTAAACACGCTGCAAGTTTTAAATTTCAGATGTAAAAACCAATATTAGAAAAAGACTGAATCGTAAGGTTCGGTCTTTTTTTATAAGTAAAAACTTTAAGCAAAATATTTGCTATAGTTTTTATCAATAGTATTTGTATATTTGATATTAGTTTATCTGAAATTGTACCTCGTAGGTCTAAATTCATATCTCCAATGACTATCACTCAACTAAAATACGTGCTGGCAGTAGCCGAACATCAAAACTTTACCAAAGCTGCTGAAAAGACCTTTGTGACGCAACCCACGCTTAGTATGCAAATACAAAAACTGGAAGACGAACTGGATATTTTAATTTTCGATCGAAGTAAAAAACCTATTGAGTTAACTGAGATTGGTAAAAAAATAGTAAATCAGGCACGAAACATTGTAAACGAAGCCGATAGAATGCAAGATGTGGTAGACCAGCAAAAAGGTTTTATTGGGGGCGAATTTAAATTGGGAATTATCCCAACCATTATGCCTACACTCTTACCTATGTTTTTACGAACGTTTACCAAAAGGCACCCAAAGGTTCAATTAAAGATTGAAGAATTAACTACCGATGAGATTATTTCAAAAATTAATGACAACCATTTAGACGCTGCTATCGCAGCCACGCCCTTGTATCAGGAAAAAATTAAGGAGCGGGCGTTGTACTATGAACCTTTTGTAGGATACATCCCGGCAGCTCACAGACTAGCAGACAAGAAAGAAATTCAAACTTCTGATCTGGACATTGATGATATTTTATTACTGGAGGATGGACACTGTTTTCGAGATGGTGTGGTAAACCTTTGTAAATCTTCAAAATTAAATGGAGACCAGTCTTTTCAGTTACAAAGCGGAAGTTTTGAAACACTTATAAAACTAAGCAACGAAGGTTTGGGAATGACACTACTCCCCTACTTACACACCCAAGAGTTACAGGAAGAGCAAAAAAAAAATTTGAGATATTTTGTTAAGCCGCATCCATCAAGAGAAGTAAGTTTAATATACAGTACCAGTGAGTTAAAACTTCAAATAATAAACGCCCTGTACGACACTATTGCGGGAGTGGTACGAGGTGCCATCGCATTTCAGGATGTTGAAATTATAAGTCCAACGAAAAAATCTAGTTAAAAAAAAGCTCCGTAATAAAACGGAGTTTTTTTGTTAGGGATTTAAATAGATTAAACATTGATTTAGTTGAGGATTTTGCTTTATAAGAGCATCTACCCAAACTTTCAATTCCTCAATTTCATAAGGAAGTAGTCTTTCCATCGCTTTTTTTAACTCTTTACAGAATAAGCTTACATCAAAACTAACTTTTTTTAGAACAGCCTTGGTGTAATCATACATTGCTCTAGCCATAGTAAAATTAGGTATTAATTAGATTAAGTAGTTTTTTCTATACGCGAAGTGTTTTTATGATTAATTCTGTCTGTAAGATACTAAAAAACTTTTATAGAAATTACTTTTCTTAACAAGAAATTATAGATTAAAACCTATTATCTCCGTCCAACAGATCTCCTATACCTCCTAGAATACTGCCTTCGCCTTTACTTTTTCCGCCACCTTTTGGTGCTGCAGCCCAGACTCTTTTTGCCAATCTGCTAAAAGGTAAGGATTGGACAAACACAGTTCCTGGTCCCGTTAAGGTTGCAAAAAAGAGGCCTTCTCCCCCAAAGAGGGTGTTTTTAATACCTCCAACGAATTCAATATCGTAGTTTATGGTATGATCAAAACCAATGATACAGCCAGTGTCTATCTTTAGTTTTTCGCCAGGGGCTAGTTCTTTAGTCGCTGTAGTTCCTCCTGCATGTACAAAGGCCATTCCATCCCCTTCCAGTTTCTGCATTATAAAACCCTCTCCTCCAAAGAGGCCGCGGCCCAATTTTCTTGAAAATTCAATTCCAATACTTACTCCTTTAGCAGCACAGAGGAATGCATCTTTCTGGCAGATAAACTTATTCCCAAATCTTGTTAAATCTATGGGAATGATCTTTCCCGGATACGGTGAAGCAAAATTGACCTGTTTTTTACCTACTCCAATATTATAAAAGGCGGTCATAAATAAGCTTTCTCCCGTAAGTAATCGTTTTCCGGCGCCAAAGACCTTGCCCATGAAGCCTTTGTCATTAGCAGAGCCATCTCCAAAAATAGTTTCCATTTTAATGTTGTCGTCCATCATCATAAAACTTCCGGCTTCGGCTATTACGCCTTCATTGGGATCCAATTCTATTTCTACGAATTGCATTTCTTCTCCGTGGATCTTGTAATCTATTTCGTGTGCGTTCATTTTTCTAAGTTTAGAGGTTATGTTTTTTGATACAATTCCGTAGAAAATTCGGAATCACTCAGGATGACAGTTTATATGTTGAGGAGTTTAGGGGAATGTTACATTTTAAAATGAAAAAATTATAATACGAAGCTACACAGAGGAGCGCTGAGATTCATGGGGATATTTGTTAGTTGAATAAATCTTACAGGTTACACCTCAACTCATAAACTTCTCAACATCTCAACATCTAAACTCTTTAAGTCTTCCTCCTCACCGTCCACTCAAATTCAAAAACCGAAACAACATCTCCTGCTTCATCTACTCCTTCAGATTTCATCCAGCAGGTTTGCCCTTCGCCAGTTGCAACAGTTGTTGAAATTGCTTCCTTGATTGCAGCACCATCTTTACATGTAAAAGTGATTCTCCCTTTAGCTTTTTTAGTAAACGTTGCTTTGTTATTTGCTACAAGCATAGAAACCTTAGCACCGCTCTCCCGTATTTGAGCCATTACTAATGAACCCGTACTTAACTCTGCCGCCATTCCCTGCACTGCCCAAAACATAGAGTTAAATGGATTCTGATTTATCCATCTAAGTTTAACAGAAGTAACACAGCTTTCTTCGGAAATTTTCTTCACCCGTACGCCCGTCAAAAAAGCTGACGGAAGTTTCAGCATGGTAAACGTGTTTATTTTTTTTGGTGTCAACATTGTTTGAAAGTGTGTTTTTCGAGGTACGAAATTATATTTATTTGTACTTCAGGTAAAAGTAGAAAAACGAAATTAGATATTTAAACTATCCTGTAAAACAATTTTTAAGTAAGGCATGCACTCCCTAAAACAAGGTATACGGTGGAATTCAGAACAAAAAACACTCCCTAATTAGAATTAGTTGTATAGTTTTATTTGTTAACGTTTTGTTAAATTTTAGTACTATGCGTAACATAATACCAAGTATTAGACATATATTTGTATAAGAAATTAATAGATAATGGAAAATAACCTTTCAAATAATGACAAAAATGTAGCTGCAGTTACGCACCTTTCTACATTTTCAAAATATTTTATACCCTTTGGTAATTTTATATTTCCGCTCTTATTGTGGACCGTTAATAAGGAGAAACCTTTTGTAAATGAACACGGCAGACAGGCACTCAATTTCCAGTTGAGTATTTTGGTTTATACAATTTTAGTAGGAGTTGCCTGCTTGCCGTTCTTTATCATTTTTGCGACCGATTTTGTCTCCTTAGTAGAAGCAATGGAGAGTCAATATCATGAAGTTTCCGTGCAAAACATCAAGAATTTTTCCGGATACATTATACTCTTTGGTATTGTAGCCCTCCTATTATTAGGACTGTTTGTTTTTGAATTGTACGCTGTTATCACGGCTACCACAAAAGCATCACGAGGAGAACATTATAACTATCCCCTAACCATACCCTTTTTAAAACAACAACCCGTAAAACCTCAGGAACATGAACACGTTAATTAGCATTGTAATAGCCATCGTACTCAATTTTTTGGGCGTAGAAGTTCAGGAACGGAATTTGGCAGCCAACGCACAGGTAGAAATCGGAGAACAAGCCAGCACTTCTGTGTGTTCTAAAATTTCAGCAAGTGATACAATACAAGAAAATTCATCAATCAGAATCGAACACAACTCTAAATTAAGCAAATGAAGATCGAAAACACAAAAGCGCAAATGCGCAAAGGGGTCTTAGAGTATTGCATCCTATCCATTTTACAGGATGGGGAAGCATATACCAGTGACATACTGGACACCCTTAAGGACGCAAAAATGCTTGTGGTAGAAGGTACTATTTATCCGTTATTGACACGGTTAAAAAATGCCGGGCTCCTCGCCTACCGCTGGGAAGAATCTACCAGTGGTCCACCACGTAAGTATTATGAACTCACAGAAACAGGCACTCTGTTCTTAAACGAATTAACTACCACCTGGGGCGAATTGCAACAGGCCGTAAATAAAGTAACTAGCACAACCTCAAAGAAATGAAAAAGACAGTAAACATAAATTTGGCAGGCACGTTCTTTCATATAGACGAGGACGCCTTTGGCAAACTCTCGCGTTATCTCGATGCCATAAAGAAATCGTTGAGCGACCCGCAGGGGAAGGATGAAATAATACGTGATATTGAAGCACGGATCTCTGAATTATTTTCAGAAAAAATTGAATCCAGCTCGCAGGTAATCAGCTTAAAAGAACTGGACGAAGTAATCGCAGTAATGGGGCAACCCGAAGATTACCGCGTAGACGAAGAAATGTTCGAAGACGCACCACCTACCTATTCCAGTAGCCGAAGAGACCGCACCAATGCGTCGCATAAGCAGCTATTTAGAGATGTAGACAATAAGTTTATCTCTGGGGTTTCTTCCGGACTAGCACACTATCTCAAAATAGATGCTATCTGGGTACGTCTGTTATGGATTTTATTGACCATACTTTCCAGCGGTACATTTATCATTATTTATATCCTGTTCTGGATATTGGTTCCAGCCGCACTCACTACTTCAGAAAAACTGAAAATGAGCGGTGAGGCCGTGACCATATCGAATATCGAAAAAAAGTTCAAGGAAGGATATGATACAGTTGCAGATAAAGTAAAAAATGCAGACTACGACAAATACGGGCGTGAGATAAAAAAAGGGGCTTCTGGTTTCTTTAGCACGATCGGTGATATCCTTCTTACTATACTCAAAATATTTGTCAAATTTTTCGGGATTATTTTAATCCTAATTGGACTCTCAGTATTGATAAGCTTGATTATAAGTCTATTTACTTTAGGAACCATTGATCTTTGGGGTACTGGAGAGGTGTTGGACTATATCAACTTAGTAGATACATCTAACAGTCCTATATGGTTAGTTTCACTCCTTGCATTTTTAGCAGTAGGTATTCCATTTTTTGTGATCTTTATTTTAGGTCTCAAATTACTGGTGAATAATTTGAAATCTATTGGTACAAAGGCTAAGATCATCCTCTTAATTCTTTGGGTAGCATCTTTAATAGGCCTTGGAATTTTAGGGGTACGTCAGGCAACCGAAAAGGCATATAATGGAGAAGTACTTACGGAAGAAACATTGCCCATTCGTACTGGCGATACCGTACACATCGCTATGCGAGCTAACAATCAGTATGATGCTTATGTATCACGCAGTGGCGGTGTAGAGATTAAGTACGATGAAAACGACCAGAAAATAATCTATAGTAACGACATACGGCTTATTGTAAAATCTACAACCGATAGTACTGCTAAGATTATGGTAGATAAAAATGCAGAAGGCAATAGTTTCCTGAACGCAAAAAAACGAGCCGAAGCAATTGAGTATGCATATACTTTTGAAAATGGTACGCTATATTTAGACGGCTACTTTTTAACCGCTATCGAGAATAAGTATCGTGATCAGGAGATAGAGGTTACCTTGTTTTTACCAGAAGGAAGTATTCTGGTGGCCGAAGACAACACCTATTCTTACCATAGAAACGATTCGCGTCACAACGATATCTTACACAATGGCATGGAAGGAAAATCACTTTTAATTCTAAAAGGCAAAACCGAATGTCTGGATTGCCCGGAAGATGAAATAACTGAAGAGATGAACCAAAGTACTACTTCAGAAAATTCAGACTGGAAAGAAGACGTGAAAGAAGATTTTACAGACGATACTCAGACTGATGCAGCACTAAAAAAAGTAGATACTTTACAAACATCAATTCCTGTAAAAGTGAAGGATACAATCGAATAAACTAAAAACAACCAAAAAACAAAACCCATGAAAACACTACAAATAATCTTGCTCACCATAGCAACCGCAACCTTAACCTCCTGCAATTTTGATATTAACTTCGGTCAGACCAATGGCAATGGAAATGTAACCACCGAAACCAGAAATGTTTCTGAAGACTTTACCAAAGTACGTGGGAGTGCTGGACTGGACGTCTATATTACTAAAGGAACTACTGCCAGTATAAAAGTAGAAGCCGATGAAAATCTTCATGAAATCATTGAAACAGAAATCACTAATGGAAAGTTACACGTTAAAACATCAAACAGTCACAATATAGGTAAGGCAAAGTCTAAAAAAGTGTTTGTCACCTATGTTTCCTTGGACGAAGTTGCCTCTTCCAGCGGAGCAGACGTAATTGTAAATGGAATTCTGGAAGCCGAAAATTTAACCTTAGACTCCAGCAGTGGATCTGATCTAGACGTTGAAGTATTTGCAAAAACACTCTATATAGATTGTAGTAGTGGTGCCGATATTAAAGTTTCAGGTAGAGCTTCAGAGCTTACTGCCGATGCCTCCAGTGGTAGCGAAATTAACGCCAAAGATCTACTTGTTGTAAACTGCAAAGCCGAAGTTTCCAGTGGCGCAGATATTACTGTAAACGTAAAAGAAAGCCTTGAAGTGGATGCTTCCAGTGGTGGCGATGTGAATTACTACGGAAATCCTACTGCAGTTAAGGACAATAGCAGTAGATCCGGAAGCGTACATAAAATGTGAGTTGGTTAATTAGTTACTCACTGAAGTACTTAAGTTCTTACTAAAAAAAGCTATCGGCTCATCAGCCGGATCCGTCTTGATTTGTTTACTGAATTGGGACGGATTTTTTTAAACTGTCTTCTTATGAAAAATATACTACCTACCCTACTATTCTTACTTTCTCTAACTGGCTTTGCTCAGGTTGAAAAGACTTCAGCATTACACGTACAAATGAAACAATTAGACAGTATTGTTTTTGAAGCAGGATTTAATAATTGCAACTTAAAGGCGTTGGAAAAAGTTTTAGCGGAAGATTTAGAGTTTTACCACGACGTAGGTGGAGTTCAAAACAAAACTGAATTTTTAGAAGCCATGGCACAGAATATTTGTGGAAACCCTTCCGTAAAAATTACACGGGAGTTGATTCCGGAAAGTCTGCAAGTATTCCCTTTAAAATCTAACGACAGCTTGTACGGGGTCTTTCTAAGAGGGGAGCACGAATTTTACCAGCAAAAAACTGATGAAGCAAGGAAGAAAACGGGTTATGCTAGATTTTCTTCGTATTGGGAGTTACAAAAAGGTGTTTGGAAATTGAAAAGAGCGTTTAGTTTTGATCATAAAGCAGCGCATTAACATTATTACATAAAAAAAACCACCTCTTGCGAGGTGGTCTCTTCAAACTAAATAATCAAAAAATTCAATTATTCAACAATAACCTTCACTACTTTTTTACTGAGGGCTGTTTTTACCTCCAGCATGTATAAACCTGAAGACAGCGCAGACATATCTACTTGTCCTTCAGTATTGTTTATAAGTACCTGGTTTACTTTTTTACCTGTATAATCGTATACCGTTACATATTCAATTAGTTCAGAATTTGCAACATTTAATACGTCCTGAACAGGGTTTGGATACATTGTAAATGTCTCTGTCGCAAAATCGTTTGTTCCCAAAACGGTTTCTGTAGTAAACTGATAAGGACCGTCCCAAGCACTTCCATTGGTGCTACAGATCGACTTTACGTATACTTCGTAATTAGTTTCTGGGGTTAAATTACTTAGCAGTACTTCTGTACTGTTAGTAGTTGTTCCTGTTGCATCACCAGGATAACCAGTTCCTGCTTCCTGAACGATATACTCATATCCACCTGCAGGTACGGGTGTAGGTGCATCAAATGTAAGTAGTGCTGTTGTTTCTGTAATATCTGTTAGTGCAACATCTAAAGGGAAGTTACATTCTGGGGTATCGTCATACGCAGAAATTCTAAAATCTCCAAAATGACGTGCAAATCCCCATACTCTAACAAGAACTCTTACTCCTGGTTCTTTGTCAGTAAACCTCATACCAGCAAATTGATTTCCACCAATCACAAGTTGATCACTACAATGTGTTGTATTGCCACTTGGAAGAATATAATCGAAGGGTATAAGTGATTCTGTTCCACATTCGCCGGTGTAAGTTTCAATAACTGAATCAGTTAATAATGAATCATCCTCAAAGCGGGTTTCTACAACAAAACTTCCAGATACTGGTACAACAACCTCAAACCAAACATCGCGACCATACTCTTGAAACTCTAAAGTCCCACAAGTTGGCAAAGGAGTGTTGTTCAGATCAATTGTAGCTGATATGTTTGTTGCAACAATCTCATTCTCCTCAAATGTACTACCAACGATCAACTCCGTTGGCGTATCACAAACGTCATTCTCTGGTGCTGGAGGAGATTTATAAGCACATAGCGTGAAATACACAGGCTGTGATAACGGTGATGTTGAAACAGCTACATAATACTGTTCACCTTGAACTAAGTCTGCTAATACTCTTTGTGAACCACACGCTGTTAGTGGGGTCAGATTTCCTGGAGTTCCAGAATATACGCTAACTCCTGTTACTGCAGATCCGTTTACAAATCGTCTTCTAAAGGTATACTCACCTGTTTCTGCTGGTGTAAATGTATACCATACGTCTACCGTTGCCGGAGCACAGCTTGAATCGATAGAGTATGTTGCAGAACCAGTATATCCATTCATACTATTGTTACAATTACGATCCTCAGATTCTAAAAGAACAGCAGCATTACCAATTTCATCGTTTGTGGGTACTTCTGGGTATTTAAATACACACAATGAAAATTGAGCGGAAGGCTCTGGACTCGCAATAGCAACAAAATAAGTCACTCCACCCTCTAAATCTTGCGCACTATATCTTGTTGAGCATCCAGCCGACAAGGGAGTTAAATTTACAGATGAACCTTCAAAAATAAACATACTCATATCATCACCACTTACAGTATCTAAACCAAACGCATACTTTCCTGATGTTTCAGGCGTAAAACGATACCATATGTCATTATAGTCTTCAAACGCAGGGTTTACACAGGGAAACTCTGCAGATCGTGTTGCTCCCGTGTAATCTCCAGTAACAGCGTTATTACATGTATAATCGTCTGAAGCTGTTAAAACGGCTGCTGTTATCGCTTCATCATTAAAACCAAGAGCTGGATTAAACTCATACTTATATTCATCCATATAGATGTTTTTAAAGTTGCTTCCGTTACCAGAATGTTGTGGTTTAAAAGCAATATAGTTATGATTTAACGTAGTGTCATAGGTTGCCAAGTCTATCGTGAATTCTGTCCAAGTTTCTGAAAGAATGCTTGTTTCATTAAGCGTTGTATCATCTAATACTACAAAGGTGGTTGCGTCTGTTGGATCTGACATGGTACCCACAATAACACCAAAGCCTTCGGTTGTAGAAGCACTTTTATTCATTTTGAACCTGATCTGCTTATCGGTGCTTAGATCTACAGTTTCAGGAGTACTCAAAATTAAACCTTCAGGATCTGAACTTGTACTGAAAAACATGCGTACCATTAAACCACCATCAGAAGGCAAAATGTTGTTTTGCGAGTCGTAGGTTCTAAAATCACCCGAAGTAGTATCTAAAATTGACCAACATGGTTTTACTTCTTCCCCACTTACGTTTAATCCTTCAAAGCTATCGCTATATTCGGCTACCACACTATCACAAGCAGTGGTAAATTCTTCCGAAGCAATCCAGGCTCCAAAGTCTGTTACATCACACTTAGCGCGTGCATAGGCAACATAAGCGGTATTTTGAGCAAGTGAAACTGTAACTGAATTGGTATCAGTCTCTGTTCCACTAGTAGCTGCGTCCGGAGCAGGTAAAGTCGCTTCCTGAACTAAGTATTCCCAGTCGTTTTCAGAAGAACCACTTGCATCCCAGGTAATGTCGGCTTGATTAAAAATCACATTTTCTGCTATAACATTGGTTACTTCAAGACAAGAAGGAATATCTTCTACACATACAGTGTTTATCCAGACATATTTATTTACAACACCCCCATGTCTAAATGCGAATTTTGTATGGTCATTGTTAGGTAAGTCTACAAAATAATGTGTATCTCTATCGGAAGTTGGTGTAATAGTTGTAATTAAAACAAAGTTACCTACTGCATCTATAGTTCCTACTTCCAAAACATCTGGAGCGTTTGTAGAACTTCCAGCTGTAAAATTTAAACGATGATTTCCGTCAAAAGCATAGGCAGCATCTGGAGAAATAGCAACAATATCGCCTAAATCCGTATTACTGGTAAAGAACAATTCGAACATGTTTTTATTATACCCAGAGAATTCATAATCTACATAGGCATACCCTCCCGTTGATGGATCATCGTAAACAGACCAACAAAATGGTACGCTACCATCTGCAATACCTACCCAATCTTCACAATAGTTAGCTGTTATTGGACCGCAATCTGTTCTAAGTGTGTTTGAAGCCATAATCCAAGCTCCAAAATCGCCACCTCCACAATTGGCTCTTACGTAAGCCTCATAGTCTGTATCTTGCTCTAGGCCTGTTACAGGTATTGAAATATTTGAATCTGTTGAAGTATGCGCTATACCATTTGTAGTTGGTTCGCCACCGCCCACTTCTTGTACCACATATTCCCAATTGTTTTCGCCAGTACCACTTTCTGTCCAAGCTAAATCTACAGAGGTTTGTGTTGGATTTGACAATGCTACATTGGAAACTTCCAAACACGTTGGGATTGGCTCTACACAAACACTGTCTATATTAACCTGATCGAATGTTGACCCAAGGTTATGCTGAAAAAAAATGAATTGATCTGTTCCTGCTGGAATAACAAGTTCTTGTTGTTCCCAGTCTCCGTTGGAGACTCCCAGTAAGCTTATTGTAGCAACGGTTGTAAATGTTCCTGATCCATCACCAACATTCGTGGTTCCTACTATCAAGTTTGATTCAGCATTACCTTGTGCAAAAAACTTTAAACGGTGATTTCCATCAGAAATATTTTCACTCATTCGCGAGATAAATATTAATTCACCAGTATCTGCAGCAGCATTATACATTCTAAAGTATCTTGGAGGAGTTGGAGCTGCAGGGTTACTTGTAACCCTTCCATATGCTTGCGTAACACCTGTTGTGTTAATCATCGTCCAATCGGTTGGCACATCGTTATTATTATAAGAATCGAAATCTTCTTCGATTACACATTGTGCATGCAATACCTGTCCAAAAATCAGGAAAGCAAATAGTAGTAATTGTAGTGACGTTTTCATTGTAAAATAATTTAATTGATAATCGTTTGAGGTGTAAACCTACCACACGATTCTCTTTAATAAAAGGAAAGTATTTTATAAAAAAAGGAATTTTCACGAAATTTTAAAGACCAAAAACAACTGTAATAAGTTGAAAATCAACACAATTACATAAAATTAGCTTTTTGTTGAAGATTTTTTAATCTTTTCTTTACTTGCTGCAATTTTTCGTCTCTTTTTAACAATTTTATTGACTACATAGCCTAATAAAAAAAACAGAATAATACCAGTGAAAAGGAAAATATACAAGTAGGTGTTCTTTTGATTTTGACTTTTTTCCTGGCTTTCAATTTCCAGTTCGTCTGTAATTCTATTTAATGTTTTTTTCTCTTCTTCTAATAATTTTTTTTCCTCTTCCAGATAAAGTTGAACATACTCATTATATTTTTCATCGTTCCCTACCTGAGCATAGTCTTCTGAGAGGGCTTTTAAGATTTGCGTGTTCATCTGGGTGTCATTCACATCTTTTATAGAGGAAAATGCTTTTTCTAAGAGTTTAATGGACTCGTCATAGCGCTCTTCTTTTGACAGTAATTTTGCCAACCCCAGTTTGGAATAGGCGATATTTTTTGTTGCGTTTATCTCTTCAGCATAGCGTATAGCTTTCGTATAGTTTTTCTTGGCCTCGGAGTATTCTTCAATTAAAAAATTACAGTCACCAATATTATTATACGCTATTGCCAGACTCGCATAAATAGTTTTTTTGTCTTTATTATTTTCAAAAACCGTTGCAGCATCGTTAAAGTAAGGTAGTGCATACCTACAGCCTAAGTCGTCTTTTTTAATAAGCCCCTTAACAAATAGTATATTTCCCTGAATGAACTCTAATGAATCGGGCAAGGGATATTTGACAGAAAGATTATAGGCCCGATCTAAATAGGTTAAGGCTCTTCCTCCTAATTTTAGTCTCTGGTACTGCCCTCCAATAAACCCTAAAACCCGAACCTGATCTGTATAATTTTTATGAACTTCTGCTATAGAGTCTGCTTTTAGGGCGTATTCAAAAACCTGATCGTGTTCTTTTAAAACAGCGTAGCCATTAGCAACAGTAAGTAATGCATTTACCTGATATACAGGATCGTCATTAGACAATTGATACAGCTCAAAAGCTTTCTCAATAGCTAACTCCGGATTACTATATACCAATACATTTGCTTCTTTACCTAAACTATCTAAAACTCCATGTCCCTGCGCTAGAAGTGATGTTGCGCATGTGAGTGCGGTCAGGAAGCTATATAGAAAAATCTTTTTCACTTTAAATTTTCAATTTTATGAAAGATACTAAAAAGTTTAGGAAGCTTCTTTATTGTTCTTTCTTAAAAACGATACAAATTGTTTTGGTGTAATTCCAGTTATAGACTTAAAAACCACAGTAAAAGAGCTGTGCGAAGAGAAGCCACTCACTTCAGCCAAGTAACTCACTTTATAATTAAGGTAGGTAGCGTCTTCCTTCATCAGGTTAATAATGTAGTTTATACGCAACTCGTTAATATAGGTGTTGAAATTTTTACTTTTATGTGTGTGGATAATTTCAGATAAATACTTGGTATTCGTTTTCAACTGTTTTGCCAGGACGGCAAGGGATACGTCTTTTTTTATAAAATCGGCACTTTTTTCAAATCGCTCTAAGCGTTCCAGAATAGCGTTTTCTGTATCTAAGGGAATTACAATTCCTTTGGAAACCGGGGAGGTTTCAGCTGCTACTGTGGCAGAACTTTTTATAGTTTTTTTATTCTCAAGCTGCTCCAGAATGTTTTTAAATCTCAGGTATTCTTTGTCCAGCTTCTTATTATACAAGTAATACCCAATAAGCATTAATATAACGATACCTAAAATTACTCCCCCAAGGATATAATATAAACTTCTCTCTTTAACTGTACTGTTTTTTTGATCTGCTTCGATCAAAGAAAGTAATGTGTTGCGTACGTTTCGCTCATCTGCTAATAGTGATCCAGACAACCGCGAACTTTCAAAAGAATAGATTTTATAGCTTTCTATACTATCTAGCTTTTTGTAAGTTTCTGAAAGTCCATCAAGTATTTTCAAGCTAACACTAGGGGCTTTTACTGGGATTTCATAAGCTTCAAGAAAAATTTCTCTGGCCCTAAGAAGATCTGATTTTTCTAGCTGTAATACCCCCAGCCCGGCTAATGAAGTCGCCGCTACTGCAGATGTCTCCAACTGGTTTTCTACTTCATACGTATAGGCATTTAAATAATAGGTATTTGCCTGCTCCTGTTCACCTGTTGCAAAATAAACCTCAGCAATTATATTTAGGCCTTGCGCATACAATGCAGGGTATTCTTCTTTAATGGTAGGCAGAAGTGCTTCAGTTTCTTTACTACGCTGTAGTGCATCCTGCCATTTTTCCTGCAAAATAAGGTGCCTGGCTTGTTCTTTCCCTAATTTAATTTTTGCAATAGTCTTTTCCGGCTCTTCAAGAATATTAGCTGCTTTTTCGGAAGCTTTGGTTAGGTATTTAGTTGCCATAGAGCTCATTCCATATCGGCGGCAGGTTTGAGCCAGTGCAGTGAAGATAAGTGATTGAAGATATTCTTTCTGCTCTTCAGCTACACTGTTTTTAGCTTCAAAAAGATATTCGATACTCTGAACATTGTTCCCAAGTAGCTTTTCATATTCAAAAAGTAAGTATTGTGCACCTCCCCTTTCTGCTGCTGAAGTTGCATTCTTTAAAAAATACTCGGCAACCTTTTGAGACTGGTCCGGGTTCTGGGCTAAGTTGTTTAAACTGTTGTTAAAAAACGAGAGCTTCTCTGAAGTAAGTTGTTGTGCACCCCCACTAGTGATAATGAGGAAAAAAATAAGGGATGTAAAAATGGGTTTCATTAGGTGTTACTTCTCCACAAAGATAAATCTTTAGGCTCAATTCAGGAAGTCATTCTTTTCTTGTTTAAAGAATTGTAAGCTGAACAAAAACAACTTTTATAATAGGAAATAAAAAAACCGCTACGAATAGCGGTTTTTATGCTTTTAGAAATATTCTTTATTAGTACATCGGTGTATTGATCTCTTCAACACTATCAATACTTACCAAGTAACGCTCTGCATCCAACGCAGCCATACATCCTGTTCCTGCAGCTGTTACAGCCTGACGGTACTCTTTGTCCTGCACATCGCCACTGGCAAAAACACCAGGCTTGGTAGTTTTTGTAGATTTGCCTTCGGTGATCAGGTAGCCGGTATCGTCCATTTTTAACTGTCCTTTAAAGATATCGGTATTTGGTTTGTGGCCAATCGCTATAAACAGTCCGGTGATATCAATCGTTTCTTTTTCACCTGTTTGGTTATTCTTCATTCGTAATCCTTCCACCACCATATCTCCAAGCACTTCGTCAACTTCAGTATTATAACGTAAATCTATATTTTTTGTAGAAGTAACACGGTGTTGCATAGCTTTGGAAGCTTTCATCTCGTCTTTACGAACCAACATGGTCACTTTATTACAAATATTTGCCAGATAGGTAGCTTCTTCAGCAGCGGTATCGCCACCCCCCACTATTGCCACATCTTGTCCTTTGTAAAAGAATCCGTCACACACGGCACAGGCAGATACACCTCCGCCACGCAGC
The DNA here is from genome assembly GCA_002337605.1 of Flavobacteriaceae bacterium UBA1903. GTDB lineage: Bacteria > Bacteroidota > Bacteroidia > Flavobacteriales > Flavobacteriaceae > Marinirhabdus. The sequence goes on from DDGL01000007.1 coordinate 413,251, forward strand.
TTCTGCTCGCTTGGTAATCCAAGGTATTTTGCAGTTGCACCTGTTGAGATAATTACAGTTTCGGCTTCTATTTGTGTGGAGTTGTCTACTGTTAGTTTGTGAATGCCTCCTGTTTCATCGCTAAAATCTACAGCAGTCACCATTCCAATACGCACTTCAGTACCAAAGCGTTCAGCTTGCTGTTGCAGTTGCACCATCATAGTCGGGCCATCAATTCCTTCCGGATATCCTGGGAAATTATCTACTTCGGTTGTGGTAGTTAATTGTCCGCCAGGCTCCATTCCTGTGTACATTACAGGTTTAAGGTCTGCTCTGGCTGCATAAATTGCTGCTGTATACCCTGCTGGACCGGAGCCAATAATCAAACATTTAATTCTTTCTATTGTATCACTCATAGTGTGTTTTGTTTGTAAAATTTCAGAATGTAAAAATACTAAGATTGAATAAAACGATAGCTGAAAAGTTATTAAGAATTGTAATGGTTAAATTACCCTAGCCTATCAAATCACTTTTTTATCTCAAGTTATGAGTTAGAAAAACCTTCACTTTAAAAATAAGATCACTACTCGGCTAATGTGCATTTACATAGCCATATATCTGGTAGATGAATAGCCCGATTCCAGCAATAATTAAATAGGAGTTGGCAGCCTTATAAAAGGAATCGTAACTTTTCTTGGTTTGCCATTTGGAAATGATAAAGACTATAGGAATCAAAGCAAGGATCTGTCCCAGTTCAACACCTATATTGAAACTTATTATTTTCGATAAAAACTGTGTGGTTCCCACTTCAAAGGATTGTAGCCGGGTGGATAATCCCAACCCATGAATCAACCCAAAAATAAAAACCATCATCAATAAATTTGGTGATTTTATCTTGAGCTTTTTTTCAAATCCGCCAAGATTCTCAAAACCTTTATACAAAACGCTTAGAGCTATAATCGCATCTATAATGTGTTCGTTCACTTTAATGCCCAAATACGTGGCACCAATCAAGGTAATACTGTGCCCGATAGTAAACACCGTAATAAACCGCACTATATCCCTAAAGCCCTTCAAGTAAAAAACAACCCCTGCTAAAAAGAGTACATGATCATACCCTGTGACCATGTGTTTGGCGCCCACATAGATATAGGCCCACAGACCTCCATTGCTTAAAATTTCCTGATCAGCAGGACTTACTTCGTGCGCCAGAAGTACCATGGGACAAAGCAAAAACAAACAGATAATAAAGAAATTAGTTTTCAGAGGTCTCACTTATTTTTTTCTGTTAAACCAAAAGAATAATCCTCCCAACAGTACAAAACTACCAATCCAATACACATAAGAAGGAATCCCCCCTTCCTCATCGTGAGTATGAACGTGTGTATCTTCACCATGGCCATGGGTTACTTCAAATGTGAGCGTTGCCCAATTCGATTCGTGAGTCAGTCCTTCTTCCTGAGAGTTAACAAGGTGAATGGTACGTAAATAATAGATACCGTCTGCTTCTAAATTGATATTCAGAATTCCGTCGCTATCTGTTCGAAGTTGATCTCCTGAGGTGTGCGCATGGGCTTCTATTTCTTCAGCATCATGGTCGTGAGTGTGTTCTTCGCTATTTCCGTGGCTGTGGGTTTCCTTTTTGGGTTGGTCTGTATTATTAGAATGGGTATGTTCAGTAGTATCTCCATTGGTATGTTCATGATCGTGGCTAGCAGTATTATTTACATGCTGTTCGTGCGTATGTTCATTTTTTGTGCCTTTATAATCTGTATAGACCAATTGATCTGCCAGGGGTTCACCATTCCGAAGAAGCTTTACCTTTAAAGTGTCTCCTGTGTTCAGGTCGTACGGATTGCTGAGCGGAATAAATTCCAATGGGTATCCCAGTTTTGTCTGCCAATCATTTGTTTTTTCATCCCCTACCTGAAAGATCGCCTTAACATGCTTAGCGTATTTTTCTACAGCATCAGTATCCAATTGTTCGTTTTTACGTCGCTGGTCCAGCATATCCAGTACACCGTCATGTTCAAGATAATTATTAAAGTCTTCAGCAGTCAATTCAATATTGTTTGGGGCCGTAGAAACTCCGGCAACCCAGGTACCCACATCCTTTGTTCTAAAATGTAGTAGGGTAATACTGTCCTTTTCGCTCCATTGAGCATTCTCCACCTGAGTGCGAACTCCATTGCCAACTAAACTAGCATCCTGCATTCGATCGCGGTCGATAACGTTTTCACTCTTGTTGAAAGTTCCGTTGTAAAGCTGTATCGTGGCATCTGTATCCGGACTTAGGAAATAGGTTTCCATTTTAAGATACATATCATGACTGCTGCATAGAATAAAGACAATAAGTACTATGGCTATTTTTTTCATAATCTTAGGTGAAAGGATATTAATTATACCATCAAAAATAGCTAATTTATTTATGATGTTTCGCTTGAATCCAGGATATATATTTTAAGGTGTAGCTCTGGGTTTCAGTAAATCTGATCCATACTTTGAAAGTTCTTGGAACTAAAAATCATTCAATAAAATTGGTTAATTTTTGGGTAAAGTCAGGATTAAAAGATTTACAGAATCCAAGAAACCCTCTGTGCTAATCTAAAATGAACGCTCAACGCGTTCTCATTTTTTAGCCCCAATCACTTACAAAAGATGCACTTTTAAAAGGATTTACAGAATCCAAGAAGCCCTCTGTGCTAATCTAAAATGAACGTTCAACGCGTTTTCATTTTTTATTCCCATACGCTTACAAAAGTTGCACTTTTGAATAGGATTTACAGAATCCGAAAAACCCTCAATGCAAATCGAAAATGAACGCTCATCGCGTTCTCATTTTTTAGCCCCAATCACTTACAAAAGTTGCACTTTTAAAAGGATTTACAGAATCCAAGAAACCCACTGTGCTAATCTAAAATGAACGCTCAACGCGTTCTCATTTTTTAGCCCCAATCACTTACAAAAGTTGCACTTTTGACATTCTTGGAACTAAAAAATGAACCAGCATTCACTGATTCATTTTTGGTTAAGTCGGGATGACAGGATTTGAACCTGCTTCTTTAGTTTACGTAATTTGCAGTACTCTCTTGGGCAGTACTGCAAATCACACCCCAAGGCTGGGAAATAAAAAAAGACTCCCAGTATAGGAAGTCTTTTGAAGTCGGGATGACAGGATTTGAACCTGCGACCACACGGCCCCCAGCCGTGTACGCTACCGGACTGCGCCACATCCCGAAATATTGTGTTAAGATAAACTCTGAGCCTGTCGATGGGCCACATCCCGTTTATAGGATTGCAAAAATAGCTAATTATAATAGCTTTGCAAATCAAACTATAGCTTTATTAAACAAAAGAAGGACAACTTTTAATTGTTGTCCTTTAAAATAAATAGGTTCGTTAAGTAAGCCCTACTTTTGCTTTGCATTCTTCATCATAATGTTTTGAAATCTTTTCTGTAAAGATTCATCATCTTGTAGCGCAGCTCCAATAGTTTGGTATTCTTCTACCGTGATTCCAGTATTGGCTACAGCTTTTTCCACCTTAGCTTCAATAGCAGGTTGCATTTTTTTTATTTCAGCCATTATGATACGGTGTTTTTTTAGTTCTTCAGCTGTAGCATCTACTTCCTGATCCGGGTTTGTAGCTGCTTGTTGTATAGTTGAAAACCGTTCTATTTTCATTCCATTATCAGTAATAACTGTTGACATTTGCTGCTGTGCCTTTTGGTTTTCTATTTGAATTACTTGAAAAGCATCTGCAAATTTGTTTAAATCTGCATCTGTAATTTTATCTTTTGTTTGTCCAAAAGAAACACCAAATAGAGATATAAATAGTACTAGAGTAGTCGCTTTTAATTTTGACATCGATTCTGTATTTTTAATTTTATTAATGTGTGGCGCAATGGTAACCAAACTTATTTCGAATTAAAAGCATTGAATAGCCAAGCTACCTGATTTTAAAAAACATTTAACAAAACTAGTGGGTACAACAAGCTCTTTCCTAATAAAATTAACGACCTTTTTAAATAGGCTATAATGGAATATTACCGTGTTTTCGGTCAGGTCGTGAAACCGATTTTGTTTCCAGCATGGCAAAAGATTTTAATAATTTACGTCGTGTTTCTTTTGGCTGAATCACTTCGTCTATAAATCCGCGTTGTGCAGCCCTAAAGGGGTTTGCAAACTTTTCGGCATATTCTGCTTCCTTTTCTGAAAGCTTTAATGCCGGGTCCTTGGCAGCGGCAATTTCTTTTCTGAAAATAATTTCACTCGCTCCCTTTGCTCCCATCACTGCAATTTCGGCAGTTGGCCATGCAAAATTCATATCGGCTCCAATGTGTTTGCTATTCATGACATCGTAGGCACCTCCATACGCTTTTCTGGTAATAACTGTTACTCTTGGCACTGTTGCTTCACTTAAAGCATACAGTAATTTAGCTCCGTTTAAAATAATACCATTCCACTCCTGGTCTGTTCCCGGTAAAAAACCAGGTACATCTACTAACACTAACAAAGGAATATTAAAACAATCGCAAAAGCGGGTAAATCGCGCTCCTTTTCTGGAGCTTTCTACGTCCAAAACACCTGCAAGACTCATGGGCTGGTTCGCAACAATACCTATACTCCTGCCTCCTAAACGTGCAAAGCCTACAATAATATTATCTGCATAGTCCTTATGAATTTCAAAAAAGGAAGATGTGTCTATAATTCCTTCAATAACCGAATGCATATCGTACGGTTTGTTAGACGAATCTGGAACAATAGTCTCCAGTTCCTCACGTAGTTCATCTGCTAGCTCGTAGGGCAGTTTATGAGGTGTTTGTTTGTTATTCTGAGGAAGATAACTGTACAGTTGCTTTATCTGGTTAAGACATACTATATCGCTGGCAGCCGTTAGATGCGTTACACCACTTTTAGTAGCATGGGTTCTGGCACCTCCCAATTCTTCTGAAGTTACATTTTCATTGGTCACCGTTTTAACTACGTTAGGCCCGGTTACGAACATATAGCTGCTGTCCTGCACCATAAGCGTAAAATCTGTCATTGCCGGAGAGTATACTGCCCCCCCTGCACAAGGTCCCATAATCGCTGAAATCTGTGGAATCACCCCAGACGCCTGCACATTTCTGTAAAAAATATCTGCATACCCACCAAGAGAACGAACTCCTTCCTGAATTCGGGCGCCTCCTGAATCGTTTAGTCCTATTAAAGGAGCGCCCACCCGAAGCGCATGATCCATGACTTTACAAATCTTTTCGGCGTGTGTTTCAGATAAAGCACCTCCAAAAACAGTAAAATCCTGAGCGAAAATATATACAAGTCTGCCATCTATAGTTCCATACCCAGTTACCACCCCATCGCCGTAATAAATCTCTTTATCCATTCCAAAATCGGTCGTACGATGTGTTACCAGGATTCCCATTTCTTCAAAAGAGCCTTCGTCTAACAGGTAGTCAACACGTTCTCTTGCTGTTAATTTCTTTTTTGCATGTTGCTTCTGTATACGCTTTTCTCCTCCCCCCAAATGGGCTTGAGCTATTTTCTCTTCCAGTTTTTTTGTAGTATCACTCATAATTCTCTAACGGATTAATGTTTGGGAAGTCTTATTTTTTCAGTATCTTTTAAGTACAATCGTAAAGCTACTTTTGCCGCAAGGGCTGCTTCCAGCTGCATTTGTTCTTGTAGCTTTTCTTCGGAATAATAATTTTTCACAAAGTGCGTATCGAAATTTCCACTTTTAAATGCTTCATGTTCAAAAACAAATTTTCCAAACGGTAAGGTTGTACTTACGCCTTTTACTTCAAATTTAGAAATGGCTTCTACCATATTTTGTATGGCTTCGCTTCGGTCTTTTCCATAGGTAATAAGTTTTGCTAGCATTGGATCGTATTGAATTGGCACTTCCATCCCTTCTTCAAAGCCATCATCCATTCTGATATTTTTTCCTGAAGGGGGGCGATACACTTCTAAAGTTCCTACGCTTGGCATAAAGTTTTGTAGCGAATCTTCGGCATACACTCGTAACTCCAGTGCGTGCCCTTTTATTTTTAGTTCATCCTGTGAAAATGAAAGCGTTTCACCATTTGCAACTTTTATCTGCTGTGCTACCAGATCTATTCCGGTAATCCATTCGGTTACAGGGTGTTCAACTTGTAAACGAGTATTCATTTCAAGGAAATAGAAATTATGCGCTTCATCTAATAAAAACTCAACCGTTCCTGCACCTACATAATCGCATGCCTTCGCAACTTTTACAGCTGCCTCTCCCATTTTTTGACGTAAATTTGGAGTTAGCACAGCCGACGGGGCCTCTTCGACCACTTTTTGATGACGCCGCTGGATGCTGCATTCTCTTTCAAATAAATGTACAATATTGCCGTGCGTATCGGCTAGCACCTGTATTTCTATATGTCGTGGGGAGGCTACGTATTTTTCGATAAAGACAGCCCCATCACCAAAAGCATTTTCGGCTTCGCTTATGGCACGTTTCATCTGGTCTTTTAGTTCTGAAGCTTTCTCAACAACGCGCATTCCTTTACCTCCACCTCCAGCAGAAGCTTTTATAAGGATGGGAAAACCAATTTCTTTGGCAATTCTGGTTGCCTTTTCAACATCGGTTATGGCTTCGTCGATTCCAGGCACCATAGGAATGTCATAGGATTTTACAGCATCTTTGGCTGCAAGTTTACTTCCCATAACACGGATAGCATGAGATTTCGGACCAATGAAAGTAATGCCACTTTTTTCAACCTTTTCAGCAAATTCAGCATTTTCACTCAAGAAACCGTATCCGGGATGGATGGCATCTACCTTTAGCTTTTTAGCAACTTCAATAATATAATCTCCTCGTAAATAAGACTGATTTGAGGGCGGCGGACCAATAAGTACTGCCTCATCTGCAAACCGAACGTGAGGGGCGTTTCTATCAATTTCAGAATAAACAGCCACAGTTTTAATTCCCATGGCCCGTGCAGTTTTCATAACACGTAAGGCTATTTCACCTCTATTGGCAACCAGTATTTTTTGTATCATGCTTCTTCAAAATCTATTAATAATGCTCCTTTTTCTACCGTTTGTCCGGTAGCTATATGGACAGTCTTTATAACCCCATTTTTTGGAGATAATAGGGCATTTTCCATTTTCATCGCTTCCAGGACGCATAGTACCTCCCCTTCTTTTACCTCTTGCCCTTCAGTAACCGAAACATCAATTAACAGTCCTGGCATGGGTGCATAAATTTCATTACTTACTGCATCTTCGCCTGTCGCCAGGCCCATTTCAGCAATAAGCAAGTCCAGTTCATTGTCTATCCTGACCTCGTATACTGTTCCTTTTATTTTAAATTGATAGGTACGGTTATTGAAATCACTTTTCAACAGATCCACATCAATGGATTCATGATCGTGGATAACCTGAGCTTTTTCTTTCCCTACTACCATGTCAAGCGAGGCTGCCTCTTCCTTGGAAACTGTAAACTCAAAATTTGTATTTACGTGTGCTTTATAGTTTGAATTCATGTACTGAATTTTTGATAAAGATAAGATTAGTGAGACGATACTACAAACTAAGAAAAACGGAATTGAGAATCAACAGAATACAGGATCGTATCCGGGAATTGATTGGATGAGAACTATAGCAACTACTCACAATTAAGTTGAGAATTTATAATTCAGTCACCTTAAATACGTTAGAGTTTGTTACTAATACTATGGAGACTATAAATAGAAAATCGCTAACTTTTCCCTACTTTTATCGTTTAAAGAAAAGGTAATATTAAATGCTTATACACGCACGTATTCCCATAGTGCTTCTACTACTCTTATTTTCAATACATGGTATCGCACAAGTTGATACCCCTACACAAGCAGACGACCAAATTGAAGAGGCTATTAAGCAAATGTTTGAAAAAGAACATACCAGATCTTTAGAGCTCTTAGTTGAAACTCAAACGATAGCTCAAAAAAAAGAGTGGCACGAGCAGGACTTCAGGGCCACGCTAAATATAGGTTCTAACTACTACTTGCTTTCAGATTATGGGGAGGCCCTTCAATACTACCTGCAAGCCTACGAAATTGCTATAGCGCATCTAGGTTCACGCCAAGAGATGACGGTTCTTAACAACATAGGAATTCTTTATTTTCAGGAAGAAGAACGGACTCAGGCAAAAGAATATTTTTACAAAGCATATCAAAAAGCAAAGCAAGTTAAAGACGAGGTTAAAGTTGGATATTATGCAGTAAATTTAGCCTTGGTATCTAATAAAATGGAGGAAGTAGATTCCTCACACTATTATATTCAAGAGGCCTTGCCACTATTAAAAGATACCCCAAATGTGTTGTTGCAGGGTAAAATGGCGCAGGCAGAAATGTATTTTTTAAAAGGGCAATACAATAAGGCTGAATCTATTGCTTTAAACATATTGCCAGAGCTACAGGGTGTGTCTCAAGTAGAAAACAAAGTTTTTATTCTATTAGTCCTGGCTCAGATAAACGAAGCACAAAACCTTACAGAAAAAGCACTTACATACACCATTGAAGCACGAAATACGCAGCTTGGGTTTGAAAATCGCACCGAAGTGTATGATTATTTAGCCGAATTGCATGGCAAAACAGGGGATTTTGAAAAAGCCATAGCGTATAAAGACTCTGTATTAATTGCTTCAGACTCCTTAAATACCATTAGAAACAGAAAGTTATTTGAAAATGAAAAAGTAAAATTTCAACTTCAGAATTATCAACACGAACTTTCAGAAAGCAAAGAGGTATTAAAACAAGAGCGTCGCTTTTTCTATAGCATCATTGGAGGCACTCTTTTGTGCATGGGTTTTGTGATATGGGGTTATAGAAATAATTTAGTAAAACATAAACAACGTAAAAAGATTGTAGAATTAGAATTGGCAAAAAAGAAAAGTGATCACTTACTTATAGAAAAACAGTTGCGCGAAAAAGAAGCCCTGGCGTTGTTAGAACAAGAGCGACTTAAAAATGAGCTGGAAGTTAAAAACCGAAAATTAACAGCCAAGGCATTATACCTTTCCAGTAAAAATGATCTTATAGAAGAAGTTGTTAATTCATTATCTGAACATACCGAAATAGCGAACAACCCACACTTAAAAAAACAAATCACCGAATTAAAAAAACACCTTAAAAAAGATACCCAATGGGATAGCTTTTTTACTCATTTTGAAGAAATCAATCAAGGGTTTCTAGATAGACTTAGAGATAAACATCCAAAACTTACTTCAAGCGATATTCGGTTTATCACTTATTTGTATATGAATTTAAGTAATAAAGAGATTGCCTCCCTATTAAATATTACTCCACAATCCTGTAGAAAAAGAAAAGAACGAATTTCTAAAAAAATGGACATTCCAAAAAATAGCCCCCTTCATGCTTATCTGTCAAATATTTAAGTAACATGTCACAATATTGAAGGGCACATGTCACAAAATGTCACGCCCTGTTTTAGCTGTAAAAAGGCTGTTGTATCTATATTTATCACATAATTTAAAAATAGATACAATGAAAAAATTAACAACCCTCTTCTTACTTTTCTTTTCTATACTTATAGTACAAAATAGTATTGCTCAAGTGGCTTTTGAAGGTGCAAAAGAGTACGGACAACTATTTAATGTAACCTATAGTGAAACTGAAGAAGATGTTATCTACGCACGTACAGTTACCAACCATATTGTCACTTCTACAAATGGTGGTGATACTTGGGAAATTTTATATGCTGACCCTTTAGACACCTATGCAACGCTTAAGGATCTTAAACTCATAAACAATGGAACAACCTTAAGCTTTACTATTTCAGCAGAAGGGACAGATTATAATGCAATTGTATTATTTGACCTTGCTAACGAAACAATTACACGAACCTACTCGCCTCCAAATTCTTTTGAGACAGATATTTTAATTGAATCGTATGATATTTTAGACTCAAATAACGATGTAGCCCTTATGCATACAACCTACTCTTTAGGAGGTGCTTATACCCATGAAGTCTTTTATACCAGTGATGGAGGAACAAATTGGTTCCCGGTTTACTATAGTCCGGTTAATTATGAAATTGCTATAAATAATGTAGCGATCTCCCCGGAAAATGACGAACATTTATTTCTAATGCGAGGGGGATCTACCACAAGAGATTTTGGAGGTTTGCTTGTATCTACCGATGCCGGCCAAACCTGGGAAGAAAAAATTCGTGGAAATATGTACGATCCAATTGCTTTTAACCCAGAGAATGCAAACGATATTTTAGTGGGCACAGGATATGGTTATGAAACCCACGAAGAAAACCTATACCGCTCTCTGGATGGTGGTCAAACCTGGAGTATAGTACCAATTACCTGGACCTCTATGTCTCAGGATAATATAACCGCCATCACATTCAATCCTTCAAATACGAATGAAATTATAGTACTTGAAGAAAATGAAATTGTAGTTTCTTCAGATAATGGAGCGACCTGGCAAAACAATGTATACACATCAATTGACCCAGAAACCTATTACTACGGCTTAACAGCTTCATTCAACCCATTTACTTCGCGTGAAGTGCTAATTAGCACCAATTTTTATCCTTTCTTATCACAAGATGGAGGTAGTACGTTAACCAAACTAGAAAATCCGTTCATTAACTCTTCGGGAACCGTAGCTTCATTTACTTCAGAAAACGAAAATCACCTGTATTATGGTTTACGCTCAGGATATATTCATAAAGATTTTCAAGAAGGAACAGAAGAAGGCTATGGGCTGCAATCCTTAAATCAGGGGTTCGGGTCTCCTGTTAAAGTATTTTCAGACCCTGTAGTCGCAGGACGTGTATTTACTAACAACCGAGTGGTTAACACTTCCTACTTAAATGTAAGTGCAGCTCACGGAGCCGATTCGAAATTAATTGCCAGCTCAATGTTCTTTTTAATCCTGGAAGATGTATCTACTTCAGTTACCAATCCAAATATTAGCTGGTTATCTACCGGAATTGAAGCACACAAAGTAGACCTCACAGACATGGAGAATATTATAGATACTAATGTTCCCGTACCACAGACAGGAGAGGTAGTTACTGCCGTACAGGTAGACCGTGAAGATGAAGCTACCATTTATATTACGCAAGGCATTAACTTTTATAAGTCGTCTAATGACGGAGCTATATGGGAACTTGCGGTAAACGGCTTGGAAGACCTGGTCACTGGAGATGATTTAATTTTAGACATAGAGCAAAACCCTCTAAATGCCAATCAATTACTATTAGCCACGACGCAAGGCATCTATTTATCTGAAGACAAAGGTGATTCCTGGAATCTTATTTCGACTGAATTTACCAATGATATTGCTTTTTCAACAGTAACTCAAGACGCAATTGTAGCAGTAACTCATTATTCTGATGGCTTTAACATTCCATTACCCATAGCAAAAGCAAAGATTATTTTCAGTAAGGATATGGGGGAAACCTGGGAGGAGATCTCTCCGGAAACATTAAGCTACCCAATTACAGAAACTTCTGCATTCATCTTTAGCGAAGATGCTGTAGCTGTGTATTTAGGAGTGCAGGATTTAGGTTTAGTAAAGTATAATATAAATCTTGAAACGTTAGGTATAAACGCTGAAGTTTTAGAAAATAAAAAGATTAGTTTGTACCCTAATCCCGCCACAGAAACTTTTTCAATTAGCAGTGCTCATAGTATAGAGTCTGTACGTATTTACAATATGGCTGGTCAAGAGGTAAAGAACCTTAACGGAAAAAGTGAAAATATCACTATTTCAGATCTAGCAAATGGAATGTATGTGGTGAAAGTAAAAACTACAGAAGGAAGCATTTCTAAACAACTAATCAAAGCCAATTAATAGGGTCATTAAAACGTTTTAAAAATGATAAAAGCAATAAATAATAAAAAAATCCTGGTATCTGCTATGTGGTTGCTGGGCTCCGTAACGTTTACCTCGGCACAATTTGTACAAACTGGAAAAGTAGTAAGCCTGGATCGGGAAGGACGTGCAGAATATGGAACCTCAGTAGATATTAAAGAAGATTTTGCCATAGTAGGTGCTTCTCGTGAAAATATTGCCGCAGGAGCTGCTTATATTTATCAGAAAGACAGCGAGGGTACCTGGAACGATGCTCAAAAGTTAACCGCCTTCGATGCACGGGAAATGGCAGAATTTGGAGGCGCTTCCAAGTTTGGTGAAGACTTTGTCGTAGTCGCTTCCGGGAGAGGAGATGTAAATAGCATCATAAGGGCCGGAGCCTTATACGTATATAACTTTAATGATAACAATAACACCTGGGAGTACAACGTAAAATTACACGCTAGTGATTTTAGCTCCGATGCTAAACTTGGAATGAACCCTACCTCACTTGATGTAGATGGTGAAACTATCGTAGGTGGAGCGCCTGGAGATTCGGGATGGACAGGTGCTGTCTATATTTTTGAAAAAGAGGGAGGCGTCTGGGTTGAAAAGCAAAAAATAGTAAGCCCCAATGTACAGGCTGGTGAAACTTTCGGTATTGGAGTTTCTCTTTCTGGTGCTGTTATGGCAATTGGAGCAAACGAAACTGATAATCGTAAAGGATCGGTCTATATGTATGAAAAAAGCACAACGGGAACCTGGGAATATCAAGAACAACTAATGGCTTCAGACGCTACTTCAGATGCGTTCTTTGGAAGTTCCGTGAGTATAGACCAGGATCAGTTAGTTGTTGGAGCCTATGGAGCAAATAGCGAAGCTGGCGCGGCATATATATATCAAAAAGACAGTTCAGGGTCGTGGCGGGAGACTCAAAAATTAACAGGGGCTCCCGCTTCCGAAAGTGCACAGTTTGGCTGGAATACAGAAATTAAAGAAGATAATGTGGTGATAAGTGCACCCCATGCATATGGCTTTGATCCTGGAGAACTTTATTTCTTTAAGAAAAATACTGAAGAAACATGGATCGAAGAAAGTATTATCCAGGGTGAAGATACTGTTGGAGAAGATTTCTTTGGATGGAGTGTAGCGCTATATGGCGATCAACTCATCTCTGGAGCTCCCTGGGAAGACCACGATGCTTCAGGAGGCGAAGAGATAGACAGAGCAGGTTCTGCATATATATTTAAAGATGATTCAGTATTAGGCAACAACTTAGATAAAAACAAGCCAAATTTTAACGTAACTGTTTACCCTACTCCAGTGAACGAGAAAATTACTGTTAAAATAAAGAACAGCTCCATAAGTAGCCTAGCTTTATATAGTCAAGCAGGTAGTGAACTAAAGCCAAAAATTGTTATTGCCAATAACGAAGCCCACTGTTACGTATCGAATATTTCTGCTGGAATTTATTTTCTAAAAATTGTAGCTACCAATGGAGTCGTCACAACCAAAAAAATAGTGAAGATGTAAAATCCAATGATGTGTTTTTTTCGTATATGGTTATGTCAGAGACCTGGTAGCGTTAGTTAATTAGTTAACTGCCAGAGAGACATAACTATATAACCCCGCAAAAGCCCAAATTCTTAAACAAATTTGGGCTTTTTATTTTCATTTGTAATTACGTATCTTTTCAGAAAGAAAATTAAAAATGAAAACTTCCTTATATTCTATTGTTTTGCTTTCACTTTTGGTAGCCTGCAATGCGCCAAAAAAGAAAAATGATGTAGCGTTAACCGTCGAGCCTGAGAGAGGCTATTCCACAGAAAAAGTAGTAGACAACCTGGACAACCCCTGGGGAATGACCTGGCTCCCCGATGGCAGTATGCTCATTACAGAAAAAGACGGACGCTTGCTTCATGCTAAAGATGGAAGTAAGACCGAAATTAAAAATGTACCCAAAGTCTATAACCGCGGTCAAGGCGGATTGCTAGACATTGAATTACATCCGGAATATTCTGAAAACGGATGGATGTACTTTACCTATGCTTCTGAAGAAGGTGATGAAAACGGTGGAAATACAAAATTAAGCCGGGCAAAACTAGACGGGGATGCACTCACAAACATTGAAGACCTATACAAAGCAACGCCAAATACCACGCGAGGGCAACATTTTGGTTCTCGTATTGAATTTGATACCGACGGGTTTCTTTATTTCTCCATTGGAGAACGTGGCAATAGAGACGTGAACCCACAAGATATTAACCGTGATGGCGGAAAAATCTATCGGTTACATGACGATGGTACTATTCCGCAGGATAACCCATTTGTTGGAAAAGATGGATTGGACGCTATTTTCACCTACGGAAATAGAAACCCTCAGGGAATGGCAATACATCCCACTACCGGTAAAATATGGATTCACGAACATGGCCCTAAAGGCGGTGACGAGATAAATATCATTGAAAAAGGAGCTAATTACGGTTGGCCGGTTGTTAGCTACGGGGTTAACTACAGCGGTACTTCATTTACCGATATCACCGAGAAAGAAGGAATGACACAGCCTATCTATTATTGGACACCCTCTATCGCTCCCTGCGGAATGGACTTTGTTACCAGCGATAAATATCCAGACTGGAAAGGACATTTACTGGTGGGCTCTTTAAAGTTTAATTACGTAGAATTAGTAAAACTAAAAGGAACCGAAGTGATTGACCGTGAAAAAATAGCCGTAGATATTGGCCGCGTACGTAACGTAAAAGAAGCGCCAGATGGCTATATTTACATTGCCGTAGAAGGCGATGGAATCTATAAAGTTGTACCAAATTAAGTATTCTAATTCCGCATCGAAGCCCTTGTAGAGAACTAACTATTAGTAAAGCAAAAAAATACCTACGTGTTAAGCCCTTCCACAGGCTCTGGATAAACTCAATCTGAACTATGAAAAAAACAATCCTACTTATCTCAGTTACAGTACTACTACTGTCGTGTAAAAACTCTGAAAAAAAAGAAAGCATTAAGATTGGAACTGCAAAAATTTCAGAAACAAAAAAAGAACAAACACCGCTGGAGGAAAGTATGGAACGTGGGGGCCTGGTATATACAGATTTTTGTATGCAATGCCATCTTGGAAATGGCAAAGGAGTGCCTGGTAACTTCCCGCCTTTAGCTGGTTCTAACTGGCTTAAAGACAAACGTACCGAAAGCATTCAAGCAGTAAAATACGGTCAGAAGGGAGAGATTGTAGTAAATAATGTTACCTATGACGGTATCATGGTCCCTATGGGTCTGAGTGATAAAGAAGTGGCCGATGTGATGAATTACGTTATGAACAGCTGGGGAAATACGCAAGACACCATGGTTACCGAAGCCGAAGTAGCGAAAATTAAAGAATAGCCGTTACAAACTAACAGATTTCCTACCTTTGCGTTAAACAAAGAAAACTATGCTCATACTAGGAATTGGTGGCGGTACCGGAAGCGGAAAAACAACGGTGGTACATCAAATCGTGGAACAATTACCAGCAGACGAAGTGTGTGTGATTTCACAAGACAGTTACTACAACGACACCAGTGATTTACCCTACGAAGAGCGGGTGAAAATTAATTTCGACCACCCCAACTCTATCGATTTTAAGTTGCTTGTACAGCATCTGGAAGAACTTAAAAAAGGGAATTCTTTTGAGCAACCCGTGTATAGCTTTAAAGAACACAACCGAACCAAAGCAACCGTAACCACCCACCCAAAAAAGGTGATTATTGTAGAAGGAATTTTAATTTTAACCCATCCGGAAATCAGGGAGCTGTTCGATATCAAAATATTTGTTCACGCAGATAGTGACGAACGTCTCATACGCAGACTAAAGAGAGACATAGCAGAACGCGGACGGGATTTAGACGAAGTTTTAAACCGCTATCAAACTACGCTCAAACCTATGCATATGCAGTTTATTGAGCCTACAAAAGAGTTTGCAGACATTATTATCCCGAACAACAGGTATAATACGGTTGCTGTAGATGTAATTCGAAAAATCGTTCAGCAAAAAATTGGGGATGAAATTTAAAAAATTAAAACAAAAACGCTGGGTTATGATTTTGGGGAGTACCTACGTTCTCATCCTGATCTGCTTTGCCGTATGGATGGTTTTTTTCGACACCAACTCCTATTTCATTCATAAAGAGTTAGATGAAGATATTGAAGCGCTGGAAGAAAACAAAGAGTTTTATAAAGCTGAAATTGAAAAAGACAAAGTATTTCTGGATAAAATGAAAGACAGCAACGAGATTGAAAAATATGCACGAGAAAAATACTATCTGAAAAAAGAAGGAGAAGAAATTTTTATTATCGAAAACCAGGATAGTTTGAAGTAACATTTCAAATAACATAAAATACATCACAAAAGTGACCAAAAATTTATTCAAAGACTTTAAACCAGTTTCCGCCAAAGAGTGGAAACAAAAAATACAAGTGGACCTTAAAGGAGCCGATTATAACGACACGCTCGTTTGGCAAAGCCTGGAAGGTATTCACGTACGTCCCACCTATCACGCAGACGATGTTGAGAAAGTGACCCGTATTCCCGGGCAACCTTCCCATTGGACTATTGCACAACAGGTTTTTATAGACGACGAAGTTATTGCTCATACATTAGCTTTAAACAGTATAGAACGCGGAGCCGAAGCCATTATTTTTACTGCTGAAAGTTCGTTTACCATAGAAAGAGTTTTCTCCGGTTTCCCTTTTGAAAAAGTTACTATTTATTTTGAATTTCAATTTTTAGAGGAAGCCTTTTTATTGAAACTAATATCCTACCTGACCGAAAAAAATGCTTCCGCTTATTACAATATCGATATTGTTGGAAATCTTGCCAAAACAGGAAACTGGTTCCATGCCCTTAAAAAAGACCACGAAATACTTGAAACTATTCAGCAGAAACATGCAGGTAAGCAGATCGTTTCAGTAGATACTTCGGTGTACCAGAATGCAGGTGCCAATATGGTGCAACAACTCGCTTACGGACTTGCCCACGCGAATGAATATTTAAATCACTTCTGTAACAGGGAGGACAGTACAGATACTTCTTTTCCACTCACTTTTAAAGTTGCAACAGGCTCCAATTACTTTTTTGAAATTGCAAAAATTAGAGCACTCCGTTTGCTGTACGCTACTGTAGCTTCAGCATATAACATTTCAGAAACTTGCCACATTCTCTCCACCCCCTCAAAACGTAACAAAACTATTTACGACTACAATGTAAATATGCTCCGTACTACCACCGAAACTATGAGTGCAGTATTAGGAGGTGCAGACGCGGTATGCAACCTACCGTACGATGCATTGTACCATAAAAGCAACGAATTTGGCGAACGAATTTCACGCAATCAGCTATTAATTCTGAAAAACGAGAGCTATTTCAACACAGTCGCAAACCCTGCAGAGGGTAGTTATTATATAGAAACAATCACCCAACAATTAGCCGAACAGGCATTAGAGGTATTTAAGTCTATTGAAAAGGGTGGCGGATTGGTAGCACAGCTAAATAACAGCACCCTTCAGAAAAAGATTAAAGAAAGCGCTGCAAAAGAGCAGGAATGGTTCGATAAAGGCAAGCTGGTATTAGTTGGCACCAACAAGTATCCCAATGATGCAGATAGAATGAAGAACGATTTAGAGTTGTATCCGTTTGTAAAAACAAATGCCCGTAAAACTGAAATTGAACCCATTATCGCCAAAAGAATTGCAGAAAAAGTTGAACAAGAAAGACTGAGCCATGAGTAGAAAGAACCTTCAAGATCTAGACCTTAAAACGACGAGCGACGCGCAGCAAAGCACAACTAATGAAACGTTTCAGACTGCTGAAACTATTTCAATAAAACAAACATACACGAAAGCAGATGTAGAACACCTGGAGCACCTAAATTTTGTGGCAGGAATCGCTCCCAACCTTCGGGGCCCCTACTCTACTATGTATGTACGCAGACCCTGGACCATCCGTCAATATGCAGGGTTTTCAACAGCAGAAGACAGCAATGCATTTTACAGAAGAAATTTAGCAGCCGGACAAAAAGGATTATCTGTAGCCTTCGACCTGGCTACCCACCGCGGATACGATAGCGACCACGACCGTGTGGTAGGAGATGTTGGAAAAGCGGGAGTTGCTATTGACAGTGTAGAGGACATGAAAATTTTGTTCGACCAGATACCCTTGGACAAAATGAGCGTTTCTATGACCATGAATGGTGCGGTTTTGCCCATTATGGCATTCTATATTGTAGCAGCAGAAGAACAGGGTGTTGCACCCGAGGCCTTGGCTGGAACTATCCAGAACGATATTCTAAAAGAGTTTATGGTGCGGAATACCTATATCTATCCGCCAACACCTTCCATGAAAATAATCAGTGATATTTTTGAGTATACCTCTAAAAATATGCCGAAATTCAACAGTATTTCTATCTCGGGGTACCATATGCAGGAAGCCGGTGCTACTTGCGACATTGAGCTGGCCTACACTTTGGCAGATGGGTTGGAGTATATAAAAACAGGGATCGCAGCAGGTATGGACATTGATACCTTCGCACCTCGCCTGTCTTTTTTCTGGGCCATTGGGATGAACCACTTTATGGAAATTGCCAAAATGCGCGCCGCACGAATGCTGTGGGCTAAGATGGTGAAACAATTTAATCCGAAGAATCCTAAGTCATTGGCATTAAGAACCCATTCTCAAACCAGTGGCTGGAGTCTGACTGCCCAGGATCCTTTTAACAATGTAGCAAGAACATGTATTGAAGCTTCGGCAGCAGCTTTTGGGGGCACGCAAAGTTTGCACACCAATGCGTTGGATGAAGCAATTGCGCTTCCAACAGATTTTTCAGCCAGAATTGCCAGAAACACACAAATTTACCTGCAGGAAGAAACTCAAATAAACCGGACTGTAGACCCGTGGGCTGGTAGTTATTACGTTGAAAGCTTAACAAACAATATTGCCGAAAAAGCCTGGAAACTCATAGAAGAAGTAGAGGAATTAGGTGGCATGACCAAAGCCATTGAGGCGGGTATCCCCAAATTACGTATTGAAGAGGCCGCTGCAAGAAAACAAGCCAGGATCGATGGCGGGCAGGATGTAATTGTAGGAGTAAATCAGTTTCAACTGAAAAAAGAAGATCCCCTCCAGATTCTTGATGTAGACAATCAAAAAGTACGGAAAGGACAAATGGAGCTTCTGGAACGCATAAAAGCCGAAAGAAATGCTTCAAAAGTTTCCGAAGCATTAAAAAATCTTACCCAATGCGCCAAAACAGGTGAAGGAAATTTACTAGCTTTAGCCGTAGAAGCTGCCCGAGAAAGAGCTACCCTGGGAGAGATCAGTGATGCAATGGAGGAAGTCTTCGGAAGGTATAAAGCACAAATTAAATCGTTTAGTGGCGTGTATAGTAAAGAGATTAAAAAAGATCCTCAGTTTGAAAAAGCCAGACAGCTCGCAGACCAGTTTGCCGAGCAGGAAGGCCGTCGTCCACGAATTATGATCGCTAAAATGGGACAAGACGGACACGACCGTGGCGCCAAAGTAGTAGCGACAGGCTATGCAGATGTAGGCTTTGATGTGGATATTGGTCCGCTTTTCCAGACTCCAAAAGAAGCCGCACAACAAGCGATTGAGAACGATGTGCATATTTTAGGCGTTTCCAGCCTTGCCGCAGGACATAAAACACTCGTTCCTCAGGTGATTGAGGAAATGAAAAAGCTAGGACGGGAAGATATTATGGTTATTGTAGGAGGCGTTATTCCCCCGCAGGATTATGAATTTTTATTTGATGCAGGTGCAGTGGCCGTATTTGGCCCGGGGACTAAAATTAGTGAGGCTGCCATTGCTATATTAGAGGTTTTGATAGGGGAATAAGTTGGAATTAGAAATACACAAAACTAATTTTGGTGAACTAGCAATTTCAGAAAACAGCTCTATAATAGCTTACTCTAAGCTAAAGAATACTTGGTTAGAGGTGCTAACATATCAATTTTCAACGTTGAAAATAAGCTTGTTGCGCAACTGAACGCTAAAGGACTTTTTTATACTACCTATAGTTTCAAATATGTAGATGAAGATTTCATTGGCAAGAACCTTACTATAAAAACCAGACTTCTTTTAACAGAAGACCTTCTTATTGAAAACAAAAAGGTACTTTCTCTCAAAAATAGCTGGTTTGAATTAATTAATCCTATTTCAAAAATTATCGCCAATAACGTTGAGATAGGGCAAGTTAAAAGAGGGAGGGTATTAAAACATAAAAAAATGAAGGTTACTATACACGAGCAATACTCCTCCCTTCTCAACTATTTTATACTATTATTTCTTTCAACTGAAACTGCTACTGAAGGGTTTGGAGCCGACATGGATTGACTATGAAAACATATACTATTAAAACCCAACGCTTAGGCCTGCGCAACTGGCTCCCCAGTGACGAAGTGCCATTTATTGAATTGTGCCAGGACCCAAAAGTAATGGAATTCTTCCCTGCCACTCTTTCTGCAGATGACGCCCGAAATTTAATACAAAGACTTCAACTACATTTTGAAAAACACGGCTATACGTATTTTGCCGTGGATGTTTTAGAAACAGGTAAATTCATTGGCTTCTGCGGGCTTGCTGTACAAGCCTGGCAAAGTAAATTTACGCCTTGTGTAGATATGGGCTGGCGCTTTAAGCAAAGTGCATGGGGTAAAGGGTATGCTACCGAGGCTGCTAGCGCCTGTCTGGAGGCTGCAGAGAAACAATTTAGTTTGCTAGAAGTATTTGCCTTCGCGCCAGATCTGAACCTTCCGTCACAACATGTAATGAAAAAGATTGGCTTGGAATACGCCGGGGAATTTCAGCACCCAAAAATTGCAGACGATCACAGGTTTAATACCTGTGTGGCGTATAAAAAAGTATTTTAAAAGTTTTCAGGTAGCAAGTTGAGCTTAATAGAAAATTTCATTAGTTTTCGACTGCGCTCAAACTGACATTCGTACAACCTCAATCTTCAGCAAGTAACTCAATTCCGTCTTCCTTGATCACGATCTGTTTGTCTTTGTACAAACTTCCAATTGCTTTTTTAAAGGATTTTTTACTTAATCCCAATTCGTTTTTAATGGTTTCGGGCTTACTTTTATCGTGTAGCGGAAGAAACCCGCCGGCGGCTTTTAATTCGTCCAGTACATAATTGGCATTAGGCTCTATACTTCGGTAGCCAGGAGCTTGAAGTACTAAGTCTATTTTATTGTCGTCCCGAATCTTTTTAATGTAGGCTTTCATTTTATCACCAGTACGGATGTCTTCAAAAATATCGTCTATATAAATAAGGCCGTGGTATTTTCCATTCACGATGGCATTGGCACCTTTTTCGGTTAGGTGAGTCACAAGAATTTCAACCTGGTCGTATTTTTCTACGTCCAAAGTTGTATTGTCCAGAAATTTATTGGTTTTACTGGATCCTACCAGTCTATTGGTAACTTCATCAAGCGACAGATATACAATATACCAGTTCCCTACTTTCATAGGTCTTGCCTGTTCTTTAAACGGAACAAATAGCTGCTTTTGCACACCCCAGTCCATAAAAGCCCCGTATTCGTTCACATCGGCACAATGTAAATAACCAAAGGTATTAAGGGTTAAGTAGGGTCTTAAGGTAGTAGCTACGGGACGTTCGTCATAATCCAGGTATACAAACACTTCCATGGGTTCACCAATAGCGAAATGCTCAGGTTTGTACTTATTGGGCAACAAAACTTCATCTTCTTCAGCATTGGCTAAAAACAGCCCTGGTTCTGTGTCTCTTACTATGTATAATTCTTGGTATTGTCCTAATTTCAGCATAATACTACAAAGGTACAATTTAACCCAAAATTTTACGTTAATGGGGTATCATTATTATCCCCAACCTCAACAAACCTCCAAATAATGCCCAAAATTACTTCCTCACATTTTCCTGACACTTTAGAACTGCGTGATTTTTTCAGCAATGAGGCTGCAAACGTGTATTTGTACGACAATTTTGCTGTAGTGGAAGTAACCGAAGGTACTACACTTTCATTTAAAAACGGCTTCACTTTATTGCTGAAAGGACTAAGTATTATTGGTTCTAAACCCTGGATCTATGTTTCAAACAGAATAAACTCCTACTCTGTAAAACCTACAGACTATAAATATTTAAACAAAGTTCCAACGTTAAAGGGGCTTGCCATTGTAAGTACTTCAACCTCTGAAATAAATAACGCACATCTCGAAAAAGCTTTTTTCACAAAGCCGTTTAACATTGTGAATTCTCTTGATGAAGCCTATGATTGGGGGAAGGGTATTCTTGCTAAAAACTAACGCACGTACTTAAAATAAGTTATCAGGATTTGATCATTTACTTCGGAAGGGGTAAAGATTTCCAGTACTCTTGGCCTCTCACTTTCTTGAAAAAAATCTTGCAACGCTGAAGAAACTTCACGTTCAGAAGATGCTGAAGTATATTCTAATTCATACATATCACACAGTTGAACAGCAGTAAGTTGGTGTTTTGTTTCAAAATATGTTTTGAAATTATCAGATTGCTTGTCACCTGGAAGGATCCTGAAAATACCGCCACCGCTATTGTTTATAATAATTATTCTAAAATTATTCGGAATAAAGTCATTCCACAGCGCATTGCTATCGTAGAAAAAACTTAAGTCGCCCGTAATAAAAACGGTTTGTTTACTGGAAGCTACCGCTGCGCCAATAGCGGTACTAGTGCTCCCATCAATCCCACTGGTGCCACGATTACAGAATACTTGAAAACTCGGGTCTAGTTCGAACAACTGTGCATACCGTATGCTGGCACTATTTGCTAATTGTAACTGAATAGCTTTAGGCAACGCCTGAAAAACAATTGAAAACACTTTAAAGTCTGAAAAAGGGATTTCAGCTAAATAATCCTCATGCTTGGATAGCCTGTGTTTCCTAATGTCCAACCATTGTTTTTGATACTCACTTTTAACAGGACGCGCTTTGCTATACAATGTTTTTAAAAAGTAATTTGGCATCGTTTTACAATGAACATCCAACGCAAAAAAAGTATCGTAGGCTTTCTTTGAATCTATATGCCAGTGTGTTTTGGGCTGAAATTTTCGTAAAAATGCTTTAATACGCTTGGAGACTACCATCCCACCAAAGGTTAACAATACGTCTGGTTGTAACGCTTCAAGTTCATTTTCAGAAAGTGAGGATATTAACTGGTCTATCGCAGGGATAAAATTAGGATGATGGAGGTTGCTTGTGGTTTCCGTTAGCACTAAAACACTTTTATCTGCTGCCAATGCCTGAATTTGCTTTTCTTCAATGCTGTTTGGATTCAAAACTCCCACCAGCACCATCTTTTTGGCTGAACTATTCCAGGTCTCAAGAAAATCTTCAAAAGCATCACCTTCAATTTTTTCCGGAGTTTTTTTGCGTGCCGGAACGTGTTGGGGTCGTACCGAAAGATCGTCGGCAGTATGATACAACGGTTCAGAAAAAGGAATATTTATATGTACAGGACCTCTAAGCTCTATCGCTGTATTTAAAGCAATATTTATTTCGGTTTCATTAAAAACCTGATGCTTTTGCCCTTCTCTACAATTTGCAGCATATAAACTATGCTTTCCATATACTTGTTCCTGCTGGATGGTTTGTCCATCTCCAATTTCAACTAAATCTTCAGGTCTATCTGCGCTAAGCACTACCAATGGGATGTCGCTATAAAACGCCTCTGCCACTGCGGGAAAATAATTTAGTAAGGCAGAACCCGAAGTACAAACTACTGCAACAGGTTTTTGCAACTGTTGTGCCAGCCCTAAAGCAAAAAAAGCAGCGCAACGCTCATCTACAATACTATAGTTCTTAAAATCGGGATGTTCTGTAAAGCCAATGATTAATGGTGCATTACGAGACCCCGGAGAAATTACAATATGCGTGATCCCTTTGGCAAGACACAATTGGGTAACCGTTTGTGAGAGTGGTTTGTTGCTAAATTTCATTAGTACAAAGGTACGACCGTGCAATCAAATTTTAAAGAAGCGGCTGTAATACTTTAGCCATGGTTTGCAGTTTGTTATGTGTTTCTTCCCATTCGGCTTCGGGGTTGGAATCTTCAGTAATTCCACCGCCTGCATAAAGGGTAGCGGTATCTTCTTCAATTTTTATACAGCGTAAGTTTACAAACAGTTCTGTTTTGTTTACTTCACTGTTTGTTATGCCCAGAAATCCAGTATAAAATTCGCGGTCATAGTTTTCGTGTTCTAAAATAAAAGCTTGCGCCTTCGTACGCGGTGTTCCACAAACAGCCGGAGTTGGATGCAGGGTTTCAACAATTTTTTGAAGGGCATGCTTGCTTGTATTGAGTACCCCTTTTATATCGGTTCTTAAGTGGGCTAAATCCCCTGCTATATGTGTATTGGCTTTGGAAATATTTAATGCTGTGGTTTTATCTAATAGAGTATCCACAATGGCATCGACAACCCATTGTTGTTCATTCCGTTCTTTTTTATCCCAAAAAATAATGGATTTCCCTTGTAGTTTTTGTGTTCCTGCAAGTGCCATGGTCGAGAAAGCAGATCCGTTGGTTTTAATAAGTACTTCCGGAGTTGCACCACACCAGAGCGATGTTACCGGGTGGAACCAGATATATCTAAAAGCCGAAGGGTTTTGAGAAAACAGAGAGTCGCAAAGCTTTCTGAGATCGAATTTTTTAAGACGTACCTCTTTTTTTCTTGAAACTACAATCTTTTGAGCCCTGCCCGATTTAATCTTAGTAATGGCCTTGGAGGTTACTGTAAGATGTTTTTCCTTATCGGCCAGTCTTTCTGAAATAGTTACGGCTTTCTTTGTTTCTAAAACGGGTGGTAGGTCTATACAGGTAAGTATTTCACTACCCTTCATGGGAATTTGAAGCTTTTGTTTTTTTGAATCGAAGGGGGCAAGAACAAATCCGTTTTCCTGCGATAATTCTGCTATAGTGCGATCTGCATTACTTTGAAATATGCCCGTAATTTCAGAACTATCTGGTAACGAATATAAGACAAAAGGCAGTTTTTCATTATACTGCGCCAATGCCTTTTCAACGAGTTGAGAATACTGCATTCAGGTTGGTTTTTTTCGTACGTGCACTCTCGTGCTTTAGTCAGTTTTTTTGTTCCTGAAAATTACATTTTATCCCTTGGATACTAAAGCTTTATGTGCTATTTATTTTGGAAGGGTTATGGTGGTTAATTTTACAAGTGAAACCAGTTGGTGCTCTTCATTTTCAATTCGAATTTGCCATAACTGTGTCGTGCGCCCCTGGTGCAACACGGTAGCGTGTGCGTATACAAATCCCTCCCGGACACTTTTAACATGATTGGCCGCAATTTCAATACCTCTGATAGCAACCTTTTTTGCATCTAAAAAGATATAGGCAGCTGCACTCCCTACACTTTCTGCCAGGGCCACAGAAGCACCGCCATGCAACACCCCGTCTGGCTGATGCACTCTGGGTGTTACGGGCATACGAGCCACTAATTTATTTTCAGAAACGTCTATAAATTCAATTTGTAAGGTTTCCATAAGTGTGTTTTCACACATCTTTTTACAACCTTCAAGTATTTCTTCTTTTGAGTTTATCATAGCAATTGCATTACTTTGTAAAAATACAAAACAAGCCCAATACAAATGATAGAAAAACAAGTAACCTACACCACTTCCAATACCTACACTACCTTAAACACCTATTCAGCCAAAACAAAAAACGTCTGGTTGGTTTTTCACGGAATGGGCTATTTGAGTACATATTTCAGCAAGTACTTTAAAGAGTTAAATGCCGAAGAAAATTTTATTATCGTTCCACAGGCTCCGTCAAAATTCTATTTGGGAAAAGAGTTTCGTCACGTTGGCGCTAACTGGCTTACAAGGGTTAATACCGCTGAAGACACTAAAAACGTGCTCTCTTATATAGACTCCGTTTGGAAAGCAGAGAAACCTGAAATTCTCCCCCGTTTCATTGTCATGGGCTATTCGCAAGGAGTTTCTATTGCTATGCGTTGGCTGGCGAGCAGGAAGATACAGTGTAACGAGCTGGTGTTACACAGCGGTGGCATTCCTAAAGAATTAAACAGCAAAGACTTCGAGTATCTTTCTGAACACTGCAAGGTTACGTATATCTATGGCGATAAAGACCAATATATTACGGAGGCGAAAAAAACAGAAGAAACACTGAAAGGGGATTCTATTTTTGGGCAACACCTTTCTATCCAAGTGTTTAAAGGGGTTCACGAAGTAAACACTCAATTTATTAACCATTTAGCGGAAAAATAGTGCGTTTCATCTATGTATTTCATCGAAAATATTTGTATTTCAGCAAAATATAGTTTTAATTTACTTCTAAATGTAGGAATAATCTTAAAACCATCTCATGAAAAGCCTTTTACTTACCCCCGTTTTAGCTCTCTTCTGTGTTGTAGCAACCGCACAGGTGTCCCCTAAAGAAAAGCAAGCCCTATTAGATATCTATGTTGCAACTCAAGGAGACCAATGGACGCAATCCTGGGATGTAAACAAACCTGTTTCTGAGTGGCAAGGGATTACTGTAGAAAACGATAAGGTGACAAGCATTAGCCTTCTTTTCAACAACTTATCGGGTGAACTGCCTGCATCTATCGGAGATTTGGCACACCTAAAAACACTAGAACTATCGTTCAACAATATAAAGGGTTCTCTACCACAAACGTTAGGGAGTTTAAAAGAACTTGAAATATTAGCTTTTAATGGAAATATGCTTTCCGGTGAAATACCTGCTACGTTAGGAAATCTTACCAACCTTAAACAACTTCACTTAAGCAGCAACAAGCTTTCCGGACAAGTTCCAACA
This sequence comes from Flavobacteriaceae bacterium UBA1903, assembly GCA_002337605.1. Taxonomy (GTDB): domain Bacteria; phylum Bacteroidota; class Bacteroidia; order Flavobacteriales; family Flavobacteriaceae; genus Marinirhabdus. The sequence continues at coordinate 439,960 of DDGL01000007.1, forward strand.
GACATTAATAACTTAACCAAACTTGAAGTGTTTAACGTATTTGATAATAAGCTGGCAGGTAATCTTCCTGTTCAATTGGCGAACAACAGTAACTTAAAGGAGCTCATGATCGCTGAAAACAGTTTTACAAACACAGAAATTTTTTCAATTGTTTTAATGTCTAATTCGGGTGCACTGGACTTAGAGAAAAAGACAATTGTCCCGGCTACTAAAACGGTTATCGCTATAGAATCCAGCGAAGATAATTAAGGATAATAGTATTTTAAGGTTAAATACTTAAATGGCTTGTGTACTACAAGCCATTTTTTTATGCTTTTTTGTTGAAAAAATAAATCATTACTCCTCCGGTTAAAAACATAAGCAGACTGTATACTGCAGGTGCTATAGCAAAAGATGTGTTTTGAAGCATCACAACCGCAATGGTTATGGCCAGAGTTCCATTCTGGATTCCAGATTCTATTGAGATAGAAATCGCTGAAGGTGTAGACAGACGAAATATTTTCGCCGAAAAATACCCTAATGACATTGTAATAACATTCAGTAAAAATGTGGCAATTCCTGCCTGCTCAAGATAAGCTCCAAAATTAGCACGTTCTTTTATAACAAGACCTATAATAATTAATGCTAAAACAACCCCCGAAGCAACACGAACAGGTTTTCCCATTTTTGTAGCAAAGTCAGGCTTCCAGTTTCTTATCATCATTCCAATAACAATTGGGATCACCACAATTACAAAAATTTGCCCTATCGTCTGCAAGATATTTAATTGAACCTCTTGCCCCACATCTAAAAAATACTGTGAAGAAAATGCAACAATAAACGGAATGGTAAGTATCGTGATCACACTACTTAATGCTGTGAGCGAAACAGACAGCGCAAGGTTTCCCTTAGCCATAAATGAAATTAAATTAGAGGTAGGACCTCCGGGACAGGCAGCAAGTATCATAATCCCCACTGCAATTTCAGGTTGCATGGGAACACATACAGCAATTAAAAAGCCTACCAACGGCAATACTATTAATTGATTTGTAAGTCCAATAACTATAGCCTTTGGGTATAGTACAATTCGTTTGAAATCGGCCATTTGCAAAGAAAGCCCCATCCCAAGCATAATGATAAAGAGTGCTCCCGCAAGGATGATAGTCGCTAAATTGTCCATAGAGTAGAAAATTGTGGTATTTCAAATGTAGCACATTATTTCAAAGGGAAGGAATTGTCCTGTTTTGTTTATATTTAGCGAATGGACTCAACTAGTAACTCCATTAATTATAGTACTATGAAACACATTACACTTTTAACAACATTATTTTTCTCTTTTACAATTTTTGGACAAAGTACCTTTCAGTATACTCCAGAAAGCACACAGCACGTCTCTAATGAAGCTGCTGTAACACAAATTGTAGCTAGCCTTGGATATCAGGGATACGATGAAATGCAGGAGTATTTTGGAGAAGGCGAATACGAAATTTTTTTAGACAATGTGGATGGTATCCTGGATAAACCCGTTATCTTACTAGATGGCTTTGATCCTGGTGATGCGAGAGATATTAATGGATTGTATAGCAGTTTAGCCTTTGGAGGAGCTAATCTGGCAGATCTTGTGCGTGATGAAGGGTACGATATTGTAGTGCTCAATGCTCCGGTGTATACCACAGACGGAAAAGAGATAGACGGGGGTGGCGATTATATACAACGTAACGCCATGGTTTTAATTGAACTCATTAATTTTTTAAACGAAGAAAAAGTGGGTGATGAAGAACTTGTAGTGATAGGCCCTAGTATGGGTGGTCTTATTGGAAGATACGGACTTGCCTTTATGGAAGCCAATAGTATGGAACACGAGACAAGGTTGTATATTTCTTTTGACGCTCCGCACAAAGGAGCTAACATTCCAATTAGCTTACAATACCTGATTAATTACCTGGCACAGGAAATTGGAGATGCACAGGCAATTGCATTAGTTGACGAAGTTTTAAACTCCCCAGCTGCCAAGGAAATGTTGTACGATCATCTTTTAGGTCATTTACTTTCGGGGTCTCCTACCGAACAGGACCCAACAAAATTATTACCTGCTGGCGCTCCAGACTTTAGAGATGCCTTCCAGGCAGAGCTGGATGCCTTAGGATTTCCGCAAAACGTACGAAATGTAACCATGATCAATGGCGCAGGAAATGGTCTTACCACAGGAACAGCAGGTATGCAAATAGTTGACACTACCCTGGATCTGGGCTCGGGGGCTACGGCAGATGTTGCCCTGCATTTTGTTCCAGAAGCCGGTACAACTATAAATGTAACGTCTTTCGATTCGTTTTTTGCAGGCTTTCCAATTGGTACTTTCGATGCCGATGCACAAGGGGAAGCCACTATCGATGGGATTGACGCATCGCCAGGAGGAGTTTCTTTTATATCCAATGCCCTGGGCGGAGGTGACGGTAATCCTGCCCTACAGGATTTTATAGATGCGCTGGATCAGGATGCATTCTCTTTTATCCCAACCATAAGTGCCTTAGCACTGGAAACTGAAAACGACTGGTTTGCCATTCCGGATCTGGAAGATTCACCTTTTGTGAATTTTCATATTCCTAGCACGAACGAGCGTCACGTAGAGCCAACCGCACAAAATGTAGCGTTTGCGTTGGCTGAAATATTACAGGTGCCTCTTGGGTTTTCAGAAAATGAGCTTTCAGGAGCATTTCAGTTAGTGAGCAATCCGGTTGCTGAAACTATTGAACTCCTGGTAGATCCATCAATTGTAAATGGAACTGTCATTACTGCTGAAATTTATAATCAATTAGGGCAACGGTTAGTTCACAATACCTTTTCTGTGAGTGGAACAACCCTTAAAATTTCACAAACATTACCAACAGGAATATATTTTCTAAAAGTAAGCACGGACAACAGTAGCCAAACCCTGAAGTTTTTAGTGCAATAAAAGCGTACTATTTTGAAAGAAATCACTTTCCGAAGAACCAGTGGAACCAATCCGGAGTTTCTCAAATTGGTGACACTTCTGGATGCCTCTCTTGCCAAAACTGATGGCGACTTACACGATTTTTACAACCAGTTTAACGGGTTGGAAAACATCAAACACGTCGTGGTAGCATTTGCTGAAGAGACACCCGTTGCCTGTGGTGCGATTAAAACTTTTGAAGGACCCATAGCCGAAGTAAAACGAATGTATACCCTGCCAGCCTACCGCGGTAAAGGTGTAGGCTCCAAAATATTAAACAACTTAGAATCCTGGGCAAAGGAAATAGGTTTTAACTCCTGTGTTTTAGAAACCGGAAAACGACAACCAGACGCCATCGCACTGTATAAAAAAAACGGGTACTTCATAATACCTCAATACGGGCAATATATTGGGATGGAGAATAGTGTTTGTTTCCAGAAAAACCTCTAAAATTCTTACAGAAAAGCCACTTCGATGTTCCGCTAAAATTCCTAACTTTATGCAAAACCAATCAACTATGAAACACTTCCTTACGCTTCCCCTACTCTGTCTTTTTATATCACTTTCGGTTTCAGCTCAAAAAAAGGAGACGAATAGTTCTGCCGACACGCTTTACCACGGATTAAAATGGCGAAATATTGGTCCGTTTCGTGGCGGGAGAAGTGTTGCATCTACAGGCGTAGTTGGACAACCAATGACCTATTATATGGGAGCTACCGGCGGGGGTGTTTTTAAAACTGAGGACGACGGTATTACATGGAAAAATGTTTCAGACGGGTTCTTTAAAACGGGAACCGTTGGGTCTATCGCCGTTTCAGAAAGCAACCCAAACATTGTGGTGGTTGGAATGGGAGAACACGCTGCCCGGGGCGTAATGACTTCTATGGGTGACGGGGTATATAAATCTACCGATGCCGGAAAAACTTGGAAACACATAGGGTTAGACTTTACGCGTCATATTTCAGATGTAATTATTCACCCTTCCAATCCGGATATTCTATTTGTTGCGGCACAGGGAGCGCAATACGGACCTTCCAAGGATCGGGGCATTTACAAGTCGATAGACGGAGGAAAAACCTGGAATAAAACCCTCTTTGTAGATGAAAATACAGGAGCGGTAGACCTTTCGATGGATTTTAAAAACCCGCTTATTCTATATGCAGCTATGTGGGAACACCGTCGCTATCCGTGGATTATGGAAAGCGGAGGTAAAAAATCCGGCTTGTATAAATCTAATGATGGTGGTGAAACCTGGGAACCTATGAAAAACGGAATCCCGGATGCCTTTGGAAAATCGGGAATTTCAGTATCCCGTGCCAATCCAGACCGTGTGTACGCTGTTCTGGAAGCAGAAGGTGAAAAAGCAGGAGTGTATCGAAGTGACAATGCGGGAAAATCATGGAAACAAATTAACAAGGACCGCGTAAACATTACCCGTTCGTGGTATTATATGGAAATCTTTGCAGACCCTCAGGATGAAAATGTGGTGTATGTATTGAACGCTCCCGTGATGAAATCGATAGACGGAGGAAAATCGTTTAGCAATGTACTCGTCCCACACGGCGATAACCACCACTTATGGATTCATCCTGAAAACAATCAGGTCATGATCAATAGTAATGATGGCGGGGCAAATGTTTCCAATAACGGTGGTAAGAGCTGGAGCACACAGGAAAACCAGGCTACGGCTCAGTTTTACAGAGTGATTACAGACAATCTGGTTCCCTACAATGTGTATGGCGGGCAACAGGATAACAGCGCCATAGCCATAGCCAGCCGTACCAACGATGCAGGAATAGACTGGAAAGACTGGTACAGCGTGGCAGGATGTGAAAGTGCGTTCCTTGCCTTTGACCCGGACAACCCGGTGGAAGTGTATGGAGGTTGTTACCAGGGCATCATAGACCGATGGATGAAAAGCACAGGAGATTCTAAGATCATTAACCAGTATCCAGAGCAAGGCCTGAGTAAAGCTCCTAAAGATGCCAAATACCGTTTTAACTGGAATGCACCTATAATAAGTGATCCTTTCAACCGAAAAACCATTTACCACGCAGGAAACAAGGTTTTTAAAACAACCGATGGCGGAACCAACTGGACGGCCATTAGTCCGGACCTCACCAAAAATGAAACTGATAAGCATGGCCCTGGGGGTGGCCCGTACACCAACGAAGCTGCAGGTGGTGAAAATTATAACACCTTAATGTCTTTAGTTGCTTCTCCATTGGAACCAGGCGTGCTCTATGCGGGAAGTGACGACGGATTGCTACATCTAACAAAAAATGGCGGACAAACCTGGGAAAATGTTACGCCTAAAGGAGTAGGTTCTTATATTATTAATAGTATTGAAGTGTCCCCCCACGATAAGGCAACAGCGTATATCGCAGTAATGGGCTATAAAGCTATGGATTTGAAGCCTTATATATTCAAGACTACTAACTACGGACAAAGCTGGACAAAAATTACCAACGGAATTACCGGTGATCATACCTTCGTACGCGTAGTGCGTGAAGACCAAAAAATAAAAGGCTTGCTATATGCAGGTACCGAAACCGGCCTCTACGTATCCTGGAATGACGGTACGGACTGGAAACCGTTTCAGTTAAATCTTCCTGTGGTGCCTATCAACGATCTGGCGATTCAGGATAACGATTTGATCGCTGCAACGGCGGGACGTTCATTCTGGATATTGGACGACCTGGGCGCTATTCAGAATAGAATGGCTTCTGAAGGGAAGTTACGCATTATAAAACCGAAGGACACCTACCTATTTTTTGGCGGAAAAGCTCCTGCTGGAAATGGTTTAGGAGAAAACCCTGCTACTGGGGTAACGATGGATTACTATCTTCCTGAATACAAAGACTCGCTGGACTTACAGCTGGAAATACTGAAGGATGGAAACGTACTACGCACTATTTCCAACAAACCTCCTAAAGATTTTAAAACCTGGGCAGGTGGTCCTCCAAAACCTGCTGTATTGCCTAGCAAACGAGGCTTTAACAGGTTTACCTGGGATTTCAGAAAAGAAACGCTTCCAGCAGTGGATAATGTTTTTGTATTTGGAAACTACCAGGGAGCAACGGTTGCTCCTGGAACTTACACGCTACGCTTAAAAGCAAATGAAACCACTACCGAGACTACCGTTACCATAAAGCCAAACCCAAATATTGACGCCTCCCCTGCTCAATTTGCAGAACGCCAGGCCATCTTAAGTGAACTGGAAACTATGATCACCGAAATTCACGAGTCTGTAAATGCTATGCGCTCTGTTCAGGGCCAGTTATCGCATTATAAGAAGATGCTAAAAGATACTGAGCAAGCGGAAGCACTACTCAAAAGAGGAGATTCACTCAGCAAGCGGATTACTTCCTGGGAGGAAAATTTGATACAAACACAGCAGAAGACCTTTCAGGATGTGATCAACTTTAACAACAAGCTAAACAGTGAAGTTCTGTACTTAAAAGATTTTATAGATACGGCTATACCACAGGTAACTGCAGGCTCAAAGCAACGTTTACAGGACTTAAAAAAAGACTGGCAAACGTATAAGACTGAACGGGATGCAATTATAAATACAGAAATGGAAGCCTATAATACAATGTACGCCGCATTAAGGGTGCCTGCTTTGTTGTTGAAGAAGGAATGATCTAATTGTAAGTTCGTGAAAATGCTGATAGAAATTTACACGCTAAATATACTATATGGTTGTTTGTTGCCTCAAGTTCTTTGTTATGACTAGTTTTTTCTTTCCCTTTTTCTTTTTTCCTTTTCCCTTTTACGTTTATCTTTTTTTACCATTTTAATAATTTCTGATTCACTTTTTATCTGAAATCTAACTGGGAGAGCATATATTAAGTCTGGATTATCTAGCTTGATTTTCTCTAACAAACTTTGTGAAATCATAACACTCTTCAATTTTGAAACTATTAGATCTTCTAATTCCGCCATTGGACCTCGGGCTTTGACATCTGTCAGTTTTCCGTCCTTTTCAATTTTAAACTGAGTAGATAGTATAATTACTTTTCCTTCGCTAAAATGTTCAGATGCAATTCTACTAAGTCTTATTTCAAAGTTGACATTATCCAGAGAATCAGCTAAAATTTTTGAAATTTCTTTATTTTGAGAAAAGCCAGAGCTGATTGACATTAGGATCAGTAGAAATGTGAATCTTTTTTTCATAAAAAATGTGTAGTCCTAGTGGTTTTGCATATGATACGGCGGGTCTTAAGCGGCAGCTTCGGCAGTGCCAACA
>DDGL01000007.1:447310-517382 GCA_002337605.1 Flavobacteriaceae bacterium UBA1903
CAGCGTGCGAATCAGCCACTTGTCTCCGACGAGCTTTTTCTGCGAGAGGAAGACATTGGGCGCCGCCACTACGTGATTATCCGCGTGACTAATTTACAATTATTTATAAGAAATACAATTCACTTAACAATCCGACCCGCTGTGTTATATGCAGTGTTAGGCACAGTTTTTTTCGCTAATATTCTTTTCTGTTTTTCCATTTATACTTCTCTTTCATTGAAGTATTCCAATCAGCTAATTCCGATAGCATTTTATCAATCTTTTTTTTATCAACCCAATTTCCATTTACAAAAACTCCGTTTATCTTTCGTGTATTGTGAATATTTTCAAGTGGATTTGCATCTAACAATAGGAGGTCAGCATATTTACCAACTTCAATTGTTCCGACAATTTCATTAATTTCTAACCATTCAGATGGCAGTCTCGTGGCTGATACTAATGCTTCGTGGTTTGTAAGTCCAGCATCAACTAATAACTCAAGCTCGTCGTGTAGTGCGAAACCAGTTACAACTCCAGAAACTCCTGCATCAGTTCCTACTACCATTGGAACTCCAGCTTCTTTAAAAGCAACCACCATTTCTTTATGGAATATAATAAGGCTGTCTAGATAATTGATGAATTTAGGGCTGGAATGTTTGTTATAGTTGTTTGAATTCAACCATTTGTCTTGTAAAAGAGGATGTACATATTTTAGAGATTCCATAGTGCCAATTGAATCAAGTGATTGAACTTGATCTCTAATCTTGACAATTGCTATAAGGTTTGGAATTAACCAAGTATTATTCTTCTTCGAAATTTGAGCAAATCTTTGAGCATCTTCTTTAGTCTTTTCTTGATTTCTAATCTGTTTTGAAAATTCCTCTGCGTGTGCTACTAATCCAAAATTGGACACAAATGCCTCTTCTGTTTTACCTTTAAATGAATCTGGTATATGTCCAACTACTTTTAGCCCTTGTTTTTGAGCTTCATCTACAAGAGCTTTGAAAGACTCAATATTTAAATGAGAATATGCTTTGATAAAGTTGTATCCTTCGGCTTTTGCACTTCGTACCGCTTGTCGAGCATCTGAAGCATTGTTAACTATTCTTCCTCCATTATTTGGATCTCCACCATTTATCATTGGCGCTATTGCCATTCGAGGACCAATGACCTTTCCTTTTGTAATTTCATTTCTTTGTCCAAAATGCTCAACTCTTCCTCCAAGTTCAAATATCGTTGTAACACCATTCGCTATATATGTTGTCATAACGTCTTGTGTATCCATAAAAAACGTAGCACCTTGAGTAGATGAGTTTTCTTTAAAATTTAAATCTGCATTTGTGTGGACGTGCATATCAATAAGACCAGGAATCAACCATTTTCCTGTTCCGTCGATTATTTCTGCATTGGTTGGAATTGTGTCGTTAATCGAAATAATTTTTTGATTTTGAATTACAACAGTAGCATTTTCGACAACCTTATTATCCTTAGTCATTGGGATAATGTTTACATTATTAATAACATACGTAATATTGTCTTGAAAATTATTTTCTATTTGTGATTTGTTTTGCGCATTTAAATTGAAGGTGATACAAATAATTAAAATTAGAATTTTTGAATAATTCATTGATTTTTTTGATTGATGATTATTTTATTAAGACGGTGAGAGACAATCTTAGTTACAATTTTGGTTAAATTGTGCCTAACTAGTTATATACTAGCATTTAATAATTTTATTCCAAAATATATAAAGGATATACCTGCATTTTCACCCTGGGTATTTCGTAAAGATATAAAAAAGGGCACCAAAATAGTTTTATGAAACTATTCAAAAAAAAATCCCTTCCGGTTCTGGAAGGGATTTGGTATTTAAAAAACGTTCAGGAATTACTTCTTCCCGTCCATTTTGTCTTTCAATTCTTGCAATTTAGAGTTGGCATCCCCTAATGTTGGTTTTGCTTCCTCTGCTTGTGCAGCAGCCTTCTTAGCAGCTTGCTTTACAATTTTTGCTTCTTCTTCTTTATGAATTGTCATATGCGACGCTACCACTTTCTTGAATTCTTTGTTGAACTCAATGATCTGGAATTCGGCTTCTTCTCCTTTATTAAGGTCTGTTCCGTCTTCCTTCTCTAAGTGACGCTTAGGTACAAATGCAGAGATGTCTTCGTTAAAGTTGATCACCGCTCCTTTGTCTACCATCTCATCGATAGCAGCTGTGTGCTTAGATCCTACTTTAAACTCAGCCTCGTATTTATCCCAAGGGTTGTCTTCTGTCTGCTTGTGACCTAAGCTTAACTTACGTCCTTCCACATCCAATTCTAGTACTACTACGTCTAACTTGTCACCAATGTTAGTAAACTCGCTAGGGTGCTTCACTTTCTTAGTCCAAGAAAGGTCGCTAATGTAGATAAGTCCGTCGATACCTTCTTCCAATTCTACAAACACACCAAAGTTGGTGAAGTTGCGTACAATCCCTGTGTGGCGTGAACCAACTGGGTATTTGGTTGTGATATCTGTCCATGGGTCTGGCGTTAATTGCTTAATACCAAGACTCATCTTACGTTCTTCTCTGTCTAGTGTTAAGATCTGAGCTTCTACTTTATCGCCTACATTTACGAAATCCTGTGCGCTACGTAAGTGCGTAGACCAAGACATTTCAGAAACGTGGATCAATCCTTCTACTCCTTCAGTAACTTCAACAAACGCACCGTAGTCTGCAATAACAACTACTTTACCTTCTACTTTGTCACCTACTTTCATCTCTTCACCTAATGCTTCCCAAGGGTGTGCATTCAGTTGCTTTAATCCTAACTGGATACGTGTCTTATCCTCATCAAAGTCTAAGATTACTACGTTCAGTTTCTGATCTAGCTCTACAATCTCGTTCGGGTGGTTGATACGTGACCAAGAAAGGTCTGTAATGTGTACCAATCCATCAACACCTCCAAGATCCACAAATACTCCGTAAGAAGTGATGTTTTTAACAACCCCTTCAAGTACCTGACCTTTTTCAAGCTGCCCGATGATTTCTTTTTTCTGTTCTTCGATATCTGCTTCGATCAACGCTTTGTGAGAAACTACAACGTTCTTGAACTCGTGGTTTATCTTTACCACTTTGAATTCCATTGTTTTTCCTACGTATACGTCGTAATCGCGAATTGGCTTCACATCTATTTGTGAACCTGGCAAGAATGCCTCAATTCCAAATACATCTACGATCATACCTCCTTTGGTTCTGCACTTTACAAAACCGTTAACGATAGTACTTTCGTCGTGAGCCGCGTTTACACGATCCCAAGCTTTAATGGTACGTGCTTTACGATGCGACAGGATTAATTGTCCTGTGCTGTCTTCACGTACATCTATTAATACTTCTACTTTGTCCCCTACTTTTAAGTCTGGGTTGTAACGGAATTCGTTTAAAGAAATAACCCCTTCACTCTTCGCGTTGATGTCGATAATGGCATCACGGTCCGAAATGTGGATCACTTCTCCTTCAACTACCTCATCGTCTAAGGTGTCTACGAAGTTTTCTGCTACTAATTTTTCAAACTCCTGCAATTGCTCGCCATCTACAGGGTCGATTCCCTCTTGGTAGTTGTGCCAGTTAAAATCTTCCAGGAATTTTGCTGGGTTGGCTTGCTGTGGAGAAACTTCTTCTTTTGGAGTTTCTGTGCTCTGTCCAACTTTAGCTTCGGCCATATCTTCCATGTCCTCTGCTTTTACAGCTTTTTTGGTTCGGGTTGGTTTTTTGGCATCTTTTACTGCTACCGAAGTATCAACCGCTTTGTCTGCAGCTTTTTCTACTGCTTCTTCTTTTGTTTTTGCTTTATCAGCCATTTGTTATATGCTCGTCATTAGTTCAGGCTTGCTGAAATAAATCAGATTTGTATCCTGTGTTCTTTCAAGTAGTTACTGCGACTGTCCCACAAGAGGGTTTAGTTTTTGTTTTTATAGAATTCCTTTTACACTTGATTCTGTCGCTAAAAGGGGTGCAAAAATAGTGTTTTTCTTTTGAAAATCAAAGCGTTTCCCCATTTTAGAAATAAGACCTCTAATTTTTGGTTGAAACGTAGTGCTTTCTACTACTACTTCAAATAAATTTTGAAATAGAAACTTACATAAAACCCTTAAATATTTTACAAAAATTTCCAGCTTTCATCATTGCTTCTTAACTTTATGAAAACAAAAACTCATGAAATTAATAGCCATCCTCCTCTTTTCTATCCTTGCGGTTAATTCCTGCGGAGATACTTCTGAAGAAAAATCAAAAACTATCACCTACTTTGTAAATAGTGCTAAAGTCTCCTGCGAGGGTGTGGGAAAGATGCAATGCCTGCAAATTAAGAAAAATGAAACCGATGCCAGCTGGACCAACTTTTATAGTTCTATTGAAGGGTTCGATTACCAGCAAGGCTTTACTTACAAACTATCAGTAAAAGAAGAAAAACTGGATCCAGCGAAAGTCCCTGCCGATGCTTCTTCTGTCGCATATATCCTGGTACAGGTATTAGAAAAGAAACCAGACCCTATATTTAGGTTACATGACATCTGGGCGTTGCAAGCAATACACAATGAAGCTATTCCTACTGAAACCGATCAGAAACCCAACAAGACCCCTATGCTAGAAATTTTTGTAGCCGATAAGCGCATGGGAGGGAATGATGGCTGTAATACTCTTTTTGGACAAATTGAAGAGCTTACCGAAACCCGTATCGGCTTTTCAAAAATGGGCAGTACCAAAATGATGTGCCCTCAAATGCAGGTCCCCAATGCATTCACGGAAGCACTTGGTAACACCACAACGTATAAAATTGAAAACCTTCATCTCTATTTTTATAATGCTGAAGGCAAAGAAATTTTAAAGTTTGTGAAAGTAGACTAACGAAAGTACGAGGTATGAAATACGAGCGACGAAGTGTTGAAATTTGTAGAAATAGGCTAAATAATTTAAAACCTGAAATTAGGAACTAGTAACCAGAAATTATACTCTCCCTGCAATCCGGTCTTTCGCCAATTGCAAAATAGTATGAAACTGGTCTTCCAGATTCATTTCGCTATTGTCAATTTCAATGGCATCATTGGCCTTGCGTAAGGGAGAATCTTTTCTTGTAGTGTCAATGTGGTCACGCTCCTGTACGTTATCCAGTACATCCTGGTAAGAAACTGTATCGCCACGCTCCAGGAGTTCTTTATAGCGGCGTTGTGCGCGTTGTTGGGCGCTGGCCGTCATAAAAATTTTTAGCTCGGCGTTGGGGAAGACAACCGTACCAATATCACGGCCATCCATTACAACTCCTTTTCCTTCTCCCATTTTTTGTTGTTGCTCTACGAGTTTTCGGCGTACTTCGCTAATGGTGGCAACTGGACTTACATATTCCGAAACATCCAAATGGCGAATGTCCTTTTCAACATTTTCACCATTTAAATGGATCTCAGCTTTTCCTGAACCGTTCTTTTTAAATTCTAACTGTATTGAAGGCAATGCAGCAATTAATTTTGCAGTATTTACGGTTGCTTCAGCAATCATATCATTACGCATTGCAAACAGCGTCACCGCTCGGTACATCGCACCTGTATCTACATATACATACTCCAGCCAGTCTGCCAATTGTTTGGCAACGGTACTTTTTCCTGTTGAAGAATACCCGTCTACGGCAATCGTAATTTTATGCATTACTGTAAATTTATATTGAGTCCAAAGGTACTGGTTGTAGCGGCACTATTAAAACGTGAATACGCATAACTTAAGCGCAATTTATTCAGTTTTATAGCAAATCCGGCTGTTAGACCCGCAAAAGAACGTTGATCTACTATACGAAGTTCCTCTGCCCTACGCACGTTATACCCCAAACGAAGATTGAATCCGCTCTCAGGGAAAATCTCAATAGCAAAAATCATATGGCGGAACGCATGGTCTATAAATCCAATATTTTCTGAAGTAACCTCCCCTTCCAGATCTATCTCATCCCGATTGGGGTTCGCAAATGCAATATTCCAGCGTTGCATATTTTCCAAAGTAAAATGCCAGCGAATGGGAATATTTTCTAACGTTTGTGAGATTCCAAAAACCAGTTCAAAAGGTAATTTCTCATAGGTATTTTCGTACGGTGTGAGCTGTGTTCCCACATTCCGGGCAACCCCTGTAATGTGTAAATCCCAGTCTTCATAAACATACATCACCCCAATATCTGCCGCCACTCCGAACGAAGTATATTGCTCCAGCTTTGAGGAAATTAATTTCAGATTTGCTCCTACGTGAAAATTGGTAAATGCTATGTTTCTCGCGTGACCGAATGAAAGGGCAACTTCTCCACCGCTAAACGTATCGGTAGCGTTTCCATTTTCATCATAACCATCAAAAGTTCCATAGTTAATATAGGTAACTCCAGTATGCAATACCTGTGTCCTCCGATCCCAAAGGTATGCGTAGGTTGCCGTACCATAGTTTACATCGCCAATATAATTTGCGTAGTTTAACGCCAACTGGTTATCCATTGCCGGATTAATGGCCGCGGGATTATACATACCCTGCGTGGGGTCGTAATCGTAATTGGTAATGTTTTTTCCTCCTAAAGCCGCCTGGCGCGTAGAGGTCACTAGATCTAAAAACTGATAGGTTGCTCGCCCTCCTATTTGTGCTACGGCGGGAAAAGCCGTGACAACAGCAAGCAGCAATAAAACCTTTTTTAGCATGTGCGCGAGATTGTGTTTCCTAAAGGAGTTAACGACTGCAATACTAATTTATTTTTGCGGGATTCAAAAGAAGTTCGCGTATCAAAATACCTTTAAACTTTTAAATTGCGCTTTAAAATTAAATTTCAATTACGTTCAACCTTACAATAATCTATATTATAGCGACTTAGCGTTTTTAACTTTCTGCTTGGTAAGCGCTAAATCCAGCACATCGCTCATTTCCTTAACGTAATGAAATGTAAGGCCTTTTAAATATTCTGGTTTTATTTCGTCTATATCACGTTTGTTGTCTTCACACAATAGAATTTCCTTGATTTTGGCACGTTTGGCAGCCAGAATTTTTTCTTTAATACCGCCAACAGGCAATACCTTTCCTCGAAGCGTGATCTCACCCGTCATTGCAATGCTTTTCTTCACTTTACGCTGGGTAAACAAAGAAACTAAGGACGTTAACATGGTAATCCCTGCACTTGGCCCATCTTTGGGCGTGGCACCTTCCGGTACGTGAATGTGAACGTTGTATTTCTCAAAAATATCGGGAGAAAGCCCTAGCCTTTCAGCATTCGATTTAATAAATTCCAACGCAATCGTAGCAGACTCTTTCATTACTTTCCCAAGGTTCCCGGTCATATTCAGCGTTCCTTTTCCTTTGGAGAGTGTAGATTCAATAAATAAAATATCACCCCCCACACGTGTCCAGGCAAGTCCTGTTACTACACCAGCTACATCGTTATTCTCGTATTTGTTACGCTCCATTCGTGGTGCTTTTAAGGCTTCCACAATGGTTTCATTCGTCACTTTTTTAGTGTACTCCTCTTCCATGGCAATATTCATAGCGGCGTGACGCACCATTTTGGCGATCTGCTTTTCCAGCCCTCGCACCCCACTCTCACGGGTATAACCTTCTACGATCTTCTCCAATTGTGGCTTAGCAATTTGCAGGTCTTTTTTAGTTAGGCCGTGCTCTTTTAATTGCTTCGGAAGTAAATGTTTCTTCGCAATTTCTACTTTTTCCTCTATGGTATAACCTGTTACGTTAATGATCTCCATTCTGTCACGCAAGGCTGGCTGAATGGTTCCCAGACTATTGGAAGTAGCAATAAACATCACTTTAGAAAGGTCGTACCCTAATTCCAGAAAGTTATCGTAAAATTCGCTATTCTGCTCTGGATCTAATACCTCCAGCATAGCCGAAGACGGATCTCCCTGGCTTCCTACAGAAAGTTTGTCAATTTCGTCCAGTACAAATACAGGGTTACTCGTTCCCGCTTTTTTAAGACTCTTAATAATGCGCCCCGGCATCGCGCCAATATAGGTTTTACGGTGCCCACGAATTTCAGCTTCATCACGCAAACCACCCAGAGACATACGCACATACTCCCGTCCTAAAGCTTCCGCAATAGATTTTCCCAAAGACGTTTTTCCTACTCCTGGAGGTCCGTAGAGACACAGGATAGGCGATTTCATATCGTTTCGAAGTTTTAAAACAGCCAGATATTCAATAATACGTTTCTTTACGTCATCCAATCCGTAATGGTCACGATCTAAAATTCTCTTTGCTCTTTTAAGATCGAATTTATCTTTACTGAATTCCTCCCAGGGTAACTCCAGTAATAAGTCTAAGTAATTCTTCTGTATACTGAATTCTGCCACCTGCGGATTCATACGTTGCAGCTTGGTCAACTCCTTGTCAAAATGCTTTTGTATGTTTTCTTTCCATTTTTTGGACTTGGAACGTGTGCGCATTTCTTCAATTTCAGCTTCGTTGCTATTCCCGCCCAGCTCTTGCTGAATGGTTTTCATCTGCTGGTTAAGGAAGTATTCGCGCTGTTGCTGGCTTATGTCACTTTCTACTTTGGATTGAATATCGTTACGAAGCGACAATTTTTGTAGCTCCACGTTCATATACCGCAACGTTTCAAGCGCACGATCTTTTAAATCGTTTATCTCCAGTAATTTTTGTTTTTCCTCTACTGAAATATTCAGGTTTGAAGACACAAAATTGATCAGGAAAGAAGAACTTTCAATGTTTTTAATGGCAAAAGCAGCTTCCGAAGGAATATTCGGACTGTCTTTAATTATTGTTAGTGACAGCTCTTTTATAGAACTAATAATTTCCTGAAACTCTGCATTCTCTTTTGCTGGACGCGCTTCGGCAACTTCGCGAATGGTAGCGGTCATGTAAGGGTCTGTAGTCATTACCTCAGCCACTTCAAAGCGTTTTTTTCCCTGGATAATTACAGTAGTATTTCCGTCAGGCATTTTAAGCACCCGTAGAATTTGCGCTACGGTACCAATAGAATTAATATCCTTGGGTCCCGGATTCTCTTTAGATTCGTCTTTTTGGGAGACAACTCCAATTACTTTTCCGTTTTTATTGGTTTCGTTTATAAGCTTTATAGACTTGTCGCGTCCTGCTGTGATGGGAATTACAACTCCCGGGAACAACACGGTATTGCGCAAGGGCAATATGGGAAGTGTAGTAGGAAGTTCTTCTTTATTCATTGCATCTTCATCTTCGGTCGTCATAAGCGGAATTAGATCTGCTTCGTCCTGTAAATCTTGAAGTGACAACTTGTCTAGGGGTATTAATTTAGATTTAGCCATATATAATTTTAAGACATTCTGTCACCATTTTCAGGGGCTTCAGAATGTGTGTCTATTTTGTTAAGGTACTATTATCGCTGAAACTTTGCTAGTTATGTAATTTCAGTAGTACTGCTACTCCAATAATTCAATAGTTATGCCACGAGTAAAAAATAGTTTAGCATAAGTGTAACAATTTAAAAGCAGCAGTATCTTTACTATAAATCACAGAGATTTTTGTCACTAACCCACCAGGACATATCAACCGTACTCGTTCTTTGTAAAAAAGGAAACCAGCTTGCGCAATTAGAAGTGTACAATCGCTACAATAAAGCGATGTATAATGTGGCGCTACGTATTGTAAAGGACACTGCATTGGCAGAAGATTGCATGCAGGAGGGTTTTATTTCAGCCTTTGAAAAGCTAGACACATTTAAAGCTGAAGCCGCATTTGGTGCATGGTTAAAGCGAATTGTAGTAAACAAAAGTATTGCGAACTACCACAAAAGCAAAAAGTATGTGGCCATGTCTGAAACTGACGAAGCTTTTATAGAAACTGAAGACCTTGTAGATATCGAAGATGGATTGTCCAGCGAGGATTTCTCAAAGCTGAAAGCAACCCAGGTGGTAAGTTGTATGGAAGCATTGCATACCAGTTACCAGCGAATCCTGACCCTTCATTTTATTGAAGGCTATGATTATGAGGAAATTTGTGAGATTTTAAACATTAGCAACGCCAATTGCCGCACGCTTATTTCGCGTGCCAAAGAGAGTTTACGAAAAAGAATAACTGTTTTAAACCCCAGCCTGCACAGGCATTAAGATGAAAGAAAACGATACCATAACAACCCTATTTAAAAATCTTGAAGGTAGTTTCGATGTACACGAAACCCCGCAAGGACACCAAAGACGTTTTTTAGAGAAGCTAAACCAACAGCAGCCCAAAACCAAAAAAACAAACTTTTGGAGATGGGGAAGTATTGCCGCAGCCATCACCCTACTTGTTATTTTGGGTGGCAGTCTATTTGCTCCACAAGCACCTCAAGAAGCAGATTTGGCAAGTGTTTCTCCAGAAATGGAACAAACACAATCTTTTTTTACCACAGCCATCCATTTCGAAATAGCAGCACTACAGCAGTATGATTCTCCAGAAAGTAAGAAGCTTATACAGGATGCCCTCTTACAAGTAGATAAACTTGAAGAAGACTACCAACTACTTAAAAAAGATCTTGTAGAAAGTGGAAACAACAAGCAGGTGATCCACGCAATGATTACCAACTTTCAAAATAGAATCAAAGCTTTAGAGCAGGTTTCGGAGACTTTAGAAACAATAAAAACACTTAAAAACACTACAGATGAAACATATTTATAAGATACTTTTTCTAATTGTTTTACTACCTCTTTCGGTAGTGGCCAACAATGAAAAATTTAAAGGGAAACATACCAAGGAGAAAAAAATCCACAAAGAATACACCGTTAACGCTGATGCAGGATTAAAAATTGATAACAGCTATGGAAGTATTACTATTGTTACATGGAACCAGAATAAAACAGTGATCGACGTGATCATCAAAACCAACGGAAACAACGAAGAAAAAGTAATTGAGAAATTAAAAGAGATAGACGTAGATTTTACTGCTAACGGATCTAAAGTTACTGCTATCACGAACTTTGGTTCTAAAAAAGGAGGCTGGAGCAGCTGGTTTGGTTCGGGCAATAATAATGTGTCGGTAGAGGTAAATTACACTATTAAAATACCAGTCACAAATAGTGTAAACCTTCATAATGATTATGGAAGCATCACATTAGACAAGCTGGAAGGGAATGCCTCGATTCACTGCGATTATGGACAACTTATCATTGGTGAATTACTTGCTGAAAACAATTCCCTTAATTTCGATTACACCAATAACTCGACCATTCAGTATATGAAAAGCGGAAAGATTACGGCAGATTATTCGGGTTTTACCCTTGGTAAAGCAGATAAACTCCAAATAAATGCAGATTACACAAAGTCTGAGATTGGAGAAGTGGAGGATGTAAATTATAACAACGATTATGGGAAAATAACTATTGATAAGGCTAAACATGTAGTTGGGAATGGTGATTATATACACCATAATTTTGGAAGTATCTCGGGGAGTTTGGATGTAAACACTGACTATGGAACCGTAAAAATTGATACGGTGTTACCAAGCGTTAGAAAAGTAATTTTAAAATTAAATTATACCAGTGCTACAATTGGCATGGCCAACGGGCTTAATTTTAATTTTGAAATGGACTTGAATTACACTAATATTAAAGGCAAAGAACAATTTCAGTTTACACACAAGACTGAAAAAAATTCATCAAAAATATATCTTGGCCACTATGGTAAAAAAGATAGCGGCAATACCATTAATATCAATGCCAATTATGGTGGAGTAACTTTTAAAAACAACTAACACTAAAAAATCAATACAATGAACAAAACAATCAAATTTTCAATTTTAGGGGTTCTGGCATTTTTAGGAACATTCAATGCACACGCACAATGGGGAAAGAACCAAGTGAAAGGAAGCGGAAACATTACCACAACAAAAGTGACTACCGCGGACTATGATGAAATTTCCGTTGTAGGTTCTTTGACTGCCGAACTTGTTTCTGGCAAAGAAGGAGCCATCACCATAACAGCAGACGACAACCTACACCAACTGCTGGACATTGAAAGTACAAATGGAACGTTGGTGATTAAAACCAAAAAAGGAGCTTCCTATTCTTCAAAAAACGACATTGTGGTAACTGTTCCTTTTTCTGAGGTTTCCACCATTTCCTTAACTGGAAGTGGCGATGTTATAGGAAAGAACACTGTAAAAGGAAGCGCACTAACTATTAATGTCACAGGAAGTGGCGATGTGGTTTTGGCTACGGAAGCTACAGGAATAGACGCTAAAGTTACCGGAAGCGGTGATATGAAGCTTTCTGGAAAAGTGGAAAACCTGGAAGTGAAAGTAAGCGGGAGTGGCGACTTCGAAGGCTATAATCTGGAAGCTACCAATGTAGAAGTGTATGTTTCGGGATCTGGAGATGCGCAAGTTACAGCCAATGCTGCTATTAAAGCCCGTGTAAACGGCTCTGGAGACATTAAATACAAAGGAAACCCAGCAGAAAGTGACAAGAAAGTAGTGGGTTCCGGGACA
The DNA here is from genome assembly GCA_002337605.1 of Flavobacteriaceae bacterium UBA1903. Lineage (GTDB taxonomy): Bacteria > Bacteroidota > Bacteroidia > Flavobacteriales > Flavobacteriaceae > Marinirhabdus. The sequence goes on from DDGL01000007.1 coordinate 459,751, forward strand.
GTGAAAGCGCAATAGGCTTTAGGCTTTAGGCTTTAGGCTTTAGGCTAAAAGTGCCAAGTCTTAGATAAATGCTAAGACTTGACACTTTTTTCTTTAATTCGTAACTCTAAGCTTGTACTTGGTACCTTTAAAGCCATTTCTTCCGCTTAAAATACCAGAGCAAACCAAAGAAAACTGCGATCATAGCACCCCACAGGTAGAAATAACCGTACTTCAGTTGTAGTTCGGGGATATATTCAAAGTTCATTCCGTAGATACCTGCCATAAAGGTTAGCGGGATAAATATTGAAGCCATGATGGTTAGCACCTTCATTACTTCGTTCATTTTATTACTAATGGTGGTCATATACATATCCATTAAGCCCCAGATCATTTCCCGGTAGATATCTACACTTTCAGAAACCTGAATAATGTGATCGTACAAGTCACGGATGTAGTTTTGGGTTCTGGCCTCAATGAGAGGGGTCTCGGTTTTTTCCAGTCTGTTGATAACCTCTCGTAACGGCACAACAGCTCTTCTAATGCGAAGAATTTCCTTTTTCAGTATTTGAATATCCTGGGTGATGTCGTCTTCCACTTTATCTTCAAACAGCTGGTCTTCGATAAATTCTATTTTAGCACTTAAGGTTTCTATCACACTGAAATAGTTATCTACAATGGCATCCAGCAAAGCGAACATTAAGTAATCGGAACCTGCATTACGTATTCTACCTTTAGCATTTGCCAAACGGTCCCGTAAACCATCCCAAACATCGCCATCGGCTTCCTGAAAGGTGGTCACATAATCCTTTCCCACCACCATACTTACGTGCTCGTTTATAAAGTCTCCATCGTCTGTATAATGGAGCATTTTAAATACAATGAATAAATAGTCTTCATATTCATCCATTTTAGGACGTTGATTGGTCGTAACTATATCTTCCTGTATTAGCGGATGCAAGCTATAGTACTCCCCTAGCCGTTCTATTTCTTTAGTGTTGTTAAGTCCGTTTATATTGATCCATGTAATGTGTTCACTGGTTTCAAAACCAAAGGCATCTTCTATATTTTCAGAATCTTCTCTTTTGTAATGGTCCTTAGAATAATCTATGATCTCTACCTTGGTCGCTACGTTTACCTTTTTCCCTGTATAGGTTACTGTTCCGGGAGCTTCATTATGGATGATGGGTCTTTTAACCGTAGGTACTTTAAAGCGCCTTTTCTTTTTTCTGGCAGTCATAAAATAGTATTGAATTTTAAAGATAGGAAAACTAAACTATTTTTATACTTTTAAATCTTAACGACATCACAATAAAGCAGGAAACTTTTATGCTGAAAAAACCATTTCCGTTCGACCCTTTACTGAAGCATCACTTACTCATAGCTTTGGGGCTAGCTATTTGGATTTTTCTTTTTTTAACACTTACGGAACCACTGGACACTAACGAGTTAGATGGCCTGGAAAAATTAACCTATTTACCGCTATATGGCCTCGCTGGCGCTTCTGCTTATCTACTTATTTTACCATTGCAAACCTTTCTTTTTCAGAAGAATAAAAAAAGCTGGACTCTTTGGAGTGAGCTCCTTTTCTTTTCCCTTATGTTTTTGTTTGGATTGTTGTTGTCACGAACTATTTACTTGTATGTGGTAGTTCCGGGAGCCCAAAACCCCTACACCCTATATTATTTCTTTACCTCCATTTATCTTCCCGCTATTGCTACCATTTTCCCCATATTAGCAATTGGTCGCTGGGCATTTGGACGGTATTTTGAAAAGAAATTAGAAGATCAAAAAATTGAAATTGAAGGTGAAGGTACCTATGAAGGATTGCGACTTCAATTAAACGACCTGGTAAGCGTAAAAGCGGACGATAATTATATAGAAGTATCTTTTCTGAACAACGGCAACCTAAAAAAACAATTAATCCGAAACAAATTATCCAACGTCGAAACAACTATTCCAGAATTATTTCGCACCCATAGATCCTATCTTATAAATCCGAATCACTTTCAGCAATTTAAAATGGACTCCGGAAAATTGAATCTTTTGCTTTCTTCTGAAATTATAGTTCCTGTTTCAAAAACGTATGCTGAAAAAGTAAAAACACAGTTTCAGAATAATTAATTTTTTACGGAAGAGTTTACAAAACTCCTCACAATTCGAAATTCGTCTTTTTAATCGTATTGCAAATTTCGGTTCATGAGTGATTTGAAAACAAAAGTTTAATTTAAATACCTAGCGTTAATCTTCAAATCGTATCGAAGAACACCACGACAGGGTTGCATTTCAAAAACACGTAGCATATTTCACCACAAGGAGCCATCATTTCGCCCCAAACTCCTGTATATAATAGTCTTTCGGGTTTACTTGCCCTATGTTTGTTTCATCAAAAATTCATAACCCCCGAAGCATTCGGAACTAAAACAAACACTATGAAAACTAGCTGCACTCTCTTAATCGCTGTATTATTTACAACATTTTCCTTTGCACAAACTGAAACGTGTGACTGTAAAAAAGACCTTGACTTTTTAGTAAAGAAAATGAAGAAAATGCCTTCCTATAAAGAGCAAGTAAAAAACCAAAAAGAGGACGCTTTTGATGCCTTGTACACAGAACTTGCTTCTAACATGGAGAAAAATCTACCTATTGAAACCTGTTATATGCTGCTTAGCCAGCAAATGAGTTTTGTAAAAGACTACCACGCGTATGTAAAACTAAATGAAGGATTTGTAAAAAAGGATATTGTTGAAACAAAAGAAGGGATAGAGAATTTTAAAAATTCAACCCGTTTTAAAGAACATCCACGCGCGCAGGAACCTATTGCACAGTTAAAGGAAGTTATGTCGCAAAAGCCTGCGCCCAGTATTGAAGGGATATACCAGCAAGGAGATGAATATGTACTAGGGATACACAAAAACAAAAACGCGAATACCTATGATGGGATTGTACTAGAAAGTAACCACCCACTTTGGGAGGCTGGACAAATTAAATTTACAGCTACTAAGAATGCTCAAGGAAATTACGATTTGTATTATTACGATAGTGATACCTACAGACCTTACTACGCAAACAATATGCAATTTGAAAATATGCGGATCTGGAGTTTCAAAAAAGAAGCAAGTAAAAGTAATTTCGAATTTATTAAAAACGATACAATTAATTGGGGCTATGAGACACTACAAGGAGGTACGCATTACATACGTATGAAAACATTCTCAGGAAGCACCAGCAATAGAAAAGCACAAAGAGAGTTCTTTTCAGAAATGGAAAACAAGCTAACAGCAGGCAACTTAATTTTAGACTTGCGAAGTAATGGTGGTGGAAGCTATGAAGTTTCAGATCCATTTTTAAAACTATTCCAGCAGAAAGGAATTAAAGTGTTTGTCATCACCAACCAATTTACAGGAAGTAATGCAGAACAGTTTACAGTAAAATTACGGGAGCTTGAAGGTACAGTTCAAGTAGGGCAAACTACCAGAGGGGTCGTAGCGTATGGCCGTGATAAAGAAGCTCCGTCCTCCCCTTCTGGATACTTTACGTTTTATACTACCGACATGAATTTTCATGACCCGTTCTTTGCCTATGAAGGCATAGGAGTTGTTCCTTCCATAAAGTTAGAGTATGAAAGTGACTGGATTAATCAAACGTTAGAGCTCATAAACCAAACTAAATAAGAGCTTCCAATAGTTTAGAAGAGTCGGAATGCCGCTGTTAGTATAAGTACGAAATGGAATGCAGGGATAGTATTAAATTGCATTCCATTTCGCTTTTGTCCGTTAGTGTTATTCGTTACGGTCGTATTTGTGTCTCGCACGCAACGTTTTTTCAACATCTCTAATATGAAACCCTTTTGCTTGCAACAGCACCATAAAGTGAAAGAGAAGGTCTGCACTCTCATTTAAAAAAGCCAAATCGTCATCATCTTTACTTTCAATCACTACTTCCACAGCTTCCTCCCCAACTTTTTGTGCAATTTTATTAATCCCCCTTTTAAAGAGTTGTGCTACGTAGCTTTTTTCATGCTCGCCATCGTTTCTTCTATCCTCTATCACATGTTCGAGGTACGATAGAAATCCGAAGTTAGAAACATTCTTCTCCCCCCAACACGTATCGGTTCCTTTATGGCAGGTGGGTCCTTCCGGATCTGCTTGTAGTAACAATGTATCATTGTCACAATCTACTTTTACGGATACCAGACTCATATAATTTCCGGTTTCTTCACCTTTGGTCCAGAGTCTGTTTTTACTTCGGCTATAGAATGTTACTTTTCCTGTGTCATTCGTTTTATTAAATGCTTCTTCATTCATAAAGCCCAGCATAAGAACATTTTTTGTCAGGCTATCCTGAACAATTGCTGGTACTAGGTTGTCTGGGTATTTTTTAAAATCTATTATCATAATTTGAGTTTAGAGGTACGAACATAGAACGACGAATTCAGTATTGAAACAAAAGCGACGAACGACGCGTACTTACTAATGGTTTAAAAATTTCAATTATTTTGAGTTTATACTTTTTCTTATTGCTATTATGGATGCACCTGTGATGGCAACAAACTCATCCGCTTCCTTAATTAATCTTTTATTTTCTTCATCATTAGTAGAAATCAGTGCTTGAATTATTTCTAACCCATATTGGCTTTCATCTGCCTCTTCTAAACTATTGTAAGCTTATTTATAAAGTCCTTATCAGATTTAGCCCGATTGGCTGCCCTGTAGTTTGTTTAGTTTTCACCCGTCGCTCTACGTTCGTAACTCATCGCTTTTAAATCCTAACAGGAACTCCCTGTTTCTCTAGTTCTTTTTTTAATTCTGAAATCTCTATTTCCTTAAAATGAAATACACTTGCTGCCAGTGCTGCATCTGCATTTCCAACCGTAAAGGTATCTGAAAAATGTTGAATACTTCCCGCCCCTCCTGAAGCAATAACAGGAATATTCACTAATGCTGAAAGTTTCGCCAGTGCTTCATTGGCAAAGCCAGCCTTTGTACCGTCATTGTCCATCGCTGTAAAAAGTATTTCTCCAGCTCCTCGAGCGGCAACTTCTTTCGCCCAATCAAATAGATTGAGCTGTGTAGGGACTTTTCCACCTACGAGATGCACTATCCATTCGCCGTTTATATTTTTAGCGTCAATGGCTACCACAATACATTGTGTCCCAAACTTAGCAACTAAGTTGTTAATTAGCGTTGGGTTTTTAACTGCTGCAGAATTAATAGAAACCTTATCGGCTCCGTTATTCAGCAAAACAGCCACATCTTGTACGCTTGAAATACCTCCCCCCACCGTAAAGGGGATGTTGATAGCTTCTGCTACTTTTAAAACTAAATTAGCTAAGGTTTTGCGTTTTTCTTCGGTTGCTGAAATATCCAAAAAAACCAATTCATCGGCTCCGTTTTCAGAATAAAGCTTAGCGAGTTCCACCGGGTCCCCCGCATCACGAAGGTTTACAAAATTGACACCTTTTACGGTACGTCCGTTTTTGATGTCAAGACAGGGTATGATTCTTTTTGTTAAGGGCATATTGTTTTAATGTAGAAAGCAGAAAAACTAACTTTGAGTTGCTGCATTCCGATTTCATTCTTCTATTTTTTTTCAATAAAATATTCTAATTCTTTTAAGGTAATCCTATTCTCATAAATAGCTTTTCCAATAATAGTTCCTTCACAACCTAGTCTGGCTAGTTTCGGGAGTTCTTCGAAGGTAGATATGCCTCCGGAAGCTATTAATTTTATGGGGTTTCGACGCTGCTCAGACTGGAATTCGGAAATAATTTTTTTATACAATTCAAAAGCAGGCCCCTGCAACATCCCGTCTTTACTAATATCGGTACAAATTACATACTGGATTCCCTCTTTTTGATACGCTTGTATAAACGGTAGCAATGCTTCTTTACTTTCCTCCTGCCATCCGCTTACTGCAATTTTTTCGTCCAGAGCATCGGCTCCCAGAATTATTTTTTCTGAACCGTGTGCTGCAATCCAGCTTTTAAAAGTTTCAGGGTCTTTTACTGCAATGCTTCCCCCTGTGATCTGGTTTGCACCACTTTCAAAAGCAATTCTAAGATCACCATCAGTCTTTAATCCACCGCCAAAATCAATTTTCAGGATGGTTTTAGACGCTATTTGCTCTAATACCTTGTAATTCACAATATGATTACTTTTAGCACCGTCCAGGTCTACTAAATGTAAATACTGAATTCCGTGGGCTTCAAATTGTTTGGCAACCTCTAACGGGTGCTCATTGTATATTTTCTTTGTGCTGTAATCACCTTTGCTAAGGCGAACGCACTTTCCTTCTATAATATCTATGGCTGGGATTATTCTCATGAGTTTATTTTGTACATTTTATGTGAGCTCGGGGTTTACAATCCCCATGTCTCCTTCGAAGGAGGAATTCAGGTTTAAAAAATTCTTCAAAATAACTTCCCCAATCGCACTACTTTTTTCAGGATGAAATTGAACTCCATAAAAATTGTCTTTTTGTAACGCTGCAGAATAGGTAATGCTATAATCTGTTGTTGCTATAGTTTCCTTACAAACTGGTGCATAATAACTATGAACCATGTAGATATATTCTTTTTCTGAAACATCCGTAAAAAGATTTCCTTTCAAGTTTTCAATAGTATTCCATCCTATTTGCGGTATTTTTTTAACTGAAGAGAATTTCACCACATCCACCTCAAAAATCCCGAGCCCTTTTGTGCTTCCTTCTTCTGAAGTAGTACACATGAGTTGCATCCCTAAACAGATCCCCAAAACGGGTTGTGTAAGTGTTGGAATAAGGGTGTCCAAACCAGATTCCCGGAGTTTCTCCATAGCACTACTCGCCTCGCCTACACCAGGGAACACCACATAATCTGCAGTACGTATTTCAGTTTCATCACTGGTTAAAACACCCTGATATCCTAAGCGTTTCAATGCAAACTGAATGCTTTTTATGTTACCAGCTCCATAATCGATTATTACCACGTTCATTTTTCTGATTTCTTTTAGTTTTCGTTCCTACTTCGTGCTTTTATAATACACCCTTCGTTGTTGGTAAAATCATTTTTTCTGCGTCTCTTTTTACAGCAGCTTTAATAGCCTTCGCGAACGCTTTAAAAATTGCTTCTATCTTATGGTGCTCGTTAGTGCCTTCAGCCTTAATGTTCAGATTTGCCTTAGCTCCATCTGTAAAACTTTTAAAGAAATGGTAAAACATCTCCGTAGGCATTTTCCCGATCATTTCGCGTTTAAAGTCGGCTTCCCAAACCAACCAGTTTCTACCCCCAAAGTCAATAGCTACTTGCGCTAAGCAGTCGTCCATGGGCAGACAAAAGCCGTAGCGCTCAATTCCTAACTTATCGCCTAACGCCTTATTAAAAACTTCTCCCAGCGCTATGGCCGTGTCTTCAATAGTATGGTGCTCATCTACTTCCAGATCTCCTTTAACAGAAACCCTTAAATCCATTTGTCCATGACGCGCTATCTGGTCCAACATATGATCGAAAAAAGCAATACCTGTATCTATGCTGCTCTCTCCTGTTCCATCCAGCTGTAGTGTAATGGAAATATTGGTTTCATTGGTTTTTCTTTCAAGGGTTGCTACTCTGTCTTTCAATTTTAAGAACTCATATATTTTTTCCCAGTCATTGGTTTCAAAAGCGATACTATTATTTAGTTCGTCACGTTTCACGGTTATTTCAGCAGTACCTAAATTGGTATCATCATTAATAAAAATTCCTTTGGACCCAAGGTTTTTCGCCAGCTCCATATCGGTTAAGCGATCGCCTATTACAAAAGAGTTTTCTAAGTCATACGATGCTGTAAAATATTCGGTCAACAAACCTGTGCCGGGTTTACGTGTATTCGCTTTCTCATGTGGAAAGGTCCTGTCTAAAAAAACTTTATCAAAAACAACCCCTTCATTTTCAAACGATTTTAGGATAAAATTCTGTACAGGCCAGAAAGTTTCTTCAGGAAAAGAATCGGTTCCCAAACCGTCCTGATTAGTGATCATAACCAGTTCATAATCTAACTCCCTGGCAATCTTACCCAGATAGGTAAAGGCTTTTGGATAGAAAATCATTTTTTCAAAAGCATCTATCTGTTCGTCTACTGTTTCTTTGATGAGGGTACCATCCCGGTCTATAAAAAGTACTTTTTTCATTATTGTAAGCTCTTTAAAGTAGTTATTAGTTTGTTATTTTCTTTTGGGGTTCCCACTGTAAAGCGGAGGGTGTTTTCACACAAAGGCTGGTTGCTTCGGTTTCTAGTGACGATTCCCTGCAGTATTAATTGCTCATATCTTTTAGCAGCATTATCAACTTTTACAAGTATGAAATTTGCTTCAGAAGCATAGATATTTTCAATAAAAGTAACATCAGCTAGCGCATTCTCTAGTTTTCTTTTTTCCTTTAGAAGTACCTCTATTTCACTCTTAATATCTAAAATATTATGCAATCGCTCCAATGCGCGTTGTTGCGTTAATTCATTCACATTATAAGGCGGTTTAATTTTGTTGAGCACCGAAATAATTTCAGCTGAGGCATAACAAATTCCTAGTCTAATCCCTGCCATTCCGTAGGCTTTGGAAAGTGTTTGGGTTACGACCAGATTAGGATATTCGGAAAGTCTGGTAATCCAGCTTTCAATTTCAGAAAAATCGATATAGGCCTCGTCTATTACAACAATTCCCTTGAATTTTTCCAATAGTTCTGAAACTGCTTCCTTATTAAAAATAGTCCCTGTAGGGTTATTTGGCGAACAGATGAATAACAGTTTTGAATGTTCATCCTGCTGCTTTAGAATTTCTGAAACATCCAATTCAAAATCTTTAGTGAGCAATACCTCCCTGTTTGTTACTGCGTTAATTCCGGCAAGTACTTTGTACATTCCGTAGGTGGGCGGAAGGGTTAGCACATTAGCTACATTGGGTTCACAAAAAGCTCTGAATAATAAGTCCAACACCTCATCACTACCATTTCCTAGTAAGATCTGTTCAGTTTGCACATTTTTTTGTGTGGCCAAAACCGATTTTAAGATGCGTTGTTGTGGGTCCGGATAACGATTCACTCCATTATCAAACGGATTTTCATTAGCGTCCAGAAATACCATTTCCTGATCAACATCCTTGAATTCATCGCGGGCACTGCTGTACGGCTGCAGTCTGGCTACATTTGGGCGGATTAGGTGATGTATGTTAAATGATTTTTTCATAATTAAAATGAGAACACAGAAAAAACGGGGATTCCAATTTTTTAAATTCTCTTATTTTATTTCAAATTTTTAGTTTCGTTTTCTAGTTTCTCCAATCGTAAGGTCACGGCATTTTTATGTGCTTGTAGCCCTTCCGCTTCTGCCATTAATTCTATTGCCGGGCCTATTTTTTGAATTCCTGTTGAAGAAATTTTCTGAAAGGTCATGCTTTTCAAAAAGCTATCTAGGTTCACACCGCTATATTGCCGTGCATAGCCGTTGGTTGGTAAGGTATGGTTAGTTCCTGAAGCATAATCTCCAGCACTTTCCGGAGTATAAGTTCCTATAAAAACAGAACCTGCATTTTGAATATTTTCAATGAAATAGTCTTCATTTTTTGAAACTACTATAAAATGTTCTGGGGCATACTGGTTGATTAATTGTAGCGCTGTTTCATCACTTTCAACTAAAATCAGTTTTGAATTTTCAATAGCGGCTTTCGCAATTTCTTTTCTGGGCAGTGCTTTTAACTGGCTTTCAATTTCAGCCTTAACAGCATCTAGAACGTTTTTAGATGTCGTTACCAATAGCACTTGACTATCGGCTCCATGTTCTGCCTGGCTCAATAAATCTGATGCTACAAAAGACGCATTGGCACTTCCATCGGCAAACACCAGCAATTCACTCGGTCCCGCAGGCATATCGATAGCGACACCGTATTTAGTAGCCAACTGTTTTGCAACTGTCACAAATTGATTGCCTGGGCCAAAGATTTTATATACCTGTGGAATAGTGTTGGTGCCAAATGTCATTGCAGCTATAGCTTGTATGCCTCCTACTTTAAAAATATTCGTGACACCGCATAATTTTGCCGTATAAAGAATTGCCGGGTTTATAGCGCCATTTTTATCCGGAGGGGTACAGAGAACTATCTCTTTACAACCTGCTAGTGTTGCAGGAACAGCCAGCATTAAAATGGTTGAAAACAATGGCGCCGTTCCTCCTGGAATGTATAAACCAACTTTTTGAATGGGGCGTTTTTCCTGCCAGCATTGTACTCCCGGCATGGGGTCTATTGAAATTTTTTCGGTTATTTGAGCCCTGTGAAAAGTCTCAATGTTTGATTTTGCTAGTTGAATGGCTTCTTTTAATTCTGAAGCAATTTCAGCAGCATTTAGTTCAGCTTCAGAAACTCTTAAAGCGTTTAAACGTACTCCATCAAATAATCGGGTGTATTTAGCAACAGCTTCATCCCCTTTCTTTTCTACTTCTGCAAAAATCTCAGACACGGTGGCTTCAATTTCTTCCACAGTTTTTGTAGGGCGCTGTAGGATCTTGCACCAGGTAGATTGTTTTGGATTTAGTAGTGTGTTCATTTTTATTTTATCATTTATAAGGAGGTTTCGACTGCCTGCCCGTTCCATTCAGGCGGGTGCTCAACCAGAACTATTTTAATTGGTTTTTTTTGCCTTGTAAATTGAACACCTACAACACCATTTTTTCAATAGGGCATACCAAAATACCTTCGGCTCCCGCTTCTTTCAGATTATCAATTACTTCCCAAAATTTATCCTGGTTTACCACAGAGTGTATGCTACTCCATCCTTCTTCAGCTAGGGGAAGAATAGTAGGACTTTTCATTCCTGGTAGGATTGCAGTGATTTCGGCTAACTTCGTATTAGGAGCGTTCAGCAACACATATTTTGAGTCCCGACCTTTTAAAACAGATTCAATTCTAAACTGCAGCTTTTCTAAAATCTGTTCCATTTCAGCAGAGATTGTAGGTGAAATTGCGAGAACAGCTTCACTTTTCATTAGTATTTCAACCTCTCTTAAGTTATTTTTAAAAAGCGTACTGCCGCTACTCACAATATCACAAATAGCATCTGCCAGTCCAATGTTTGGTGCTATTTCTACGCTTCCATTAATGATGTGTAAATCTGCTGCTATCCCATAGTTGGCAAGGTAGTTTCTGGTAGTTTCAGGATAGGATGTTGCGATGCGTTTTCCTTTAAAATCTGAAATACCAGTATAAGCTTCCCCCTTTGGAATTGCCAGGGAAACCCGGCATTTTGAAAATCCGAGTTTTGAAGCAACTGTAATTCCATTGCCTTTTTCCACCAAAACATTTTCGCCAATTATAGCACAGTCTACCACGCCATCTTTTAAATACTGTGGGATGTCACCATTTCGCAAATAATATATTTCGATTGGAAAGTTTTTGGCTTCGGCTTTTAACTGGTCCTGACCATTATCTATAGAGATCCCACAATCTTTTAACAATTGTAATGAGTCCTCGTTTAAGCGTCCTGATTTCTGTACTGCAATTTTTAGTTTCATTTAGTTCTAATTGTGTCTGGGCCATTAACGGGAATAAAAAAACCCGTTTGATTGCTCAAACGGGTTCTGGATATGTTTAAAATACATCAATACCAAATCACCTCGCTGGAGCGTGGAATAAGATATGGTGGTGATGTAGATTTATGTTGTTCATAATTTCGATTACAAAACTAAACAAAAAATGTTCATAGCAATGTGAAAAACATATTAAATTTATGTTACTCCTCCTGATTAATTTTTATAGATTTGATACTGGAACAACCTAATTTCCTTAAACCCCGTGAGAACTAGGTTTTACTGTACATGAAAAATTTTACAATCGCATTTTTGGTATTCATTGTCTGGTCCTTTTTTGGATTGTGGTTTTATCATTGGTTACAGTCTGATACCTTAGCCATACATAGCAATACAAATGTGAGTGATACCACAGAGATAAAAACAAATCCTGAGTACACTAAAGAAAGGCTGCCTGTGCTTACTGAAAACGAAACGACTGATGTTTTAAACACTCCCACTGAAATTGGATCTTTCACCGGTCTTCAGGCTACAACCGAACAAGGAGATTTGCTTTTTATGTATCCCGAAAATTTTGAGATCAAAAAAAACACTGCTACGGTATACATTCCACCCAGCACCCAGGATTTTAAATACAAACTAAATAGTTACCTCCTAAAGCACCCCAATACTGAACTGGTAATAACTTCAAAATATAGTGCCGAAGAAAATATAGAAACCACTAATTTCGGGACGCAACGGGCGAAGCAAATTAAGGCTATTCTTATGGATGCGGGAGTCGACGCCCAACGAATTGTATTAAAACCGCATATTACCCCAATAGAGTTTCGTAAAGACAATACGTACGGAAATGCTTTTTCGTTTACAATTCAACCCTTGGATCTGGAACGGATAGAAAATATTAAAAATGCAATTCCCGAAACAAAAACTATCTATCCGCGTTTTTCTTCTTCCGGAATACTTAATAGCCCTGCTTTAGAAACGGCATTGGAAGAAGTTAAAAGGGCACTGGAAGCTAATCCTAACTTAACATTGACGGTGGTGGGCCATACGGACAACATTGGGAATGCTACAGACAATTACACACGCGGACTTGAATTTGCCCGGCAAATACGATGGTATTTGGTTGTAAAAGGCGAAATTAGTAAAGATAAAATTCGTGCCGCATCTGAAGGTGAAGGAGCTTCCATTGCGAGTAACAGGACTGAGAAAGGAAGAGCTCTAAACCAACGAATTGAATTAAAATTTAACGTAGAATAATGGACGCATTTTCAGATTTTACCCAAACACTCCCCAGCTATGTTGGGATTTTTCTGTTAATGCTTAGCGCATTTCTATTGGGTTATTTTTCAGCTTCTCACTTACTTCGAAATAAATACAGGAAAATAATAAATAGATTAAAGCGAGAGGTGAATGCCTTAAAAACACCCCCTACCAAAGAGAAACGGGACATAGATACTATTTTTACTGAAATGGAACCCAAGCTACTAAAAATGGTCCAAGAGCAACAGGAAATTCTTGAAGAATCCAAAGCTGAAGAACGTTTACAAACGACTAGTAGCTTTGCTGAAAAAAATAAAGAAACCTACCTGGCTGAAACAAAACAAAATAGTGTAGCTATTGAAAATGATGAGGATGCTGATGATGAATTAGACTTTGACAGCTTTGGATATGCTGATGTTGAGGATAAGGAAGACCTTACTAAAATTAATGGAATAGGACCTTATATTGAGCAAAAACTAAACGATATAGGGATTTATACCTACGAACAAATAAGTAGACTGTCCCTACGTGATATCGAACTCATTACCGAAATGATAGACTTTTTCCCGGGACGTATAGAGCGTGACAACTGGGTGGGCCAAGCAAAATCTCTGAAAGTATATTAATATGCAGTTACAAACATTGGATTGGGTTTTAATTGGTAGCTTTTTTACAGTTTTTCTTATTATTGGTATTCTAGTTGCCAAACGCTCCGGAAAAAACACAAAAGAATTTTTTCTTTCCGGTAGAAATATGCCGTGGTGGTTGTTAGGAATCTCTATGGTGGCGACCACCTTTTCTGCAGACACTCCCAACCTTGTGACCGATATTGTACGACAAAATGGTGTTTCAGGAAACTGGGTGTGGTGGACGTTTCTCATTACCGGAATGCTCACCGTTTTTGTGTATGCAAAATTATGGAGACGTAGTAAGGTGCTAACAGACCTTCAGTTTTATGAAATGCGCTACAGTGGCAAAGAAGCGGCCTTTTTACGTGGTTTTAGAGCCTTGTATTTAGGAGTTTTCTTTAATGTAATGATCATGGCTTCCGTATGTCTGGCAGCCATAAAGATTGGTGGGATTTTATTTAACCTGGAACCCTGGGAATGTGTACTATATGCTTCTTTAATTACCGTAGCCTATAGCTCATTTGGTGGGTTGCGAGGTGTTATTTTTACTGACTTTCTTCAATTTATTGTAGCCATGGTCGGGTCAGTTTGGGCAGCGTATTATATTATCAACATGCCCGAAATTGGCGGACTTGATAAATTGCTGACTCACGAGAATGTTGCAGATAAATTAAACTTCCTGCCAGATTTTAACGACACCAATTCCCTGTTGGTTTTATTAATTATTCCTATCGCGGTACAATGGTGGAGTGTCTGGTATCCCGGCGCAGAGCCTGGTGGCGGTGGCTATATTGCACAACGCATGCTTTCTGCCAAAGATGAAAAAAATGCCATTGGTGCTACACTTCTGTTTAATGTTGCACATTATGCCTTACGTCCTTGGCCGTGGATTTTAATTGCCTTAGCCTCTTTAATTTTATATCCTGAATTATCTGATATTGGTAATGAATTCCCAAATGCAGTGTTAGGACACGATTTAGGCTATCCTGCCATGTTAACCAATTTACCCTCGGGATTATTGGGGTTGGTTGTCGCTTCGCTTATTGCGGCCTTTATGAGTACCATTTCTACCCACCTTAACTGGGGGTCTTCGTATATCTCTCTCGATTTTTATAAACGTTTTGTAAAACCTGAAGCTTCAGAAAAAGAACTGGTTGGGATTGGTAGGATTTCAACAGTGGTATTAATGCTCTTCTCTGCTTTACTGGCCCTTGCTTTAAGTAGTGCCTTAAGTACTTTTGCTATTTTACTACAAATAGGTGCAGGTACCGGACTTATTTTTATCCTTCGCTGGTTCTGGTGGCGTGTAAATGCCTATAGTGAAATTACAGGAATGATCGTTTCCTTTGTAATGGCGCTTATTTTTGAATTTGTAGAGTTAGGACTGGAAGACTATGAAAAATTAATTTACGGGGTAGCTATAACCTCCATTGCCTGGATTGCTGTAACGCTCCTCACTCGCCCTACCGATAGCAAAACCCTCGCCAACTTCTACAACGCCGTAACCCCTTACGGAAATGGCTGGAAGCCTTTTAAAAAGAAAGCCGCCACAGAAAACTTACCGCTTAAAACCACGAACGATGTTTTTACCATAGATCTTGCATCTATGCTCCTTGGGATTGTTTTTGTGTATACTTCTCTCTTTGCGACAGGGTATCTTATTTACGGAAATATGCTGGGTGCTGCTATTTTAATTGCAATCGCTGCGGTGTGTGCTGTTACTATTTTTACACTTTGGAAGAAGAAAAAGAAGAAGAGCTAGTATTTTAAAGAAAAAGACGCAATCATTTACGAAATGAAACCAAAATAAAAATTTTCAGCAAAATACATTCTTGGGTATATGATAAAGACATTGAGTACCAACAGAAAGAAATATGAAAAAATAATTTACTTCGCATTATTTTTAGTAGTAATGATAGCCTGCAATAAGGATGATGATTCTGATAACAGGATGACAGATAGGATAGAAATGGTTTGCTCGTCCATTGAAGAAATTGATGAAGTAACGGTTACAAATGTTTCTATAACAGCAATAGATGATGGTGACTCCTATGGATACATTCTATTAGCAACCATTACAAATAATTCTAATGAGCTTATCGAGGGTGAACCAATATTTCAGTTTAGCTTTAGCAACAACGTCCCTCTAACTGTTTCTGGACCAGGAATCTGTGGCACCCTTCCGGAAAACTCAGTTTGTGACTATGATAACTACATATTTATTGGAGATGGAGATCCATTAGATTTCAATCCCACCATTGAATGTTTTGGATACATTGTAGATTAATTCTAACCCAGGACTATATTTTTTGTTATAGCAGTATAAATTTAGCATCTAATACAATAGTTAAAAAATTAAAAAGCCTTCAAAAACTAATTTGAAGGCTTTCTATTTAAGTCATTTGAATTTCTAGTTATTTCCTAAAATCAAAGGCAATCCGCTGTCTCCAGATCCTACCACAACAACTTTCGCATTAGGAGATTGGGCTAGTTTTAACGTGGCGTCTATACCTTTATCCTGCAAAATCTTATCTGTTAAAGAAGCGCTTAATATTTTATTGGCATCTGCTTTACCCTGGGCTTCAATACGTACTTTTTCAGCTTCTTTGGATGCAGTTACCAGTCTAAACTCATATTCCAGAGACTCCTGTTCTTGTCGTAACTTACGCTCAATCGCTTCTTTGATGGTATTTGGCAACGTTACATCACGTACCAGCACTTCGTTAAGCTGAACATATTGTTTTGATAAGATCAGTTTTGTTTCAGCAAAAATTTCATCCTGGATGGCATCTCGCTTGCTACTGTACAATTGTTCTGGTGTATAACGTCCCACAACACTACGAGCCGCACTACGTATAGCAGGCTGAATTACACGTTGCAGATAATCCTTACCAAGCGACTGGTGCAAGTTCCCTAAATCGCCATACACAGGCTCATACCAGGCCGAAGCATCGATCTGGATTTCCAGTCCGTTAGACGAAAGCACTTTCATCTTCTCGAAAAGCTCTTGTTGTCTCACTTCATAAACAAACACTTTATTCCAGGGAGCGATAAGGTGAAATCCTTCTCCAAGGGGCGGCTCGTCTACTACAACACCGTTGTCAAACGTTTTGTACAAAACTCCGGCTTCACCAGAGTCGATGGTAACGGCAGATTTTGCCAGTACAATAATTAAGAGTACTAAAATGATAATAACCGGTATCCCGATTTTAGGTAATTTTTCCATAATTCTATATTTTTATTTTTAAGGTTTTATTTTTTGAACTATTATTTCTACGCTTTATATAACAAATTGTATTCTTTTTTTTTCTATTTGGCATGGGCACGACGGGCACGCGCAGCGTTCTTCCTTCTAATGTTATATAAGTCCGTTATATTTTCTAATGAACCACTCGGCTGTCAGGAATAAGACGATGAGTACTAGAAGGTATTTCCAATCGATTAAAGGTACGATTTTTTGCTCGCTTTTTTGGATGGATTGAAATCTATTATCCTGAGTCAGATTCGTTATCAATGCGTCTATTTCGTTTGGAAAATAGGCCATACCGCTTGTATTTGCTGCTACCCGGTTCAATTTTGAAACATTTGCATTTCCAAATTGTTGCTCTACATTAAAATCCAATATTGTAAAAGAGCCGCTTCTGGCAATGGCTTCATCTCCTACTGAAACCGTATAGGCATATTCACCAGCCGGCAAACTGTTTACATCTACTTCGTAGAAATTATTTTTAAGTAACATAGGAAATACTGTTCGTTGAATACTCTCCTGTTCTACTACCGAAATAGAAAGCGATGCCCGCGTATCGAACACGTAATTTTTATCGAAGTATTGCGCCGAGATTTTAATAGGGCTGTTATTGTAGTAAAAAGATTCATTACTCACTTCCAGCCTACTCCTGCGCTTATTAGAAGCCAGGTACTGAACTAACTTCCCTACAAAGGCATCAAACTCCTGAAAGTTATTGTTTTGAAGATAACTTTGCGCACGCCACTTCCACAGTTCTTCGACATCCCACAGCGCATCGCGTTTTCCATTTATTTCAGCAGTAGCCAACAAGGCATTTTCTGTACTGAATCCACTCACGGTTTGGTTTAAAACTACTTCGTGTGGCACTGTAATGTGTAGCTCCCCAAATAATGTTGGTAGTGGTGGAAAGTTACTAAAGCCAATATCTTCCATCGCAAAAGCCCCGTAATTAACATTAAGTTCTGCCGATGCTTCTTCACGTTGCCCTGTTACTTCTTTCTGAAAAACAGCCTGGGCGCTATTTAAGAAATTCCAATCGGTATTAGTTCCTGAAATAATAAAGGTATTCAGTTTTAGCTTTTCTAGTTCAGCAAAAACCGTGGCGAAACTTCGGGTGGGCTGGTATAGGATTATTAACTGGTTGTCTTGCAATTGCGAAACAGCTTCGGCAGGTTTTGCAAACGTCACCTTACGCTGTTCGTTAGTTTCGATTGCCTTTTTAAACATTCCCAGATCTGGGTGAACGATGCCACTTACCACTAGTACGTTAGTAGCCTGATCTATCACTTCCACCGCAAATTGTTTGCTGTTATTTACGGTGTTCTTTTCATCCTCTAGTGGTACAACCTGCGCGGTATATTTTTGTAACCCTACGCGTGACGCAGGTAGCGTTAAGGAAATGGTCTTGGAGTTATCTGTTTCAGAAAAGGTAATATTTTCCCTGTATACAACTGCAGCACCTTGTGAAATAATGAATTGTGAATTCACCGAGCCTGTTCCGTTATACACCAAAATAGCTTCCACGGGAAACTGATTCTTCAGGAAAGCATAACGATTGGTATTGAGTCGCTCTAGTTTTAAGTCGGTATATTTAGTGGAATCGCCTAGTATTACGGGATAAACTGGATTTTTATAGGTTGCTGAAGAAAACTCATAATCGCTCCCCAGCGTCTGATTCCCATCTGAAATAAGCACTGTAGGTGCGATGGTATTCTTAAAAACTTCGTTGGTTGCTGAAAGTGCCTTGGCAATGTTGGTATTGGTTTCGGTAAACGTAACCGAATCTGTCGCTTTAAAATCGGTTCCAAAGGTGAAATAAGAAAGGTCGAACTTGTCGTTCAGATCATCATTTTCTTTCAGTTTTGAAACAATTGCTGAAACATTATCCGTTTGATTCAATTCTGAAACTGAGCTTGAATTATCTATTACCACTGGCAAACTTGGTTTTACAATGGTATACGTTTCACTTTTAAATTTCGGGTTAATCAGCAAGATTAAAATAGCTAACAATGTTAAAAACCGAAGGGAGCCAAACAACCATTTCAACCGTCCGCTATATTTTGACCTATAACCATACATAAACACTGCCAACGCAAAAGAGATCACGGCGGCAATAACAATGTAAAGAATAGTTTCTGCAGACATTTAAGGTACGAATTACGAGTGAGGAACGACGAATAAATGACGAAATTTTACAATCGTATATCTAAAATCGTACGTCTAAAATTAAGTGAGCATGCCGCCGTCTACGTTCAGGACCTGGCCCGTTACATATCCAGACATATCGCTTCCTAAGAAAACACACATATTAGCAATGTCTTCTGGAGTTCCTCCACGTTTTAGAGGTATCGCATCTCTCCATGACTGTACTGTGGCTTCGTCTAGTTTTCCGGTCATTTCGGTTTCAATAAAACCTGGTGCAATTGCATTACATCGAATGTCACGAGATCCCAATTCCAGTGCAACAGACTTGGTAAACCCTAAAATTCCTGCCTTAGACGCCGCATAATTTGTTTGTCCAGCATTTCCTTTCACACCTACCACAGAACTCATATTAATAATAGATCCTTTGCGTTGTTTAAGCATGGCACGCTGTACAGCTTTGGTCATATTAAAAACAGACTTTAAGTTTACTTCGATCACTTTGTCAAAATCTTCTTCTGAAATACGCATTAAAAGATTGTCTTTAGTGATTCCAGCGTTGTTTACCAAAATATCGATACTACCAAACTCTTCCAGCACTTTTGCGGCTAATTCCTGAGACTCGTCAAAACTAGCGGCGTTGCTCTGGTAAGCTTTTGCTTTAACTCCGTTTTTACTTACTTCTTCGGCCAGGGCATCGGCAGCTTCTGCGCTGGAGTTATAGGTAAATGCTATGTTAGCACCATGCTGGGCAAATATTTCTACGATTCCTTTTCCAATTCCGCGGCTTCCTCCGGTAATAATGGCTGTTTTTCCTTCGAGTAATTTCATAGGTCGATTAAGTTTATCCTGAGCCTGTCGAAGGGCTCACTAAGCGAATATTTTAATTAGTAAATTCAACTATCCCAAATATAAAAAAAGCCCTACGATTATGCAGGGCTTTGGAGTATTATTTGTTTAGAAGATTATCCTAAAACTTCGGCTACTTTTTTGCCTATTTCTGCTGGAGAATCTACTACGTGAATTCCGCATTCGTTTAATATTTTCTTTTTGGCTTGTGCGGTGTCATCACTTCCACCTACAATCGCACCTGCGTGTCCCATGGTTCTTCCAGCCGGAGCCGTTTCACCTGCAATAAATCCAATAACTGGTTTTTTACTTCCACTGGCTTTGTACCATTGTGCAGCTTCAGCTTCTAATTGCCCACCAATTTCACCAATCATTACAACGGCTTCAGTCTCTGGGTCGTTAATTAAAAGCTCTACGGCTTCTTTAGTAGTAGTTCCAATAATTGGATCCCCGCCAATTCCAATAGCTGTTGTTATTCCTAATCCTTGTTTTACCACCTGGTCGGCTGCTTCATAGGTAAGTGTTCCGGATTTTGAAACAACGCCTACTTTTCCTTTTTTAAATACAAAACCTGGCATAATTCCAACCTTAGCTTCACCTGGAGTAATCACTCCCGGGCAGTTAGGGCCAATTAAACGGCAGTCTCTGTCTTTAATATAGTGAGCTACTTTAATCATATCTCCTACAGGAATTCCTTCCGTAATAGTAATAATAACTTTAATACCTGCGTCTGCTGCTTCCATAATGGCATCTGCGGCAAATGCTGGTGGCACAAAGATAATTGAGGTATCTGCTTCCACTTCTTTTACAGCTTCGGCTACGGTGTTAAAAACCGGTTTGTCCAGGTGTGATTGCCCTCCTTTTCCTGGAGTTACGCCACCTACCACATTGGTCCCGTATTCTATCATTTGTCCCGCGTGAAACGTTCCTTCGCTTCCTGTAAAGCCTTGAACAATTATTTTTGAATCTTTATTTACTAAAACACTCATAGGTTTCTATTATCTCTGTTATTGTTTTATTGAAATTTTTGGTGTGCAAAGATACCTAATTGGTACTGTATTAAAAAGAAATTATACCTTAACTCTTCCGTAAGATTCGGTGGTGTCATCTTTATCGGTTGCAGGCTGACTTACCTGATAGCCACGATACAATTTTCCGTCTTTTACTTCCCAGATACAGATAAAATGAGCGATACCCAATTCTTCATCCGGGTTTTCCATGGTTCGGATATAATATTTATACCGTATAGTTACGTGACCACCGTCTTCAAGCACATGGCTCACTTCAATACGCAAATCGTTATAACTACGGCGTGCTTCAGTAAAAAAGTTAGCCAAATCAGTATAATGTAAAATACTTAGTCCGTCAGTACTATTCCAAATAAGTTCAATTTCTTTATGAAAGAAGGTTTCTACTACAGATTCATCTTTTAAAATATCTGTCCGGTAAAAATTTTTTACGATGTCTTTTGCACTTGTACTCATTATAAATTGTCTAGTTTTTCAATTATGTCTGGAATTAGCCTGATAGAAGCCAACTCTTTGTATTTTTTTCTGAAATCGTCCGCAGGGGTTCCAAAATAAGATTTATGCCCGGGAAGCGATTTACTCACTCCACTCTGGGCCGAAATTACAGCTTTTTCACCAATTGTCACACCACTGGTAATCCCAACTTGTCCCCAAATGGTTACAAAGTCTTCAAGTAATACACAGCCAGCAATCCCAACTTGTGAAGCAATTAAACAACGACTCCCAATTACCGTGTCGTGACCAATATGTACCTGGTTGTCTATTTTGGTTCCTTCCCCAATGGTTGTTGAAGCCGTTACGCCTTTATCAATTGTACAAAGCGAACCTAAATCTACATTATCTTTTATGATTACGTTTCCTCCACTCACCAGTTTATCGAACTTTTCTGGTCTGTTTTTATAGTAAAATGCATCACTACCCAAAACGGTTCCTGCGTGAATGGTTACGTTATTTCCAATGATGGTGTTATCGTAAATAGTAACATTGGGGTGAATTAGACAATCATCACCAATAATTACATTGTTTCCAATAAAAACGTTGGGCTGAATTACGGTATGTTTCCCAATTTTAGCCGAAGCTGCTATCACTGCAGTAGCTGCAACAAAAGGATTAAAATGATTGGTTAGTGTGTTGAAATCCCGAAACGGATCGTCACTAATTAAAAGTGCTTTCCCGGCTGGACAAGCTACTTCTTTATTAATAAGAATAATGGTTGCGGGAGATTGTAACGCTTTATCGTAATACTTAGGATGGTCTACAAAAACAATATCTCCCGGTTGTACTACGTGAATTTCGTTCATTCCCAACACAGGAAAATCGGCATTGCCCACAAAATCACAATCTAAAATGGTTGCGATATCCTGAAGCGTTTGTGGGGTGTTGAATTTCATCTAAAAAATTTGAATATCAAATATAAAAAAACCCTTCACAATTTTAGGTCTGAAGGGAACTTATTATGTTTTGATTAACAACAGCTAAGGTTACAAGCTACAATTGCCGTCTATAATATCTTGTTGGGTTGGGTTGTAGGCGTTGTTGTGCACATTGTAAATATTAATCATTGCAGTGCTAAAAGGTTGTGTAAGGCTACAAAAATCTGAAAGTAGGTTATTGCCATATATTTCAAAACTATAAAGGTCTCCTCCTAGATTGTTTATCCCTTCTAAACCGGTTAATGACTCATTGTTACTCACTATTACGGAACTCCAAATCTCTACAGAAGAAAGCCCATTTAAATTCGTTAAGGAAGGATTGTTATCAAGATTTATACTGTCTATTCTAGATAACCCTCCTAGTGCGTTTATATTGGTAACAAGCGGGTGGCCTTTAAAAGAAAAATTTAGAATTACACCTGTTATGTTTGATAAACCATCTATATGCTGTACGTTTTGGTTTTCTTTGATCTCGAATTCACATTCTGTAGCAATTACCAAATTTTGAAAACCATCAAGATGCTGTAATAATCCGTTTCGTTCAATCTTTACAAAAACCCTATCCAAATGGGTTAAATTTTCAAATCCATTGATGTTTTGTAACGACATATTATTTCTAATATCAATATCACCTTTTATCCACGCTGTAATACCAGAAAGACCATCTATATTTTGAAGCAAAGGATTACCATAAACCCTTATAAAATCTATAGTACCTGTTGGTGCTATTTGTGTATCTGCCTTTACATTGGCTAAGCCATCTATATTAAGGAGCTTTGGGTTGTTAGTAATTCTTATTGCCCTTACAGGAGTGTGTATATTTATAAGAGCATCTACGTTTACTAAATTCTCATTTTCACGAACTGAAATATATTGTGAAGATCTTAAATTTTGTAGGGGATCAAGATCTTGTAAAAGTGTATTTTCTATAAATATCCCTTTAACTTTCTCTATAGTGAGCAAGGGTGAAATGTCCGTGATCTTATCGTCATGAATAAATCTGTCTCCTATCCCTAAACTCGTATTAACTTCACAATACCCCATTGCACCAAAAGCATCAACTTCAGCTTGAGTATTTAAGTTTACCGGATCTCCATTATAAACAGCACCACCATTACATAAAGCTGTAGTTGTAAAAGTTTGTCCATTGCTATAAAATGTTTCCACCTCTGTAGTCACGTAGGCTCTTACGTGATATTCTGTATTATCAAATAAACCTGAAATCGTTGAGGTATAATCACCAGGATTAGTCCCTTCATCTATACTAGAATCTGTTTCTACGGTTGGATTGGTATTTGTACCCCAGCAAAAGCCTTTTGCCAAAATAGAACTTCCTTGCACGACTTGCGCAGTCCCTGAAACAGTAGCCGAATTTTCAGAAATATTGGTGACTTCCAATATGCTAGCAGCTGTATTCGTTTCAGATTCTTCAGACGCACTATCATCAGAACTACAGGAAGATAGCAGATATAAGCAACAAAAAACTGGAGTTATTCGTAAAATAATATTTAATGTTTGTTTTATTGAAATCATAAGGCATATACTCTATTTTACTGGCTACAATTACCTTCTATAATATCTTGCTGGGTTGGGTTGTAGGCGTTAATACGACATAAAACTACTCCTTAATCCGCTCCTGGTACTGCCCTTTCTCAGTATCTACTCGAATCTTGTCACCTTCATTGATAAATAGTGGGACATTAACCTCAGCGCCTGTCTCCATAATAGCTGGCTTGGTAGCATTAGTTGCGGTGTTTCCTTTTACTCCTGGTTCTGTAGAGGTTACTTCTAAAATAACGTGTGCTGGTAGATCTACGGAAAGTGGCGCATTGTCTTCTGTATTTATCAATACCGTTACAACTTCACCTTCTTTCATTAACTCTGGAGTGTCCAAAGCGTCTTTGGTAAGTCTTATTTGTGTATAATCCTCCGTATTCATAAAGTGGTAAAATTCACCTTCAGCATATAAAAACTGAAATTTATGCGTCTCAACACGTACATCGTCTATTTTATGTCCTGCTGAAAAAGTATTGTCTATTACTTTCCCCGTAGTGACACTTTTAAGTTTTGTTCTTACAAACGCCGGTCCTTTACCAGGTTTTACGTGTAAAAACTCAATGATCTTATAAATATCGTGATTGTAATGAATACACAATCCTTTTCTGATGTCTGATGTTGATGCCATATTTAAATTTTTAGTTTATCCTGAGCCTGTCGAAGGGCTCAATAGTCGCTGGCGGGCAGCATTTAATTAGTATACTTTTTAATAAATTAGGTTTCGACTGCGCTCAACCAGACATTCGTCTTAGGTTTTGGCTTCGATTTTATTTTCTTTGTTAGTTCTGGAAATATCCTTTCATGATCCCTCGTTTCGCGTTTTTAATAAACTGAAGGATCTCGTCACGTTCTGGAGTTGCTTCCATTTCAGCCTCAATAATTTCTGAAGCCTGGGTGGTATTATATGTTTTTTGATATAAAATTCTATAGATATTCTGAATCTCTTGTATTTTGCTGGATTCAAACCCACGTCGTCGTAATCCAATAGAATTAATTCCAACGTACGACAAAGGTTCACGGGCCGCTTTCACAAAGGGCGGCACGTCTTTACGTACTAAAGAACCTCCGGTAACAAAAGCGTGATTCCCGATCATACAAAACTGGTGAACGGCTGTCATTCCTGCTAATATTACATAATCACCTACGGTAATATGGCCTGCAAGGGTACTGTTGTTAGAAAAAATACAGTTGTTACCCACAAGACAATCATGGGCGATATGGCAATACGCCATAATTAAACAATTGTTTCCAATTACAGTTTTTCCTCTGTCTACCGTACCACGGTTTACAGTAACATATTCTCGTATGGTCGTGTTATCGCCTATTTCGGCAGTAGTTTCTTCGTCTTGAAATTTTAAATCCTGCGGAATAGCAGAAATTACCGCGCCTGGAAAAATATTGCAATTTTTCCCAATACGGGCACCTTCCATAATGGTCACATTAGAACCAATCCATGTTCCCTCGCCAATCACTACATTATTATGAATGGTTGTAAACGGTTCTATCACCACGTTTTTGGCAATTTTTGCCCCTGGGTGTACATACGCTAACGGTTGGTTCATGTGTTCTTGGTTTTTACGATCTGAGCCATTAATTCGGCTTCGGTTACTAATTTATCATTGGCATATGCGTTTCCTTGCATATGCACAATTCCTCTTCTAATGGGAGTGATTAATTCTAATTTAAAAAACAGCGTATCACCAGGGTTTACTTGTTGCTTAAATTTCACATTGTTTATTTTCATAAAAAACGTCAAGTAATTTTCAGGATCTGGAACAGTGCTCAAGGCCAGAATCCCTCCTGTTTGTGCCATTGCTTCTACTATAAGTACTCCTGGCATTACAGGAGCTCCCGGGAAATGCCCCACAAAGAACGGTTCGTTCATGGTCACATTTTTTAACCCAATAACGCTACTATCGGTTAGTTCCAAAATTTTGTCCACTAATAAAAACGGCGGACGGTGTGGCAACATGGCCATAATCGCATTAACGTCTTTTACTGGTGTAGCGTGTGGATTAAACTTTGGAATATTATTCCTTTTTTCAAGTTTTATACGTTGTGAAAGTTTTTTAGCAAACTGTGTATTCACATAATGTCCTGGCTTATTGGCAATCACTTTTCCACGAATGCGTGTTCCTACTAATGCCAGGTCTCCTATAACGTCCAACAATTTATGTCTTGCGGCTTCATTAGGGTAATGTAGGGTAAGGTTATCCAGTATGCCGTTGGGTTTTACTGAAATTTTATCTTTTTTGAACGCGCTTCGCAGTTTCTCCATGGTTTCGGGAGAAAGCTCTTTGTCTACATATACAATAGCATTGTTTAAGTCCCCACCCTGAATAAGACCGTGATCCAGTAACATTTCAATTTCGTGTAAAAAACTGAAGGTCCGCGCATCTGCTATATCGGTTTTAAACGCTTTCAGGTCTTTTAGCGATGCATTTTGTGTTCCCAGTACTTTGGTGCCAAAATCTACCATCGTAGTTACCTGATACTCTTCTGCAGGGATAATGGTAATTTCGCTTCCCGACTCTTCATCGGTATACGATATCACTTCGGTTACCACATATTCATTTCTGGGCTCATCCTGAGTTACTATACCGGCTTTTTCAATGGCTTCCACAAAATATTTAGAAGAACCATCCATGATTGGAGGCTCAGAAGCGTTCAGCTCTAAGATACAGTTATCTACTTGCATCCCAACTAAAGCAGCCAACACATGCTCGGAGGTCTGAATCTTCACACCTCGCTTTTCCAGATTGGTTCCGCGTTGGGTATTTACTACATAATTAGCATCTGCTTCAATAACAGGACTTCCCTCCAGGTCTACACGAACAAAGGAATAGCCGTGGTTGGGGGGTGCTGGTTTAAAAGTAAGGGTTACCTCTTTCCCGGTGTGAAGCCCCACTCCTGTGAGTTCCACTTCTTTTGCGATCGTGGTTTGCTTTGGTGCGTTACAATCAATCATTTTTAAGTTGTTTTTCAATATCGTTAAAGCGTTGCATGGTACTTGGTAAGTTTTTAAAATGCACGTAGCTCTTGTTGTAGTCACCATAATTTAAGGCTGGAGAACCCTGTAGCGTTTCATTATCTTTTACATTGCGACCTATACCGCTTTGCGCTTGTATTCTAACATTATTACCAATGCTTAAGTGACCTACAATACCTACTTGACCTCCAATCTGACAGCTTTCACCAATTTTAGTTGAGCCAGCAATACCCGTTTGGGCAGCTATCACGGTGTTTTTTCCAATTTCAACATTATGGGCAATTTGTATTTGGTTGTCAAGTTTTACGCCTTTTCTTATAATCGTTGAACCTAAGGTTGCCCGGTCAATGGTTGTTCCGGCACCTACATCTACATTATCTTCTATGATAACGTTTCCCGTTTGTGGTACTTTTTTATATTCACCTTTCTCATTGGGTGTAAATCCAAAACCATCTGCTCCTACAATAGCACCGCTGTGGATTACACAATTATTACCAATAACAGATTCTGAGTAAATCTTAGCGCCTGCAAATACGACTACGTTGTCCCCCATGGTTACATTATCACCCACATAAACGTTAGGGTAAATTTTAGCATTGCTCCCAATTTTCACGTTTTCACCCAGGTAGCTAAAGGCTCCCAGATAAATTTCTTCAGAGTACTGGGCACTTTCAGCTATAAATACGGGTTGCTCAATGCCAGTTTTGTTCATCTTTACCTGGTTGTAATACTCCAGCAAGGTAGAAAATGCCTCGTAAGCATCTTCAACTTTAATCAGGGTTGTGGTAATTGGGTTTTCAGCAACAAAGTCGGCACCAACAATTGTGACAGATGCCTGGGTTGTATAGATGTATGAAGTATATTTGGGATTGGCCAAAAAGGTTAAACTCCCTTCTGTCCCTTCTTCAATTTTAGATAATTTAGAAACTTCGGCGTCTTCATTTCCCTCTACTTCGCCGTTTAAAATTCCTGCAATCTGGCTGGCTTTAAATTTCATTTGTAGGTTTCAAGATTTGCAAATATAAAAAAAGGATGGTGATGTTATAGAATAATATATGATTTTGATTTCAACCTACTTATACCCCAGCCCTAGAGAGCAATAGCTTGAAAATATCTTTCAGGGTAATTTTTCAAGCTTACATGTCGAAATTTTTAATGAGCTTTAGGATAGCATAGGTAATACTTCACCACCTTTTTAGAGAGCGCTTCAATGTTTAACTGGTCACTCGCCTTGGCTACGTCTATAACTTTCCCAGTTTTTGTAATCAGGTTGATGGTATCTTTCTTCATATCGTACGCCTGATTTTCTATAAGACCCTCAAAAACGAAATACGTTGCTTCTTCATGTGATAAATTGTGTTTTTTCATCACTGCTGAACGTTTAGCTTCTAATTTTTCTTTCGGAATAGGCTTTTTCTTCATCTTTATCTTCAGAAGATCCCTGTTTAATAGCATTTTAGAAAGTTCACTCAACACAAAGTCATCCTGATGAATCCAGGTTTTCATGGCCGAAACTATATCGTAATCGTCTAACGTAGCAAAAGTTTCTAATATTTCATTATCAACATCTTCTGCCGAAATATGATTCTTAAGAAAATACGATAGCGCCTGGCTTGCAGGGAGATCAGCTCCGTAATCTGAAAGGTGTTTTGCACGTTTTAATATTTTCACTAACAATTGCTCTGCTACCAGACTTGTTTTGTGCAGGTACACCTGCCAATACATGAGTCTGCGGGCAACAATAAATTTTTCTACCGAATAGATCCCCTTCTCTTCTACCATTAAGGCATCATCTTTAACATGAAGCATTGTAATAAGACGCTCACTATTAATAGCACCCTCACTCACGCCTGTGTAAAAACTATCGCGACGCAGGTAATCCAATCTATCCATGTCTAACTGTCCCGACACGAGTTGGTGCAAAAATTTGCGATGGTATTCGTTCTTAAAAATTTTAATCGCTACGGTGAGTTTCCCTTCAAACTCCCGGTTTAACTCCTCCATCATCCATAATGAAATCTGTTCGTGTGAGATATTCTCCACAATGCTGTGTTCCATGGCGTGGCTAAAAGGGCCGTGACCAATGTCGTGCAGTAATATTGCGATACAAAGGGCGTCTTCTTCCGTTTTGGAAATTTCAGTGTTTTTAGAGCGCAGTACACGCACCGCTTTTTGCATTAGGAACATAGCTCCCAAAGCGTGATGAAAACGCGTGTGATGCGCTCCTGGATACACCAGATAGCTCATTCCCATTTGCGAAATACGCCGTAATCGTTGGAAAAAGCGATGCTCAATTAATTCAAAAATAAGTTCGTTGGGTACAGTAATGAATCCGTAGATAGGATCATTTATGATTTTGAGTTTGTTTCTGGTCTTCAAATTTTAACCTTTAATTAGCTTTTATGAGATACTTGCACAGTAATTTTGAGGTTATTACTACTAGTGAAATACATTCTGAAAAATTCAGTTTTTATAATATTCACACTCCTTCAACAATACTAAGGAGAACGACAACAAATATACATATATGAACGAGATAAAAGTACTTTGGGTAGACGACGAAATAGATTTACTAAAACCTCACATCATCTTCTTAGAGAGCAAGAATTACAAAGTTACTACCGCACAGAGTGGTACGGAAGCTTTGGAGGAAATAGACAAAGAAAATTTTGACATCGTCTTCCTGGATGAAAATATGCCAGGACTCACTGGACTTGAAACACTAGCAGAACTTAAAGAAAAGCAAGCCTCACTTCCTGTGGTCATGATCACCAAAAGTGAAGAAGAGTATATTATGGAGGAGGCTATTGGCAGTAAAATTGCCGACTACCTTATTAAGCCTGTGAATCCACATCAGATTTTATTGAGTTTAAAGAAAAACCTGGACCACTCCCGACTCGTTTCAGAAAAGACAACATCTAATTACCAACAGGAATTCCGGAAGATTGCGATGGACATGTCCATGATAAACACGTATGAAGGCTGGGTAGAACTATACCAGAAATTAGTGTATTGGGAGTTGCAACTGGAAGATATTGAGGATACAGGTATGTTTGAAATTCTGGAATCTCAAAAAACAGAAGCTAATACGCAATTCTGCAAGTTTATAGACAAAAACTACCCCTCGTGGTTCGAGAATGGCGGCGATGCTCCTATCATGTCACATACGCTGTTTAGAGAGCGTATTATGCCTGAAGTAGATAAAGGACCTACATTACTTGTAGTTGTTGATAACCTGCGGTACGACCAGTGGAAAGCATTTGAACCTTATGTAGCAAATAGCTACAAGAAAACAAAAGAAGAAATGTTCTGCAGCATTCTTCCCACCGCGACCCAATACGCAAGAAATGCCATCTTTTCAGGGTTGATGCCTAGCGATATGGAAAAACTACATCCAGAGTACTGGTTAAACGATACAGACGAAGGCGGAAAAAATCTGTACGAAAAGCAATTTTTAGAAGCACAATTAAAAAGGTTAGGCAAAGATCTAAACTGGAGCTACCATAAAATTTCAAGTTTAAAGCAAGGGAAGCGTCTTTCCGATAATTTTAAGAGCCATAAAGATGAAGACCTAATAACGGTGGTGTATAATTTTGTAGACATGCTTTCACACTCCAAAACAGAAATGGAAGTAATAAAAGAACTAGCCTCTACCGATAAGTCCTATCGCTCTCTAACACAAAGTTGGTTTAAGAACAGTCCGCTTATGGAAATTATCACGCAAGCTTCCAATCTTGGTTTCAGGCTGGTGATCACTACAGACCACGGAACTATTAATGTAAAAAACCCCAGTAAGGTAATTGGCGATAAGAACACGAGTTTGAACTTACGTTACAAAACAGGTAAAAGCCTTACGTACGAAGACAAAGACGTGTTAGCAGCCAAAGACCCTAAGACAATTCACCTTCCTACCATAAATATGAGCAGCTCGTTTATATTTGCCAAAGGCGACTTATTCTTTGCCTACCCCAATAACTACAACCATTATGTGGGGTATTACAGAAACACCTACCAGCACGGGGGCGTATCGCTAGAGGAAATGATCATTCCTTTTGCCGTTTTAGAAGCTAAATAAGCTTTTAGGCAATCTATTTGTAGGAATATTCTTCAATATATGAATTTCATCGATATTATTTGTTTATTATCGTTAAAATCGCATATATTCGCTTGTATCAAAAAAATGGACTTGACCTTTACACTACAAGAACTGCCGGAGATTGCTGGTAAAGTGCTGTTAAAAGCCAATAGTAAAACCTTATTGTTTTATGGTGCTATGGGCGTTGGTAAAACAACATTTATCAATGTGTTAGCGCAACAACTAGGGGTAACGGAAGCTTTAAGCAGTCCTACGTTTTCTATAGTGAATGAATATGCACTGCCCGATGACAAGTTATATCATTTCGATTGTTACCGGTTAGAGAATGAGGAAGAGGCTTTAGACATTGGTATAGAGGATTATTTAGATGCGGGTCACTGGTGTATTATAGAGTGGCCGGAAAAAATTGAAACGTTGTTACCCGATACAGCAACACAAATAAAGCTAACTAAAAACCAAAATGGAAGTAGAACCGTATATATAGAAAATTGCCTATGAAGTAAAGATTGCAGCTAACATATATCTAGTAGTATCCTTAAGTGAATTTGCCCCAAATCAAATACTTTTAAGCAGGCCAAATATTGCCTAAAGCCTAACTCACTAAGATACGGCTATATTAGTTGACGTACTTGTGTTTTTTCGTGATAAGTTTGTACTATAAACCTCACAAAAAACTAGTATTATGAAACTTAAAAATTACCTATTTCTAGCAGCAATCTTCGGAGCAACTCTTTTTGTATCTTGTACTCCAGAAAGTATCGAAGATGAAACAACAGAACAGCAAATCGACAAAACGAACCCAAACATCAAACCACCTACTAACGGGTAGTATTATTGCTTTAGTTCTAATATTTTCACCATATTTATTATATATTTATAAGAGTTTCCCAGTTGAAAAAACTTGGGAAACTTTTTTTGGCACTTATTCTAGTGATTATTGGCAGTCGGTTCAAACTTCAGCCTGGGTATTCTTTGGGAAATTCACACCTCTTCTTTTTTTAACAATTTGGTTTTTCACTTGTAAACACTGGTGGTTTCATTCAATATTAATTCCAATAGCTATATATATATTTCAAATTTTCAGCTTATTTAATGATGACCTAAGATATGCTGACGAAGTAGAAATCTGGTGGGTATTTCCAATCATGTTAGTTGTAACACCATTAGTGTACCTGATTAGAGCAAAGCTTTTTGCAAAAGTAAGAGGCGATGATATGGAAACTTTTGAAGAAGATCTTGGGCGTAAACGAACTTTTTGGCAACAAATACTAGATTTATTTAGGTAGTAAAAAAAACTAGCCCACATTCTTGTCTAATTTTCTTAGATAATACGAGGGATATATACCGTGCATTTTATAAAAAGCTTTAGAAAAAGACTCTGCATTTTTATACCCACATTCCTCTGCAATTGCCTTAATGGTATACTTCCTATACGATGTATTGGTAAAAAGTTCCTCTACCGCATAGGTAATCCGTAGGTCATGCAAGTATTGAGAAAAATTTTTCTCTAGTTTTAAATTTATTACCCTGGACAGGTAGTTGGAATTGGTTTTAAACTTTTTGGCCAGGTTTTGTAGAGTAATTTCTGAATTTAAATAGTTATGATGTCGTTCAAAGCGATCCAGTTTTTCCAGAATTTCTTCTACAACTTCTGTTGAAAGTTCATTTGATCCATTGTTTTCGTACAAAGCGACAACATTTTTAGTATTTCGTTGGGCCAGTAATTTTTCAAATCTTTTTTTATACACTAGACGTTTTCTTATATAATAAATTAATAAGCAAAGAGTTGTAGTTAGAGCAGCTAATGCTAAATAAAGCTTAGGGTCGGGAGCTTGGTTTTCTTTTGTTAATTGATCAATTATCATTTCTCTTTCTGCCAATAATATGGGAGTTTCATAATCTTTTATCATCCGAGAATCAAAAAAACTATATCGTTCTTTTTGTATGCTATCAACTATAGTTAGTTTGTTGAGATACTCTAGTTGTTTACCAATATTTTCATTTATTCTATTATAATCTAAAAGTTTTTCATATACCAATCTTTCATAAGGAAAAAAGTCTTTCATCCCTTTACTTACAAAAATTGAGTCAACTTTTTGAAGCAACTTTATAGCTTCCGCCCTTTGGCCATTGTCATATTTTGCTAAACCATAAAATAAGATAGCGTCCTTGTAATAATTTCTTTCATGGATTGTATCATTATAAATTAAATGATCTCCAGTTTGAATTACTTTTTCTAACTGATTATCATAATAATCTATTTCCATAGTAGTTATCCAAGACCAAGCAAGAAATTCTTTTGTGTAATAACTGGGATTCTCTATTGCAGAATCCAGTAATAATTTGTTATAAAATCGAGCAGAGTCTAATACTTTTAAATTAACAAAGCAATGTGTTAAGTTTTGTAGCGAACTTGCTTTATCTATTGATACTATGCTGTCAACATTAAAAGCTCTTGAAGATCTAGATTCTGTTTTAATCTTACTCCTATACCTATCTGAATTAACCAATCGATCTGACTCCTTTTGAAGTTTAAGCGCCTCTTTCTTATCACCCCATATTGACTTATAAAATACTAAATTGGTAGCCGCAAAAGATTGCAAGGTCAAATTATCAGTTTTTACAGCATAATCATTGCCCAATTTTATATTCTTAAAGTATTGATTAAATTTTTCTAGTTTTTTAAAACTATATGCCTTGATAAAATATCCATTAGCTGGGTAAAATTTATGGTTTTGATTCTTAGAAATTTCAATTAAACTATCTGCAAATCTTATATTTTTTTCTGGATGAAAAATACGGGCCAATCGGTCATATCCTCTCGCCATTTTAATAGTGTCTTGTTGTCTACGGGCACGGTCTAAATAGGTTCTCGCTATTTTTTCTTGGATAATAGAATCTCCTTCATTTTTATCAAATAAGATAAGTAACGGTTCATCTCCTAACGTATTCAGATAAGATTGCTCTGGAATCTGGCCAATACATCCTAGACAGATTCCAATGCATAGTAAAACTGTAATAAATAATGTGACGTTTGGTTGGTAAGTCATAACTTAAGAATTCCCCTACATAAATATAGTGAAATTAAGTGCTCAAAAAATATCTTATGGTTTCTGCCAAGCTCACTAACACATAAACACTTGTAATACAGTATTTTAGCAAAATATTTATAACTCGTAATTCACGAATTACGGGTTGTTAATTCTTGAAACGAGGGAATACTTTCTTGATTTTCAGAAAATTATCACTCACCTTTAAACTATTAATTTCAAAAAACCGCCCCAAACGTACTCAGGTAACTGGGGAGTTGTGAGCAACGGAGTAAGGCGGTTTCATTACAATGTTTAACCTTAAAATAAAGAAGATGATTAGAAACAAACCATAAAAAGAGAAAGCCCCTACCAGGTAGGAGCTCTCACAGTGTGTCTAGAAATAAACTTTTGTTCATATCTTTAGCTAAGATAGATAATTTTTAAAAGATAACCAAAGGTTTGTTTCCGTGCCAAGCTAGGCACGAAAATACAAGCCGCGGCAACCGAAAAGCGTATGAGTAGGTAATTTTAAATTTATTTATTATGAAACGTTTAAAACAAACATTATTAATCATTGTATTCATGTCGTCGCTTGTTGGCGTAGCACAGAAAAATTATACAGAAGCATCTGTTAAAGATGCTTTAAAACAGGGCTTTGCAGAGTTTGTAGACAACCTTCGTCCTGCCTATTCAAATGGTGACACCTATAAGGAGTTTAAGGATAAAGTGTTTTTTGGGGTGGTAAATCCGCCAAACTATACCTTACCACCGGTGCCTGCTGAAGGTGAAAACCTTTTGCAAAAGACCTATCAGTTTTTAGTTGCTAACTATAGCTCCAGGCAGCTATTAGAAAAAGCAGATTACAAGACTTTTGGAAAAGCCATACTGTACATTAATAATTATAGTAACAACAATAACAAAAGCGTTCAGGATGCGGAAGTTGCATTGTTTGGAGGCAATAGCCAATTAATAAGCAATAACGCCTTGCTTTCGAATACTCGAGGAGTTTGTAAATGGTGGCAATTATGGTGTCATTTAGATCAAATTTTTGGAGGTGGAGGTGCAGGTCAGTTGCTTCAAGCAATAGTTCAATTTATAATTATACTAATATTATAAGTGATACTGTACTTAAAAATTAGGCGCGGTTATTTTTTATTTTTTACTTAAATGAAATTAACTGCGTTTAATCTAATTATAAAGTATTCAATGTTAATTTTTAAAAATAAGTCCTATGAAGCATTTAATCTTATCTGTATGTGTTCTAAGTCTAATTAGTTGTAAAAGCTTGCTGTTAAATGCAGGTTTTGAGGCTATGGGTATTTATGATGATTTTGCAGAAATACATATTTCAAAATCTGTTTCAAAGGAAGTTATTTTACTACCAACGCACCACTTAGGAACACCACAATATTATGATGATTTACATAAAAAAGTAGACTCTCTTTCAGCTTTAGACTACTTTTTCTATGTTGAAAAAATTCAAATAGGCAATGCAAATGATACCATACTAAGAAAATTCAGGAAGTTTAGTGGAGGCCCAGTACCTAGCTCTGGATATAAGAACATTGTTGATTCTATACTAGGAAAAAAATACAAGATCAAACTTAAAAAAGAATTAATAGACCAGCCCTCATACTTGGAACTTGGTGTCCCAGCTGAGCAATCTGAAAATGTTGATGCCACTCTAGATGAAGTGATAAATTACTATGAAGCCGAGTATGGTGAGATAAAATTGGCTTCTTGCGATTTTGAAACTAAATATATTGAAGAAACTACGTGTCCTAAATTTAAGGTTTCCAGAGAAACTAGAAATGATGTCCTCGAGAATTTTAGAAATAAAATTGTTCTTAAGAGAATTGATATTGAAAAACACAATAAAATTGCCATCATTTATGGCGATGCTCATACCCCAGGTCTTCTGGAAGGTTTAAAAGAACGTGGCTATCTACTAGAAGAATAAAACCCTGTTCAGCTATAAAAGTATTGGGTAGCCCAAAACATTAACTCCCCTACTTAAATTCACAAAAATGAAATCACTACTCACAATACTCCTATTGTGCACAGGCCTCCTATGCCATGCACAACCAAACACAACAAAAGTAACTGCTAACTTTAGCGGTTTCCATTGTGATGGAAAACCTGGATTTTGCACTATAGATAATCAACAGAATAGATCGCTTTCAAACTCATCTCTTACCATTCAAAGTAGTACACTTAAGATGACTATTCGGCGTGAAAACCTTTCAGAACAAGAAGTAAAAAATCTTTTCAATTTACAAGCATCTAACCTCGATGAGAGCAAGCTACACCATCTTATATTACCAAATAGTTTTGTGTTGCCAGCTGCAGTTTGCAGTAGTTTAGGAAGCAGCAATACCCCCCTCATTATTGCAAAGGGTACCTACCCAATACAAATTACCGAAGATTCTTTTATTATCAACTTTAATTTGGAGTAACATGAGGCGGAACATAACCATAGCAGCCTTTTTATTTGTACTGCTTCTAACGCACAGTTTAGAAGCCAGAGATACCTTGAAAATAAAAATAGACACCATTTTAACAGAACTGCACCATGAGGGTATTGTCCGTTCTTTACGATTTGAAATTGAAACAATTGAACTTGAAAAAAAAATATCTGAACTCACCACAGCCCTAAAAAAAGCAACAACTACCGACGAGAAAGTAACGCTACTCCTGGAAAAGGATAAAATCAAAGAAAAAGTACTACAAACAGAAGCCCTTTACAAATCAGATATTTCCAAAATACGCTACCTGAAAGGGCTGCAAATTATTAAAATACTCTACGAAAAAACTCTAGCCCTAGACCATCATTTTGCAACCGTAAGCACTTTAAATGAAATAAACAAAATGTCAAACCCCAATCAGTATGAGGATTTTAGAGACATAAAAGAACTATTAGAAAACAAACGGGATAAAAAAACAGGCTTTACGCTTTCTTCTTTATTGGGTAATAATATTTATACCTCTGTAGTACATTCGGTTGTGTCTTTATTTACTTCAAGTCAGGCTTCTAAAGTTGAAAAAGAAACAAACCTTCAAAATGTAGAATGTATCCTGGACTTTACGCTACGCATGCACAACGATCTTAATACCATATATTTTGAAACAGCATTTCTTCGAAAAAGTAACGAAAGTATTATGAGTGAGCTGGAGCAACTATTCAAAGATTATACACACCCCATTAAATACAAAACAGCACTCAAACAATGTAGAGAAAATGATGACTGGAGTATTATAGGTGAAGATTTAAATGCATATCTGGACAGCTTAAACGCCACAATTGAGTCTGGCGATACACCTTCTAAAGTGAGGACGATGCAGATTAACCTTCAGTTTCCTATAGACAGGCTCTTACAGTTTATTACACAATACAATGCGTTTATTGATCAAGGCTCAAAATTCTATGAGAAATTTGGCATCATGCTTAATAGCTACGAAAATGAACAACAGTGTGCCAGTAAAATACCCGTTGAATATCAAACATTAAAAAACAGCATAGCTTTATCCATTGAAAAGTTTACAACAGCCTACAAGCCCGTTGAGATAAACGGAAGTAAGCTAAAACAACTTCTCTATGGCATCAGTGAATATGATTGAAGGATAAATTCTAAATTCAGAATTTAAAATTCAGAAATATATACGTAACTTGGTGCTACCAACCTAAAGACTATGCAACAACCCTCCTCCCCTTTTACTAAGGCGCAATTACTTCCACAGGAAGAGAAACTGGAAATTTCTGCCCAAAAAGGTGAACTATTTATTGGCCTTCCCAAAGAAACTTACTTCCAAGAAAAACGAATCTGTTTAACCCCAGATGCTGTGGGTGCTATGGTAGCGCACGGTCACCGTGTGTTGGTAGAGAAAGGTGCAGGTGAAGAAGCAGGATTTAGCGATAAAAATTACAGTGAGGCTGGAGCAAAACTTACTACAGACAAAAAACAAGTATTTGGGTGCCCAATCGTATTAAAAGTTGAGCCACCTACCTTAGATGAGTTGGAGTTAATGAAACCTAAAACTGTGCTTATATCTGCACTTCAGCTTAAAATTAGACAGGAGTCCTATTTTAAAACACTCGCCAAGAAAAAGATAACAGCGTTGGGGTTTGAGTTTATCAAAGATGAAGACCACAGCTATCCTGCTGTTAAAGCGCTTAGCGAAATTGCAGGTACTGCCTCGGTCCTTATCGCTTCAGAACTAATGGTAAATGCAAAAAAAGGAAACGGGCTTCTCTTCGGAAATATTAGTGGCGTTCCTCCTGTAGAGGTTGTTGTAATTGGTGCTGGAACTGTAGGGGAATTTGCAGTACGTTCAGCACTTGGACTAGGTGCTAGTGTAAAGGTGTTTGACAGCTCTTTAACAAAACTTCGCAAACTACAAGCCAATGTTGGTAGGCCGCTATATACGTCTACCATTCAACCAAAAAATCTATTAAAGGCACTCCGCCGTTGCGATGTAGCCATTGGTGCTGTTAGAGGCAAAAACAGATCTCCCATAATTGTCACCAATACCATGGTCGAGAACATGAAAAAAGGGGCTGTTATTATAGACGTAAGTATAGATATGGGGGGCTGCTTTGAAACTAGTGAAGTTACCTCACACGATACACCTACACAAATAACCAATGGCGTGATACACTACGGCGTTCCCAACATACCTGCACGGTACCCTAAAACCGCTTCTATCTCCATAAGCAACATTTTTACACCCTATTTACTTGATATTGCCGAGAATGGCGGACTTGAAAATGCCATCCGTTTTGATGCCGGTCTGCGAAATGGTTTGTACTTTTACCGAGGCATATTAACCAACAAGTCTGTAGCAGATTGGTTCGACATGTCCTGGAGTGATATTAATTTGCTTATTTACTAAAAAGTAGCATTCTTATGAAGGTAATCCAACGTGTCGCCTACTACGGCGCAGGTTTTATTGTAGGTCTCATCATTTTATTTTTCTTCCTGGGTGGAAAAAAAACCAGTTGCGATTATGGTTTTGATGCAAGAACTTTAAAAAACATCCGCTCTAAAAAAATTGAATTTTCTGCTGAAGGTGAGACACTTCGGAAAAGATTACAACTCGATACTGCGGCCATACATACCATTTTGAAAACAGGGGATGTAGATTTCTCTGAAACCGATAGAGCACTAGATTCTTGTAAGATATATCTGATAGATGGAACGATAAAAGAACAGAAATTACAACTACGTATTCAGAATTGTAACAAAGCTGCTACGGTACTTGCAATTGAAGAACGAAACTAAAGAATAACTTTTGTACACATCTTCAAAAAAAGATGTTCCTTTTCAGGATTAAATCTTCCTACGCTCCTTCTCTCTTTTAAGTAAGGTTAATTCTCTACTGGTCTGTCCTGCAACCGATGTGTTTTCTTCAGCGCGCCTCATCAGGTATGGCATCACATCTTTTACCGGGCCAAAAGGAAGGTACTTTGCTACATTAAAGCCAGCTTCTGCAAGGTTATAGCTTATATGGTCACTCATACCGTATAACTGCCCAAACCAAATGCGTTCATCGTTTTTCATCAAGCCTTTGGCATCAATAATTTCCATAGCCAGATAATTACTATTTTCGTTATGTGTCCCTAAAAAAAGAGAAATATCCTGTAGGTTATCAAAAATGTATTGCATTACAGCATTAAAATGATCGTCCGTAGCCTGTTTGCTGGCACAAATTGGAGTTGGGTACCCTTTTTCTTCGGCACGGTCATTTTCTTTTTCCATATAGGCACCACGAACTACTTTAAAACCTAGCTTATAACCTCCTGCCTTGGCACGCTTATGAGCTTCTTTTAAATAGTGTAACCTGTCCCATCGGTAACACTGTAGTGTATTAAAGACGATGGGAGCTTCTTTGTTATACTTCTCCATCATTTTTTCACAAAGCTCATCTGCTGCATCTTGCATCCAGGACTCTTCTCCGTCTATTAGCAATGAAATAGAACAATCATAAGCAACCTTACACACCTCATCATACCGTTCTTGAATACGTTGCCAGCGTGCTTCTTCTACCTCGTTAAGCGTTTCTTTTGCTGAAACTTTCTCCCAGATTTTAAAGCGTCCAAACCCCGTAGGTTTAAATACTGAAAAAGGCATGGCATCTTTATGTTGAGCAAACCTGGTAAGCTCAATTACTTTTGCCAGCGTAGCATCAAATTGCTCGTCTTCTTCTTTCCCTTCTACTGAATAATCCAATACCGAACTCACACCAACCTCATACAAACTATCTACTGTAGGCTGACAATCTTTTTCGTTTACACCACCACAAAAATGATCAAAAACAGTGGAGCGTATTAACCCTTCTACTGGTAAATGCAAGTTAAGCGCAAACTTCGTAACTGCTGTACCTATACGTACCAAAGGCTCATTAGCAATCATTTTAAAGAGGAAGTAGGCTCTTTCTAATTCTGAATCTGTCTTTAGTTTAAAAGCAGTTTCGGTATTATTAAAAATAGGATTTGTACTCATATTTGGAGAAAAATATGCGCAAATATAAGTAGATTTACCTACCTAAAAACAATAGCTAATTAAACTTACTAAAGACACTCCAAAACGTATGAAAAAAATTGAAAAGGAACGAGGGTCAGTTTTTTGTGGAACACTGGTTTGGAGTATTTTACGTGAGGTTTTATCGCAACAGAAGCCCTCAAAAGTATTTGTTTTGGTAGATACTAATACTAAAACTCATTGTTTGCCCACCCTAGAAAAACAATTTCCGAAGGATTTATCGTATCAAATTATTACCATCCCAGCTGGCGAAAAAAATAAAACTATTTCTACCTGCACGAATGTCTGGCAACAATTAAGTGACCTTGAAGCCGATAGAAATAGTCTCCTTATAAACCTGGGCGGTGGCGTGGTGACAGATCTGGGAGGTTTTGTGGCGAGTACTTTTAAGCGGGGGATTGAGTTTATAAACATTCCTACTTCTTTACTGGCAATGGTAGATGCTTCTGTTGGAGGAAAAAATGGTGTGGATTTAGGACATTTAAAAAATCAAGTTGGCGTGATCCGGAATCCGTTAAGCGTTTTTGTTTTTGTCGAATTTTTAGCAACACTACCCAAGGCTGAAATTACTTCAGGGTATGCCGAAATGTTAAAACACGGCTTAATTGCTTCGGAAACGTACTGGAATAAGTTAAAAAACTTTGATGTTTCCAATCCAGCAGCAGCAGAACAATTTATCTGGGAATCCATCGAGATTAAAAATACTGTAGTTACCAAAGACCCTACTGAAAAAAACTTCAGAAAAACTTTAAACTATGGACATACACTAGGCCATGCCATTGAATCCTACTGTCTCAAAAATTCAGATAAGCAGCCCTTGTTACACGGGGAAGCTATAGCCATAGGAATGGTCTTAGCCAATTATCTTTCTTCTGAACTGAAAAAATTTCCTAAGAAAAAATTGCAACAGACCACTGCAATATTTCTTTCTATCTATGGTTGTTATGATTTTACTGAAAATGACGTCGAAAAGATTATTGAGCTTTTAAAATTTGATAAGAAAAAC
Organism: Flavobacteriaceae bacterium UBA1903; assembly: GCA_002337605.1. Taxonomy (GTDB): domain Bacteria; phylum Bacteroidota; class Bacteroidia; order Flavobacteriales; family Flavobacteriaceae; genus Marinirhabdus. Next base: position 501,071 of record DDGL01000007.1, read on the forward strand.
ACAGATGGGAACGTAAATTTTGTACTTCTTGAAGACTTTAGCAGTTACGCTATAGACCAACAAGTAGACAATGAATTGATCCGTAGTGCATTTAATTTTTATAAAAATTTCAAAATTTAATTTTGAGTTACTGGTAAGTGTTTTACATTTACCCAAACAAAACAACAAACCATCAAATATTTATAATGAAGCGCGTAATAGTAGATTTTAGAAAACTAACCCCCGAAATACTCGCCATGCTGGTAGATAAATACCCATATGGGTATGACGATGACCAGATAATTAAATTCAAAAACGCCCAAAACGAGACAGTAGAGGCCGTTGAGGTGAGAACAGATGACACCATTTACCTAGTAAAAGTGAGCACCAAACTTGAAATTAGTATGGCCGCATTTGAGGAAGATGATTACGATAATGACGATTACCAGGAGCCTATCGTAGACCTGGATGCAAAAAAGCATTTGGACGAAGAAGAATAGAACTTTCAAAATTCAACAAAAAAATGAGGCTTAAACTAAGCCTCATTTTTTTAATTAACTACCTTTTTCTTAGGCGTGTTGTTCTTCGTGTTTGCCCTCTTTAATCTCTTCAATTAACTTTGCATTAAAGGCTGGCAAGTCGTTAGGGTTTCTACTGGTTACAAATCCAGAGTCTACGACAACTTCTTCATCTACCCAATTGGCGCCTGCGTTAATAAGGTCGTCCTTAATAGATGCATACGAAGTCATTTTCCTTCCTTTTACTACATCTGCTGAAATCAATGTCCACGGTGCGTGGCAAATGGCAGCTACTGGTTTTTCTTGTTTAAAGAAATCGCGTACAAATAAAAGTGCATCTTCATTTCTTCTTAATTTGTCTGGATTAATTACACCACCTGGTAATACCAGAGCATTGTAATCTTTAGCTGACACAGAGTCTAATGTCTTATCTACTAGGTATTCGTTAGACCAATTTCCATCACTCCACGATTTAATGGTTCCGGAATTTTCACTCACTATTTCTACGGTGAATCCTTCAGCTTCCATCGCTTTCTTTGGGGATGTTAGTTCGCTTTCTTCAAATCCGTTTGTTGCTACTATTGCTATTCTCTTACTCATAATCTTTCTATCTGTTTTAATTACTAATTTGTTTACAACAATATACGATGTTGTTTGACCAAGCCCAAGGATTGGGTACTAAGCTTATACTAAAGTTTGTTAAGGCTTTCAGAATGATGAAAGAGAATTATTCTTTGGGTGTGTTTCTATCGTCGACATTCTTTTTGTACGTCTCATATTCTTCCAGTTCTTTTTCAAAATAAAAGGTAGCATTGGAAGTAGGTTTAACCTTTATACCTTTTAGTAACGCCCAGTTTTTTATGAATTCAGCTCCAAAAAATAGTATCAAGCACGTGTAATACACCCATAATAATATGATGACAACGCTACCTGCTGCCCCATAAACTGAACCTGGGTCAGCCTTAGAAAAATAAAAACTCAAAGCGTATTTCCCCACTAAAAATAATAAAGATGCTACCAGGGCTCCTAAAAGAGTTGTTTTCCATTTTAGTTGCACATCGGGTAGTACCGTGTAAATTGTGGCAAACAATGACCAGATAAAAAATTCGGTAATCAAAAAATTTAATACCTCTACAACGGTATTGGAAGCTTCAGAATAATAACTCGCAATAACATCGCTAAATGCCGAAATTACAGCAGATAATAGCAAAGAAATTAGCAATAACAATCCAATAGCGAGAATAACTCCGAAGGAAGTAGCTCTTTTTTTCAATGTTGTCTTAAAAGATGCTTTTTTGGCATGCACACTCCAGACTTTATTTAATGCCTTTTGTAGCTGAAAGAAAACACCTGTTGCACCAAAAATTAAGATACTAACCCCTATAATGATAGCAAATGTAGAACTTTGTTCCAAGGCAGCATTGGAGATCATTTCTTCAATTGCTTTGGCACTATCCCTTCCAATTAAGCCACCAATTTCCTGGGTAACTTTTCCTTGAACAGCTTCCCTTCCCAAAAAAATTCCGGCAACATAAACGGTAATGATGGAGAGCGACGGTATTGAAAATAAAGCATAATAAGCAATGGTGGCGCTTTGTGCCCACGGATCATTTTTATCCCAGCTTTTAGCAGTGTCTTTAAGAAGTTTGAGAAAATTCATTTATAAATAACGCTCTTTTAAGATTGCTATGTGATGTTTTTCATGACCACAAATTATATACCCTGAAGCCCTTACTGAAAGTGGCGAATCACTAGCAAACCCCATTTGTTGGAGTATACTTTCAGAAAATGAAGAAAACAAAATAAGGGTTGCAGTGCGAACGGCCATGTATTCTTCTAATAAAGTATCCATGGTTCGATTGTTAGCATTTGAATGTAAAACAAACTCGTCTTGGTCAAACCCTTTTATTACAACATTTTCCGCCCTTGCAAACTGTAATGCCCGGTAAGCAAAAACACGCTCGGTATCAATTAAATGCAATAGTATTTCCTTGGGAGTCCATTTGCCTTCGGCGTAGCGGTACTCCAGTTTTGCGTCAGGAATTGCTTCGAAAAAGTCATTTGTTTCTAGCATTCCCTCGGCTAGGCCTTGTAATAAAGGTTTAGCAAGTGCTTTATCTACATATCTTTTATAATATGTATTGAATTCTTTTTCTGAGATTTGTTCCATAAGTAGTGTGATAGTTTTGAATCTCTAAGATACTCAATTCAACGTTACTTATAGAAATGATGGAGAAGTAAGTTTAGCCTTCAATAAAAGTTTTAAGCACCCCAACTACATAATCAATTTCATCCTTTGTATTGAAACTTGAGAATGAAAAACGAATGGAAGGTTTCATCATATCTTCTTCTGAAAGGATTTCTGTCAGGACATGAGACCCTTTGGAACTCCCACTCTGGCATGCGCTCCCTCTTGAACACGCAATTCCGTGCAAATCCAACTGAAACAAAAGCATCATAGCTTTCTCTGGTGAAATTGGCAAACAAACATTAAGTAGTGTGTAGGTACTTCTGGTGTTGTCATCGCAAGAGCCATTAAATTGAACTCCTGGAATTTCAGAAGTCAATTTCTCCTTAAAATAATCTTTAAGATCCGTAATATAAGCCCGCTCTTTATCGAGATTCTGATAGGATATTTTTAACGCTTCGGCCATTCCTGCAATTGCATATACCGCTTCTGTACCTGCACGAAGTCCTCTTTCCTGAGCACCTCCAAAAATTAAAGGTTTTAATCCTGTATTTTTCCTTATAAAAGCAAAACCAGCTCCTTTAGGGCCATGAAATTTATGTGCTGCTACCGCTGCGAAATGAACTGGAATTTCAGCAAAATCTACTTCGTAATGCCCAACAGATTGCACTGTGTCGCTATGAAAGAGTGCGTTATATTTTTCACAAAGTAATGCAGTTCGTTTTATATCGAGGATATTCCCTACTTCATTATTTATATGCATGAGACTTACGAGTGTCTTGTGACTTGTGTCACTAAGTAATTGCTCTAAATGCTCATAATTTACATGACCGCAGTCGTCCAGCTTCACATACTCCACTACAATATTGTGCTTTTCCTTCATTTCATTGATAGCATACAGAACAGCGTGATGTTCAATCTTACTAGAAATAATACGAGTTACTCCACAATCTCTTACGCAGCTATTTATAATGAGGTTGTCCGCTTCGGTCCCTCCGGATGTGAAAATAATTTCGGCAGCTGTTACATTTAAATGTTTTGCAATTTCTTTACGGGCATTTTCCAATAAAGATTTTGCCGATCTCCCATACGCGTGGGTAGAAGAAGGGTTTCCGTATTCAGTTTTTAAAACTTCAGAAATACAGCGAATCACTTCACTTCGTAGTTGGGTTGTAGCAGCGCTATCGAAATATACTTTTTTCATCTCAATTTAATGTTATCTAAAATAGAAAGATGAAACACCCGTTTATGTATTGAACATTACCAACAATATATAATGAAGCATTTCATACCCGCAAAAATACATTTTTATATAAAATTAAGTAATGCTAAATTGCAAAGAATTACGTTTCTTTACCCTACTGAACAACTATGTTTATGAGAAAAATATGTACATTTCTATTGCTTGCCACGTTCTTGTCTTCATGTGATGATGGCGATGTAATTATTACCAGTTTCAACTTCGAAGATGCCCCCCTTCAGTTTTGCGAAGGGGCCAATAGTTTGGTTTTTTTTAAAATAAACGATGCTAGTAACGAAAGCCTTTCTTTGCAACTAAATGTGGAAGAAGACGCCTTTACGGAAAGTAGTACGCTAACCTTTCAATTGAATGAGTCTACCAACTTTATAAATTACCGGACTTTTGATGTCGCGCCTACAGCAACTTATTTTTGCAATAGCATCCCACCTACTTCCCCTGCTGTTCTACAGGACTATATTGGCACAGATGGAACTGCCACTATTACGGTAGAAGCAGTTTTTAATGACAATGACGGGATTGAAGAAGATAGTGACAGTGATCTGGATACAGATTTGGATGGCTTGTTGGATTATTACGATTTTGATGATGATGGCGATAACGTACCCACAGCGCTGGAAATTGGGCCAGACCCAGATAACCCTATGGATACAGATGGAGATGGCACCCCGGACTACTTGGACGCAGACGACGATGGCGATACAGTACTTACACGAAATGAAGCAACCGAGGACGACATAAACCCAATGAATAATATTACAGACCCTAACGTTGGAGCAGATTATTTAAATCGTGCTGTTGCTGTGGAGACAATTATTGAAGTGTATATCGAACACGAATATGACTTTACAAGCAGCGCTGCACTACGTGTAAATAATGCAGTTTTCACAAATGGAGAAGAGCAGTTAACACAAGAAAGCCTGGATTTAGGAACTATAACAACTATTGCCACGGGCACCACACCTATTACCCCCGATTTTCCAGAGCTGTAGTATTTTGAACAATATAAACCTCTGTTGCACCTGCCCCGTACTTTCTGGGGTCTGCTTCATAATACTTTACAGCATCATAACGCCTGAAGAGGTATTCTAATTCTGTTTTTAGTACTCCTTCCCCAACCCCGTGGATAAATACTACTTTAGGAATTCGTTTTTTTATAGCAAAATCCAATTGTCTTTTTGCAGTATCTAATTGTATGGTAAGCATTTCGTAATTTGAAAGTCGTGTAGCTCCCGTTAATTTATGGATATGAAGATCTACCTCCATGGGAGGAACGGTGCGCTCCTTAGACTTTACAACCTTCTTCTTTTTTTTGGGCTTTATTTCGTTTTCTGAAAGCATTGCTGCCATATTTGCGGTGGCAGAGTTCTTTTTAAGTAAAGTACCTTCAACAATTAGCTCTTTTTTCTGAAAAGTCATGGGGAAACCATCTTCAGTTTCTAGTACAATAGTGTCACCATTTACTGAAATTACAATTCCTGTAATAGGTTCGTCAATAGCTGAAACAGTATCTCCTTTTTCCATAATAGCGTCAAAAATAGAACATAAAAGTTAGGATTCCAATGCGAATTGCTAACCCCTTCAAAATTAAATTTTTACGATTTTTGTAGGAAAATTGTGCTTATATGAAAATTATTTTTAAATTTAGCGCGGAAAACGTAGCGTCGCCCCCTAATGCGCTGCCTTAAAAACCAAATTATGAAAAACCTACTACTCATACCAACTATGTTGTTGGTTTCAGCTATTTCGGTAGCTCAATTGTATGTTGCTCCCAACACTTCTGGGACACCATCAGACTCTTACATTTATGTGAACGATCAAGTTCTTTTTGTTGAGGATGATGTAGAACTCGTTGAAAATACCGTAGACCCTAGTACAGAAGCAAGTATTTACCTAAGAAATGACTCTCAATTAATACAAGGAGAAAGCAATGGAGCCAATGCAGGCTCTGGATATATTTCTATATATCGTGAAAATCCTGGCAGTGATGCTTGGGATTATACATTCTACGGATCGCCTGTAGGAGATATTTTTACAACTCCTGGCGCTACTGCTGGAAATATTAATTTTGGCATAAGGTCAATACACACTCCAATATATAGTCCTGCAGCAACTGACTATAGTAGTCCTCTAAGTTTAACAGAAGGTAAGCAATCGCTTGCAATCACTAATCGGCAAGGTAGTTTTTACACTTCTACAAATAATCTTGCAATTTCAACACGTTGGACCTACACCAGAACTTCTGGTACTGGAGCAAGATGGCAACGTATTTATAATAATAATGCAGTTCCAGCTGGACGTGGCTTTATTATGAAAGGTGTAAACAGAGACGGAGCACCAAGTACTCACGATTTTGTATATGACTTTAGAGGAAGACCTAATAATGGTACTTTTACTCTAAATACCATTCCTCCTGTTGCTCCACTAACTACAGAACAAGTGTTAACAGGAAACCCATATCCGTCTGCTTTAGATTTAAACAGACTGTTTTTTGATACCAAAGCAGGAGATCCAGACGGTACAGATACCTTTGAAAACTCTGAAATTAGTGAAATTAGATTCTGGGATGAAAACAGAGCCATAAACTCTCACCTTTATGTTGATAATGAAGGAGGTTTTGGAACATGGGTGCCAGGTAGTAGTAATCCAGATGGTACTGTACCAGGAATGTCTACTGCTGCCCAATTTTATAATTATGACGGTGCTGGAAACCCAACGACCCCTACAGGAGATTTTGGCGCTCTTTACGAACGTCGTTTTGCTCCAGTGGGACAAGGTTTTTATTTGAAAACCATAGATTCAGATCCTAGTGATATGAGTACGGATCAAGTATTCATTAAAAATCAGTACAGACGTTTCATTAAAGAAGGTGCAGCAAATAACTCAGAATTTAGAACGCCTGGCAATCCAACAGATGCTGATGTAGCTCCACGGGATCAAAGAATACCACAAATACGTTTATTCACTTATTTTAATGACACTCACTTTAGAGATATGCTGTTAGCATTTTCTGAAACAAGCACCGATTTTTATGACAGAGGAATGGACGCACGTCACCCTATGGATGCCGATTTCGGAGAGGCTTATTTTCCTTTGGATGTAAATGGGAACGGTGATAAACGTGAAGAGTTTGTGATCCAAACCGTACCGTTTTCTGAAGAAAAAATGGTGCCTTATGCAGTCCTGTTAGACCGAGAAACTGAGATTACGCTGCAAGTGGTAGAAAAAGTTAAATTTAACAATGAAGTTCTTTTATACGATCAAGAGTTAGATACCTACACACAAATAAGTGGAAATTCTACAGCATCAATTACATTGCCTGCCGGTAATCATACAGATAGGTTTTTTATTGTATTTAAAGGTGCGCAAGGTAATCCTTCAAGTGCTGACGTTGCTCAAAGAAGAGAGGCAGAAACTGGTAACGTAGATTTCTTCCAAAACAATACACTATCACAGTTAGAAATAATGAACCCTGAAGGGTACGATATTAAGTATGCTCATATTTTTGATATGACTGGAAAGCTTGTTACTACGAGAGCAGACATAGGTAACAGTACAAATTACAATATCTCTACCGCTACCATGGCAGATGGAGTATATCTTGTAAAACTGGTAACTTCAGACAATATTTCAATAGACTATAAAGCTATTGTAACAAATAAATAATTCCCTATGACAAAGGGTCTTGAAGAGTATATGTTGCCTTGTTTAAACAAGCAACTCTTCGGGATAGAATGTTTAGGCTGTGGCATCCAACGTGCCGCAGCCTTATTATTTAAAGGCGATTTTATAGCAGCGTTTAAAATGTATCCTGCTATCTATCCGCTTCTTTTGTTTCTACTCTTTATCCTATTCAATTTATTTATCAAAATTAAATATGCCGAAAAGGTTAAGATAATTTTAGTAACTTTATCTATATTATTGATTGTAACCAATTACGTATTTAAATATATAATCTAACTAATCATGGAAAAACAAAAACTCAATACTACTATAATATACGTTTTGTCAGGCGTAGGATTTATTTGCTGCTGTATCCCAATTATTGGTATTATCCCTGCAATAATTGCATTTGTAATGGCCAATTCAAAACATAAGGAAGCCATGGCAAATCCTGAGAATTATGAAAACCCAGAGGCAATGAAAACAGCAAAAATAATAGCACTTGTTGTGGTGCTTATTAATGCATTATATCTTATCTGGAGTATTATCTCGATTGTTACCATGGGTGGATGGGACGCATATATGGAAGAAACCCAACGTAGAATGGGAGAATTTGGATACTAATCCTTACTAAATTCTATCACAACTAAAAAATGCGGCTTTAGAGCCGCATTTTTTAGTTTATATACTTTCTTAAAGAACTATACTTCAAACTCTTTAAGGGTGTTACAAATAATAGACACACATTCCAGTAGTTCATTTTCTGTCATCACTAAAGGTGGTGCAAACCTAATTATATTTCCGTGTGTAGGCTTAGCTAGCAGTCCGTTGTCACGTAGTTTTAAACATATGTTCCACGCCGTATCGCTCTCTTCACTATCGTTTATAAGTATAGCATTCAGCAAGCCTTTTCCTCTAACTAATTCACAAATAGTACTGTTTGCAATGTATTCGTTCATTTTAGCTCTGAATAATTCGCCTAACGTATAAGCGTTTTCAGCCAGCTGTTCATCCTTTACAACATCTAAAGCAGCCATGGCAACAGCCGCCGCGATGGGGTTTCCTCCAAATGTAGAACCATGTGATCCTGGTGTAATTACATTCATTACAGGGTCATTTGCCAATACAGCAGAAACCGGATAAGCTCCACCACTTAAGGCTTTCCCTAATATTAAAATATCTGGTTTTACTTCAGGCACACCGCTACAGTTTTTATTTTCACAGGTACAGTTTCCGCAGGTAGCCAATAAACGACCTGTCCTTGCTATTCCCGTCTGCACTTCGTCTGCAATAAATAATACGTTGTGTTTTTCACACAGTGCTTTAGCTTCTTTCAAATATCCCTCAGAAGGAACATAAACCCCAGCTTCTCCCTGAATAGGCTCTACAAGAAATCCTGCAACATTTTCATTGCTCTTCAGCGTATGCTCCAGCGCTTCTAAATTATCATATTCAATTTTAAGGAACCCTTGGGTATAAGGACCAAAGTTTGCTCGTGCTACTTCATCATTACTAAATGAAATAATAGTGGTTGTTCTTCCATGAAAATTATTTTCACAAACAATGATTTCGGCTTCATTCTCAGCAATCCCCTTTTTCTCATAAGCCCAGCGTCTGCAGATCTTTAAAGCAGTTTCAACAGCTTCAGCACCTGTGTTCATAGGTAGTAGCTTATCAAAGCCAAAGTACTCACTGGCATATTTTTCATACTTCCCCAGCATATCATTATGAAATGCTCTTGAAGTTAAGGATAGTGTTTTGGCCTGTTCATACATTGCGTTTACAATAGCCGGATGACAATGCCCCTGATTAACTGCACTATACGCTGAAAGAAAATCATAATACTTTTTTCCTTCTACATCCCAAACGTACACCCCTTCTCCCTTGCTTAAAACCACAGGTAGTGGGTGGTAATTGTGGGCTCCGTACTTGTTCTCTAGGTCTATCGCCTGTTGCGATAACGATTTCTGTGTTACTGACATAACATTAAAATTTAAAGTAAAAAAATAAAAAATTCCTTCTGTACCTTTATTCTTTCTTAATCCCGATACATATCGGGACGAAAATTCAGCGGAGGAGAGAAATCATCCTTGAGCGCAAATTACTAAAAATGCTGTAGAATTGTAAACAAATCATAGTACTTTTGCCGCTATGGGAAGAAGAAAAACCAATAGAGTAATCCTTGAAGATCTTGAAGTAATAGACGCAGGCGCTAAGGGCAAGGCTGTAGCCAGAGCTGCAGATGGCCGTGTAGTGTTTATTAATAACGCTGTACCTGGCGATATTGTGAACGTACAAACTACAAAAAAGCGGAAAGCATATTACGAAGGAACTGCAATTTCAGTTTCTAAGCTTTCAGACAAACGCGTTGAACCTATTTGTCAGCATTTTGGAATCTGTGGAGGTTGCAAATGGCAACATATGGGCTATGAACATCAATTATACTATAAACAAAAAGAGGTTGTAAATAATTTAACCCGTTTAGGACATCTGGAACTTCCGGAGGTCTCCCCTATTTTAGGTTCTGCTGAACAGTACTTCTACCGTAATAAAATGGAATTCTCTTTCAGTAATAACAAATGGCTTACATTAGAACAAATTAGAAGCGACGTCCAGATAGAAAACAAGAATGCCTTAGGTTTTCATATTCCAGGCATGTGGGACAAAATTCTGGATATTGACAAATGCCATCTGCAACGTGATCCCAGTAATGCAATACGAAACTTCGTTAAAACTGAAGGGGAACGCCTGGATATTCCATTTTTCGACACCCGAAAACAAGAAGGAATGTTAAGAACGCTTATGCTCCGCACCACGAGCACGGGCGAATTAATGGTAGTTGTTCAGTTTTTCACTGCATCCGACGAGCACAGCGAGAGAAATGCACAACTCGGTAGTAAATGTTCAACGCTACTGAATGCAATAGCAGAAAAGTTTCCTGAAATAACTTCATTGCAATACGTAATTAACAATAAAGGAAACGACACCATTTACGATCAGGAAGTGATCTGCTACAAAGGCAGAGATCATATTTTTGAAGAAATGGAAGGGTTGCGATTCAAAATAAACGCAAAATCTTTTTACCAGACAAATAGCGAACAAGCCTACGAGCTGTACAAAGTAACCCGAGATTTTGCAGGCTTAACAGGAAATGAACTTGTATACGATTTGTATACAGGTACAGGAACCATTGCTCAATTTGTGGCTAAAGAAGCAAAAAAAGTAATAGGTGTAGAAGCAGTTCCAGATGCTATTACTGCTGCAAAAGAAAACGCGCAATTAAACGGAATTGATAACGTTGAATTTCTGGTGGGGGACATGAAAAATGTCTTTAATAAAAATTTTGTAAACACCTATGGCAAAGCAGATGTAGTCATTACCGACCCTCCAAGGGACGGAATGCACAAAGATGTGGTAGCACAATTACTAAATTTAGCACCTGAAAAAATAGTCTATGTAAGTTGCAATAGCGCTACGCAAGCCAGAGACCTTGCACTTTTAGATGAAGTTTATAAGGTAACCAAGGTGCAACCCGTAGATATGTTTCCGCAAACACATCATGTAGAAAATGTTGTACTTTTAGAAAAAAGATAAAAATTGAAGCAGGTAAAGTTAGTTTGTATTTTAATTTTGGTCGCAGTGCTCCTTACCACAGGATGTACGCGCGACGATATTTGCGATCCTGCAATAGCAGTTACGCCACTTCTTATTATTACCTTTAAAGATAATGCAAACATCACCCAGGCAAAAAATGTTACAGGATTATCTGTTCGAAAGAATGATGTAGATTCTACACTGGTTTTTAGCATTACTGAACCTACAGACTCTATTGCAATTCCGCTGGATACTGAAACCGATCTTACAGAGCTTCTTTTTATCTTGAATGACGACGCTACTGAGGAAACAACCAACGGCGACCGATTAAATTTCACCTATCAACGTGAAGAAACCTATGTAAATAGGGCCTGCGGATTTAAAACCACCTATTCTGAATTTGATACCGAACTAGAAGAAGACACCAATAATTGGATCACCTCCTTTCAAATACTACAAACCACAATTACCGATGAAATTGAAGCACACCTTTCTATTAGGTTTTAGCCTACTGCTTGCGTCAATTTCAATGATAGCGCAAGATGAAACAATATTTATTGAAGAACCTGAAGCTGTTGAAGAAACAGTAAATGACACCTTACCCAAAACCAAAAAATACGGTATTAGACTGGGTGTTGATATTTCAAAACTGGTTCGAACTGCCGTGGAAGATGGCTATACAAGCTTTGAAGTAAACGGAGATTACAGGCTTACCAATAAAATATATGCTGCGGCAGAGCTAGGAACTTCAGATAGGGTTTGGGACGAGGACGGCTTAAAAACAACCACAACGGGAAGTTATATTAAAATTGGAGCAGATCTAAATGCTTACAACAACTGGCTTAATATGAATAATGCCATTTTTGGCGGACTCAGATACGGGTTTTCCTCCTTTAAGCAAGAACTCAACACTTTTGATATTTATACTACAAATCCAGCATTTCCAACTACTCCCAGAGAAGTATCCATTGAAGAAAGTGGCTTAACTGCCTCTTGGGCAGAACTGATCGTAGGGTTTAAAACCGAAGTGCTCAACAATTTATATCTCTCGATAAACCTTCAGGTAAAGCGTAAGATTTCAGAACAAAAACCGGAAGATTTTGACAACCTTATTATTCCTGGTTTTAATAGAACCTACGATTTTAGCGAGTTTGGCGTTGGCTATGGATATACGATATCGTATTTAATTCCGCTGTATAAGAAGTAAGAAACTAGTTCTCTAATCAATCAATTACTGCTTACTAGCTTTTTTACTCCCCTCGTACATGTCGTACCGCACCAATTTGCTTTCCAATTTTCCATTGTAAAGTTTAATTTTTCTGGAAGGACGTAGTCCTACACTTTTTAGCGCCTCCATATTACTGGTGATCATCCATGCTTGTGTGCCAGGGTAACCACGTTTTAAGGTGTTTCCAATTTCAGCATAAAAAGCATCGATGTCTTTAACGGCCAGACGCTCGTCATATGGCGGATTAAAAACAATAAACATAGAACGTTCGGTTTCTTTTTGAGAATTAAAGAAATCCTGTTCCTTTACTTCTATAAATTCTGAAAGGTTTGCATTGTTAATATTTGCCTTTGCTTTTCGAAGCGCAAATGCATCTTTATCACTGGCATAAATCTTAAAATGAAACTCTTTTATCTTTTTAAGCGCAGCATTCTCGATCACTTCATAGAGGTCTACATCAAAATCCGGCCAGGTTTCGAAGCCAAATTCATCTCTATTCAAATTAGGTGGAATGTTACAGGCAATCATCGCAGCTTCAGTTGCAATGGTACCACTCCCGCACATGGGATCCATAAAATCGCATTGGCCACTCCAACCAGTAAGCATGATCATTCCAGCTGCAAGTACTTCATTAATTGGGGCAAGTGTATTTTCAACTTTATAACCACGTTTATGCAACGAAGCCCCCGAGCTATCGAGCGAAACGGTGCAAATATTTCGGTCTATATGCACATTTATACGCAAGGTAGGATGGTCCAGATCTACATCGGGACGTTCGCCTGCTTTATCTCGAAATCTATCCACAATGGCATCTTTCGTTTTTAACGAAATATACTGAGAGTGTGTAAATTTTTCAGAATACACCGTAGAATCTACCGCCAGACTGCCATCGGCATCCATATATTTTTCCCAGGGAATGGCATATATTTTTTTGTAAAGGTCTTCTTCAGTAAAAATATTGAAGGCAGTAATAGGTTTTAAGACTTTAATGGCGGTACGGCTACAGAGGTTTACTTTATACATAAAACCGGTGTCGCCTTCAAAAGAAACATTTCGGGTACCGATTTCAATTTCTGAAGCTCCCAGTTGTCGTAATTCCTGCGCTAATAATTCTTCCAGGCCATATAAGGTTTTGGCTACCATTTTAAAGTTCATTCCCATCGTTTTCATTGTTCAATCCTACAAAAATACAGTATTTTTGAACCGCAAAAGGAAAGAGATGCAAAAAGAAATAACAAGCGACTGGTATGCCTCCTGGTTTGATACGCCCTATTACCATATTTTATACAAGGACAGGGACAATGCCGAAGCCGACAGCTTTATGGAGCGCCTTACGAGCTTTCTACAACTGAAGCAAAACGATACCATATTAGATTTAGCTTGTGGAAAAGGTCGTCATGCCATTTCGTTAAGTCAGAAAGGATTTAACGTTACGGGCGTGGATTTATCGCCATCCAGCATTCAATTTGCAAAACAATACGAGTCTGAGAATTTAAAATTCAGGGTGCACGATATGTGTACTCCCTACCCACAGAGGTTTCATGCTGTTTTCAATTTATTTACAAGCTTTGGGTATTTTGAACAAGAAACAGACAACCTACGAACAATTAAAGCGATTAAACAAGAATTAAAAGCGAATGGACATGGGGTAATTGATTTTATGAATGCTGCCTATGTGATCAAAAACCTCGTACCGTCTGAAGTTAAAGAAGTGGGAGGCATACAGTTTCATATAAAAAGGTATGTTTCTAAAGGCTATATTTTTAAAGAGATAAAATTTCAACACAACACTACTCCCTTTTCTTTTACTGAAAAAGTGAAAGCACTTACAGTATCAGATTTTGAGAACTATTTTAAAGCTGCCGGGATGCAAGTAAAACATTGCTTTGGGGACTATTATTTGAATGAATTTGATGAAGCAACTTCAGAGAGATTAATCCTTATCTTTAACTAATGGAATACATCGCATTATTTCTAGCAGTTGCTGTTGGCTATGGGATTGCTAAAATTTTTCAAAAGAAAGAATTAACGCAATTACCCATTATACTGGCGTTTAGTGGTGCATTTTTACTTTCTACTACGCTGTTTGAACTCCTTCCTGAAGTTTTTGAAACTGGCGGTGAGCACATTGGAGTTTTTATTATGGTTGGGATCTTACTACAGATTATCCTGGACTTTTTCTCAAAAGGTGCAGAACATGGCCACATACATATCCATACCGAGCAAAAAATATTTCCACTTGCTTTATTTGTAAGTCTTTCTGCACACGCGCTTATAGAAGGGTTTCCACTTACCAACCATACGGCGATGTTTTATGGTGTGATTGTACACAAAATTCCTATTGCTATTATTTTAGCATTATTTTTTCAAAAAGCAAACTATAGTACAGGCACAACGCTACTATTTTTAACCCTATTTGCGGCTATGACTCCCCTGGGTAGTTTTTTAATGGATCAGTTTCCCTTTTTCCAATCGTATGGAACACAAATAAATGCTGTTGCTATTGGTATCTTTTTGCACGTTTCTACTACAATTCTTTTTGAAAGTTCTAAAAACCATAGTTTTAATCTTTCAAAAATGACAGCTGTGTTTATTGCTGTGATTTTAGCGTATTTTCTTTAAATAATTTCAGTGAAAATAAACAGGTAATGTAAAATACTTCCCAGAAGTACAAATACATGCCAGATTACGTGATTATAGGGGATTTTATCAATGACGTAAAATATAATCCCGCCTGTGTAAGCCATTCCTCCCCCCATAAGCAACCATAAACCTTCGGAACTTACAGAAGTTTTTAAGGCTTCAAAATCGAAGACAATTAACCACCCCATTAGTACATACAACAGTAAGGATAGTATTTCGAACCTACCCGTAAAGAATATTTTTAAGATGGTTCCAACAAGCGCAATTCCCCACACCAGCCAAAACAAGGTCCATCCAAGACTCCCTTCCAAAGCAATAAGTACTACGGGCGAATAGGTGCCTGCAATTAACAAATAGATGCTTATATGGTCTAATTTACGGTATAGCAGTTTCCGCTTCTCACTTTTAGCGGCATGGTACAGGGTCGATGCTAAATATAACGCAGAAAGAGATATTCCGTACAAAATAACTCCTAACAAGCCTTGAAAGGTATCATACGCTTTAAAAACAAATAACAAAGCAAACCCTATCAAGCTCAACAGGAATCCTATACCGTGCGTGATTGTATTTAATTTTTCTTCAGATTCAGTTTGTGTTCTCATAGTCATTGCGGCAATGGCCGGGCTTTCTGTTATATCTTTTTGTGCGTATCGCTGGCACAAAAAGGATGTCACTGCAATCCCCGCCCGAACGTACCTTTCCGCTACGGGCAGGCCTGTTGCGGGTTTGTTTATATTCTGACAAAAATAGCAAACGAAAAACAACCTGATTCAAATATCAATAAATTACTTTAAACATTAAAAGTGCTAAAAATATAGGGGTAATATATCTTGGATACTTACTGTAAAAAAGAACCTGTAATAATTAGTGAAGGCATCTTCGTAATTGCAAAGACAGGAAATACATTACTTTGGTTCTTTCTCCTCCTAAGCGTACGTCCTAGGTTTTTGATGTATCCTCTACACAGTACCCGAACGTTAGCTGGATTTCTTAAAGGAGGCGGCTCCGGAAACAGAACGGCAAAAGTCTATATCAGCTGAGTCTTTTAAGCATAATTAGGTAAGGATTATTCTGATAAAACGAACCTTGGAGGCCTTCTGCCACCACGTGATTCGTGGGTATTTGAGTTCGTTCCATAAAAAAAGCCAAGCTATTTCTAGATTGAGCTTTAAAGAAGGCACTATAATTATGTAAACGGCAAAAGAACATTTTATTCAGAGTTTAAATGATGCACTGTGAAG